>NZ_JAKRFI010000003.1 GCF_022348165.1 Halomonas sp. McH1-25
CCGAGGCGCTCAAGGAGAGCAACCCGCTGGGCCTCAAGCGGCTTTACGACGGCAAGCGCGAGGGCTGAGTCGCGTCACTGGCATTGCAATGATCGAGCCGGCATGGGGCGACCCATGCCGGTTTTTTCGTAAGGAGACAGCATGGAAAGACACAATCGCTTTCTCGATGAATTGTCCGTCCTGCTCGGCCCCGAAGGGGTGCTGCACGACCCGGCCGATCATGAGCGCTACGTTCAGGACTGGGCCGGCGACCGGCTGGGCATGCCGCTGGCCGTGGCCCGTCCCGAGTCCACCGAACAGGTCGCAGAAACCGTCAAGCTGTGCCGTGCGCACGGCGTGCGCATGGTGCCCCAGGGCGGCCACACCGGACTGGTGCGCGGCGCCATGCCCGACCCCGAACATGCCGAGCTGGTCATTAGCCTGGAGCGAATGAACCGAATCCGCCGCATCGACCCGCTCAACTTCAGCATCGCCGTCGATAGCGGCTGCATTCTCGAAAACGTCAAGCGTGCCGCCGAGGCCGAGGACTGTTACTTCCCGCTCTCGTTAGGCGCGCAGGGCAGTTGCCAGATCGGCGGCAATATCGCCACCAACGCAGGCGGTCTCAACGTGCTGCGCTACGGTATGATGCGCCAGCTGGTGATGGGCCTGGAAGTGGTACTGCCCGACGGACGAATCTGGAATGGCATGCGTGCCCTGCACAAGGACAATCGCGGCTATAGCCTGGCGCAGTTGTTCATTGGCAGCGAGGGCACGCTGGGCATCGTTACCGGCGCCGTACTCAAGCTGTCGCCGCGCCCCGAAAAGACGCAAACCGCCCTGCTCGCCGTTCCCTCGATCAAGGCCGCAATGCAACTCTACTCGCTGGCCCGGCGCCAATGCAGCGACCTGCTCTCGGCCTTCGAGCTGATTCCCCGCGAATGCATCGAGCTGGCCCTGGAAGCTGCGCCCCAGCTCAGAGATCCGCTGGATGCCGCCTACCCTCACTACGTGCTGCTCGACCTGGCCGCCACCGGGCCAGTGGACCTCGGCGAGATGATCGAGGCGTTGCTCACTCGCGGCATGGAGAACGAACTCGTCCTCGATGGTGCACTGGCATCCAGCGAGAGTCAGTCCCAGCGACTCTGGCAATTCCGCGAAAGCATGCTGGAAGGCCAGCAGCGGCGCGGCGAACACCTGCGCACCGATATCTCGGTACCGATCTCGGCGCTGGCCGACTTTGCCGAGGCGGCCACTCAGGCAGTCAGCATGCATGCGCCCGAAGCGACGATCATTGCCTACGGCCATGTCGGCGACGGCAACCTGCACTTCAACGTCCTGCCCCCGGCGACACTGGCCGACGAGGAAAAAACGGCATTGCTGCATGACATCGAGACGCTGTTGTTCGCGGTGGTCGACCGCTTCGACGGCAGCATCAGTGCCGAGCACGGCATCGGCCGCGTCAAGCAGGCAGCCTACCTGGAACGCATCAGCGACATGGAACGGGAACTGCTGTCAGGGCTCAAGCGGCTCTTCGATCCCGACCAGTTGATGGGCATGGGCCGCATTCTCCCCGACCCGCCCTCTTCCTAGCCCATGGTTCTTAGCCAATAGTGGTAATGGCGGCGTCCGGCCTCGCAACTACACTGGAAGCTAGCATCCTGTCATACAATCGACCATCAATAACAACGGTGAGCTTGTCTCACCCGACCCATTCAGAAGGAATTCGGTGTCATGAAACTGCTGCGCGTCGGCCCACCGGGCCAGGAAAAACCCGCTCTGCTGGACCAGGAAGGCAAGCTTCGCGACCTATCGGGCCATATCGACGACCTGACAGGTGCCAACCTGAACGCGAGCCAGTTGCAGTCCCTGACAGCTATAGCGACCGACGAGCTACCCGTCATCGATGCCGCCTCCCGCATCGGCCCTTGTGTCGGGCATGTCGGCAAGTTCATCTGCATCGGCCTCAATTACTCCGATCATGCGGCGGAAACCGGCGCCGAGGTGCCTAGCGAGCCGGTGATCTTCAACAAGTGGACCAGCGCCATCTGTGGTCCAAACGATGACGTGAAGATCCCCCGTGGCTCACAAAAGACCGATTGGGAAGTCGAGCTCGGCGTAGTCATCGGCAAGGCTGGTCGTTACATCGACGAAGCCGATGCGATGGCCCACGTTGCCGGTTTTTGCGTGGTCAACGATGTCTCGGAGCGTGAGTATCAGCTCGAGCGTTGCGGCAGTTGGGACAAGGGCAAGGGCTGTGACACCTTCGGCCCGCTGGGTCCGTGGCTGGTGACGCCCGACGAGATTGCCGATCCGCATGATCTGGGCATGTGGCTCGAGGTGGACGGCAAGCGCTATCAGAACGGCACCACGCGCACCATGGTCTATCAGGTGCCTTTTCTGATCAGCTACCTGAGCCGTTTCATGAGCCTGCAGCCCGGCGACGTGATCTCCACCGGTACGCCTCCGGGGGTGGGCATGGGCCAGCAGCCGCCCGTCTATCTCAAGCCGGGACAGCAAATGCGCCTGGGCATCGACGGCCTCGGCGAGCAGTGCCAGCGTGTCGTTGCCGACGACTGAACCACGGTGCCGGCCGGCCCGCCATATCGGGCCGGCCGGCAGGGAGCCTGCATGAGCCAGACCATCGCCAGCGACACTTTTCAGCGCCCCAGCCTGCGCGTGCACACCGCCGACAACGTTCACGTCGCCCTCAAGGACCTTCCCGCCGGGACCCAGATCGAGGATAACGGTTGCACCGTGCACCTGGCCGAGGCCATTCGCCACAAGCACAAGTTCGCCCTGCAGCCCTTGGCAAAGGGCGACCCGGTGATAATGTACGGTGTCACCGTCGGCCGGGTCACCCGCCCCATCGCCGAGGGTGGAGCCATCACTACCGGCAATGTCGAGCATTCCACCGACAGCGATCAGCTCCAGACCCGTCGCGAACATTGGGACGCGCCGGACGTCAGTCGCTTCCAGGGCCTCACCTTCGAGGGCTTTCATCGTCCTGACGGCCGGGTCGGCACGGCCAACGTCTGGGTCGTGGTGCCATTGGTCTTCTGCGAGAACCGCAATATCGAGGTGCTGCGCCAGTGTGTCGCCGACGCGCTCGGCGAGGATCCCTATCGCAATTACAAGCGCATGGCACGCGAGATGCTGCATGGTCGGGCAGGCGGATCACCCGCCGAGCAGGCTCCCGACGAGCGCCTGTTTCCCAACGTCGACGGCGTGCGCTTTTTGACCCACACGCTGGGCTGTGGCGGCACCGACGACGATGCCCTGGCATTGTGCCGGCTGCTGGCCGGCTACATTTGCCACCCTAACGTGGCGGGAGCGACCGTGCTCAGCCTGGGCTGCCAGAAAGCGCAGATCGACATGCTCAAGCAGGCCATGGCCGAGCGCGATCCCGAAGGCCTGCGCCCGGTACATTACTTCGAGCAGCAGACCGCAAGCAGCGAGGACTCTCTGATCCGTGAGGCGCTGACCACCATTTTCGATGGCCTGAAGGAAGCCAACCGGATCACGCGTCAGCCGGCGCCGCTGTCGGAACTCTCCATCGGGGTGGAGTGCGGGGGCTCCGACGGCTTCTCGGGGCTGTCCGCCAACCCGACGGTCGGCGCTGCCATCGACCGCCTGGTGGCCCTGGGTGGCAGTGGCATCCTCAGCGAATTCCCCGAGCTGTGCGGCGTCGAGCACGAGTTGATGGCACGCTGTGTCGACGACCAGGTCGCTGAACGTTTCCGCTCGCTGATGGATGCCTACCAGACGCATGCCGCCGCCGTCGGCGCCCATTTCTCCATGAATCCTTCGCCGGGCAACATTCGCGACGGCTTGATCACCGACGCGATGAAATCCGCCGGTGCCGCCAAGAAAGGCGGCGACAGCCCGGTCGTCGATGTACTCGACTACACCGAACCCGTCGTGCGCAAGGGTCTGAACCTGTTATGCACGCCGGGCAACGACGTGGAGTCCACCACCGCTCTGGTCGGCTCCGGCGCCAATCTTGTGATCTTCACTACCGGCCTCGGCACGCCCACCGGCAACCCCGTCGCGCCGGTGCTCAAGGTGTCCAGCAACAGCGAAATGGCCCGGCGCCTGACGGACATCATCGATTTCGATGCCGGCCCGATCATCCGCGGCGAGGCGCAGATTGCCGAGCTGGCCGATGAGCTGCTGCAGCTGTGCATCGACACCGCCTCGGGGCGCTACCGGCCCAAGGCGGTACAACTGGCCCAGTACGACTTCATTCCCTGGAAACGCGGCGTGTCGCTGTAGCTCGTATCGGACAGATGCAAAGAGAGGGAAATTACCTTTAGCTCGGCGAGTCGTCGGACAATCTCTCCTTGAGCTGGCGATACGTCCCGTAGTGGCGATCGAGATGGCGCCGCATCGCCGCCTCTGCGGCATCCGGGTCGCCAGAGGCAATGGCTTCGACGATCTCGGTATGGGCCTGCAAGGCGGCATGATCTTCGCCGTCACGCTGCAACACCTGGGCGCGCCGGTCGTCTAGCCACTCCGACAACGCCTCGTGCACGGCGTTGAAGATCGGGTTACGGGCAATGGAAGCCAGCACGCCATGAAAGTCGTTGTCGCTGCGCTTGAAGCGTGCTTCGTCGCCCAGCGCCGCGCGGTTCTCGTCGACTGCCTGGCGCAGGCTATCCACATCTTCGGGAGAAGCATGCACTGCAGCGTAGCGGGCCAGTGAAATCTCGAACATGGCGCGAGCTTCCTGAAAGTACTGCTGCCCTTCCGACTTGGAAAGCAATTGTCGGGTGACACCCGACAGGCGAGCCATTACCGCCTCGGCCGTGGGTCGAATGACGCGTGCCCGCGTACCGCTATTGATGGCGATGAGTCCCAGACGCTGCAGGTAGAACAGTGCCTCACGAACCGCCGGGCGCCCCACACCGAACTGCTCCATCAGCTCACGTTCGGCGGGCAACTGGTCGTCTTCCTTGAGACGTCCGTCGAGAATATCTCTCTCGAGTTGCTCGGCCACTTGCTCGGAAAGCGTCTTGCGCTCCACCTTGTATCTCGTCATTCGCTGCGACTCCTCGCCAAGCCCAAATGCCGACTATGGTACTGCATGCGGCCTATACCAGCATCGGCGGTGCCAATTCGAGCGTTTCCGCCAATTGGTGGTACGCGGTCAGGTTGGCCGAATCCAGGGGAATGCCTTCGGCATCGCGCTGGGCCTGGCAACGCCATTCACGGTCGCCTGGCGCCATGACCTGCTTGCCTTCCAATGCGGGCTGGGCGCGCAGATCCTCCAGATAGGCCAGCATGGCACGCTCGTACGTTGTCCGGTCGCTGAATGCGCCCGGGTGCATGACCAGGAAGAAATGCCCCACTCCACGCGGCGTCGACATGTCCTCGCCGCTCATCGGCAGCATACGAAACCCGTGGACCATTCCCGTCAAGGTAGCGCTGAGCACTTCCACCATCCCGGCCAGACCGGCACCCTTGAAGCCGAAGTCGGCACCGCCCAGCGGCAGCAGGCACGCCGCTCTGTGGGGATCGGTAGTCAGCTCACCCTGGTCATCGACCACCACGTTGGGAGGCAGTGTCCGATCGATGGCCCGGTACTGCTTGACCCGGTTCCAGGGAATCGAACTGGTCGCCATATCGAGCAGGTAAGGCTGGCTATCCGGCACCGGCGCCGCGAAGGCAATGGGATTGGTGCCATAGAACGGCGTCTGCCCCTGATGCAGGCTGACCAGCGCATCGGCGTTGCACACTGACAGGCCGATATAACCTCGTCGTGCCGCAGCCAGCGCATAACAGCCGGCAGCCCCGAAGTGCGAGGAGTTACCGACGGCCACCGCGCCGATGCCGGCCGTCTCGGCCAGTTCGATGGCGTGATCGATGGCCTTGTAGCCTGCCAGGTGGCCGAAGCCATCATCGGCATCCAGATAACCCGTGGCCGCCAGGCGCTGGGTGAAGGTGGGGTTCGGCCGTCCTTTGATTCTGCCCCCCTGCACCGCCTGCACGTAATGCGGCAGCAGTCGCAGCCCATGGCTGTCGGTTCCCATTCGCGAGGCCGTCACCAAGGCCTGAGTGACGGCCTTGGCCGAGGCTTCGTCGGTATCGCAGCGCAGCAACACGCGCTGCATGAAATCTTCGAGCTCGCTAACGGCAATACGTGCCGCAATGTCGTTCGGCATGAAAGTCCCTGTCTCCTCAACGATAGATCAGTTCGGGCAGCCACATGGACAGTGACGGAATGAAGGTCACCATCAACAAGGCGATGAAAAGTGGAATGAGAAACGGCAGTGTCCCGCGCATGCAGCGCTCGAACGGAATGTTCGAGACCCGAGACAGCACGTAGATCACCATGCCCACCGGCGGCGTCAACAGGCCGATCATCAGGTTGAGGACCATGATCACGCCGAAGTGGACCGGATCGACCCCGGCATTCACCGCCACCGGCAGCAGCACCGGTACCAGAATGGTGATCGCAGCGATGGTCTCCATGAAGCAGCCCACCACGATCAGCACCAGGTTGATCAGCAGCAGCACCATCAAGGGGTTGTCGGCGAATGGCCCGAACAGCGCCATGACGTGCTGCGTGACCTGGTTGCTGGTCAGGATCCAGGCGAAGATCGAGGCCCCGGCGACGATCAGCAGGATGATCGCGGTGGTCTCGATGGTCTCCATGCTGACCTGCAGCAGGCGACGCCAGGTCAGGGTGCGATAGACCACGGTGCCCAGGAACAGCGCATAGACCACGGCGGCGATGGCCGCTTCCGTCGGGGTGAACATGCCGGTGATGATGCCGCCCACGATGATGATGGGCGTCATCAGCGACAGGAACGCCCGCGCGAAAGTGATGCGCAGTACCTTCATAGAGAACTCGGCATCGCGCTTATAGCCACGACGGCGTGCCAGAATGGCGATCATGATCATCAGGATGACGCCCATCAACAGTCCTGGTACCAGCCCGGCAACGAACAGCTGGCCGACCGAAGCCCCGGCCATGACGCCATAGATGACCATGGGCAGACTCGGTGGAATGATCGGACCGATGGTCGACGAGGCAGCGGTAATGCCCACGGCGAACTCCTGATCGTACCCGGCATCGCGCATGGCCTTGATCTCGATGGTGCCCAACCCGCCGGCATCGGCCACCGCTGCGCCGGACATGCCGGAGAAGACGATGCTCGCGCCGACGTTGACGTGGCCGAGGCCACCGCGCATCCAACCCATCAGCGCCAGCGCGAAGTCGAAGATACGCGTGGTGATGCCGCCGTTGTTCATCAGGTTGCCGGCCAGGATGAAGAATGGAATGGCCAGCAACGGAAAGCTGTCGACGCCGTTGATCATGCGGTGCGCGACCACGATATCCGGTACCTGGCCGCTCAGATAGACATAGATCAGACAGGACCCCGCCAGGCAGATGGCGATGGGCACGCCCATCACCAGCATGGTGAACAGCGAGGCGAACAGAAACGACATGTAGTGTTCCTGAATGGCCAGGAACACGCAGAACAGAACGGCCAGGGCAGCGACGACCGGCGGAACGATCATGCGTCCGAGACTGAGGGTCATGGTGTTGGGCATGGCACACTCTCGCTAGTATTGTTATCGATCGTCATCGGTGGCCAACAGCTCGCTGGTGCCCTCTCGCCAATGCCGAATCGCCACCTGGATGGCGCGCAACAGCATCAGCAGGAACCCCGCCATGACCGCGTAATAGAGATAGCTCTTGGGAACGTCCACCGACACCATCATCGAATGGGTACGCCCGGCGAGGCCGTAGGTGATCCAGGATGCGGCAGCGAAGAACGCTATTCGGGCGATATCGACCAGTGTCGACAGCAGGCGCCCCATGATCGGCGGCATGTAGCGATAGAAGAACTCGACCATGATGTGCGAGTTCTTGCGTACCGCCATCGAACCGCCAATGAAACACACCAGGATCAGCAGGTAACGCGCCATTTCTTCCGTCCAGGCAATCGAGTCGCCCAGCACGTAACGGCTGAAGAACTGCAGGAACACATCGATGGCCAGCAGCCAGAAGATGACCAGCGCGAGGTAGTCCTCGACACCATAATCGCGTGGATCGAACTCCTTGCTGCCGATGTCGGCCAGCGCCTCGAGCGCCTCACTGTCATGAGCCAGGCGTTCTTTCGTCATGATCGTCTCTCCTCGCTACCCACCCGGAACGACGGATGGGCAGCGGAGTGGTTGGCGTGGAATCGATGGACTGACGATTACTGGCCGATCGCCTGCAAGCGGTCGTAGGTTTCCTGGTCCCAGGTCGCGGCTTCGCCGTTGTGATAGGGAACGACTGCCTCGCGGAACGGTTCGGTGTCGACCTCGTTGACGGTCACGCCCTGATCCCTGAACCAGGCCACCAGGTCCTTCTCGGACTGGACGATATCCTCGGTGATCTTCTGACCGGCCTCGGTGTAGACGTTGCGGAAGACTTGCTTGTCCTCGTCGGACAGGCGATTCCACAGCGGGCCGCCGGCGATGGTGATCAGCGAGTCGGTAATGTGCCCGGTCAGGGTGATGTAGTCCTGCACCTCGTAGAATTTCTTGGCCTGGATGGTCGGCAGCGGGTTCTCCTGGGCATCCACGACGCCCTGCTGCAGCGCCAGATAGACCTCCGAGAAGGCGATGGGCGTCGGATTGGCGCCGACCGCTTCGGGGAACATCATGTACATGGGGGCGTTGGGCACGCGGATCTTCAGCCCCTGCATGTCCTCGGGCGTCGTGATCTCCTGATTGGATGTCGTGTGCCGCTTGCCGTAATAGTTCATGGCCAGCGGAACGTTACCGGTAGCATCCTCATAACCTTGGGCGATTTCCTTGAACAGATCGCTCTCGGTATAGGCTTTCCAGTGTTCGAAGTCGCGGAACATGTAAGGCGCCCCGGCAATGCCGACCGGACCGTAGGAACGGCCGGCAAACTGGTTACCGGTGTAGATCAGATCGACGGTTCCCAATGACAGACCTTCGTTGATGTCCGCCTCCTTGCCCAGCGACGAGGCAGGATGCACCTCGACGGAATAACGGCCGTCGGTGCGTTTCTCGATTTCGTCGGCGGCCCACAGCGCCCACTTGTGGTAGGGCTCGGATGTCTCGTAGACATGCGCGAAGCGAAGCGTTTCGGCACTGGCCAGACCGGCGACGCTGACGCCGGCCAATAACAGGGTGGTCGATATCCAGCGATTGATCTTGGTGGAGCTGGCGCGCTTGTGACCCATTTGTTGTTCTCCTTCCGGATTCGGGGACAGGTATCACTCCTGTCTTGGTGGGTGTCGGATGGCCAAATGTATACGTGTCATACCATCATAAGGAAACCTAGCCACTGCCGGGCCGGCATGCAATGCCGCGCGTATTATCCTCTGGTCGTAGATGCCTGCCCAAGACGCATGAGAAGCGCATCGTCGCCGAAACCGCCTGCCTTGGTCATGACCGGGCGCTGGCGATCCCCGTCCAGCCAGCCCCAGGCTACGCCGGGCGACCACTCGCCTTCCAGTTCGACCTGCCGCACGCCCAAGGACTCCATGACGGCCATGGCCGTGTCGCCACCAGTCAGGAGCAGCAATGGCGCCCGCCCCGGCAGCTTCAGCAATTCTTCCACGCAGCGCGCCATACCCTGGGCGACCTGCTCAGCCGTGAAGCGCGAAGAGGGTCGTCGCTCGGGAATGATCAGCCGATGGCGTGACACCGCGGATAGGGCCGAATCGTTTTCCATTGCATGGACGATCGGCAAGTCGGGATAGGCCTCGCATAGACAGGCTATCTGACGACGTGCCTGATCGCAGCGCGACCCGACAACGATCAACAACTTGTCCAGCGGTGGCGCAGCAGACACAGCCGCTGATACGGCCGGGAAACACTCGCCAGCCAGTGCCTCGGTCAGCCCCGCCGCACCGACGACCAGCCAGCGCCGTGGGTGTTCGAGTAGCCTCCGGGCCAGTATCCGGAGGTCGGACTCGCTCACGGCATCCACGATGGCATCGGCCGCATCCGGCGTTTCCCCCGCGGGGATGACTGGAATATCCAGCCCTTTGCACGCGAATAGCATCGGCAATGACTCGACGGGCGGTGCCGAGCGGGCATCCAGTCCGTAATCCGATGCCGCCAATGGCTCGCCATGCACGTAAACCTGGCCGTCGCGCAGCGTACGCCCCTGAACCGGTACGGCCGGACATACCACTAATCCACGTTCGCTACAGCGCCGCGCAGCCAGGCACTCCGCGACGACGTTGCCGCGCAGGGTCGAATCGACCTTCTTGAAAAGGACACGGGGCGTGAGCGGAAGTAGCTGGCCGAAAGCTGTGGCCACCCGCCTCGCGGCCTGATCGGCAGGCAGATGGCGCGACTCGGTGTTGATCGCCAGCACGTCGGGCAGGCTGCCCTGATCGATGACCTCAGCGAGATGCTCCAGCGCGATGACGACGCTGGTCCGCGCGCCGCGACGGGCGAACGGCGCCGCGGCATCCATCGCTCCGGTCAGGTCATCGGCGACGATCGCCACGACCAGTTCACTCAAGGCGCAGCCCTCTCGCCAATTGCCGGGCATAGGCGATGGCCGCGTTCATGTTGACGGCATCCGCCTTGCCCTGCCAGGCAATGTCGAAGGCCGTACCGTGATCGACCGAAGTACGCATGATCGGCAGGCCCAGGCTGACGTTGACGGTGGTCTCGAAGGCGATCAGCTTGACCGGGATGTGGCCCTGGTCGTGGTACTGCGCCACCACCAGGTCGAACTCGCCACGGCTGGCGCGGTAGAACACCGTGTCGGCGGAGATCGGCCCCTGCACCTCGTAGCCTGCCTCGCGCAGCGTCTTCACTGCCGGGCGAATGATGCGTTCGTCCTCGTCACCGAAGATGCCACCCTCGCCGCAATGCGGATTGAGCCCCGCCACGGCGATGCGCGGCGCGTCCATGCCCAGTCGGCGAAGATGCTCGTGCCCCGCCTCGACGGTCGCCTGGATACGCTCGACCGTGACCCGCTGGATCGCTTCCTTCAACGAGACGTGAGTGGATACGTGGATCGTCGACAGCGACTCCGAGGCCAACAGCATGAACGACGCCGGTGCTCCGGTCAGCGATGCGAGCATGCCGGTGTGTCCGTCGTAATAGCGCTCGGCGGCATGCAGGGCCGCCTTGTTGAGCGGCGCAGTGACGATCACGCCGGCCTGCCCGGCCTGGACCAGCTCCACGGCACGCTCGACACAGCGAAACGCCATTTCCCCGGCGGCGGCGCTGATCTCGCCGTCGGGTATCGGGGTGCCGGGCGCATTGTCGACCTGGGAAACGACAATGGCGTCGGGCGATGCCGTTTCCGGCGCACCGAGTGGGCGGAAGGCCAGCTTGGCATCGATCATGGCCGCCGCCCTGGCAAAGGTATCGATATCCCCTACCAGCAGCGTGCCGGCGCGCTCCTCGCCAGACATGCCGACCAAGGCGCGGCAGATGATCTCCGGCCCAATCCCGGCCGGATCGCCCATGGTGATGGCAATCGCGAAGGGAGGTTGTGTGGTCATGGCATCAACTGCCCGCCGTTGACTTCGATGACCTGGCCGGTCACGTAGGCACTGAGCTCATCGCTGATCAGGAACAGGTAGGCGCCCACACAGTCTTCGGCGGTGCCCAGGCGCCCCTGGGGAATCGTGCCGCGCGCGGCCTCGAGTTGGGCATCGCTGGAATGGCGCTGGTGAAAGTCCGTGGCGATGGTGCCCGGCGCCACGGCATTGACGCGAATATTGTCCGCCGCGAGCTCCTTGGCCATGGAGCGGGTCAGCGTGCTGACGAAGCCCTTGGCCGAGGCGTACAGCCCGGCCCCGGCTCCGCCGCCGTTGCGGGCGGCAATCGAACTGGTATGAATGATGTTGCCTGCGCCCTGCTCACGAAAGTGCGGCAGCGCGGCCCGGCTGGCCATGACGACCGAGCGCACGTTGAGATTCATGACCTTGTCGTACTGATCGTCATCCATGGCGTCGAGGTTAACGCGCCCGAGCATGTCGCCGGCGTTGTTGATGAGCACATCCAGCCCACCCATGGCGGCAGCGGCCTCGCCGACGACTTCGGCCGCCTTGGCCGACTGACTGACATCGCCCTGAACCAGGAAGGCCTGACCGCCGGCATCGCGTATCGCCTCGGCCACCTCGCGTGCCGGCGACTCGCTGGAATAATAATGCACGCCGACATGCGCCCCGCATGCACCCAGCCTACGGGCCACTGCAGCACCGATACCCCGGCTCGCCCCGGTAATCAGGATCCGCTTGCCCCGGAACTCCTCGAACATGTTGTTCTCCTTTTTTTCCTGAGTGGCTGACAGGTAACCTTGGCATACCTATCATACATCACGACAATAGTAGGCCTTTGTCAGTGCGTCATTGCGACGATCGTTCCAGACGCTCAATATTGCCCTGCCTGCTTCAATCAGACCGGAGAACGTCATGTCACTGCAGTCCGCTTCCCGCTACCTGCCCGAAGATCTCGACCGCGCCTTGCTGGTCGGCCGGGTATGGCGCGCCGCTCCCCACGAGGGTCCGGCCATCGTCGCCATTCGCCAGGGCGAGGTCGTCGACTTGTCCCGTCATGTGGAAACCATCGCCGATCTGCTCGAGCATCCGGAGGCTGCCGGCCTGGTCGCCTCCGCCGAGGGCGAGTCGCTGGGCCGGGTAGAAACCTTGATCGAGAACTCCCTGGCCGAGCCGCCCAAGATGCCTTATCTGCTCGCGCCCTGCGACGTGCAGGCGATCAAGGCATGCGGTGTGACGTTTGCCGTATCGATGCTCGAACGTGTCATCGAAGAGCAGGCCGGCGGCGATGCCGCCCGAGCGGGTGAGCTGCGTCAGGAGCTGCAGGGGCTGATCGGCACCGATCTGTCATTGATCAAGCCCGGCTCCGACGAGGCCATGACGCTGAAGGCCGAGCTGCAGACACGTGGCGGCTGGTCGCAGTATATGGAGGTGGGTATCGGAATCGATGCCGAGGTATTCACTAAGTCGCAGCCCTTGTCGGCGGTTGGCTTTGGTCAGCGCGTCGGGCTGCATCCGGCCTCGAAGTGGAACAACCCCGAGCCGGAAATCGTCCTCGCCGTCGATGGCAGCGGTCAGGTGCGTGGCGCCACCCTGGGCAACGATGTCAATCTACGCGACATTGAGGGCCGCAGTGCCCTGCTGCTGGGCAAGGCAAAGGACAACAATGCCTCGTGTTCGGTGGGCCCGTTCATCCGCCTGTTCGATGAACACTTCACCATCGACACGGTGCGTCAAGCACACGTCACGCTACGCATCGATGGCGAAGACGACGGCTTTCTACTCGAGGATGGCAGCGACATGCGCCAGATCAGCCGCGATCCACTGGATCTGGTGGCCCAGACCCACGGTGCCCATCACCAGTATCCGGATGGCTTCATGCTGTTCCTGGGGACCATGTTCTCGCCGATTCTCGATCGCGACGGCGAAGGCCAGGGATTCACACATCACATCGGCGATACCGTGACCATTGCCACTCCGGCGCTTGGCGCCCTGGTCAATCGAGTCGACCGCAGCGACAAGCTCCCACCGTGGACCTTCGGCATCCGCCAGCTCTATCGCCACCTGGCGCAGCGCAAGGCCGCCGAATAAGCCCATTGGCGGGCCGTTTTGTACACGGCCCGCCTCGGCATGTCAGTGGTCGTCCTTAGCAACGCTATCGGCGGCATAGGCGCCGCGTTCGCCCATGGGCCGCTCGTCACCCGTGGTGGTGTCATGTTGCGTCTGGCGTTCCATTTCGCTATTCAACTCCGCCCCCATGAGCACGATGAAAGCTGACAGCCAGAACCACATGAGCAGGATCACCACCGCGCCCAGCGATCCGTAGGTTTCGTTGTAGCTGGCGAAGTTGCGCACATAGATGGAAAACGCGATCGACCCCACGACCCATAGCAGGACGGCAAGCGCGGAACCTACACTGACCCATTGCCAGCGCGGCTGTTCGCGATCCGGCCCATAACGATAGAGGATGGCAATCGCCAGCATGACCACGATCATCAACAGCGGCCAGCGCGCCAGGTTGATGAGCGTGCCGATGAGACTGGGCAGTCCCAGTATGTTGACGATGGCGGGAATCGCGGTAATCACGCCCAGCGTCACGATGGTCATGAGAATGGCGCCTATCGTCAGCACCAGCTTGATCGCCGTTCGCTTGAGCATCCCCCGGCTTTCTTCCTCGTCGTAAATGATGTTCAACCCTTCCATGAAGCCGTCGACCCCACGTGACGAACTGTAGATCGCGAGCAGCAGGCCGCCGATCGCGGCCAGACTCATGCCCGCCCCAGCCCCTTGGCTGGCCTGCTGCGCCTGTTGACGAATGATGTTGGCCGCCTCTTCAGGCAGCAGGTGGCTGATACTGGAAATTTGCTGGGTGATCTGCTGGGGATCGAACAAAAGGGCCCAGAGAGAGATAGTCGCCACAATAGCCGGTACGATGGCCAGCAACCCATAGAAGGCGATACCTGCCGCGACCATCGACACATGGTCACGGGACATCTCCTCCTTGCTGCGCTTGAGAACGGCCTTCCAGCCAGGCTTGGGGATCTGGGTAGGCTTATGGGCATGACGGCCGTGAGAAGCCGCCGACTTTCGATTTGCCATAGCGATCTGCTTCCATGCTAAAAGAAATTTCCCTGCTTCAAGGGTAGGTCGCCTGACCGGCCATACTGTTCTTAAATGTAAACCGGCTTTCACGCGACAGACCCAGGCTATAACAGTTAGTCTCCTAGGCAAGCCAGCCGCCTCTCTGCGTAACTGGCAGATGACATCCACGGAACGGATACAGGGAGTCAATGATGAAACACGCTACACCCACTCTACAGCAGGGAATCTCTGCGGCTGCCCGTTGGGGATATCTGGCCAAGGGCGTCGTATATGTGCTGATCGGAGGCTTGGCGCTAATGGCCGCCGCCGGATTGGGGGGGCAGCGTGCAGGGTCGAAGGAAGCCATACTGCAGCTGGCTGCGCAGCCCTTCGGCAGCATCATGCTTGCCCTGCTGGGGGTAGGGCTTTTCGCCTATATGCTTTGGCGTTTGGTGCAAGCTTGGTTCGATACCGAGGATGTCGGCAGCGGCATCAAGGGCATCGCCACACGCCTGGCTTTCGTGATCAGTGGCCTTATCTATGCCGGTCTGGGGATCTACTGCTTCGATCTGTTGCGCCATGCTGCCTCGTCAGGCAGCTCCACCCAAAGTCGCACCGCTGAGTTGATGAGTCAGCCCGGTGGCATCTATCTGGTATTCGCGGTGGGCGTAGTCTTTTTCGGGGTCGGCGTGCGCCAGATCGTTCGCGCAGTCAAATGCTCATTCCTGAAGAATTGGCACATGCGGAAAATGAACGAGAGTCAGCGCAAGCTTGCCAAGTGGGCCACACGCATGGGCCTTACCGCTCGGGGCATCGTGTTTCTGATCATCGGTCTGTTCCTGTGCATTGCCGCCTGGCAGTCCGACCCCAGCGAGGCACAGGGCTTGGGCGGTGCACTCACCAAGTTGGCAAGCCAGCCGTTCGGGCCATGGCTACTGGGTATCGTGGCGCTGGGCCTGATGGCTTATGGGATTTACTGCTTCATCAACGCCCGCTTTCGTGACGTCAGCGCCTGACAAGCAAAAACGGCGCCCGGGTATCCCTTTCCGTGCGCCGATAGTTCCGAGAGCGATCAGCTCAGCGCAAACGCACCGCCCACCGCGGCAATGGCCGCCCCAAGCGCACGCACCCAGCGTGTTTCGCAGCGCTGCAACAGTGCCCCGACACCCTTGCCGGCAAAGGCGATGGCCAGCGTGGCCAGCGAGAAGCCGATCAAATACGTAACCAGCGATGCCTCTGCCGGCAGCTCGCTACCGTGGGCATGGCCATGAAAGAGCATGAATGCGGCAACCAGGCCGCCGCCCAAGACGCTTGGCAGTCGTGCCAGTGTCGCGACCAGTACACCGGCCAGCAGCACCGAGAGTGCAATGCCGGTTTCCACGCCTGGCAGGGCCAGACCACCCCAGGCCAACGCCGCCCCACCCCACATGCCGGCCAACATCAACAACGGCATGAAGCGGCGCAGACTGCCTTGCTGACGCACGCTCCACAGGCCGATGGCCAGCATGGCCAGCAAATGGTCAATACCCAGCATCGGATGCAGCAGCCCGGCCACGAAACCGCCGTGCCCGGCACCGTCATGGCCTGGGTGAGCGAAGGTGCTCATGGCGGCCAGTGCAGCGACCGGCGCAACAGCCAGCGCCCAGATGCGTGAATAGCGGCGCGAGTAGAAACGTGAAGATAAACGATGAAACATAACATCCTCCAAGATAACGGTATAAAAAAGTAATCAGCTGGCGGCAAGCGCGTCCGGACGGCGCTCCGGCAACATGCCGCGGTCGAGAATGAAACGGATGATGGTCTCGAGCCCCACCCCGTCGTGCAGGTTGGTGAACACGAACGGCCGCTCGCCGCGCATCTTGCGCGCGTCGCGGTCCATGACGTCCAGCGAGGCATGAACGTACTCGGCGATATCGATCTTATTGATGATCAGCAGGTCGGACTTGGTGATGCCCGGCCCGCCCTTGCGCGGAATCTTGTCGCCGGCGGACACGTCGATGACGTACAGGGTCAGGTCGGAGAGTTCAGGACTGAAGGTCGCCGATAAATTGTCACCACCGGATTCCACCAGCACCAGTTCCAGGTTGGGATGGCGGCTGTGCAGATCGTCGATGGCGGCGAGGTTCATCGAGGCATCCTCACGAATCGCGGTATGCGGACAGCCGCCGGTCTCGACGCCCAGGATGCGATCCGCCGGCAACGCATCGTGCTTGAGCAGGAAGTCGGCATCCTCGCGGGTATAGATGTCATTGGTGACCACGGCGATGTCGTAATGGTCGCGCAAGGCCAGGCAAAGCTGCTTGAGCAACGCGGTCTTGCCGGATCCGACCGGGCCGCCGACACCAACACGCAAGCAATGATTCATGGCGTTTACTCCTTTTAAATAACCGTTCAACTACGAAACAGGCGGGAATACTGGGTTTCATGATGAGCACTGGCCAAGGCCAGGCCCGGCAATGCCGGGCCGAGCTCGTCGTCGCCCAGCGCCAGGGCCGTGTCGACCGCTGTCACCAATTGCGGCCGCAAGCGCTCGATCAATCGCTGTGCCGCTGTCTGTCCTAGAGGTAAAGCCTTGCAGGCCACAGCCAGCTGATTTTCCAGCCAAGCCCAGGCAAAGCCGAGCAGGCTGTCACGGACCGGGATACCGTGCTGCCAGCTGGCGAGTGCGAACATCGCAGCGTAAGTCGGCCGGGACGGTAGCACCGACGAGGTAGGCAGCCGATCCAGCGAGCGCAGCAGGCGTACCATGGCCTCGCCGAGCCGGAAATCCTCGGCAGCCAGCTCGGCGGTTTCGCGATTGGCCTGCAGCCAGTCGTTCCATTCCAGGAAAGCCGCACCGTTATCGGCCTGCCAGGCGTCGTACATGCGCGCCAGTACCGGCAGGTCACAGCGGGTCAGGCCATCCTCGAGCACGCCTTCCAGCCACTCGCCAAGGGTGGCTTCGTCGCTCACCCAGCCCAGCTCGAAGGCGCTTTCCAGCCCCTGGGACCAGGCGAACGCGCCGATCGGCAGCGCCGGGCTGACCAGTTGCAGCAGGCCCAGCAGGGCCAGGTCGTCGCTACCGGCCTGGCTGGACTCAGTGGGCATGGCCATGCTCGTGGTCATGGCGGTGGCCGTGTGAATGGTCGAGGCCATGCGAGTGCCCGTGGGCATGTCCATGAGAATGGCCTTCGCCCTGCGCGTAAGCGCCCGGCTCGGGGTCGAACGGTGCCTGGTGATGCTCGAGTGTCGCCCCCAGTCGTTCGGCCAGTTCCTCGAGTACATGGTCCGGCGGGAATCGCACCCAGCCCTGGCCCGATGAAGAGCGCTCGTCGCCGCCGATGGCCAGCGAGACATGCCGGTTGCCGAGGTGATAGCACAGCCGCGCCAGTGCCAGCGCACCTTCGATCCGCGCCGTCACCACCGGCTCGTCGGCCGCCTTGACGCGAACCACCTCGCCGCTCTCGGCACGCAGCCCTTCGCCATCGCGCAGTACTGGACCGCGATCGAGGAACAGTCCCAGTTCACGACCGGCATCGCTCAGCGCCTTGAGGCGGCCACGCATACGCAGCTCGAATGGCAGCGTTAGGCTATCGCTGGCCTGTTCCGCCGTGACCGGCCCCAGGCGTTCAATCAGCTTCAACATGTTTCACCTTTAAGAAACTTTGTCCTACGCATTTGACGAACCTAGACATGAAGCAATCGGCGAGCGCGATGTAGCGCACGAAGCACGGAGCGCAAAAACCGGAGCATAGTGAGCTATGTGAGGATTTTGAGCACCGCGCGACAAAGCGATACGCGCGCGCAGCCATTGCTTTCAGAACAGATGGTAACGTTGGGCAAGTGGCAACTCCGTCGCCGGCTCGCAGGTCAGCAGTTCGCCGTCACAGCGCACTTCGTAGGTCTGCGGGTCGACCTCCAACTGCGGACAGGCGTCGTTCAGTTTCATGTCGCGCTTGCGCACGCCGCGTACGTTCCTGCAGGCCACTAGCGGGCTGGCCAACCCAAGCCGTTCGCCAATGCCGGCATCGATGGCTGCCTGGCTGACGAAGCTCAGCCGTGTAGCACTGGCCGCCTTGCCGAAGGCGCCGAACATCGGTCGGTAGTGCACCGGCTGCGGCGTGGGAATCGAGGCGTTGGGATCGCCCATCGGCGCGGCGGCGATCATGCCGCCCTTGAGTATCAGCGCTGGCTTGACGCCGAAGAAGGCCGGGCTCCACAACGTCAGGTCGGCGAGCTTGCCGACCTCCACCGAACCGACCTCGTGAGCGATGCCGTGGGTGATCGCCGGATTGATGGTGTACTTGGCGATGTAGCGCCGGGCGCGGAGATTGTCGGCGCCGCGCTCGGTGTCTTCCGGCAACAGGCCACGCTGCACCTTCATCTTGTGGGCAGTCTGCCAGGTCCGGCAGATCACCTCGCCGACGCGCCCCATCGCCTGGGAGTCGGAGGCAATCATCGAGATCACCCCAAGGTCGTGAAGAATGTCTTCGGCGGCGATGGTCTCGCGGCGGATGCGCGAGTCGGCGAAGGCCACGTCCTCGGGGATATTGGGGTCGAGGTGGTGACAGACCATCAGCATATCGAGGTGCTCGTCGATAGTGTTCACCGTGTAGGGCCGCGTAGGGTTGGTCGAGGACGGCAGCACGTAGTCCTTGGAACAGGCGGTGATGATGTCCGGCGCATGGCCGCCGCCCGCTCCTTCGGTGTGGTAGGTGTGGATACCGCGTTCCTTGAACGCCGCCAGGGTGTCCTCGACGAACCCCGACTCGTTGAGCGTGTCGGTATGGATGGCGATCTGTACGTCGTACTTTTCGGCCACGCTCAGGCAGTTGTCGATGGAGGCCGGCGTGGTGCCCCAATCCTCGTGCAGTTTGAGCCCCATGGCGCCGGCCTCGATCTGGGCCGCCAGCGCCTCGGGCAGGCTGGCGTTGCCCTTGCCGAGCAGGCCGATGTTCATGGGTAGCTCGTCCACCGCCTGGAGCATCTTGCCGATGTGCCACGCGCCCGGGGTGCAAGTGGTGGCGTTGGAACCGGTGGCCGGGCCGGTGCCACCGCCAAGCATGGTGGTCACACCGCTCATCAGCGCCTCTTCCACCTGCTGCGGGCAGATGAAATGAATATGCGCATCGATACCGCCGGCGGTGAGGATCTTGCCTTCGCCGGCAATGACTTCAGTGCCGGGGCCGATGACGATGTCGACGTCCGGCTGGGTGTCGGGGTTACCGGCCTTGCCGATGGCGGCGATGCGCCCACGCTGAATGCCCACATCGGCCTTGACGATGCCCCACCAGTCGAGGATCAGCGCATTGGTGATCACGGTATCCATCACCGTATCGTCGTGGCGTTGACTCTGGCCCATGCCGTCGCGGATGACCTTGCCGCCGCCGAACTTCACCTCATCACCGTAATGGGTGTGATCCTTCTCGACCTCGATCCACAGTTCGGTGTCGCCCAGCCGCACGCGGTCACCTACCGTGGGACCGTACATGTCGGCATAGGCTTGGCGAGTGATCTTCATGATTTGTCTCCCTGATCCAGATGGCCCATGACCTCGCCGCGGAACCCATAGATGTGCCGCTTGCCGACGAAGGGAATCAGGGTCACCTCGCGGCTCTGGCCGGGCTCGAAGCGAATCGCCGTGCCTGCCGCCACATCGAGGCGATAGCCGCGCGCCTTGTCGCGGTCGAAGACCAGCGCCGGGTTGGCCTCGGCAAAGTGGTAGTGCGAGCCGATCTGGATCGGCCGGTCGCCGGTATTGGCAACCTCGACGGTGATGCGCTCGCGCCCCGCGCAGAGCTCGATCTCGCCGTCCTTCAATTGGTATTCACCGGGAATCATTTGCTACATCCCTCTTCGTTACCGGCTGCCATAAAACAGCTAAAACTGAGCGAACGAAGGCCAGGCAAGGCGGCAAGCGACAAAAAAGCGGAGTTTACTTTTGTAAATGAGCAGTTTCTGTCGCGATGCCAACACGGCATGGCCGAGTGCAGCCAGTTTTAGACGATTGGGCTATGAACCGTGACCAGCTTGGTACCGTCTGGAAACGTCGCCTCGACCTGAACCTCATCGACCATTTCCGGCACGCCCTCCATCACGTCGTCACGGGTCAGGATTTCGCGCCCGTAGCTCATCAGCTCGGCAACGCTTCTGCCGTCGCGGGCGCCTTCCATGATCTCGGCGCTGATCAGCGCCACGGCCTCGGGGTAATTGAGCTTGAGGCCACGCGCCTTGCGGCGTTCGGCAAGCAATGCGGCGGTGAACAGCAGCAGCTTGTCCTTGTCTCTGGGGGTCAATTCCATGGCGGTTGTCCCTTCTTCTGTGTTCCGTTGAAAACTGGCGTTGTCGGTAGTCTCAAAACCCCAAGGGCTCAGGTAAGCCAGATACGCGGCACGCATGCCTCACGCCCGCACAGCGAGGGACGCAGCGCGCTCCAGGCACGCTGACAGAGATCCCAGGCTTCGTTGCGGGAGTCGCCGAGGTAGCGCAGCAATAGCACGTCGTGGCGCAGCGTCACCGCCCAACGCGGCGAGGCCGGCAGGGCGTCTCTCAGCATTTCGACGCACGCAGAAGGCGACTCGAGCCCCACACCCCACAACGTGGCCTGTACCGTCGCCCCGCCCTGCCCCCAGCGTCCGCGAAAGCGCGGATGCTGGGGATCCAGCGGTTGACGTTCCAGCCATAGCGGCCGGTCCTCGCGGATCAGGCGGAAGCGCTGCTCGATCCGTCCGCTTTCGAACGGCAAGCGGCTGGCGGGTCGACCCAGCGCCAGGACTTCCCAGCCCAGACAACGGGCGTCGCTATCCAACGCGATCTCGGTGGTCTGCACGCCACGCGAGCCGTCGAAGCACAGGGTTTCCTGGGGCAGCCATTCGAGACAGCCGCCGCTGGCGACGTTGAGACGCACGTGCTGCCCCCAGCCCACGCCCTGGCTGTCGGCGCGGTAGAGCTTGGCCGCTGCCGGAGTGGTGAGCAGGGCATGCGCCCCGGCCTCTACCGCAGCGTCAATGCGCAACTCATCGCCACTGACCAGTCCACCGGGCGGATGCAGCAGATAAACGTGACACACCCCGCCCTCGGGATAGAACGGGCGCTGCACCCGCAGTGGCCCGCTATGCCGGGCACGCACCAGCCGGGTGCATTCGCTGTCGCCGCTCATGTCTTTGCGAAAGCCCAGATCGATCGAGGCGGCCCAGCGCCGCCCGGCGTCGAAGCGATGCCCCGAGTCGCCGGGCAGGGCTTTGCCACATAGCGAAGTCAGAGCCGTCATACCGTCAGGTGCTGTTTGATCAGGTCGTCGGAAAGTTCGTCGACACCGCCCTTGGCGACTGTACGCCCGCGGTCGAGTATCACGAAACGGTCGGCGAACTTGCGCACGAAAGGCAACTTTTGCTCGGCTAGCAGCACGGTCATGCCATCCTCGCGGTTGAGCTTGCGGATCACTTCGCCGATCTCGGCAACGATATTGGGCTGGATACCCTCGCCCGGCTCGTCGAGGATCAACAGGCGTGGCTCGAGCACCAGGGCGCGGCCGATCGCCAGTTGCTGCTGCTGGCCACCGGACAGATCGCCGCCTCGCCGATGGCGCATCTCCTTGAGCACCGGGAACAGCTCATAGATACGCTCGGGAATCGTGCGTTGCTTGTCGCGCCGCGCCGCCAGGCCGGTACACAGGTTCTCCTCCACCGTAAGCAGCGAGAAGATCTGGCGCCCTTGGGGCACGTAGCCGATGCCCAACCTTGAGCGGTCCTCGATGCGTTTCTGGGTCAGTTCTGTGTCGCCGTCGTAGCGCAGCGAGCCGCTCTTTACCGGAACTTCACCCATCACGCACTTGAGCAGCGTGGTCTTGCCTACGCCGTTACGCCCCATCACGCAGGTGCATTCACCCTGGGGCACGTCCAGCGTGAGGTCCCACAGCGTGTGGCTCTCGCCATAGAACTGGTTGAGCTTGTCGACTTGCAGCATCAGATTCCCTCCCCCAGATAGACTTCGACCACGCGGGGATCGCTGGAAACCTGATCCATGCTGCCCTCGGCGAGTACGCTGCCCTGATGCAGCACCGTGACCTTGCGGGCGATCGAACGCACGAAGCCCATATCGTGCTCGACCACCACCACCGACTGCTTGCCGGCCAGGCTGGTCAATAATTCGCCGGTACGTTCCATTTCCTGTTCGGTCATGCCGGCCACCGGCTCGTCGACCAGCAGCAGGCGCGGGCGCTGCATCAGTAGCATGCCGATCTCCAGCCATTGCTTCTGACCGTGGGAGAGGATGCCTGCGGCACGATCCCGCTCGGCTTGCAGGCCGGTCATCGCCAACACCTCGTCGATGCGATCGCGGGCCTCGCCGGACAACCTGGCGACCAGGGTGGGCATGACGCGCTTGTCGGCGCTCATCGCCAGCTCCAGGTTCTCGAACACGCTCAGTGCCTCGAACACCGTGGGTTTCTGGAACTTGCGACCGATACCCAGAGTGGCGATTTCCGGCTCGTTCATGGTCAACAGGTTGTGGCGGCTGCCGAACCACACCTGACCACGATCGGGTTTGGTCTTGCCGGTGATGATATCCATCATGGTGGTCTTGCCGGCGCCGTTAGGGCCGATGATGCAGCGTAGTTCACCATCGTCGATGGTCAGGTTGAGATCGTCGATCGCCTTGAAGCCGTCGAAACTGACGCTGACATCCTCGAGATAGAGAATCGGACCGTGACGTACGTCGACGGGCGACTCGTCGGGAACCAGGAACTCGAACACCCGATCCCGGTTCGCCAGCGATTGCAGAATGCTCATGCGGTAGCCTCCTTGGCACCCTTGGCCGATGCGGCGGGCGTGCTGCGCTTGCGCTTGGCAAACAAGCCTGCCAGTCCTTGCGGTAACATCACCGTGGCGACCACGAACAGCCCGCCAAGTGCGAACAGCCACGCGTCGGGCATCACCCCGGTGAATACGGTCTTGGCATAGTTGACCAGGATGGCGCCGATGACGGCGCCGTAGAGCGTCGCCCGGCCGCCCAGCGCGACCCACACCACGATCTCGATGGAGAACAGCGGCGAGAACACACTGGGATTGATGATGCCGACCTGAGGTACATACAGTGCGCCGGCGATCCCGGCGAGCATCGCCGAGACCACGAACACGAACAGCTGCACGCGCTCGACCCGGTAGCCCAGGAAGCGGGTACGCGCCTCGGCGTCCCGCGAGGCCACGCAGACCCGGCCCAGCTTGCTGGAGACGATGGCACGACACAGCCAATAGCCCAGCCCCAGGGCGATGCCGGAGGCCACGAACAGGCCCAGGCGAGTGCTGTCGGCGCTGAGGTCGAAGGTCAGCAGCTCCTTGAAATCGGTCAGGCCGTTGTTGCCGCCGAAGCCCATCTCGTTGCGGAAGAAGGCCAGCATCAGGGCAAAAGTCAGCGCCTGGGTGATGATCGACAGGTACACGCCGGTGACCCGCGAGCGGAAGGCCAGGAAGCCGAACACCAGCGCCAGCAGACCGGGGGCCAGAAGTACCATCAGGAAGGCAAACCACGCCATGTCGAAGCCATGCCAGTACCAGGGCAGCGACTCCCAATTGAGGAACACCATGAAGTCCGGCAGTACCGGATCGCCGTAGACGCCGCGATCGCCGATCTGACGCATCAGGTACATGCCCATGGCATAACCGCCCAGAGCGAAGAAGGCGCCATGGCCCAGGCTGAGGATGCCCAGATAGCCCCACACCAGATCCACCGCCACGGCAAGCAGGGCATAACACAGATACTTGCCGAGCAGCGTTACGGTGTAGGTGGAGACATGCAGCGGATGCCCGGCGGGCAACAGCAGGTTGAGCAGGCAGACGGCGACCAGTGCCGCGGTCAGCACGCCGATGAAGACTTGCGTATTACGTTCGGTAGCCGGTTTGGCGAGCCAGTGCATGGATCAGCCCTCCGCCGCACGGCCCTTCTGCGGAAAGAGTCCGCGAGGGCGTTTCTGAATGAACAGGATGATGAACACCAGCACGATGATCTTGGCGAGAATGGCGCCGGCCCAAGGCTCGAGGACCTGATTGATGACGCCCAGCGACATGCCGGCGACCAGCGTGCCCCACAGATTGCCGACCCCGCCGAACACCACCACCATGAACGAGTCGATAATGTAGCTCTGGCCGAGGTTGGGTCCGACATTGGTGAGCTGCGACAGCGCCACGCCGGCAAGCCCGGCCACGCCGGAGCCCAGCGCGAAGGTCATGATGTCGACGCGCGTGGCGCGGATACCCATGGCACGCGCCATGGCGCGGTTCTGCGTCACTGCACGCACTTCCAGCCCCAGACGGGTCTTGCGCATCACCAGCATGAGACCGGCGAACACCACCAGCGCAAAGCCCAGCACGTAGAGACGGTTGAGGGTCAGCGACAGTGCCTCGTTGATGACCAGCGAACCGCTCATCCACTCCGGCGTCACCACGGTACGGTTGAGCGGCGAAATCAGCGTACGCACCAGTTGCTGCAGGATCAGACTGACGCCGAAGGTGGCCAGCAGAGTCTCCAGCGGGCGGCCCTTGAGGAAGCGGATCACGCTGCGCTCGATGATGATGCCGGCGATCGCCGCGACCAGAAAGCCGGCGGGAATCGACAGGATCAGTGCCAGCCCGGGCTGGCCCGGCAGCAGTTGCTGCATCATCCAAGTGGTATAGGCGCCGAGCATGATCAGCTCGCCATGCGCCATGTTGATCACGCCCATGACGCCGAAGGTGATGGCCAGGCCGATGGCGGCCAGTACAAGCACCGAACCCAGGCTAAGCCCGAAATAGAGCGTCTGGGCGGCACGGTTGAGTTTGAGCTTTTGTTCGATGCTCGCCAGGGCCCGCTGGGCGGCTTCGGCGGCCTCACCCTCGCCGGCGGCAACGCCATTGAGCGCGGCGCGTACGGCAGGATTCAGACTTCCCGATAGCGTGTCGATGGCAGCGTTGACGGCTGCGCTATCGCCGCTTTGCAGCCGATAAATGGCCAGGGCCTGGGCAAGCTTCTCCCGCACGGCCGGGCTCTCCTCGGCGTCGAGACGTGCTGTCAGGGGCTCGGCCAGATTCGCATCGACTTTGCCGAGCAGCCGATCGGCGCTGGCCAGGCGCTCCTGCACTGTGGGGGCATCGAGATCGAGAACGGCCATGGCACTGCGCAACTGGTTGCGCAGTGCGTTGTTGATGGTGATGCGATCGATATTGCGTCGCGAAACCTCGCCCAGGGGCGCGTCGTCTACGGCGTCGATGACCGTCCAGTCACGGCCGCTATTATCGGTGACGATGACGAAACGACCGCTGTCCTCGAGACGCTGCAGCTTGCCGTCGAGCAGTGCGGTCAACCAGGTGCGCGTACGAGAATGGCCGCTGGCGATCAGGGCCTGGATGGCCTCGCCCTTGGCGGCATAGGAATCCGAGGCCAGGGCGACCAGTTCGGGGGGAGCATCCTGGTCTGCGGCGTCGATCTGCTGTGCGAGGACGGGAAAGGTCAACGCAACACAACACCAGAACAGGAGCGAGACTTGAATTGTCCGCAGGAGGTTCATGCGGGTGTCCTTTGAGTGGCGTGTGGTTGTGGCTGTTGGGTGCGATCCGGCCGCTTGCGGCCGGATCGTGATGCGTATTACTGGCTGGCTGCTTGTGCTTCGCCGCCGCCACAGCTCTTCTCGACCACGTTGTAATTGCCGCACTCCAGCGGCTTGCGCCAGTCGCTGATCAGATCGCGCGAGCCGGGCAGGTAGTCGGACCAGGCATCGCCGGCCACGGTGGATGGGGTCTGCCAGACGATCGAGAACTGGCCGTTGTCCTGGATTTCGCCGATCAGCACCGGCTTGGTGATGTGATGGTTGGGCATCATCGCCGCGTAGCCGCCGGACAGGTTGGGCACGCTCACGCCGATGATCGCGTCCTTGACCGCATCGACGTCAGTGGTGCCGGCTTTCCTGACCGCTTCCTTCCACATATTGAAGCCGATGTAGTGGGCTTCCATGGGATCGTTGGTCACGGCGCTCTCGTCGCCGGTGTATTCGATCCAGTTGTCGATGAAATCGTAGTTGGCATCGGTGTCGACGCTCATGAAGTAGTTCCAGGCGGCCAGGTGACCGACCAACGGCGCCGTGTCGATGCCCGAGAGTTCCTGTTCGCCCACCGAGAAGGCAATGACCGGGATGTCGGCGGCATCGATGCCCTGGTTGCCCAGCTCGCGATAGAACGGCACGTTGGCGTCGCCGTTGATGGTCGAGACCACGGCAGTCTTCTTGCCGGCGCTGCCGAAACGCTTGATCTCGGAGACGATGTTCTGCCAATCGGAGTGCCCGAACGGCGTGTAGTTGATCATGATGTCTTCCTGCGCCACGCCGTGATCCTTGAGATAGGCCTCGAGAATCTTGTTGGTGGTACGCGGGTAGACGTAATCGGTCCCGGCCAGCACCCAGCGCTCGACGCCGACGTTGTTCATCAGATAGTCGACGGCGGGAATCGCCTGCTGGTTGGGGGCGGCGCCGGTATAGAAGACGTTCTCGGAGGACTCCTCGCCTTCATACTGCACCGGATAGAACAACAAGCCGTTGAGTTCCTCGACGACCGGCAATACCGACTTGCGCGATACGGAGGTCCAGTTGCCGAAAATCACGTCGACCTGGTCCTGCTCCAGTAGCTGACGCGCCTTCTCGGCGAACAGCGGCCAGTCGGAGGCCGGATCGACGACTACCGGCTCGAGCTGGCGGCCCAGCAAGCCACCCTGCGCGTTCTGCTGTTCGATCAGCATCAGCATGGTGTCCTTCAGCGTCGATTCGCTGATCGCCATGGTGCCGGACAACGAATGCAGGATGCCCACCTTGATGGGGTCGTCTTCCTGAGCGAATGCCGGGAAGGACATGCCCATGGCCACCAGAGAGGTCGCCAGCCAGCGAGAGGAAACTTGCCACTTCTTCACGATGGAACTCCTTGCGCTTGTGTTGTTATCGATGCATGAGCGGCCTAACGCCGCGCCATTGTCGATCTCTATCGCAAGGGATGTGCCAACTACCCAAAAGTCCAGGAAAAACGTTTAATGACAATAGGTTGAAAGAACCACGCCATGACCGACTCAGGACAATGCGCACCTGGGCGGTGCAGCAATTGCACCATCATGGCTCAACCGTCCGGCTGTGAAAAAGGGCGTGCACACAATCGGTGCATCTGTATACGAAATGCCATTGAAAAGAAAACAATCCAACTATCAGGACAAGTAGAAAAGGTCGGTCTGTTGCGTAACGGACAATGCAATCCGGCTCGACAGGCAGCCTGCCGAGCCGGATCCGCCCGGGTCTCGGGCCGGAAGGCGGGATCGTTAGCGCTGACGGCAGCTAGCCCTGCGGCATGAAGTCCTCTTCGTCCAGCGCCATCAGCGGTTCGGCGCCGGCGCGAATCTGGCGTTCCAGGGCTTCAGTACGTGGCAACATGCGACTGATGAAGTGCCGTCCGACCACCAGTTTGCTGCGATAGAACGCCTCCCCGGCTGCCCCCTGCCCCTCGAGCCCCGCCTGTGCGGCAACCGCCATCTTCCACCACAGCCAGGCATAAACGACGTGCCCCATCAGATCGAGATAATCCACCGCGGCGGCGCCCAGCTCCTCGGGACGACCCCTGGCGCTTTCAAGAAGCTCGCTCGTTACACGCTCCAGGCGCTCGGCTTCCTGCTGGACGGCTTGCTTGAAATCGCTGACTTCTCGTTGATCCGATGTCGCCAGGTCCGTACGTATCTGGGCCAACAGGCGCGTCACATAGGCGCCACTGTTCCTGAACAGCTTGCGCCCCACCAGATCCATGGCCTGGATGCCGTTGGTGCCCTCGTAAATCATGGCGATGCGCGCATCACGCACGTACTGCTCTGCGCCCCACTCCACACAGTAGCCGTTGCCACCGTAGATCTGCTGGGCCTCGATCGTGGCGTCGAAACCGCGGTCGGTCAGAAACGCCTTGGCTACAGGAGTCAGCAACGCAACCATTTCCTGGGCCTCGTCACGCACTGCGGCCTCGGGGTGGAACTTGGCACGATCGAGCTGCTGCGCCACGCAGGCCGCAAAGGCGCGCCCACCTTCGTTCCAGGCACGCACGTTCAAGGCCATGCGACGCACGTCGGGATGCACCAGAATGGGATCTGCCGGTTTGTCGGGAGCCGCCGGCCCATTGGGCGCGCGGCTCTGCAGGCGTTCGCGGGCAAAATCCATGGCGCTCTGGTAGGCCACCTCGCCGAGCCCCAGGCCCTGAATGCCGATCGACAGGCGCTCGTAGTTCATCATCGTGAACATGGCGGCGAGTCCCTGGTGGGGCTCGCCGATCAGCACGCCCTGGGCCGCCTCGAAGTGCATGACGCAGGTGGCGCTGCCCTTGATGCCCATCTTGTGCTCCAGACCGCCGCAGACCACCCCGTTGGGCTCGCCCGCCTCACCATCGGCCCCGACCTTGCGCTTGGGCACCAGAAACAGCGAGATGCCCCGCGTGCCCTCGGGAGCATCGGGCAACTTGGCGAGCACCAGATGAACGATATTGTCGACCATGTCGTGTTCGCCACCGGTGATCCAGATCTTGCTGCCGGTGATGGCATAGGTCTCGCCATCCGGGCTGGGCACGGCACGCGTCTTTATCAGCCCCAGGTCGGTACCGCAGTGCGGCTCGGTCAGGCACATGCTGCCCAGCCATTCGCCGGCATACATGCGCGGCAGAAAGGTGCGCTTGACGGGCTCCGGCGCGTGATGATCGAGCAGCAAAGCCGCCCCGGTGTTGAGCGCGGGATAGAGCGCAAAGCTGGTATTGGTAGCGTAAAGCATCTCCTCGAAGGCCACGGTCAACAGCTTGGGCATGCCCTGTCCGCCATGCTCGGGATTGCCGCCCAGGCCGAACCAACCGCCCTCCGCCAGGGTCCGCTGGGCGTCCTTGAACCCCTTGGGCGTGGAGACCCGGCCGGCATCGAAGCGGCAGCCTTCGGCATCGCCACTCTGGTTGAGGGGAAACAGCTCGGCCCGGGTGATACGCGCGCCCTCCTCGAGGACGGCGTCGGCCAGATCGGGCGTGACTTCCGCGGTCTCGGGCATGGCAGCCCACTCCTCGCCGGCACGGAAAACGTCGTTGAGGACGAAACGCATGTCGCGTAGCGGTGCCTGATAGCTGGCCATGAGGGCTCTCCTGAACAAGATTCAAACGATCGCTTGAATATTAGGCCAGCCCTGGTATGGCTGTCACCTCGCCATTAGACCAACAGCCACTCCTATACGAAAACGCCTCCCAGAGGAGGCGCAGCGATAAATGGATCGACATCAAGGAGTGTCGGCTTTGTTTCAAGGAACCGAATACTTTCCCGTATCCCAGCCTTGGCTGGAGGCCTGGTGACTCTCGAACCAGGCCAGGCGTTCATGCAGCGATACCACGCTGCCCACGATGATCAGGGTCGGCGGCTGTATCAAGCCATGCGCCAGACTGGCCGGCAGCTCGGCTAGCGTGCCGGTATGTACCCGTTGGCGCGCAGTCGTTCCCTGCTCGATCAGTGCGAGTGGCGTGTCGCCCGGCAGCCCGTGGTTCTGCAGCTCCCGACGGATCGCTTCGAGACTGCTCAGGCCCATGTAGAACACCAGGGTCTGCTGGCTGCGCGCCAGCGTCGGCCAATCCAGATCGCTACTGCCATTCTTGAGATGCCCGGTCACGAATCGTACGGACTGGGCATGATCGCGGTGAGTCAACGGAATGCCGGCATAGGCCCCGCATCCTGCCGCCGCGGTAACGCCCGGGATCACCTCGAACGACACGCCGGCCCGCGCCAGGGCTTCGAGCTCCTCCCCGCCGCGCCCGAAGATGAAGGGATCGCCGCCCTTGAGGCGTACCACGCGTTTGCCCTGGCGGGCCCAGTCGACGAGCGCCTGGTTGATGTCTTCCTGCGGCAGGCTGTGACGCGAGCGTGCCTTGCCCACGTAGAGGGTCTGTGCGGCGGGATTGGCCAAGGCCAGGATCTCGCCACTGACCAACCGATCGTGAAGGATCACCTCGGCGGCCTGGAGGCGCTTCAACGCCTTGAGCGTCACAAGCTCGGGATCGCCCGGCCCGGCACCGACGAGACATACCTGCCCTTGCGGAAAGTCACGCATGGCGCTCAGCCGGGCGCTGTCCGAAGATGCGGCATGAGAAGACGCGTCGAGGGGCATCGCGTGGCCTATATAGCTAAAAGAATTAAAAAACCAGATTTTATGCAAAACATAAAGATATCCTGGCCTGATTGCCAGTAACGTCTGGTTGATTGCTTATAACGCTTCGACTGGAGACGAAACGCCGCTGCACGGCAGGACGTTTCGCAAGCGCGGCAACCAGGCACGTCAGCCGTCCGACAACTGGCGCTTCAGGCGTGGACTGAGCAGCTCGCCAATGACGACGAGTAGAGCTAGTACACCCAGCAGCCAGGGCCACTGGGAGCCCATATCGAGCTTCACGATGCCCAGCGCATCGATGAACACCACCACGATGGCCATTGGGCTGACGTAGCGAATCATGAATAGCCACAAGGCATGCTGGGCGTTACTCAAGCCGAGTTCGGCCTTGAAGACCTCGTTACGTAGCAGGAAACCGGCCAGCAGCGCCATGCCCAGACCACCCAGCGGCATCATCCAGCGCGACGTCAGGTAGTCGAGCCAGTCGAAGAAAGTCTTGCCGGCCAGGGTCCAGTCGGCACCGACGTTGAACGACAGCATGGCCAAGGTACTGACGATCCACAGTACGATGCCTGTGCCCCATGAGGCCTTGGTGCGTGAAAAGCCCTTGCTTTCGTTGAGCCAAGCCACGGTTGCCTCGATCATGGAAATCGCCGATGTCAGCGCCGCCATGGTCAGCATCACGAAGAAGACGATCTCGAGCAACGTGCCGAAGGGCATTTGCTGGAAGGCCAGCGGCAGACTCATGAAGATCAGCCCCGGTCCGCTGGCCGGATCCATGCCATTGGCAAAGATCACCGGGAAGATGGCCAGCCCGGCCATCAGCGCAACCAATGTGTCGCAGACCGCCACGGTGAAGGCGGTACGTGCGATCGAACTGCCATCGGGCAGATAGGAGCCATAGGTCAGAATGGCGCCGGAAGCCAGCGATAGCGTGAAGAAGGCATGCCCCATTGCCGCCAGCAGGCCGGCACCGGACAGCTTGCCCAGTTCGAAGCCGAACAGGAAGTTCAGCGCCTGACCGAAGCCGCCGGAGAACATCGCATACACGATCATGATCGCCAGCATGATCACCATGCCCGGCATCATCCAGCGCACGTTGCGCTCGATGCCATCCTGTACGCCCTTGCCGACGATCAGCATGGTCGTCACGGTCACCAGCGTGCTCCAGAAGCCGAGATTGAGCGGGCTGGCGTTGTTGGCGCCGAAGATCGCCGCCATGCCGTCGACACTGTCGGCGTTCAGCCCGCCACTGATGGCCTTCCATAGATAAGAGACCGACCAGCCGGCTACCACCACGTAGAAGGACAGGATCATGAAGCCGCACAGCATGGCCATCCAGCCGAGCAGCGACCAGCCGGAACTGCGTCCCGACTCCCTGGCTACCCGCCGAATGGCATCGATCGGGCTGCCGCGCCCGCGACGGCCATAGCCGATCTCGAGCATCATCACCGGTATACCGATGGCCAGGATGCACACCAGATAGACCAGCACGAAGGCCCCGCCTCCATACTCACCGGTCATGTAGGGAAATTTCCAGATATTGCCCAACCCAACCGCCGAGCCGGTGGCTGCCAGGATGAAACCCCAGCGGCTCGCCCACAGGTTGTTGGGTTTCTTTCTTGTCGTCATCAAAAAAAACACCTTGGTTTGTTGTTGGCCGACGCGCTACCGGCCATCGCAACGTGCAACGCGCTATTGTAGCGTTTTCTGACGCCGTTTCATCGCTGAACCTTAGCGTTTCGCTATGACTTGAAGAGACTGCGGAAAACTCCTGCTATCGTTATGCTCATTCGTCGACGAGCAGGACCGCCGCCCGACACCGACTGAGACCAGGAGATTTCGATGTCTCGACAGTTCGCCATTCTGGGACTGGGCTATTTCGGAGTAACGATCGCCCAGGAACTGCGCCGCCGAAATAACGAGGTGCTGGGTGTCGATCATGACGAGGAGCATGTCAATGCGCTCGCCGATCAGTTCAGCCAGGTTCTGGTGGCCGATATCACCGACGAGAAGGCGCTGTCGGAACTCTCGCTCGAGGAGTACGACGCCGTGGTCATCGATGTCGACGATCATATCGAAGCCAGCATGATCTGTACGTTGCTGGCCCGGGAACAGGGCGCCCGCGAAACCTGGGTCAAGGCCCACTCGGATACGCATTACCGGCTGCTCGAACGCCTGGGCGCCGACCACATCGTCTACCCCGAGCGCGATACCGGCATCCGTGTCGCGGAGAGCCTGCATTACCATGCCCTCGTGGACTTCATCGATCTCGGCGACCGGCTTTTCGTCGTCGACCTGCAAGTCACCGAGCGAATGTGCCGGGAGTGCGCCACGGTCGCCGGCCTAGAACTCGAGAAGAGCGATCTGATGCTGATCGCCATCAAGCGCGAGCATGAAGTATTCAAGGCGCCCAACGACGACACCGAACTGCAAGAGAAGGACGACCTGGTGCTGATGGGCGATCTGGACAACTTGCGGACCTTGGGCAAGAAGCTGTAATGGCACGCCGGGAGAAAAACAGCCGCTTTCGTCAGCGTCTTGCCCGGCCGGTGCGTCATGCGCCCCATGGCTGGATGCCTCGCCTGTCGCCACCGGAACTGCTGCTGCTCGGTTTCGCTCTGCTCAGTGCCCTCGGCACGCTGCTTCTACTGTTACCCATCGCCGCCCACGAGCCGCTACGCTGGCACCAGGCGCTATTCACGGCCACCTCTGCCGTTACCGTCACCGGCCTGACCGTCACCGACACCTCGACTCTCACGCTGTTCGGGCAGGCCGTGGTACTGGTTTTGATCCAGCTCGGCGGGCTCGGCTTCATGACCTTCGCCGCGCTGGTGCTGTTGCTGCTGGGCATGCGCATGCCCCTTCAACAGCAGAAGCTCATTCGCGAAAGCCTCGACTACAGCTCGTTCAAGGATCTACGGCGCCTGGTGCTTGTCGTCATTAGCGTTGCGCTGATCGCCGAGGCTGGCGGCACGCTGGTACTGGCCACGACCTGGGTGCCGGAGTTCGGCCTGCAGGCCGGACTCTGGTTCAGCCTGTTCCATGCCGTTTCGGCGTTCAATAACGCCGGCTTCGCAATGTTGCCCGGCGGCCTGTTCAATGAAGTCGCCAATCCGCAGGTCAACAGCGTAATGAGCCTGCTGTTCATCATTGGCGGGCTGGGGTTCGCCGTCATTGCCGAACTCACCCAGTGGCGTGGACGCCGGCGGCTTTCGCTGCATACGAAAGTCATGCTATCGGCCACCCTGGGCTTGACCCTCTCGACCATGGCGGCCTTGCTGCTGCTCGAGTGGAACAACCCGGCGACCCTGGGCGGTCTGGATAGCATCTCTGCGCGCCTGTGGGCGGCGTGGTTCCAGGCCGTCACGCCCCGTTCCGCCGGGTTCAGCACCGTGGATATCAGTGCGCTGACAGCCCCCTCGACACTGCTGACCATGCTGCTGATGTTCATCGGCGCCGGTCCGGGCTCGACGGCCAGCGGTATCAAGGTCACTACGTTCGTGGTGCTGTTGCTGGTTGCGCGTGCCTTTGTGCGCAGCACCGCACAGCCGGCCATCTTCGGCCGGGCGATATCCGAACAGATCGTACTCAAAGCTGTGGCCGTGGCACTCGCCGGCATGCTGCTGGTCTTTACCAGCCTGTTGGCGCTGACCATCACCGAGCCCGGCAAAGCGTTTCTCGACCTTGCCTTCGAGATCGTTTCCGCCTTTGGCACCGTGGGACTCTCGCGCGGAATTACCGACGATCTTTCCGTTCCCGGTCAGCTCGTGGTGATCGTTACCATGCTGCTGGGGCGTGCCGGCCCGATCTCGTTGGGCTATTTCATCGCCACCCGCAAGGCTGGAGGCATCAGGTATGCGGAAGGGCAAGTGCACATCGGCTAGGCCGATTGGCGTTGCGTCATGGCTATAGGTGCGGGTAGAGCGGAGCCAGCAGGCCACAGGCCACGCCGACCAGGACCAGCGCAATACCGCCATCGATGCCCCGCCACACCCAGGGACTGGCCAGGCGCGGCGCCAGCCAGCCGGCGGCGGCCACCAACCCGAAGAACCAGGCAAACGAAGCGATCGATGCACCCAGATAGAATCCCAGCGGGCTGGCCTGGGCGGCACCTATCGCACCGAGCATGATCAACGTGTCGAGATAGACCTGAGGATTGAGCAGCGTCACGGTCAGGGTTGCGACGATCACGCCCCGTCGGGACCCCGATGTTGCGGTGTCGGCATGAAGCGCCTCGCCTGTCATGGCCCGTCGTGCCGCCAGCCACGCCTGCCAGAGCAGGAAGGCCGCCCCGCCCACGCGGGCCAAGAGCATGAGCGTGTCCTGACTGGCGATCAGTTGTCCCAGTCCCAGCACTCCCAGACCGATCAACAGCCAATCGCAGACAGCACACAGGGCCGCTACCAACCAGGGGTGTTCGCGACGCAGCCCCTTGCCCAGCACGAACGCGTTCTGTGCCCCGATCGCCACGATCAGCCCCGCCCCGGTCCCCAACCCCTGCAACAAGGAAACGAACACTCTTCCACTCCTCATGAGTTCATCGAATAAGTTGCAAAGCGCAGGCAGAGTAGGCTTGACTGTAAAATAAGTGAAATTAATTAAAGAAATACGTGATTACATAAGCTGATGCTCGATTACAAACTTCTTCAGGCCTTGTCGGCAGTGGTCGACCAATCGGGATTCGAACGCGGCGCCAAGCACTTGGGGCTGACGCAGTCGGCCGTCTCTCAGCGCATCAAGCTGCTCGAAGCCCGCCTGGGCCAGCCTGTATTGGTGCGCGCCCCCAAGCTCGCTCCAACGCCGCTCGGTAGACGCCTGCTCAACCATGTACAACAGGTTCGATTGCTCGAGCACGACCTGCTCGATCAGATACCGGCACTCGGTGAACGCGAGCAGCGCCTGCGTCTGGCGATCAACGCCGACAGCCTGGCGACATGGTGGTCGCCGGCCACCGGCGAGTTCTGTCGCCGGCAGGACCTGTTGCTGGACTTGGTAGTGGAAGACCAGGACGTGGCATTGAAGCGCATGCGTGACGGCGAAGTGGCCGGTTGCATCTGTGCCACACCAAGGCCAGTTCAAGGCGCCCGCTCGCATCCGCTAGGGAGCATGCGTTATCGGGCACTGGCCAGTCCGGGCTACGTCGAGCGATATTTCGCCCGTGGCTTGACCCACGAGGCGCTGCGTCGTGCCCCAGCCATCGTTTTCGGACCCGATGACCGGCTTCAGCATCGTTACCTGGAAATGCGCGGCTATCTCGAACCCTTCCCGCATCATCTGTGCCCGTCGTCGGAGGGCTTCATTCACTTGGCCCAGTCCGGCATGGGCTATGGCTTGATTCCCGAGGGCCAGGTCAAGCGTGAACTGGAGGAAGGCACTCTGGTGGATCTGGACACCACCAGCTACATCGACGTGCCGTTGTACTGGCATTACTGGCGTCATGGCGGCAGCACGCTGGAAGCGCTAACCGATCACCTGCTATCGACCTGCCATGAATGGCTGGCGCCACTAAATGAATCGCTATCGACCCTATCTGGCGCAACGACACCATCCACTGACTAGCTGCGACAGCCAATACGCCATGGTATGACGATGCGTGCCGAATCGCTGCTCGACAATCGCGCATCCACGGACAACGCTGAGATGAAAAGAGAAGTGACGGTGTCCCATGAAAGCAATCAGCGCAGCTTTGTTCGTCACCCTTGCGGCAACCTTGGGGGGTTGTAATAACGCTCCGACACCCCCAACACCGACAGCGCATGTCGTTGTCGCCCATGGGGACACGATGCAAAAGGCGTATCAGCGTGCCGTCCGGAAGGCCCAGGCCCGTTGCGCAGGAGCCCAGCCACTCGTGATCGAGCGACAGCCTCGCCCCGAAGCGTCCACCTTCGACGCTCAGCCGGCCTTGGACGCACCGCCTCCCGATGAAGTAGCCGACATGGCCGCCACGACGCATGAAGGCGAAAGCCCAGCCATACGGCTGGGCTTTCAATGCACTCTCGAAACGTGAAACGTTACTCCTTCAGCAAGCCTTCGACCTTGCTGATCCGATCGGCCATCGTCTGTTCGCGATCGGTGCGGGTGCCCAGTTTCAACGATGTATTGACCCGCGGCGCCCCCATCTCGTGTAGCACTTCATGGCAGCGCTTGACCACGCTCATGACAGCGTCCCACTCGCCCTCGATATTGGTACCATAGGCATGCAACTGATGATTGAGACCCGCTTCGCGGATGACTCGCCCGCAAGCGACTACGTAGGAAGACACCGAAGCGCCTACCCCCAAGGGAATCACGTTTAGATCGGCAATGACGTGCATCGAGTCCTCTCCCGGCAGCCTGCAAAGGCTGTCCCAGCCGAAGCATGAGTTTATATACTAGTCTAAGCTATCGAACATATAGCTTGAAACTGTTGAGCTTGGCTTAGAGGTAGCAGCATGCTTATTGGCATGTAATCAAATGGCAAGGCTTGCCTTGCACGAGACCCGTATCGCCACCAGACGCAAATGGATACCGGAGTTCGGCATGACGAGTGACCAGCGCATAGGCCCAATTTCCCTGCCCGATACCCGGGCCCGACGTATCGTTGAGGACTTGCTCGAGGGTTCCGGTGTCACCCTCAACGGCAATCAGCCCTGGGACATTCAGGTCCTCCACCCCGACTTCTTCTCCCGCGTGCTGCATCAGGGAACGCTAGGTCTTGGCGAAGCCTACATGGACGGCTGGTGGGAATGCGATCGCATCGATCAATTGGCGCACAAGCTGCTGCTTCATGGCTTGGGCGAGCGCGCCCATACGACGTCCGAACGCTTGATGTATCGGCTCCAGGCCGGCTTCTTCAACCTGCAGAGCAAGACTCGCGCGTACATCGTAGGTGAGGCGCATTACGATCTCGGCAACGACCTCTTCGAGCGCATGCTCGACCCGACCATGTGCTATTCCTGCGGCTACTGGAAGGAGGCCAGCAACCTGCATGAAGCCCAGGTCGCCAAGCTGGATCTCGCCGCCCGCAAGCTGCAGATAGAGCCCGGCATGAAAGTGCTGGATATCGGCTGTGGATGGGGCAGTTTCGCCGAGCATGCGGCCCGCCACTACGGCGCCGAAGTCACCGGCATCACCATTTCCAAGGAGCAGGCCGCCCTGGCCCGGGAGCGTTGCAAGGATTTGCCCGTAACGATCCAGCTCGAGGACTATCGCGATCTGCAGGGACGTTTCGATCGTATCGTGTCGATCGGCATGTTCGAACACGTGGGCCATCGCAACTACCGGACCTATTTCGATACGGTCACGCGGCTGCTCGATGACGATGGCCTGTTCGTGCTGCATACCATCGGTTCCAACAGCTCCGAGATCAGCGCCGATCCCTGGATCAACAAATACATCTTTCCCAACGGCATCCTGCCGTCAGTCAAGCACATCGCCCAGGCCAGCGAGGGGCGCCTGCTGATGGAAGACTGGCAGAACTTCGGCGCCGACTACGACCGCACACTGATGGCCTGGCTGAAAAACTTCGATGCCCACTGGCATGAAATCGCTGCCAACTACAATGAAAGAACCCGTCGCATGTTCCGCTATTATCTGAGCGTATGTGCCGGCGCCTTTCGGGCACGTGACATTCAGCTATGGCAGGTGGCCTATTCCAAGCGACGCCCCGGTCGCTACGATGCGCCGCGCTGAGTAATACGCTACCCAACCACTGCGCTCGTCTTTCACGACAGAGCGCAATGGCGAAAACACCTACGACTCCTGACCGATAACAACCCTATCCGTCTCCCGGTATAGTAGCCGACTTGCCATGAGCCGCCGGTCTCCGTCATGCATGCAAGGCGACTCGACATGCGTCCTTGACTGCAGGGAGTCCACGGATGCTCGACCCCACTTTCGTCCTGAGCCAGGCCTCCTCTCGGCTGGGCTTTTTGATTTGGACAGCCACTTCTTCGGGTGCCGACCGGCGATTCATCGTAGGGAACCCAACCCAGTTGCTGGGCGTGCCCGACGAAACGCCCGATACCCTGGCCTTCGATGACGACTGGCCCGTCCAGATCGCTCCTCCTCAGCATCTGCGTAAACTACTGCTGCAGAAAGCGCGAGCCCAGGGCGAAGCCCGCTGCCGATATGCGATAACGGTGGACGACGACACCACCTGCTGGCTGGAAGAGCGGGTGTGTTTTCAGGAAGGTGCCTGGAACGGCATTATTCATCGCCTGACACCGGCGGAAAGCGCATTGCCGCTGCCACCGGCACTGACGCGCATGGTTCGCCAGCTCTTCGATCCCCTGCCGGACTACGTCTTTCTGGCCCGTAGGGCTTCACCGGGTGCCGCCTTCAATTTCGTCTACGCCAATCCCGCGCTGCTCAAGACGCTCCGTCGGGAAACGGACGCCTGGCTGGGACACTCCCCCGAGACAATTTTTGCTCCGGCCGACGGCCGGCGTCTGCAACAACGCCTGGCCGAATGCGAGTCCCTGGGCCTGACGCAGACCGTCGATGACATTTTGCATGACGGCGAGCGTGAACATCATTGGCATCTGACTCTGACACTGCTCGAGAGCGACAATACCGCCACTCCGTTCGTGGTCGGACGGGCGCGTGACCATAACGAACTGGACACCGCCCGACGCAGTGCCGCCAATGCGCATCGGCGCCTACGCCACCTGTTGGATACCAGCCCGGCAGTGCTGTACGCCTGCGATTCCCAGCCGCCCTGGGAACTCAATCATATCAGCCGCAACCTGTCGCGACTGTTGGGCCTGGATACCGATGCCGACAGAATCGGCCTGCTCGACCGCGTTCACCCCGACGATGTCGAGCGGCTGCATGCCTGGCTGAAGGGGTTCTCCACGCAGCACCGCGAAAGACGTACTCTACGTTACCGGTTACGTCACAGTCGCGGTCATTATCTTACCGTCCAGAACGAGGCCCGTATCTCCCGGCCCATCCGCGAGGGTGCCACGCCGGAGCTGGTCGGCACCCTACTCGACGTCAGCCGCGAAGCCGAACTGCTGGCTCGCCTGGAAATCATGACCGAGCGTATCCCGGGACTCATTTTCCAGTTCAAGCGCGACATCAACGGTCGTTACAGTTTTCCCTACCTAGCCGGCAACGACCGTCGCCTACACACCATCGATCCGAGTCTACTGGCCGCTGACGCACGCCTTGGCCTGGAGCGTATATGTCGGGATGATCTGCCTACGGTCATGACAGCCATCGAGCGTTCGGCCCGCCACAGAGGGCCGTTGTCGATCCGGTTTCGGCTGCATGGCCTCGGTGGTGAATTACGCTGGGTGACGGCGCGCGCCCAGCCCGAACCGAACGACCATACCGGCGCGACGCTGTGGCACGGCATCCTGCTGGATATCAACGACCAGATCGCCCAGGAAACGCATTTGCGCGAACTGACCGGCACCGACGACTTGACTGGGCTGGCCAACCGACGCCGTCTGAACGAACGGCTCAAGGAAGAAATGTCACGGGCCCGGCGACATCGCCACACCCTGACGCTGATCCTGGTGGATCTCGATCACTTCAAGCGTATCAACGATACCTGGGGTCACCTGGCAGGCGACCAGGTGTTGCAGGGCATTGGCCGTCTGTGTCTCGACACATTGCGGCAGGAAGATGTGGTTGCCCGGCTGGGTGGCGAGGAATTCGCCATCCTGTTGCCATTGACGCGGCTCGACGATGGCCGGAGGCTCGCCGAACGGCTACGTCAATGTATCGAGACGCACGATTTCGGCCTGGGCGAGGCAACCATCACCGCCAGCCTCGGCGTTGCCGAATGCCGTGCCGACGATGACATCGAGACACTGCTCGACCGTGCCGACCGCAGCCTCTATACCGCCAAGCGCACGGGGCGCAACCGCGTCATCAGCGAATGAGCGCCTCGTCGAACGCCGTTAGTCTTCACTCAAGCCTCGGCCCGGGTCGGCGCCCAGGCGTTCAGGCAGCGGTGCAGCAGCGCCATGACTACCAGCGTGGCAGCCAGCGCCACGCACATCGACGAGAAGCGGTACAGCGCGCTGTAGATCAGGTCCTGATTGGGCGACAGCGACTGGCCGAACAGGATGCCCAGCGTCGTCAGTCCGCCGAAACCGATGCCAGACCCCCCGCCCTCCTTCACATGGGCGTGGGCGAACAACATCAACCCCAACCAGTAGAGCAATGCCACCAGCGTGAAATGCTGGGTTTGCGTATAGAGCAGCAATTGCATCGAAAGCGCCAGGTTGCAGCCCAGCAGGGTCCCCACCGCGCGCTTGCCCGCCGATATCCGGGCGCCGGGATAGCCCAGTGCGAACAGGATCAGGATGGTGGCCATCTGCGCCGATAGCGAATCGCGCAGATCCAGTGTCTGGAACACCAAGAACGACAATGTTGCGGTGACGGCACCGATCAACGTCTCGTGATTGACGCGCGACGCCGACTTCTCGACCCGCGGCGGCGGCTTGCGCGGCGCCACATCCGGAAACACCACATACATGAGCGCGGCAATGCCCACCGCCAATACGCTCGCCACCAGATTGCTCGCCAGCAGGTCGGCGAGATCCAGTGATGGATAGCTGGCGAAGTGAAACAGGATGCTCAGCGTCAGTACGCCATTGGCCCCGAACAGAAACATCGGGCCACGCGCCATCAGCCGGAAGCGCGTATAGAACAGCGCGAAGACCAGCCCCGTCATTATCAGCGGCATGTGCTGGGTCAGCCCGACGACCAGACTGACCTCGACGCAGTTGATCAAGGCATTGCCGAGGAACTGGCGTATCACGTGCCCATTGAGCACCGGCAACAGCCCCACCAGGAACATCGGAAAGACGGTGAAGAAGACCCCGTAGTTCCAGCCCATCAACTGGCTGATCACGAACCCCAACCAGCCGCCGAAGGCGATGCGCAGGCACTGACGCAGCCCATTGGCATCGATGCCTTTCCCCTGGCGGGCATCAGTAGACATGATGCAACCAGCTCATCAGGACGATCTGCGCCCGGGCGAACCAGGCCGCCAGCCCATGATCGGCGGGCGCCAATTGCACCGTGGCCCGCGCCCCAGTGGGCAGTAGCCCCTCAGGCACGTCATCGAAGGCCAGGTGAATCCGCATGCGCTGGGCATCGCGTACCCAGCGATCGGTGGTGGGGATATCGGCCAGATTACCGTCGGCAATCACTTGGCCACTCAGGACTCCGGCATCCTCGGAAACGACATGCGCTGCGAACACCTCGCCGGGCAGGGCATCCAGCGCCACCCAGGCCGGCTCATCGCCAGCGACATGGCGCAGACTCTTCTCGCGGAAATCGGCGACGATATCCACGGCGTCGCCGACCCGGGCCAGGACCGGCGATCCTGCGGTGACATAGTCACCTTCGGCAAGCTGCAGGTTGCTGATCCAGCCAGGCTGTTCCGCGCGCACGGTGGTGCGCTCCAGATCCAGGCGGGCGGCATCGAGGGCGTTACGCGCCTGGCGCAGGCGCAAGTTATTCTCTCCGCTTTCGCCGCGCTGCACCTCGAGCGAATGCACCTGGGCTTCGGCAGCTTCCACGGCGGCCTCGGCGGCACGCGCCTCGGCCACGACCTCATCGTAGCGCTGACGGGAAATGCTGCCGCCCTGAATCAGTCGCTCGACACGCTGACGCTCGCGGTGGAGCTCCTCGGCATCGGCCCGTGCGGAAGCCAGCCTGGCCCGAGCTTCGGCCAGGGAAGCATCCAACTCGGCATTGTCGCGGCGCGCCTGCTCCAGGGCCAGCTCGGTCTTTTCCACGGCAATGCGAAACGGTTCAGGATCGATACGAAACAGAACATCGCCCGTTTCGACATGCTGGTTGTTGCTCACGGCCACGTCGACCACTTGGCCGCTCACTTCGGGCGCGACGCGCGTCACGTCGCGCAGCACTCTGGCCTGAGGGGTGACCGGCATGTAGGCATCGGCGACCACGAAATAGGCGAACAGCACGACGAACATCACGATCGCCACGCGCACCCAGCGGGCGAAGCGTTGCTCCGGTGTCATAGCAAACTCTCTATGGTTAGCGGGAAGACAGCCAGTGACAGGCGTTGCGCTCTATCCTGTGCAGGGCGCGGTGCAGAGACTCGCGTTCCGCGTCGGGAATCCCGTCGAGAAGCAATGTCCTGGCCTCGCTGGCCCGGGCATCCAGCGCCTCGAGTACACGGTGCCCTTCGGGAGTGAACACGACCTCGCGAACCCGACGATCGACGGCGGGAATACGCCGCAGAACCAACCCTTGCTGCTCCAGCTGCGCCAGCGTACGTGTCAGCGATGGCAGCTCGATCCCCAGCGCCTCGGCAAGCTGTTTCTGGGTCGCTCCCTCTCCCAGATGGCGCAGGGTCACCAACAGCGTCCAGCGTGGCTGAGTCAGCCCCAGTGGCGCCACGGTATGATCGACCACCATGCGCCACAGACGGTGGGCATGCCCCAGACGCAAGCCCAGTTCAGAATCTTCACATGGCTGTTTATTTAGCATGCGAATAATTCTGCCACAAAATTAGCTAGCTAACAAAGTTCTTGGTACTAGGCACTGTCTGAAAAGTCGACGAGCGAAGGTTAGACAAGGCAAAAATCAGCGAAAAAGCGGAGTTTACGGGTTGTAAATGAGTATTTTGAGCTGATTTTTAACGCAGTATGGCCGAGCGCAGGCAGTTTTCAGACAGAGCCTAGCGGGTTCGGCACATCTCGGCGGGATGTCTCAACTGGGCAAGCAGGTAGGCCTTGAGTTCGGCATCGACGCCCATTTCCTCGAGTGCGGTACGCATGCACAGCAGCCAGGCGTCGCGCTCCTCGGCCCCGATAGGCAGGTGGCGGTGCGCAGCGGGAATGGCGATGGGCCCGAAGCGCTCGCGGTAACGGCTCGGCCCGCCCATCCAGCCGATCAGGAACGTCGCCAACTTGTCTCGCGACAGGACCAGATCGGCGGGATGCAATGCCAGGATACCCTGGGCCTCGGGCAGGCGCTGCATGGCAGCATAGAAGCGCTCGGCCAGCTCACGCACGGCGGCTTCGCCGCCCAGCGCCCGCAGGGTTGTATCGCCTACACCATAGACCGGCATCAGCCATCGACCTCGTTGATATTGGCCAGGTGGGCCAGCCAGGACCCGGCCAGCGACTCGTCGAGCGCCTCCCTGCCCCGCTCGATCAACGCGGCATCGTCGAGCGCCTCCTGGTCGAGGCCACGCGACCATTGGTCGGCCTGACGCTGGCCGGCCTTGCCAGTCAGACCATGCAACGGATGGCCGCCTTCCGCCTCCAGACGCTCCATCATCGGTGCATAGAGTGCCGACAGCTGGATTCCCGCTACGGCCTGGCGCAGACGCTGGAAGATACGTAGCCCTTCGGGATCGAGATCGCCCCAGAATGTGACCTGAGGCAGACAGAGCAGTTCGGACAACGTGCGTGACGAGGCACGCTCGCCGATCAGCCGGACCTGCTCGGGCGACTTCAGCGCCTCGCTCAGCGACAGCCCATAGCCGAAACTGCAAACCAGCGCCAAGTGCTCGTCGAGCCCGACCCGGCAGGCCTGCTCGAAGCTCTGCGGGTTCTCGATCAGCATTAACCCCTGGGGCTCGGTGGGCACCGACGCCAGCACCCAGGCCACCGTTCCGCGAAAGGCCGTCGTATCGATGCCGAAGGTGCGCACCAGCTCGCGGGGCAGGGCCGATAACAGTTTGCTGCTGCCCAGCAGGTACCGGGCACTGGCTTCGAAGGCACTGGCGGCATAGGCCCCGGGCAAGTCGGCAGCCAGCGCACGCAGGCCTTTGGCAAGGCGCTGCTGATCGGCCAGGGACCAATCCTGCAGCACACCATCCAGCGCATGCCGCCAGACCGCCGCCTGAGTGGCTTCCAACCCCAGCGAGTCGTCGAGTTCGGCGAATTCCGACTCGAGGCGATGACGCAACGCTTCCGACAGGGTGACCTGCACGTTGAGTGTCTGCCGGGCGGACACCGGGGAGGCGGTCTCGATCACCCCCGCTCCGGCCAGCTCGCGTAGCGCCTCCCAGCCATCGAGTTCAGTCGCGCAAGCGCGGTCGCGCTTGAGACGCCGCACCAGGCTGGCACTGCGCCAGCCCTTGTTGCCCTGCTTGCGGTAGGAGAGCGTCCAGTCGCCTTCCAGCCAGACCTGGACCGCCTCGGCACGTTCGCTCAAGTGACTCATGGCGTCGGCTCCGTGACGTGGATTCCGAACAGACTGGCTTCCCCGACGCTACGTGCCAAGTCCTGCGGATCGATGGCACGCCCATCACGCACGATGACGTGACCGCCCTGCCCCTGGGCCCCACCGATCACGCTGCCGACCAGGTAGGTGGGGAAGATGGTCGCGTCGTTCTCGTAGTTGGGGTTATGGATCAGTCCGATCATCTGGAAGCGGCCCCGGGTGTTGCGCAGCGACTCCAGCGAGTCCTGGATCAAGCGGCGATGCGAGAGTTTCGAAAACAGGCCATCGAGCAGGATCACGCTTTCGCGGCCGGCCCGGGCACGGCGTTTCTGGTGACCCGGCAGTTCGCGCAGCTCACGCTCGATGGCGAATTCGGAAAGCTTGACCAGCCACATCAGCGAGACCGCCTCGCGCTGGCCTTCCGACATGTCCTCGTTGAGCGAGAACAGTCGACCATGAGGACGAATGGCCTCGTGCTTGAGGCGAATCGACACGTCACGGAACAGGCCACGGTAGATACGCCGCCGGATCTGCCGGCCGAGTTCCTCGTCGCGACGGCGCTGATCGTTGGCCGCCATGCCGCCCTCCTGCTGCTGGCGACGCCGCAGGGCCGCCTGATGCTCGTCGATGTCGGCAAGCAGCTGCTGGATCAGTTCGCGCACGGCCTCGTCGCCGATCAGCGACGCCTTGACTTCGAAGTAGGCGCCACCCTCGCCGCTGCGACGTGCCACCCGGCGCAGGATGTCCAGATTGCCGGCCGCATCGGTGATGATCGAGCCCAGGCGTTCGACCAGTGTGCCCTCGATATGCTCACGCGAGGCATGCAGCCGGGCGACCCGTTCTCGGTGCTCGTCGAGCTGGCCGTTGAGCTGGGCATACAGCGCCTGAAGGTCGTCGAGTGCCGCGGGTTCGACGCCCTCCAGCGTGGCCAGCCGGGCCCGTTCGGTGTCGTTGAACAAACGACTGTCGCGTGCGTCGAGCAGGGCAGCGTCCAGCGCCTGGACGCGCTGCTCGATCTCGCGCGCCTGACGGTCACGATTGCGTGACCGCTCGCCCAGATTGAGATCCTCCAGCGCATCGACCAGGGTCTGCTGGCAGCTCTCCAGCGCCGCGAGGTCGACCTCGTCGCTCTCATTGTCCGTATCGCCACCCGCCAGGCGACGCCAGTCGTCGAGGGCACCGTCCAGCACCTCGGCCTGGGGATGATCGACGGGCCAGCGGCTGGCTCCCGCCGGGTCGTCGAGCGCCATGACCCGACGCGGCCAGTCCGCGGGCAGCTCGCGTACCACCGCCAGCCAGGCAATGCCCAGTTGATCGGTCAGGATCATCGCCTGCTGGTTGGCCTCGAGACGCCCTTCCACGGCCTGCTGTTCTTGGGCCTTGCGCTTGCGCGCGTCGCGGGTCTCGCCGAGTTCACGCTTGAGCCGGGCGATCTCGCGCTCGAGCTTCTGGCTGCCGCCCTTCTCGTCGCGCACTTCGAGATAGGCACGAATGCGCGCGAAATCGAAGTCTGCACGTCGGCTGGCCGTGGCCAGGGTCTGCTCCAGCTCGGCCCGCACCGTCTCGGCGGAGGCCATGAAGGCCTCGCCGCCCTCGTCCTCGAAGGCTGCGAGTCGCTTGAGCCGGTCGCGCTCGCCGTCGGCGAACAGCTCACGCAGCCGGACCGCCAAATCGTCGCGACGCAAGCGCAGCGATGCGACACGCTCGGCGGCATCGCCCTCGCGCTCGGCAACGATCTCCGCCTGCTCGCGCAACTCGTCCAGACGTGACTCCAGCGCCGCCAGGCGCTCGACGCCGCCGGCATCGGCGAACTTCTCTGCGGCCAGCCAGGTCGCGCCATGGGCTTCCAGCGCCTGCTCGGCCTCATGCACCTTGGGTGCCAGCTCGGCCATCCGGGCTTCGGCCTCGAGCAGGTCTTCCGCCGCCGTTTCCAGCGCCCGATCGCCTCCCTCGAGCAGGTAACGCTGGTAATCGTCGATCGCCGCCAGCGCCGCATCGGTCAGGCGCGGCGCCAGTCGTTCGCGCTGCTCGGCAAGGCGTGCCTGTTCGGTCCTCAGCGCCTCCAAGGCGTCATCGACCTTCTCGTCAGCGGCCGCCTGGGCCTGAAGCGCCAGGGCAAAGCGTTCGCCATGCGGATCGAGGCGTTCGATTTCCTCGCCAAGCGCGACACGCCGCTGGCGTTCGATGTCCAGCCGCTGCTGGGTCTCCTCGCGCAGTGCCGTCAGAAACTGCGGATCGAGCGCGGCCTTGACCGCCAGGGTCTCCTTGCCCTGCACCGCACCCAGTGGCGGCTGCCCTTGCGCCAGACAGTCAGCGAGCCGGCCGGCTTCGAGCACCGGCACGCCCAGGCCCCGCTCGATCAGCAAGTCAGCCGCGTCACTGGCCGCCACCTCGCCGTCGATGACCGGTGCGAAAAGTTGCCCGGCGGCCTGCGCCAGCCAGTCGCGCCGCGAGGCTTCGTCGGCCTCGAACGCCGTCAGCGCTTCATGCAAGGCCACGAAGGCGATGCCGGCCTCGTCGAGCAGACGATGCGCCTCGCTTTCGGCGACCTGGCGGGCCAGTGGATCGCCAGCCAGGCTTTCCAGGTAACGCTCGCGGGCCTGGATCTGCTCGTCCAGCCCCTCCCCTTCCCGCAACAGCCGCGGATAGCGGGACTTGGCATCCTTGAGCCACTGCGCCGGCGACAGCTCGCTGAGCTCGCCGAAGCGCAGCCAGGCCTGATGCAATTCGCGCAGGCGCTGCTCCTCCCGGGCCAGGCGATGGCTTTCATCGTCCAGCGTGCGGGATTCGCGATAGAGACGATCACGCAGGTGGACCGGCTCGTCGTCGCCGTGAATGTCCGCGTAGTGTCGGGCCGCCTCGGCCAACGGCGTCAATCGGGCGCGCAGCGCCCTGGCGTCGTCCTGGCGCTGGCGCTGCTCGCGCAGGGCCTGCTGCCATTCGGAAAGCTCGGTCTTGCGGCGCGACCAGAATTCATGGACGTCGGCTTCCGGCCAGCCCTCGGTGAAGGCCTGCCAGGCGTCACGCCCCTGACGCAGTGGCCCCTGCTCGCCTTCCAGGCGCTGGCGCTCGCCGTTCAGGCGATGGCGCTCGTCGCGTGATGCCGCCTGCCGGGACTCGGCGTCGCCAAGTTCACTCTCGATCCGCTCGCGTTCCTCGTTGAGGGTCTCCTGCTGCTCGGTCTTGAGCGCCAGCAGCTCCCCCGGCGAGGTTTGGGGGTGGGCGGCCTTGAACTCGGCATGCCACTGCGCGGGCTGGCGCAGTTCGCCGATCCGGCCAAGATGTTCGTTCAGTGCACGACGCGTCTCGTCGGCCTGGGCCACGGCCGCTTCGCGGGTCGCTTCGGGGGATTCCAGCTCGTCTTCGCTGAACAACCCCTGCCCCAGTGCCTGGGTATAAAAGCTCTGATTGTCGGTGAAGTCGCGCTGGCGCGACTCGAGTTGCTCGCGCTCGCCGTCGAGACGTTCCCACTGCTCATCCAGTCTGTCGATATCGGCCTTGAGCTCCTTGCCGTATTCGCGGTCGGCGATGACTTCCTCGCGGAAGCGGTTGCCATCGAGACCTTCGAACGCCTCCGCGGCGTCATCCAGGCGTGACAGGGCCCGGTAGCGTGCCGAATCGTCGGCAAAGACGTGGCTGTCCTCGAGCCAGTCGCGGGCTGCGGCAAACGTCACATGGTGGACATCGCGCGCCTGAGGCCATGTCGCCTCGGGCAGATGCACCAGGCGACGGTGCGTGTCGACGCGCGCGCCGCGCTCGGACAGCGCCTGGCGCACGGCGCGCTCGGTCTGGCCGGTCAGCCGGGCAAGCAGCCAGGTGGACACCCGGGGCCGCTCGGTATCGCCGACTGCCCAGGCAAAGCCGGCGACCAGCTCGGCCTCGTCCCCGTCATCGGGTCGCCGCGACAGCCCCGGCAGGGCCAGCAGCGCCTGGCCGCCCAACAACCGTTCGCTGGCCGCCAGTCCCTCGTCGAGGTCGGCGAGCTGGCGTCGCGCCTCGAGCAATGCCTCGCCCTGGGTATTCAGGTCGGCCAGCCGCGTCACCTTGCCCTCGGCGCGGCGCTGGTCATGCTCGGCCTCGCTCAGGCGCTGGCGCAGTTCGGTGACCTTGGTTCCCGAGTTGAGGATCACGTCCTCGATCAGATCCTCGCCTTCGTCGGTCTCGCCACGGGTCGCCCCGGAGAGGATCTGCGGCGCCAACACCTCGAAGAAGAACGCCTGGTCGGCCTTCTCGCCGGCACGCGGCTTGATGGCGTTGAATATCTGGCTCTTGTCGGCACCGCCCTCCTTCTGGAAGGCGGCCAGTTGGGCCAGCTCGCGCCGCGAGATGTGCGCGCCGACGGCATCCAGCCACTCCTCGCGATTGGCGCTGCGGGTCACGCCATGACGGCGCATGGCCGTCTGGACGTCGCTGTTGGCATACAGCGCCAGCTTGGCATCGCGGGTAACGTGATACACCGGTACGTCCTCGAGCCGTCCGGCATAGTGATAGAAGGACAGCCCGCTGCCGTCGCTATAGCCGTACATGCCGAACACGAACGTCTCGCCGGCCACTTCCTCGCCGGCCGCGGCGAGCATGTCGCTCTGGCTGCCGCTCTCGCCGGCGCGAAACTCGACGCGCAAATGCGACCAGCTGCGTCCATGGCCCGCCACGCTGGACGGCGAACACTTGCGCCGGGTACGTGCCAGCAGGGTGCGATCGCGCGACAGCAGGCCGATCAGCGCCTCGGCGAGGGTGGTCTTGCCGAAGCCGTTCTCCATGCTGATGGCGCTGGACTGGCCGCGCAGGTCGAGCAGCAGGTGACGCATCTTGGCGTCCCAGGGCGAGGCGATGTCGCCGTGCTTGTTGAGCAGATTGGCGACTTCGATGCGATTGATGACACTCATGCCCGCTCCTCCGCTGCACGCTCATTGACCGACCGCGTCTCGGCTTCCTCGTCCATGCCGGGCAACTCGTTTTGAGTCTCGTCCGCCTCGGGCGCGAAGTCGGCCTCCCGGCTTTCCTCATCGGCGGGCGTCGCCTCATCGTCGTCTTCCCGCGCCGCCGGCCGAGGCTCGCCCGACAGCAGGTCGACCAGATGCGACAGGTGGTGGGCACCTACCTGCTCGGCCTCCAGTGCGCCCAGCAGCGTCTGCTGCCAGATGTCGCTCTCGGCACCGTCACGCGCATCGCGCACCGTCTCGAGCTGCCCGGCACGTACCTGAAGGTCGATGAACGCCTTGACCCGCCGGGCGACGTCCTCGCCACGCTCCTCGAGCAGCACGCGGCTGGTCTCGGGCACGCCCTCGCCCTGGGCGCGCAGGGTCTCGAGCTGTTCGCGCAGCAGGCCGACCAGCTCGGACGTGGCAAACGTGGCTTCCTGATAGCGACTGACGTCGGACAAGGCGCGGTTGAGACGGGTATAAAGCAACGTCTGCATCAGCAGCCATAGCTGCAGATACCACTGGGCAAGCTCGGCGCGGCTCTCCTGGCGCAGGCGCAGGGCATCGAACACCGGTTCGCGGGTATACAGCGGCGGCTGTTCCAGTTCCGGGTCGGGCAGCAGCGCATAGAGCCGCGAGCCGGGAGCGATGCCGGGATAGTCGCCGGACTCGAACACCTTGAGGCGCAGCCCCTGCCCGGCCAGGAAGTCCCGCAGTGCCTCGCGTTCGGTGTCCAGCGCATCGTCGATCAGTGCGCAGACGTCGCGTTCGGCCAATTGGCCCTCGCGTGCCGCACGGCGCTTGCGACCGTTGCCGGGCTGGCGCTCGGCGGTGCGATAGCGCAACAGGTAGGCGACGACCTCGCCCATCTCGGTCATGTTCATAGGGTTTCGTCCTGCTCGGCGACGCGTTGCGTGGCCGTTGATGATTCGGTGCGTGAGGATGGCTCGGCGTCGGCTGTGTGGAAAAACCCCAGCGACGGGGTGACTGGCCCGTCGATACGCCGACCGTCCGCCAACGTGATTGAGAAGGGCGAGGCCTCGATACCCACCGACAGGCGGCTATCCAGCAGTTGGGTATCCACGAAGGTATTGAGCAGCTGGGCCAGGCAGTCCTGCGCCTCGAAGTGATGCCAGCCCTCTTCCAGCGCCTCGGGCAGCGACAGAGGCGCCTTGTCCAGGCGCTGACGCAGTGCCGGGCCACGCGCTTCGAGATAGCGCGCCAGCAATGGGTCCTCCGGCCGGGCATCGGCCTGCTCGTCGAAGACCAGCGCGGCATCGCTTTTCTCGGCACGCCGCGTCTCGAGCAGCGGCATCAGGGTCGAATTGCGCGGCATGGCGACCTTGAGTCCGAACGGCATCATGCGGGCAACCAGCGTATCGCGCAGTGCCTCCGGCAACGGCGCGTGCAGCACCCGCCGCGCCAGGTCGGCAAAATCGACCACCCCCATCGACTGGATGCGTCCCTCGGCAATGTCCGAGAGCAGTTCCGAGAGCCGGCGCGACAGGTTCTCGATGGCGTTGAGCACTCGCCCTATCGCTCCGGAGAGCATGCGCAGGTCCCATTCCTCATCCTGGGCCTCGCACCAGGCCTCGAAACGCTGCATGGCATCCGGTGTGGCCAGTTGCGAGCGGGCGCTGAGCAGCGTGTTCTGGATCGTCGACAAGGCATTGTGATAATGCCGCTCGTTGTCGAGAAACGCGGCCAGCTTGCCCTCGCGCGTCGGGTTCTCGCGTACCCGGCGCAACTCCTGGGTCAGCGCACGGATCGCCATCAATATCTGGTTGGTGATATCGGGAATGCGCGCGAAGTCGCCACGCGCCAGCGCGGCCAGCACCTTGGCGGCGTCATACTCGGAATACAGCAGGTCCTCGACCTGGCTGGCCAGGGTCACCGCCTGTCGGCCACTGGGCGTCAGGCGGACCTGGCCGGTCTGGCCCTGCTTCTCGATCAGCGCGGTACGCTTGGTACTGGCCATGCTTCGCGGCTCGACGGGCACCAGTGAAGCCGGCGCGCTGCGAAAGTGAATCTCGCTGGGCGTGGCCAGCAAATTGACGACGAAACTCAGGTCGTCGGCGGGCAGCTCGGGATAGTGTTCGCGCAGGTGTGCCAGGCAGCGCGTCTGCGAGACGAAGGCGCTGTTGGTGGCGAAGTCGATGTCGAGCAGGAAATCGAGCAGTAGACAACCGAGATCCAGCCAGTAGCCGTCGCGCAGGCCGCGACGCTGTTCCTGGCTGACCTGCACGAACGCCGAGCCCGGCTCATGGGCGCTGTCGTGCAGATCGATCAGCCGCGTGGTGGCGACGAGAAGCTTGCTCCAGGCGGTCATGCGTCATCCCTAGAAGGAGAAGGGCAAAAACCGCCATTATGCCAAGGGACTCGGCGAGGGTCATGAGCGATGTCAGTCAACGCTCAGGTAATGCACGAACCAGCGACTCGCCAGGGACTGGACTTCCTCGAGCGTTCCCGGTTCCTCGAACAGGTGAGTCGCGCCGGGGACGAGGGTCAGCTCGCAATGCGCCTGCATGCGCTCACGCGCCTGCGCGTTGAGGCCGATGACCGGCGCGTCATTACTGCCAACCAGCAACAGTGTCGGCGCCTCGACCTCGGGCAGGGCATCATCGGCCAGATCCGGCCTGCCGCCACGCGAGACTACGGCCCGCACCTGCGCCGGCCGGTTCGCCGCAGCGATCAAGGCCGCGGCCGCACCGGTGCTTGCGCCGAACAGACCGATGGCCAGCCCGCGGGTCGCCTCGGCCCGGGCGACCCAGTCGACGGCACCGGTCATGCGCCGCCCGATCAGGCCTATGTCGAAGCGCAGCTCCCGGGTACGCTCGTCGATGACGTTCTCTTCCGGCGTCAACAGGTCGAACAGCAACGTCGCCAGCCCCTGCTCGCTGAGAAAGCGTGCCACCTGCCGGTTGCGCGAACTGAAGCGACTGCTGCCACTGCCATGCGCAAAGACGACGATGCCCGACGCTCCTTCGGGCACGATCAGGTCGCCCTCCAGCGCGACGTCATCGACCTCGAGTGTCACGTTCTGCCGATCCATGGGGCACCCTCCTCTGCTCGACATGCTCACCGGAGTGTAGTCAGGGCCTCCCCTGCGCTCCAATGCTCATGTCCGGCCCCGGCTTTGCCCCGCGCCCATCCCGCCGGCAATCAGGTGCGCCGCACGCAGCGGCTCGGGAATCGTGCCGTTGACGGCGGTCCTGCGCAGTACTGCTTCGGCTTCGCGCAGGCTGATCCCCATGCGCTGCACGTGGACGCCAGCCAGGGGTTCCATCGGCCCGAGCCGTTCGACATGTGCCCACTTGGCGCCACCGCCGGGAATGCGTTCGAGCAAGGCACGCCGCATTGCCTCCGGGCGCGGCGCGTGGCGTGCCACCACCAGCACCGGCACGCCCAGCGCGGCATGCAACCGCGTCACGTCGACGACATTGAAGCCCGCCATTGCCACGCCCTGGAGCATGACCAGCTGCAGGTGCGCGCCGAACTTGCTGTCGCGCACCAGTTCGATGAGCACGCGGGTGGCGTTCACCCCATCGCGCTGCACCTTGCCCGAAACGACGCCTTCCAGGCGCAGCCCCGAGTAGATCGTGCCGACGATGGGCACGTCGCCGCAGTGCCCGCGCGGAAAGGGAAAATCGTCGAAACCGACGATGTGCGAGAAGGCACGACAGTGAGCGTAGGCATCCATGGCATCGATCCGCATCGCACAAACACAGCAGTGAAATGTCTTTCTTTCGACCTCATCAGGATCGAGTGTGGGCGAGACGGGCAATTCGAGCGAACGGCGAGTGGCGGCACGGCCATGCTCCGTTGAGCTCGAGCGGACCGCCAACGCTTGAACAACGGCTACACTATCCCTGACAGGAGACATTGCGATGAGCCGACTTTCCGAACAAGCCTGCGAAGCCTGCAGATGGGATGCGCCGCACGTAACGACCGAAGAGATGGAAACCTATCGCGCCGACATCCCCGATTGGCAGATCGTCGAGCGCGATGGCATCATGCAACTGGAGCGTGTCTTCATGTTCCGCAACTTCAAGCAGGCCCTCGCTTTCACCAATCGCGTGGGTGACATCGCCGAGGAAGCCGGCCACCATCCGGCGCTGCTCACCGAATGGGGCAAGGTCACCGTGACCTGGTGGTCCCATGAGATGAAGGGCCTGCACAAGAACGATTTCATTCTGGCCGCCAGAACCGACGAGGTAGCACAGTAAAATGTTCGAGCAGATAGAGCGTGTGCCCGGGGATGCCATTCTCGGGCTGATCGAGGCCTTCAACAAGGATACCAATCCGCAGAAGGTCGACCTCGGCGTCGGTGTCTACCGCGATGCCCACGGCAACACGCCGGTGATGCGCGCCGTCAAGGAGGCCGAATCGCTGCTGCTGAAGAACGAGACCACCAAGAGCTACATCGGCTCGCACGGCGATCCGCGCTACGGCCAGGCCATCCTGTCCATGGTGCTGGGCGACGAATCGCCGGTCCTGGCTGCCAAGCGCGCCAGTGCGACCCAATCACCAGGCGGCACCGGCGCCCTGCGCCTGGCGGCGGACTTCATCAAGACCCACCTGCCCGGCAAGGGCATCTGGCTATCCGACCCGACCTGGCCCAACCATCTGGGCATTTTCCATGCCGCCGGCGTCGAGATGCACAAGTACCCCTACGTCGATGCCGAGAACCGCCTCGACTTCGACGGCATGCTTGCCACCCTCGAGCAGATCCCGCAGGGCGATGTCGTGTTGCTGCACGCCTGCTGCCACAATCCCTCCGGCTTCGACCTGTCCAAGGAGCAGTGGCAGCGAGTCCTTGAGGTGGTTCGCGAGCGTGGCCTGCTTCCCCTGGTCGACTTCGCCTATCAGGGCTTCGGCGACGGTCTGGAAGAGGACGCCTACGGCGTACGCCTGATGGCCGAGAATCTCGATGAGGTGCTGATCACCAGCTCCTGCTCGAAGAATTTCGGCCTCTATCGCGAGCGCACCGGTTGCCTGATCGCCATCGCCAAGGACCAGCAGCAAATGGAGAACGTGCGCTCGCAGTTCGCCATCGTCGCCCGCGAGAACTACTCCAACCCGCCGGCCCACGGCAGCGCCATCGTCGTCGAGATTCTCGACTCCGCCGACCTGGCTGCCAACTGGCGCGAGGAGCTCACCGAGATGCGCGATCGCATCAACGGCCTGCGCCGCGATTTCGTCGACGCGCTCAAGCCTTATGGCCTCGACCAGCAGTTCGCACATATCGCCGAGCAGCGCGGCATGTTCTCCTACACCGGCCTGACGCCGGAACAGGTCGACCGCCTGCGCGATGAGTACGCCATCTATATGGTGCGTTCCGGACGCGCCAACGTGGCGGGCCTGGCGAGCGAAAACCTGCCCTACGTGGCCAAGGCCATTGCCGCCGTGGTCAAGTAAACCAAGTCAGGCATAGCGTCGCCAAGCAGGAAGATTAACGCCCGGGGCTGAACCAACCCCGGGCGTTTTGCATGGATACGTTAATGTCCCAGAGAATCACCGTCGCCGGTGCGGGCATCGCCGGGCTGACCACGGCCACACCCGACGGCAGGCCGCGCCTGGGCCCCACTGGAGTCGAGGGGCTGTGGGTCAATGCCGGCCATGGTGCGCTGGGTTGGACGCTGTCGATGGGCTCGGCACGCGCCATCCAGCAGGCGTTCGAGGGTAACGATGAGGCATTGGCGCCCTTCCGCCTGAACTCACGCTAGGCCTGATTCCAGGCTTCCTGCCGCGCCTGCCAGAACAAGGCAAAGAGTTCCGATTGCGAATTGATGCCCAGCTTGGCGTAGAGATGTTTCTTGTGGGCGCGTACCGTCTCGACGGAAATCGCCAGTCGCCGGGCAATTTCCTTGGTCGAGCATCCACCCAGCATTAACTGGCTCACCTCTCGCTCGCGATCGGTCAGGCTGCTCACTGCGGGCGGAGGCGAGTGGGTACCCTGCGGATGCCAGGGGTGTGGCCCGGCTATCTGCTCGTCCGCCGACTCGAAGTGCATACGCTGACGCATCAGCGGCAGCAGCCAAGGCTGAATCAACAGCAACGTGCCCATTGCTCTAGTGTCGAAACGCTGCGAAGAACCCAGCGACAGGCATAGCACCCGTTCATGGTCCAGGGCGACATTGAACTGGATCTCGTCGGCGACGATATTGCGTTGAAAATAACGCTGGAAATACTCGGTATTGGTGAAGCACTCGGGAGCCACATCGTCGAGACGCAGCAGGCCAGTGCGTGGGCGGGCGCACGCCTCGATATAGAAGGGATCGAGCAAGTAGAGCCCCCGCTGATAATCGCGGAACAGCTGCTCGTCGCTGCCGTCGTCCTCGTCGCTTTCGGCGAAGATCGTCGGCGGGCGGTGCGGCGAAAACAACAGCGCCACCCACGTGTCGAAGTCTACTTGATCGCCCAGCAGGCGCGTCACGCTGAGCCAGAAATTCGGCGCATCGAGCTTGTCGACCAACAAGCCGAAGCCCCGGTGCCAGACGAGTTCTTCATGCCGCATCGAGGCGTTATCCCCCACTTGCGTTACCCCTCACATGGAATAGGCAGCCGTGTCGCAGTAGGCATACTGAAAGCATGCCCAGCACCCAAGAATAACCCAACAGGAGTGGTCGAATGCAGATCGAACTCGCCCAGTTGTCAGGACGAGAGGGCGACATCGCCTATAACCTCGACCGAGCCCTGACTCAGATCGAACGCAGTCACGACGACACGCAGTTGATCGTCTTTCCCGAAACCCACCTCACCGGGTTCGCCGAACCGGGTCATGCCGAGGATCGCGCCCTGGACCTCGACGGACCGGAACTGGCGGCGCTCAAGGAGGCCAGCCGGCGACGCGACCTGGCCATCGCCATCGGTTTTCTCGAAAGCGACGTCCAACGGGTATTCAACACCACGGTACTGATCACGCCCGAGGACGGTATCGCCCTGCGCTATCGCAAGACCCACCTGTGGCCCGACGAGCGTGAACTGGTCACGCCGGGCGATCGCATGGTGTGCGGTATGTGGCGAGGACGGCGCATCGGGCTGATGGTCTGCTACGACATCGAGTTCCCCGAAACAGCCCGGGCCCTGGCAGCGATGGGCACCGAACTGATCGTGATCACCAATGGCAACATGGACCCTTACGGTCCCGTGCATCGCAGTACCGCCATTGCTCGCGCCCTCGAGAACCAGGCCTTCGTGGCCATGACCAATCGCGCTGGTCGCGGCGTAGACATGACCTTTGCCGGCGAGAGCGCCGTCATCGATCCTCTCGGCCAACTGGTGACCGCCCTGGGGCGCGACGAAGACACGGTACGCGCGACGCTCGATTTCTCGCGCCTCGCCGTGGCGCGACGCGATTATCACTACCTCGACGACCGGCGCATTCCGCTATTCGGTCGTCTTAGCGAATTGCCCGACGGCCAGCGCCATTGGCTGCTGAACTGACCTGACGGCGCCTCTCCCCTCCTTCACAACAACGACAGCAAGGAGCCGACCATGTCGGAACTCAAGAAAACCCTAACTCTCGGTCAGGTGGTCCTGTTCGGCCTGGCCTACATGACGCCCATCATCGTGCTGGGCACCTTCGGCGTGCTCGCCGTGGTTTCCGAAGGCGCCGTGTCCGGGACCTACCTCATTGCGCTACTGGCCATGCTGTTCACGGCGCACAGCTATGGGCGCATGGCTAGTGCCTATCCGGTTGCCGGTTCAGCCTACGCCTACGTGCGTCACGCCATTGACGATCGGCTGGGGTTCCTGGCCGGATGGGCGATCCTGCTGGATTACCTGTTCCTGCCCATGGTGATCTGGCTGATCGGTGCCGCCTATCTGGCCTCGGCCTTCCCGGCTGTTCCCCAGGCGGTCTGGCTGTTGGCCTTTATCGCCGTGACCACGGTCATCAACATCCTTGGCCTCAAGCTGGCCAGTGCAGTCAACAGCGTGATGATGCTGGTTCAGATGCTGGTACTGATCGCCTTCGTGGGCTTGAGCATGCACTATATTCTCGGCGACCCGACACAGCCGTTCTGGAGTCTGGCCCCCTTCCTCGGCGCCGAGTCCTCGGCTACGCTATCGACGCTGATGGCCGGCGCGGCAGTGGCCTGCTACTCCTTCCTGGGCTTCGATGCAGTGACCACCCTGACCGAGGAAACCAAGGACCCGAAGCGCACCCTGCCCCGCGCGATTCTGCTGATCACCCTGATCGGCGGCCTGATCTTCATCGTCGTGTCCTACTTCGTGCAACTCGCCGCTCCCAGTACCGACTTCGCCAACCCGGATGCCGCCGCCTATGACATCGCACGCAACATCGGTGGTGACATTTTCGTCTCGATCTTCCTGATCGGCCTGATCGTCGGCCAGTTCGCCTCGGGCATCGCCGCACAGGCCAGTGGCGCACGCCTGCTCTACGCCATGGGTCGCGACGACGTGTTGCCCAGGCGCCTGCTGGGCCGGTTGAGCAAGTTCGGCACGCCGGTCGGCGGGCTGTGTCTTAGCGCCATCGTGGCACTGCTGGCCCTGACCATGGACGTACTCTCCGCCGCCTCGTTTATCAATTTCGGCGCGTTCCTGGCCTTTGCCCTGGTCAATGCGGCAGTCATCGGTCACTACTACCTCAAGGAACGCCGTCGTGGCGGCCTCGATACGCTGTGGTTTTTGGTCTGTCCACTGATCGGCATAGGCGCAATCCTGTGGCTGATGGCCAGTCTCGACCATCTGGCCATCACGCTCGGCAGTCTTTGGCTGGCCTGTGGTCTTGCCTGGCTGATCTGGCTGACCCGTGGCTTCCGTCAACCGCCGCCTGCCCTGCACTTCGACGAAGGCTGAACGACCTGCCGCACTAAAGAACACCCACCACGAGCCGTGGTGGGTGTTTTCGTTTACCGCCGGTCGATGCTTCGTGTGACTAGTAACCACGCTCTTTGAGCCGGTTCTTCTGACGCTCGGTGCGCGGGCGTCGGCGGCCGTGACTGCCACGAGTGATCTTCCCACGCTTGCTACGATGATCGCCTTTGGCCATATGAAACCTCCTTGCGAAGGATGAACGGATAGCGAAGATTCGAGGGCTGAATGTGTCAGCGCATTTCCAGTGTTGAAGGTAAGGGGCGCTACGGTCAAGGCGCCAACGAAAAAGGCCGGAGCATATGCTCCGGACTCAGACTGCCGACATACCCCGCATTTTTGCGAGGTTTTCTGTTTCTACATTCGCTCTCGTTGCTCGCTACGGAATGGGGTGCTAAGACACGATTCATATCGAGGTGGGGAGAATTGAGGCTCTCAAGCGGAAATGGGCCTTCCTGAAGGCCTCTCCGGGCGTGAAAGATCGAGGCGCGGCCCTTCTCGGGCCGCCAAAGCCATCTTCTTGAGGTTCTGTGCTGCGGCACAGAGCAACGCCTGCTCTCGCATTCCCGCGATTCCCCGCATTCGCGCATACCGGTAGCCGTGGAGCCGCTTGGCATCCGCGAAGCTGCGCTCCACCGTCTCCTTGCGCCGCACGTAGCGTTTGCCTACCGGCTCCAGCCGGCGACTGTCCACCCGCTCCTTGGCGTCCTCCCAGACATGGCGAGTCACCGTCTTGCGATGGTGTTGATTGCGGGTGCAGGTCAATGGGTAATCCTCCGATAGTGGCTCGTAAGATAGACCATTACTCTTCGGGACCATACACCTAGCCTATGAGGCTTTAGGTCTATTCTCTACGAAGCCCAAGCGAGGTAATAGATACTGCAATATCTTTGGCATCGTATATATCGGTAACTGTGACAATGCAAACACAAAAGTAATTGTCGGCGAAATCGAAAGCCCTAGCATTGACCATAATAGCCCTACATTACGATTTCCTGCTGTAAGACCGATGGTTGCTCTTGCATTCCGATCACCTATATATAGGGCTCCACAGGTAATCATCATAAAGAAATTAACCCCATAAACGAACGCAATGACACCAATGGCAAGCAAAGGGTTTTCTACTATCATATTCTGCATCCCGCTCATTGTACCGCATGCGAAAACGAAAAGTGCGATGACAACGACTCCATCAATGGCGAGGCCGTGATCATGAACCAAATGAGGGTATATTTTGCGTATTAGAATGACTGTTAACTCTGAAGCAACAAGTAAAACTGTTAACCTTATAGCTAGCTCATACGGATCGATAGATACGCCAAGATCGTTGGCAAAAATATGCAAAATAAGAGGTCCTGTAATCGGGACCATCGCCATGGAACACAATGTTGCCACTAGTGCGGTGGTGGGATCGAGTCCAAGCATACGTGCCACAGCTGAGTTACCACTGGATGGGGGGCAAGCAGTCGCCAAGGCAATAGCGAGCGCCAACTCTCTATTTTCAGTCACAAAATTAGTAAAGATACCTATGATGTATGGGCAGGCAACTATAAAAATTAGTGGGAAAATAACTGAAACCTGAAGATTTTTAACTGATCTAAAAATGGCAGAATTATCAACTCTTAATAACGTGCCTACAACAAATATAAAGACCATTACCGGCATGGCAGGGCGAAGAAAGTCCGCCAAGCTAGGTACCATCAGGCCACTTATACAACCAAAGGCTAATACAGTAGGCCCTTTTTTTGTTATCCACATTAAAAAATCGCGCATTGTAAATTCCTTATAACTGCGCTAAAACTTCAGAGTATAGCTCGCCGCTCAACTATAGAGGGGGGAGTCTCTGGGGGAGGTGTATTTTGAGATTGGCGAATCACCAACCTACCATCAATTAATACCGATGTGACGCTTGGAAGATCACCGATTTTCAGACTTCCTAAAACGGTCTTGTCAGCGCCTCCTAATGGTGCGCTGAAGATAGATATATCGGCTTCTTTTCCAACTTCAATCAAACCACAATTCAACTTTCTTACCTTAGCGGTATTGCCGGTCGCAAAGCATACAACGAGCTCAGGGGCGATGTCGCCAAAACTACTTAGCAATGCTATCGTTCTAAGTATTCCTAGAGCCGGTACTCCACAACCTGCAGGTGCGTCTGTGCCAATTACGATTCGGTCAAGCTGATCCATTTCTTTAGCATAATTCAAAGTCAACAATGCAGCAAATTCGTTACCATTATGAACGATCTCAAGCGCTCCTAGGCATGTTTCACAAAGACACTGAATCTGGTCGCGGGGGAGAGCTGTATAACCACCATTGATATGCCCAACTATATCTGGCGCAATCTCAAGTATATCTTCAGCACTCATCCTCTTCGAAGCAGGTATTGACGGGCCGCCAGTATGTGAAATTGATATCATGCCATGTTTGCGAGCCATGGCGACTAACTCAGCTGCTTTGCTCGTCGATTTAACAGGACCGATACCGACCTCACCTAAATGCTTGATACCCTCTGCAGCTAACTCTCCAAAGTCTTCATCAGTTAGCTCTTCATTCAGCAAAGGAGATCCAGCCAGCATTTTCATCCCAGAAGGCCTAGCATTCGCAAAAGAACGCTGTGCAGCGATTGCCATAGCTTTTATACCTGCACGATCCTCAGGCAAACCGGGCACATGTACTTCCCCGGCTGAGATCGCTGTTGTAACCCCTCCCTGAAGGCAGTGCCAGATCCAGTCATGATTACCGGAACGGGGGCTATACTCACCAAAGGTCGGGTGGGTATGGTTATCTATAAAACCAGGCATAACTGTAGCTTGGTTTGCATCAACCATAAGATCCGCTTCGCTTAAGTCAAGTTCCTGAGAAAAACCGATATGGGAAATAATCCCATCGCAGCAAATGATTGTATCTGCATCGAAAACTGGGCTGTTAATGTCGCCAGTCAATAGAGTTCCGATATTATAAATAACACTCTTATAAGACACCACCTCTTCCTGTTTCATCTCATAACCTCGACTTGGTATGCCGAGGGGGAGTGAGTGCTGGGGTCATATACTCGATCCCCATATCTCGTAAATGAACGGAAATTCCAAAGATTGTTAGTTACAAATACTCGCTGCACCCACCGATATGGCCTTCCATTCTCATCTTGAGTGGCGTTAAACTTTTCTCTCGAATGAAGAGTGAAGCGATTGTTTACATACACCAGCCGGCCTGGCTCGATATCAATGCCGATAGAGACATGTTTAATGGCTTCATGAAAATTGGTATAGGCCAGGTCCGCTTCAGGCCCTACTGGCTGCACCATGTCAGGATAAAAGGCCACAGTAACATGGGGATGGTCTACAGGTCCTTTTAGCACAGGGCGAAGAAAAACGTCCTTATTATCAGACCGATCGCCAAAATATTTACCGCGCCATCTGTAGGGATCTTTAATGAAGAAGCTTTTGCTATACAAAATTTCAATATCTTTATCGTCAAGCAGCTTTAAGGCTTTCCGTGCATCTGATAGAAGCGTTTTCGGACCCACCCCAACATTGTTGGGATCTCCGCGAACCCCAGAAAGCAACAACCCAACTGGAGAAATATCACCACATTCATCATATGCCTGGGCAGCATTTTCAGTATGAAAGTCCAAGTCAACTGCAGAGCCGATACCCGTAAAATCATTCCTTGCCACAGGATGTGGGACCAAGTTATTAACTATATTTTTCCCTTCAAAATAAATTGAATATGGTTCCGCTATTACAGAGCCGAATGCTACGACAATATTTTCCGAGAGACATCCATCTTTGTAATCTTGGCTATTCGCATCGTTTAAGGGGCTACCAAATACATTATCTACGGGAAGGTTTTCAAAAATACTAAAAGATACATCACTGTGCTTTTGCAGCTCAAGATGGCTAATTAACCCAGAAGGGAAGTTTTTATATGCTGCAGTTCGGACTTTAGATATGTAATCTAGCGAGCCCTTTGGGTCATATTCGATCCCTAAAAAAGCTTTACGGACCGCCTCTTTCTCTTCATCCGTCAGTACATAAGCATCTAATTCTGAAGCTGCGACACTCATACTAACCTCCTCAATAAGTTATTTAGCCTTATTCCTTTATCCCCGGCCACTGCCCTACTTTTGTTGCACCCATACCCATTCATTGACATGAAGAGCATTTTTGATCTTTTTACTTGAGTATCGTCACACTGGAAGCAGACGGCAACCTGCTATTTTTAGTAGGCCAGTAGTATATTAGAATGTACTGGATAAGAAGAATCTTAAATCTTTATCTATTTCAGCATGTTATATATTCCTCTCAGCTCATCTTTTGTAGACAATTACAGATCACTTCCCTTCCGGATTATTGGAATCTCCCTTAACCAGCGCCTTTCGGGTCATTTTTGCCTAATTATTACGCTGACGTTAAATTTTCAATAAAAGCACAGCACAGTTAATACAACAACGCTATTCTCTAAGTCAGCAATAAAGAAACTCACCCAACCTTTATAATTTCTATGCGCCTAAAATAATCACAAAAAATAAATATAGCGTTCATAAAAAATTTACAATACAATGTTATTTTTCCTTTGGCATGAATGCATTAATAAATACATTTAAAACACGTTGTTGCTACTAGCCCAGCATCCGCTAGCATAATAAAATCGAACCACATACGTAAGTTTAATACAGATCACACTTACTCTTTGTTATAATTAAGCTATATTTTTTAATGCATGCCATTCATCTTTTAATGGCTAAAGGGAAGCGAGCCTATCATGAAAAACAATAGTAGCTTTGTTGACTGGTGGGTTAAGATGAACGAAAAAATCTCTAACTGTTCTAACTACGGAGAAATACTTAAAATTATCGATGTAGAAGCATCCTCCCTTGGGTTTAATAATTTCGCGTATGCTGTGCGTACTACTGCTCCGTTCTCAAGGCCAAGGACTTGCATTTTAGGCAATTACCCACAGGATTGGGTAGAGCGATATCAAGCCAAAAACTATGGATCTCATGATCCTTCTATTGAGAGAGGCGTAAAACTAAAACAGCTTGTTGTGTGGGATAAAAGCCTACACGCAGAAAGCCCCCAGCTATTTAGTGAAGCAAATGAATGGGGGTTAAAATACGGGGCCACTTTCACCACTAGAGGTTTTGATAACACATACCAAATACTATCTTTTGCCAGAAGTTATGATGCTATTTCTAAAAATGAAGAGCCGATACTTAACCTAACGCTTAAATGCCTGCTTGATCTTTCCTACGATAGGATGTGTGAAGTTAATAGCCATCCTTTAGGTGGGGAAAAAATTTTACTCAGTCCAAGAGAGAAAGAAATACTCCAATGGACCGCCGACGGGAAGAGCGCTTCAGAAATATCTATTATATTAGGAATTACAGTACATACTATTAATTTCCATATGAAGAACATACAACATAAGCTTGGAGCTAATAACAAAACCGCTTCTGCGGCACGTGCGATTGCTTTGGGTCTTATCTAACTTTGAGCACCTACCATTTCTAGTAGTTGCCTCGAAATCAAGCGCAGCGTTATTATTTAAGGAGGTGCAGGTAAACAGGAAATCAAAGTGCAAAAAACAAAAATTTACACTGCTTCGTATGGCGAAATCCCAAGAGATTCTTTTTTAAAGCTCTCCAAATTTAGATATTGTGTTTTTATCGAGCGCTTAAAATGGAACATCCCTACTACCGATCATTTTAATAAGCTGGAAATCGATCAGTACGACACCAAGGACGCATACTATACAATCGCTGAAGAAGCTAATGGCAACATTATTGGCTGCTCTAGGCTAATACCTTCTAGTAAGCCTTATTTGCTTTCTGAGCATTTCGATTTTCTATGCATCGAAGAGCTGCCTTTCTCATATGAGACCTGGGAATATGAGACCTGGGAAGTATCTAGATTCGCTGTAGATTCCCCCTTCGATAAAACTCTTCCTATAAAAATATTTAAACAAGCATTAGCATATGCATGGAGCCGCGGTGCAAGGTCAGTTGTGGCAGTAACGACTATGGAAATGGAAAGGTACTTTAAGAGAAATAATATTTCTACCAGAAGGATGGGGGACCCTATAACTAAAGACGGTGATAATTTGATTGCGCTTATGTTTACTAATATTTACCGTTATCACATTGCTCATGTTGATTATCAACAAAGTCATTTACATAACCGTATGTTGTGCAATGATGCCCGTTACAAGGAAAAAACCAGGATATCTGTCTAGCTTTTCCTTTTATAAAAACTTGCTACTGGACATGCTTACCTCCATAGGGCCGCAACCCCCAGACAGTGAAAGCCCCTCATCGGCGCCAGCCAAGCATCGTCCTCATGGATCTGCTCGCTGATGGACAGTTCCACCAGCTTTTCTTAGGTGGCTACTGTCGGCATTGGAGCCGATTAATTATTCGAAGATCAAGAATTGGCCCGACGATCTTTTCCTATGAAGGTTGCTTGTGTTCGTCGCTAAAATCACAGTGTCGGGTTTATGTCCGTCCGCTGGCTCATGCTCCTTGCCGAATCCTGTCCGACCAGCCCGGAACTCAAAACAGGAAATATAAGCTGGTCAGTGCAACTAGCCCTGGCCCTGTATATTCAAGGTACGGCCCGTTGAACGGGTTCGATCCGACCACGCAGCGCAAGTTATAAAGAAGGGAGAATCCCACCATTGCGGAAAGTACGGCGTGGACTACTGAAGCCAACACAACCCAGCTAGCGCTCAAGAACCCCTCGGCGGCGTACCAGTGACCACTGGCATAGATCCATAGGGAAAGCAATATCCCCATGACAATGCCCATGCCAGGGTGAGTCCAGAGGTGCCAAGGCGAGCTGATATGGTTGCGTGATTCAAATTGGCGGCTGTGCTGTTCCCAGCGCGCCCGGCTATTCTCGACCTCCTCAGGCGTGGGCTGTTCATTGAGGCTCTCCTGTTCTTCCTGAAGAGCTGACAGATCAGTTGTTTCTTCAATGCGTTCCGCGGTTTCCCGTATGTACTGGCCCTTCGCTAAGCGTTCGTCGTAGTCATTCTCTGCCAGGCAGCGTATCCACAGATTCTCGTCCCGTGCCTGTTCAAACTCTGTCTATGCGTACTCGTACGGTCGTAACATTGCAATATACTCAACAGCCCAGACTTAATTGTTGGCAGCGCGAGCAAACAAAGCGGTGCCCTAACAGAATGTTGACTTCCAGCGCCCACCACCCCATAGATTTTAAGTGAATGGCAGCAAGCAATTGCCTTCATCTGCCTTCCCACTTCTTTTTATCGGCGCTGCTAGCGTAAACCTGAGAGAGGCAGAATCGCCTCGACTGTATCTGCTAACAGAATCGATAGCAGGGTTTTGACGAGTCCGGCATCCGGATGACTTTCTAACAGGTATAGGACCAAGATGTACTTTTGCCCCGGAACGGAACTTCCAGGTTTTTGCCAACTACCTGTTCCGGCTTCACCTGGTTGATGGGAGGATTGCCAATAACCTTCCCTGATACCTGACCCAATAGCTCTAGTGTTCCTTAGTTCACAATGTTGCGAGAAACCTGACCATGGACTACCGCCTTTCCGCCGGTTCGATGATCAAACCTCCCGCAAGCTGGCCATGGGCAACCAGAGTTCCGCCAGCTTTGACATAGGTTGTCCCGGTGACCTGTCCTGAGGTGTGTTGTTGATCAGTGATAATCAAATCACCTTTATGCTGCATACCTTTTTCTTTCCTCGATAGTTCGGCTACCAGATCGTTTTGACGTGCCGGTAGGCTGTAATCTTTTCGTCCGCCGTGATCAGCTCAGCGTTGTAGTGCCTGGCCAATGCCACGATCATCCGATCTGCCGGGTCTTTGTGGAACTCTCCGGGGAGCCGGGTTGACTCAACTGCCGTGGCAGCGTCGACAGCTACAATGCGGACCCCCTCGATCTCCTCTACGGTATCCAGCCAGTCGTCGGTGGCCATCGATAGCGTGAGGCGCTCCTTCTCGACCAGCAGCGCAATTTCCCACGCGGAGATTGCCGATATCAGGATTTCGCCATCATCCGCTAGAAGCTCATGCTCAATAGTCTCAAGGGCGCTCTGCGAGAGCTGGGAGTCACCGTTGACCCACCACAGCAGGGCGTGGGTGTCCAAGACGATCAACGCAGCGCCTCCCAGTCTTCCTCGCCCACTGGCTCGAAGGGATCAGCCAGCTCGATAACGCTGCCGCGCAGTCGCTCAAGAGGTGAGCGCTGATCTGCCTTATAGCGGCGTACTTCGATAGTGGGACGCCCCTTGTCAGTCACAATGACCGCCTCGCCAGACGCTTCAACCTGGCGAAAGAACTCCAGCGCCCGCGCCTTGAACTGAGATTTTGATACCTCTTCAGAATGCATGGTCATACCCCTAGTCATCATGCCTAGTCACCAAGATAAAGCAACCATGATGACCATGGCAAGTAGTCATCATCCTAAAGCGCCATCTCAAACGCCCGCCGAATTGTCACCTGATCGACAGTCAAGTATGGCTTGGTGTGATCCAGCTCCTGGTGGCCCAGTACGGCCTGCACCGTCTCTACATCACCAGTGGCTGCCAGCACCCTTGCTGCGGGTGTGCGGCGTCCGCTATGGCTAGATCCGAGCTTGATGCCTGCTTGCCGGTACAGCCGACTCATCGTCTGCTGAAGAGCGTCACAGGCCCGGTACTCCATAAGCCCCGAATCGAGCTTACGCCGTTTCACGGCCAGCTCGAAGCTTCTCCCTTTGTGCGTCAATACCAGCTTGGTGTGAGGTAGGAAGCCACGGTATGCACTGTCGCCGGAGAGCCCCCAGCCTCGGTACTGTCGCACATCAAGCCAGGCATTAATCGCAGCGATGCATTTCTCATGGGTCAGGTGGATATTGCGCGGCCGACAGCCCTTAGTGATCTCTGCCCGTAGGTAGACCTCCTCCCGGATCGCCCCACTGGGGTAGAGAACATCATCGACACGGAGCAACGCCAGCTCGGTAACGCAGCCTACCACCAGCATCCATGCCCTGTTCACGGAAAGTGGACGTGGGTAATCTGCATGGCTATGATGCATTTATGTAGCAATATCGCTGCAAATCTGCAGGGAGATTTGGCCATGAACGCTGAGGCTATCAAAGAGCCGTCCGAATACGACGCTCCCGACACCTTCGATCAGTTCCTCGCTGACTTGAAAGCACGAGCACGGCAAACCAAAAGCCCGATCATCAGCCCCAGGATGTTCTGTCTGGCTCTGGGTATGGATGTGCAGACGCTTGCCTCCCGGGCCCATGTCCACCGTGTTACCGTAAACCGTGCCCAAGGCGCCGAAAAGCTGCAGGCCTACCTACGGGATGCGGTACGAGTCATGGGCGCCGCGGCTGGCGTTAATGGCAGCTTCCAGGATGCTGCGTTCTGGTTCCGCAACGAACCGATTAGCGTATTCGAGTTCAAGACGCCTGAGCAGCTGGTCAGTGAGGGCCGCGCCGAGGATCTATTGCGCTACGTGCAATCGCTCAGTGCGGGCGCGGCGGGATGATCCTTACTAGCCTGGCTGATCAACCGGCTTATCGTGTCCATGTCCCCCGCTGGGCGATCGCGCCAACCAGTGGGGCTGGCGCCGCCCAGCATGGCGGGCGCCTCAATCGGATCGGAGTGTCAGCACTTTACCTGGCACTAGATGAGCTGACCGCCCTCGAGGAGTACCGGCAGCTCTCGACACTGATGCCTCCCGGACTGATTGTGAGCTACACAGTGGAGTTGGCCACCGTGGTCGACTTCAGCCATGGGTACTCAGCTGAGTGGGATGCGCTCTGGCAGGAAATGAGTTGTGACTGGCGAAGGCTCTGGTTCAACGAGCGCGTTGAGCCGCCTAGCTGGTTGCTCGGCGGCCTGGCCTTGGAGGCTGGCGCCAGCGGGATCCTGTTTCCATCGGCCGCCAACCCGGGCGGCGTCAACCTTGTGGTCTTCACCGACGCGCTGGCCGATCAGGATCGGCTTAACGCCTACGACCCTGACGGCCGGCTGCCTGTCGACCAAACATCCTGGCCGTAACCGCGGCAACTTTTCCTTCCCCCAGACCCAGGCGCTGCCCGCAGAGCCCTTCTCCCTCTGTCGCGAGGACTCGCCCATCTCGCACCACCTCCTATTGAGTGTAATAGTCAGGACCAGGACGCGTATTGCTGCCCGAAGGCCAGATGCTGCGCTACGCGACCACCAACCGGGACGGCTACCGCCACTACCACTCGGACCCGGCACGGTGCCGGACCTGTCCACGCCTATCGATCTGCACCCGCAATCAACACCATCGCAAGACGGTGACTCGCCATGTCTGGGAGGACGCCAAGGAGCGGGTGGACAGTCGCCGGCTGGAGCCGGTAGGCAAACGCCTTTACGTGCGGCGCAAGGAGACGGTGGAGCGCAGCTTCGCGGATGCCAAGCAGCTCCACGGCTACCGGTATGCGCGAATGCGGGGAATCGCGGGAATGCGAGAGCAGGCGTTGCTCTGTGCCGCAGCACAGAACCTCAAGAAGATCGCTTTGGCAGCCTGAGAGGGCTGCGCCTCGATCTTTCACGCCCGGAGAGGCCTTCAGGAAGGCCCATTTCCGCTTGAGAGCCTCAATTCTCACCACCTCGATATGAATCGTGTCTTAGCACCCCATTCCGTAGCGAGCAACGAGAGCGAATGTAGAAACAGGAAACCCCGCAAAAATGCGGGGTTCGTCAGCAGTCTGAGGCCGGAGCATATGCTCCGGCCTCGACGGTCAGTTACTCGATGTAGCGATCAGGCACGCGACGTGCGGCGGATCGGCGCATCACCGTCATTGCTGCGACGACGCGGGGCACGCTCGGGCGCACCACTGTCCTCGGCAATTTCCAGCGGCCGGCCAGCGACGCGGGCACGAGCCATCTTGGCCAGGATGCTGGTCGGCAGGCTGCTGGGCAGCTCGACGACCGAGAAGGCGTTACGGATATCGATACGTCCGATGCGTGAGCCTTCGATGCCACCCTCATTGGCCAAGGCACCGACCAGTTGGCCCGGCTTGACGCCGTCCTTGTGGCCGACGGAGACGCGATAACGCGTCATGCCCTCGGACGGACCGCTGTCGCGGCGGCGCGGCGGCTTGCCGTCACGCGGTGCCGACGTACGCTCGCGCTCGTTGCGCGCTCCCGGCTTGGGCAGACGACCGATCGGTGCCTCATCGGCACGCGCCATGGCGGCAAAGGCGCAGGCCAGCTCGACCGGATCGTGACCTTCGCCAATCAGGCGCTCGACCAATGCACGCTGCTCTTCGGCACCGGCAGTCAGCGCTCCGATTACACGCTCACGGAAACGTTCGTCACGATTGGCACGAATCGCCGCTTCGTCGGGCAGTTCCGTATCGGCCATGGTCTGACCGGTTGCCTGCTCCAGCCAGCGCACCTTGCGGGTCTCGCGGAAGCCGGCAAAGGTGATTGCCACCCCGGAGCGACCGGCACGACCGGTACGTCCGATACGGTGCGTATAGGCTTCGGAGTCCTGCGGCAGATCGTAGTTGATGACGTGAGTGATACGCGGTACGTCGAGGCCGCGAGCGGCCACGTCGGTAGCGATCAGAACGTCGATCTTGCCTTTCTTGAGGCGCGCCACGGTCCGCTCGCGCAGGCTCTGGTCCAGATCCCCGGACAGTGCAGCGGCGTTGACGCCACGCGCGGTCAGTTGCTCGACCAAGGTGGTACAGGCAGCACGTGTCCGCACGAAGACGATTGCCGCATCGACCGGCTCGACCTCGAGGATACGCGACAGCGCTTCCAGCTTGGCGGCACCGTCGACACGTACCAGACGCTGATCGATGCTGGCCGCGGTATCGGCCTTGGATTCGATGGCGACCTTGACCGGGTCGACCAGGTAACGGTTGACGATGCGCTCGATCTCGGCCGGCAATGTGGCGGAGAAGAATACGCGCTGGGCGTCGGTCGGCGTATCGGAAACCACGCGCTTGACGTCATCGATGAAGCCCATGCGCAGCATTTCGTCGGCTTCGTCGAGCACCAGTGCCGACAGGCCATCGAGCTTGAGGCTGCCGCGATCGAGGTGGTCGATCACACGGCCCGGCGTGCCGACGATAACCTGGGCACCACGACGCAGGGCGCCGAGCTGCTCACGATATTCCTGGCCACCGCACAAGCTGGCCACTTCCAGCCCTTGCAGGTTCTGACCATACTTGCTGAACGACACGGCGACCTGCTGTGCCAGTTCACGGGTCGGCGCCAGCACCAGCACTTGGGGCTCGCGACGGTTCAATTCGAGTTTGCTCAGCAACGGCAGCGCAAATGCAGCGGTCTTGCCGGTACCGGTCTGGGCCTGGCCCAGCATGTCACGCCCTTCCAGCAACGCCGGAATGGTCTGCGCCTGAATCGGCGAAGGCGTTTCGTAGCCCAGGGTATCCAGAGCAGAGAGTACAGCAGGCAGCAGTGCCAGATCGCCGAAGCTCGGCGAGGCAATAGAAGTCGAGGTCATATCACACCTTGAATCACCGGTGTCGTTTCACCGGCTGATGAATGTCGTGGCGCCTTGTCGCTTCCAATTGCCGTTCGCGTGAACGAAGCAACGAGACATGGCACCGGGTCGCACCTGCGTCCTGTCCGTTTCATGACCGTCACCGCAGGATGCAGTGAAAGACGAACAGTGTGGCGACCTTTACGCCGAACCAAACGGGTTCCTGTGGCGTTCCATCTATGCACCGAGCGCTCATTTGTCGGCTCGTATGGAGCCTCTTCAATGCGCCGTGAACAGATACGTCCTCTGCCGCAAGGCATCTTTGAGGGCGAATCGATTAGGATGGTGGGGGTCAACACATGCGAGGAGCTGGCATACTACACGCTTGTGAGACTTTTTTCTACATTTTATTCACCTGCGAATCATTTTGGAGCGTTGATCGATGCCCACCCTTTGGGTCGATGCCGATGCCTGCCCGCGCGCTGCACGAGACATCCTGATACGTGCAGCCGAACGCACCCAGGTTCCGACCTGGATGGTATCCAACCACGCCTTGCCATTGCCGCCGTCACGCTGGGTCAAACCATTGTCGGTATCGAGCGGCTTCGACGCCGCCGATAACGAGATCGTTCGACGCATCGCCCCGGGAGACCTGCTGGTCACCGCCGACTTGCCGCTGGCCATGGAGGCGCTCGACAAGGGCGCCCACGTGATGACCAATCGCGGCGAAGCGCTGACACCCGACAACATCCGTGCCCGAGTGCAAATGCGCGATTTCATGGAGACACTGCGCGCCAGCGGCGAACATACCGGCGGGCCCAAGGGCTATGGAGACATCGAACGGCGCGAGTTCGCCAATGCGCTGGATCGCTGGCTGGCGAAGCAAGAGCGGTGACCAGTTGGAGTTTGGCAAGGCGATGCGGCAAATGCAGTCAGCAAGGACGCTGTTACAAGTGAAGTGGCGCGCGCCAATCGCCAGGACGGCGATTGAGGATAGGCAAAAGGGATTTTGTTCCTATCCGAAGCGCGCAAGCCACGAACGCGGTGGCAGATGAACGTCCTTGCGTTGCATGCTGTCGCATTGCCTTACGCTACCCGGCGCATCCATTCAGCCTTTCTCGCGAATCCCCCGCCCCGGCAACCGTTCGCGATCGTGCGACCGCTCCAGTTGCAGTACCGGTCCCTTCGGCACGATACGCGTCGGATTGATGGTGTCGTGACTGTAATAGTAGTGGCGCTTGATATGCTCGAAATCGACCGTCTCCTTGATACCCGGCCATTGATACAGCTCACGCAGGTAGTTCGAGAGGTTGGGATAGTCCTCGATACGCCGCAGGTTGCACTTGAAGTGCCCATGATAGACGGCATCGAAGCGCACCAGAGTGGTGAACAGCCGGATATCCGCCTCGGTCAGCCACTCGCCAGCCAGATAACGCGTTTCTTCCAGGCGCGCCTCCACACGGTCCAGCGCCTCGAACAACGCCGTGACATGCTTCTCGTAGACAGCCTGCTCGGTGGCAAACCCCGACTTGTAGACGCCGTTGTTGATGTGATCGTAGACATCCTCATTGACCGCATCGATGGTGTCGCGCAGATCCGCCGGATAGAAGTCCAGACGATTGCCGGTGATGTCGTCGAAGGCATCGTTGAAGATACGCACAAGCTCGGCGGACTCATTGTTGACGATACGCTTGCCGAGCTTGTCCCATAGCGCCGGCACGGTAACTCGACCGGTATAGTCATGCTGCGTCATGGTGTAGAGCTGATGGTGATAGTCCACGCCATTGAGCGGGTCGCCACTTGAGCCTTCGCTGACATGGTAGCTCCAGCCCTGGTCGAGCATCAGCGGGCTGGTGTGCGATACACCGATCAAGCGCTCCAGTCCCTTCAGCTTGCGCATGACCAGGGTACGATGCGCCCACGGGCAAGCCAGCGAGACATACAGATGGTAACGATCCGCCTCGGCCGGCAGTGCGTCCTGCCCTTGCGGTCCCGGCTCGCCATTGGCGGTCACCCACTTGCGTAGCTTGGCCGACTCGCGTACGAATTCGCCCCCATGCTTCTTGGTGTCGTACCACTGGTCATGCCACTTGCCGTCGATCAATAAACCCATGCTCGCTCCCGGTTTTGCTGTTACCGATCATCGTCACTGTAGACAGAGTAAACCGTAGCGCGCTGGACTTGAGTGCAACTTTTTCGGGATTTCATTCGATCCGATCGAAACGTTCGTGCACCGGACAGCAGGCGCCGACTGCCTCGACCAGCGCCCGGGCCATGGCATGCGTGGCGGGCCCGGCCCGATCCCGGTCACTGAAGATCAAGTGCATCTGCACTTCGCGGATGCCACCGGCACTCAACGGCAGCGCTGCAAGCTGCCCGCTATCGAGCTCCTCGCGAATGCGTGTCTCGGGAAACCAGGCAAAACCCAGGCCCCGCATCAACATATCCTTTGAAGTGGCCAAGTGACTCACCGTCCAGCGCTGCTCGGCCTTGAGCCATCCGGCATCCATGGCCTGACGCAGCGCCGAGTCGCGTACCACCAGTTGGCGATGCTGGATCAGGTCGCGCAGATCGAGCGTACGTCCCAGCCGATGCAGGGGGTGGTCGGGATGCGCCACAGCGATGAAACGCAGCATGGCCAATGGCTCGCCTAGGAAGCCTTGCGCCGCCAGGCCCGACACCACGAGATCCGCCCGCCTGTCATAGAGCATTTCGATGCCGCCATTGAGCACCGTCTCGTGGAGCTGGATGCGTACATGGGGATAGTCTCGGGAGAAGGTTGCCAGGGCATGGGCCAAGGCATCGGCGGGAAATAGCTGGTCGACGGCCAACACAACCTCGGTTTCGAGCCCCTCGGCCAGGCTAGCAGCAACCTCCTCCAGCGCCGAGGCATTCTCGATCAGTTGTCGTGCGCGCCGCAGTAGCATCTCACCGGCTTCGGTCAGGCGCACCTGACGCCCCACCGGCTCGAGCAGTTGAACGCCAAGCTGGGATTCCAGCTTGTGGACCGCATGGTTGAGTGTGGAGGCACTCTTGTGGATGGCCTCGGACGCTCGAGCGAAGCCGCCATGATCGACGACGGCGGCTAGCATCTGCCATTGCGCCAGAGTGACTCGTGACAATTCGTCTTCTCCGAATTTCTATGCTGATTGTGCGTTTACTCTTCGCAAAGAGTGAATTTGCATGTCTGGCTCGCACCAGGCCTCCCTGGAGCGAACCTGAGTACATAGTCAGCGATTATCCGTGGCTCGTTGACCGGATAGTCCCCGCTCGATAGTCTATTTATTGTTGGTTTGGTTTACCGAAGCCAAACATGTAAAAATGGTGTGCATCACGTAACGTCTTGTAGCCGTTGGCTATGAGTTTAATAGCTGTAGCTATGTACAGCTAGGCATGGCGTGTCTTGATAGGTTAAGGTTCCTTTGCCTATTTCTATTCACTTGACACGTTACCAGGCCATCATGTTGCGAATCCTCCATTCGCTGCCCCGCACGCACAAGTTGCTTATTTTACCTGTAGCCACCATGGTTACGGTGCTGGGTACGCATAAGATCATTTCGGCTTTCGATACTCTTGGCGAAAGTGCCCCGACCGCCGTCGCGGTCAACCTACCCAGCAATCTCCTGCCCGAGGACGTTCAGGCGCATGCCAGCACGTCGCCGCAGGTAGCGACGCCGCCCCTTGCCGGCGACGCGCATGGGCCGGTCGAAGCATCGCCGATAGCGAGCGACGATGCCACGCAACATGCCGTACCTCTGGCCAGCCTTACGCCACATGAAGTCGTGGACGTCAGTTTCCTGGCCAAGCACGATGACAACGGTGGCCACGTCGGGACACCGCTCAAGGCGGCCTCGATCGCCACCGATACCGCAGCGCCTACCGTCAAGGAAGCCGCCAAACTCGATACCCAGGCCCTGCATCTCGCCATGCAGTTGCCCTGGAATGCCCCGGACGTCGAAGACTACGAGGATATCGGCGGCACGTCGTACGAGGACCTTTCCGCCGATCCGCTGATTCTCAGCGATGGCGACATCGATCTCGAGGAAGAGCTCGCCGCCAAAGAAGTCTTCGTCCCTAGCTGGGAAACCTACACCATCCAGCCAGGAGATACCTTTGCAGTGATGGCCGAGCGGACCCTGGGGCTAGGGTACAGCGAAGTCATGAAACTGCTTGGCGAAATACCGGAAAAGAAGGCGCTCACCCGCTGGCGTGTCGGCGACACCTTCGATTTCAAGCTCAACGAAACTGGCGACCTGTTGGCTCTGCGTGTCATGAAAAACGCTCGTACCGGCTATCTGATCGAGCGCAACATCGAAGAGAAGAGCTTTGAGGTCACCAGCTTCGAGAAAGCCGCCCAAGCCACCGAGCGTCTGTTTGCCGGCACCGTCAATGGTAGCTTCGCCCAGTCCGCCAGTGCCACCGGCCTTTCCTATGCAGAAGTTGCCGAGCTTTCTTCCCTGCTTTCCAAGAAACTCAACTTCCGCCGCGACACGCGTCGCGGTGACAAGTTCGAGGTGTTGGTCGAAACCGACATGATCGAGGGCAAGGCAACCGACTCGCGCATCCTCGCCGCTCGCTACGAAGGTGCCAAGATGGACCTGACGGTCGTTCGCAACTCTGCAGACGATCGTTTTTACACACCGGATGGTCATAGTCTCGACCCGGCTTTCGACCGCCATCCATTCAGTGGCAGCTACCGGATCAGCTCCTCCTTCAACCTGCGTCGCAAACATCCGATCACCGGTCGCATCAGCCCACACCGCGGCACCGATTTTGCCATGCGTTCCGGTACGCCAGTGACGTCTCCCGCCGATGGCCGCGTCGTCAAGGCTGCCTTCCAAGCCAACGGTGCCGGTAATTATCTCGTGATCCGTCACGATAATGGTTACAAGACACGCTATATGCATCTGTCGAAGCGCCTGGTCTCCGAAGGCGACCGGGTCAGCATGGGCGAGAAGATTGCCCTATCCGGCAACACCGGCCGCAGCACCGGGCCTCACCTGCACTATGAAGTGATGGTCAACAACAGTCAGGTCGACCCGATGCGCGTCAAGCTGCCCGAAAGCAAGAGCCTGACCGGACAAGGCCTGGCTGTGTTCAAGAAAGAATCCCAGAAGCTTCTCGCCAAACTGGAAAACGACAACGACGGCACCGTCGTCGCCAGTCGCTCGGCATCATCGAGTCGGCCCGACGGAAGCTGATGCGGTTTCGCTTCGATTGTCGCTCCACTGCCCACCATCATGGTGGGCAGTGTGCTTTTGGACCGAGTGATCGACGGGCGGCAGAAGGACTCGCTACAGAAGTGTAGTCACAGCACGAGTGAGCGACCGCGACCTGCGATGCAGCCCGCGATGGACGTCGCGGACACCGGGTAGCGGGTGTTCGTGGCAAAGAGCAGCCATAAGCAGCGACAAACAGCGAGGACAGCAACGATAAGTAGACAGGAGCTTCCCTGCTCCTGAGGCATATACGCGGATAGGGCTCAAGCGGTAGGCATGCTGTCCAGTCGCGGATAATCCGGACGCTGCCGCTGCAACAGGCCTGCCACGTCTTCCCAGACACCGACCGGAATGGCACGTGCGCCACTCAACCATTGCCGCACTTGCTGCGGGTCCTTCAGGCCAAGAGCGGCGCTGAGTTGTGTTTCCCAGCCATTGCCGAACAGGCACAGGCTGGCATCCACCAGATCGGCAGGCCATAACCACTGGGCCTTCTGCATTTCGGCGGACCACTGGTAATAGCCAAGCCAGAACATCCCCTGGTCGCTGGCCGAGACTCCCTCCAAGGGATCCGTCAGGTCGGGTGGAATGCGCAATACGAGGTACTCGATATCGTCGCAGACCTGACGCGCTTCGGAAGCCTCTTTCAGCCATGCCAAGCCGGTTGCCGGCTGGGCTATCACCAATTCGGTCACACTGGGATCCGCGCCATTGGGATAGACGCAGCGGGTCAGCTTGCCCAGGGTGTACATGGTGTCGGAAAGCGGGGAAGACGTCTTGGCAGGAGGCGAGTTGATGTCTTGCATGGTGAACCCTCTCACTCCGGCAGGCCGGGATGGCGCTGCCACCATGACGAATCACAGGCCAGCCGGCCGGTCTTGTCAATTGCCAAGGCGCAGAGACTTGACCCAGGTCGCGCTTTTATCTTTCCGCTTCTTCAAGGCGCGAAGCGACTTCCATCCAGGAAGCGATCCGGCCTCATCGGTATATCGCCACGATCCCCTTCCAATAGCCAGGCCTCCTCATGCGCTCCCTCGACCTTGCTATCAACAAGAGGCGCCGAAATTCCCAGATCGGCAGCTGCCTGACGATACAGGTCGGGGCGAACACAGCGTTCGATGGCGACCTTCAGGTCGACCTCTTCGGCCAGATGCCCCCAGCGCTGCATCTGTCGGGCATACCACAGCGTCTGCGAGCGCCACGGAAAGTTCGCCGCATGCCGATGAAACAAGGTTGCACCCGCCAATCTGCCCGTTTGCCGATCGCCAGCCACTTGCTGCGGATTGCACAACCCCGCTTCGACGACCGCGGGCGACACGTCCAGGTAGCCGCCCAGGCAAAGCAGCCTGGCGGCCTGCTCACGATTGCCGGGTTCATCGAGCCAGACACAGGCCCGCAATAACGCTCGCAATACGGCACGATGGGTATTGGGGTACTGCAGGGCCCAAGCTTCGCACACGCCAAACACCTTTTCCTGGCCACCTCCCCAGATATCGAAGCTGCCGCACAGCATATGCCCTTGGCCTCGGCTGGCTGCCAGTCGATTCCAGGGTTCTCCTACACAGTATCCGTCGAGCCTACCCGACTCCAGCTGCGAAGCCATTAGCGGTGGCGGCACGACCCGCAACTCCAGGTCGTTTTCAGGATCGATGCCGCCCGCTGCCAGCCAATAGCGCAACAGATAACGATGCGAAGAGAAGGGATACACATTGGCGAAGCGCAGTTTCGGTTCGCCGGCTTGCCGCCGCGCGTCGATCACCCGCGCCAGTGCACTGGCCTGGGTCGCTGGCGCCTGCATCGCACCGGGATCCTGCGCCAGCATGCGCTCATACAACGCTTGCGAAACTGTGATGGCATTGCCACCCAGGTTCAGCGTCATTGCCGAAAGCATCGGTGTGGCGCGCCCATCCAGGCCCAGCGTCGATGCCAGGGGCATCAACGCCAGCATCTGTGCCCCATCGAGCAGCCCAAGCTGCATACCGTCACGCAAGCCGGCCCACGACGTTTCGACGCTTAACGAAACGTCCAGGCCTTCACTGCCGAAGTAACCTTTTTCCAGGGCAACCACGAGCGGCGCAGCATCGTTGAGGGGCAGCATCCCCAACGTCAGGCGACGCAGTTCCGGCGCGGGAGCGTTCCCGTTGGCCAGGGTCGAGTTCATGCACTCCTCCTACTTTCCTTTATTGCCCGTGGCGGACAGCAGTTCCTGAGCCAGTTCATGGATCGTCATGCGCCGGTTCATTGCCGTCTTGCGCATATACTGATAGGCCGCATCTTCGCCGAGGCCTCGCAGCTCCATGATCATGGCCTTGGCGCGATCGATCGCCCGGCGTTGCGCGAGGGTCTCCTGCGTGCGACTCAATTCCCCCTTGAGTGCCCGGAAGGACTCGAAACTGGAAATTGACACGTTGAGCATCGATCGCACCAGCGCCGGACTGATGCTGTCGATCACATAGGCGCTGACCCCGGCCCGGGTAGCCTGCTGGGTCAGATCGGGCGTCTCTTCCTCGGCCAGCATGATCATCGGCTTGGGATAGCGCCGACCCAGCTGGCCCAGATGCTCCAGTGTGTCGCGACTGGGCAGCGCCGCGTCGACGATTACGGCGTCCGGCTGTAACGCCTCCATAGTGCTATAGAGGTCGTCCTGCTCATCGACGGTCGACACGACCTCGAAACCGGCTTCGGCGAGTGCCCGCTCAAGTGCCTGGGAGCGCTCGTCCTTGGTGTCCACGATCAGCACCCTGATAGCCATCCGAACTCCTCATGCTGATGGATGCTTTGTTTGGCCTGCTCCATCACGAATCGCGCCCTGCCGATTCGCGGCACGTCTACGTGAACAGGTCTTGTTCTATTCCTTTCCTAGCAGTTTCCATGCCATGACAAAGGCCTGCCCCTGGCTGGCCAGTACGGCCCAACTGCGCAGGACATGCACCAGCGGCAAGCGCAATCTCATCAGCGCGCACCAAAAGGATGCGCGTTTGTTTATGACCAAGCGGACAAACTAATTTTCGTCGGCGTATGCCTGCAACCCATGAGAATGCATTGGCATTGTGCAAACCGAGGAATTCATGCGCCAAAGCTGAGCCATATTCCCTGAGCCTCAGGGCACGCTTTGGCGCTGACTGGCAATCAAGTCATTGTAAAACATGCTTTCCGAATAGTTGGCACGCGAGTTGCTGAATGCAAAGTACAGGACGTGGACCAGGCTTGCGCGAGCAAGTACGAGTGCGTCGAACCCGGACCTTCAATGATGAAGGCCCTTATATCCGTGTTCGATAGCGACTCGACGAGGAACGTCCCATGGACATTCGCAACAAAGCCAACAGAATTCGACTGTTCAACTTCAGCATGCCCCAGATGCGGGCCTTTCACTTCTCCTGGTTCGCCTTCCATATCTGCTTCTTCGGCTGGTTCGGCATCGCGCCGCTGATGGCGGTGGTGCGTGACGACCTTGGCCTGACCAAGACCCAGATCGGCAACACCATCATTGCCTCGGTGGCGATCACTGTCATCGTGCGTCTGGCCATCGGCGTGCTGTGCGACAAGATCGGGCCGCGCAAGGCCTATACCTGGCTGCTGTGCCTGGGCTCCCTGCCGGTAATGATGATCGGCTTCGCCGACAGCTTCGAGAGCTTCTTCCTGGCGCGCCTGGCCATCGGCGCGATCGGCGCCTCCTTCGTCATTACGCAATATCACACCTCGGTGATGTTCGGCCCCAACGTGGTGGGCACTGCCAACGCCACCACCGCCGGCTGGGGCAATCTCGGTGGCGGTACGACACAGATCCTCATGCCGCTGATCTTCGCCGGCATTCTGATGCTGGGTGTCGAGGAAACCCTCGGCTGGCGTCTGGCCATGGTGGTGCCCGGCATCGTGCTGTTCCTGACCGGTCTCGCCTATTACTTCTTTACCCAGGACGCGCCCAACGGCAACTTCGACGAGCTGCGCGAGCGCGGCGAGCTGCCCAGGGCGGAAAAAGAGTACAGCATGGCCAGCACCTTCGGCGCCGCCGCCAAGGACATTCGCGTGTGGGCGCTGTTCGTGGTCTACGCCGCCTGCTTCGGCGTCGAACTGACCATCAACAACATCGCCGCCATCTACTTCTTCGACACCTTCGACCTCGACCTGGCCACCGCCGGGATGATCGCCGGCCTGTTCGGCCTGATGAACCTGTTCGCCCGCACCCTGGGCGGCGTATTCTCCGACCTGTTCGCCAAGACGGGGGGGCTCAAGGGCCGCGTACGCTGGCTGTTCATCGCCATGCTGTGCGAAGGCGCGGCGCTGATATTCTTCTCGCAGATGCACGTACTGACGCTGGCCATCGGCATCATGCTGGTGTTCAGTCTGTTCACCCAGATGGCCGAAGGCGCCACCTTCGGTGTGGTGCCCTTCGTCAACCGCAAGGCGCTTGGCGCCGTGGCCGGCATCGTCGGCGCAGGCGGCAATGCCGGTGCCGTGGCTGCCGGCTTCCTGTTCCGCTCCGAATCGCTGACTTACCAGCAGGGCCTGTTCTACCTCGGCGTTGCCGTATCGATTGCCGCCTTCGCCACCATGCTGGTGCGTTTCTCACCCCAGGTACTGGCCGAGGAAGACGCCGCCTACCGCGAAGCGGCCGGCAGCAATGCCGCCCCGGCCGAACTGTCGCTGCGCTGAGATTGCCCCAGCGTCGCCCCGCCGCCCGCTGCCGCCCTTCGGGGCGGCGGTTTTCGTTTGCGGGGTCATGCTAGGCTATGGTGTTGTCACCGAATCGGATGGTCGTGTGCCGCGTCTTTCACAGCCCCCAGAACACCCCCAACACTTGCTTCCCGGATTCATCAGTGTCTTTCGCTATAGCCGTCGTGCACTGGCGCTGGTCTGGAGCACGTCGCGCGGGCTGACCGTCGGCCTGGCCGTGTGCACGTTGGTTGCGGGAATTCTACCGGCCGTGGCGGCCTACCTCGGCCAGTTGATCGTCGATGCCGTGGTGGCAGCCATGGAGCGTCATGCCCAGCAACCCGGGCTCGACTGGCAGGTCCTGCTCTGGCCGCCCTTGCGCTACGTGCTGATGGAGTTGGGGATCATCGCGCTGATCGCCCTGGCCCAGCGCGGCCTGTCGGTACAGCAATCGCTATTGCGCGCACTGCTCGGCCAGCGCGTCAATGTGATGATTCTCGAAAAGGCCGGTGCACTGTCGCTGTCGCAGTTCGAGGATTCCGAACTCTACGACAAGCTGACCCGCGCCCGTCGCGAAGCCTCGTCGCGGCCGTTGGCACTGGTCAACAAGACCTTCAGCCTGATTCAGAACGCCATCTCGCTGGGCAGCTTCGCGGTCCTGCTGTGGCAATTCTCGCCCTGGGCCCTGCTGATCCTGGTCATCGGCGCGCTACCGGTGTTCGTTGCCGAAGCCAAGTTCTCGGGCGATGCTTTCCGCCTGTTCCGCTGGCGATCCCCGCAGACGCGCATGCAAACCTACCTGGAAACCGTATTGGCCCGTGAGGACAGCATCAAGGAGGTCAAGCTGTTCGGCCTCGAATCGCTGTTCCTCGGGCGTTATCGCGACATCTTCCGCACGCTGTACGCCGAGGATCGCCGCCTGACGATCCGCCGCGATGTCTGGGGTTTTCTGCTCGGCCTGCTGGGCACCCTGTCGTTCTACGCCGCCTATGCCTGGGTGGTCGTGGAGACCATCCTCGGTCGCCTGACGCTGGGCCAGATGACCATGTACCTGAGCGTGTTCAAGCAGGGCCAGTCCGCCCTGTCGGCCAGCTTGACCGCGATCAGCGGCATGTACGAGGACAACCTCTACCTGTCGAACCTCTACGAGTACCTGGAACATCCGGTCGCCAGCGATAGCGGCCACCTGACCGCAGGTGTCCGGCCCGGCGACGGCATCCGCTTCGAGGGCGTGAGTTTCATCTATCCCGGCGGCGAGCGCCCGGTGCTGCAGAACATCGACCTGCACCTGTATCCCGGCGAGAGCCTGGCACTGGTCGGCGAGAACGGCTCCGGCAAGACCACACTGATCAAGCTGCTGACCCGGCTCTACGAACCCACCTCCGGACGCATCCTGCTCGACGGCAGCGATCTGCGCGACTGGGACCTCGGCGTGCTACGCCGGCGTATCGGCGTGATCTTTCAGGACTTCGTGCGTTACCAGTTACCGGTGGGCGAGAACCTGGGCGTCGGCGATGTCGAGGCGTTTACCGACACGGCACGTTGGGAACGTGCGGCAAGACAAGGCATGGCCGACGATTTCATCGCACGTCTGGAGAACGGCTACCTCACCCAGCTCGGCCGTTGGTTCCAGCGCGGCCAGGAGCTTTCCGGCGGGCAATGGCAGAAAATCGCCCTGTCGCGGGCCTACATGCGCGAGGACGCGGACATTCTCGTGCTCGACGAGCCCACCGCCGCCATGGACGCCGCCGCCGAAGCCCAGGTCTTCGAGCAGTTTCGTCGTCATGCCCGGGGCCGCATGACCCTGCTGATCTCGCACCGTTTCTCCACCGTGCGTGCCGCCGATCAGATCGTCGTCATCGACGAGGGCCGTATCATCGAGCGTGGCAACCATGCCAGCCTGCTGGCCCGCAACGGGCGTTACGCCCAGCTGTTCCGGCTGCAGGCGGCAGGGTATCGTTAGCGCGACGACATCGCGGCCGGCCTCGGTACCGACAGGGTCAGACGACTGTCGGAACGAGAATCAAACGGTTACCACCACCTTGCCTACCTGCTGGTTGGACTCGAGGAAACGATGCGCTTCCTGGATCTGCTCCAGCGGAAAGGTCCGGGTAATGGTCGGCTTGAGCACGCCGGCTTCCAGCCCCTCCAGGATGAAGCGCTTGGCGCCGTCGAGGCGTGCGTCGTCGGAAACGATCTCGCTGTAGAGATAGCCCTTGAGTGTCAGCGTCTTGCCCAGCACCGTGAACAGCGGGAACGGACTCGCTTCCGGACTCAGAGCGCCATACACCAGCAGGATGCCACCGGTCGCCATGGCAGCGGTCAGCGGCTCCAGCGCCGGCCCGCCCACCGGGTCGAAGACCACACGGGCACCCTGCCCCTGAGTGATCTCCATGACGCGTTCAGGCAGATCCTCCTCCTCGGTGGCAATCACGTGGTCCGCCCCGGCCGCCCGCAAGGCATCGCGCTTGGCGGAGGTACGTGTCGTAGCGATGACGCTGGCCCCCACCTGCTTGGCCACCTGGAAGGCAGCGATGCCGACACTGCTCGAGGCGGCGGTGACGATCACGAAGTCGTCGCGGGTCAATCCGGCCTGGTCGATCAGGGCGCCGTAAGCGGTCACATACGGCATCCATACTGCGGCAGCCTGCTCGAAGGACAGCGTGTCGGGATGCTTGACCAGCAGCCGTGCCGGGACGTTGGCCACCTCACCGTAAGTGCCCCACTTGGCGATATCGAGTGGTGGCACGAGGCTGACGGCATCGCCCTGACTGAACCCTTCGACGTCGGCGCCCACCCTTTGCACGACGCCGGCGGCCTCGTAACCCAGCCGGCTGGGAAATGTCGCCTCCTGCAGATAGGCATGGTTGCGGAACATCACCTCGGCGCGATTGATACCGATCGCCTTGACCGCGATCTGCACCTCGTCGGCAGCGGGCTCGGACACCTCGAGTTCTTCGAGGCGCAGCACCTCGGGACCGCCATAGTCATGAATCCGTACGATGCGAGGCATGTCATTCTCCTTTTGACGTTACGCTCTGTCTGAAAATGTCTGCGCTTGCCCATCCGACGTTAAAGAATCGACGCCAAGTACGCAGCGCTTGGTGGTGCAAAGCCACTGATTCATTGTGCCGACGGAAGCGCCATGCAATGAACGGACAGCATAGCAGGCTAATGGTCGGCGTCTAACGTGCAACACGCCGTTGCTCATTCCGAACTCGTTAGCGACCCGCCCCTTGCCTTAAGATGAGAAGGCCTTTTATTTAAAAAACCTTCTCACATGCCCAGGATACATCTCATGAGACCCTTCGCACTCCTTGCCGCCACCCTGCTGTCATTGAGCGGTACGAGCATGGCAGCAACCTCCGCCGAGCGTGTCATTTCCTTCGATTATGGCAGTCTGGATACGCTCGATGCGCTGAATCTCGGCAATCAGGTCGTCGGCGTTCCCAAGCAAGGGCTGCCGGACTATCTGTCCGACTATGCTGGCGATGACTATGCCGATGTCGGCGGACTCAAGTCTCCCGACCTGGATGCCATCCGCCAGGCCTCCCCTTCACTGATCGTGATCACCGGCCGCCAGGGGGAGCAGCGTGAAGCGCTGGAAGCGATTGCTCCGGTCATGGAGATGGGCGTATCGGGCGAGGATTACCTACAGGCCTTCGACGCCAATGTCACGACGCTGGCCGAGCGCTTTGGCGCTGCCTCACAAGCGGCATCGGCCCTGGATTCATTGCACCGGAAGATCGATGACGCACGCCAGACCATCGACGCATCCAAGAACGTCCTTACCGTCACCCACAACGACGGCCACTACATGCTCAACAGGCACCCCATCGTCTATGGCGTGCTGGGGCTGAACGAGCCGCAGATCCCTGAAAACGTGACCAGCGAAACGCGTGGCAGCCGTACATTCACTCCCCTGACGGCCGAGGCAATCGGCGAAATCGATCCCGACGTCATTCTGATCGTCGACCGTAGCGCGGCCATCGGCAGTGAGGCTGTCGACGTCGAGGCGTTGCAGCAGGCCCTGTCAGATGGCGCGGCCGCCGACGCTGACGTCGAAGTGTTGACGCCCAAGCTGTGGTACCTGTCAGGCGGCGGGTTGCAGAGCCTGAGTCTGCAGATCGATGACGTGGTCAGCGCCCTTTAGTCCGGGACCGTTTCGGCCTGTCCCAATGACAGGCCGAATACTGAGCCCTACCTTTCACCATGTCGTCATGGCATGAAGACCGCTCGCAGGCATTCCCGATCCTTGTCCCGGAACATGGCATACCCTTCGGGCGAATCCTCCAGGCTCATGGGATGCGTAAGCAAGTACGCAGGATCGAGTTCTCCTTTCTGGATATGCTCGAAGATACATTCGATGTAACGCTGACCAGGCTGCTGTCCGGAACGTACGCTGAGCGCCTTGTTGACGATCGCCCCCATGGGAAACTTGTCCATCACACCCGCATAGACGCCCAGCACCGATACCGTGCCGCCCTTGCGACAGGCCCGAATCGCCTGGCGTAGCGCAGCACCCCGCTCGGTATGCAGGCGCAGTGTCTGCTTGGTGGTGTCATAGAGCTGTTCCACACCGGTGGTATGCGCCTCGAGCCCCACACAATCGATACAGCGGTCCGGTCCGCGCCCACCGGTGAGTTCGACGAGCGCCTCGTGTACGTTGACCCGCGTGTAGTCCAGCACTTCGGCCCCGGCCTTCTCCTTCGCCAGCGCCAAGCGATCGGGGAAGCGATCGATGCCGATCACACGTTCGGCGCCCATCAGGTAAGCGCTGCGCATCGCCATCTGCCCGACACCCCCACAACCCCACACGGCGACGGTGTCGCCGGGCTCGATATCGGCGATGTCAGCGCCGAAGTAGCCGGTCGGCACGGCATCGGAAACGAACAAGGCCTGTTCGTCGCTGATCCCCTCGGGCACCTTGAAGACATTGACATCGGCGAACGGCACCCGCACATAGGTGGCATGGCTGCCGGCATAGCCGCCGAAGGCATGGCTATAGCCGAAGATGCCTCCACAGGCATAGCCGTAGAGCGTTTCCGTCGTCGCCGGGTTGGGGTTGGAATTGTCGCAGCAGGAGAACTCCTGACGTCGACAGGGCTCACAGTGGCCGCAGCCGATGATCGACACGGTGATCACCCGGTCGCCCTTCGAGAGTCCGGTCACGCCACTCCCCACGTCGACGATCTCGCCGAGAAACTCGTGACCCAGCACATCTCCCGGTTTCATGGTCGGCACATAGCCATTCAGGAGGTGCAGATCCGAGCCACACACCGATGACATCGTGACGCGAACGATGACATCGCGGGCGTTGACGATTTCCGGGTCGGGAATCGTCTCGACGCTCAGCTTGTCGGTACCTTGCCATGTCAGGGCACGCATCAGCGACCTCCTCTTTCTGCCCCGGGGCGGGCAGCATTGGTGGTGATCTCTCCGATTTCCAGCAATTGCTTCAGGCGACGCAGATCATCGCCGGCCAGGCTGCTTGGATCCTTGCCCAATAGCCTGGCCACGGTGTGCCCAACACGGCCTGCCGGGGGCTCATAGGTGAATACAGCCTGGACCACGGTACCCCGACCCTGCGGGGCATCATGGAAACTGACCCAGCCAGCCTGATGAATATCGGCGTTCTCTTCGGCCTGCCAGGCGATGTACTCATTCTCTATTTCATCGGTGATTTCGGCATTCCATTCGAGGTGTTGCCCCGATGCAGGGCTGGCCACCCAGTGGGAACGACGGGCATCGATGACATCGATCCGCTCGATGTGTTTCATGAAACGGGCAAGGTTGCTGAAGTCCTTCCAGAAACGAAAGACTTCCTCACGCGGCTTGTTGATGGTCACGCTGCGCGAGGTGACCTTGGCACGTTTCCATTGGTGTGCCGCTGCCATGTCCTGCTCATAGGAATCCGGCGCCAAGGCCTTCTTGAGACCGCAATAGCCCATCGCACCACGTGAAATCAGCATGCTGCCAAGGGCGAGATACGCCAGCCGGCCAATCCCCTGCCGACGTAGCCCGAGTCCGACACTCAAGCCACCGCCCAGGATGGAAACGGTCCGCTCCGTGCTGGTGAGCTGACCGGCTTCCTCCGACTTGCTGCGCATGGCGACGAGAGAATCATCCTGCCAGGTATCGTTCATGCTCTACCTCCTTGAGACTTACAACCTTACATACCCATGGTCTTACGGAATTCCGCCATGAACGGCTCGTCAGCCGGCTCGGGACGATCGGTCCCGTTCATGGCACGATGCCAGTAAGGGTAGATCGGTACCGGACGAGTCGCTTCTTCGATGCGAGCGAACTCTTCCTCGCTGAGCTCGAGTTCCAGACAGGCCAGGTTGTCCTTCAACTGCTCTTCGTTGCGTGCCCCCAGAATCAGCGAGGTTACGCCGGGGCGATCCTTCAACCAGGCCAGCGCCACGCGTGCGGCGGAAACTCCATGACCGTCGCCGATCTCGACCAGCAAGTCGATGATGTCGAAAAGACGCTCGCGGTCATGGATGTAAGGCTCGGGCCAGTCGGTCCCCTGACGATGATCCGACGACAATGCTTTATCGCGGCGTAGCTGGCCGGTAAGCAGCCCTTCACCCAGCGGGCTCCAGATCAGCGTGCCAAGCCCTTGATCGCGTCCCACCGGCAGAATCTCATACTCGGCCTCGCGAGCCTCCGGCGTATAGTAGATCTGTTGGCTGACCGGGCGGATCAGGCCATGCTCCCGCGCGGCGGCCATGGTCTTCATCATCTGCCAGCCGTTGTAGTTCGAAGTGCCGACATAACGCACCTTGCCAGACTGCACCAGATGGTCGAGTGCTGCCAGGCTTTCCTCGATGGGAGTCACGCCGTCCCACTGATGGAGCTGGTAGAGATCGATATGGTCAGTACCCAACCGGCGCAGGCTCTTTTCGCACTGGCGAATGATGTGATAACGCGAAGCACCGCCGTCGTTCGGTCCCTCCCCCATCGGCGTGCGCACTTTCGACGTGATCAATACATCGTCGCGCTTTTTCTGCAACGCCTTGCCGAGAACTTCCTCGGACAATCCCATCGAATACATGTTGGCCGTATCGAAGGTGTTGATCCCGGCATCGCAAGCGATGTCGATCATGCGTCGTGCCTGCTCGGCATCGATATTGCCGACCTTCTCGAAGCCGGCCTCACCGCCGAAGGTGATCGTACCCAACATCAGTTGAGACACTTTCAGGCCCGAGTGGCCCAGTTGACGATATTCCATGTCGTAAACCTGTCCGTAGATGAACGAGTGGCTCGGTGAAAAGCCCAAAGGCGGCTAGGTATGGCTCAGGGCCCCCCGCTGCCGCCTGTGGCGCTATAGACTTGGCCGGTCGCGTAACTGGAATCCTGTGAAGCGAGCAGGACATAAATGGGTGCGAGTTCCACCGGCTGCCCCGGACGGCCCATCGGCGTGGAACTCCCGAAGTGTTCGACCACGCTCTGCGGCTGGCCTCCGCTGACCTGCAACGGGGTCCAGAACGGCCCCGGAGCGACGGCATTGACTCGAATGCCCTGTTTTATGACCTGCTGGGCCAGTGATTTGGTGAAGGCAACGATGGCAGCCTTGGTTTGCGAATAGTCCAGGAGGTTGGCAGCCGGATCGTAGGCGACGACGGACGTGGTGTTGACGATCGAAGCCCCCTCCGGCATGTGCGGTATAGCGGCCTTGGTGATCCAGAACATGGCGTAGAGATTGGTTTTCAGCGTTGCATCGAACTGCTCGGTGGTAATGTCGAGAATCGATGGCTGTGCCTGCTGTCTGGCCGCGTTGTTGACGAGAATGTCGAGTCCACCGAGTTCTTGTCGTGCCGTGTCGACGAGTTGCTGACAGAAAGCCTCGTCGCGGATGTCGCCGGGGATGGCCACGGCCTTGCGACCGGCATTCCGGATCAGCTCGATCACTTCCTGCGCGTCCGGTTCCTCCACATCCAGATAGTTGATTGCCACATCCGCCCCTTCGCGTGCATAGGCAATCGCCGCGGCACGACCGATGCCAGAGTCGCCGCCGGTAATCAACGCCTTGCGACCGGTCAGTCTGCCCGCGCCTTCATAGCTGGTTTCGCCATGATCCGGGCGTGGCGTCATCTCGCTGGCTAGCCCCGGCCACTCCTGGGGTTGGCGCGGAAACGGCGGCTGGGGGTACTGATTGGTGGGGTCTTGCATCGCCGCCACGATACCCGCGCGCTCTTGTCCGGCACCACCCTGCGCTGACGATTGCTGAGCGAATGCCGGTGCAGCAGCCGCTGCTGCAAATCCCGAAGCCAGCCCGCCGACTACCCGCCGACGAACAGGGTCGAACTTTGTGTCAGATTCAGATTCCATTCACTTCACCTCCGATTTTGTAGGGGGGCAGGTTAAAGGCGAGCAGTCCATGGTCTCGCTCCTGAGAAGACAACTAGATGAGGCTTCCTTCTAGAACCTAGTCGTAAACGATTAAGAGACAAACCAATCGCAGTAACGGAACGTTGCGTCATCGTAAGGGAAGAAGATTCGCCGCCATGGCCTGGGATGGCTAGAATCGCAAGGCAGAGGATCTGTTGTCTGCTTCTGTACGAGAGGGAGCCTGTCTTGGCCGAGAGCGATATCGATCTCCTGAAGTTCTACCGCAGCGAAATCCAGTTCCAAAGCTCGTTACTGGCGGGCCGGCTGAACGCCTTCATCTCGTCTCAGTCCTTTCTGGTCATTGCCTATGCCATGACGGCAAGCAGTCTGATCGGTCAGTGGCAGGCCCCGTTCACGCTCCTGTTTCCACCCTTTTTGGCACTACTTGGGCTAACGCTGGCATTACAAGCCTGGCCTGGCATCAAGGCGGCCTACGTCGTGCTTGGCGAATGGGAGCAACGCCAGGATGAGCTGCTTGCCGTCTCCCGGGAACTCAAGAAATATGACCTGCACGCGGCAGAGCGCAGCCCGGAAAGCCAACATTCTGGAATCGCCTGGAAGCATTTTCGTCAAGGCGCCCTGTTCCCCCGTTATGCGCCTTGGCTCTTTAGTACGGCCTGGTGTTTCTTCGCCAGTCTGCCGGTAGTATTGTTTTTCACTCATTGACGCTGCAGCATCTGGATAAAGGCAGCCCGACAGCCTTTTCACATTGCAACCAGGAAGCATGCCATGACCATTGCCACCGGCGACAAGATTCCCGACGTAACGATCAAGACCAACGGCGCCAACGGCCCCGAGGACATCTCGACCGGCGAGTTGTTCGCCGGCAAGCGCGTCGTGCTGTTCGGCGTACCCGGCGCCTTCACGCCCGGCTGTTCCAACACCCATATGCCCGGCTTCGTGATCAAAGCCGACGAGATCCTTGCCAAGGGCGTCGATACCATCGCTTGCATGGCGGTCAACGACGCCTTCGTGATGGGCGCTTGGCAGGAAAACCAGAATGCCCAGGCATTCACCATGCTCGCCGACGGCAACGCCGAATTCACCCAAGCGCTCGGCCTGGAGATGGATGCCAGTGGCGCCGGTATGGGCACGCGCTGCAAGCGCTTCGCGCTGATCGCCAACGACGGCGTGGTGGAATACATCGGCGTGGATCCCAAAGGCGTTCAGGAAAGCAGTGCCGATAGCGTTCTCGACAGGCTTTGAGAATACCCCACCTCACGGATGAAGCCGGCCCCCACCGGCTTCCCCTTTCTTGTGCAGGCGCTTCCGCCAGGCATCGGCAACGCGCCACTTGACAGCATAGTCGCATCTCCTAATTTAACTGTTCAGTTAAATAGCCTAAAGGATCAGAGGCTTTCCTCTGATCCTTTGGTTGGCATGTTCGCTGCATAAGGTTAGCTACCCTCATTGGCACAAGGAGAATGGCATGCGGTCGTTACTGCATCCCATCCGTGCGGTATTAGGAAGTGTAGCGCTCCTACTGCTCGGCAATGGACTGATCAATACACTGTTGACTCTGCGGGGTACTGAAGAGAACTTTTCGACGACAATGCTGGGCATCATCATGTCCGGCTACTTTGTGGGTTTCACTTGCGGCACATGGGTCAGTAGTCGCCTGATTCGTCGCATCGGCCATATACGCACCTTTGGATTCTGCGCAGCGATTTGCGCCTCCGGCGCGCTGCTCCACGTCATTTTCGTCAATCCGTGGGCCTGGTTGGCTCTACGCTTCATCTATGGGCTTTCCTTCGTGACACTGATGACGGTCATCGAAAGCTGGCTCAACAGCAAGGCGGCCAGTCACGAACGCGGTCGCATCTTCGCCATTTACATGCTGGTCAATCTGGGCGCCATCGCCGTGGCCCAGCAGATTCTGCGCCTGGACACCCCCGATGGTTTTCTGCTGTTCTCTTTGACCGCAATCCTGATTTGCTGGGCTCTGCTACCGATCACCATGACCCGGCGCGCACCGCCGACGATACCCGATCGCCCCAAGAGCAGCCTCAAGGCCCTGATTGGCTTCGCGCCGCTGGCGGTCACGGCCTCTGCCCTGTCGGGCCTGGCCATGGGCGCGTTCTGGGCGATGACACCGATCTATGCCAAGGCGCTGGGCTATGACGTCGGCGGCATCGGCCTGGTGATGAGCGTCACCATCCTGGGGGGCGCCTTGCTGCAGATTCCCATCGGCCGGTTCTCGGATCGTCACGATCGCGGACGTGTCATGACCATCGTGGTCATCCTGGCCGCCGCTTTCGCGGCGCTGATGCCCCTGGCGCCCAGCAGGCCGGTGCTAATGGGACTGTTCTTCGTGTGGGGCGGCCTGTCCTTCTCCATCTACCCTTTGGCCGTGGCGCAGCTCATCGACCAGTTACATCCTGAAGAAGTCGTCTCCGGCTCGGCCGACATGCTGGTCATGCAGGGGGCCGGCAGCGCCATCGCTCCGATCCTTGCCGGGGCGATCATGAACGTTCTCGGCGCTGAGGTGCTGCCACTCTACATCGCCGCCGTACTGGCGCTGCTCGGTGCCTACGCTCTCTATCGGCGCCATTATGTCTCCCCGGTGGTGTATGGCGACACCGCCCACTTCGAGCCATTGGTACAGACCAGCCCCCAGGCGCTGGAGATGCTCTTCGACGATACCCAGCCCGACCTGTTCGATGATCCGGACTTTTACGAAGAGCACGAACGCCAGCGGATCATCAAGGCGGTAACTCAAACGTGACCTTAACCCAGTGAGTCCAACTGCCGGGTTAGAAACTGGCGCTCCGGCTGTTGCACGCAAAAGGCCAGGGCCTGCCGATAGGCGGCCCTGGCCTCGTTCATTCGACCCACCTGACGGTACAAGTCAGCTTGAGCGGCATAGGCCAAGTGGTAGTCCTGTAGTTCCCCTCGCGCAAGAAGGGCGTCGATCAGCGCCAGACCTGCTTCTGGGCCTTCATACATGGCCACGGCAACTGCCCGGTTGAGTTCGGCTACGGGGGAAGGCTCGATACGTAGCAGCACGTCGTAAAGGCCAATGATCTGTAGCCAGTCAGTTTCGGCCGCGCTGGCGGCCTCGGCATGCACGGCGGCGATGGCCGCTTGCAATGTATACGGCCCGAAGCGCCGGGACTTCAAGGCCAGCTCAACTAACGCTCCCCCTTCGGCGATCCCCTCCTGACACCAGTGCAAGCGATCCTGGTCACTGAGGCGTACCAATTCTCCTGTCGGCGAGACCCGCGCCTCACGCCGCGACTCATGAAGCAGCATCAACGCCAGCAGCCCCACCGCCTCGGGTTCAGGCAATAGTCCGACGAGCAGCCTGCCAATACGGATTGCCTCATCAGACAAGTCGACACGTGTCAGCGCACTGCCGGACGACGCCGAATATCCCTCATTGAAAACCAGGTAAATCACACGAAGTACGCTCTCCATACGCTCGGGCAACTCGTCGCGCGACGGTACCTGATAGGGAATACCGGCATCGCGAATCTTCGCCTTGGCGCGCACAATGCGCTGCGCCACGGTTGTTGGCGTACAGAGAAATGCGTGTGCGATTTCTTCAGTAGTGAGCCCACAGATTTCACGCAAGGTAAGCGCTATCTGAGCTGGCGGCGGCAGCGCGGGATGGCAACACGTAAAGATCAGGCGAAGCCGGTCATCCTCGAGTGCCTCGCTATCGTCTTGCAGCCGGTCTTCGGCATTGACCTCGATCTGACGGGCAAGCTCGGCTTGGGATGCATCGAAGCGCGCCCGACGGCGCAGGTTATCGATCGCCTTGAAACGCCCGGCCGAAACCAGCCAGGCGCGAGGATTGTCCGGCACCCCGTCTCGCTGCCATTGCACTATCGCCGCGGTAAAGGCGTCATGAAGCGCCTCCTCGGCCAGATCGAAGTCCCCGAGCAAACGAATCAGCGTCGCCAGGACACGTCGTGAATCGTGCCGATAGATAGCAGAGATAACCTGACCGTAAGCCATGTCAGCCGGTACTTCTTTTCATGAATCGCTGCCCAAGCTTTACCGTAGCAGCAGCAACATGGAGACGAGCCATGCTGAATGCCACGTTCTCATGGACTACTGGCCTCCTGCATATCCAAGGGCTGAGTCGGCACGCCAAGTTCACGCACCGGCCGCACTTCGACGCTACCGACCCGTGCCGCCGGAATCTTCGCCGACAGCTGCAGCGCTTCATTCAAGTCACGCGCCTCTATCAGGTAGAAGCCCGCCAGCTGTTCCTTGGTTTCCGCGAAGGGGCCGTCGGTGATCGTCATCTTGCCGTTGCGCACTCGTACCGTCGTTGCCGTGGTTACCGATTGCAGCGCCTCGGCAACGACCATGCGCCCGCTGGCCTGGACGCTTTCGGCATACGCCAGGCATTCCTCGTCACGGGGACTGTCAGGCAAGCTATGCAGGGTGGACTCGCTGCAATAGACCAGGCAAAGGTATTTCATGACGGGCACTCCTTCATGGTGGGGACATGAAGTTGTCGAACGACAGCCGCCGGAATCGACAGCCTGATCTTTTTATAGCGTTAAAGCGCTGCTAATGCCGAGACCACCAAGCGCTCTTCATCTGTCGCTACACACTGCAGCCCTGCGCTGGCCATGCTAAAACAGAGCTTTAATCGTCAACGGACACACCATGACCCGAACCCGCCATATCACGCCTCGCTTTCAGTTGCGTCTCGTCGCGGACAAGGATGTCGTACTCGGCCCCGGCAAGGCCGACCTGCTGGAAGCGATCGAACGCACCGGCTCGATCGCCTCGGCAAGCCGCGAACTCGGCATGAGCTACAAGAAAGGATGGCAGCTCATCGACACCATGAACCGGCACCTGCCAACTCCCGTCATCGAGACCCGCTCGGGAGGCAATCAACGCGGCGGCGCCTGCCTGACCCCACTGGGTCAAGAGATATTGCGTCGCTACCGCGCCCTGCAGGAGCGTCTGTCTCCTCAGCATTGCCGCGAAGCTCAAGAATTGCTGGCCCTGGTGGAAGCGACACCAGAAGCCTCATCCTGACGCAACCCGCCTGTTTTCCTCGCTTGGCATAGCGTGTATCGAGGCGCTATAGTGATCCCGTTATTTCCAATCATACATAGCGAGAAAGCCATGCCACCTTGCAATGTACTGTGCCGCCGTCTCGCCCGACTTTCCCTGGTTACGCTCGCCATACTGGCTCTACCGGTACATGCCTCGCCATCAGTTCACGTCTACGCCGCCGCCTCGCTGACCGATGCGCTGGATGCCGCCGCCGCACGCTACGAGCAAACCCATGATGTCGATATCGTGCCGGTGTACGCCTCATCGTCCACTGCCGCCCGACAGGTGGTCAACGGCGCCCCGGCGGATCTCTACTTTTCCGCCAACGAGCGCTGGATGGACTGGCTCAGTGGCCAGGGCATCGCCCTTCAGGCGCGTACCGATCTGTTGCAGAATCGCCTGGTGCTGATCGCTTCGCCCCAAAACGATGCCGACCCTTTCACCCCCGGCGAGGGCGAGCCCCTGATCACCCACCTGGAAGACGACCAACGGCTCGCGGTAGGCGATCCGGCCCACGTCCCCGCCGGAATCTACACCAAGCAGGCCTTGGAATCGCTCGGTGAATGGAGCGCTCTCGAACCGCGGCTGGCCCGCGCCGACAACGTGCGTGCCGCATTGGCCCTGGTCGAGCGCGGCGAGACGCCGTTGGGCATCGTCTATCGCACCGATGCCATGGCCAGCGACAAGGTACGCCAACTTGGCCTGTTTCCGAGCGACGGCCATCCTCCGATCACCTACCCCGTCGCGTTGATCGGCGATTCACCTGACGACGCGGCCCGGGATTTTCGGGCCTGGCTGGAGAGCGACGAGGCCTTGTCGGTCTTTACCGATTTCGGCTTCCTGCCCGCCGATCCTCACGGCCATTGATTCGGATATTCCGATGCTTTCCGACGCCGAATGGCAAGCCATTTTCATCAGCCTGCGTGTGGCTGTGACTGCCGTGGGAGGCATCTTGATACCCGGCGTGGCGTTGGCCTGGCTAATGGCGCGTCATGAGTTCCGCGGCAAGGCGCTGCTCGATGGCATACTGCACCTGCCGCTGGTGCTGCCGCCGGTGGTGGTGGGCTATCTGCTGCTGATATCACTGGGGCGCCAGGGCTGGTTGGGCCAGTGGCTGGATAGCTGGTTCGGCGTGACCCTGCCCTTCACCTGGCAGGGCGCGGCGGTCGCCGCCGGCGTGATGGCCTTTCCGCTGTTGGTGCGCGCCGTGCGGCTGTCCCTTGAAGCCGTGGATGTCAATCTGGAAGCTGCGGCCAGTACGCTGGGTGCCAACCGCTGGCGGGTATTCTTCACCATCACCCTGCCACTGGCATTGCCGGGGCTGCTCACCGGGACGGTGCTGGCCTTCGCTCGGGCCCTGTCGGAATTCGGGGCGACCATTACGTTCGCTGCCAACATCCCCGGCGAGACGCGCACCTTGCCCCTGGCCCTCTATACCCTGATACAGACTCCAGGTGCGGAAGCTGCCGCCGCCCGCCTGTGCGTGATTTCGATCATTATCGCCATGCTGTCGTTGATAGCCTCGGAATGGCTGGCGCGCCTGGCACGCCGCCGGCTGAGCGAACGCGACAGTCAGCGCTGACTACGGCTGTTGCCCAATGCATGACGCAACCTCTATCCCTTCGTTGCCACCGCATTCCGCTTCCGGTCCGGTCTTGCACCTGGACGTGGAGCGCCGCCAGGGCGATTTCCAGTTGCAAGCCCAACTGGCGTTGCCCGCCAGCGGCGTCACGGCCCTGTTCGGTGCCTCGGGCAGCGGCAAGACCAGCCTGCTGCGCCTGATCGCCGGCCTCGATCGCCCCGACCAAGGCACTATCCGTCTCGGTGAAGAAGTACTCACCGACACCCGTCGCGGCATTCTGGTGCCGCCCCATCGCCGTCGTCTCGGCGTGGTCTTTCAGGAGGCCCGGTTATTTCCCCACTATCGGGTGCGCGGCAACCTGACCTACGGCATGCGCGCCGCGATGCGTTCGCGTTTCGAGGCCATCGTCGAACTTCTCGGCATCGCGCATCTGCTGCATCGCTTTCCGACCACGCTGTCCGGTGGCGAGGCACGCCGTGTCGCCATTGGCCGGGCACTGCTCACCGCACCGCGGCTGCTGCTGATGGACGAGCCATTGACGGGTCTCGATGGTGCCCGCAAGCAGGAGCTGCTGCGTTACATCGACCGCCTGGCCCGCGAGATCGACACCCCCATCGTTTACGTTAGCCACGACCCCCACGAACTGACCGCCATTGCCGATCATCTGGTGCTGCTCGAACATGGACGAATCATCGCCGAGGATCGCCTGGATGCCCTGCTCAACCGCTTCGATCTCACCGAGCATCTGGGCGGCTTCGATGCCGCATCGGTCATCGTCGTCAGCGTGATCGACCATGAACCGGCCTACGCCTTGACCCACCTGGCCCTGGACGACGGCCAGACCTTGAGCGTGCCCGCGTTGCACGCCGAGCGCGGCGAGCGCCTGCGTCTGCGCATCCCGGTGCGCGACGTGGCGCTCGCCCTGTCCGAGCCCGACGGCATCAGCTATCGCAACCGTTTGCACGCCATCATCGAACGCATCGGTCCTCGCGACGATACCCGCACCAGTATCGAATTGAGCCTGAATATCAGCGGCCAGGCTCTGCGTACCCGGCTGACACGCAAGGCCTTCGATGAAATGGGCCTCGAGGTCGACATGCCGATCGTAGCGTTGATACGCAGCGTGGCATTCGAAGCACGTTGATGTTTATTATGTTCAAACAAGTGTTTTGCAGGCTTGCGAATCCTACGATCCAGGATAGCGAGGGCTCGCCGGTCACATGGGGTGACGGCAACACGAGATAGGCCATGCCATGGAACTCACTACGCAGGAACAGCCGGATCAGGTCGAGATTACCGATGCCGCGCATATTGCCGAGGTCGTCGACAGTCTAGGCAACGAGACGCATTCGCTCAGCGTCACACTCGAGCACCTCCCCACCGCATTCCCCGTGCGGTTATCCGCCGTCGACCCCAAACAACGCTGCCTCACCCTGTCGCTGACCGACGCCCAGAGCCTCAGCGAGACGGAAGTCCGCGCGCAGGCCCTGACCCTGCGCGCGGAATCACTGTCGGATACGTTGCACTTCGAGGCACTGGCGCCTCTCGAGGTCTGTCGCGACGGCGACTGTCTGGAGCTCCGCTGCCGTCTTCCGCGTGCGCTCTATACGACCTCGAAGCGGCGCAGCGTGCGCATCCCTTTCATCCAGGGCATGCACGCCAAGGCTTACGCCGCCGTGCTACCCAACCAGCCTCCCGTGACTGGCCAACTGCGCAACCTGTCGGCCGGCGGCTGCCTGATGGAAGTGCCTTTCAACGATAGTCCCTTCTTCCAGGTCGGCAACATACTGCCCACGGTGGGTTTCGAATTTCCCAACGGTGAGAAATTCATTGCCTCGGGTATCGTCCGGCATATCGGACCGGCCGGTAGAAGGCACAACGCGGCGGTGGGCATTGCCTTCCAGAATCTGTCGCCGGAACGCCAGAACCGGTTGGTGCATTACGTCAACGAGGCCGAGCACGACGCAGCCTATCGCAGTGGTTATAGCGGACGAATGTCCCGCCCCTCGCCGCTCTTCCAGTCGCCGGTGTCCGAGCGTCTCCAGACTCAGCGGCAACGCGACCTGGCCGAGAGCACGCCGATGGTACGGGCCATACGTGACGTCGCCCGGCAATTGCATATCGCCTTGCTTGCCTTGAAAAACGACCAGCCGGTGTCGAGCGAGGCCATTTTCGGTTGTGCCGATACGTTGCTGCATCTGCTGGAACGAGACCGCCAGCAGTTCTTCTATGCCCTTGCCTGCCTGGGCAACGAGCCGCAATGGGTCCAGCATTCCATCAACGTGGCAGGCAAGCTGGCCGATCTGATGCTGGTCGAGCCGGAGCTGGCATCCCGTGCCAGGGCCGCTGTCGTTGCCGCCCTGTTGCACGACATGGGCAAGGCGCTGCTCTTGAGCGAATCGCTGCACACGCTGGAGGGGGAACTGGACGACGAGCAGCGCGAACGCCTGCGCGACCATGTGCAGATATTGCTGGACCGCCTGGCGCCGCTGGACTGGATCGACGACACCATGCGGCACGACATCATCGGTTGCATCAACGAACGCCTGGACGGATCGGGCTACCCGCACGGCTATCGAGCCGAGTCGTTGTCCGCCGTCGCCCGCATGGCCGCCGTCGTCGACGTCATCGATGCCATGATGCGCCCGCGTGGCGACCGCCCCGCCAAGACCGCCATCGAAGCCTATCGCTACCTTTACAACCGTCCCGAGCGGTTCGACAAGGGCTGGGTGACCCGTTATGTGCAACGTCACGGCTTCTATCCCATCGGCAGTCTGGTCAGATACTCCTATGGCTACCTGGCCTGGGTGATGGAGCTCGATGAAGGCGGCCAACCCAGTCGGGTCCGCGTGGTCAGGAATACCTCGCGCAGCGAGCTTGCGATGAATCACATCCTGACCCGGGTCGACTTTGGCCAGTTGGGACAACTGGATAGGCTGGTCCGGCCAGAGGTATATCAACTGCGCCCTTTTTGATCCTTGGCCTCTCATCGCCGGCCCGACTTGCTCCGTTGCCTGGCAATACGTCTGCAAATCGCCGACTATGATGGGATGATGGCTCGCAGGCAGAAGAGGAGAAGGAATGAGCGCTAATGTCCACTGACGAAGAGGCGAGGGGCATCCCGGCTTTTACGCGAGCGACAACCGGCAAACCGACACTCATTGGCATTGGCGCCTCGGCCGGTGGCGTAACGGCATTGAAGCGCTTTTTCAGTCGAGTTCCCGAAAACTCCGGGATGACTTTTGTCGTCGTAATGCACCTGTCGCCGGAGTACAAGAGCCACCTGGCCGAGGTGCTGCAAGCCTGTACCGCCATGCCTGTCATTCAGGTCAACGAGACCCAGCCCCTGATGACCGACCATGTTTATGTCATTCCACCGGGCTGTAATCTCAATACCATAGACACGCACCTGCGCCTTTCCGAACTGGAGGACAAGCGTCGCGAACGCTCTCCTATCGATCACTTCTTCCGCAAGCTCGCCGCCACTCACGACGGCGACTCGGTCGGTATCATTCTGACCGGTGCAGGGTCGGACGGCACGCTCGGACTCAAGGACATCAAGGCGGCCGGCGGACTGACGATCGTCCAGAATCCTGACGAAGCTGAATTCGACAGCATGCCAAGGAGTGCGATCGCCACGCGCCTCGTCGATCGCATCTTGCCACTCGAGAATATCTACGAAGAAATCAGGCAATATGCCCAGACCCGCCCACAGATCGTCATTCCCAAGGAAGGCGAGGAACTGGACGAGGCCCAGCGCTACACGCTGCACCAGATCTTTGCTCTGGTGCGGACCCGCAGCGGTCGCGATTTCAGCCGCTACAAGCGTTCCACCGTCATGCGGCGCATCCAGCGGCGCATGCAGTTGCACCACGTCGAAGACCTCGGTAGATACTTCGATTTCCTGTGCCAGGTACCTGACGAAGTCCACGCGCTGGCCGATGAATTCCTGATCACAGTCACCAATTTCTTTCGCGATCCCGAGGCTTTTCAACTTCTCGAGAGCGAGGTCATTCCCCGGTTGTTCGAGGGCAAGACGCAGGATGACCATATCCGACTTTGGTCGGTGGGCTGCGCCTCGGGCGAGGAAGCCTATTCACTGGCCATCCTGCTTCTCGAAGCCGCTGCAAGGATAACTTCGCCGCCTCAGATCCAAGTGTTTGCATCGGACCTTCACGAGGCGTCTCTCGACATGGCCCGTGAGGGCGTGTACCAGGGCGATATAGAAATCGATATTCCCGCTGAACGCTTGCGCCGCTACTTTACGAAGGAAAACAACACTTTCCGGATACGTAAGGAAGTGCGCGACGTGGTCGTCTTCGCCCCGCACAACCTGCTTGGCGATCCGCCCTTCTCCCGGCTCGACCTGATTGCCTGTCGCAACGTCATGATCTACCTGCAGCGTGATATCCAGCAGGACGTCATCGACGTCTTTCATTATGCGCTCAAGGCCGGCGGTTACCTGATGCTAGGCAACTCGGAAACGGTCGACCGCAGCGACCTATTCTGTGCTCACAGCAAGCCTCACTGCCTGTATCGCAAGCGCAACATCCCTACCCGTGCCGTGCATTTGCCTGTCTTTCCACGCACTCCCAACCGGCATTCCTCGGCAGGCCAGCTTGCCCAGACCTATCCGCATCACCTGCCGACCTATGGGGAGCTGCATCAGAAGATGGTCGAGCGTTACGCGCCGCCCAGCCTGCTGGTCAATCCCGACCACAAGATCGTTCATCTTTCCGAGCACGTCGGACGCTACCTGACCCACCCCGGCGGTGAACCCACCTCGAGTGTCTTCAGGCTCGTTCACGAGGAACTGCGTCTTGACCTGCATGCGGCCCTGGTCATGGCCGAAAGGGATTACCGCCCCGTTCGCTCCAAGCCGATCCCGACACGCATCGATGGTGAAATACGCCATGTAGTGATGCATATCCGTCCCGCCGAGGATCGCGAAGACCAGGGTCTGATACTGGTCATTTTCGAGGAGCGCTCCGATGCCGTTGCCCCGGAGCCTCACCTTTCGCTGTCGGATGCCGAATCGACATCCCGCGAACTCGAAGCCGAGCTGGACCTGAACAAGCGACGCCTGCAGACGGTCATCGAAGAGTACGAAACCGGCCAGGAGGAGATGAAGGCTTCCAACGAGGAGCTGCAATCCGCCAACGAAGAGTTGCGCTCCACCATGGAAGAGCTGGAGACTTCCAAGGAAGAGCTGCAATCGATGAACGAGGAACTGGCCACGGTCAACCAGCAGAACCAGCACAAGGTCGAGGAACTCAGCTGGCTTTCCAACGACCTGCAGAATCTGCTGGCTGCCACCGATATCGCCACGCTGTTCCTGGACCGTGAGCTGCGCATTTTGCGCTTTACGCCACAGGTCAGTGAACTGTTCAACGTTCGCCAGAGCGATTGCGGACGGCTGATTTCCGATCTCACCCACCGCCTGGGCTATGCCTCGCTGACCAGCGATGCCCAGCATGTGCTGGATGAACTGGCCCCGGTCAGTTGCGAGGTTCAGGACGAGCAGGGGCACTGGTTCTTGACTCGTATCCGGCCTTATCGCAGCGTCGATGATAGGATCAATGGCGTGGTCATTACCTTCATCGACATTTCCGACCGCAAGCGTTTCGAGGAAGAACTACGCACCAGCGAGGAACGGTTCAGAGTTCTGGTCGATACCTCCGCCCAGATCATCTGGACCACCGATGCCAACGGCTCGGTCAGCGAGGACTCCCCTTCCTGGCGGGCCTACACGGGCCAGACCTACGAACAATTCAAGGACTGGGGGTGGCTTGAAGCCGTCAAGGCCGATGATCGTCAGCAAGCACAAGCAGAATGGAAACAGGTAATAAAAACAGGCAAACCACTACATACCGAGTTCCGCATTTTTCATGCCTCCAGCGGGCAATATCGCTGGACCGAGGTTCGGGCTGGCGCACTGCGCAACTCGGATAGCACGATTCGCGGCTGGGTCGGCATGAATATCGATATTAGTGAGCAGAAGCTCGCCGAGCAGGCGCTCAAGGACATCAACGAGACGCTGGAAGCGCGTGTTCATGAGCGTACCCAGGAAGTCCGCGACCTGGCCTCGAAGCTGACCATGGCCGAGCAGGAGGAGCGGCGCCGAGTGTCCCAGGTGCTGCACGACGATCTGCAGCAATTGCTCTATGGGCTACAGATGAAGGTGCGCCTGGTCCAGGAGCAACTCGTTGATTCGAATGATCAACAAGTGCAGAAGCCTCTCACCTCGACACTGTCCTGGATCGCCCAGGCCATCGAGACGACCCGCCAGCTCACGGTGGACCTAAGCCCGCCCATCCTGAAACAGGAGGGATTGGCCGAATCGCTCGAATGGCTGCAACGCCAGATGAAGCAGTTGCATGACCTCGATGTCGACTTGCAAACCCGCAACACGCCCTATACGCCGGATGAAGATCTGCGCGTATTGCTCTTTCAGGTCGTTCGGGAATTGCTGTTCAACGCCAAGAAGCATGCCGGCGTGAATCGAGTCGAAGTCGAGCTGGACCACACGGATGAACAGATCTGCATTCGCGTGAGCGATTCCGGACACGGCTTCGACCCGGTCGCCATGGAAGCGAGGCAGCACGAACAACCCGGCTTTGGCATTATCAGCATACGCGAGAGGTTACGCCTGCTGGGAGGCAGCATGAAAATCACCAGCGCTCCCGGCGCAGGGACATCTATACTCGTAACAGTGCCGGCACGCAAAGCCTAGGAACGATCAATCTCATATAAGCATATGGATGCTATCAAGGAAGATATTGCATGAGCATGGACGCACCTGCGCGTATCTTCGTCGTTGAAGATCACGCCTACATGAAAGAAATGCTGAGCGAGTTTCTCTCGTTCGAAGCGGACATGGAAGTCTGCGACACCGCCGGTTCCGGAGAAGCCGCGCTGCGGCATCTGGATGGGATATCTCCGGATTTCATGCTGGTCGACCTTTCCCTACCGGGAGTCAGCGGGCTCGAGCTCATTGCCAGCGTAAAAGCGCGACGTCCCGAGTTGCCCTGCGCCATCCTATCCGGTCATGGCGAACGCCGCTATGCCGAACAGGCCATTGCTGTCGGCGCCCAAGGCTATGTGCTCAAGGGCGACCCCGACGAATTGCCTGACGCCATTCGCCGGATGCTGCGAGGCGAACAGTACATCAGCCAAGCGTTACAGTACTGAAGGGGCGCAGCATCACACCTTCTTCACGAAGTCGGACTTCAGCTTCATCGCACCGATCCCGTCGATCTTGCAGTCGATGTCATGATCGCCCTCGACGAGTCGAATGTTCTTTACCTTGGTGCCGACCTTGACCACCAGAGAGGACCCCTTGACCTTGAGATCCTTGATCACGCTGACGGAATCGCCATCCTGCAGCGGGTTGCCATTGGCGTCGGTGACGAGACGCTCGCCCGTAGCGCCCTCTTCCGCTGCCTGCGGCCATTCATGGGCACATTCGGGGCAGACGAACAGGCTCATGTCCTGGTAGGTATAGGCGGAGTCGCACTGCGGGCAGTTCGGCAACGAGCTCATCGGGCAAGACGTCCTGACGTAGAGAGAAGGCGCGGAGTTTACCGGCTGAGGCCTAGGAAACCCAGCCGCGGCAAGAACTGGGCCCACCCGTGGGCGCATTTCCGCGCTTTGCCGAGCGACGATAGGGCTATGCTGGGTCCTCGATAATCCTGGTCTTCATCGGAAGTATCGGCAGGTGTCGCCGCTTCTTTAGAGAAACCGCAGCCATTCGGAACCCCGCATGAACCCCTCCACACTCATCGGTATCGCTGCCAGTTGCCTCATGCTGGCCTGTGTCTTGCTACTCAGCGCAGAGTCGGCCCTGAGCTTCGTCAATCTGCCCGGCCTGGCCATCGTCGTCACCGGCACGCTCGCGGCCACCTTCATCAGCTACCCCCTGCGTGAAGTGCTGCGCGTGGTGCGCCTGGTGGGCATCGTCTTCCGCCGCGAAGACAGCTACGCCAAAGATGACATCAAGGAACTGGTCGACATGTCGCGGCTGTGGTTCAAGGGCAACGTCAGGGCAGTGGAAAAAGCGCTGAAGGATACCCGCAACCCCTTCCTGCGTACCGGCGTGCAGTTGGTGATCGATCACACCAAGGAAGAGGAAATCATTGACCTGCTGCGCTGGCGCATCGCCCGCCTCAAGGCCCGCGAACTGGCCGAGGCCCAGGTATTTCGCACCATGGCCAGCTATGCGCCGGCTTTCGGCATGCTGGGAACCCTGGTGGGACTGGTCAACATGCTCGAAATCATGAATACCAGCAATCTCGCCGAGATCGGGCCGCGCATGGGCGTGGCGCTGCTGACCACCTTCTACGGCATCCTGTTGGCCAACCTGATCTTCAAGCCGATTGCGGTGAAGCTGGAGCGGCGCACCGAAGAGCGCCTGATCGCCATGAACATGGTGCTCGAAGGCGTATCGCTGATGTCCAAGCGCCGCCTGCCCTCGTTCATCGAAGAGACGCTGAACTCGTTCATGGCCAACTATCACGACGAGATTCGTGAACCGTCGCCGGACAAGACGTCTGGCAGCAATGCCTCCGACAGCAGCGGGACCGTGAAACATGCTTGACCGTCACGCTCCGGGGCATCGCCATGACGTGCTGCTGGCCATTCATCCCCAGGATCGGGACAGCGACGGCTGGATGGTCAGTTACCTGGATATCATGACCCTGCTGGTGGCCTTGTTCGTTCTCTTGCTGACCGTCTCGGGTCAGGCGAGCGGGCTGGGCGAGCTGTTACGTCCGGCGGCGCCCGAGAGCAGTGTCGAACCGGTGACCCACGCGCCCCCCGCCCTGCTGACTGACGAGGCCGTCCAGGCAGCGCTCGATATGGTACGTGTTGCGACCAATCCACCCACCGTGGTCAGTGAAACGGCCATTGCTGCGGCAGCCCGCGTTATTGAAACACCGTCACTGTCGTCACAGGCCAGGGCCGCCGCTATCGCCGTGGCCACGAAGCCGACGATCAGCGAGACGGCCATCGACGCTGCCCTGGCGGTAGCCAAGCCGCTCATCGACCCGCAAGCCATAGCGGCGGCAATCGCCATCGACAAGGCGGTACAGGAAGCCAACGCCCTACCGACCATCGAAGGCGTCGAGGTGTCGCGCATCAAGCAAGGCATCACCCTGCGCATTCAGGATCATCTGCTGTTCGACTCGGCCGATGCGACGCTGACCGACGAAGGGCGCGAGGTGATTCAACGGCTGGTGGCGATGCTCAGTGAACTCGAGGGCACGATTTCGGTAGAGGGTCATTCCGACAGCCGCTCGATCAACACGCCGCGCTTCCCGTCGAACTGGGAGCTGTCGAGCATGCGTGCCACGTCGATCCTGCGCTACCTGAGCGAAGCCGGCATCGACGCTTCGAGAATGCGCGCCATCGGCTACGCCGACACCCAGCCAATTGCCAGCAACGATACCGTGGCAGGTCGCGCCGCCAATCGCCGGGTGGAAGTGATCATTCACGAAACGCGTTGAGGCCGCACTTAGTCACGTCCGTATGCCCTTAATAAGAGCATGCGGACGTGGTTGTCTTTTTAACGCGTCACCAGCACGATACCGCACAGAATGACCCCGCCGCCGATCACGAAATTGGCGGTAAGCGGCTCGTTAAGCAGCACGACGCCAAACAACACGCCGAACACCGGCGACAGGAACGAGAACACGCCGAGCTGCGAGGCCCAGTAGCGGCGCAATAACGCGAACCACAGCAGCAATGCACCGAACGAGATCACCAGCGTCTGGAAGCTCAGGCTGAGCATCGCCAGTGGCGTCAGCTGCATGTCTGCCACGTCGCCGAGCCACACCGCTGCCGGCAACAACAGCAGCCCAGCAACGCTCAACTGATAGCACAGCGTCTGTTCCGCCGGCGCCTCGGAGAGCGACGAACTGCGCAATACCAGGGTAGTGGCTGCCCAGGCCAGCCCCGCCAGCAGCCCTAACGCATCGCCCAGCACGATGGCCTCGACATTCTTCAGGCCAGCGGCCGGTGCCATGGCGATCGCCATGCCCACGAACGCTTGCGCGATTCCCCACCACTGCCGCCGGTTCAACTGTTCTCCCGGCACCAGGAAGTGCAGGCCGAGCGCGGCGAATACCGGCGCGGTATACAGAAAGACCGACATGTGCGAGGCCAGCGTATAGTCGAGCCCCAATGCCACGAAGGCGAACTCGGCAGTGAAGCCCAGCCCCACCAACAGCCCCGGCACGAGATGGGTACGCAAGTCAGCCAATCCCACGCCCCGCCAATAAACCAACAATCCTACCAACCCCGCCGCCATCAATGAGCGCAGCGCGATCTGGGCCAGCGGCGATACCTCCGTTTCCACCGCCTTGATCGCTACCTGTTGCAGCCCCAGCGCCAGGCAGAACAGAGTCATCAGTACGCTGGCGGGCATATCGATAGTGCGTCGCGCTTGAGTAAATGGCGCCCTATTCCCGGAATCGGCCGTAGAGGATCTGGCATCGTTCATGGTATGTCTCCCGGTATGTGATGGCAGCCATTGCAGCAGCTGGCACGACCGCATCCAACCGATTACTCTGCCACCCTAGGCTCAGGAAAACTCAACCCATGAAAATCGAACGACTGCCGCTCAATGCATTGCGGGCTTTCGCCGAAGCCGCACGGGCCGGCAGCTTCAAGGTGGCGGCAAGTCGTCTGGGCGTGACTCCGGGTGCCGTTAGTCGCCAGATCAAGCAACTCGAGGACCGCCTGGGTGTGGCACTGTTCGACCGCTATCCCAACGGCGTGCGCGTCAGCGAAGCCGGTCGATTGCTGGCCGAGGATATCGATGCGGGACTGGCGCGGATTGCCAGCGGTGTGCAAACGGCCAGTGAGCGGGCTCGAGCGGCCACGACGCTGACCTTGAGCGCGCCACCTTCGCTGGCCCAATTCTGGCTATTGCCGCGCCTGGCGAATTTCGAAGCCCAGGAAACCCAAATCGATATTTCCCTGGATGCGGACCAGAACCTGACGGCACCGACCTGGCACGCAGGTGGCGCGCGGCTTGCATTGCGCTATGGCCGTGGTCCTTGGCCCGGCGTGAGAAGCCTAAGACTCTTCGACGACCAATTGTTCCCGGTTTGCGCACCCGCCCTGCTGGAACGTACCCACATCGACACCCCTGCCGACCTGCTCGCGCTTCCCCTGCTCGAGGTGGTCTGGCAATCGCGGCAGAATATCGCTTTTCCTGGCTGGCGGGACTGGTTCGATGCCGTCGGCATGCACGATGCAAAGGTGCCAATCCAGCGGCGTTTCTCTCTCTATGGCATGGCGCTCGACCAGACAATCGCCGGACGCGGCGTGATGCTTGCCAACCCCGCCGTGGCCAGCGACCGCCTAGCCAGTGGCGTATTGGTGAGGCCCTTCGGCAACCGCTTCGTCCTCGACTCGCCGTTCACCTACGACCTGCTACTTCCCACTACCGGCAACGCCCCACCGAAGGCTCAACGGTTCATCGACTGGTTGATTGCGGAGGCAAAACGCTTTCGCGAAGACACCGGCATGAGCTCGTGAACGACCAATGCCAGTCGCTATAGCGGATCACTGTCGAGCCTCCACGACAGCACGGTAGCCTGTTTTGCAGGACGCAGTCCCCTCTGCTACGCCAAAGAGAGCGTGCATCGTGTATCCGTTCTGCGCAGGGAGGTGGCCCATGGCCGATTACGTGGAAACAGGCGACATCTATTTTTTCTATCGACCCAAGGTCAATGCGGAAAACGTCCAGAGTCTCGATGATGTGCAGCGCCTGCATGTCGTGCTGATACCCGACGACGCCCAGAATGCGCGGCTCTTCGTGGTGGGCAAGAAGCGCATGCCGGAAATCGTCAAGGGCAAGTCCAAGTCCACCCAGCGCGAATGGATGATGAACGACATGACGGGCAAGCCGAAGGACATCGGCGAAGCGCTGGCGCCTATGGAGTACGAGACCAAGACCCGAGGCGAGCAGGAACAGGGCGAGGCCATTCCTGCCGGCGAAGGTCGCTATGCGATTTTCGAGCGCGACAGCAGCTCTCGCCTGGCCTATCGGCTTTCCAGTCCGGAGAAGCCCGGCAAGGCCCAGAACGAACTGGGGATACTCAGCGAGGCGAGCTATGTGATTTCGGTACGCAATCCCGCTATCGATGTGCCCGGCTTCCCGCACTCCAAGCCGAACTACCCCAAGCGCCTGCAGGAAAAATTCGCCGACAAGCGTTGGATCGACATCGATGACGGCAAGCTGCTCGACTATGAGAACGCGCAGTTCCTGATGATTGGCGCGCATGATGATCTGAGCGAGGAAGGCGTCAGGATCAGCGGCAAGGCGAACCTGTTCAAGACCCTGGGCTTGAAGAAGCGGGAATGGCCAACCGACGCATTGGAGGCCGGCAAGCTCGCGGAACCGCAGATGCAGGCCGAGATCACCGAACCCAAGGGCGATCGCAGCAAGGGTGGCGAGCGCGGCGGCAAGGCGGCCAGCGGTACGGCCTCGGCAGCCGGTGTCACCAAGGCGCTCAAGGGAGTGGATTTCCCCTGTACCAAAACCGATCTGGTCAAGCAGGCCAAGGCCAACCAGGCCGCGGAGGAGGTCATCGAGGTAGTCAATGAGCTTCCTGGCCGACGCTACGCGACGATGGCCGACGTACAAAGAGCGCTCGGGGAGATACGCTGATGGCACAGTTCGTGTGTGAAATATGCGGTGCCGAGTTCGAACAGAAATCCCGCTACGAGCGGCACATGCAGACATCCCACCCTAAACGCGCGGTGTCGGCCGCCGATCTCGAAAAAGCACTGAAAGGCGTCGATTTTCCCAAATCGCGTGACGCGCTGGCCGATGCCGTCAGCGAGGATGAGCGGGACGTGCGCAATATCATCCAACAGCTACCGGAGCGGAACTATCGCGACGCCGCCGAAGTCGCTCGCGCTTTCGGCGAGCTACGTACCCACGAGAAAGCCCCCGATAACCAACCGAGCAAAGCCGGTGGACAACATGCCATGCAGGCACCTTCGGCGGCGCGCTTTGCCAGCCTGTTTTCCGGCATGACCTTTCCGGCCAGCGGTCAGGAACTCAAGGATTACGCCCGCCCTAAGGCCAACGAGCAGGAAATGCGCACGCTGGAGAAGTTCGGTGACCATACCTACCACAGCATGGCCGATGTCACCCGCGAGTTGGATAGGGTGAGCTGAGTCGATGCTGCCTTGCATGGGGTGCACCCGACATAGCCGGGCGCTTGGCTGTTTTTAGCCAGCGCCGGCTGTTAGCGGGATCGATCAATGGCTCTGGATACGCTTGTCGCGCCGGCGCGGATCGCCATCGGCTCGCCGGTAGCGCGACGTGGTATCATTCGGCCAAGGTCGCTAGTTTGTCAGGGTCATCTAGGCAGGCCGGGTTGCGATCACGATGCAAGTGACTGGAATCGGCAAACGTTTGAAACGATAAGGTTAACCCCATGTTGAGCTTTCTGGTATTTTGCATGATTTTCGTTGGTGTCACCATATCGTTATACCAAGTGTACGATGTTCATTATAACTTGAACTTCGATGATGAAGAGCAGCGCCCTCACGCCCTGAACAAGGAGTTAAAAGAACTCTCCGACAAGGCCAACGAATATTCCGAAACGGGTTCGCCACACAACTTCATGCAAGCGGTAAACCATATTTTCGGGCATGGTTTCGATCATCGGGTCGTACTTGCTGCATTGACTGGGGAAAGAAGGCATGCCTACGCAGAGCCATTGCTGCGCAGAAAGAACAACGTTGTTTTGAATGGGCGCTTGAAGATCCTTCACCTGCCTTTCTGGAAGACCAACCCGCCTACCAAGAGCGTGAGGGGCATTCTACTCACATTCATTCTCGTCAATAGCTTACTAGCACTCTTCTGGGGCGCCATGAGCGTTTATACTGTCGCTTATGAGGTTTCCATAAGCCAGCTTTCATGGCTTAACGATGAAGCCATCCTGATGGCTCTTGTTTATTTCTCCATCTTGCTGACTTATCTCGCCTCCAAACTCGATTCATACATGCACGACATCTATCAAGTTGGAAAGTTGAACAGCATTGTTTTCACAGACCCAGAAAATAGATAACTCTTTTCCGGGATTGCAATGACACACTAAGCTCTGTCTGAAAAACCGGTGAGCGATGGCCAGACAAGGCAAAAATCGGCGAAAACGCGGAGTTTACGCGGTGTAAATGAGCATTCTGAGCCGGTTTTTAACGCCATGTGGGCGAGTGCAGGCATTTTTCAGACAAAGCATAAAGCCTAGGGCACTAACCCACCTAGATGCCGCCAAGGCTATAAGGTGCAGGGCTCACGGTTGCCTATCGGCCCAAGACCATGCCCTTACGCCCATGCTGTAGCACTAGCCAGGAAAGGAGGGCCACCCAACTCACCAGCATCAATCCAAGCATACGCTCATAGGCGCCTTCCCATGCAGTGGACACAAAGAAGAAAGGCGGGGCGAGAATCGTCCAGGAGACCCCGAACCAGACACTGTACTTTCCCCATGAACGGGTGATCTCGATCTCCTGCAATCCAGAAACCAGCAGGAACGCCGTCAAGCTGACCAGTACACCTAGCGTGTAGACGGCATAAAGATGCACCTTCATTCCAGGATGCTGAGTTCCCGCATACTGGTTGTAGAGCGCAATTATGACGATGTCCATGCTCAAGAGTCCAAGCAAGACACTCGCCGTCTTCCATTTGGCACCATCCAGGCTCCAGCGGTAAAGGCCAGTCGCACAGGCTAACAGGCCTACTGCAAACAGGCACAGACTGGAGTCGAGTATCCAGGAGTATTTGCCCACTGCGAGTGCGCTAATGGTCTCGCTGATCGGATCATGCTTCTCATAGACCATGATGCCGACTAGATTCCCTATGATCACCCCCAGGCTTCCGATCAGCCCCGCTGCACCACAGGCTAGGAAAAGCTTCCGTTCTTCTGCTGCTCGCATTCTGACTCCAGTAGCCTTCCTGGCCGCTGCATCTTTAATTAAGTATGTACACTTTGGCTGTGACTATAATTGGTTCTCACCTAATTCGTAGCACTCCATTCGTAGCACTCCCAGCCAACTGGTGTCCAATGTTGAGCCTGTGAAACATTACAATCGTGACAAGCATATACAGCCTTACACAAATACATACCAAAATGCCTATTTCTTTTCCTGCCAAGGCCAACGGCCAGTAAGCTCAACCTCCAGCGTAAAGCTGAGGAAGGTACGTATCAGCACAATAATGGCTAATATACCGACTGTCTTGAATGTCAAGTCGACTGCAACGGTATGAATTATGTCTGCAGCAACAAGAAACTCCAAGCCGAGCAGAATGCCTCGCCCGAGACGCTGACGAATCTGATAAAATATCTCTTCTGCTTTGCCCTTTTTCAGTAGGACAGCCGGCTCAACGATTAGTGCATAGAATGCGAACCCGGTGATAATAAGGATGCCAATCACCTCTATAACCGTCACGCTCCATTCTGCAAAAGGCTTTACAATTTCTAACACATAACCTCCATGTACGGTAACGACGTTGAGAATTTTCGCTCGTCTCCTCTCGTCGGGCCCAAGTACATTGCCCTCCTCCGCAAGGTAGCACGCGCTGGGCAGGGGTCTAGTACTTGACAACGCTTGCCGTGGCCCCATTATTAGCAGTTCACACCTACCTTTAGAGGCTTTATGCTCCTCTTGGCATTGTTTGCCATCCTGTCGATAAGCGTCTCGTTCCTGTGCTCCATTCTGGAAGCGTCGCTTCTGTCATTGACGCCAAGCTATATTGCGCAGCAACGCGACGATCGGCCTGACCTTCATGCAAAACTCTTCAAGTTAAAAGGCAATATCGATCAGCCCCTCGCTGCCATACTCACCTTGAATACGGTGGCACACACCGTCGGAGCGACGGGGGTAGGTGCCCAGGTTACGGTGGTCTTCGGAGAAGCCTACCTCGGCATTGCCTCGGCAATCATGACGTTGCTGATACTTGTGGCGTCAGAGATCATTCCCAAGACGCTCGGCGCCACCTACTGGCGACAACTCTCGCCACTGTTGCCTCCGTTGCTGGGCAGCATGGTCTGGCTATTAAAGCCCTTCATCTGGCTGTCCGAACGGATCACGAACCGACTGGGGAGTAACGAGGCAAATGTCGATATGCGCGGTGAGATCAAGGCACTGGCGCAGATCGGCCTGGAAGAGAAGGCGCTAGACGCAGATGAGACAAGGTCGATCACCAACATCCTGAATCTGCATACCATGCAGATCCGGGATATCATGACGCCACGTACCGTGAGCGTCACGGTCAACCCCGTGATGACGGTCGCTGAGTTCGACAAGGAACTGGGCAAGTCGCCCTTCACTCGCTTCCCGGTGATGGACGGTGCCGAGCATGCGCTCGGTTATATCCACAAGGCGGACACGTACCATGCAGCGGACGATGCGACGCTGAAGTCCCTGATGCACCCCGTTAACTCGCTGAATGGCGATGACAATGTAGAGCAGGTGTTTAGCCTGATGCTCCGCGAACGGCACCACATGTGTGTGGTATACGATGAACTCGGCACGTGGCTGGGGGTTGTGACCCTCGAGGACATTATCGAAGCCATTCTAGGCCACGACATCGTCGATGAAACGGACAATGTGTCGAACCTGCGCAAGTATGCTAAGCAGCGCTGGGTAAAGCGAATAAAGAAAACGACTTAACGCTCCCGATCCCTGCACTTTCCTCGTTGAGAGCGGTATAAATCAGAGGATACCGCTCTTTACCCTAGGCACTGTCCGAAAAGTACTGCGCTCGGCAATACTGCGTTAAAAATCGGCTCAAGATGCTCATTTACACCGCTCTTTCGCCGATTTTCGCCTTGTCTTACCGTCGCTCGTCGACTTTTCAGACAGCACCTGGTACCAGCGTTACGGCATGGCGCCCGTCAGTTTCGAATCAGGCGTGACACAAGTCACTTCACTGTGCCGCCCCTTTTGCATATCTCACGCCCTCTGCCACCTTCGCTTGTCGCTGCGCTTCTTCAGCCATTCGCACCACGCTACCCACCACGATCAGACACGGCGAAGGCAGTGGATTGTCGACAAGTGCCTGCGGCATGTCTGCCAGGGTGCTGATCAGAGTCTGTTGTTCCGGCAGGCTGGCATTGGCGATGAGCATCATCGGCCAGTCGTCGGGCAGTCCGGCATCGCGCAGCCCACGGCTGATTGCTTCGACCTTGGACAACCCCATGTAGAACACCAGCGTCTCGTCCTTTCGCGCCAGTCCCTGCCAATCGGGCGTGCCGTCGACGCGACACTGCTGAGCGGTAATGAAACGCACTTGCTGGGCGTGGGCCCGGTCGGTCAGCGCCATACCCATCGCAGCGGCCGCACCGGACGCGGCGGTAATGCCGGGCACGATCTCGGCAGGGATATTGGCGCCATACAAGGCGCTGAGTTCTTCTCCCATACGCCCGAAGATACCGGGATCGCCGCCTTTCAGGCGTACCACCGACTTACCCTCCTGCGCCAGCTTGACCAGCATTGCGCCGATTTCGGCCTGCGGCACACTGTGGTGCCCCGCAGCCTTGCCGACATAGTAGCGCTCACGACCGGCAGGAATCATCGACAGAATGTCATCACCGACCAGGCGATCGTAGACGATGGCGTCGGCCTGAGTTAAAAGCCGCGCGGCACGCAGCGTGAGCAGATCGGCACTCCCCGGCCCGGCACCCACCAGGTAGACCGTTCCCTGCCGACACTCGCCTCGGGTGGCCAGAGGGGTGTGGCCAGTATTCTGCTGCAGGCCATTCATGACCGAAAGGACCCGTGAGCCGCCTGCCAGGCGGGGCAGGAAGCCCAGGAAGTCAGGCAGTTTCGGCTTCCACTGCTTGAGTTGCGAGATCATGGGCGGTTTCCTCTTCGATCAATGATTTCAATTCGGGAATGCAGGAGCCACACTGGGTCCCGCAGGCCAGCCGGGCGCCCAGCGCCTCGACATCGGTGTCGCCGTTGCGGATGGCCTCAACAATGGATTTACGACCAACCTGATGGCAGCTGCAGATGGTCGGCCCGGCATCGGCTTCGCCGGCATCGCAGCCGGCCAACAGACGGCGGCGTAAATCGCTGGACAACGGCGTGTCGATTGCCGCCTCGGCAAAACGTTCGTCCAACCAGTTAAGCGCGGGCAGTTCACTGGGTGAGCCGACCATCAGCCACCAGCGCAGGCGGCCATTCTCGAAACCCGCCGCACGCAGGCGGCCGCTACCGGCATCCTCGGCCCACAGCGCCGGCTCGCCGGGCAGGTGCGCCTTCGCCCAGGCCAGCCAGTCTCTCGGGGACTCGTCAGCTTCACCGCCAGCAAGTTGCCAGCGTCGGCTGCTTGCCAGCGGGATGTAGGCCCAATAGGTGCTATCGTCGCGCCAGACAGGCTCGCATTCGGCATCGGACGCTAGAATCAATGAGGCTTCCCAGCCCATCTGCAGCGGTGAAAGGCTGACAGCGCCCTGCTTCGATTCAGGTTGCCCTGAGATCGGATCGAGGTGGGCCGCCAACAGCCCACCCATACGTGCCCGCCCGCTGAAGCTATCGTTCCAGTGCATGGGTACGAAGACCTCGCCGCGGCGCATGGCATTCGAGACACGAGCCCGACCGATATAGTCGCCTCCGGCCCCTTCCAGGCGGGCCAGTTGCTGGTCGTTCAGACCCAGGCTCGCAGCATCGTCGGGATGCACCTCGATGAACGGCTCGGCACGGTGATTCATCAAGCGTGGCGCGCGTGCGGTACGCGTCATGGTGTGCCACTGATCGCGGACACGACCGGTATTGAGGCGCAGCGGACGCGACTCGCTCACTTGCTGCTGCGGCCCGCGAGGGCGTACCGGAATCAGCTTGGCGAGGCCATCCGGGGTAGCGAATCGGCCATCGGTAAACAAGCGCGCCGTACCTTGGGGAGCAGCGGCATTGACCGGCCACTGGGTCGGCGCGAGCGCATCATAGCCGGCCCGATCGAGCCCGGCCAGGCCGGAGATATCGAAAGGCCGAGCCCCCTCCCCTGCATTCTCGAAGCCGGAGAGCCGCGCATGCTCGTCGAATATTTCGCAGGGGTGCGTATAGTCGAAGGCCTCAGCGAAGCCCATGCGGCATGCTACCTGGGAAATTGCCCACCAGTCATGGCGTGCCTCGCCTGGCGGTGGCAGCATGCCGCGCTGACGCGAGATACGACGTTCAGAGTTGGTGACGGTACCGTCCTTCTCGGACCAGCTCGATGCCGGCAGCACGATATCGGCATATTGCAGAATATCGGCGTTGGCCATGCAGTCGGAGACAATCACCAGCGGGCAGGCCTCGAGAATGCGACGCACACGGTTGGCATCGGGCAGGCTGACGCCAGGATTGGTGGCCATGATCCATAGCGCCCGTATCTCACCGCGCTCGATGGCATCGAATAGCTCGACCGCCTTGTAGCCCGGCCCCGCCGGCAGGTTCGGGGTCAGTGATTCGGTGGACCAGAAACGCGTGACGCGGTCGATGGCGCCGGGCGTATGGTAGTCCATATGCGCGGCGAGCTGGTTGGCCAGCCCCCCTACTTCGCGCCCGCCCATGGCGTTGGGCTGGCCGGTGATCGAAAACGGTCCGGCGCCGGGCAGACCGATCTTGCCACCCGCAAGATGGCAATTGATGATCGCGTTGCACTTGTCGGTGCCGCTGCTCGACTGGTTGATGCCCTGCGAATACATCGTCACGACGTGCAGCTGTGTGGCAAACCAGTAGTAGAGCGTCTCCAGGCGCTCGGGGTCGACGTCGCAGTCGGCGGCAATCGCCTCGATACTGCAGTCGTCCTCGCGAGCCGCCGCCAACGCGTCATCAATGCCCTGCGTGTGCCGCTCCAGATAGACTTGATCGAGTCGGTTCTTGGCGTCCATCCAGGCCAGCAGGCCATTGAACAGCCGCGCATCGCTGCCGGGCCGGATGCCCAGGTAGAGATCGGCGATCTCGCAGGTGTCGGTGACGCGTGGGTCGATGACCACCACGCGCATCAGCGGGTTGCGCTGCTTGGCGGTGCGCAGACGCTGAAACAGCACCGGGTGGTTCCAGGCCAGGTTGGAGCCCACCAGCACCACCAGTTCGGCCTCTTCCAGGTCCTCGTAGTTGCACGGTACGGCATCGGCGCCCAGCGAACGCTTGTAGGCCGCCACGGCCGAGGCCATGCACAGCCGCGAGTTGGTATCCAGGTGCGGCGTACCCAGAAATCCCTTGAACAGTTTATTGGCAGCGTAATAGTCCTCGGTCAGCAACTGACCGGACAGATACGCCGCCACGGACTGGCGGCCATGCTCGCGCTGGGTAGCGTCCAGGCGCGCGGCGACCGCATTCAGGGCCGTGTCCCAATCCACTTCGACCCCATCCACTTGGGGTCGGGTCAGGCGGCCCTGGTTGCCCAGCGTTTCATGCAACGCCGAGCCCTTGACGCACAGCCGCCCGTAGTTGGCGGGGTGGTCGCGGTCGCCTTCGACTGCCGTCACGCTGCAGCCGTCATGGGTGGCAATCACGCCACAGCCTACGCCGCAATAGGGACACGTCGTGGAAGCCTGCTTCATGTCGCCTCCTATAAGAGAAAGGGGCTCGACCCGCTTTGTGCGGATCGAGCCCCTTTGCCCGGAATCGTTGGTTCGCCCTCTGCTCTCTCGTTCCTGCGGTGTGCCGCCGTTGGCCAGCCGCCGGAGAACATGGCGCTTAAAATCTGCCATATATCCAGCAACAACCAGGCCCATAAACAGTAAAACTTTAAAAAACATTAAGTTATCCGGACGCGGCATCTGGACCACCTCTATGCGTACCGAGACTCAGATATTAATTGCGCCACACTGGTGCGAAAACCCGCAGGCTTGCACAGCCAATGAACGTCACAGCGTCACGCCAAAGTCTCCAAACTCCAGGCATTATCAATAAACAATTGAAATTAAAACATTAAACAAAACAATGGCACGCTATTCGCTTATTACCCGTCATGGACATGGATCAAAGATGATCCCGATTCGCCACTCGCTTGGCATCGCCGTCCCGCTGACCTGGTCGTGATAAATAAAGTGGTCGGCACGACAACATGAGCAACACCGAATTAGGCAAAGGCGCCTGACGGAGCGAAGACGACGCAGTCTTCTCCCGTCAGGCGCCTTTTCGTTGATGGGAGTAGCGCAGTATGCGGACCCACGAGACACAACCAAGCAATGATGAGCATCTGGTTATCGTCGGTAACGGCATGGCCGGGCATCGCCTGCTCGAAGCCCTGCTCAAGCACGAGCAGCGACCCCAGCGAATCACCATGATTGGCGGCGAGCGCGCACCGGCCTATAACCGGATTCTGCTGTCGCCCTGGCTGGCCGGTGAAGCCGAGCGCGATGCCCTGACCCTGCGCGAAACCGACTGGTACGCCGAGCAGCAGGTCGACCTGATACTTGGCGAGCGCGTCACCGATATCGATAGGGCTCAGCGCCGGATCGTCACCGACAGCGGCCGAGAGTTCATTTATGATCGCCTGGTCCTGGCCACCGGGTCGCGTCCTGCCATACCCGACGTGCCGGGCGCAGACCTGGCGGGCGTGCATGGGTTCCGCGATCTGGACGATGCCGCCGCGCTGACTCACATCGCCCAGAACGCGTCTGACACGGCCAATCGCGCTGTCGTCGTCGGCGGCGGTCTCCTCGGCCTGGAAGCGGCCGAAGGTCTGCGCAAGCGTGGCATGCAGGTCACTGTATTGCAGCGCAGTCAGCAGTTGATGAACCGTCAACTCGACGCGACCGCTGCCACCCTGCTGCAAGACGAGCTCGAGCGTCGCGGCTTGAACATCATTACCGGCGCCAACCTGGCCAGCTTCGAGGACGATGCCCAAGGCCACATCAGCGCAGTGCGCCTCGCCGATGGCCGCCGCCTGGACGCCGACTGCGCGGTGATCGCGGCCGGCATCGTACCCAACGCCGAACTGGGCCGGCACACCGGGCTGACCACGGCACGAGGCATCGTGGTCGATGCCTGGCTGACCACCAGCGACGCGAACATCCATGCCCTCGGTGAATGCTGCGAGTTCGAAGGCCAGACCTATGGCCTGGTCGAACCCATCTGGCGTCAGGTAGAAGTACTGGCCGCCCGCCTATGCCGCGACAGCATCGACGGCTACGTCGAGGCGCCGACCGCCACCAAGCTCAAGGTCAGTGGCGTTTCACTGTATGCCTTCGGCCCCATCGAGCCCGATGAAGAGCATGAAGTCCTGACCTATCACGACCCGCAGCAAGGCGATTATCGCCGCCTGCTGCTGCGCAATAACCGAATCGAAGGTGCCGTGCTCTACGGCGATACCGCCTTCGGACCCTGGTATTTCGAACAATCCCTCGCCGGGCGTGACCTCGGCGCTTGCCGTCGGGCCCTGCTATTTGGCGCTGGCGATGCCAAACCGCTTCTTGAGGAGGCCGCATAACCATGAGCAAACAACGTCTGATCATCATCGGCAACGGCATGGTCGGCCACCATCTGGTCGAGCAGCTGGTCGAGAACAACGCTACCGAGCAGTTCGACATCGTCGTTTTCGGCGAGGAGCGCCATCGCGCCTACGACCGCGTGCACCTCTCCGAGTACTTTTCCGGCAAGGACGCACAAACGCTGGCCATGTGCGATGCCGACTACTATGCCGCCAACGGGATCGAGCTGCGCCTGAACGAGGCCGTGATCAAGATCGACCGCGATGCCAACAAGGTCGTCAGCGACCAGGGCGACTACACGTATGACCGTCTGGTGCTGGCCACTGGTTCCTACCCGTTCGTACCGCCCATTCCCGGCAAGGATCGCCCCAACTGCCTGGTCTACCGCACCCTGGACGATCTGGATGCGATCCGCGAGGCGGCCCAGAGCGCGACGACCGGCGTGGTGGTCGGCGGTGGTCTGTTGGGCCTGGAAGCGGCCAACGCCCTGCGCGGCCTGAATCTCGATACGGCAGTGGTGGAGTTCGCGCCGCGCTTGATGCCCATGCAGGTCGACGCCGAGGGTGGCGAACTGCTGCGCGAGAAGATCGAGGAGCTGGGCGTCCAGGTGCTCACCGGCCGTGCGACTCAGGAAATTGTCGATGGCGAGACCAGCTTCCATCGCATGGTGTTCCAGGACGACAAGGTACTGGAAACCGACGTGATCGTATTTTCTGCCGGTATCCGCCCACGTGACGAACTGGCCCGTGACTGCAAGCTGGAACTGGGCGAGCGCGGCGGTATCGTCATCGACGACAACTGCCTGACCAGCGACCCGGCCATCCTCGCCATTGGCGAGTGCGCGCTGTGGAACAACAGCATCTTCGGCCTTGTCGCTCCCGGCTACCAGATGGCCAAGACTGCCCTCGCCACGCTGACCGGCGGCAAGGAAAACTTCAGCGGCGCCGACATGAGCACCAAGCTCAAGCTGCTGGGCGTGGACGTCGGTTCCATCGGCGATGCCCATGGCGATCGCACCCCCGGGGCGCGCATGTATCGCTATCTGGACGAGATCAAGCAGCAGTACCGCAAGATGGTGGTCTCGAGTGACGGCAAGAAGCTGGTCGGCGCCATGCTGGTGGGTGACAACAGCTACTACGACACGCTGCTGCAGTATTACAGCAACGGCCTTGAACTGCCCGCCGACCCCGCCTCATTGATTCTGCCCAGCAGCGAAGGCGTACCCACACTGGGTGCCGATGCGCTGCCCGATACCGCATCGATCTGCTCATGCCATAACGTCACCAAAGGGTCGATCTGCGCAGCTATCGATGCAGGCGCCACCGACCTCGCCGCCGTCAAGGGTGCGACCAAGGCCAGCACTGGCTGCGGGGGCTGCGCGGCACTCCTCAAGAGCGTCGTCGACAACGAGCTCGAAGCGCGTGGCGTGGAAGTCGATCAGTCGATCTGCGAGCACTTCGCACACACGCGTCAGGAGCTTTATTCCATCGTGCGCGTCGAGGGCATCAAGACCTTCAATGAACTGATCGCCAAGCATGGCACTACGCAAGGCCACGGCCTGGGCTGCGACATCTGCAAGCCGGCGGTGGCATCGATTCTTGCCTCGTGCTTCAACGAGCCGATCACTGACGCCGCCCACGTACCGTTGCAGGACACCAACGATACGTTCATGGCCAATATGCAGAAGAACGGCACCTACTCCATCGTACCGCGCATCCCCGGTGGCGAGATCACACCCGAGAAGTTGCTGGTTCTGGGTGAAGTCGGCAAGAAGTACAACCTCTATACCAAGATCACCGGCGGCCAGCGCATCGACCTGTTCGGCGCACGCCTCGAACAGCTGCCGGATATCTGGCAGGAACTGATCGAGGCCGGCTTCGAGACAGGCCACGCCTATGGCAAATCGCTGCGTACGGTAAAGTCCTGCGTCGGCAGCACCTGGTGCCGCTATGGCGTGCAGGACAGCGTGGGCACGGCGATCAACCTGGAGAATCGCTACAAGGGTCTGCGCTCGCCGCACAAGATCAAGTTCGCCGTCTCCGGTTGTACCCGCGAGTGTGCCGAGGCGCAAAGCAAGGACGTCGGCGTGATCGCCACCGAAAACGGCTGGAACCTCTACGTCTGCGGTAACGGTGGCATGCGCCCACGCCATGCCGAACTGCTAGCCACCGACCTCGACGACGAGACGCTGGTCAAATACATCGACCGCTTCCTGATGTTCTACGTGCGTACGGCCGATCGCCTGCAGCGCACCTCGGTGTGGCGCGAGAACCTCGAAGGCGGCCTCGATTACATCAAGGACGTCGTCATCAATGACAGCCTGGGGCTGGCCGAGGAACTCGAGCAGCAGATGCAGACCGTGATCGACAACTACGAATGCGAGTGGGCCAACGCGATCAAGGACCCGGAGAAACTCAAGCGCTTCCGTAGCTTCGTCAACGATCGGCGTCCCGATCCGGACATCATCATGACGAGCGAGCGCGGCCAACTCCGCCCTGCATAACGCAATGGCTGCGCGAATGAAGCGCTGGGCAACTAGCGCTTCATTTCGCTTACCGATTTCTCTGAATCAGCAAGAGGTAACGCTCATGAGCACTGCAACTGCACTCAAGCCCGAGGCCGAGACCGACATGACCTGGCAGAACCTGTGCACCAAGGCGGATCTGGTCGAGTTTTCCGGTGTGGCGGCATGGCTGGAAACGAAGGAAGGCCCCGTCCAGGTGGCGCTGTTCTACATCCCCGGTTACGAGACTGAATTGTTTGCCGTGGACAATCACGACCCGCTGGGTAACGCCAACGTGATCGCCCGCGGCATCGTCGGCGACGTGAAAGGTGAGCCGGTGGTAGCGTCACCGCTCTACAAGCAGCATTACCGCCTCAAGGATGGTCAGTGCCTGGAAGACGAAAGCGTCAAGCTGCGCACCTGGCCGGTCAGCTTCAAGGGAGATGAAGTGTGGGTTGAGGCCTGAGAGATTTGCTGAGTTTGATGATCTAAAGCCGCCGGTACCTGGGAAAGTGCCGGCGGCTTAGGAGAGTTGAGTCAAAATAACTGCTACCGGCTAGAAGCGGGCGTTCAGGATTTGTTGCTATAACACTGGAAATGATTCCTCACTAACAGACAACGCCCGCCGACAGGGGCTGTGTCGATTGACTTGATAGACGTAGCTCGACTTCTGCGCTAGGAGACGAGTGCTACTCTTGAAGCCCAGTGCTGACTGGCAACGTTGGCCAATCCACTAGCGGCTTAGTCGCAGAGCCACATGCTGTAGCAACATAATGGTCTTCCGATCGACGATTACCCCTTCCTGAATCAACTGCAAAGCCTTTGATAAAGGCAGCTCCAAGACTTCTATGTCCTCCCCATCGTCTTTCAGGCCGCCTCCTTCGCCTACCCTTGATTCCGTATCGTAATCTGCAATAAAAAAGAAGAGCTTTTCAGTGACCAATCCAGGGCTCATAAAAGCTTCAAAAACCTTTTCGACATGCTGAATACGATAGCCGGTTTCCTCTTCCACCCCGGCACGTATACGTTCCTCGGGCGAAGCATCATCAAGCAGACCTGCTGCGGCCTCGATCAACATGCCATCATGACCATTGACGAATGCGGGGAAGCGGAACTGGCACGTCAGTACGACAGTGTGTCGCTCGCGATTGAATAGCAAAATGGTAGCACCATTGCCACGATCATAGGTTTCACGGCTCTGCCGCTGCCATAGGAAAGCGCATATAACCAAGAGCCATGGCCATGAGAAGAAAAATACATCGATCAGGCAGTTCGAATAACCGAGCAGACACGCACGTCATTAAACGGTTGGATTCAGCATGCCCGGCTCCGCAGGGAGACTAAGCCACGACTATCTGGCTTCGGAGAGATGCGGATCAACCCGATTGTCGTCCTGAACATTCTCTTCATGGGCATACTTTACCCATGTCTTGCCAAGATGATTACGCAACTCGCGACCGATCCGCTCTGCGTCTCTGGCCTCCATGGCAGCCATGATGGCTTCGTGCTCTTCCATAGCAACCGACCACTTGTCGTTTTTCTGATTGGAGAGATAACGCACACGGTATAACTGGCGGCTGAGGTTGGCATGAATCTCTACGAGCGAGGCATTACCCGAAAGAGACACAATCCGATTATGGATTTCCTGGTTAAGCCGAAAGTAGTTCTGCCGATCACGACGCAGGAAAGCTGCTTTCATCTCAAAGTGCAATGCCTGAAGCTCAGCGATGTCATCATCGCTAGCCTTGACGCAGGCTAGCTCGGCTGCAGCCTGTTCCAGAACGCTAAGGACATAGGCTTTTTCCTTCATATCAGCCGGGCTGACATCTGCAACCACTGCCCCACGATGGGGAGAGATCACCACCAACCCCTCAGTCGCCAGAATTTTAAGTGCCTCTCGCATAGGGGTACGCGACACCTTCAGCTTTTCAGCCAGTGTACGCTCGGGCAAGCGCTGGCCCGGTTGAAAGTGGTCCATGACGATATGCTCACGCAGGTAATCGGCCACCTTCTCTACCAATCCCGCGCGGCTCGTAGGCTCTATCTCTTCCATTCGGATAATCACATTGATTCTGATATATGCCAAGAGAATGGCATACCAAAAGAGCGCTTTCAATTATTAATCTGCGCTTCGCACAACAAATAACATCTTATTATTCAGATAGTTAGTCTTGTCATTCTCCGTATTGAGACCAAAGTCTCACCCTCTCTGCATTGACCGCAAAAATGGTATACCACTACATTGCCTAACAACGGTCTTGCCCCAGTTTGCATTTCCACCACGCACCGTAGCCCTGGCTTTGTCGAGGTCACACCGGAGACACCTTTCGCATATGAATTATCTACAGCACTTTGATTCAGAAAGAGTTATTGAGGCATGTGTTGCTGGTGCCGGGGATTTCGGACGCGGCATCCTGCGCCAGGCCCGGCAGATGAATAGCCTATCCGTGCGGGTTGCCGTGGATGTGGATGCAGAGACCGCCGCTCGGGCCCTACAGCTTTCAGGGATACCAGATAGCCAAATAATGGTATGCCATGACAGTTCGACGGCGACAGAAGCTTGGGAACGTGGGCTCTGTATCGCCTCAGGAAGTTTGGAGTTGGTCTGTCATTTGCCTTTCGAAATCGTCGTGGAGTCAACTGGCATACCTGATGTAGGGGCCCGCCATGCCGAGATTGCCATTCAAGCCGATAAACATGTCGGTATCGCAACCAAAGAGACAGAGTCCGTTGTCGGCCCTTACCTGACTCGTCTGGCCGAGCAACATGGTCGGTTATTCACCCCGCTGGACGGCGATCAGCCCAGTCTACTGATTGGACTTATCACTTGGGCGCAGACGCTAGGATTCGAAATCGTTGCTGCAGGCAAGAGCAGCGAGTATGACTTTATCTGGGATGAGCAAGGCGAGGCAGTTTGGTGTAATGGCACGTGCTACCCGGCTCGCGACCTCAAGCGTGCCTGGGCAATGGCCGATGGCCAGGAAGTTCCCACTATCGCGGCACGCAGCGAGATGCTTTCAGCCATACCGCAGATTTCGGTACCGGATCTCTGCGAAATGACCAATGTAGCCAATGCTACCAGCCTGGTCCCGGATAGGCCTGACTTTCATGCCCTGGTGCTGCGGACCCATGAAGTTCCAACTCTGTTGGACCATCAGAGGTTCGGGGGTGTACTAGAAGGCAGTGGCCGCCTGGAAGTGTTCAACTGCCTGCGTCGTCCCGATGAAGTCAGCTTCGCAGGTGGAGTCTTCGTGATCCTGCGCTGCGAAGATCACGACGCATGGGAGCTTTTGCGCGCGAAAGGTCATGTTCTCAGCCGCAGTGGTAACAGCGCAATGGTATACCTGCCGCGACATCTGCTGGGATTGGAAGCACCCATCTCTCTGCTGGATGCCGTCTTGAAGGGGTTGCCTTCCGGGGGAGGGCCTGCCGTCAGGCCACATGTCGACCTGACCGCGCGTGCCACGCAGGGTTTCGCCAGCGGGCAACGGCTAGAGATGAAAGGGCATCATCGGCACATTGAGGGACTCAGGCCCGAAGTGCATGGCAGTGTACCACTATCACCCTCCGCTCCAGTTCCATTCTACCTGCTTCCTGGGGCTGAAATTGTTCGCCCCGTCGCAGCAGGACAGCTAATCACTCTTGCTGATGTCTCTCTTCCTGAGTCGCACTTACTGCGTCTTCGCCGGGCGCAGGATGCCATGTTCTTTGGTAACGCCAGCCCATCCACGCAACCACCCTCAAAGGAGACACTTTCTACACCACGTTCTTGATCGAACGCTCCCTAAGCACTGAGTAACGCCCTAGATAACAACATTATTTCTGGAGAAGGCCATGTTCATGAAACACTCACTCGTAGCGGCAAGCTCTCTCGGCCTAGTACTGATGTGGAATGCCTCGGCCACCCTCGCAAGCGATGCTGACGCTGAGTATCCTACCAAGCCCCTACAGTTCCTGGTGGCTGCCGGTGCAGGTGGTGGCACAGACAATTTTGCGCGTACTGTAAAACCAATGCTGGAAGAGGCATTGGATACTAACGTGACCATAATCAATCTGCCCGCGGCATCTGGTGCTCTCGCCCACCAACGTACGGCCAGCAGTAGCCCCGACGGCCATACTTTGGACTTTGCATCCTCCACTTTTGTAACGTCCCTAGCAGCTGGCCAGAACCCCATCGGGCTTGACGAGTTGACGCCGGTCGCTCGCATGCAATCCGATGTCATGACGTTAATCGTCGACCCTGAAAAATATCCAGATTTCGAATCCTTCCTCAAACATGCCAAGGAGAACCCGGGCGAAGTCATCATCGGTGGAACTCATGCAGCCAGCCCGGACCGGATGGCGTTTCTAGCCTTTCGCGATGCAACGGGGCTGGACATGAACTTCATCCCTTACGACCAGGAAGGCAGCGTGTCGGCCAACGTAATGGGCGGAAACATCGATGGCATGTTCGGCGAGATCAGCTCGACTCTAGGCTATATGGAGTCAGGAGAAATGATGCCGATCCTAGTATTCGCCGAGGAACGCCTGGGCAACTTCCCCGATATTCCTACAACCGTGGAGCATGGCTGGGACCTCACCGATGGGAATGAGCGAGGTGTCTTCGTCAACGCAGATACTCCGCCTGAAATCGTTTCTAAAATTGAGTCTTCACTGAAAAACGTTTATGACTCCGATGCCTATCAAGAATATGAAGAGCGCGTCAATCTCCATTACCGCGAAGGCTGGCTGGGAAGCGAAGCCTATCGCCAAAAGCTGGAAGATAACTACGAACTATACAAGCGCCTTCTCGAAGAGAACTGAGGTAGAGGCTGCACCTTAGCGCGCGGATCGGGCTTGGCCCGCCAGGCCAAGCCCGATCCGCCCCACCCTCTTCGTGCCGCGCACCACGACTTGCCGGCATCCACTCTCATCGGGCCCGAACATGCACGCCAAGGTTATGACTTTTGCCGCTGCGATAGTATTGCTCGCTATTGTGGCACTCATACCCACGCTTAAATTCCCCAGTGCCGAGGAGGTCTCGACCTTCATAGGGCCACGCCTTTGGCCATTATGCTTGCTGGTTGCGCTGTTGGTGCTCGGCAGTTTCTTGTTGGCTACAACATGGCGAAGCTCACGTAGTGAGGCCGTCAACAATCGAGAAGAGAGCACGTCAGACCCGACCAATAGCGAAGCGAGTACGTCAACTCGCTCCCGAACCGCCACCCATCATTGGTGGCTCATGCTTGGAACCGTTGCCTACACCCTACTGATGCAGGCCACTGGCTTTCTCCTGGCTACCGTCGTCTTCACGCTGTTCTGCACCCTATTATTGGGCGCGCGTCACTGGGGCACGATTCTTGCGACGGTAGCCGTTGCTGCCGTGCTTATCCAAGGCGTGTTCTCGTACCTGCTGGGAATCCCTCTACCCTAATATAGGAGTTAACCATGCTGGAGAGTTTCCTGAACGGGTTGGCTGTGGTTTTCCAGCCCATGAACCTGCTGATTCTGTCCTCTGCAGTCCTGATCGGTTTCATCGGCGGGGCCTTGCCCGGCATTAGTGGCGTCATACTGGTAGTTATCCTGCTTCCCGTCACTTACAGCATGGACCCTACCGCTGCCTTTATGTTTCTTACGGCCATCTACGGCTCCACCGTTTTTTCAGGTCTAATCACCGCTATTCTCTACCGGGCACCGGGGACACCGGAGGCGGTCATGACGGCATTTGACGGTTATCCCATGACCCAGCAGGGGCAGGCCGGGAAAGCGCTGGGTATTGGCATATTGAGTTCCGTCGTTGGAGGTCTCGTCGGCACCATTGCCTTGATAATCTTCACGCCAATGCTCGCGTCAGTAGCGCTCAAGTTTTCCTCTCCCGAGTACTTTGCGCTGGCTATTCTCGGCCTGACCGTGGTGGCTTCCCTAGGAGGGCGATTGATCTATGGCCTCATCGGTGCCTGCCTAGGCCTCTTCATAGCCACTGTTGGCTTCGATCCGCTGACTGGCACACCCCGCTACACATTCGGCAACCTGAACCTTGCCGAGGGGGTAGGCTTGATTCCGGTGATCGTAGGTTTATTCGCTATCTCAGAGGTCATGAAGCGTACCTTAAGCGAGGAGAGCCATAAGCCACTTACGAAGGTGAGCGTCAAGATCTTTGATATGCCGGTCCTGCGCAAGATTGCCATGACCTTATCACGCTCCTCCCTGCTCGGTGTCGTCATCGGAATCCTTCCTGGCATTGGCGCCAGCACTGCAGCCATGGTCAGCTACAGCGAAGCGGTACGTTGGTCCAAAACCCCTGAGAGGTTCGGAAAAGGCGCACCGGAGGGCATAGCTGCGCCGGAGGCGGCTAACAATGCTGCCGCGATGGGTGCCTTGGTTCCCCTGTTCGCCCTTGGGATTCCCGGCAGCGGTACTACCGCTATCATTCTGGGCGCTTTCATCATGCACGGCTTGCAGCCTGGCCCCATGTTCATGACGACCAGCAGTGGCTTGATCTATGCAGTGTTTGCCGGTCTGTTCCTCGTCAACTTTATGATCCTGCTGTTTGCAAGACCGTTCATTACGATGTTCACAAAGTTGCTAAACATTCCGTACTCAGCCCTGGGCCCTATTATCGTCATGTGCTGCATCGTGGGCACTTACTCAGTGCGCAATTCAATGTTCGACGTGTGGCTAATGCTCGGCTTTGGCGTACTTGGCTTTCTTCTAGAGAAGCTCAAGTTCCCGCTGGTCTCGATCATTCTTGGCCTGGTACTTGGCCCCATCGCCGAGAGCGAGCTACGCCGAACCCTTTCCATGTCCCAGGGCGATCTATCTATCCTTTTCACTCGCCCCATCAGCGCCACCTTGATCATCATCTCTTTACTGCTGCTTGTCGTCGCCATCCTCGTGCCGTTACGCAAACGTGCACGGTTGAAAGCTGCTAATTCCTGATGCAAACGGAGACTTCCATGACACTCGTCCTGGGTGCTATCGCCGATGACTTTACCGGCGCGACGGACCTCGCTAACAACTTGGTGCGTGCAGGTATGCGCTGCGTACAGACCATTGGCGTGCCGACCACAGATCTCGCTCTCGATGATGTCGATGCGGTGGTAATAGCGCTAAAGTCACGCTCTGTTCCTGCCACTCAGGCAGTATCGGATGCTCTGGCCGCGCTAGCATGGCTCCAGGGGCACGACGTTCGGCAGGTTTTCTTCAAGTATTGCTCAACCTTCGATTCCACCGATGCTGGCAATATTGGCCCCGTTGCCGATGCCCTTCTTGGGCAACTGGGAGCAACGCAAACAGTGATGGTACCGGCCTTTCCGATTAATGGCCGCACCGTCTACCAGGGGCACCTGTTCGTGGGTGATCGATTGCTCAACGAGAGCGGTATGCAACATCATCCCCTTAACCCTATGATGGATGCCGACTTGGTTCGGGTTCTGGGCCGGCAGACACCGCACCAGGTCAGTTTGGCGGCTCACGCAACACTGGCACGCGGCGCAGCCCACACCCGTGAACATCTAAAGCAGCTGTCTGCCGATGGGGTCCGTCATGTGATTTGCGACACAGTAGAGGAAAGCAATTTAGCCGTATTGGCCGAAGCAGTCATCGACTATCCCCTGATCACCGGCGGTTCCGGCCTTGGCCAGGCTTTACCTGAGCAATATCGTCGTAAAGGCTGGCTGTCCGAGGTAAGCGATCCGGGCCGCCTCGCGCCAGCTTCCGGCAGTGCCTTGGTACTCTCGGGAAGCTGCTCTCGGGCCACGCTGGGCCAGGTGGCACATTTCCTTGAACAATATCCCGGCATAGCCCTGGATCCGCTGAAGCTCGCCGAAGGCCCCTCTCACTTTGAAACCGCCCTGACCTTCGCTCGGGAGCATCTTGCTCATGGTGGGCCGGTCCTGGTCTACGCTTCCGCCGATCCTGAGCGCGTCAAGGCTGCCCAAGCAACATTAGGGGGTGCACATGCCGGCGAACTGGTGGAGCAGGCCCTCGGACAACTAGCCCAGATACTGGTTGCCGAGGGGGTAGGACAACTGGTAGTAGCTGGCGGCGAGACGTCCGGAGCCGTGGTCTCGGCCTTGGCTATACACCAGCTACGCATTGGCGACCAGATCGACCCTGGCGTACCGTGGACCCAAGCGCCACTAGAAGGCCGCGATGCCCCGCTTTCACTGGCCCTGAAGTCGGGTAACTTCGGGGGGGAAGACTTCTTCTCGCGTGCCTTCGAAGTACTAAAGACATTGACCAAGGAGCAGCAAACGGCATGAGCACGCATGATGAGACACGCCTGCGCGAGCAGATTGCTACCTTGGGTAAGTCGCTGTTCGATCGCGGCCTGACCATGGGCTCCAGTGGCAACATTAGTGTACGCACTGATGACGGAGGATGGCTGATGACGCCTACTAACGCCTGTCTAGGGCGCCTCGACCCAGGGCGTATCTCGCGACTCGATCGTGACGGACAGCTACTCGGCGGTGACAAGCCCACTAAAGAGAGTTTTCTGCACATGGCAATGTATGCTGAACGTCCCCAATCAGGGGCGATTGTTCACTTGCATTCGACACATTCCGTGGCAGTGTCTTGCCTGCCTGGCATCGATCCCTGCGACTGTATTCCCCCGCTCACTGCCTACCACGTAATGCGGGTCGGGAAGCTCCCGTTGGTGCCCTACCACATACCTGGCGACCCGAGCCTGGGAGATGCCGTGAAGGGGCTGGCCGGCCAGCACAGTGCTGTACTGCTGGCCAACCATGGCCCAGTGGTAGCTGGCAAAAATTTAGAGGCGGCGGTTTACGCCACCGAGGAACTGGAGGAAACAGCAAAACTGTTCTTACTATTGCAGGGTAAGGATCCGCGTGCCCTGACGCCCGAACAGGTAGCGGAACTTGAGGAGCGTTTTCCCAGAGACTAACAGAAAGAGTGCTGACCGGGCTTATCCGTTTAGACGGCTACACCTACTGTCAGCGCTCAGGAACGGTTAACTGAATAGTTCCCCTGGGGCTAAACAGGGGACTAAAAGGAACTGCTGACTGTTTTTCACTACGAAGCCAAATAGAACAGGATCAGTTTCTAATAAGCGACTTTAAAAGCATCAGACAGACTATGCGTACCAGTTCGTATAGCAAAATCTAGAAACAGGGGGACGCTTTCCAGCCAGAAGCGGACGTTCAGCTAATCTGGTGATCGATCAGCGTCTGTTGTTCAGGGCAGCAGAGCGAGAGCCTTACCATGCTTCCATCCGCATCAAAATCCTAGTATTGATTAGAACCTTTTGAACTTATCCCCGATAGAACCTGGTTAATTGGGGTAGTCAACTATCACTCGGAAAACCATGATGTGAAAGTAATATCGCGGCTGATGCATGGGCAGAAGCGTCAGCCGCGCGGGCCTCAGCTCTGGATGAAGTCCGTCAAGTCCCGATTGATAACGTCAGCATGAGTCGTGCACATGCCGTGCGAGTAGCCGCTGTACACCTTCAGGGAGCTGTTCAACAGGAGCTTGTCTGAGAGTATCGCCGAGTCCTCTATGGGCACGATCTGATCGTCGTCGCCGTGCATGACCAGCGTCGATACGTCGATTGCTTTCAGGTCTTCCGTGAAGTCGGTTTCCGAGAACGCCTTGATGCCGTCATAGTGCGCTTTGGCGCCTCCCATCATGCCCTGCCGCCACCAGTTGTGTATGATCGCGGGTGAAGACTGGACGTTGTCTCTGTTGAAACCATAGAAAGGGCCGCTGGCCACGTTGAGGTAGAACTCCGCCCGATTGGCCGCTAGCTGTTGGCGGAAATCGTCGAACACCTCGATGGGAAGACCTCCAGGATTGTTTTCTGTCTTCACCATGATGGGTGGAACCGCTCCAATCATGACAAGTTTAGCGACTCGGCCCTGCGGTTGCCCATACTTGGCGACATAATGAGCGGCTTCCCCTCCCCCCGTTGAATGCCCGATATGAACAGCGTTGTTTAAATCGAGATGTTCGACGACGGCTGCGACGTCCGCAGCGTAATGATCCATGTCATGGCCTTCGCTTACTTGAGAAGAGCGGCCGTGTCCACGGCGATCGTGCGCAATGACACGATATCCCAATCCGACGAAGTGGAGCATTTGAGCATCCCAGTCATCGGAGGTCAGTGGCCAACCATGATGGAAAACAATGGGCTGTGCCGTTTTCGGGCCCCAATCCTTGAAGAATATTTCTGTGCCGTCTGTAGTAGTGATCTTACACATTGAAGCGCTCCTAATTTGAAGTTTTAAAACACCAGGTGGTAGAACGGGTCGGGGCAACCCGACCCGTTGTTTTGGCCTATGCCGGCATTGCGGAGTCTGGGTCCAGCGCGTGGTGTGCTATCGGCCAATCTATTAGCCCCTTCTCGGACGTCCCGTAGAACGTGGCGGGGTCCGCCGGCGAGAGCGGGATACCATGGCGTAGCCGTTCGACCAGATCCGGATTCGAAATGAAGGGTCGACCGAAGGCCACCAAGTCCACTTTCCCTTCGCCCACGCGCTGCTGCGCGAGCGGCAGGCTATAGCCGTTGTTGCCAATTAGGCAGCCTTTGAAGCGTCGACCCAACTGGTCGAGATCCACACCCTCCGGCGCGGTCCTTGCGCCGCCGGTGGACCCTTCCACCAGATGCACGTACGCAAGCCCAACGTCGTTTAGCTTGTCGATGAGGGTGCCGTAGGTCTGCATGATCTGACTGTCGAGCGGGGTGTCGCCAAGCTGCTCAGAGACTGGCGACAGGCGGATGCCCACGCGACCGGCGCTCCACTCTTGCGCCACGGCCTCGACAACCTCAAGCACCAACCGCGTACGGTTTTCAATCGATCCTCCGTAACGGTCCGTGCGGTGGTTGGTCGAGTCCCGAAGGAACTGATCGAGCAGATAACCGTTGGCCGCGTGGATCTCGACACCGTCGAATCCGGCCGCGCGCGCATTGCGCGTTGCATGCCGGTATTGGTCGACGATGCCGGCGATCTCGTCGGTTTCGAGCGCGCGCGGCTGTGAGGGCTCCACCGATCCGGCAGCGGTGTAGACCGTGCCACCGGCGCGGATGGCAGACGGGGCCACCGGGGCCTCCCTACCGGGCTGAAGGTCGGTATGCGACAGGCGACCCACATGCCAGAGCTGCGGAAAGATAACGCCTCCGGCGGCATGCACGGCCTGGGTCACCTTTCGCCAGCCGGTCACCTGCTCTTGGGTCCAGAGGCCAGGCGTTCCGGCGTACCCCCGGCCTTGGGCAGAGATGTTGACGCCCTCGGTGATGATGAGGCCGGCACTCGCTCGCTGAGCGTAGTACGTGGCATGCATGTCCTTCGGGATACCGTCTTCGCCGGCGCGGGCGCGCGTCATCGGCGCCATCACGACGCGATTGGCGAGGGCTACGGAACCGATCGATGTCGGTGTGAACAGATCGATAAGGTGCTTGTCGGTGTTCATGGCAATTAGGTGTCCTGTAGTACTAGCGGAAGGGATTCTGTGTTGCGTGCAAGATCAAAGGTCTTTTACTCATCGTCTAAGATGCTGTCTGACGCTCTGATTCCGACTGGAACGTGAATTTCTGTGCTACTTCTCTTGCTGCGCGATCGATCGTGTTCGCGACGACTTTCGGTTGCGTCATGAAGACTGCATGGCTCGCCGGTACCTTGGTGATGTCTGCGCCGATGCGCGTTGCCATATGAACGAGCATCGCTTGATCGAATGCCTTGTCCTCGGTCGCGATCACGGCCCAACTCGGCTTCGTGCGCCACGCTGCCTGCGTGACTTTGGTTTCGAACACCGACATGTTGATCGGCACCTGCGAATCACGCAGGAAGGCAGCATCTTCGTCGCTGACGTCGTGGGCGAAGCCCGCCTTGAATTTCTCGAGACTCAGAAATCCGAACCCATCCTTGTGCGTATCGATAACGAAGTCAGGTGTCGCCGCGAATCCCTGATACTGTTGTGCCGTCGATTCACCCGTATCGGGAGCGAGTGCAGAGACATAGACCAGTCCAACCACGTTCGCGTGCGTGCCTGCTTCAGTGATGATGGTCCCGCCCCAGGAATGGCCAACGAGAATGGTCGGGCCCTCTTGACGATCGAGTGCTCGCGTGGTCGAAGCCACATCATCGGCAAGCGAAGTCAGAGGGTTCTGCACGATTGTGACGCGGTAGCCGCGCCGGGTCAGTTCGTCGTACACAGGCCGCCACCCAGAGCCGTCTGCGAACGCGCCATGCACAAGCACGACGTTCATTGCAGGAGTGCCGCCTGATGACGCATCCGGCGGCTCTGCGGCAGCCGAAACGCTAAGTGAAGCAGCTGTGAGGACGGTGGCGAAAATGGCTTGAATGTTCTTCATGACGACTCTCCGTGGAATGGCTATGTGTGGAAGTAAATCTTCGCCAAACGACTTGCGTGAATCCTGAACGAACGGGACGCGCATTGAACGATCGGGCCGCGCGGTTTCGACATTTCCGGAGATTTTGATTACCCACCGAGAATCCAGCCGGGACGGACGATCGTTAGATGTCCCTCCGGCTAGATCGAGATGCGCGTACGAAGCTACATTCAGGTGCTCCGGCGCGCATAACTGGAACAACGTGGCGGCGTTAACCGGCATGTCTGTATAAACAGTCCGGCGGGTAGCCGCATAACGGCCATCGACAAAACGCGAAGAGGAGAGGTAGACAGATTGGGCGATTGTCGCTGTCCGAGGCTTATCGCGAGGTAGTCGTGCAGGCGCTCACGCTGTCGGCGCTGTAAGGGGGAATGTAATGCGATTGCAACGCCGCTTAGCGTCAGAATCATCGCCACTATCTCACGGAGCCCCAAGGGCTCGCCGAGCACCAGAGCTGCGAACAAGACGCCGAGGACTGGCACCGAAAGGAGTCCTGCGGAGGCGGTCGAGGCCGACAGGCCGCGAAGCGCACTAAACCAGGTAAGGTAGCACAGGGCCATCGCGACGATAGCCATATAGACCAGTATGCCGAAGCCGAATGGAGAGAGCGCGCTGAAGTGAGGACGCTCAAACAGCAGACCCAGTATGGCTAGCGGCAGACACCCCAGCCCAACCTGCCATGTTGTCCGCGCGACAAGTGACATTTCTGTCGGTGCCCGGTTAAGAACGGTCCCTAGTGCAAATAGTATGGCCGCACCGAGTGAAAGTGCGCAGCCGAGGAGTTGAGTCCATTCAAGGCCCCCTTCTTGGCCGCCGAAAAGTAATGACACACCGACAATACCCAAGGCTATTGAGAACACGTTCCTGCCGGTTGGCCGTGTCCCATGGACGGGCCATGCCAGCAACGTGGCCCAGATTGGCATTGTGTAAACAAGCAGCAGAATCTGACCGACGGGAAGCCACAGCAGCGCCAACGTGGAAAACCCCATCCAGGCGAAGACGTTGGTGAACCCGTCCGCTAACGTGCGGCCGATCAGTCGACGGGGAAGGACGAGCGAATCCCCCAGCCGAAGCGCAATCAGAGCAAGCGTGGCAGCGCCCACGAGACCTGCCATCCCCCTCGAAAAAAGTGGCGGCCATTCGAGTATTAGTAGCTTCATAAGCGTGAAATTGAGTGCCCAGCCTACGGCGGTAATGGCGAGACAGGCGAGGCCTGCCCATTGTCGCTGATCGAGGTTCACCGGTAGTCTCCAAATTTTCCATGTGGCCACGCTGGTTGGCTTAACCAGCCTTCGGCATACACAGGGGATTCAGTCAGATGGGTCAGTCATCCCGGAAACGGCGCGCCATGAGATGGGATTCCTGAAGCGCGCCGGCGATGACGTTCCAGATTGCGCAGCCTAGTGGAGAGACCGTCCGGCACGTGCCACTACCACGAGCTTCTGGTTGACAAACTCCTTGATGCCTACCTCCGAAAGCTCGCGGCCAAAGCCCGAACGCTTCACCCCGCCGAAGGGTAGTTCCGGGCCGCCGCCGGTAATGGCGTTGATCCATACCATGCCCGTCTCGATGCGAGATGCGATTGCTCTTGCGCGGTCGATATCGGCCGAGAAGATCGAGCCGCCTAGGCCAAAGGAGGAGTCGTTCGCAAGCGCGACCAGATCCTCGTCGTCGCGCACGATATGGACTTGTGCGACTGGCCCAAAGAACTCCTCGAAATATGCTGGATTTTCACGCGTGACGTTGGTCAGGATCGTTGGCTCGAAAAAGGCTCCTTCGCCCTGCATAGGATTGCCACCATGGAGAACGTGGGCGCCCGCCTCGACTGCCCTGCGAACCTGTTCCGTGAGGTTGTCGCGCGCAGCCATTGAGGAAAGCGGTCCGAGACCGACAGTCTCATCCATCGGATCACCAACGCGTATCGCTCCGAACCTTTGCACAAGCTTGTCGATGAAGCTGCCGGCCACCTTCTCATGGACGAGAAACCGCTTCGCCGCCGTGCAGACCTGCCCAGCGACCGAAAGTCGGCCAGCCGTACCAACGTCGGCCGCGTGATCGAGATCCGCATCATCCAGTACCGCGAAAACGTCCGCACCGCCAAGCTCCAGGACCGACTTCTTGAGGTTGCGGCCGGCCTCGGCTGCAACGATGCTGCCCGCCTGTTCTGAACCGGTCAGCGTCACACCTTGGACGCGATCATCCTGCAGCAGCATGGCGATCTGATCCTTGCTCGCAAATACGGTCGTCCAGGCGCCCTTGGGCGCGCCTGCCTCAAGTATCAGCTCTTCGAACAGAATTGCGCATTGCGGCACGATACCGGCCGGCTTGACGAGTACAGAATTGCCCGCCGCGATTGCAGGTGCCGCGACACGCATGAGTTGGTAGAAAGGGAAGTTCCACGGTTCGATGGCGACGATGACGCCAATCGGATGAAACTCCATCCAGGCATCGCCTTGGTCGGTCTCGATCCTTTCGGGCGCGAGCATTCTCGCGGCATGATTCGCGAAGTAGTGAGCGATCCTGGCGGTTTCGCCAACCTCCCATTGTGCTTCGGAGATGCGCTTGCCCGTCTCTCGGACAATAACTCTTGCCAGGTCCTCTGACCTGGAGCCGATCAGTTCAGCCAGTCGTGAAAGAACTTCAAGCCGTCTCTCGATCCCCCCCTGCGACCAGTTCGATCTATAGACCGCGTCTGCCCCGGCGATGGCGTTGTTGATTTCGGCATCAGAGTGATTAGCAAACTCTGCGACAGTCTCGCCGGTCACGGGATTGGTGCTCTTGTAGGACATGGAATCTCTCCGTTGGTTGAGGTGGAGAGATTTTCATCAAACAAACACTGAGCATCCTGTATGAAAAGGACGCGCATTGAACGATCGGGCCGCGCCGGTCGCTCGCCAGCCTAACGCTGCTGGAGGCGCCGCCACGCGCCTGGACTCATGCCAACCGACCGCTGGAAAACACGCGTAAAGTGACTTTGGTCCGCGAACCCGCAATCGAGTCCAATGTCGATCAGCGTGCAGCGGGGGTTCGCAAGGAGCTGCTTCGCTTTTTCGATTCGCAGGTTGAGCAGCCACGCATGTGGCGACATGCCTGTCGTTCCGCGGAATGCGCGCGTGAAATGGCGGATAGATAGCTCGCACGCTTTCGATAATTCCGCAAGCGTGATGTTGCCCGCGAGATTCGCCGCGATCAGTTCCTTGGCGCGTCGCTCTTGCCAGCGTGCCAGCGTCCCGGCCTTCGCCTCCGATCTTGCGCGCATGCCGCCATATTTGTGCGCGACGTGAGTCGCAAGCGCAATCGCCACATGATCCACAAAGAGCTCGCTTGCCTGAGTCGGCGCAGACAACGCCGGCCGAATCGCGAGCAACAGATGCCGTGCAGCCGGATCATGCAAGGCCCGGCCTGGTTCATGGCGAAGTTCGTCGATTCGCGGTGAGTTCGCATCCTCGGCCAGCGCCTCGAGCGATTTGCGCGGTATGTAGAGATCCACCGCATGAAATGGATCGCGACGATCGATCGACAGGTTCGTTCTGAGATCGAAGATAGCGACTGCGCCGGCGTCGAACTCGCGTGGGCGAATCAAGCGGCCATCTTCGTACAGGTCGAAATCCGGACACGCCTGGAGTTGAAGCGCGATCAAGAATGCATCGTCTCGAATCGGTTCGGTAATCGCGGCATCGTCTGGACCGGCCGTGAGCTCAATGAACGTCATCCCCGATTTGCAGGCGGAGCTCGTCGGCAAGACCGGCGGGCTTTTCAGATTCATGGAGTCGGTGAGAGCGCGGAGTCCGGAAGCCCCTCGTTGTTCTATCTGAACGCTATTGTGGCCGCGCATTGACATGCCCTCAGAGGACAGTAGCAATATTGAACGGTATTAGTGGCGAGCACATTCTGGACTGTTTGCTACGATAAGGACCGGCCGGAATCTACCATCGACTAGCCATTCTTTACCCAGATAATCTCGCATATAACACAGCAGCAAATCCTCGTCCAGAAGGTCCCTATCGGCCGGCGCATGCTTTTTCTCCCAGCATGGACAACATGGTAGAGGTAACCGCCGACCTCTAACGAGGCGGGCGTCTACCGGGAACTTCGGGCGGGTGTGCTTCCAGCATCCGCCGTCCTATTGCGAGCCTTGTTTCGTGGTGCCTGTAGAGATATCTCTGTTTAACCCGCCGAGGTGGGCGCGAGCCAAATCGGTGAAGGCCTTGAGTGCGGCGGAAGGGTTGCGACGGTTCGGATAGTAGAGGCAGAGCGGATCTTTGGGCGGTGTCCATTCTTTCAGTACCTGTTCGAACTGTCCGGTCTCGATCTCTCGGAGCACGTCGCGCTCCATAAAAAAGCCGAGCCCCATTCCCTCCTGCACGGCCGCTTTTGCCAGGCTGGTCTCATCGAGCGTGAGTGGGCCGCTGACATCGACCTTGATCACCTCTCCGTTACGTTCAAATTGCCATGGATAGATAGCGCCATTGGGTAGGCGAATACGTATGCAACGACATTGGAATAGATCAGCAGGCGTGGTAGGTCGACCGTTCTCATCCAAATATGCAGGCGAGCCGACCACTGCATAGCGCTGCGGCTGCCCGAGTGAAATCGCGATCATGTCACTGGGTACAAGGTTTGCTGATCGTACGCCGAGGTCGAACCCCTCAGCGACAATGTCTACCAAGCGGCCTTCAGTAACGAGATCGATATGTACCTGCGGATGACGTTTCAGAAACTCTAAGACCAGCGGCAAAAGGGCTTCGCGGGCGGCGCTGGCAAAAGTATTGATACGCAAGACGCCCGAGGGTCCGGCGCTATGGGATCGCACCGCTTCGAGCGCGCCGCGTAACTCCTGCAAGGCCGGGCCTACCCGGTCCACGAACATCCTGCCTGCCTCGGTCAGAGATACGCTACGTGTCGTGCGATTGAAAAGCCGCGTGCCGAGACTCGTTTCCAGTTTGGCAATGGTATTGCTCAAAGCGGTGGTGGAAACGCCGAGCTCGATAGCCGCCTGTCGAAACGAAGCCCTGCGTGCCACGGCCATTGCGGCTTCGAACTCATTGAGGCCAAGGCGCTGTTCTGGCATTCGATTATCCTGCTTTTCGGGATGCGCTATGAATCTCTATCCCAATTGTCCAAATTATCGGCCGCTCTTATCTTGTCTTCAAGCTTGCATGCTTAACCCAGCCACTTCTTGGACAGGAGATTCGGTGATGAGCGTTCAGTTACCTGAAGTTGTCGAGAGGTACTTCAGGACCAGTAATGGTGGTGACATCCCGCGTGTTGTGGATTGTTTTTGTACCGATGCTACGGTGATCGACGAGAACCAGACACACCAGGGGATCGACGCCATCGAAACCTGGCAACGTGAGGCACAGCAAGCATTTACCTACCGTGTCGAGCCACTGGAAGCAGTGCATGAAGAGGGCCGATTGATCGTCAAGACTCGTGTTGTCGGTGATTTCCCCGGCAGTCCAACGGAACTGGACCACGTGTTTCTGCTGCAAGACGGTCGGATTCGCTCGTTGGAGATTGCCTGATGATGAACCTTGACTTGAAAGGCAAGCGGGTCCTGGTCACCGGTGGTACCAAAGGTGTCGGACGTGCCGTAGTCGAACTGTTCCTCGCGCAGGGAGCGAAGTTGATCACCTCGGCCCGGCAGGCGACCGCCGACATGACAGACGTCCTGTGCGTTTCGGCTGATCTCTCGACCAGAGAAGGGTGTGATGTCCTGGTGGCCGAGGCTAAACGTCTCCTGGGCACGGTGGACATAATCGTTCATGTCTTGGGTGGTTCGTCGGCCCCCGGCGGCGGGTTTGCTGCGCTGAGTGAGGAGCAATGGCAGAGCGAACTCAACTTGAACCTGTTTCCCGCCGTGCGTCTGGATCGGGCCTTGCTCCCGGATATGTTGGCGCGAAACGAAGGCGTCATCATTCATGTAACCTCGATTCAGAGCAAGCTGCCCCTGCCTGAAGCAACGACGGCTTATGCCGCTGCCAAAGCAGCGCTCTCGACCTACAGCAAAAGTCTGTCGAAAGAAGTTTCGCCAAAAGGTGTTCGAGTCGTGCGGGTTGCCCCGGGGTGGGTCGAAACCGAATCATCCGTCGCGCTGGCCGAGCGACTGGCGAAGGAGGCGGGTACCGATTACGAAGGGGGTAAACAGATAATCATGGATTCAATCGGAGGTATTCCGCTTGGACGCCCCTCCGCACCGTCCGAGGTTGCTAATCTCATTGCGTTCCTGGCTTCGCCTCGCGCCGCATCCATCACCGGGACCGAATTTGTTATCGATGGAGGAACCGTTCCGACAGCCTAGCCGTAGTAACTCTCGCTTATCAGCGCCAGTGGGTTGCCCACTGGCGCTGATCCGCAAACATTCCCTACTCGTTTGTCTTGTTAGGCGACCGCTACAGAGTCAAGGAATGGATAGTCTGTATATCCCTCTTTACCTCCACCATAGAAGGTCGCGCGCACGTGCGCATTGAGCGGCGCATTTTGGCGTAAGCGCTCAGGCAGATCGGGGTTCGCGATAAACAGCCGCCCGAACGCAATGGCGTCGGAGTTGCCCGAAGCAATCGCCTGGCGCGCCGTTTCAGGGGTAAAACCGCCGGCCGAAATGACGGGGCCTCCAAATATCGTTTTGAATAGCTTCGCCACGTCGGGGGCATCCATATCGAGCGGCATTTCATCATTGGTGAAATCTGCTCGGGGCTCGATGAGGTGAAGGTATGCAAGGCCGCGTTTACCTAACTCGGACACAACGTGTTCCCATAGCGCAATCCCATCCGTGTCAGACATGCCAAGGATGTTGCTCCAAGGCGACAGGCGGACACCGACTCGGTCGGCACCAATGGCCAGCGTCACAGCATCGACGATTTCCAACAGGAAACGCGAGCGGTTCTCGATGGATCCGCCATAGGTATCGGTACGCTGATTGCTGCCGTTGTGCAGAAACTGATCGATCAGGTAGCCGTTTGCACCATGGATTTCGACGGCATCGAAACCCGCCGCGCGGGCGTTCAGTGCAGCCTGGACAAACTCATCTTTAATCCCAGCGATCTCGGCCAGGTCCAGTGCGCGGGGCGTTTCAAACGGCACGGGATTGCCTTCGGCATCAGAATGCTCGCCCGGGGCGGCAATGGCCGAAGGGGCAACGGGAAGCGCTTGACCGGGTTGCAAGGACGAGTGAGAAACCCGACCGACATGCCAGATCTGGTTCACGATGAAGCCGCCCTTGGCATGCACTGCGTCGGTTACGAGCCTCCAACCTTCGACTTGTTCTGGCAAGTAGATGCCCGGCACCCAACGATAGCCGCGTGCCTGCGCACTGATATTCGTCGCCTCGGTGATTTGCAGGCTACCCTCGCTGGCGCGCTGCCCATAATATTCCGCGTTGAGTTCATACGGAATGTCATCCGGCTGCTTGGCACGCATACGCGTCAGTGGGGCCATGACGACTCGGTGTTTGAGAGTCAGCGCGCCAAGAGATACCGAGCTGAACAGAGGATCGTTAGACATGCCAAAATCTCCTATGGGTGATATGGACCCACTTTAAGCCATAACGAAACCTGTTAGTATTAAGATAAATGTGAAGCTTAATAACGGAAATCGTTAAAGAGGTAATGGATACACAATCGCTTGAGGTTTTCGTTCATGCCGTAAGAACGGGCAGCTTGTCTGGTGCTGCGCGGCACTTGAAACTCACGCCCATGTCAGCGACTCGCCGCCTTGCTGCACTGGAAGATGAGCTGGGCGTTCGTCTTTTTCAGCGCACATCGCGCTCGATTTCGCTCACCCCGGAAGGCGAGAATTTTTTACCGTTTGCGATAGAGATGTTGGAGACACAGGAGGCGGCGCGTGCGACTGTTTCGTCATCGCTGGGCAGCGCCACGGGCTTGCTGCGCGTGACGGCCCCGGTCACGCTGGGCCGCAAGCGCATCATGCCCGTCGTGCAAGCGCTGCTTGAAGAAAATCCTGGGCTTCGCATAGACCTTGAGCTTAACGATGCCATTGTTGATATCGTTGCCTCGGGAATCGACCTTGCCATCAGGATTGCGCCGCTCAAGGATAGTGGCCTGATAGCTCGTCGGCTGGCCGATAATGCCAAACAGATTTACGCCACCCCGTCCTACCTTGCGCAGCATGGTACGCCACGCACAATAGAAGACCTCGCGCATCATCAATGCCTGACGTTCTCCAATTTCACCCACTGGCATTTCATTGTCGATGGCGAAGAACGGTCCGTGCGCGTCGGCGGGCGGTTTTCGTCCAGCGGCGTCGATGGCTTCCTCTCCGCCTGCGTGTCAGGTCTTGGGTTGGCGCAGCTTTCCTCATGGGACGTGAAGGAAGAGCTGGAGAGCGGCCAGCTGGTCGTGGTTCCCCTTGAAGGCGCTGCACCGCGTGACTTAGCTATTTGGGCGGTCTATCCATCCCGGCGGCAGGTTCTGCCCAAGCTGCGCGTATTCCTGGATAAGCTCCAAAAGAGCTTGGTCTGATTACCAATAATGATGCAATGTGGCGGTTCGCTCGTGGAGCCATTCGACTTATTGCTTGGTGGCTTGGCGGCGCCCCTTATCCACGTTTTTTGTATAACCGGATCGGGCCAGGCGCTACCCAGTAAAAGCAGCGTTTATTGCTGGAATCACACCGCCCGCAGCCCGGTTAATAAAGCCTGCCTCATCAGAAGTCGGCGGTTACCTTCACCATATTATCAGTAATGATGGCAGTTACTATCGTGGCTGTTGTGAAGTACATCAGCGGGCTACTCAGTTGCGTACCGTCAGGATAAGTAGCCACAAACTCTATCGCTGACTCACCAGCCACTTTGAAAGTACGCTTCGCGCCCGGTGAGATCGCCGGCAGCTCTTTCCGGCTAGTGCCCCACAGAGCTGTAACCTGAACGGTGACCCCTGAATGATTCTGAATGACGATCGTAGGTGTCGCCCAATACATCAGCCCTCCCACCAGCGCAGTGCAGATCAGTAACAGGATAACGAAGGGAACGGCGATACGGTGAAGCATCGTGGAGCTACTGGTCATATGGGCTCCGTTAATGGCGTGTAGCCTCGCCTGTACAGTATGTTGCCCGCCAGCTTTAGCAAAGGAACACGCCCCCAGCCGGGTAATCTACGCATCTTGTCCCGTGCGACGCATTGCTGCTGGACCCAATCGACGCGTGGCTTGCGTCTGCGCATATAGGCGGCGAGTGCATCGTTGATGCTGGTGCAGGCCGTCAGCGTCTCAGCCAGTACCAACGCATCCTCCATCGCCATCGCAGCACCCTCCGCCATGCTGGGAGAAGAAGCGTGCGCCGCATCGCCGATGAGCACTACCCGCCCTTTTACCCAGCCATCGGTGACCACCTGTTCTATACGACTAAAGTGAACCTGAGCCTGAACAGGCCTATGGGCAATAAGGGGGAATAACGGCGCTGAAAATTCATTGAGTAATGTGTTTAGTGAGAGTTGCCTTGCTTTCTGCAGCGCCTCTCGCTCGTTTACCGCCCTATCCGCATAGACATATAGCTGATCGGCACTGATCGGTATTGCCAATAGGCTTGAGCCATTCCCGAGCATCACTGTCCAGCCGTCGACCCCTACGATGTTTTCGGTAATGAAGCGCCAGCAAACATTACCGGTATACAAAGGGCTCACTCCGGGAAAAGCTTTTTGCCGCACTTTCGAGTTGATGCCATCGGCGCCAATCACGACGTCGTATTCGCATGTGGTGTCGTCGGAAAACGTCACCAGGCTTTTCTCGCCGAGTTGCTCAATCGCAGTGAACGAAGTACCGAAGCGAAGCCGTGTATCACGCAGCGAACTACGCAGTGTTGCGTGCAGTATTGCACGGGGGAGCGCCAGACACGGCCCGCAAGTCGACCACACATCCTGTGTCCGCGTGGCACTCAACTGTCTCCCTCTGCTGTCCAGGATGCGCTGGGTATTAATCGGAACTGCTACCGCTGCAATCGACTCCAATAGCCCTAGCTGCTGCAATGCCCGGGCTGCATTGCCTGGCAGAAAGAGGCCAGTACCTCCCTGATGCGTATCGGGCTTGAGTTCGATCAGATCAGGAGTCAGCCCCCGCTGCTCCAGCGCCCTGGCCATTGCCAGGCCAGCGATACCGCCGCCAACTATCAGTATTCTCATCGCGGTACCCGCTAGTGACCCGTCGCAGCAGCCATCACACCATGTGCAGCGAGGACAAGATCTGCTGCGCGTTCACCGATGACGACACACGGAGCCATGGTGTTGCCAACCGTGATTCGAGGCATGATCGAGGCGTCCGCAATTCTGAGATTATCGGTGCCATATACCCGAAGCTGGTTATCTACGACTGAATAGGCGTCGCGGCCCATTTTAGCGGTACAGGATTGGTGCCAGAAGGTAACTGCCGAGTTGCGGATGAACTGCTCCATGGCTGGGCGTGCACGTTGTCCTGGAACGACCTCTCGCCGTACAAGCCCTTCGAAAGCTTTATGATTCCCTAGCTCCCGGCATAGTTCGATCGAGGCGAATGCTGCGGCGATATCCTCAGGTTCGCTCAGGGAGTTCGGCTCGATGAGCATGTTATCGAGCGGGCCGGAACCTGACAGGCGCAGACGTCCCCGGCTTTTGGGTCTGGCCAGGCCAGCAAACATGGTCCAGCCATGCTCCGGTGGCTGGATGTCGACTTCCGCAGGCGATGGCACAGGAAACTCCAACTGACATTGCAGCAGGTCAGGGACGTCCAGGCGGGCGTCACTTTTCCAGTACAGCGTGGCTTCACAACCGCCGCCACCGACTTGCTGAGGTTGCACATATTCCCAGGTGCAGCCGAAGGCGACATGATCCTGATGATTCTGACCTACGCCAGGTAGATGATTGCTCAGTTCGATGCCGTGCGCGCGCAGGTCCTCCTCCGGGCCGATGCCTGACTGCATGAGTATCTTCGGCGTGTTTACGGCGCCCAGCGACAAGACGACTTCATTTCCTGCGTAGAAGCGCTGTCGCTGCCCTTCGATTACTACCTCGACGCCAATGGCCTTGGATCCTCTCAGAAGCACACGGGCCACCAGTGCATCGGTCAGAATCGTCAGGTTCGGATAGTGCCGTCGCGGCTTGATGTAGGAATCGTACACGGATTCCCGCTTGCCCTGGTTGATACGCAGATCCGCGATCGCTACGCCGCCTGGGCCTTCCATCATCTCGCCATTCACGCTGTCGAACCTGGGGATGCCCAGTTGGCCGGCCGCCTCCAGGGTTGCATAAGCGAGCGGCTGGGGCATGGCTGGCTGCGCGACGTAGACAGGTCCTCTCGCCCCCCGGCGCACCGCATCGGGAGCGCCCTGCCAATTCTCGATGCGGCGGTAGTAGCCCAGCACCGACTCATAGCCCCAGGCCGGATCACCGGACTCGGCAGCGAAATGATCCCAGTCCGATTGATGGCCGCGTGCCCAAACCATCACATTGATACTCGATCCTCCGCCGAGTCCCTTGCCCATGTTCAGGGGCAGGCGTCGACCGTTCAAATGGCTATTTGATTGGCCTTCGAACGCCCAATCGCGCTCCGAGCCAAGGTTGAGCGGCCATTGTGCCGGTTCGACTACCTCGGGGCCGCTATACCCGTTGCCTGCTTCGATCAGCAACACCCGAGCCTCTTGCTGGTCGGCAAGACGGGCTGCGACCACGCAGCCCGCCGTGCCTGCTCCACACACAATGAAATCGTAATTCTGATCAGACAGATAATGGTTCATGCGTCTAGTCCATTTTAGGTCAGTGATTTGCGAGGAGATCTGTCATGCCGGTGAGCAGGTCAGGATGACCTATCGCTGTTCGTCGACGCTTCGTACCGCCTCGAGAATCACTTCAGCTACCTCGGCAGGCCGCGACTGTTGCGGGACGTGGCTGGTGGGCAGTTCTGACAGCTTGGCGCCGATACGCTTCGCCGCGGCCCGCTGCAGCTCGGGATGAATCATTCGGTCATTGGCCGCGAGCACGTACCAGGAAGGCTTGCTCTCCCACGCGGCGACCGTTGTCCTATCATCGAAAGCTGAAGCCTTGATCGGACCTTGCGTTGCAGTCATGACTGCGGTCTGCTCAGTCGGCAGGTCCTGAGCAAAATCATTGGTCATGCCTTCTGGAGTCAGGTAGATGTACCCATTGCTGTCTGTGATGAGCTGGCTAATACCCGAAGGGGTGGGAAAGCCCTCGCCCTGTTCGCCGCTGGCTTGTCCCGCATCGGGTGCGAACGCTGCAACGTATACCAGCGCACTAACTTTCCCGTGCTGGCCGGCTTCGCTTATGACGGTGCCGCCCCAGGAATGCCCGACCAGCACCACTTCGCCCTGCTGATTATTCAGAGCTCTTTCTGTAGCGGCGACATCGTCTGCAAGCGAAGTCAGAGGATTCTGTACAACCGTAACCTCAACCCCTTCAGCCTGAAGGAACGGCACTACTTTGGCCCAGTCGGAGCCGTCAGCGAATGCTCCGTGTACTATCACCACGGAAGGATGTGCATCGTCGGCCTGAATGCCGCTGGCGACGAAGGTGCTTGCCAGGGCTAAGGAGAGGGGGATGATTTGCTTAAACGCTTTCATTGGGTGAACTCCTAGGTTGGGAGTTCAGATTTTGCTGACAGGCCTGCCTGGCAGGTATCGGTCAGATATCCGACCCTGAGGCTTTTTTGGCCATGGATAACGCTCTGCGATTCGAAATCTCACTAAACGGTGCGCTTGGCGCGATTGCTCAGGTCGGTGACCTGAGCATGGGGCAACCTCTGGGGCATTCCCGGCGCGTTGCCAGGCTGGCCAGCATGCTGGCGCAAGCGGGACATGGTGAGGGAGAACATTTAGCCGTAGCGGAGCAGGTCGCCCTGCTGCGTTGGTCTGGATGCACCGCCAATGCCGAAGGGTTCTCGCATCTGCTGGGCGACGACGTGGATGGCCGCCGGGCCATGCTCGACCACACCTTGAATGCGCAGGATATGCGGGCAGTCCATCAGGCGACTTCCTTGGCAGTGGTGCACTGCGAGGTATCCGGCGAAGTCGCGAAGACGCTCGACCTCGGCGAGGCTGTCGAGGCAGGTTTGTGCCGGGTTTTCGAAACCTATGACGGGAGCGGCAGGCCGCTAGGTTTAAAGCATGCGCACATTCCTGAGGTGGCCTACCAGGTCGTGTTGGCGGGGGATTTGGAGATTCTGAGCCGGGCACATGGCTTGGACGCGGCCCTGCGTTGGATTGCCGATCAGTCGAATCGACGTTATCCAGCCTCCCTTGCGGCGCTGCTCGTACGCAATGCCAAGGACTGGTTGGCGCAGTTGGAAGCCGCACCTGCCGAGGTAAGTGATCCCAAAGTCGAAAAAAGCGTTTCCTTGACGCTGGTAGGCGATGTCATCGATCTCAAATTGCCGTGGCTATCCGGCTATTCAAGACAAGTGGCACAGATCGCTGCAGAGTCGGCGCGGCTGTGGGGCCTGCCTGAGTCAGCTGTAGATGATATCGGCAAGGCCGCTTTAGTTCACGGGCTGGGTCGCGCGGCAATACCGAATCACTTGTGGAACGCGCCAGGGCCGCTAGCTTACGGCGCGACGGAGCGGACTCAACTCGTTCCCTACTGGACACAAAAAGCGTGTCGACAAATCGGTGAGCTGGCCGCGTCAGGAGAAATTGCCGCTCACGCTTATGAGCGGCTCGACGGCAGCGGATATTTTCGGGCCCTACCCGCCGAGTCTTTGCGTCCCGAACATCGATTGCTGGCCACCAGCGTCGCATGGGTGGCATTGAGGGGAGCTCGGCCCTGGCGTTCAGCGTTTTCCGAGTCCGAGGCGGCGATGACGCTGAAACAGGAAGCGGCCCACGGATTGTTCGACGAGAAGGCATGTGACGCGGTGATCGCAGCCGCTCGTGGCGAGCAAAGACGTTTTTCTCTACCGACAAGTTCTTTGCTTACGGAGCGAGAATGCCAGATTCTTCGGCACATCAGCCAGGGGGCTAGCAACAAGGAAACGGCACGTCTGCTGGGTATCAGCCCAAGTACTGTCCGGACTCATGTGGAGAGCATCTTTCGCAAACTGCAGTGTTCGACCCGAGCGGCTGCCACCCTTAAAGGCCTGACGCTGGGGCTAATTTGACGCAGAACAGTAGGTTGTAAGTCAGGCGGAGCAGACAGCGCTGTCGGCCCTTGACCTGCTTCATCAACGGCAATAGCCCCATAGGAAGTGCACACCCGGCAGCTCTTCATGGAGATGTTCATATACGTGTCCGGGTAAGTAGCGGAAGCAGGCCTCGAACATTATCGTTTCGCAAGTAAAGCGATGCCCAGGCTGCAATGCCCAGCAGAGCGCTGATGACCTGCGGGGGCGAGCCGATCTCGCCGATACGCAGGTGTGCGCAGATGGCACCACCCAGGAAAGCGGTTATGAGTACCGCACCGAGCACGCTGGTTCTTGGGATCATGTACAGGAGGACGCAGACGAAAAGGACGCTTCCGATTATTGGCGCAAGACCCATCGGAAACCCGATTTTCGCCAGGTTCTCTGCGAGAAGGTGAGGCAGGAAAACATTTACGCCTGCGTCAGCGAGCAAGCTGAGTACCACAAGGGCCCCGAGCAGACGGCCGGTCCAGATGGCGACAATCGACTCTTCGGTTTGAGGAGAGTTCATTTGCTGTTCCTTGAGATTATTGAAGTGTCGAGCGCAGTCTCAGCGATGCCCGGCGACTCGGGTATCGGTCATTTGTCCGGGTCACGCCTATTCATGCAAGCGATGCGCATGTCGATATTTCCTTCATTCGGCTGGGCTTCAGTCACGGAGTTCGGTGGCGAGGATCCTGCTCACAGCTCTCTTTGCTTTATATGTAACTTTGTCTCGTCATTGCTCTAGCCGAGGATACGAGTCATTACTGCGCATGGCTGCGACTGCATAGTCTCTGGTATGCCACCGTTACCGACGTCGTTGACTTCGAAGGCACCAAAGGTGAGATAGAGATTGTGTAAGAGGGATTGGTTCGTTTCTTCGGGTAACCTAATCACCTGATTGATTTGGCCCTTTTCTGGTTATGCAGGTATAGCCGACTTTTGGCACCTTAGAATTTAGTCGCTATGCGTGGCTGGCTTTCCACTTCCGCGGCGATTGCCCGGATTGTGCCTTGAAGGCACGAGAGAGCGCGGCTTCACTGCCGTAGCCAACTTCGGTTGCAATCGCTTTTAAAGGACGACCGCGCCGCAAGGCCTTCTGTGCCAGCTGCACACGCCAACCTTGTAAATACTGCCCCGGCGTAATACCGATCGTCTCACGGAACGTCGTGGCGAATACGCTGCGCGACATGCCGGCAACATTCGCCAGTTCGTCCAGTGTCCACTCCTGCGCTGGCGCCTCGTGCATCGCCACCAGTGCGTTGCGCAAACGCGGATGCGACAACCCGGACAACAATCCCCCCTGCACTTCGCCGCTTTCCATCAATTGGCGCAACACCTGGATCATCACAACCTCGAACAGGCGATCGACCAGCGCGACGCGTCCGCACCGCTGTTCGAACGCCTCCTCGAATAGCAACGACAGCACCGGCTCGGCACCGACAATATCTTCCAGCGGCAGGCAGACGGCGTCCGGCAGCGCCGATGCGATCGGATTACCTGCACCGCCCTCGAACAATAGATTCGCACAGACTATATCTGCACCGCGTTCAGGGTCGGTGATGAAACGACGCGTCAGCGGCCGTGGAAACAGCAGCAGGCTCGGTCGTTCGATGTGTATCGACTTCCTGTCGTATTGCACCTCGACTGCACCAGTGCGTACCAAGTGCAACTGTCCGTTCGTGCCATCGCTCTCCAGTGTGTTGAAACCACACATCGCACCAGCATTGAACACCTGCGCATTCACTGGGAAATGTGCCATCAGTGCCGCGAGCCGGTCGGCCATATTCACACTCCAAATCAAGTTATCGGGACTTTCTATCACCAATAGTATCGAGTGCGCGCGCAAACTACATCTTACCGGGCAATACCCACCCGGCCACCAACTCAAGGAACCACCATCATGAATACCACTACCCGCACCATCGCTGCCAGCTTGCTCGCGCTCACCCTGCAGGCCGGTGTCGCCGCCGTATTCCCGGTCACTGTTCTTGCCAGCGAGGCATCCGATGAAGCCGCCAAGGCTATTCGTGAGCCGCTCTCCGCCAAAAATTACGCTACAGAGCGCACAATGGAACACACGAACCAAAATGTCGCAGCACAAGATATAATAGGGCAAAGCGATAGCATGAAACGTGCGCTAATTAACATCGCGCTCGAAACATACCATGTCACCAATTTTCCTGAGCAGAAAAGCCATATCCCAGTGGCCACAAGGCCACGAGATTGGTAATTGCAAACTTTGCCATCCATCCACACGACCGACGCCGCCTTTTTCAGGCGGCGTATTTCATTACTAATGACAATATTATTGTCGATGACAATCAATTTACTCCTTTCAGATTATTCAACGCTGACATCGCCATGAGATTGCACTGTCTGGCCTGGAATCTGAAATATTACTAACCGAGGATGAATGATTGAGAAACGCATTTTTGGATGACTTGCATAAGCCACTGGCATATCTAAAACACAACATCAAGGCTTATTAAAACAGGAAAATAGTAGGAGTGGATAAATTGCGCTTTTGTATAATTCCCCGAACAGCAATGCAGTCCAGCCCAGCGTCATTGCTGGGGTCAGGGCGATCAGAGCGGCGCTTTTTCCGACACCGAAGCGCCGTAGGCACTCGTTGAAGAAGCCATAGCCACCGAAAGTAGCCAGTACGATTAGCCAGGCCAGTGCCGTGATTGTGTCTGTCGTGAGAGGTGGCGGCGCCAGTCGCCCTTCATCCAATGCCCAGGCAGCCAGAAAGAAGACTGCCGTAGCCGCACCCAGTTGTGCAGTCAACCGGGCCTGCATAGGCAGGCTTACCGTGGCGCAAGCGCTTCTTCACGGTTAATTGCTGCGTCTAGCTCGAGTTTGGCCGTTACCTCTTACTAAGCGAAGCAAGAGTACTTAAGGTAAACGTGCATGTTCTGGCTATTGGCAGCTAGGCACTGTCCGAAAAGTGCTGCGTTCGGCAATACTGCGTTAAAAATCGGCTCAAGATGCTCATTTACACCGCGTAAACTCCGCTCTTTCGCCGATTTTCGCCTTGTCTTGCCGTCGCTCGTCGACTTTTCAGAGCACCTAGCTGAGTCGACTCGATAGACGTCTTGCTGTCTGCAGATTGGCCGGGGTAGCCAAGAAAATTATTCGCCATGCATGTCTGCTAGCCAGCCGCAACTGATACATGCTCGTAGGCAATCCATGTGCCTATACCGATCAATACCAGGCCACCAATGATCTCCGTCCGCTTGCCGACCAGCGCGCCTATCGCCCGCCCGAGCATGATGCCGGTCGTCACCATCAACGTTGTTGCCAAGCCAATTGTGGCAGCTGCAACAAGTATGTTGACTTCGGTGAAAGCCAAGGTGACCCCAATCGCCATCGCATCAATGCTCGTGGCGACAGCCGTAAGTGCGAGAAGACACGTAGAGCTCGCCCCCGCGCTTTTCTGCTCGCTCTCCGACTCGCCCTCATCCAGCGTGAGTCCCTTATAAATCATATGGAGCCCAAGCATGCTCAATAGCGCGAAGGCGACCCAATGATCCCAATCCGCAACCAGCCTATCAGCAGCTATGCCAATCCCCCAGCCAATTATGGGAGTGATCGCCTCGACCGTTCCGAAAATCACGCCAATGCGTAACGCTTCAACCAAGTGGGTTCGCCCGAGTGAAACGCCTCTGCCGATCGATGCAGCGAAGGCATCGGTCGACATGGCAAACGCCAAACCTACGAGAGAGAGAAAGTTCATAAGACCACTGCTGGTTAAGCGGTTTTACCTGTCAGCTGCAGGCTGGGCCCGACTATTGGGCAAGGAGAGAATGACTATAAGCATCATGCCGGGAAAACGCAATAAGCTATTGAAAATAAAGGATTATTCACACCAAGGTTAAGCAACAACGTCTTCGTTAAACAAATTAAACGAGGTTGATTGTTAGAGTCTTGGCTGTAATGCACCTATAGGCCATTGTTGTTTTTCGATTTTTAGGTTGGATCTGGCTTACTGCTGGAATCCTCAGCCTGTAGGCCCAGACGACCCCAAGTAGGTCTGCAACTACCAGAATTCCCCAGTACATAGCGTTTTCCAATAATCGGGGCATCCCGATGCCTAGGCTCTCCCAACGAAGAGGCCACCCTCTCCAAGCCGGACTTTAAGCGAAGGCAATGCCCCGACTGATCTCTAACGCTGCAACATTTTCGACGGTGCTTATGCCGAGTACTTTCAGATAGCCTGTAGATAGCTTGCCCAAACAGACCATCACCTCAGAGACAAACATACAAAAACACAAAAGCCCGCATAAGCGGGCTTTTGTGCTCGAAGCCTTGCGGCTCGAAAGCTCAATCCAACCAGAGGTTAGAGGGGCTTGATGTTTGCGGCCTGAAGACCTTTCTTGCCCTGGGTCACGTCAAAAGAGACTTGTTGACCATCCTGCAGGGACTTGAAGCCGTCAGCCTGAATTTCAGAGAAGTGGGCAAACAGATCATCGCCACCGTCGGCGGGTGAAATGAAGCCAAAACCTTTGGAGTCGTTGAACCACTTAACTGTGCCAGTTGCCATGTTCGAATTCCTTACGCGCTAGGCGCTTTATACGATTGCCGGGTACTACCCCGAGATGAAGTGGGTAAAACAAGGGATATAACCAGGCTACCGAATGCTTCGAGTACAACTGACGATATGCGACTTGCTAACCAACTGAAGCCATCATGCCAAAGCGCCTCGCCCAAGTCAACCAATACCTTCGAAAAAGCCCAGGATGGCGATATGGCGAACTTTATTGCTCACCTCGACCCGGTGATCGCGGTATCAGCAGAAACGCCCTCCAGACACCTTGCAAGGCCTATGGCCATGGCTTAGCTCATATTCGAGAACTTACGTTTCTCATCCGTTCAGATGACCGTTTCAGGCCGATCAGAGGCAGACCGACATCCTCCAGGTACTGACTTGAACAATATCGGCGGCGAGCCGGGATACGCGATGTGTAGCATGACTTTATAAGCGTTAACAGTGACCGAAACGCCGGATGGTCACTCTGCCGTCCCCATTCAAAGATCACCATCTCGCTCGCCACTATGGATGCCCCCGCAGCGCCAGCTCGTGCGCTTGCTACCTCGCGATCCGACGCTTTCCTGGATTGCGGGCACAAGGCATCGCCGTATGCCGCATTCAACGCTACGCTTGAATTGTGCGTCGCACCATACTGCCTGGAGATGCCATGCCACAGACCAAGGCTATCGACCTTGCACTTCAGGGCGGCGGCTCCCACGGGGCCTTTACCTGGGGGGTTCTGGACTACTTGCTGGAGTCCTCTCTGGTCGAGATCGAGGCCATTAGTGGCACCAGTGCCGGCGCAATGAACGCCGTGGCCATGGCCGATGGGCTGATGCGAGACGGCAAGGCCGGCGCGCGACGTTCCCTGCATGCTTTCTGGCAGGGCGTGAGCCGGGCAGCCATGCTCAGCCCGATTCGGCGCACCCCGCTGGATATCTGGATGGGCGATTGGAGTCTCGATCATTCGCCGGGTTATCTGGCATTCGATCTGCTCAGCCGGGTGGTCTCCCCATACCAATACAATCCGCTGGATATCAATCCTCTACGTGACATTCTCGATGCGCAGATCGATTTCGAGCGCGTCCATGCGTGCCGGCAACTCCAGCTGTATGTTTGCGCCACCAATGTACGTACAGGCAAGCAGCGGGTGTTTCGCAACGCGGAAGTGACTCGCGATGCGCTACTGGCGTCGGCCTGCCTGCCGTTGATCTATCAGAGCATCGAGATCGACGGCGAGCATTACTGGGATGGCGGGTACATGGGCAATCCGACGCTCTTCCCTCTTCTCGAAGAATGCGACGCAAGGGATATCGTCATCATCCAGACCAACCCGATCTGTCGCGATCAGGTCCCCAGCACCGCAGCGGAAATTCTCAATCGCCTCAACGAAATCACGTTCAATGCCTCGCTGATCAAGGAGATTCGAACCGTCGCCATGCTCAAGCGCTTGATCGAGGATCATGACCTGGATATCGGCCGCTACAGGGATGCGCTCTTTCATCGCATCGCTGAGCACGCCTTCGAACACCTGCCCGCCTCTAGCAAATTCAATGGCGAATGGTCGTTTCTGCGCGAGTTGCACGACCGCGGCCGCCATGCCGCCCAAGAGTGGCTGGAGGCCAACTACGACGCGCTCGGCGAACGCTCGACGCTGGATATCGACGAGGTCTACATGTGATGGCGTCTCGCAAGCGTGAAAAAGAATCTACTGGCGAAGCGGGACCAGAGATAGCATCTTGAGGGTAACGCCCATGCGAGGAGGAACACCACGACGAGAAAACCCGACGTCAGGAGACGACGCTGGCAACCCACCCTGGCCAGTCATGCGATGGTCATGTTGACCTGTCAGCGTCGATATTGCCGTTATCTCAAGGAGTGCTTGCGCCGATGGTCCGAATCGACAAGAAAGCGAACCGCCTCTACGTACTCGACACCAACGTCCTGATCCACGACCCCGCCGCCCTGTACCATTTCGAGGAGCATGATGTCGTCATCCCGATGACCGTGCTCGAGGAGCTCGACAAACACAAGAACGGCATCCGCGAAATTGCCCGCACCGCTCGCCAGATCAGCCGCACCCTTTCCGAACTCACCGCCGAGGTCTCATTCGACGAAATCCAGCGCGGCATCCCCTTACCCGGTATCGGCCAGACCGGCCGCCTGCGCTTTCTCTGCTACAACGATCTCAAGCCCCTCGACCATCTGGACGACACGCCCGACAACCGCATCCTCGCGGAGACTTGCCGCCTGCGTGACGAGCGCCCTGATGCATCGGTCATCCTCGTTTCCAAGGACATCAATCTGCGCGTCAAGGCTGCCGCCCTCAACGTGCCGGTCGAGGACTACCTGAACGATCGCGTCTTCAGCGACAGCGATGCGATGATCGAGGGCGTCAAAGTCTATACGCCGACGCGAGACGGCAAGAGCCTGTGGGAGGCGCTCAATGTCGATGTCCAGGTCGAGCGCGTCGACCATCACACCTTTTACGAACTCAGCGGCGATATGCCCGAGGACTGGCATGTCGGCATGCTGGTCTCCGATAGCGACAACGGCGCCGACTTCGAGGCCGTCGTCCGCGAGTTGACGCCGAGCCGTGCCCGCCTGCAACTGCTGACCAACTATCGACACCATGCTGGCGTGTGGGGCGTACACGCCCATGACAGCCGTCAGAATTTCACGCTAAACCTGCTGATGGACCCGGAGATCGACCTGGTGACCATCGCCGGCAACGCCGGCACCGGCAAGACGTTCATGACCCTGGCCGCGGCCTTCCAGCAGACCCTCGATACCAAGCTCTTCGAGCGCATCGTGTTCACCCGCGCGCCGATTCCCATGGGCGAGGACATCGGCTTTCTGCCCGGCACCGAAGAGGAGAAGATGTCGCCCTGGATGGGCGCCTTCCACGACAACATGGACAACCTGCTGCGCGACGAGAAGGACGGCACCTCGAGCTGGAGCGAGGGCGCCACCCGGCAGTTGATCGGCTCACGCGTGCAGATCCGTTCGCCTACGTTCATGCGCGGACGCACCCTGAACGACACCTTCCTGATCATCGACGAGGCGCAGAATTTCACGCCCAAGCAGCTCAAGGGGCTTATTTCACGGGCGGGACGCAACACCAAGATCGTCTGCCTGGGCAACGTCGGGCAGATCGACACTCCCTACCTGACGGCCAATACCTGCGGCATGGCCGCCGTGGTGGAACGCTTCCGCGACTGGCCGCATGCCGGGCATGTGACACTCAAGAGCGTCGAGCGCTCACGCCTGGCCCTGGCAGCCGAAGACCTTCTCTAACCATTTCTTCACTGCACAATGCAGACAGCCCGCCTAAGCGGGCTGTCTGCATTACGTTGCCTGCCAAGCAGGCTCAGGAGTGTTTCGGCGGCAGCTCGCGCTCGTCCTTGTTGGTGACCTTCTCGATCATATCCTCGGACTGGCTCTTAGGATCGTGGTCGAGACGATCCTCGGCCTCCCGGTACAGGCAGACGTAAGAATTGCAGGACGAGCAGTACACCTTGTCGTCCGGGTTACGTGCCTTGGAGACGCGCATGCGATGGCTGCCACAGTTGGGACAGCCCTTGGGCAAGCGAAACTCCGTAGAAAAATCGGTCATGTAAAGCCTCCTTTCATGGTCTGTCGCATCGGGCACGCTTGGCCGGACACCCTACCTTCCTTTTTACAGTCTTTGGGCCAGCGACCGATTAATCAAGCATCCTCGCCTTGACGTCGCAACACCACGCTCAGATTGTTGGCCGGCATCTCGACGATACGCTCCAGTACCAGGCCATGCATTTCGCCCTGCGCCTGCACCTCTTCCAGGTGACGAATGCCCCATTGCGGATCGCGGCGTCGGAGATCGGCATCGAAAGCAGCGTTACTCGGCACCAGTGGCCGGTCATGTCGCTGAAACGGCCCATACAGGTACAGCACGCCATTGACGGGCAGGTGCGCACCAGCTTCGTCCATCAGGGCCTGGGTCGCCTGCCAGGGCGAAATGTGAAGCATATTGATGCACACCAGGGCGTCGAAATCCCGGCATGGCCAGGGCCGTTCGGTGACGTCCAGTCTGATCGGCTCGAGGAGGTTGACGAGAGGGTCGGCGTCGCGCCAGGCGGCGATCGAGCCCAACGCCTGCTCGCTGGGGTCGCTCGGTTGCCATTGCAAGGATGACAGGTGCCGCGCGAAGTGAAGCGCGTGCTCACCGCTGCCGCTGGCGATTTCCAGTACCTTGCCGCGCGCAGGCAAGACGTCGCGCAACACGGCCAGGATGGGCTCGCGATTGCGGGCCGTGGCCGGACTGGAAAGACCCCGCTGCCCATGCAGCGAATCCATGCTGTGCATTGCTTGCTCCCGTCAGTGATTGCCTTAAGCCTACGTCATTGGCCCGCCAGACGCATGTATCGCTTCTTCCTCGGTCAGGCTCAGGGGCGGATTGCCGGCAAAAAAAGGCCCGCCATTGGCGGGCCGAACAACAGCTCAGGCTGTCGAGAGAGATGCAAGTGTCGTGAATCGGTTCAACTGAAGCGAGCGACCGCTTCCCGAGCCAACTGACGGATACCGTCCCAATCGCCGGCGTCGATCAGCTTCTTCGGGGTGACCCAGGAGCCGCCCACACAGAGGACGTTGGGCAGCTTGAGATAATCCTGTGCGTTATCCGGCGTGATGCCCCCGGTGGGACAGAACTTCGCCTCGGGAATCGGCCCGGCAAACGACTTGAGCGCGGCCGCGCCGCCGCTCGACTCGGCAGGGAAGAACTTGAAACGCCGATAGCCGTACTGCCAGCCGTTCATCAGCTCGGAAATGGTGGCCACCCCCGGCAGCATCGGCACTGCGCTGCTCACCCCATAACGGTACAGGGCATCGGTCGCCCCCGGGGTAACGACGAAATCGACCTCGGCCTGTTCGGCCAGACGATACTGTGCGGTGGTCAGGATGGTGCCGGCGCCGATGCTGGCCTTGGGCAAAGCCTCGCGCATTCGGCGAATGGCATCCAGGGCGCAATCGGTACGCAGAGTGACTTCGAGGACCGGCAGTCCGCCCTCGAGCAAAGCGCGCCCCAGCGGCACGGCGTCTTCCAGGCGTTCGATGGTCAGAACGGGAATGATGTCCGCCTTGGAACAGATGCTATCCAGTTCGGACGTACGGGTCGATGGCAATTGCTTTTCAATGGTCATGTCTGGCTCCGAAACGATTCAAGGCGCCCAGTAAACGGCAAGCGGACAGGCAAGAAAGGCGCGAATGGGCAGTTCCCGGACGTCGTCGCCGGCCATTGCCCTGGCCAACACGCTACGTTTGTCGTCACCGGCAATGTGCAGTACGTGGCGACGCGCCTGATGCAGCAGCCCGGCACTCAAGGTGATGCGTGGCTGGGGCACGCTCGGCGCACGCACCGCCACCGTGGGCTCATCGGTGCTCAAGGCCAGTGCCAACTCGCCGCTATCGGGAAACAGCGAGGCGGTATGGCCGTCGCTGCCCATGCCCAGTATGACCACGCTGGCCGGCCAGGGTAGATCGGCAATGCGCTTGGCCACTTCCGGCGCACCCACTTCAGGCGTGCTGTCCGCGGTCGTCAACGAGTGAAAGGTTGCCGAAGCCGCCGGTCCTTGGAGCAGGTTCTCACGGACCAGGCGTGCGTTGCTGTCCTTGGCGTCCTCGGCGACCCAGCGCTCGTCGGCCAGGGTCACGTCGACCCGCTCCCAAGGCAGGTTCATGGCGGCGAGACGGTGAAAGAACGGCACCGGTGTCGAGCCGCCGGACACCACCAACAGCGCGCGCTCCTGTGTCGCCAGGTCGGCGCGCAGCGCACCGGCAACGGCCTCGGCGAGCTGTGTCGCCAATTGATCGCGAGGCGCTTCGGCCGCGCCGCAAGAGACCTTGTCGCTCATATCAATAATCCTCGTACCAGGAGCGGCCGTCCTGCGTGATCATGGCGATCGAGGCCACCGGCCCCCAGGATCCGGACGGATAGCGACGCGGCGGACGGTCGAGCTGCTCCCAAGCCTCCACCAACTGATCGGCCCAGCGCCAGGCGTACTCGACCTCGTCGCGGCGCACGAACAGATACTGGTTGCCCTTCATGACTTCCAGCAGCAGGCGCTCGTAGGCGTCGGGAATCCGCGCCTTGGGAAAGGCGCTGTTGAAATCCAGATGCAGCGGACCGGGGCGCAGACGCATTCCCTTGTCGAGACCGCCGTCCTTGGTCAACACCTCCAGGGCGATGCCTTCTTCCGGCTGCAGCCGGATGATCAGCTTGTTGGACGCCAGGTTGCGCTGGTCCGGGTCGAAGATGTAGTGCGGCTGCTGGCGGAAGTGGATGACGATCTGCGACACCTTATCGGGCATGCGCTTGCCGGTACGCAGGTAGAACGGCACGCCCGCCCAACGCCAGTTGGATACCTCGGTGCGTATGGCGACGAAGGTTTCCGTGCGGCTTTCGGCGTTGGCGCCCTCCTCCTCGAGGTAACCGGGTACGCTGGTGCCCTTGATCGAGCCGGCAATGTACTGGCCACGCACCACATCGCGACTGACGTTCTCGCGATCGAACTTCTTGAGCGCCTTGAGTACCTTGACCTTCTCGTCGCGAATCGCATCGGCATCCAGGTTGGACGGCGGGTCCATCGCGATCAGGCACAACAGCTGCAACAGGTGGTTCTGCACCATGTCGCGCAACTGGCCGGCCTTGTCGAAATAGCCCCAGCGCCCTTCGATGCCCACCTGCTCGGCGACCGTGATCTCCACGTGAGAAATGTGGTTCTGGTTCCACTGGGTGCCGAACAGCGGATTGGCGAAGCGCAGGGCAATCAGGTTCTGGACGGTTTCCTTGCCCAGATAATGGTCGATGCGGTAGACCCGCGATTCAGGGAACACGACGCCAATGGCGTCATTGATTTCCTGCGAGGATTCGAGGTCGTAGCCGATCGGCTTTTCGACAACCACCCGCGATTCGTCATCGAGACTGCCACTGGCCTGCAGATTGTGACAGATAGCGCCATAAATGCTGGCTGGCACGGCCAGATAGACGGTCATCGGCCGGCCGGCGCCCTCATGCCACTCGCGAATGGCCTTGTAGCCCTCGACCTCGATGAAGTCGAGCTGGATGTAATCGAGCCGATTCAGAAAGCGCTTGAGGCAGGCCGCTTCGAGCTCGGCCGCCTTGACGTACTTCTTGAGGGTTTCCTCAACCCGCTTGCGGAATGCCTCGGCGTCGATATCCTGACGCGCCAGCCCCAGGATCCGCGTGCCGCCGGCTAGCAAGCCATCCCGGTCGAGGTGGTACAAGGCCGGATAGAGCTTGCGCAGGGCCAGATCGCCCATGGCGCCGAACAACGCCAGATCGATGTCAGGCGTGGTGTCTTGAATCATGCCGCAGACCCCTTCAATCTGGTTAAATTACCGATAAAATATGCCAACCATCGGCAAAATTGCAAATATTTAGGTAACTTTACTACCAAAGCATGTATCGCTTATCCCGACTATGGCAGCTAGCAGTGTCTCACGCTACGATTCGGCCAACATGTAGTTTAATAACTACATCACGATTTGCACGGAGTAACCTAAATGGCCAGCCATGACCTTCTCGAACGCATCCGCGAGCGCCTGGATGAGCTCAACCGCTCCGAGCGCAAGGTGGCTGACGTCATATTGCAGGACCCGGCAACCGCCACGGGTCTGAGTATAGCGACGCTGGCCCAGGCCGCCTCGGTCAGCGAGCCGACAGTCAACCGTTTCTGCCGCACGTTCAATGCCAAAGGCTATCCGGACTTCAAGATCAAGCTAGCCCAGAGCCTGGCAGGCGGCACACCCTATGTCAGCCGCAACGTCGAGCGTGACGACGATGCGGCAAGCTATGGCGACAAGATCTTCGGCGCGACCATCGCGGCACTCGACGACGCCCGGCGCGCCCTGGACTCCCGGCTGGTCGAGCGTGCCGTCGATTATCTGATCCAGGCCAAGCAGATCAGCTTCTTCGGGCTGGGAGCGTCAGGCCCGGTCGCCCAGGACGCCCAGCACAAATTCTTCCGCTTCAACCTGCCGGTCATCGCCTACGAAGACGTATTGATGCAACGCATGGTGGCTGCAGCCAGCCACACCGGCGATGTCATCGTGATCATTTCCTATACCGGCCGCACCCGCGAACTGGTCGAGATCGCCAAGCTGGCACGCGAGAATGGCGCCGTCGTGCTGGGCATCACCGCCCCCGACTCGCCGCTGGCGGCGGAGTGCACCGAAACGCTGAGCGTGGTGACGCCCGAGGATACCGACGTCTACATGCCGATGACCTCACGCATGATCCACCTGGCCCTGATCGATGTTCTCGCCACCGGCGTGACATTGCGCCGTGGCGAGGATTTTCTGCCTCATCTCAAGAAGATAAAGGACAGCCTGAAAGCGACACGCTTTCCGCCGAGTGAAACGGAGTGATACCCTGACGCGAAAAAACCGCCGATGCCATTCGGACATGGCCATACGCGTAGGGTTTCCCGTTACGCTCATGGGTCGCTGCATAGATTGCAGCGACCGGAAACGGAACGCTTGATGACGACAGTCTCGATTACCCTCCAGGATTGGCGCGCCTGGCAGCCGGGCCGCGCCCCGTGCGACGACTCCCGCCTGTCGGTGGATGCGCATCCGCGTGGCGCCTCGGTGCCCGCCATGCTGCGTCGGCGGCTCAATGCCTCGGGGCGTGCCGTCTGCGACATGCTCAGCGAGCTGGATTCCGAGGCGAGTCGTGTTCTGATCTACGCCTCGCGGCATGGCGATGGCGATCGCACACTGGACATGCTGTATGCACTGGCCGAGCAGGAGCCGCTCTCGCCCGCCCGCTTCGGCATGTCGGTGCATAACGCCACCCTAGGCGTACACTCCATTGCCCGGGGCAATCGCCGCTCACTGCAGGCGATCGCTGCCGGAGGCGCCGAGGTTGCCGCCCTGTTCAGCGAAGCGCGCGGCTATTTTGCCGAGGGCGAAAGCGACGTTATCGTCGTGTTCAGCGACGCCCCGGTCCCTGAACGCTTCGCCGCTCATGTGGACGAGCCGACCGACTTGGCCGTCGTCGCCCTGCATCTATCGGCCAGTGGCGGAAGACCGATACATGCACAGCCCAGCGATAGCACCAATGCCGGACATGCCCGCTCGCCTCAGCCCAGCGACGTCATCGCCTGGCTACTGAATGAAGCGTCGCTGGTCTGTCCCTCGCGGCGACTGACCTGGACCCTGTCACCCTAAGGCCGGACGCTGCCCATGACTCAGACCCTCGCGGCCCATATCGACCGCAGCTGGCGCTGTTTCGCCACCGCTCTCGGCTTTTCGCTGTTTGCTCTGTGCGCTCTGGCGGTCGGGCTTGTCATTGCTCCTGCGGCCCGCCTGTGCAGCGCCAATCGTGCCCTGGCCCAGCGCCGGGTGCGGCGCAGCGTCAAGGCAACATGTCGAGGCTTCATTGCCTTGCTCGGGGGCCTGCGCCTGATCGATTACCGCATCGTCCATGCCGAACGCTTGCAGCGGCCGGGCAGCCTGGTGCTGGCCAACCACCCGACGCTGCTCGATGCCCTGTTCCTGCTCGCCACCGTGCCCGACGCCGTTTGCGTGACCAAGGGCGGCCTGGCCACTCACCCCGTGACACGTAGCGCCATCCGCGCGGCAGGTTTCATTGCCGCACCCAATCCCCGCCGCGCGATTGCAGCCGCCAGCGAAGCGCTGGAAAATGGCCAGTCCGTCATCCTGTTCCCGGAGGGAACGCGATCAACGCCGGGGCAAGCGGTCCGACTGCGCCGCAACGGTGCCATGATCGCCGTCATGAGCCGTGCGCCGGTCGTTCCCGTGTGCATTCGCTGCGAGCCGCCGACCCTGCTCAAGGGCAGCCCCTGGTACCGCGTGCCACCGCGCCGTCCCTGTTTCACCTTCACGGTGGAAGTGCCCTGGCAGGATGACACCAAGGACACGTCGATGCCGGCCATCATTGAACTCAACCGCCGGCTCGAAACTCTTTTCAATCATGACCTCGCTAAGGATGAGTTTGCCCATGACGAACGCGCTGGAACTTGAGCTCAAGCAGTTGATCATCGATACCCTGGAACTCGAGGATGTCACCCCGGCGGATATCGACCCGGATGAGCCGCTATTCGTCGAGGGCCTGGGACTCGATTCCATCGATGCCCTGGAACTGGGCCTGGCGCTACAGAAGACCTATGGCATCAAGCTCGAGGCCGACAGCGAGGAAACCCACCAGCATTTCGCCAATCTGAAAAGCCTGGCAGCCCTGGTGGAAGCGCGGCGCGTCAAATAACCTCCCCAACCAGAGTGGAGTCGGTCATGCCTTCCCTGCGTCGCGTCCCATCGCTTCCCCGCGGCCCGGTGCTGCTCGGGCTGCTGGGTCTGGCGTGGCCACTGCTGGCACTTTTACTCGTGCCCAGCCTCGGCCCGTGGCCCCTGCTCGTGGCAGCGGTCGCACTGGCATGCTGGCGGCTGCCCAAGGGCCATAGACACTGGGGAATCCTGCTGACCCTGGCGGCCCTGCTGGCCGCCCTGTTCGGCCACGCCGAGTTGGGTGTCCGCGCCTGGCCGGTCATCGTCAATGCAGCGCTGCTGGCCGTCTTTGCCGGCAGCCTGCGCCAGGAACAAAGCATGATCGAGCGCTTGGCTCGGCGCCAGGAGCCCGATCTGCCGCCACGCGGCGTGACCTACACGCGCCGGGTCACTCAACTCTGGTGCGTGTTCTTTCTATGCAATGGAGCCATGGCACTATGGACCGCACTCTACGCCGATTTGGCCTTTTGGACGCTGTACAACGGCGGCATTGCCTATGGGTTGTGTGCCCTGCTGTTCGCCGGTGAGTGGTGTGTTCGACAACGAGTAAGGAAGCGGTCTTGACGCGGCAGATGCGATTGCTTGACGCCCCCTGGCGACAGGCCCACCCCCACGACATCATGGCCTGGAATGCCGATACCGGCGGACCGGCCCTCAGTCAGGCAGAGTTCCGCGAACGGATCGGAGCCTGGCAGAGCCGGCTGGACGCCCTGGCCCCTCCCGGGCAGCGCTGGCTGCTTTGCCATCGCGATCCCGTGGCATTCACCGCCGCCCTGATCGCGCTCTGGGAGCGCGGTGACAGCGCCGTATTGCCGGCCGATGACCGACCGGAAACGCTGGAGGCCATTTCACCGCTGGTCGCGGCACGATTGGGTGACATCGCCGATGGGCATCTGGCCGGCTCGCCTAAAGTGCCGCGTTGGGGATGCCTGTCAGCCGACCGGATCGCCGTTTCGCTGTTCACCTCCGGCTCGACCGGCGAGCCCAAGCAACTCGACAAGACCTTCGCCCAGCTCGACGCCGAACTGGCTACCCATCGCGCTCTATGGCCGCTGGAGGGTAGCCTGGTCATCAGCCAGGTCAGCCACCAACATATCTACGGCCTGCTGTTCGCCATCCTTCGTCCGCTTTGCGAAGGCGCGCCGATGGCCGCCCGCACGTGCCGCTATCCGGAAACCCTCTGCGCCTGGCTTCAAGGCCTGGCCCGCTGCGCCGGAGAGCAAGCGCACGTGCCGCACAGCGCCGTGCTGATCAGCGCCCCGCCGCCTCTCGAACGTCTACCCGCCGAACTCGACTGGCGGCCGGCCAACGCAAGACTGACCCGCATTCTTTCCTCCGGCGCTCCGCTGAGTGCCGCCGCCAGCGCCCACGCCCGCGGTGTGCTGGGTATCGGCATCAGCGAAATCTACGGTAGCTCGGAAACCGGCGGCATCGCCTGGCGCGACCAGCAGGTCAGCGATCATTGGACACCCCTGCCCGGCATCGAAGTGCGCGACGACGACGAAGGCCGCCTGTGGCTGCGTTCGCCCTTTCTCACCGACCCGGATAGCTGGGAAGCCCAGGCCGACCGCATCGCTCCGGTCACCGACGGCTTTCGTCTGCTCGGCCGCAGCGACCGTATTGCCAAGGTGGGCGGCAAGCGCCTGTCGCTGACCGGCATGGACCGCATGCTGGAGGCCTGCCATGGCGTGACGCGGGCTCACACCCTACCGCTGGCAACCCGCGACAACCGGCTCGGCGCTATCGTGCAGCTCACCGCCGAGCACATACCCCACGATCATGCCGCGCGCCGCAGCCTGATTCGGGCCTTGCGCACACTCTTGTTGCCTGCCTTCGAGCCGACCGTGATTCCGCGTTATTGGCGCTTCGTCGACGCTTGGCCGACCAATGCCCAGGGCAAGCTGTCTGCGGAAATCGTCGCCTTGTTGTTTGCCGACCTGCAGGAACGTAGTCTGCCACGCTGGCTGGGTATCGAGACACCAGAGTCCCACACATGCCGGGTGGCACTCGAAGTGCCCGAGCGGCTCGTCTTCTGTCAGGGGCATTTCCCCGACCGGCCGGTGGTCCCAGGTGTAGTCATGATACAGTGGGCCGTTTTCCTGGCGCACCGCCACTTGGGAGTGGCAGGCACGTTCCAATGCCTTGAAAGAGTCAAGTTTCCGCAACTGCTGCTGCCCGGCTATCGCGTCAGATTGAGTCTGACTTGGCAGCCGGAAGCCGCAGGCGGCCGCCTGACGTTCGACCTGTCGGGGCAGCGCGGCTGCCACGCCAGCGGCCGGATGCGTTTTGCCGTGACGGAGACCATCGATGCCCCATGACGCCCCGGCCCGGTCCTGTGTACTCATCCCCGTCTACAACCATGCGGCGGCCATCGAACGCACCTGCGCGGGTGCGCGTCGCCTGGGCGTGCCACTGTTGCTCGTCGATGACGGCAGCGACCGTGAGTGTGCCGCCGTGCTCGATGACCTGGCCAATGCCGAGGACGTGATACTCGTGCGTCTGCCGGTCAATCGCGGCAAGGGCGCCGCAGTCAAGGCCGGCCTGCGCGAAGCCGAGCGTCTGGGCTTTACCCATGCTCTGCAGGTCGACGCCGACGGCCAGCACGCCCCAGAGGATTTCCCCCCGTTTCTGGATGAGCTCAGCGCCACGAGCCGGGAACTGCGCATCGGCTACCCGCGTTTCGATGCCAGTGTTCCCCGGCATCGTTTCTATGCCCGATACGCCACCCATCTGCTGGTCTGGCTCAATACGTTGTCGTTCGAATTGCGCGACACCATGTGCGGCGTCAAGCTCTATCCGGTCAGCGAAGTCAACCGTCTGGTGAGCCGTCATGGTTGCGGCAACCGCATGCAGTTCGACACCGAATTGCCGGTGCGCTGGCTGTGGGACGGCCTGCCGGTTCGCAACCTGCCGGTGCGCGTTCACTATCCCCTGGATGGCGTATCGCACTTTGCGCTGTGGCGCGACAACGCCCAACTGGCCGTCATGCATGCCCGGCTCTTCGTGGGCATGCTATGGCGTCTGCCCCGTCTGCTGGCGCGGCGACACTCATCGAGGAAGCAGCAATGAGTACCTATACCGACGACCCGCCGCAGCATTGGGCTCGCATCCAGGAATCGGGCAGCGTGGCCGGCATGCGTGCCATGGTCTGGATTCGCCGTCGGCTCGGGCGCCTGCCGTTTCGCCTAATGCTGGGCCTGGTCATCGTTTACTACTATGTCGGTCGGGCCCTGCCACGCCGGGCGTCGCGGCATTATCTCGAGCGTATCTGGCCACTGCACGCCGGGCGTCCGCTACGTGGCGGCTTTCTGCTCGGCCTACGCCATTTCACGGCCTTCGGCCAGTCACTGATGGACAAGGTCGATGCCTGGAGCGGCATTCCGCTCGATGTACGCTTCACTCCCGAGGACCGCGCCTGCCTTGATCGGGCCATCCGCAGCGGCCGTGGCGGATTGATGCTGGTTTCCCATATCGGCAACCTGGAAATCTGCAGTGCGATGAGCGATACCCGCGACGATTTCCATGTCACCCAACTGATGCATACCCGCAACGCCCGCAAATTCAATCAGATGCTGGATCGCAGCACGCTGCGCCGCGGTCCCGAGATCGTCGAAGTCAGCGAGATCACCCCCGCCACGGCCATGCGCCTCGCCGAGCGCATCAATGCCGGCGGCTTCGTGGTGATTGCCGCCGATCGCGTCCCGGTCAACGACAATGGACGGGTTCGTCATCTCGACTTCCTTGGCGCCCCCGCGCCGTTTCCCGAAGGTCCGTTCTGGCTGGCGGCCTTGCTGCGCTGTCCCGTCTATACATTAAGCTGTCTGCGTGAAGGCGAAGCCCACCGCATCGAATTCCGGCCCTTCGACGATACGACCCACCTGCGCCGCGCAGAGCGTGATGCCTGGCGCGAGGATGCCATGCGCCGCTATGTGGAGTGGCTCACCGATCAGTGCCGGCGCTATCCGTTGCAATGGTTCAACTTCTTTCCGTTCTGGTTGGCCGATGACCACAACGGTGACTGACGGCGTTTCTGCACCAACTCTAGATGATGGCCTCGCGAGGCCTTTTACCGCGTCCGACATGCATCATGGCAAGAGGCACCCCGATGATTCGTCCCCTACTTCTGCTGTTGCTATGGCTACCCGGAAGCGCTCTGGCTTTCACGCTGGGCGATCTTCAGGCCCGCCTGAACCAGACCGACGCGTTGGCGGGGCGTTTCGAGCAACAGCGTCATCTGGCCGACCTGGATACGCAGTTGACCAGTCGTGGTCACTTCCGCTATCGGCGCGACGAACGCATCGTCTGGGTGCTGGAGTCGCCCATTCAGGATCGACTCGAATTTACGCCCGATTCGGCTGCGAATATTGATGATGCATTGGGCGGGGATCGGCGTGGCCGTGACCAGGTGGCGACCCTGTTGCTCGATCTGCTGGGGGGAGACTGGCAGGCACTGGAAGAGCGTTTCCATCTCGAGCTGAGCGGCGATGCGCAGGGCTGGCAGGTCAACCTGGTCCCCAAGAGCGCTGCCCTGCGTGACAGGCTGTCACGCATTCGACTGGAAGGCGGCCACTACCTGAACGAGCTGACACTGCACGCCGCCAACGGCGATCGCCTGCATGTGCGATTCTTCGATCAGCATCCCCCAGCGGAGGGCGTGGATGCCTCGCCGTGAGCGGACGTTGGCCTGGCTAGGATCCTGGCTGTGGGCAGCCGTGCTTCTGGCTTGCGCCCTGGGGCTGGCCGCGCTGCTGCGTGATGGCCTGCCCGCCGATACGCGCCTGACGGCCATGCTGCCCGAGGACCGCCAATCGCCATTGATCGAGCGTGCCGACACCCAGCTCGGCCAGACCTTCGAGGATCGCTTCGTCCTTCTGCTCAGCTCGCCGGACCTGCATGCCGATACCCAGGTGCTGGCGCAGGCCCTGACCGCGGCCCACGACAACGCAGACCCACCTTGGCTGGCACGGCTCGATTGGAGCGATACCGACCTGGCCGACCAGGATCCCCGGGAGGATCTCGGCAAGTATCGCTATCGCCTGCTCGCCCCCGCCCTGCGCCAGGCGATCGCCGACGATGGCGGTCAATCACTGGTCGAGCCGGCGCTGCGCGAGCTGTTTTCACCGGCCAGCCAACCCCAGCCGGTCATCGATCCCTTCGGCCTGCTCGACCACTGGCTGGGCCAGTTTGACGATAGCCCCATCCAGGCTGGCAATGGTCTGCTGACTCTCGCTGATGGCAATCGGACCTATGCGCTGTTGATCGGCCAGCTGGCCAGTTCGCCCTACGACCTGACCGCCCAGCAGACCCTAGCCTCCATTATCGCCGACTTCGAGCGTCAGCACCCCGAGGCCTCGCTGCTACGCTCGGGGTTGGTCTTTCACGCCGCTGCCGGGGCGCGCCAGGCGCGCCAGGAAATTACCACCATCGGCCTGGGCGCGCTGATCGGTCTGATAGCCGTGCTGTGGTTCGTGTTCCGCTCCCCCCGGGTGCTGGTCACCATGCTGTTGCCTTTGGCCGGCGGCGTGCTGTTCGCTTTGCCGATCACGCTGCTGCTGTTCGGCCGGCTGCACCTGCTCACGCTGGCCTTCGGAGCCAGCCTGATCGGCATCGCCATCGACTATGCCCTGCACGTGCAATGCCATCGCGCCGTTCAGGGCGCGTCATTCCGCTTGCGCCAGCTGTTGCCCGGCCTGGCGCTGGGCCTGGTGTCCAGCCTGCTCGCCTATCTCGCCCAGGCATTGACGCCCATGCCGGGACTGCGCCAGATGGCCGTATTCGCCGCCCTCGGCCTGCTGGGGGCATGGCTGACCGTGGTACTTTGGCTGCCGCGCCTGACCACACCCGCTCACCCGTTTACGGCCCGCCTGTCCCGACGGCTATGGCAACTCACCATGCCGCGCCGACGTCTGTCTCCTGCCCTGGCCTCGCTCATCGCTGCACTGCTGGTCGGTCTGGTCGGCTGGCAGCTCGAGACCGACGACAGCCTGCGCCTGCTCAACCCGTCGCCGGCCTCGCTGCTCGAGCAGGAGCAGCACGTGCAACGCCTGATGGGCAGCAATACCGGCAATCGCTACTATCTGGTCACGGCCCCCAGCGAAGCCGAGACACTGGCACGCCTCGCCGAACTCGGCGCGACACTGACGCGCTGGCAACGCGAGGGTGCCACGTTGCGCTACACCAACCTGGCCGACAGCGTTCCGCCACCTGACCTCCAACAGGCCAACCTGGCTCACGTACGTCAACTGTATGGCGCACCGTTGACGAGCCTGTTCGACCGCGCCGGCCTGCCTGCTCGGCTGGCCGAGCAGGCCCGCGAGCAGTTGCAGGACGTCCCCGTACTCGACGTCGCGTCCTGGCTGGCGACACCGGCCGGCCGAGGCCAGGCCCGTCTATGGCTAGGCGACGTCGGCGATGGCGAGTCGCATTTCGCCGCCATGCTGCCGCTCGCCGATGTCGAGGCCTCGCTCGTGCCGCGTCTGGAGCGACTGGCTCGGGCCCATGAAGGAGTCACCTACGTCGATCGCGTCGAGCGGCTTTCCGGTCTGCTGGGGCAGTTACGCCAGCACATCGCCTGGTGGGTGGCTGCCGCCGTGGCCGGGCTGGCCCTGCTGCTGGCCTGGCGTTATCGTCGCTGGACATGGCGTGTGCTGACACCGCCTCTCGGCGCCGTCCTCGGCGTGCTCGGCATGCTCGCCGTGGCCGGCATACCGCTTAACGTCTTCAGCCAATTGGGCCTGCTACTGGTGCTCGGGATCGGCCTCGATGCGGGGATATTCAGTGTCGAACACGCGCGGCGCGCCGAGACCTGGCTGGCCATCAGCCTGTCGACACTGACCAGCCTGCTGGCCTTCGGGCTGCTGGCCTTCAGCGCCACGCCCGCCCTGCATTACCTGGGCCTGTCGTGCCTGATCGGCCTGGCCCTGGTATGGCTGCTGGTGCCATGGGTACGGCCCCATGGCGGGACCATCGCTAAGGAGGGCCAACCGCATGACACATGATACTGATGCCGACGTCGACGTGGCGATCATCGGCGCCGGCCCAGCCGGGGCGACAGCCGCCGCTCTGCTGGTGCGTAGCGGCCTGAGCGTACATGTTCTCGAGCGCAGCCATTTCCCGCGTTTCTCGATCGGTGAGAGCCTGCTCCCCCAGTGCATGCACATTCTCGACGAGGCGGGCCTGCTATCGACCGTCGAGGCCGGCGGCTTCCAGCCCAAGAATGGCGCCGTGTTCACCCGCCGCGATCATGAGGCGGTCATCGATTTTCGCGACAAGTTCAGCGACGGCTGGGGCACCACTTACCAGGTCGAGCGGGCGGGTTTCGACCAACGCTTGGTCGAAGCCGCCACCGCCCAGGGTGCGCGGGTCGACTTCGGCGTCACGGTCACGGCGTTTCGCCCCGATACCCAGCGCCCTTGCCTGACGTACCTCGACGAAGATGGCCAAGAAACGCCGTTGACGGCGCGTTTCGTCCTCGATGCCAGCGGCTATGGCCGGGTACTGGCCCGCCTGCTCGCTCTCGGCCGCGACCCACGTCTCGAGCCTCGCATGGCCCTGTTCAGCCACGTCGAGGACCACATTCACGACCCGACCTTCGATCGCGACAAGATCCTCATCGGGGTTCATCCCGAACACGCCTCGCTGTGGTACTGGCTGATTCCCTTCAGCCATGGCCGCGCCTCGGTGGGAGTAGTCGGCGATGCCGAGACCCTGACCGCCCAGGGCAACGCTGCCGAGCAGCGCTGGCAACGGCTGGTCGACGCCGAACCCCGCTTCCGGGCGCTGCTCCGTGACGCACGGCCGATACGTCCCGTGGCCTCGCTCCAAGGCTATTCCGCCGACGTGACTCGCCTCCACGGGCCGGGCTACGCCCTGCTCGGCAACGCCGGGGAGTTTCTCGATCCGGTATTCTCGTCCGGCGTCACCATCGCTCTGCGTTCGGCACATCAGGCGGCACCGTTGGTAGAACGCCAGCTACGCGGCGATGGCGTCGATTGGCAGCATGAATTCGAACGGCCGCTGCGCCAAGGCATCGAGACATTCCGCGCCTTCGTCGACGCCTGGTACGACGGTCGCCTGCCAGCGATCATTTTTCACGATGCGCACCCCGCCAGCCTCAAGCGCATGATCAGCTCGGTGCTGGCGGGTTATGCCTGGGACACCGCCAACCCGTTCGTCAGCGCCGCCCGACGACGCCTGACCACACTGGCCGAACTATGCGGCCATGTTCCCGCAGCCTCGGGAGACAGCACATGAGCCAACGATGCATCCCGGCGCCGCTCCTGGTCGCCATCGGCCTGGCAACGCTGAGCCTGGCTGGTTGTTCGCTCACGCCTTCGGTGTCGCCGGCGCCAGCGTTTCAGAGCGTAGCGGCGACCGACACCCTCAAGCGTCGCCTGACGTTCATGCCCGACGACGAGAGCCGACCACCGCAGACGCTGATCGGGCTGATCCGCATCGCCGACCATGAATTGCGAGCCGTGTTGCTGACATCCTACGGCCAGCGTCTGGTCACCCTGGTCAACGACGCCGAAGGCAGCCGCTATCTCGCCGGCGATGTGCCCCAGGCAACGATGGAGGAGAGGCTACCCGTACCGGCCGACTGGCTCGCCTCACGCCTGCAATGGAGCCTATGGCCGGTCGCTGCGCTGCGCGATGCCTTCGCCGGCAGCGCCTGGACGATCGAGGTCGAGGATGGGTCCCGGATCATCCGTCAGCATGGTAAGGTCGTGGCGCGAATCACTCCGGCCACGGCAAGCGCCGAGCGTCGCCAGGACGTCCTGCTCGACGACCGTCAAGGCCGCTATCGTCTGCGTATCAGCCCACTCGAGGAAGCTGCGTCATGAGCGAGCGTCACCCCCACCAGCCCTGTCGCCTGTCGCCCCCCGGCGTGGTCTGCAGCCTGGGTGACACGCATGCTGCCATTGCCGAGGCCCTGTTCGAAGGCCGTCGCGGGCTGAACATCAGCGACGCCTACACACCTGGCCGCCGCCTGCCGCTGGGCAGCGTCATTGGCGAACTGCCCGACGACCGCGACTGGCCGATCCATCAACGCAGCCGCAACAATCGCCTGCTGGCGGCGGCTCTGGCGCGCCTGGGCAAGGCCCTCGATACGGCCCTGGCCAGCCACTCCCGGTCGCGCATCGGCGTGGTCATCGGTACCAGCACGTCGGGCATCGGCGAGACCGAAGTCGCCCTGGCGCAGGCCGGGCGCGACGCCCCACTGCCGGAAACGTTTCGCTACGCTCACCAGGAACTCGGCGACCCGGCGCGATTCGTGGCCGAACGGCTCGGGCTGGCGGGGCCCGTCTATGCGCTCTCCACGGCCTGCAGCTCCAGTGCCCGCGCACTGGCCAGTGCGCGTCGGCTACTGCTGTCGGGAGAATGTGACGCCGTAATCGCCGGCGGCGCCGATACACTCTGCCGGCTCACGGTCAACGGCTTCGCCAGCCTCGAGGCGGTCAGCGAGCGGCCCTGCCTGCCGTTCTCGGCCAATCGTGACGGCATCAATCTCGGCGAGGCGGCAGCCCTGTTCGTGGTCACCCGCGAGTCTGGCGGCATCCAGCTCGAAGGCGTCGGCGAAAGCTCGGACGCCTATCATATTTCCGCACCGCGCCCCGACGGCAGCGGTGCCCTGGCCGCGATGCAGGCGGCCCTGCACCAGGCCGGACGGACGCCTGACCAGGTGGATTACCTCAACCTGCACGGTACCGGCACGCCGCACAACGACAGCATGGAGGCCAAGGCCATCCATGCGCTGTTTGCGTCTCCGCCGCCCTGCAGCTCGACCAAGGCGCTCACTGGCCACACCCTGGGGGCGGCCGGTGCCTTGGAGGCCGCCTTCTGCTGGCTGGCTCTGCACCGCGGGCAACTGCCCCTGCATGTCTACGACGGGCACTACGATCGCGAATTGCCAGCGTTGCCGCTGGTCGATCGTGCCGACATCGGCGTACCTCGCCTGGCCTTGAGCAACTCGTTCGCCTTCGGCGGCAACAATGCCGCCCTACTGCTGGGACGCATGGAATGACCGCTCCTGCCCTGTCCGCGCTACCTTGCCCGATAGCGCCTTTCGTGCCGCATACGCAGGGTATGTGCCTGCTCGATCATATCGTCGAGGTCGGCGAAACGTACTTGGTCGCCGAGGTGACGCCCGGGATGCAGGACCTGTTCTGTGTCGACGGCGGCATTCCTGCCTGGGTGGGCCTGGAGTGGATGGCTCAGGCAGTGGCGGCCTGGGCCGGCTGGCAGTCTGCAGCACGTGGAGAGACGCCCAGCGTGGGTTTTCTGGTCGGGACGCGACGTTTCGAGGCCGCCGTCGGCGAGTTTTCGTTGGCGACGCTGCATCGGCTATCGGTCAGCCTCGAGTTTCGGGCCGACAACGGCCTGGGGCAGTTTCGTGGCGAGATCGAGGCCGATGGCGCGCGCCTGGCCGAAGGCAGCTTGACCGTTTACGTACCGCCCTCGTCGTCCACAGACGAACCTGAGATTTAACGAGCGAGATCATGACCGACACCATTCTGGTTACCGGATCGAGCCGTGGCATCGGGCGCGCCATCGCCCTGCGCCTGGCCCGCGACGGTTACGATATCGTGCTGCACTGCCGACAGCGCCGCGAGGCGGCGGAAGAGGTCGCGGGGGAGATTCGCGCCCTGGGCCGCCAGGTGCGTGTACTATGCTTCGACGTGGCCGACCGCAACGCGGCACGCCAGTCGCTCGAGGACGATATCGACGCCCACGGCGCCTATTACGGCGTCGTCTGCAATGCCGGCATCACTGCCGATGGCGCCTTTCCCGCCTTGTCCGACGAGGCCTGGGATAGCGTCATCCATACCAACCTCGACGGCTTCTACAACGTGGTGAAACCGCTGGTCATGCCCATGATTCGTCGCCGCGCGCCGGGGCGCATCGTGGTGATGTCCTCGGTGTCGGGCCTGATGGGCAACCGCGGCCAAGTCAACTACAGCGCCGCCAAGGCCGGCCTGATCGGCGCCGTCAAGGCACTGGCGGTGGAACTGGCCAAGCGTCGCATCACGGTCAACTGCGTGGCACCGGGCATGATCGATACCGACATGACCGACGAGCGCGTCCGCGAGGAGGCGCTCAAGGTCATTCCCATGCAGCGCACCGGTACTGGCGAGGAAGTCGCCGGTACCGTCAGCTTCTTGTGCTCGCCAGATGCGTCTTACATTACCCGCCAGGTGATCGCGGTCAACGGCGGGATGTGCTAACCGCGACCAATTGCGCCTGCGAAGTCCGTCTGCCCCCGGTAGAATGCTCCGACCCATGCAAGCTCAGGAATCCATCATGAATCGACTGACTTGCGGCCTGCTTCTCATGGTGATGCCCCTTGGCGCTCAGGCCGTGACACCGGAAGACTGGCAGACCTGGCTGGACGATACGCCAGCGTTCCACAGCCGGGTCGAACAGAGCCGCTGGCTGCCCGAGGCGGAAATACGCGTTCACGCCGATGGCGAGATCCTGTTCACGCCGATGCAATCGCTGGCTTGGCATTGGACCACACCCCAGCCACGTATCGTCACGCTCGACGTTGCAGGCCGGTTCGTGGAATTGACGCCCGACGTACCCGAACTCTCCGCTACGCCCCTGGACGAGACCGAGGACGGCCTCCCTGAAGAGCGTCAGGCTGCCCAACTGCTCTTGCACCTACTGCAGGGCGATCTCGCCCCCCTGCGTAAGCAGTATCACCTGTTGTTGGACGGCGAGCGCGAGGACTGGCAACTGATATTGCTGCCTCGCGAGCGTAGCGAAGACGCGCTCAGGAAGATTGCCGTCGAGGGAGGACGTTTCATTGAATCGCTGCGCTTCGTTGCGTCGGGCGGCAACGAACTGACGATGACACTGGGCGACATTCAAACACTGGTCGATGCTCAGGGCGCCCAACGGCTGCAGGAATCGCTGGCCGCCGAAACCGACGCCAGCGCCAAGGCTGACACCGAGAGTACCGCCACGACCGAGGCAAGCGTCTCTCCGGGAAAAACCGCTACGGATGGCGACCAGGGCTAAGTTTTCGGTGCCAAGCGCCGATAACCGTTAGAGGGCGATCTAGTTCAGCAATTCGCCGTCGTAACCAACCTGGAGAAGTCCGTGAGAATTGCGATCGTCATCGTCGTGCTGACGACTCTGGCGCTGGGCGCGTTGGGCATTGCGGTCAGCGATCTGTCCTGGCCGCTGTCGCCCGATGCCCTGGTGTCGCTGGGGTTGTTTGCCCTGGCCCTGGTGGCGGGCATGGGCGTGCTGTTGCTGCTGGTCGTCCTGGTCGGTCATCAGGGGCGTCAGCAGCGCAGCCTGCTGGAAAGCCTGGATGCCCAGCGCCGCCAGCAGCGCAGCCTGGAAACCGCCCAGTTGATGAAGCACTTCGTCCACCAGGCCGAACTGCTCCTCGAGAGGGATAGCCTCGACCCCAACAAGCGCAGCGTTCAGCGCTGCCTCGCCGTGGACGCCCTGCGCGGCAACACGGGGCGTGGCGATCCCAACTATCATCGCCTAGGTCGGCTGTTCGAGTGGCTGGCGGACGAGGCCGACGAGGCCAAGGGCGACACGGCCCGTACGCGCCTGATCGACCCCGTGCTGCGTCAGTATGCGGAAATCGCCGAGCAGTTGTGCCGCATCGGCGAAGCCGATGAAGAGCGGCTGGCGGCGTTCATGCGCTTCCAGCCACAATCGTCCAAGCCCACTGAGGACGAGGCTCAGTAACCCTCGACCACGGCCGTGACGGTGATTTCCACCTTGAGTTCGTCAGCTGGCAACGGGGCGGTAACGCAGGTCCGTGCCGGCGCATGCCCTTCAGGCACCCATGCATCCCACACCTCGTTCATGGCGGCGAAGTCGCCACCGTCTTTCAGATAGACGGTTGCCGTCAGCAGGCGGCGGCGATCGGAGCCGATTTCCGCGAGCAGCGCATCGACCCGCGCCAGCATGCTGTGCGTTTGTTCCTTGATATCGCCATGCCGGGCTTCGGGGCCGGCCACCTGGCCGCACAGGTAGGCAATGCCGTTATGAATGACGGCACGGCTCATGCGGGCCTTGGTATCGTGACGTTGGATCATATCTGGCTCCCTTGGATAAGGTGGATTAACGCAGCAGCAGCAACGGAATCTCCGCGCTGCGCAGCATGTCGGTCGTGGTGCTGCCGACCAGCAGGTGACGAATGCGCGAGTGGCCATAGGCCCCCATCACCAGCAGGTCGATGTCATGTTCCCGCTGGTAGGCGTGCAAGGTCGACTCGACCTCGCCGGCACGAATCTCGCCATGCGCCTCGACTCCGGCCTGCTCGAGGAGACGCACCGCCCAGTCCAGTTGTGCCTGAACGTCGGCCACTTCCGCGCCCACCGTCACCACATGGCAGCTCAAGCCCTTCAAAAAGGGGCTGGCCGCGAGTGTCTCGATACCCTTGCAGGTGGTCTTGCTGCCGTCGAAGGCGATCATCACCCGCTCGGGCGCCTTGAAGACATCCGGCACCATGAGGATCGGACGATGCAGGGCGCGAACCACGCGCTCCAGGTTGGACCCCAGATGCTCGCTGGCCTTGTGCGCCGCCTCGCCGCGCTTGCCCAGCACCAGTAGACGAATCTCCCCTTCCAGTTCACTGAGGGTTTCGACCAGCTCGCCGTTGCGCTGACGTGTACGCGGATCGGCAATGCCGTCCTCGACAGCACGGTCCCGAGCCGCTTCGAGCATGACCCGACCTTGCTCCTGGGCGACACGGGCACGTTTTTCGTCCAGGGTCGCCAGCTCCTCGAGAAGATGCTCGCGGCTGCCCAGGCCGATGTTGCCTGAGAGATCGCCTTCACTTTTCGGCGGATGGTTATCCAGTACATGCAAGAAAGTCAGCGGCGCCTCGAGCCGCTGACTGGCCCAAGCGGCGTAATCGCACACCGCCGTGGCATACCCGGATCCATCGATGCAAGCCGTTACATGTTCGCTCATCGTGTTCTGCCCTTCTTGTCGTCTTGCGTCGTTTCTAACGCATCGTGTCGAAGTTGAATAGCGATACAGGTCAAAGCGACACTCAATGGCCGCCCATCATCTTCTCGACTGCTTCAGGCTTGTCGTGAACGGCGAAGCGATCGACGATCGTCGCACTGGCTTCGTTCAGGCCCACGATCTCGACTTCGGTGCCTTCGCGACGGAACTTGATCACCACCTTGTCCAGCGCACCTACCGCTGTGATGTCCCAGAAATGGGCCCGCGACAGGTCGATGCGTACCCGCTCGAGGGTCTCCTTGAAATCGAAGGAATCGATGAAACGATCCGCCGAGGTGAAGAATACCTGTCCAACGACTCGGTAGTCTCGGGTGCGCCCCTCATCGCTCATTGCGCTATCGATATACAGTACCTGCCCCACCTTGTTGGCAAAGAACAGCGACGCCAGCAGCACGCCGACGAACACGCCGATAGCCAGGTTATGCGTCGCCACCACGACAATGACGGTGGCCAGCATGACGATGTTGGTACTCATGGGGTGCTTCTTCAGGTCGCGCAGCGATTCCCAACTGAACGTCCCGATGGAGACCATGATCATCACCGCCACCAGCGCGGCCATGGGGATCTGCGAGACCCAATCGCTGAGGAATACGACCATCATCAGCAATACCACACCGGCGATCAGCGTGGACAAGCGGGTACGTCCACCGGATTTCACGTTGATCACCGATTGGCCGATCATCGCGCAGCCGGCCATGCCGCCGAACAGGCCGGCGCCGATGTTGGCCAGGCCTTGTCCCTTGCACTCGCGGTTCTTGTCGCTCGGGGTATCGGTCAGTTCATCGACGATAGTCGCCGTCATCATCGACTCGAGCAGGCCCACCACGCATAGCATGATCGCGTACGGGAAGATGATCATCAGCGTCTCGAGTGTCAGCGGCACGTCCGGCCACAGGAACACCGGCAGCGTGTCGGGCAGTTCACCCATGTCGCCGACGGTACGAATGTCCATGCCGCTCATCATGTAAACGATGGTCAGCACGACGATACACACCAGCGGCGAGGGTACCGTCTTGCCGATCCTGGGCAGCAGCGGAAACAGATAGATGATGCCAAGCCCGGCGGCAGTCATGGCGTACACGTGCCATGTCACCCCGGTCAGCTCGGGCAACTGGGCCATGAAGATCAATATCGCCAGGGCATTGACGAAGCCGGTGACCACCGAACGCGACACGAAGCGCATCAGCTCGCCCAGGCGCAGGTAGCCGGCGACGATCTGAAGTACGCCGGTCAGCAGCGTGGCCGCGAGCAGGTACTCGAGGCCGTGTTCGCGCACCAGGGTCACCATGAGCAACGCCATGGCGCCGGTGGCCGCCGAGATCATCGCCGGACGGCCGCCGGCGAAGGCGGTGATCACGGCGATACAGAACGAGGCGTAGAGGCCGACCTTAGGGTCGACCCCGGCAATGATGGAAAAGGCGATGGCCTCGGGTATCAACGCCAGGGCGACGACGATACCGGCGAGGGAATCGTTCTTGATATTGGAAAACCAAGTCTGTCGTAGGGAGCGGATCATTCTCGATTCCGTGATTGTCAGCCGCTCACGCTCCCGCAATGGGCAGATAGCCCGTATGGCAGGAAAAGAAACGCAGCGGGGGTTCGTATACAGGCAGGCCGCACGACACTGCCGTCGTCAAGCAAGATACGCGCTGGCCATGAGCGGAGAATGACGAGACGAGCCCATGCCATCGCAGCATGCAGGGAGCATGCGAGGAAGGTCAGGCGCTAGGGTGGACTGCAGCCGGTACAGGATGGGGACATCGGGGTTGCGCTTCCGGTCATGAATGGCGTCAACGAATGCGACCTTGGTCGCATTCGCTCGGTTAACAAGTCGCGAATTCTAGCAGATTTGTCCGCCCCCTTCACGACCGCGCGACGGAAGGGGCATTGCTGGACGGTGAGCTTGCCTGGCGCTCCAGGCGACGTTCGATCAGGCCTTTGGCCAATAGCGTGCCCAGCACCACGGCGCCGCCAATGAACGCCAGCGGCGAGGGTTGTTCCCCAAGGATCCACCAAACCCATAGCGTACCGGCCACGGTTTCGAGCAACATCAGCAAGCTGACGTCGGCTGCCGGCAGATACAGCGGCCCGCGCTGGATCAAGGTAAAGCCCAGCGGCAGCAGAACCAGGCACAGCAATGCCAGCCAGCCCGCCTGCGGTACCGAGGGCAGCATGATCCCGCCCGTCATCGTTGCCATGGGCCAGGCCACGACGACGAGAAACAGGCCCGACACGACCAGCATGGGGCTCATGTCGACATCGGGACGGGTTCGGCACAGCGTGAAGTTCGCCGCCATCGAGACCGCGGCAAGCAGCGCAAAGGCGTTGCCCAGCCACGATCCGGGACCGGCATCGTCGAGTACGATCAGCGACGTTCCCGCCAGGCACAGCAGGATCGACAGCCAGGTCCGCCACGGCAGCCGCTCATGCAGGAAAAGCCGTGACAGCAAGGCCGCAATCAGTGGCGTACCGGCCAGGATCATCAGCACGTTGCCGCCCTTGGTGTACTGGTTGCCCAGCACGAAACCGAGGTTGGACAGGCCGAAGAATATCGCGACACCAAGCCCGGTGAGGCCGCAACGACAGAACATCGTCGCGATGCGACGTCCGCTGCGCAGTAGCAGCACGACCAGCATACCCAGTCCAAACAACGCTCCGCGCCAGAACAGCACTTGGCTGTCGGGCATGCCCACCAGCTTGATCAACAGTGCATCGGGAGAAATGATCAGCGGACCCGCCGCCGTCATCAGCAGGCCTTTCTGGCGCAAGGACAACGAAGAAAACGACAAGACAACCCCTCGATCGGCAACGTTCGGCCGCTCAGCCTGAGCGTATTTCATGCATTAGGCAAGCCGGATCGAGGCTCAGCCCAAGTCGGTGCCGTCACCGCCCTGTTCGGTACGTTGCGAGGGTGAAGTTGCCCGTTCCTTGGGCGATACACTCGCGCCCCCTTGGCCCATCGCCTTGAACGCTTCCATGATATCCATGGGCAGCGGAAACACGATCGTCGAGGAATTGCGGTTGCTCATGTCGCTCATGGTCTGCAAATAGCGCAGCTGCAACGCCGCCGGGTTGGCCGACATGACATGTGCAGCCTCGACCAGCTTTTCCGAGGCTTGCAGTTCGCCCTCGGCATGGATCACCTTGGCGCGTCGCTCCCGTTCGGCTTCGGCCTGGCGTGCAATGGCACGGATCATGCTCTCGTCGAGATCGACGTGCTTGATCTCGACGTTGGCAACCTTGATGCCCCAGTCCTCGGTCTGGGTGTCGATGATCTCCTGAATGTCGTCATTGAGCTTGTCGCGCTCGGAGAGCATCTCGTCGAGGTCATGCTTGCCGAGCACCGAACGTAGTGTGGTCTGCGCCAACTGGCTGGTGGCAGCGACGAAGTTCTCGACCTGGATGATGGCCTTCTCGGGATCGACGACGCGAAAGTAGAGTACGGCATTGACGCGCACGGTGACATTGTCGCGGGAGATCACGTCCTGCTCCGGTACGTCCATGGTGATGACTCGCAGGTCGACCACCTCCATCTTCTGGATCACCGGAATGATAAGGAACAGCCCTGGCCCCTTGACCGCCTGGTAGCGCCCCAGGAAGAACACCACGCCACGTTTGTACTCGGGAAGAATGCGGATCGAGGCCGCGATCAGCAACACGACCAGCACGACGGGGACGAGATACGAAATCACCATGGAGCATCTCCTGCAAGATTCGTTTAGGCGTTCATCATTGGCTGCCACCGGGCACGATGATGGCATCGAGCGGAATGACCTCGAGGGTCAATCCATCGATGGCGACGATCTTCAAATGCTGCCCCTTGCGCACCGGCTGGCGGCTACGCGCATTCCAGCGCTCGCCACCCAGGCGTACATGCCCGCGACCGGTGAAGTCTTCCAGCGCCACCGCCTCGGCGCCCAACAGTTCGTCCTGCCCGGTACGCGGCCGCTTGCGACGCATCCTGACGAAACCGATCACTGCCCATAGCATGAACCCGGACGCCACCAGCGCCACGCCGCCAATCAGTGGCGCCGATACCGCCATGGTGCGATCGTCCATCAGGATCACCGAACCGACCACGAAAGCGACCATCCCACCGATCCCCAGAATGCCGAAGCTGGGCATCAATGCCTCACCGACGATCAGTCCCAACCCCAGCAGCACCAGCGCCAACCCGGCGTAATTGACCGGCAACACCTGAAATGCGAACAACGCCAGCAGCAGGCTGATGGCGCCGATGACCCCCGGCACCATGGCGCCGGGATTGATCAATTCGAACAACAACCCGTAGAAGCCGGCGATCATCAACAGATAGGCGATGTTGGGGTCGGCAATGACCGACAGGAGTTCGGTGCGCCAATCGGCTTCGACATGTTCAACGCTCAGCTCGGCGGTGCGGAGTGTATGTGTCCCGTCGTGCATGACCACCTCTCGCCCGTCGATTTGCACAAGCAGATCATCGATATCGGTCGCCACCACGTCGGTCACGTTCTGCTCCAGCGCCTGGCGTGCAGTAAGGTTCACCGCCTCGCGCACGGCACGTTCGGCCCAGTCGGCGTTGCGCCCGTGGCGCTCGGCCAGGCTGCGAATATAGGCCACGGCATCCTCGAGCACCTTGCGCTCCATGGCCGTATCGCCCTGGCGTGGCTCGCTGGACTCGGCGTTTTCGTTCCCGTCCTGCTCGGACGTGGCCTGCCCCTCGGGCCGCTCTTCGTCGCCGCCAGGCGAACCACCGCCCCCGATGCGTACCGGCGTCGCCGAGCCCAGATGGGTGGCCGGCGCCATGGCCGCCACATGGCTGGCCATCAATAGGTAGGTGCCGGCACTGGCGGCTCGGGCCCCTTGTGGGGCGACATAAACCACCACCGGCACGTCGGAAACGAGCATGGCCCCGATCATGTCGCGCATGGCTGCATCCAGGCCACCCGGCGTATCCAGACGCAGGATGACGAGTTCGGCACCCTGCGTCTCGGCGCGCTGCAGTCCGCGCTGGAAATAATCGCTGGTGGCCGGGCTGATGCTGCCGTCGATGGTCATGACCATGGCGGTCTGGCGCGTTTCCTGTGCGCTGACCAACCAAGTCAGCAGCACGCCACAAGTCAACACGACCATCCAGACGACACACCTCAGGGCGCTCGAGGCGCGGAGAGAATTCATCACGGCGACCTCCCGGCCAGGAAAAGCCCGGTCCTGCTATCACTGTAGCCTACTTCAAGGCATCGCCGTTTGGACTCAGATCAAGTCACTGAAGCAGACTTTAGGAGCGCAATCACGAACAGGGCTTGAGCCGCTCCTAGTCAGCAATCACCATCAAGAAACCGACGACAAACGTAAGCAACGCCATGGACAAGACGAGCCAGCCCCTTCTGAGCATCATCATCCCCACCCTCAACGAGGCGGCGACCATCGAGTCCCAGCTGTCGTCGCTGCTGGGTCTGTGGGTGTGTGGCTGCGAAATCGTCGTGGTCGACGGGGGCAGCACCGACGCTACACCCCGGCTCGCTGCCCCTTATGCCAGCCAGGTGATCGTCAGCCGGCCCGGGCGAGCCGTGCAGATGAACGCCGGCGCCCGCGCCAGCCGGAGTGAGCGGTTGCTGTTTCTGCATGCCGATACACGCCTGCCCCGGCGTGCCGACAAGCTGGTCCTGGCGGCACTGGTCGACGGCCAGCGTTGGGGACGCTTCGACATGCGTCTGGAAGGTCGTTCGCCTTGGCTGCCGGTGGTGTCACGCGCCATGAATCTGCGTTCACGACTGACCGGCATCGCTACCGGCGATCAGGCCCTGTTCATGACGCGTGACGCTTTCGAGACGGTCGGCGGCTTTCCCGAACAGCCCCTGATGGAAGACATCGAACTCTGTCGACGCCTGAAGCGACTCTCCTCCCCGGCATGCCTGCGCGAGCGCGTCCGCAGTTCGGGGCGGCGTTGGGATACCCTGGGAGCTTGGCGCACCGTCTTGCAGATGTGGCGGTTGCGCTATCGCTACTGGCGGGGTGTCGATAGCCGCACCCTGGCGGAGGAATACCATGACGTACGCTGAGGCTGCGTTTCCCTTGGCGATTCTCGCCAAGGCCCCGATCCCCGGCCAGGCCAAGACACGTCTCACCCCGTACCTGAGCGCCGAGGACGCCGCCGAATTACACCGTCGACTGGTCTGGCAGACCCTGGAAACCGCCGTGGCGACTACGGCTCCGGCCGCGATCACCCTGTGGACTTCACTAGCCCGGCCCGGTTCGTCGGAGTACGCCTTTTTCGAGACCTGCCGTGAGCGCTTCGGCATCCGGCTGGATGAGCAGCCCGCTGGCGACCTGGGCCAGCGCATGCATGCAGCGCTCGCCGCCATGCCGGGACCCGGCCTGGTGATTGGCTGCGACTGTCCCATTCTGACTCCCGAGCTGTTGAAACGCTGCTACATCGCTCTGCAAACGGCGGAGTGTGTCTTTCTGCCTGCCGAAGACGGCGGCTACGCCCTGGTCGGCTTGCGCCGTGCCGATCTTCGAATATTCGAGGGCGTCGACTGGGGTAGCGACCGGGTCATGCGCCAGACCCGGGAACGTATCGATGCCCTCGGCTGGCGGTGCGCCTGCCCTGCCGTGGTCTGGGACATCGATCGTCCCGAGGATCTGGAACGCTGGCAGGCCTGGCAGAGCGGTGCCACCTGACCGGTTACTTGCCCGCCGCTTCGCGCGCCACCTCGCCAAGCACCTCAGCCACCTTGTCCAGCGGCAGATCGCAGTCCTGCATGCCATGACGTTCGGCCAGGTAAGCCGGTGAATTCCACTCGATGCGAGTCGCATTATCGGTCTTGCGGATCACCATCTTCTGCGGCAGATCGAGCGCTGCACTGCCTTGGCACTGCATCATTGGCGTGCCCACCTTGGGATTGCCGAAGATCACCGTCAACGTGGGCGGCAGTTCCTGGCCGGCATCGACGGCGCCCTGGGCATGATCGATGACCGTGAACAACTTCAGGTCACGCGACGCCAAGGCCTTGCGCAGGTTCGCTTCGACCTCGTTGACCGATTCCTGGCTCGTCACGTATTCGATTCCCGCCGAGGCGCCGCCCGCCGGTGCGCCATGGGCAACGCCCAGCGATAGGCTGACAAGCAAGGCGCCTAATACCGCACGGCAGCCTACTGGAATACGTGGTGTCATGGCGGGCTCCTCTTCGATCGGACGGTCGACGCCTCAGCCGGCATCGCCATTGAAGAAACGGTGGGTTCCACGTTGCGCCATGGCATCGGCAATGCGCCCCAGCCCCTGCCGGTAGGCTGCCGCGCGCAGAGAAATGCGTTGTGCTTCGCCAAGATCGAAGCAGCGCGTGGCTTCGCGGTCGAGCCGCTCGGCCAGTCGCGCTTCGACCTCGTCGGCGGACCAGTAGTCACCGGTACGGTTCTGCACCCATTCATAGTAGCTGACGACGACCCCGCCGGCATTGGCCAGCACATCGGGCAGCACGGTGACACCGCGCTCCTCGAGACGTGCATCGGCCGCCGACGTCACCGGGCCATTGGCGATCTCCAGAATACTCTCGGCACGCACCCGGTCGACGTTGTCTTCATCGATCTGATTTTCCATGGCTGCCAGCACCAGCACATCGACGTCGAGCGCCAGCAGGTCCTCGTTGCTCAAGTGCTCCACACCGGATTCCTCGCACAGCGAGGACTCGCAATACACCATGCCCTTGAGCTCGCGGGTGGCATGCTTGTGCTCATGGATAGGATCGGGATCTAACCCGTCCTGAGACAGGATGGCGCCTTTCGAGTCTGACAACGCCACGATTCGGTAGCCGTCCTGCTTGGCCAGGCGGGCGAAGTGGTAGGCGGCATTGCCGAATCCCTGGACGGCGACGGTCATGTCCTGGGGCGTCTTGCCCTGGCGCTCGGCCCATAGGTTCAGTACCTGCAATGCGCCGCGTCCGGTCGCCGCCACACGCCCTTCGGAACCGCCCAGGCCCAGCGGCTTGCCAGTGATCGCCGCCGGCTCCTGACGTCGCACGATTTGGGCGTACTCGTCGGTCATCCAGCCCATCACGGTGGGATTGGTATTGACGTCGGGTGCCGGAATATCGCGATCGGGACCAATCACGTCGTGAATGGCGCGGATATAGCCGCGAGACAAGCGCTCCAGTTCGAGCCGCGACAACTGCTTGGGATCGACGCAAACGCCACCTTTGGCCCCGCCGAACGGCAGACCGAGCACACTGCACTTGATCGCCATCCAGAAGCTCAATGCCGTGACTTCATCTTGATCGACGTGGGGATGAAAGCGGATGCCGCCCTTGGTCGGCCCCCGCGTATCGTCGTACTGCACACGCCAGCCCTGGAAGACGCGCAGCGAACCGTCGTCCATACGCACGGGGATACTGACACGAATGCTCAGCCGGGGCTGGGCCAGGCGTTGACGCACGTCTTCGGCAACATCGAGGTCGTCGTAAATCGCCTCCAGGCGCGACTGGGCATCGCCCAATGTCGTTTCCAGATCGCTCATGGACTCACTCCTTCGAGTCGAATGGTATACGTTACTGGTGTCAAGGCTAGGGCGCGCTACAGCTGGCCCCAAAACGATAGCAACTGAAGCAGCGATGGTGGCGCAGCATGACCCGTGTATCGAGGCTGTTGCGCAAGGTATCCACGGCATAGTCGGGATCGTCATCCACCAGCGTACAAGCATAGACTTTCACGCGCCCCTGCTGCTTGACCAGCATGCGACTGTAGCTGCACATGAAATGCGCCCGGCTCTCGTCGGTCGGATACTTGTCCATGCAATGCTCGGTGATCTCGGGCGAGTCATCGTCGCTGCCGGGCGTGCCGAAGTCGGGAAACGCGGTGAACGACAGATCGTCAGGCAAGCCCTCGCGCCGGAAGATCGTCCGGAATGAGGCCTCCACAGCCTCACTGTCCTCATCGGAGGTCTGTTGGCGGGCCACCGAGACATCGAAGCCATGCTCATGCAGCCAGCGGATGCCCTGCAGCGCCTTGGCAAAACTGCCTTCTCCCCGGTCACGGTCGTGACGTGACGGGTCGGGATGATCGAGACTGACCCGAAAGCGGATCGGGAACGGCTGCGATGCCAGCGGCAACAACTGATGGACACGCCGCAACAGCGGATCGGTGGCATTGGTCAGCACGAAGCAGGGACGCCGTTCGCTGGCATAACGCAGGATGTCGATGAAGCCCTTGATCACGAAGGGCTCGCCGCCGGTGAACGAGAACTGCTTCACACCCAGCTCGACGGCTTCGTCAAGGAAGGGTTGGACGTCGCCGAGGCGCATGGCATTGAGCCGGTCGTCGCCCGGGCGGGAGCCTTCCAGGCAGAAGGGACATGACAGATTGCAGGCGGTCCCGGTATGCAGCCACAACTCGTCGAGACGCTGAAAATCGATGTAGCCGCGGGGTTCGCCATCACGGGTATGCGTCCAGGCCCCACGCAGCGCTCGGGAATTCGTTGTATCGACAGTGGCTATTCTGCCTTGCTCTAACGCCGAATCTGTTAAGGTCATGAAAGACTCCCTCGGGTATCGGAAAACGACGATGGCCCGCACGCGATCGCCAGGAAACGTCGATTGCGTATAACCACTGACCCACGGCAAGGATGGCCGTTCCATTTTTCAAGGATGATGAAAGGGTGGTTGTTTCTTGAAACGTAACAAGCTTTTTCTGCTGCTTATCGTTGGGCTGGGTATCGGCGCATTCTTTGCGCTCGATGGCGACGACCTGCTCGAACTCGGGTTTCTGCGTGCGCAACTCGACAATTTTCATACCTGGTTCGACGATTCGCCCTGGCTGATGGCCGCTGGCTTCTTTCTCGTTTACGTAGCCGCTGCGGGCTTGTCGTTGCCTGGCGCCGCACTACTGACGTTGTTGTCCGGCGCGCTGTTCGGCCTGGGAAAAGGGCTACTGATCGCCTCGTTCGCCAGCGCGATCGGCGCCACCCTGGCGTTTCTGCTATCGCGCACGCTGCTGCGCGACATCATCGAAAAGCGCTTCAAGGAAATATTGGGAAGGGTCAATCGTGGCCTGGAGCGCGACGGGCCGTTCTACCTGTTCAGCCTACGCCTGGTGCCGATCCTTCCGTTCTTCATCGTCAACCTGGCCATGGGCGTGACGCGCCTGAAGACACGCACCTTCTATTGGGTCAGCCAGTTGGGCATGTTGCCGGGCACGGCGGTATACGCCAATGCCGGCATGCAGTTGAGCGACCTGGAGTCGCTCGAGGGTATTCTGTCCCCCAGACTGCTGCTTTCACTGATGCTGCTGGGCCTATTTCCGCTGGTGGGCAAGAAGATCGTCGATGGTGTGAATCTACGTCGCCAGCGCCGTCACTTTCCTCGCCCGCGCCGTTTCGATTACGACATCGTGGTGATCGGCGCCGGCTCGGCCGGCCTGGTAACCAGCTATATCGCCAGCGCGCTCAAAGCCAGGGTCGCCCTGGTCGAAAAGCATCGCATGGGCGGAGACTGCCTGAATACCGGCTGTGTCCCCTCCAAGGCATTGATCCGTGCAGCGCGCGCCGCTCACGAGATACGGACGGCATCACGCTTCGGCGTCCATGTCAGCGAGCCCCACATCGACTTCTCCGCCGTCATGGCTCATGTGCATGACGCCATTGCCAAGGTCGCCCCGCACGACAGCGCCGAACGCTACACCCAGTTGGGCGTCGACGTTATCGACGCCGAAGCCACCCTCGAATCGCCCTGGATCGTGCGCGCCGGCGAACGTCGGCTCACCGCGCGGCATGTCGTCATCGCCACCGGCGCCCGCCCGCGGATTCCCGACCTGCCCGGGATCGAGAACATCGACGTGCTGACGTCGGAAAATCTCTGGACGCTCGAGTCTCTGCCCGAACGGCTGGCGATCCTGGGGGGCGGGACCATCGGCTGCGAACTCGGCCAGAGCTTTGCGCGCCTGGGCAGCCAGGTCACGCTGATCGAAGGCGGCCCCCGGCTACTGGCCAGGGAGGACGACGACGTCGGCGATCTCGTTCAGCGGCGCCTGTCCGCGGAGGGCGTGACCGTGCACACCGACACCCATGCCGTGGAGGTGGAAACCGACGAGGCGGGACGACATGGTCTGATCGTCGAACACGACGGCGAACGCCGCAAATTGCCCTTCGACCGGCTGCTGGTTTGTGTCGGTCGCCAGCCCAACGTCGAGGGGCTCGGCCTCGAGTCGCTGGGTGTCGTCACTACCGACCGTGGAACGCTGGAAATCAACGAGTATCTGCAGACCCGTTGCCCCAATGTCTGGGCTTGCGGCGACGTTTGCGGCCCTTACCAGCTGACACATGCCGGGGCACACCAGGCCTGGTATGCAGCGGTCAATGCCCTGCTCGGCGACGTGAAACGCTTCGCGGTCGACTATCGCGTCATCCCTGCCGTGACCTATACGCAGCCCGAAGTGGCTCGCGTCGGTCTCAACGCGCGACAGGCGCGGGCTGAAGGCATCGACTATGAAGTGACCCACTACGCCATGCATGACAACGACCGGGCCATCGCCGACGATGCCAGTGACGGCTTCGTCAAGATTTTGACCGAGCCCGGCAAGGATCGCATCCTGGGCGCAACGCTGGTCGGGGAGAACGCCGGTGAATGGCTGGCCGAAATCACCTTGGCAATGAAGCAGCGCACCGGACTGAACAAGCTGCTGCGCACCGTGCATCCTTACCCTACCCTGTCCGAAGCCAACAAGGCGGCCGCCGGGCAGTGGAAAAACGCTCACAAGCCCGAACGCCTGCTGCGCTGGCTGGAGCGCTACTTCGCCTGGCGTCGCCACGCGCGGCGGCAATGATAAGCGGGGTAAGCTTCTTGTATACTGCGTAACGCAGTTGAATCATCAGCCGAATTCGCTTTCCATCGCTTATCCAAGAAGGACAATTCCGATGTTCAAGCGCACACTGCGCAAGCTCATGCTCGCCCTGATCCTAGTCGCTCCGGCGGCCGCCGCCGAGCCGCTGGTGTTTACCGCCATCCCCGACCAGGACGAGACCAAGCTGCGCGAGCGTTTCCAGAAGGTGGCGGACTATCTGGCCGAGGAACTCGATACCGAGGTCCGCTTCGTGCCAGTGAAGTCCTATGCCGCGGCCGTGACCGCCTTCCGCAACAATCAGGTCCAGTTGGCCTGGTTCGGGGGACTTTCCGGCGTTCAGGCACGCCAGCTCGTGCCCGGCTCCGAGGCGCTGGCCCAAGGCGTCGAGGATGCCCAGTTCCGCACCTATTTCATCGCCCACGAGAGCACCGGACTCGAGCCGTCGGATCAGTTGCCGGAGGCGATGGAAGGCATGACCTTCACCTTCGGCTCCAAGGGCTCCACCTCCGGCCGCCTGATGCCCGAGTACTACATTCGCCAGCAGTTCGACGCCGCCCCCGAAGACGTCTTCAGCCGGGTCGGCTTCAGCGGCAACCATTCGCGCACCATCGACCTGGTGGAATCGGGCACCTACCAGACCGGCGCGCTCAACTTCGCCGTGTGGGAGAGCGAAGTCGCCGCGGGCAACGTGGATACCGATGCCGTCAAGGTGATCTGGGAGACGCCGACCTACGCCGATTATCAATGGACCATTCGCGGCGACGTCGACGAGCGCTTCGGGGAGGGCTTCAAGGAGCGGGTTCGCGAGGCGCTGGTCGACATGAACGACCCTGCGCTGCTCGCCAGCTTCCCCCGCGAAGGGTTCATTCCGGCCAGCAACGATGACTACCAGGGCATTCGCGAGACCGCTCGGGCACTGGACCTGATCGACTGATGACGGCGCTTGCTCTCGAGCAGATCAGTGCCGCGTACGGCGAACGTCGCGTCCTCGGTCCGCTGACGCTGCACATTGCGCGTGGCGAGAAGGTGGCCCTGGTGGGTCACAGCGGCGTCGGCAAGTCCACACTGCTCAGCCTGCTGTTCGACAAGCAGCGCCGGGACCTCGCCCTGCTGCCTCAGGACCTGGGCCTGGTGCAGACCCTGAGCGTGTTCCACAACGTCTACATGGGCCGCCTGGCGGCTCATTCCACGCTCTACAATCTGGCCAACCTGATCCATCCGCTGCCGAAAGAAGCCCGTCGCGTACGTCAGGTACTCGAGACGCTGGACATGGCAGACAAGCTTTGGGCGCCGGCCGGTGAGCTGTCGGGTGGCCAGCGCCAGCGTACCGCCATCGCGCGTGTCCTCTATCAGCCGGCCAGCGTGCTGCTCGCCGACGAGCCGGTGTCCGCCCTGGATGGGCCGCGTGCCGCATCGGTCATGCAGGCCCTGACCCAACGTTTCGAAACCAGCGTGATCGCGCTTCACGATGTGGAACTCGCCCTGCGCCACAGCACGCGCATCGTCGGCATTCGCGATGGCGGCATCGCACTGGACCGGCCAAGTGAGCGCCTCAGCGCCGACGACCTGCGCTTTCTCTATGACGTTGCCGCTCCGGCCGCCTGATGTTTCGTTCGTCTTCACCTACCCGCCAGCCCGTCATGCGCCGATCCGCCACGCTGCGCACCAGCGTCGGCTTCGTGGCCGTGGCGCTGCTGTGCCTGGCCATCGCCGACATCCAGATCACTACCGTGGCACCGTGGCGCGAGCTGGGGCGGCTGCTCACCGGTATGGTCACGCCGGACTTCAGCAACCCCGCAGCGATCGGCACGGCGCTGATGCGCACGGTGGCCTTCGCCTTCGTCGGGGTCGCGCTGGGCGCATCGGCCGGGTTCCTGCTGGCACTGATCTTTCACCTTCGAGTGGTGCGTACCTTCTGCGCCTTCGTGCGTGCCATTCACGAACTCTTCTGGGCGCTGATCTTCCTGCAGTTCTTCGGCCTTCACCCGCTGACCGGCGTGCTGGCGATCGCTCTGCCCTACGCCGGCGTGTTCGCCAAGGTCTATTCGGAGATCCTCGACGAGGCCGACCCGCTGCCCATGCAGGTGCTACCGGCAGGCACGGGGCTGATTTCCGGTTTCCTGTTCGCCCGGGTGCCGGATGCCTGGCCGCATCTGGTCAGTTACACCGCCTATCGGCTGGAATGCGGTCTGCGCTCCAGTGCGGTGCTCGGTTTCGTCGGCATGCCGACGCTGGGCTTTGCACTGCAGTCGTCGTTCGCCCAAGGCTACTACTCCGAGGTCGGCGCCCTGCTGCTGGTGTTCTTCGTGCTGATCGCCACGTTGCGCCTGTGGGTACGCCCTTGGCTGGTGCCGCTGTACGTCGCCGTATCGCCGTTGCTGCTCGGCACCGGTCTGCCGATCATGTGGGGCAACGTGACGCGCTTCTTCACCGAGGACATCGTGCCGGCCCCGCTACGCCACGGCGAAGGCTGGGCGGCGCTCTGGCAGTGGTTCAGCGATCTATTGCTCAACGAGGCCCTGCCCGGCCTATGGACCACCGTGGTGCTGACCCAGATTGCCCTGGTCGGGACCGGCATCATCGCGCTGCTGGCCTTTCCACTGATCTCGCGGCATTTCACCTCGCGCTCCGGCAGAGTACTCGGCCACATCGCCCTGGTCGTGGCCCGCTCGACGCCGGAATACCTGCTGGCCTACGTACTGCTGCAACTGTGGGGCCCCTCGATGCTGCCGGCCATCGTCGCGCTGGCATTGCACAATGGCGGGATCATCGGCCACTTGATCGGGCGACGCAGCAATGAGATGACGCTGCGCCCCGACGCCGCTCACGGGCTCGACCGCTATGCCTACGAGATGGTGCCGAGACTCTACGGGCCGTTTCTCGCCTTCCTGTTCTATCGCTGGGAAATCATCATGCGCGAGACGGCGATCCTCGGCATCCTGGGCATCGCCACGCTGGGCTTCTACGTGGACAGCGCCATTCAGGAGCTGCGCTTCGACCGCGCCCTGGTGCTGATCGTGATCACCGCCCTGCTCAACATCGGCGTCGACAGCCTGGCCCGCACCCTGCGTCGCCGCTTGCGGCTCCGGCACATGGTCAACTGCGAGCCGTGAGGGAGCACTCGCTCACGGTCTGTGCCAGCCGCCAGGCGGCGCCTCTCCTCGCCAGGGGGCATCGTCCGGGTGCGCCAGCCGTTCGGCGACCAGCAGCGTCCCCGCGCCCCAGACGGCATGGGCGCAGAGCATCAGCCGACGGCGATTCCAGGGTTGACGGGTGGCCGGCTCCAGTACGTTGAATGCCGGCACCCAACCCAGATAGCTGGCGGCCCAGATCGCCACGCCGTAGCCGCTACCGTACACCGCGGGGTGCCTGACCGGCCCTCGAAACACCAGGGGATAGAGCGCACCGGTCGCTGCGCCGTAGGCAAAGTGTGCCAGCAGACTCGAGCCGATGAGCCGGTCCTCGTCCGGATGCGGGTCATGTCCCAATTTGCCAGCCATGTTCTCGGTCACTTCACGCGGCGGAAGCGGATAACGCGACTCGCTGGGCAGACGCCGATGCAAGCGCTCCATGACCAGCGTCATGGGGATGGTGGCGAGTAGTCCTCCGATCGCGCCGGCGAGATAACGGTTCATGCCTTCCTCCTTGATGGCGGCTCTGCGCTAACCATAGTCACTCCATGGCCTGGTAGAAAAGTAGCGGGCATGGAGCACGGATGCCTGGATTCAGGATAACCGCTCCAGCAACTCGTCAAGATCGCTCACCGTCAGGTCCGGCTCGTCCCCCCACGGATCGAAGGGGGCCTCTGCACTACGCCGCACCCAGGCGGCATGTAAGCCCGCGTGCTTGGCGCCGATCACGTCGAAAGGATTGCTGGACACCAGCCAGGTATCGTTGGCTGCCGCTTCCACGCGGCTTCTCAGGTGAGCGTAGACCGCCGGATCCGGTTTGAAACGCCGCACTTCCTCGACACTGACGATGTCGTCGAAATGCTGCAGAATGCCGGCGCCCTCCAGCAGCTTGGACACGGCCTGGCGGCTGCCATTGGAGAACGCCACGCAGCGCACCTGACGGCTGTCGGCAATGCGTGCCAGGGCATCGGCGGCATCGGGAAAGGCCGGCAGCGACGTGTAGGTGGCCATCAGGCGGTCCTTGGCCTGTTCCGGGAGTCGCATTCCCATGGCCCGATCGACGTACTCCAGCGCTTCGCGGGTGCACTGAGCGAAGTCGGCGTAAGCCCCCATCAGCCCACGGCGAAAGGCATACTCGAGTTGCCGGTCTCGCCAACGTTGGGAAAAGGCCATCGCCTGGTCGCCAATGCACTCGCTGAGCTCCGCGACGACGCCATGCGTATCGATCAATGTTCCGTAGACGTCGAAGGCCAACACTTTTTTCACGGCAGCGGCTCCTATCGGGTCGATTCTAAAACGCGCATGTTTCGTTCTAACCATAGTCGGCCAGGTGCAGAACGTTACATATGACAATAGCGGCAAATGCCCGCACAATGTTCGCATCGTTCATTCTGCGTATTTACGCACTCGGCTGTAATAGCGAGGCACACCGATGTCATTCAAGATCTATGTAGACGGTCAGGAAGGTACGACCGGACTACGCCTGTTCGACTACCTAAACCATCGCGACGATATCGAACTGCTGCGTATCGACAGCGACAAGCGCAAGGATGCCCGTGAACGCGCCCGGCTACTCAATGCCGCCGACGTGGCTTTTCTCTGCCTGCCCGATGACGCATCCCGCGAGGCCGTAGAACTGCTGGAAAATCCCGATACTTGCGTGATCGATGCCAGCACGGCGTTTCGTACGGCAGACGACTGGGTCTATGGCCTGCCGGAACTGGCCCCCGGTCAGCGCGAGCGCATCCAGACCAGCAAGCGCATCGCCAATCCGGGCTGCCATGCCAGCGCTTTCGTGCTGTTGACCCGCCCCTTGGTGGACGCTGGCCTGTTGCCTGTGGACTACCCGCTCTCGGCCTTCTCTCTGACCGGCTACAGCGGTGGCGGCAAGGCGCTGATCGCCGAGTACGAGAGCGATAGCGGCAACCGCCTGGCAGCGCCGAGGCCCTATGCACTCCCGCTGGGTCACAAGCATCTGCCGGAAATGCGCTTGCACGGCGGGCTGTCGTCGGCCCCGGTGTTCAATCCCGTCGTCGGGCCGTTTCTCAAGGGATTGGCCGTAACGGTACCGCTGCATGTATCCCACCTGGCCCCGGGTGCCAATGCCGAGGCGATCCGCGACGCCTACCTCAATCACTACCAGGGCGAACGTTTTGTTCGGGTCATGCCGCTGGACGATATAGCCAATCTGGACAATGGTTTCTTCGACGTACAGGGCGCCAACGACACCAATCGGGTCGACCTCTTCGTGTTCGGCGGTGCGGAGCACCTGGCGCTGGTCGCCCGACTGGACAATCTCGGCAAGGGCGCGGCCGGTGCGGCCGTGCAATCCATGAACATTCACCTCGGCGTGGACGAGGCCACCGGCCTGTAAGTTGTCCTAGGCGTGGGCCTTCGTTACCTTGAAGGTGAGGGTGTGCCAAGGAAGGCACGTTCGGTAAACAACAAGGCAAGGATTGCCCATGCCCGATTCCAGGGATAAAGGACGTCTTCAGATCGTGGACGCCATCAGGGCCTTGGCCCTGTTCGGTGTGTTGGTCATGAACCTGCGCGACATGTCGGGGCTGAATTTTCTGACTGCGGAAGCGCTGGCTGCACTGCAGGGCCCGGTCGATGAGGCCGTCGACTTTTTGTTGCACGTGGTCTTCGACGAGAAGTTCCTGTCGTCGTTCTCGTTTCTCTTCGGCCTGAGCTTCTACCTGCTGCTCGAACGCAAGTCCGACCAGCCGGGTTTCATGGCGATGTACTTTCGCCGCCTGCTGGTCCTGGCCGGCTTCGGCCTGATCAACATTGCCTTTCTGTACTGGGGCGACATTCTGCTGGTCTACGCCGTATTCGGTACCACACTGGTGCTGATGGTCCGTCTGCCGCAATGGCTGCTGTTGACCATCTCAGCGTTGTTACTGTTCGGCGCGCCAGTGGCACTGGCCTTGATCGGTGCCGTACGCGGTGACGCGACACAGACACCGTCGGAACTCGACGCCCTACGGACCTTCAGCGATCCCGCTTACTGGCCGGATATCATCCAAGGGCTGAGCTTGTACTTCGGCCTAGGGACTTCGGGCAACCTGATCGAACTGTGGGATCACACCAACGTTTACGGCATGTTGCTGCTGGGCCTGTGGACCGGACGCGCACAGATCCCGCATCGCGTCGACGAGAACCGGACACTGCTGCGTAGCGTGGCGTCGATCTGTCTGCCGGTGGGCCTACTACTGACACTGTTGTGGGTAGTCATGCCCAGCAACGACCCTGTCACTACCGTCATGCGCATCGGCGCGCCAGTGTTGGCGGTCGGCTACATGTCGCTGGGTGCGTTGCTGCTCGACCGCCCCGGTGCACGGAACATCCGCGCCTGGCTGGCGTCATCGGGTCGGCTGGCCTTGACCAACTATCTCGTTTACGGCCTTGTCGGCCAAGTGCTGCTTTATGGCTGGGGACTGGGCTGGATCGGCAATCTCGGCTCCGCCGAGATCCTGCTGCTGGCAATGTCGATCTATGCCGTGGCGCTCGTGTTGAGCCGGCTGTGGCTGATACCGTTCAGGATGGGGCCGACGGAGTGGGTTTGGAGGTGTTTGACTTATCTGCGCCTCTCTCCTTTGCGCCGTCAGTAAAAAGGGGCTGCGCTCGTTCATGCTGTGTTAAAAACCGGCTCAAGCGCTTCATTTACTTCAAGTAAACTCAACGCCTTCGCCGTTTTTTGCCTTGCCTGAACCTCGCTCGCCGCCTTTCTTGAGGGCGGCGATACTCCCTTAACTAGATAGTAGAGTTCGACAGCGGTGCCGGCGAACAAGTCTCCTCTGCAGCCTGTTCACTGCCGCCCGGCAGCACGCGTGCGAAGAAGCGGCACACATTGAGGCCGGCGATGTTGCGGATGGTGCGTTCATCGAAGGGTTGCTCGCGTTGGCGCATCACCGCGGTCAAGATAGCGAGATCGCTGACATCGAAGAACGGCGTGACCGAGCCGTCGTAGTCCGAGCCGAAGGCGACATGACGGCCCGGCTCCAGCCCCATCCTATCGGCGATCTGCATGACGTGCTGCATGGCATCGGCGATGTTCCACACGCTGGGGCCCACAGCGTAGGGCCAGTAGCCGATGCCGATGATGCCGCGATGCGCGAGGACGGACTCGACCTGCCGATCGCTGAGATTGCGTGCCGGCCGACAGGGGCTCTCGCAACTGCCCTTGACTCCGGTATGCGAGACCATGAACGGCTCGTCGAGAATCCGTGCGGCATCGTCCATGCCCTGCTGGGAAATATGCGCCACGTCCACGGCGATGCCCAGACGCTCTGCGGTCTTCAGCGCACGTTCTCCCATCGGCGTCAGTCCGTAGCGCTCACAGCCCTCTCCCGAGCCCGAGAGTGCATTGTCGAAGCGGTGGTTGGGAGCGAATTGACGCACCCCGAGATCGAACAGCTCCTGCATGTCCTCGTCGACCGCCTGCAGGTCGTTGGGGGCATTGCCGACCCAGTGCCCCCCTTCGATGCCCAGTACGGCGCCCACGACCTGCCTTCCGGCGCGGCGGTCGGCCATCAATTGACGCAGGTCATCGACATCGCGGATCAGACGCAGCTCAGGCCCTTCGCGCTGTTTGGAGCGCTCGATGGCATGCTTGAGACGCTCGATCTGATAGATGGCCCGCTCGCGGGTGCTGAAGGCCGGCCGGCCCTGCGATGCTGCCAGCAGTGCAGCCATATCGACGCTGCCCCCGCTAACGCACTTTTGGTCATTCCGGTAGCGCGCACTGCTGCCATATGGCAACGGGCTCTGGGTAACGATGGTGAATGACTGCAGCGCGACATTGCCCTCTACCAAGCGAGGCAGATCGACATGCCCCTGCTGGCTACGCTCCAGAAGGTCGCGATCCCACTTCAAGGTATCGGCATGCAAGTCGGCAATGAACAGCGACTCATGAAGCGCCTTGTCATCGGCCGTAGGGACTGGCGCGTCGGGGTCGACCGCAATCCGGTTCATCAAGCGATCGTAAGTGTCCGCACCGAAGAGACGCACGGCGCCCAGCAATACCAGCAGGAACGCCAAAATGATGCCAAAACTGACCAATACCCCTCTAAGCATGTCTCATCCTTGAGCCATATTTTTCATGGTTTACCGACACTTCCATCCAGCGAATACCGAATGCCACCGCCTGCAGCACGTAGCCAGTCTACGGGGTCAGGCGACTCAGCGCATAATTGGCGATGGCCGTGTCCTGCACCCCGGTCCCGGTCAGGTCGCAGACGGTGATGCTGGATGGCGAGACGCGAAGACGCTGCTCGTCGGCAATCACACGGCCCAGTTCGTATACCTTGAAAGGCGGTGCCTTGCCTGCGTAGGCCTTGAGTTCGCCGTTGTGCTCGCTCTGGGCCCGGGTGTCGCAGACGAAGGCATCGGCGCGGGTCATCACCGACTCGTCGAGTTCGCGCTTGTCGGGGCTGTCCGAGCCCATCGCCGTCACGTGTACCCCCTCGGGCAGATCCTGAGCCGTCAGAATCGGCTTGCGGGCCGGCGTGGTGGTGATCACGATATCCGCCTCGGCACAGGCCGCCTTGACGCTGTCGTGCACGTTGACCGTGAATCCTTGGCTCTGAAGGCGCTGCGCATAGGCTTCGGCCTGTTCATGCCTGCGCGCCCATACATCGAGGGTGTCGACATCACGGACCAGTTGCAGCGCACGCACCTGCAACTCGGCCTGCTCACCGGCCCCCAGCACGGCCACACGACGGCTGTCGTTGCGGGACAGATGCTTGGCGGCGATGGCGCCAGCCAGGGCGGTGCGCACCGCAGTCAGATAACCTTCGTCGAACAGCACGGCATCGACCAGGCCAGTCTTGGCCGAGAACACCATCATCAGACCGTTGAGACTCGGCAGTCCGAGCTTGGGGTTGTCGAAAAAGCCGGGACTGACCTTGATGGCGAAGCGCTCGAAACCGCGGATGTGCGCCGTCTTGACGTCGACCTCGCCGTTGGATTCCTCGATGGCCATCGACAGGATGGGCGGCTGCACGACCTCGCCGCGCCCCAACGCCGCGAAGCCGGCTTCAACCGTGATAAGGGCGTCGCGGTCGAGCTTGACCGCCGCCTCGATGGCATCGCGCTGGTATAACTGCATGGCACTCTCCATGTTCGGGTGTCGTTGGTGTGCGGTCACGCTTTACCGTCCTGCGATCGAGCGCGCCCTGTCAAACGTGGCCAGGTCGATCCCATTGCCCGAGAGAATCAATGCCACCTTCTGGCCGCGAATGTCGAGGCCGTGCTCATCGAGGGCCGCCAGGCCGACGGCCGCCGCGCCTTCGACCAGCATCTTCTCGTGCTCCAGCAGCTCGATCATGGCCCGTGCAATGGCGGATTCCGAGACCTGGACGTGATCGTCCATGACCTCGCGCACCAGCGCAAACGTGCAGGCATTGTCGAGTCCGATACCGCCACCCAGCGAATCGCCGAGGCTCTCGACCTCCTCGACATCCACCGGATGGCCGGCCTGGAGGCTCTCCCACATCGCGGCGCCCTGCGACAGGCTCACGCCGGTGATCTGCACCTCCGGTCGGATGGCCTTGATAGCGGCCCCGATGCCGCCGAGCAGCCCGCCACCCGATAGTCCGACGATGATCCGGTCGAGGGCCGGCTGGTCCTCGATCAGTTCAATGCCGATGGTGCCCTGTCCGCTGGCGATCAGCGGATGATCGAACGGCGGGATCAGGGTCATGCCCTGCTCGTCGACCAGTCGCGCCACCTCCTTGAAGGCCTCGTCCTGACTGCGCCCCACCCGACGTACCTCGGCGCCCAGTGCCTCGATGGCGTGCACCTTGTTGGACGGCACCAGCTCGGACAGGCAGACCACCGCCGGTACACCCAGACGCGCCGCCGCGAAAGCCACCGCACGACCATGGTTGCCGGTGGATGCCGTCGTCACGCCGCGCTGCAGCGACTCGGCGCCATGCTTCTCCATCAGCGCGGCGATCATATTGGTCGCACCTCGCAGCTTGAATGCCCCGCTGGGTTGCTGGTTCTCGAGCTTGAGATGGACCTCGGCGCCGAAGCGCTCCGACAGCGCCAACGAGCGCACCAGCGGCGTACGCGCTACCTGCCCCTGGATGCGTGCACGCGCCTCATAGATCGATGCCAGCGTCACGCCGTGGGTGGCTTGGGTCATGGAAACACCTCTTTCCTTCAGACGTAGCATCGCCGCGAAAGGCAGCTTTCACGGCGACGGTTCAGGCACCTCTTTCCTGGATTATGTCAGGTCACCCGATCTAGTAAGCTCGTCGGTCACCCTGTCCACCGCCCGCTTGGCCCGCGCCACGACGTCGTCCACCTCGTCGCGGCTGATCACCAGCGGCGGCGCAAAGCCGAGGATGTCGCCATGCGGCATGGCCCGGGCGATCAGATTCTCGTCCAGCGCCGCGGCGCTGATGCGCGGACCGACCTTGAGCGACGGATCGAAATGCTCGCGTCTTGCCTTGTCGGCCGAGAACTCCAGCGAGGCCAGCAGGCCGACACCGCGCACGTCGCCGACCAGCGGATGCTCGGCGAAGGTGGCCTGCATCCGCTGTTGCAGGTAGGCCCCGGTCTCGGCGGCGTTCCGGGTCAGGCCCTCGCGCTCGATGATCGCCAGATTGGCCAGTGCGGCGGCGGCCCCCAGCGGATGGCCGGAATAGGTCCAGCCGTGACCGATCGGGCCATATTCTCCGGTACCCTGCTCCAACACGTTCCATACCCTGTCGCCGACGATCACGCCGGACAGCGGTTGGTAGGCGCTGGTCAGCCCCTTGGCCACGGTAATCAGGTCCGGCTTCATGCCGTAGAAGTGCGAGCCGAAATCGGTGCCGATGCGTCCGAAGCCGCAAACCACTTCGTCGGCGATGAGCAATACATCGTACTTGTCCAGCACCTGCTGGATCGCCTCCCAGTAGCCTTCCGGCGGCGGTACGATGCCGCCAGTGCCGAGTACCGGTTCGCCGATGAAGGCGGCCACGGTCTCCGGCCCTTCGGCGAGAATCATCGCCTCGAGCTTGCGCGCGCAGTCCTGGGCGAACTCGCGCTCGCTCATGTTGGCCTGGGCATCGCTGCGCCGATAATAGTACGGCGCCTCGGTGTGGCGGATGGTCTCGATCGGCAGATCGAAATGATCGTGGAACGCCGCCAGACCGGTCAGCGAGCCTGAGGCGATGCCGGAGCCGTGATAGCCGCGATTGCGCGAAATGACCTTCTTTTTCTGCGGCCGGCCGAGCACGTTATTGTAGTAACGCACGATCTTGAGCTGGGTCTCGTTGGCATCGGAACCCGACATGCCGTAGTAGACCTTGGACATGCCCATGCCGGCGAGCCCGATGATCTTCTCGGACAGTTCGACCAGCGGCTCGTTGGTGGTGCCGACATAGGTATGGTAGTAGGACAGCTCGAGCGCCTGCTTGTAGATCGCCTCGGCCATCTCGGTGCGCCCATAGCCGATATTCACGCAGTACAGCCCGGCAAAGCCGTCGATGAACTCGCGGCCTTCCTTGTCGACGATACGAATGCCCTGGCCGCCGCTGATCACCCGGCCCGGCGCATCGCCATGGGCGAAGTCGCGCAGGTGAGTAGATGCATGAAACGTGACCTTGCGGTCGCGATCGATCAGATCCTGATGGGCGCTCACGGCAGCCTCCTATATTTTGATGATATTTGTATTCAACATGCACAGGAGCTCTGCGAGCGCAGCTAGCTCCAAGCGATCAACTACCAGAGACGGAGCCAAGCCCACCCAAGCAGTAATACTTCGTATCGAGAAACTCCTCGATCCCCGCCGTGCCGCCTTCACGACCCAGCCCGGACTGCTTCACGCCACCGAACGGAATGGGCGGACCGGTCATCTTCACGGTATTGATCGACACCATGCCGTTCTGCAAGGCGCGCAGCATCGTCCAGATACGCCGGATGTCGTGCGTGAAGACGTAAGCGGCCAGTCCGTACTCGGTATCGTTGGCCATCTCGATGGCCTCTTCATCGGTCGAGTACCGGGTAATCCCGGCGACCGGGGCAAAATTTTCTTCACGCCAGATCTTCATCTCGCGAGTCACGTCGGTAATCAGCGTGGGCATGAAGAAGTTGGCGCCTGGCGCCATCGACTGATCGCCGTGCACCAGGGTGGCCCCGCGCGACAGGGCATCGTCGACGATGCTCGCCGCCTTGTCCACGGCGCGACGATGGATCAGCGGGCCGATATCGATCTCGCTGACCAGGCCATTGCCGACCTTGAGCGCCTTCATGCGCTCGGCAAAGTACTCGACGAATTCATCGTGGACGTCGTCGTGCACCAGGATGCGGTTGGCCGCCAGGCAATCCTGTCCTGCGGTCTGGAACTTGGCGGCCACGGCAGCGTAAGCGGCTTCCTTGGGATTGACGTCCGGGCCGACGATGAACGGCGCATTGCCACCGAGTTCCAGCGACACGCGCTTGACGGTGCTGGCGGATTGTTCGAGCAACAGACGCCCCACCGGCGTGGAACCGGTGAACGACAATGCCTTGACGCGCTCCTCGTGGCACAGCACATCGGAAACCTGAGCGGCATCGCCCAGCACCACATTGAAGACGCCGGCAGGAATCCCGGCCCGTTCGGCCAACTCGGCCAGCGCCAGTGCGGAGAACGGCGTCTCACTGGCCGGCTTGACGACGACCGGACAGCCGGCAGCCATCGCCGCGGCGGCCTTGCGGGTGATCATCGCCAGCGGAAAGTTCCACGGCGTGATCAACGCGGCGACCCCGACCGGCTCCTTGATGGTGCCCAGTGCGGCATTGGGAATATGGCTGGGAATGGTCTGGCCGAAGGTGCGCTTGCCCTCCTCGGCGAACCAGCGCACGAAGCTGGCGCCGTACTCGACCTCACCCCTAGCGTCCGGCAGCGGCTTGCCCTGCTCCAGGGTCATGATGGTCGCCAGGTCTTCGCGATTGGCCTGCAGCAGATCGTACCAAGCCAACAGCCGCTCGCAACGCTCGTCGACCCGCAGCGAACGCCAGTGCACGAATGCCCGGTCGGCGGCTGCCACGGCATCGCGAATCTGGTTCGGCTCGAGCAGCGGGATATGTCCCAGCGTTTCTTCGGTTGCCGGATCGATCACCGCCTCTTCGCGGCCACCATCGCCATGAGTCCATTTGCCGTCGATGTAGGCATATTGACGAAATAGACGCGGATCGTTGAGCTTCATGCTGCACCTCCTGAAACGAAAAGACGCCGGTAACGGCCTGTCTTGACGTTCAGGGTACGCGTTCAATGCGATTGGGTGTTTTCGTCCCGGTGCAGCGTGAACGCGGTTTTTTTCGGAGTTTTGCGTTTCGGGCAGGTTTTTTTCTGTAGGCTGGTCAGGCCCGCCCCGGCAAGGCACCACTCAGCAGTTCGAGGCGTTTGCCACGATGGCAGCAGATCAGGTTGAGGTCGCAGGCGCGGGCGACTTCCACTGCCATGGCCGAGGGTAGCGACAGGGTCGCCAGCGTACCGATACCCGCACGCACGGTCTTCTGGACAAGCTCCAGACTACAGCGACTGGAGATCAACACGGCTTGCGGCCAATGCCCGCTGCGCAGGCTTTCGCCGATGACGCGATCGAGGGCGTTGTGGCGGCCGATATCCATCCCAACCGTCGTGACCTCGCCGTTTGCATCCAGCCCCAGGGCGCAGTGCTGGCCGCGCCGCGAGTGGCAATCGAGGGTCGCCAGCCCTCGCTGCAGAGCCTCGGCGGACAATGCCGGGGTAACCCCCAGCCGCACCAGCCCGGCCATTATCTGCGCCTCTTCCGCGGCGCCACAGGCGCCACAGCTGGATACCGACGCTTCACGCGGCGCTTTCTCGGCGGCTCTAGCCGCCAGTCGCCCGGGTACGTTCATGCGTACCGCCAAGCCATGACGCAGACGAAAGCGCTCGATGGATTCCACCTGATCGATGCGCTCGATCCAGCCCGCCGTATAGGCATGCCCGATGGCCAGCGCCTCCAGCGAATCCGGCGTGGCCAGCAGGGTGGCCATGGCAACGTCATTGAGAGACAAGGAGATCGGCAACTCACTGGGACCGTCGAACTCTCGCAGCGGGCGATGACGCTGGTCTTCGTAACCAGCGAGAGGCAAGGAGTCATCTGGTGCGCCAGGCTGAGGCGCACCTTGGTAGGCGGTCACGTTAGGCCCCGGGGAATCGGACATGCAATGGCTCGCGAAAAACGATCGTGACTACAGCTTAAGCTTCGACAGGCGGTGCCGCCACCTCGTCGCAGACTCACTCTTCGTCGAAGACGAGCGGTGGGTCCTGCCGTTTCACGGTCTTGGTGACAATGTAGGTGAAGTAGCGCTCGATGCCCAGATCGGACACCAGCCACTCGTCGATCAGGCGCTGGTAGGCGTCTATGGACTCGGCCTCGACCTTGACCAGGTAATCGACGCCTCCTCCCACCGCCACGCACTCGGTGACCTCGGGCGTATCGCGCACGAATTGCTCGAATCGCGAGAAGCTTTCGGCATTGTGCTGCTTGAGCTCGATCTGCATCCACACGGGCGTCCGCTTGAGCACCGCCCGGGGATTGATGCGCGCCGAGTAGCCTTCGATGACACCGGCCTTTTCCAGGCGCCGCAACCGCTCCCAGCACGGGCTGACCGAAAGGTTGATTGCCTCGGCCAGACGCGACTTGGTGATCCGGCCATCCCTGGCCAGAATCTCCAGTATCCTGAAATCGTAGCGATCGAGCTTCATGGGCCGTCGCCTTAATCGAGCGAATCGACGACTTCAGCGATCACCGCAATGGTATCGCCCATATTGACCAGCGACGGGAAACGCCGCGCCACCAGCACCCCGCTACGCTGGGCATGGTATTCCACGGGCATCGCCCCGGTGCGGGTCATGTCATAGATTCGTGCAATCACGTCGCCCTTGTCGACCATTTCGCCCAATGCCACGCTCAGCTCTAGCAAGCCAGTGTGTTCGCTCTGTACGTAGCAGGAGGCATCGGGCATATCGACATACACCTGCGGCTGGCCGGGCCCCTCCAGTTCGCCATCGATCAAGCCATAGTGAATCAGAAAGTTGCGCACGCCACGCTCGGCGATTTCCATGCGCTCGGGCGTGGTGGTGCCGCCGCCGCCCAGCTCGGTGGCCACGAAGATCTTGCCTTGGCTTTCCACGGCGGTATCGAACAGCCGGGCGGCATCGAGTTCGAACATCATCATCGCCGTGGGGGCGCCGAACGCCTTGGCACCTTCCAGCGCCTGGCGCTGCTGATCCTTGTCGTCGAGCAGGTGCGAGGCCGCGAACGGAATGATGTCCAGCGTCCTTCCTCCCGAATGCAGGTCGAGTACCACATCGACCAACGGCACCATGTAGCGCGTAAAGTAGTCGGCGATCTGTTCGGTGACGGTCCCGTTGGGGTCGCCCGGAAAGCTGCGGTTGAGATTACCGCCATCCATCGGCGAGGTGCGCCGCCCCACCTGGGCTGCCGGCATGTTCATCATCGGCACGATGATCACGCGACCATGCACGTCCTCGGCCCTGAGAGTATTGGCCAGCTTCAGCAGCGCAGTGATTCCTTCGTACTCGTCGCCGTGATTGCCCCCGGTGAGTAGCGCGCTGGGACCGTCACCGTTCTTGACCACGGTGACCGGAATCATCACCGCGCCCCAGGCGGACTCATCGTTGGAAATCGGCAGTTTGAGGAAGCCATGCTGTACGCCATCGGCATCGAAATCGACGGTGGCGGAAATCGGGCTGGGTCGCTTGCTCATATGCGGCTCCTATCGTTCGGCGCACAGCCGACTCATTTGACGAATAGCTGACGCGGAAAATTGGTCAGTGTCTCGACCCCGGTGTCGGTGATCAGGATGCTTTCGGTGATTTCGAGGCCCCAGTCGTCCATCCACATCCCCGGCATGAAATGAAAGGTCATGCCCGGTTCGAGAATCGTCTCGTCGGACGGACGCAGACTCATGGTACGTTCGCCCCAATCGGGCGGATAACTGATACCGATGGGGTAACCGCAACGCGCCCCTCCGCGGTCGAAGCCGTACTTGTCCATCGCCGCGCCGAGCGCCATGGCGATGTCCGCACAGCGATTGCCGGGCTTGGCCACGGCCAGACCGTTCTCGATCCCCTCGAGCAGAGCCGATTCGCCGCGCACGAACGCCTTGGGCGGCTTGCCGAGGAACACGGTGCGCGACAGCGGCGCATGGTAGCGCTTGAAGCAGCCGGCAATCTCGAAAAACGTTCCCTCGCCTTCCCGAAACGGCGTGTCGTCCCAGGTCAGGTGTGGGGCGGCAGCGTCGGAGCCGGTCGGTAGCAACGGCACGATGGCGGGATAATCGCCGCCTTGCGTAACGCCGGATGTATCGGTCCACCCCTCGATCCCCACGCGGTAGATCTCGGATACCAGCCGGCTCTTGGGCAGACCGGGCTCGATCATGTCGAGAATGCGCGAATGCATGCTCTCGACGATACGCGCGGCGACGCGCATGTAAGCGATCTCCTGGGGCGACTTGATCGCGCGGCACCAGTTGACCAGGGCATTGGCATCCTGGAAACGGGCGTGAGGCAACTCTTTGACCAAGCTTTGGTAAGCCTTGGCGGAAAAGTAGTAGTTGTCCATTTCCAGCCCCACCACACCGGTATGCCAACCGCGATCCGGCATGATCGACTGGGCCAGATACTCCATGGGGTGCATGTCGGGATTCTGGACGTAGTAGTCCGGGTAATAGGTGATGTTGTCCGGATCGATCCAGCAGGTGCGCAAGGCACCATTGCTGTCCTGTCGCCGGCCATACCACACTGGTTCCCCCTCCAACCCCAGCAGCACACACTGATGCACATAAAACGACCAGCCGTCATAGCCGGTAATCCACGCCATGTTGGACGGGTCGCTGATAACCAGCACATCGATACCGCGACTGGCCATTGCCGTGCGCACTTTCATCAGACGCTGGGCATATTCTTCACGCGTAAACGGCAGGGAAACCTTGATCATCGGCCTCGCCCCAAAACGAAATCGCAAAAACCGACCGCCCACACGCCTGCGGGAGAGGCCGGACCGCTTCATGGGATACCCGTAGGTAAGTGAACACCAACATTGTCATGATGATTAACGATTGAAACCATGACAATTGCCTGCCAATGTCCTGATCATGATACTAGCACCAACGCAGAGCCAGCCGTCAAAGGCTTTATTGGATCATGACAATTGACCTAACGCCGTACCTCTCTTCGCACGGCCCCAAGTACCTGGCCATTGCGCGCGCCCTCTCCGAGGCGATCCGTCAGGGCGAGCTCACGCCGGGAACCCGACTGCCTCCACATCGGCAACTGGCCGAAATCCTGGGGGTCAGTGTACAAACCGTATCGCGGGCCTACGCACAGGCAGAAAAGATGGGACTGGTACAGGCTCGGGTCGGTAGCGGCACATGGATCAACCCGCTCGATGATGCCCGCGAGTCCGAATACCTGCGCGGCACGGAACCCCGCTCTGAAACGCCGTTGGTCGATCTTTCCATTGCTCACCCGGTCTGCCTGCCGACGCACCACTTGCGCTTTCGCGAAGCACTGGCCGAGCTTGCCACCCACGCCTCACCGGACATTATCGCTGCCTGCCGCCCCATTGCCGGCCTGCCCTACCAACGCGAGCGCGCCAATGGCTGGTTGCAGGATCGCCTCGGCGTGCCCGGCGACATGGACAGTCGTATCCTGTGCAACGGTGCCGCCCATGGATTGATGCTGGCCATCGCCACCGTGGTTCAACATGGCGACGTGGTGCTGACCGAAGCGCTGACCGATCATGGTTTGATCGCCTTGTCGCGTACGCTGGGCTTTCAATTGCGCGGCGTGAGCATCGACGCCGAGGGCGTCGTTCCCGAAGCGCTGGATGCCGCTTGTCGACGCTTCCAGCCGCGCGCCGTGTGCCTGACGCCGACGCACCTCAACCCGACCGGGGCAACCATGAGCCAGGCCCGGCGCGATGCCGTAGCGGAGGTCATCGCCCGGCATGGCGTGTGGCTGATCGAGGATGACGTACAGGCGCTGCTCGAACCGCCCGGCCTGACGCCGCTGATCGCCCGCCTGCCCCGCCAGAGCTTTCATGTCACTAGCCTGACCAAGGTTACCGTTCCAGGATTGCGCGCCGGTTATCTGAGTGTGCCGCACAGCCAGTTACACCACACCCTGCCGCGCCTGCGCGCCACCAGTTGGATGGCGACGCCGCTGGTCTTCGAACTCGCCAACCTCTGGCTGAGCGATGGCACCGTGGACGCCATGGCCAATGAACAGCGCCAACTGCTCGCCGAGCGCCAGCGGTTGGCGGCCCATTGCCTGCACGGGCACGAGTTCAGCGCCCGCGACTCCAGCCTGCATGTCTGGCTGTCGCTGCCTCCGGCCTGGCGCGCCGAAGAGCTTCAGCAACAGGCCGAGCGCGAAGGGCTATCGATCACCACCGCCCAGCCGTTCATGGTCGAGCAGTCCCCTCCGCCACGCCGAGTCCGTCTCAGCCTGGGTGCAGAGCCCGAAATGGCGCGGCTCAAGCAGGGGCTGGAAACCCTGGCGCGCTTGCTGAACGAGGCACCACCCCCCATGCTGCAAATCGTTTATTGATTGCTCAGTCGTTAGGAGAAAAGAGATGCGCGTACTGGTCCATATCGATGAAGCCGAGACCTGGCGCGAGGCCTTGGCACGACGCCTGCCCGATGCCGAGATCGTCACCAGCGCCGATGACAGCGACACGCCGGCTGATTACCTGGCTGTCTGGAAGCCACCCGAGGCCCTGCTGAAAAACCAGTCCCGATTGAAGGGCATCGTCAACCTGGGGGCCGGCGTCGATGCACTGCTCAACAATCCCGGCCTGCCCCGCGACGTGCCGATCGTCAAGCTGCGTGACGCCGGCATGGGGCCGCTGATGGCGGATTATGTGCGCTATGGTGTACTGCATTTTCAACGTGACTTCGATCGCTACCGGGCACAGCAGACAAGCCGTGAATGGCGGGAGCGTGCGTTGACGGACAAGGCCGACTGGCCGGTGGGCATTCTGGGCCTGGGGGCGATCGGTGCCCATGTCGCGAACACGTTGGCCGAAGACGGCTTTCCCGTGCATGGCTGGAGTCGCTCGCCCAAGACCCTCGACGGGGTGACCTGCCACCACGGCGATGAAGGACTGGCGGCACTGCTTGGCGAGGTGAAGACGCTCGTCACCCTGCTGCCGGACACGTCCAGCACGCGTCATATCATCAATGCCGATACCTTGGCACAACTTCCTGCCGGCGCCAGCCTGGTCAACCCCGGGCGCGGCACGCTGATCGACGAAGCGGCCCTGCTCGCCGCGCTGGGCGACAGCGACGAAGAAGGCCGGCTGCGCGGCGCCCTGCTCGATGCCTTTCCCGAGGAACCCCTGCCGGCCGACAGTCCGCTCTGGTCGCATCCTCGCGTATTGATCACACCGCACATGGCCGCCCCGACACCGGTGCGCGACGCCGCCGATCAGGTCGCCGAGCTGATCCGCGCCATGGAGAACGGCGAGCCCGTCGAGACCATCGACCCACAGGCGGGTTACTGACCAATGCCGATATTGCACAGCATCGTTCATCTCATCGACAAGCAACCCGACGGCCAGCCGGCAACGCTACATGGCCGGGACAGCGAATTGGCCGTTACTCCGGCGCTGGAAGACCTGCTGGAATTCCTAAACGACAGCTACAACGGCAAGCCCAAGAGCTGGGGCTTTTTCAACGCCGATAGCGAAACCTACCCCTTCAGCGTGTGGCTTGCCCGTTACCTCGATGACCATGAGGACTTCGTTGCCTTCAGCCGTCAGGCCGCGGAGCATTTGAAAACCTTGATGGAAGGCAACAATCTCTCGGTGGGCGGTCACGTACTCTTCGTTCACTATCGCCTCGGCGAGAGCGACTACCTGATCATTGCCCTGCTCCATCATAGCGAAGGCGTCAGCGTCACCGACTCCCTGGATGTCGCCCCGGCGCGCCAACTGGACCTGGGTCAATTGCATCTGGCGGCGCGCATCGACCTGTCCGACTGGCGGAGTGGCGCCCCCTCCCGGCAGTACATCTCGTTCGTCAAGGGCAAGGGCGGCAAGCGCATCGCCGATTACTTTCGGGATTTCATCGGTCACGAGGAGGGCATCGACGCCTCCGGCGAGACACGTACCCTGCTCAAGGCCTTCAGTGACTATGTCGAGAGCGAGGATTTCGCCGAGGAGCAGGCTCGCGAAAAGACCGAGACGTTGATCGACTATGCCAGCAGCCAGGCACGCAGTGGCCAGCCGATCACCCTGGACGAGCTTTCCGAACTGGTCGACGAAACCCAGCCCAAGGCTTTCTACGATTACATTCGCAACAAGGATTACGGCCTGTCGCCGGAGATTCCGCCCGACAAGCGTACCCTGCATCAGTTTCGCCGCTTTGCCGGGCGCGCCGGCGGCTTGTCGGTGAGTTTCGACACGCATTTGCTCGGCTCGCAGGTCGAGTACGACGAAACCAGCGACAAGCTGATCATCCACACGGTCCCGGCGTCATTGCGCGATCAGATCAAGCGCCGCAAGGAATGACCGTGACATTAGGTCGAGCGCTCGTCCCGTCGCGGCGATGCGAACGAGCGCTTGCCTGAAACGATGGTAACGCGCCGCGTCTGATTGGCGAGTGTCGCTTTTCTTGTAGCACCCGGCGCCGAATGTCTCCAGACGCATACACAGTAAGCAATTGATTTTCATGAAATCAAAAAGAAACGACGTTATCGTGTCGCAAAACAGGAACATATCTGGCTTTAGAAAAACGCTTTTGACAGGCCTGCCACGGGCTTGGCATTTTTATATAGCCACAAGCAACTGAAATTAAAATAATTTTTAAAACATGGCATTCTATTCGCAATATACAGGACAGACAGGCAACCAACTTTCCCTTTCGTTGCCTGGGGCTTCGGCCCAGCAGTACCCTTCAGTTCCCTGCGTACCTTGGACCGCTCTGCGGTCCAATTTTTTATGCGCGCTATTCAGCCCTGCACGCCCTCTCGCTTTCCCCGCCTTGCCCTGGAAAATGACCCGAACCTGACGGCCCGGGCCATTCGCTGTCTTGGGCCTGCCGAACAGCGCCTTACGTCAGCAAGACATGGAATTGCCTGAGCCACTCGGGATGTGCCGGCCAGGCGGGAGCAGTCACCAGCTTGCCACAGGTTACCGCCTGGGTGACTTCGAGGTCGACGAAGTTGGCGCCTGCCAGTCGCACTTCGGGCGCACAGGCGGGATAGGCCGAGACCCGCCGCCCTTCGAGCGACACCGCAGCGGCAAGCAGTTGCGCGCCATGACAGATCGCTGCGACCGGCTTGTCTTCGGTCATGAAATGACGAACGACATCCAGCACCCGTTCATCGAGGCGCAGGTATTCCGGCGCCCGTCCGCCGGGCACGACCAGCGCATCGTAATTGGCAGGGTCGGTATCGGCGAAGGTGGCATTGAGCGCGAAGTTGTGTCCCGGCTTCTCGCTGTAGGTCTGGTCGCCCTCGAAATCATGAATGGCCGTCTTGACGTTGTCCCCCTCGCGCTTGTCGGGACAGACGGCATGCACTTCATGCCCCATGGCCTGGAGAGCCTGGAAGGGCACCATGATCTCGTAATCTTCGACGAAGTCGCCAGCTATCAGCAGTATCTTGGCCATGACGAGTATCTCCGGAATGCAAAGGGAAAGGACAAGCGCAACGGCTCGCTCATGCAGCGTAGAGGGTTGCCGACAAGCGCGCACGGAACGTTGTCAACGTACCGGCGTCCTAGCCAAGGTAGCGTGATTCACTTGCCAGGAGTGCCCGGCCATGGCCCTGCCACAACGTTTCTTTTCATTGCACGCTGTGCGCCGCACCGTCGTCCCGTGGCTGCTTCTGTTGGCGTGTCTGATACTCCCAGGCCTGTCCCACGCCAACCCGACGCCGTTCCAGGCAGACTATGCGCTGCGTATCGATGGCTGGCCGGATGCCAGCATCCAGCACACACTCTCTCGACACGGATCGACCTGGGAAAGCGAGATGCAGACAGCCATCGCCATTGCCCAGGGCAACGAGCGCAGCCGTTTTCGTCTTCAGGATGGAACGGTCGAGCCTCTACAGTTCGTCAGCGGCTATCGCCTGCTTGGTTTCGGCAAACGCTACAGCTTGTCGGCCGATGATCTGCGCACCCTGCCCGATCGTCAGACGGCACTATTCGAACTATCCCGTCAGGTACGCACGGCACGTTGCTCGCACCCCCAGGTGTCGCCGTGCACGATTCGCTTCCTCGATCACCAGGGCGACGAAGAGACCCTGAAATATCGAGTCGTTGCCCATCCCGACGTCACGTTGCCCATCGGCACCCTTCCCGGCATACGCATCGACGCCTGGGATCCGGAAAAGCGCGATCGCCATTTGATCTTGACGTTCCATGCCGACATTCCCGGCTTGTTGCTGGGCATGGAGTACCGTCGCGAGGGTGAAATCGCCAGCCGGCTCACCCTGACTCGACTGACCCTGACCGCAGACGATCGATCCTCGTGATGGGGCATCAGCAGAACTTTCTGACATCCGTACCCGGCAAACGCTAAAGTAGCGCTCTTTTGCGTCCAAGGAGTGCGGATGTTCTCCGGCCTGCTACTGATTCTGCTGCCCCTGATACTCGGCTACCTGGTGCCGGTACGCCAGGCACGCCTGCAGGAAGCCATCAATCGTGGCGTCAACTTGTCGGTATTCGCCATCCTCGGCCTGATGGGCATCAGCCTGACCGGTCTGGACAACCTCGGCGAGGAGTTGGCGCGCATGGGCGGCCAGGCGGCGCAGCTGTTCTTGATCATCACCCCGGTCAACCTGCTCGCCCTATGGTGGCTGTCTCGGCGAAGCCGCCTGCACACCGGCCAGTCGAAAGCCATCGCCAACGCCCCGACCAGCAAGCTGGCCGCCCTGCAGGGCTCGCTGCAACTGGCCGGTGTCGTGGTGTTGGGCGTGTTGCTCGGCATTGTCTTTTCCAAGCTCGGCTGGGGTGCTGCGCCAGCCCATGCCGAGCGGCTCGCCGAATGGGTGCTCTACGCCTTGCTCGCCCTGATCGGCTGCCAATTACGCAATTCGGGTATGCCGCTCCGGCAGATTCTGCTCAATCGCCATGGTCTGGCCATCGCCTCGACGGTGGCGATCAGTTCGTTGCTCGCCGGGCTGCTGGCCGCACCGCTACTCGACCTGCGCTGGAACGAGGGGCTGGCCATGGCGGCCGGCTTCGGCTGGTATTCGCTATCCGGCATCCTGATCGGCGATCAGCTCGGCCCGGTACTGGGCGGTGTCGCCTTCTTCAACGACTTGGCACGCGAACTGCTGGCCTTCCTGCTGATCCCCTTGGTCATCCACCATGCTACGCCACTAGCCATCGGCTACGGCGGCGCGACCTCGATGGACTTCACGTTGCCGGTCATCCAGCAGCATGGCGGCGTCGCCTGCGTGCCCATCGCCGTGGTCAGCGGCTTCATTCTCTCGCTGCTGTCACCGCCGCTGATCCTGCTATTGCTCATGCTCTAGATACTCATCCCAACGCCTGAAAGGCTTGGCTCAAGCGCTCCCGGGTAAACGGCGCGGTGCGCAGGCGCATGCCCGACGCATCGAAGATGGCGTTGGCGATAGCCGCCGGCACCACGGCCGACGTGGGTTCGCCGGCCCCGAACGGTGGCTGCTCGGGCCGGTCGATGAGAATGATCTCGACCTCGGGAATCTCGGCAAAGGTCAGCAGCGGATAGGCGCCCCACTCGAGACTGGTGATGCCGGTGTGGTCGAACAGGATCTCTTCCTTGAGAGCGCGACTGGTGGCCTGCAGCACGTTGCCCTCGATCTGGTTGCGCAGGCCGTCGGGGTTGATGATCCGTCCGCAATCGTGGGCCACGGTCACCTTGCGCACTCGCACGCCCCTACGCACGCTCAGCTCGACCTCGGCCACGGCGGCGACATAGGCGTATTGGTTCTCGTATTGGGCAAAGGCCATGCCCTGTCCGGCAACGCTCTTGTCGTCGATCTGCAAATAGCGTTGCGGCATGGGCCGCCCTTTCCAGCCGGCCCGCTGCGTGGCGGCCTTGACCACGGCGATGGCACGCGGGTCTTTCAGGTAACGCAGGCGCAACGCTACGGGATCGGCCTTGGCGGCGAAGGCGAGCTCGTCGATGAACGACTCGTTGGCGAAGGTATTCTGCATGGCGCCCAGGGTTCGCAGCGCCGAAGGACGCAAGGGCGACGTTGCCGTGGGGAGCCAGTGCGTGACCACCCGATAGTTGTCGAAAGCATACTCGACCGGTGCGTTGCGATCGCCACCGATTTGCGGACCGTCGGGCACCAGGCCCAAGGCCAGATTGCCGGCCAAGAGATTGGCAGCCCCCTGTGCAGCGCTGGGGCGCGTGGTGTGCGTCGGGGACCAGTTCGCGAACTGCCAGGCGACGATGTCATCGTCATCGTTCAAGGCCGCATCCAGACGCATCACCATGGCCGGGCCCTTCGGCCCCCAGCCATGCTCGTCCTGCCGCGACCATTGCACGCGTACCGGGCGCCTTACGGCCTGGGAGATCAGCGCGGCATCGGCGGCCGCGTCGTCGGCGCCGTTATGACCGTAACAGCCGGAGGCTTCGACATAGATCACATGCACGGCGCCTTCGTCCATGCCCAGCAGATCGGCCAGCGCGCTACGCAACGGATAGACGCCCTGCGTGCCCGACCAGACCGTGGCCTGCCGTTCGGAAACGTCGGCGACGGCACACGACGGGCCGATCGAGTCATGGGCCTGGTAGGGCCAATGATATTCGGCCTGGAAGGTCCGCGGCGCACCGGATAGCGCGCTTTGGGCGTCGCCCCGGGACGCGACGACCTCCTCGCTGGCGCCGGATGCCTTAAGCGATGAATAGAGCGCATCCGGTCGAGGCAGCCCGGCACGGGTAAGCCAGGTTACCGGCAATGCCTCGGCCGCCCGGATCGCCTGCCACTCCGTCTCGGCGACCACGGCGAGGAAGTTGCCGCGTCTGACCAGTTGCACACCCGCCGGCAACGCCGCCTCATCGATGCTCTCCAGTGTGGCAGCGATTGTCGTCGTGCCGACGGTCGGCGGCCGGATCACGCGGGCATGCCACATGCCGGGGCGGGTAACGTCCTGCATGTAGACGAAATTGCCGAACACCTTGGGCGGGATGTCCACCCGCGGCACGGACTGGCCGACCAACGTGTAGTCCTGCGGATCGACGAATGCCGGAGACTCGTCGATACGCTGCGTGAACTGGTCGTCACCGATCAGCTCGCCATAACTGACGCTGCGTGTCGGTTCGCCGACGCGATGGATGCGTCCCTGCTCGGTCACCAGCCGGTCCGGCGTAACGCCCAGAGTGTCGGCCGCCCGCTGGATCAGCAGGCGGCGTGCCGTGGCGGCCGCACGCCGCATCGGGTCGCTGCCTTGCTGAATCGTCGCACTACCCGCCGTGTAACCCTGGTCCGGCGTCAGCTCGGTATCGCCCTGAATCAGACGGGTCGCCGCGAAGGGCATGGCGAGCTCTTCGGCCACGATCTGGCGTAGCGCCGTCGCCACGCCCGTGCCCAGTTCCACCTTGCCGCTATAGATCACCAGCTCGTTGTTTGCCGTGATGACCAGCCAGGCATCCACGGCCCCCTTGGCTAGCGTCGTCTTGTCGACGCCGGCCACATCATTGTCGATGGTGGCGGCACGGAGCACCGCCGGACATAGTGCGAAGCCGACGGCCAACGCCCCGACGCCCTGCACGAACGTCCGACGGGACAGGTCGGGATTCAGGCCTTTTGTCCAGGAGCGCTCAGGTGTCATGCGTTGCCTCGCGCAGGGTGCTGGCGGCGCGTTTGACGGCACGCAGAATGCGCAAGTGCGTGCCGCAGCCGCACAGGTTGGCCGTCAGGGCCTGCTTGATGGTCTCGTCATCGGGGTCGGGATGGCGGTCGAGCAATGCCTTGGCGGTCATGATCATGCCGCTGATGCAATAGGCGCACTGGGCCGCCTGTTCGTCGATGAAGGCCTGCTGTAGGGGATGGGGTTGCTGCGGCGTGCCCAGTCCTTCCAGCGTGACGATGTCTCGCTCACGCAGAGAACTTGCCGGAACGATGCAGGAACGCAAGGGGCGTCCATCGACCAGCACCGTGCAAGCGCCGCATTCGCCCAGGCCGCAGCCGAACTTCGGCCCTCGCAGGCCAAGCTCGCTGCGCAGCACATACAGCAACGGAGTATCGGATTGTGTGTCAAGCGTATGTTCCTCACCGTTGACGCGTAACGTCATGGTCATATCGTGCTGGTCTCCCTGCGTTGCCGACGCTTGCGGCATCATGGTGTCCCGCCCTGGCGCTGCCGAATGACGTCCTCGGCACTGAAATCCGCCGCATATCCCCCGAAACGCCTGCCGACATAGGTCGCCAAGGCAGCGATCTGGGCATCCGTCATCAGATCGCGGTAGGCCGGCATGAATTTCGTTTCGTCGCTGCCGTGACGCTCGAGGCCCTGCAACAGCACGTTGATCAGGTTGGTGCCGTCGGGATCACGTACCGCGCTGTGGTAGGGAAAGAACGGATAGGCACCGCCAGGCCCGCCGCCATCGGGAGAGTGACAACTGGCACATGCCGTTTCGAACAGCAGCGCCCCCTGCTCCATGGTGGCGGCAAGCGGCGAGCCGTCGGGAACCTTGGGTGCGACGGAGCGGGCCTTTTCCACGCTCGGCACGTCGCCAGGCAACGGCGGTACGCTCCGCAGATAGGCCGCCATGGCATGAATGTCATCGTCATGCAGAAAGCGCAGGCTATCGCTGACGACCTCCGCCATGGGGCCTGCCGAGGCGATCTTGTCGGGAATGTGTCCGGTCGCGAGATACATTTCGAGTTCATCCTGCGACCAGCCACCGATACCCGTCGGATGTGGCGTGATATTGTAGGCGCGCCAACCCTGCTGGAGTGCGCCAGCGAACTTGCGTTCCTCGTCGAGCCCCTGAGTCAGGGTCCGCGGCGTATGGCACTGCCCGCAATGTCCTAACGCCTCGACCAGATAGGCGCCTCGATTCCACGCTGCGGACCGGGAATCGTCACCTGCGAACCGTCCCTCGTCGAAATTCAGCCATTTCCAGAACCAAAGCAGCTCACGGTGGCCAAAGGGAAAGGTCATGTCGTTGGCGGGCGGCTGGTAATCCACGCCAGGTTGCGCCATTAGGTAGGCCTTGATGGCCAGCACGTCGTCCCGTGAAAGCTGGGTATAGGCGGTATACGGAAAGGCGGGATAGAGATGCTCGCCGTTTCGGCCGACGCCTTCGTGCAAGGCACGCACGAACTCATCGTCGCTCCATTGGCCGATACCGTGGGTGTCGTCGGGCGTGATATTGGTGGAGTACAACGTGCCGAGCGGCGTATCGAACTCGACACCGCCGGCAAAGGGCCGGCCACGCTCGGTAGTGTGACAGCTTTTGCAGTTGGCGGCCCGCGTCAGGTAGCGGCCGCGTTCGATCCGGTCTTGGTTTCCCGCATCGTTCACCGCACCAACAGCGTCCTGAGCTTGGGCAATGTCTATCGCCAAGATGCCTGTCGCCGCGATCGCCCAGCCCAGCGCAGGCAACAGCAGGCCCTGGCACGTTTGCCGAATCCATCGCATATGTCGGGTTTCCCTTCCCTCGATGTAACGCACCGGTAGCGGCGCGTACAAGAGGTCATGACACGCATGGCGAACGCGCCGTAACGCTCCCGTTAAGCATAGAACACTGACCGGCAAGATCTGCAAGCATGCACAATTGCAATTTTCTTGCACGTTTCATGAGTAATCCCTGCAAGGCTTCGCCCGATAGTGATCCCAAAATCTCGAACCATGAGCCCACGAATGTCCGTACGTCACTCTCCTTGCTCGTCTGTCTCGTTGCGTCGGCAGGCAGGCCGCAGCCGCTGGGGTGCACTGGCCGCCCTGCTGGTCATCGCCTTGGGCATCGGCATCGGCTATTGGCTGCTCAGCCAACCGCCCCGTGTCGAGCGTCGCGCTGCGCCCTCCGCGCCTGATCCGCGCGTCGAGGTCATCCGTCCCGAAGCCGGTGCCGTTGCACCTGACATCCAGGGCTATGGCCGCGTCATTGCTGCGCGCCAGACCGACCTGGCGGCACGAGTAGGGGGACGGCTGATGGCATTCAGCGAGGCGGCCGAACCAGGCCGCGTGGTAGAAGACGGCGCAGCGCTGGCCACCCTGGATGTCAGCGACTATCAACTGGCGGTACGCAGCGCCCAGGCCGCACTCGACCAGACCGAAGCCGACCTGGCCATAGAACGCGCCGAACAGATTCGCGCCCGTAGTGAATATGAATCCTTCGGTCGTCAGCTATCCGCCGAACGCCGCGCACTGGTGCTGCGCGAGCCCCAGTTGAAAGCGGCCCAAGCCGCCGTGGATAGTGCTGAAGTGGCGCTCGAATCGGCACAACTCGACCTGGCACGTACCCAGATCAAGGCCCCATACCGGGCCATGATCCAGGAGCGCCTGGTCGGCCCGGGTAGCGAGATTTCCGCCAATACCGCCGTGCTCAGCGTGGTCGATGTAGGGCACTTCTGGGTTCGTGTATCGCTACCCAGCGAGGAGCTGGCCTGGCTGGACACCGGCGAGGGTGACACGCCCGGCGCCAGCGTACGTATCACTAGTCGTGGCTGGCCCGACGGAATGTACCGGGAGGGCACGGTATTCTCGGTGCTTCCCGATCTTGAAGAGAACGGCCTGCTGGCTCAGGTCCTGGTGCGTGTCGACGATCCGCTGGCGCTGGAGAGCGATGCCCCGGCATTGCGCCTGGGCGATGTGGTCAGCGCCAGCTTCGAAGCCACGCCTCGGGAGGGCCTGGTTGCTCTGCCTACGCTGGCCCTGCGCGACGGGAATCGGGTCTGGGTCGTCGGTGAGGACGGTCGCCTGCGGATACGCGACGTCAGCGTGGTCTATCGCGGCGAAGAACGCCTCCTTCTCGATGCCGACGATTCGGCCCTGACAACCGATCAGCGCGTTATCGTCAGCAATCTCGCCCAGGTTAGAGAAGGCATGACGCTACGTGTCGCCGAAGACGGCCCCGATACCGAGGTCGTGTCGACCGACGCCGACGCCTCGGAAACGACCAGCCCTAGCGACAATGCTCCCTCCCGTGCCGAGGAGTCTCGTTCATGATGCGCCAAGGTCCGATCGCCTGGATGACCCGCCACGGCGTGGCACCCAACTTGCTGATGCTGGCACTGCTGATCGGCGGGCTACTGGCCAGCTTGCATATCAAGAAAGAAGTGTTTCCTGATTTCACGCTGGAGTCGGTGGCAATCAGTGTGACTTATTCCGGCGCGACCCCCGAAGAAGTCGAACAGAGCCTATTGCTGGCCATCGAGGCCGAGCTGGCCGATATCGAGGGGATCGACGAAATTACCTCTACGGCCAGTGAAGGGAGTGGCAGCGTGCAGGTCGACCTGTTGGATGGCGTCGACACCATGCGCGTCTACCAGGAAATCCAGCAGGCCGTCGATTCCATCACCACGTTTCCCGACGCCGCCGATCCGCCCCGTTTCAGCCTGGCGGGGCGTTCGCGTGGCGTCCTCGAACTGCAGTTGCACGGCAACGTTGACGACATGACGCTCAGCGAACTGGGCGAACAGGTGCGTGCCGAACTGATGTCCGGGACCGACATCAGCAAGGTGGAACTGTCCGGCAACCGCGAACGCGAGATTCAGGTCCTGCTCGACGAGGAAGCCATGCGTCGCTACGGACTCAGCCATGCCGACCTGGCCTCGCTGATTGCCGACGAGGCCTTGGATCTGGCAGGCGGCAGCCTGGACACCCGCGACAGCGAATGGCTGATCCGCTACCAGGGGCGCCGCGAGGGCGCACAGGCGTTTACCGACCTGCCGATACGCAGCACGGCCAATGGCGGCGTGATTCGCCTCGGCGACATCGCCGAAGTGCGCGAAGGCTTGGCCGAGAGCGACCGCGAGGTGCTGTTCAATGGCGAGCCTGGCCTGACACTGGAGGTCTACCAGGTCGGCAACCAGACGCCGCTGGGCATCTCCGAAACCGTCCGCGGCGAACTCGACCGTTTGCGTGCCGACCTCCCCGAGGGTATTTCGCTGACCCTGGGCTGGGACAGCTCGGAAGTCTATCGCGATCGCCTCGACCTGTTGCTCAAGAACGCCTGGATGGGGCTCGCCCTGGTGCTGGTGCTGATGGCGCTGTTCCTCGAAGCCCGTCTGGCATTCTGGGTCACGCTGGGCATTCCCACCGCGTTCCTCGGGGCATTGCTGTTCCTGCCCTGGATTGGCGTGTCGCTCAATATGATGTCGATGTTCGCCTTCATCATCGCGCTGGGCATCGTGGTCGACGATGCCATCATGGTTGGCGAGAACATCTACGCCTACCGCGAGCAGGGGCATTCGGTCCGCGAGGCGGCGGTACGCGGCGCGCGTGAAATCGCCGTGCCCATCAGCTTCGCCGTGCTCTCGAACATCGTCGCCTTCCTGCCGCTGCTCTACCTGCCGGGGTTTCTGGGCATGATCATGGGCGTCGTGCCGCTGGTCGTGGTGACGGTGTTTCTGGTGTCCTGGCTGGAAGCGCTGTTCATCCTGCCCGCCCACCTGGCGCATAGCCGCAAGCGCGATAGCCTGCCGGCATGGCAGCGTCCGCTGGAGCGTGTGCGCCTGTTCATGCAAGGCGGCCTGCACCGCTTCACGCATCGCGCTTTCGAGCCGTTCCTGCAACGCACCCTGGACCAGCGTGGCCTGACCGTGGCCATTGGCGTAGCGATCCTGTGCGTGGCGCTGGCCTACGCCATGAGCGGCCGGCTGGGCTTCTCGCTGATGCCACGCGCAGAGGCCGATCGCGTACAGGCCAGCGTGACCCTGCCGGCCGGCAGCCCCATCGCAGAGGACCGCGAGGTTCGCGACGCCCTGCTGGCCAGTGCCCAGCGGCTGGCCGAGCGTGACGACGGTCCGGTCATCGAAAGCACACGCACGCGGCTGAGTGGCGACAGCTTGGAAGTGCGCCTCGATCTAGCCGCGGAAAGCCTGTACGACTGGCCGCCCTCGCGCGTGGCGCGCGAATGGCGGCAGCTCGCCGGAGAGCTCTCCGGTGTCCAGTCGGTGCGCTTCGAGGCCGATGCCGGCGGGCCGGGTAGCGGTGCTGCGCTCACCATTCGCTTGTCTCACTCCCAGAGCGCGGTACTCGAGGAGGCGGCAGCGGCACTCGCCAGCGCGCTCAACGGCTTCGACGGCGTCACCGAGATCGACAGCGGAATCGCCAACGGCAAGCCCCAGCTGTCGATCCGCCTGTCGCCCGAAGGTCGTGCCCTGGGCCTGAGTGGCGCCAGCCTGGCCGCCCAGCTACGTGGACCGCTCCAGGGCGCCACGGCATTGGAGCAGCAGCGCGGCAATACCACTGTCAGTGTCGAGGTCCGTCTGCCACCCGAGGATCGGAATAGCCTCAGCGAGCTGGAGCGTCTGCCGATCGTGACGCCGGACGGCGCCGAAGTGCCATTGTCACGGGTCGCGGAGATTCGCACCGGACGAGCCTCCGCCGAACTGACGCGCATCGACGGACGCCGGGTAATTGCCGTCACCGCCGATGTCTCCGACGGGCCGCAGGTCAACCGCATCGTCAATACCCTGCAGACGGAAGTCTATCCGGACCTGCGCCAGCGCTACCCGGGCCTGGAGATCGGTGCCGGCGGCCGCCAGGAGGAAACCGCTGACAATCTCGCGGCCCTGAAGACCGCCATGTGGCTGACTCTGGCAGCGTTGTACGCCCTGCTGGCGATTCCCTTCCGCAGCTACCTCCAGCCGCTGCTGGTGATGTCGGCGATTCCGTTCGGCATCATCGGCGCCGTGATCGGGCACATGCTGATGGGCTTCGGACTGTCGGTGATCAGTCTGTTGGGCATGCTCGCGCTGTCCGGCGTGGTGATCAACGATGCCTTGGTACTGATCGACTACGCCAACCGTCGTCGACGCGAAGGCATGGGACCGCGCGAAGCGATCGTCGCCGCCGCGACCCGTCGCCTGCGGCCGATCATGATGACCACCCTGACCACCTTCCTGGGACTGGCGCCGATGATCTTCGAAACCTCGCGACAGGCACGTTTCATCATTCCCATGGCGGTATCGTTGGGCTTCGGTATCCTCTTCGCCACGTTGATCCTGCTGATCCTGGTGCCCTGCCTGTACCTGATGCTCGAAAACCTGCGAGCCCGCCTGGGGCTGACGTCCGCGCCGGTGCCGGAGGCCTCATGAAGCGTTTTGCCAAGCCCGGCGTGTCACGTCTGGGACTCAAGCTGTTCGCGACGATTCTGGCCGTCAACGTAGCGATCTGTGCGCTAATCTTCCTGTTCGTGTCGCGCAGCCTGGACCAGGGATTCATCGACTATCTGGAACGCGTCCAGGCCCAGCGTGCCGAAACACTGGCCACCGCTCTGGGGGAAGAATGGGCGGCACGCGGCAGCTGGCAGTGGCTGCAGGACAACGAACGCGCCTGGTTCCGGCTGGTGCATCGTCAGCTCTGGCCCGACCGGGAACGTCCGCCACCGGGCCTGCAGGGCCGGCTCAGCGACCCACGCGACTTCCTGGTCCGCGACATTCAGGGCAATATAGTGATCGGCCCGCCGCCCAGGAACGACGCCGACCGGCGCGAGCGCGGACATGACGACTCGCGGCATGTGCTGTCCATCGTCAGCCAGGGCCAGCAGGTTGGCGAACTGGTCTATCGTCCTCCGCGCGAACTCATGGCACGCATGGATCATATCTTCATCGACCGGCAGCAGCGCAACCTGTCGATCATTGTCGGCTCGCTGGCACTGGCATCGCTCTTGCTGGCCGGCGTGCTGAGCTGGTGGCTGGGGCGACGCACACGGGGCATGGCGCTGGCGACTCGCCGCCTGACCGAAGGCGATTACAGCGTGCGCCTGGCCGAACGCGGGCATGACGAACTGTCGCGCCTGGCCCGCGATTTCAATGTCCTGGCGGAAACCTTGGAAGCCAACCGTCAGGCCCGCCAACGCTGGGTCGCCGATATCGCTCATGAGCTGCGCACACCACTCGCCGTGCTGCATGGCGAGATCGAGGCGATGCAGGACGGTATCCGTCCATTGAATGCCGATAGTCTGGGGTCGCTGTCCCAGGAAGTCGATCAACTGGAGCGACTGGTGCAGGATCTTCGCCTGCTCGCGCAAAGCGATGCCGGCGCGCTGGACGCCCGGCTGGAAACCCTCGATCTGGCCAAAGCGCTTCGCGAGCGACTCGAGGATGCCCGCGGGTGGCTAGAGGGTGGTGGTATCTCACTCGATCTGGACATTCGCGGCCCTGCCCCAGTCCGCGGCGACCTGCAACGCTTGCATCAGTTGTGGAATAATCTGCTTAGCAATACCCGCGCCTATACCGATGCGCCGGGACGCTTGAAAATCAAGCTGGAGGTGACGGGCGGCCAGGTGCGCATTCGCTGGGAGGACAGCGCTCCGGGGGTCGAAGACGAGGAACTTCCCCGTCTGACCGAGCGTTTGTACCGGGTCGAAGCCTCGCGCAACCGCCGCCTGGGTGGAAGCGGGCTGGGGCTGTCCATCGCCAGGGCATTGGTGCAGGCCCATGGGGGCGACATGCAGGTATCGCATTCAACACTGGGCGGCCTATGCTGGACGCTGAGATTTCCCTTGGCGGGGGAATAGGAGAATCGAAGTGAGCGAGCATATCCTGATCGTCGAGGACGAGCCCAAGATCGCCCGACTGATCGCCGACTATCTGTCCGGCAGCGGCTATACACCGCATCACCTCGCCCATGGAGATGATGTCATCCCATGGCTGCAGGACCGGCCCGAGGGCACGCAACCGGCGTTGGTACTGCTGGACCTGATGCTGCCGGGAACCGATGGGTTGAGTCTGTGTCGCCAGATTCGTCAGCAATGGCCCAATGTGTCGGTGATCATGCTGACCGCCCGCGTCGAGGAGGTGGACCGTTTGCTCGGCTTGGAACTCGGCGCCGACGACTACATCTGCAAGCCGTTCAGCCCGCGTGAGGTCGTCGCAAGGGTCAAGGCCGTGTTGCGTCGTGCTCACGGTCCCGAACAGGAAACCCAGCAAAGCGGGTCACGCAGTCGGTTGGTTCTCGATCACGATGGCTGGCGTGCCCTGGCCGACGGACGGGACATCGAGCTGACCGCCGTCGAATTCCAGTTGCTCAAGGTGATGATGGCCTCGCCGGGACGCATCTTTTCCCGCGATCAGCTGATGGATCATATGTATCGGGATCACCGGATCGTTTCCGAACGCACCGTAGATAGCCATATCAAGAAATTGCGCCGCAAGATTGCCGATGTCTGGCCCGAGCGGGAAATAATTCGCTCGGTGTATGGCGTGGGGTACAAGTACCAACCCGAAGAGTGAGACGTCGGTCAGCGTGCAAGTAATGTGCACGCCGATACGCAAAGTCTGTCGATTCGCTTCACCTTTCCTGCACGAGCTCCACCGACACTGACAGTGTCCACTTCAAGGAGACACTGTCATGAAACGACCGACCTCTTCCGCGCTGCTGCTGGCCGCGCTGCTTTCCGCCGGTGCCATCAGCCTGGCCAGCGCTGCGCCCGGTGACGCTCCGCCTGCATCAAAAGCAGAGCCCCACCTGGCCCAGCCCTTCGGACCGCATGACCGTGTGGAAGCCCTGTTCGATAGTTGGAATCTGGACGACAGCCAGCGCGACGCCATTGAACAGGCCCGGCAGGAGTACCGCAATCAGCGCCAGGCCCTGCGCGAACAGCATGAGCAGCGCCTGGCCGAGATTCTCGATGAAGAGCAATTGAAAGCCCTGCATGCCATGCAGCGCCCCGGTCCAGATCATGACCGTGGCCCAAAGTTTGGCCATGGCAAGCCGATGGAGCATCGCGATCACCGGCCTGATAAGCCTCAACAGCGCATGGGCGACCTGATCGATGCTCTCTACACCAGTTGGGAACTGAGCGACGCCCAGCGTGCCGAGCTGGACGATGCTCGCGAGCAGTTCATTACCGAAGCCAAGGCACTTCGCGATCAATCGTTCGATGATCGCCAGGCCAAGCGCGAGGCCTTCCAGGCCCTCCGCGAGAAACATCACCACGCCGTGAGTGACGTCCTGAGCGACGCGCAAATGGCGGTCCTCGAACAGTTGATGCCTGGGCCGCGCCACCAGCCTGGCCCCGGTGAAGCCTGATCCACATATTCGTTTCCGCTCACCCTTTCGCCCATCTTCGGATGGGCTTTTTTATGTTTTGCCTCTTCAAGCAGAGCAGGAGTTGAGGTTTTGCCTCGAATGACGTATTTTTATTGAACGTTCAATCAAAAACAAATTATCGTTTCGCTCAGTCGTCATCGCCAGGCTCCCTCCGAGGGTATATCGATCGCCGCTCCGGAGTTCTCTTCGGATCAGCTTTTCCTCATGGCCACCCACTTGGCACTGCCCATCGGGCGGCCGTCAGCAAAAGCTGCTAGAAGGAAAGGAACTGACAGGACGCCGTACCGTAACGCTGATGACACTGTTGTGCTCACCAACAAACGGGGACTTCTATGCCTTCGCAATCCAATGATGAGGTCCATAACGATCGCCTCAATCCCGTCGTGTTCTACGGATCCGTAATCGGGATTTTGGTGTTTGCGTTGTGGACCATGTTCTTTACCGAGTCGGCCAGCCAGGTGATCTACGCCGTGCTGGGCTGGATCTCGAACACCTTCGGCTGGTACTACTTCGTTGCCATCGTCACCTATCTGGTTTTCGTGATTGGCATCGGACTGTCCCGCTTCGGCAAGATCAAGCTGGGCCCGGACCACTCCACTCCCGACTTCAACATGGTTTCCTGGGCCGCGATGCTGTTCTCTGCCGGCATCGGCATCGACCTGCTGTTCTTTTGCATTGCCGAGCCGGTGACCCAGTTCCTGGCGCCGCCTACCGGCGAGCCGAGTACCGTGGCTGCGGCTCGCCATGCCATGGAGCTGACCTTCCTGCATTGGGGGCTGTCGGGCTGGGGGATCTATACGCTGATCGGCATGTCGCTGGCGTTCTTCAGCTATCGGCACAATCTACCCTTGACCATTCGCTCGGCGCTCTACCCGATCTTCGGCAAGCGCATCGAAGGCTCCATTGGCCATGCCGTGGATATAGCCGCCGTGCTGGGAACCGTGTTCGGTATCGCCACCAGTTTGGGCATTGGCGTCATCCAGTTGAACTTCGGTCTCAACTATATGTTCGAGATCCCCGAGAACACCATGATCCAGGCGGCACTGGTCATCATGATCGTGTTCTTCGCCACCGTGTCTGCAGTGACCGGCGTCGAGAAAGGCATCCGTCGCCTGTCCGAATTCAACATGCTGCTTGCCCTGCTGCTGCTGCTGTTCGTACTGTTCACCGGCAAGACGCTGTTCCTGCTCAATGCGCTGGTGATGAACGTCGGCGACTATTTTTCCAACTTCATCGACCTGTCGATGAACACCTATGCCTTCGATCCCCCCACCGACTGGCTCAACGGCTGGACGATCTTCTTCTGGGCCTGGTGGATTGCCTGGGGCCCCTTCGTCGGCCTGTTCCTGGCACGCATCTCGCGTGGACGCACCATTCGTGAGTTCGTTGCCGGTACATTGATATTGCCTTTGGTGTTCATGATGGCGTGGATGTCGATCATGGGTAACAGTGCCATCGACATGGTGATGCAGGGCGCTTCCGAGTTCGGCGAGATGGCCATGAACACGCCGGAATCCTCCATTTATCTGTTCCTGGAGAACTTGCCGTGGACCGGGCTGACCACACTGGTGGTGACCATTCTGGCCATAGTGTTCTTCGTGACGTCGGGCGACTCCGGCGCCCTGGTCCTGTCGAACTTCACCTCGATCCTGAAGGACGTCAACCGCGATGCACCGATCTGGATGCGCATCCTGTGGGCTTCGGTGATCGGCGTGCTGACATTGGCATTGTTGATGGCAGGCGGGCTGTCTGCGCTACAAAGTGCCGTGGTGATCACCGGTCTGCCCTTCTCCATCGTGCTGTTCTTCGTCATGGCAGGCCTGATCAAGGCGCTCAAGGTCGAGGGCATCAAGGAGGACAGTCATCGCGCCAGCCTGGCCGGTAGCCTGTCGAGCCGCTCCGTCACAGTCGAACGTGGGCATAGGAGCTGGACTCAGCGGCTGTCACGCGCCATGAGCTTCCCGAACCACCGCCAGACGCGTCGGTTCATGAACGACGTGGCCAAACCGGCGATGGAGGAAGTCTGCCAGGCCCTCTCCCAGCAGGGTGTAGAAGCCAGCATCCATGAGGAAACCGGCGATAACGAGCATCTGACGCTCAATGTTCCTCTCGCCGACGAGCAGGACTTCACCTATCAGCTCTGGACGCGCCGGTTCTCGACGCCGTCGTTCGCGATCCGTGCCCAGAAGGCGAATGCCGACTACTTCCGTCTCGAGGTATACCTGCAGGAAGGGAGCCAGGGTTACGATCTGATGGGCTATAGCAAGGAGCAGGTGATCGAAGACATTCTCGACCAGTACGAGCGTCACCTGAATTTCCTGCACATGAATCGGGAAGCCCCGGGCAACACGCAAATGCCGGACGATACCTACCAGCCCCCGGCCTGACGCCAATGCCCACCGCCTGCGGTGGGCATTCACGCATCTCTCTGACCGGCCGCCGGGAAACACCGTCGGCCGGTCAGTCTTTAGCCTGAAACTCCGAGCGCAACAGGCCATACACGGCATGCGAGTGGAGTCTCTGGCCGACCCGCTCCACGTTGCGCAGCGTGCCTTCATGCTGGAAACCAAGCCGCTCGGGAATGGCCCGGCTTCGCCAGTTTTCCGTGGCACAGCGGATTTCCACGCGCTGAAGCCGGAGATCCTGAAATCCCAGCTGGATCAAGTCCGCTACGGCGACCGTCATCAGGCCACGCCTTGTATATGCTTCGCCCAGCCAATAACCGACCTGGCCAATGCCGTTGAACGTATCGATCTCGTTGAAACCGAGTACACCGGCGATGCTGCCTTGGTAAAGCAGCACTTCGTTGAGCGCGGTGCCTTTAGCGAAGCTTTCCAGGTTCGACTCGATGAACCGCTTGGTATCGCTGGCACTCTTCGTGGCATCCAGCCAAGGCAGCCATGCCTTCAGGTAAGTCCGGTTTCGGTCGGTCAAGTCAAACAGCGCTTCGGCATGCTGTGGCAAGGTCAGAGCAACCTGTAGATCCTCACTAATGCGTCGATAGAACATGTCGCCTCCTCGCTTTTACATGCCCGTAAAAATTTCAGCTCCGCGAGTCGAATCCAGCAATCAGCTTACCCAGCAGGCGATCAAGAGTTTCCTGCTCCTCCCGGGAGAAAGTCCCGCCAGCGCCTGAAGTTGGAACCCGTACGTCTGACTCGTCTGACAGGCATACTGCTGGGCCTGTCCGGTGGCGTGTTACTCGCCTTGGGCAAGGCCAGTGAAACGGGAAATAGCTGGGAGTGGACGATCATAGTGCTGGCAATGCCGATCGTCATAGCGACAGGCAACCTTTACCGCACCCTGCGCTGGCCCACCAGTGCCGCCCCGATCTTTCTCGCCGCCTCGATGATGTTGGGCGGCGCGGTAACGTTGCTGCCGTTCGTGCTCGCCTTCGAGTCGGATCAAGCCGCCGACTTGCTCACTTCCCCTGCAATAATCTGGTTGCTCATCGTGGAAACCGGCATTTTTACGGTACTGTATGTTTTCTATTTTCTGTTGCAGAAGCTGGCCGGGCCGGTCTATTTCAGCCAGATCGGTATCGTTGCGGCCTTGATCGGCACATTCATCGCCCTCCTCGGGCTGGGCGAAGCATTGCCGAGCCATCTTGGCTGGGCTGTCGTGCTGATCGGTCTCGGCATGGTGCTCTTTCATCGCGAAGCGCAAAAGCAGGCAACCTGACGCAACGCGCTCTCGATCCATCCCAGCATTACGATGTCATTCATGGAGGTTTATCGCATGACGGTTCTCGACGCACTTCACTGGCGCTACGCCACGAAACGGATGAACGGACAGCCCGTTCCCGAAGAGAAGCTCGACGTGATTCTGGAAGCGGCCCGCCTGGCACCCTCCTCGTTCGGCCTGCAACCCTACTCGATCATGGTCGTCGCGGATCCTGCCCTGCGGGAGAAAATCCGGGAAGTGGCAGTGCCCCAACCCCAGGTGACCGAGGGTTCGCACCTACTGGTCTTTGCCACCTGGAACGCGATCCATGATGGACAAGTCGACGACTTCATCGCCCACGTCGCCGACGAGCGCGGACTGCCCTTGGCGTCTCTCGATGGGTATCGAGACGCGATCAAGGCCGCCATCGCCAAGCACCCGACGCAAGAGGCTCGCCTGCAGTGGGCGGCCAAGCAGGCCTACATCGCTCTCGGCACGGCACTGGTCGCGGCAGCGACCGAACGGGTCGACGCGACGCCGATGGAAGGGTTCGATGCGCAAGCCCTGGATGACGTGCTCGGCCTCGAGCAGAAAGGCCTGCGCAGTGTCGTTGTCATGGCACTAGGCTATCGGGATACCGAGAATGACCGCATGGCCTCGCTCAAGAAGGTGCGTTGGCCCAACGAAAAATATCGGCTTTCGCCCTGAGCGATGGGCTAGCTGGTCACGGCTGGCTCTCGCTCCGGCAACATGTACAGGAACGCACTATGTTCGATTACACACTTGCGCATTGGATCGCATTCTTCTCGGCGGCCGTGTTGCTCAATCTCTCCCCCGGTCCGGACATGGCTTACATTCTCGGCCAGGCGGCACGAGGAGGCGTGAAGAACGGTATGGCGGCCATGTTCGGCATTTGGGGCGGTGCTTTTCTGCATGTCCTGCTGGCTGCGCTCGGCCTGTCGGCGGTCTTGGCTACCTCGGCCATTGCATTTTCGATGGTCAAATGGCTAGGGGCCGCTTACTTGATCTGGCTTGGCATTCAGGCATTGCGCACTAAAGAGGGTGCCTTTCCTCTGGAAGGAGGCATCCGTGAAACTGGCTTATGGGCCACCTTTCGTCAGGGACTGCTGGTAGCTGCGCTAAACCCCAAGGTCGCCATTTTCTTCCTGGCGTTTTTGCCTCAATTTATAGTCGACGGTGCCGGCCCAATCAGCGCACAGCTATTTCTACACGGCTGCCTGATCATTGCCGTAGCTGCGCTGGCCGAGCCGCCGATAATCTACTTGGGGGCAAAACTCGCCAATGTCATCAAGCAACATCGGCATATCGGCTTATGGATGGAGAGAAGCCTGGGGGCGGTACTCGTTGCGTTGGGCATACGCCTGGCAGTAAGCGAACGCTGACTGCCTAGATTCCCCCTCGCAGCGCCGGACCATGTGCCAGGAACAGCTCGGCTAGACAATCGGCGATTACACGGACTACGAGGCGAGATCAAAGGTGCCAAAGAAATCGACTTCACCCCGGATAAACGGCTGTAGAGTAACCTGTAGGGGTTGCCGGCTCCCCACCTTGGCGTCAGCCGCATTGGATCATGCCATCACATTGGCTTTTTTAGTAGGCGGTAAATACTCATGACGTTTACTGTCATTTTTCAATGACTAGATTTGGCCATTTCTTCTTCCATCCCTTACCTTGAACCCGATCAGCGAAGGCTTCTGGCTTCTTCCGCTTGGGGTTCATTGTCACGTTCAGATTGAACAACGACTCAAGCCCCAACGGAGCGATTATTTCCAAAACACCAGTCTCCTCGCCTATTAAACGTACGCCTACCGCTGTTTCCAGCTCAACCCAGTACGTCATTGCATCGGCCATGGAGTGGTAAGGAGCATCGCCATTTTGTGCATGCATTCGAGCCTGATTTTTAACTGACCAGCGCCGTGCCAGCATCCCATGAAGTCGCGATTCGAGTAACCTATCTCGCCTCTCGGTGATGTCTGTCGAGTCGAAGTAGATGAGATCGATGTCATCCAAAGGCGTGGGCTCTGAATAACCGTGCAGCCGGTCCCAAACGAGATTCCGCACAAACCCCGCTGCCAGGCACCAGTCGTTGAGCTGAAGCTGGCTTGCTACCCTTAGTGCGTCTTTCCTTTCTGGGTCCGCCTCGATCCAAGCGATTAACGTTTCCTCTATCGGGGTCGTCATGCGCCGTCCTATCTTTTGGGAGGTTCGTTGCGCCGGGTGTCGCCTAGGCACCGTTAGATGCTATTTCACGCAAATATCACCGCTGCAGGAAAAGGCGCACACATTAAGCTTAAAACGGCACGCCGATACGGAGGCTGTCGGCAATCGATATCGGGCTTACGGCTCCCCTCGCAACGCCGGACCATGTGCCAGAAACAGCTCAGCTAGATGATCGGCGACCACCCGGACTCGCCGGGAATGTGCCAGATCCGAGTGAATGACCAGCCAGATGGGCTGGTCGACGCCGAGCTCGGCGTCGACACAAACCAGGCCGGCCTCTCGGGCCAGGAAATGTGGCAGGACGGCCAGCCCTAACCCTGCGCTGGCCGCGGCGATCTGGCTGGCCAGGGTGCTGGTCGTGATCCGGCAGGCACCCCCGCCCAGGGCACGATCCAGCCATTGCGCCGCGGGGAAACGCTGATTCAGCTCCGTCCAGCCGATAAAGTCGTCTTTATCGAACTTAGCCACATCAGACCAGGATTGACGCTGTAGGATATATTCGGATGAGCCATATAGCCCAAAGCCCAGCACACCCAAGCGTCGGAGGGTGACATTACCCTGTTCCGGCCTGACCATGCGAATCGCCAGATCGGCATCTCGACGATGCAGGTTGACCGTCTGAATGCCCGTGAGAATCTCGATGCGTAGTTCGGGATGCCTAGCGAACAGCGCACCCAACGAAGGAATGATCAGCGGATTCGCCAAATTCTCGGCGGTGGCGAGTCGAACGCATCCCGTTACCTGCCCCAGGCCCTCCGCAGCCGCCCCAAAGGACTGTCCCGCCTGTTCCAGCGCTTCGGCCTTGGCGATGAGCGCGGCACCTTCATCGGTCACTTGATAGCCGCTCTGATGACGGCTGAACAGTGCGACTCCCAGCGCCGCCTCCAGGCGCTCGAGGCGCCGTGACACCGTCGCAATACCTAGGCCCAGCATGTTGGCTGCCGCACTCAGGGTGCCGGCACGGGCAATCGCCAGGAATATACGAGCATCGTCCCAGTTCAGCCCCGAGGCGAGCGGATTTCCATTATCGGAAGACTGATTTCTATTTTTGCGCATAGTTTTCATGAAGTCAGAAAACCATACTCCTTCCGTTCTTTACAAGGAGAGACGACATGCAACGACGCAAGTTAGGCCACGATCTCGAAGTCTCGGCCCTGGGACTCGGCTGCATGGGCATGAGCGAATTCTATGGTTCCCGGGATGATGACGCATCGCTACGCGTCCTCGAGCGTGCCGTGGAACTGGGCATCGATTTCTTCGATACCGCCGACATGTACGGCCCTCACCACAACGAGGAACTGATCGGTCGTTTTCTCGCTTCGCACGGTGGCAGTATCAGGATCGCCACCAAGTTCGGCATCGTGCGGCGACCCGGTGAGTACCGTCGGCAGATCGACAATACGCCCGCTTATGCGCGCCAGGCATGCGAGGCCTCGCTTCGGCGTCTGGGCATCGAGTGCATCGACCTCTTCTACGTGCATCGCCTGGATTCCAGTCAGCCGATCGAAGAGACGATGGAGGGTCTTGCCACGCTGGTCCGTGAAGGCAAGATTGCCAGGATCGGCCTGTGCGAGGTCAGCGCGGCCACGCTGCGCCGCGCCCATGCCATTCATCCGATCACGGCAGTGCAGACGGAATACTCGTTATGGACACGCGACGTCGAAGCCGAGGTGTTGCCGGCCTGCAGAGAGCTAGGCATCGGTTTCGTCCCCTACTCTCCCTTGGGACGTGGCTTCCTGACCGGCAGTTACCAGAGCGACACGTGTTTCGAAGCGGGTGACTTCCGGGCATCGCTGCCACGCTTCTCGCCCGAAAACATGGCCACCAATCGCTCGATCGTGGATGTCATTCGTCAGCTTGCCGAGCGCAAGGGATGCACTGCCGCGCAGATCGCGCTGGCCTGGCTGCTGGCTCAAGGCAGCGATATCGTGCCGATTCCCGGTACCCGGCGTGAGCGCTACCTGCAGGAAAATGTCGATGCACTCTCCGTCATGCTGAGCGCCGAAGACCTTGCTCAACTGGACCGTGATATCGCGCACCTTACGGTGGCAGGCGCCCGCTATACCGACGAAGGCATGAAAGGAGTCGATGCATGACCCATTCAATCAATACCCGCCGCACCCAGGCATTGGCGCTTCTCGAACGGCTGGATCGCGAGGCGCCCGACAAGGTCTCGGCGAATCTCGATAGCATGTCCGATGACTTTCTGGAGATCGTGCTGGGCTTTGCCTTTACGGATGTCGTGTCCCGACCCGGCATCGACCTCAAGACACGCGAGATGCTGACGGTCGCGGCGCTCGTTGCGATGGGCAACGCGCCATCACAACTGGAATTCCATATCCGTGCCGCTCTTAACAACGGAGTGAGTCGAGACGAGATTATCGAGATCCTGCTACAAATGGCCGTCTACGCAGGCATCCCCGCCTGCATGAATGGTGTCGCTGCGGCCAGAAAAGTATTGGATGTATAGCAGCATTATCTTTCAAACCGGCAAAGAACAGTTGGGCATGCTCTATGCCGACACCAGCCATCGCCGCGATAGCGCATCTAGGCCACGACGCTCCACAACATGGAGCGCTTCGGTTCGGATGCCGACCTCAATTTTATTCAATATCAAAGCCGCCGGTCAGGGCAGACTCCGCTTGCAACCTGCAATCGAGAATACAGTCAATGAGCCTTTCCCTGATTCTGTCCATGTCTGCCTTTGCATTAGCGGCTTCCATATCTCCTGGGCCGGTCAACCTTGTATGTCTAAGCAATGGCACCTACTACCCGATTTCCCGGGGGCTGATCTTTGTTACCGGAGCCACGCTAGGCTTCATCGCTCTGTTCATTGCCGTGGGGTTGGGGCTTTACTCGCTGCTGAGCGTGGTGCCAATATTCGAAGAAATGTTGAGGTGGGCAGGCGTAGCCTTTCTGCTTTACCTAAGCCTGAAGCTGGCCATGGACAGCGGACAACTACCAGAGGACAGTACCGGCAAAGCCCCTGGGTTCGGGACCGGCGCTCTGATGCAGTGGCTCAACCCCAAGGCCTGGCTGGCCTCGGCTTCTGGCATCGGCGCATACACCAGCGCAAATGACCTGCAGCAGGTTCTGCTATTCGCCACCATTTACCTGCCCATCTGCTGGCTGTCACTGGCATGCTGGGTATACACCGGTGCATTCCTTCGCAGATATGTTCAGCGACCAAAGATACTCGCTACCATAAACCGGATTTTGGCCCTCCTGCTCGGCGCCAGTTGTCTATATCTCCTGGTCGGGTGAGGAGCGCCGGTATTGATTTGGCGTTACCGCCATCAGCCGTTTAAACGTTCGATGGAAGTGGGGCTGATCTGCAAAGCCTGCATTAAAGGCCGCTGCTGCAATCGGAGTGCCATTTTTCAGCTCATGGCGCCCAAGCTGTACCCGCCGGTTTACCTGATAGGCATGGGGCGTAAAACCAAAATATTGCCTGAAAGCACGAATCAAGTGGCCTGCGCTATACCCTGAAATTTCGCAAAGCGTGTCCAGCGACGTATCTTCAGCAGCGTAGTCATCCAAATAGGCAGCTAGCATTGTCAGAGCCTCCGGTGCGTTCGGCTCTTCCACCCCTGGCTGCCTGGAAAGTTCGTGCATCAGATCCGATAGAAATTCCGCCACCTCCGTTTGCTTTTCCAGCAGATCACGCTGTGGATCAAGAAGGCAGTCAGCCATGCGACAATAGCGTTCATACCAGAGTGGGTCAGATATCGTAGCCGTAGAAAAGTCCTTCCACTGAGCCTCCTGCAGTAAACCCGCACGGAACCGTAAATCCGTGAGCCATCCGGTATCTACATACAGCATGAGATAAGCCCACGGCATATCGTCGATAGGATTGCAGGCATGAACCCATTCCGGATTCATTAACACGAGGTCACCGGCACGTACCTGGTAATGGTCGTTCCGATACTGAAACGTGCTTTCACCCCCAGTAATGGCGCCTACCGACCATTGGGTGTGGCTATGCGGCGCATAACAGACTTGGCGTCCATCACTGACCTTACGCAACTCCACGTGAGGAAGGCGGCAATCTCGCCAAAATAGCGGCTTTCTCTCGGCGTTCATGGTCTAGACTTCACCATTTCTCTTGCCTCTTTCTTGATCAGCTCGTGCACGGCTATCCAACCTTACATGTCCTCCCATAGAAGACATTGTTAGATTATGTTGCCTCCTCCAGCTTCCCTTTACGATGTTGAATTCTCACCCCGACGCCCACCGAACCGATAACCAGAGCAATCCCGAAACAGGCCAGCGCGATCTCCTGCCCGTAAGCGTCGATGAGCAGCCCGGTGACAACTACCGGGAAACTGAAGCCGAGATAGGCCATGAGGAAGAAGCCTGCACTCGCGCTGGCATTGTTCTCGGAGCCGGCCAAGGCCATGACACCGCTCAGTCCGCCCAGGTACACGAAGCCATAACAGGCACTGCTGGCGGCCAGGGTGCCCAGCAGCACGGCCATCAGGCTCCCCTGCAACGCCCCCCAGGCGATCAGCCCGTAGGCCAGCGGAAGAATGACCAGGCCCAACTTCACCGACGTCTGAGATGACAGCCTGCGAGCCCAGGGCTGGAACAGTACACCGCAACTGCAGATGGCGAACGTGGCGAAGCCCGCCCATGCCGCCAGCCCATGCGTGGCGAGTACCGAGGGGAGTATGGCAATCACGATGCCCACCGTCGCCCAGGCCAGCAAAATGGCCAGGCCGAAGGAAAGCGCCCCGGAAGGATACGCCGGCAAGCGGAGCATGGCGGCGGTTGGCTGGCGTGGCGCCGTGTCCGGCAACGTGGCCACGAGGGTCATGGCCAGGCCGCCTGCCCCCAGGTAGAGCCCCAGGCTCGGCGGCGTCAGACTCGGCAACTGCAGAACGAACAGGCTGGTGACTGCGGCCCCGAGGCCGAATCCCAGAGACGTGCTGGCCGTCACCCAGGTGGCCGGCACTCGCGTATCACGGCCTCGGTACAGCTCGAGCATGTAAGCCGGCGCGACCGCCGAAGTCAGCGCCGTCCCGATTCCCATCAGGAACCGGGCCGCTCCCAACGTGACCAGCCCGGGAAAGAGCAATGTCAGCGCCGTTGCCAGCCAGGCCAGACCCAATGCCAACAGAATCAGCGGACGACGCCCAATCCGCTCGGCGACGCCGCTGAAAGCGAGCAGCACCGGCAGTACACCCATGACATAAGCGGCAAAGGCCAACGTGCTGCCTCCCACCCCTAGCCCATCGGATGCCGCCAGGGCAGCATAAAGAGGTGCCTGCAGGTTCACTGCCGTGGTAATCGTGCATAGGGCAAAAGCGAGACGAAGAATGTTCATGCGATGCGAGCCACCCAAGCGATACGTGAAGTGGCCTACCCTCGCATCCGACCGGCAACGCCGTAAGGTACACTTGTCATGACCCATCCATGCACTGTTACTCGATTTTCCGAAACAGTGGACCCGGCCAGGGAGAACATGCAGTGAAGCTGGAGATCGACCCGGACTCATGCACGCCTCTGGCCAGCCAGGTGGCCGAAGGTATCCGTGACTGGATCGTGAAACATGGCGCCGGCGGCGGGAGCCGCCTTCCCTCGATTCGCCGGCTGTCGAGTGACCTCGGCGTCAGCCGCAATACGACTATCGAAGCTTACGAGCGACTGGTGGCCCAGGGGTTGGTGCGTTCCCGGCCGGGCTCGGGCTTTTACGTGGCAGACAATGCATCCAACACACTCGGTAAACGGCTTGTCGAGACAGCCGGCATCGAGGAACTCACCAGTGACATGTGGGCCTTGTTCCAGGCTGATGACGAGGAATTGAAACTCGGTTGCGGCTGGCTGCCCAACCATTGGCGCGAGGGAGACGACCTCGCCTATGCGATTCGTCAGGTGACCCGCCAGAACCGCGCGGGGCTCTTCGAGTACAGCTCTCCCATGGGCACGCCCGAGCTTCGCGCGCTGCTTAGGGAGCGGCTGCGCCTGCTGGGGATCGATGTCGCCGCCGAGCAGATTCTGCTCACCGCGGGCGCCAGCCACGCCCTGGATCTTATCGTCCGGCACATGCTCGAGCCGGGCGACACGGTATTCGTGGAGTCGCCCGGGTACTACAATCTGTTCGGGCTGCTCCGACTGCATCGGATCAACATCATTGGCGTGCCGCGCATGGCTGAAGGCCCCGATGCCGAGCAGATAGAGCAACTGCTTAAAACGCACCGGCCCAAGCTGTTCTTCACCAACAGCGTCTTCCAGAACCCCACCGGCACGACACTGGTGCCCACGGTGGCCCATCGCATCCTGCAGCTCGCCGAGGCCCACGACTTCCGGATCGTCGAAGACGATATCTATGCGGATTTCCAGCACGATCCCAGCATACGATTGGCGACCCTCGATGGCCTGCGCCGGGTGATCTATCTGGGAAGCTTCTCCAAGTCCCTGTCCAGCTCGCTGCGCGTGGGCTTCATTGCCGCCGAGCCGGGACTGATGAAGCCACTGGTCGACATCAAGATGCTGACCAGCATTGCTGCCTCGCGCTTTGCCGAACAGGTCGTCACGCTGATGCTCCAGAACGGCAGCTACCGCAAGCTGGTCGAGCGGCTGCGAACCAGGCTCTCCGGCCAGATGGCCGCGGCCCTGAACCTGGTCAAGGGCGCAGGCTGGGAGGTGTTCGTCGAGCCGGCTGGAGGCATGTTCCTGTGGGTGCGTCACCCGGATATCGAATCGTCCAGCCAACTCGTCGCTCACGCAAAGCACGCCGGTATCAGCCTGTCACCGGGGCATCTCTTTCTGCCACAGGAAGACGATTCCCCCTGGCTGCGAATCAACGTGGCCTATCTTCAGGATAAGCGAGCTGTTCACTTTATTAATGCCCCGGTGAATACATAATTCCGCCTGAGCAAGCTGCCTTCAGCTAACAAGACGCTCTTTAAGCGAATTTCCCACCAGCTCAAGAAAGAGCCTGACCCGGAGCGTTTGGCGCAGGTCCGGATGGGTCAGAACCCAGAGTTGCGTGGCCAGAGGAGAAAGGGCTGGCGATATCTGCACGACCCCGGGCGCTGCGTCAGCCAGATAGCAGGGAAGCACGGCCTGCCCACTCCCTGCCTGTACGGCGGCCAGCATGCCCATCACACTATCAACGCGATACGAGCATTCTTCAGCGACGCCTTCGCTTGCCATCCATGTTTCCAGCAACCGATACCCCAGCCTTTCGTCAGGGCCAATCCAGGGAAGCTGGCTGCCCTGCCCCGACGGCCCATAAACCGCTTGTTCAATGGTACCGATACATCGTCCAACCAGATTCTCCGGTGGAGTCGGGGTAGGCCTGATGGCGATATCCGCTTCTCGCTTGGTCAGGTTGAAAAGCTGGTTCGATATGACGACTTCCAAGGTGATGTCGGGATAGCTTTCCTGAAACAACTTGAAGATGGGCGCTAACAGACCGGCCATAAGGGCATCCGTCGTGGTGACTCGCAGCGTCCCGCTCGGTTTGAAATCCTGCCCTGCTAGCCTGCGCTGAACGCCCAGCCACTCCACTTCCATACGCTCAGCCGTCGCCGTCATATCCTCCCCCGCAGGAGTCGGCACATAACCTCTCGCGCCACGCTCGAACAGGCGCACGCCCAGTCGCTTTTCCATCGCACCCAGACGCCGGAAGACAGTTGCGTGACTTACTTTGAGCAGGCGTGCCGCACCGGACAGTGAACCGGCACGCGCGATAGCCAGTACCGTGCGCAGGTCGTCCCATTGAGCCATCTGTTCATTCATGTAAAGTTCCCTTGCAACAATAGGGAATTACTCTTCGGAAATGCAGAGCCTACCGTAGGAAGAAACCAACACAAGCCTGCGGAGGCGCTATGAACGTTCTGATCGTGTATTGCCACCCCGAGCCCGGCAGTTTCAACGCCGCTCTAAAATCGGTTGCCCAGGAAGAACTCGAGCGGCAAGGGCATACCGTGGCAGTGTCCGACCTTTATGCTGAAGGCTTCGACCCGGTGGAAGGCCCCGCTCATTACTCTCAGCGCCAAAGACCGGACTACTTCTCTGCCCTGACAGAGCAGCGCAGTGCCAGCGATCAGGAACGACTCCCCTCGGAGGTGGCGCGAGAGATCGCACGTCTGGAACGAGCCGACCTGGTCATTTTGCAGTTTCCGCTATGGTGGCATGCTCAGCCTGCCATGCTGAAAGGCTGGTTTGACCGGGTCGTTGTCTACGGAGGGCTTTATACGGGGAGGTGTCGCTATGACGCCGGGTATTTTCTGGGTCGGCGTGCCATATGTTCAGTGACGACGGGCGCCCCGGCCTCCGCCTTCGGCCCAGGAGGACGGGGCGGGAATATCGAACGGCTGATGTGGCCAATCCACTACTCCCTGTATTACATGGGCTTCACGGTACTGCCGCCCTTCCTCTCCCACGGCATCCAGGGCGGAGGATTGTCCTACCAGGCTGAGGCTGGTTTTCAGGCTCATCTGGGTCGGCTCAAGCAGGATTGGACCAAGCGCCTGGCTCAGCTTGATTGTGATGAACCACTGCGCTTCAACGGCTGGGCAGATTGGAATGAAGACGGATCGATGTGTCGTCAGCCTCATTGAACGTTCAAACGTTGAGCCTGGGGCTGCGCCATGACCCGGCATGATCAGTCTGCCCGGATAGCGCCTGGGCCCTCGCGAGGACTAGCTTATAGATCGCTTGAGAAGACAAGCTATGCGTATTCGTCACGCTGATACCTCTGATGCTTTGGCCATTGCCCAGGTGCACGTTCTTTCATGGCAGCATGCCTACCGTGGACTGCTTAGCGATGATCTGCTGGATAGCTTATCGGTAGTGAAGCGTCAAAACATGTGGGCTCGCGCATTGGCCAATCCTTCGTCGTCTCTGCTGGTCGCCGAGGACAGTGAGCAGATTATTGGATTTTCAGCCTTCGGAGCGTACCGGGATGAGATAGGCAGCCCTACTGTCCATGAGTTATGGGCTCTCTATCTCCTTCCGGACTATTTTTCGAAAGGCGTAGGCCAACGACTCTGGTTGGCATCCCGAGCAGAAATGGTCAGCCGAGGGGCAACCGAGATCCGGCTTTGGGTTCTAACGGGCAATAGTCGAGCCGAGCGCTTCTATAAGAGGGTTGGCTTCAGACCGGAGCCTGGCTCTTCGAAACCGCTGGCTCTGCCGGGGCAGCATGGCTATGAGACTCGCTTTAGCCTTTATTTATCCTCAGGAGGCGGTGATTACCGATAGCGCCCCACTGCATCTCGGCAATAAGTCCCTTTTCAAACCGGACGGAGAAGAACGGTGGATGCACTCGATGCGTTGAAGGCCGAACTGGAGCAGTTCGGTAATGACAATGACAGCACACATTCCGAGCGGTCCAAGCGCATGCTCAATATCACCCGAGATACGGGCGAGTTTCTATCAGTACTGGTTCGAGCGACCTCAGCACGCCATATCCTGGAGATCGGTACCTCCAATGGCTACTCTACGCTCTGGCTGGCGGAAGCGGCCTGCACCACTGGTGGCCATGTGACGACAGTCGAAGCTTCGAAATACAAAGCCAACCTGGCGTCGGAAACCTTTTTCCGTTCAGGCCTCAGTGAAATCATCACTCTAGTCCATGACGATGCGGGCGCGGCCCTCTCGCGAGCGGCAGACACTTCCATCGATCTGCTCTTTCTCGACTCGGAACGCGCTGAATACCCAGTCTGGTGGAATCAGATACGCCGGGTGCTTCGTCCAGGGGGGCTACTCATCGTGGATAACGCCATTTCCCATCGAGAAGAGATGGCGCCCTTCGCTGCTCTAATCGAGTCGGACAAGGGTTACACTCTCAGCCTCGTTCCGGTCGGCAAAGGCGAGCTTCTCGCCGTAAAGGCTGAAGACAAGCCCTAGCGGTGTTAGGCAGTACGGGGCAATGGGTAAACTGTCAGACGCCGAGGTGAGAGGCACAAAGGAAGCTTGGCATTACGCATCGCTGGCAGATGTTATTGGCAATCTAATTTTTACCCCGCAGCGTCAGGCAAGAGTGCCGTGGTATCGAACTTGCAACGCTTACGGGAAAGCAGAGTGCGAAACTTTTTCACGTTATCATCGGCGTATATCACCTCATCGGGAACCGGTCTTGTCCTGAGTCGTTCCGGGTCGAGCATCTCAAGGTAAAAGGTGGTGTACTGCTGACGTCGCCTTTCTATTTTCGTATCTTTGTGCCCGATTAGCCTATTGCCATGAGCGTAACTGCACTTCGGCAATTGCCGGAACATCCTCTTTAGCTGCACTACGGAACCGCACAGTGTTACTGTGTTAATCCACTCTATCCTCCCGCCGGGAAAGGCAAGGAGCAAGCGTATCGTTCAACTGGGCTTCGTCCTTCTCATGCTGGGGACATCGATCGCGCTTGGGGTGACTCTTCTGTTTGTAGTATCCACGAGCGGTCGCAAAGCGCTCACTCTGTGGCGGTGGGTAATCGACCATACCGGGCCAACTGCATACCCAGCACTTTGGCGTTTCGTGCAGGGTGCCTTCCCTCTTGCCCTGCTGGCCTTGGGTATCGGTATCTGGCTTGGCCTAGCCGCAACACCAGGCATGGCCAAGCTGGCACCGGGACCCGCCGAGGATGTGAACCGCCTGGCAGAGTGGTTCACATTGGTCGGCGTTGTCGGCTGTGCCATGCAGATTCTCAATTTCGCGGCACATCGAACGCTCGAGCATGAGTCGGCTGCACCCCAGCAGCGAAAAACCTCGTCACCAGAAAAGAAGACGGACGTGAAACGGCCGGCCCACACTGCTGCCAAGACCACAGCGCCCTCCAGGACGCGTCGCAAGACCACGGCAAAAAGAGCGCAGCGAAGCAGGTCGACTTCGCGTGAATCAGGACGAACCTCGAAAGCGCGCCGAACTTCGCAAGCCTGAAACGCAGCGAAACCTGCTCCGGTTATGCTAGTTTGGCTGACCGCTGTTCCACTGTAATTCACTGTAATTGCAGCGTAAACTCACCACCACGCTGCGAAACCATGAACAAGATAAAAAGGGGCTTCGCTTGGACGCCTTGACCTGGCTTGCCTACGTTGGCGTTATCTTTACATTGATTATCTTCCCGGGGCCGGTAGCCCTGCTATGTACCAGTCATGGACTCAGGTACGGCCGTTACCGGGCAACCGCGACGGTGCTTGGCGGTGTGCTGGCATCTCTAGTGCTGATGACAATATCCTCGCTGGGACTCGGCGCCATTCTTGCCGCCTCGGAATCGGCATTTTATATCCTGAAAATGCTGGGTGGCGCCTACCTCATCTATCTTGGCGTGAAAGCTTGGAAGGAAGCGTCCATGGTTTCCCCCCAGGCCAACGAAAAAACGAGCCAGCACAACATGCCGATAGCCAAGCTCTTTCGGTGCGGTTTTACCGTCGGCATCAGCAATCCCAAGGACCTGCTGTTCTTCGCCGCGCTCTTTCCCAACTTCATCGATGTCAACGCGCCTCAGCTGGTCCAGTTCGTCATCCTGGCGCTGACCTGGTTGGTCGTCGATATCACGCTCATGTCGACCTACGCCAGTATCGGTTCGGGTATCAGCCATTGGTTCCGGAGCCCACAGAGAGCCAAGCTGTTTCATCGTACGACAGGCGGGCTATTCATGATCGCCGGCGGCTCCCTGATGGCCTCTCACCGCTAGTTTCAGAGCAGAAGATCGGCCAGTTGTCGTTCGGAAATGACCTGGATACCGTGTCGCTGTAACAGCGCAGCGGTAACGCCACTACCTGCCAAGCTCTTGCCGTTGAAATGGCCGTCGTGGATCCAGGCGCTGCCACACGAAGAACTATGCTCCTTGAGCACGAACTCCACGTGGGCTACGTCCTGTGTCGGTTTCCGCGGCAAAAACGCCATCGCCCCGCATGAGCGGGGCGATGGCGATCAGGACAGAGCAATAACGGTGTGCAGAGGTTCAGCCTCCCACCCCGGCACGCAGTACAACACAGTCCATACCCTGGCGCGCCAGTTGCTGGCAGGAGCGGTGCGCCTGGCTCTCTTCCAGATCGATCAGGCGAGCACGATACATCTGACGCTCACCGTTCGCCGGCACCACAGAGACCCGGGTGTTGTTGAACTCCCCCGACAGTGCGGTCGCCGCCTGATGGGCACGAGCCTGGGCCCCGTCGCGGTTACTGAAAGCGCCGACCTGAACCATCCAGCCCGCAGCGTTCGCTCCTTGATCCAGACCGGTCAGCAATGTGCGAATCGGGTCTTCCTGCGCATCGCCTTGAGCAATGACCGCAGTCTCGACAGGCGCCGACGCAGATGCCTGAGCCGTAGCCACTGCCATGCTGGCTTTGGCGGTTCTATCTACCGTGGCTAGCGAGACCGCCTCACCTGCGCCGAATACATCCGTCTTGGCGATCCAGTCGCCACGGGTCAGCAAGGACGCTCTGACGAAACCTCGATCGAGCAGTTCCGCCATATGTGCATCGCGCGACTGGGCGGTAAAGCCCCCCATGACCACAGAGACGATACGACGCCCGTCACGGACTGCCGAAGTCGCCACGTTGAAGCCCGACGCCCGGATATAACCGGTTTTCAGGCCATCGGCACCGGCGTAGTTCCCCAACAGCCGGTTGTGTCCTTTATAAGTCTTGCCGAGATAGACAAACTGAGTGCGCGAGAAGTAGCCGTAGTACTGGGGAAAATCGCGCATCAGATGCATGGACAGCGTAGCCATGTCACGCGCTGTGGTGACTTGCCTGTCGTCCGGCAGGCCCGAGGCATTGCGGAACGTGGTCGAACTCATACCCAATGCCCTGGCCTTGGCAGTCATCCGCTCGGCGAACGCCGACTCGGAGCCGGCCAACCCCTCGGCGACGACGGCCGCCACGTCGTTCGCCGACTTGACGATCAATGCCGGAATCGCTTCTTTGACAGCGATGGTCTGCCCTGGACGCACCCAGAGCTTGGATGGCGGTTGCGCGGCGGCATGCGACGATACCGGCAAACGGGATTCCATCGTCAGCCGCCCGCTTTCGATCGCCTCGAATAGTAGGTAGAGCGTCATCATCTTGGTCAACGACGCCGGATAACGCACAGCATCGGCGTGATCGTAGGAAAGCACTTCGCCACTCTGGGCATCGATGACGATGGAGGCGTAACGAGGATTGGCATGCGCTTGCGAAGCAAACAGCGACAGGCCAGAAACGAGCATACAGAAAAGTAACACCACGTGGATACGCGACGTGGCGATAGAGTGATTAGGCGCCATGATCGTTCCCTGCGAACATTAGTTGTATTGGTCTTGATTAAGCGATTAGCTGTACGTCAGCCTACCCTAGGTTTCGGTTGCGCAAAGGGTCAGTTAACGCCAATTTTTATCGTAATTATCGGCAAGCGATGCGGCTACTGTACAGCGTTATCGTCGTCAACGCGCTGCTCAACGGTTCCCCGTTTCTGTAACCAGCGCGCGACGACCCAGCACAGCGAGGCCCATGCCGCTCCCGCCGTCCAGCCTGCCAGCACATCGGTGGGCCAATGGACGCCCAAATAGACGCGACTGATCCCCACCAGCACCGTAATCAATACAGCGACCAGCAACAAATAGGCTTTCAGGCGCCGCTTCGGCTGCATGCGGATCAGTAATGCAGCCAGAGTCAGATAGGTGACGGCCGCCATCATCGAATGGCCACTGGGAAAGCTGGCGGTATAGACGATCGAGCCGTGCGAGACCAGATCGGGCCGGGGGCGGTCGAAGCCCATCTTGAGCAGCGTACTCATCAACCATCCTCCGCTTACCGAGACCAGCATGAACAACGCCGCATGGTAATAGCGCGAGAGCAGCAGGTAGCCCAGCGTAAACGCCGAGATGATGACAAGCACGGCCACACCGCCCAAGGCAGTAAAATCGCGCCCCATTTCCTCGGCCCAGCCTGGGCCGATAGGATCCGACAGGTCCGTGGCAGTACGAAAGGCCAGCAACAGCCTTTCATCGAGATTCCTCGTCTCGCCTTCCATGACGGTATCGGCGAGTTCTACAAAACCCCAAACACCGCCCGAGACAATCAGAACGCAAAGCAGCGCCGGCAATTCATGCCGCCCCAACCACGTCAGAAAACCGAACGGTTGCTGTATAAATTTATCCCTAGCGTTACCCATGTGCTACTCCTTGCCATTCAGTGCAACCAGTGACCTGCAATCTCTTGCCTATCGCTGCTTTAGTTGCGTTTCCGTTGCCTTTTCTCGACCGTTTTAAGCCCAGCCCCCTGAGAATTCCTTTCAGTAGGCCAGAACTTGAAAGCGGACATGCTTCGATATGAGTTGTTGTAGCGTAACTCGTTGTAGGCTCCGCTTCTTCATCGCCTCGACCATTGGTGCGAAAACTTTAATAGTTTTTTCCTATACTTGTACATCATTACAATAATTGTACAAAAATCAAAAACAGCATATCTTGTACAAGATTTCTCATCGCCCTGGCAAAACGACACTATAACGACCACCATACGGGACGCACCATGAACTGGATATCTGCCCAGCGAATCAGCTTGAAAGCACGTCTCATGAGCGGCTTTCTGGCCATCATTGCGTTAATGGCACTCTTGATGGCCATCGGCATCGTCAAGGTCAACGCCATCGACTCCAGCCTAACGACGATCAACGACGTAAACAGTGTCAAGCAGCGCCATGCCATCGATTATCGAGGCAGCGTCCATGATCGAGCCATCGCTCTGCGCGACGTCACTTTGGTACGGGACGATGACGAGATCAATGCGATACTTGCCGACATCGATCAGCTCGCCGCCAATTATCGAGCGGCAGCGACAGAAATGCAGGCCATGTTTCGTGCCCGAGAAGATATTACCGCCGAAGAGCGTCAAGCCCTGGGCGAGATCGATAATATCGAAAGCCGCACCTTGCCTCTGATCGACGAGGTCATTGCACGACGTCAGGCCGGAGATTCCGAAGGCGCCCAGACACTCCTGCTGACCGAGGCCGCCCCTGCATTTACGCAATGGCTCAACGATATCAATGCATTCATCGATCTTCAGGAACGCATGAACGAGACCGAAACGGCAACGGCACGCGGTCTGGCCGGTAGCTTCGAGATATACATGCTCACGCTATGCGGGGCCGCCACCATCATCGGCCTGACCGTGGCCACCCTGCTGATCCGTTGGTTGCGCCGCGAGCTAGGAGCCGAGCCACACGAAGTAAAGACATTTGCTCAAGCGATTGGCCAGGGAAAGCTTGCCACCAAGGCACACCTTCGCCACGGTGATCAGCGCAGCATAATGGCTAGCCTCTCCGGCATGGCGCAACAGCTGCAAGCCACCGTATTGCAGGTGCGTGCTGCAGCCGACACTGTTGCCAGCAGCAGTGAACAGATTGCCGATGGCAACAATGAACTTGCTTCTCGTACGGAGCAGCAAGCCAGCGCACTGGCCGAAACGGCATCCTCCATGGAACAGCTCGGGGGAACGGTAAAGCAGAATGCGGACAATGCCCGACAGGTCAGTGATGAAACGGTCAATGCATCGCGAATCGCCGTTCAAGGCGGTGAAGCCGTGAGCCAGGTTGTTGAAACGATGAATGACTTAAACCAGCGCTCTGCCGAAATCGCCGAAATAATCTCGATGATCGACGAGATTGCCTTCCAGACGAATATCCTTGCACTCAATGCATCGGTAGAGGCAGCACGCGCCGGCGAACACGGCCGAGGCTTTGCGGTAGTCGCTAGCGAGGTCCGCCTGCTCGCGCAGCGCAGCGCCGATGCAGCCAGCCAGATCAATGGGCTTATTACCGGTAACCTGGAGCGTGTCACTCAAGGCACACTGTTGGCTACTGAAGCAGGACGAACCATGCAGGACGTGGTCCAAGCGATTCAGCGCGTGACACAGATCATGAGCGAAATCAGCAATGCGAGTGCCGAGCAGAGCGAAGGCGTTCAGCAAATCGGCGTCGCTGTGGTGCAAATGGACCGGGTAACACAACAGAACTCGGGATTGGTGGAAGAGAGCGTCGCCGTCGCCAACAATCTCCGCCTCGGTGCTCGAACACTATTGGAGACCATGGCAGTGTTCCATCTCGACAGGGCAGACTCAAGAGAATCGTCTAACGTACGTCAGGCGCAACCCTCGCCCTCTTCAAGGCTTGTACACAGCGCATCAGCTTCACAAGAACTCGAGTGGCAGACCTTCTGAACGGCGTCTCTCTTTGTCTTTATCGAAAGGGCGCGGTTGATTCCGCGCCCTTTCTACTATCTGGCGCGTCCTAAGGAAGAATGACCAACCGGTTGGGAAGCTCATTTCGCTCATGAGTCGCAGGCAGATGCGTCTTGAGGTGCTCCCCGCATGCTTCTATGCACGTCAGGAAACCCTGCAGTGTCTGGCCCTGCTTCACCTGCTGTGTAAAGTTCGTCACGATAGCCTCCCAGGCATCATCACCAAGCCGACTCGAGATTCCCCGATCGACCAGGATTTCCACGTAGCGCTCAGCCTCCGAGACGAAGATCAGCATCCCTGTTGAAGCCTCGGTGTGATGCAGGTTCTGCTCCAGGAACTGGCGACGGGCCAGGTTCGAGGCCCGCCAGTAGCGTACCGATTTGGGTATCAGATGAGTCGTAACCGCCGGAATCCTGAAAACCAGCCCCAGTACAATGAAGGTAGCCCACTGCACCAACAGCAGTTCGTGGGCCGTCAGCCATCCCGGAAAATAGTTGGCCGCGCCGGGCACAACCAGGGCAACGATGCCTGCCCACAATAGCGGAATATAGGAATAGTTATCTGCCTGCGGTGCAAGCACCGTGACCAGTTCGGCGTCGGTGTCGCGCTCGATACGGGTAATGGCCTCGGCGACCTGACGCTGTTCGTTTTCGCTCAGTAGTGCCATGTTGCGTACTCTTTCCCTGGTCTGGTTTTTCTGGATAGTACTACCATCCCCCGGATGCGCCTCCGCCTCCGAAGCCGCCCCCACCTCCGCCGAAGCCGCCGCCCCCGCCGAAGCCACCACCGCCACCGCCACCGCCACGGCCTAGCGCGGCGCCTAGAAGAGCACCGGTAAGAATACCGCCTCGACCGCGGCCACCACGGCCGCCCCCGCCACGCACCAGAGCCATGACGATGACAAACATGACGAAGAAGAGGACCGACATAGGCCCTTCACGAGGTTCGGGGGCGCTCTCCCTGGCCGCCGGACCCTGGCCTTCCAATGGCTCGCCACCCAGCACCTGGATTATCGCTTCCGTAGCTTGGGTGATGCCCTGCTCATAATCTCCCTGCCGAAAGGCAGGCGAAATGATGCGATTGATGATCAGCGAGGCTTGTGCATCGGTGAGGCGTCCTTCGAGGCCATAGCCGACCTCGATACGTATCGCCCGCTCATCCATCGCAACGATCAGCAGCGCCCCGTTATCCTCTCCTTCCTGGCCGATGCCCCACTGTCGACCTAGTTGATAGCCGTACTCTTCGATGGCTTGCCCTTGAAGGTCCGGCAGGGTGACGACCACGACCTGCTCAGTCGTGGCCTGCTCATGGGCTGCCAGCATCTGAGTCAAACGTGACTCGGTCTGGCTATCGAGGATTTCGGCCTGATCGACGACACGGCCAGTCAACTCGGGGAACTCGGGCGTTTGCTGTGCCTGTGCGCCTAACGCACATACCAGCAACAGCCAACACGGTATCAGGCGTAGACAACGAGTCATCTAGAACTCCACCTGAGGCGCCTGTTCGGCATTGTCTGCCGTCGCCTCGAAGTTTTCGCGCAGGGGCATATCACTGTAAAGCACGCTGTGCCAGATGCGCCCCGGGAAGGTGCGTATTTCGGTGTTATAGCGCTCGACGGCTTGAATGAAATCACGGCGGGCGACAGCGATCCGGTTCTCGGTCCCTTCAAGCTGCGATTGCAGGGTCAGGAAGTTTTCGTTCGAGCGAAGTTCAGGGTAACGCTCCGAGACCGCCATCAGGCGACTCAGCGCACCGGTCAGTTCACCCTGTGCCTCCTGGAAACGCCGAAGCTGCTCCGGATCGTCCAGGGAATCCGCATCGATCTGTATGGATGTGGCCCGAGACCGCGCCTCCATCACTTCCGTCAATGTTTCCCGCTCTTGCTCGGCATAACCACGAACCGTCTCGACCAGATTGGGGACCAGATCGGCTCGACGCTGGTATTGGTTTTCCACCTGCGCCCATGCAGATTTTACCTGCTCGTCGTAGCTTGGGATGTTATTGATGCCGCATCCCGTCAACATCGTTATCAGCAGGATCAGGACGACCAGCCGCCAAGCCTGGACTTGTGATAGTAGTGCACGTTCGATCCGCATGATTCGTTTCGTCCTTGTCAGAGAATCATCAGCCATCACAGTACATGTCCACTCTCGGAAGGAAAAGCGCTGCGAGTACGAAGCCAGGTGATGCGAGCCTGACTTACGGCTAGGCTTGACTTAGTGCTGGCCCATTTCCATACAACTTTGAAAGGACTCGTCATGGAAGATGACTCCCCTCTCGACTGCCTGATCATCGGCGCAGGCCCGGCCGGTCTGACTGCCGGAATCAACCTGAGCCGTTTCTTCAGGAATATTCGCATCATCGATGCCGGCTACAGCCGCGCTTCGCTGATTCCCTGTACGCATAACTACCCTGGCTTTCCTGAGGGCATCAACGGTAATGCCCTACTGGAACAGCTCAGGAAACAACTTCGGATCAATGGCGGCCAAGTCCATCAGGGAGAGGTTCTTAGCCTGCAACGTGCCGATAACGGCGATTTCCTGGCACATACCCCCACCGATGTCATTCGGGCCCGAACGGTGCTGCTCGCCACCGGCGTAGTTGATGTCGAGCCGGAACTGGAAGGCTTTCAGGCGGTCAAAGAAAAGGCCCTTATCCGCTACTGTCCGATCTGCGATGGTTTCGAATTCACCAACGAGCGGATCGGTGTCATTGCTCGGGACGAACATGGCGTGCATGAGTCGGTATTCATCAAGCATTTCAGTGCCGATCTGACCATGGTCGATATCGATGATGGCGCCTTTCTCGATCAGCGCCTGACCGATCGTCTTTCCCAAGAGAACATCGGCCTCGTCCAGGGATGCGTGGATCGCATCTTCGCTGACGATCGCGATTTCGTGCACGTACGGATGCAGGATGGCACTGAGCATGTGTTCGACGTGCTTTATTGTGCGTTGGGCACCCGGGTGCGTAGTGCTCTCAGCCGGGAACTTGGCGCACGCCGCAATGCCGATGACTATTTGATCATCGATGAGCATATGCAGACAGGGATCGAAGGTCTTTATGCTGCGGGTGACATGACCAATCGACTAAGCCAGATCACGGTTGCCACCGGTCAAGCCGCCATTGCAGCGACCGCCATTCACAACCGGCTGCAGCAGCGATAGCTGAAAACCGGGCGCGATTACGTCGCGCCCGGTTCATGCCGCTAGTCAGTTTCAGTCTCCCGCTTAGCTCAAAAGCGGATTGACTCAAAGCCTGACCGGTTCAAAAGAAGCCCAATGGGTTGGTGTCATAGCTCACCAATAGATTCTTGGTTTGCTGGTAATGCTCCAACGCCATCTTGTGTGTCTCCCGCCCGACACCGGATTTCTTGTAGCCGCCAAACGCTGCATGCGCCGGGTACTGGTGATAACAATTGGTCCATACACGGCCGGCCTGGATACCCCTTCCCATGCGGAAGGCCAGATTGATGTCGCGGGTCCATACGCCAGCGCCCAGACCGAACTCCGTATCGTTGGCAATCGCCAGTGCTTCCGCCTCGTCCTTGAAGGTGGTCACGGCGACGACCGGCCCGAAGATCTCTTCCTGGAAGACGCGCATCTGATTGTTGCCCTTGAGCAGCGTCGGCTGGATGTAGAAGCCCTTGTCATACGCGGGGTCGAAGCTTTCCTTGCCGCCACCGGTCAGGAACTCGGCACCTTCTTCGCGCGCCACGTCCATATAGGACATGATCTTGTCGAACTGCTCTTGAGACGCTTGGGCGCCGACCTGAACGTCGGTATCCAGTGGATTGCCGCGCTTGATCAGCTTGGTGCGCTCGAGCACGCGGGACATGAACGCGTCATACATGCTCTCCTGGATCAGCGCACGTGATGGGCAGGTACATACCTCGCCCTGATTGAAGAACGCCAGCACCATGCCTTCCGCTGCCTTGTCGATGAACTCCGGCTCGGCGTCGAGGATATCGGCGAAGTAGATGTTTGGCGACTTGCCGCCCAGCTCCACGGTCGACGGAATGATGTTTTCAGCCGCACACTTGAGAATGTGCGACCCCACTGGCGTGGAACCGGTGAAAGCGATCTTGGCGATTCGCTTGCTGGTGGCCAGCGCCTGCCCGGCCTCGGCGCCATAGCCATTGACGATATTGAGCACGCCTGGCGGCAACAGGTCGCCGATCAGTTCGACCACCTTGAGGATCGACACCGGGGTCTGTTCGGCGGGCTTGAGCACTACGCAGTTGCCAGCGGCCAGTGCCGGGCCAAGTTTCCAGCATGCCATCAGGATCGGAAAGTTCCAGGGAATGATCTGGCCCACGACGCCGAGCGGCTCATGGAAATGGTAGGCGACCGTGTTGGCGTCGATATCGGCAGCGGTCCCCTCCTGAGCGCGAATACATCCTGCGAAATAGCGGAAGTGATCGACGGCAAGCGGCAAGTCGGCGTTCAACGTTTCACGTACCGCCTTGCCGTTATCCCAGGTCTCGGCAACGGCAAGCATCTCCAGGTTCTGTTCGAGGCGATCGGCGATCTTGAGCAGAATATTGCTGCGCTCTTGTGCTGACGTCTTGCCCCAGGCCGGTGCTGCCTTGTGCGCCGCATCCAGCGCCAGGTCGATGTCCTCGGCCGTCGAACGGGGAATCTCGCAGATCACCTCGCCGTTGACCGGACTGATATTCTCGAAATACTGCCCTTTGACCGGCGCGACGAACTCACCGCCGATGTAATTGCCGTAGCGCTTCTCGAAGCTGACGACGGCGTCGGCACTGCCGGGGTTGGCGTAGATCATGGCGAACACTCCTGCTTGTTGTTTTCCGCTGGATACGCGACAGCGGTGACCGAGGCTGCACCTCGGTCACCGTCTCCTTACAAACCTATTTAAATCTAGCCACTCTGCTGTGCATGTGGAAACGGGGCGGGAAACTTCTTTGGTCGTAGAGAGTAAAAGCGCTCGCCAACCGAGATGAACCGGATGCCAAGGTCACCTTGCAGTCTTGGGGTGGGCAAGGAAAAAGCGCAGCATTTCCTTGGAAGCATTCGGCCCTTTAGGATCGGTGTAGGAACCCCGTGCATCCCCTCCCGCCCAGGCGTGCCCGGCCCCGTGGATCTGCCATTGTTCCAGAATAGGCTGACCACTCGCATCATGGCGTGTTGTGCAAGTGTAGGCATGCCCGTCGGGCACTCGACCGCGTGCCACACGCTCTGCCAGCTTCTCCTCCGTGCCCTCCCCCGTGATGGCAGACGGAGCGCACTGCGCAGCCACCCGGTCGCCATTGCATGGATTTACCGTGGTGTCGCGGTCCCCATGAAAGACTATCGCGGGAATGCCGGCCGGCGTTGCCGGGCTACCGTATGCTCCGCCTTTTCTGTGGCCAGCCAAGGGGCCAGTGCCGCCCTGCATGGCCGCTAGGGCGGAGGGCAGATCATGGGCAGCCGCGTGCGGTAGCCCCGAATGTACACCCGCTGCCGCATACAGATCCGGGTAAGTCATTGCCAATGTCACTGCCATCGCACCACCGGCCGACAGGCCCGCCACATAGACCCGCTGCTCATCCAGACGATACTCGTCGAGAACCTGGCGGGTCATGCCGGCGATAATGGCCGGCTCACCACGCTCGCGCTGCTGGTCCGTAGACTTGAACCAGTTCCAGCACTTGGAGCTGTTGGCAGTCGTCGGTTGGGCGGGATAAAGCACATAACACGGCTGCTGTTCGGCGAGCTGGTTCATACCGGTGCCGACGGCGAAGTCATCGGGGTTCTGGGTGCAACCGTGCAGCATGACGACAAGCGGCAGTGATCGATCGTGGTCCCCGCTGGGAATATACAACTTGTAGTCACGCGTGCCGGCATGATTGGAAAACGTCCCGGCAATGAACTCCCCGGGCCCATGATCGCTCAGCTGCGTCCCCCCCGCCATTGGCTGGGACCAGCCCTCGGCGCCACGCAGGCGGCGCAGGGTCTCCTGCCACGAAGGCTGGAACTCCGCGCCCTGCCATCCGGCAGCAAAGGGCCGCTGTAGCGTCGAGTCTGATGAACGCTCAGCCTGGGTATAATCGATAACTTCCTCGTCAACCACGTGGCAACTTCCTTCATACGTCGTGCCACGGGCCGAGTTTGTGACAGGCTCGTTCCGCTCTTTCCGGTCAGCCTGGCCCGGCATGCCGCCCAGCGCGCGCTGTATCATCGCGGTCGCTTCATGCAACTGCCCCGCCTGGGTCAGGCGTGTGGCCTCTTGGAGTCCTTCCAATACCGTCCTGTTCATCGTTGCAGTTTCCTTGGCGCCGCAGCGCCATTAGTGAATCCGGTCCGCCAGGGCGGCCTTGACCGCCGCACTGGCGTGAAAGGCCCCCAGCACGACGACCGAATCGATGGTGGCAAGGGCGAGCTCGGGAGAAACGTCATCGGCGATGCTTGCCAGCCCCAGAACCTGGATCTGAAGTACTTCCCCCGCCGCCTGGACCGCCTCCAGGTCGGTGCGACTGTAGTGCTGTAGGCCCAGCACGAAGGTCTTGCGAGCCGCTGTCTCTCTCACCACCTCCGCATGGGTCGATAGCTGGTTGCGAATCGCCATACGAATCAGATCGGTGCGATTGGAGTAGAACCCTTCCTGCACCAGCAGATCGATTTGTCCCAGATCGACCACTCCCAGATTGATGGTGATCTTCTCGGTGGTATCGCCGGCCTTGCGTCGCAGCTCATGCACACTCATCAGTATGTCCTCTAGCAACCTTGTAGAATCCGCATGGATTCCATATGCCATCCATATAGATGGTATATAGCCTATGTCGAGACATGGCAAGCGCTGATTCGCCGATTGGCTGCAGGCACACAAAAACACCGGCGCTCCTTGCGGAGCGCCGGTGTTTTATCGATCGTCGGGGGAGAAAACCGTGCGGAGAGGAAAATCACACGCAGAGGAACTTAGCCCAAATGGGCTGGCACTCTTACTGATGAAGACAGTCCGTCGGCTATGCTCTGCGCTGGTGCATGGTTCGGCGAGGGCGACCCACCGGCGCACTCAGCCAGGGCGACAACAGACGCATCGACATCGGAATGAACAGGAACACCATGATCGGCGTCAGCATCAATGTACTGGCCAGTACACGGGGCACCAGGGGCAAGCCGGAAAGCGCATCACCGAATAGCCATTGGAAGCCCAGCGATACAGGGAAGAATGCCAGCCAGATCGCAACCGCTTGTTTCCAACGCGGCGGCGTACGCCCCTGGCCATCGTGGAACCAACTTCCCAGCCCAGTGGCGCGATGCTCATGCGGCGCCTCGAACAGACCATGGCCACGCTCCAGCCAAGCGCGACGCGAGGCGGAATGCTCCCAGGCGGCAAGCGCTGTTTCATCGGCAAAGCGAAAGACGATCTGGTACTCGTCGTCACCGCCCGGCGGTGGCGCCAGCACGCCGGAACCCAGGTAGCCGCCGAAATCGGCAGCCAGTTCGCGGCCTTCGTCGAGCCAGGTCATGAAATCGCGATAGCGCCCGCGGGCCACGCGGCGCGCCACCATCAGGGTGACGGGTTGGGTAGACATTGTGTATCTCCTTGTTCGCTTCGACTACCCGGGTAGGGCCTGCCGAAAGGACACGGGCCCGGGTAAGGGCCCCTGCCATGAAGGATGCAAAAACTACTCCAACTCCGCCGGCAATGCCAGCCTGCGTCATTCACGAACCGACAAAGAAAAACGCCACCGGCAAGGCCGGTGGCGTTGAAGGCAGGTGCCAGGATCGATCACGCCTGACTGGTAGCGCCCACGGTCACTTCTTCGCCATGCCGTTTGAGGGCAGCATAGCCCAGTCCGGTAATCAGCGAGCCGACGACGATCGCCAGCAAGTAAAGCAGCGCCGGCGTGATGGCATTGGGGATCAACAGCACGAAGATGCCGCCATGCGGGGCCATCAGCTTGGCGCCGAACAGCATCGACAATGCCCCGGTCACCGCCCCGCCGACCATGCTCGCGGGAATTACGCGCAGCGGGTCCTTGGCCGCGAACGGGATCGCACCTTCGCTGATGAAACACAGGCCCAACACGAACGAGGCCTTGCCCGCCTCACGCTCCGGCGCGGAGAATTTCTTGCGCGCCACGAAGCTGGCGATGCCCATGCCCAATGCCGGCACCATGCCGGCGGCCATGATTGCCGCCATGGGCGCGTAGGTTTCGGAGGCCAGCAGGCCGACACCGAAGGTATAAGCGGCCTTGTTGACCGGCCCGCCGAGGTCGAAGCACATCATGGCGCCCAGCAGGATGCCGAGCAGTACGGCATTGGTCGAGCCCATGTTCTCGAGGAAGGTCGTCAGGGCTGCGAGGATGCCGGCCACCGGCTCGCCGACGACGTAGATCATCACCAGCCCGGTGACCAGGCTGGCGATCAGCGGAATGATCAGGATCGGCTTGAGCGACTCGACGCTCGCCGGCAGCTTGAAATACTTGGTCACCGCCCAGGCGGTATAGCCGGCCAGGAAGCCGGCGAGAATGCCGCCGATGAAGCCCGAACCGATGTCCGCAGCCAGCCAGCCGCCGATCATGCCCGGTGCAATACCCGGCCGGTCGGCGATGGAATAGGCGATGTAGCCGGCGAGTACCGGGATCATCAGCTTGAAGGCACTGCCTCCGCCGATCTGCATCAGCGCGGCGGCCAGCGTCCCCTCTTCCTGGAACGCCTCGATGCCGAACACGAACGATAGTGCGATCAGCAAGCCGCCGGCGACGACCATCGGCAGCATGAACGACACGCCGGTGAGCAGATGCTTGTAGACGCCCTTCTCCTTGGCGCTCTTCTTGCGTTCGCCCCCGCCGGACGCCGCGGCCCCCTGGCTTTCGACGTCTGCCTCGGCGAGCGCCGTCTCGATAGTCGGCTTGGGCTTCTTCAGCGCATTGCCGGTAGAGGTGCGCCAGATGCGCTTGCCCGCGAAGCGCGTCGGGTCGACTTCGATGTCGCAGGCCAGGATGACCACGTCGGCGTCATGGATTTCCTCATCGGTCAGCTCGTTCTGAGCACCGACGGAACCTTGCGTCTCGACCCGGATCTGGTGGCCCAGCGAGCGGCCCGCCTCAGCAAGCGCCTCGGCCGCCATGAAGGTATGCGCCACCCCGGTGGGACATGCCGTAACGGCGACGATTTTCTTCGCCTGAGAGGGGGATGCAGCTACTTCGGCCCCACCTTGGATAGCTTCACTTCCCGGCGCGAACTCGGCCGCCTCTCGGTTGGCTCGGTCGAGAAAGCCGGCCGGATCCGGAAGTGCCTGAGCGATCGAGGCCTGGAACAGGCGCTTGCCGGTAAAGCGCTGCGGCTCGGGTACGCGATCGGCGGCAACGACGATCAGTTCGGCAGCATCGATGTCAGCCTGGCTGACCGGCCTGGGCGGTTCGAGCTCGCCATGCATTTCCACGCTGGGCTGCCAGCCACGGCGACGGGCGGCCTGTTCGAGACGGCGGGCGGCGAGAAAGGTCGTGGCCATGCCACTCGGGCAGGCGGTAATCAGGATCACGTTCATGGGTGCTCCCCTGCGGTGTCATCGAGTCGACGCACACGCGTGCGTTGTTGGAGATCATCGAAGTCGGCAGCGGTGGGGTCCCCCACACCGACGTGGCGCACGGATTCGGCAGACAGCGCCGTGGCCAGCTGCAAGGCGCGTTCGGGTGCGAGGCCTTCCAGCACACCGTGCAACATACCGGCAACCAGCGTATCGCCGGCACCGACGGTACTCGTCACCGTCATCTCAGGAGGTACGGCCAGCCAGGCTCCACGGCGACTGATCCACAGCACTCCCTCGCCACCGGCGGAAATCACTGCCTCGTCGATGCCTGCGGCATGCAAGCGCCGCGCGGCACGCAACCGGGCCGGTTCGCTGTCCAGCGGCTCGCCCGCCCATTCGGCGAGTTCCTGCTCGTTGGGCTTGACGGCCGTGGGCCGGGCCGCGATGGCGCGTTGCAATGCCGAGCCGCTGGTATCGACCCACACCGGCAAGCCATGACACTGCAGACGCTCGATCAATAAGGCCAGATCGTCTGCAGTGACGCCCGGCGGCAAACTGCCGGCAATGACGACAGCATCCGGGCGATGGTCGGCGTCGTTGGCGCGAGCCTCGAGGCTATCGAGCAGTTGTTGCATCTCCTCCGCCCCCACCTGCAGTCCCGGCCCGTTGATGTCGGTGACACGGCCGTCGTGCTCGGCGACCTTGGCATTGATACGGGTTTCTCCGGGTACACGCAGGAAGGCATCGGCTACCCCCAGGTCGGCGAAGGCATGCACGAACGGGCCATCGTTGGCTGCACCGAGAAAACCCGACACCGCCACGTCGTGGCCCAGTGCAACCAGCACACGCGCCACGTTGACGCCCTTACCTGCTGCATCCAGGCGCGTCGACTCGGTACGATTGACTGATCCCAAGCTCAACCGAGGCAGGCGGATCGCCAGATCCAGTGCCGGGTTGAGACTGATCGTCAGGATACGGGCCATTACAGCGCCTCCAAGACTTCGCGTACGGCTTCCGCCGTGGCCTGGCCCAGCGCCAGCTCGGCCTGTTGGCGCGCCTCGGCCAGATCGATCTCACGCAGGCGCGCCTTGACCATGGGCACCTGACGCAGCGACACCGACAATTCGTCGACGCCCAGCCCGACCAGCACCGGCACTGCCTGCGTGTCGCTGGCCAGTTCGCCGCACACCCCGACCCACTTGCCCTTGGCGTGGGCGGCATCGACAGTCATCTGAATCAGGCGCAGCACGGCGGGGTGCAGACCGTCGGACTGCGCGGAAAGCTCAGGGTGGCCGCGGTCGATGGCCAGGGTGTATTGCGTCAGGTCGTTGGTGCCGATGGAGAAGAAGTCGACTTCCTCGGCCAGGCTGGGCGCCAGCAGCGCACAGGATGGCACTTCGATCATCACGCCGAGTTGGACGTCAGGTGCCTGGATTTCCTGCTGCAGGCGATCGACGATGCGCTTGGCGGCACGGAATTCGCCGATGTCCTTGACCATCGGCAACATGATACGCAGCGGCTTGTCGCCGGCGGCGGTCAGCAGCGCACGCAACTGGGTCTCGAGGATTTCGGGGCGGGTCAGCGCCAGGCGGATGCCGCGCAGACCGAGAAACGGGTTGTCCTCCTGGGGAAGCGGCCAGTACGGCAGCGGTTTGTCGCCGCCGACGTCCAGGGTGCGTGCGACCAATGGCCGGCCGTCGAGTGCGTCGATAGCCTCGCGATATTCGGCGATCTGAGTGTCCAGATCCGGCGCATCGGCATGCGCCATGAACACGAACTCGGTGCGCAGCAGGCCGACCCCCTCGGCGCCGTACTCCACGGCATCGGCGGCATGCGCGGTGTTGCCCAGGTTGGCGGCGACCTCGACGCGGTGTCCATCGCGCGTTCGCCCTTCGTCGAAGCGGGCGGCATAGGCCGCCTTCTGGCGTGCTTCGTGCTCCTTGAGACGCAATTCGGCACGATCCAGGCGTTCGCGGGACGGCGCGGGAATCACCCGGCCACGCTCGCCATCGAGAATCAGCTCACTGCCGTTGTCCAGCGTCATGACGCGCTCGCCGGCACCGACCACCGCCGGAATGCCCAGTGCGCGGGCCAGGATGGCACTGTGCGATGTCGCCCCGCCACGCGCAGTGAGCAAGCCACGCACCTTGGCGGTGTCCAGACGCGCCACATCGGACGGGCCGATATCGTCCATCACCAGAATATAGGGCGTATCGGGCGGTGTCGGCAGTTCCACGCCGCACAGGATGCCCAGCACGCGCCGTCCCACGTCGCGCAGATCGGCGGCACGTTCGGCCAGCAGGCGATCGGCGAGGGTTTCCTGAGCACGGGCGGCGGTATCCACGCTGCGCCACCACGCCGCTTCGGCGGACAGGCCTTCGTCGATGCCCTCATGCGCGGATTCACGAAGCTCGGGGTCGTCCAGCATCTCTTCATGCATGGAGAGGATTTCCGCCACTTCGCCGCCCTGGGCGCGCCGGATCAGCGCCTCGAGCTGCTCGGCGGCCGACTGCAGGGCCCGCTCGAGGCGCGCCTTCTGCCGCGAGGCATCGCCACCGCGCGGCTCATCGAGGTCGCGGGCCCGTTCGGGATACTCGAAGCGCGGCGTGCGCATGACGAAGACCGTGCCGATGGCCAACCCCGGCGCCGCCGGCACGGCGGGATGCGAAGTGTCGGCAGCGAGCGGCTCGAGCTCGATCGGCGCAGGGCGGTACTCCTCGATATCGCTGCGCTCGTCCAGCGGCGTGACTTTCTCGCCCAGCCCGCCGCGTACGGCCTCGACCATCGCCTGCAGGGCCTCGGCGGCACCGTCGCCCTCGGCGGAAAACACCAGTGTCTGCCCGCGCCGTGCGCCAAGGCCGATGACCTTGGTCAGGCTCGCGGCGGATACCGTCTCGGCACCGCCTTCGAGTAGACGCACCTTGATCGGCATGCCCTGGTTGCGCGCCACCTGGACCAGTTGCTTGGCCGGGCGGGCATGCAGGCCATGAGCATTGAGTACGCGGGCACGTGCCGTCTCGGCACTGGCGCTCTCCCCGGCCAGGCGCGCCAGCACGGTGGCGGCATCGGCATCGGCCAATGCTTGGCCATCACCGCTATCGAGCAGATCGGCGATACGCTCGAGCAGCCCTAAGTGGGACTCGCCTTGTGCGGCCAGGCAGAACACCCCATTCACAGGCCCTTTGGGACCGACGAAGGCCGCCTCGGGCGTGGCCAGCGACAGTGCCGGCGTCGTCACGCCCTGCGTACTGCTGGCCAGCCACAGCCCTTGGCCCAGCGCAACAGGCTCCTGCTCAACGATGGCAGCAACGAACTCGGCGTTGACACAACCGGCTTGGCGCAGACGCGCGGCACCGGCCAGGGCCAGCTCGAAGCGATCCTTGGCGGGGAAGTTGAGGCACAGGGTATCGATGTCGACCTTGGCGATGACCGGGGCCTTGGACAACTCGGCGATGACGTCGGCACGCGTTGCGGCCCTGGCAAGACGCTCCGCCACGCCCTCGCGATCGAGGACGTGGGTCAGGGCACGCAGGATATCCAGATGCTCATCGCTCTGGGCGGCGATAGTGACCAGTACGTGGACACGGTTGCCGTCGTGCCACTCCACGCCGTCGGGAAATTGCAGCACGCGTACGCCGGTCTCGAGTACCTGGTCACGGCTGGCCGGCGTGCCATGCGGAATGGCAATGGCATTGCCCAGGTAAGTCGAGGACTGCGCCTCTCGGTCGTGCAGGCCCTGACGGTAGTCCGGAGTGGCGCGACCGGCCTCGGCCAGCGATGCTGCGGCCTGGTCCAGGGCATCCCGCCAGTCGGATGCATGGCAGTCGAGCAGGACGTCGTCCTGATGAAGCGTGAGCATGGAGCCTCCTTTCAGCCTTCCCACAGCGATTGAAACGGGACGCTGAATCGTGTCACCTTTAATTCCTCGCAATGCTGAAACGAGACAGGCAATTAATCAAGCGCCAGCGACTACGACCTTAGCAGGGGATACCGCTTCCGACCGCTCCCCTAGAATTGGCCCGACTCATCCAGACCTGTCTACCGTCACAAGGAAACGCCATGACGCTTGCCGAAATCGCCCGCCTTGCCGGAGTCTCTCGCACCACTGCCAGTTACGTGATCAATGGCAAGGCCGCGGAACGTCGCATCAGCCGCGAGACGGTGGAGCGCGTCATGGCAGTCGTCGAACGCCACCACTACCGGGTCGATGCCCAAGCCGCCGCGCTGCGCCGCGGGCAGAGCCGAACCCTAGGGCTGATCATTCCCGACCTGGAAAACGCCAGCTATGCCCGCCTGGCCAAGCGTCTGGAGCGCGGTGCCAGGGAGAAAGGCTATCAATTGCTCATTGCCGGCTCGGACGACGATCCCGATACCGAGCGTGAACTGGCCAGGGCATTGCGCGCCCAACGTTGCCAGGCGTTGATCGTTGCCAGTAGCCTGGCTCCCGACGACCCCTTCTACCTCGACATGATGAACGGCGGGCTGCCGATCATCGCCATCGACCGCAAATTGGATCCGACACGGTTCGTGTGCATCATCAGCCAGAACGTCGCGGCTGCCGAGGCATTGACCCGTTCCGTGCTGACGCCGGAAGTACGGCGGATTGCCTGGTTCGATGCCGTCGACGAACTCTCCATCACCCGAGAGCGGCGCCAAGGCTTTCATCAGGCGCTGGCAGACACCAGCGCCACGCCGCTGATCCAGACCGCCAAGCGCTACGACCGCAGCGAAGGCGCGGCATTGATGCGTCAACTGCTCGACGTGCATGGCCTGCCGGATGCCCTGGTCACGGCCTCCTACACTCTGCTCAATGGCGCATTCGACGTGCTGCTGGAAAATGGTGGCCTGCCCCAGCACCTGCGCCTGGCGACGTTCGGCGACGACCGCCTGCTCGACTTTCTACCTCAGCCGGTCAACTCGTTGCCGCAGGACCATGACCGTATCGCCGACCTGACCCTGGCGCGGGCGCTGGCCGCGGCACAGGGGGAGTACCGTCCCGGTAGCGATATCGTCGAGCGCTCTCTGCACTACCGACGCATGTCGTCATGACCGGCACGCCCGCTCCGGTTGGAAAAAAGTCCACCGCCTGACCACGCTATGGCAGTAGCGCATGACCCATCGAGTCCGAAAATGGCAGGCACTGTCGGGCCTACAAGGAGGTTTCCATGTCAGAAGTTCCCTTCGCCAATCGTCACACCGCCGGCCAGGCACTTGCCGACCGGCTGAAAGCGCGTGCCGGTCAGGACAATATTCTGGTGCTGGCCTTGCCGCGGGGCGGCGTCCCGGTCGCCGCAGTCGTCGCCCACGCTCTCGGGGCCCCGCTGGATGTCATGGTGGTACGCAAGCTGGGCATGCCGGGCCACGAAGAGTTCGCGATGGGCGCCATTGCCAGTGGCGGTGTCACAGTGCTGGATGACTCGTTATTGCAGCGTCTCCGTCTCGAAGAAGACAGCCTGCAAGCCGTCATCGACAAGGAAAACCGCGAGTTGGCGCGTCGCGAGCTTGCCTATCGCGGTGAGCGACCGTATCCGGACTTGCATGGCAAGGAGGTCGTTCTGGTCGACGATGGCATCGCTACGGGTTCCAGCATGCGCGCCGCCATCCAGGCCGTACGCCAGTTGGGCGCCGAACATTGCACCCTGGCCGTTCCCGTCGCCCCCAGCGAGACGCTGGAGGACTTGTCCAGCGACGTCGATGACATCGTTTGTGTCGCGACGCCGGAACCCTTCCGCGCCGTCGGCCAATGGTACGTGGAATTCGGCCAGACCAGCGATGACGAAGTCAGCGCCTGCTTGAGCGAGTCCGCCCTGCGTTCCGGCAGTAGCACGTAATCGCCAGAACCTTGGTCAACCCTTACGGGGCGGGTTATGCTGCGTATCCTATGCAAACCGCCCCGCTCAGCGCCGGCAACGACATGGCGTCACACGATACTCTGCCGGACGTACTTGCCGGTCCCTTGCTGCGCCGTATCGAGCCCGGCCGCATGGCGCTTTGGCTGGTCGCCAGCCGTCAGTTGTCGTTCAGTCTGGCGCTCTATCCCGATAACGAGTCTGCCCGTCATCTTGCGCTCGCCGGCCACTGCGAGTGCATTCCCCTCGGCGCTCACGCCTACGTCCATCTCATCGATGTCGAGCTGGCCTCGCCGCTGCCGAGCGATGTCCTGATCGGTTATGACCTGTTGATTCGCGATACGCAAGGCAATGAGTCAGGTATCGCTTCCTGGGCCCCGCACCTTCTGTATGCTGGCGAGACGCACCCGTCTTTCGTGATCAAGTCGCGCCTCGACAACCTGCTGCATGGCTCCTGCCGCAAACCTCATCATGCCTCGAAGGATGGCTTGGCACGTGCCGATGCCTGGCTCGACGAGCGGCGCCACAACGCTGCCGAACGTCCTGCCCTGCTACTGTTGACCGGGGATCAGATCTACGCCGACGACGTTGCCGGTCCCATGCTGTCGGCCATCCACGAACTGATTCGGCGTCTTGGCCTGGTCGGCGAGCATCTGGAAGGCGCTGTGGTCGAGGATAGCGAGGCACTTTACGCCGCCGAGTCGACCTACTATCGACGCGAGCAGCTGCTGCCGGCCTTCGAGTCCAACGAGGCACTGCGCGAGCGTTTTTTCGGCGGAGCCAAGAAACCCATCTTCACCTCGGCCAATGCCGCCAATCATCTCATTACCTTTGCCGAAATCGTCGCCATGTATCTGCTGGTCTGGTCTCCCCAGCCATGGCGCCTGATAAGTGGCCAGGCCCCAGCACTGGACGAGACATACGCTGCACGCTTCGTCGCGGAACGCGACATCCTCGATGGCTTCGTGGCCGAGCTACCCGCAGTGGCCCGCCTTCTGGCGCAGGTACCGACGCTGATGATCTTCGACGACCATGACGTCACCGACGACTGGAACCTGACCGCTGCCTGGGAGGAAAGCGCCTACGGCCATCCTTTTTCACACCGCATCATCGGCAACGCCCTGCTCGCCTATCTCCTCTTCCAGGGCTGGGGCAACGCTCCCGACACGCTGGCTATGCCGCTCGCCCGGCTACGCCGACTGCTGGAAGCAGCAACTGACGGCTACCTGCCCGTCCAGCAACAGGACAAAGTCATCGTCGAATTGCTGCGCTTCGATGGCTGGGGATATGTTCTTCCCACCTCGCCCCGGTTGATCGTGTTGGATACCCGGACCCGACGCTGGCGTAGCGAACGCAACCGGCAGCGCCCCTCGGGACTGATGGACTGGGAGGCGTTGAGCGAACTGCAACAGAACCTGCTCGACGAGCGTTCGGTAATCATCGTCTCGCCAGCACCGATGTTCGGGGTCAAGTTGATCGAGGGAATCCAGCGTCTCTTCAGTTGGGCAGGCAAACCGCTGCTAGTTGACGCCGAAAACTGGATGGCGCATCGCGGCGCTGCCAGCGTCATGCTCAACATTTTCCGGCATACGCGGACGCCACAAAACTATGTGATCCTCTCGGGCGATGTGCACTATTCATTCGTTTACGACGTGCGCATTCGTCAGCGTGAACATGGCCCGCATATCTGGCAGATCACCAGTAGCGGCGTGAAGAACGAATTTCCCGCCACGCTGCTCGATTGGTTCGATCGGCTCAACCGCTGGCTCTACGCGCCCTGGTCGCCCCTCAACTGGTTCACCAAGCGGCGACGCATGCATGTGCAGCCCAGGGTGCCGGACCATGCCAAAGCGGGCGAACGCCTGTGGAACGGTGCCGGTATCGGCCATGTCACGTTCGACCTCACCGGATGCCCCGTGCAGATTCAGCAGTTGGGTAACGACGGGCGCACGATACGCTTTCTTGCCGATACGGATTCACTCCCCACCACGACGTCTTCCCATCAGGTCGGGGCCGGCTCGGATCCTCCCCGCGGATAATCACTTAGGCAGGACCGCGATGCCGGTTTCCAACTCTTTCAGGCTACGTGCGATGTAATCCTTGAGCGTCGCCACGTGCCGTTCACGCTCCACTCGTGACAGTCGCTGCCCACGCAGCTCGAGCTCTTCGGCCAGATCCGCTACCGCCCTGAACCCAAGGCCACTGGATTCGCCCTTGAGCAGATGCGCCTGGCGCACTATTTCCTGGCCGTCATCCTCGGCCAGCGCCGCATCAAAAGCGGCGAAGCGCTCCGGCATCTGGTCGCGGTACAGCACCAGCAGATCACGCAACATGGCCAACCCCAGGGAATACTCGAGCTCGCGCAATAGCGCGTAATCGATCGTGCCGGCATCGCTCATGCGGCGCGGCACGGCATCGTCCGGCAGCGGCTGGCCAAGGTGACGGGCCAACACTGCCCCCAGGCTGTCGGGCATGATCGGCTTGGTCAGGTAGTCATTCATGCCGGCCGCCTGCGACTTGGCCTGCTCTCCGCCAAGCGCGCTGGCGGTCATGGCAATGATGGGTATCCGCGCCAAACGCTCATCGGTTGCGCGAATCTGTCGAGTCGCTTCGAAACCATCCATCCCAGGCATCTGCATATCCATGAAAATCATGGCGTAGGTCTGCTTGCGTGCCATGTCGACGGCCTCGGCACCATTGGCGGCGAGATCGACGCGATGGCCGAAACGTTCCAGCATGGCAACGGCCACCTGCTGATTGACCGGATTGTCTTCGGCAACCAGCAAACGCTCACACTTGCCGTGCTGATTGTCCAGGGTGAGGAAGGTCCGCGGTTGGTGCGGCACGGACTCGGGCGGGGCATCTTCCAACGGTAACTCGAACCAGAACCGGCTGCCCTGCCCTTCGCGGCTATCCAAGCCGATCGTGCCTCCCATCGCTTCGACCAAGCGCTTACAGATAGCCAGCCCCAGACCCGATCCGCCAAAACGTCGCGCCGTCGAGGCGTCGCCTTGACGAAATGGCTCGAACAACGCTTCGCGCTGCTCGAGCGGGATGCCGCAGCCGGTGTCGCTGACTTCGAAATGCACACCACCGTTCGCCGCCCGCCGGACGCTGAGCGTCACTTGCCCTTCCATCGTGAACTTGAAGGCGTTCGACAACAGGTTGAGCAGCACCTGACGTATTCGGCTCGAGTCTCCGATCAGACAGGGCGGCAAGTGCGGATCGACGTCCTGGGCCAGACGCAGCATTCCGCTTTCGAGGCGCGGCGCGAACAGCGCCAGTACGCCATCGAGGGTGTCGCGTAGATTGAAAACCGTATGTTCGAGTTCAAGACGTCCGGCCTCGATCTTGGAGAAATCCAAAATGTCGTTGATCAAACTGAGCAGGATTTCTGCACTTTCATGGATGGTGCGTGCATAGCGGCGCGACTGAGGATCGCTTTGACGATCCATGAGCAACGCACTCATGCCGATCACACCATTCAATGGGGTGCGTACCTCGTGACTGACGGTGGCCAAAAAGTCCGACTTGGCCCGGCTGGCCGATTCGGCCTTACGCGCAGTGATTTCCAGCTCGCGGCTCAACGTTTCCATAGCCTGCCGCGACGCCTCGTTATCGCGTGCTTCCTGAAACAGGAAGCGGATGATGACCAACAACGTCAGGCTCTTGAAAACGATCAATGCCAGCAATAAGCCATAAAGCTGAAGCAGCGTTTCCCGATCGCGGGTCTTGGACTCGGCCAGATACTCGTTGATAGCGATGACCAGACGCTGCGAGCTGTCGCCCAAGGTGGCCAAGCTGGACTGCAGAAGGTCGATATCGGCCGGGTCCAGCTCATCCACACTGTTCAGCATCCTGTCGATGGAATCGACCTGAGCGAAGATGCGGGGCAACACTTCGTCGATGCTACCGATAGTATGAAAGAGTTCAGCGACCTGGCCCGTCTGCAACAGGTTGGCACGGCTGTATAACAGCTCGAACCCCAGCCGGATATCGGCCAGATCTTCGCTCGATCCCGGATCGCTGCGTAGCAACTGGCTACGCAGCTCGACGGCTTCACGATCCAGCTTATAGGCCGCCCAGGCGGCATCGCCTCCGACACTCTGCGCGAGGCTGTTCTGACGCCAGGCAATCAGACTGACGACACCGATGGCTGCCACGAAGAAAAACACGGCAGCGATGGCACCCCATTTCAAACGAAGCGGATAGTGCAAATCAGGCCTCTATCAGGTTGCGCTCCGGTCCGGCTATTCCACACGTATGCTGCTTACCTGCCAGACAGAACGGAACCGGTACGTTTCATTGAGCAGCTTGGGATTCTGATCGAAAGGGTACAGCACGAATATCGGGCCAAAATCGCGAACAGGCATGCGTTCCCCGTCCCTTTTGACCGCCAGGATGACGTCATGGCTGCGTAGATCCGCAACGGGTACCTCGGCCACGAACTCATTGAGCGCCTTGACCTTGAGAAGCTCACCCTGGGCACCGACAGCGTCGAGCAGATCCCGTCCCAACGGGCCGGCAAAATCCGACACACCTTCCGTCCAGGGGGTACGGGTCTCGATTTCGACCATGCCTAGCGCGGCAAGCATCTGGTAATCGAAATGTGCCTCGTCACCGATATTGGTATGGGTGATCTTTCCGCCGACCTTGAGGATGATCGGCCCTTCGGGCATCGGCAACGAACCGGCCCACAAGGAGCGCAACGGTAACAACAACGCCAGAAGAAGCAGCGACAAACGGGAAATGAACATGCAAACGTCTCGGAGTGGTGACTAAACGGCTAGGCAAGATATTGCCGGCTCCATGAATGCTTCTGGCCTTCCCTATGCAGCTTGTCTCCCACCGGCACGCGCAAGCTTACCCGAACCACGCCACAAACTCAGTCGATTAGCATTCCACGATGTAAGAACGTTCATTCACTGCCGCCGCGCTTCCCTGCTCGATCAGGGCTCTCCCCTACATGAATGGAGGCTACCTGCCAGACTGAACGGAAGCGAATTTGCTCGGTAAGCAATTGAGGTTTCTGATCGAAAGGGTAGACGATGATAATCGGTCCCCGGTCGCGCACGCGCAGCCGTTCGCCGTCCATCTTGAGCGCCAGGATGACCTCATGCTTGAAGAAATCGCTGGCTGGCACCTCGGCGACATAGCCATCGAGCCCTTTCACCGAGAGCTGATCGCCCTGTGCGCCAACCGCCTCGAGCAAGTCCCGGCCTAAAGGCCCTTCGAAACGGATCAGCCCTTCCGTCCAGGGCGTGTGTGTAGCGATTTCATGCATGCCAAGCGCCGCAAGCATGGCATAGTCGAAATGCGCCTCATCGCCATGATTGGTCTGCGCAATGTTACCCGAGACCTCGAGAATGACAGGGCCCTGAGGAGACGGCAGTTCCGCGTTCGCCCAGGTACTGGAAGCCACTAGCAACAACAAAGTGAACAAGACACGTGACAATGGCATTCACCCACTCGAGCAATAAGGAGATGCCTATCACTATATACCTTGAACGACCTAGGCATAACGATGATCCTAACCATACTGAGAGCATGAAGCCTTTAGGATACGTGCCCTTCTTCATGATCTTCCCAGGCCTTTTTTGCCAACTCATGGACTCCAGACCTGCCTGCTCAGGTGCCCAGGTCAGGGCTCGCTGGCGAAGCTGACTCGAGCACTTCCACCATCGCGCCCAGATCGAGCCTACCCTCGTTGAGGGCAATCAGGTTCTGTCCGAAATAGACTTTTCCTCCCGGGCCGCGCCGGTAGTTCGCCAAGGTACGCAGCGGTTCTCCGCGTGTCTGGAACTGTCCGGTAGATGGATCGACAGTGATCATGGCGCAGCGCGAACATGGGGTATCGACGAGAAATTCCACTTCACCGATGCGAATGCGCTTCCAGCCATCCTCGGCATAGGGATGAGTGCCGGCCACGACGAGATTGGGCCGAAACTGCGCCATTCTCTGCGGGGCATTCATTCGCCGATTGAGGTCGTCCAGCGACGCTTGGGAAATCAGCATGAGAGGATAGCCATCGGCAAAGCCGACACGACGCTCGATTGCAGGGCGATAACGCGGCGAGCGATTCCCTATCCACAGCAGCTTTGCCGGTTCCCCGGCCACCCGACTGAACCAGTCGTCCAACGCAGCCGTGGTGGACAAGGCATCGAACGGATCACTCCATACCTGGGTGGCGAAAGGTCTACCTTCGAATTCCGCTTCATGCGCGCGGGTCTCGCCGAGTTCCGGATGATGGATGTCGAGCCCGCCCGGCACCGGTGTAGCGATCACACGCTGCAACCAAGGATGGCTCCGTGCCGTCAGGAACGTGCCATCCGGCCTGGCCAGCATGTAACGGCGATCCCCCACGGGCCCCTCTTCCTTGACCGTCATGCTGTCGAGCGCCTGGCCGGCGGTGGATTTGATAGGGTAACGATAGAGTCCCGATAACGCGGGCATAGACGACATACCGGTTTCCTGAATATGAAGCGCGGCAGACACCGCGCCTTACCAAGTTACGCAGCATCGGGAAGCTACTGGGAAGGAGACGCGTCTTCGGGCTGAATCGGGATTTCCTGGCTGCGCTGCACGTCCTGCTCTTCGGCCGCCTTGAACTGCTCTTCCAGTTCCTGTTCGGCCTCTTTGAAGCGCCGCTCGGTCTCTTTCAACGCTTCGTTGACATCGTCTTCCGTGTCCTCCCAGGACTCATCGGCCAAGCGCTCGCCGTCACTGGGCGTAATGTCGTCATCGGCTGCCAGGCCGCCAGCGCTCTCCTGCTGATCGGAGACTCCTGCCTCTTGCTGGTCCGCTCCGACGTCGGCTGATGGCGAGGATACCGTCTCGTCGGTCACTTCCGCCGAATCCACGTCCTGGGCCGTGTTATCGGTAGAAAGCTGGGGTTCGTCGCCGTCGGTCTGCGTCGATCCATTGCGCGCTTCGCGTTCTACGCCGTTCGGCGTCTCGCTTGCAGCCTGACTCGTCTCGCTGGAACTTTGCTCCGGTTGGGCTTCCTCCCCTCCGTCGCAAGCCGCCAGTCCCAAGCTCAATGTCAGGGCAGCTACCGCCGGTATCCAGGGCGCTCTGGCCATCGTTATCACTCCTCATTGAAGGATCTGCCTTGCATGGTGGCGACATTCCAGCAAACCGCATCGACAGGCGCAAGGAAGCGATGTCGCCATAGCACGCGATTATTTGCCGATGTCTTCATTCCAGACATCGGGATGACTCGCAATGAAGGCATCCATCAGTTCCCGGCACTCGGCGTTATCCAGTACGTCGAGAGTGACGCCATGCTGCCGCAGGTGCGCTTCGGCTCCCATGAAGGTACGGTTTTCGCCTATCACGACACGTGGTATTCCATACAACAGGATTGCCCCGCTACACATTGAACATGGGGATAACGTCGTATAAATCACCGAGTCACGATAGACGGATGCCGGCTGGCGTCCAGCATTTTCCAAGGCATCCATTTCACCATGCAGCACGACACTACCGCGCTGCTGGCGCTGGTTATGACCTCGCCCGATGATGCGCCCTCGATGCACCAGGACCGATCCAATCGGGACACCGCCTTGTTCGAGCCCTCGACGTGCCTCGTCGATCGCGGCCTGCATGAATTCGTCCATGGCGCTCTCCTCACTGGCGGGACGTTGATGACAGCAATGGGCAGTCGGGCTGCACCAATAGCTTGAGGGCACGCGGTTCCAGCGTGACATCGAAAGTCTTCAGTTGCCTGGGCTCGCCATCCAGATTGAGCGGAAAGGCACTTTCGCCCTGGAAAGAAAAGCGCGAGGTACGCACCGTGCGCACGAATTCGCCGTCTTCCGGAATCCTTTCCAACTCCGCCAGCAACTGGCGCATTTCGCTCAGCGAGGAAAAATGGCGCACGAGCAACACGTTCAGCAAGCCATCGTCGAGCTTGGCACCGGGCGCCAGCCTCTGACCTCCCCCCGCCTGGACACCGTTACCGATAGCCAGAAGGAACAACGGGCCGTCGAACTCGCCCTCCGGCCAGCTCAGGTGTCCACTATAAGGCTGGTAGTGCCAAAGCTTGAGCATTCCCATCAACGAATAGGCGCCGCCGCCCAGCAAGCGCTTTAGCGGTACGGGCGTCGAGGTAGTGATTTGGGCGCCGAAGCCGCCGGAAGCCATATTGATGAAGTAGTCGGCGCCCAGATGCGCCACATCCACGGCCCTGGACGAGACGCTCAGAGCCGTATGCAGGGCCTGATGGGGATCCATGGGCAAACAGACCCCATGGGCAAAGTCATTGGCGCTCCCCAGCGGCAGGATGCCTAACGCCGGCCGGTGCGCCTCGTCCAGATGCATCAGTCCATTGACGATTTCGTTGACACTGCCATCGCCACCGCCCGCAATGATGCGCGATACGCCTTCTTTCGCCGCCTCTTCCACGAGACGCAAGGCATCGCCCTCCTCCCAGGTGATACGTACCTGCAGGTCGCATCCCGCTTCGCGCATGGCGGACACTGCCTCGCGTATTTCGGGGTCCTGTGCAACCTTGCCATTGAGAATCAGACGAGCGTTCCTTGCCATCGCATCGGCCATGCATCGTATCCTTGTCCAGCCTGCCTTGGTCTGGCTATACCATCGCCTGTCGCTCGGGAAATCGCAAGATGGCGACCCTACCTGGCGAACTCAGGCCACGGCCAGACGAAATTCCAAAATGGTGGATGATTCGCGCAGATGCGCTGCAAGCTTCACCAAATTATCCTTGTCATGGGTCTGCAGCACCATATGATAACGGTATACTTTACCCCGTTCGGCCAAGCGGTAGCTCATTGTCTTGATGGTGCAGCCATGGCTGGAAATCATCGCTCTGACCTTGCTTTCATCGTCAACAGACTCGATGGGATAGCTGATGACATGGTCGGCGTAGAATTCACTGGGAAGATGGCTTTCGACCCAGCGGAAAAGCGACAATGTGATCAAGGTGACCACCGTCACGATCACCGCCGGGTAGAGAAAGCCGATCCCGAACAGGATGCCCAATGCGGATGTCACCCAGATCGAGGCGGCCGTGGTCAGCCCATGCACCGTCAGCCCCTCCTTGAAGATGACACCAGCCCCCAGAAAGCCGATGCCGGTCATGATGCCCTGAGCCATGCGGGTCGGATCCGTTTGGATGGCGGATTCGGGCAGCATACCCCCGACCCACTCAGTCTGATGGGTGGATACCAGCATCAGCAGCGCCGAGGCGACGCAGACCAGGGCATGGGTACGAAACCCGGCCGGCCGGCCATGGTAGCTGCGTTCCAGGCCGATCAAGCTGCCCGCCAACCAGGCCGTACCCAGATTGACGAGGATAGAAACCGTTTCTTCCGACATGAGCTCTCCTTAGCTTGATGGAAGGTTACGTAACCATAACCGGACGCCACTGACATCTTGCGCAAAGGACGCGCGTTAACCACATTCAACCGAACGGCTCTCAAGGATGAGGAAAAGCACTATGAAGGATCAAGCAGATTCCCCCATGCACGACTCGGCCCCGCAGCAGGTCAAGGAGTCGCCTGCCGAGGCTGCGGGTGTCCATAAGGCCATCCGTGAAGGCGGTGAAAAGGAACTCGTGCGCACGACACCGGCGTTATTCTGGTCGGCAGTCGCGGCAGGGCTTTCGATCAGCTTCTCGATGGTCACCATCGGCCTGCTACGCACGCATCTTCCCGATAGCGAGACAGCCTTTTTGATCGAGGCCTTTGGCTATTCCGTCGGCTTCCTGGTCGTCGGCCTTGCCAAACAGCAGCTATTTACCGAAAACACGTTGACTGCCGTGCTACCCACAATGACGGCACCCAGCCTGTCGAACCTGGCCAGAATGCTTCGTCTCTGGGGCGTTGTCTACGTAGGCAACATTATCGGCGTCGCTTTTTTCGCCTATGCCATTCAGGCGCTTCCCATTCTCGATCCGCAGACCCACGAGGCGTTCCTCAGCCTGGGCAAGGATGTGCTGGCCAACACTGTGGGCGAAATGTTCGCCAAGGGCATTGTGGCCGGCTGGATCATCGCCACGATGGTATGGCTGATGCCGGCCGCCGACCAAGCCAAGATTTGGGTCATCATCATCATGACCTACCTGGTCGCCCTGGGAGAATTCACACATATCATCGTCGGCTCGACGGAGGTTCTGTTCCTGGTCTTCGATGGACAGGCGTCATGGTCGGAATATCTATTTCATTTCATGTTTCCGGTGCTGGCCGGCAACGTCATAGGAGGCACGTTCATTTTTGCCTTGATCAGTCATGCCCAGATTCGTAGCGACAAATAGCAACGCATCCGGGGACGCCCTGAGTCAGCAGTCAACGTTCTCGGGTCCGTGCCGCTCATACAAGGAGGAAACAGGATGCAACTCGACGGTAGCTGCCACTGTGGCGCAGTGCATTTCAGCGTAGACGCCGACGCCCCTTACCCTTTCAATCTGTGTTACTGCAGCATTTGTCGCAAGACCGCCGGTACCGGCGGCTTTGCCATCAATCTCGGGGCCAAAGCCGATACGTTGAAGATCGAAGGCGAAGAACATATCAACACCTACCGGGCACACATGGAGGATGGCTCGATCAGCAGCGCCGAACGTCGTTTCTGTCGCGAGTGCGGCACCGCGCTGTGGCTATGGTCGCCGGAATGGCCGGAACTCGTGCATCCCCATGCTGGCGCCATCGACACTCCATTGCCGGTCCCGCCTGAGCATACCCACATGATGCTGGGCTCAAAACCCGACTGGGTACTGTTCCGTCCTGCCGACGGGGACCGCTGCTTCCAGGAGTACCCCGACGAATCGCTGGCGCAGTGGCACGAGCGCGTCGCCGGCTCGTAACGCCAGCGGCAGGTGGAACCTGAACGACGTCGGCCGCCCGTGGGCGGCCGTCTGCTATCAGAGGGATGGCGAAACCGGCAGGTCAGGCCTGGAGCGTCTCTTCGGTCACGGCGCCGGTCAGAGTCTGTCCCGCTCCGGCACGGTTGAGTGCCGAGAGCAGCGCCTTGAGCGAGGCGCTGACGGTATCGCCATCCTCGGCCATGCCACTGATTCGCGTGCCGTCCACGTTGAGCTGAACGAAGGCAATCGCCACCGCGTCGCTGCCTTCGCCCAAGGCGTGTTCGCCGTAGTCGACCACGTTGACGTTCTGGCCGGTGTGTTGCTGCCAGGCATCCATGAACGCAGAGATCGCACCGTTGCCCTGCCCCTGCAGGGTCACGCTTTGCTGGCCATGGCGCAGCGTGACCGACAGGCATTCGGCATCGTCCCGATCCAGCCGGTAGCCTTTCAGCGTTACCGGCTCGGCGCACGTGAAGGTGTCGAGCAGGATGTCACGAATGGCTTGGCTGGAAAGCTCCCCCGACACCTGTTCGCTGGCTTTCTGGACATATGGCGCCAGCTCCAGCGTCATCCAGCGCGGCAGGCTGATGCCGAAATCGCGCTCGAGCAGAAACGCCATCCCGCCCTTGCCCGACTGGCTGTTGACGCGAATCACCGCCTGGTAATCGCGACCGAGATCCTTGGGATCGATGGGCAGGTAGGCCACCTGCCAGGCTTCATCATCGCGCTGCTTATGCAGGCACTTGCGAATCGCATCCTGATGGCTGCCCGAGAACGCGGTATACACCAGTTCGCCGATCCAGGGGTGGCGCGGGTGTACCGGCAGGCCAGTACACTCGGTGCAGACCTGGATGATCTCGTCGGGGTTCGACAGGTCGAGCTGGGGGTCGATGCCCTGGCTGTAGAGATTCATCGCCAGGGTGACGATATCCATGTTGCCGGTGCGCTCGCCATTGCCCAGCAACGTTCCCTCGACCCGATCGGCACCGGCCAGCAGGCCGAGCTCGGCCGCCGCCGCCGCGCCGCCGCGATCGTTATGGGTGTGCAGCGAAATGATCGCGCTGTCGCGATTCTTCAGATGCGTGACGAAGTATTCGATCTGGTCGGCAAAATGGTTGACCGGTCCGACCTCGACAGTGGCCGGCAGATTGAGGATGCAGGGCTTTTCCGGCGTGGGTTGCCAGATCGCCATGACCGCCTCGCAAATTGCCACCGAAAAATCCACCTCGGTACTCGTGAAGCTCTCGGGAGAGTACTGGAAGGTCCAGTGCGTGCCGGGGTAGCGCCCCGCATGCTCCTGTACCCAGCGGGCGCCCTGCTCGGCGATGGCGATAATGCCTTGGCGATCCTGCTCGAACACTCGCTCACGCTGAACCCTGGACGTAGAGTTATAGACGTGCACGATAGCGCGCTCCACGCCTTCCAGCGCGGCGAAGGTTCTTTCGATGAGATGCTCGCGCGCCTGTACGAGCACTTGGATATGCACATCCTCGGGGATCTGATCCTCCTCGATCAGCCAGCGCACGAAATCGTAATCGTGCTGACTGGCTGCAGGAAAGCCGACTTCGATCTCCTTGAGCCCAATCTTGACCAGCAATCCCCACAGCCGCTTCTTCTGTTCGGCAGTCATCGGTTCGAGCAATGCCTGGTTGCCGTCGCGCAGGTCCACGCTCGCCCAGATCGGCGCCCGGCTCAGGGTCCGGGAAGGCCACTGGCGATGAGTCAGCGATACCGGCTCGATCGGCACGTACTTACGATGATCGAAGGCGCGGGAGATTGAAGCCATGATTGACGGTCCTTGCGATGTGCGGCGCCGTGAGATGCGCCCTGGTTGATGAGGCTGCTGCTATCGCCTCGTGAGCGACGCCCGGGACCGGCTCTTGTGGAGCCGGCCTCGGGCAACATATCGATCGCTGGTGACGATGACTATTAGCCTACACTTGGCGCCAAGGTCAGGGATTGCGAACTTGACCAGTAACGGCGCATACTTCGGCAGTTTCTTGCAAAAAGCCAAGAAAAACACATCAAAGATTGCTCAACATGACTTCCCAGCACATTACCCCTGCGCTTGACCGCTATGACCGGCACATCCTCGACATCCTCCAGCACGATGGGCGTCTCAGCAATCAGGAGCTGGCCGAACGCATCGGATTGTCTCCCTCACCCTGTCTCAGACGTGTCCGCGCCCTGGAACAGAGCGGGCTGATCACGGGCTATCGCGCTATCGTCGACAGCAAGCGTCTGGGCTACAGCCTGATGGCACTGCTGCATATCTCCATGGATCGACATACTCCGGAGCGCTTCGCCAACTTCGAGAAGAATGTCGCGGCACTGCCACAAGTCCTGGAATGCTTGTTGATCACCGGGCAGGAAGCCGATTACCAGCTCAAGGTGGTGGTCAGGGACATGGACGACTATCAGGATCTGCTACTCAACCGCATCACCCGGATCGAGGGCGTCAGCGGCGCGCATTCGAGTTTCGTGCTGCGGCGCGTAATCGATAACCCAGCGGTGCCGGTTGAGTGACGGGGCTTGGTGCCCACTCCCATCGTCACCAGTGCTATCGTTACGACTTTCCTTCCCTGCTATGGAGACCCCATGTCAGCCAAGATTTACTGCACAGCCAGCTTCAAACCCAAGCCCGGCAAGGAAGACGCCGTTTTCAAGGCGTTACAGGCGCTCGAGCCCAACGCTCATCGCGAAGACGCGTGCCTGCATTACACCGTGACTCGCCACATCGACAATCCGTTCGCCCAGGGAAGCAGCTACCCAATCGTGTTCCACGAGATATGGGCCAACCGGGAGGCCTTCGAGGCACACTGCCAACGCGAGGAGATTCGTGATTTCTTTGCCCGGCATCTGGAAGCTGAGGACGGTGACATCGAGGACGCCAACGTATGCGTTTACACCGACGAGCCGAGCGACTTCGACGCCCCCAAGGTTTGACACCAACCAAAGCGATAAAAAAACGCCGTGGCCAAAGGCCACGGCGGCTCACGGCTTGACGCTGGAAATCATGCGTAAGCGTTGATGCGCGTCCCGATGGTGCCGGTCGATGCCAGCGAATCCTTGGGTGCGGCCGATGCCATAATTTCCGAGACCTGGTTGGCCTGGATCTCCAGAGCGTCCTTGAGCAGGCTCATCTGGGCCTGCTGACCGGCATTGTACTGCTGAAGGGTCAGGGCCATGCTCACGGTTGCATTGACTGACGTGTCCACTTGGCATACCTCGCTCATGTCGTAAAGCCTGAACCTACCATCCGCCTTTCGTCACGACGAGTTTGTGGCATCAACGCGTACCATGACGAAACAAAATCAGGCGATGAGTGAGCTTGAGCATCACGTTCTCTGCACATCTACAGGTCCGATACGCCACTGTCATCCAAGGCCGTTTCCAACGCCGCCGCGACATGCAGCGCCGTGGTATCGTAAAGCGTCACTGTCGTATCGGATGGCTGAACCAGCATGCCGATCTCGGTACACCCCAGGATTACGCCTTGCGCCCCACGCTGGGCCAGACCGTCGATGATCGAGAGAAAGCGGGCCCGAGAACCGTCGGCGACGGTGCCATGCACGAGTTCGGTGAAGATGACCTCGTGTATGAAATCCCGCTCATCCTGCTCGGGCGTTATCACTTCAATGCCGAATCGGGCCTGGACTCGGTCGCGATAAAACGCCTGCTCCATGGTGAAGCGCGTTCCCAGCAGGCCAACACGCCGTATGCCGTCACGCGCCAGCGCCTGCCCCGTTGCATCGGCAATGTGCAACAAGGGAATGTCGATTGCCGCCTCCACGTCATCCGCCACACGATGCATGGTATTGGTCGCAATCAACAGGAAATCGGCGCCAGCCGCCTGCGCCTGGCGTGCCGAACAGGCCAGGTAGCGGCCTGCTGCATCCCAGTCTCCGGCACGCTGTAACGCTTCGATCTCGGCGAAATCGACACTAATCAGGCAGATCGGTGCCGAGTGATAACCGCCTCGCCTGTCGCGTACGCCTTCGTTCAGGCCACGGTAATACGTTTGTGTCGACTCCCAACTCATGCCGCCCAGGATTCCGATCGTCTTCATGCCGTCCTGCCTCCCTTATCGTCCTTTTGCTCATCTTCGTGCATTTTGTCGTCAACGAAAACGGGCAGAACCTTCCCGGCCCTGCCCGCGATCAGCGTCTGTCGGCCACGGCCGCGTCCTGCGGCCGTGGCCCGGCTAAGCCAAGGCGGCCCCACAGGTGGGACACACTTTCACGGGTATGTCCGCTCTTCCGACGATCTCCTCGAAATCGAGAGGCGCCGCCAGCTCGACGTCGCCCTTTGCCGCGTCAGGGTGCAATGGGCGCACGATGCCCTGATCGACATAAAGACCGATATCCTTGAGCAAGTGGTCGTCGAGATGGGCAAGCGCCCGAAAGTTGTTTCGATCACGACGAGCGACCGTCAGTGCCTTGCAGATGCGTGCGAGCCAGTTCGTTACGTGCATGTCTCCGTCTCCTTTAACAGGAGGCCGGGACCTTAACGGGGCAAGAGAGGAATGATGCAGGAGGTACTCGGGCCGCGGTAAGATCCGCGGCCGATGAAACTGATGTCAGGCGACACGCGGACGAACGACGATTCGCAGCGCATGATTATTCATGCGCACGGAGTCGTTCGTTACCGCTGGCCACATCAGTTGAATCATGAAAAGTGCCTTATTTCATACAACGCCGGCTAATACAGCCGACTCTGATCATTAAAGGCGGCGTTGTACAGCGCGTCAAGTCGTCTCGAGTCAATGACGGTCGCGCTCGGAATGCCGACGCACTACCATAGCCTCCTTCAACTCTGCGACGGACACTCGGCATGAAATACATCGGCGCCCATGTCAGCGCAGCGGGCGGTGCGGCCCAGGCAGTGGTCAGGGCCCACGAGATCGGAGCCAACGCCTTTGCGCTGTTCACCAAGAATCAGCGCCAGTGGCACGCCAAGCCGCTGAGCGATGAGGCCATCGCCTCGTTCAAGACAGCCTGCCAGCGCTACGGCTTCGGTCCTGGGCAAATCCTTCCGCACGACAGTTACCTGATCAATCTGGGGCATCCTGACGACACGGCATTGAAAAAATGCCGGGCAGCGTTTCTCGATGAATTTCAGCGCTGCGAACAGCTTGGCCTGACTCTGCTGAACTTTCATCCCGGCAGCCATCTGCGCAAGATCTCCGAGCGCGAATGTCTTGCGCGTATTGCCGAGTCGATCAACGACGTGTTGTCCCGGACACGCAATGTCACTGCGGTGATCGAGAATACCGCCGGACAAGGCACCAATCTCGGCCACCGCTTCGAGCACCTCGCCGAGATCATCGCGCAGGTCGACGACAAGTCACGCGTCGGCGTATGTATCGACACTTGCCATGCCTTTGCGGCGGGCTACGATCTGCGCACACGCGAGGCGACGCTGGCCACGCTCGACGAACTCGATGCTGTGGTCGGCTTCGAGTATTTGCGCGGCATGCACCTGAACGATGCCAAGAGTGCCTTCGGCAGTCGAGTCGACCGGCATCATTGCCTTGGCGAGGGCAACATCGGCCTGGATGCATTTGCCGCGCTCATGCGCGATCCACGCCTCGATGGAATTCCGCTTATCCTTGAAACCATCGAGCCGGATCGATGGTCGGAAGAAATCGACTGGTTGCGTGCACAGCAACGCCAACCGGCCGACCTCGCTCCCAGCCACTAAGGTTCGGCTCATGGTTGCCAATGGTTTTTTCAACTGGCTCGGCGAGAGCCTCGGCGATGCGATTCGCTTCATCGTCGACGTACTGGCCGGCTTCTTTGCCGGCATCGGCATCGCCATTCACGATTTCATCGAAGGGCTGACCGGCTCGCTGGGCATGAATACCTCGCTGTTCGGCCTAATCGCCCTGATCACGGGCCTGGGACTACTCTACAAGGGGATACGTGCCCTGCTGCAGCGCTCGTTTCTGGCCGGCGCCCTGTGGATGTTGATTGGCCTGCTGGTGCTAAGCTGGCTGATCGCCTGAAGCCACGCCCATGGGAGCTGACGTTACACATTGTCATGGCCTTGTCTGGCTGGTTACATGAGCATGACCATTCAATCGCAAGACGACAGGAGACAAACATCATGTTGAAGCGTATCAAACTGCCACGCAGGGCCCTGGCCTGCCTTGCTGCGTTGGCAATGACACCTGCCGCCTTGGCACAACAGCCCTCGGCCGACCCCAACGTCACCACCGAACAGTTTCAGGACTGGGAAGTGCGCTGCCCCCAGGATGTGGCGGCACAGGGCTCATGCACCATGACGCAGTTGGTCAACAATCCCGACGACAGTCGTCCGCTGATGCGGGTGGTCATGGCCTACCCTCCGGAAATCGATACCGCGGCCATGGCGTTCTTTCTGCCACTGGGCACACGCCTGGCACCGGGGCTTCAGCTCAGCATCGACAATGCAGAGCCGGTCTCCTTCCCCTTCCAGGTGTGCATGGAACAGGGCTGCCGCGCCGACCTGCCCGTGCGCCCCGAGCTGATGCAGCAACTGCGTAGCGGCAGTTCGGCCACTCTCAGCCTGATCGGCCCGCGCGGCAACCGCATGGATCTCGACGTCTCGTTGATGGGCTTTACCAACGCCAGCGAGCGCATCCAGAACTAGCCGGCAGCGTCGCACTACGCACAACGGGCCGCTCAAGAGCGGCCCGTTTCATCTGCTAGCGTTTCGCTCGTCCAGAGTCAGTGGGCTAGCGCCTTCTCGACGACCTCATAGACATTGGGCGACAGTTCTTCGGCACGGATACGTTCGAGCTCCGCTTTCATCAGCGCCTGACGCTGCTCATCGAAACGCTGCCAACGCGTCAGCGGCGTGATGATACGCGCGGCGATCTCGGGATTGAGCCGGTTGAGCTCGATAACCACATCGGCCAGCAACTTGTATCCCTCGCCATCCAGACGATGGAAATTGACCCGATTCTGACCGACGAACGCCCCAATCAGCGCGCGCACCCGGTTGGGGTTCTTGAGTGAAAATGCCGGGTGATCCATCAGATACTTGACCCGATCCAGAGCATCCGACTGCGGCCGGGTGACCTGCACGCTGAACCATTGGTCCATCACCAGCGGGTCATGGGCCCACTTCTCACCGAAGGCCCGCAACGCCGGATCGGCAATGTCGCCACGTGAGCTGTGTACCAGCAGAGTCAGCGCCGCTCGCACATCGGTCATGTTGTGCTGGGCCTCGAACTGTTGACGGGCCAGCTCGACGCCCTCCTCGTCCTCGATGCTCATCAGGTAGGACAGCGCCACGTTCTTGAGACTGCGTTGTGCGATCTGCTCGGCGTTCGGCGCGTAAGGCGCATCGGAAAGGTTGGCTTGGTAGAGCGCCAGAAACTCGTCGCGCAGGGCGACGGCCAGCGACTGCTTGACGAAGTTGCGCGCAGCGTGGATGGCATCGACATCGACCGTTGGCTGCTGTTCGGCGATATACGCCTCGGACGGCAGCGTCAGCATCTCGGCCAGTACCGCCTTGTCGTCACTCGGCTCGGTCAACAGGTTGCGGAAGGCCTCGGTCACGCGAGGATCCATGACTTTCTCGACGCCGTTGCGATGAGCGGCGATCAGGTCGTCCAGGGCCAGCATGGCGAGACGTTGTCCGGCATCCCAGCGATTGAAGCCATCGGAGTCGTTCTGCAGCAGGAATGCCAGGTCCTCGCGGCCATAGGGGAAGCGCAGCTTGACCGGCGCCGAGAAGCCGCGCAGCAGCGACGGCACCGGGGCCTCGGCGACGTCGGTGAACACGAAGGTCTGCTCGTCCTCGCGCAGGTGAAGCACGCCATCCTTGCCGAGGTCCTCCTTGCCGTCGGGCGTCTCGAGGGTCAGTGTCAGGTCCTCGCCGGACTTGGTGCCCACCAGGCCAACGCGCACGGGGATGTGCAGTGGCTGTTTGTCGGGCTGGCCGGGCGTCGCCGGGGTACGCTGGCGCATCGTCAGGCGATATTCGGCGCTGGCGTAGTCGTACTCGCCATAGGCGTCGATTTCCGGGGTGCCGGCCTGGGAATACCAGCGCATGAACTGACCGAGATCCAGCCCGGAGACCTCGGCCATGCAGCCGACGAAATCCTCGATGGTCACCGCCTGGCCATCGAAGCGCTCGAAATACAGGTCCGAGCCCTTGCGGAAGGTATCCCAGCCAAGCAGGTTGCGCAGCATGCGCACGATCTCCGACCCTTTCTCGTAGATGGTCAGAGTATAGAAGTTGGAAATCTCGATGTAATGATCGGGACGCACCGGGTGTGCAGTAGGGCCGGCATCCTCGGCAAACTGTGCGGTGCGCAGGAAGGACACGTCCTCGATGCGCTTGACCGGGGCCGAGTTCACATCGGCCGAAAAGCTCTGGTCGCGGAAAACCGTGAAGCCTTCCTTGAGCGAGAGCTGGAACCAGTCGCGACAGGTCACGCGATTGCCCGACCAGTTGTGGAAGTATTCGTGGGCGACCACCCCCTCGACACGCTGGAAGGCGGCGTCGGTGGCCGTCTGCGGATGAGTCAGCACCGCCGCCGAGTTGAAGATGTTGAGCCCCTTGTTCTCCATCGCGCCCATGTTGAAGTCATTGACGGCGACGATCATGAACAGGTCGAGGTCGTACTCGCGGCCGTAGGTTTCCTCGTCCCACGTCATCGACGCCTTGAGCGAGCGCATGGCGTGCTCGGTCTTGTCGAGATTTTCGGGCTCTACCCACAGCTGTAGGGTCACATCGCGACCGCTCATGGTGGTAAAGCGATCCTCGACCTTTTCGAGCTGGCCGGCCACCAGGGCGAACAGATAGCTCGGCTTGGGGTGCGGATCCTCCCAGGTCACGAAGTGCTTGCCATTCGGCAACTCGCCACGCTCCACCGGATTGCCGTTGGACAATAGCACCGGCAACCGCTCGCGATCGCCGATCACCGTGGTGGAGAAGGTCGCCATTACGTCGGGACGATCCAGATAATAGGTGATGCGGCGAAACCCTTCGGCTTCGCACTGGGTACAGAACATGCCGTTGGAGAGATACAGCCCTTCCAGCGCCGTGTTGGCCTGGGGATCGATCACGACCTCGGTCTCCAGGCGCAAACGGTCGGGAGCGTCGGGAATGGTCAACGTCGCATCGTCCACCTGGTATTCCCCCGCCTGCAGCTCCTGCCCGTCGATGGCGACGTATTTGAGGGAAAGCTTCTCGCCATGCAACGTCAGAGGCAGACCGGGCTCGCTGTCGGGATGACGCTCCAGATGCAAGGCGGCATGCACATGCGTGTCGGACGCCGACAGATCGAATTTCAGCTCGGTGTGCGTGACCCGATAGGCCGGCGGGCGATAGTCGTTGAGATATACCGGTTGCGGCTGGGCGTCGACCGGCTTGATTTCGGCTTGTTCGGAAACGCGCGTATCGGACATGGATCGAGAACTCCTGTACAAGATGACCGACATTGTACGGTGCCCGGGGCAGGAGTCTCAAAGTGGCGTAGGCAGTCGATGACCGAGCGGCCACCCACGCCAGCTAGCGCCCCATGCGTTGCGCGGACAGCCGCTCTTCCTGCATCTGGCGGGATGACGTGTGGTTCCGCGGCGTCCTCTGGCTCGGTTCGGGCCTTGTTGCGATCCACACTCCCAGCAACAGTAGCCCGACAATCAAGCCGCCGCGCAGTGCCAACGAGTCCAGAACGATTGCCAGGACGGCGCAGGAAACCAACAGCATCATCACGGCGAGAATCTTGGCATGCCGTGGAATGGCGTGCTCGTGCTCCCAGGCCTCGATTGGCGGCCCGAAGCGCGGATGGCAGCGAATCCATTGGGCAAAGCGGGGCGAGCCACGAGACGCCAGCCAGACGGCCAGCAACATGAAGCAGGTCGTCGGCAACAACGGCAAGAACAGTCCCACGACACCCAGCGAGAAACTGAGTCCGGCGAGACAGACGAAGACGAGCTGTCTTGTCTTTGACATTCGTTTGTCTCCTGCCTCCTGTCGTGCCGGCGAATTCCCGTAAAGAGAGTCGTCGGGCCCATTGTGTTGGGACGCGCCTGGCTGGGCATGAGCCCGACGACCATTACCATTACACTGTACGCCGTCGGTCAACGGAAATCATTTAACCCTATGACCAGACTAGGCAAGCTTAATCGTCACGTCATCCATGGCTTACGCGAGAATACCGTCGGTAACCACTGTTCATGAACGGTAAACGGTTTATTGCCTGGAAGGCAGCTGGCGTTTCGCTACGTAACCGCTAGGCTGTCTTCACGATTGGAGACCATTCATGCGCAACGTACTTTTTCTATCTCACGGGTCGCCGAGTCTGATCATCACCGAGCATCCCGCCCGGGATTTCTTCGTCGACCTGGGTCGACGACTGCCCCGCCCGCGTGGCGCTCTGGTCGTCTCGGCCCATTATGAAACCTCGACCCTGGCCCTTGGCGGTGCCGTACGACCGACCACACTGCATGACTTCTACGGTTTTCCCGAGGTCATGTATCGACAACGCTACCCGGCTGAAGGGTTGCCCGACATGGCTCGCCAGCTCGCGGCGGAACTCGGTGCCAGGGGCTTCGATGTCGAGGTCGACCCTCGCCGCCCGCTTGATCACGGGGTGTGGTCGCCGCTGTCGCTGGTCTGGCCGCAGGCGGACATTGCCCTGTTGCCGGTCAGTGTGCCGATGGCGTTGGCCGACACTGAGCGCCTGGCCCTGGCAGCCCAGCTCGGTCGCTTCGCCGAGCGCCATGATCTGTGGCTGATCGGCTCGGGCGCGGCCACCCACAACCTGGGCGACCGCAAGCCCGCCGATGCCGGGCCGGACGCGTGGGCCCAGGAATTTCACGACTGGGCACGTGATGTCGCTGAGCGGGGCGATCTGGAGGTTCTCGCGGACTGGCGCCATCGAGCACCACACGCCACCTATGCCCATCCCACCCCGGAGCACTTCCTGCCGCTACTGATGACGGTCGGTGCCCTCGAGGGACGGCCGATGAAGGCTCTGCACGAGAGTTTCATGTTCGGCAATCTGAGCATGCTGTGCCTGTCCGATCTCGCTACGGCCAGGTGGTTCGCACACGACACCGGGGCGGCAGCCTGAGTCCGGCCACGCACCGGCTCAGTCGCGAAAATTGTCGAACTGCAGCGGCATGTCGATGGACTCGTCGCTTTTCAGCAGAGCGATGGCCTGCTGCAGGTCGTCGCGTTTCTTGCCGGTCACGCGCACCTTGTCGCCCTGAATCTGGGCCTGAACCTTGAGCTTGGCATCCTTCAGCGTCTTGACGATCTTCTTGGCCAGGGGTTGATCGATGCCCTGGCGCAGCACGACTTCCTGGCGGGCACGGACACCTCTCGTGTCGGCATCCTTCTCCTCCAGGCAGCCGACATCGATGCCACGGGCGATCATGCGCCCCTTGAGGATATCGAGCATCTGACGCAACTGGAAATCGGCATCGGCCTCCATGTGGACGCTGTCGCCTTCCTCACGGAAGCTGGCCGTCACACCGCGAAAATCGAAACGCGTTCCCAGTTCGCGATTGGCCTGGTCCACGGCATTGGTGACTTCATGCTTATCGAGTTCGGAAACGATATCGAAGGAGGGCATGTCTTGGCTCCGCAATGGCTATCGAGACCGGGCATGCTAGCCCAGGCTAGGCACGGGCGCATCCGCTATTTGGTCAGACGTCTCGACGACCAGCGGCTTGTCCATCTGCCAGGCGGCGCAGCCATCGATGTAGTAGTCGTCCAACCAGCGCCGCGGTAAAAAGCCCATGCGCCGATACAGCCCCATGGCGATCCGGTTGTCGGCACGCACTTCCAGGCTCAGTTTGAGCATGTCACGTTCGAGGGCCTGCTGTTCGAGCTTTTCCAGCAGCCGCCGCCCCAGCCCGCCACCGCGCGCGTCGGGATGCACGCAGAACGAGTAGAGCCGAGCCGTACGACTGTTGCGTCGAAACAGCAGCGTGCCGTAGCCCAGCAATGCCCCATCTTCCGTCGCTGCCAGCCAGGTGACGGCATTGGCTCGGCCGAGCAGATGCGCCAATTGGCGGCGACTGAATCGATCCCCCTCGAAGCAGTCGAGTTCGAGTTGACACAGCGCGGCAAGATCGCTCGGTGTCGCAGGGCGAAGGGCGGGAGAGGACGTCGCAGTCATGACTCGGTTTCCTAAATGAACGACGGCATTTTGGGTCGACGGATTGCGCGTGTCATTGGCGTTGGGCATGAATTTATTTCACGCTGTCTAGCTGTTGAAGCGAGGGAAGGTCAAGGGCATTCTAAGCCCCTATATCACTCCCTCCGGTTTATGTTCTCTTCTCATGGCAGGAAGCTTGCTCATGTCGCCATTGCGCATCGTTGTCGACCGTATTTCCGACTGGCGCCCCTATTATCCCACCGACGACCTGATCACTGCGGCCGATTATCTGGCCCAAGGCACCAATGGCGAGCAGGACGCCACGACGCACGTCATCAACCTGTGCGGCGGTCTCGATTATCTGGAAACCGGTTATTACGTGTCGCTGCTGGCCCAGGCCCGCGGGCAGCGCGTGCTGCCCAGTGTGGAGACCCTCAATCAGCTGTCGCGCAAAGCGCTGGTCGATTTACAGCTCGAGTCGCTGGCCCCGCTGATGGACGAACTGGCGCGACGCGGCGCCTTGGAGGGCGATGCAGTCACCCTGCGCATCATGTTCGGCGAGTGCCTCGAGGCCGGCCTGGGCAAGCTGGCGCGACGTCTCTTCGAGCGCCTGCCTTGCCCTCTCCTCGAGGCGCGCTTCCAGCATCGCCAGGGCCTGTGGCGCCTGGCACGGCTCAAGCCGTTGGCGCTGACCTCGCTGGGTGTCGAAGAGCAGGACCTGTTCGCGGCGGCATTGAACCGCCATTCGCGCAAGGTCTGGCGCACGCCCAAGGCGCGCCGGCGCTACCGCTACGACCTGGCGATGCTGGTCGATCCCAAGGAAGCCCTGCCGCCCAGCAACAAGAGCGCCATCAAGCAGTTCATTCGCGCCGGTCGGCGCCTGGGCATCGATGTCTCGCTGATCACCAAGCGCGATGAAGGCCGCCTGGCCGAATTCGATGCTCTTTTCATCCGCGAAACCACCAGCCTGGATCACCATACCTACCGTATGGCCAAGCGCGCCGAGCATGAAGGTCTGGTGGTCATCGACGATCCGCGCTCCATCCTACGCTGCACCAACAAGGTCTATCTGCACGAGTTGCTCAATGCCAAGGGCGTACCGGCGCCGGGGGGCATGCTGCTCTATCGCGACGACCTCAAGCGCCTGCCCCAGAAGACGCAAGGCCTGCAGTTTCCAATGGTGCTCAAGGTGCCGGACGGCGCCTTCTCGCGCGGGGTGGTCAAGATCCAGTCCGTGGATCAACTGGCACAGGAAGCCGAGCGCCTGTTCCAATCCTCGGCGCTTCTGCTGCTGCAAGAGTGGCTGCCCACCGAGTTCGATTGGCGAATCGGCGTGCTCGACGGAGAGGTGCTATTCGCCAGCCGCTACTACATGGCACGCGGTCACTGGCAGATCTACGACCATTCGCGTGGCAAAACGCGTAGTGGCGGCTTCACGACCCATGACCCCAAGGACGCGCCCAAGCCGGTGGTCAAGGCAGCGCTCAAGGCCACCCGCCTGATCGGCGACGGCCTGTATGGCGTGGACCTCAAGCAGATCGGCGAACGGGTGGTGGTCATCGAGGTCAACGACAACCCCAACCTGGACGCCGGCGTGGAGGACGTGGTGCTGGGGTCGCGTCTCTATTCGAAAGTGATGGAAGTATTTCTGGCGCGAATGGAAGAACGCCGGCGCCACGCGGGTTGAACGCGACGCGCCGATTGGCGCGTCAATTCAGGACGAAGCGTACTTGGCCAGGAATTCTTCGCCCGTGAGCCGTGGAGTGTCATTGGCGAGTTCGTAATAGGCGGGTTTTTCGTCGACGAATATCTGCTGGCGCAGGGTCAGTGCCTGATCTTCCAGCAGGCCCGCCGGAATCGCATACCAGGGTTTGTCCTTGAGTCGATAGAACAGGTGGGTTCCGCAACGGCTGCAGAAGCCTCTCTGGGCCCATTCCGACGAGTCATAGACGGAGACATGCTCCTCGCCCTGGAATGTCACCTCACCATCGCACTCGACGGCAAACAAGGGACTCCCGGCCCAGGTTCGGCACATGCGGCAGTGGCAGGCATCGACATGCTGCCCTAACCCGTGCGCCACCAGCGTTACAGCACCGCAAAGACAGTGCCCTCTCCCCGTCGCGACTGGCATGGCTCTCTCCCTGGCAATGAAGGTTAAGAGTTAATAGCATCCGGTCCCGAAATGCGTCAATGAACCGGCAGCGCGTTATACGAGACGCGCCGCCGTATTCAGGCTTGTCAGCTTACAGCGGCTGATCCGCAGCTTCCCCGGCCGCAAGCCACTCGTCGACCAGCGGGCGATTTTCATCGATCCATTGGCGTGCGCCTTCCTCCGGCTCACCGGCTTTCTCGATCATCGCCATCAGACTGCCCAGCGAATCATCGTCCATTTGCCAGGCATTGAGTACGGCCGCCAGCCAAGGATCATCCTCGGCGAAGCCCGTACGCGAGAACCAATGAATGGCCTCCTCGTCGCCGTAGACGCCCTTGGGGTCGTCGAGGTACTTGAGATCGTATTCGGCAAACGCCCAATGCGGGCTCCACAGCGTCACGACCATGGGCTCCTGGCGCCGGTAGGCGTCATCCAGCGCCGCCATCATGGCAACCTCGGAGCTACTGAGCTGCTGCATCGGTAACTCATAGGCCTCGATGGCATCTTCAGTGAGCGAGGAGATCGACGAGCCGGGATCGATCCCGACGATGGTGGGTTGTCCCTGGTACTCGAAAGCCTCGCCCTGCCCGGCCAAGTCGGCAATGCTGTCGGCATTCACGTAACTCGGCACGACCAGCCCCATGCCGGCACCCCGGTACCAGACGTCATGAATGGTGAGCCGATCCTTGTAAGGCTCGATATAGCTGGCATCCGTGGCGGGCAGCCAGGTTTCCAGCGAGATATCCATGTCGCCGCTGGCAACGCCGCTGAATGCTACGCTCTTGCCGACGTTGGAAAGCTCGACGTCATAATCGTACGGCGCTTCCTCGAGTACCAACTTCCACATGTTGGCTACAGCGATGTTCTCGGCCCAGTTCAGGGTGCCGATGGTCAGCGACTTGTCGTTCTGCGCCTGCGCGCCCAGGCTGGCCGCAACCAGACCGGCGGCCAAAATGGCCTGCGTTGTCCTTGGCATGATGTCTTCTCGTAGAGGGGTGCTTTTCAAGATACCACGTCCGGTGAAGACGTCATTCCACGGCGATTTCGTAACCGGTGTACTTGCGTAGGTTGATCACGCCGGTATCGAACATAAGGTACTGCCCCTTGAGTCCCATCAGGGTCCCCCCGACCGTCGGTGTCTTGTCGAGATTGTGCGAGACGACCTTGGTTGGCGCTTGGAGTACCGGATAGTCGAGCGTCAGCGGTTCGGCGTCGAGCACGCGCAGGCTGTCCGCCCCGAAGCGCTCGCGTAAACCTTGCAGGCCATTCGACAAGGACGCCAGCAGACGATCGCGCTCGGTGCGCAGATTCATGGGGTCGACCTCGCCCTTGAGCATGGCGCGCCAGTTGGTGCGATCGGCGACCTGCTCCTTGAACAGCATCTCGACGAAACCGGACTGTTGACGGGTGTCGACTTCCAGAATCGGCAGGGCCTGGATCGCGCCCTGATCCAACCAGCGGGTCGGTAGCTGGGTCTTGCGCGTAATGCCGACTTTTAAGCCTGACGAATTGGCCAGATAGACCACATGCGGCTGCAGACAATGGCGCTCGCCCCACTCCGGTTCGCGACAGGTGCCTTGGTCGAAATGGCAAGTCTCGGGCTTGACGATACAGGTGTCGCATTGCGCCAGCCGCTTGAAACAAGGGTAACAGTAGCCCTGACCGAAGCTCTTGCGGGTCGTGCGTCCACAGTGAGTGCAGGCAATCGCCCCGGTATGCGTCAGGCGCAGCGTCTTGCCGAGCCGGGCATTGAGATCGAGCCGATGCTCACCGGCACGTAGCGTATAACGTGCAGGAGCATCGACCGGGCCGGGCTCGATGTGCATCTTGGTCAGGCAACCGCGTAGCGGTGTGATCAGTTCACCCACTTGATGCTGTCCCCCTCGTCCGTCGCCTCCTGGGTGCCGCAGCCTTGATGCTGCAGGTAGCCTACGCGCTGGTCTTCGGGCACGTTGTGCTCGATCTCGTAACGCATCACGGCTTCCAGGCACAACTCGGTCTGCTCGGGCGTCAGGAGGCGGCCGTCGGGCCACTTACGTAGCGCCACCGCCTGCTTGAGGCTCTGGTAGATGTCCGGCGTCATCTGCTGGATCATGCGATCGAACGTCATCTCACTCATCGTTTCTCTCCGGCAATCCAGGGCTTAATGTTTGCGAGCTCGGCTACTGGCAATCCAGCCCGTCAATAAACCGACCAGCAGGCCCCCTAGGTGCGCCTCGTTGGCCACGTTACCGAAGCCGATCGGCTCGGCGAAATCGGTCATGGTGAACACCATCCAACCCAGCATGAACACCACCAGCATCTGCGGTACGAAGAAGCCACTGCGCGGCGCACGACGCGACATCAGCCAAACATAGCCGAGCAACGCGTAGTCTACGCCGGACATGCCACCGAACAGGACCGTTCCCGTGGCGTACTGGGCCAGGTTGGATGTCAGTGCGCTGAGCAACACGATGCCCAATAGGCGCCACGAACCTTGCAACGCTTCTATCTGGCGACCGAAATACCACAGCCACAGCATGTTGAAGATCAGGTGCATCCAGCCGAAGTGCAGGAATGCCGGCGACACCAGGCGCCAGATCTGTCCGGAAGCCAGCGTGTCGCCCAGCGTGCCGACACTCAGGGTATTGCCCACCACGCCGAGTGGCGTAATGGTCATGGCGGCAATCACGAGATCGCCCAAGATAGCCATGATGGCGAACACCGCCAGACACAGGCCGATCAGCATGATCGCCACGGGCGCCTCGGCCAGTGGGCTCTGCTGCCAGTTGCGGCGCGCTCGCCGCTTTCCGTCGGGACTCTGCAACGGCTCGCCGCGTTCCCAACGCGTGAGCAATCGATGCAATTCCTGATGCTGCTTCGGATCGGCGAGCCACAGGACCTGAACGTCTCCCTCTTCGGTGAAGCGGTGGCCGATTCGCTCGGCCCACAGCGCCTTGCGCAGCGCTCGCGTATCGATGTTACGCGGCAGTTCCAGCACCTTATACATGATGACTCCTCATCCCGGCGGAAAGCCGCGCTTCACAAAGCGCACGCAAAGAAAAGTCCGGCGGAGGGGACCGCCGGACAATGAGCAAGGGATCATTCAAGGGAACACCTACTCTGATAGCCAAAACCCACACAAGTTTCACGCCGATGAAAAAAATTGCGTAATGAATTGTAAGAAACAACATCGCCAGGCTGCGACCCCATACTACTCCAGTTGCGACCGCCCCGGCGTTTTCCCAACCGCTCAATCCAGATCGATCTCCCAGGGCCGAGGCCTGGCCAGCTCTTCTCGGGGAACGCGAATCCAGACGAACTTATCAGCATTGAGTTCACACTCGCCGTCCCAGCGGTAGGCCACCAAACGACCGAACTTCACGGCACTATAGTCCAGGCAGGCAATGTTGGGTGCCGGTAGGGCCGGAATCCCCTCGCACCAGTAGTGCCCGATGAACAACGGAGGCTCCTCAGGGCCATAGTAGGACAACCTGGCCCGCTCCCAATCGGACAGCACGCGATCCTCGAGATCATTGGGCAGGTTGTCGGGCTGGAAGATCACGTCGCCGTAGGTGCGTGGCGAGGCCGCCCAGAAATGCGCTCGGAAGGTTCGCCGCGTGAAACCATCGCCGGAATGGATTTCGACATCCTCGGGCAGAGGTATGTGCGTACCTCGGGTCAGGCGCTCGAGCACTTTGAAGGCGAAACTTTCGGGCCGTACGGACTCATGCAAAAAGTCCTCGTCGATGCGTGCGTCGGGATAACGGGCCAGGAACCGTTCGATCAGCGGTGCATCCCAGCAGGCATGCACCACGCGCAAACCATCCCTTTCGAGCACCAGGGGAATGTCCATGAACCAGGCTAGCGTGTCTTCCCATTCGGCAGGATGGTCGCGATACTGCTCGAAGGTTTCCTGAATGATGCGGTTATGACGCGGCGTATGCTCACGCAGCCATTCACAGCCCGAGCCATCGCGACAACGCCGGGTATAGGTCAGTGCGTTGGCTTCGTGATTGCCCATGACGATGAAGGCTTCGCCGGACTCCACCATGCGCCGCGCGATGGTCACCGCCAGCCGGATGCGCGGTCCACGATCGATCAGATCGCCCAGGAAGATGACCTTGCGACGGGGATGCCGGTAGACGCCATCGCGCTGGTGATAGCCCATCTTTTCCAGCAATGCCGCCAGGGTCGCGCCACAACCATGCACGTCGCCGATCAGATCATAGCCTTCGATACCGCCGGTCATGCTCATGTCATTCCCCTAGCCGGCTACTCCAGCCCAGCTTGCTGCGACAGATTTCGAAGTAATTGTGCCCGTGCGGATGAATCAGCTTGAGTCGCTGGGGTTTGCGGCGTACGTAAAGTATATCGCCCGGTTTGGATACTACCTGGGTCTGACCGTCGCAGCTGACGTGAGGATAGGCTTCATTGGTCTCGCCGATATGCACCATGATCTCGCTGGAGGCATCGACGACGATCGGCCGGCTCGACAGCGTATGCGGGAACATCGGCACCAGGGTGATGGCCTCGAGCTTGGGATGCACGATCGGACCTCCCCCGGAAAGAGCGTAGGCCGTCGAGCCGGTGGGCGTGGCGATGATCAGACCGTCCGAGCGCTGGCTATAGACGAACTGGCCGTTGACGAACAGTTCGAACTCGATCATGCGCGCGGCCTTGCCGGGATGAATCACCACGTCATTGAGTCCGTCGGCGGTGCCCACGAGACTGCCATGACGAAAGACCTCGGCATCGAGCAGAAAGCGCTCCTCGACATCGTACTCGCCGGCCAGCACTTCGCCGACCCGCGCCTCGACCTCATCGGGCGAAATGTCGGTGAGAAAACCCAGTCGACCGCGGTTGATGCCCAGCACGGGCGTACCGGTACGGCACAGCGCGCGGCCCGCACCCAGCATGCTGCCGTCGCCACCGACCACGATGACCAGGTCGCAAATGTCACCGAGCAGGCGCCGGCTCGCTTCCTGCTGACCGTGATCGAGCAGCACCGTAGCGGTTCGGTCCTCGAGTATGACATGGTAGTCATTGGCATTGAGGAAACGAATCAGGCGCTTGAGCGTGTCGACGACCTTGGCGCTACCGAGACGGCCAATCAACCCAATGTTCTTGAAGGATGCCATGGGCGCTCCACTCCCCATCTAGGCCGGCCATTATGCGGGCTGAGCCGGGCACGGGCAAACCGACTGGCCATCGATCGTTGCTGCCGCCTGGCCTGGCGATGGAAACATGACATGGCCTGCCGAACCCCGAGGACCTGCCGAGAGAATTGCATGCCTGACAATGACACGCCAGACGGCCATAGCGACCTGGACCTGCTGCGCCATCCTCAGGTTCGCGATCTCGCCTGGCTGCTGCAGACACCGGACCTGCTGGGCACGCCCTTCCCCGGTCGCCCTACCCTGACGGAGCTCGGGCTGGCCGACCCCTGCGTACGGTGCGCCTGGCTGAACGACCTGGAGCGTTATCCCCGAATTCTCGAGAGCGTGACCGGCCCACGCCTCGCCGGTCGCCTGGGCCTGTATCACGAAGCGCTGTGGCATTTCCTGCTGGCTTACGCTCCCGGCACTCACCTGCTGGCGCATAACCTGCCGGTGCGTGACGGCAAGCGCACCCTCGGCGAGATCGATATACTCTACCGCCTTCGCGACGATCCGCACCCGGTCCATCTCGAGCTGGCGATCAAGTACTACCTGGGCCTGCCCCAAGGCCCCGGGGCTGCCTATAGCCAAGCGCGCTGGATCGGCCCGGGATGTGCCGACTCGCTGGCCATCAAACGCCAACGCACGATCGTCAGCCAACTGCCTCTCAGCCGTACGCCGCATGCCCAAGCCGTGCTGACCCCGTATGCCGACCAGCCGCCCCGTCAGCGGCTTGCCATACCGGGCGTTCTCTTCCAGCCATGGTCCCCGGACACGGGGCTTGTCTTACCGCGCCCCCGGGAAGCGAGCCCGGACGCGCTGACTGGCGACTGGCTGCCCATCACTCATTGGCGCGACTATCTGAGGGACAAGCGTCGTCAATGGCGCGGCGCCCTGCTGAACAAGCCTTGCTGGCTGGCCCCGCCTCGGACAGAGACGCTGGACGATACGGCGATACTCACGCAAGCCCTGACAGTGCATTTCTCGCAGCGGCGAACGCCGCGCCAAGTGATTTTGAAAGGACCAGACGGCCGTTGGCGACGCATATTCGTGGTCCACGACGCCTGGCCGACAGCGATACCGCTGCCTGTCTGACGGTAGGCTTGCGAAGCTACGCAGCCGCCACCCGGCGACGCTTGACGAACCACTCGTTGAACAACAGCGAAGCGACGATGATCGCACCGCCCAAGGCAAGGCGCAGCAGATCGGCATCGCGATTCCAGATCAGCAGATTGACCAGCAACCCAGCCGGAATCAGGGCATTGTTCATGATGGCCAGTGCACCGGCATCGACGAGCGTAGCGCCCTTATTCCATAGGAAATAGCCAACGCCCGATGCCGCCAGCCCCAGCCAGGCCAGCACGCCCCACTGGACCGAGGTGGTCGGCAATTTTTCCGTAGAGCCGAAGATCGCAAAGGCGACGATCACCAGCGCCAGCGCACCGAGATAGAACCAGCCGAATACGCTGCGCTGAGGCAACGCGCGGGGCAGCCCCGTAGCCAGATGGCGGTAGGCAACCTGGCCGCCAGCAAAGCACAGGTTGGCTCCCTGCACGACCATAAAGCCCAGCCAGAAATTGCTACTGATGCCTTCGTAGCGAATCACCGCCGCCCCGATCACCGCCAACACCGCCGTGAGCAGATAGAATGGCGAGAAGCGCTTGGCCATGGCATCGTCGATCAGCGTGACGTACAACGGGGTGAAGATGGTGAATAACAATACTTCGGGTACCGATAGCAGCAAGAACGACTGATAGAAGAAAATGTACATCAGCCCAAGCTGGATCGCCCCGATCCCCATCAGGGCCAGCTTCAGGCCGTTGCTGAGCGCAGAAGGCCGCAAGAATGGCAAGAACAGCAGGCTGGCTAGTGCGATGCGCACCAGCACCGCGAAATAGCTATCGACCTGGCCGGCCAGATAGGCACCGATCAACGAGAAGGAAAAGGCCCACAGGGCCGTGACACCAATCAGGTAGGACATGGCAGATCAACCGAGTATTGCTGGAGGGCAGGCGCGCATTTTACAGCTCCGCCGCCACTTGTCATCCCTTGTCAGCGTTAGCTTTCGCTCGCGCTCTGGCCCCCTCTCCCAGTGTCACTGGTCTGGGCTGGGCACGGGCCGGGTCGAAGTGGAGAAAGCCGACGATGACAGCGTTCTCATCCATGAAAGCGGCCACTTCCAACTGGATGCACCACCATCCTCCAGGAGTGTCCCAGTCGCCTCCCCGCCTCGTTCCATCCCGTTTCGCAATGTCTTTCGCTGGCGATTCTTCGAAGACCGGGCATCGCTGTCCCATGAGCGACGCGGCGCCGAGGCAGCAGTTTGGCTGTTCGACCTAGTCGCTGCACCGGCACCTGGAGCGGCCGACCTGATAACGCAACACCCGCACCTGTGCATCGATGACCACTACCAGGCGACGCTAACGTTCCAGCCTGAGGGTATCGACCTCATCTGGACGATAACGGGTCCACGCAAGGACGAGCACATCCATTACCGCTACCGCAGCGTCTAAGTGTCGGCCCCATAACGACACAGCGGCGCTCAAGGCGCCGCTGCTGTCCATGATGCTACCCCCATGCTGACTAGTCGTATTTCACGATGACCCAGATCGCATGGATGATCCCCGGAATGTAGCCCAGGATGGTCAACAGAATATTGATCCAGAAATGCATGCCAAAGCCAACCTGCAGAAATACGCCAACCGGCGGCAGAAGTATGGCGAGAATGATACGAATAACGTCCATCCAACCCTCCTTGTCGTCACGCTAAAAAAATTGCGTTACCCAAACTTCACGACGGCTCGTCATCATCATGACCATGCGCGCGTCGATCGATTTTCTGGGTAATGCTGTCGGAATTTTCGGCTAGCCGGTCGTGATAGCGCTCCCAATCTTCCCAATCGTGAGGCGTTCCACTGCGAGGCCGATGGCTTCCAGCCTCCCTCGCACGAGACCATGCCAACTCCTCCAAAGTCTGGGGTCTGTCCTCGTCGTTGTCCAGCTCGATCCCTTGCTTGGCCAGGTAATCTCGCGCATTCATTTGCCACCTCCCTAAAGCGTCTTTACAAGCCTATCTGTCAATAAGTACTTATAAACAAGGTCTATCGTGGCCTCGAATCTCTTCCGCCCCTTCGGCTGCCCTAGCTACACGATTGCAGCTACGTCATCGTTACATGATCTTTGTGTCTTGGATGTCTTCCGTATCGTGAGGTTCCTGCCATGCGCAAAACGCTCCCGCCCAGGCAACGGTTATGTCACCGGGTGCCGCTGGGTATCGCTACCTGTCTCCATGAATTGCCGGCGTCGAGCTGGGCTATGCTCAACTCGAGAAGCGCTGGTCGTGAAGAAAGGCGTTTACGGCCACTCTCGAGCGCTGCAGGGATGGCAGCCTAGCCTGATGATTGAGCCGATCAACCGATCAAGCCAGGGACGACGGGCTCACGCCAATGTAGGCAGAAGGAGCGCAACCATGAACAAGGCACCGGTAACCGTCAACGAGATCATGTCCAGAGACTGCTTCAGGGTGACGAGAGGCACATCGGTAGCCTCCTTGGTGGCTGGCCTGGCCCTGCATCGATTGCCCGGTGCCCCGGTGGTCGATGAGTATGGCCGCCTGGTGGGCTTCATCTCCGAACAGGATGTCCTCGGCAAGCTGTTGGACAGTACGTATCACTGCGGCGAACCGGCATTGGTTCGCGAACTGATGCGTCACGAGGTACTCACGGTACCGCCCGACAAGAGCATCGTCGACCTGGCTCAAGAAATGCTAGGCCGGAAACCCAAGGTCTATCCGGTCGTCGATCGCGAGCGTCTGGTGGGAATCGTCACACGCCGCGACATCCTAGGGGCGCTTTCCGCGATGCGCGGTAGCTGATTGGCTTTTTCTGTCGGCATAAAAAACTGCCGCATCGTAGGATGCGGCAGTAAAGGATCGAATGCAGTAAGCAAGAACACAACCTCCAGCGACTGCTGAAAAACTGTGCTTGCCTTCATATGACTCCGCTAAACCAAAAATTCTCCCGGCATCGAAAAATTTTTTTCGCCGCTCCTGATTGCGTTCTTTCAACGAGACAAATCCGCATGCGCGCCTATCCAACGACTTGCCAGACCGGCGGACGATTCATTATGATCGCGCTACCGGGCGGGTATAGCTCAGTTGGTAGAGCATCAGCTTCCCAAGCTGAGGGTCGAGGGTTCGAATCCCTTTGCCCGCTCCACGATTTCCCCTCTGCACGCTGTCGTGCTGTCGCAACGCCTTGTGATTCCTGGCTTATAGTGAATTGCCGATTCGTCAGGCACAGCTACACTTTTGCATGTTCCAATCATTTCGTGGTCCATGCCACGCTGTTTTCGTACGCCGGACATCCATTGCAAAGGAGCGCATCATGGAACTGGATATCGTCGATCCCCCTATCGAACGCGCCAAAAAATTGATTCCTGGCGATCAGGCCGAAGCCCGCCACGGCAATCAGACCTTCGATCTGGAAATCGTCGAGAAACGTGCCGATGGCAGCTTCGAGGTCATGGTCAACGAGACGCATGCCGAGCAGGACGACAGGCTGGAAGACATGATCGGCAAGCGCATCACTGCACAGTGGTTCAACTTCATTCGCGTCAAGCCTCAGGGAGAAGCCTGGGATGACGGCCTGTCTTTCCCGGACGAAAAGCCCGACCAGCTCTAGTCCGCAACGTTACCGACGTGACTAAAACAACGAAGGTGGCGATGATGCGCCACCTTCATCGATACTGCCACTTCCTAACTGTACCGCACGCCATGCTGCGTCTCGGTCATTCGGGTCCCGGGTCGGCATCCGCTTCCTTGTTCCAGGTTTCTCGGTTGGATCGCTTCATGCTTTCCACCTCGTATTGGGCATCTTCATAGGAGTCGAAGACCCCGACGGGCATCCCCGTATCGCTGTCGTAGACTTCGTAACGGGTTTCACCGTCGCCATCGGGCTCCCGCACTTCGCGAATTTCCAATGCGCTCTCGATCATGAAGCAACTCCTTGTCTGATTCCTTGCCACCGGTGGCATCTTCATCGTGAGACATCAATGGCAACAGCCTGTTCCAGAGACCGGCCGAACTCGGTAGGCGCGCCCAAAGTCCCCGTCGGGCCAGAACGAAACAGACTCGCACGACGGCACCAAGAAAGCGACCCGGGAAAGCGCGTGGCTACAGAGGTAAACGACTGCAGATCTCGCGATTGGCACGTAGCGCTTCTGGATAGGAAGGATAGCGTTCGATTTCCTTGACCTCGCCGCCCGTCGTCTCGACGAGCGCCCAAGAATCCGGCTGCTTTAAACGGCCATGGCGGGTATCGGCAATCGGCGTAATCTTGAAGCTGCGCTTGGCCATGAAGAATCTCCTTTTCTTTAAAGCCACCCATTCAGCATGGCCAATTCTTCAGCGCAGCGAAACAAGATTTAACTTATCGAAGACAATTCGATAATGAAAAAAAGACATGGCCCACGTCAGACGTTCGGAGCGTTAACGTCATCTCGAAAAATTCGGTAGGCTATGCCCCCTGGACATCAACGACACAACGTATAAGGCAGCACTGCCATGCAAAAAGCGCTTCGCTCACTGGCCTTGGCCAGCCTTCCCTTTCTCACCGCCCTGTCCACTTCCGCATTTGCCCTACCGGAAGGCAAGACCGAATGCATTGCCCCCGCCAAGCCCGGTGGAGGATGGGATTTTACCTGCCGCAGTGTGGCCCGCGCCCTGCAGGAACTCGATCTGATCCCCGCCGGCATGCAGACCATCAATATCGCTGGGGCCAGTGGCGGCGTCGCCTTCAGCCATGTCCTTGCCAAGCGACAGGGCGACGAGGACACGATCGTGGCGGCATCCACCGCCACCACGACACGCCTCGCCCAGCGGCGCTATGCCCAGGGCAATGCCGATCAGGTTCGCTGGGCAGCCGCCCTGGGTGCAGATTACGGCATCATCGCGGTTGCCAAGGACTCGCCCTATGCCACCCTGACCGAGCTGCTCGACGCACTCGAGCAGGACCCCGGCAGCGTCAGCTTCTCCGGGGGCGACGTGGCGGGGGGCTTCGACCACCTGAAAGTTCTCATGTCGGCGCGCAAGGCAGGTGTCGAGGAACTCAGGGACATCAAGTACCTGGCTTTCGACTCGGGCAGTGTCGCCATTACCCAGCTTCTCGGCGGCCATATCGATGCCTTCACCGGCGATCTTTCCGAGGCGCTGGGTTTCGTGGAAAGCGGTGACCTGCGCCTGCTGGCGGTATTTTCCGAAGAGCGCCTGCCCGGCGAATTCGCCGATATCCCCACGGCACGCGAGCAGGGCATCGATGTAGTCGCTCCCAACTGGCGCGGCTTCTACCTGCCAGGGAATGTCTCGGATGCCAGCTATCAGTGGTGGGTCGATAGGTTCGATACCCTTTACGCCTCAGATGAGTGGAAAGAGGTCATGCAGCAGAACGGCCTGCTGCCTTTCCACAAATCGGGCGACGCCATGACCCAGTTCGTTGACCGACAGATACAGGATATCCGCGAATTGTCGGATACCCTGGGCCTGGTCAAGTAACCATGGCGCTGGGTCTGTACCTCGTCGTCGTGCTGATCTGCTTGTTGGTGGTCGGCGGCACCGTGGGGCTGCTGATGATGGTACGGACCCCACGTTACCGCACTGAGCCCGGCCACTTGCTGAAACTCTTCGACCGGGTACTGGCCGGACAGGCAACGGAATCGGAGTGGCACGCGACCGTCGGCTATCCGATTCGTCACGACACTTATCTTGAAGGTGTACGGCGCAAGGCCCAGCAGATCATGGACGAGCATGGCCGCCCCTGGCAGGTCGCTCAAGGCGGCTCGCTGCTGTCACGCAGCGGCCGCGAAGAACTCCAGGCAATACGTGACCAACTGGCATCGCGCGTGATCGACCGAGAGGGCAAGCGAGAATTCTAACCATTTCGCTTTTCGTCTCGGTGGCTGCGTCGTTATAGTAGACTCCTGCCACTACAGCAGAGCCATCTGTCGTCACGAGGTTACGACATGACCAGTGCCATTCGCCTGACACCGCTCGACAACGCCGTCAAGCACCACGATCATGACTTCCATCAGATCGTGATCGGCCTGGATGGCCATGCCGAGTTCGAGATCGAGGGTCTCGGTGGCTGCATCGCTCCCCTGACCGGCTGCATCGTGCCGGCCAACCATGTGCATTACTATGAGGGCATCGGCGCCAACCGGCAGTTGATCTTCGACCTGCCCGATGACGCGCCATCGCTGTCGGGTCCCCAGCGCGAACTGGCCCGGCTCTTCGACGCGCCACGCTTCTTTGCCCTCGACGAGCCACTGCGGGTCTATCTGAACTTTCTGGTTCAGGAGCTTTCCCTGCCCCGGCATGCCCAGGGCGACCTACTATCGGCCACCTTCCTCGGCTGTCTACACTCCCGCCTGCATGTCGCGCCACAGCCCTCGCACCGTCTCGACCTGGATGCACTGGATCGGTTTATCCAGGACAACCTCGCCAGACGTCTGAGTGTCGCCGACCTGGCCAGTCAGGCCTGTCTGAGCGAAGCCCACTTCAGCGAATGTTTCCGTGAGCAGACCGGCCTGACTCCTTATCAGTACCTGTTGCGTCAGCGTCTGGCGGCTGCACGTTACTGGCTTACCAGCTCCTCCCTCCCCCTCAACGAGGTGGCGGCGCGCACCGGTTTCGCCAGTCAGAGCGCCCTTTCGCACGCCTTCCGGCGCGCCTTCGATCATTCGCCGAGCCAACTTCGCCGCAATCCTCGCTTGAGCCTGTCCCAGAACGCCCCTCTCCTGGATAACCAGTAGCAAGACCTAGACCAACGTCGCATTTTTCTTCGGGCTGTCATTAAAATCCGGATTTTTAACAAATCCATCCGGGAAATTGGCGAGACGCAGCGACCTCTCCCACCCTACATTCACGACATTCCGAAAACGCCTTGTATCTTGGGGAAGCGCTGCCTGGGCATTGACCTGCCCTCACCCAACCTCCCCAAGACCTGATTGATGGGGTCGCAACAATGCTAAACGCCAAGACCATGCTGGATGCCAACACCTGGCAGCAGGATCCGGAGGCACTGCTCAAGCAGCTCAGCGAGCATTACATCGTCGATGAAGACGCCTACGTAAGCGAACTCGTCTCCCTGCTGCAGGCCGACGAGGACGATTTCAAGCGCACCGCCGAAAAGACTGCCGAGCTGGTTCGCGAAGTGCGCGAAATGGATACCGCTGTCGACTCCATCGACGAACTGCTCCAACAGTACAGCCTGGATACCCACGAAGGGCTGATGCTGATGTGCCTGGCGGAAGCCATGCTGCGCATCCCCGACAAGTCCACGGCGGATGCCCTGATCGAGGACAAGCTGGGCCCGGCCGACTGGAAATCGCATCTTGGGCAGAGCGAGTCCTGGTTCGTCAATGCCTCGACCTGGGGGCTGCTGATGACCGGCCGTGTCATCCAGATGGACAAGCCGCGAGAAGGTAAGCCGGCCAACTTCATCAATCGCCTGACCAACCGCATGGGCGAGCCGGTCATCCGTAGCGCCATGTACCAGGCAATGAAGATCATGGGGCGTCAGTTCGTCCTTGGGCGCACCATAGATGAGGCGCTCAAGCGCTCCAAGCCGCTGTTCGACAAGGGCTACACCTACTCCTATGACATGCTGGGCGAAGCGGCCCGCACCCGTCCCGATGCCAAACGTTATTTCGACGACTACGCTAGCGCCATCGAGCGAGTCGGTGCCACCAGCCGCTCGCTGGGTGACAGGACGCCCTCTCCCTCCATCTCGATCAAGCTGTCGGCGCTGCATCCCCGCTATGAATTCGGCCGCCGCAGCCAGGTGCTGGAAGAGCTGGTCGGCACCGTCAAGGAACTCGCAGCGTTGGCTCGCAGGAATGACGTCGCCATCACCATCGATGCCGAGGAGGTCGACCGTCTCGAGCTATCGCTGGAAGTCTTCCGCGCCGTCTACGAAAGCGATGTCTGCAAGGGGTGGGGACACTTCGGCCTGGTCGTGCAGGCCTACTCCAAGCGTGCTTTGCCGGCACTGCACTATCTCAACCGCCTGGCCGACATGCAGGGCGATGAGATTCCGCTACGTCTGGTCAAGGGGGCCTACTGGGATACCGAGGTCAAGGAATCCCAGCAGCTCGGCATCGATGGCTATCCGGTTTTCACCCGCAAGGTGAACACCGACGTCGCCTATCTGGTGTGTGCCAACTTTCTATTGTCCGAGAATACACGCGGCCGCATCTTTCCGCAGTTCGCCACCCACAACGCCCACACCATCACGGCAATTCTGGAACTGGCTAACGATGTCGATCGAGCCTTCGAGTTCCAGCGCCTGCATGGCATGGGCGAAGCTCTCTACGATGCAGCCCTCAAGCGCGCGCCCCAGGGCACGTATTGCCGCATCTACGCCCCGGTGGGCGCACATAAGGATCTGCTTCCTTACCTGGTCCGCCGTCTGCTCGAGAACGGCGCGAACTCGTCGTTCGTCCACCAACTCGTCGATCCGCGCGTCCCGGTCGAGTCGCTATGCGTTCATCCCGCGGAGACCCTGAAGCAGTACGCCACTTACACCAACCCGAAGATCCCGCTGCCCAAGGATATCTACGGTCCGACACGCAAGAACTCGAAGGGAGTGAACTTGAACATCCGTAGTCAGTACCAGCCTCTCGTCGACGAGATGGCCAAATTCATGGACAAGGAACACCACGTCAAGCCGCTACTGGCCTTCGAGGTGCCGGACTCCGCACCCGATCGCCAGGAAGTCCGCTGCCCTTACGATACGCGCCAATTGGTGGGCAGCGTACAGTGGACGACCAAGGAGCAGGCGCAGAAGGCCGTGGATGCCGCATGGACCGCGTTCCCGCGCTGGCAAGCCACCCCGGTCGAGGAGCGTGCGCAAATACTCGAGCGCTTCGCCGATGACATGGAAGCGCATCTCGCCGAGCTGATGACGCTGTGCTCCCGGGAAGGCGGCAAGCTGCTGACCGATGGCGTCGACGAAATCCGCGAGGCGGTGGACTTCTGCCGTTACTATGCCAATCGCGCCCGTGACCTTTTCGGCGAAGCGACGCAGTTACCCGGACCGACCGGCGAGTCCAACGAACTCTACATGACCGGCAAGGGCGTATTCGCCTGCATCAGCCCATGGAACTTCCCTGTCGCGATCTTCTGCGGCCAGATGGTCGCCGCAGCAGTGTCTGGCAATTGCGTGCTGGCCAAGCCCGCCGAGCAGACCTCGCTGGTCGCCCATCGGGTCGTCGAACTGCTCTATGCAGCCGGTATGCCGCGCGACGTCGTGCAACTGCTGCCGGGCGACGGTCCCACAGTGGGCAGCGTGCTGTCCTCGGACCGCCGCATTACCGGTGTAGCGTTCACCGGGTCTACCGATACCGCTCACATCATCAACCGGGCCTTGGCGGCTCGTGAACAATCGGCCATCGCCACGCTGATCGCCGAGACTGGCGGCCTCAATGCGATGATCGTCGACTCCACCGCCCTGCCGGAACAAGTTGTTGCGGACGTGGTGCGCTCCTCCTTTCAAAGCGCCGGTCAGCGCTGCTCGGCCCTGCGCATGCTCTATCTCCAGGAAGACGTCGCCGACCGCATCATCGAAGTGCTCAAAGGCGCCATGGCCGAACTTAGTGTCGGCGACCCCCGCGATCTGGGTACCGATGTCGGACCGGTCATCGATGACGATGCCCGCCAGGGCCTTCAGGCGCACATCGAGCGCATGAAGGGAGAAGGCCGCCTGATCGCCGAGACCCAACTCAACCCCGAACAGACCGGCAACGGCACCTTCGTGGCGCCCACCGCGTTCGAGGTCGAGGGCATCCAGGCGCTGGAAACCGAGCAGTTCGGCCCGATCCTGCACATTGCCCGTTACAAGGCCAGCGAACTGGACCAGGTCATCGACACTATCAATGGCAAGGGCTATGGCCTGACATTCGGCGTTCACAGCCGCAACGAATCCTTCGCCAAGGCCATCAGCGAGAAAATTCGTGCGGGCAATGTGTATGTAAACCGTAATATCATCGGCGCCGTTGTCGGCGTGCAGCCTTTCGGGGGGCAGGGCTTGTCGGGTACCGGCCCCAAGGCAGGCGGCCCGCACTACCTGCTGAGCTTTGCCACCGAAAAGACCCGCACCGTCAACACCGCCGCGCTCGGCGGCAACGCATCCCTGCTGGCTCTGGGCGACGAGTGAAACTGACTCACTATCAACGATAACAAACTGAAGGAAGCTTCTCATGGTTGAATACGACGCCACCATAAGCTTTATGTTCGCACTCTCCCTAATCGTGATGCCCGCCACAGGCGTTGTGGCCAGCACGCGTACCAACAACCTGCCGGAGCTACGTCCGGCCTAATAAACTGGAGACGTTTTATGGCTATTGGTGTTTGGATCAGCCTTATTGCTTATTTTGTGCTCATGATTGCCATCGGCTTTTATGCCATGCGCAAGGCAACCTCTACGTCCGAGGACTACATACTGGGTGGCCGAGCCCTAAGCCCACAGGTGGCGGCTCTTTCGGCCGGTGCGTCTGACATGAGCGGCTGGTTGCTGCTGGGCTTGCCTGGGGCCATGTTTGTGTCTGGTTTAGGCTCGGCCTGGATCGGTATCGGCCTGCTCGTGGGTGCACTCTTCAACTGGATCTTGGTCGCACCCCGCCTTCGTGAACAAACGGTTCACTATGGTAACGCGATAACCATTCCGGCATTTCTGGCAAACCGCTTCCCGACCCAGGCTATGTCGCTGAGAACGGTATCCGCTATCGTCATCGTTGTCTTCTTTGCGGTCTATACGGCTTCAGGCCTGGTTGCAGGCGGCAAGTTGTTCGAAAGCGCATTTTCCGAAGTTATCAACATTGGCGGCCTGAGCGACTATGCGGTGGGAGTCATCATTACCTTGGTCGTAGTGCTTGCCTATACCGTTGTTGGCGGCTTTTTGGCTGTGAGCATGACGGACTTCGTGCAAGGCTGCATCATGATGCTGGCACTGGTAATCATGCCGATGGTCGTGATCTTTGGCGAAGGTGGCGGCGGTTTCTCTCAGGCATCACAGACCCTGAATGAAGTCGATCCCACGCTGCTGTCATGGACGGAGGGTCTGACCTTTATCGGTTGGCTGTCTGCGGTGGCCTGGGGGCTAGGCTATTTCGGCCAGCCTCACATCATCGTGCGCTTCATGGCCATCCGTTCACTGAAGGATGTCCCTGTTGCCCGTAACATCGGCATGAGTTGGATGCTCATATCCTTGGTCGGCGCAGTTTCTCTAGGCCTGTTCGGCCGGGCCTATGCGGTCCGTAATGGCCTGGACGTTCAGGATCCCGAGACGATCTTTATCATCCTGGCTAACCTGTTGTTCCACCCGCTGATTACCGGCTTCCTTTATGCCGCACTGCTTGCTGCGATCATGAGCACCATTTCCAGCCAGCTTTTGGTGTCGTCTTCATCACTGACCGAAGACTTCTACCGCTTGTTTCTACGCAAAGAGGCTACGGAAAAGGAATCTGTCCGAGTAGGCCGGATTAGTGTCGTACTGGTTGGTCTGGTTGCAGCCATCATCGCGTCCGATCCGGACTCACAGGTTCTGGGGCTGGTCAGTAACGCCTGGGCAGGTTTTGGTGCGGCGTTCGGCCCAGTAATTATCCTGTCACTAATGTGGTCACGCACGAACGGCGCTGGCGCTATCGCAGGCATGATTGTCGGTGCTGCAACCGTCATGATCTGGATTTTGCTGGGCTGGAACGGAGAGTTCATGGGAGGACCCGGTGTGTACGAAATCATTCCGGGCTTCATCGCCTCATTTATTGCAATCATGGTGGTGAGTAGTGTGACTGAAGATGCTGGTGAATATCGGCATATCTCTCGCTAATCCAGAGTGTGCCAATCTCGGAATGGTCCAAGGGTGCACCAGGCCTGACCGACCGTCCGGCATGAAGCCACTTGCCAGCAAGGCCACCTTCGGGTGGCCTTGCCGCATCCATAGCGTGGCTAGCCGCTGCGGATCAGCAGAACCAGGAACAGCAAGGCCATCAGCCCCCAGCATAACGGCGCGCCGAGCAACCGGGCGGACCAGCCGGGTCTGACCAGGCCCATGCCATGGAAAAACCCGGCGCCTACGGCCCACACCCCGAGCAGCCATACCGGGAGACGCCAGCCCAGTGGCAATGCACTGATCATTTCCGGCACCAGCAGGAGCCACAGTGCCAGCAGCGATGCAGCCCCCAGAGACACGAACTGTGCCCCCATGCCCAATCTCGTATTCGCGTTGTCCATGCCCCGCCTCCCACTGCATTGTTCCTCTAGTAAAGCGCTTGCGGAGCAATAACGCTAAGTCCCGGAGCATTGCGAGTCTCTGCGTCATGCCTAAGCCATTAGGCTGGTAACGAAAATTTACAAGACATATCGAACAGCGTTTCCTATACTTGCCCACACAATAAGAAACAGCGTTTTCTTATCAAACACCGATGTCACCCCACTGCAATGTTCGTCGGGGTACATCCAAGGAGGTTGCCATGATTCGGAACAAACTGCTTATTGCTGCCATCGTTGCTGGTGGTACCGTCACCGTCTCTCAGGCGGCTCTTGCCTACGAGACCGGAGATTTTCTGCTGCGTGGCGATGTCGCCAAGACCAGCCCCGAAGGCGATGCTTCCGATTCGATCGAGTCGGAAAACGGCTTCGTCGGTAGCGTGGGCTACATGGTGCATGACAAGGTGGGCGTGACGCTGGGCAGCAGCGAAGAATTCGAGCATGAATTGTCCGCAGGCACCTATGACGGCTCATTCGAGCAGCAGCCCATCGACCTGATGGTGCAGTACTATCCGCTGGGCGGCCTGGAGGCTCGTGTTCAGCCCTATGTCGGCGTGGGCGCAAACTACACGCGCTTCTCCGGTGAAAGCGATGGTCTGAACATCGACAACACGTGGGCAGCCAAGGGTGAGCTGGGTGTCGATCTGTTCGTGACCAAGAACTTCGCCTTCAACGGCTTTGCTTCCTATACCGATCTCGATGCGGATTACAGCGTCAACGGTGTCAGCGATGAAGCCGATATCGATCCGGTCACCGTGGGTGGCGGTGTCACCTTCCGTTTCTGATCGTCTCGAGAGTTGACCGGCATCAACGCCGGGCCATTTGGCCCGGCGTTGTCGTTTACGAAGTCCTTAACCCCTTGTTCTGGATCAATATCCCGGCGCATAAGCGGCACTAGACTCGAGGCTGTCATCCATCCCCTCCGGTCGAGTCAATAAGGAAGCCCGCCATGCGCAAACCCGTTCTTTCCGCCCTCATCGCCACCGCCACCCTATTGGTCAGTGGCCAGGTCCTGGCCTACGGTGTCGGCGATATCTATACCCGCGTCGGCATCGCCAAGGTCTCGCCCAAGGATGACAATGGGACGCTGGCCGGAACGCTCGATGTCGACGTGCAGGACGATAGCGGCTTTGCCTTCACGCTGGGCTATCGTTTTCACGACAAGCTGGGCGTCGAGCTGCTGGCCGCCGAGCCGTTCGATCACGATATCAAGCTCAACGGCAGCAACCTCGCCTCCACCGAGCACCTTCCTCCGACACTGACATTGCAGTACTACCCGATGGGCGGCACCGCATCGCGCGTGCAACCCTATGCTGGCGTCGGTGTGAACTACACGCACTTCATGGATGAGGAGCTGGACGGCGGGCCCGAACTCAAACTGGACAACTCCTGGGGGGCCGCCGGCCAACTCGGCGTGGACCTGCTGATAGACGAGCATTGGGCACTCAATGCCGCCGCCTGGTACTTGGACATCGACACCGATGCCGAACTGGGCGGCAGCGATATCGGCGAAGTCGAGATCGACCCGATCGTGGTGATGGGCGGCATCAGCTTGCGTTTCTAAGCCCCAGGCTTTTTCCCGCCGGGACGATGCCTTACGACGTCGTCAGGCCGTCCCGGCGCTCACCAGCTGACCGCCATCAGCGCGCAGAAAAGCGCGACAGCCCCAGCACGGCCAGGGTGGCATCGCACAACCCGCTCACGGTGTCGGTTTCGGCAAGGCGGGCATGGTATTCCCTTGACAGGAAGGGCTTGCCGGCCAGCAGATGGTCCAGATACTCGCGGGCCGGCTTGAGTGCCGGACGCGTTCGCTCCGGAACGGCAATGTATACCCAAGCCTCGATCTCTCCCTCCGGCGTATGGACGATTCGCCGTTGGCGAAGATAGTCGTTGGGCACCCCCTCGAACGGATCCATCAGTTCGATCTGGGCGGGGCCGAGCAGCTCGAAAAGCACCCCTTCGACCCGTTCACCGGGGCGAGAAGTGACGTTGGCATGGGCGATACCGGGGATGCCCGATGCCTTGTCGAAGGTCAGTGCATAATCCATGAGCGTCCCGGACAAGGCCCGGCGCGTCTCGCCAATCCGCGCGGCCACGCGCTCGACGTTCATGTTGCTGCCATAGGCGAAGTAATACGCCATCACGCCTCCGTCACGATTCGGTCTACCTCGGCGACGGCCTCGATGACCATTCGACGCGTGCTGGACTTGGCATTCTGCAGGTAAGCTTCGGCAGCAGGAGCGACCTGACAGGTTGCCGGCAGGGGGCCTCGGGCGTCGACCAGCGCCTGCAGGCGCGCCATGAACACGTAGCGCAGCCATTGCGGCAACTCCATGGTGTCGACACAGAACGGTTCACGACTGTCGAAGGCCTCGGCATCGGGGCGCGGCGTATTCCACAGGTCCACGCTACGCAGTGTGGATTCCAACTGCGACAGGGCCTGATCGAGTTCGGCATGGGGAGTCATGAGGATCCTCGGAAAATAATAGGCTACCGTACATTATCCTTGCCCTGCCTGGCACTGGCCAGACGGGTTTCGGCGATACGCGCCTCCTGGCCATCTACAGGTGCGAATGTAGCAGTGCAGCGCATAGTTCACAGAATGGCTGAAAGAGCCTGTGGATATCCTTGGGAAAGATGGCGCGCGCCCATATGTGACGCCAACAAGACAGCAATGCTCAAACTTTAACCAGCCATGACGACAGGCTGGAAAGGCCAAGAGTGACGCGCTACAGTGCGCGACCGGATCTTGAGGAAGACATGCAACCGATTCTCTCGCTTTGTGATTTTTTTGCCCGTACCGGTGCGCAGGCGCTCTTCTACACCATGGGCCGCCAGGTCGCGCCCTGTACGACGGATACCCTGGCGGCATTCGAACGCGGAGAGCTTGCCTGGCCACGCCCCTGGCTGGGACGTGCGCAACTGGCTTGCGTCTTCCGGCTGGGCGACGAACCGCTGATCTGGTTTCTGTCACTCCCTCTCGACGAGCAGGGCATGATCGATCCCGCCCCACGCGATGCGTTCCTCCAGCGCCTGCTGGAGACGCTGGGCCGAACGGCACAGCGGATGGACGCTGACGATAGCCAGCGGGTCGACAATCTCATGCAGGACAATCCGCTGGCGTTTACGCCCGACCTCACCCAGCGTGCCGTATTGCATGCCCGGGCGAGTGCTGACCTGGCATTGCCCGCCAGCGAACATCTGGAGCTGGCCGAAGCCTACCTCTGCGGTCAACTCGACGCCGACCAGTGGCAGGCACTGGGTCTGCAGGGCCTGGCCGATTTCGCCATTCGCCATGACCACGACCAGGCACGCGCTCTCGCCGACTACCTGACGTCGCTACCGGTGGACGTACTGCGCCCGCTGTGCCACTGTCTGGAGCATGTCGTACCGTCTCCCTCCCTGGTCCAGGCTATCATTGCCCGTGGCGAAACTGCCGCCGCCCAGGGAGACGTCGAGACATTCTGCGCTTGCGTGCGTGCCGTCGGGCAGGGCGCGCGAGATAGCGTCGGGCCCTGGTACGACGCACTGCTGAACGACACTGCAGCTTGCGGCCCCGACATGCTGGCCGCCATCGCGGCACGCGGCTGGGCGCAACTGGAAGATGCCGAGCGCTTGCCCCGTTTCATCGACGCTCTAGCTGCCGATGAGCGCACCGGCTTCAGCGCCGTGGTACGCGATCTTGCGCTGATTCCCAGGCTACGCCTGCCGTTGCTGCTGAGCCTGCGCCAGGCTCCCCCGGACTCCGCTACCGGGCGGCGTCTGGCCGCTCTGGCAAAACCGAATTGATTCGCTGAGTCGGGTCTCACTACGATGAAAGCATTGCCTTACCAAGCCAAGGCGGTCATTGGCCGTCGCGAGATGGTCACGCTGCCGGAACTGGGGTTGACCCTTTGCTGCAAAGCCGACACGGGTGCACGCACCTCGGCCCTGCATGCCGAAGAGATCGAAACCTACGAAGAGGACGATCATGTCTGGGTCAGCTTCGTGACACGCGGAGGCGGCCCGAGTAGCCCCGCCCATCCCGTGCGTCTGCATCTTCACGACCGGCGCAAGGTGACCAGCTCCAACGGCCAAGCTCAGTGGCGCTTCGTGATTCGTACCAACTTGCAGCTCGGTGAACTGGCGTTTCCGGTGGAGCTGACGCTCGCGGACCGTAGCAACTTGCGCCACCCCATGCTGCTGGGACGACGTGCCATGCGTCGCCTTCTGGTCGCGCCTGGCGCCGCCTTTCTGCACGGCGAACCCTAACCCATTTCCACTCCCGCATCGCCGGGCCGGAGAACGTAATGCATATCGCTCTGCTGTCGCGTAATCGCAACCTGTACTCCACCCGCCGTCTGATCGAGGCGGGGGAAAGCCGGGGCCACAGCGTACGCGTCGTGGACACCTTGCGCTGTTATATGAACATCGCCTCGCACCGCCCTTCCATTCACTACAAGGGCGAGGAGCTCGAGCACTTCGATGCCGTGATACCGCGCATCGGTGCATCGGTCACATTCTACGGCTGTGCCGTGCTGCGCCAGTTCGAGATGATGGGTACCTATGTCCTCAATGACTCGGTCGCCATTACCCGCTCGCGCGACAAACTCCGCTCCCTTCAACTGTTGTCACGCAAGGGGCTAGGCCTGCCGATCACCGGTTTCGCCCATTCCCCCGACGATATTCCCGATCTCATCACCATGGTCAAAGGAGCACCGTTGGTCATCAAGCTGTTGGAGGGCACGCAGGGTATCGGTGTCGTCCTGGCGGAAACCAACCAGGCAGCCGAATCGGTGATCCAGGCATTCATGGGCATGAAAGCCAACATCATGGTCCAGGAATACATCAAGGAAGCCAAAGGCGCCGATATCCGCTGCCTGGTGGTAGGCGACAAGGTGGTGGCCGCGATGAAGCGTCAGGCTGCCGAAGGTGAGTTTCGCTCCAACCTGCATCGCGGCGGAAGCGCCAGCGTGATCCGCATCACCCCCGAAGAACGCTCCACGGCTACGCGCGCCGCCAAGGCCATGGGACTGACGGTGGCCGGCGTGGATCTGTTGCGCTCCAACCACGGACCGGTGATCATGGAAGTCAACTCATCGCCCGGTCTGCAAGGCATCGAAACCGCCACGGGCAAGGACATCGCCGGGCTGATCATCGAACATCTCGAAAAGCAGGCCAGCGTACCGCGCAAGGCGCCCAACAAGGCACCGCCCAAGCCAAAGGGATGAACTGGACATAGCGGAAAGCACGCAACGAGAACAATAATCAGGGAAACATTATAATTTCTTGCCCTTGGGGGTAGAAAAACACTGTTCTCCCCCGCACAATCTGCGTCACCGGAGGAGGTGACCGCTCATGTTTCTCGATAATCGCCAAGTGGCGATGGATAGCGTACTGGAAGCGCTGGCCGATAGCCTGGACTATTTCCAGGACAATCTCGAACGCCTGCGCCCCTCACTGCGCGACGCCCTGAAGCCGCACTACGAACAGCGCGGCCAGGACATGCGCGAACTCCAGACCTTGGCCAAGCAGCATTTGAACCTGCTGCCCCGAGATGCCGATGTCGAGCGGGACGACTATCTCTGGCTATGGAGCCGTCTGAAGAGCTTCGTGGGTGACGATAGCCAAGTACTGGTCGGTGAACTCCTCGAGCAGGAACGCGTACTCATGCAAGCGTTGGCGACATTGCACACGCATCCCCTGCCCGACCCCATCGAGCCGGTGATCGAGCGCTGCTGGAAAGGCTGTCGCGCCCTGATCCGCGAACTCTACCGCCTGCAGAAGCCCAAGCACCGACGCTAACGGTCATGCCTTGCCTTCCAGCCTCCCTCAGGGTCGCTGGCCGGGTGGAAACAGCAACAGATTGATATCTTCCGGTGACTGGCGTGCCAGTAGCGAAGCCACACGGTCAAGCCGAGGGTCATCATAGGCACGAGCCGCCGCGAGCATGTTGGCCAGCGCATCGCTGGCCTCGAATTCATGCAGCTCCTTGAATGACCACGTGTCCTTGCCCTTGCTGGCGTGGTCGGCAACGAACTCGAAGCCCTCCCTGAGCGAGCGCCCTTTGGCGCCATGTCCCCAGATATCCTCTCCCAGCTTTTCACCGTACCGAGCCAGCAGCTGGTAGGCTTCGAGATTGAAATTGGTGTAATGCCAGGGGCGCGTACGTTCGAGCTCTTCTTTCTGCTTGCCTTGGCCATCGAAGTGCTCGGCGATCCGCTCTCGCGTGACCTGCAACTGCCGACGCGCGATGCCATCCTCGCCGGTAAACAGCGCAAACGCCACCACCTGGGCGTCATACCAGGTGCCATGATTGTTGTCCGCCTTGCCCTCTTCGACGCCATTCTCGCTGGTCAGCAGCCAAGTCAGGAACTCGCGATACCAGTCCTGGATTCGGGCAGATTCCGAGGCAGTCAGCACATCTGCCGGACGAATCAGCTCGATAGCATCCGCAACGCGGATCAACATACGACTATCGATGATGCCGATGTCGCGCCCATCCACCCGACCGGGGATGGCCTGGGCATAGCGCATGTTCGGGTTCATTCGGGTGTCGGGGTCGACGAACCAGTTGACCACCTGCCGCGCAGCCTTCTCGGCGTAGGCACGTTGGCCGGTGTAGTAATATGCCAGGCCCAATGCATGAACGTCCTTGGCAAAGTCGATCATGCGTTGCTTGTCGGTCGCGTCGCTCTTGGTAGCCTCGTTGTACTCCCCATCGCGGCGGACATAGGGCAGACCGTCCTCGGTGTCGGGATTGGGCCACCAATAGGGCGCGAAACTGAAATAGTCGTGCCGATCGCCGCTGGCCGGTAGCTGGGTCTTGTCGACGACCGAGTACAAGGGCGCTCGCAACGCTTCGTCGGCTTCCTCGACCAGTGCCCGATAGGCCGGCATGATCTCGGGCCGCTGACGCTCGACCGCGTCGCGTCCGGCTGCCAGGGAGTCGGGCGAGTAGGTCAGCCACCCGGAGTCGGACGCCCATGCCGGGACGCAGAGATAGGCGAGCAGGACTGCAGTGAAACGTGTGCGCATTACGGACTCCTTTCCTGGCGCTTGCGGCAGGGCATTCGACCTCATGCCGGCCGTGTACTGGTAGGCTCACGTTTTCTGAACGCAATGCCTGATTATCGTTCCGCCGGTGCGATGTGCAGAGGCTCCCGTGGGCCAAGGAAGTATGGCTCGCGCCTCCAGAGATACAGATCTCCCAGCGTTGCCACCCGCGCCAGCCACTCCCTGACATGCAATTGCCAGACACCGCTAACGGCGGGCGTCGGTGCCGCACACCCTTTCGCCTCGATGTCCAGGGCATCGGCAATGAATAGCGCACGCGGCAAATGCCAGTCCTGGGTGATGAGCAACGCGTTCGAGACACCGAATATCTCCCGCGCCCGGACTAGCGTATCGAAGGTACTGAAACCGGCATAATCGAGCGTCATATCGATGTCGCGCACGTTGTTGGCGCGCAAGTCCCGCCACATGGTCACGGGCTCGTTATAGAAACGCGTGCGGTTATCGCCGGAGAGCAAAAGATGCTGGACCCGTTGGGTCCGAAGTAATTGAGACGCAGCACTCAGACGCGCCGAGTACAGCGGGTTACGACCACCGCCTCGGGCCCAATAGGAGGTACCGAAGACGACACCCACAGGCTCGGCGACGCAGAGCAGCAAGTCGCTCTCGATGCGATCCTGAGTTTTTGCCAGAATCCATGCATTGGCCGCCACGACGACGCTGGTGGCGAGCAGTAGAAGCATGCTCAGGAGTACGATCAGTCTTTTAGCAAAAAAAATCACGGCCGGCCGCATCGCAACATTCGCTCCTGCATGCGGCTCGTATCGATGAGGAGCCGGGAATGTCTGGGATTAGTGTTTCGTGCCAGCAGGCAAATCGCCAAGAGGCCATGATACAGAAAGGCCGGAATGGCGGACACTGCCCTACCTAGAACATGCCCAGTTCCAGGCGCGCTTCCTCAGTCATCATTTCGCGACTCCACGGCGGGTCGAACACCGTCTCGACGTGAACCTTGGCAATTTGTGGCGCGCCCAGTATCTTGCGCCGTGCATCTTCTGCAATGACATCGCCCATGCCGCACCCCGGCGCCGTCAACGTCATGCGAATGGTGACGATACGTTCCCCGGAGAGCAGGCGCTCGATACGGCAGCCGTAAACCAAACCCAGGTCGACGATATTGACCGGAATCTCAGGGTCGAAGCAGGTCCGCAACTGGTCCCAGACAAACTGCTCGATTTCTTCTTCGCTGGCCTCCTCGTGCAGCGTCGGTCGTGGCAAAGACTCGAGCCCAAGGGCATCCAGGTCACTGCCTTCGATCAGGAACAGGCGGCCTTCGAACGCCACACTGACCGTACTGCCCTTGGCCTGCATGATCGAAACGACGCTATCTTCCGTCAACGTCACGCTTTTGCCGAAAGGAATCGAAATGGCATCGACATCTCGCTGAAGGGGCATTTCCTGCCCCTTGTAAAGCCCATCAAGTTGCTGCATTGGTATCCTTTGCCTCGTCTTGCCGGCACTTATCGGACCATCGTCACGACACGCTGTAATGCCTCGACGAAAGTATCGATTTCTTCTCGCGTATTGTAGGCGGCGAACGATGCCCGGCAGGTCGCATCGACACCAAAATGATGCAGTAGCGGCTGAGCACAGTGATTGCCCGTACGAATCGCCACGCCGAGCTGATCGATCAGCAGACCGACGTCCTGGGCATGTGCGCCCTCGACCACAAAGGAAATGACGCCGGCCTTACGGGGTGCCGTTCCCAGAATACGTAGCCCCTCGACCTCTGCCAGACGCTCATTGGCATGCGCCAGCAACTGCTGCTCCCAGGCGCCGATACGCGCAATGCCGATATCCGTCACCCACTCCAGAGCGCGGCCCATGGCGATGACGTTGGCGATCGGCGGCGTGCCGGCCTCGAACTTGTGAGGAATATCGGCATAGGTCGTACCGGCATCGAAAGACACCGTCTTGATCATTTCGCCGCCGCCCTGCCAGGGTGGCATGGCCTCGAGCAATGCCGCCTTGCCATAGAGAGCACCGACCCCGGTGGGTCCATAGACCTTATGACCCGAGAAGGCGTAGAAGTCGGCGTCGATAGCCTGTACGTCGACCGGCTCGTGAGGGATGGCCTGTGCGCCGTCGACCAGAATCAGCGCCCCGTGTTCGTGCGCAATGGCGGCCATTTCCTTGACGGGATTGATGGTGCCGAACGCGTTGGAGATATGATTGACGGCTACCAGACGAGTTCGCTCATTGAACAGACCGCGATAAGCCGCCATGTCCAGTGCACCACGCTCGTCGACCGGGATCATGCGAATGCGGAAGCCGAGCTGTTCGGCCAACAGCTGCCAAGGCACGATGTTGGAGTGATGCTCGAGTTGCGACACCAGAATCTCGTCATCGGGCTTGAGGTTACATCGCCCCCAACTGTTGGCTACCAGATTGATGGCCTCGGTCGTGCCCCGTGTAAAGACGATCTCGCGCCGATCCGCCGCCCCGGTGAAGTTGCGCACGATTTCGCGCGCCTGCTCGAAGGCCGCTGTCGCCTCGTCCGCCAGGGTATGCAACCCGCGATGAATGTTGGCGTTATAGTGCCGGTAATAATGATCCAGCGTCTCGATGACCTGCCGTGGCGTCTGGCTCGTCGCCGCGTTATCGAGATAGACGAGCGGCTTGCCATGCACTTGGCGGGCCAGGATCGGAAAATCCCGGCGCACCTGTTCGACATCTAGAGAAAGATCGGCCAACACGGTCATGGTTCACGCCTCCCCGAGGCCGGGATCATGCACCTCGTTGAGTGACGCATCGACCAGCTCGGCGAGATTGAAGCGCTCCGGCAACTTGCCGGCCACGGTCCGTTCGACCCGCTCGGCAATCGCATCCACGCTCACTTGCTCCATGACCTCGCCAGCAAACGCCAGCGTCAGCAGGCCACGCGCCGTCTGTTCATCGATACCCCGCGTACGCAGGGCAAAGACTGCATCCTCGTCGAGCTGACCGGTAGTGGTGCCATGCGAGCATTTGACGTCGTCGGCATAGATTTCCAGTTCTGGCTTGGCATCGATCTCGGCACGGTCGGACAGCAACAAGTTGGCGTTGCTCTGATACGCCTCGATCTTCTGACTGTCTCGCTTGACGATGACCTTGCCATTGAACACGCCACGCGCCCGGTCGCCCAGAATGCCCTTGTAGTTCTCGTTGGAGAACGTCAGCGGTGCGTTATGGTTGACCAGGGTGTGGTTATCCACATGCTGACGACCCTGCGCGAAGAACAGCCCCAGATAACTGGCCTCGGCCCCCTGGGCATTCAGATCCGCCACCAGGTCGTTACGCACCAGGGCGCCGCCCAAGTTGATATTGAACGAAGTGAAGCGGCTATCGCGTCCCTGATCCACATGCAGGCTGGCAATGTGGAAGTCGCCCAACGGGGCTTCCTGCAGCTTGTAATGGTTGACGATGGCACCGCGATCGAGCAGGACCTCACCGACCACATTGGTGAAATTGGCAGCGTCTGCTTCACCCACGTAGTGTTCCACCACCGTGGCCTGGCTGCGCGCGCCCGCTTCGATGAGCACTCGCGGATGGCTCATGACCGCTGCGTCATTGGCACGTGACAGGAACTGCAGGATGATCGGCAGCTCGACGACGGTGCCCGGCGCCAAACGGATTACGGCCCCTTCTTCGGTAAAGGCGGTATTCAACGCCGCAAACGGTGAAAATTCCACGCCGCTCAGACGGCCCAGCGCGCCCCCCACGGCTTCGTGGTTATCGGCCAAGGCCTGCGACAATGGCTCGACGGTGGCTCCGGACGGAAGCGCCGACAGGTCGGAAAGCTCGGCGGAGAACAAACCGTCGACGAAGGTCAGGCGAATGGCCTCGATCGGCAGGGTCAAGGTAGCCGCTGCCGCCTTGGAGAACGCGGCATCGCGAGCGAGAGCGAAATCGCCCTCGCCGATACGCCTGACGTCAGTGTATTTCCAGGCTTCGTCACGGCGAGTGGGAAAACCCAGCGCTTCAAAGCGTGCCGCAGCGGCTTGGCGACGCGCTGCAATCCACGTCGGTTCCGGCAACGATGCCGCCTGACGCTCGCTGATGCGCTCCTCGAGACGGTCCAAAAAGGCTTGGGCTGAACTCATGCTGCAGATTCCTCCGTTACCCATTCGTAGCCGCGCGACTCCAGTTCCTGAGCCAGATGCTTGTCGCCGGACTTGACGATGCGACCGTCGACCAGCACATGGACATAATCGGGCTCGATGTATTCGAGCAGACGCTGATAGTGCGTCACCATGAGAATGGCGCGTTCGGCGTCGCGTAGGGAATTGACGCCCTCCGCAACGACTTTCATGGCATCGATATCGAGACCGGAGTCGATCTCGTCGAGCATGGCCAGCTTCGGCTGCAGCACCAGCATCTGCAGGATCTCGTTACGCTTCTTCTCGCCGCCCGAAAAACCTTCGTTGACGGCACGCTGCAGGAAGCTGGGATCCATCTTCATGAAGGCCATTTTTTCCCTGACCAGCTTCATGAATTCCGGCGCCGGCATCTCGCCCTCGCCACGCGCTTCACGCTGAGCGTTGAGGGCGGCCTTGAGCAGGTAGACGTTCTTGACCCCTGGAATCTCGACCGGGTATTGGAAACCGAGCAACAGCCCGGCCTGGGCGCGCTCCTCGATTTCCATTTCCAATACGTCCTGCCCCTCGAAAGTGATCGATCCGGAAGTCACTTCATAACCTTCGTTACCGGCAATGACCGCCGACAAGGTCGATTTGCCCGCCCCGTTGGGCCCCATGATGGCATGCACCTCACCGGGATTGACGGTCAGATTGAGTCCCTTGAGGATTTCCTTGCCTTCCACCGTGACGTGCAGATCTTTGACTTCGAGCATGTTGTTGCCACCTTTGAATTCTGGTTTCGTGAGGCCGACAGCGCGTCCTCTCTAAAACTTTTTTCGCGCCTACCTGGCGCGCGTCATGAGCGAAGGTCAATCAAGGCGGAAGACTGACGAGACAGCGCAGTTGACTGCTGCTCAATGAGCATGCCGAGTCAGGCTTCCAACACAGAGTGACCGAGCGCAATAGCGCGTTACCCTACAGCGCCTTCGAGCGTCACATTCAGCAAGGCCTCTGCCTCCACGGCGAACTCCATCGGCAGTTCCTGGAAGACGTCCTTGCAGAAGCCGTTGACGATCATGTTTACCGCGTCTTCCTCGGAGATCCCGCGCTGACGGCAGTAGAACAATTGGTCCTCACCGATCTTGGATGTCGTCGCCTCGTGCTCGACGGTAGCGCTGCTGTTGCCGATCTCCTGGTACGGGAAGGTGTGGGCCCCGCAACGGTCGCCGATCAGCAGCGAGTCGCACTGGGTGAAATTGCGCGCGCCCTTGGCCCGCGGCCCGATCTTGACCAACCCGCGATACGCCTGATCGCTGTTGCCGGCGGCGATGCCCTTGGAAACGATGGTCGACTTGGTACCTTCGCCGATGTGGATCATCTTGGTTCCGGTATCGGCCTGCTGGCGACCGTTGGTCACGGCGACGGAGTAGAATTCGCCAACGCTGTCCTTGCCGCGCAGGACGCAGGACGGATATTTCCAGGTAATGGCTGAGCCGGTCTCGACTTGGGTCCAGGACACCTTGGAGCGATCGCCACGGCAGTCGGCACGTTTGGTGACGAAGTTATAGATGCCGCCACGCCCCTGCTCGTCGCCGGGATACCAGTTCTGCACGGTAGAATACTTGATATAGGCATCTTCCAGTGCCACCAGCTCGACCACGGCGGCATGCAGCTGGTTCTCGTCGCGCATGGGCGCCGTACAGCCTTCCAGATAGGAAACCTGAGCCTGTTTGTCGCAGATGATCAAGGTGCGCTCGAACTGGCCCGTGTTGGCGGCATTGATGCGGAAGTAGGTCGACAGCTCCATCGGGCAGGTCACGCCTTCCGGCACATAGACGAACGAGCCGTCGGTGAAGACTGCCGAATTGAGTGCGGCAAAATAATTGTCCGCCTTTGGCACCACCGTACCCAAGTACTGCTTGATCAGTTCCGGATAGTCGCGGATGGCCTCGGAGATCGAGCAGAAGATGACGCCAGCCTCACCCAGCTTCTCCTTGAAAGTCGTGGTTACCGATACCGAGTCGAATACCGCATCGACGGCAACCCCGGCCAGTGCGGCGCGCTCATGTAGGGGGATGCCCAGCTTCTCGTAGGTTTCGAGCAGCTTCGGGTCGACTTCATCGAGACTCTGCGGCCGATCTTCAGGCTTTTTCGGCGCACTGAAATAGGAGATCGCCTGATAATCGATCGGGGGGTAATTGAGATGCGCCCAGGAAGGCTCTTTCATCTTCAGCCACTGGTGATAGGCATCGAGACGCCACTCGAGCATCCACTCCGGCTCGCCTTTCTTCTGGGAGATGAAGGCGATCACGCTCTCGTCCAGGCCGGGCGGTACGGTCTCGCTTTCGATGTCGGTCACGAACCCTTGGGTATATTCGCGACGGACGAGCTGTTCCATTTCCTCGGTAGCCATGGTCTCTTCCTCCGGGCCGTATGTCGAAGGCCCTTTAATCAAGCTGAATGACGGCGCTCACCCCTCGGCCGAAGCGGCCAGAGAAACGCTCTGTATAGGTAATTGCACAGGCAACTTGATCGGCGCTGTCTGTGCCAGGTGCGCCAAGGTGACACTATCGAGCAGCGTACGAATCGCCAGAGAGACGCGCTGCCAGTTGTCGGACACGCCGCAACTACTCACCAAATCGCACCCGCCTCCCGCATGACTGCAGTCGGTCATGGCCACGGGGCCTTCGATGGCAGCGATGATGTCGCTCGCCGTAATCTGGCTCGCCGGACGAGCCAGGCGATACCCGCCCTGTACGCCTCGATGGGACACTAACAACCCTGCCCGCACGAGCATCTTCAACGTCTTGCTGACCGTGGGATGGGGCAGGTTAACGGCTTCCGCCAACTCGGCCGCGGCGTACGATTGCTCCGGATGCCTGGCAATCTTCGCCATCACCACTGCGGCATAATCAGTTAGCTTGGACAGCTTCAACATGCCTGTACTCCAGCCAACGAACGAATGAGGACCATTTTAGTCCTCATTAAAAACATTGTGAAGAGACATCACTGATTGGAGTTTTCTAGCCGGCGCATAGGCAATAACGATCGCCGCTAATGCAGCGAAGCCCTCCTGTTACACTGCTGCATCGCAGCAGAAAAACAATGTCGCCAAAAAGAGACACTCAAGTTACTGATGAGTCGGCTAAATAAGACGTTTGACGTATGGAGCCAGGGTCTCTAGGCTAAGCTTCAAAGTTATAGGCAAAAACGCGAACGTAACCGCTTTGAAACCAGATGCAATAATCCTGTAAGATTCTATATTCCTTGAGCTTTACCTATCGAGAACGGATCACTGCATAGGTAGCTTCAGGCATAGATAGCGAACACTGTTAAAAAACAGTTCACCTCCCCAATACCAAGGAGTGGTATTCATGAAAATCACCATTTTCGGTTCTGGCTATGTTGGTCTCGTCACTGGCACTTGTCTGGCGGATGTTGGCCATGAAGTCATGTGCGTGGATGTCGATGAGGGCAAGATCGCCCGGCTCAACAATGGTGAAGTGCCCATTTACGAGCCCGGACTGGAACCCATGCTCAAGAAGAACATGGAAGCCGGGCGCCTCCATTTCACCACCGATGCTGCCAAGGCCGTCAAGTTTGGCAGGCTGCAGTTCGTTGCCGTCGGCACACCGCCCGACGAAGATGGCAGCGCCGATCTGAAATATGTACTCAAGGTGGCCGAAACCATTGCCACGCACATGGATGAGTACAAGGTGATCGTGGACAAGTCCACTGTCCCCGTGGGCACCGCCGACAAGGTCACTGCCACCGTGCGCAACACCCTCAAGGAACGAGGGGCCGACTTCGAGTTCGACGTCTGCTCGAATCCGGAATTCCTCAAGGAAGGCGCGGCGGTCGAGGACTTCTCCAAGGGAGCGCGCATCATCGTCGGCACCGATTCCGAGCGCGTCAAGAAGGCGATGCGGGAGTGCTACGCGCCCTACAACCGCAATCATGAAAAGCTGATGTTCATGGACGTGCGCAGTGCGGAGCTGACCAAGTATGCCGCCAACGCCATGCTTGCGACCAAGATCAGCTTCATGAACGAGGTCGCCAACCTGGCGGAAAATCTCGGCGCCGACATCGAGCAGGTACGTCACGGTATCGGTAGCGATCCGCGGATCGGTTACCACTTCATCTATCCGGGCTGCGGTTATGGCGGCTCCTGCTTCCCCAAGGACGTTCAGGCATTGGCGCGTACCGCCGGCGACGTCGGCTATGAGGCAGAATTGTTGAATGCCGTCGAGGCGGTCAACAAGCGCCAGAAAGGCAAGCTGTTCCAAAAGCTTTCCCAGGCATTCGACGGCGACCTCAAGGGCAAGACCATCGCCCTGTGGGGCCTAGCCTTCAAACCGAATACGGACGACATGCGTGAGGCCCCCAGCCGCACATTGATGGAAGCGTTGTGGGAAGCCGGAGCCAAGGTCCAGGCTTTCGACCCGGAAGCCTCCAGGGAGTGCCACCGTATCTACGGCGAACGTGATGACCTGGTACTTACCGAGAAACGCGACGACACTCTGGAAGGTGCCGATGCCCTGGTCATCTGTACGGAATGGAAAGCGTTCCGAGCCGTCGACTTCGATCACATCAAGCAGAAGTTGAGCACCCCTGTCATTGTCGATGGCAGGAACCTGTTCGACCCTGAAAGTGTCAAAGCGGCAGGTTTCCTCTATTACGCCATGGGACGTGGCGACTCGCTCAAACAGGACACCACGTCCAAGCAGGCCGAGTCCACGCTCAAGCGCACTGCCTAGTCGCCAAGCTGATATAGCCACATGGCGACGATACGCAAGCCGGGATCCGATATATAAGCTTGTTTCTCGCAGAGCAATGCTCGGCTTGCGTATTTTTCATTGTTCGTCACATAGGGTACATCCTGTTGCCTTATAAATGGCTATCGCTAGTACAAGTAGGTTATTGACTAAACGACCTGAAAGTTACGTCGTTCGATAACTAACTGACATGCAGATGAGGTGGAACTTCATCTGCTGGCATTCAACGATGTCGATATCGGCGCGTGGAAAACCCCGTGTTTTCCCTCTGTCGCGATCAAGGATGGTTCGACATGCAAAACTTTCAATCCGAGGCTTCCAAGGCCAGTTGGGTCACGGAGCTGACGACATTTCTGTTCGGCGCAGCACTGTTGACCATTCTGGTCTTCGAATTGCCGGCAGAAGTGTTCTCTCCGGAATCGAAGAGCTTCATTCTGGCTATCGGCTTTATCGGGGCTTGGCGCTATTCCTGGTGGTTCGTGCAGGCAATACGCTCCGTCTGGTACAACCGTAAGGTCTTTCCGAAACTGCGCGCTCAGGCCGACGCCGTCGCTGCCGTGGAGAAGCCGGATCACCTGTATATATTGTGCACCTCCTTTCGCATCGAACCCGAGGTAAGCTTCGCGGTTTACGATGCACTGGTCAGGGATGTGCACGCCTACGGTGTTCCCACCACCATCTTCGCCGCGATTTCCGATCGCAGCGATGTCGATATCATCGACCATGTCATGGCCGAGAATGGCTGGCCAGGCAATGTCGAGATCAGTTACATGTTCCAGAAAGGCGATGGCAAGCGCTCGGCCATGGCCGAAGTATTGCGTGCCATTTCCCGTCGCCTGCCCTCTCACCGCTCGCTTCTCGTTTCGATGGACGGCGACATTCAAATAGAGCCGGGCACACTGGAGCATTCACTATCGTTCTTCCTGGCCAATGATGAGCTAGGCGCACTGACCACCAACAATCGGGCCATCGTCAATGGTGGCGATGTGACCAAGGAGTGGTATGACCTGCGTTATGCGCAGCGCCACCTGGTCATGAGTTCGATGTCCGTATCGGAAAGGTTGTTGGTGTTGACCGGCCGTTACAGCGCTTTTCGTGCCGAGCTGGCCACCGACCCCGGGTTCATCGACCTGGTCGAGAACGACCATGTCGAGCATTGGCGCTTCGGTAACTTCAAGTTCCTATCCGGCGACGACAAGTCGACCTGGTACTGGCTGATAAAGAACAACTGGAAGATGCTCTACATTCCGGATGTCTACGTTTCCGGGTTCGAGGAGCTGCCCGATCGCGACCGTTTCTTCAAGTCCAGCATCGACCTCATGCGCCGCTGGTTCGGCAACATGCTACGCACCAGTGGGCGCGCCATTGGCTTGGGGCCGCGTTCAATGGGTTTCTTTACCTGGTGGAGCCTGGTCGACCAGCGCCTTTCCATGTGGACGACGCTGATTGGCCCCTCCGTCGCGATCATGCTCACGCTTTTCGTGCGCCCCTCGTTCATTTTCGCCTACGCGCTCTGGATCATCTTCACCCGCAGCATTGCTACGACGGTGCTGGCATTGCAGCGAGGCCGTTTCAGTCTCTTGTGGGTTCCCTTGCTTTACTACAATCAGGTGGGCGGCGCCTTACTCAAGACGTACGTCAGCTTCCGTTTCAACCGCCAGAAGTGGTCGCGTCAGGGTATCTCCGCCGGTGAACCTGACGACCCCAAAGCCGTACGCAGGCAGCGCATGATGGGCCATTTCATGCATGGCGTGTATTACGGCGGCATGTTGATGGTGCTGATCATTGCCGTTGGCGTTCTTGCTCCCCCCGACCGGCTATCCATGGCTGCCTGGAAGGATGAGTCCGAACTCTGGGGAGACGCGCAGAACGCTAGCGAAAACGACAGCTACTGGATCGCGCTTTCCCTGGCGGACGTGCCTGCAGGCGACTCGGTTCAGCTGCCGGCGGAGGATCTCATGCTCGACGCGACGCTGAACGAGGAGTTGAGCAAGCTCGATGCGATCCACGCCACACGGATGAACGGGTACGACGCAAACATGTCGACGGTGCTTCTGGTCGCTCCCGATCTCGCCGATAAGCTACGCAATGCAGAGCAACGCCCCTTGAGCGAGGTCCAGCAAATGACCTGTACACAAGACAACGCTTGCACGCTGATGACGCAGCAAGGTCCGATAGTGCTGACCGACATGGAAGTCAGATTACGTTCCGCACAAGCGTGACGTACTTGGGTCAGAATTTTCATAGGAGATAGAAACACATGGCCGACGAACATATTCCCAACGATGAGCCTCAGCGTAACGAGCCGACGCTCGGAAGTGCGCGTTCTTCGGGAACAAGCGAGAAAAACACCCAACAAAGCGAGCCAACGGGCCAAATACAGCATGAGAGACGCGACGAGCGTCAGCATGTCCGTGTAGAAGCTCCTTTTCAGGTCAGGCACGAAGATGGCCACACGCTACCCGGCCACGACCTTTCTTTGGGTGGGTTCTCTTACCACAGCGACAAGGCCGTCGAGCCGGGAACGGTCTTGTCCGTTTCCTTGCTATTGATGGCTGGCTCGGCAGAATTGATCGTCCCTGTGACGGCAAAAGCCCTGCGTAGCGATTCCGAGCGGGCGGGAAACAGCTATGAAGTGGCTTTCGAAATCACCAAGATCGATCAGCGCCATCGTGAGTTGCTGCGCAGAATCATCCGCTCGCATTTGAGCGGTCGCTATGCTGCCGTCGAGGATCTCATCGAAAAGGAAGATCCCCAGACGCCACGCAAGCGCGCTCCTCGCGGCGCGGCGGCGATGCCGGCGGGTTCCAAGAGCCGCAAGCCATGGGGACGATACGCCCTGTTGATGCTGGCAGCGCTGACCTTGGTCGCCGTGGCAGGCGCGACCGCTTATCGCAACTTCATGCTGATCGAGCCCAGCTTCGCGGCGGTGACGGCCCCGCGCATCGACATACTCTCGCCGGGTGCTGGCCAGCTGAGCGAGCATTCGCTGCAGCCAGGCGATCGGGTCGAGCGCGACCAGCCACTGGCCAAGGTCAGTAACAGCGACCTGGAGACCGATCTCATCCTGGCGCGCGCAGCGCATGCGTACAACTCGCAACTGATCGACAACATGCGCGAACGCTTCAACGATCCCAGTGTCCAGAAAGTCAGCATGGCTCAGTCCACGACACCGACCGACGGACGTCCGCCGAGTTTCGAAACCGTCACTCCGGATATTGCCAAGGTGCGCATCGAGCAGTTCGAAACGGCACGCGGCTACGAGAATGCGCGTATCGATGCACTCGAGTCCCGTATGGCTGCAAACACCATGTACAGTCCCTGCGACTGCGTGGTGGCCTGGGCCCTGAGTAGCGGCGGCGGGACGTACATCAACGAGAGCGACCGCATCATGACGCTCATCCGCACCGGCCCCAACGACATCATGGTCGAGGCCCTGGTGCATATGAGCAAGATCGGCAGCATCGAGCCCCACCAGCGCGCTTACATCGCTCTGCCCAATGCGTCCGAGCCTATCGAAGCCCGCGTGCGCTCGGTGGCGCTAGACGTCGAGCGTCAGCCACGTGCCGGCTTCCCCGAGTGGGTACGCCAACAGCAGAACGTTGCGAGCGTCCTGTTGGTACCCGAGACCCCGCTCCCGGCCAGCACCGTCGGTGTGCCGGTGGATGTCCGGTTCTCGGAAGCGCCGATCATCGACCAGACGGCGGAATGGATTTGGCAAGGCGGTCGTGCAATAGCCCAGCAGACCGAGCAGCTGGCCAGCGCCGCCTGGAACAAAGTCAACGAAATCACCCAGTAACGCCTCATTCCATACCGGCTCCGAGGCATGAGCTTTGCGGAGCCGGTATCACTCGAACGACAACTACATAACAGGGATCAGCGGGGAGCCAATTCAAACCAGTAACGCCAAGGCGCTGGCGTTACCGAGACGCAATCAGGAGGCAGCAATGCCAAGCAAACGTTCCCCAGTATTTTCTGCTCTCGCAGCAACCCCGAGAGCCTTCAAGCCAACGATGCTGCGTACCTCTCTCATGGGCGTAGTCGTGTCGAGCTTGCTGGCCAGCGCCCCCTCCTCGGCTCTCGCTGATGACGACGATGATTCCAAGCTCAGCCAGCCTAGCGTTGCACCATGTTCCACCCGCTATCCCATGGCGGCGGCTCCCGTTCCCGAGATCAACGTGAACGGCGTGGAGCGGGCCATCGAGCAGGGTTTCATGGCAAAGAAGAACTGGGGCCTCGACAATGTCTCACTGCTTTCACCCAATGAGACGGGGCTTGGCGAACAAGGCTTTCGCGTGCTCTATCCCGAAGGCAGTTCGGCACCTAGCGACAATGTCGAGGGCGGGGCTGGGTTCTACGCCCATACGCCGGGGCTACAGGGTGCCGAACGTGCCTGCCTGAGTTACAAGGTGCGCTTCGAGCCGGGCTTCGACTTCGTCAAGGGCGGCAAGCTTCCTGGGCTTTATGGTGGATCGGGCCCAACGGGAGGCGAAGAAGTCACCGGTACCAACGGGTTCTCCATGCGCTTCATGTGGCGCGAGGATGGCCAGGGCGAGCTTTACGAATACGTCGTCAACAAAGACAGCGAGTATGGCGAATCGGTGGGACGTGGAAAGTGGGTCTTTCCTACCGGGCAATGGGTCAACGTCGAGCAGGAAATCGTTCTTAACGATCCCCAGTCATCCAACGGCATTGCACGCGTTTGGATTGATGGTCAACCCATGCTCGAGCAGCAGGGCATCGTCTATCGTACAACGGACGACGTCACTATCGATGGCGTGATGTTCTCTTCGTTTTTTGGTGGGCACGGCAAGGAGTGGCGAAGCCCACGCGACCAGGTGGCCGATTTCGGCGATTTCCGAGTCTATGTACCACGCTGAGTTCGACAGGACGACTGCACTGTCCAATCGCGCTTCCACGGCCTCTACTATCGAGAGGTCGATGACGTTTGACAAAGGATGTGTCACCTCAATGCGATCCCCGATGTTTGTAGGCATTCTCTCGTTGCAGCGGCGGCTTGTGTCGGCCGCTTTGCTTGCCCTTCTGCTGCCTGCGGTGACAGGACAGGCATGGGCACTGAGCTACCAGGCGCGCCAGGAACTGGACCTCAGCGAGTATGTCGTCACCGACCCCAACGCGTCTTACTTCGACGTACAGGCACGTCTCGACACTCTACAAGAGACTGACAATTCGCTGCTCATCTCTCAGATGGACCAGTTGGAAATCGAAGACAGTTGCCGGCAGCTCCTGGCGATCCCTCCATTGACGGGCGAGATCCGCATTCCCGGTTTCTACCCGAGTCCAGACGCATGGCGCCTGGCGTCCGAGCCGCTTTTCAATTTCGAGGAGAATGTCAGCGGCTTGGCTGGCTCCTATGTCGCCACTGGCGATGTTTACTACGGCGAATGCCTGGTTCGATTCCTGGACAGCTGGGCCCAGGCCGATGCACTCATGGACTTTTACCATGCTCCGGAAGAACGGCAGGCCTGGTATGCCACCGAGTCCATGCTGTTCGGTGCAGCCATGGCCTACTCGATCGTCAGACCGAGCGTCGAGGGCATGGAAGAAGAGAAAGCGCGTATCGACGACTGGCTCAACCGCCTCGCCCATAAGCATTCCGATATCGTCGGCGGTCTCGATTCGAGTTGTTGCAACAACCATTTCTACCGGCGCGCGCTTTATGCCTCGATGATCGGTGTGCTGACGGACGATAACGAACTCTTTCGTTTTGGCGTGAGCGCACTGTATTCAGCGCTACACGACCTCACGCCTGAAGGCGGCTTACCGCTAGAGCTAGCCCGTGGACGTCGGGCAACGCACTACCAGAATTATGCCCTGCTTTATCTTGTAACGAACATGCAGGTCATTTCCCGGCAAGGTTATGATGTATTCGATCTGGAGATCAACGGAAATACGATTCATGAACCGGTAGATTACTTAATGCAAATCATCGAAGATCCGAGCAACCTCAAGGAATATGCGCCACATGAGCAGTACCGAGGGTTCTTGGATGATGAGCAGTATTTCTCCTGGATGGAGATCTATCTCTCCCATTTCAATGACGCAAGACTGGAAAACTTCATCAAGGACTATCGTCCTATAGACAATCGCAGTGCTGGCGGTTACATTACTTTATATTTCATGAATCCAGATGCCCAAGTACAAACCACTAATAAAAAGAGCATTAAAGAAAAGGCGGAAATAATCGAGCCGGATTAAACTCGCCCAATCAGTACGCAGAGGAACTATGTATCCACCCCATCGACGCATAGCATGTTGCCGGGCGACTTAGCCCGGCTCCTACTCATACAGGAGTATTAGTGCTCACTACACGGCTAGCCACCGTGATGAGCAACAATTAATAATGATCAAGGATTGATCAGTTATGTACGCAACAACACACCGCAAAAAGCCATTCTTTTCTTATCTTACGATCTTCCTGCTGGGGATCATCAGTATCCCGCAGGCACAGGCCCTAAGCTACGAAGCGCGCCAGAAACTCGACCTGAGTCATTACGAAGTTACCGATCCCGACGCTTCCTATTTCGATGTCGATGCACGCCTCGACGAGCTAGAGAGCACCCGTAACTCTCTGCTCATCGGCCAAATGGATCGGCTGCGCATCGGAGAGAGCTGCCAGAACCTGCTATCCATTCCTCCGCTGGAAGATCAGATCAGAATCCCGGGTTTTTATCCTAGCCCAGAAGCCTGGCGCCTGGCATCGGAGCCGATGTTCCAGTTCGAAGAGAAGATGAGCAGTTTGGCTGGAAGCTACATGGCCAGCGGGGGCGATGAATATTATGGGGAGTGTATCGTCAAGTTCCTGGATCGCTGGGCCCAGGCGGATGCCTTGATCGACTTCTACTATTCAGGTCAGGATCGCCAAGCCTGGTATGCCACGGAATCGATGATCTTTTCGGCTGCCATGGCCTACTCCATCGTCCGCCCTCGTATCGAAGGGATGGAAGAGGAAAAGGCACGGGTCGATGACTGGTTGAATCGGCTTGCCCACAACCACTCGTCGATTGTGGGTGGTCTGGACGGAAGTTGCTGTAACAATCACTTCTATCGCCGCGCCATTTATGCCTCGATGATTGGCATTCTGACTGAAGACAACGAACTTTTCCGCTATGGCGTCAGTTCCATCTACTCTGCACTCTCCGATATGACCGAGGATGGCGCTTTCCCTCTGGAAATGGAACGTGGACGCAGGGCTACCCACTACCAGAACTATGCCCTCCTCTACCTAGTGACGAATATGCAGATCGTTTCCCGGCAAGGTTATGACGTTTTCAACATGGAGATAGACGGCCGTAGCATCAGTGACGCGATCGACTTTTTCTTGACGGTCGTCGAGGACCCTGACGAACTCAAAGACTATGCACCTCACGAGCAGTACCGTGGATTTTTGGAGGATGGCCAGTACTTTACCTGGATGGAAATGTATCTTTCCCACCATGACGACCCACGTGTCGACGAATTTCTGCACAGATACCGCCCGATCGACAACCGTGGTGCCGGTGGATATATCAGCCTTTATTTCATGGACCCCGAGGCCCAGCATCACGTTGTAATTCAGGATAGCGTCAGAGAGAAAGCCGAAGTGATCGTACCTGATGCCGAGTAGTTTCAGTCGATAGACAACGGAGACTCACCATGTATGCTACGCTGCCCTCGGCTTCCATGACGGACTATGCCAGAGTCGCTGTCGTCGTCCCCCTGACCTCGCTATGGTTAGCAGGCTGCGTAGCCCCCAATACGCCGCATATGCAGGAGATGTCTCGGCAGCTTTCTGAGGGGGACCATGGCCGGTTCGCTGGAGGGGAATCGTTCGAAGCGCGCGCACTTGCCCGCGCCTCTGGTCAATCGGCGCAGCCAGCCTCTAGTGAGGCGGATGCAGTGGTCCTGGGCGTCCCGGCGACGCTAGCGGCCCGGCCATCCCCGCCGGAACGCCAGAAACCGAGCCGGGGCCAGGCAGAGAGCCCGGCAAGCATGCCATCGCCTGCACGAATCGTGTCTCCCGACCTGACAGGGGCCGGCGAGGCATTCATCGGCGCCGGCAAGCCCCAGGAAGGCAGGGCACTGCTCGTACAGGCGGCCGAAGCCGGCAATGTCGCGGCGCAACGGGCGCTGGGCCGCGCCCACCTGGAAGGCAGCGCTCTGCCCCATGACAGCGAGCTCGCCGCCACCTATCTGGCAAAAGCCGCTGACCGGGACGATGCTTATGCAGCACAACTGCTCGGCGAGGCCTACCTGACCGGAGAGGGAATGGAACAGGATCCCCAGAAAGCCGACGCCTGGCTCACCAGGGCTGCGGAGGCGGGAAGACTCTCGGCCCAGGCAACCTTGGGACGCGCGCTTCTACGCGGTGATCACCACTTTTCCCAGGATACGACTCGTGGCCGAAAGCTGCTGCTCAGTGCGGCGATCAAAGGGCATGCAGGAGCGCAAGCCACCCTGGGCAGGGAGCTTATCCGAGGCGAACACATCCAGCCCGATATCGACCAGGGCGTCGAGTATCTCATCAAGGCTGCGCAACAAGGCCACCCTACCGCTCGCCTTGCCCTGGCCAAAGCCTACTTATGGGCCAACGGACTCGAAAACGCCAGCCAACAACAGGCACTATTATGGTTGGATAACGTCATCGACGGGGATAGCGAGATGGCCTTGGAAACGATGCGCCAGCTACTGACGGGTCAGGATAAAGCAACGTTCACGATCTTGTGATGACGCTCTTAAAAAAACCAATAACCTGAGCCATCCATACCAACCAAGGAAGGAGCAGCAATGTTCACAGACAGCATTAACGAGCGCCGCCGGCCAAGCCACGGAACGATACGCTCCCTTGCGGTGGTCACGGCAGTTGCATGGCTGGGTGGTTGTGCGGTCAATACCAGCAAGCACATGGACGAGATCCAGGCCCAACTGGATCCCAAATATCATGATTGGTTCGATGGCGGTACGCCGGCCGACATGAGTTCCTTCGACTGGAACCACATCGATTTCGCCCGTCAGGCCCTCGACAATGGCAATGTCAGCGAGGCCCTCGGCATCCTCGAGTCGCTGCAGAATCAAGGCTACCCGCCGGGCTACTACGAGATGGCGGTCATGTATGACGACGGGCTTGGTGTCGCCCGCGACCCATCCAAGGCAGCCCAGCTCTACGGAGAATCGCTGCGCAAGCCTTCGTCGGTACTCGACAATGCCTCGCTGAGACTGGCACGGCTGTATGCAGAAGGTGACGGTGTCGAGCGTAACGATACCTTGGCTTACTATCTGCTTCGCCAAGCCGTCGAGGAAGGCGACATGGCCAGCGCCAGACTGGATCTTGCCGACATGCTGCTGGCCGGCCGTGCCGGACAAGCCGCCCCCCAGGAGATCGCCGCCCTTTACAAGGAAGCCGTGGAACTTGGCGGTACTCGCGGATTGTACGAACTTGCCCAAGCCCATGCGCCCGGGGGTTGGCTGGAAGAAAATCGTGGGCTGGCCGAAAAATATGCCCGTGACTACGCCCAGACCCTGCAGGAACCTGCACAGGCCGGCGACACCCAGGCCATGGTCAATCTCGCACGACTTTATGCCGATGATGGCCTGCTAGGCCCCCAGCCCCAACTGCAACAGAAGTGGCTACTCCAAGCTGCAGAATCCGGCAACCCCGACGCCCTGGGAGAAGCGGGCGAGCTTCTGCTGGCGCAAGGCAACCAGGAACGCGGCCTGTCCATGCTTCATCGGGCTGCCGAGGCCGGGGACGTCGAATCCATGACCCACCTGGGCAAGGCCTACCTTGGCGAGAACGGTGTGGCGCCCGATCCCATCCAGGCGACACGCTGGCTGGAAGCCGCTTCAGAGAATGGCGACACCAATGCCGCCATTTCACTCGGCCGAGCGTATCTACAGGGCGACGTCCTCGAGCACAACCCCACTCGGGGCATCGAGTTGCTGGAGCGTGGCGCGGAGCGTGGCGATGCATTGGCCTATGCCGTTCTCGGTAGTGCCTACATGCAAGGCAATGGGGTTCCTGCACAACCTACCCGGGCAGTCGATTATCTGCAGAAAGGCCATGAAGCCGGCCATCCCTACGCCACGGCTCAGTTGGGTGAAGCCTACCTGAACGGCCTGGGTGTCGCCCCCAATCCGTCACGCGCCGAAACGCTCCTTCGCAACGCCGCGGATCAGGGCCAGACGACAGCGGCACGCGTGCTTGGCGAAGGTTACCTGGAAGGCGGCAATCTTCCCTTTCAACCCCAGGAGGCCGAGCGCTGGTTACGCCAGGCAGCCGATGCCGGCGACGTGACCGCAGCGACCAAGCTCGCCGATGCCTACCTGAGCGGCAATCTCACCGGTGGCGATCCGCAGCAGGCTGTCACCATGCTGGAAGAAGCGGCCAATGAAGGCGACGCGTATGCCATGGTCGTGCTCGGCCGCGCCTACCGCGAAGGCACCGGCGTACCCAGAGACTTCGAGCAGGCGGAATACTGGCTCGAACGCGCTCGTGAAGCGGATCATCCTTCGGCACGTGCGGCTCTGGCGCGAACCTATCGCGCCCGGGGCGAGCAAGGCGATATCGGCGCGCTTAGAAAGGCTGCCGAAATGGGCGACGTGCCGGCCATGGCCGACCTCGGTCGTATCTACCTGAACGGTTCGGGCGTCAGCCGCAACACCAGTCAGGCGCGCGTCTGGCTCAATCGTGCCGCCGATGAAGGACACGCAGGCGCGACAGCGACGTTGGGCCGCATGTATATCGACGGCAATGGCGTGACCAGGAATACCGAGCGAGGCGTCGGGCTTCTGGAAACGGCGATCGCACGTGGGCACAGCGGGGCAAAAGCCGACCTTGGTGAACTCCTTCTTACCGGCAATGGCGTGGCTGCCGACCCCGAGCGCGGCGTCGAACTTCTTCGCAGTGCAGCCAACGCGGGCAACACTTCGGCCAGGATGACCCTCGGCCATGCCTACCTGACGGGGGAGGGTGTCGCTCAAGACACCCAGCAGGGTCTGGATCTGCTGCGTCAAGCCATGGCCTCTGGCGATCTGACATCGAAGTATTACCTGGGCCGGGCCTACCTCTACGGTGAGAATGGCGTCACTCAGGATATCGAACAGGGCCGCCAACTGCTGACCGAAGCCGCCGATGCAGGACACGGCGCATCGATGGCGACGCTGGGCCGGGAATACCTGAGAGGCGATATCTTTGCGATAAATCGCAACCAGGGCGCGGAATACCTCTTCCAGGCGGCACGCCAAGGCCACCCCACGGCGCGGCTGGCATTGGCCAAGGCCTATCTCTGGGCGAATGGGCTCGAGAACGCCAGCCAAGAGCAAGCCATGATCTGGCTGAACAAAGTCATCGATGGAGATAGCCAGAACGCGCTGGAAATCATGCGCGAGCTGTTGACGGATGAGGAAGCCTTGCAAGCGGCGGCCGAACAGACGAACACCATCTGAGTCGCAACTCAGCAATTCAATCCATGCAAGCAAACAGCCGGCCTTCTTGGCCGGCTGTTTTGCGTGACGCTAAAGAGTGGCTTACTCGGTGAACGGGTTGCGCAGCACGATCGTCTCGTTGCGGTCAGGGCCGGTGGAGATGATATCGATGGAGGTGCCGGTCTGCTCTTCGAGGAAACTGATGTAGGCCCGGGCGTTCTTGGGCAGGTCCTCGACGCGCTTGATGCCCAGCGTCGACTCGCTCCAGCCCGGCAGATCCTCGTAGATCGGCTCGACGGCCTCGTAGCCTTCGGAATCCACGGGCGTATCCAAGCGTTCGCCATCCTTGCTGCGATACCCGACACAGACCCGAATGTTCTCCAGACCATCGAGCACGTCCAGCTTGGTCAGGCAGATACCGGAAACCGAGTTGATCTGTACGGCATGACGCAGGGCCACGGCATCGAACCAACCGCAGCGACGCGGCCGCCCGGTCGTGGCGCCAAACTCATGGCCGCGTTCGGCCAGATGACGGCCGAACTCGTCGAACAGCTCGGTGGGAAACGGCCCGGAGCCGACACGCGTCGTATAGGCCTTGGTGATACCGAGTACGTAGTCCAGGTACAGCGGCCCGACACCGGAGCCGGTGGCCGTTCCGCCTGCCGTAGTGTTGGAGCTGGTCACGTAGGGGTAGGTGCCGTGGTCGATGTCCAACAGCGAACCCTGCGCGCCTTCGAACAGGATGTTCTCGCCGCGCTTGCGAATATCGTGGACCAGGCTGACGGCATCGCAGACCATCGGGCGCAGTTCTTCGGCCATTTCCATGGCTTCATCGAAGACCTTCTGAAAGTCTACCGGTTCCTCGCGATGGTATTCCTTCAATACGAAGTTGTGGTATTGAAGCACCTCGCCCAGCTTGGACGCGAAGCGTTCGCGATGCAGCAGGTCGCCCAGGCGCAGGCCGCGGCGTGCAACCTTGTCTTCGTAGGCCGGTCCGATGCCGCGCCCGGTGGTGCCGATCTTGGCCACGCCACGCTCCTTTTCACGCGCCTGGTCGAGGCGAACGTGGTAGGAGAGGATCAGCGGGCAAGCCGGCGATAGACGCAAGCGCTTGCGTACCGGCACGCCCTTGGCCTCGAGCTCGCGGATTTCCTTGATCAGCGCCTCGGGGGACAGCACTACGCCGTTGCCGATCACACAGATCTTGTCTTCGCGCAGGATGCCCGAGGGAATCAGGTGCAGTACGGTCTTCTCACCGTCGATGACCAGTGTATGGCCGGCATTGTGCCCACCCTGGAAACGTACGACCGCCGATGCCGACTCGGTCAGCAGATCGACGACCTTCCCCTTGCCTTCGTCACCCCACTGGGTGCCCAGTACGACTACGTTCTTGCCCATTACTCTCGTCTCTTGAACTAGAAAACCGCCAATCGAGCCCTACGGGCGGAGCATCGGCGCCGCTCGCCATGTCATGTCAGTGGTGAAACCTGCCAGTCGTCGCCCATGCGCACGAGCTGACGATTGCAGCGATGCTCCGTGGGGCCCGTGTGCTGATCGGGCAACGCCTGCACGACACGCTCCCCGGCATTGCGTAGTCGAGCGATCAACGCGTTGAGCTGCTGCACTTCACTATCCGAGGCTGCCATGGTCGGGACCCAGATGCCATCATTGTGAGGCGCCTGCTCCACCAAGGTAGCCAGCAGTTTGAGATCCATCGAGAAGCCAGTGGCCGGCCGGGCACGGCCAAAGGCCCGCCCGGTATCGTCGTAGCGTCCACCTTTGGCCAACGCCTGCCCATAGCCTGGCACATAAGCGGCGAACATCATGCCCGTATGGTACTGATAGCCACGCAGGTCGGCGAGATCCACATACAGTGTGACCTCGGGATACTCCCGCTTGACCCCTTGGCACAACGCCTGCAGTTGATCCAGCGCTTCAGCCACCGCTGCCGGCGCTGCGATCAGTGCGGCGCGAGCCGCCTCCAGCACGTCGCCTCCGCCGTGCAGATTCACCAGGGCGGAAAACATGGCGGCCAGCTCCGCATCGTCGACATGCGTCGCCACCAGCGCATTCACCTCGCTGGGCGACTTGCGTTCGATAGCCTCGAACATGGCCCGCCGGGCATCGCCCTGTAGGTCGGCAGCCTGAACCAAGGTACGGTAGATGCCGATATGGCCAAGTGCCAGATGAACCTCTGAGGCGCCGGCCGTGGTCAAGCTGGACAGGGCCAGGCGCAGGATTTCCAGGTCGGCCTCGAGGCCGGCATGACCGAACAACTCTACGCCCACCTGCACGGGACTACGCCCGCCTTGATGCTGGTCGGCCTTGGCCCGCAGCACATGGCTGCAATAGCATAACCGTGCCGGCCCTTGGCGTTTCAGGGAATGCGCGTCCATGCGCGCAACCTGCGGCGTCACGTCGGCACTGGCGCCCATCAGGCGGCCGGTGAGCTGGTCGGTGAGCTTGAAGGTTTGAAGATCGAGATCGGTTCCGGTCCCGGTCAGCAGGGAATCCAGAAACTCCACCGGCGGCGGCATTACCAGATCGTAGCCCCAGCGATAGTACAGATCGAGTAGTGCGCGACGTAGTGCCTCCATGCGGGTCGCCTGCGGGGGAAGCACCTCGTCCATGCCGTCGGGAAGCAGCCAGCGGTCTGCGATGGTCATTTGCCTGTCCTGCCAGAAATGAATGGCGCACAAAAAAACCGGGCCACGCCCGGTTGAAGGATTCTATCACGTTTGCTCTCCGGGTGTACCCCGGAGAGCTTTCGGCGTCACTCGCCTGCGTTCTGCCCCTGCTCCGGACGTGCGCTTTCCAGATAACGGAAGAAATCGCTATCCGGCTCCAGAACCAGCAGGTCGTCCTTGCCATCGAAGCTGTCACGGTAAGCGTTCAGGCTGCGATAGAAGCGGAAGAACTCGGCATCCTGCTCGTATGACTGCGAGTAGATCGCCGCCGCTTCGGCGTCGCCCTGCCCGCGCAGAGTCTCGGCTCTGGCCTGGGCTTCGGCGATCAGGACCTGTCGACGCCGATCGGCATTGGCGCGAATCTTCTCGGCCTGCTCCTGACCTTGGGCACGATACTCACGGGCCTCACGCTGGCGCTCGGTACGCATGCGATCGTAAACCGCCTGGGTTACCTGGTCCGGCAAATCGATCCGCTTGATACGGATATCGATGATGGCCACCCCCAGTTCCTCGCGCAGCAGCTCGTTGAGCTCTTCGGTGGGTTCCGCCATCAAGGCGTCCCGCTTCTCGGCAATGATTTCCTGAAGCTCGAGACGGCCGAACTGGTTACGCAGACTCTCGTCAACACGCGGAATGATCAGCCGCTCGGCGGTCTGTTCGTTACCGGTCGTCGCCTCGTAGTAACGGGTAGGATTGACCACCTTCCACATCACGTACGAATCGACGATCACCGCTTTCTGCTCTTCGGTCAAATAGCGGCTAGTGTCGGTATCCAGCGTAAGCACCCGGGTATCGAACGTCCGTACCGTCTGGATGAACGGAATCTTGAAGTGCAGCCCCGGCTGGATATTCTCCTCGATGATCTCGCCGAAACGCAGCTTCACGGCACGCTCGGTCTCGTCGACGATGTAGAGACTGCTGCTGCCAACCCAGGCGACCACGGCAAGGCCGGCGACGATGACCAGGGAACGATTGTTGATCATTGACGGCCCTCCCTACGGATACCACTGTTGTTCTGCTGCTGACTGCTACCGTTGGCCATGCGTTCGAGGATGCGCGGATCCATGCCCGCCTGACTCTGGGCCTGACCGCCATTGCCGTCGTCCGCTTCCTGACTGCCCTGGCGCAATCCCATCTGCTCCAGTGGCAACACCATCAGTGGACTGTTTGCACCGGTATCGATCAGCACCTTGCTGGTATTGCCGTACACGTCGGACAGCGCCTCGATATACATGCGATCACGCATGATTTGCGGCGAGTTCTGGTACTCGGACAGCAGTGAGTTGAAACGGTTGGTATTACCCTGAGCCTCGGCAACCACCGATTCCCGATACCCCTGCGCCTGCTCGATCATGCGCTGCGCTTCACCCTGAGCGACCGGAATGATGGCGTTGGCGTAACCGATGGCCTCGTTGATGGAACGCTGACGGTCCTCACGCGCCTTGATGACGTCGTCAAAGGCCTCTTGAACGGCATCCGGTGCTGACGTCGATTCCACGTTGACGGCCTGGACGGACACCCCTGCCCCATAGGCGTTGAGGTAGTTCTGCAAGCGTGTCGATACCGTGTCCGCCAGCAATTCACGACCCGATGTCAGGATCTGCTGCATCTCGGTCCCTCCGACCACATGACGCAGCGCTGAGTCCAGGGCATTCTCGATGCTGAGCTCAGGATTACGCACGTTGAGGACATACTCGCCAGGATCGGTCACCCGATATTGCACCGACATGTCGACCTCGACGATGTTCTCGTCCTGGGTCAGCATCGACTTGGTCTGCGCAATGGAGCGTACGCGCGTGACGTTGACCATGCGCACGTCATCGATGAACGGCGGGTTCCAGTGCAGGCCAGGATTCACTACATTCTGCAGCTTGCCGAAGCGCAGCACGACACCGCGCTCGGACTGGTCGACCAGATAGAAACCCGATGCGGCCCAGATCGCCACGACAACGATGATCAGCAGTGCCGGTAGCGTGAAGGTGTTGCGCTTGCCGCCACCGCTCCCACTGCCATTGCCGCCACCCCGCTTGCCACGGCCGCCACCGAGCATGTTGTTGAGCTTGTCCTGAAATTTTTTCAGGGCTTCATCGAGATCGGGCGGGCCCTGGTTATTGCCACCGCCACCGCTCCCATTGCCGCCGCTACCGCGACGGCCACCACCACTCCAAGGGTCGTGCTGGTTGCCACCACCACCAGGCTCATTCCAAGCCATACGTCGTCTCCACTCAGCATTGATTGCGATATGCGTTGATCAGGTGCGCACGGCCCATCGATGTCGCCAGCATCGATCGGTCATCGCCGGGCCTCGTCGGCCCATACCGGCGACGTATCCATGTCCTCCGGCGAGAGATAATTTTCTGCTTTCTCACCCAGACGAGCGAGCAACTGCATGAAATCACGCCGCGGCAGACGAACGTTAAGCAGGGAATTGCCCTGGTCGTCGAACGCCTCTTCACGAACGGCGCCCAGCTCGTGCAGGCCGGCACGTAGTCTACCCTGCTCGGGAGACAACGTCAGACGGGCCTCGATCACGTTCTCGGCGAGACGCTCCGAGAGCGCTTCGGCCAGCAAGTCGAGTCCTCGCCCCTGCTGAGCCGAGAGCCAGACGACCTCGGGCACGCCGTTGCCGTCGCGCTCGATACGTGGCGCGCTGTCGAGCAGATCGATCTTGTTCATGACCCGCAGGCAAGGCACCTCATCGGCGCCGATTTCCTCGAGCACCCCCTCGACCTCGCCGATATTCAGCTCGCGGTCGGGATCGGCGGCATCGATGACATGCACCAGCAGCGAGGCTTCGGCCGCCTCCTGCAGGGTGGCCTGGAAGGCCTCCACCAGCTTGTGCGGCAAATGGCGAATGAAACCGACCGTGTCGGCCAGCACGACCGGGCCGACATCGGTGATTTCCAGGCGTCGCAGCGTGGGGTCTAGGGTGGCGAAGAGTTGATTCGCGGCATAGACCTCTGACGCCGTCAGTGCATTGAACAGCGTCGACTTGCCGGCATTGGTATAGCCGACCAGCGAGACACTGGGGATTTCGGCGCGCGAACGAGCGCGACGGTTCTGCTCGCGCTGGCTGCGAACCTTGTCGAGACGCTTGTGAATCGACTTGATGCGTGCGCGCAACAGTCGACGGTCGGTCTCGAGCTGGGTTTCCCCGGGCCCGCGCAGGCCGATGCCGCCTTTCTGTCGTTCGAGGTGAGTCCAGCCGCGCACCAGACGGGTAGACATGTATTCGAGCTGGGCCAGTTCGACCTGCAGCTTACCCTCATGAGTACGCGCACGCTGTGCGAAGATGTCCAGGATCAGCCCGGTGCGGTCAAGGACGCGGCATTTTAGCGAGCGTTCGAGATTGCGCTCCTGGGATGGGCTGAGCGCATGGTTGAAAATGACCAACTCGGCCTGATGGATAGCCAACAGTTCACGCAGCTCTTCCACCTTGCCGCTGCCTATGAAGGCGCGTGGATCGGGCTTGCGCCGGCTCCCCTGCATGAGGGTCGCCGGCTCAGCCCCAGCGGAGCGCACCAATTCCAGGAACTCGCCCGGATCTTCGCGCTCCTGTTCGTCCTGAAAATCGATGTGGACGAGTACCGCCGTCTCTCCGGCGTCGGGACGTTCAAAAAACAATCAAGGCCTCTTAATCAGCTTTCCTGTGAAGCTGCATTGGGGTCCTGTGCCGGCAACCGTACATTACGCGACGGCACCACAGTCGAAATGGCATGCTTGTACACCATTTGGCTGACGGTATTGCGCAACAGGATCACGAACTGGTCGAAGGATTCGATCTGTCCCTGCAGCTTGATCCCGTTGACCAGGAAAATGGAAACCGGGATGCGCTCCTTGCGCAGGATGTTCAGATACGGGTCTTGAAGGGACTGCCCTTTGGACATTTTGCTCTCCCTAACTGTCTCTTTGATGTTGAGGTCTTTTTATCGATTCGCCTGGGGCATGTGCCCTTAGGGTCACGTATGCGCAGCGTAGCATTCGTGCTGCCACACGAAGCCCTTATCTTACGCTAAGAGCGCCAGTGGCGCACGAGATTCAGGATTTCTTCGAGTGGAGCGTTTCCCAGAGAATCAATCCAGTGGAGCGCCGGCCAGCGGCGCAACCAAGTGATTTGCCGCTTGGCCAACTGTCTAGTGGCGGCGATTCCCTTGAACTTCAAGTCCTGCTCGTCAAAGACGCCGTCCAGATGCTGCCACACCTGGCGATAGCCCACGCTTTTCATCGACGGCAGCCCCAAGTGCAGGTCTCCCCGCTGCCTGAGTCCGGCAACCTCGTCGATGAAACCTGCCTCGAGCATCGCCGTGAAACGCCGAGCGATGCGCTCATGCAGTACATGGCGATCGGCCGGAGCCAGTCCTATGGACAACGTGCGCCATGGAAAGGTTTCACGCGGCTGCTCACGCCACAACTCGCTCATGGCACGCCCCGTGATGCGGTGGATTTCCAGCGCTCGCATCAAGCGTTGCGGATCGTTGGGGTGAATGCGCAAGGCAGACTCGGGATCGACCCGCTGCAACTCGTCGTGCAGAGCCTGCAACCCTTCACTTCCTGCCCAGGCCTCGAGCTCCGCACGCACTTCGCCATTGGCCTCGGGCAGGCTGCCGACGCCGCCCACCAGGCTTTTATAGTAAAGCATGGTGCCGCCGACCAGCAGCGGGATGTTGCCACGCGCACTGATGCGGCGCATTTCGTCGCGTGCATCGTCACGGAACTGCGCCGCCGAATAGGGTTCGGCAGGGTCGCGGATATCGATCAGTCGATGCGGTGCCCGCACCAGTTCTTCGGGCGACGGTTTGGCGGTGCCGATATCCATGCCGCGATAGACCATGGCCGAGTCGACACTGATCAGCTCAGCGCCTAGCCGCTCATGCAGCGCCATGGCCAGATCGGTCTTGCCGGAGGCCGTTGGGCCCATGAGAAAGATGGCCAGGGGCCGGTTATCCGTAGGCATCGTATTCTCGACACTCATTGGCCGCGCAGGAACAGCTTGTCGAGTTGCTGCATCGACATCTCGGTCCAGGTGGGTCGTCCGTGGTTGCACTGGCCACTGCGTTCGGTACGCTCCATGTCGCGCAGCAGGGCATTCATCTCCGCCAGGGTCAGGCGACGATTGGCGCGCACGCTGCCATGGCAGGCCATGGTGGACAATAGCTCGTTGATGTGCGCCTCGATACGGTCGGAGTGGCCGTAGCGCTCCAGATCGGCAAGCATGTCGCGGATCAGCGGCTCGACATCGGCCTGCGCCAGCAACACCGGCACCTGGCGAACCAACAGCGTCTCGGGGCCGGCCACGTCGAGTTCCACCCCCAGACGCGTGAACGCCTCACGGCAGCGTTCGGCGGTTTCCACCTCGCCGGGGCTGGCCGCCAACGACACCGGCACCAGCAGGGGCTGGGCTTCCAAATGCCCTTCGCCATGGGCATCGCCATGCACCTGCTGCTTCATGCCCTCGTAGGTGATGCGCTCGTGCGCGGCGTGCATGTCGACCACCACCAGGCCACGCACCGTTTGCGACAGGATGTAGACCCCATGCAACTGGGCAATCGCGTAACCCAGCGGAGGTGCCTGGGTCGGATCCTCCTCGGGCATGGCGAGAGCGCTTGCGGAGGGCAACGTGGCGACCGACGCCTTCCCATCACGCCGCTCCCGCCAGGCCATGGCGGCTTCCTCCCCGCCGGGTGCCTGGGGCTGCGGCGTCAACAGAGCCTCATCATGGTCAGGATGCAGCGCACGGTAGCCGGCCATGAACTCTCGAACCCGAGCGGCACCAGGGCGGGAGCCACCATCGCTCCCAGCGCCGTCACGGCCGGGATACAGCGCCATGGGCTGCTGTTGCCAACGGGACTGATCGGACGCTTCCTGACCCGCCGTCGATTCCGCCTGCCTTGCTGTCGCCTCGTCCCCGGCCTCGCCGATCGCGTCGTCGCCTCGCTGGCCACCCGCAGTGTCGCGAGGGGCCTCGTTGGGGCGAACCTCGGCCAGGGCCCGGTGCAGGCTCGAGAACAGGAAGTCGTGAACCAGCCGGCCATCGCGAAAGCGCACTTCGTGCTTGGTCGGGTGGACATTGACATCGACCACGGTGGGATCGAGCTCAAGGTACAGCACGAAGGCCGGATGACGACCGTGAAAAAGCACGTCGCGATAGGCCTGGCGTATGGCGTGCGCGACCAGGCGATCGCGCACCACACGGCCGTTGACGAAAAAATATTGCTGGTCGGCCTGGGCCCGCGAATGGTTCGGCAATCCAACCCAGCCCCATAGCCGCAACCCAGACGCCTCGATATCCAGATGCAACGCATTGTCGAGGAACTTGCCGCCCAGCAAGGCACTGATGCGCCGCTCGCCGGATGCGGTATCCATGGCCGGGCGCAACTGATGAACGGTCTTCTGATTGTGCCTGAGTGTCCAGCCAATGTCGTAGCGTGACAGAGCAAGACGCCGAAACGCCTCTTCGACGTGCCCGAACTCGGTCTTCTCGGTGCGTAGGAACTTGCGTCTCGCCGGGGTATTGAAGAACAGATCGCGCACACATACCGACGTGCCGCGCGGATGCGGAGCCGGCGAGACGCGCGGCTCCATCTGGCGACCTTCGGCCACCACGCGCCAGCCGGCGGTGGGGTCATCGTCGATATTGGAGATCAGTTCCAGGCGCGATACCGAACTGATCGACGCCAGCGCCTCGCCCCGAAACCCCAGGCTGGCCACGCCCTCCAGGTCTTCCAGCGATTCGATCTTGCTGGTGGCATGACGCGACAGGGCCAATGGCAGGTCTTGCTCGGCGATGCCGCTGCCATCGTCGCGAATCTTGATCAGCCGCGCCCCGCCGGCTTCCAGCTCCACCTCGATCCGCCGACTGCCGGCATCGATGGCGTTCTCGATCAGCTCCTTGACCACCGAAGACGGCCGCTCGACCACCTCGCCGGCAGCGATCTGGTTGGCCAGGCGCGGATTGAGTATCTGTATGCGTCGCGTCTGCGTCATATCTACCATTGTCGTTACCCTTGGGCGGGCTTAGCCGCGGGGAATGCGCAATACCTGGCCGACCCGGATCACGTCACCGTTGAGCTCATTGGCCTGCTTGAGGGTCTGCAGCGGCACCTCGTGACGCGAAGCGATTTCCGAGAGAGTGTCGCCGGGCTGGATGCGATACTCATTGGCCTGTCTGCCGCGCTGCTGATCGCGTTGCCAGGCCAGCAGGCTGGCCGGCGGCGGATTGCGCTGGAAGTGAGCATTGATGCCGGTGAAGATCGCCTTGGCCAGCGATTGCTGGTAACTCGAATCGCGCAGCCGCTTCTCCTCCTGTGGATTGGAAATGAACCCCGTCTCCACCAACAGTGAAGGAATGTCCGGCGACTTGAGCACCACGAACCCCGCCTGCTCGACCCGCGATTTGTGCAGATGATTGATCTGGCCCAGCTGGTCGAGCACCTGGCCGCCCACAGCCAGCGAATCGTTGAGGGTGGCCGTCATGGTCAGGTCGAGCAGTACGCCGCGCAGCACTTCGTCCTTGTCGGCCAGGTTGAGGCTGCCATCCACGCCGCCGATCAGGTCCGAACGATTCTCGCTGGCGGCCAGCCACTTGGCGGTCTCGGACGTGGCGCCGCTCTGTGACAGCGCGAATACCGAACTCCCCTTGGGACGCGGACTCTTGAAGGCATCGGCATGAATCGAGACGAAGAAATCCGCCTTCTGGTCACGCGCTAGCAAGGTACGCTGGCGTAGACCGACGTAGTAGTCGCCGTCGCGAATCATGACCGCCTTGTAACCGGGCGTCCCTTGGATGAGCGATTCCAGTCGTCGGGCGATCTGCAGCACCACATCCTTCTCGCGGATGCCGCTGGGGCCGATGGCCCCCGGGTCTTCGCCACCATGGCCGGCGTCGACGGCGATGATGATGTCCCGCTTGGGATGCGGCTGAGCCTTCTCACGGGCAAGCGACACCTGGGCCTGGGCGGCATTGCCGCTGACCTGGGCCTCGGCAAGCGCTCGGTCCACCGCCAGTTCCCGCTCGCGGATCTTGGCCTCGATAGGGTCGATGGGGTTCTCGACCGCGCTCGCCCCGGGATACTCCAGATCCACTACCAGACGATGGCCGTACTGATCGTTGGGCGCCAGCGTGAAGTGCTTGGGTTCCACTTGCCGGCTGAGATCGAGTACGACACGCAGATCGTCTCCGTGGCGTGTTCCCGTACGGATCTTGCTGACGGCGCTTCCGCCCAGGTCCAGCGTGTCGGGATCCAGAATCATCCTGCTATCGGCCAGATCGATGACCAGGCGATCGGGATTGTCCAAAGAAAAAACCTTGGCATCGGCCGGCGAGGAAAGGTCGAAGACCAACCGGGCATGGTCGGGTGCGGCCCAGATGCGCAAATTCTGGACATCGGTGGCCATCCCCAGCACAGGAAGCATTGCCGCCGTCACCCCGAGAAGCAGCGTGGCTAGCCGTCGCAGTGGCCGGTAAGACACACGACGCAGGCGGCACGTTAGCCGATTCACACACATCATAACGTTAGCAGCCGTCCTTTTCGGCAAGAATGCCGTTCAATCGGGAAAGGACATGATCGCCATGCGGGGTGCCGGCCACCACGTTGGCCTCACGTCCGGTACCCACTACCGATAGCGTCACCGTCAGGTCGGCCAGGGGAAGCCAGCCCTCGCCCCGACTCGGCCATTCGACCAGACATAGGCTATCTTCGGTAAACAAGTCGCGGGCGCCGATGAATTCGAGTTCCTCGGGATCGCCCAGGCGATAAAGGTCGAAATGGTGAACCTGCGTCCCGCCCAGTTCATAGGGCTCCACCAGGGTATAGGTCGGACTCTTCACGGCCCCCTGATAGCCGTAGGCACGCAGGATGCCGCGTGACAGTGTCGTCTTGCCCGCTCCCAGCTCTCCCTGAAGAAAGACGCAACCGCGCCCCTCCAGGGCATGGCCCAGTGCCTCGCCAAAGGCGACCTGCGAGGCTTCGTCACGCAAAGATAGGTGCATGCTTTCGCTCAAGAAGAGTGGCGGTTATCGGGATTCATCAACATACGCGCATAGGATGCCAGATCGCCCGCCAGCAGGCCACGCTCCCCTTCCCTTTCCGCCGCCCGGTCACCGGCCAAGGCATGCAATGTGACCCCGACCCGCCCCGCTTGCTCCATGCTCAGCCCTTGGGCAATGAGCGCACCCAGCATACCCGACAGGACATCCCCGGTTCCGCCACTAGCCATGCCCGGGTTGCCGTAGGGACAGACGCCGATACCCGTAGCTCCCGCCACCAGCGTGCCCGCCCCCTTGAGCACGATCGTCCCATGCCGGCGCTGTCGCAAGTCGCGCACGGCACTCAACCTGTCGCTTTCCACCTCGCCGCCGCTACTGTCGAGCAGACGCCCCGCTTCACCGGGGTGCGGAGTCAACAGCCAGTCGTCACGCTGCAGGTCGGGCCAGCACAGGGCCAGCAGATTGAGACCATCGGCATCGATCACCAGTGGCTTGCCGGCATCCAGCGCCGCCTGAAGCATGGCCTGTCCCCAGGCATCCTTGCCGAGCCCCGGGCCGACCACAATGACATCGGCCATGTCGATCAGTGGCCGGGCATCGGAGACACCCCTGACGCCACGCGCCATGATCTCGGGAGTGCGTATCAGGCTCGCACCGACATTCTCCGGCGCCGTTGCCAAGCTGATCTTGCCGGCGCCCAGTCGCGCCCCCGCCTCGCTGGCCAGTAGGGCGGCGCCGCCAAAGCCGGGCGCTCCACCGATCACCAGCAGATGGCCAAAATTGCCCTTGTGACTCGTGCGACGCCGTGGCGGCAATGCCTCATGGATCAGCCCGGCGTCGAGCAATTCGGCAGGCGGTTCGATATCGGCCTGTGCCTGTGGCTCGATGCCCAGTCCACAATACACGACACGCCCGACATGATCGGCCGCCTTGCCGGTGTGCAAGCCGAACTTGTCGGCAATGAAAGTCACCGTGAGATCGGCCTCGACGGCCTTTCCAAGCACCCTGCCGGTATCCGCCGCCAAGCCGGAGGGCACATCCACGGCCAGCACCGGCAAGCCGCTGGCGTTGATGGCCGCGATGGCCGACGCAAACGGCTCGCGCACGTCACCGCCGAGACCGGTGCCCAGCAAGGCATCGACCACGACGTCGCCCGAGAGGGGCATGGCATCCTGCCAGGGCCGGGCTTGCAGGGATTCCGCTTGCGCCATGGCATGGGCGCGCGCCGCATCGCCCTTGAGTTCGTCCGGCGAGCGAACGGCAATCAGTGACACATCGAGCCCATCGCGCGCTGCCAGCGCGGCAATCACGTAACCGTCGCCGGCATTGTTGCCCGCGCCGCACACGACACATACATGCCGGGCCTGGGGCCAGCGCTGGCGTAACTGCTGGTAGGCGGCCAAGGCTGCCCGCTGCATCAAGGCAAAGCCGTCGCCCGCTTCCTGCGAGTCGATGGTGCGCCGATCGATCTCCCTGACCTGGTCGGCCAGATAGAGAGGGTGACGATAACCTCGCGACATGCGCTCCTCCGGTGTGACGTAAGCTGAGATCTAGTGTAGTGTGGCGCCTCTTCACTACGCGCCTTTCCTGCTTCCGCTTGCTGCGTTTTTCCACGCTCATGATGACACGTCAATCCGTTCAACACGGCGACGCCCTCGATCTTCACGGCCTGGCCGAGCGTATCCGCCAATGGGGCCGTGAGTTGGGCTTTCAGCAGATCGGTATCACCGACACCGATCTGGCCACGCATGAGCGCTATCTGGAGCGCTGGCTGGCGGCGGGTCATCACGGCGAGATGGACTTCATGGCCAAGCATGGCAACAAACGCACGCGGCCGGACGAACTGGTGCCGGGCACCTTGCGGGTGATCAGCGCACGCATGGACTATCTGCCTCCCGAGGTCGAAACCACCAAAGTTCTCGGCCAGGCTGACAAGGCCTACGTGTCACGCTACGCATTGGGACGCGATTACCACAAGCTGATTCGCAAGCGTCTGGCATCGCTTGCCAAGCGCATCGAAGACGAGGTCGGCCCCTTCGGCTATCGCGCGTTCGTCGACTCCGCGCCGGTCATGGAACGCGCCCTGGCGCAGAAGGCCGGCCTGGGCTGGTTCGGCAAGAACTCGATGCTATTGCACCCCAAGGCCGGCTCGCTGTTCTTTCTCGGCGAGCTCTATACCGACCTGCCCTTGCCCGTCGACGCCCCCTTCGATAGCGAGCATTGTGGCAAGTGCGAGCAGTGCCGCACCGCCTGCCCGACGGGGGCGATCATTGACGACAAGGTCGTCGATTCGCGGCGCTGCATTTCCTACCTGACCATCGAACTTCACGGCAGCATTCCCGAGGAATATCGCGAGGCGATGGGCAATCGCGTGTATGGCTGCGACGACTGCCAGCTCGTCTGCCCTTTTACACGTTTCACCCGTGCCAGCCATGAGGAAGACTTCGCGCCGCGCCACGACCTGGATCGCGCGGAGCTGGTACGCCTGTTCGGCTGGAGCGAGGAAGAATTCCTGATGCGCACCGCAGGCAGCGCCATTCGCCGCATCGGCTACGAGCGCTGGCTGCGCAACCTGGCCGTCGGGCTGGGCAATGCGCCGTGGAGCGCAACGCTGGAAGCCGCGCTGCATGCCCGTCTGGCCTATCCCTCCGACCTGGTTCGAGAACATGTGCGCTGGGCGCTGGCCAGGCAGCACGCCAAGCGTCAGCGATTGATCGCGATCAGCCCTGAGCACTAAGCGCCGGGCTGCGGAAATTACTCTGCGCCACCGCTCTTGCCTTCCTCCAGACGCAGGAAGGTGCGCCGGTAATGTGCCAGCTCGCTCACCGACTCGTGGATGTCGTCCAGAGCGCGGTGGGTATTGCGCTTCTCGAAACCCTTGAGCGCACCGGGATTCCAGCGCTTGGCCAGTTCCTTGACAGTGGATACGTCGAGGTTGCGGTAGTGGAAGAAATCATGCAGGGCCGGCATTTCACGTTCGAGGAAGCGGCGGTCCTGATGCACGCTGTTGCCGCATACCGGTGAGCTTCCCGGGACTGCGTAGCGGGTCAGAAACTCCAGCGTCCGACGCTCGGCCTCGGCGGTGTCGATCTTGCTGGCCTTGACGCGATCGATCAGCCCCGACTCGCCGTGGGTACGGGTGTTCCACTCGTCCATGGCCGCCAGCAGGCTGTCGGCCTGCTTGACTGCCAGTACCGGGCCCTCGGCGATCAGATTCAGCTCACCGTCGGTGATCAGCGTGGCCACCTCGATGATGCGCTCCTTGTTCGGATCGAGGCCGGTCATTTCCAGGTCGATCCAGACCAGCAGATCCTTGCGTGGCGCGTCGGGCTGTTCGGGCATGCGTGACTCCTGAGGTAATGAAGCAAAAAATACCAGTGCCGACCGCCGTCTCAAGCGGACATGGCGGATCGCGCTGGGTACAATGTGCCCATTGTACGCCCAGCCGAGGTTGCATGAGCAAACGTAAGCTGTCGCGCCAACAGCGTTGGCGTGTCGAAAAGGTCCAGGCCGAGCGCGCCGCACGCGCGGAAAAGCAGGCCGCACGCGAAGACCATGCCCTGGAAGCCGGTGAGTACGGCCCGGAGATGCCGGGGCGGGTTATCGCTCACTTCGGCCGCACTCTCGACGTCCAGGCGCTCGACGACACCGTGAATCACCGCTGCCACCTGCGCGCCAATCTCGAGGGCCTGGTGACCGGGGACCGGGTGATCTGGCGCCGAGCGCAAGATGGCAGCGGGGTGGTCGTGGCCCGCGATACACGCGACAACGTACTCGAGCGCCCCGATCCACGCGGACAACTGAAGCCGGTCGCCGCCAATATCGACCAGATATTGATCGTCTTCGCGGCGGAACCCGCTCCCTTCGCCAACCTGATCGACCGTTACCTGGTCGCGGCCGAGGCCACCGGCATCACGCCGGTACTGGTGCTCAACAAGGTCGACCTGCTGCCCGGGGATGGCGGTGAACTGGGCGTTTTGCTCGAGCGCTATGCCGCCCTGGGCTATGCCGTGGTGCGTGCCACGACCCGGACGGCGTCGGGCCTGGATGAACTGCATGCCAAGCTACGGGACAAGACCTCGGTATTCGTCGGCCAGAGCGGGGTAGGTAAGTCTTCACTCATCGATCGACTGTTGCCGGATGAAGCCCTGCGTATCGGTGCGCTTTCCGAGGATTCGCGCAAGGGCACGCATACCACCACCACGGCCCGTCTCTACCGGCTTCCCGCCGGTGGCGAGCTGATCGACTCACCGGGAATCCGTGAGTTTGGGCTAACTCACCTCGACGAGCGGCAAGTGACCGAAGGCTTCGTCGAGTTCCGCGACGTGCTGGGGCATTGTCGCTTTCGCGACTGCCGCCATAGGGACGAGCCGGGCTGCGCTCTGCTCGAGGCCGTGGATCGGGGCGACATCGCCGAACAACGCTTTGTCAGCTACCGACGCATTCTGGATAGCCTGAAGCCGACTTGAATCGCGCCTCATTCGCAGGAACCGACTGGGGTGTGCCATGATCGATGCCAATACCGAGTGCCTGCGCAAGGAGAGCCATCCATGAGTTCAGAATCCAACCTCCTGCCGCTGATCGTCGAGCCGGATCAGCTGGCCGAATTCATCGACGATCCCCAGCTATTGATCGTCGATGTGCCACTCAAGGCGGAAAGCTATACGGCAGGCCACGTGCCCGGTGCCGTCTACCTCGACCATCGGCGCCTGTTGCGTGGCGAGGGCCAGGTTCCCAACGACGTTCCCGACGAGCAGGCTCTCTCAGCGCTGTTTTCCGCGCTCGGCCTGACCCGGGATACCCATGTGGTAGCCTATGACGACGAGGGCGGAGGCTGGGCCGGGCGGTTGTTGTGGACACTCGAATTGATCGGTCATACGCGTTATTCCTACCTGAATGGCGGTATCCATGCCTGGCGCGCCGATGGATTGCCCGTATCAACGGAAAACATTGCGCCGCAGCCCAGCGATTACCAGGCGGAACTCTTGCATCGTCAGGTGCTTATCGAACGCGAGGAACTGGCAGAGCGCCTGGATGAGAAGAATTTCGCCGTCTGGGATGCACGTTCCCCCGAGGAATACCGGGGAGAAAGAGGCCAGAACAAGCATCTGGGCCATATTCCCGGCGCCATCAACATGGAATGGACCGATGCCATGGATCGCGAACGCCAACTGCGCATTCGCGACTATGCCGAGCTAATCACCGAACTCGAGACCCAGGGGCTCACGCCCGACATGGAAGTGATCACTCACTGTCAGAGCCATCATCGCAGCGGGTTCACTTGGCTGGTGGGTAAGGCGCTGGGCTTCGAGAAGATGCGCGCCTATGCCGGCTCATGGCAGGAATGGGGCAATCGCGACGATACGCCGATCGAGAAATGACGATACCCTTCCCTTGCGGGAAGGTGCCTAACCTGCAACCGGCAAGCGCCATAGCAACTTGCCTCCCAGGCCCGCTGCGACTATGGTGGCGGGCTCTCTTCGTTGCCGTGGATGTCGAACCGTGGATCGCGATCAACTGTTTTCCCTCATCCAGTACCCCTTGCCGCATCACCTGATTTCCCGCCTGGTGGGACAGCTTGCCGAGTGCCGTACCCCCTGGCTGAAGAATCTGTTGATCGAGCAATTCATCCGGGTTTTCGATGTCGACATGAGCCAGGCTCGCGAACCCAACCCGCACGCCTACGATTGCTTCAATGCGTTCTTTACCCGCGCCATGCGCGACGATGCCCGCCCCATCGGCGACGGTTTGGTATCGCCCACCGACGGTGTGCTGTCGCAATCCGGACGTATCGAGCATGGCACCCTGATCCAGGCCAAAGGACAGGCGTATTCGCTGACCGCTCTGCTGGGTGGCGATTCCCGGCGCGCCGAGCCGTTTCGCAACGGCAGTTTCGCCACCATCTACCTGTCACCGCGGGACTATCACCGCGTGCACATGCCGCTAGGCGGCACGCTGCGCGAAATGGCCTACGTCCCGGGGCGTCTGTTCTCGGTCAATCTGGCCACCGCCGCCAATGTCCCCGGCCTGTTCGCCCGCAACGAACGCCTGGTATGCATCTTCGATACCGAATTCGGCCCGATGGCCATGGTCCTGGTCGGGGCGATGATCGTGGCGGCCATCGAGACGGTATGGGCAGGGCAGATCACGCCCAAATCGGGCCAGGTTCAGACGACCCGCTACAACGAGGTCATCGAATTGGCCAAGGGCGCCGAGATGGGGCGTTTCAAGCTCGGTTCCACCGTGATCCTGTGTTTTCCGCACGCCGTCGACTTCCGCGAGGAACTGTCCATCAACGACAGCATGGTCAGCATGGGCCAGCCACTCGGACAGGTCCACGCCACCTGAGCATGCCGGGGTCAGGCGTTGGGCGTGGCAAAGGCCATCACCTCGGCCACGCTGTCCTTGCCCAGCGCCAGCTGAATCAAGCGATCCAGCCCCAGCGCCACGCCGCACCCTTCCGGCATGCCGGCCTGCAACGCCGCCACTAATTGCCGGTCGCTATCCACCATCGGTTTGCCAAGACGCTCACGCTCGCGATTGTCCGCGTCGAAGCGCCTGGCCTGCTCGCCGGCATCGGTCAGTTCGTGATAGCCATTGGCCAGTTCCAGCCCGTTGACATAGACCTCGAAGCGCGCCGCCACCTCGACACCATCCTCCGGGTCGCAACGCCGCTTCGCCAGAGCTGCCTGACTGGCCGGGTAATCGACGACCACATCGATGCCGCCACGGCCCAGTCCGGGCTCGATCACCAGGCTCATCAGCAGATCCAGACAGGCGTCGCGCTCGCTCTCGCCCATGTCGATCTGGCCATGCTGGGTCGCCAGCCGGCGCAGTGCATCAAGGGGCGTCGTGAAAGGATCGACCTGCAGGGCCTCGCGAAACAGATCGCGATAACGACGCTGGCGACACGGTCCGACATCCGGCAGAGCATGGCGTATCAGGGCATCGGTCTCGCCAATCAGCGTGTCCAAGGTGAATCCCGGGCGATACCACTCGAGCATGGTGAACTCGATGTTATGCCGCCGCCCCACCTCGCCGTCACGGAAGCTGCGCGCGAGCTGGAAGATCGGCCCGCTGCCGGCCGCCAGCAAGCGCTTCATATGGAATTCCGGCGAGGTCTGCAACCACAATCGTTCGTGTCCCGCCGGCGTTGTCGCCGTCAGGCACAGCGAATCGAGATGCACGTCGGTACTCCCGCCATGCCCCAGTACCGGCGTTTCCACCTCCAGCACGTCGCGCTCGGCAAAGAATGCCCTTACCCGCGCCAACAGACGCGCCCGCTCGCGCAGGGTCTCGATGCTCGCGGAAGGCCGCCAGTCGTCAGCCATGGGTCACTCCTCTCGAAACCAAAAGGCCACGCTCTCAGCGTGGCCAATCATGCTAATGCAGGTTCACTTCGTCCCAACCCTCTCCGAGCGAAGCTCAGGCAAGACGAATCCTGGTGAGGCGGCGGTTTAGCAACGCTAAATGAGCATAGCCGAGCCTGTTTTTAACGCCGTATCGCCGAGCGCAACAGCACCAGTTAGGCCCGGGAGACGTACTCGCCAGAGCGGGTATCCACCTTCAACACTTCGCCCTGGTTGATGAACAGCGGCACACGCACCACCGCCCCGGACGACAGCGTTGCCGGCTTGGAGCCACCCTGGGCGGTATCGCCTTTCAGGCCGGGATCGGTCTCGACCACTTCCAGCTCGATGAAGTTGGGCGGCGTCACGCTGATGGCATTGTCGTTCCACAGGGTGACGGTGTAGGCCACCTGCTCCTTGAGCCACTTCTCGGTATCACCAAGCGCCTTCTTGTCGACCGCGTACTGCTCGAAGGAGCCATCGGTCTTCATGAAGTGCCACATGTCGCCGTCGGTGTAGAGATATTCCATCTCCAGGTCCATGACGTCAGCGCCTTCCAGCGACTCGCCGGACTTGAACGTGCGTTCCCAGACGCGCCCGGTAATCAGGTTGCGCAGCTTGACGCGGTTGAAGGCCTGGCCTTTGCCCGGCTTGACGAATTCGTTCTCGACGATGTTGCAAGGATCGCCGTCCAGCATGACTTTCAGACCGCCCTTGAATTCGTTGGTAGAATAGTTCGCCATGATTCCTCGCTGATGATTCCTTCGCCCGGCCTAACGACCGGACGTGCATGAACTGACCCGCGAAGCGCTCATCGCCTTCGCATTGATATAGTGTGGCGCATGATAACCCGAAGCCCCGACCTTTTGCAGAGCGTTATCCCCACCGTAGTGGACGAGACTCGAGACTGGCAGACACAGCTCGCCGGAGCGATTCGTGACCCACGCGATCTACTCGCCCGGCTGGGCCTTGACGAGCGCTGGCTGCCAGGGGCCAGCCAGGGGCACGCGCTGTTCGAAATTCGCGTGCCCGAAGCGTACCTGGCGCGAATGCGCCCGAATGATCCCCACGACCCCTTGCTGCGTCAGGTACTGCCCGTCAGCGCCGAAACCGATAGCGTGACGGGTTTCGTCAGCGATCCGCTGGAAGAGGCCGCACACACGCCCCGCCGCGGACTGATTCACAAATACCACGGTCGGGTGCTGCTGATCGGCAGTCCGACCTGCGCCATCAATTGTCGTTACTGTTTCCGGCGTCACTTCCCGTATGCCGAGAACTCGCCATCCCGTGCCCAATGGGAGGAAACGCTGGCGTACCTACGACACGACCCGAGCATTCAGGAAGCGATCCTGTCCGGCGGCGACCCGCTGGCGTCCAGCGACAAGCGTCTGGCCTGGCTGGTCGAGCGTCTCGCCGAGATTATGCATCTGCGTCGGCTGCGCATTCACACCCGGTTGCCGGTAGTGATTCCCGACCGGGTGGACGACGCCCTGCTCGCCTGGCTAAAGGCCACCCGCCTACAGACCGTGATGGTGTTGCACATCAACCATCCCAACGAGCTCGACGCTGCCGTCGTCGACGCCTGCACGCGCCTGCGTGGCGCGGGGGTGACCCTGCTCAACCAGAGCGTACTGCTGCGTGGCGTCAACGACGACGTCGAGACGTTGGCGGAACTCTCAGAACGGCTGTTTTCCGCCGGGGTCCTGCCCTATTACCTGCATGTCCTCGATCCGGTAGCCGGTGCGGCGCACTTCGATGTGCCTGACAGCGAGGCGCTCGCCTTGGTCGATGAGCTCCGCACCCGCCTGGCCGGCTTCCTGATGCCGCGCCTGGTTCGCGAAGTACCCGGGGAGGCCAGCAAGACACCGCTGTGAGCGTGCCCCGTTACCCTGCTCAGGTATGCCGAATGATCGAGGCGCAGGCGATCACCGACAGCATGGCCACGACCAGCATCGCCAGCGCCGTCGTCAGGTTCGTCAGCTGTGCCACGAACCCGATCAGCGGCGGCCCGGTGAGCAACCCGGCGTAGCCCAGCGTTGCCACGGCGGCGATCGCCGGGCCGCGGCGCATGGTCCGGGAGTTGCCCGCGGCGCTGAACAGGATGGGGATCATGTTGGCCAGCCCCAGGCCGATGATGCCGAAGCCGACCAGCGCCACCCAGAACGAGGGCGCCAGCAGGGTCAGCGCCATGCCACTGGCCGCAAGAGCGGCGCTCAGCCGGGCAGCCAGGACCCTGCCAACACGCGCCACGACGCGGTCGCCGGATAGCCGGCCCAGGGTCATGGTCAGTGAAAAGCTGGCGTAGCCCATCGCCGCCAGCCCCGGCCCTATCGAGAAGGCATCGCGCAGGTAGATGGCGCTCCAGTCGTTCATTGCCCCTTCGCAGAACAGCGTGAACAACGCCAGCACGCCGACGCCCAGCAAGGCACCACGCGGCAATACCAACTGGGGGCCGCTCGCCTCGCCCTGGCCGCGTAGCGACACCCGCAGCGCCGGGACGCAGGCCACCAGCAGCACCGCCGCCAATAAAGTGGCATGGGCCCACGGCGCCACGCCCACCTCCAGCAGCAGCCCGCCTCCCCCGGCCCCGACCAGCCCGCCCAGGCTGAAGAAACCATGAAACGAGGACATGATCGGCCGACCGTAGCGTTTCTCGATATCCACCGCCTGGGCATTCATGGCCACGTCCATGCTGCCATTGCCCAGGCCGAACAACACCAACGCCACGAACAGCGTAGGCAGGGAGGGGGCGACGATCGGCCCGATCAGCGCCAGGCAGTAGATCGGCGTAGCCACCGTGACGACGGCACGACTGGTATACCGCTCGATGAGCTGCGCGGTGATGGGCATGCTGACGATAGCACCGATGGCCACCCCCAGCAGGGCAATGCCCAGCCACCCCGGACTCAGGTCCAGGCGCGTCTGAAAAAGCGGAATATGCGGCACCAGGCTGGCCGTGATCAGCCCGTTGATCAGGAACAGGCCGAGCACGCCGCGGCGCGCCAGGCGCGCGGCGCGGTCGTCGTTATTAGCTGACTCAGGCAAGATTCGGCATCCTTTCCGAAAAGCAAACAACCTATCGCGGTTACTTGAGGGTGTCGGCGGTGACGTTGGGCGCCGCTTCCCGGTGGGTTGCCAAGTGACGGTTGAGCGCGCCCATCACGGCCTTCATCGAGGCGCTGGTGATGCTCTCGTCGATGCCGACGCCGAACACCGCCTGGTCATCGATGCGCACCTCGACGTAGGCGATGGCTTCCGCCTCGGCGCCCTGCCCTCGCGAATGCTCATGATAGTCGATGATCTCGATGTTCAGCCCGTGGGCGCCGAGCGCCTTGATGAACGCAGCCAGCGGACCGTTGGCGGTCCCCTGCAGGGTCGCGCGGCTGCCGTTCTCCTCGATGACCGCCTCGAGATGCACTCGCGGGCTGTCCGGCTCGGAGGACAGGCGATGATTGATCAGCGCATACGGCGACGTGCTGTCCAGGTACTCGTCGGCGAACGCCTGGTAGATCATCTGCGAGGTGATTTCCTTGCCGGTGCGTTCGGCGACCTCCTGGACCACCTGGCTGAACTCGATGGACAGCCGGCGCGGCAACTCGATGCCGTGCTCCTCTTCGAGCAGGTAGGCGACCCCGCCCTTGCCGGACTGGCTGTTGACTCGGATCACCGCCTCGTAGCTGCGCCCCACGTCGAGCGGATCGATGGGCAGATACGGTACCGCCCACATGGCGTCGGGGTGCTTACGTCGCTCGGCCATGCCCTTCTTGATGGCATCCTGGTGCGATCCGGAAAACGCCGTGAACACCAGGTCGCCGACGTAGGGATGACGCGGATGCACCGGCAACTGATTGCAGTGTTCCACCTCGCGCATGATCGGCGTGATGTTGGAAAAATCGAGCTGCGGGTGCACGCCCTGGGTATAGAGATTCATCGCCAGTGTGACGATATCGACGTTGCCGGTGCGCTCGCCGTTGCCGAACAGCGTACCCTCGACGCGGTCGGCGCCGGCCATCACCGCCAGCTCGGCTGCCGCCACCCCGGTACCGCGATCGTTATGCGGGTGCACGCTGACGATCAGGCTGTCGCGGTTGGCGACATGCCGACAGAACCATTCGATCTGATCGGCATAGTGATTGGGCGTGGCAATCTCCACCGTGGCAGGCAGATTGACGATCATCGGCTTGTCGGAGGTCGGCCCGTAGGTGGCCGCCACGGCATCGACGATTTCCACGGCGAAATCGAGCTCGGTGGAGGTGAACAGCTCCGGCGAGTACTGGAAGGTCCAGTCGGTCTCGGGATGCTCCGCCATGCGCTGCTTGATGAGCGCGGTGGCATCGGTGGCGATCTCGATGCACTGCGGCTTGTCGACGTTGAACACCACGCGGCGGAATACCGGATCGGTGGCGTTGTAGACGTGCACGATGGCCTTCTTGGCGCCCTTGAGCGCCTCGAAAGTGCGCTCGATGAGGTGCGGGCGGGCCTGGGTCAGCACCTGGATGCTCACGCCGTCCGGCACCAGGTCGTTGTCGATCAGCTCGCGCACGTAATCGAAGTCGATTTGCGAGGCCGAGGGAAAGCCCACCTCGATCTCCTTGAAACCGATCTTCACCAGCATGTCGAAGAAGCGACGCTTGCGCTCGAGATCCATGGGATCGATCAGCGCCTGGTTGCCGTCGCGCATGTCGACGCTGCACCACACCGGCGGGTGAGTGAGGCGCTGGTTCGGCCACTGGCGATCGGGCAGATCGACGGCAACGAAGGGACGATATTTGGCGGAAGGATCAGGCAACATCATGACGAAAGCTCCTCGGCTGGCGGTGCGGATCAGGATATTCGGAACGAGTAACTAAATGCCCCGCTGGACCGAGGTTCAGCGGGGCAACATGGCGATATATCGGACGTGTCTTGTCAGTGGCAGCCACCCATCGTGCAGCGTTGCTGCCCTGGTGGCGGACGACCACCGCAAGCGATGGAGAATGAGGCTGAAAAGGGATGACCGGCATTGGATCGACTCGCGTAGCTCGACGGAAAGGACACAGTGCGCAAGGGCATGGCGGCGCAATCAGAGCGCGCCGGGTAGTCGTAGCGATAGCGTGAGAGTGCAGGTGCCGGTATTCATCTTTCAAGAAAATCAATTCGCCCAGAGCTTGTCAACTCCAGCCAGCCCTCAGGTGGTGACCGGAGCCGTCGACAGGATGGTCAAAAGATTCTGCGCCTGTATTGCCGCGTCGCGGCCAAGGCCGGTCAGATAACCGCCGTCGGGCTGGGTCACCAAGCCTCGCTCGTGGAGGCGTCTGGTGGCGGCGACCTTCTCCGGCCTTGCCGATGAATGCACCTTGATGCCCTCCTGGGTCGTCGCCAGATTGAACAGGCACAGGACGTTGAGTTCTTCGAGTATGTCTGGCGTGTAGGACATGAATCACCTCGGGTTGTTGTTATGACGCTCTTCACTTTAGGTCAGAAAAAGCCGTTTCTGCCATGCATGGTTGTTAGGTGCTGTCTGAAAAGTCGACGAGCGACGGCAAGACAAGGCGAAAGTCGGCGAAAGAGCGGAGTTTACGCGGTGTAAATGAGCATCTTGAGCCGATTTTTAACGCCGTATCGCCGAGCGCAGTACTTCTCGGACAGTGCCTAGTCGTTCAGCATGCCATGACGCCAGAGCCTCAACAGAGCCTCAGGCGCCCGTGATTCGTCGAGTGACAACGTCCAGGCCGGCGATGCCGTAGCCGTTGGCGAGTCGTTCTCGGCGATCTCGATACACAAGCGCCGTCGATCGGCGCCGCCATCGATATCCGGGTACTGCCTCGCCTGCTCGAGCAGCCCCTGCAGCCATTGACGTTGTTCCTCGGAGCATTGATCGCAGTGGATACGGCGAGGCGCCGCCAAGCCCGGAAAATGCGCAATGCCCCCCTCACGCCGAAGGAGCAGCACACTATGCGACCCCAGCCGGGGCATGGACTGGTTCATGACGTCACCCCCACGCCTCGCCAGGCATCGCGAACGGCCACCACTTCGCGACTGTGCCTGCCGAAGCGTCGGTCGGCGTTGTCTTCGGTCAGCCGGGCAAAGGTGACGAAATCGCAATCGGGATTCAGACGTGGGTCACGCAGGGTGTCGTACCAGATGTGCCCTGGTGCCAGCCAGGCATAGCCTCCCAAGGCCGCCGACACGAGATAGAAGGCACGATTGGGAATGCCTGAGTTGATGTGGACACCGCCATTGTCGGCCTGAGTCTCGACATAGTCGCGCATGTGGCCGGGCTGGGGATCGCGACCGAGCACCGGGTCGTCATAGGCCGTTCCGGGTTCGGCCAGCGAGCGCATGGCGCGGCCAGCGACCCGATCGGTCAACAGCTCGGTACCGATCAGCCAGTCAGCCTGTGCCGCCGTCCTGTTCAGGTAGTGCTGCCTGACCAGGCTGCCGAACACATCCGAAAACGACTCGTTGAGCGCCCCGGACTGGTAGGCATAGACCAGGCCAGCCTCGCGCTCGGTCACGCCATGGGCAAGTTCGTGGGCAACCACGTCGAGCGACGCGGTGAAGCGATTGAACAGTTCGCCGTCGCCATCGCCGAAGACCATCTGCGCCCCGTTCCAGAAGGCGTTATCGTAATCCTGGCCAAAATGCACCGTGCCGATCAGCGGCATGCCTTGACCATCGATGGCATCGCGCGCAAACACCTCCCAGAAAAACCGATAGGTCGCTCCTAACCAACGGTAGGCCTCGTCCACCGCGGGATCACCGCTGGCCTCCTGCCCCTCTGCCCGCACCAGCCGGCCGGGCAGCACCTGGCCATGATCGGCGCTATGGATGTATCGCATGGGCTGTCCGGGCGCCGTTCGCATCGGTGGAGCCGTCGTTTCCTCGACAACATGCGGCCCGCGCCGGGCGCGAAACGTCCGGTCGGTGGTTAGCGTGTGGCGCGCCACGGCCCGAAGCCGCCCGGTATCATGTGCGGCAATCCGCTCCAGCACATAGGGCGGCATGAAACCGTGGCGACGCAAACGGTGATGCAATGACCTCATTCCAAGCCTCTCCTGGCGAACGCTATGATTCGCTGTCTGCCTGGCTTTCAGTGTGGCTCAAGATGCGCCGTTCGTGTCCTGTTCCGCGGTATCCCACCCCTTGAGAAAGTCGATGGCTTCTTGCGCAGCCGGCCACATGACGTTGCCATGATCCTCGTCGGGATAGACATCGAAGCGGGTTACCCATTGTGGGCGAAGACGCTGCAGAACCTGGGCGGCACGGCGGGCATTGTCGACCATGGCATGGGTGCGCTTGTGCTGCGCTCGAGGCGTATCCGCCTCTTCCGCCGCCGGTGTCTGTTCGAGTTCACCGACACCGATCAGGACGTGTCGCACCGGCGCGTCGCCCGATGAATCGAGTTGCGACGTCAGTGCATCGAGTACCTGCCGATGCTGCCACCAGAGCGACGGACTGATGGCAATGTAACGCTCGAAGCTTTGCGGTGCCGTGTGCAGGACATGCATCACGAACAGGCCGCCATAGGAGTGGCCCATCAGCGCCTCACGCGATGCATCGATCGGAAAGCGCTCGGCCATGGCCGGCTTTAGCGTCTGCTCGATGAACGCCAGGAAGCGCTCGGCCCCACCCTGTTCGCGGCCTTCCCCGGCCGGGCCGGAGGTCGGCGGCGTATAGTCGAGCGCCCGACGTGAAACGTCGAAGCGCTCGGTGTCCGGATATCCGATCCCAACGATCAACAACGGGCTTCCACCGCCGTAGGGGCCTTGCCGGGTCAGGGTGTCCCTCGCCATGTGCAGCAGCGGCAACCGGGCATTGCCGTCCAGCACGTAGAGTACGGCATAGCCCTGCTTGGGGGCAGGCGTGCCGGGCACCGACACTTGAATGAGATAATCGCCCCCTGTCTGGGGCGATTGCAACGTGAACGCCTGCGTTCCCGGCAGGGTAACGGCAGGCGTGTCCTGACTGTGAGCCATGGCCGATACCAGTAGCAGGCAATAGAGAAGGCGCGAAAGAAAACGGGAGCGCGACATGCGCTCCCGGGACGGCTTAGAAGTCATAACGCAGCGAGGCGACGATATTGGAAGGGGCCCCTACCATATTGAACGTGTTCGTCCCTCCCACGCGGTTGTAATACTCCCGATCGAAAACGTTGTTGAAATTCAACTGGCCGCTGGCTTGTGATGTGAAATCGTATCCGAGCATGGCGTCGACCACCGCATAACCGGGTGCTTCGACATCGTTGCTGGAACTGAAGTCGCTCAGCGCCGTTATACCGCCACCCACATGCAGCCCTTGCAGGGCGCTACCCGCGAAACTGTACTGGGTCCACAGATTGACGATGTTGTTGGGCATCAGCAGGAAGACACCGTCGTCGCGAGCCGTCGAGGCTTCCTGAACCTCGGTATCGAGATAGGTGTAGCCTGCGATCACGTCCCACTGATCGGTGAGGCTGCCCACCAGCTCGACTTCGGCGCCCTGGATACGCATCTCGCCGACCGGCACTACGTAATCGGCGCCCGTGTCGTCCGGCGTCGCTGCGCGGTTTTCGTCATACAGACGGAAGGCACTGAGACGTGCATTGAGATCGCCGCCGAAATAGCTGCCCTTGATGCCCACTTCGTACTGTTCGCCATCGCGCGGCTCGAGCAGTCCGCCATCGGCAGCGTAACTGGTTTGCGGCTTGAATACCTGCGAGTAGCTGGCATAAAGCGAGTGATTCGCGCCGATGTCGTAGACCAGACCGGCATAGGGCGTGAACTCGCTATCGCTGCGGCTGTCTTCGTCACCGTCCGCCTGTTCGGTGTAGTCGACATCGTAGCGACTCAACCGGCCGCCGGCGATCAGCGCCAACGACTGCACGGGACGCAGGGTCAACTTGGAATACAGCCCCGTTTCCTCGAGCGTGGTATCGGCATAACTATAGCCTCGCCCACTGCTACGCGCGGCGCCCAGGATATCCACGTAATCGAGATCGTTGAGCTCACCGAGGGTCACCCGACCATTGGCCAGGCTCCGCGAACGGCCCGATTCGATCTCCGTCTCGTAGCGCTTGTAATCGCTGCCAATGACGAATTCGCTGACATTGCCGAAAGTCTCGAACGGCTGGCTGTAGCTGGCATCCAGCGATAGCGCCTGCTGGTCGACCCGGCTGCCGATACCCGCCACGCTCAGTGTGCCTGCATCGTCTAGGGCGCTGCCGCCGAAGGCATAATTGTAAGAGGCATTGCGATCGGAGTAACGCGCCGCGATGCGCCCATACCCCCCGTTGGCGAAGCGATGAGTCAATTCGGCAATCCAGTCGTTGGCTTGACTCTGGAAATCGTTCCACTCGGCACCATAGAACGCCGAGCGACGGCTATAGAGCAGACCGCCGTCGCTGCCGACCGGCTGCCCATTGTTGACGACGATATCCTTGGCGTTGCGGATAAAGCCCAGCCCCAGCGTCGTGGCTTCGTCGAGATCGATATCCACCGCCGCATAAACGTCGTTTTGTTCGTTATCGTTACGATCGACGAATTGGGGATGGTCAGTATGATCGATCACGAGCCGGCCGCGAATACGGCCCTCGGCGTCGATCGGCCCCGACAGGTCGGTTTCCACCGAGCCCTGATCGTAGCTGCCGATACTGCCGCTGATATGCCCCTGGAACTCGTCGGTAGGCCGCTTGCGTACCAGATTGACGATACCGCCCATTTCGCTGGTGCTGTTGAACAGGCCGGACGGGCCGCGCATGATCTCGACGCGGTCGAAGGCCACCAATGACGGCACCGACCCGTTGATGCTGGTCATCGGGGCTGGCAGACCGTCGATATTGTACTCGTCGTACTCGTAGCCACGCGCATATATCGACGAGCGTCCATTGTCGTTGCTGAGTACGCGCATGCCCGGCGTGCGGCGTCCCAGCTCGTCGAGGGTCGTGAAATTCTGATCCTCGATGGCATCGCGCGTGACGACCGTGATCGACTGGGGAATGTCGCGCAGCGCCGCGGGCACCTTGGTGCCTACGGTCGCGGCATCGACGTCGTACCCTGCGGTTTGCTCCGAGGGCAGCATTTCATAGAGCCGGTTGCCTTCGACGGTAATCGTGGCGAGACGATCGTTAGAGCTGGCCGTCTGCGTTTCTTGTGCCCAACCGTAGGGGGATGCACTCATCAACAAGGCGCCGCCAATCGCCAGGGACAGCGGCGTTCTTTTCATGTCGCTCAACGTGTTCGTTCCCATGTGTACCTGCCTGCTCAAGTGGCAATGATAATCTATTGCAACAACTGCCAATGCCGAGCATTATTCCAGCTACACGATCGCTTCGCCTTTGCGAAACCGGCGAAATGCTTTGCGAAATCGGCGAACGCCGTCCACGTGAGGAACCTTTTCCACGCCAGGCGCTTTCAGTGACACGAGAATCCGTACCATGCTTGCCTCCTCCCCGCCGATGATCGATCAACAGCGACTCCGCGACATGGCCTCCCAGCTCGTGGCGCATCATGAACTGCACGCCCCGAACTGGGACCAACGCGCGCCCTTGCTCGAAGGCAGCATGCGCATGATCCAGCCACAGCCCGGCATGTACGTCAGGTTGGCGGATGTCAGGGATCGCTACGATCTGATCAGCGAGGCCGAGTTGCCGCCTGGCATTCGACTGGCCCTGGTCCTGTCCGGACAGGCCCGGGTCAGATTCGGCCATCATCAGCTCACGCTGGGACCGGCAAACCGGGAAGGACCTGCGATACAGGCCATGTTGCTCTCGCTCAGGGAAAAGACCGATTTCCAACGCATCGGACGCGCGCACGGGCACGAGCGAACCCTGACGATCACGCTGACACCGGATTGGCTACATCGCCATCAGGCGTCGCATGCCGCCGAGCGGTCGTTGTGGCAGGCGTTGGGGCAGCATCTGGGATTGGCGACGTGGACCCCCTCGGCCGCCGTACTGGAACTGGCGCAACGCCTCTTTTCCGCCCCACAAACGGGAGCGGTGTCCGAACTGAGCGAGCGCTTGACCGTCGAGGGCTGCGCACTGGCGTTGATCGGAGAAGGTTTGTCGGCCACGCGCTTCCCGCCCTCAAGCCATAACGAGCCGCCCCGGCTCGGCAAGGACAGGCGACTGCTACGCCTTCGCGAAATGATCGATAGCGGTGAGGCCCATCACCTTCCCCAGGAGATTCTGGCCGCGCGACTCAACATGAGTTACAGCAGTCTGCAACGTCAGTTCCGGGCAAGGTTCGGTGTCAGCCTGGGGCGTTATCTGCGTGAGCGCCGCCTGCAGGCATCGCGCGAGGCATTGAGCAATGAGGGCATCAGTGTGGAAGCGGCGGCGGCACTGGCCGGTTACACCAGCGCCGCCAATTTCGCCACGGCTTTCAAGCGTCAGTTCGGCATCAACCCCAGCACCTGCCGCCAGCCGTAGGACAGGCACCGCCTCACTGCCTCGGCAGCAACTCCGGCAATGGCGCTCGCAGAATCTCCTCTATCGCGCCCAGCGACCTCACTTCGCCATCCAGGCGTAACTGTGACGTGGGGCTGATGACGGCGATCTGGCGAGGCTGTCCCTTGCTGTCCAGCCGTTGGACCCAACCCTGCGCTCCGCTCGAAAAGCGCACCAAGCTGCCGATCGGATAACGACCGAAGTGGCGAATATAGTGTTGTACCCATTCGCGATCGAACATGCCGGGCCGTCCCAGCATATGCCGATAGGTATCCTCCAGCGACCAGGCCGGTCGATCCGGACGCTGACGCGTCATGGCGTCGACGACATCGACCACCATGGCCATGCGGCTCAGCTCCGGCAGGTCGCTATCCTGCAAGCCGTTGGGATAGCCACTGCCATCGAGGCGTTCGTTGATCTCTCCGGCAACGCTGCGGACCACCTGGGGCGACAGCCAGCGACACGCTTCCAGCTTATCGCGAATCAGTGCGACATGGCCGCTTAGCCGTTCGCGCTGTGCCGCATCGAAGGCAGAGCTGTTGCGCAGCGCGTCGTCCAGCATCGCCTTGCCCAGGTCGTGCACCATGGCGGTCGCCACGATGGCCTTGAGCAACTCCCGCGGTGCCCTGCGCGCCTTGGCCAGGTCGGCCAGGCGAATCGCCACGGCCAAACCGTGCTGAACCAGTTGCGGCTCGTGATGGAGGCAGACACTGGCGAACACCAGTGCCTCGCGGTCTTCCTCGAGCAGCCCCAGCAGCATGTCGCTGTAGCGTGACAACTGTGCACGGTCCAGGGCGCCGTCGTGCTGCAACTGTACCAACTGGGCATTGAGAAAGTCGGCGATCTTGGCCAGCCGGCGCGCCATCGGCGTGGCATAGTCGGCACGCAGCCGGCGGGCGGGCAGTGCCTGCGATGCTGCGGACGCTGCCCGGAACAGCTCCGAGGGGTCCAACGGTTTCTCGCCCTGCGCCGCCTTGCGAACCGCCTCGCGCTCGATCTCCTTGACCAAAAACCAGATCCAGCGCTCCAGCTTGGGTGACGGCGTATCGAACTCGCAGCCCACCAGAGCGCGCTGCCACTTCTCATCGATGCGCACATGGCGCACCCTACCCTGCGCCGCCAAACGCTGTCCGCTGGGGAAAACGGCCTCCAGGCGCGTCAGTCGCTGACCCGACTTCAGCTCGGCGGCTTTGTTCAACGGCAACTGTGCGAGGCAACCTCCCAGTGAAAGGTTGACCAACTCGCCGTAGACCGTCTCGCGCTCGGCGTCGAGTTCCAGCTCCACCGCTACGGTCATGCCAGGGCCAAGTTCGGCCCGGAATGCATTGCGCCGATGCCAGACGTCGAGGCGCGACGGGTATCCACAACTGAACTGCAGGCGCCCCGGCGTGCCGCTCAACGGCAATGCCGTGAGCGGCTCCGTCGATATCATGGCGCCATGCGCCTGACCGGTCAGGCGAAACGGGCGCTCGGCCATCAGCGCACCGGCAATTTCCGGGACGGCACTGATATCGAGCACCAATTGCCGATCTTCCAACACCTCGACGAGGAGCACCGACACCGGTGTCCCATGCTCTTCGAAGCTCAGCGACACGCCACCGGGCTGGCTCATCGCCTCCACCAACTTGGCGATTTCCCCCGCATGCTCGACGGTCGAAGGCGACTCGTTCATCTCGTTCCCTACGCTACGTTCGCTAAGAACGGGGGGCGATGGCCCCCAGCCCGTTATGTTGTCGTTGGCTAGCACGGCCAGCCAAGCGCCGGCTCATGCTTCCAGATCGCCCTGTCGGTAGCCGATCAGATACAGCACGGCATCCAGACCCAACGTGGAGATGGATTGACGTGCCCGACTACGCACCAGGGGCTTGGCCCGGTAGGCAATGCCGAGTCCGGCGGTCGCCAGCATCTTGAGGTCGTTGGCGCCATCGCCCACGGCAATGGTCTGCTCCAGACACAGCCCCTCACGCTCGGCGATCTCGCACAGCAGGGCCGCCTTGCGATCGGCATCGACGATCGGTTCACGCACCTCGCCGGTCACCTTGCCATTCTCGATCACCAGCTCGTTGGCATGGATTTCGTCAAACCCCAGGTGTTTCTGAAGGTGCCGGGCAAAATACGTGAAGCCACCCGAGAGAATCACCGTACGATAGCCCAGGCGCTTGAGATGTTTCATCAAGCGCTCGACGCCATCCATCAACGGAAGCGACTCGGCTATCTCGTTGAGCACACTCTCGTCGAGGCCCTTGAGCTTGCTCATGCGTTCGCGAAAGCTCTGCTGGAAGTCCAGCTCGCCGCGCATGGCCCGCTCGGTGACCGCCGCCACCTCTTCGTAGACGCCATGGCGACGCGCCAATTCATCGATGACCTCGGCCTGGATCAAGGTCGAGTCCATGTCGAAACAGACCAGGCGGCGATGCCGGCGCCAGATGGAATCTTCCTGAATGGCGATATCCACGCCGTGCATGGCCCCCAGCGCCAGGGCCTTTTCACGCAGCGATTCGAGATCGGTCTCCTCGCCGCGTAGCCAGCACTCGACGCACGCACCGTACTCGGGCGCCTCGCCGTCCAGCGGCTCGCGTCCGGACAGTCGGTGGATCAATTCAACGGTCAGGCCGTGCTCGGCGGTCAGTGTGCCCACCTCGGCGAGAATGCCTGCCGGCAAGCGGGGTGCCAGTAGCGTCAGAATCAAGCGTGGCTGGCCTGCCTGGCTGGTCCAGCGTTGGTAGTCGTCGGCACTGACCTGGATCGCCTGGACGTCGAGCCCCAATTCGTCGCCGGCGTCGTTCAGGGTCGCTTCCAGTGCCGCATCCTCATCGAGTCCGACCAGGGCTTCCAGCGACACGATGCCGAACGTCACGCTCTGGTTGATGTCGAGCAGACGGGCACCGCAGCGCTCCAGCGCGCGTCCAAGACCAGCCAGCTGGCCGGGGCGTGCCGTGCCGGTGGCACGGATCAGAATGCGTCGAGTCATGACATTCTCGAATCAGATGAATGGCAGCGGATCGTGGCATGCAGCCACGATCCATGAGGTAACCTGCGTTAAGCCGAAGCCCGAGGTCAGGATTCTACCTCAAGCCGATCGACTTTCTGGAAGCCGCGCGGCAACTTGCTGCCCCGTCGGCCACGCTCACCCACGTAATAATCGAGATCCGTCGCCTTGATGGTCAGCTTGCGCTTGCCGGCATGCACGACCAAGGCCGCGCCTTCGGGCAGAATCTGCAGATCGCGCACGAATTCCTCGCGACGCGAAGCCCGCGTGCCGGGGATGTCGAGCATCTTGTTGCCCTTGCCCTTGGCCATTTCCGGCAACTGATCGACATCGAACAGCAGCAGGCGGCCTTCGTTGGACACCACGGCAACCCTGGCTGCGCTCCCCCCGGGTACCGGTTGCGGTGGCAACACATTGCATCCCTTGGGCACCGACAGTACCGCCTTGCCCGACTTGTTCTTGCCAATCAACTCCTCGAGGCGGGCGATGAACCCGTAGCCGCCATCCGAGGCCAACAAGTAACGGGTATCGGGCGGGGCCAGCATCAAGCCGACCATGTGCGCCCCGGCGGCGGGGTTGATCCGTCCGGTCACCGGTTCGCCCTGGCTACGCGCACTGGGCAGGTTGTGTGCGGCCAGCGTGTAGGTGCGCCCACTGTCGTCGAGCAACACCAGCGGCTGGTTGGTCTTGCCACGCGCCGCCAGATGAAAGCGGTCCCCGGCCTTGAAGGCCAGGCCCGCCGGATCGATCTCGTGGCCCTTGGCACTGCGGATCCAGCCTTTTTCCGAAAGCACCACGGTGACCGGGTCGGCGCCCATCAGCTCGACTTCGGAGAGTGCCTTGGCCTCCTCGCGCTCGACGATCGGCGAGCGCCGGGGGTCGCCATGCTCGCGAGCGGCCTCGCGCAGTTCTTCCTCGATCAGGTCGGTCAGCGCCGCATCGTTGCCGAGCAGCTCCTGCAGGCGCTTGCGCTCGGCCAGCAGCTCGTCCTGCTCGCCGCGAATCTTGAATTCCTCGAGCTTGGCCAGGTGACGCAGGCGCAGCTCCAGAATCGCCTCGGCCTGCCGCTCGGTAAGACCGAAGTCCTGCATCAACGCGGACTTGGGCTCGTCCTCCTCGCGGATGATGCGGATGACCTCGTCGATATTGAGATAGGCGGTCAGCAAGCCCTCGAGAATATGCAGGCGATCCTCGACCTTGCCCAGGCGATGCTCGAGACGCCGGCGCACCGTGGCGCGACGATAGGCCAGCCATTCGCCGAGCATGTCGTTGAGCGGCATGACCCGCGGCCGCCCATCGAGACCGATGATGTTGAGGTTGACGCGGATGTTCTTCTCGAGGTCGGTGGTGGCGAACAGGTGCGCCATCAATGATTCGACATCGACACGGTTGGAACGCGGCTCGATCACCAGCCGGGTCGGCGTCTCGTGGGTCGATTCGTCGCGCAGGTCGGAGACCATCGGCAGCTTCTTGGCCTGCATCTGCGCGGCGATCTGCTCGAGCACCTTGGAACCGCTGACCTGATAAGGCAGCGCAGTGATCACTATGCTGCTCTCTTCCAGCGTGTAGCGCGCGCGAAGCTTGACCGAGCCACGCCCGCTCTCGTAGAGCTTGCGCAGGTCGCTGCGCGAGGTAATGATCTCGGCCTCGGTGGGGAAATCCGGCGCCGGCACGTACTTGACCAGGTCGGTGACCGTCGCCTCGGGATGGCGCAGCAGGTGACAGGTCGCCTCGACGACCTCGTTGACGTTGTGCGGTGGAATGTCGGTGGCCATGCCCACCGCGATCCCCGTGGCGCCATTGAGCAGCACGTGCGGCAAACGCGCCGGCAGCACCGCCGGCTCGTTCATGGTGCCGTCGAAATTGGGCATCCAGTCGACGGTGCCCTGCCCCAGCTCGGCGAGCAACAGCTCGGAAAACTTCGACAGCCGCGCCTCGGTATAGCGCATTGCCGCGAACGACTTGGGATCGTCGGGACTCCCCCAGTTGCCCTGGCCGTCGACCAGCGGATAGCGGTAACTGAACGGCTGCGCCATCAGCACCATGGCTTCGTAGCAGGCGCTGTCGCCATGCGGGTGGAACTTGCCCAGCACGTCGCCGACGGTGCGCGCCGACTTCTTGTACTTGGCGTTGGCGGTCAAGGACAACTCGCGCATGGCATAGACGATGCGTCGCTGTACCGGCTTCATGCCGTCGCCGATATGCGGCAATGCGCGATCGAGAATCACGTACATCGAATAGTCGAGGTACGCCTTTTCGGTGTATTCACGGAGCGACAGGCGTTCGACGTCGCCTTCCGCTACCTGGATATCCATGGTCATTTATCGATTCCTATTCAACGATTCGATCGACCGATCATTGCCTGTCGACATCCCTCGAGGGCATCGCCGAGCGTGACTCAGACAAGGCGAACGATGAGCGGCGAAGCGGAGTTGACTGGCTGTCAATGAGCATTCGGCGCTCAGCGTTCAACGCCGTATGAGCCGCGCGCAGGCATGCTCATACTTCGATGTCGGCCAGGTTGCCGTAGTCTTCCAGCCAGCTCTTGCGATCGCCGGCGCGCTTCTTGGCCAGCAGCATGTCGAGCATCTCGCTGGTGCCATCGCCCTCGACCCGGGTCAGTTGCACCAGGCGCCGCGTATCCACCGCCATGGTGGTCTCGCGCAACTGCAGCGGGCTCATCTCGCCGAGGCCCTTGAAGCGCTGCACGTTGGGTGTCCCGCGCTTGCCCTCGAGGCGCTTGAGGATCGCCGCTTTCTCGCTCTCGTCGAGGGCATAGTGCACCTCCTTGCCGAGATCGATGCGATACAGCGGCGGCATCGCCACGTAGACATGACCGGCATCGACCAGCGCGGGAAAGTGACGCACGAACAGCGCGCACAGCAGGGTGGCTATGTGCAGACCGTCGGAGTCGGCATCGGCGAGGATGCAAACCTTGTGGTAGCGCAGCTTGGACAGATCGTCGCTGGCCGGATCGGTGCCGATGGCCACGGCAATGTCGTGCACTTCCTGGGAACCGTAGATATCGTGGGAGTCGACTTCCCAGGTATTGAGAATCTTGCCGCGCAGCGGCAGGATCGCCTGGGTCTCGCGGTCGCGGGCCTGCTTGGCGCTGCCACCCGCGGAGTCACCCTCGACCAGAAACAGCTCGCTCGCCACCGGGTCCTGTCCCGAGCAATCGGCCAGTTTGCCGGGCAGTGCCGGCCCGGCGGTGACCTTCTTGCGCGCCACCTTCTTGGCGCTCTTCTGGCGTCGCTGGGCAGCGCTGATGACCATGTCGGCCAGCGCCTCGGCCTGATCGACGTGATGATTGAGCCACAGCGAGAAGGCGTCCTTGACCACGCCGGAAACGAACCCGGCTACGGTGCGTGACGACAGGCGCTCCTTGGTCTGGCCGGCGAACTGCGGATCGAGCATCTTCACCGACAGCACGAAGGAGACGCGCTCCCACAGGTCGTCGGGTGTGAGCTTGACGCCCCGCGGCAGCAGGCTGCGGTAGTCGCAGAATTCGCGCAGCGCCTCGAGCAGCCCCGAACGCAGGCCATTGACGTGCGTGCCGCCCAATGGCGTGGGGATCAGGTTGACGTAGCTTTCCATCAGCGGCTCGCCGCCCTCCGGCAACCACTGGATCGCCCAATCGACGGCCTGCTCGTCATCGGCAAAGTGGCCGATGAACGGCGATGGCGGCAAAACCTCGTAGCCGTCGGTGGCCTGGGCCAGGTAATCGCGCAGGCCATCCTCGTACTGCCAGGTGCTCTGGGTGCCGTCGGTCTCGGTCAATACCACCTTGAGCCCGGGGCACAGTACCGCCTTGGCACGCAACAAATGTTTCAGTCGCGGTAGCGACAGCTTGGGCGAGTCGAAGTATTCCACCTCGGGCCAGAAGCGCACCACGGTTCCTGTCGCGCGCTTGGGGCAGGCCCCGATGACGGACAGCTCTTCGACCTTCTCGCCCTTCTCGAAGGCGATGGCGTGACGCTGACCGTCACGGCACACCTCCACCTCCAGCCGCTGCGACAACGCGTTGACGACCGAGACGCCAACGCCGTGCAGGCCACCGGAGAAGCGGTAGCTGGACTGCGAGAATTTGCCGCCCGCATGCAGTTTGGTGAGAATCAGCTCGACCCCCGACAGTCCATGCTCGGGGTGGAGGTCGATGGGCATGCCACGCCCATCGTCGGTCACCTCGATGCCGCCGTCATCGAGCAGGCGCACCTGGATCTCGCGGGCATGCCCGGCCAAGGCCTCGTCGACGCTGTTGTCGATGACTTCCTGAGCCAGATGATTGGGGCGGGTCGTATCGGTATACATGCCGGGGCGCTTGCGCACCGGCTCGAGGCCGGAAAGGACCTCGATCGAAGTGGCGCTGTATTGCGTCATGCGTTGTCCATGATGCTGTATTGTCTCAGGGAGCGGTGCCGGACACCTCGTCGACGGCGGATGGTACATCGTCCAGCCGATGTCCACCGTGAGCCAGCACGGCGGGCAGAAATTCACGCAAACGACTGAAGCCGTGATCGCCACCGGGCAGGAGGAGCGTACGGCACCCTGCATATGCCTGGAAGGCCTCGCGACAGTCAAGCGTCTCATCGGCCGTGCCGAGCAGCAGCAGGTAGCGCTGCGGCGTCAGGCTCGCCGGCGTCAAGGCCTGCAACTCGTCCCGATGGGACGCCTCGATGACGAAGCGTTCGCCGGTATAGTCATTGACGAACGCCATGCCCCGCCACTCGCTGACCAGCCGGGCCGGCTCCACGGCCGGATTGATCACCACCGCCGGCAGCGCGAAACGCTCCGCCAGGCAGGTCGCCAGGAAACCGCCCATCGAACTACCCACCAACAGCGTATTGTCTCCCAGACTTCGTAATACCTTTTCGGCCGTTTCGTAGGCCGCTTGAGGGTGGTGCGGCAATTGTGGCGTCAGGCAGGCCAGTGGCCTGCCTCGATGGTCGATGCGCGCACAGGCGGCGCGCATCAGTCTGGCCTTGGGCGACTCGCTGCCGCTGTTGAAGCCATGCAGATAGAGCACGCCATCGACGGGCGACACTGCCGACGCTAGGCTCAGCATACCTCAAAACCTGGACAAATAAACAGTATCAATAGTCACTTTCCCGCCATACCGCCTCGATCAGGCCACGACTGGAATCGTCCAGCGACTCGATACCCTCGTGAGAGGTAAGGATCTGCTCGGTCTGAGTGGCGATCTTCTTGCCCAGCTCGACCCCCCACTGATCGAAGGGATTGATGTCCCAGATGGTCGCCTGGACGAACACCTTATGTTCGTAGAGTGCGACCAACGCGCCCAACGTTTCCGGGGTCAGGCGGTCGAGCAGCAGCGTGGTCGACGGCTGGTTGCCGCGATAGCGCTTGTGGCTGGGGCGCGGGCCGTCGTCCTCGATGGCGTCGTCACCCAGCATCAGCACGCGCGACTGGGCGAAGCAGTTGGCCAGGGTCAGGCGGTGCTGGCCCTTGAGGTGCTTGCGCGTCGCTTCGTCCTCGACGCGGTCGTAACGTCGAATGGGCGCGATGAAATCGCACTCGACGGGTTGCGTGCCCTGATGCAGCAACTGATAGAAAGCGTGCTGGGCATTGGGGCCCAACTGCCCCCAGAGCACCGGGCAGGTGGAGTAGGTGACGCTGTCGCCTTCGTTGGTGACCGATTTGCCGTTGGACTCCATCTCCAGCTGCTCGAGGTAACTGGCGAAATATTCCAGGCGCCCATCGTAGGGCAGGATCGAGTGGGCGCGAATATCGAGGAAATTGACGTTCCATATCCCCGCCAGCGCCAGCAGTACCGGCAGGTTGTCGGCCAGCTCCGCCGTGGCGAAATGACGGTCCATGGCATGCGCCCCGTCGAGTAGCGCACGGAAATTGTCCATACCCACGGCCAGGGCGATCGGCAGGCCGATAGCCCCCCACAGCGAATAGCGCCCCCCGACCCACTCCCAGAACTCCAGCTGGTTGCACTCGCTGATCCCCCATTCGCTCATCTTCTCGCGACTGGCGGAGACGCCGATGAAGTGCTGGCGCATCACCAGCCCGTCGACGTCGTCACCGTCGGCCAGATGGGAAAACAGCCAGTCGCGGGCGGTCAACGCGTTGGACAGGGTATCGATGGTCGTGAACGACTTCGACGAGATCACGAACAGCGTGGTCTCGGGATTGAGGCGCGCCAGATAGTCGGCGAGCTGCGAGCCGTCCATGGTCGAGGCGAAGTGCACTTCCACGGGATGCACGTCGCGCGGACGATAGTCGGCCAGCGCATGAGTCACCATCAGCGGCCCCAGGTCGGAGCCGCCGACACCCAGGTTGACCACGTCGGTAATCGCTCGCCCCGTTGCGCCCCGCCACTGCCCGGCGTGGAATTTGGCCACCATGGTCGCCATGTGATCGAGGGTACGATGCACGCCAGGCACCACGTCTTCGCCATCCACCTCGAGCTTGGCATCCGCCGGCAGGCGCAACGCGGTATGCAATGCAGGACGATCCTCGGACAGGTTGACCCGCGCCCCGGAGAGCAGCCGATCGATCGCCGCCGGCACGTCGGCGGCACGTGCCAGTTCGAGCAGCATCTCCAGCGTTTCGTCCCGCCAGCGCTGCTTGGACAGGTCGAGCATCATGCCGGCAGCGCGCCGGGCATAGCGTTCATGCCGTCCATCCTGCTCCTGGAACAGGTCCTTGAGATGGACCTTGCGCATGGCTTCGGCATGCTGGCTCAACGCTTGCCAGGCCTGCTGCTGATCGATCGGTTCACGTGTCGTCATCGACTATCTCTCCTTGAACGCGGGTGGGTTCCGTCCTGGCCTGCGGGTGCAAGCCCGGCTGCAGGCACGTAAAATGACGTTTTGCGCCATCATCGCGCCCCATAGACCGTTTGCGAATATCCATGAGTGATTCATCTTACCGTGACGCGATCTTTACGACACCCCTGGATCGTGTCGCGTCGTTTTCTTTCGACGAACAGGTCGTCGCCTGCTTTCCCGACATGATTCGCCGCTCGGTACCCGGCTACGGCCAGATACTTGGCATGCTCGGCGTCCTCGCCGAGCGTCACCTGCGGCATGGCGGCCATGTCTACGATCTCGGCTGTTCGCTTGGCGCTGTAGGTCTGGCGCTGGCCGGCAGGCTGCCACCGGACGCCTTCACCCTGACCGGTATCGACCTGTCACCCGCCATGGTCAGTCGAGCGCGCACCCTCCTGGCCGAGGAATGCCCCGAGCACCGTATCGATATCGTCGAGGGGGATATCCGCCAGGTCGATTACCGGCCAGCCAGCATGATCGTGCTCAACTTCACGCTGCAGTTCCTGTCGCCGAGCGATCGCGACGGGGTGATTGCGCGACTCCACGAGGCGCTGGAACCCGGTGGCGTGCTGATTCTATCGGAAAAGATCGTCGCCGCGGACGAGCAGGAGAATGCCTGGCTAGTGGAGCGCTACCACGACTTCAAGCGGGCCAATGGCTATAGCGACCTGGAAATCAGCCAGAAACGCACGGCGCTGGAGAACGTGTTGATCCCCGATACGCTGGACGCGCATCATGCGCGCCTGGCGAGCGCTGGCTTCAGCCGGGTGACGACCTGGTTCCAGTATCTCAATTTCGCTTCGATGATCGCCTTCAAGGATGCCTGACGTGCCAACGCCCGATGCCGCCCAGCAGGCGCTCTATCACGCTTTCGTGGATCACGGCCTGACCCGCTGGCTAGCGCGCCTGCCCGAACAGTTGGCCAGCGGTCTCGACCGCAAGCGTTACGGCGACCTTCCGGCCTGGGAGAAAGCCGTGGCCAAGCTGCCCGTACTGCCCGAAACGCGCCAGGTTTTCCTCGATCGCGACCGGGTCAGCGTCGATGTCGAGCTGAGCGATGCTCAGCGTCGCCAGTCGGAGAACCTGCTGCGCAAGCTGATGCCGTGGCGCAAGGGCCCGTTCGCGTTGGGCGGTATCGAGATCGATACCGAGTGGCGTTCGGACTGGAAGTGGCAGCGCGTCGCCCCCCACCTAGCCCCACTGGCAGGACGCAAGGTGCTCGACGTGGGCGGTGGCAGCGGGTATCACGCCTGGCGCATGGCCGGTGCCGGCGCCGCCTTCGTGCTGGTGATCGATCCTTCGCCGCGCTTCTATTACCAGTTCCAGGCAGTCAGGCATTTCGTCGGCAAGGCCGACGACGGGCGTACGCATTTCCTGCCGGTGGGCATCGAAGACGTTCCCGACAATCTCGAAGCCTTCGACACGGTGTTCTCGATGGGCGTGCTCTATCATCGTCCGTCGCCACTCGATCATCTGCTGCAGCTCAGGGGCGCCCTGCGCCCTGGCGGCGAGCTGGTGCTGGAGACCCTCGTCGTCGAGGGCGATAGCGCTACCGTGTTCATGCCCGGCGAACGCTACGCCGCCATGCCCAACGTGTACTTTCTGCCCTCCTCGGCCGCGCTGGCGCAGTGGCTCGAACGCTGCGGCTTCAGCAACGTGCGCGTCGTCGACGAAGCCGCAACCAGTCTCGACGAACAGCGCTCGACAGACTGGATGACCTTCCAATCGCTGGCCGATTTCCTCCACCCTGCAGACCGCACGCGGACCCTCGAAGGCTATCCGGCGCCGCGCCGCGCCGTGGTCATTGCCGAGCGCTCCTGAGCGCGGCGATTGCATCGACAGCGACTTTCGTGCTGGCCCGCCATTTGGCCTTGACCTCAGGCGATGCGCAAATAAAAATTATTCGCACATAAGTTGCTCCGCGTTCGGGAGAACGTCATGGTACAGGCCGATACGTTGTTCGAAGTCTACCAAGAGGCACGCCAACGCGCGCCGCACATCGACAGTCGCAGCTTGGCACGACTACTGGATACCAGCGAGGGAGACATACAAGCCGCCCGGCTGGGTCGCGGCGTGACCACGCTGGCGATAACCCCCTGCGATCTGGTGATGCTACTGCCCAGGTTGGGGCCGCTGGAGGTCATCAGCCAGGCCCCCCATGCAGTGCTGGCTAGCCGCCTCGACGCCTGCCGAGTGACCGGCAACCGGCACCACGCCAGCCTTGGCGACGACCATGCGTTGGCCGTACAGCTATTGCTGCCATCCTGGTACTGGGTCGCCCTTTCACGTGAGCAGCCCCAGGAGCGCGACGAGGTGCTGCCCTGCGTGCAGATCTTCGATCGTTTCGGCCGCGTGCTGCATCGGCTCTACCTGCGTGAGCCGAGCCGCGCTCGGCTCACGTTGCTCGACTGCTATCGCACCGATCGGATTCCGAGCTTTGCCCGCTGCATCGAGACGACGACAGAGCCCAATCTGCCGGCCGATCGGCAGCTGTTGACCGAGTGGCGCGCCATGAGCTGCGACGACGATTTCGCCGCCTTGCTGCACCGCCACCAGCTGAGCCGGCTAGACGCCTGCCGTGCGGTAGCCGGCCACTTCAGTCAGCCGATCACCACGCAACATTTCGTTCTCGCCCTGGAGCGCTTATGCGTCCATCGCCAGCACACCGAGGTCAGCCTGCTCAACGGCGCCGGCATGCACGCTCACTGTGAGTGTTTCGAACGTTTTCAACGTCGCTGCCCGGATAGCCTGTCACTGCAGAGCAACGCCTTGACGCTGACACTGGACAGCGACTCGCTGGCAGAAGCCTGGCTAGTAACCCGCCCAAGCGCGCGTGGGCTAACGTCTCACCTGGAGGCGTTCGATGCTCAGGGGCGGCTGATGGTGTCACTGGGTTCTGCCTGAAACACGTCGACCCGCCGGAAATGAACCGTCCTCTGCATGACGTCGGTTCACAAGGCGGGTCGACGGGGCAATACGCTGGGTGGGGTTATTCCACGCTGGCCGTGTCGGCTTCGCGCATCAGGGCATCGAACGACATCCCGGCCCTGGTCGGCACACTCGGCACCGTGACTGCTTGTACGTCACCCCCCGTGTCATGGTCGCGGGTCGCTGCATATTTGACCGCCTCTACCGCACTCCTGCCATGGTCGATGGCGGCCAAAGCCCATTTCCAGCCGGTGCCGTAAGCGACCGGCCCTGTCACCGGCATTCTGACCAGACGATCGAACATCTCGAACACCCCGTTGGGCCCGGCAATGATCATCTCGAGTCGCGAGACATGCGGCTTGGCATCGCGTGGCGCACCGGCATTCAGCCATTCCATGACTTCCCACCATCCCTGCTGCTCTCCGGCGAAGGCGACCCATTCACCGTTATCGAGCTTGAAGAGCTTCTGTGCATGGTTGTACGTCGAACCATTGACGCTGATCAGCGAATCCGTCGCCAGTGTCGTTCCGTCCCATACGATGGTAGTCATCTGCATACCTCTAGTTATAGGAATGGCCTACTGCGGCTCCGACCTTTCTCGCTTGCCTAACGTTACGATATAGACAAAAAAAGGAGGGATTCGTCACCAATGATGCCGTTTTGTTTCCGCGCTCATCGTCGAAATAACGCCCTCCCTGCCCGCCTAATCCGATCATTGTTCGTAAAGACAGCGGGCCCTGCCGATGTCTCGACAGGGCCCGCAGCGCTTCATCCCAACGGGTGTTACCTGTTCAGCAGCTCGCGTACGTCCTTGGCTTCCCAGTGCGGGAAATACTTGCGCACCAGCGCATTGAGCTCGACCTCGAAGGCCTGCCAGTCGACCTCATGGGTCGCTCCGCCCTGGCCTTCGGCCACGCTGCGGATCATTCCGGCACCCACGGTGACGTTGCTCAGTCGATCGATGACGATGAAGCTGCCCGTGCCCGGGCTGGTGCGGTAGTCGTCGACCGGCACCGGCGCGGTCAGTTCGACCCGGCAGCGGCCAATGGCGTTCAGGCCCAATCGTTCGGCGGCGTGGTGTTCCAGCGCGTTGACGTCGATCTGGTAGTCGATGGCGCTGACCTGGCCCGCCAGGTCGCGGGTGGCGAGCTTGAGATCGTAGAGTTTGCCGGGCGCGAGCGCGTCCTCGTGCATCCACACGATATCCGCCGCGAACGCGTTCGACAGCGGCACCTCGGCGTCCGCCGCGACCAGCCAGTCGCCGCGCGAGATGTCGATCTCGTCATGCAGGGTCACGGTGATCGCCTGGCCCGGGTAGGCGGCGTCGAGATCGCCGTCGAAGGTGACGATGCGCTCCACCGTGGAGGTCTTGCCCGAGGGCAGCGCCTTGACCTGTTGCCCGGGACGCAGAATACCGGCGGCCAGGGTGCCGCAGTAGCCGCGAAAATCCAGATTGGGGCGGTTGACGTACTGCACCGGCAGGCGCAGGTCGGTGAGGTTCTGGTCGTGGCTGATCTCGACATTCTCGAGCAACTCGAGCAGCGCCGGCCCCTGCTCACCGTTTACCTGGTACCACGGCGTATGCTCGCTCTTGTTGACGACGTTGTCGCCTTCCAGTGCCGAAAGCGGCACGAAGCGGATGTCGCGGGCATCGAGTTTCTCGGCGAATTGGCGGTACTCGGCGACGATCTCGTCGAAGCGCGCCTGCGAATAATCGACCAGATCCATCTTGTTGACCGCGATCACCAGGTGCTGGATGCCCAGCAGGTCGGCGATGAAGCTGTGCCGGCGGGTCTGGGTCTGCACCCCGTAACGAGCGTCGATCAGAATCACCGCCAGGCTGGCCGTGGAAGCGCCGGTGGCCATGTTGCGGGTGTACTGCTCGTGCCCCGGGGTGTCGGCGATGATGAACTTGCGCTTGTCGGTGGAGAAGAAGCGATAGGCGACATCGATGGTGATGCCCTGCTCGCGCTCCGACTGCAACCCGTCGACCAGCAGCGCCAGGTCGACCTTGTCGCCGGTGGTGCCGCTCTTCTTCGAGTCACGGGTGATCGCGGCGAGCTGGTCCTCGTAGATCATCTTCGAGTCGTGCAGCAACCGCCCGATCAGGGTCGACTTGCCGTCGTCGACGCTGCCGCAGGTGATGAAGCGCAGCAGGTCCTTGTTCTCGTGCTCGTGCAGGTACTGCTCGATATTGTCTGCGATTAGAGAAGACTGATGGGCCATGATGGAATCCCGAAAAACAATGATCAGACGCTGAGCGAAACGTCAGCGAGCGATGGCCAGACTAGGCGAACAGCGGCTAGAAATATCCCTCGCGCTTCTTGCGCTCCATGCTGCCCGCCTGGTCATGATCGATGGCCCGGCCGCTGCGCTCGCTGGTGCGGGTCAACAGCATTTCCTGAATGATCTCGGGCAGCGTGGCGGCCTTGGATTCCACCGCGCCGGTCAGCGGGTAACAACCCAGCGTGCGGAAACGCACCCACTTTTCCTGCGGCACTTCGCCGGCTTCCAGCGGCAGGCGCTCGTCGTCGACCATGATCTGCATGCCGTCGCGCTCGACCACCGGGCGCGGCGCGGCGTAATACAGCGGCACGATGGGAATCGACTCGAGGTAGATGTACTGCCAGATGTCCAGCTCGGTCCAGTTGGAGAGCGGGAACACGCGGATCGATTCGCCCTTGTTGACCTTGGCGTTGTAGACGTTCCACAGCTCGGGGCGCTGATTCTTGGGGTCCCAGCGGTGGTAGCGGTCGCGAAACGAGTAGACGCGTTCCTTGGCCCGCGAGGCTTCCTCGTCGCGGCGTGCCCCGCCGAAGGCGGCGTCGAAGCCGTACTTGTCCAGCGCCTGCTTGAGCGACTGGGTCTTCATGATATCGGTGTACTTGGCGCTGCCGTGCTCGAACGGGTTGATGTTCGCGGCGCGACCTTCCTCGTTGATATGCTCGATCAGTTCCATCCCGGCATCCGCGGCCATGCGATCACGGAACTCGATCATCTCGCGGAACTTCCAGGTGGTGTTGACGTGCATCAGGGGGAACGGTGGCGTGCCCGGATAGAAGGCCTTGCGCGCCAGGTGCAGCATCACCGAGGAGTCCTTGCCGATGGAGTACAGCATCACCGGGTTGCGGAACTCGGCGGCGACTTCACGGATGATATGGATCGACTCCGCCTCGAGCTGCTTGAGGTGAGTCTGGCGTTCAGGGGAAAGCATTGCGCGTGCAACCTCTCGATGACAACGGCGCCTTGGCATGGCAAGGCGCCTTGAAAACGTGGTCAGCATAGGCGCCGGGACGCGACGCTGGTCATGGAGGCTACGTTACCGATCCTGCAACGATAACGTCAAAGAATTAAGAACTATTCCTTAAGCATTACAAGCTATAAGGGCCGGGCGTCGCCACGTCGATCATACATCGACGCGCTCGACCCAGGTCGAGAAGCGATCTCCCTCCAGGTCGACGACGCGCAAGCCCGGACGTGACGCTTCGTCGACGGCAAACTCCGGGGAACCGCCCAGAAATTGATCCGAAGTGGAAGGGCAGCCATAGACGGCAATCTCGCCGAACGGCGACGCATGGCGTGCCGCAAAGGCCTGATGAATATGCCCGAAGACGATCCCTCTCACCTGGCCGTAGGCCGCCAGGGTCTGCCACAGGGCTTCCCTGTCGGTGAGTCCAATGGCGTCCATCCATGCCGACCCGACCTCGACCGGCGGATGGTGCATGGCCAGCAGGGTCGGGCGGTCGTCCTCTTCCAGACGCCACGCCAGTTCCTGCAATTGGGTTTGACCGAGTTCGCCATGTACCTGTCCGGGCACTTGCGTGTCGAGGATCAGCAGCCGCCAATGATCGAGATCGACTTCATCATGGATTTCATGCAAGTCCGTCATGAGCTGCGCCCGGTCATGGTTGCCGGTAAACCAGAACCACGGACAGTCGAAGCCGGAAAAGGCCTCGAAGGCATGACGGTACGAGGCCGATGTCTCGTCCTGACTGACGTCGCCCGTCACCAGCACCACGTCGGGGCGCAGTGCACGCGCTCTCTCAAGCACGGCATGTAGCTGACGCAGCGGAAGCCCCTTGCGCGACTGCGCATCGGGATTGGCGTATAGATGACAATCGGTAATCTGGACCAGCCGCATCAGGCCACGGCTCCATCTGTCGTCGCTGGCATGGATCAGCGCAGCTCCTGAAGAGCGGCATGGCCGTGGGCGAGCCCATGATCCAGCCACTCGCCGAGAAAACGATTGAGCTGCAGCTTCTCGTCGGGCTGATGCATACGCGGATTGGGATAGCGATACCGGCCACTGAAATGGCGCTGACGCTGAAAATCGGTGACTTCGGCCATGCGCACGTCGTGATAGAGGTGCACGACCATGCGCGGCGTGTCGACGATACCGTCGAGCACACCGGTCTGACACACGCGGACGATGGTGGTATAGGGCGCACGCTCGACGACTTCGAGCCATAGCGTACCGAAACGCCCCGAGTTGCCGGAAAGTGGCACTTCTCGCACATCGCCCGCCTCCAGCGAGCCCAGCAGACGGGACATGCGCACGTAATTGGCCGTGCCCTCCGCCTGCAGACTCTTGAGATCGGTTACATAAGCGGTTCTTGCCACAGACTATCTCCTTGCTCGCAATGATGCCCGTTCGCGTGCCAGCCAGTAAAACGCGATCAGGCACATGGCGTTGTCGAGTCGTCCGGCGTCGAGAAGTTCCCAAGCGCGAGCGAAAGGTATCACATGAACCAGGATATCCTCATTTTCGTCTTCCAGCCCATGAACGCCGCCCAGGCCACACGAGTCGACCAGGCCCAGAAACAGGGTGACCTGCTCGTCACAGGCGCCGGGGCTGGGGTAGTAGGTATGCAGCTCGATCAATTCCCCAATGGTACAGCCCGCTTCCTCGACGGCTTCACGACGCGCCACATCCGCAGGATTTTCGCCCTGCTCGACCAGCCCTGCCACTGGCTCCAGCTTCCATGGGCTTCGGGCATCGTCGAGGGCACCGGCACGTACCTGCTCGACCAGCACCACACTGTCCCGTTCGACGTCATAGAGCAGCACGCCCACGGCATCGCGACGCACATGGACTTCGCGCGTTATCACATCGCTCCAGCCGCCATTGAACAGGCGATGCCGCAACTGGCGCTTCTCGAGGCGAAAGAACCCCTGTTGCAGCGTCTGCGTTTCCACCCGCTCGACATCGTCGCGGCCAAAGCGTGGCGTGTCGTGCAACGTCTCCTCTGCCATGGCAGCCTCCCTGGCGGTCGTCGATCGGCGTACCGGTACTACCGTACGCATGAACCGTCATTATCCCGACCCGCTTGATGGATTCCAACCACGGCAGAGGTTTTCATTAGCCGTTGAAGGATCTATCCCAGCTTATCAGCCAACGCTCTGGCCTCTTCCCGCAATTCCTCGTCGGAGGCCTCACGTCCTTGGCGCGGCATGCCTTCGATGGCGCGCCTGGCATGGGTCAGTGCCTCTGACTCGCGCCCCTCATCGGCGAGGAACTCAGCGTAATAGTAATTGACGTCGATACCGTTGGGACGCACCTCCAGGGCCTGACGGAACATGGACTCGGCCTTGTCGCTGTCGCCGAACCCGATCGGCCAGCCTGGCACCTTGTCGTATAACGCCCCCAGCGTGACATAGGCCGATGCATCGCTGCCGCGTGCGTCGAGCTGGATAGCGCGCTCAAGCGACGCACGCGCCTGCTTGGCCAGGCTCAGTGCCCCCATGCCGCCTTCGGCTCGTGCCGCAGAGGCCTGAACGATACCCAACCAAGTGAACGTTTCGGCACTGTCGGGATAGCGATCCGCCAGGACCTCCAACTCGCCGGCCAGCGATGACAGCGCCTTGGCTCGTGCATCCTCGGGTGTCTGGGTAGTGATGTGCTCCCAGCGATTCTTGATGGCGAAGAGTTCGCTGTCCTGAGCCAGAGCGGGGGGTGCAGTCAGCAACGTGGCCAGGCTCAACAGACAGGCCGGCAACAGACGATAACGGAACATGGCGACTCCTTGAGATACGTTATGCTTGTTTGTCGGCTGCCGGCGTCTTTCGCCGCGCGTTTCGGCAGCCTCGAAGAGAATGTAACGAACGTTTGAATCATTCGCTAGCCAAGAGAAGCAATCGACGATGAAAGGCCGCAACATGACGCGCTGGCGGGACCCGGCCAAGGATCCACGCCAGGAAAAGAAGAGCAACCTGATCACACCGCAGGGCTATGCGCGACTCAAGGGCATTCACGACCACCTGTCGCGGGTACGCCGCCCCGAAATCTCCGCCAAGGTCGGCGAAGCCGCCGCGCTCGGCGATCGTAGCGAAAATGCCGATTACACCTACAACAAGAAAGAGCTCAACCGCGTGATTGCCCGTATCCGCTACCTGGGCAAGCGGCTCGATGAGCTGCAGGTGGTCGACCGGTTACCGGCCGACACCGATCGCGTCTATTTCGGCGCCTTCGTCACACTCGAAGACGAGGATGGCGAGGAGATGCGCATTCGCATCGTCGGTCACGACGAGACCGATACCGGCAAGCGCTGGATCAGCGTCGACGCTCCGTTGGCCCGCGCCCTACTCGGCAAGACGCTTGACGACGACGTGAGCGTCGCCGCACCGGGCGGGGAAACCACTTATATCGTCACCGACATCGAGTATCACGAACCTTGATTGGCAGCATTCACCGCTGGACGGCATGGTAGACACGAAAGCGCCGATCGTCGGCCAGCACCGTGAACGACCCGAAGGCGGCCTCGAGCAAATCGGGATAGGGCAGGAAGGCATTGGCCACCAGTGTCAGGCTGCCCCCGGTCATCAGGCGCTCGGGCGCTTCGCGAATCAGCCGTGCGGCCGGGCCGTAGTCGATATCTCGTTCCTGATGGAACGGCGGATTGCTGACGATGGCCGCGAAGCGCTCGCCGTCGGGCAGGCCCGAATAGACGTCGCCCTGCACTACCCTGCCCTCGAGCCCGTTAGCCTGCAGCGTGCGTCGCGTGGCTTCCACGGCAAAGACATTGATATCCGTGGCGGCGACTTTCGCGCCTTGCCTGGCCAGACTGGCAGCGATGACCCCATCGCCACAGCCGACATCGAGTACGCCCCGCTCGGCAGCACCCGGCAGGCTCGGCAGATGATCGAGTAACAGGCGCGTTCCCTCATCGAGCTTGCCATGCCCAAACACGCCGGGATGGCTGACCAGGCGCAAGCCCAACGCCTCGAACGTCGTCCAGACTTCATCCGGCGAAAGCGGCACGGCAGCCGTCGTCGTCTCCAGCAGCAGGCAGCGCCTGGCATTGTCGACCCTGCGACACCCCAAGCCCAGTGCAGCCAGCACTTTCAGGACACGCTTGATCCCGCCCTGGTTTTCGCCCACCACCTGAAGCCGGGTTCCCATTGGCAGGCAAGAGCACAACGCCAGCAACCACCATTCGCCCAGCGCATGCGCCTTGGGCCAGAACAGCACCGCTCCCGGTACACCCCCGATTTCCGGCGACAAGCTGTCGAACACCACGCGACCACGTTCACGCCATGCCTGACAGACGCCCATGTCGGCGCTCCACAACTGGCCCTGAGCGCTTTCCAGCCAGGGATCGCGGGGCGGCGCCACCCATAGCCAGCCGCGATAGTCCGCATCCTGTCGTTCCAGCAATTGGCATGGCGGAGTGACGGCGGTCATACCAGGGCCTCCGGAGTCAGGGGTTTGTAAACGCTGTACAGCAGGTAACGGCCAAGCCGCCAATGCGGATCGACGTCGCAGTAGCGACGCTCGAGTTCGAGCAGGCGAGCCAGCGTCGCCTCGTCCGGGTCACGCTCACGCAGGTAATCGTGAAAGATGCGGATCCCGGCGACATGCTGAATCACCAGCCCGTGTTCACCCAGCCAATCGCTGACCTGAGCGTGGGTCAGCGGCGAAATGGGCGTCAAACGCTGACGCTTGCCGGTCCCTTCCAGCCGATCGTCGAGCGCCTTGTTCAGGTTGCCCTTGATCACGTTGGAAAAGCGCAGCGCATCGCGGTTGAACACCATCAACGACAGGTGCCCACCCGGCGACAATAGCGACGCCAGCGTGGCTATCGCCGCCCTCGGATCGGCCAGCCATTCCAGCACGGCATGGCAGACGATCAATGGCCAGGGACCGGGCCCCTGTGTCGGCAATGCCTGCAGCGGCGTGTGCAGAAACTTCACCTCAAGGCCGGCCAAGGCATCGCGGGCCTGCGCCAGCATGTCGGCGGAGGGCTCGGCAAGGGTGACGGCATGACCGCGACGTGCCAACCAAGCGCTCATCTGCCCCAGTCCGCCTCCCACATCCAGGGCGGGCTGCGCCTGCAGCGGTAATGTGCGAGGCAGCAATTCATCCAGCAAGGCCAGGCGAAACCGCCCGCGAGATGCCCCATACAGGCTAGTGGCGAACTTATCGGCCAGCCCGTCGAAGACCCGGTCGTTGTCGCTCACGTCGCCCTCCGCGGAAAAGCGCCCAGTCTAGCGCCGCCGGACGGGACGCTCCAGTCGGGAAACGACATCGGAAACATTAAAGATCGTAACGCAATGGCCGATAATGCCCGGTTGGCCAGATTTGCCGCAGAACAACAGGAGTACCCACGTGCATTATTTGCCGCCCCTGCTCCATTCGGTCGCCAAAGCGCTGGATATCATCGAACTGCGCAAGCTGGGCTGCGACCTGGCTCAAGGCTTCCTATTCGGCAAACCAATGTCGGCAACCAGCGTGCTGGAGCGCTATGCGGGGGCACGCGTTTCTGCCGACTATCCCATGCGGCGCCTGGCCAGCTAGGCCGGAACCTTGGCATGGGTTTATCTCGTTCGGTCAACGGCTTATAATGCGCTCCATCTCGCATGCGGCCCCCGTAGCTCAGCTGGATAGAGCAGCCCCCTCCTAAGGGGCAGGTCATAGGTTCGAATCCTATCGGGGGCGCCAATCGAATCAACGACTTAAATAGCCAACAAGCTTCAGCTTGTCTCATCTCCCGCTTCGCCCACAACTTAAATGGCTGAGCGCTATGGATAACGCTCGCCAACAAGTCTCAGAAGCATGTGCCGAGCATCCTTGGGGACAGAAGCAGGCAGTCGATATCGAGCCGACGCCCCTGCCCCCTGCTTGGCTCTTACTTGTGCAATCAAGCCTTTACGCAACATGGGCATATTCCAACGCTGATAATCGAAGTCAACGCTAGGCACTGTCCGAAAAGTGCTGCGCTCGGCAATATTGTGTTAAAAATCGGCTCAAGATGCTCACTTACACCGCGTAAACTCCGCTCTTTCGCCGATTTTTGCCTTGTCTTACCGTCACTCGTCGACTTTTCAGACAGCGCCTAGGGCATTGCCGTCAGCACGAGCTTGCCGGTGACGTGGCCTTCTTCAAGCTTGCGGTGTGCCTGGCCGAGGTTTTCGGGTGTCAGTGGGCCGATAACCTCGCTCAGCGTCGAGCGCAGGAGTCCAGCATCGAAGTACTCGGCCATTCTTGCCAGAGCCTGCCCCTGATGCTCGATATGGTAGCCATGCAGCGGGCGGGAGAACATGAACTCCCAGCTGAACGTCACGGCCTTGCCCTGTAGCTGGTTGAGGTCGACGGTCTTCTTCGTCTCGGCGATCGCCACGATATGGCCGAGGGGACGAATAAGCGCATTCATGTTATCCCAATGATCGCCAATATCGTGGCAGTTGAAGATGTAGTCGACTTGTGGATAGCCAGCACGTTGCATGGTATCGATCAGGTCGTGATGGTCGACAACCTCATGGGCCCCCATGGTGCGGCACCACTCGATGGAATCTTCACGTGACGCGGTGGCGATGACTTTGATGCCGGTCAGCTGACGAGCAAGTTGGATAGCGATCGAACCCACGCCGCCGGCGCCGTTAATGATCAGCAGGGTCTCGTCGCGATGCGTATCGTCGCCCTGCGACAGTTTCAACTTATCGAACAGCGCTTCCCAAGCGGTCAGTGCCGTCAGCGGCATGGCTGCCGCCTCTTCAGGCTTGAGCTTCTGCGGCGCCTTGGCAGCCAGCCGTGCATCAACGAGCTGATACTGGGCGTTGCAGCCGGGACGCTCGACCTCGCCGGAATAATACACCGGATCTCCCTTGGCAAACCCGGTCACCCTGTCGCCTACAGCTTCCACCTGGCCTGCAACGTCCCAGCCAAGTACATGGTGTTGATCGCTAGGGAGGAAAGCTCCTTGGCGGATCTTGGTATCGACAGGGTTGACCGAAACCGCGTCTATACGTACCAGCAGGTCCCATTCGCCGGGCTGTGGTGTTTCACGCTCAATGATCTGAAAGGCGTTCTCAGGCGCGGCTTCCGGGCGGCCGGCGGTGGCAATGGCTTTCATCTCACGCTCCGTGTGAATAAGTAAAAAAGAATTCGGGCTTCCGGGGCTGTTGGCGTTTCACCAGAAGGCCGTGGCTAAATAGGATGCACCCGCAGAATCGGGAGCTTTCACACCGGCAATCTGCGAGTCTGCAACGCCTCGACCGATGAACTCTGGTCGAAGCTGGAGCAAATTCTGGTTCAGCCGGCTATCTGCTGCAAGCCCGGTCCATGGATGGCGGCAGAGGGCATCCTTTGACCGGATGCGTGTAGGCTGCCATGGCAGCTTCGTCCATAAGCGGACTTCCAGCAGGAGAAACGAACCGATGACCACCGACAGGTAAAGCGGCTCCCGCAGGTCCTGATGGATTTTACAGTATCCATACGCACCACTACCCTATGGTGCATCTTTGCCACTCTTACCCTACCGGAAGTGGATGGTAGCCAAGCTTGGGCAACCAAGAAATCATTGAGCCATGAACCTTGAAACGAGGGCTATGGCTCGGTGCAACCCTAAGTGGTGTTATTTATGAGTGAGCGGCAAGAACCCGTTGATCTGCAGCAAATGTTGGAACGTATCAACCAAGCCAAGCACCACAAGGGCGATCAAGTCTCTGTCGGCGATGTTGTGTCAGAAGTAGGAAGTAGATCGTTTGGTCCGCTTCTAGTCGTGGCCGGTATCATTACTGCAATGCCTATCGTTGGTGATATTCCGGGCGTGCCCACGATAATGGCACTGTTCGTCCTGATAGTAGCCGGCCAGTTACTCTTCCGCCGCGAATTCTTCTGGCTGCCGGACTCGCTGCTCAAACGATCTGTGGCGCAGGATAAGCTCGACAAGGCCCTAAAGTGGATGCGCCCGCCAGCGCGGTTCATTGATCGCTTTCTTAGGCCACGCCTGACGGCTTTCACCCATGGGGCGGGCACCTACGCCGTTGCTGCCGTATGTATTGTCATAGCGCTTTCGATGCCGCCAATGGAAGTGGTGCCTTTCACTGCCAATGGAGCAGGACTGGCCCTCACTCTGTTTGGCCTTTCTCTAATGGCCAATGATGGCTTGTTGGCATTGCTGGCTTTCGTTTCTACAGCCGTCACGCTTGGATTCGTATTTTATGGCTTGGCTTAAGCCTGTCCTGAGGCGCACCGTGGAGAATTAGTTACTCTGAAGTGATAGGGGCCTTTCGGAGGTTCACTCTAGCCTCGATGGTGTGCCACCGAGTGGGAGCAATTGCCGCCTGTTTCGAACCCTGGATTGAACCATAGCTCGGCGCCTGAAATCTGGACGAGACCGGCACAGCATGAAATCCAGCAGTGATCTGCCAGGCAGATGTTGAAGAATCCAACACATTGCAAGATAACCAGTAACGCATAAAAGGCTCCGGCGTTCGCCGGAGCAAGGCGGACAAAGGATGTTTCATGGCTATTTAAAGCTAGCCCTACAAGCCTGCTCTTAATGTATCATTTTTAACGCCCCTTGTTGTTTTAAGTAAAAAACAAACAGCTCAATCGTCTGATACAAACGCATAAAACGGGAAAACTATTTTAACTTGCCAGCCATCTAGCTCGTGCCTAGGTTAAGCAATACGCCTTTGGTATATCGGCGTTAGGCAATACAAGGATATATTGCCTTCCATGCATGCAGAAACCCCTAGGATAAGGAGAGTTTCAATGGCAGACGATAAGCGTAACCAAGGAAACATGAGCGTAAATGAAGCTGGCAAGAAAGGCGGTGAAGCCACTTCAGAGACTCATGGCAAGGAATTCTACGAAGATATCGGCCATAAAGGTGGCCAAAACAGCGGCGGCAACTTCAAGAACGATCCCGAGCGGGCCGCCGAAGCGGGCCACAAGGGTGGTCAGAACAGTGGCGGCAACTTTGCCAACGACCCCGAAAAAGCCTCCGAGGCTGGCCAGAAAGGTGGTAAGCATAGCGGTGGCAACTTTGCAGAGGACCGCGAGAAGGCCTCCGAAGCCGGTAAAAAAGGCGGCGAGCATAGCCATGGTGGAGGCCGTAAAACCTAATTTTTTAGTGAGCCAAGGAAGGTAAGCAAAGAAGGAAAGGATCCCTTATCGCTGCCAACGGCAACAGTCGTTGGCAGTTGACGTTCTGGAGTAGCTGAGCCCATCCCAATGAGGCCGAGCCGTGCAGAACCGTTGCTCACTGAGTTGAGCGGATCCAAGCACAACAGCCAGACTTCATCCTAGAATCGATTCCCCTCCCCGTGCCATCACAAACCGCAAACGTGCAGAAGCAGGCCACCTCCACGCCATGTCCTGGCGGTCAGGTAAACGATGCCCTACGTTGGAGGAGCAGGATGCCACGGACGCGCATCCGGGTTTTTGAATGGAGAGTATCGATGACTGAAAGAATGACCATTGATGAGGCTGCACGTATCGCTCAGGAGGCTTTCGCCCCGTATGAGTGTAAAACGAAGGAAGTGGACGACGGAGACCTCCTCAAGGTCGCAGTCGACGTTAATGGCCACTGGGTGGATGTGAATGACCTACACCGAGACATTTACTCGGACAAGGAGACGTTCCTCTCCAAACTGGAGATTGCCAGGCAGCGCATGACCGACATCGGCGCTGAATTCGAACAGTGGCGCTCGAATTGACGCATGAAGAAAGACCACGCCGGGCTCCGGCAATACAAAAACAGCCCGACCACATGGGTCGGGCTGTATAGTGCTGCGATTCCTTGCTTCTCTCACGGGCATCCTGCCCGTACATCCTTGGCGCGTGAGCCTTCCCTGTGCTCGTCTTCCTTGTTTGGGCTTCCTGCCCAATGACGACCAGTGTGACAGGCCTTGCTCTCCCTTACAGTAATCTATGTGTGTCGTGGCTGTAGGAGATCACTGACAATGTTTGTGCGAACGAATGACGGGTTTCGCTACCAGCGCAAACACGAACCGGCGCACCTCCAGCAATCACGGTAGCTCGTGCCCATAGGGATTACACTGAACAAGCTGACCCATGAGCGACAAAGAGAGACCCCATGAGCGATTTCGACAGGTTGATCAGAAACCTTTCCCGGGCCGGCGCGCTTGCGGCTCGAGCACGGCAAGGAGACAAGCAAGTCATCGACGAGCTCATCGACTCCCTGCGAGCCTACGCCGGTGCTGACGCCGAAACCTACGAAGGCGAGGCCTCGACTGCACAGCACGCAAAGCAACCCGGTGAGTCGCCACAGGCAGGCGTCGACAAGACCATCGCCGACTATCGGGCCACCAAGGAAGCCATGGCCTCGATCATCGACAAGCACATGCTGGCGGCGCTAGAGGAAATCGAAGCGCTGTACGGCACGACACCGACCGATGTCACGCTGCATATCAATCAAAATCAGCCATTGAACGAGCAGTATCCGCGCGGAACGTATGCAGGAAGCGACGTACGCCTAGGCGGGGAGTGATCGGCACGGAGCATACCGAAACCCTAGCGCTCCCGATCGGTTACTACCGGGAAACGACACCGGGTTTACGGTTTCCTATCGTAATCCCCATTGACTCACCGCGCACCAACCTCCATAACTGAGTGGTTGACGCTTTGTCTGACACAGACAGGGAGGTAGATATGAGAAAGTTCCTAGGGATGGCTGTCGCCAACTGGCTGCGCAAGCCGGAAAATCAGGAGAAGGTCAAGCGTACGGCAAAACGATTTTGGCAAAAGCGACAAAGTGGCAAGCAAACGACGAGTCGCCATGACCAGAACCCGCCCCGATAACGCAAGCGCCCCGGCTTTGACCGGGGCGCTTGCGTTACGCTAAAAAATTTCCTCACTCCCTCTTGAACCGGTTGAAAGCGACCCTATTTTATGTTTCGCCAACCGGCAAGATCCTTACCAGAGATGCCGCCAAGCGGGTCTCGTGGCGTAAGGGTCCACTTCGCTAGACATTAGGGAGTACTATCATGACCACGACTTCATTCTCACTGGCACCGCTGTTCCGTCACTCCATCGGTTTCGACCGCTTCAACGACCTGTTCGAGCGGGCTTTCGAAGGAGATGCCTCGACCAGCTATCCTCCGTACAACATCGAAAAGCACGGCGAGAACGAGTACCGAATCGTTCTGGCTGTGGCCGGCTTCACCGAACAGGATCTGAGCATCAGCCTGGAAAGCGGCGTGCTGAGCGTCTCCGGTGCCAAGCCGAGCAATACCGAGGAAGCCAAGACTATCGGCTACATGCACCAGGGCATCGCCCAGCGCTCCTTCAAGCTTTCCTATCGCCTGGAGGATCATATCGAGGTGCATGGCGCCAAGCTCGAGAACGGTTTGCTGACCATCGACCTGCTGCGCGTCGTTCCGGAGGCGGAAAAGCCCCGTCAGATTCCGATCGATTCCGCAAGTGGAAGCCAGCCGCAGATGCGTCAGCTCGAGGCCAGCAAGGGCGAGACTACGTTCGAATCCGCGTAAACGGCAACTTGACCCCGGCATGACCGGGAAGTCAACGAAGACCCTGCTCCGGCGGGGTCTTCGCGTTTCAGGTCGGCGCCCAGAGGGTACGGGGTGGCGTGTCAGTCACGAGGATTAACGTAACACTACGTAACAGAATGAGAAGAATAGCCCAGCAGTCCAACGTCACCCGGCTAAACTCAAGGGAGCTGCTACGCTTACTTAATCATGGAATGACGAGGTGTATCATGGCACAGGGACATGTATCTTGTGGACACAGCTTTGACAAGCTAATGGCGTCCTTGCGCGGCGCCAAGCGTGAGACGGAACCGGCAACGCCAACATCAGCGGCCAACGCCAGTGCCGTCGATTCGCGCAGTTCCGTCGAGCGTATGCAAGAAGCCAACCGTCGGCTTCAGGAAGCCACCGCTCGCTTGAAGCAATCCAGTACCCGGCTCGAGTACAGTGTTTCCAACCTGCAGGCTGCCGTGGCCCAATTGCTGGAGAAGTATCCTGAGCTACGTCACGAGCCTCCCGCAGACAAGCTGAAAGCAAAAAAGTAGTCCACATTGCTCGCCCGAGCCTCGGTCGCGGCCGAGGCTTTCGGTACTCAGCATGCTAGCCGGAGCCCCCTCATGATGCGAACCGACCATCGCTCTATGCAAGATCAAAACGCCAAGCACAGCGTAGAAGCGCAACAGCAGCCGCCACCGGAAGAGCCGCCGCTTCACGATCCGCCCTCCCCGGAGCCGCCGGAAGAGGAACCGAACCAACCTCCCAGGCCCGAGGATCAACCCGGGGATACGCCACCGGAAGAAGTCCCGCCGTATCCCGAGCCGCCGTTACCTCCGGGCTGAGCGGCTTTTGGGTCATCAACGCCATGACGAAAGAGGCCGCTCGACATGAGCGGCCTCACTCCGATCAGGCGGACCCTCCACCCGTCGAGTCCTGGAACGACTCTTCATCCGGCGTAGGGTTTACCGCTTCCTCTTCGCCGCAGGCCGTCATGGCCAACGCCGTGAATATCGTCAGGACAATCAGCAAGGTCTTGCTGCGTTTAGTGGTTTGCATCGCTTCTCTCCATGAAGACGTGAACGAAAGTGGCCCTACCGACATCAGTCACTCGTATGTCGTTGGGCCAAGGGATGATAGGACGGCCCCTCGATGACCTCGCCCCGGGTATCGAAGCGGCTGCCATGGCAGGAACAGTCCCATGTGGACTCGATGCCGTTCCAGTGCACCAGGCATTTCATGTGCGGACATACTGCAGAGAGTACCGATACCGTACCGTCGGCATCACGATAGATGGCGACTTTCTCCCCTTCCAGCGTAGCCACCTTTCCCTGCCCCGGGGCAACTTCATCGAGGCTTCCCAGCTTGTCTACACTCAGATAGCCAGGGATGAAATGGCTTGCAACCGACACGTTCTCCTTGGCCCACTGCTTGGCGGATTTGACCGGCGTGAAGCGTCTGGCATCGAACCGCTCGTGCCAACGGTTGTCCCGGCCCAAAATGAGATCGCCCAGAATCGTTCCGCCCAGCGCTCCCCAGACCAGGCCATCGGCAGCAAACCCCGTCGCCAGGTAGACGTTGTCCCGGCCGTGCCATCGGCCGATATAGGGTAGCTCATCGGCAGGACTGTACTGCTGGGCCGACCAGACGTGCGTGAAGTCCTGGACGTCGAAATTGTCGTTCAAGTAGTCGCGTAACCGCCGTGGATAGACGTCATCGACTTCGCCCTCGCCCACCTTGTGCTTTTCGCCGATGACCATCAGGTAATCCTCATCGCCGTGGCGATAGCTGCGCAGCGAGTGAAAACCATCGAGAACCCAGAAGATTCCCTGGGGATACGCCGAACCGGGCTTGAGCCTGGCGCTGACCCCATATTCACGCGAAGGAATCATCACGGACTGCAACAGGTTGATGCCCTTGGGCGTATGCGTGGCATGCACGATATGCGCCGCCTCGACCTCTCCCGCCTCGGTCTTGACGATGCCGGCCTGATAGTCCACGTCTCTTACCGGGCTATGTTCGTGGATGGCGACACCCAGGCGAACGAGTTCGCGGGCCAGCCCCCTGGCATAGGCCAGCGGGTTGAACTGAGCCTGCCCTTCCAGCTTGAGCCCTTCACGAATCGGCAAGGGTAATGCGTCGCTCTCCGCCGCCTGTACTGTCAGGCCACCGGCCTGCATGGCCTGCCGCTCCTTGTCCAGGCTCTTCAGCGAGGCTTCGTCGTACTGGCTTACCAGGCGATATAGCGGGCGGCGATGAAAATCGCAGTCGATAGCCAAACGGGTTACCGTTGCCTCGATGAAATCGATGGCCTGGCTGCGCGAGTCGACGACATCGCGCACGACTTCATCGCCCCATTTGCTACGTACGGGGGCCAATCCCGAGGCTAACGTACTATAGAGGTTTCCCGTCGAACCGCCGGTGCAGCCCTCACCGACGGCATGGGCGTCCAGCACCGTCACGCGCTTACCCGCTTCGGCAAGCACCAACGCCGTCGTAAGCCCGGTGATTCCCGCGCCGATGACGACCACATCGCTCTGGGTGTGCCCGGCCAAGGAGGAATGCTGTTCCGGGGGCGAGCTGCCGAGTGTCCAGATGGCTTCCATAACGTCTCCCTAATCACGGTGTGCCTACTAGTTATAGAAGGCATCACCGCCGCCGCAAAGCGATAGGGAGCGTCAGCGCTTCATCCAACCATCGTGCGGTTGCGCCCTTCCGCCTTGGCCCGGTAACTGGCCTGGTCGGCACGCTGCATGAGACTGTCGACATCATGGTCGTCTGGTTGAAACGACGTGACGCCAAGACTCAGGGTCACTCGGTAGCTTTTGCCCTGGTGCTCGACGCAGACCGCTTCGATGGCCTCGCGCAACGCCTCCGCTGTGTTCATCGCCTGTTCCCGCCTGCAACCGGACATCAGCAGCGCGAACTCGTCGCCACCATAGCGCGCCAAGCTATCGCTCTTGCGTATCCGCGTAGAGGCGGCATCGGCTACCCGCTGGAGCATGTCGTCGCCCAGGGCGTGCCCCCCTTCGTCATTGATCGGCTTGAAACGATCCAGGTCGAAAAACACCAGTGCCGATGGCTTGCCGCACTTCAGCCAGTCGGCCAACGCTTCCTCCATGCGGCGTTCGAACCCACGCCGATTGAGCAGGCCCGTCAGCGGATCGTGCTCCGCCTCCCAGCGCTGCAAGGCTTCCATCTCGCGCGTGTGGGTAATGTCCTTCAGCGTGCCCACGAAACCGAGGGGACGACCGTCGGCCAGGCGGACCAGACTGGCCTGCGACTCGACCCAGATCGTTTCACCGTTTGCCGTGAGGTAACGATACTGACGCTGAAAATCCCGTCCGGTCGCCAGCGTATCCTTCCAGTGATCCCTGACATCCTCTCTGTCGCTGGGGTGGATATGCGCCCCGAAACTGCGCTGACGGTACGTCGCGAGATCGTAGCCGGTCAGTGCCGTCATGGCCGGGTTGATGTATCGCAAGTGGCCGTCGAGATCGTAGATGAACATGCTCACCGGCGAAGATGCCAGCACGGCATCCAGGAAGGCCTGACGATCGAGCAGCTCGCTCTCGGCCAGACGCTGCTTTTCGACGACTCGATTGAACGTTTCCGTGACCCGGGTCAGTTCGGTGGAACGGGTACGCAGATCGACACGCTCGCGCAGCCCCTGCCCCACGGCATGGATCTGCCGCTCCAGGCGCGTCAATGGCCACAGGGCCAGGCGCAACAGCCACCACAGCAGCCCCAGCATGACCACGACGGTCAGCGTCCCGACCAGCCACATGCGACGGACGAACCACTGCAGCGGCGCGAACGCCTGCTCGCGGGGCACCATGACCCCGACGATCCAGCTTGCCGACCAGACCTGGCGATAGGCCTGCAATGCCATCTGGCCGCCGGCCAGCGGACCGACGGCATTGCCCTGCCATCCGGAGAGTGCCAAATCCAGCCAGGGATTCTGTTCGGGTGCGGGCACGTCGCGCAATATCCAGCGCAGGTCGGGATGAACCAGCACCTTGCCGGAAGACGACATCAGCGTGGCGAAGCCCTGCTCGCCGATGCGGATACGCCGCAACTTCTCGAAGAAGCGCCCCTGCAGGATATTGACGGCGCCGCCCAGCAGCCCCGCGAACTCCCCGTCACTTCCGGTGAGCGGCACACTGAACAGGAGCATGGGCGTCTGGCTGGCACGGCCGAAGAACGGTTCGCTGACGTAAGGGCCGCCCACCTGGCGTTGGAAGGAAAAATAATCCTTATCCGATTCGCTAAGCCCCTGGCGGCCGGCGACCCGTGGCCAGTCGGCTACGATCCGGCCCTCGCGGTCCATGACGACCAGTCCGTCGAACAAGGCCAGCAGGGCATCGTTATGGCGAAGTTCGGTGCGCAGCAGCGCCGCACTCTGTGCGCGTGGTGCAGGCAACTGCACAGCCAAGCGCCTGAGTGTCTCGAAACGCAGCTGAACTTCCTGCTCGATCATTTCAGCGATGGCTCGCGCCTCGTATTCGAGGTGTTCGTCGCTGACTTCGCGAATCAGGCGTTGCCCTGAATTCCAGGTCGACAGGAGAATGGCGGCGACGACCACGATCCAACCAATGGCCAGCCCTAGCAGCAATCGTTTGTGCAGCGAGCGGACGCCCAGCGTCAAGAAACGACCGATTCGTTGGAGCCCTGCAGAACGCCACCCGTCCAAACGTTTTCCTCAGCCAAAAAAGCAAAAGGGGCTAGGATATAAGCCTGGGGCCTGGCCTGGCTATTGTACGAGTGGTGAAAGTCATGCTTTCGTTCAACGCTGATCAATGCACCAAGCATCTAGACGCCCTTGGGTTTCAGCTCATGACGTCGCTTCAACTCATAAACGCTAGCGATCAGGATCGTTATCAGGATCAGCACCAGCCCCAGCGCATTGACGGCGGGTGTCAGCCCGGTACGCACCTTGGAGGCCAGATAGACGGTCAGGGTCGTATCGTAGCCGACCACGAAGAGAGAGGTATTGTAATTCTCGAAGGACTGCAGAAAGGCAATCGCCGCGGCCGACAGAATGGCCGGCTTGAGAAACGGCAGCAGCACCCGTCGAAACGCCTGCCAGGGTGTGGCGCCAAGGTCCAGCGCCGCCCGTTCCAGAGTACGATCGAAGCGCTGCAGGCGGGCCATGACCATCAGCATTACATAGGCCGAAATGAACGTGGCCTGCCCCAGCACGGTCAGGAAGGTGCCGCCGTTGATGCCGAATTCGCGCCAGAAGATCAACGTCGATATACCGATGATGACCCCCGGCGTCAGCAACGGCGACAGGATCAGCCCATAGACGAACGGCTTGGCCCGACTTTCCACCGTGGTCAGGAACAGTGCACTGGCGACCCCGATGGGTACGGCCAGGCACAGGACGCCGCCGGCCACCAATAAGCTGTTGCCCAACGCCGCCCACATTCTGCCATCGGCCCATAGCTCGGCGAACCATTTCAGGGTCGTTCCATTCCAGGGTGTGATGGTCGGAAAACGGCTGTCATTGAAAGTGGCCACCGCCATGATCGCCAGCGGCAGGAACAGATAAACGAAGAACAGGCCGATGTACAGCCGCAACCCCCAGTCGAAGAAGCGCTGCGCGCTCATTTGCCGTTTTCCTTATTTTGCGATGTCCGCCAGGCCCACCTTGAACAGGCGCATGACCAGTGCCATGAAGCCGATACACAGGATCAGCAGCAGAAATGCGTAAGCGGCCCCCTGATTCCAGTCACCGCCCTCGAAGAACCAGTTGTAGATGATCTGCGTGAACCAGCGGCTGCCCGGCGAACCGAGCAGAGCCGGAACGGCATAACTGCCCGCGGCCAGCATGAAGGTCATGATGCAGCCCGTGGCGATGCCGGGCTTGGCGTGCGGAATGACGATGCGCCAATGGGTTCGCAGACTACCAGCGCCCAAGTCTCGGGCAGCGCGGATCTGGTTGCCGTCGAGGCTCTCGATGGCGTTATAGAGCGGGAACACCATGAACAGGAGATAGGCATAGACCATGCCGACCAACACCCCGGTGTCGCCGTTCAGAAAGCGGATGGGGCGCTCGATCAGACCCAGCGACAGCAGAATTTCATTCAGCGGCCCGCGAAACGCCAGCAGAATGAACCACGAAAAGGTGCGCAGGATCTCGTTGATCCAGAACGGAACGATCAACAGCAGCAGGCATAGGGCCGCCTGTCCCGGCGTGGCGATCTTGGCCAGGTAATAGGCCAGCGGATAACTGACCAGCAGCGTCAGCAAGGTGACGAACACGCTCGACCACAGCGTCTTGAAAAAGATCGAGAGATGGATGTCGTTATTGAACAGGGTGACGTAGTTGGCCAGGGTCCAGCCATCCTTGGGCCCACCGATTTCCGCGGGCAACAGACTGGGGCGAAACGAATAATCGATCATCTGCAACTGGGGCAACGTGACCATGGCGATCAGCCAGACGCCCAGAATACCGACGATGGCCATGGCCACCGGGACACCGAACCGCGCCTTAAGCTGACGGAACATGCCGATTCTCCTGGGCAGGCTGTGAAGACGCGCGTGGAGTCTCGCCCATCTCGGCATCGTGCGTGGGCGCCCCGTCATCGGCCAGAACGATGGCGTTGTCCGGATCGTAACCGAAGCGCGCGGTCTGCCCCGGCTGCAAGACATCGCCCGCCCCTTGGCCCACCAGGATACGCACTGTTTCTCGCGTCGCAATCAGGCGCGCCTCGAGCATGCGCCAGGCTCCTTCGAAACTGACCGTCTCGATATGCGCCTCCAGCATCGACGCTGCGGCACTCCCTACCGCGTCGCTGAGCGACAGAGATTCGGGACGCACGAACAGCGCCGCCGGTCGACCAGGGGACAGCTCACTCCCGGATCGTCCGGACAAACGACCCAACCCGGGGATATCGAGTGTGGCCCGCCCGTCACGACACTCGATCACCCGCCCCGCCAGACGATTGTTTTCACCGACGAAGGTCGCCACGAAACCGGTCTGTGGCCGGTGATACAGCGTTTCGGGATCGGCGACCTGCTGGATACGACCGGCCGACATGACGGCCACCCGATCCGACATGGCCAGCGCTTCGCCCTGGTCGTGAGTGATGTAGATGAAGGTGATTCCCGTCTTGCGCTGGATCGCCTTGAGCTCGTTGCGCATATGCTGGCGCAACTTGAGGTCCAGCGCCGACAATGGCTCGTCCAACAGCAGCACCCGGGGCTCCACCGCCAGCGCCCGAGCAATGGCGACCCGCTGCTTCTGGCCACCCGATAGCGCCGACACCGGCTTGCCGCCGCTGCCGCCCAGCGCGACCAGTTCCAGCAATTCGTCCGCCTTGCGCCGCCGGGTGGCACGATCCACACCACGCACTTCCAGGCCGAACTCGATGTTCTGGTACACGCTCATCAAGGGGAACAGGGCCAGATTCTGGAAGATCATCGCCGTGGGACGATGATTCACCGGCACACCGCGCATCGATGCATTGCCGATGCGCACGTCGCCGTCGGTCGGGGAAAGAAAACCGCTGATGATATTCAGCAAGGTCGTCTTTCCACATCCCGATGGCCCCAGGAAGCTGAAGAATTCCCCCGAGCGAATCTCCAGAGAGGTGGGTTCGATGGCCGTAAAATCGTCAAAGCGCATGACGACGTTATCAAGAATGACGCTACCGTCCATTCATAGTCCTGTGGTTATTGTTTGTTAGCGAGCAGTCGGTGCTAGGCGGACAGGTAGCGATCCTGATACTCGTTGCGTAACGCCACGTACCAGGGTTCCTGAATCGGCCACCACCACAGGTTGGCGAGATCCTGCTGGGAATAGGACTGCTCGAAGAAACGGCGCGTCTCCTCGGGCAGCAACGTTTCTGCCCCTACCGAGGTGGAGTTGTAGCCGGTGGACTTGACGAACATGGCACCCGCCTCGGGCGTGTAGTACCAGTTGATCAGTTCATAGACGGCATCGACATTCCGGGCATTGCGCGGAATCACGAAGCCTTCCATCCACGCCAGCGCGCCCTCCTTGGGGGCGGCATAGCCGATATCCATGCCTTCGCCCTGCAGCCGGAACGCGGTACTGTCCCAAGTCTGGCCGATGACGGCCCCATTGGTACGGAACGCGGCCTGGGCCTCGTTTTCGGTGTTCCAGTACTGGGCAACCAGTCCCTTGTGCTTGATCGCCTCCTCCAGAATCACATCGAAGTTAGCGCGCATTGCCTCTTCGGACTGGTAGGACTCAAGCAACGGGCGCGGCAGCTTGCCCTGGGCCTGCAACCACAGGCCGATGCCGACCAGGGCGGAATGGCCACGCACGGTTACGCCCTGCCCGTTCTCCGGATTCCACAGGTCGCCATAGCTCAGGTTGGCAGGGTCGACGGCGGCATACTTGCGGTCGAAAGCGATCGCCTCGGTGCCCCAGTCGCTGGGCGCAAAATAGCGCTTGCCGTCGACCACGCCACCGACCCGTGAGCCTTCGATCGCACTCTCCAGGCAACCGGCCCACTTGATGCGCGCCTCATCGAGCGGCTGCACCAGTTCGTGATCGAGGTAGCCAGGTACGCGATCCACCGTGGGCATGATTACGTCGAAGCCGCTGCCGTCGCTGGCCCGCAGCGAGTTCATCAGTTCATCGTTGGTGCCATACGGGGTAAAAGTCGCGTTGATCCCGGTCTTCTCGCGAAAATCGGCCAGCATTTCGTCGGTGAAGTACCCCGCCCAGGCATAGATACGCAGGTTCTGTTCCTGAGCCAGTGCCTTGTTGATATAGAAATTCGGCAGGCTGGCGACAGCCCCTGCAGCCAAGGTGCCCTGCAGGAAACGACGACGCGAGATCGACGACATGGAAGTGTTCCTCGTTCTTCTGATTATGTTCGGGTGGGGCGATCAGCCCAACGCCGCCAATGATGGCTGGCGTAACACGACAGTCCAATGACAATTGGATGACAGTTCGATTATGGCCGGGTTGGGGGAAATTGCCGCTTGGACCAAGGCAGGGGGTGTTCAACGCTGGGTCAGCGAAAGAACAGAAAGGTGAAAGGAAGAGACGATAAACAGCCAAGTAAGTCGTTGACCAACAATAGAAAGCCGGCCACAAAGGGCCGGCTTCGATATCACGAAAGTCGTGAAGGGTGTTCTGTCCGCTTAGAACGCGTAGACAGCACCAACGGCAACGCCGTTGTCTTCATCGTTATCACGATCGTACCATCCACCTTCGATGAAGGTGTACATGGCAGAAGAGATGTTGTAGGTAGCGCCCAGAACGACTTCGTTGTAAGACTCGTCGCTGGTGTCGGTCGGCAGGTCGGCGTCGTTGACAGCATCGCTGAAGGTGTCGCCGAAGTCGGAGCCACCTACGTCAACGTACTGATAGGCGCCATAGACGTCACCGAAGCCGTAGCCGTAGCGTGCACCGACTGCGTAGCGATTCTGGTCAGCGAACAGGTCTGTGTCGCCAGACTCATAACGCTCATACTTGGCAGCCAGACGCAGAGCGTCGATAGTGTACTGGAACGTGATACCGAACTGGTCACCGGCGTCGAACTCTTGGTCACCGGGAACGAGTTCGCCATCAGCTCCTTCCTCAAGGTAGTAGGAGCCAGACACGTCACCATCATAGATGGAAAGGTTGTCGTAAACGGCTGCCACAGAGAAGGCGCCAACTTCGTACTTCACACCACCGAAGAAGGAAGCACTGCCGGAACTGTCAACGTTCTCAGCTTCGGCATCGCCCTTGTATTGAGTACCAACAGCGAACTGCAGACCATTGAAGGAGGGTGACAGGTACTGAAGCTTGTCGCCTTCGCGGTCACTATCAGAGTTCTGAGTATTGGCACCAGCATCGCCAGTCACGAGGCTGTTGCTGTCAGTAACGTCAAAATACTCATTGTTGGAGATCGGATCCTGAACCCAGTCATCGATCAGCGGATCCCAGGAACCCAGGCGAACGTCACCGAAGTTGCCCTTCGCACCCATGTAGGCTTGGTCACCGTTACCAACACCGTCGCTGCCCTTGGCTTCGTCAGCGTCGTATTCCCACTCGGCCTTGAAGTAGCCGGTCAGGCCAGAATTGATTACGTGCTGACCAGTGACACCAAAGGTAGAACCGTTATCGAAGATATCGTCCTGAGACTCTACAGATCCGTCGTCTTGTGCAGTTTCAATGCTGCGGTAAGCAATCTGGACGTTACCGTAAATGTCGAGCTGAGTGCCGTCCTGGTTGTAGACAGTCGCGGCCTGAGCAGCGGCGGAGGCACCCAGGGCACCGGCAATAGCAGTCGCTAAGAGCGTCTTTTTCATCGCGATAGTTCCTTAACTAGCTTACTGTTCGATCGTTTTCTGCATTATGCAGCCGGCTTGCCAGGCGCCCTCGACAGAAGTTAGGAAGGACTGCCTTAGCGAAGCCTTGTTATTGTCCAATGCTCGCAGGAGAAACCTTATACCGGGTCTATCCGGAACGCAACAAGAAAAAAACACTGTTTTTAATCCTTGTGTACGAAAGTCGAATAGCGCCCTATCGCTAGTGTTGCCCTGCGCGCCAGGCCATGACCGTCGTGATGCAGCCACGCCTTGCTCGCACCGTAATCCGCCTCTATGACAGCAAGATGACGATTGCGAACGCCGTTCATGATGAGCAGCCACCGTCCGAGTTGCAAGGGCTAGCCAAGGGCTAGTAAATGCAAGCTGACCAACGCCCAGCCAACGCACCCCCAATCGGAAGGGTAACCAGCTGATTATTAGATAATTTATATAAAAAAGCCCAGCGAAATCGCTGGGCTTTTTTACTCAACTGAACCAAATGATTATTGTCGGCCACTGTGCTTGGCCAACAACTCGCCCAGTTTCTGATCGAGTCGTGCATGACGCTTGGCCTCTGACTTGGCCTTGCGGCCCTTGTCGCGCTCGCGCTGGCGGGCCTGGAGTCCCTCGAGCTTCTGACGGGCGTGCTGGGCCTCTTCGTCGTTCACCGTCCCCGCCGGCTGGCCATCCAGATCGACACGTTCAATGCCGGGCCTTACGGCCTTGAGGTAGCGCGGCAGATGGACATAACAGGCCAGCGCCCGGCGCACCAGTTTCTCGGGCCAGGGCTCCCGTGCCAGCAAGTCCTCATGAATACCGACCTTGAGCGGCCGCGTATGGCCCTTGAAAAAGGTATTCGTGTAGCGACGGTACCATTCGTTGAGCAGCGCCTGGGGAGACGGCAGTTCATCCTCGGCTTGTGGCGCGACATCGGCCGGTGGCTCGGGCTTGGAGGTGTCCGACACCGGCGGTTCAGGCGCTTCGGCTTGGGTTTGGGCCTCGATAACGTTAGCGTCATCGCTGCTGCCTGTAGCTACCGCTGCCCCTCGCTGGGGTGATGGATAGTCACGCACTGCGGGCGTTGGCGGTTCTTCGACCGATGAGACCAAGGCCTGCTGGGATTCCAGAGCCTCGCGCAGGCGCCGGTTTTCCGCTTCCAACGTGGCGACACGCTGACGTAACGAGGCAATTTCACTGAGGCCCAGGCGGGCCTGCGCCTCCAGCAAATCGAATAGCGCGGTGGTGCGTTCGTTAATCAAAGCTCGGTCTCCCCCTGAAACCCGCCCGGATGAACTTATGACTGGCGTCGCTCATAAGCCACGAAGGCATACTCGGGACGGCATCTGCCCTGTGAATCGCCGGTACCGCTCTCCTCGCCCACGACACGCTGGACTTCCTGCCATGCTTGCGAATCGAACGCCGGAAAGTAGGCATCACCTGCGATATCCACCTCGACTTCGGTCAGGTAGAGGCGTGAGGCACTCGGCAGTGCCTGACGGAAGATCTCTCCTCCACCGATTACGGCAATTTCCTCGGCGCCATCGATCGTCGCCTGCTGGTCGGCCAGCGCCAATGCACTTGCCAGATCATGACAGACACGCACGCCCTCGTGGTGGAATTCGCGGCTGCGGGTAACGACGATATTCAAACGCCCCGGCAAGGGCCGCCCAATCGACTCGAAGGTCTTGCGCCCCATGACCAGCGGCTTGCCCAATGTGATGCGCTTGAAGAATTTGAGATCCTCGGGCAGATACCAGGGTAACTGGTTGTCCATGCCGATCACGCGATTGCGCGACATGGCCGCGACCAGGGCCACCGGCACCAGGGTATCGATCGTCTCGTGCTCGTTCATACAGCGACCTCGGCCTTGATGTGCGGGTGAGGGTCGTAGCCTTCGATGGCAATATCCTCGAAGCGAAAAGCGAACAGATCCGTGACATCGGGATTCAAGCGCAATTGCGGCTCCGACTGCGGCGTTCGCGACAGCTGCAACTCGGCCTGCGCGAGATGGTTGAGGTAGAGATGGGCATCGCCCAGCGTATGTACGAATTCGCCCGGCGCCAGCCCACAAACCTGAGCGACCATACGAGTCAACAGGGCGTAGCTGGCAATGTTGAAGGGCACGCCGAGGAAGATGTCCGCGCTACGCTGATAAAGCTGGCAGGACAGGCGGCCTTCCGCCACATAGAACTGAAACAGGGCATGACAGGGTGGCAACGCCATCTCATCGATCAACGCCGGATTCCAGGCCGAGACGATCAATCGCCGCGAGTCGGGATTGTGACGAATCTGCTCGACGACACCGGCAATCTGATCGACATGGCCACCGTCAGGGCGTGGCCAGCTACGCCATTGATAACCGTAGACCGGGCCCAGCTCGCCCTCTTCGTCCGCCCATTCGTCCCAGATGCGGACCCCGTTCTCCTTGAGATAGGCGATATTGGTCTCGCCACGCAGGAACCACAGCAGCTCGTGAATGATCGAGCGCAGGTGCAGTTTCTTGGTGGTCACCAGGGGAAAGCCCCGCCCCAGGTCGAAGCGCATCTGGTGACCGAACACGCTACGGGTACCCACGCCGGTACGATCGTGCTTGGTCACGCCATGCTCGAGAACATGATGCATCAGGTCGAGGTAGGGCTGCTCCAGCGCAGGGCGGGAGGTCGCCGTTGCGGAAGCTGTCGGTGCGGAGGAAATCAAGGACACGGTATCGTCGGGCATCGAACAAGTGGACCCACAGTGTAGCGATACGCTCCTTCCAGGACTAGGCCCCGTCTCATGTCGTGGCCTCCGACTCGATGCGGCCGCCATCCACCGGCTGGCTGCGCGCCCAGGCCATCAGCGCCAGCCCCGCCGCGATCATGGGCAGGGACAGCAGCATTCCCATGGTCAGCCAGTCGAAGGCGATGAAACCCAGTTGCGGGTCGGGCATTCTGACGAACTCGATGGCGAAGCGGAAGATACCGTAAAGCAGCAGGAACAGGCCGGATATCATGCCGCGATGACGTGGCCGGCGCGATACGAACCAGAGAATGGCGAAAAGCACGACACCCTCGAGCAGAAACTCGTACAGCGACGAGGGATGACGCGGCTCGGGGCCCATGCCGGGGAATGGCATGGCCCAAGGCAGATCGCTCACCCGCCCCGGCAATTCGGCGTTGATGAAATTGCCGATACGCCCGGCCCCCAGGCCGACCGGGACCAATGGAGCGATGAAATCGGTCAGCTGGAAAAACGCCAACCGATGCTTGCGCGCGAACAGCCAGGCAGCGATCAGCACGCCGAGCAGGCCGCCATGGAAACTCATGCCGCCATCCCAGACCTGGAAGATCCACAACGGCTCGGCCAGCAGGCGCTCGAATCCGTAAAACAGGGCGTAGCCGATGCGCCCGCCCAGCACGACCCCCAGCGCGCCGTAGAACAGCATGTCACCGATGTCGTCCTTGGTCAGGCCCAGGCGATGCGCGCGTTTGCGGCCTAGCCACCAGGCGCCGAGGAACCCCACCACATACATCAACCCATACCAGTGAATCTTAAACGGTCCCAGGGCAATGGCTATCGGGTCGATTTGCGGGTAGTCAAGCATGGCTCTCTCGGTGCGGCTAGGAAGAAAGGATACGCGATGCCCGTCAGGTCGGCTCGGGCAAGGCGTCGGGCAACCAGCGATGGATCATATCGATCAGCGCCTGGGGGCGATAGGGTTTGGCCAGGTAATCGTCCATGCCGACGGCAATGAACTGCTCGCGATACGCTTCACTGGCGTTGGCGCTCAGGGCAATCAGTATACTGCGCTGGCCGGCACCTTGAGATTCGCGCTCGCGCCAACGCCGACTGGTCTCGATACCGTCGGGTGCCGGCATGAAGATATCCATGAAAACCAGATCGTAAAAATGCCGATCCGCCAACGCCAGCGCCTCTTCCCCACTCCCCGCCGTGTCCACGTTCAGGCCCTGCTGCGAAAGCACGTTATGGGCCAGCGCCGTATTGACCGGACCGTCGTCGACGATCAATACGCGTGGCGGCGAGGGGCTGGCGGACGTTGGCGTCCGGTCGCCGGCGATGTTGGGTGCCGTGGCCTGAGGCGCATCGCTCAGGCTATCGAGCACCTCCATCAATCCCCAGAAACGTTCGCGGAACCTCTCACCGACATCGACGTTCTGCTGACGCATTTGCAAGGCCAATGACTCGAACTCCCCACGCAGCATTTTCATGTAGCGGGACTTGAGCTGGGACTCCTGGCGGGCCCGATTGCGGGCCTGCGTCAGTTGCTGCATGCGATAGAGGTTATCGGACTCATCGATCAGCAGGGTCAATTCATAGCCTTGCCCGTCACCGCCACGTATGACGCGCAGGCTGCGCCAGTGGCCACTGCCGTCACGTACACGCACGTGCGGCTCGCCCCTGCCATCGCCGGTCAGGATGACGCCCTCGCTGGCTACACCCAGCAGCTCCGCGCGCGGGCGCCCGACGAGTTGCTCGAAAGCGGTATTGACCGAGGTCAACAACCCATCATGGGCCAGTGCCGCCGGTACGCCAAGTGCATCGAGCAGTGCTGGCAGATGAGGACGCTTCTCCAGACGCTGGGAGGCCTCCTCCAGTGAGTCGAGCGAATGCTCGAACCGGGCAAGAGAGGCACTGCCAAGGGCACCGCCTGCTCCCCCAACGTTTTCGCGCACGGCCGAGCCGACCGGCGCCTCGGCCTCGAGGCGCTGGCGGATACGCGCCATCCTCTCCATCGGCACACGCATGTCGCCCTCCCAACGCTGCCTCCGATAGCGCGACTGCAACTGGAGCATGAAGAACATCATCAGGCTTCCGGCAGCCCATATCAGGACGACCCAGCCCAACGAGGGCAATGCCCAAGGGGGTGGCGAGTCCGACAACTCACCGACCAAGCGCCAACCCACGGTGGGCAGCGTGACCCAGGCCAGCAAGCCGGCCTCTTTCTGTGCGCCAGGCAAGGCACGCATGCCCCGCTGCCCGGCATCGTCAGGCAATGCCACCAGGGCATTGCCGACCAGCACATCCCCCCTGGGATTGACCAACCAGACATGCCGGCTGGTCCTGACATAGTCCTGCATCAGGCGTAAAAGCCGATTTTCATCGAGCTTGACTCCCAGCAATGCCTGCCGGTCGGTCTCGAAAATATTGAAGCGCAGCTCGACTTTCGGCACCACCCCACTGTCCTCCTCGGAGAGCCAGGGCAATGGCACGTCGGGGGGTAACTCGCCAGTTCCCAGCCAATGCGTTTCCAACTCGGGCATCGCATGGGTAACGTCGCTCCCCGAACCCGGCAGCACCGCCGCCACCCCTTGGGGCAGCACGATATACAAGCGCTGGATGAGCGCATCGCTCTGATAGAGGTCGCTCATTAACGGCTCCAGCCAGTGAATCTGGCGGGTGAGCGTATCGTCCTCACGCTCGGACGCCGTCAATGCCGGATCGAGCATTCCATTGTCTGCAGGCTGGGGTAGCGGACTTGCACCGGACAACGGGGAAGCGAAGGTGACCGCAGAAGGCGGCCCCTCGCCTTGGAACAGGCGACGTGTCGCATAGCCCAACTGTCTGAGGTACTGCTGCTGGTCGGCGAGGCGTTGATCGAGTAGCCTCGATTGAAGCCGGAACGTTTCGAACTGCTCCTGGCGGTATTCCTGTATCTGGTTGTCGTAGTCGTTACGCCAGACCCAGCCACCCACGCCAAGGCAGAGTAGCGTGAAGCCGATTTCGGCTAGCAGGACCGGCAAGACACTGCGCTTGGCCAGACGGCGCCAGCGCCCGCCTTGCTCCCTTTTTTTCCCCGGCATGTCTTGCATCGGCATCCTGGCATCATGAATACGAAAGTTTACGCCTCAGGTCATGATGATGTCATGCCATGCCATCCAAAACGAGAAACATCGGGAAAGTAGATTATGTGTCTCATCGTTTTTGACTGGCGGCCCGGTAGTCCGACACCGCTGCGCTTGGCGGCCAATCGGGATGAATTCTACGACCGGCCGACGGCTCCTCTCGCTCGCTGGCAGGATGCCCCGGAGATCGTCGCCGGTCGCGACCTGCGAGCCGGTGGGAGCTGGCTCGGCGTTCACCGCCAAGGCAGGATGGCCGCCGTGACCAACGTGCGCGCCCCCGAGTTCCGCGCCCCGGCCGACGGCCCCAGTCGCGGCGAACTGGTCCGCAATGCCTTGGAATGCCAGTCGCTGCCAACCTGGCTGGAGCGGCTGTGCAAACGGGGAGCGCATGATTATGCGGGGTTCAACCTGCTGGCCAGCGATGGTCTCACCCTGTGGCACCTGCACCATGGCCGCGACGGAACCCGGCTGCAACGGGTCGCGCCGGGGCTGCATGGGCTGTCCAATGCCACCCTGGACACGCCGTGGCCCAAACTGCTGCACAGTCGTCGGGCCCTGGAAAGCACACTGGCCATACCGACGGCCGCCTTTGCCGACGCTGCCTGGTCGTTGCTGGCCGACGATTGGCGGCCCAATGACGCGGACCTGCCGGAAACCGGAGTCGGCCTGGATCTGGAACGGTTACTGTCCGCCCCTTTCATCGCCAGCCGCGACTACGGCACCCGCGCCAGTACCTGGCTGGCCTGGCATGCCGAGGGCCGGATCGACATGGGCGAGCGCAGCTTCGGCCCCCATGGCCGGCCGCTGGACGAGCGGTGGCTCACTCAGGAAACCCCTCGTCTGCCGGGTTAGCTCTCATCCTTGGGCGGCAATAGATGCTCCAACTGCCATGCCGTGAAACATTTGCCAAGATGGGAGCGGACATCCTTCGAGGTGGGCATGGACAGGGTCTGGCTCACCAGTTCGCGCGCCGAGACCAGCGAGACCCGACGAATCGCCGCGCGCACCCGCGGCAGACTGGGCGCATTCATCGACAAGGCATCGAAGCCCATGCCCATCAACAGCAATGCTCCCGCCGGATCACCGGCCAGTTCGCCGCACACCGAGGTGGGGACGCGCAACCGCGACGCCTCCTCTGCCAGGCGTGCCAAGGCGGCCAGCACTGCCGGATGGCAGGCGTCATAGAGGTCAGCCACGCGAGGATTGTTACGGTCCACCGCCAGCAAGTACTGAGTCAGATCGTTACTGCCGACCGAGAAGAAGTCGACACGTGCCGCCAGTGCCTCGAGCTGGTAAAGGGTCGCCGGCACTTCGATCATCACACCGACACGCGGCCGTTCGAGATGTATGCCGTCCTCGGCGAGCTCGACGAGGGCCCGGTCGAGTAGCCGCAGGGCGGTGTCGACCTCGTCGATGTTGGTCACCATGGGCAGCAGTATCTGGAGATTGTTGAGCCCATGGGAGGCTCTCAGCATGGCACGCAACTGCACCATCAACACTTCGGGATGGTCCAGGGTGACTCGGATGCCTCGCCACCCCAGGAACGGATTGGCCTCGTTGATGGGAAAATACGGCAAGTCCTTGTCGCCACCGATGTCCAGGGTGCGCATGACCACCGGCAGCGGTGCGAATCCCTCGAGCTGCTCGCGATAGAGTCGCGCCTGTTCCTGCTCGCTGGGAAAGCGCTCGGTGATCATGAACGGCACTTCGGTTCGATACAGACCGACGCCACTGATGCGCGGCTTGAGCAGCCCCACGGAATCCACCGCCAGGCCGGTATTGACCATCAACGGCATGTCATGACCATCGGGCGTGCAGCTGGGCAGGTCCTGCTCATGCTCCAGCACCTCGGCCAGGGCCCGCTCTTCGGCGATCAGGCTTCGGTAGCGCTTGATCAACTCCTCATCGGGACGCACGAACAGGCGGCCACGATAACCATCCAGAATCACCCGGGCGCTGTTCAGGCGCGGCAGCGGTAGATCGACCATCCCCAACACGGTCGGAATGCCCATCGCCCTGGCCAGAATCGCCACGTGCGACGTGCTCGAGCCGCGAATCGAGACCAGGCCCGCCAGCTTCTCGCGCGGCACCTCGCCGAGCATGGTCACACTGATCTCGTCACCGACGAGAATGCAACACTCAGGGTAAGTGTCGGGCGTGAGCGGATTCTCCTCCTGGAGATGCGCCAGCACCCGCCGCCCCAGGTCACGGATGTCCGCGGCACGTTCACGCAGGTAGTCGTCATCGACGCGCTCCAGGTACTTGACGTGGCGACGCACGACATCCGCCAACGCACCGGGCGCCCATTGGCCCTCTCGGATACGCTTTTCCACTTCCTGGCCCAGCGAGGCGTCCGCCAGCATCTGTTCGTAGACATCGAACAGCGCCAGTTCCTGGGTCGAGATGCGGCTGGCCAGTCGAGCGCCGGCGCTACGTATCTCGTTGCGCACGCGAGCGATCGCCTCGCTCAGACGACGCACTTCGTAGTCGACATCGGTGGGTATCAGGTCCGGCACACTGTCCAGGTCGGCCGGCGGAGCAATGACCACGGCCTCGCCGATGATCACACCGGGCGATGCAGCCACGCCCTTGAACATGGCCATGTCATCGGCGCGCGTCGGCCGGTTGAGCGTCCCGGTGGCCAGGGCATGCGCCAATACCCCCGCCAATTGGGCCGCCATGGTCACCAGGAAGGCTTCGTCACCTTCATCGTAACGGCGCTTGTCCTTCTGCTGCACGACCAGCACGCCGAGCATGCGTCGCTGGTGGATGATGGGCACGCCAAGGAAGCTGGAAAAGCGCTCTTCGCCGGTCTCCTTGAAATAACGGAAGTGCGGATGCGATGGCGCATCCTCGAGATTGAGCGGTTCCTCGCGCTGGCCGACCAGACCGACCAGGCCCTCGCCCAGGCGCAACGTGACCTGCCCCACCGCCTGAGTGTGCAGGCCGATGGTATCCATGAGCACCAGGCGTTCCTGGACAGGGTCGAAAAGGTAGACCGAGCAGACATCGGTCTGCATCGCCTTGCGAATGCGGCGCACCATGGTAGCCAACGCCGCATCGAGGCTGCGTGCTCCGTTAACCTCTTGAACGATGCGGCGTAGAACTTCGAGCATGGGCATTCTTCTTGTGTAAGGGGTGTCACATGCCGTTGCGAGGCGAACCCCGCAATCAGCCGCCTCCCTGGGCCAGGCGCTGAACGCGTGGCGCCAGCTCCCTCAAGGCACGACGATAGACTTCGCGCTTGAACGGCACCACCTGTCCCAACGGGTACCAGTAACTCACCCAGCGCCAGCCATCGAACTCCGGCTTGGGCGTGGTGTCCATGCAGATTCGGTTATCCTGGCATCGAATGCGCAGTAAAAACCACTTCTGCTTCTGGCCGATACATACCGGCCGTGATTGGGTTCGTATCATGCGCCGTGGCAGACGGTAGCGCAGCCACCCCCGGGTACAGGCCAGCACCTCGACATCGTCCGGAGTCAGGCCGATCTCTTCTTCGAGTTCGCGATAGAGTGCCTGTTGCGGAGTCTCGTGCGCCTTGATGCCTCCCTGGGGAAATTGCCATGCATTCTGTCCCACCCGACGCGCCCATAGCAGTTGCCCTTCATGGTTGGTAATGATGATACCAACGTTGGGGCGGAAGCCGTCAGCGTCGATCACGGGCTTCACCTTATGAAAACCAGTATTGAAGCCATTCTTCCACAAAGCCGGAAAGCGCATCAATACAGGGATGCCAAGCGGTGTGAATGACCCGGCGGTTCTGCAATAATCGGCGCCGTTCTCGCCAACCGTCATCGCACACGCACCGGGGAGTCACCTTTGAGCCTGGCCATATTCGATCTCGACAATACACTCATCTCCACCGACAGCGATCACGCCTGGGGACAGTTCCTGGTCGAGCAGGGCGCCGTCGACCCCGTCAGCTATCGCGAAGCCAACGAACGCTTTCTCGAGGACTACAAGAACGGCACTCTGGACATCCATGCCTACCTGGAATTGGCGCTAAAGCCGCTGGCCGAATACAGTCGTGAGCAGCTCAACGCCTGGCATCAGCAATTCATGGCGAGCAAGATCGAACCGCACATCCTGTCCAAGGGCGAGGAACTGTTGGCTCGTCACCGCGAACGCGGCGATACCCTGCTGATCATCACGGCGACCAACCGCTTCGTGACCGGCCCCATCGCCGCACGCCTGGGCGTCGACAACCTGATCGCCGTCGAGCCGGAGTTCGTGGGCGGTCGCTACACCGGCCGGGTGAGCGGCATTCCCAGCTTCCGTGAAGGCAAGGTCGAGCGCCTGAATGAATGGCTGGCGCAAAGCTCGGCCTCGCTGCATGACGCGTGGTTCTACAGCGACTCCCATAACGATCTGCCACTGCTGGAAAACGTCGACCATCCGGTAGCCGTCGACCCCGACGACACCTTGCGTCGCGAAGCCGAACGTCGCGATTGGCGTATCATTAGCTTGCGATAGATAACTTTTATCGGCGCCTCGATATTGCGCTGCACCATCCCAAATCGCTTAAAAAGCAACCCAACCCACTGGTTTGGTTGCTTTTTTTCTTTTTCCGCATCGCTAAGCTTTTCCTTATGGCCAATCACATAACCATAAAGTACACCTTTGGCATAGGTCGTTTTTAACGCCAAAGGGTCTATAATGGACGCCATTCGACGTTTATCGGGCCACCGCTTTCAAAGCGCATGACGCTCCGCAAAACGACTCCCTGATGACTACCGCCAATGGTTGATAACGTTATGGATGAGACAGTCGATGTCTTGCTGGTTGGCGCGGGGGTGATGAGCGCAACACTCGCCACCCTTCTCCATGAACTGGAACCGGACGCACGCATCGAGGTCCTCGAGCGGCTCGATTCCACGGCCAGCGAGAGTTCGTTCGCCTGGAACAATGCCGGCACCGGGCACGCCGGCCTGTGCGAGCTCAACTACACGCCGCAGACAGCCGACGGTTCGGTCGACATCCAGAAAGCCATCAAGATCAATACCATGTTCGAGGAGTCCAAGCAGTTTTGGACCTACCTGGTGGAACATGGCAATCTCGGCGACCCATCCCGTTTCGTCTACCCGGTGCCGCACATGAGCTTCGTGCGCGGACAACAGGACGTGCGTTTTCTGCGTGCCCGCCACGAGGTAATGCAGTCCCATCCCTGCTTCGAGGCGATGAAGTACACCGAGTCGCCGGAAACCATCGCACAGTGGGCTCCGCTGCTGATGGATGGGCGTCAGGCGGGCGAGCCACTGGCGGCCACACGAGTCGAGTCCGGCACCGACGTCGACTTCGGCGCCCTCACACGCCAGCTCCTGGCGCGCCTCGAGGCCGAACCGGACGAGCAGGTTCGCATCAGCACCGGCCAGAAGGTCAGCGATCTGGAACGCAACGGCGACGGCAGCTGGACCGTCAAGGTCGATACCAATGACGGCGAGCGTCGGGTCATTCGCGCGCGTTTCGTGTTCCTCGGTGCCGGTGGCGCCTCCCTGCACCTGCTGCAGAAGAGCGGTATTCCCGAAGCCAAGGGCTACGCGGGCTTCCCCGTCAGCGGCCAGTGGCTGCGCTGCGACAAGCCGGAAATCGTTTCCCAGCACAACGCCAAGGTCTACAGCAAGGCGCCCATCGGCGCGCCACCGATGTCGGTCCCGCACCTGGATACGCGCAACGTCGACGGCACGCCTTCACTGCTGTTCGGTCCGTTTGCCGGCTTCACGACCAAATTCCTGAAGACGGGATCGGTCTTCGATCTGGCCAGGTCGGTACGCTCCTCGAACCTGAGCCCGATGCTGGCCGTCGCACGCGACAATTTCAGCCTGGTCAAGTATCTTCTCGATCAGGTGCGTCTCTCGCATGACGAGCGCGTCGAGGAACTTCAGGATTTCTATCCGGCGGCAGCCGTCGACGACTGGCGGCTCGAGGTAGCCGGCCAGCGCGTCCAGGTGATCAAGAAGGACCCGAAGAAGGGCGGCATCCTGCAGTTCGGCACCGAGGTCGTGGCGTCGAGCGACGGCTCCATCGCCGCCTTGCTTGGTGCCTCGCCAGGCGCCTCGACGGCCACGTCGATCATGCTCGGACTGGTCGAGCGCTGTTTCCCCGAGAAGTTTGCCTCCGCCGCCTGGCAGGCACGCCTGGAACAGCTGGTCCCAGCCCGCGCCGACACGCTTGCCGCGCAGGGAGCCCTCCTTCGTGACATTCGCGAGCACACCCATCGCACGCTCAAGCTGAGCGATCCGTCTGCCTGAAGCGAGCCTTGACCGCTAGCCCGGCCTTTCCTGAAGGATTGGTCGGGATCGGTGTTCCTGCTTACACTAGCCAATATTGTGCACTGCAGTGAAAGTCACCACTCACCTCCCTTGTCGCCAGCAGGGGCGTATGGCACTAACCTGTAGTCTTAATCGTCTACTCAAGTGACTTTCTAAGCTCGTTAACGAGTGACTGCGATCCGCCTCATCATAACGCGGCGCTCGGTAGACCAGGCTCGGTCCCTACGCGGGACCGGAGCGTTCTCCTGCACCAACCAGAGCGTATAGCCATGCCTGAAGCGACTTACGATGTGCTGATCATTGGCGGTGGCGTATCCGGCACCGCCCTGCTCTACGAACTGGCGCGTTATACCGACCTCGAATCGATTGGCCTGGTGGAAAAGTACGATCATGTGGCGGTCGTCAATTCTCACGGTCGCAACAACAGCCAGACCATTCATTACGGCGACATCGAGACCAACTATTCTCTCGACAAAGCCCGCGTCACCAAGCGCACGGCCGGCATGGTGGTCAACTTCGCGACCAAACTACCTACCGAGCAGCGCGATCGCGTCATCTTCAGATATCCCAAGATGGTGCTGGGCGTAGGCGACAAGGAGTGCGAGTTCCTGCGCACCCGGCATAGCCGATTCCGTGAGCTGTTCCCCAACCTCCGCCTGCTCGAGCGCGAGGAAATCGCCAAGCTCGAGCCCAACCTGGTCGAAGGCCGCAGAAGAGAGGAAGCGATCGTCGCGCTGGGTGCACTCGATGAGTACTCGGCGGTCAACTACACCACGCTGTCCGAGGCATTCGTCGACCAGGCGCAGTACAGCGCCGCAGAAAAGGACATGCGCTGCGATGTGTTTCTTTCCACCGCCGTCGAGCGGATCGCCGAGGAAGACGGCATCTTCAAGGTCGCAACACCCAACCGGGGCACGCTGACGGCACGCTATGTCGTGGTCAGCGCCGGCGGGCACTCGCTGCTGTTCGCGCATCAGATGGGCTATGGCCTGGACAAGTCCTGCCTGCCCATGGCCGGCTCCTTCTACTTCACGCCGCAGGTACTCAACGGCAAGGTGTATACCGTCCAGAACGAGAACTTGCCGTTTGCCGCCGTGCATGGGGACCCCGACGTGCTCGTCGAGGGCAAGACCCGCTTCGGCCCGACGGCGCTCATGCTGCCATTGCTGGAGCGTTACAATGGCAAGACGTTCTTCGATTTCCTGAAGGTGTTGCGTCTCGACCAGAACGTCATCAAGGCACTCTGGGAATTGCTCAAGGTACGCGATATCCGCAACTACATCTTCAAGAATTTCCTCTACGAGGTCCCTATCCTGCGCGAGCGGCTTTTTCTCAAGGATATCCAGAAGATCGTGCCCAGCCTGACGGCCAAGGAGGTCTCTTTCGCCAAGGGATTCGGTGGGGTGCGCCCGCAACTGATCGACAAGAGCAAGCACAAGCTCGTCATGGGCGAGGCGAAGATCAATCCGGGTACCGGCATCGTCTTCAACATGACCCCTTCCCCCGGCGGCACCAGTTGTCTGGGCAACGCCGAAAAGGACATGTACCTGGCCAGGGATTTCCTGGGCTTCACCATCGATACCGAGTCCTTCGAACGCGACCTGCTGAACGGCGAGATGGCGCTCACCGAACTCGAGCGGCCGGAAGCCACTTCGTTGATGTAAGCTACCCAGGGCTTGCACCGCTGCCCCGGCCTCGTGCCGGGGCCTTGCGTTGACAGCGCCCTTGCTGTGCATCGACTATCACGGTCGAACAGCTCCATCAGCGTCCCCTTATCTCTTCGTTTCGGATGGCACGATGCGCCATAGACTTGCTATTTCTCCAGCCCTAGTCGCGCTGGTTCTGGGTATCGCTCTGCTCGCCTGGCTGGCATTCGGCGATATGCAGGGCTTTCGCGACACAGCTCCGCCCGCCGACGAACAAGCCGGCCAGGACCTGCCACGCGTCGAAGTCACAACCTCCCATGCCGAGGCACACACCCCGCTCCTCACGCTGCAAGGGCAACTCGAGCCGTATCGCGACGTCACCCTGCGTCCGAGTCTGTCGGGCACCGTCGCCCGCCTGCCTCAGGCACAGGGCGCACGTGTCGAGCAAGGCGAGGTGCTGGTCGAACTCGAACAGGAAGATCTGGAGGCCCAACTGGCTCGCGCCGAGGCAGAACTCGAACTGCGCGAGGCGGAGCTCGAGGCCGGCCAGCGCCTGCGCAACCGCGATCTGGTCGCCAGCAACGAACTGCTGCGTCTGCAGAGCGCCCTGGCGACGGCCCGGGCGGAATTGGCCAGCCTGCGCGAACGGCAAGCCGACCTGAGCATCGTCGCGCCGTTCACCGGCACCCTCGACCGGCTGGATATCGAAGAAGGCGATTATCTCCAGGCCGGCGAGGAGATCGGTCGACTGATCGAGATCGATCGACTGACGGCGGAAGCCTGGGCGCCCCAACGTCGCGCCCTGGCCCTGCAGGAAGGCCTGCCGGTAACCGCCACTCTGCTCGACGGTAGCACGCTGCACGGTGAACTCAGCTACGTCGCCAGTGGCGCCGATGCGGCGACCCGCAGCTATGCCCTGGAAGCCAACATCGCCAATCCCGAGCGGCGGCGTATCGCCGGCGCCAGCGCCACGCTGGAAATCGCCCTGCCCGAGCGGCAGGCGCATCGCCTCTCGCCGGCCCGGTTGGTCCTCGATGAGCAGGGTCGCCTGGGCGTCAAGCATCTGACGTCGGACGACACGGTCGAATTCACGCCGGTGAGCCTGCTCACCGCCAATGCCGCCCAAGCCTGGGTGACCGGCCTGCCTGGCGAGGTACGCCTGATCACCCTGGGCGGCGGTTTCGTCGCTGACGGCGACGCGGTCATCCCAGTGCCGGCCGATGCCGAAGAAGAGCGGAACTGATGCGCACTCTGATCTACGCCGCACTGAACCGGACACGCACCACCTTGCTGCTGCTGATTTTCCTGCTGTTGGCGGGGATGGTGGCCTACCAGGCGATACCCAAGGAATCCAACCCCGACGTGGCGATTCCGATGATCTACGTGTCGCTGAGTCTCGAAGGCGTCAGTCCAGAGGACGCCGAGCGCCTGTTGGTTCGGCCCATGGAGCAGGAGCTGCGCGCCATCGAGGGCCTCGAGAAGATGACCTCCCAGTCCAGCGAAGGGCATGCCTCGATCACTCTCGAGTTCGATGCCGGCTTCGATGCGCGCCAGGCGCTGGCCGACGTCCGCGAACGGGTCGACATCGCACGCAGTTCGCTGCCCGACGAAGCCGAGGAACCGCGCGTCATGGAGGTCAACGTGTCGCTGTTTCCGGTGATGTCGGTGGGCCTGTCGGGACCGCTGTCGGCTGCCGAGCTGATGACCGTGGCTCGCGAACTCAAGCTGGCCATCGAGGGCATACCCCAGGTACTGGAAGTGGATATCGCCGGCGAGCGCGAAAACCTGCTGGAAATCGTCGTCGATCCGCTGGTCCTCGACAGTTACGGGGTCGATTTCGACACGTTGTTCAACCTGGTGTCGCGCAACAACCGCCTGGTCGCGGCCGGCAGCATCGACAACGGCGCCGGTCGGCTGACCATCAAGGTGCCCGGGGTGATCGAGGATATCGAGGACGTACTGGCGACACCGGTCAAGGTCGAGGGCGACCGTGTAGTCACCTTCGGCGACGTGGCAATGGTTCAGCGCACGCTGAAGGACCCCGCCGGCTATGCGCGCATCGATGGCCAGCCGGCAGTGGTGCTGGAAATCTCCAAGCGCACCGGCGCCAACATCATCGCCACCGTGGATGCCGTCAACGCCATGCTGGCACAGGCCGAGTCGCGCCTGCCGGAGACGCTGGACGTCAGCGTCATCATGGACCAGTCGACCGACGTCGAGAACATGCTCGACGAGCTGCTGAACAACGTACTCACCGCCGTGGTTCTGGTGCTGATCGTGATCCTCGCCACCATGGGGCCGCGCTCCGCCCTGCTGGTCGGCACGACCATTCCCGGCGCCTTTCTCACCGGCATTCTGCTGATCTGGGCGGTCGGCTACACGCTGAATATCGTCGTGCTGTTCGCCCTGATCCTGGTCGCCGGCATGCTGGTCGACGGCGCCATCGTGGTCGGTGAGCAGGCCGAGCGTTTTCTCGCCGAAGGACTCACGCCTCACGATGCCTGGGCGGGCGCGGCCAGCCGCATGGCCTGGCCGGTCATCTCGTCCACGGCCACCACATTGGTGGTGTTTTTGCCGCTGCTGTTCTGGCCGGGGGTGGTCGGCGAATTCATGAAATACCTGCCAGCCACGGTGATTCTGTGCCTGCTGGCCTCGCTGGCCATGGCCCTGGTCTTTCTGCCTACCCTGGGCAACCTGTTCAGCCGCCGCCGCACGACCCAAAGCGACGCCATAAGCGCCGGTGGACGACTCTATCGTCGTAGCCTGGCCAGTCTGCTGCGGCATCCCGGCCTCACGCTGGCCGGGGCGCTACTGGTCATGGCGCTGATCTATATGGGCTATGCGCGCTTCAATCATGGCGTGGAGTTCTTCCCCTCGGTCGAACCGGACAGCGCCCAGGTGCTCGTACACGCCCGCGGCGATCTGTCGGTCGACGAGAAGGATGCCATCGTGCAGCGCGTGGAGGCTCGCCTGGATGGCATGAGCGAGATCGAGGCCCTCTATGCGCGCTCCTTCGCAGTGCCCAACGAGCAGCTCGGTGTCGATGTCATCGGCCAGCTTACCTTCCAGCTGATCGACTGGGACCAGCGCCGTCCGGCGGGCGAGATCCTCGCCGACATGGCCGAACGCACCGAGGGCATCCCCGGCATTCAACTGGAGTTTCGCGAGCAGGAACAAGGGCCGACCAGCGGCAAGCCGATCCAGATCGAACTGAGCGGCGATGACCCGGCCGCCATCGAGCGCGCCGTGGAACAGCTGCGTGCCGCCATGCAGCGTCTCGGCGGCTTTCGCGACATCGAGGACAACCGCAGTCTGCCCGGTGTGGAATGGCGGCTCCAGGTCGACCGCGAGGCCGCGGCCCGCTTCGGCGCCGACGTGACCACCATCGGCAGCGCCGTGCAACTGGTGACCACGGGCCTGCAGATCGCTACCTACCGTCCCCAGGATGCCACGGATGAAGTCGATATCCGCGTGCGCCTGCCCGGCGCCCGGCGCAGCCTCGACCAGCTGCAGCGCATGACAATCAACACCACGCGCGGCCAGGTGCCGATCAGCCATTTCGTGACCCTGGAGCCAGCGCCCAAGGTCGGCACGTTGCACCGGGTCGATAGCCAGCGCACCCTGACCCTCGCTGCCGATGTCGCCCCCGGTCGCCAGGTCGACGAGCGCATCAATGCGCTGAGCGGCGAACTGGACGCACTACCCGACGGCGTGCGGGTCGGCTTCGCCGGGGAACAGCAGGACCAGGCCGAGACCACCCGTTTCCTGGGCATGGCGTTCGGCGTGGCGATCTTTCTGATGGCGATCATCCTGGTCACCCAGTTCAACAGCCTCTACCAGGCGGGCCTGGTGCTCTCGGCGATCGTGTTCTCCACCGCCGGGGTGCTGCTCGGCCTGCTGCTCAACGCTCAACCCTTCGGCATCGTCATGGTGGGGATGGGAATCATCGCCCTGGCCGGCATCGTGGTGAACAACAACATCGTACTGATCGACACCTACAATCAGTTGCGCGACGAGGGCCTGAACGCCGACGAAGCAGCCCTGGAGGCAGGTGGCCGCCGCCTGCGGCCCGTCCTGCTCACGGCCGTCACCACGATTCTCGGACTGATGCCGATGGTGCTGGGCGTGAATGTCGATCTGCTCGGCCCGAGCCTGGGCTGGGGCGCTCCCTCGACACAGTGGTGGACGCAGCTGTCCAGCGCCATCGCCGGCGGACTGGGCTTCGCCACCGGCCTGACCCTGCTGCTTACGCCGTGCATGCTGTTGCTGGGTGCGCGCCTGGGAGAGCGCCTGTCACGCCGCCGCATTGGCCGAACCGTTTCGCACTGAAGGCAGAAAAAGACAAGGCCCGCCAACGAGGCGGGCCTGTGTAGCGGGCTGGCGAGAGTGTTCGGGCGATTGTGGGTCAGAGGGTCGCGCTGGGCGCCGCTTCCGACGCCGGCGGTGGCGAATGCGATGCATGGAGACGTTCGATGAACTCGTCTTCCAGGGCAAAGCGTTCGGTCATCGCCTTCCGCAGCCGCGTCAGCCAGGCCGGCAGCCGCGATGCAAAGTGCTGGCAGCGCACCGGTGTGGAAAACTCGTTCTCGAACTCCAGCGCCATCTCGGTAGACTTCTCCAACCGAGCCAGTAGTTTCTCGGCGACGGCCAGGGCTTCGCGATCGTCGAAGGCCTTGGCCTCCTCGCGCAGTTGCGGGTAAATCTCGAAGTGGCCGGCGCTGATGTAGTCCATCAGCAGCTCATTGAAGCGGTCGATCCGTTCCTTGGGTACCGACTCGCAATCGATTTCGCAAGCTTCATTGAGATCCATGAAAGCCACTAGCATGTCATGGCGCTCTTCCAGCCAGTGATCGATGAGGCGGTGTACGCCACCCCAGCGTTCCAGAGCCGTTTTGCAATCCTCTAGCATGGACCGTCTCCCTTCGTCCTTGTCCCAAGCGGGACACCCAGCGTCGCCTCAAGCCACGCTGGTGTCAATCCTGCTTTGCCCTAAAGTCGTGACGGGCTAACGTCACGTTGCAAAACGCTACGAAACGTCATGAAGAGCGGGACGACCGCCAAGATCGCGAATCCGATCAACGTCCACTGCGGCAGGCTCAGACCCAACCAGATGCCATCGATCTCGGCACATTCGCCGGAGCCCGAGAGAACACGCGAGAGCACGTCCCACAGGGGCAGCACTTCCATCATGTAATCGAGACCGGGGCCGCAGCTCGGTACCTGATCCGGCGGCAGGGACTGCAACCAGACATGCCGCCCGGCCACGGCAATCCCTCCACCGACCGCAGCCAGACCCAGGACGCCATAGATGCTACCGCCCCAGCCGCGCGGATTATGGATCGCCGCGACCAGGAACACGGCCGCCGCCGACAGCACCGCGACGCGCTGGAAAATGCACAAGGGGCAGGGTTCGAGGCCCACACCATATTGCAACCACAGCGCAACGCCCATCATCAGGGCACAAAAGGCCAGTCCCACCACGCTCCACTGGCGAATGCTCGCCCTGGACAGGACATTCCACATCGCGTCATTCTCCCTCGCAAGGAAACGGCCCACAGAGGTGGGCCGCCGGTTTCGGTAGGTCAGACTGCGGTCTTTCGCCGTGGTTCACGCGCCCGGGCGAAATAGGCATCCAGAAATTCATTGAAGCCGTCCGCGTCGGCCGCCTCGATGTCGCTCTGCTGCTGATGGGATGTCTCGGTCAGCTGGGTGAACAGCGTGTCGCGCGCCCGATCCATGGGATGACTGCGGAAAAATTCCGCTTGGGTGCGGGCCTGCTCGAGAGTGTACTCGACGAACTCGCTACCGGTTTCTTCGAGCGCAGCCAGCAAGCGGCCCGACGGCGTCTGCTCGGGGTGACCGAGCAAGGGGCGCAACGCATCGAGCGCCTCGACATGCTGGGCGGCATTGCCCTTGATGGTGTCGAGCAGGGCCGCGACCTCGCGCATCTCGTCGAAGATGTAACCGGCGCGTTCGGCGAGGCGCTGCTCGCGGCCATCGACCGCTAGCGTCAATGCCGGATCGCGACCGGCATCGACCACCGCACGGCGATTGTCGTCGAGCCGGTCGCACTCCTCGTCGGGTATCCACGGGCTCTCGGAAAGCAGGCACCACATCAGGAACGTATCGATGAAGCGCATCTGGGGCTCGTCGATGCCCAGCGGCAGGAACGGATTGAGGTCCAGGCAGCGCACCTCGATGTACTCGACGCCACGCGCTTCCAGGGCCTGGGTCGGTGTCTCGTCATGGCGCGCGACGCGCTTGGGGCGGATGTCGCTGTAGTACTCGTTCTCGATCTGCAGGATATTGGCATTGAGTTGTTGCCAGTCACCCGCGCGGTTGACGCCCAGGCGCTCGTAGGCCGGCCACGGCGTGGTGATCGCATGGCGCAGCGTACCCACGTAGTTGGACAGCGAATTGAAGCAGATCTTCAACTGCGCCTGAACCTTGTTCTGGTAGCCCAGATCGGACATGCGCAGGCTGGTGGCATAGGGCGAGACCAACGTATCGCGGGCATGGGCCCGCAGCTTGTCGGGAACCGCCCCGGTCAGGAAACTGCGATCCAGCGCCGGCGAGGCGCCGAACAGGTACAGCAGCAACCAGCTGTTGCGCCGGAAATTGCGGATCAGATCGAAATAGCGCCCGGAGCGGTAGGCATCGAGCGGCTTGTCCTCGGCCCCCTCCAGCTCGCGCAGCAGCGGCCACATGCTTTCGGGCAGCGAGATATTGTAGTGTACCCCGGCGATGGCCTGCATGATGCGCCCGTAACGCACGTCCAGCCCCTTGCGATAGACATGCTTCATGGTGCCGACGTTGGAACTGCCGTAGTCGGCGATCGGCACGCTGTCATTGCCCTGCAAGCGCGCCGGCATGCTCGCCGGCCAGATCAGCTCGTCGCCCAGGTGGCGATAGCTGAAGCGATGCAGGTCGGTCAGGAAATCCAGCGCGTCCTTGGGCCGACAGTACACCGGCGTGATGTACTCGAGCAGCGCTTCGGAATAGTCGGTGGTGACGTGCGGATGGGTCAGTTTCGACCCCAAGGCATGCGGATGTGGCGTCTGGGCGATGCTGCCCTCGGCATCCACCCGCAGCCCTTCCTTCTCGATACCGCGTCGCAGCCGGCCCAGCAGACCCTGGCGTGCCGGCCCCTTGAGCCGCGCAATGGCGTTGTCTAGTTGCTCGGACAAGATCACTACCCCTCGTTGAAGCCGGTACGCCGGCGCGCGGCACGGCAAGCTAAACATCAGATTATGGTGCCGCGACGGGCCCTTTCAAGGCGCTTGTCGTTTTCAGGCTAACCAAAGACGTGCATCTTAGCGGTTCTTGCGGGCTTTCAGTAACGCTTCGCCCAACGCCCCCATCTGTCCACCGCTGGATGCACCGCCCTGCCCTTGACCATTGCGCCGTGCAGGCTTGTTGCGTGAGGCAGCGTTGTTGCCACCGGCGCTCTTGCGTGACGCTGCCTCGCCGGGCTGATCGTGCATGCGCATCGACAGGCCGATGCGTGCACGCTCGATATCCACGTCCATGACCTTGACCTTGACGATGTCGCCGGCCTTGACCACCTGACGCGGGTCATCGACGAAGCTGTCGGAGAGTGCCGAGATGTGCACCAGGCCGTCCTGATGCACGCCGATATCGACGAAGGCCCCGAAGTGAGTGACGTTGGTCACCGTGCCCTCGAGGATCATGCCCGGCTCGAGGTCCTTGAGCGTCTCCACCCCTTCGCGGAATTCGGCGGCCTTGAACTCGGGTCGCGGATCGCGTCCGGGCTTGTCGAGTTCCTTGAGGATGTCGGTCACCGTGGGCACACCGAAGCTGTCGTCGACGTAATCGGCGGGTTTCACCGACTTGAGAAAGGCACTGTCGCCGATCAGGCTGGCCAGCTCGCGTCCGCCCTGCTTGGCGATACGGTTTACCACCGGGTAGGCCTCGGGGTGCACGGCACTGGCATCCAGCGGGTTGTCGCCGTTCATGATGCGCAGGAAACCGGCGCACTGTTCGAAGGTACGCGGCCCCAGACGGCTTACCTCGAGCAGATCGCGACGATTGCGGAACGGGCCCTCGGTATTGCGGCGCATGACGATGTTCTCGGCCAGGCCAGGGTTGAGCCCCGACACGCGCGAAAGCAGCGCGCTGGATGCCATGTTGAGGTCGACACCCACCGCGTTGACGCAATCCTCGATCACCGCCTCCAGGCTGCGCGAGAGCTGCACCTGCGAAACGTCGTGCTGGTACTGGCCGACCCCGATCGACTTGGGCTCGATCTTGACCAGCTCGGCCAGCGGATCCTGCAGGCGCCGGGCGATGGATATCGCGCCACGGATGGTGACATCGAGGTCGGGAAATTCCCGCGAGGCATATTCGGATGCCGAGTAGACGGAGGCGCCGGCTTCGCTGACCATGACCTTGGACAGGCGGCGCTTATCGGCCAGGCGCTTGACCAGCTCGGCAGCCAGCTTGTCGGTCTCGCGGCTGGCGGTGCCATTGCCGATGGCGACCAGTTCCACGTCATGCTTGTCGACCAGTGCGGCGAGCGTGTCCAGCGACTCGCGCCAGCGGTTCTGCGGCGCGTGCGGGTAGATCACCGCCTGGTCGAGAAACTGACCGGTAGCATCGACCACCGCCACCTTGCAGCCGGTACGCAGGCCGGGGTCCAGCGCCAGGGTGGCCTTGGGCCCGGCCGGTGCGGCAAGCAGCAGATCCTTGAGGTTAGCGGCGAACACCTCGATGGCCTCGGTCTCGGCGCGCTCGCGCAGACGGCCCATCAGCTCGGTCTCGAGATGGGTGTAGAGCTTGACCCGCCAGGTCCAGCGCACCACTTCACGCAACCAGCGATCGGCGGCACGGCCGTCGTCGTGAATGGCGAAGTGTTTTGCGATGGCGACCTCGGCGGGATGCACCGGCGCCTCGTCTTCTCCGGGCAGCTTGATGGACAGGCCCAGCACGCCTTCGTTGCGCCCACGGAACATTGCCAGGGCACGATGCGAAGGCACCTTGGCCAGGCGTTCGTCGTGTTCGAAGTAGTCGGAGAACTTGGCGCCCTCCTTCTGCTTGCCGTCGATCACCCGGGCGCTGAGCTCGCCCTCTTCCCACAGGCGGTCACGCAGGCGGCCGACCAGCTCGGCATCCTCGGCGAAGCGCTCCATGAGGATCTGCTTGGCGCCGTCGAGGGCCGCCTTGGTGTCCTCGACAGCCGGCGTGTCACCGTCCGCCGCACGCAGATAACCTTGAGCTTCGGCCTCCGGATCGAGTGCCGGATTGGCCAGTAGTGCATCGGCCAGCGGTTCGAGCCCCGCCTCACGCGCAATCTGCGCCTTGGTGCGGCGCTTCTTCTTATAGGGCAGATAAAGGTCTTCGAGACGCTGCTTGGTATCCGCCTCACGAACCTGGGCAGCCAGCGCATCGGTCAGCTTGCCCTGTTCGTCGATGCTGGCCAGCACCGACTCGCGACGTTCTTCCAGCTCGCGCAGATAGCGCAGGCGCTCCTCCAGGCTACGCAACTGGCCATCGTCGAGACCGCCGGTGACTTCCTTGCGATAGCGGGAGATGAACGGCACGGTGGCACCGCCGTCGAGCAGCTCCACGGCGGCTGCTACCTGAGCGGGGCGGACGGCGAGTTCGTCGGCGAGACGGGCGATGATCTTGGCTTGGGCGTCCATGAAATTCCTTGGCGAACCAACGACGAAAAAGTTCGCGACAAGGTACCACAAAGCGTCCCAAGGGCGCAGAGTCCGACACGATCAATCGCGGCTCACCCCGTCATCGTCCCAGAACGGCCGGCTGGCTTCGCGCTCGACGTCGGCCCGGGTCAGGCCGATGTCCTTGAGCGTCGCATCGCTCAGCCGCCAGAGCTGCTGGCGTTCATGGCGCAACTGTTGCCAGCGCCGCAAGCGCTTGAGCAGCCGGCGCCAGCCTGGCGTTCTGGAGAGTTGCATATCGCCTAGCCCGGCAGCGCCAAGGGGCTCGTTGGAACGTGCCATGAGCGTATCCTCCTATGGAATGGTGGAGGAAGTGTCGGCGGCGGAGTAAAATCAATCCAACGAATGTTAATGATGCCAGGCATCAAGCTTTCTGATGGATATCTCCATGCTTCAGACTATCGATCATGAACTGCTGCGCACCTTCGTCGCCATCGTCGACCACGGCGGCTTCACGCGTGCCGCCGAGGCGGTCAACCGCACCCAGTCGGCCGTGAGCATGCAGATCAAGCGTCTTGAGGAAGATGTCATTCGTCGTCCGCTGTTCGAGCGCGACGGTCGCCAGATCCGCCTGACCAGCGAGGGCAACACCCTGCTCGGCTACGCCCGGCGCATTCTCGATCTGCACGGCGAGGCCCTGAACGTGCTGCGTCAGCCCGACATGGTCGGGCGCGTGAAGATCGGCGTACCCGACGATTATGTGATGCGCTTTTTGCCGGGCATTCTCAAGTCGTTCTCCCAGTCCTGGCCCCTGGTCGACGTGGAGGTGCACTGCGAACCCTCGGCGCAGTTGCTGTCACGTCAGGACGGCAGCCTCGACCTATGCATCGTGACCCGCGAGCCAGGACATGAGATGGGCGAGCTACTGCGTCAGGAACCGATGGTCTGGGTAGTGGCCGACAGTCACTCGCCGCATAGGCAGGAACCGATTCCCCTGGCCCTGTTCGACGAGGACTGCTTCTGCCGCAAGCGTGCCTGTGCGGCCTTGGGACGTAACGGCAAACGCTTTCGTGTCGCCTACAGCAGCCCCAGTCTGGCGACGCTCCAGGCCGTGGTGAACGCCGGATTGGCGGTATCGGCTTTGATGCAGAGCCTGGTCACGCCGAACATGCGCATTCTCGGCGAGGCGGAGGGTTTCCCCGCCCTGCCGAGCGCGTCGATCATGCTCCTGCGGACCTCACAGACGCATTCACCGATCGTCGATGGGCTGGCGCGCTACATCGCCGAGGGCTTCAAACATTAGACGAAAAAAGGGAAGCCGGATGGCTCCCCTTGTCCGCCAGCGGCGTAAAGGCTTTCGTCGTCTCAGTCGAGCGACGGCCCCGCCGCGACGATGGCGTCATCGACACCGGAGAACTTCTTGAAGTTCTCGTTGAACTTGACCACCAGGTCGCGCATCCGGGCATCGTAGGCGTCGCCGTCTTCCCAGGTATTGCGCGGCACGAGCAGCGACGAATCGACGCCCGGCACGCTAACCGGCACGTCCAGATTGAGACCGTCGATATGCTGTGTCTCGGCATCCTTCAATGCCCCCGACTGGATGGCGCTGATTACGCTACGTGTCGTGGGAATGCTGAAACGGCTGCCGCCCTGTCCGAAACTGCCGCCTGTCCAACCGGTATTGACCAGGTAGACGCGCGAATCGAAGGCCTCGACGCGCTTGATCAGCAGGTCGGCGTACTCGCGAGCCGGACGCGGGAAGAATGGCGCGCCAAAACAGGTCGAGAATGTCGCTTCAAGGCCGGACGACGACCCCATCTCGGTGGAGCCGACCTTGGCGGTATACCCGGACAGGAAATGGTAGGCCGCAGCTTCCTTGGAGAGGATAGACACCGGCGGCAAGACACCGCTCATGTCGCAGGTCAGGAAGATGATCGCATTGGGTTCGCCGGCACGATTCTCGGCGACGCGCTTCTCGACGTGCTCGAGCGGATAGGCGGCGCGGGAATTCTGGGTCAGACCATCGTCGGCATAATCGGCATGGCGCCGCTCGTCGAGCACGACGTTTTCGAGGACGGCACCGAACTGGATGGCTTTCCAGATGATCGGCTCGTTCTTCTCGGAGAGATCGATGCATTTGGCATAGCAACCGCCTTCGATGTTGAAGACCGTTCCCTCGCCCCAGCCATGCTCATCGTCCCCGATCAGGTAGCGTTCGGGATCGGCGGACAGCGTGGTCTTGCCAGTGCCGGACAGGCCGAAGAACAGCGTGGTTTCGCCATCCTCACCGACGTTGGCACTGCAGTGCATGGGCAGCACGTCTTTCTCGGGCAGCAGGAAGTTCTGTACCGAGAACATGGCCTTCTTCATTTCGCCGGCATAGCGCATACCGGCGATGAGTACACGACGACGGGCGAAGTTGATGATTACCGTACCGTCGGAGTTGGTGCCATCGCGTTCGGGCTCACAGACGAAATGCGGCGCATTGAGAATAGTCCATTCGCTCTTGCCCTTGGGGTTGTACCCTTCGGGACGTACGAACATCGTATGGGCGAACAGATTGTGCCAGGCCGTCTCGGTAGTGACCCGAATCGGCAGGTAGTGCTCGGGATCGGCGCCCACATGCAATTCGGATACGAAGCTGTCGTCTTCGGCCAGGTAATCCTCGACACGCTCCCATAATGCATCGAAACGTTCACCGTCGAAGGGACGGTTCACGCTTCCCCAATCGATCAGTTCCGAGGTGGAGGGCTCATCGACGATGAAGCGATCCGCCGGAGAGCGCCCGGTGCGCACGCCGGTATTCACCACCAGGGCACCGGTATCGGCAAGCCGACCCTCGCCACGTGAAATGGCACTTTCGATCAGCTCGGCGGCACTCAGATTGGTGTGAATCTTCACGGCGCGACGCTCTGTCGCTACCTGAGGAGCAGCTTGGGTAGTGGTCATTATGGTGTCCTGGGCCCGTGGGCCGATTCTCTCTCGTTAACCAAAGCGTTTTTCTTCCTTGCGCTCGGCGGTTTCCCCGCTTCTGTGTTGAGCACAACTATCCTTCTTGAACGCAGCGCGTCCTGGGCCGTCATTATGGCAAAAAAGCGACAATCCGGAAAACGCTGCTTTTTCTCCCCCCGGCATCGCTGAAATGGCTCAGCCGGAGGGCGTCAAAAAGGATGAAACGATCAGTGCAGCGTGGGTGAATCGGCGTCGGGCGAACCGAGCATCGCTTCGATCTCGGCAGCACTGAAATGGTAGCGAGTGTGGCAGAAGTGGCACTGGGTATCGATGGCCTGCTGTTCGGCCAGGATGTCGCGCAGCTCCGACTCGCCCAAGGTAAGCAGGGCATCGGCGATACGCTCCCGGGAACAGGTGCAGCCGAAATGCAGCGGCTTGGGCTCGAAGACCCGCGTGGTCTCTTCGTGAAAGAGGCGATAAAGCAGATCGCGCTGATCGAGAGCCAGCATCTCTTCGGCCGATACGGTACTGGCCAGCGAGATCAGCCGGTCCCAGGCGTCGGGATCGAGGTTGCTGGCGTCGTCGGGTAATTGCTGGAGTAGCAGGCCGGCCGCTCGACGTCCGTTCGCAGTCAGCCACAGCCGCGTGGCCAACTGCTCGGAGCGGTAGAAGTATTCTTCGAGACAACTGGCCAGATCCTCGGCCTCCAGGGCGACGATACCCTGGTAACGGTTACCCTCACGCGGATCGAGCGTGATCACCAGTTGGCCGTCACCGACCAGCTGCTTGAACGAGGCATCCTCGGCCGGAACGGCCGCGTCTTCGGCGAGTCGCGCAATGGCCCGCAACTCGCCCCCTGGGTTGGACTCGGCCATCAGCAGGCTAAGCACGCCCTGGCCACGCACTTCCAGACTCAGGGTACCGTCGAGCTTGACGGTCTCGGTGAGCAGCGCCACGGCGGCAAGCATCTCACCGAGCTGGCGCTCGACGGCAGGTGGATAGGCCTGCTTGTCGAGCACCTCGGCGTAGGTGGATTCCAACGTGACGATTTCGCCGCGCACGTTGGTGTCATCGAAGATGAAACGTTGAATCTGATCGTTCATGAGTCACTATCAATCTTGAAAGGTGAGAGCCTGTCCCTCATTCCTCGGGACGTTGGCGCTGGAAGCGCTGTATGTCGCGGCGCTGTTTCTTGTCCGGGCGGCCCTGCGGGGCGCTCATGGCCTGATTCGCCAGCCGTCGGCTTTCGGTTTCCCGCTCGCGCCGCGTCTGGCTTTCGGGGGTTTCACGGTAAAGTTCGCGGGCTTCGGGAGCGCCACGGCGTTGATCGGAAACCGCCAACACCTCGACTTCCCACAAGTCCCATCCCTGCGGCACCTTGATCAGGGCGCCCGGCTCGACGGTCTTGCTGGTCTTCACCCGAGCCCCGTTGTAATGGACCTTGCCACCTTCGATGGCTTTCTTGGCCAGGGCACGCGTCTTGAAGAAACGCGCGGCCCACAGCCACTTGTCGATACGTACTCCAGTCATGGGACTCCGTCAGGATCCGGCCCGGAGCGGTGCGTCAGGGAGTAGTGACGCAAACCGATCCAGGGCAATGAACTCTTCCAACTCTTTTTCGGGACGCTTGCTGTCAGGCTGCTTGATACCCAGCAAATGGCGTATGCCGTATTCGCGGGCGCTTTCGAGCACCGCCGGATTGTCATCGATGAACAGCGTACGAGACGGGTCGAAAGGCTCGACATCCTGCAGGGCGAACCAGAATTCCGGGGCCTCCTTGGGCATGCCCAGATCGGCCGAGGAGACGATGGCATCCAGATAGGCCTCGAGCCCGGTCAGGGGCAGCTTGAGCGCCAGACTTTCCCGATCGGCATTGGTCGCCAGCACCACACGAGGGTGGGCTTGCTTGAGCCACTGCAGAAAGTCCAGGGCATCGCTGCGCAGGCCGATGAGATGCTGGACTTCGCGCTTGAGCGCCACGATGTCCACGCCGAGCTCGCGACTCCAGTAGGCCAGACTGTACCAGTTCAGGGTGCCCTGCTCGCGAACGATGCGGGCCCGCACCTCTTCCTGGGTGGCCTCGTCGAGTCGATGCAATTCGACATAACGACGCGGCAAATGTTCCAGCCAGAAATGACTGTCGAAGTGCAGGTCCAGCAAGGTACCGTCCATGTCCAGCAGTACGGTATCGATGGCACGCCAGTCGATCATTGGCCAGGGACTCCACAGCGATGGTAAAAGGAAGGGAGATAGCTACGTTTTCATTGTACTGGATACCTTTGCCATGCCGCCAACGCCTCCCCGCAAACCCAGCATTCTTTCCCGAGAAGACGTGGCTCGCAGCCAGATGTTCACCATCGAACGCCTGGATCTACGCTTCTCCAACGGCGCCGAACGCACCTTCGAGCGTCTCAAGGGCAGCGGACACGGTGCCGTGATGATCGTCGCCATGCCCGACCCGGACCATGTGCTGCTGATTCGGGAATATGCCGCCGGCTTCGATGACTACGCCCTGACCCTGCCCAAGGGACTGGTCGACCCCGGCGAGGACATCATCACTGCCGCCAATCGCGAGCTGATGGAAGAATGCGGCATGGGCGCGCGCAACATCGAGCCACTGGTCGAACTTTCCCTGGCCCCCAACTACATGAATCATCGCATGCATGTGCTGCTGGCCAGCGACCTCTACGAAAAGCGTCTGCCCGGTGACGAGCCGGAGCCCTTGATCGTCGAGACCCATGCCTTTCGAGAGTTACCGGCGCTACTCGCGCGCGAGGATTTTCACGAGGCACGCGCCATTGCCGCGCTGTTCATTGCCCGGGAAAAGCTGCGTAGCGATCGCGACCAGGGCGACTGGTGGTGAACTGGGGGAAACGGGAACGATAAAAAAACGCCGCCACGCGAACGTGGCGGCATCATGCAGATCGTTAGACAAGAAGGTTTAGTTGGTCACGCCTTCCTGGGTCGCAGTATCGCCAGCCTGGGTATTGGCTGAGCCGGTTTGCGTGCTCAGATCGTCGCTGGGACCGCTAGGAATGTCGTCATCGGCACGAGGCTCCTCGGTCTCGATACGATACTCCTCGTCGTCTTTCTTCATGGCGTCGCCATGGCTCTTGGTATTATCGCCTCCGACCAACCCAGGCTCTTCCGGGTTCTTGGCAGTGCCACCCTTGACGGCGGTATCGCCAGCCTGGGTATTGGCGGAACCGGTCTGGGTGCTCAGGTTTTCGGTGGGACCGGAGGGTATATCATCGTCGGCACGCGGGACATCGTCGTTGGCCAGTGCCGCGCCGGCGGAACCGAACAGGACAGCTGCAATCAGAGCGCTATAAATTCCTTTCATGCTTCTCCTCCTCATTCCTTGGTGGCAGCGTCTCGCTTAGGAAAACGTTTTCCGAATCGCTAAGCTTGTCTAGAAGCTAGAAACGATACGCGGGTTTTGCAAATGTTGTATGGCTTCAAACTGTAACTGTACGATAACAACGTCGTTATCGACGGGCCGGATGACTCGACCTACTTGAGACGTACCCAACGCTGCTGGCGCGAGCTGTCGAGCCCGGCTTCCAGGAGCTGCATCACGGCCAGCGCTTCCTCCGCGGGGACCGGGTTTTCGGCTTCGCCGCGCAGCGCATCGCGCACACCGACATAGTAGGCCAGGTAATCGCCAGGCCGTGTCGGATAGCTCGACGACACCAAGGGTGCCTGCTCCCCTTCTCCCTCCCTGACGGTCAACTGCCCATGACGCTCGTCCTCGCCCCAGCTCGGGGCAGGCGCTTCGCCGGCCTTGAGCCGATCCTCCTGCGGATCCAGGCCGAACTTGACGTAACTGCCCCGCGTCCCGTGCAGGGTGAAACGCGGCGACTCGGCAGCCACCAGAGCGGCGGCGTGCAGTACCACACGCATGTCGCCATAGTCGAGCAACGCATGAAAGTCATCGTCGATCCGGGCACCATCGCGGCGTGCGGATAAATCGAGCAGAATCGCCTGTGGCATGCCGAACAACACGCGGGCCTGATCGAGCAGATGGGGCCCCAGGTCGTACCAGATACCGCCACCCGGCTTGGCCTGCTCCCGCCAGCGATCGCGCACTTCGGGACGGAAACGATCGAAGTGGGATTCGAAATGCACCAGACGTCCCAAGCGTCCAGCCTCGAGCAGCTCGCTAACGGTCAGGAAGTCACTGTCCCAGCGGCGGTTGTGGAATACCGACAGCAACTTGCCACTGGCATCGGCCAGGCTCTTGAGCAGCCGCCCTTCGCGCAGGGTCACCGTGAACGGCTTGTCGAGCACGACGTGCTTGCCGGCATTCAGGGCCGCCTTGGCCAGGGGATAATGCGTTTCGTTGGGTGTAGGAATCACGACCAGGTCGATATCCGGTCGGGCGAAAAGTGCGTGAGGGTCGGACTCGACCGCCACGTCCGGCAGGTCGGCATGCACCTTCGGGGCATCGCTGCTGGAGACGGCGATCAGGTCCAGGCCGGGCGTCGCGGCAATCAGTGGTGCGTGAAACGTCTTGCTGGCGAAACCATAGCCCACCAGCCCGACCTTGAACGATTCCTTCATGCGGTCCTCCTTGTCTCATGAATATCGCCCTGAGATACACAGAGTCATCTTATGACCCATGTCAAACAGGCGAGAGAAAAACCCTGTCGACCTTCGTCTAACCGACCATACTTTTCACGGTCAGTTTCCATCCACCGAGCGGGAGAAAACAGTGATGTGCTGTTCGGAAGAAAGTCTCGACATGCTGATGATCTGGTTTACGTTGGAGTGCGAGCAGGAAATGCTTGCAGAACTCGAAAGCGAGGCATTCAGAGAAGCTGCCTGAGCTTCCGTTCCGATACCGACAGGGACGCCAATTCATCGAGGCCCGGCCAAGTGCCGGGCCTCGTTCTTGCCGCGCTCAGTCCAGCTTGGACAGGTCGCGTACCGCGCCCTTGTCTGCCGAGGTTGCCAGCAATGCATAGGCCTTGAGTGCAGCGGATACCTTGCGCACCCGCTCGATGCTGGGTTTCCAGGCCTGGTTGCCACGAGCCTCCATCGCCTCGCGCCGGCTGGCCAGTTCGGCATCGCTGAGTTGGACATCGATGCGGCGATTGGGAATGTCGATACGGATGATATCGCCGTTTTCCACCAGTCCGATGGCGCCACCGGCAGCCGCTTCGGGCGACACGTGTCCGATCGATAGGCCCGAACTGCCACCCGAGAAACGCCCGTCGGTCATCAGTGCGCAGACCTTGCCGAGTCCCTTGGACTTGAGATACGAGGTGGGATAGAGCATTTCCTGCATGCCCGGCCCGCCACGCGGGCCTTCGTAGCGAACCACCACGACCTCGCCGGGCTTCACCATGCCTTCCAGCACATGCTCCACCGCCTGATCCTGGGACTCGACCACGTGGGCCGGGCCTTCGAAGACCAGGATCGATTCATCGACGCCGGCCGTCTTCACCACGCAGCCATCCTGGGCGATATTGCCGAACAGAACGGCCAATCCCCCCTCCTTCGAGAAGGCGTGTTCGAGATCCCGTATGCAGCCATTGGCACGATCGCCGTCCAGGCTCGGCCAGCGGGCACTCTGCGAGAAGGCCTGCTGGGTGGGAACGCCGCCCGGGCCGGCCTTGTAGAACTCCACGACGTCGGACGAGGGATTGCGCATGATGTCCCACTCGTCGAGCGCCGCCTCGAGCGTATCACCGTAGACGGTAGGCACCGTGGTATCGAGCACGTGGGCCCGATCGAGTTCGCCGAGGATCGCCATGATGCCGCCGGCTCGGTGGCAGTCCTCGATGTGGTACTGCTGGGTGTTGGGGGCCAGCTTGCACAGCTGCGGCACCTCCCGCGACAAACGATCGATGTCGGCCATGGTGAAGTCGATTTCGGCTTCCTGGGCGGCGGCCAGCAGGTGCAGGATGGTATTGGTCGAGCCCCCCATGGCGATATCCAGGGTCATGGCATTCTTGAACGCCGCCTTACTGGCAATGGCCCGCGGTAGCAGGTGCACCTCGTCACCTTCGTAGTAGCGCTTGGCCAACTCGACGATGCGCCGGCCCGCCTCCTCGAACAGGCGGCGACGGTCGGCATGGGTGGCCAGCAGCGTGCCATTGCCGGGCAGCGCCAGCCCCAGCGCCTCGGCAAGACAATTCATCGAGTTGGCGGTGAACATGCCCGAGCAGCTGCCGCAGGTCGGACAGGCGCTACGCTCGATCTCGGCGATGTCCTCGTCGCTGTACTTGTCGTCGGCGGCATAGATCATCGCATCGATAAGGTCGATGCCATGGTCGAGCAGCTTGGTCTTGCCGGCCTCCATCGGCCCGCCCGAGACGAAGATCACGGGGATATTGAGGCGCATGGCCGCCATCAGCATGCCGGGAGTGATCTTGTCGCAGTTGGAGATACACACCAATGCATCGGCACAGTGCGCATTGACCATGTACTCGACGCTGTCGGCAATGATGTCGCGACTGGGCAACGAGTAGAGCATGCCGTCATGCCCCATGGCGATGCCGTCGTCCACGGCAATGGTATTGAACTCCTTGGCCACCCCACCGACCTTCTCGATCTCGCGCGCCACCAGTTGGCCCATGTCCTTGAGATGGACGTGGCCGGGCACGAACTGGGTGAAGGAGTTGGCCACGGCAATGATCGGCTTATGAAAATCCTCGTCCTTCATCCCGGTGGCACGCCAAAGCGCGCGGGCGCCCGCCATATTGCGGCCGGCGGTGGTAGTGCGTGAGCGATACTGGGGCATGGTTTCCTCGTTGTCTGCTAGCCAACTTCACGCCACCGGGCGATCGTCTGGGATACGATAGCCATCGGCGTGGCGCCGCTGGTCTGTAGGGTGTCCAGGGTGGGCGATAATTCTGGCACGGCATGCCGGCGTTGCCTAGCGACACGCCATGGCGAGGTAAATTTTTGTGAAGGATATGGACGGCGCGCTGCGCTGGGCTAACGTGAAAATAGGCGCATGCAACGCTGCGCCAGAATCAGGCAATCCCGCACGGGCTCGCCTAGTCCCTCGGATCCTTTTTGTCCCAGAGACAAGGAGATGGATCGATGAACGTTCTACATCTTACCCTGCCCAAGCTCTCTGCACTTGGCGCTGGCCTGCTGCTTGCCGGCATGCTGGTCGGCAATCCCGTCATGGCCAACGAGTCGACCGGCGGCTCGGCCACAGGCAGCAGTCATGGCACGACCTCCAACGGCGGCTCATCGAGCCACGGCGGCGTGCGCATGGACTGTCCCGACGATCTCAAAGAAGGCGATGAATGTCCCGAAGGCTGGGAGCCCAAGGGCAACCAGCAGAACATGCCCGAACAGGACGGCGGCCCCGCCGAAGGCGCAGGTAGCTCAGGCGGCATGGGAACGGGTAGTGATGCGGGTAGCGGAACCACGGGAGGCGGTTCGATGGGCGGCGGAAGCGGCACGTCGGGCGATACCGGAACCAGCACGGGTACGGCACAATAGCTGCGCGGCACCCGTTAGTACCGGGAGCCCATCTCTCACTAGCCGTTCTCTTGACCTCGAGTACGCCAATCGCTGCCAAACCCATCGACAAGCCCCGCACAAGCGGGGCTTTCCGAGATCAGCGGAAGACGATCTTCGCCACGTCATTGTAGTGCCGGGCAAAATGCACGCTGACACCCTCCTTGAGATAGTCGGGTAGTTCCTCGTAATCGCGCCGGTTGGCCTCGGGCAGGATCAATTCGAAGATGTCGCTGCGTCGCGCCGCGATCACCTTCTCGCGGATGCCGCCTACCGGCAGCACCTGTCCGGTCAGCGTCACCTCGCCGGTCATCGCCAGGGGCCGATCGATGGCCTGATGGCGAGCCAGCGAGATCAGCGCCGTGGTCATGGTCACCCCGGCGGAAGGGCCATCCTTGGGCGTGGCGCCTTCAGGAACGTGCAGGTGGATGAATGCCTCGTTGAAGAAGTCGGCATCGGCACCGTATTCGGCCAGGTGGCCCAGCGTATAGCTGTAGGCGATGTTGGCCGATTCCTGCATTACGTCGCCGAGCTTGCCGGTCAGCTTCAGGCCCCGGGTCAGCGCGTGCACCTTGGTCGCCTCGATGGGCAATGTCGCCCCGCCCATGCTGGTCCAGGCCAGGCCGGTCACTACCCCGACCCCCTTGAGTACCTTCTCCCTGCGGAATATCGGCGCTCCCAGATACTCCTCGAGATTGTTGATCGATACCTTGACGCTCTTCTGATCGCTCTCCAGCAACTTGACGGCCGCCTTGCGCACGATACGGTGCAGCTGCTTCTCAAGCTGTCGCACTCCGGCCTCGCGGGCATAGCCCTCGATGACCTGGCGCAACGCTGCATCGGTCAGATTGATGCATTTCCTGGGAATGTTGTCGCGCTTGAGCAGCTTGGGCCACAGATGGTCCTTGGCGATCGCCATTTTCTCTTCGGCGATGTAGCCGGACAGACGGATCTGCTCCATGCGGTCGAACAGCGGCCCGGGAATCGTATCGGGCTGGTTGGCGGTACACACGAACAGCACCTTGGACAGGTCCAGACGCACATCGAGGTAATGATCGAGAAAATCGCTGTTCTGCTCCGGATCGAGCACTTCGAGCAGCGCCGAGGCGGGATCGCCCTGAAACGACTGGCCCATCTTGTCGATCTCGTCGAGCATGATCACCGGATTCTCGACATCGACTTCCTTGAGCGCCTGGACCAGCTTGCCGGGCATGGCACCGATGTAGGTCCGCCGGTGTCCCTTGATCTCGGCCTCGTCGCGCATGCCGCCCACCGAGAAGCGATAGAACTTGCGTCCCAGCGCCTCGGCGATGGAGCGTCCGACGGAGGTCTTGCCGACCCCGGGCGGGCCCACGAGCAGCACGATGGAACCGCCGACATCCCCCTTGAAGGTGCCCTCGGCGAGAAACTCGATGATGCGTTCCTTGACGTCGCCAAGCCCGTTGTGGTCACGATCCAGCACCGTACGGGCATGCGCCAGGTCGAGCTGATCCTCCGAAGTCACCCCCCACGGCATCGACGTCAGCCAGTCCAGGTAGTTGCGTGTGGTGCCATACTCCGGCGAGCCGGTCTCGAGCACCGCCAGCTTGTCGAGTTCGTCATCGATGCGCTGCATGACCCGCTCGGGCACGACACGCCCTTCCAGGCGAGCGCGGAAAGTATCGACATCGTTTTCGCGATCGTCCTTGGAAATCCCCAGTTCTTTCTGGATGATCTTGAGCTGCTCGCGCAGGAAGAATTCACGCTGGCGCTCCTGCATTTGCGCATTGACCTGCTCGCTGATCTCGCTTTGCAGTTGGGCGACCTCGATCTCCTTGCGCAGCAGCGGCAGCACTTTCTGCATGCGCGTCATGATCGGCAGAGTTTCGAGAATGCCCTGCAGCTCGCGCCCTTTGGCCGACGTGATGGCGGCGGCGAAGTCGGTCAGCGGACCGGGCTCGTGAGGGCTGAAGCGATTGAGGTAGTGCTTGAGCTCCTCGCCATACAATGGATTGATCGGCAGAAGTTCCTTGATCCCATTGATCAGCGCCATCGCATAGGCGCGTGCCTCGTCGGCCTCGTCGTCAACCGGCTCCTTGGGATAGGTGACCTCGACCAAGTATGGGGGCTTCTTCGATAGCCAGCGTACGATGCGAAAACGCCGCATGCCCTGGGCAATGAACTGGATCTGCTGATCCTCGCCCTGGACCTTGTGGACCTTGACTGCAGTGCCGATCTCGGGGAAGTGCTCGTAGTCTAGCTCGCTGACCCCCACATCGCCGACATAGGCCACCCCCACGGTATGATGCGGCGTATCGGAAACGCGCTGCATGGTTTCTTCCCAGCGCTGACGATGGATTACCAACGGCTGGACCTGGGCAGGGAAGAAGGGACGGTTGTGGATAGGCAGTAGATAGATGCGTTCAGGCAAGTATTCCCGGGTCGGAACCATCGCGCCGGCATGTTCCTGACGCTCTTCCTGACCATCCATGAAGACTTCCGGTGCATCTTGGTCACGTTCGCTCATCGTTCACCTTGCATCAGTTGGGCCTGTTGCCCGTTATATGCAGAGGAATGTGGGCAACTTGACGAAAGTTCAAGTCGCGTCCTGTACGGTAACGGGCATCGCGTGGGATTCAGCCTAGAACAGAATCACAGGAGTGATGGCAAGGGACGGTCATTGATCCGGACTCGCCCTGCCTCGATAGAGATCACGAGTTCACGGGTACTCACTGGCAAGCCCAGTTGCAAGGCGACGAGCGGCGGAATGCCATTCCAGGTAAAACGGCCATTGAGGCGCTCACGCCAGGCCGGTGCATCGCTATCGAGCAGGTCGAGAACATTCAGTGCATCGACATCCCGGCCCGAGAAGATCAGTTCGCCATGGCCGCGAGTATCGACCCCGAACAACGGGCTCGACAGGGTCGCTCCTTCGAGAATGAAGCGCGGGGAATCTTCCAGCATGGCCAGAATGGCCGGCTCGAGACGTTGTAGAAGTCGGCGTTGCCCGGCCTCATCGAGCCCTGACAGGTCGCCGCCCTGTTCCTCGATTACGGCTTCAACCTCGCGGGCCAAGTGCCGGGCAGCCTGGCCATCGATACGGTCGAGGCTGGCATCCACGCGTCCGGTAAGCAGTGGCTCGCTGCCCACCTGGGCCTGCTCGAGCGACAGCGATATGTCGAGACGCAGCTGCTCGTCGAGGCGCGTCTCGTCGCTGTAGCGCAGCCCAGTCAGCGTCACCGGGGGACGCTGGGAAGCCTGGTAATCGAGGCGGTTGAGAATCAGCTCATTACGCTGATGATAGTAATAGTCTTCGGAGGCTTGATAGCGGCTATTGAGATGCACGGGCCCGGTAGCCAGCTCCCCCCGATCGTACTGCCAGCGCATTGGCGCGATCTGCCCCTGGACCGCGACATCGCCGACCCTTCCCTCCGCAGTAAACTCCGCCCCTGTGAAGGTAAGCTGCGCTCCGTTGCGGGATAGCTCGAACCCAGCCACGTCCAGGCGACCCTCGGCCTGCCGGTCGAGGGTGTGGAACGTGGCCGTCCAGCGTGGCTCGGCGGAAGGCAGCACATCGCCAAACAGCATGCGCGGCGATGCGCTATCCGCGTCTTCGGCCAGCACGCCCTGTATCGCGCCGCTCAGACGGGTGGAAAGCACCCCATGACGGGCGTCGTAAGGAATCTCCGCCTGCCAGCGGTCGTCACCGACAGGCGAAAGATGCAGGCGGCCCTGAGAGTGGAACCATCCTTGCTCCACCTCCTGGCGTTCGACCTGCCATTGCCCCTCTTTGCGCAGCGCCTCGAGCGTACGCGTCAACTCCTGCTCGAAAACGTGGCTGGCATAGGCCAGCGCACCTAGGTAGCCGACCACGCCGAGTACCGCCACTACGATGACCGCCCACCACGTCCTGCGCATAGTGTTCCCCTGCCCGTGTGAACTTGTCTTGGAGTAGCATTATCGAGCGCTGCCGCTGTTCAGCAACACTAGTGCAACCAGAACCACAGGTGCATCGCCCCCCAGGCATACACCCCCGCCAGGATATCGTCGAACATGATGCCGAAACCACCGGCTACCCGTCGATCGACCCAGCGGATCGGCCAGGGCTTGATGATATCGAAGACCCGGAACACCACGAAGCCCCAGAGCGCCGATTCCCAGGAGAAGGGTACCGCCGCCATGGTCAGCCAATATCCGACGAACTCATCCCAGACGATCCCGGAATGGTCGTGGACGCCAAGATCGCGGGATGTCTTGTCGCACAGCCAGATGCCGATCAAGCTGGCAACCAGCACCAGCCCCAGATACCAGGAAAGTGGCAGCCCCGACATCAACCAGTAAAAAGGAATAGCAGCCAGTGTGCCGAACGTTCCGGGCGCGAACGGCACCGCCCCGGAGCCCAGGCCAAAGGCAAAGAAATGCGTAGGACGCCGCCAGACGCTGGAAGGCGCGCGATTCATTCGGCTCCTCCCGGAAAGTGCTGCCAGCCGTTGACGGCAACTGCATCCACCCCGGCGATGCCAGCGCCCTCATGCAGTCGTCCGATCGGCCACAGGCCGAGGCCGCACTCATGCAGTCGGCGTTGAGCTTCGGCCAAGGATGCTTCCGGCAGGCTGAACAGCAACTCGTAGTCGTCGCCACCACACAGGGCGGCATGGCGAGCGCCCTCCACGCCCAGCATGTCTTCGAGTCCCACTGCCAGAGGCAGCTGCGCCATGTCCAGCTCGGCGCCGAGGTGTGAAGCTGCGCAAAGATGGTCGAGGTCGGCCAGCAGGCCATCCGAGATATCGATGGCGCAGTTGGCCAGACCACGCAGGGCCAGGCCGGCGGCCAGACGCGGCTTGGGCAACAGGTAGCGGGACAGCAGCGGATCGGCCAGATCGCGCACGCCCCGCTGCCAGGCTCGAAGCCCGCCATGGCCACCGCCCAATGGGCCAGTCACCGCCACGATATCATCGGCCTTGCCTCCGCTTCGGTACAGAGCCGCTCCGGCCGGCACCTCGCCATGCACGGTGACGCTGATACTCAGATTGCCTCGGGTCACGTCCCCTCCGACCAGCGCGACACCGCACTCCCGGCACAGGGTGTGAAAGCCTTGACTGAACGCCTCGAGCCATGTCTCGTCGGCCTCGGGCAGCGTCACCGCCATGGTGCACCAGCGCGCCCTGGCTCCCATGGCGGCCAGATCGCTCAGCGACACGGCCAGCGCACGATAGCCTACGGCCCAGGCGGGAGCCTGGGCGGGAAAATGCACGTCGACCACGGACGTGTCGACGCTGACCGCCAGTCGTTGGCCCGGTGAAGGAACCAACAACGCGCAGTCGTCTCCCGCGCCCAGCGCGATACCGGCCGGCTCGCCTTCGTTACGCTGCACGAAGTAGCGGGCGATGAGTTCGAACTCGCTCGGCATGTGACTAGCCATCCGCCCCGGCGCGTCAGCGACGGCGGGCGTTGACCTCGGCATTTCGCAGCCGCCCGGCGAGCTTGTCGAGAATGCCGTTGACGTACTTGTGACCGTCGGTAGCGCCAAACGACTTGGCCAGATCGATCCCTTCGTTGATGACAACGCGGTAGGGCACCTCGGGACGCTTGGCCAATTCGTAGGCCCCCAGGCGCAGGATAGCCAGTTCGATAGGGTCGAGATCGTCGAGGCGACGATCGAGCAGCGGCGCGATACTGGCATCGAGAGACTCGCGCTCGCGCACCACGTTGTGAAGCAAATCATGAAACAGCGCCAGATCGGCGATTTCCATGACCTTGTGCCAGTTTTCGTGATCCTCGAGATCCTCGTCGGCCACCTGGCTGCGGAACTCGGCCTCGAGCGTGGAGACCGCTTTACCGGTCAACTGCCATTGATAGAGTCCCTGCACGGCAAGCTCGCGCGCGGCATGCCGTGCCTGGCGGGCATCCGACGTAGCGGGTTTCCTGGCATTCATCCTTCACCCCCGAAACGCTTCATCAGCGATACCATTTCCATGGCGGCCATGGCGGCCTCAGCCCCCTTGTTGCCGGCCTTGGTTCCCGAACGCTCGATGGCCTGCTCGATGGAGTTGACGGTCAGCACGCCATTGGCGATGGGCGTGTCGAACTCCAACTGCAAATTACCCAGCGCCGCATTGCAGCCACCGGCAACGTATTCGAAATGCGGCGTACCGCCCCGAATCACCGCGCCGAGCGCGATCACTGCATCGGGCTTGACCACACGCAGTGCGCGCTTGACCGCCAGAGGCAGTTCCCAGGCGCCGGGCACGTGGACGATATCGATATTGTCCTCGTCGACGCCATGCCGTACCAGGCTGTCGACGGCGCCTTCCACCAGGCTATCCACCACATGGTGGTTGAAACGACCGACGACGATCACGTAACGGCCATCGACGTCGGTGAAGGACCCTTCGACTTGGGAGATCGGTTGCATAGTCTTTCCTGGCAAAAAAAGGGGCTTATTCTAACGAGTCGTCGGCATCTGCGATATCGCCGCCCAGACGCTCCACCACTTCCAGGTCGAAACCCGAAAGTGCCGAGAATTTCCATGGGGAACTGAGTAGGCGCATCTGCCCGACCCCGAGCTGACGCAGTATCTGCGACCCGGTGCCGATCATCAGGTAATTTCCCGCCCCATCGGAATCGCTAGTGCGCGGCACCCGCTTGCGCTCGAGGAAAACATCGAGCTGACTCTTGAAATCGAGTGCCGTGCGGCCATCGTCGAGCAACACGAACACACCGGCGTCGGCCTGTGCGACCTGGGCCAAGGCTCCTTGAGCCGTCCAGCTCTGGCTGCCCGGCTTCTGCAATGCCAGGAGATCGCGCAGGCTGTCGGCCAAGTGGACGCGAACCGTGGTGGGCCGCTCGGGTTGCGGCTGTCCCTTGACCAGGGCCAGATGATGCGAGCCCTGAATACGATCGCGGAACACATGCAGCGTCAGCTCGCCGAACGAGGTATGCACCGGCACGCATTCCTCGAGTTCGACGGTCCGTTCGTTGTGAATGCGGTAATGGATCAGATCGGCAATCGTGCCGATCTTGATGTCGTGCTCGGCGGCGAAGCGCTCGAGTTCGGGGCGCCGCGCCATGCTGCCGTCGTCATTCATCACTTCGCAGATCACGCCGCAAGGCTCGAAGCCGGCCATCTCCGCCAGGTCGCAGGCCGCCTCGGTGTGACCGGCGCGTCGTAACACCCCACCCGGCTCCGCCATCAGCGGGAAAATGTGCCCGGGTTGCACGATGTCCGACGGTCGGGCGTCACGCGCTACGGCGGCGCGCACGGTACGCGCGCGATCGGCAGCGGAAATCCCGGTGGTCACGCCATGCGCAGCTTCGATCGACAGCGTGAACTTGGTGCCGAAACCCGAGCCATTGTCGCGCACCATCAGCGGCAAGTTGAGCCGCTCGCAGCGCTCGCGGGTCATCGGCAGGCAGATGAGACCACGGGCATGACGGGCCATGAAGTTGATGTGCTCGGCTTCGACACACTCAGCCGCCATGATGATGTCGCCTTCGTTTTCGCGGTCTTCATCATCCATCAGGATGACCATCTTGCCCTGGCGAATGTCTTCGACCAGGTCCTCGATGCGGGCCAGCGTCTGCTGGGAAGGCGTATCCTGGCCAAGCGACTGTGACGCACTTTGGGAAGTGGGCTGGGAAGAGGAAGCCACCATCGATTCTCCGGATTCGTAACGTGCGGGACTGTCGACGGAAAGCGACAGGATCGGGCCCATTGGCCATGGTTCCGCGTTAGGTCGGCGGTCAGGGTACCTGTCTGCGCGCGTGCGCGCTAGTCCCGTAACGGGCCCTCGACAAGCCTCCGGAAATCAGGCAATACGCTGCGGGCGAGCGATGATCCGCCAGTCGCGGCCCACGGCACGGATGTCGTCGATCTGCAACGGTCGCTGTTGGGCCATGCGTTCGAGACCGGGCAGCGCAAATAGCGGACGCGCCTCGCCGCCCAGCAGAGTCGGCGCCACGAACAGGTGCATTTCGTCGATCAGTTCGGCGTCGAGCATGCTGCCGGCCAGTGTTGCCCCGGTCTCGAGCAACACTTCGTTGCAGCTTTCCTGAGTGGCCAGGTAGGTCAATAGCGCCGTCAGGTCGACCCGACCATTGAGATCGCAGGCCAGCACGAGCACTTCCGCCCCGGCCTCCTCGAGCTTGCGGCGTCTCGGCGACTCGGCGGCACAGGTCGCGATCAGGGTGCGCCCGGGCTCACTCAGGCAGGCCGCCGCCAGAGGCATACGCAACCGGGTATCCACCACGACACGCAGCGGCTGGCGTGCGCCGATGCTGTCGGCGTCATCGAGGCCCAACTGCCCGGCACGTACCGTCAGGCGTGAGTTATCGAAGATGATCGACTCGACGCCGGTCATGATCGCACTGGAGCGGGCCCGCAGACGCTGCACTTCGGTGCGTGCCGACGGACCGGTGATCCACTGCGATTCCCCGCTGGCCATGGCGGTGCGCGCATCCAGGCTCATGGCCATTTTCAGGCGCACGAAGGGACGCTTGCGACTCATGCGCGCTATGAAGCCTGGATTGAGCGCCCGCGCCTGATCTTCGAGCAGGCCCACCTCCACGTCGATGCCGGCCTCGCGCAGCATGGCGATGCCTTGTCCTGCCACCAGCGGATTGGGATCCTGCATGGCGACGACCACGGCCTTCACCCCGGCGTCGATGAGCGCCTGAGCGCACGGCCCGGTGCGCCCTTGGTGCGAGCAGGGCTCCAACGTCACGTAGGCCGTCGCCCCTCTGGCGGCCTCGCCCGCCTCGTGCAGGGCATTGACCTCGGCATGCGCTTCGCCGGCCCGCCGATGCCAGCCCTCACCGACCTTGTGACGGTTCTTGACCAGCACGCAGCCGACGCGCGGATTGGGATCGGTGGTATACAGACCGCGCCGCGCCAGTACCAGCGCACGCGCCATCCAGGTTTCGGGAGTCACCTTGGCCATGGGCATCCTCGGATCTGAAGAAAAACGCCAACCGGGTACACCGTGCCCGTGGTCTATCGCTCGTCTTCCTGCGGTGGAAAGGAGGGCTCTTGGGCCAGGCGATCGATCTCGGCACGGAACTCGTCGATATCCTGAAAGCGCCGGTACACCGAAGCAAAGCGAATATAGGCGACCTGATCGAGACGCTTGAGGGCATTCATGACCTCTTCGCCGATCTCGCGCGCCTCGACTTCCCGGTCGCCACGCGCACGCAATCGCTGACGAATACGTTCGATAGCCGCCTCGGTGGATTCGGCGCTGACCGGGCGCTTTTCCAGTGCGCGTAGCATGCCGTCGCGCAGCTTGCGCTCGTCGAAGGTCTCGCGCGAACCGTCGGCCTTGACCACACGCGGCATGACCAGTTCGGCGGTTTCGTAGGTAGTGAAACGTTCGCTGCATGCAGTGCATTGTCGCCGCCGGCGAACCTGATCGCCGTCTGCGACCAGGCGTGAGTCGGTCACTTTGGTCTCGTGCGTACCACAGAAAGGACAGTGCATCAGTCGGCATCCGTGAGCGTGTTCATGACATTGTAACGGTTTGCCATGAAAGGCGGAAATGACGATTCCCCTTGCCCAATCCCAGCCATACCGACCATGCTCATGAATACACATCAACTTTCTATGTATTAAGGAGACGTCATGGGGTTTTTCGCCTGGATCATCTTCGGTCTGATTGCCGGCATCGTAGCCAAGCTCATCATGCCCGGTAAGGACCCCGGTGGCTTCATCGTGACGATCATCATCGGTATCCTCGGGGCGCTGGTCGGGGGCTGGATCGGCACGGCTCTGGGATTCGGCTCGGTGGACGGCTTCAATCTCGGCAGCTTCGTCATCGCCGTGCTGGGCGCCATCGTGTTGCTGGTCGTTTATCGTCTCGTCAAACGCTGATGTAGGTAAGCGCGGATCGGGCCCGTTCCGATCCGCGCTGCGACAGGCCACTGCCCGCCACGTGCCTTGGCACGTCTGATGCAAGAGATGGGTGGAGATGGACGCAGACGAACGAGGATTTCTTGCATGCCCTCAACCCCAAACCTTCACCGACACGCCTTGCCCCCGACCCCGAGCAACCCGCTAGACGAGACCGAATTCATCGCCCGCGCCGAAACCCGACTGCGGGAAATCTACGGTCCGCGTGCCGAAGAAGTGCTGCGGCGTCTGCTGACCCTGCTAACGCACCAACGCAGTGCGCACGACCCTACGCCACGTCCATTGTGGAGCGAGCGCGACCAGTGGCTGATCACCTATGGAGATACCCTGCTGGACGGCGACCGTCCGCCCCTGGAAGTCCTCGACGAGTTTCTCGACGAGCGCCTGCCGGATACGTTCAGTGGCGTGCATATCCTGCCGTTCTTTCCCTGGAGCAGCGACGACGGCTTCTCGGTGATTCATTACCGTGAAGTGAACCCCGCCCTGGGCGACTGGGAGCACATCCGGCGCTTGGCCAGCAAGCGCGGCCTGATGGCCGATCTGGTCATCAATCACGTCTCGCGCGAATCGCTGTGGTTCGTCGACTACCTGACAGGCAGTCAACCGGGGCGCGACTATTTCATCGAAATGGACCCCGATACCGATGTTTCGCAGGTCACCCGGCCCCGCAATACGCCACTGCTGGTGCCCGTGGCTACGCGTCGCGGTACCCGCCATGTCTGGGCGACCTTCTCCGAGGACCAGATCGACCTCAACTTCGCCAACCCCGACGTGCTGCTGGAGTTCGTCGGCATCATGCTCTACTACGTCGAGCAGGGCGCGCGCATGATCCGTCTCGATGCCATCGCCTACCTGTGGAAGGAAGTCGGCACGTCCTGCATTCACTTGCCGCAGACGCATGCCGTGGTGCGCCTGCTGCGTGCCGTCCTCGACTTCGTCGCGCCGGGCACGTTGTTGATCACCGAGACCAACGTGCCCCACAGGGAGAACATGAGCTACTTCGGCCTGGAGCGCATGGGCCCGGCGGGCCATGATCCGGTGAGCGAGACCTCCGCCGAATACGCCACGCCCGACGAGGCCCATCTGATTTACCAGTTCACGCTGCCGCCACTGCTGGTGCATACGTTCACCAGCGGCGATGCCACGGTACTCAGCGACTGGGCACGTTCGTTGCCCACCCTTCCGCCGGGCTGCAGTTACTTCAACTTCACCGCCAGCCATGACGGCATCGGCGTACGCGCCCTCGAGGGGCTGTTACCTCCCCATGAGGTCGAAAAGCTGTTGGAGGTGATGCATCGCTTCGGCGGGTACGTGAGCATGAAGGCCAACCCCGACGGCAGCGATTCGCCCTACGAGATCAACATCGCTTACTACGACGCCATGAAAGGCACGCGGCGCGGCCCCGATGCCTGGCAAGTGGAGCGATTCCTGTGCAGCCAGAACCTGTTGCTGGCGCTGCAAGGGATACCCGGACTCTACTTTCACTCGCTGACCGCCACGCTCAACGATCACGAAGGCGTCGAGCGCAGCGGACATCTACGGGCGATCAATCGCCGACGCTGGAACAAGGAAGAACTCGAAGAGCTATTGGACAGCCGCAGCACGCCGACGCGCGAAGCGTTCATGTCGCTCAAGCGTCGCCTCGCCCTGCGCGCCAACGAGCCCTGCTTTCATCCCGAGGCCGCCCAGACGGTGCTCGACACCCCACCCGGCATGTTTGCCATCCAGCGTGGCCCCTTGCCGGACGGGCGGCGACTGCTGGCCATCTACAACATCAGCGACAAGCGCCAGCCACTCGACCTGGCGGCGCTAAAGGAAAACACCTGGTACGACGTGCTCGAGGACGGCGCCCCCTGGCAACCCGACGAGCCGGATATCCTGCGCCCCTATCGCAGCCTTTGGCTGGTTTCCCAGCCGTAGCGCAGATGACCGGTACCTATTCGGCAAAACTTTATGGAATATTAAACACTCCTATTATTCCGCACCGGCAGCTTACGCTACACTTGTGTCAGTTTTCCTCTCAGGAGCCAATCATGACCCTCCCTCGTCTGCTCTCCTCAGCCGTGGCCGCGCTCGCCCTCACCATGGGTACGGCGTACGCCGAAACCTTAAGAGTCGGCATGTCCGGCAGCTACTATCCCTTCACCTTTGTCGAGCAGGATCAGTTGAAAGGCTTCGAGATCGATGTAATGAACGCCATCGCCGAGGCCACCGGCGACGATGTCGAATTCGTTACCGCCAGTTTTTCCGGTCTGGCCGGCATGCTCGATTCCGGACGCATCGACACCATTGCCAACCAGATCACCATTACGCCCGAGCGCCAGGCAAAGTACGCCTTCACTGAGCCTTACGTCTATGACGGTGCCCAAGTGGTCGTACGCGAAGGCAACGACAGCATCCAGGGTGTCGAGGATCTCAAGGGCAAGACCGTGGCGGTCAATCTGGGCTCCAACTATGAAGAGCTGCTGCGCGAGCTTCCCTATTCCGACCAGATCGACATCAAGACCTACGAATCCAATGTCGAGCAGGACGTCGCCCTGGGACGCGCCGATGCCTTCGTCATGGACCGGATCAGCGCCTCTCAGGTGATCAAGGACAAACCCCTGCCGCTGCAGCTTGCAGGCAAGCCCTTCTCACGCATCGAAAACGCGCTTCCCTTCCGCGACGACGAGGCTGGCCGAGCGATGCGCGACCGCGTCGATGCCGCGCTCGACACGCTCCGCGACAATGGCACGCTCGCGCAGATCTCCGAAAAGTGGTTCGGTACCGATGTCACCCAACCGTAATCTGCTGGCGGCCGGGTAATCCGGCCGTCGTGCCTCTTCACCTTTCAGGCTGACCGCCAATGCACGCGCTCGATGTCGACTACATGCTGGGCCTCGTGCCCATCCTGCTGGGCTATCTGCCGCTTACCCTGGAGATGGCCGTGGCCGGCATGATCTGCGCCCTGGTCCTGGCCTGTCTGCTGGCCATCGTGCGCGTTCGCCGGTTGCGTTTCCTCAATGCGCTGGCGATGTTGTTCATTTCCTTCTTTCGTGGCACCCCGCTGCTGGTCCAACTCTTCCTGTTCTATTACGGCCTGCCCCAGCTACTGGCCTTTCTGGTGGCGATCAATGGCATCACGGCGACCATCATGGGACTGACGTTGCATTTTTCGGCCTACATGGCCGAGTCCATTCGTGCCGCCATTGTCGGCGTCGACCGCAGCCAGACAGAAGCGGCGCTGTCGATCGGCATGACACAGGGCCAACTGATGCGGCGTATCGTCTTGCCCCAGGCAACCCGTATCGCTACGCCGACGCTGATGAACTACTTCATCGACATGATCAAGGCAACTTCGCTGGCATTTACGCTTGGCGTCACCGAACTCATGGGAGCGACCCAGAAAGAGGCCGCCAGCAGTTTTCTCTACTTCGAGGCCTTTCTCGTCGTGGCGATCATCTATTGGATCATCGTCGAAGCGCTTTCCTGGCTGCAGCGGCGACTGGAAATCCGACTCAACCGAGCCTATCAGCGATGATCGAACTCAAAGGCATCACCAAGCGCTTCGACGGCCAGACGGTATTCGAGAACATCGACCTCTCGCTTGCACGGGGGGAAATCATCGTGGTCATTGGGCCCTCGGGGACTGGCAAGTCGACCCTGCTACGCTGCATCAACTTCCTCGAACGCCCCGATGCCGGGCATCTCACGGTCGGCAACATTTCCATCGACGTGACTCGCGCCACCACGCGCGACATTCTCGCCCTGCGTCGCCGCACCGCCTTCGTCTTCCAGAACTATGCGCTGTTTGCCAACAAGACGGCGCTCGAAAACATCAGCGAGGGCATGATCGTGGTTGACGGTCTCCCCAAGGCGAAGGCCCACGCACGAGCGCGTGAAATCCTCGAGCGTATCGGCCTGGCCGACAAGGCCGACGCTTATCCTGCCTCGCTATCCGGCGGTCAACAGCAACGGGTAGGCATCGGCCGGGCGATGGCCGCCAACGCCGAGGTCATTCTCTTCGACGAGCCGACGTCGGCACTCGACCCGGAGTGGGTCGACGAGGTGCTGGGCCTGATGAAACAGCTCGCCGCCGAGCGCCAGACGATGGTCGTGGTGACCCATGAAATGCAGTTCGCCCGCGACGTGGCCGATCGCGTGATATTCATGGATGAGGGGCGAATCGTCGAGCAAGCCCCGCCGAGCGAGCTGTTCCATCATCCTCGCGATGAACGCACCCAACGTTTTCTGCGCAAGGTGCTGCCCCAGAGCGCGATCTAAGCGCTCCTACACCTTGCCCTGATTATCCAGTTCGACCGCCTCGTGCATACGCTCGAGCAGATCGGGAAACGCCGCCTGCACGCGGTTCCAACTGGGAATGAACGGCTTGTCGCGCGGGTACTCGAGAAACGCCTTGCCGGCTTCCATGATGTTGCTGGCGAACAGCTCGACGGCCTGTTCCTCGCTGTGCCGGTCGAGTTTCAGACCGTTCATGATGGCGTCGTTGTCATAGGTCTCGATCAGATCCAGCGCGATGCGATAGTAGGTCGCCTTGATGGTACGGAAGCTCTCGGCGCTGATCTGCACGCCAAGGGTGGCCAGCTTGCGATAGAGCGCCTTGGCGATATCCAGGCTCATGCGGTTGAGGCCGCCGCTGGCGTCCTCCTCGGAGACCGGTTGGTGCTTGTGGTCGTAGATGTCGGCGATATCCACCTGGCACAGACGCTTGGTGGAGTAGTTGCGATGCACTTCGGAGAGCACCCCGATTTCCAGCCCCCAGTCGCTGGGAATGCGAATACCGTCGAGCACGTCGGTACGCATCGAGAACTCTCCCGAGAGCGGATAACGGTAACTGTCCAGATAGTCGAGATATGGCAGTGGCCCATAGATCGTTTTCAGCGCCCGGATCATGGGAATCACCATCAGGCGGGCCACGCGTCCATTGAGCTTGCCATTGGCGATGCGCGAGTAATAGCCCTTGCAGAACTCGTAATTGAATTGCGGATGCGCCACCGGATAGATCAAGCGCGCCAGCAGGCCACGATCATAGGTAACGATATCGCAATCGTGCAGCGCCACCGCTTCGGTACGTCGCGAGGCCTGGACGTAGCCGGCGCAGTACCAGACGTTGCGCCCCTTGCCCGGTTCCTGAGGCGAAATGCCTTCGGCGTCGAGTTCGGCGTCCAGCGCCTTCAGGCGCGGACCGTCATTCCACAGGATACGGTGGTGCTGAGGCAGCTTCGCGAAGAATTCCCGGGCACGCAGGAACTGGTCTCGGTCGGCCCGGTCGAGGCCGATGACGATCTCATTGAGATACGGCACGCGCGTCAGCTCGTCGACAATATTGGCCAGTGCCGGCCCCTCCAACTCGGAATAGAGCGAGGGCAGAATCAGGCCCATGGGACGACGCTTGGCGAAACGCACCAAGTCCGCCTCGAGCTCTTCCACCGGGCGGCGGGTCAGGTTGTGAAAGTTGGTGATGATGCCGTTCTGGTAGAAATCGCTCATGCCAGCTCCTGTCCAAGCCAGTGTTCCATGCCTTCGGCCCAGCCCTGCGGGCCCGCTTCCTGCGTTCGGTAGAGGCAAGGATGGTGTATCTCGACGGGGTGCGAATGCGCCCCGCGTATCAATACGGCTGCATCGGTGGCGTTCAGCAGGGTCACGTCATTGGGACCGTCGCCCAGGCCCAGCGACCAGGGAGCGCCGCCGCGCAGCGCGGTAAAGCGTGCCACGAGCCACGTCACCGCCCTGCCCTTGTCGGCGTTGCCCATCACGTGCCAGAAGCGTCCGCCCTGGGTCAACACCAGATCGTCGTTGGTCAGCATCTCCCGGAATGCCTCGAGTTTTGCCCCGCTATCGTTCCAGAGCAGGGGAATGCTGCCCTCGCGAGCCCGCGCCAGCCCGGCCCGGGCCGCATCCAGGCCGGTCTCTTCGATGACCTCTTCGATAGACATATCGGGAAGGCAACGAAAATCGACGCCCAGGCGTTCGCGGATCACCGCGAGTCGACGCTTGAGAAAATCGGTATCCACGCTCAGGGCCTTGACCCGCAGCCCATCGACATTGGCGGGATCGCGATCCAGACGCGCATGCTGCCAGGCTGCGGGCAAGCCGATGATGGCGCCGTTCTCGGCGATGAAGGGGGTCTGCTCGAGGCCCAACTCCTGGCGCAATGGAAGCAGTTCCGCCCGGGTCTTGCTGGTCACGGGAATGACCGGTACGTCGGCAGCGGCCAGCCGATTCAACCAGGGCCTGGCCGGTTCCCAGCCATAGTCGTAATGGTCGAGCAACGATCCATCCAGGTCCGTGAATACCAGACGCGGCGGCGAAATGGTCTCCTGCATTGCAAACCCTCTCGCTTGCTTGGCGACTCACCCGATGTCATCGCCCCATGAGTGTCCATAAGCACGTAACATGCCAACCTAGCAGGAGTTGCCGTCATTTAACGGCTTCGCTCTTCTCGTCACGCAGCGTCGCCCCGACTTGGTTCATGGCAAAAACCCGATAGCACGTTATTGGTGCATCCCGATAAAATTACGTATTACTACGTACATTTGCTGGCAATAATCGCAAAATCACCCAACACAAATGATATCCTTGCCGCGTTGTGGAGAGCTTCATTTCAGGAACAATAGCAGATGCAAACGTCACCCACGTGTATTCTTGTCATGGGCGTTTCAGGCTCGGGCAAATCGCATATCGGCCGAGCCTTGGCCAGGAAGTTAGGCTGTCATTTCATTGATGGGGACGATCATCACAGCGCGAACAACATTGCCAAGATGGCGCGTGGTGAGCCACTCAGTGACGACGATAGAAAGGATTGGCTACTGACGCTATCAAGCCTTTATCGCGACCACCATCAACGCGGTGAACCGGTGATCATTGGCTGTTCCGCACTGAAGAAACGTTATCGCGATGTGCTACGCCAAGGCGCACCGGAACTGCGGATTCTTTACCTTCACGGTAGTCGCGAGACACTGATGGAACGGCTGATGTCACGCGCATCGCATTTCTTTCACGGTGAGCACATGCTGGACAGTCAACTCGAGGCACTGGAAGCCCCCGAAGCGACCGAGGCCATACAGATCGATATCCGTTGCGCCCCGGAAGAGATCGTCGAAAGTTGCATCGTTCATTTGCACAAAAGCCGCTAGGTTTTGTGCCTAACCATGAAAAATGCCAGCCTATCGGCTGGCATGGAAACAAGACGATGTCAGCGATGCTTTTCGGCAAGGGCAACCAGCCCCGCCAGCGTCGCCCGATCACTATCCACCTCGACGATATCGTCGAAACCCGCCTGCTGCATGGCCAGCCGATACAATGCATTGAGAGCGCTGGAACCAACCAGAGTGACGCGATGGGTCTCGGGATGGAGCGAACGCTGGGTACGGACTTCGCTGCCGATCATTACGCCTGAAATGAAACTGCCTACCTGCTCGCCGGCCAGGTCGGCATACAGATGACGGCTGCGTGCCTCGAACAGTGCATGCAACAGTCCAGCCGGATGGGCCGCAGTCTCGAGCCCTTGGCGGAACGCTGCTGCATCGAACTCGGCCGACTCCCGGGCCGGCTCGCCGGGCAGGGTGTGAAAGCGCACCGCATGGTAGAGCTCACCGGTCATCGCCGTGACGAAGTCCACCAGGCGCCCTTCCTCCAGCCGCGCCCACTTGCTGTGGGTCCCCGGCAGGCAGCACAGCCCCTCGCGGGAGTCGGCGATGGATAAGGCGCCGAATGCCTGGATCTCCTCGCCGCGCATGACGTCGACGTGACCGGGACTCACCACCTTGACGCCTGGCACGATCCAGGCGTTGTCCAATCCCGGCGCCGCCACGACATGCTCGGCCAGGGCATTCGCGTCGATCGGCAGATCCAGTTGCGGCGCCTCGCTCCAGCCGCGCTTGGACCCCACCATCCCGGCCAGGTAGACCGGGACCCGCCCTTCTTCCCGCCACTCCCCGACCTGGGCGGCACAGTAATGCGGAAACTCGGCACTGCTCAGCGAACGTAGACCGGCATCGGAACGTCGACTGTCCAGCACCTCGCCAGTGTCTCGATCGACCAGAAAGGCGCGGAAGTTGCTGGTCCCCCAGTCGATGGCGATGAGTCTCGACGATGTCATGCGTCCGCCTCACGTTCGAGGCCTTCGGCCTGGGCCAGCCCCTCCTTGACGCGGCACCACTCGGCGACCAGACCGCGTGCGCAACGTTCCACTTCCTGCGCCGACCAGCCCGGACGATACACGCTGCCACCGAAGCCGAAACCGTCGATGCCGGCAGTGATCCACTCGCTCATGTTGGACTGATCGATGCCACCCACGGCAAAGATCGGCAGGCCGGCTGGCAACACCGCCTTCATGTCCCGGTAGTAGCCGGTCCCCAGACGCGCCGCGGGGAACAGCTTGAGCGCACTGGCGCCTGCGCGCGCCGCTGTCAACGCCTCGGTGGGCGTCATGCAGCCGATCATTGGCGCCAGGTCCTGCGCCACGGCTTCGCCAATGACGGCGGGATCGGTATTCGGCGTGATGACCAGTGGCGCGTCCAGATCGGCAAGCCGACGACAGGCCTCGGGATCGAGCACCGTACCGGCCCCGATCACCACGTCATCGGGGCAGCGCTTGGCCACCCGCTCGATGCTTTCCCAAGGACGGGGCGAATTGAGGGGAATCTCGATCAGCTTGAAGCCCGACGCGACGAGCGCATCGAAGATGCTATCGATCTCGTCCGGCCTCACCCCACGCAGGATCGCCGCCAACGGCAGCTTCTTCATGGCCGCGTCCAGCGCGGCCCGGCGTGTCTCATTCATAGCGCCTCCTTACCATTCGGCAATGCTGCCATCCTCATGCGTCCATACCGGATTGCGCCAGCGGTGCCCCACCTTGGCGCGCTCCTCCACGAACGCCTCGTCGATCTCGACGCCCAGGCCCGGCCCCTGCGGAATCTCGCAGAACCCGTCCTTGATGGTCAGCGCCGACTTGTCGACCAGATAATCGAGGACGTCGTTGTCCCGATTGTAGTGGATGCCCATGCTCTGTTCTTGGATGAAGGCATTATGACTGACGGCATCGACGTGCAGCGAGGCCGCCAGCGTCAGCGGACCGAGCGGGCAATGCGGCGCCAGTGCCACGTCATGGCAGGAGGCCAGCGATGCGATCTTCAGCCCTTCACTGATGCCGCCGCAGTGCGACAGGTCGGGCTGAACGATATCCACCATGCCCTCGGCCAGCAGATCGCGGAACTGGAACCGCGTGTGCAGGCGCTCGCCGGTGGCAATGGGATAGCCCAGGCCGGTGGCGATGTGCTTGAGGCTCGGCAGATGCTCCGGTGCGACCGGCTCCTCGACGAACATCGGATGGTACGGTTCGAGTTCGCGCAGCAGCGCCTTGGCCATCGGTCGGTGGACGCGACCATGAAAGTCGATGGCAATGCCCACGTCTGGACCGACTGCCTCACGCGCCTCGGCAACCCGCGCCACCGCCTCGTCGACCTTGCGATGGGAGTCGACGATCTGCAGCTCCGGCGTGCCGTTCATCTTGAACGCCGTGAAGCCCTGCTCGACCAGCGCCTTGGCGCCGGCACCCACGTCGCTGGGACGATCACCCCCGGTCCAGGCGTACATGCGCATCCTGTCGCGTACCTTACCGCCCAGCAGCTGATAGACCGGCACGCCGAGGTCGCGCCCCTTGAGATCCCATAGCGCCTGGTCGATACCGGCAATGGCACTCATCAGGATCGGCCCACCGCGGTAGAAACCGGCGCGATAGAGCGTATTCCACAGGTGCTCGATACGGTGCGGGTCCTGGCCGATCAGATAATCGGCCAACTCATGTACCGCCGCCTCGACGGTTGCTGCACGGCCTTCCACGACCGGCTCGCCCCAGCCGTAGCAGCCTTCATCGGTCTCGATCTTGAGAAACAACCAGCGCGGCGGTACCTGCCAGGTCTTCAGTTGGGTAATTTTCATGGGAATCCTTTTACGTTCTTTCCTACTAGACCAGCCACATGGCGAGATTCGGCCAGAACAGCAAAGCGAACAGCACGCACAGCTGAATGGCGATGAACGGCAGCAGCGACACGAAGATGTCCTTGAGGCTGATCTCCGGCGGCGCCACCCCCTTGAGGTAGAACGCGGCCGGCCCGAACGGCGGCGACAGGAACGACACCTGCATGTTCACCGCGAACAGGATGCCGAACCAGATCGGGCTGTAGCCCAGCTGCTCGATGATCGGCACGAAGATCGGCAGGGTCAGCATCGCCACCCCGATCCAGTCGAGGAACATCCCCAGCACCAGCAGGATCGCCATCATCACCAGAATGATCACGATCGGCGCCACGTCGAGCCCCAGGATCATGCCCGAGATGAAGCGGTTGCCGCCCATCAGGTTGTAGACCCCGACCAGCGCCGCCGCGCCGATGCCGATCCAGATGATCATGCCGCAGGTCATCAGCGTCTGGCCCAGGCTCTCGTGCATGGTCTTGAACGAGAACTCACCGCGCAGCACCACCGCCAGCAGCACGCCGAACACGCCCATCGCCGCCGCCTCGGTGACCGAGGCCACGCCGCCGTAGATCGAGCCCAGCACCAGCACCGCGATCAGCGCCGGCACGATGATCGCCT
>NZ_JAKRFI010000004.1 GCF_022348165.1 Halomonas sp. McH1-25
CCATGGCGACGAACACCAGCCAGGCGGCGCCGCGGGCGCACCACACCACGCCGCGGTCGAAGGTGCTGCGCACCGGATCGGGGACCGTGGAGGTCTCGCCGGAGGTCGGGCCGGCAATTTCGTCCTCATGCGTCACGGGGGCGGCATCTCGACGATGGGGATCTCGGGACATGGGTTTATCCTCTACATCAAAAACCAGGAAGCCCAGCAAGGCTTCCCGGTGAGGTCTGACAGTAGGTGACGAAGCCGCTCACGACGGCCCCGGCACCGGACGATCCGCAATCTTCAAGACGCCGGATCGAAGAACTGAGCGTCGCGAATCACTCGCTCTGCATCAGGTTGTGGTTTTCCAGGTACTGGACCACGGAGTCGTAGAACTCCTGGGTGATGTCGTTCTTCTCGGCCCAGACCGCCCACTCTTCCTTGGCGATGTTGCGGAACTTGGCGCGCTCTTCAGGCGGCAGGTCGATGATCTCGATATCCGGGTTCTGGCGCGCTTCGCGAACCGCTTCCATGTCACGCGTCTTCAACTCGGCGACCATTTCATAGGCCAGGGCATCGACGGAGGTGGACAGAATCGCCTTGAGGTCGTCGGGCAGGCCTTGCCAGATTTCGTTGTTGATCGACACCGCCACCATCGGCAGCGAGTGGAAGCCCGGATACAGCGGATACGGCGCAAAGTCATGCAGACCCTGGGCCTGGTTGGTGGCGAACACGGTGTAGTCGGCCGCGTCGATCACGCCCTTCTCGAGGCCGGTGTACACCTCGGAGCCCGGCAGGTTGACCGGCGTGGCGCCCGCCTTCTCGAAGATGTTGTAGACCATGCCTTCCGGTGCACGCAGCTTGAGACCCTGCATGTCCTCGACGGAACGCACCGGCTTGGTGGACGGCAGCGATTCCAGGCCGGTCGCCGCAGCGCCGATCAGGTGCAGGCCATAGGGCTCGACCAGCTTGTTGTAAAGCTCCTCACCACCGGCGTTGTTCATGTAATCGAGGAAGTCGTAAGGGTCGCTCCATGCGCCAACCAGGTTACCGATCATGCCGAACGCCGGGTTCTGGCCGGTGAAATAGCTGGGGTCGGTCAGGTGGCCCTGGAGAATGCCCGACTTGACGGCCTGCAGGGTCTGGTTGGCCTGGACCACCGCGCCTACCGGCAGGATCTCGATGGCAATGCGACCGCCGGACATCTGCTCGACGTTCTCGGCCCATTCCTTCTTCATTTCGAACTGCGGCTCACCGGAGGTTTCCGAAGTCTGGAAGGTCCACTCGTATTCGGCTGCCTGAGCGTTGAAAGCCAGGGCACCGAGTACGGCAGCGGTGAGCGTCTTGAGCGGAGTGCGTGACATCATGAGCGTTTCCTTAACCAATTGTTGTCTGGTCTTCGAGGATGGGAAGTGCACGGATCAGGTCTTCGAGACCCAGATCCCGTCCGGTGCGTTCGAGCACCGCCAGCGCCGCTGCCGCGGCCTGTTCGGGTTGCCGCAGACGGATGGCCTCCATCACACGGCGATGACGTTCCATGCTGTCGTTGAGCTCGTGCGCGCTGTGGTTGGACTTCTCGACCAACAGGGCGATTGCCGGCTTGAGTACATGGCTGATCTGTGCCCAGACCAGATTATGCGAAGCGGCAAACACGGCTTCATGGAATGCCACGTCATATTCGTCGTGGGTACGGCCCTTCCAGCGTAGATCGTCTCGTTCGAGAGCGTGAACCATGCCTTCATAGGCCGTCTCGATGGCCAACAGGTCCGCCGCCGTGGCGTACTCTGCCGCCAGACGGGCGACGAAGGGTTCGACAGCGACACGGAAGGCGAAGATTTCGCGCTGAATGCGCGGATTGGGCTGGGCGAACTTGGCCATCCAGGCACTGACCTGAGGATCGAGCAGATGCCAGTTGGCCAGTTCGCATACGCGGGATCCCTGGCCCGAAATGCGCTTGATCAGGCCTGCCGTCACTAGCGTCTGCAGAGCGCTGCGCACCGTGCTGCGGCTGACGCCGAACTGGTCGCACAGATCGAGCTCCTTGGGCACGAAGTCACCCGGCCCGTACTCCCCGCCGAAAATGGCTTCAGCCAGGTACTCGGCAATGTCGGGCCGAGCGGTGCGGCTCGGTGTCGTTGCGGCGTGGCTCATGCGACGTTGCCCTGCTCCTTGTAGGACGAAACATATGCTATGTCGGACATAGCATCGAACAAACGCACATGAATTGCCTTTAGACGTTAGTCAAAGAGCAATATGATCCACAACGAAAAACGGCGATGGAAAACAACCATCGCCGTTGGCACTGAATCGCGACCAGGGTGCAGTCTATGTCGCCTGCATGGTGCGCAAGCATTCGCCTAGCGCCGTCCTCCACTCTGGTAGAGTGATGCCAAAGGTCGTTTCCAGACGCTGCGTGGACAGGCGTGAATTGAAAGGTCGCGGCGCCGCCTGGGGATACTCGTGAGAAGCGATGGGCTCGACGTCGGGGACTTGGTCGTCCGTCAACAACCCCAATGCGACCGCCTCCGAGAACACCGCCTCTGCAAAGCCATGCCAACTCACCGCGCCGCGTGAGGTCAGATGATAGGTTCCCGCCAGGCCTGGTGCCCAGCCCTCGCGCTGCCAGGCGTGAAGCGCCATTGCCGTGACATCCGCGATCGTCGCCGCCCAGGTCGGAGCGCCGATTTGGTCGTCAATGACACGCAGATGATCGCGTTCCCGAGCGAGTTTCAGCATTGTGCGTACAAAGTTATGCCCGTGCGAGGCATAGACCCAGCTGGTACGCAAAATCAGCGCCTTGGCGCCGCTGGTGAGAATCGCTTGCTCACCGACCAGCTTTGTCTTGCCATACACGGACTGCGGCCCGGTGGCGTCCTTTTCGGTGAAAGGCCGATCGCCGTGACCGGCAAAAACGTAGTCGGTGGAGTAATGAACCAACACGATATTGCGCGCCCGGCAGGCATGCGCCAGCTCAGCCACCGCCTCGCCATTGATGCGCCGAGCCAGCTCCGGCTCACTCTCCGCCTTGTCCACCGCTGTGTAAGCGGCAGCATTGATGACCACTTGCGGCGAATGCTCGGCCAACACCGCGTCGATGCTTCCAGGGACAGACAGATCACAGGCATCGCGCCCCAATGCGACGCCCCGCCCCAAGGGCATCAGCGCACGCCGAAGCTCGCGCCCGACCTGCCCCGAGGCGCCGAGAACCAACCAGGTCAAGGGAGACTCGCTCATTCGAACACCTCGGCTTGTCGAAATGCCGTGCCGGCGCGGTCCTTGTCAGAGAGCGCCAGCGCCTCGACCTCCGGCCACTTGATTCCTAGGTCGGGGTCATCGAAGCGGATACTTCGCTCGGAGGCCGGATGATAGTAATCCGTGGTCTTGTAAAGGAAGTCGGCGCTTTCCGACAGCACCATGAAACCATGCCCAAACCCTTCGGGCACCCAAAGTTGCCGACTATTCTCCGCCGAAAGCATCATCCCCACCCACTTGCCAAAGGTCGGGGAACTACGCCGCAAGTCGACGGCGACGTCGTATACGACCCCCTGGGTAACGCGCACGAGCTTGCCCTGGGGATGCTCGAGCTGATAATGCAGCCCCCTCAGTACCCCCCGTCGCGAGCGTGAGTGGTTATCCTGCACGAAGGCCCGGCGGCAGCCGGTCACCTCTTCGAACACGCGCTGATTGAAACTTTCCATGAAGAACCCGCGGGCGTCCCCGAAGACTTTCGGTTCGAGGATCAAGACCTCAGGTATCGATGTCTCGATAACATTCACAGCAACTTCTCCCAGTCACTGACCAGACGTTGAAGGTACTGACCGTAGCCGCTCTTGGCCAGCGGCGACGCCAGGCGCAACAGCTGTTCGTCATCGATCCATCCTTGACGCCAAGCGGCCTCTTCGGGCGCACAGATCTTCAGACCCTGGCGATGTTCGATGGTAGCGATGAATGTGGAAGCCTCCATCAGGGATTCGTGCGTTCCCGTGTCCAGCCAGGCGAAACCGCGCCCCATCATCTCCACGGAAAGATCGCCCCGCTCGAGATACAAGCGGTTGATGTCGGTGATTTCCAGTTCCCCCCGGGAGGAAGGCTTCAAACCGCGGGCAAAATCCACCACATCCTTATCATAGAAATACAGCCCGGTGACGGCGTAGGGCGACTTTGGCCGCTTGGGCTTTTCTTCCAATGACGTCGCGCGCCCGTCACTATCGAAATCCACGACACCGTAGCGCTCCGGATCATGGACGTGATAAGCGAAGACACTTGCCCCCTGTGTCTTGGCCATGGCACTCCCCATCAAGGCTTCCAGATGGTGGCCATAAAAAATATTGTCTCCCAGAATCAGGGTACTTGGCTGACCGGCCAGGAAGGACTCGCCGATAATGAACGCCTGGGCCAGGCCATCGGGAGAGGGCTGCACGGCGTATTCCAGACGCATGCCCCACTGAGAGCCGTCACCCAGCAACTGCTGGAATCGCGGCGTATCCTGGGGGGTGGAAATGATCAATATCTCATCGATACCGGCCTGCATCAGGGTCGCCAATGGATAATAGATCATCGGCTTGTCGTGCACGGGCAACAACTGCTTGGAAACGGCCAATGTCACGGGATGCAGCCGCGTGCCGGAGCCACCGGCGAGGATTATGCCTTTACGTTTCATGAAGCTCGGTCCTTGTCTTATTCGTGCCTTCCGTACTGCCTTGCGGTCCACTCACGATAGGCGCCGCTAGTGACTCCCTCGATCCAGGCGTGGTTGTCCAGATACCATTGCACGGTCTTGCGCAAGCCACTCTCGAAGGTCTCGCGGGGGCGCCAGCCCAGCTCGCGTTCGATCTTGCCGGCATCGATCGCGTAGCGAACATCGTGCCCCGGGCGGTCCTGAACGAAAGTGATCAGGTCCGCATAGCGTGCCACGCCCTGCGGGCGCTCGGGCGCCAGTTCCTCGAGCAGCGCACAGACACGCTCGACGACATCCAGGTTGCGATGTTCGTTATGACCGCCAATATTGTACGTTTCTCCCACCCGGCCATTTTCCAGTACGGTGACCAATGCGCGAGCATGGTCTTCCACGTACAGCCAATCGCGGATCTGGCTGCCATTGCCATAGACGGGCAGCGGCTTGCCGGCACGCGCATTGAGGATCATCAGCGGGATGAGCTTTTCAGGAAAATGGTACGGCCCGTAGTTGTTCGAGCAGTTGGTCACCAGCACGGGTAGGCCAAAGGTGCGCTGCCAGGCCCGCACCAAGTGATCGGACCCCGCCTTGCTGGCGGAATAGGGCGAGCTGGGCGCATAGGGGGTCTGTTCGGTAAACAGTCCCTCGGGCCCGTCCAGGTCGCCATACACCTCGTCGGTGGACACATGGTGAAAGCGGAACGCCTCGCGCCGAGGCATATCCAGCGCCTCGTAATAGGCGCGTGCCGCCTCGAGCAGTACGCCGGTGCCGACCAGGTTGGTCTGGATGAAATCCGCCGGCCCATGGATGGAGCGGTCCACGTGAGACTCGGCCGCCAGATGCATGACCGCGCCGGGCCGGTGACGCTCGAACACCTCATTCAGGGCGTCGGCATCGCAGATGTCGACCTGCTCGAAGGCGTAGCGATCGCTCTGCACGGCATCGCCCAGCGATGCCAGGTTGCCCGCATAGGTCAGCTTGTCGAGGTTGACGACACTATGCGTAGTGTCGCCAATCACATGGCGAATCACCGCCGAGCCGATAAAACCGGCGCCACCCGTGACCAGTATCTTCATTGCCTTGTCCGTTGCAAAAAACCGGACATAGTCTACGTTTTTGCCGCCTATGGAGAAAGGCAGCCTTTAACGCTTTTCTCCTCGGAGTGGCCTAGGCTCTCCAGCCTACGAATGCTCATTTCATAATTGCCTTATTTTTAATGATCTTACTGACTATATACCGGGGCCGGCGCTTGCTTTCGATATAAATACGGCCTATATACTCTCCCAGCACACCGATACCGATAAGCTGAATACCACCCAAGAACAAGACAGCGGTCATTAGCGATGGGTAGCCCGGCACAGGGTTACCCCATAACAATTTATCTACTATCATCCAAAGAGCATACAATAATGACAACAATGCTACACCAAACCCTAAATACGTCCAAACTCGTAATGGAAAAGTGCTAAATGAAGTAATACCCTCAAGCGCCAGATTCCACAACTTCCATCCATTAAACTTTGTTTCACCTGCCACTCTCTCGGCCCGAACATACTCTACCACTTCTGTTTTGAAACCAACCCAAGACAGCACCCCTTTCATAAACAATTTGCGCTCAGGCATAGTTAAAATGGCATTTACTACCTGTCGCGACATTAACCGGAAGTCACCAACATTTTCTTCAATTCGCGGTTCGCTTATCTTATTATGCAATCGGTAAAACAGCTCAGCCGACCGTCTTTTAAAGTAGCTATCAATCTTACGGTCGACGCGCTTTGCTAAAACGACTTCTGATCCAGCCTGCCAGCGCTCTATAAGTACGGGAATTATATCGATAGGGTCTTGCAAGTCGACGTCTATAGGTATTACAGCTTCTCCACTTGCATGTTCCAGGCCTGCAAACAAGGCCTGCTCTTTACCAAAGTTACGGGAAAACTCGACGACAACAAGTTTCTCATCCTGCTTCGCAAGCGTCTCGGAAACAGCACTCGTACCATCAACGGAGCCATCATTGACGATAACTATTTCCACCTCATAGTCACTCAAAGCCGTACTTTCACGCACAGCAGAATGAAACAATGGAAGGGTATCCTCCTCATTAAACACTGGCACGACCAGTGAGATCTTCATTTTCAGCTCCTAAAAACAATCCACTGGGAATAAACAAACCCCAACCCCAGACTAATAGCAGAAAAGGCAACCAATGTTGCAAGAGATGGCAAATCCACATAGTCAGCCAACTTGCCTACAGCCAAGCTCACTCCTCCCATGAAAGCCACAAAGACTAGGTAACGCTGGGAAGTCGCTCTAGCTTGAAACGTGTACCGAGCGTTGAAAAAAAAGGAGAAAGTAACCGCCACCCCAAACGCCACGAAATTGCTTATGGCCTGACTACGCCCGAAAAGCATGTGCAGAGCCAAAAAAATAGTCCAGTGTATTATGGTGTTGAGTACACCAATACCGATGTAGCGTGTCAAGCGTTGCAGCATGTACATTCCTGAAGCATACTTGGCGAGGCTCGCTATCCTAGCACAATCTAGAAATTTCTGATAGCTACCTTAGACCGTGCGTGTTCAATTTTTTACTGGATCACGCGAGTTCCTAACCATTGTTCAGAAGGTTTAAGAATGGCGTTACCAGCCCTAAGAAAAAGTGAGATCGTTACAGCAGGTATGATTTTCTCACTGTTTATTGCAGCCATCTCCAGTGATATTTACCTTATCAATACTGGCGATTACCACCGGGTGGTTTTCCCTTTTCTGGAAGACATTCCTTCTTTTCAGGAAGACTTGACGTTGCTTTACGATTTCAAGTCACCATTTCTGCCTCTTTCCGTATACAGCGATCTATACATAAGCTCATACTCATACATAGTCTACTTGCTAGCCGCCTTGGCTAGTGCTTTTACACAAACATTTGACTTGCGCCTATTTTCTATCATTTTCAAAGTAGCTTACGCATTTTCCTTTATACTTATCTTCAGAAGCCTATTAAATTACCAGCCATCAAGAATAGTTTACTTTGCCTTCATCCTTGCATGTACACCATTGTTGGCCTCCTCGAACCTAGCCTTCTTCGAATCATTCTACCAAGAGCAGCTGATACTTTATTGCTTGCCACTATTAATTTATTTTGCATTCACTGCAAATACCAACTTCTACAACTGGATATTAGCCACAGCACTGGCCCTTTTGATCGGCGCATGCAAGAGCCAGTTTTTCTATACCCCTACGCTGGTCTTACTGTTCGTTCCTTTTCTGTCCGAAAGGCATAAACGCATAAAGTTTTCTACAGGCCTTATTCTGGCACAAATAATATGTGTTTTTATTTTAATCAACTCGTCTTCCACAACCACGCCAAACCGTTACCATGCGACATATTTCGGGATCTATCTCTGGGAAAAACAACACAACCTACCTCTCCCCGACCACGTTAATAACGACTGTGTAGGCATCGATGTCTGGGGCAATAAATTCGATAAAGAGCAAGGTATGGTGCCTACTGACATAGGCCATGCTTGCTATCAATCGGTCAAACCTGACTTTAAAGATGTTATAACGGAAGTCATAAATCATCCTCAATTCCTCTTCACGCTCCCCTTCGATAAATCTGTAAAAACGCAGTTCGACACCAACTATTTTCATGTCGATAAGGATATTAAGATAATAAAGCACCCGAAAGGAAGCTTATTACACAACATAACACTAACCAAGGACTATCTATTCAAAGATACCAAGCTTATTATCTCCCCCTTCCTCATTTTCTGCATTGCTTGGCTAACCCGACGCAAAGACATTTCACTGGCAGCTATATTCACGTATCTATTTATGGTTAGCCAATTTTATATTTCTTTCCTCGGTGAAGGCTATCGAGACCTATCCAAACACCTTTTCGGGATGAACTTCGCCTTCGATATCATGCTTTTCTTCACTATCGCAAGCCTATGCATTTATGTGAAGCAAGGCTTTGAAAAATTAAAAGTCCGTAAACACTCTGACGCTATAGGCCCATCGCGTTGATTGTATCATCACTTTCACGCAACAAGCCCAGGCCAGCCTGGGCTTGTTCATGTTACAGCCAAGCCCAGTCATCAGCAGATACGATGACTCTTCCCTCCTCAGCCCCATATTCGAGAAAATGAGTCAGCGGATTGATGCCAGCTGATGCAACGTCTGGATTAGTAGCAAGGTAGGTCGATGTATCCATCCATGCGGAGGGGGCACGAGCCTCGAGAGAGCCGTAGGCCAAGTAATGCTCGTAGGCACACTCATATACGCCCTGCTCTATGGCGGCTTCGACATCAGGGTTGGTTTTACGGTACCAGAGCTCATCGAACAACACGTTGGGGTTGCGGCCTTCGGTGTCGCCGTATTGCCGATAATGCTGGTAACCACTGGAGTAATGGTTATTCACCACTGCTACAGCCACATCGGGATTCTGGTGCAGATAAAATGATTCATCGAAGCCGGACAGTGCTCCCGTCTCACGTCCCTCGGCAGCTCCATACAATTGGTAATGCTGATAGCCGCTAGAGAAGTCGCCGTGCATCACCGCTGATGCCACGTCGGGGTTCGAAATTAAATAAAAGTTTTCGTCAAAGCCTTCTTCCTTAGCCAATTCGGGAATTCGAACCAGCACCACGCGATCCTCGAAAGATAGCAGTTCGATATCCGACAGGGTATCAGTATCATCGGCGTTACTGATCACCACCAAGTCGCCATCGGCATTGCGAGACAAGTTGGCTTCGGCGTACTTGGCCTCGAAGCGTGCCACATCCACACCGCTGCCGCCCGCAAGGCGGTCGTCCCCCGCCCCGCCGAACAACCGGTCGTTACCGCCCGCGGCGTGCAACTCGTCGTTCCCCCCCTCGCCCAGCAGCAGATCGCGACCGCCGCCGCCCGACAGGGCCAGACCCTCGACGACCGCCAGCAGCGAGCTTCCCATCTCCGCCAGCCGATCATCGATCCACTCCTGGTAATGGCTGACCCGCTGCCAGGCACCCAATTCGCCGAAACTGCTATCGATCTTGTAGGTACTGTCCAGCTGCTGGCCGTCACTGCCCCGTAGGCTCGCCGCATAACTCGCCACCCCGGCCAACTTGCCGTCGACGAAGGCCGGCCCGCCGCTGTCGCCGGGGGCGATCATGCCTTCGACATCGCCCAGCCCGGTATCCTCGAGCCCCAGCAAATTGCCAAGCGTGTCGTAGCGCGAACCGCCGCTATCGAAATCGGCGATCAGTTGCGATCCTGGCGGTGTGTACCAGCCATTGCCCACCAGAGCGGCATTGACCGCGGTCCAGGTCGTTTCCAGCGTATTCTGCACGATCGAGCGTTGCTGACCGGCACCGCCGGTATGGCCCAAGCTTCCCAGCCCTGTGGCGCCGTAGCCCACCAGTGTCGCGACCTGCCCCAGCTCATCGGTTGTCCGATACAGCTCGTAGCGCGGAATGGACAAGGATACCGCCTCGTCCAACCATAAAATCGCCAGATCGTCGCGACAACCATTCGTGTCATAGCCCGGATGAATCCAGTACTCTTCGACCGATGCCCAATAGCGGCCGTCGACCCCATCGAATGCAACGCGTATCGTGCCGTAGTTATCGTCCACGACATGCGCCGCGGTGAGCACCGCGCGTCCGTTGGCGAGCAACGTGCCCGACCCCAAACTGCTGGTGGTCGACACCAGACCGACGCCGTCGTAACCGTCTCCCGGGCGGGAGACGTAGCGATCCGTATAACGAGTGACGGTACTCATACTATCCTCGACGACTCGCGTCGTGCTTTCATGGGCTTGATCTCAGTATGCTTAACGGCCCAGCGATGGCAATCCTGAATACCGCCATGAGAATTTGATTTGTGGGTGGAGGCAGCATCTCCCCCGTATGGCCTGCTACGATAGAAAAAACCCGGAGCAAAAGCTCCGGGTGGGTAAGGTTAGCGTCAAAAACGGATCAGACATACTAGCGATATGCGAGTTATATAAGATCAACCTGCCGGATTTGACGGATCAGCAATCGCCTCCTGCAAGCCCATCAGTTCGACAGCAAAATCATTATAAGAAACTCCAGTTTCATCGGATACATTGCCGCTGATATCGGTAGATTGGGTTTCGCTGTCAGCATACACGTAGGTGTTACCATTTAGCTCAAACGCCACGTACCCATTGTCATTCTCCGCTGAGACTGTAGCGGCGGAAGCAAACGCTGCGTCGATAGCCGTGCCTTCCGCAACGCTAATGCTCTTGACGTCACCCAACGCACCGATATCCAGCGTATCGTTGGTGGCGTCGAAGCCGGTGATAGTATCCATCTGCTCACCATCACTGCCGAAGATAGAAGCGTCCTCGACATTCAACGTATCGGCACCGCTTCCCAGCTGAATGTCTTCCTGGACGTAATCGGCACCGGTAAACTCCAGACCGCCATTCAATTCGGTAGCGTTGATATTGTCGAACTGACGCCCGGCTTCCACATAGGCGATAGCGCCACTACCCGCAAGGTTTAGAGTGCCACCAACCCCCGAGTCGTCTGCTGAGTCGTCATACACATTCAGGTCCAGCACTTCATTCTGCGCAGAAAAGGTACTAGCGACATTCACCGTCTGGCCTGCATCTCGCAAGATGAGCGGTGACCCTACCCCCTCGACGTCACCAGCCGTAGCGGTAATGGTCTGATCGCTCACATTGCTGATGCTGCCCCCCGAAGCAAAGATGAAGTTCTTCGTCCCTTCGAAATCCTGAGCATCGACTTCGACATACCCCTGGAAGGTGACAGTTTCGACATCGGTAACGTTAGCGCTCACAGTCTTACCACTATTGGCATCCTGTCCCTCAGAGTCCGTCACTTTGTCCACCGTCATGACGTCAGTGACTACCAACCTGTCATCACCAGCCCCACCATTAATGCTTACGCTTGGCGTACTGGTGTAGTCTGCCTCGTTGACGGTACCAAGCTCGTCGATAGTTAACCTATCATTGCCATTACCTGCCACTACGCTAGCTGCGGCATCCAGCACATTGTCTTTGACGTTCAGGCTGCCATCCATGTCCTGAGCACTGACAACAGCTCCTTCGGGGAGAGCGTTACCGCTCAGAGAAAGCGTTCCATCACCAGCGATCGTCAGGTTGTCCAGCCCTGCGGACGCCGACTCCCCCAATTCCAGTTGCGCATTGCTAGAAGCAATGATGGCCAACGAGGAAAGCATACCCGTAGGCGTGTAATCCCCATTTTCTTGCAGCTCTGTGTCCCCGTAGAGCAATACATTCGAGGAAGTGGCACCGGTAAATTCGATCTGGCTCGACGCCATGCCATTGAGGTTCAATGTCACGGAACTATCTTCAACGAGTATCTTCTTATCGCCGATACCATCGAGAATGACTTCCTGCCCGCGATCATCGAACCCAGCAAGACTAATCACTTGGTAGCTTTCAACATCCACCGCATCGTAATAAACGGAATGTGACTCTGCATCCAATTCCGCGGGGGTAATGGCGAAAACGGACTGATCAGGCGGAGTCGGCTCAGAAGGCTCTTCATCATCGCCTTCATCGACCGGCGGCGGAGTCGGATCAGACGGCTCCTCACTGTTGTTGTCTTCATCGGCCGGCGGCGAAGTCGGCTCAGACGGCTCTTCGTCGCCACCTACCGATACCGCTTCTTCGTCGGGGACTTCGGGTGCCACCAGGTTTTCTTCCTGGCCGTATTCCACAAAGTGCCCCAGCGGCGTCAAGCCAGCCTCGTCGAATGCAGCTTTCACATCATCAACCGAAGCATTGGCCCACTCATCCGCCGTCGCAGGATCCGCTTGCAAGCCGGCCAGTTTTCCCTCGTAGTAAGCAGACGCATCGAAATCGTTGGAAGGATTGATTCCCTCGCTTGCGCCGTACTGAAGATAATGCTCGTAGGCATCGCCTTGCCATGCTGCTTCGAAGGCTTCCCGCGCTTGCGTCACATTATCGTATTGGCCGCTATCCACCAGGCTTTGCGCCTTGGCCTGTACATACTGATCAGGATCGAAATAAGCGTTCGGCGTCAGGTTTTCCTGGTAGCCAAAGTTCAGGTAGTGCTCTTCTGGAGTCAATCCATAATCTTCGCTTAGCGCAGCTTCCAATGCTGCAATATCGCGTCCCTGCCACTCGGCGCTTGTTTCGGGATTTGTCTGTAGCGCTTCGAGCTTGGCGTTCAGGTAATATTCTTTATTAAAACCTTGCAGGGCCATCAGTACTCTCCTTTACCGTGGCGCAGCGTCGCTGCCTAACGTTGAAACGTGCAGGAAATATTTACTTGCACGTTTTAAATTCTCATGAACATCCCGTTCACAAAGGAGAGGCTAGCAGTTAAGAAAAGTCATAAATGTAATAAAAAGTTACAATTTGTAATCAAAATGTAATTCAATAACTTGGGTTAATAGCGAGAGTTATTTATAATTTAGCCAGCTTTCATCATGAAGTAGGCGAACAAAAGATAAAAAGCCCTTGGCCGAAGCCAAGGGCTCTATATCATACACGCTTGCGCGTCATTCAACGGACGAAGAGGCTAGAATTAGGCGTAAGCCTCGTTATTCGCGGATAGGTCATGCACACCGGCAATTTCAATGGCGAAGTCGCCATTGTCATATTGACCAGCGGTGCCATCCGTAGCCGTATCTGCGAATGCGTAGGTATCGTCCTCGAACTGGAAGAAGAAGAAGTCGCCGTCGACTGCTGCCCCATCAGCCTGCGCTGCCGCAGAGAACGCTGCATTCAGGCTACCGGCCTGACTGACATCCACTTGATTGGCTGATCCTGTAATACCTGTCAGCACATCCGCAGTCATATCTTCACCAGCCGCAGCTGCCGTGCTGTTGAAGTTCTGGATGACATCCATGCTGCCATAGGTCGAACCATCAACGACATTCAGCGTATCGCTGCCATTTTCCTCGCCTAGGGTTATCGTTTCCTCTAGCCCCGCAGCGTTGGTGTAGTCGAGAGTTCCAGTCATATCGGAAGCATCGACCGTAGCAAAGGCCTCACCGGCCGGATCCATGGTGTTATTGGCATAGACAAAATTGCCATTACCGCTGAGATCGAGCGTAGCGTCGCTGCCAGTGGCATCATCCGCTACGTTCAGAGTGACGGTATTCGCCATTGCCCTTCGACGCTCTCATTATACTGAGCGGATACATTCACTGTACTGGCCAGGTTGCCACCGACGGTCATCGATGAGCCATTGCTCATAACGATAGCCGTCTGGCTTTCTCCCAAATTGTTGACTGTGGCATTGGCACCGAAGAATACCAGTGAATCGTACTCCAGTCCTGACGCATCGGCCGTTACGCCATCAGCGCTAAAACCCAGGTTTTCCACGTTCTGCAAGCTATTGATGGCATCCAGTGTCTGGACATTGAAATTGGTCACTGTCGTCGTCAGAAGGACAGTATCGTTACCCTCTACCCCGTTGAGGCTTGCAGAGGAAGCGATGCTTTCCATCCGTATGAGGTCATCACCCGCCCCGGTATTGATCGAGACAGAGCCAGTCGCACCTATGATGTCGACAAGATCGTTTCCCTCCCCGGTATTGGCCGTGACATCTGCGCTATTACCGGCCAGATTGAACGTATCATTGCCAGCGCCGGTATCGATCATGGTTGCAGCGCTTAGCTGGCCCAAGCTGTCATTACCCAAGCCACCGGTCACTGACGTCGCAGCATCGAGAATATTGTCGTTGACGAGGATATTGCCATCGGAGGCCGATGCATCGAACACCACCTCCTCACCTGCTGCGTCCGAGCCGATGCTTCCCCCTGACAGGGCCAGTTCGCCCGAAGCGGTGACCGTAATATTGCGCAAACCACCCGCGAACCCATTGTTCCTACTGACACTCATTGCGGAGGTTCCATCGGACTCGGCGTCCAGCGTATCGATTGCAGCGCTGTTCGCGGCCATGCCCAGATTGACGGTGGAATCAGTCAATGCCACGTTGGCAGCACTGCCGGACGCTAGCCCAAGATCCACATTGAATGCCGTACTGCCAGCATCGCCAGGATCGGCGCCGCTATTCTCAGCACCGCCGACTTGCCCATCGGAAAGTCCAAGAACGGAAGTGCTGCCGCCCACCTGGTCCTCGAACCACAACTGCTCGAGGCCACTAATCGAGGCGACGTCATACGTCGCCGCCGCATCGCCTTGGATACGAATTTCTTCGATATTGGACAAAGTGCCACGCAGAGTCTGATCACCTTCCACAACTAGTGTATCGTAGCCTTCGCCGCCATTGATCCGGTCAAGGTTATTGAAAGAAGAGCTTCCGGAACCACCGGGTGCCAGGAAGGTATCGTCATTTTCCGATCCGGACAGTGCATCCACTCCACTCGTCAGAGTGAAGGTGTCTCCTGGCGTGCCTCCTTCACCGACATCGACCGCCTCATCGGCGGGAACTGTCTCCGCATTCAGTCCTTCTTCTTGGCCGTACTGGATAAAGTGTCCCAGGGGAGTCAAGCCAGCCGACGCAAAGGCTTCACGCACATCTTCGACAGTGTTCTGATCTGTCCATCCCGAGTCGTTTTCCTGCAACTGAGCCAGCTTGGCCTCTAGGTAGCTCGACTCATCGAACTCGTTGGACGGGTTGATACTCTCCTGAGTGCCATACTGCAGGTAGTGCTGATAAACGTTGCCCTCCCAAGCAGATTCGAACGCCTCTCGAGCCGCTTCGATGCTGATGTAGCTACCAGACTCGAACAAGCTCCGTGCCTTCGCCAGGGTGTACTCCTCGGGATCGAAATAGGCGTTGGGAGCCAGTCCTTCCTGATAGCCGAATTGGCTGTAGTGCTGTTCGGGGGTCAACCCATAGCCATTGCGCAAGGTATTGGCAAGAATTCGGTAGAACGTCCTTGCAAACTGGCACTGGTCTGGGGATTGGATTGAAGAGTGTCGAGCTTGGCGTTGAGATAACACTCTTCGTTAAAACCTTGTAGAGCTATGTAAGCATACTCCTAGCATAGGCTTATGCCGCAGCCGAAAGCTGCCGTTCCTTGAACCAAGTCCTACTCAGCCTTAGAGAAGCCGAATGGGAATGGAATGAGCTAGCATTGTAAGTAAACACTCACTTAGAGCAGCCTAGCAAAGGCCTTCGATTACATGGCAAATAAATGTCTCTCACTCAATTAATAAACGGCGTCAGCGGCCGAAATGCATCTAGCTAAATATGACTTTTCCCAAACCAAAGAAAAAAGCTCTCATCTTTAGCAAGATGCCAATGTTATCGACGAGTGTCGCCAAAGAATGGAGAGAGTCGCCGGACAGCTAGCTGTGCACTATATGGGGTATAGGGCAACATAGTCGTTAGCAGGGGCTAAAGCGTCCCTTCGGCAGCAAGAATGTCCGTCAATCCCGTAGTACCGACCAGCTTGATTTCGAAATCGCCATCGCTGACCTGACCTGGAATCCGCCCCTGGGTATCCGCGAAGATGTAAGTGCTATCGTCCGTCTCGAAAGCGACATAGGCGCCGTCATGCTGCGCCGAGAGGGTCGCCGCCTGTTGCTCGGCGTCGATCAGTGCCTCGGTATCCCAATTGTCCACGTCAGGTTCGATCACCTCGACCCTGCCGTACTCGCCACTGATCACGTCCAGCGTATCCTCACTGGCATCGAACCCGGTGATGTAGTCGGCGGAATGGTAGTTGGAGCGCCCCGCCATGTTCAGCGTATCGGCACCTTCCTCCAGGGCGACCTGTTCCCAGACGTAGGTATTGCCCGAAAACGTCAGGCCGCCTGTCAGCGACGATGCGTCGATTTCCTTGAAGCCTCGCCCGGTATCTTCATAGCTTACCGCGCCATTGCCCGAGAGCGTCAGCGTGCCGAACTCGTATTGATAAGGCGCCTCCAGCTCCTCGCTGGTCGGCTCGACGACCAGTTCGAGGGTCTCCTGTGGGTCGCCATGCCCACCGCGCCCGGCAAAGTCCGTAACGATATTGACCTGCTCTCCGGCTTCCTGAAGGGTCAGCGGCTCGCCCTCACCGCCGCGACTTCCCTCCAGGGCCGTGACGGTCTGCTCGTTACCCAGGTTGACCAGCGTTGCGCCGTTCCCGAGAACGATGTCGCTGACATTGGGGAAGTGATCGGCATTGGCTGTCACATTGTTGGTGAAACGCAGTGTCTCGACGTTCTCGAGCCGACCTTCAAAGGTGGAAGCATCTAGCGTTCCCGACTCGTCGATGACCAGCGTACCGGGCTCGTTATCGCCACCGTTCTCGTCGGCATCATCTCTCTCGAACGCTTCCCGGATATCGGCAAGCATGTTGTCGATGGCTTTTTTCAGTTCCGTCAGGCGTGTTTCGATATCGTCTGGCCACTGAAACGCCAGACCACGAAGGGGAAGGAAAACCGGGGTAAACGTAAAGAACGGCTGAGCTGACATGGCGTGGGTTCCATAAACTTTGGCTGACGGCAACGGGCGCGTTCTCAGCGCTGAGTATCCATTCCATCAGTTGATCATCCTGATCACCGCAGCCTACGGCCACGGCACGTTGCGCCTGTAACCAGAAAGCTAAAGCAAACTCAGGCACACCCAGTGTAGCCGACTGGTTTAGCCATGCCAGGCCGCCCCAGTTGCCACTCGCTAGCCGAGCGTACGTGATGCCTGACGATGCAGGAACCTGGCAGAAAGCGGATATAGGTCAATAACTTCGGACTCCTGCCGATAACTCGGAAGACAACGCAAGCGGCTTACGGGCCGCCCTTCTCATGACCAAAGGAGCCAGTCTTGTCATCGGCACGGATCAAGTCATCCCCCAACAACCGTCTCAGCGCCATCAAGGATGCCCTGCTGGCCGCCCACGAAGATGCCAAGCGGCTATCTTGTTCTTCACTGCACCGCATGCCGGAATTCTTCATGGCCATGCGCGTCGCCGACTATTTCGCAACGCACTTCACCAACTTTGGCTACCGGCTGGAGGCACAGGTCAAGCGTACCTTTGAAGAGTCGGACATTCGGGATAGCGACATTGCACGGCTGCTGACCGAACCGGATCTACGCCCGGATGGCAGATTCGACCTGGTGCTGCGCACCGGCAAGCGAGGCCGCACAGCCCATATTCTGGAGTTCAAACGCGGCGACTCGACACGCGGAATGATCAACGACATCCGCCGCCTGGCCAAGGTCAGCCGACATGCGGGGCGGCACAGTCTCAAGACCAACTACCTGGTGCTGACTCGCCGATGCCCGCCGGAAGTCGATACCATCGACCGTCTCATCGAGCGACTGGACACCGCCCTGGAAAAGGCCGGGCTGAGCGATCTGGTCGTTACCCTGGACCACTCCGCTCCACAGTCGCCCTTTCTCAATCACGATCACGAGCCTGTGGCCAACCGCGGTTTCCAAATCGTGATTCTCGAAATCCAGGGCTGACGCGACACCAGATACAGGCCACCGGTATTACGACCGGTTGGCTGCCCGCCAATATCCGATGCTCTGTTCGGACACCGCGCCCTGGCTGGAGCCTATCTCGATGACGGCGTGCTGAAACGCCGCCGCCAGCGCCGGCTGGTGACAAAGATGCAGGCTGCGAATGATCCGCGAAATCCGCAGGTGGTTATGCCCCCCACGCTTCAGCCAGATATGCTCGCGCATGTTGAGTTCGGGTAAGGCCGCGATATATGCCGCTTCACGGGTCAAGCCAAAGAAGGCCAGCATCACATCCAGCGAGCGGCGCTGATTTGCCTGGAGCGTCTCGGATTCCTCAAAGGCGGCTCTCTCCCACTCCCCCAGCAACGGGGCAAAGCTGTTGAAGCGCCCCGCCTCGGGAATCGGAAACAACCACTGGATATAGTCGTGGGTATGCTCCAGCCAGAAGGGCGGCATGGCCCAGATATCCTCGAGGGTGCGGCCCTTGTGATCCCTCGATCGGCCGCTGTAGAACTCGATCAATGCATTCGAAGGCTCGCCCATCCGCCGGTGCTCCTGGTTTTAGATGATCGGTACGAACGGCACGAGCTGCCCAACAGCAGCCCGATCCCGATGAAAATGGTCCTTCGTAGTAGCATACTCAATGAAGGCAGCGTTCAGACAATAGCCTCGATCTCGCCGGTAACGCCTATCAATTCGATGGCAAAATCATTATAGGAGAGCCCCTGCCTATCACTAACGACACCCGTATCTTCATCGACAGCCTGAGTCTCCGTATCGGCATAGATATACGTGTTTCCCTCCAGCTCAAAGGCAACGAAGCTGTCAGGTTATGAAGACTCGGAAACCAAGCCGAAGGCCTCTTCCAATGAAGAGGTCGCCTCGATGCTGATACTGGTGAGTTCGCCTACACTTTCCCGACTTACCTGATTTAGATGATCGGCACGAATGGCACACAACCAGCCAAAGACAGCACCAGCACAACAGCCAGTATTACACGCATCAGTGTTCAGCCTTGGGTAGTTCCTGCTGCAGCGCATTGGCATACGCAGTCCGCGCCGTTTGAGCAATCGCCAGTTACTGCTGCAACCGGGTGATTTCCTGGTCGGTGACACGCAGGTTCACCACCTGACTCGGACAGGATCCGCCAGTTGGCTAGTTTCATGTCCTTTCAAGCCGCATGGCTACGTAACAAAGGCCATGCCCCCTGCTTGGAAGCTTCCAGAATCACGATTTCAACAATAGTCCCATCTTCCGCATAGCTGATATGCGTATTCCTGTCCTGCGAAGCTTCCTTGGCAATGGCCTTCTCGGAAAGATGCACGACCAGAATATCGTCAGCTTCGTCGTATGTGGTGCGCATGGTCATTCCTCCCACTGGAAGTGATGTATGACGGTTTTGACGATCAGGCTATCTTCAGATGATCGGCACGAACGGCACGCAACCAGCCAAAGATAGCCCCAGCGCAAGGACCAATATCACGCGCATCAGTGTTCAGCCTTGGGTAGTTCCTGCTGCAGCGCATTGGCATACGCAGTCCGTGCCGTTTGAGCAATCGCCAGTTGCTGCTGCAGTCGGGCAATTTCCTGGTCGGTGACACGCAGGTTCACCACCTGGCTACGGGCATTCTCGGACAGGTCAGCCAGGTTGTAATCGGTGCCGTTGACGGTTACGGTCCGGCTCGCTTGGGTATCGGTATCCGCCATGGTTAAACGCCCCTGTTAACATAAAAAATGCATCGCCTAGGGTACGGGATCAGTCGCCGAAATCGAAGGTCAGATCGCCATCCCCTTCCCCGAACAGCTCATCGAGGCTATCGGTGGCCGGTTGGCTGGCATGATGCTGGGCGTGGAATTTCACGCGCTCGCTCAGTTGGGATAGCTGACTCATCGAGAGCAGCTGGGCATAGGCCAGTGGCAATGCACCATGACTACGCAGATTGGCGAAGGGCTCCGCGTCCAACTCGTTCAAGGCCTTCTCACTGATGCGATACAGCCCCTGCACCTTCACCGGTTCCTGCCCTTCCCCACGTTCCAGCGTTAACGGCCATGCCTCGATGACGCCTGCCTGAGACAGCGCCTGACAGGCCGCAGCGGTCACCTGGCGGTTCTGGTCGCACTGGGTCAGAAAATTCAGCGTCTGCTGCACCTTCTCGGCCAGCTTCCCTTGCTCATCGAACAGCGGCTGAGCGGAAGGTTCGTCGGTCAGGCTGTCCTGCTCGATCGCCAAGACCTGCTGGCCGTTGTCCGTGTTGGCCATGCGGAACGGATAACCGCGCAGCACGGAAGGCACATAGCTCGCCAGCCAGCGGCCATCGGAATGCACGTATAGGTTACGTTCCCCAGCCAACCCGGTCAGGGCTACGGGCTGATAGCCTTCGCCCTGCTGGATAAAGGCCAACGCATAGTGCGGCAGCAACTTGGTCAGTTCCGCGATCAGGACAGGAACGACCTGATCCTGGGCGGCAAAACCATAACCTTGGCGGGGCCAGAAATATTTGTCGACGTGTTCGGTGCGGGATACCGCGATCCATTGGCTCATGCCGCCTCCTGATGGTTATTGACAAGATGGGACGATCACACTGACAACCTTTTCTTTTACCTGCAAAGCGTTATCGGACATACTAGAACACTGCGTTGGCGGCAAAGCGCGGCATAGCGAATAGTCCCCAGCCCATGTTGGAGGCTTAGCGTACCAATGGCTCGTCCTACGATGAAAAATCCCGCCTCATTTGAGGCGGGACTCCGTCTGGTATTACTTGCCTGTGATTTCCTACCTACCCCCACAATCCATCATCGGCAGCGACAATCTTTCGTCCTTCCAGAAGGCCGTAGTACAGATAATGCTGTAGAGGATCTATCCCATGAGCCGCAACATCGGGGTTGGCTTCTCGGTAGGCCCCGATATCCAACCAGGACGATGGGTTACGGCCTTCTTTCTCGCCATAGGCACGGTAGTGATCGTAGGCGCTATCGAAGATTCCCTGTTGGATGGCTGCGTCAACATCCGGGTTGGATTTCCGATAGCCTTGTTCGTCAAACAGTGCGTTGGGATCACGACCCTCGCGTTCACCGTACTGCTGATAATGCATATAGCCATTGGCAAACGCGCCCTGAGCTACCGCAGCAGCCACATCGGAGTTTTGTGAAAGATAAAACGCTTCATCGAACGCAACTTCATGTATCGCAGGTTGGCGTCCTTCCTGCTGCCCGTACTGTTCATAGTGCTCATAGCCATTCCTGAATATGCCCTGAGCGACGGCAGCAGCCACATCGGGGTACCGATACAGGTAATACACCTCATCGAAACTACCAGCTGCGACACTCAGCAGATCGGGCGTATTTACCAGTATCACCTGATCGTCGAAATGCAGCAGCTCGATGCCGAGCAGCGTGTCCTTTCCGGTCTCCGTCGAGCTGACGCTCAGCGTACCATCGGCTTTGCGGTCTAGCGTCACACTCGCAAACGAGATATCGAAACGCGCTGCGTCCATGCCCGCATCGCCGAAGAGCGTATCGTCACCGCTGCCCCCGCTGAGTCGATCATAACCATCACCGCCAAACACGATGTCATTGCCGGCATCACCGAACAGAAGATCGCGGCCACCCTTCGACCCCACGGTATCGTTACCGCCGCCTCCATGCAGCACATCATCATCGGCGCCCAGCACAATCGTCTGGGCAGCACTGTCACCCCAGACATGCTGCCGCCCCTCTCCACCTCCCAGGGTGACTTCGCCGACCACCGCTGCAAAATCCACGTCCTGCAATTGGATGACCGTCCCCACAGGCAGCCTATGCGCGTCGATGACCAGGGCGGTCGCCAGTGTGCCATCTGACACCGGTGTGCCACGGATCGTCAAAGGTTCGGTGGGCACCCCGGCAACCGGCGACACGGTGCCCAGGATCGACTGGATAACCAGTGATGCATCGCCCGGCAGGCCACTCAGGAAGCCGGAGCCGCCTCCGGTAAGATTCGCCTGATCGGATGGCTCCCCTGCTGTCAGGCTCGTGATCTGCTTGAGCAAACTGAGCAGTGCATCCTCCGGCGTTTGTAATACAGGAGACCCCGACATTTGCAGCCCCAGGCCGACCGGCACCTGGGCGGTAAGTAACGCCGTACCGGCTGTGTCGGTAATGAGCGGAATGTCAGCCAGCGTATTGTTGCCGATCTGCTCCGTCCGGCTGGAGGTTACCACCGGGACGATGAGCGTACGCGTGACACTGCCGTCGCCGTTCGTAGTGATGCTTGTCCGTACCTCAACGCCATCTACCGTGGTCGTGACAGGTGCCGGTTGCGAGGGCAACGGTGGGGGCGCTGGAGGCGGCGCCTGCACGGTTGCGTGGGCCGACAAGCCGGTGAGAACGGCTGTATCGGTACCGCCACCATCGTCCTGCAGGCCTATGACCTCTATCGTGCGCGATGAGGAAAGTGTCGGTGAACTCGACACGTTATGGTATCGAATGCCCTCGATAAGCGTTTGAGCTTCGGCCACGGTCATCCCACCGCCGACTTCGATACTTACCAGGAACACGCCGTTACCGTCATCGGTCACGTTGGCCGTTCCAGTAGCGCCAAACGACGTTGAGCTGGCATTTGCCAGGACCAGCGCCTTATCGGCAATCACCAGCGTTTCCTTGCCTGCATCCTTTACGCCCTCGACACGAAGCTGGACAAGGAGAATCCTCTGTTCCTCCTCCGGCGTGGCTATCGACACATCCGAAAACAACAGCGTACCGCTCGAGCTACCGGCCAAGTGATGAGCGCCAGTCGCCGCCTTCGCGCTCAGACTCGGTGCATCGTTAATCCCGGCGACAACGATGGCCGCCGTATCGCTAGCAGCCGAGAAGGAGCTTTGTCCGCCATGACTACTGGCGTCGATCCCGCTTGCACCATTGCTCGGCACGACCGCACCACTGCGATCCCAGGCACGAAACGTGATTGCGTCGTCGATCGTGCCGTAGACATCGGGTGCGGGCTGAAAGAAGAGCCGTGCGTCGCCATGAAGCACCAAGGCGTTGATCTCCGATACGCTTGCGCTGATCTGTGCCCAGCTTGTGCCGTCATCGATGGAGTACCAGAGCGTGCCTCGGTCGCTTGCCCCTGTAACGGCGATACCCGACAGCGCCCCGGTATCGACATCGCTCACTCCGACGAGCAGTTCGCTTACCAGCGTCGAGCCAGCAATGCCGCCGTTAATGGGCGCAGCGGCGTCCTCGCTGACATGCGACATTACAGGCGAAGCCGCACTATCCAATACCGGGGCGTCGTTGGTGTTGGCAACCGCTATCACTACGTTCTTCGAGAGGCTGGCTATGCTCTCGTCGTTAATCGTGAACGCAATGTTGCGGTTACCGTTGCCGACGCCGGTCGCCGGATTATTGCCCGTATTCGAGTAGCTGACGGAGCGAAGCGCACTCTCGTAGTGTTCACGCGTCGCGCTTCCAGAAAGTGTCAGCGTGCCGGCCAGATAGCTGCCCGTAATGCCATTCTGATCAGTGAAAGACAGTACATCGCCATCGACTGCATCGGTGATCGATATGCTGGCCCCACTCATGATCAGGCTATCGGCATCAGAAATCGTCAGCTGAGGCGCCACGAGAACAGCCGCCGCATCTTCGACATAGGCCGGCGAGCCGACATTACCGTCGATGACCGGCCGACTGGCGATATCGATCGAAAAGGTCAAACCGTTCAGCGGCGCCGCGCCATCTTCACCACCATCCGCGATGCCGAAGGTGAAGCTGTCCTGCGTTTCGGTGCCACCGCCATGCCGGTATTTGACGTGGCCCTGGTCGATATCCGCCTGGGTAAAGGTGGCGCCATTAGATAGCGATTCGCCGCCATCGATGACACCGTTCGCATTGGCATCGAGAAACAGCGTACCACTCGCCGGCCCGGTCTCGAGGATAAACGTGACGCCCGAGTCATCGTCGTCGGGATCGCCCTCGTGAAGCATCGCGGGGGTAACGGTGACCACGTTGCCCGTTGTGGTAGCAGCCCCGTCGTTGACGTAACCGTTGGCCACAGAAGCGGTTGGCGCGTCGTTAAGCGCGCTCACCGACACCATGGACGAGGCGATGTGGCTGGTACCGCCATCGCCGTCGGTCAGTACGAAGCTGACCGTGCGGCCTCCGATCTCGGGGGCCAGCGCTTCGGTATTGACGTAAGTCACGCTACGAATCAGCGCCTGAACGGCTGGGAGTGTCGCCTGATGGTTGAGATTCACGACGAGATCGTCGTTGCCGGTACCGCCCGCAAACGTCCCGATGACCACACCGCCATAGCTGACAGTGAGGCCATCGATCCCGACCTGTCCGGCTGCCGTGCCTTGGTTGAGGATGCCCAGCACGTCCTCGTCAGCCGTCCGGTTCGCCGAGAGCGACACCGTCAATGTACCGCCATCCAGGTCGAGTGAATCGACGTCCGCTACGCTGGCATCGGCATCGATCACTGCAGGCGCATCACCCTCTCGATACGTCAGCGTGCCGCCAAGCGCACCTATCACGGGCGCATCATTCACCGGCGCCACGCTCAATGTCGCAGTCGCCACTGCGGAAGCCTTGCCATCGCTTATCGTGTAGCTGAACGTCACGTCGCCGTTGGCATCGGAGCCTGGCGTATAGCGCCAAGTGCCGTCTCCCTGATCGACCAGCGTGCCGCCTCCGGACACGACGCTCAAGCCAGACGCCGTCAACGGGTCGTTTTCCAGATCCATCGCCTTGGTAAGCAGTTCAGCCTGGGTAATGATGCGTGCCCCGCTGTCTTCCACGACCCCACTCAGCGCTGCCGTCCCTGAGATCACGGGGCTATCGTTGCTCGGCTGGACCGTGACGGTGGAAGACAGGTTGAGCGTCGTCGTGTGGGTTGCAGGCTCTTGAGTGCCGTTATCGGTGACGCTGGTCAGCGTGACGACGCGATTGCCCCCTACCGGCGCCTGGCTAAGGTTGCGATAGGTCAGGCCCTCGACGAGCGCATCCAGGGCGACGGCATCCAGCGTCAGGCCGACGAGGGAAAGCGTGGCCGTGGCGCCGGCCATGCTGACCGCGTAACTCCCGCCCACGCTCAGGCTACCGCTGCTACCGGCAGCCAAGGCAATTTCCTGGCCGGCCAGGATTAGCTGCTCGGCGCCGCCATTCATCACGTTGTTAACCGTCAGCGTCAACGCAGAGAAGGTCTGCCCCGTATCGTTGGTCGCGCTTGACGCGCCGCTGAACAGGCCGACCGCTGCGGCGTCTTCTGCATAGACGGGATTACTCGGCGTTGCCGTTAGCGAAGGCGCCTGCTGTGGCAAGAAGGAAACCACATCGAAGGTCAGCACGTAATCGAGCACGACAGTGCCGTTGCCCATGGTCAGGGTATATTGCCCGGCCTCCAGTGGAGTCCCGCCGGTAAAGGTTTCCAACGCACGGGATTCATAATAGGACCCCGTCGTAGTGGTCAGGTAGAAACTCGTACCGCTATTGATCGCTTCATTGGACAGCGTCAGCGAGTAGCTCTGAATCCGGGTACCCTGGACGACCTCGAACGGGATCGTATCCGCCCCGTCGTTAGGTCCGCCCGAATCCAGGTATCCCTGCCATACGTTCGCACCCGGATCATCCAATATCCAGAATGCCCGAGTCGGCTGCCCCAGGCTGTCAGTTCTGGCCGAATATGCATCGACATCACCATCGGTCGATTCGTTGTAATTGATGGTACCGACGGGATTGATTTGAAGATCGCTCATTCACGATTTCCATGATAAGTGAGGTCAAGGGGCCGGCTGGCATACACATCGTTGGCAGCCGCTGCCGGATAAGACCTCACCAAGGCGATGACCTAACATCCATGACCATGAGCCAGCCGTTTTACACTGCGCCACGACACGCTGTGTCGGGCCACGGAGGGCAATATCATGCGAAACGGTCGAGCGGTGCTTGAAGGGAGGTGTCCTGGCGTCAGCTGGCCGAGCCAGTATAAGGCAACTGTATTAGTGGCAAGCGTTGAAAAGTGCGTGTCGATTTACGTCTCGAGACTGACGAAGCTACAGGCTATATACGCCGCCTATTACGCGGCAGCCAGAGAATAGAAAATGGACATTCCCCACCAGCGGTTAGTGTACTTTCAGGTGACGATCGAGGCGGGTTCCGTACGCCAGGCCGCAGCGCGCCTGAATATCGCGCCTTCTGCTGTCAGTCGCCAGCTGGCGCTGATCGAGGCCGCGCTTGACGCACCGCTATTGGAGCGCTCGCGCAATGGGGTGGTGCCGACGGCAGTGGGAGAGATGCTGCTGGAATACTGCCGCAAGCGCTCGGCGCTCGACGACACCTTCAGTGAAGAACTCGATGCCTACCAGCGCCTGGAAACCGGCCACCTGTCGCTGACCGTGGGTGAAGGCTTCGTCGGGGACCTGCTCGATACGCCCCTACGGACCTTTACCGAGCGATATCGCGGTGTCCGTCTCGATGTGAATACAGGCAGCACCAGCGAGATCATCGAGGCAGTTGTCGAGGACGAGGCGCATATTGGACTGATGTATCATGAGCGGGTCCATCCCCAACTGCGTTTCTGGCATTCCAGCCGTCAGCCGCTGGTGGCATTGATGTCTCCAATGCACCCCTTGGCCGGCACCAAGGATGGCTTGTCGCTTTCCTCTCTCAGCGACCACCCCCTGGCCTTGTGGCGCACCGGTCATGGAGTTCGACAGTTGGTCGACGAGGGTTTCCGAGAGGCGGGCCTACGGCCACAGGTGAGCATGCAGACCAACTCGCTTTCCGTTCTGCTACATGCCGCCCGTTCCGAGCTGACGCTTACGCTATTGCCTGCCTTCGCGGCGGCCCGTGAGTTGGAAGACGGTCTGCTCGTCGCCCTTGACGTGGACTGCGAGCGCTTTCGGCGAGCCCATGCCCATATCATCACGCGGGTCGGGCGTCGCATGCCCAGGGCGGGCCTGCAGTTGCTGCGTCACCTGGAACGCTGGATGCGAGCCTTCAATTCACTCAAGAATACGGGCAACGAGGCTCACCCTCCCCGCAAGTAATCGAGATCTGCAGCCAGGCGCACCTGGCTGCAGAGGGCCAGCGATTAGCCAACGCCGTTGCCGTAACCCATGGCCACGCTGGCAGACGTCGCTGTTTCCACCCACACGCTCTGGGCCACGGTATATTCCTTGAGCCCCTCGACACCGCTGGAACGTCCGAAGCCACTGTCACCGAAGCCACCGAACGGCGACATGACGTTGATCGCCTTGTAGCTATTGATCCATACCGTACCCGCCCGCAAGCGAGCCGCGACTCGGTGGGCGCGTGCCGGATCCTGCGTCCACACCGCCCCGGCCAGCCCGAAGCGCGTGGCATTGGCCAGGCGCACGGCATCCTCTTCAGTGTCGAACGGCATGACGACCACCACTGGCCCGAAGACCTCTTCCTGGGCAATGGTCATCTCTTCCGTGACATCGGCAAGCACGGTGGGCGCCAAAAAATAGCCCTCGGCCTGTTGCGGCAATCCCTCCGGCCGCCTTCCTCCACACAGTAACCGAGCACCGTGTTGCTGTGCCTTTTCGATCATCGAGGTGATGTGTTGATACTGCCTGGCGTTCTGTACCGGCCCCATCTGGGTCGCCTCGTCGTTGGGCAACCCCACGGTAATATCCCCCGCTGCGCGTGCCAGCCGTTCACAGACCACCTCGAACACCTCGCGCTGTACCAGCAGGCGGGACCCGGCGACACAGCTCTGCCCCGCTGCGGCAAAGATCGCGGCCTGAGCACCGGCCACGGCGTCGTCGAGCTTGGCATCGGCAAACACGATATTGGCCGACTTGCCGCCCAGCTCCAGCACGCTCGGCACCAGGCGCTCGGCACCCGCCTGGGCAATGCGCCGACCACTTTCCGGGGAACCGACAAAGACCAGCTTACTGATCCCTCGATGGCCGGTCAGTGCAGCCCCCGTGGTTGGCCCGATGCCGTTGACGATATTGATCAGCCCCTTGGGCAGCCCACTGCGTTCCAGCAGCATGGCGATCACCACCGACGAGAAAGGTGTCATTTCCGAGGGCTTGAGCACGACCCCATTACCTGCCGCGATCGCCGGCGCCAACTGCCAGGCGCAGGTAAACATGGGCGCATTCCACGGCGTGATCTGGCCGACGACCCCATAGGGGACATGGCGCACATAGTTGAGGTGCGATGTCGGTACCGGGATCACTTCACCATGCTGCTTGTCGCACCAGCCGGCATAGTATTCGAACATTTCACGGACCTTGTTCACCTCGCCACGGCAATCACGGATGGGCTTGCCCGCCACCACGCTTTCCAGCTGTGCCAGGGTCTCCTCGTGGCCGCGCAGAGCCCAGGCGGCCGCCGTCATTCGCCGGCCACGCTCGCTGGCCGTGAGCAACATCCATTCCTGCTGGCCGAGGGTCGCCGCTTCCACGGCACGCTCCACCAAGGCGTTACCGGCATCGCGATACTGAACCAGCGGCAACCCGGTTACCGGATCGAGAAGCTCAATGTATTCGCCCTGGCCCGGCAACAGCTCGCCGGCAATCCAGTTGCTCAATAGAAGCTCAGCCTGCATGCCCAGCGTTGCCAGCAGCTCGCTGAGGCGCTCAATGGCCTGGTTGTTGAGGGAGTTCATTTCACCGCCTCCTGGCTCGAGAGTGTGCCATCCGCTTGTGCGAGGCCCAAAATCGCGTCGGTGACCCGGTTGAAATCGGCGCCATCGGGCAGGCCATCCGCATCGGCATGCCAACGCTCCACGACCCGGCTCAAAAGCTCCAGCGACAACCCCATGTCGCTGGCGGCATCGCGTGCCAGGCGAAGATCCTTGCGCATCAGCCCGGTGGTGAAACCGGAATCGAAGGTCTCGGACAGAATCCACTTGGGGAAATTGACTTCACTCACGGCACTCCGGCCGGAGCCACTGTTCAGCCCCGCCAGGCAGGCCTGCGGTTCTACCCCTGCCCGCGTTGCCAACGCGACGGCTTCGGCCGTGGTCAGCAGATGCGCTGCGCAGAGATAATTGTTGGCCAGCTTGACCACATGCCCGCTGCCTGCCGCGCCCACATGGGTGTAGCGAGCCGACATCGCCTTGAGCATGGGCTCGACGCGCTCGATGGTCGACGCTTCTCCACCCAGCAGCATGCCGAGGCTCCCCGCGGCAGCGCCCGCTGGTCCGCCGCTTACCGGGGCATCGAGCCACTCAAGGTCGGCGTCGAGCACCTTTTTTGCCAGCTCCCGGGTCACCGCCGGATCGCTGGTCGAGGTATCGACAATCACGCTGCCCTTCGGCGCCTGCTTCAGAAGCCCCGGCGAGGACTCGATCACGTCCCTGACATGCGCCGACGTGGGTAATGACAACAGATAGACATCGACGGCCGGCAACGCATCCGGGCCGACCACCGTAAGGCCCCGCGAGGCCATGCTCTCCCGTGCAGTTTCAGCGACATCCGTGCCCACGACCGTGAACCCGGCTGCCTGCAGGGTCAGTGCCATATTGCCACCCATGTGGCCTAAGCCGATCACTACAATCTTCATGACAACTCCCGGTTTGTGCTTGTCTGGTAAGAGCCTCCATCGCCGGAATACAGGCAGAGGGGCACTGGGCCATGTCCCGAAAGACATGGCGAAATAACGCTTGAATTGGAGAGAAGCTGGTCTGCCCCTGTCAGCGCCCGCTGAGTAGCGTCCTGACCAGGGCGGTCCAGTACGCCACGCCAATCGGCGTCAACTCGTCATTGAAGTCGTAATGCGGGTTATGCAGGGCCGCACTGTCCTTGCCGTTCCCCAGCCAGATGTAGGCGCCCGGGCGCTCCTGGAGCATGAAGGCGAAGTCCTCCGATGCCATGGAGGGCGGCAGGTCTCGGTGTACCTGGCGTATGTCCGGCATCGCTTCCAGCACCTCGGCACAGCGATTGGCGTGTGACGGCGTATTGAAGGTCGCCGGGTAGCGCGACTGATAGTCGATACTCGCCTCCAGGCCGTGGAAGGAGGCCATGGCCGCAATCGCCTGGCGAAAGCGGGTCTCGAGATAATCACGCAAATCGGCGTCGAAACAGCGCACGGTGCCACACAGCGTTACCGTTTCGGGCATGACATTGAAGGCATCCCCGGCATGGAACTGGGTCACGCTCATGACGGCGGTCTGGTGAGCCGGTGTCTCCCGGCTGATAATGCCCTGGAGCTGGTTGACCAACTGACAGGCCGCCAGCACCACATCCGTGCCCAGATGGGGCATGGCGGCATGGCACCCGTTACCCGAGAGTTTCACGCTAAACGCATCGAATGCCGCCATGACCGCCGTATCGTGGACAGCGGCCTCCCCCACCGCCATCCCCGGCCAGTTATGGACTCCGTAGACCGCCTCCATCGGAAAGCGCTCGAAGAGCCCTTCCTCTACCATGACACGCCCGCCGCCCTCATTCTCCTCCGCCGGCTGGAAGATCAAATAGACGCGACCGGCAAAATCGGGATTCTCAGCCAGCGCACAGGCCGCTCCCAGCAGCATGGTAGTGTGGCCATCATGCCCGCAGGCGTGCATCTTTCCCCGGTGTTGGGAGGCATGCGCAAAATCGTTGGCTTCGGTCACGTCCAGCGCGTCGATATCGGCTCTGAGCCCGATGGCCCGGTCGCCGCCATGACGACCATCGACCCAGGCCACCACGCCGGTCCCCCCGCCGAGCCCGGTGACTTTCTCGATTCCCAGGCTCTCGAGGATCTCGGCGATGCGAGCGCTGGTGCGATGCTCCTCGAAAGCGGTTTCCGGCTGGCGATGAAATTCATGGCGCCATTCGCGCAGCGTATCCCGGTTAATCATCGACATGGCATTTTCCCTAATTGCAGTCCTATCCATTAAAGCAGCGCCTGGGCCACGACAGCCGAACCGATGAAGGTACCGGTGAATACCAGCAGCGATACGATGATCAGCTTCCAGCCGACCTGTCGGAACATGGTGAATTCGCGCGGCGAGAGTGCCAGCCCCGCATAGGCCAGTACCGGGGTCACGATGGCAAGGAAATTGACGGCTTGGAGTTGCGCGACGATCCAGCCATTGCCCGGGAACCAGGGCAAGGTCACGGCAATGCTGACCAGGGAGACCCAGGCGACGCCTGGCAGATAAAACGGGGCGAAACGAGTGATGACCAGGCCCAGCATGGTCATGACATACAGGATCAGCATGCCCGGCAGCGCCTCCACGAGAGAGCCACCATTGATGGTATTGCTGACCCAGGCGACCGCGCAGACCACCGCCATGACGATTGCGGTCTGGCCAAGATGACGCTCGGGGCGTTCTTCCTCACTGACCGTGGCCGCAAACTCCGGCTCCGCAGCGACCTTGGCACCCACGGAATGGGCCACGCGGCGCCCTGAGCACCATTTGAAGATGCGTTCGGCCAACGGCAAGGCAATGAACAGGGAGATATACAGCCCGGTGGCATAGGTCAGCAGGTTACTGGCCCCTGCGAATGCCAGCAGCTCTTCACGCAACTCCGGCAAGGCGCCGACGATGGCCCCCGAGCAGGCCGCCACCATGCTGCCACTACCGACGCCGCAAGCCATCGCCAGCGCGCGCGGGTCAAAGATATCCAGGGTTGTCAGGTAGCCAGCCATCAGCGCGAACCACAACGTCCCGAACATGGTTCCCACAACGTAGACACCCATGACACCGACGCCTTCCGGGCCCTTGAGGCCGTACTTGTCGGAGATGATGGCGATGTTGGGCTCACGCGCGATGGAGTAGGTGGCACCGATGGCCTCCCGGCCCATCTTCAAGACGAGCACGGCAAACGGCATGGCCAGCAACATGGTGCCGAGATTGCCCAGCTCCTGCAGGATCAAGGCCGGTCCGGCATTGAGGATCTGTTCGATGGCCGGCCCGATCGTCGAGCCGAATCGAGCGATGAACGGCATGATCGATAGCAGAATGATCGGGGCCGCCGCTTCACTCAGCTTCACCGGCACCAGGCGGGATGTGGCCGAAAACAGGTGAGGGTTGAGCAAGAGCCCGATGATGAAGGCATAAAACAGCGGCAGCAGCAGCAAGGTGCCGGGCCCAAGGGGAATCTTGATGATCCCAATGGCTTCTGAGATCAGCGCAGCAACAGCCACGATGCCGTGCAAGCGCCAGTCGAGGAGCATGGAGAGTTTCATGGAGTTGTCCTGTTGTTGTAATTCCGGCCACGACAGCTCAAAGCCTGGGAAGGCCGAACCGTCACCGACATTTTGAGTATTGAAGGAGGTAGCGTTCTAATAAAAGAACAATTGTGTTCTGTTATTTAGCGCATCTTCAGGATTTGATAGCCGACTCTCAGCCGGCCGTTTACCCAGGCGGCAGCGGGTAGTTGAACGTTACGCCTGAAGAACTCGAATCGAGGTTGGGAGCTGAGAAGGCTGCGAAAAAAGACGGTTAACCAATTATCGGCTTAGTGGTCAACATGAAGCTCAGCTGCAATTAAGCCTCGAAAAACCGAGCATATGTTTCAATTGGCCTTCGGCGGGTATGAGTAAACTACTCATGACGCCTGCTTTACTCGCTCCCATCGGGACCGTCTCCTCTATGCGTCACTACCCCGGCCTGTGCCGGGGTTCCTTCTTTTACCCTACCCCCTTCCGGGATGCTCAAGAACCCTGGAGCTAGAATGCATATAACCCTTACATACTCGCGTAGTAATTTTGTGCTAATAAAGCATGACTCACCGGTAGCTGGATAAAGTTCGGTGTGGACTGTGCCGATATTGCCTACATCGTCATCAGAAAAATTAGGTGCGATAGCGCCTGTGTTGTGTACGCGAGGAATCGATGAAAAAACGCAACAAAACTCTCCGCCTGGGCATTGCCCTGACTATGGCCGGGCTTGCCCTGACGCCCTTCACAAGCGCTCACGCCTCTTGTTCCTCGGAGCCGTATGTGGGCTCGATCTGCATGACGGCGGCCCCCTTTTGCCCTAGCCCGGAATATGCCGAGGCGAATGGTGCGACCTTGACCATCAATCAGAACGCAGCGCTGTACTCTCTGATTGGAACGACTTATGGCGGCAATGGAAGTACAACGTTCCAGTTGCCCGACCTTCGTGGCCGCTCACCCGTGGGTGACGGAACTGGCGTTAACTTGCCTCCGGTAGCCTTGGGCCAGAAATCGGGCCAGAACTCCGTCACGCTGACTACCGCACAACTCCCGTCGCATACTCATGGTCTGTTCGCCGCCAACCAGCCGGGAACTGAGGAAGTCAGCACGAACGCTTGGCTGGCCAACCCCGCAGGGGAAGTGCGTGGCCAACCCATTCCTCTGACAGGCTATGCGGAGAATGCCGCACCGAACACCATGACTGAGCTCAGCCCTCAATCTATTGGCGCGACCGGCAATAATCTTCCTATCCCCACAGTGCCTCCGCAGTTAGGGGTACGCATGTGCATTGCAGTGCAAGGGTTATACCCCCACCGCCCCTAATGCTGGCCCAGCTGCAACCATGCCAGGCAGCACGGTCGAGTCCGCCCGCCTGAATAACGAAAAAAATGAAACAAACGATTGGGAGTTGGGAAAATGGCTTCAGATCTGGATTTCAATACCGAAATCGTCGGGGCTACGAACAATCATACCGCAGCATACGGTGACTTCACATTTACAGGGGACGGTGGCGCCAATATCGCCATCATGGATGGTGATAGCCTTATTGCTTCGCCAGGGGATCGCGCTCTGCGTTTCGATTATGGGGGCCTGGGCGATCCTAATGCCCCAGAAGAGGTCACCACAGTCAGTTTCCGCACGACCAGTGGCGATGACTTCGCCCTCAAGGGATTTGAAATAGATAGTGGCCTCGGTGATGACTCGATCAAGATCGAGGGCAAGCGTGATGGCGTTGTTGTCGCTACTGCCACTCTTGATCTGGGATTCTCATCCTCGAATGGTGGCGCCGTCTATACCGCCATTCCCGATGGCTGGGCTGGAAAGATCACCTTCACCGGCTGGGATAATCTGGATGAAGTCGTGATTACCGGGTTAAGCTCCGGTGGTCTGGATCTGGATATTGACGACATTGATGTTGGCCCTGCGATTGTCCCCAATACCGCACCGACCATCACCAACGGGGCAGAGTTTGCCTTGGCCGAAACCAGTGAGGACGCCCCCTCTTCAGCAACCCAGGTCAGTACACTATTGTCCGGCGTCGGGTTCAGCGATGAAGGCTCGGCAAGTGGTGTCGCGATTACTGGAGTCTCGGGTGAAGGAGTATGGCAGTACTCGACTGACGAGACGACATGGACAGCGTTCGGTGCCGTCAACGCGAACGCCTCCCTGCTACTTTCCGCAGACACGTGGGTGCGCTTTCTGCCGGCCAGCGATAATGCGACCACTGCGACATTCAGTTTCCGTGGCTGGGACCAAACTACGGGCACCGCCTCCAGCTCAAATAGTCCCTCGACAGCCGATACGACTGTCAATGGCGGCTCGACAGCGTTCTCCTCGAGCACAGCATCAACTACGCTCTCGGTCAGCTCAGTCAACGACGTCCCCACGGCTACGTCCCTGACTCAAAGCAAGTCCTTTATTGAAGATGCCGGGCTTATCGCCTTGGACGACATCGTGGTCCGAGAGGTCGACACGGGCGACACGGTCACCGCCACGCTGACTATGAGCGACCCGGCGGCGGGGACGCTATCCCCGGGCAGCTACGGCTCAGCCACCTCGACTTACAATGCCGGCACCGGCGTCTGGAGTGTGGCCGGTTCGGTCGCTGACGTGAATGCGGCCCTGGCCAATGTCGGTTTTGCCCCCAGCCCCGACTGGAATGATACCGTCACCATCTCCACTCGCATCCGTGATCAGCATGGCACGGGCCCGGCGGATGGCACGATCACCCTGCAAGGGACTGCCGTCAATGACGCACCGACCGGCAATGTCATCATTGATGGCGTACCCCAGGAATATGAGATTCTCTCAGCGAACATCGCTACGTTGGCTGACGTGGATGGGCTGGGCGTGTTCAGCTATCAATGGTACGCCAATGGCACAGAAATTCTCGGTGAGACCGCTGCCAGCCTGACCTTGGGTCAGGCCCAGGTGGGCCAGCCCGTTTCCGTCAAGGTCAGCTATACAGACGGTGATGGCCATGCGAATACGGTTTACTCGGCTGCCACCCCACCTGTGGTGAACGTCAACGATCCGCCCACCGGCACCTTGACGATCGTGGGGACTCCCACCCAAGGACAAACGTTAACCTTCTTAAGAAGTGTTTCCGACCGGGACGGCATGGCTTTACCCTTCGTGCATAAGTGGTATGCCGATGGTGTAGAGATCGCGTATGCGCAGGGTTTTGATACATTACTGCTGGATGCTGATCTGGTAGGAAAGCAAATTACCGTATCGATGAGCTATATCGATAACCAAGGCACGCCAGAAATACTATTTTCGGCCCCTACCGCTGCAGTTGGCCACCTCAACACCGAGCCTACAGGCAACGTGGTGCTTCTGGGCATTCCAATGGAAGGCGAGACGCTGACCGTTGACGTTCATGGACTCGACGATGCCGATGGCCTGGGGGCGTTCAGCTATCAGTGGTTTGCCAATGATGTGCTGTTGCCGGGACAGACCGACGCCACACTGGTACTCGAGCAGTCCGTGGTGGGCAAGACCGTCTCGGTACATGTGACTTACACGGATCTCAAGGGCACAGCCGAAACCGTCAAATCGATACCGTCCGGCGTGGTGAGCAACATCAACAATGAGCCCACCGGGGTTGTCACCATCACCGGCAACGCCGCGGTTGGCGAAACCTTGGGCTTGGACGTCAGTAGCCTGGACGATGGTGATGGGCTCGGCAACCTGCACTTCCAATGGCTGGCCAATGGGGTGCCGATCCCCGATGCGACGGGGAATACCCTACAAGTCCAGACCGACCTGGCGGGACAGACCATTACCGTAGGCATCAGCTATACCGATGCCATGGGAACGGTCGAAAAAGTGCTGTCTACGCCTATTACGGTTGTTGCGGCACCAACCCCGCCACCGCCACCGCCACCGCCTGCGCCGACTCCTCCAACACCGCCTGCCACACCGAACGAGACGGTCGATGGCGTGCCTGTTGGCATCGGCGAGGTGAACAATGGCGACGGCACCACGTCCCGTGTGGTCACTATTCCGATCGTGACCGCGGATCGCGCCGAGCAGGTTGGCAACAACACCGTAGCGGACATTCCGCTGGTCACCACGGGAACGGCGGGCGAGGCCCTCCTGTCGGCGCAGGTGCCCACCGGCTATGGACTGCAAGTCACCGGCACTGGCGCACCGGTAGCGGTCGGGTCCGGTCTGACGGGGTTGATTCGGGAAATCCAGGCACACACCCAAGCCGGTTCGGATGACCAGTCATTGCTGACTGGCGGTGGGTCAGGCTTTCTGGGGGCCCTGCCGCAGACAGCGCCGTTGTTGGTACAGACCCTCGTACCCAGCGTGCCCATCGGCACAGTGCCGACCGGGCCCTTGGTCATCAATGGCAACCCAGGCGCCAGTAGCCCGGCCTCGACGGCGCTAGTCATCGACACGACGGCGCTACCCTCGGGAATCCTCCTTGAGCTAAACAACGTCGACTTTGCGGCAGTGATCGGCACAGCCACCATTACGGGGGGGGCTGGTTCCCAGCGCGTCTGGGGCGATAGCGCCAGTCAGACCATTGTGTTGGGCGCTGACGATGACGTGCTGCATGGCGGAGCCGGTAACGATACCGTGGGCTCCAAGGGTGGCGACGATATGCTGTTCGGGGATGCCGGCGACGATGTCGTGTTTGGCGGCGATGGCAACGACCGCCTGAGTGGCGGCACCGGCAACGACCAGCTCGACGGCGAGACCGGCGTGGACGTGGCTCGTTTCGAAACCCGCTTCGACCAGGCCACGTTGACCTGGAACGATGACGGCACGCTGACCGTAACCACGGCCGCCACCGGCACGGACACACTTCAGAATATCGAGCTGCTACGCTTCGACGACCGCGTGGTGTTGGCCAAGGCGCCTGAGCTGATCAACGCCCCGATAATGATCTTCGAGGAAAGCTACTACCTGGCGAATAACACGGATGTAGCCGAGGCCGTGGCACGTGGCGACTATGCCAGCGGCTACGCGCACTATGTCCAGTACGGCGCGAGCGAAGGCCGGAATACCGCCGAGCGTGGCGTGGCGTTCGATGAGGCCTATTACCTGAGCAAGAACCCCGATGTGGCATCTGCCGTCGAGCGGGGAGACTTCCGCAGTGGCTATGAGCATTACGCCATGTACGGACAAAGCGAAGGCAGAAGCGTCTCGGACAGCACCCCGGCGTTTGACGAGGCCTTCTACCTGGCGCAGAACCCCGACGTGGCCGCAGCGATCCAGGCAGGCGACATTATCGACGCGTATACCCATTACAGTCTGTACGGGCAGGCTGAGGGTCGTGATCCCAATGCCCTGTTCGATGAAAGCTGGTATCTGGAGGTGAATTCGGATGTCGCGGCCGCGGTTGGCCAAGGCGACTTCGATAGCGGCTACGAGCACTACCTGGCCTACGGCTGGGGGGAGAAGCGTGATCCCTCGGCCTGGATGGACCTCGAGGCCTACCAGTCAGCGCATCCGGATGTGGCAGCTGCCGGCATGGATCCGTTAATGCACTACCTGATGTGGGGCAGCACGGAGGGCCGTGTGGTCAGTGCCAACGATGGAGATCTGTGGGGCTAGGTAACACGGCAAGGCGGCGCCGGGATACCGGCGGCGCCTTTCTTACCGCACCGGGTGGTGAGAGATTGAATAAGGCCGATATTCCACGACGTGGGGATATAGCTGCGCAGTAGCGACGAACCAGGCAGCTGACGGTGCACGGTACAGCATGCGGGATGCAATCCATGGAGCCCATGCCGAGAAAGGCGACAACATACTAGTAGGCTGTGAAAGTCGACACGACCCACTCCTCAAATGATCGGCACAAACGGCACGCAGCCGCTCAACAGCGCCGCTGACGCGACTATGGCGACTCGGCACCATTTCGTTGCCGCTTCTTTAACGATCAAAATCGAAACTCAGCTCATCGTCATCGCCGAAAAAGCTATCGAAACTCTCCCCGACTGACACCTTGCCTGGATTCACTCGGGCCAGCCGGGTCAGCAGGTGCGTTTGTGACAGTGACAGGTTGACGGCATAGGCCAAGGGCAGCGCCTGAGCCTTTCTGAGCGCGAGGAAGGCTTCATCATCCAGTTCCGCCAGGGCGCGCTCGCCGATCATGTGCAGGCCGGGAATGGCCATGCCCAATTGAGACTGCAGCGATTCCGGCCAGGGCGTAAGCACGCCAGCCTTGTTCAAGGCTGCCAGCGCCGCCTGGGTGCGCTGCTGCTTGCCGTGGTTGGCCTTGAGCGTCGCGATCACTTCAGCAGCCCGCCCAGCCGGTTGGGCCTCGGCATCGAAGAACGGCTCGCCCTCTTCCGCCCCCAGCAAGCCACTGTCGCGATCGAACGCGACGATGCTCTTCTCGCCTGCCTGCACGACGACAAACGGCCATGTGGCGAGCCATTGCGGGCGATAATGACCCAGCCATTGCCCATCCTTGATAAACAGGTTGTGGCCAGGCTCCAGGCTACACACCCCGACCAGTTGCCAGCCCTGCTCGCCTTTGACAAGCGCGAGCGGCATGGTCGAGGCAGCCTGGGCGAGTTCACCGGCGTGCAGGGGGATTAGATGATGCTGAGCGGCAAAACTCAGATCACGCGGTGGATGCCAGGTCAACCCTTGGCATTTCTTGGGGCTGATGGCCAACAAGTTAGGCACAGACCCTCCTTTAAATTGTAAGAAATGACTGACAGAAAATGCCGACATTGTCGACACAGAAAATGGTCATTATCGACACAAAACCAGCAACGAAAAACCCCCAGCCTTGTGGGCCGGGGGCTTAGTGCTACGTGAGGATCAGAAGATCCTCAAATCGCTAAGCCTATGGCTTAGGCGACTTCACCTGCGGTCAGGTAACCGTTAGTGAAGCTAACATCTTCTGCATTAACACCGGTCAGGGTGATAGTAGTGATGTCGGCAGCTGCGCCGGCACTGCTATTACCTGCGAATGTCTCTTCTTCGACGTACAGGTTCAGGTTCGCACCGTCCTGCTCCCAGAAGATTTCTAGAGCGTTGACAGAACCGACATTGTCGGAAATATCGCTGCCTTCCGGAATCTGGGTGAAAGTAAACTCTTCACCGAAGTAGATGCGATCTTGACCGGATGCACCGAAGCCAGACAGGCTTTGGTTACCTTCGTCAGCATTGAAGAGATATACTTCATCTTCGCTGGCAAAGTTTTCTGCGCCGTCGCGCAGAGTGACATTCAGGCCTTCCTCACCTTCGATGGCTTGCTCAGCGTCAGTGATCGCATCTTCAAGATCAGTACGCTGGGAGTCGAGTTCAACAACGCCCTGCCAAGTAGAAATAGCTTCCTCAAGGTTCTGCTGCTGCTCTTGAACAGCGGTCAGGTTCTGCTCGAGAGTGTTGAGCTGAGTATAAACATCCTGACCGTTAGTTTCGGTAGTGAAATCTCCCGCGGACAGGTCGGTAATAGCGGCAAGATCATTCTGCGCAGCAGTATCGGCCTGCTCAGCTGCTTCGACAGTAGCTTGAGCATTGATTACAGCTTGGATAGAGGATTGCAGAGTGCTCAGTCCCGTGTAAGCAGACAGGCCACTCTCGGCGACGAGCTCACCATCAGCATTAACAGTGAAGAGAGTTTGGCTGTTACCGGTATCTTGAACGCGGGCCAAATCAGCGACGGTATCAGTAGCAGGATCCCAAGCAACGAAACCACCGGCTCCGTCAGACTTCTGAAGTACGACATCAGCGCTAGTAGTCAAGTCGCCATCTGCAGCTTCATTCTGGGCTTCGAAAGTTGCTTCAACGCCAGCGTAAGCATCTTGAGCTTCTGTAAGCGAATTCTGCGCTGCAGTGAGGCTTTCCTCAGCAGCTTCGGCTGCGCTGATAGCAGAGGCAAGGCCATCCACTTTAGCAATTTCAGCTTGATAATCGCTCAGTGCAGTCTGGGCAGTCTCGATAGCATTTTGGGCATCTTCACGCCCATCGGCGATCAGACCAGCTTTGGTATTGGCACCAGCATTAACAAATGCGTCGTCAGTAATACCTGAAATACTGACAAGCAGATCGTCGACCGCATTAGTAGTAGTGGTCAATGCATCATCAAGCGCAGTATCAATTTGCGCTGAAGTCGGATCTTCAACCGCGATCTCGGCAGCAACAGCCTCGTTCTCAGCAGCAGATTCCAAGAAAGAAGTCAGACCTTCGTTGGCTGCTGCCAGAGAAGCCAGAGCTGCAGTGAGCCCTGCAGTTGACTGACCAGCCGGAACGGCTTCGATTCCTTCATCGATACCGTACTGGTTGTAGTGCTCCAGCGGGCTCAGACCGGCTTCCTGGAAGGCAGCCAGCACTTGCTCGGTGGTGGAGTATTCAGAATAACCGGCTTCCTGGAGCTGGGCCAGCTTGGCTTCCAGGTAGGCTTGGGTGTCGAATTCAGCGGACGGGTTCAGGCCTTCGCCTGCGCCCCACATTTCGTAGTGTGCCTGGGCAGTCAGACCGGCTTCCTGGAAAGCGGCCAGCACGTCAGCGGTGGTAGTGTACTCGGTGTTACCGGCTGCCTGCAGCTGAGCCAGTTTTTGTTCGAGATAGAAATTACGGTCGAAGCTGATTGCCATGTCGGCAGTCTCCTTGCATATGCAATTGTTGCCATTATTGCGGCTAAATGCCGCTTTTGGATCCAAAAAGGCTCCAAACCCTGCGCTTGCCGATACGGCCTTGCCGTGCGGTTCACGCAGGGTTTGTCCCTGCGATCAGCGCTGATCACGACGGGAAAGCCTGACACCCAAGTAACGAAAGCTACTGGTATTGGCCCGCTCCCTAAGATGAGAAAGCGTACATCGTAGCGTCAGCGGTAATGTAAAACCGCCTCATGACGATGCACTAGCTAAATCACCTTTCGTGGATGCTAGTGGGATAATGTTAGCTTTGCAAGCGTTGATAAGCGGGTGTTTTAAGGCGGTTTTCAGCGTGGAAAAAGTGTTGACTAGCTCTTGTTAAGAAACGCTCGTTTGATGCCGATATAACGCCGAATAGCCGTCATCGGTTTTTCGAAGTAGCAATAGACTAACGTCGAAATAACGATAGTGAGCAATGGATACAAGACCAGGTCGACCCCTGTTAGTGAATGCTCACTCCCAACAAGGCGACGCAAAAGAGGAATGACTAGAGAGAAATGCACCAAATAGGCGGAATAGGAAATCAGGCTAAGGCCGGTAATGGGAGCTGCGAGCCAAGCCTTGGGCCGAGGACAATGTGCAAAGGCAGGCAATAAGAATGCAAAGCCTGCACTGGTCATCGTAAAAAGCAACAGGCCGTGCCATAGCGGCGAAAACCCTTGCCGCACCCCCATCGCCAGGAGCAGGATCGCCCCTAGCGTTAGCACACTGCCAGCCCCGGCCAACCGATATCGCCAACGCGATAACCAGTCGGCTCGATAGGCAGCCAGCCAGGCCATGAGACACCCCCAGGCGATACTGTCCAGGCGCAGCAGCACGATTTTGCGAATGCCTTCGTCCCAGGAAGGATCCGTCCAAATCACCACCCCCAGGCGCGCCAGATTGGACAGCAATAGGCAGGTTACGATGGCTGCGAGCATGGCGTGGCGCCGCGAAGCCAACAATAGACAGGCAAGGCCAAAGCCCAGCGGCGCAGTCAGGTAGAACCACTCTTCCACGGCCAGGCTCCACGACTCGGGCATGAGTTGCCCGGCAGGCCATGCCAGGTTCTGAAGAAACAGGAAATAGCCCCACTGCCACCCCCGAGGGCCGAACCAGGCGGCGAAAAGGGTCAGATTGAGCAGAAGGAACAGGTAGTAGTTAGGCAGGGTGCGGCACCAGCGACGCACCCAGAACTGCAGGATATCGCGGTGACCGGGGCGAGCGCCGCCGTTGTCGAACAGGCGCAGCAGGATACCGCCGATCAAGAAGCCGCTAAGCACGAAGAACAGCTCGACCCCGAAGAAGCCACCCTGATAGATCAGCATGTGACGTGTAGCGACCTGCATGTCGTCGAAAAACGCCAGCAAGCTGCCATGTCCCGCCAATACCAGCAAAATGGCTAGCGCACGGACCAGATCGAGCCCGAAGTTGCGCGAGGCCGCCACCTCAGCATATGGAGCCATTGCCTGTATATCAGGAACGCGAGTTGGACAGACGCGACATCAAGGTACGCAACGGCTGTGTCAGCTTCCAACTGTTCGAGCCAAGCACTTGCTGATGTTGTTGCTGCAAACTCTCGAAAGCCTGCTTCAGCTCGTCATGGTCGCGTTGAAGCTGCTGCTGAGAGGAACGGGATGCCTCCAGCTGTTGCCGGGTAGCCTCTTCCTGTCGAGCGAGGTCATTGGCGTGACGTTCCTGACGGCCCAGGGCGGACTGCAACTCTGCGATGGCGTTGTCGCGCAAGATGAGCATTTCCTCACGCTCTTCCAAGGCGCGACCGCGCGCTTCGTTAAGAGGCCGCAAGCGACGGATCTCGCATTCGTTCTCGATCCTGCCGCCAAGCTGGGCGAACAGGCCGCGCACCCAGGCAGGCCGTTCGGCGTAGCACTTGGCCAACGCATGGACCGATTCGCCAATCTCGCTACCCACGAGCAACACGCCGAGCCCATTGGAATGGTCGAAGGCAATGTGCGGGTAGCGCCCGCTGAGTTCTTCCCAGAGCTGCCATACACCAAAGCCGCGCTCACGAACGTTGGTATCGTGAAACAGTACGATGCCGCGATCGGAGAGCTTGGGTAACCATGTTTCGAAGTCGTGCCGCACGGCGTCGTAGGTGTGCAGCCCATCGATGTGCAGCAGGTCGACACTGCCTTCACTGAAATAGGCGAGCGCGTCATCGAACGTCATGCGCAGCAGACGGGAAAACCCGGCATAGCGCTTGTCGTGATAGGCGCTGAGCTCTTCGAAAATGGTATCGCTGTAGCGCCCCGCATGCTCGTCGCCTTGCCAGGTATCGACGGCATAACACTCCGTATCGAGCCCCTTGGTCTGTACAGTCTGACAGAACGCACTGAACGAGAAACCGGTATGCGTGCCCAGCTCGACCAACCGGCGCGGCGCATGCTTGGCGACGAGCCAGGCGCCAAAGGGCACATGCCCCGCCCAACTCGAGGGCTCGACGATCCGGTGCGGTTCGAAAAGCAGGTCTTCATCGAGGGCAAGGCAGGACGAAGGAGTTTCAGCTTGGCTCATGAGTCTCTCGTTTAGCATCTGTTCAGCGCGCCAGGGATTCCAACGCAATGCGCCGCATGGGCAGCCCGACCAGTCCATGGGCCAAGGAGCTGGCATGGGAGGTCACGATCAGTGCGTCGTGTATCCAGTGATGCTGGCGATGGTCGTTCTGGGTGCCGTCGGCCAGGGCAACGCCGATACTGTACTGCCCCATGGGAAGAATGGGCATACGAAACTCGAACAAGGCACGAAAGGCCTCGCCCGGTTGCACACTCAGCGGGCGCGTTCCCAGAAATGTATTGTCCCCGAATAGGGTTTGCCCCAGGCGATCCTTGACGATAAAACCGATGATGGGGCTGTTCAGGAGCTGGTGGGCACGGCACTCGATCGTCAGAACGACGGATTCCCCGCCGACGACCCAGTTGAGATTTCGTCCATGACGGTCGCTCAGCGTCACTTGCTCCACCGTGCCACCCTTTTCACCGAAACCCGGTGCATCAGGATCGAAGGTGAACAATTCGAGGTCGTTGCGCAGCGTTGAACCTAGCATCAGGTCACGACGCATGTCGTGAAAGTCGTCGGCCTCGTCAAAGTCCCGCGCTTCCCCCTCTTTCGTCGTCTCACGAAACGCCGGCACATTTCCGTCATCGGCAATGGCATCTTCATCGCTTTCCTGAACGGTTGCTGCCGCGTCTTGCTGATTCCCTTCACTCCCGTACTGAGCTTCCAGATAGTGTTCCGACACACGCTTGGGCTCGCCCTTTTCGCGAACGCCCCCCTTCTCCAGCCAGACGGCATAGTTACAGAGGTTAGTCACTGCCGCGCTATCGTGACTGACGAACAGTACGGTGCCGTGCTCCATGAATTTGCGTAGAAAGCGCATGCATTTCTGCACGAAGAAGGCGTCGCCAACGGCTAGCGCCTCATCGATGACGAGGATATCGGCATCGACATGAGCAATGACGGCAAAGGCCAAGCGGACCAGCATGCCGCTGGAGTAGGTCTTGACGGGTTGATCGATGAACTCACCGATGTCGGCGAAATCGAGGATGGCATCGTAACGTTCGCTGACTTCAGCTTGGGATAACCCCATCACCGAGGCAAAGAGGTAGACGTTTTCGCGGCCACTGAACTCGGGGTTGAAACCGGCGCCGAGCTCAAGCAAGGCAGCCACCCGGCCGTTGACCTCGACGGTTCCCGATGACGGCGTCAATGTTCCGCAAATGATCTGTAGCAGCGTGGATTTGCCGGAACCGTTGCGCCCGATCACGCCGACGGTTTGTCCTCGATATACCTCGAAGCTGACATCGTCAAGCGCCCTGAACTCGCGAAAGTAGGACGAGGGCGCCTTGCCCACGAGACGCTTCAATTTCGGCACGATCGCTTGTTTCAAGCGATCCGAGGGATTCGTATAGATCCGATAGTCCTTGATCAACGAGTCGACGCGAATCGCAATGTCAGAGCACATCGGCAAACCCCTTGCGCAGCTTCTGGAAAGCGGCAAACCCCAACCAGCAGACACCTAGCGATAGAACCATATAAAGCGCCAGCCACGGCCAGTCCGGCATTTCACCCCAGAGCAGCACGCCACGCGCCTGTTCGATAATCAGAGTCAGCGGGTTCAACCTGAGCACGACCTGATAGGGGCCAGGCAAAGCCTCGATGGGAAAGAAGATCGGAGAGAGAAACAGCAGCATCGTAGTCACGATGCCCATCAGCTGTCCGATATCACGTACGAAAACGCCAAGTGCGGCCAAACCCCATCCAATACCTAGTATCAGCGGCAGCATGGGCAGCAGGACCACGGGAAACAAAAATATCGAACTGTGTAAAGGCATGCCCAACAAGGCAATGACGAGAATCAAGACGCCAAAGCTGATCGCCAGGTGAAAAAGCGCTCCGCCCAAAATGACCACCGGCAACAACTCAAGAGGAAACACGATCTTCTTGACGTAATTCACGTTATTGATAATGGCTGCCGGCGAGCGGTTGAGTATCTCCGCGATCAAGCCGTGCAGCATCAAACCGACGAACAACACCAGGGCAAACAGGGCACGTGGCTCATCTTCGCCTATGTTCCAACGCGCCTTGAAGACGACCGAGAAGACAAAGGTGTAAATGATCAGCATTACCAAGGGGTGGACAAAGGACCACATCAACCCCATCAAGGAGCCCCGATAGCGGCCAATGACGTCACGCCATATCAGCTTACCGAGTAGCTGTCGATGCTGTAGAAGCGACCGAACCAGATGAGCGGGAGAAACCGAATTTGAAGCGTGGGGATTCATGGCATCCTTTGCGAAAAACAGCTGGGGCGCTTCCTGGCATACGTATCCGGCCGCGTCTAGGCCAAGATGCTAAGCTGATCGTGAGTGGACATCGCAATGCTGAGGCTGGCAAGGCCAAAGCCTTCGGTAATTCCCAGCGTTAGATCCCAGGCTCACAATACGAGGCGGCCATTCTATGCCAGCTCCTCCAGGCACACAATCAGCCTAGGGACGATAGCCGTTACCAAGTCGACCCCTAGGCAACGATGCTATATGCTACCGGCCCCCATTGCCCTTACTTTGTTCAGGAACGTTCTGTGGATCAGCTTAACGACACCGATCCCCGGTCAGGGAGTGGCCGCAACCGCTCCGACCAAGAGCAGCAGGTCAATGACTTACGCCAGGCCTTGCAGAGTGCCTTATCCGAGCGAGATGAAGCCCAAAAGGCCTTGGCCGAGCTGGAGTCCTCTCGCTCATGGCGCCTGACCCGCCCAATGCGAGACGGCGTACGTTATGCCCGGCAGGGCTACTGGCACCTGCGCGCAGCCTTACGTCGGGGGTATTGGATAACCTGTGCCGGGGGGAGACATGCCTTTTGGTATTCTCGTGCGGGCCTGCGACATACCTACTGGCATGGCATGGCCGTAGCGCGCCGGCTGCCGGGTCCTGTCAAACGCTGTCTCAGGCCGTTTCACAACGGCATGCAGCGCTTGCTGCTCTCCCCCATGGCCGACTACAGCGGGCTGCCTGCCCTTCAGGCAATGGGCGAAAGACGCCTGGCAGAGCTGGATAGCCTGGGAGGAGGCTGGGTTGCCGCCGCGGCCTCTCCTCCCGCCACGCTCCCAAAGGTCGTTGTCTCGGTAGTGACTTACAATAGCGCCCGCTGGTTGCCGTCGCTGATCGATAGCCTGTTGGCGCAGCGCTACCCGCTGGACCGCCTGCACTTGGTGTTCGTCGACAATGATTCGTCGGATGACACGCGAGAGGTCGTCGAGAAGATTCGCGAGAGGCATGGCAAGCATTTTGCCGGCATCGATCTGCATCCACGCCCCAACCTGGGCTTCGGAGCGGCGCACAACTGGGCGGTCCGGCACAGCGACGCCGAGTATATTCTCATTACCAACCCCGATCTGGAGTTCGACGCCGAATCGATCACCCGAATCGTCAATATCGCCACGCATGATGCGCCGGACGTAGCCTCTTGGGAACTGCGACAACGGCCCTTCGAACACCCCAAGCATTACGACCCGGTAAGCTGGGAAACGCATTGGTCATCGCATGCCTGTATCCTGTTGAGCCGTCAGGCTTTCGAGGCTATCGATGGCTATGACGAACGCATCTTCTTGTACGGTGAGGACGTCGAGTATTCCTTCCGGTGCCGGGAGGCCGGCTACCGGCTGCGCTACTGCCCGATAGCCACCGTTGCACATTACACCTATGAAGAAGCCAACCAGGTCAAGCCTGCTCAGTACCTGGGGAGCACTCGGGCCAACCTTTATCTGCGCCTGCGTTACGGTACCTCGCGCGACCAGTTGTCAGCATTGGGGCTGGCCGCCGTCAGCCTGAGCCGCCGGCCTTTCCCTGGTGCCAGGCGCCGCTTGCTGAGCGAATACCGGAAGCTGTTACGTCAACTCCCGACGCTGCGCAGGGAACGTAAAGCGGCCAACCGCTCCGGCATCGGCGTATTCAAGGGGTTCGATTACGAGCTGACTCGGCAGGGCGCTTTCGTTGAGGTGCCTGCGCCAGAGAGCGATCTTGGCTCGCCGCCACTCGTGTCGGTAATCACGCGCACTTACCAGGGTCGGGACTGGCTGCTCAAGCAAGCTGCGTTGAGTGTGTTCAACCAGACTTACCCCAATCTCGAATGGATTGTTGTCGAGGATGGCGGCGAGACTAACCGGGACTTGGTTCACTCCTTGGCGGAATCGGCCCCATGCCGTGTGCGCTTCGCGTCGCAGAAAAAGCTGGGCAGGAGTGCGGCTGGCAACCTGGGCCTGTTTATGGCTGAAGGAACCTGGTGTCTCTTCCTTGACGACGATGACCTGCTTTATGCCGACCATATCGAGATATTGGTCGACACCTTGCGCCGCCATGCCAATCTGATAGCCGCTATTACGCTAGCGTGGGACGTACGTTGCGATGTCGATCATGACCAGCGTCAGATCACCGAATACGAATATTACCTGCATCCCCTGCATTGCATGGATTTCGACCATGAACGCTTGGCCGAATGCAATTTGATTCCTATCCAGTCCATTCTTTTCCCGCGTCAGCTCTACACGGAACGCGGTGGTTTCGACGAATCCCTGGAACACCTGGAAGACTGGAATTTGTGGCGCCGTTACGCTCACGGCAACGACTTCCAACTGATCAAAAAGACCACATCGCTGTTCCGAACGCCGGCCCATCCGTCCAACTCGCAGACGCGTCAGGCCCAGTTGGATGCTGCCTATCGGCATGTCAAGGCACTCACCGACGAGGAACTGAAAGCCGGTCAGCTAGCCACACCGAAACGGGCCGGCTCTTATCAGTGATCGACATGCACTAAGCAGATAATCTATACGGGAACCGCCCTGCCGGCGGTTCCCGTGAAGTTTATTACCCCTGCCCCGCCAACGCTTCCAGCTTGACCATGCTCTCGACCAGATCGCGGGTGTCGAGATCGCCCACGGCAGCCTCGAGGCTGAGCGAGTCCAGAATGTACTGGCGTACCACTTCGACGAACTGGATACGCAGGTCGTAGAGGTCGGCCCGTGCATCGAGCACATCGACGAGATCGCGCAGGCCGAGCTGTTCGCCCTTCTCCGCCGCCTGCAGGAACAGACGGCTGGACTCGATGGAACGCTTGAGGGCCTCGAGCTGGCGAACGTCCCCGTTCAGGCTGCGCAAGCGGGTGCGGACTTCCTGCTGCGCGAGGTTGAGCGTGTTGGTGTACGCCGCCGCGCTGGAAAGCGCCGTCAACTCGCCCTGACGCACGTTTGCCGAGGTGTAGCCGCCCCGGTAGATGGGCACGTTGAGTTCCACGCTGGCCGAGGCGTTCTCGCTCTCGCGGAACGGGTCGTTGGAGCCACGATCCACATAGGACAGGTTGAGGTTGAGTTCCGGGTAATGGCCCGCACGCCGCACGTCGGTATCTTCCTGGGCAATCTGCTGCTGCTGCTTGGCCAGTAGCACCTCGACGTTCTGCTGGGTGCGCTCCAGCCAGGTTTGCGGCTCACCCCAGTCGCTGGGCACCTCGAACTCGCTGAGATCGCCCAGAGTACTGGTATCGAAGCGAGGCAGCTGGCCGGTCAGGCGCTCGAGATCGCTGAGCGCGTTGTCCAGTTCGTTCTCGGCACGAATCTGCTCGGCCAGCGCCTGGTCGAAGCGCGCCTGGGATTCGTAGAGATTGATGCGATCGCCGATACCCAGGTCGAAGGCACGCTGTGCCTGCTTGACTTGCAATTCCAGCGCTTCGCGCTTGGAAGCCAGCAGGCCGAGCTTGCGCGAGGCGAGAAACGCATCCAGATAGGCTTCGGAAAGCTGTAGGGCAAGATCACGCTCGGCAACCGCGACCTGCAGCTCCGCGGCATCGCGTTGGGCATATGCCTTGTCGAGCTGACGCCAGCGCTCCAGGCTGAACAGCGGCTGGGTCAACTGCACCTGCCAGGTGGTGTCCTCGGTCTGCCCCAGGTAACGCGCTTCGTACTCGGGATCGATGCGCTCATTGGAAGGATCGTATGCCGGATTGCCGGTGTAGTAGTTTTCCGAGTCCTGATAGACGTAGCCGATACTGGCATCGACCTGCGGCAGCAGCCCGGCCCGTGCCTTGGGGATCTGCTGGGCCGTTGCCTCCATGTCATAACGCTGGCTGGAAAGCTGGGCATCGTGCTGCAGCGCCAGGGCGAAAAGTGCCGGTAGCGAGGGCAGCGCACCCGCTGCCTTTGCCTCGGCCTCGCTTGACGGATAGTTGTCTTCGGGGAGTGTGGCACTCGGCTCGGCAATCTGCGCCTGCGCCATGACGGCGGAGGGCAAGGCAGCCAACGTGAATCCAAGCGGGAGCCATCCAAGCAGCGACTTCGTCAACGACACGCCTTATTCCTCCCGCATGGCACGTGCCAGCATGTCGGTGATCGGCTTGGCAATGTAACTGGCAAAGGTACGCTCGCCAGTGCGAATCATGACTTCGGCAGGCATGCCGGCAAGCAATTGCATGTTATCGGTCATGTCGCGTTTCCCCTGTTCAGTGACCTTGACGCGTGCCTTGTAGTAGTAGGTGCCGGTCGCCTCGTCCTCGAAGGTATCCGCACTGACGTGGATGACTTCGCCTTCGATGACGTTGCTCAGGCGCTGGTTGAAGGCGCTGAAGCGAATCTCGGCGTCCTGACCGCGGTAGATGTTGTCGATGTCACGATCGGGAATGCGCGCCTCGACCACGAAACCGTCACCGGACGGCACGATGTCCATGATGGGATCGCCGGGGCGCACCACGGCGCCCACGGTATGCACCTGCAGTCCTACCACCGTGCCGCTGACCGGGGCGGTGACCACGGTGCGGTTGACCTGGTCGCTGAGTGCCGTCATGCGCTCTTCGGCATCGGCGATATTGGCCTGCGCCTCGCGCAGCTGCTCGCCGATTTCTTTCTGGAATTCCTGCAGCTTGACCTGCTTCTGGACTTCGTTTTCGCTGATCTGCGACTTGAGGCGGGCAATTTCGGAGCGATGCTGGGCGATTTCGCCCTTGAACTGCAACACCTGACGCTCCAGCTCACGCAGGCGCTGGTTGTCGCCCAGGCCCTCTTTGAACAGCTCACGGTAATCCTTGGCTTCGGCCTGGAGCGAGGCCATGCGCGACTGGTTGACCTCGATCATCGATTGCAGGCCGTCGATCTGTTCGCGCATCTGCACGACCTGCTCGTCGAGCGCATTGAGCGTGCCCCTGAGAGCATCCCGCCGGGCGTGGAAGAGTGCGCGCTGCACGGCGAGCACTTCACTGACACGCTGGGAGTTGCTGTCGAGGATCTCCTGCGGGAAGGTCAGCGAGTCGGCATCCTTCTGCTCGGCGAGCAGGCGCACCTCGGCTGCGCGGTTGATCAGGTACTGCGAACGGGCGATTTCCAGCTGCGATAGCGCCTGGGTATTGTTCAGCACCACCAGTGTGTCGCCCGCCTCGACATGGTCGCCATCCTGGACGGCGATCTGCTTGACGATTCCGCCTTCCAGGTGCTGCACGGTTTTCTTGAACGACTCGACGGATACCGAGCCAGGCGCCACCACGGCCACGGCCAGATCGGCGGTGGCGGCCCAACCGCCGAACCCACCGAAGGCCACCAGCAGGATGATTGCCCCCAGGCGACGATAGCCCTTGTCACCAGTTGGCAACTGCTTTTCCTTAGCCTGAGATGATTCCGATGCGCTCGTCTCGCGAGGCGGCGTGATATCTATGCTGCGCCTTTCGATATCGTTGGCCATTAACGTTGCTCTCCCGGCTGCGTCTCTTTGCTGCCTGCCTGGCCGCCCTGAATGGCCGACAGGCGAGTGCTGTTTTGCTGCGCAACCTGACTCTTACCTTGGCTGGAGTTCTGTTTGGCGAATTGCGCAAAGACTTGGTCCCGCGGGCCAAACATGCTGACTTGGCCATCCTTGAGCACCAGGAGTTTGTCCATGCTCTTGAGCACACTGGTCCGGTGGCTGATGACGAACAGTGTGACACCTTCCTGCTTGAGTTGTTGCAGCGCCTTCGACAGGGCCCGCTCGCCGTTGTCGTCGAGGTTCGAGTTGGGCTCGTCGAGGACCACAAACACCGGGTTGCCGTAGAGCGCCCGCGCCAGGCCGATACGCTGCCGCTGACCGCCCGACAAGGCACCGCTGGAGGCGCCGATGTAGGTGTCGTAGCCATTCGGCAACTGCAGAATCATCTCGTGGACGCCCGCCTTCTTGGCGGCGGCGACCACTTTCTCGGCATCCACCTCGCCGAAGCGTGCGATGTTTTCGCTGATCGTGCCGTCGAAGAGTTCGATGTCCTGGGGCAGGTAGCCGATATGCGGCCCCAGCTCGTCGCGATTCCACTGGGTGATGTCGGCGCCATCGAGACGCACCTTGCCTACCTGTGAAGGCCAGATGCCCAACAGCACGCGCGCCAGCGTCGACTTGCCCGCGGCGCTGGGGCCGATGATGCCGATGTGTTCGCCCTTGGGCACGTCGAAGTTGATGCCGCGAATGGTGGCCATGCGCACGCCGGGAGGCGCCGCCGCCACCGACTCGATGGAGATTTCGCCGTGGGGTGCCGGCAACGACATGCGCCGCTGCTCGTCGGGAATCTGTTCCAGCAGGTCGTCGAGTCGCTGGTAGGCGCTACGCGAACTGACGAAGCCCTTCCAGCTGCCGATCATCTGATCGATGGGCGCCAGGGCACGTCCCATGAGGATAGAGCCGGCGATCATCATCCCCGGCGTCATGCTGCCTTCGAGCACCAGGTACGCCCCGAGGCCGAGAATCAACGACTGGAACAGCATGCGTAGCGTCTTGGAGGCATTGCTCAACGCGCCGGCGCGGTCGCTGGCCTGGGACTGCTTGGAGAGAAATTCATGATGCTTGCCGGCCCAGCGGCCCATGATGCCGGGCAGCATGCCCATGGCATGCAGGACTTCGGAGTTGCGCAGGTTGCTGTTAGCCAGGTCCTGGGCCTTGATGTGCTCGCTGCTGGCCTCGGCAAGCAGATTCTTGGTGGCTTTCTCGTTGGCGATCGCCAGCGCCAGCAGGATGATGCCGGCCAGGGTGGCGAAAATGCCCATCCAGGGGTGAAAGAGAAACAGCACGCCCAGGTAGACCGGCACCCAAGGGGCATCGAAGAAGGCAAACAGGCCATTGCCGGTCAGGAACTGACGAATGTTGGTCAAGTCGCTGAGCGGCTGCGCCGTCTGTTGGCCTTGCGTCATGACACTACGCCGGAACATGGCGGAATAGAGACGCTCGTTGAGGATCGAGTCGAGCCGGTTACCCACGCGGATGAGGATGCGTGAGCGCACCAGCTCCAGTCCGCCCATGACCGCGAACAGGAACACGACCACGATGGTCAGCATCAGCAGGGTCGATTCGCTGCGTGACGTGATGACGCGATCGTAGACCTGCAACATATAAAGCGGGGGCACCAGCATGAGCAGGTTAATGAACATGCTGAAAAACCCCACGGAAACGAAGGAGCCCCTGCAGGCCTTGAGGGCGCGCTGCAGGTCGGTGGCTTCTTTACGGGTAGCCATGGGCACTGCTCACTGAGAATGTTGTAACAGGAAACTCCAGCCAGGCTCGAACGCACTCGGCCCAAGCGGAAAGGGGCCACAGGATATCAGAAATGCCGTTCGGGTTAAGGAGGAAAAGCCACTACAGTACTGTCTAATTCATCCTATTCTTCAGGGTGCCTCGACTCTGGCCTCGCCCGCTTCTCGCTTCTGCTCCCGCTACTTTCCCGCCACGTCTAGATCCCTCAGCATTAAAACACTAGACAACTAATCTTTACAGAACAGATAAATTTATAAACCATTAACCAACAATACCTGCCCGGGCATCAACACGGATAAGCCCCGTAACTCGAGGTCACTCATGAGCCAAGGGAAGCCTGAGATATGGCTGGTCTCGACCGTCGGTCCGCAAATGCAGCTTTTCCACGACTGTCTTGTCGAGCGATTGGCGTGGCCGGTCACGGTTGTCTCTCCTGAGGAACCGGTCGAACGAGACATCCGGGAAAGCACCCTCGTCCTGCTGGATGTCAATCATGTCGGCAAGCTAGGCATGCAGCATTGGCACGAAGCGGCACTCGATGACCCGTTGCTCACCATTGCCGCCTTCAATGTAACGGACGACGAACACGCAGCGGCCCTTCTCGCCTCCCTCCATCTGGAAGGCATTTTTTATCGCCGCGACAGCCTGAATCAGCTGCTCAAGGGAATTGACGCGCTGCAGAATGGCGAGTGGTGGTTATCGCGCTCATTGATGGCGCGTCTGATCGGCTTTTACCGCGCTCAGCAAACCAGCGCTCATGCGTCGTTGGCGGGGCTTACCCACCGTGAAGCCGAAGTACTCGACCTGCTGGGCCTGGGCGCATCCAATGCTCGGATTGCCAGGGAGCTGGAAATCAGCGACCACACGGTAAAGACACATCTCTACAACCTGTTCCGAAAGCTGAACGTCTGCAATCGGTTTCAGGCCATCGACCGAATGAGACGCCATTGCCCTGCTCCCGTCAGTCTGCCGTTGCGCGAGGTGGAAAACGGATGACACGCCTCTGGCTAACGGTCCCGCTCTGGCTTTGCCTGCTGGCTTGCTCGGCAACGACGCTGGCGGAAGAGGCGATGAATGGCGAATCAGTCCAGGAGACGCCTGCCAGCCCCGATGGGCCACCGCTTACATCTCCCGGGCAGTCGGGTAACGAACTGGGCGGCGTGCTGGTCGACAGAACCATCAGCCTGGCGGGCAAGACGTTTTACGACGCATTCAGCCAGCAACGCCTGAACTATCCCATCCTCTCGGCCGTTACGTTGACGGTTCACGAGCGCCCCTCGGCACGCTGGGGCAGCCTGATATGGATCAGCGAAGGTTCCCGCATCCATTTCCAGACCACCGTCTCGCCACGCCTGGCGGGTATTGAGGACATTGCGCAACAGGCTGTCGACATCGTGCGCGACAGAATAATCAAACAGAAGCTGCAGCAAGCCCTGCAGCCAAGCAAGGACCTGGCCGAGGATGAATTCTGAGGCCGAAGCGACGCAGGAGAAACGGACATGAAACGCATGATTGGCCTATTGGGTGGCGCCCTGCTGATCGGCAGTACCCACGCCAATGCCGGTGACTTGGTCTACCAGCCCATCAATCCGTCTTTTGGCGGGAGCCCGCTCAACGGAAGCTATCTATTGGGCAAGGCCCAGGCCCAGGACACGCACGAGGACCCCGGTCTCGATAGTTATGAGTCGCTGTCAGCGACCGATCGCCTGGTCAGCAGCCTCGAGAGCCGGCTCATCTCGCAGTTGATCTCGGATGTCGGTTCGGGCGATGTGACACAAGGCTCTTTCGAAAGCGATGACTTCATCGTGATCGTCGACGACACGGGCGGCGGGCTGAGCTTACGCGTGACGGACAAGGTCACGGGCGATGTGACGTCGATCGATGTCGGCGGCCTGAACTTCAATCCATAACAAGAACGGCATTTCCGGGAACTCAAGGGAACATAAAAATGCGATTCGTCATTCTTATACTGCTCAGCGCTGTACTGAGCGGCTGCGCCGGTGTTGTCAGTCATTCGGAAGGGCTCGAAGGCACACCGACGACGCTGACGCCACGCAGCGGGACTTACAAGGATCTGATTGCCCTGCCCCCGCCCGCCGGTAAAATCTATGCTGCAGTCTACGATTTCCGGGACATGACCGGCCAGTACAAGCCAGCCCCGGCGAGCACGTTTTCCACAGCGGTGACACAGGGCGCCGCAGCGATGCTGATGGGCGCCCTGGTCGATTCGGGCTGGTTCACGCCGCTGGAGCGGGTCGGCCTGCAGAACCTGCTGACCGAGCGCAAGATCATCCGCGCCGAATCCGAACGTTACGGCCGACCGGACACGTTACCGTCGTTGCGCTCTGCCTCCGTCCTGCTGGAAGGCGGCATCATTGCCTATGAGTCGAACATTCGCACCGGGGGAGCCGGCGTCGAGTACTTCGGTATCGGCACTTCGGGGCAGTATCAGGTGGATCAGGTGACCATCAACCTGCGTGCAGTCGAGATCTCTTCCGGTGAAGTGCTGGCCAACGTCACCACCACCAAGACCATCTACTCCAAGGAAATCAGGGCGGGCGTCTATCGCTTCATCGACTTCAAGCGCCTGCTGGAGGCCGAAGCGGGCGTCACGACCAACGAGCCGACCCAGTTGGCCACCATGTCGGCCATCGAGTCGGCAGTGATCCATCTCATCGCGCGTGGGATCACCACCAACCTGTGGAACCTGAAGGACGCAGAAGCCTTGGAGACTTCCGTACTCAACGACTATCTCCAAGCGCCTACACCGATGCTCTGAGGGGTATAAATCGATAGTTCCTGTTGCTTCAGGCCACCTTCGGCGTGGCCTGTTTTCTTTCTCCTTGCTTCATTTCCAGTCGTAGCGCACGAGGCCGACCCTGACCTTATCGCCTACGGTATCTCGCACGGCTGACAATCCATCCTCGCCAAAGCCCGAACTCAGCTCAATCGCTGTGACGCCCTTGGCAGCCAACTCTTTAGCAAGACGCTGCGCGGCTTCCACGCTCCCCAAGGTCGCCAGACTCAGCGTATAGCCATTACTGCTCTGGCTACTGACCGAGGTATTGCCCGGTTTTGGTATCAGCACGAAAAACGCTTCGTGCTCTGCGGCCTGCGTCGCCACACTCGTAGCGCCAAGAATCATACCCATGCCTCCCACTCTTGCAGCTTTTATGAACCAGGAAACCATAACTATTCCTCCTGTCATTTCGAGGATGCTTCATTCGACAAAAGCTTCGTTAGCCACAACTAATTTGGCATTAAATGTTTGGTAATTTAATTCTTAAGAAGCATTAGTTATCTCATTAATAATTTAAGAAAAACAGCTTATGGATAACTTTTTATTACACGCCAGAATAATGCTTAACATAACGGTACAAAGCACGAGCCATCAATATAAAAATCGGGTACACGGGAGAAGGGCATGGACGCACCAGGCTTCAGGCAGCGGAATGGCAAGAAAGGGTACTGCCCAATCATTGCCGGCATCGCCATGCTGGCCTTACCGATCGCCCTGTCGGCCAACGAAAGTGCTCCCGCCCGCATCGCACAACATACCCAAGGCTCAGTTCAGCTTGAAGAGTCCTTGATCGTATCGGGAATACTGCCAAACCAGCGGGGCAACGGCGCCATTATCCAGCAAATTGGCAGCGACAATAGCGCCAGGATTGAGCAAAGCCTTACGAATGGCTATTCACAGGGCAACCTGGCCTGGCTTTATCAGAATGGATACAACAACGTTGCCGATATCAGCCAGGCCGGAGGCAACAACCTCGGCATCGTATTGCAGAAAGGCAACGATTTTTCCGCCAGCATCAATCAGACGGGCAATGAATTGAACGCCGCCATTAAACAATTCGGCGTCAATGCAAAAGCCTCCGTCAACCAGTTCGGAAGTGCCAGTCGCGGAGTCAGTATCGAGCAATTGTCTCGATCCGGTACCGGCATGACTGTCACGGTCGAAACCCGGTAGTACCACTTGCACGTACTGCCTTTTCAACAAGCAAGCAAGCTCATCCAAGCAAAGGGAACATTCATGAAAATGCAGAAGACACTCATCGCCGCTTTCGTCAGCCTGGCCTTCAGCTCTGGCGCCGCCATGGCAGCCAACGAATCCAAAATCGACCAGGAAGGCGGTTACCAGGATGCCACAGTCAAGCAGACTGGCGCCTCTACCTCCAAGATCGAGCAAGACGGTTACTTCAACGATTCACGCATCAAGCAGATCGGCGAGAACTATTCCCTTGTCGAACAAGACGGTACCGGCAACGTTGCTGACGTCTATCAGGACGGTGAGTCAACGTCCAAGATCTGGCAAGATGGCGTGAAAAACTATGCCGAAGTCGACCAGGACGGTTACGGCAACGTCTCCAAGATCGACCAGGACGGCGATTACAACGACGCCATCGTTGCGCAAAAAGGAAACGACAACTGGTCGGATATCTCTCAGGACGGTGATGGCAACTACGCCAATGTTTACCAGAGAGGTTACAGCAACGAATCCGAGATCACCCAGACCGGCTGGTCTGGCAATGACGCCTTCGTCAAGCAGGTGGGTTCTCACAATGAATCTGTGATTTCTCAGCAGAGCTTCTTCAACGGCAACACTGCCAATGTCCAGCAGCTCTCCAATGGAAACTACTCTTCCATCGTTCAGTATGGCAGCGGCAACAGCTCTGTGGTCGTACAAAACTAAGACGGTTCCTGCGTTACTTATGCCCCACCTCGTGTGGGGCTTTCTTTTTTGCTGAAGACGCATGAAAAAGCCGCTCCGGACTCGGAGCGGCTCGACCGTTTTCACCAACCTGTCATGCGTAATCAGGCGTCGCGATACACCGGCAAGCGTGCGCAGACGGCTTCGACCTTGGCTTTCACTTCGGCCTCGGCGGCGCTGGAATCACCATTGGCCATGGCGTCGAGGATGTCACAGATCCAGCCGGCCAGGTCGCGACATTCGGCTTCGCCGAAACCGCGGGTGGTGACCGCCGGGGTGCCGATACGCAGACCGGAGGTGACGAATGGGCTCTGCGGGTCGCCGGGTACGGCATTCTTGTTGACGGTGATATGGGCACGCCCCAGCGCGGCGTCCGCGTCCTTGCCGGTCAGGCCCTGCTTGATCAACGACAGCAGGAACAGGTGATCCTCGGTACCGTCGGACACCACCTCGAAACCGCGCTCGATGAACACGCCGGCCATGACCTGGGCGTTCTTGACCACCTGCTGCTGGTAGGTCTTGAATTCCGGCGCCATGGCTTCCTTGAAGCACACCGCCTTGGCGGCGATGACGTGCATCAGCGGGCCGCCCTGGCCGCCCGGGAACACGGCGGACTGGAGTTTCTTCTCGATCTCGGCGTCGCCCTCGGCGGAAAGGATCAACCCGCCACGCGGACCGCGCAGGGTCTTGTGGGTCGTGGTGGTCACCACATGGGCATGGGGCAGCGGGCTCGGGTAGATGCCGGCCGCCACCAGTCCGGCGATGTGCGCCATGTCGACCAGCAGGTAGGCACCCACCTCGTCGGCGATTTCGCGGAACTTGGCCCAGTCGATGATCTGCGAGTAGGCCGAGAAGCCGGCGATGATCATCTTCGGCTGATGCTCGCGCGCCAGACGGGCCACCTCGTCATAATCGATCAGGCCGCCCTCGCCCAGGCCGTACTGCACCGCCGTGTAGTGCTTACCGGAGAAGTTGGGCTTGGCGCCGTGAGTCAGGTGACCGCCGGCGTCCAGGCTCATGCCCAGCACGGTGTCGCCCGGCTTGACCAGCGCCTGGAACACGGCGCCGTTGGCCTGCGAGCCGGAGTGCGGCTGCACGTTGGCGTAGGTGGCATCGAACAGCTGCTTGGCGTACTGGATCGCCAGGTCCTCGACCACGTCGACGTGTTCGCAGCCGCCGTAGTAGCGCTTGCCGGGATAACCTTCCGCGTACTTGTTGGTGAGCTGCGTGCCCTGGGCCTGCATCACGCGCGGGCTGGCATAGTTCTCGGAGGCGATCAGTTCGATGTGCGCTTCCTGGCGAGCCACTTCCTGCTGCATGGCGTCCCACAGGGCATCATCGAATCCGGCGATCTGCATGTCACGGGTGAACATCGGCGAGAGTCCTCGAAATCACGGGAGAATCTGGGGCCGCAATGATACCCCAGAGCCCCCGCCCTTTCACATGAAAGGGCGTCATGGCTGGCCGAGAATTTCTCACGTTGGGTTTAGTCAGACTCACGCTTCCCCCAGCAAGCCCAGGCTGGCCATCGGGGTCTGGCGACGCACGCCGCGCGACAGCGCATGCCCGATCACGCCGATCAGCAGCGCTCCGCCCAGCGGCAGGACCAGCCACATCGTCCAGTGGATGCGCGGCGCCAGATCGAGCCAGCCGACATACACCCCGGCGGCGGCCAGTTCGGCCAGGAGCGCCCCCATCAGGCCGCTGGTGAAGCCCAGCAATGCGAACTCGACGCCCTGCACGCGCGAGATCAAGCGATCCCCGGCGCCGAACACGCGCAGCAGGCCGCTTTCGTGGGTGCGCAGCGAATGACTGGCGGTCAGCGCGGCGTACAGCACGCTGACCCCTGCCAGCAGCACGAAGGCCAGCACGAATTCCACGGCCCGCGTGACCTGGGTGAGCAATTCGCGAACCCGACCGAGGATCGCCTCGACGTTGATCAGCGAGACGCCGGGATACGCCGACACCAGCTCACCGAGTACCTGCCCGCCATTCTCCCGGTCGAGGTGGAAGGCGGTGATGTAACTGTGCCCAAAGCGCTCGAGCACGTCCGGCGGGAAGACGACGAAGAAGTTGGGCCGGAAGCTGTCCCAGTCGAGATCGCGCAGGCTCATGATCTCGCCGGTAATCTCCTGGCTGCCGATGGCGAAGGTCAGGGTGTCGCCAAGCCCGATACCCAGGCGCTCGGCCAGCCCGCTCTCCATGGAGATGGGTACCGCCTGTGCCCCGCCCGCGTAGTTGACGCCCGCCTCAGGGCCAAACCATTCGCCGGCCACGATGCGGTTGCCCTCGGGAATGGCCTCGCGCCAGGTCAGGTTGAGCTCGCGGCGCAGCGAGTTGTCGCCGCGGTTCGCCTCCGGCACCACCTCACGCGGCGGCTGGTCGTTGATCGCCGTGATGCGTCCGCGCACCATGGGATAGAGCGCCGACCGATTGTCCACCGCGTCATCGAGAATGTCGAGAAAGCCGTCGCGTTCGCCGGGCTGGATGTTGATGGCGAAGTAGTTGGGCGTATCCTCGGGCAACTGGGCCTGCCAGGTGGTCAGCAAGTCGCCACGCACCAGTGTAATGATGGCCATGGCGGCAAAGGTCACGGCAAAGGCCAACAGCTGCCCCAGGCTGGCCTGGCGACGACGCGCCAACTGACGCGCCCCCAGGCGTATTGCCTGGGCGGCGGAGCCCTGCCCGTTGCTCCAGCGGCCGGCCAGGCGCAGTACGCCGCCGAGCAACAGCCAACCCAGCCCCCAGAGCAGGACGAGCGCCACCAGCCCGCCTGCCAGCAGGCCCAGTGATAACCCCAGATCGCCGGAGTAGAGCCACAGCAGCCCTCCAAAGACCAGGCTGGCCACGCCGATCACCAGCCACGCCGAGGCCGGCAGCGGATCGAGCTCGCGGCGCAGCACCTTGAGTGCGCTGACTCGCTTGAGACGCAGCAGTGTCGGCCCGGCAAAGCCGATCAGTACTGCCACGGCGGTCAGTACGCCCATCAGCAGCGGCAGCCAGCCCGGCGGCGGCAACTCCATGGGCAGGAATTGCATCAACAAGGCCAGCAGACCGGCCTGCCCGGCCAGCCCCAGCAAAGCGCCAACGATGGCCGAGGCCAACGCCAGCCACATCAGCTGCAGCGCGAACAGCCGAGACAATTGGCGCTGGGACGCCCCGAAACAGCGCAGCAACGCCGCGGTATCCAGGTGCCGGTCGACATAGCGTCGCGTGGCCATGGCCACGGCCACCCCGGCCAGCAGCACGGCGGCCAGCCCCGCCAAGCTGAGGTACTTCTCGGCACGCTCCAGCGCACTGCCCAGTTGCGGGCGGTCTTCGCGTACGTCCTCGACCTCGATGCCCTTTTGCTGCAACCGCGACAGCAGGCCTTGGACACTATCCACCGCCTCTGGCGGGCCCTTGGCCAGCAACTCGAACTCCACCCGCGAGCCGGGGCGCACCAGCCCGGTCGCGTCGAGATCGTCGACGTGCATCATCAGGCGCGGATTGAAGCTGCCGAATCCGGCGGACTGGTCGGGCTCGCGCTCGATCAGGCCGCCTACCACGAAGGATGCCTGCCCGACCTGAACGTCGTCGCCGATACCTACATCCAATAGCTGTGCCAGACGCGGGGCGATCCACACTTCACCCTGCGCCGGTCCGTGGGGTAGCCGAACGACGCCTTGCCCGCGGTCGACGAGTACCTGCCCATACAAGGGATAGGCCGCATCGACCACTTTGAGACTCGCCAGTTGAAAGGCATCGCCATGGCTGGCCATCGACACCAGGTCGACCTGATCGGCCAGGGTCAGCCCCGCCTGCTCGAGCTGGCGGCGTAGCTCGCCATCGAACGGCTCGTCCTGTTCGAGCTTGATGTCACCGCCCATCAACTGGCTGGCCTGGCGCGTCAGGCCGCGGTCGAGGCGATCGAGAAAGAAGCCGATCATCGTCGAGGCCGCCACCGCCAGGGCCAAAGCGACGAACAGCGCCCGCACGTCGCTGGCCCGCAGATCACGGCGCAGCCCCTTGAGGGACAGACGGAAGACGCCATCGCGCCTGGCATGTCTTGTCATGCTTCCACCTCGTCGCGGTCGAGCTCGACGAGGCGGCCGCCCTCGAGCTGCAGGCAGCGTTGGCAACGCCGCGCCAGGTGGTGGTCGTGCGTTACCAGCACCAGGGTGGTCCCGGCCTCGCGATTCAGGGCAAAGAGCAGATCGATGACCTTGCGGCCGGTAGCGCGGTCGAGGTTGCCGGTAGGCTCGTCGGCAAATACCAGTTCCGGCTCGGTAACGAAGGCGCGCGCCACCGCCACACGCTGCTGCTCACCGCCGGAAAGCTGCTTGGGCAGATGATCGAGTCGCTCGCCCAGACCGACCCGCCCCAGCCAGTCGCGCCCCCGGGCCTGATGGTCCTTGCCGGGCGTCAGCTCGAGCGGCAGCAGGACATTCTCGAGTGCCGTCAGCGTGGGCAGCAACTGGAAATTCTGGAACACGAAGCCGACCCGTCCGGCCCGCAACTGCGCACGTCCATCCTCATCGAGCGATGCCAGGGATTTGCCAAACAACATGAGCTCGCCATGCGTCGGGGCGTCGAGTCCGGCCAGCAAACCCAGCAGCGTCGACTTGCCGGCACCCGAGCTGCCCAGAATCGCCACGCTCTCGCCGGGGAACACATCCAGGTCGAGACCTGTCAGGATATCGAGGCGGCGTTCGCCGCTATCGACCTGCTTGCCCAGGCCTCGGGCATGTAGAATGGCAGTGGTTTCACGCGCATGGGAGTCGGACATGGTGCAAGGTTTTCCTGTGGTTATCGGGTTCAGTCGATCAATGCGATTCAAGCGACTCTGGCAACTGGCGCTGGCGGCCGGACTGCTATGGGCCAGTGCGGCGCTGGCCGCACCGACGACCGTCATGGTCATGGGCGACAGCTTGAGCGCCGCCTACGGTATCGAACGCGAATTCGGCTGGGTCAATCTCCTGAGCAAGCGTCTGGATGACGATGTCGAGATCGTCAATGCCAGTATCAGCGGCGAGACGACCTCGGGTGGCGCGGCACGCCTGCCCGAGCTATTGGGACAGCATGACCCCGACATCGTTCTGCTCGAACTCGGCGGCAACGACGGCCTGCGCGGCCTGCCGCCGGGACAGATGCGCGCCAACCTGGCACGCATGATCGAGGCCAGCCAGGATGCCGGCGCCAAGGTACTGCTGCTGGGCATCGAGGTGCCGCCCAACTATGGCCAGGCGTATACCGACGCCTTCCGGCGCGTCTATCAGGGCCTGGCCGATGAGTATGGCATCCCGCTGGTGCCGTTCCTGCTCGAGGGTATCGCCCTGGACAAGTCGCTGATGCAGAACGACGGTATCCACCCCACCGCGGCGGCCCAACCCCGGATTCTCGATAACGTGTGGCCGACCCTGGAATCCTTGCTAACCGAAGAGCGACAGCTCGCCGAACAGCAGGGTTAAGTCGCTTCGGGCGCGGGCGCCTTCTGCAACTGCTGAAGCCCCAGCCCGGCCAGGATCAGCGCCAGCCCGACCAGCGTCGAGGCCAGGATCGGCTCGCCGACGATGACGTGCAGCAGAAACAGCGACACGGGCGGCGACAGGAAGATCAGGTTGGAGACCTTGGCGGTGCGCGAGACAGTGTGTACCGCCATCTGCCACAGCACGAAGGCGATCCCCATCTCGAACAGGCCGACATAGACGCCGGCGCCGACACCTGCCCAGCCATACCAGCCGAATCCCGGACCAAGTGCCACGATGACCGTCAACACCGGCAACCCCACTGAAAAATTCTGCCACTGGGCGACCAGCGGCTCGCGATGGTCACGCGCATTGAGCAGCCAGTACAGCGCCCACAGCAGCGTCGAGGCCAAGGCGGCCCCCACGCCCCACGGATCGGCGAATGCCACGTCGAACACCTGGCCCCGCGTGGCGATGGTCCATACCCCGGCATAGGCAATCAGCCCGGCGAGCAGGTCGGTGCGGGTCAGCCGCTGACCGAGGATCGGCACGGCCAGAAACGCCATGGCCAGCGCCCAGGTATAGTTGAGCGCCATGGCCTCCTGCCCCGGCAGCCGGTCGTAGGCCGCGAACAGCACCAGGTAATAGGCCACCGGGTTCATCAGTCCGGCCCATAGCGCCGTGCGCCAGCCATGTCGCAGGGCGAGCCCCAACTGATTGCGCCGCCACACCAGAGCGCCGATCAGCAGCCACGAAACCAGCGCGGCGATCCACATCAGCTCGACCGGAGACATGGTCTCCAGCGCCAGCTTGAACGCCGTGGCCACCGTCGACCACAGTCCCACGGCACCCACGCCGTACAGCATCGCCCGCTGATCCTGCGTCATCCCTGCTCCCATTCGGCTTTCGCGAAACACGTTCCATTAGTTAAGGTGAGTAGCCTAACCGTAGCGGGCGAGACAGACGAGTCTGTCGCGCCTTGCTTCCACCGTTATTTCATCGAGAGACCATCCCGTCATGGCGACACCTTCCAGTACCGTGCCGGCCGCCCCCGCCTCGCAGCCTCAAAGCAGCGCCTTCGTGATTGCCTACCGGCTGGATGGCAAGGGTGGCGGGCAGGCGCTCGACACGACCCAACTGCACCAGGCCTGGCATCAGGATGAGGCATCGTTGTGGCTGCACCTGGACTTTCGCCATGACGATGTCATGGATTACCTGCATTCACTGGCCGGACTCGACGAGGCGGTCATCGAGGCGCTGATCGAGGAAGATACCCGCCCACGCGTCGCACGCTTCGGACGCGGCGTGGTGACCACGCTGCGCGGCATTAACTTCAACCCCGGCGCCGCGCCGGAGGATCTGATCTCGCTGCGCGTCTGGGTCACGCCCAAGCGCCTGATCACCCTGCGCCGGCGCTCGCTGCATGCGGTCAGCGTGGTGCGTGAGCGCATCGACAGCGGCCAGGGGGCACTTTCGGTGCCCGACCTGCTGGCCTGGATGGTCGAGACGCTGGTCGACCAGGTCGGCGACGTCACCCATCAGCTCGAAGAGCGCATGGCCGAGCTGGAGGACGCTCAGCTTACCGACGACGGCGACTTCGATGTCGACGACCTGACGCGCCTGCGCCGTCCGCTGATCACCCTGCGCCGCTTCATGGGCCCGCAGCGCGACTGCCTGGCGCAGCTCGCCCAGGGACCGCTGTGGCTGGATGAGGAAACCAAGGTGTCGATCCGCGAGAGCGCCAACCAGCTGTCGCGCTACGTCGAGGACTTCAACGCCATGCAGGAACGCGCGCTGATCCTGCAGGAACAGCTATGGAGCGAGCACAACGAGCAACTCAACCAGCGCATGTACATGCTCGCCATCGTCACGACCGTATTCCTGCCGTTGAGCTTCTTGACCGGCCTGCTGGGCATCAACGTCGGCGGCATCCCCGGTGCGGAAAGCCCGTATGGCTTCATTGCCTTCGTGGCGATCACCCTCGCGGTGGGCGTGATCGTACTGGGCCTGCTCAAGCGCAAGCGCTGGTGGTGAAACATGGCCGAATGCCGCCCGTTTTCCGCCGGTGCTAACGGTCGATGTGGCCCAGGTCCCGTTGCGGATCCAACTTGTCGCGCACGCGACGCTTGAGTTCCTTGACGTCGGGAAAACCGCCGTCGCGCTTACGCTCCCAGATCACCTCGTCGTCGAAGAACACCTCGAAATGACCGCCATGGCTGGGCGCCAAGGCGACCTGCTCGAGATCCTCGCCGAAGGTGGAAAGCAGTTCCTGGGCATACCAGCCCGCACGCAGTAGCCACTGGCACTGCGTGCAATAATGGATGCGAACCCGTGCCATCGTCTGCGTCTCCGCTGAAGTGTCGATGGCCATCATAACAAGTCGTCGTACGGTCTTCGCTAGGTACCCGCGACGTGACGCCAAGGAGGTTATGCATGGCCGAGACCGGCATCAGCCAGTCGAGATTGTTCGAGAAACTGACCGGCAGCGAAGACGACCATTCGTGCCAGGACATCTCCGCCGACGCCTGTCGCGAACAACCGGGAAACTTCGTACGCCAGTTGTTCGCTTCGCTGGGCAACAAACTCGCCGACGAGCTATCCAGCGCGCGCCTGGTCCTGCCCTGGCTGCTCGGCACGCTCGGCGCCCCGGTGTGGATGGTCGGCCTGCTGGTGCCGATCCGCGAAGCCGGCTCACTGCTGCCCCAGATCGTCGTGGCCGGAATCATCCGCGGCATGCCGCACCGCAAGTGGCTGTGGGTGGCCGGAGGCGTATTGCAGGCGGCCTGCGCCGTCCTGCTCGCACTGACGGCCCTGCTTGCCGGTGGTGCCATGGGCGGCGCACTGGTACTGGGGCTGCTGGTCGTGCTGGCGCTGTCACGCGGCGTGTCGTCCATTGCCACCAAGGATGTCATGGGCAAGACGATCGCCAAGGGGCGTCGCGGTACGCTGCAGGGCTGGAGCGGCAGCGTTGCCGGTGCCGTCACGCTGCTGACAGGGCTCGTGCTGATGCTGCTCGACGAGCATACCGGTACGCGCACCCTGGCCGCCCTGCTCATGGTCGCGGCACTGGGATGGGCGGCCACCGCCCTGTGCGTGGCGCTGATCCGAGAGGAACGCAGCGCCACGCAAGGCGGCGAGAACGCCTGGCGGAGCATCACGCGCGGCATCGCCCTGCTGCGCGAGGATCGCGCCTTCCTGCAGTTCAATGTCGCCCGATCCCTGCTACTTTCCAGCGCGCTGGCACTGCCTTACATCGCCCTGCTCGGCCAACGGCGCAGCGGCGAAGACCTGGGCGGCCTGGGTATTCTCATCGTCATCTCGGGTATCGCCGGCATGCTCTCCAGCCCGCTGTGGGGCAAGCGCGCCGATGCCTCGAGCCGCCAGGTCATGCGCGACGCCGGTATCATTGCCGCGTTGTGCTGCCTGGCTGCAGCAGCGATCGCCTGGGTACCGGGAACCTGGGCCTCCTCGATCTGGCCGTACGCCCTCGTCTACGGCCTTCTGGTCATCGCCCATGCGGGCGTGCGCCTGGGGCGCAAGACCTATGTCGTCGATCTGGCCGACAGTGACAATCGCGCCCTGTATGTCGCGTTCTCCAACACCTTGACCGGCGTCATGCTGCTGGTGGCAGGCGGAGTCATCGGCCTGTTGGCGCATTGGCTGGGTAGCGACATTCTGCTGCTGGCCCTGGCCCTGTGTGCCTTGGTGGCATCCATCACGGCACACCGACTCCCCGAGGTGGAATGACATCTCTGCCTTGCGATATTGAAAAGCCCAGCGCGGCTGGCCATGATGAACGATTGATCGAGCTCACAGGACCGTAAAGGCGCATGAAAAGACCCCCGATGATCAACGCAGAGCTGCTGGAACGGATCGTCAACTCCTCGGAGGACGGCATCACCGTGGCCGAGCAGGAAGGCGACGATACCATCCTCATTTACGTCAATCAGGGGTTCGAGCGCCTGACCGGCTATTCCGCCGACGAGATCCTCTACCGCGACTGCCGCTTCCTGCAGAATGACGATCGCGACCAGACGGCACTTGCCAACGTTCGCCGCGCTATCGCCGAAGGCCGTCCCTGCCGCGAAGTCATCCGCAACTATCGCAAGGACGGCAGCCTGTTCTGGAACGAGCTATCCATCACACCGGTATTCAACGAGCAGGACCGACTGACCTATTACATCGGCGTACAGAAGGACGTCACTGCCTACATGCAGGCATTGCAGGAACTCGAGACCCTGCGCAGCAGACCGGAAGGGGTCGAAGAGTAAAATTTATTTTCGCAGGGCTTGCCATTGTCTCCGGCAGACGTTATATAGCGGGCAAAGGCATCGATGGGATGCCGGCTCGCTATACAGCGTCTGTGGAGGGTCTAGCATGAGCCATGAAACGCTTGTTGAAGAACAACTTACCGATGAGCAGGATTTCTTCGACGCCGTCAATGACGCGCAATTCTCCCGGTCCCGCAGCACGCGCACCGATACCTTGCGAGTACGCCGTCAAGTCGAGGCCCTACTGGAAGAACGCCGGCTGAAGCGAGCCATCGAGGACGACTGGCTCAACGAGATTGACGACGAGGAAGAAGAGTAGCCTCATCTCTCGCTTCAGGCCTCTCGTTTCAAGCTTCTCGACGGTCCTGAACGACTCGCTGGATCATGCGGACGCCTCGGCGTCCGTTTTCGTTCATCCGGGTATCGACTGGCGTTTCGCCCGAGCGGCCACTATCATCTGGCCATTCTCCATTTCAAACCAGACCGGATTTCCATGGCGCAATACGTCTTCACCATGAACCGGGTGGGCAAGGTCGTGCCCCCCAAACGCGAGATTCTCAAAGACATTTCGTTGTCTTTCTTTCCGGGTGCCAAGATCGGCGTACTCGGTCTCAACGGTGCCGGCAAATCGACCCTGCTGCGCATCATGGCCGGGGTGGATACCGAGTACAACGGTGAAGCCCGGCCGATGCCCGGACTGAACATCGGGTACCTGCCGCAGGAGCCCGAGCTCGACGACAGCAAGAGCGTGCGCGAGACCGTCGAGGAGGCTGTGGGCGAGATCAAGGCAGCCCAGGCCAAGCTGGACGAGGTTTACGCCGCCTATGCCGAACCCGATGCCGATTTCGACGCCCTGGCTGCCGAACAGGCGCGTCTGGAGAACCTGATCGAAGCTGCCGACGCGCACAACCTGGAGCGCAAGCTCGAGGTCGCCGCCGAGGCGCTGCGTCTGCCGCCGTGGGACGCCAACGTCGGCGTGCTGTCTGGCGGTGAGCGCCGCCGCGTGGCGCTATGCCGCCTGCTGCTTTCCAACCCGGACATGCTGCTGCTCGACGAGCCCACCAACCACCTCGATGCCGAGTCGGTGGCCTGGCTGGAGCGCTTCCTTCACGATTATCCGGGCACCGTAGTGGCGATCACCCACGATCGCTACTTCCTGGACAACGTCGCTGGCTGGATTCTCGAACTCGACCGCGGCCACGGCATCCCCTTCGAAGGCAATTACTCCAACTGGCTGGAAACCAAGGAGAAGCGTCTCGCCCAGGAAGCCAAGCAGGAAGCCTCGCGCCAGAAGGCCATCAAGGAAGAGCTGGAGTGGGTGCGCCAGAATCCCAAGGGCCGTCAGGCCAAGAGCAAGGCGCGTCTCAACCGTTTCGAGGAGATGCAGTCCGGCGAGTACCAGAAGCGCAACGAGACCAACGAGATCTACATTCCGCCCGGTCCGCGCCTGGGCGACAAGGTGATCGAACTGCACAACGTCTCCAAGCGTTTCGGTGACAAGCTGCTGTTCGAAAACCTGTCGTTCCAGATTCCCAAGGGTGCCATCGTCGGCATCGTCGGCGGAAACGGCGCCGGCAAGTCGTCACTGTTCCGCATGATCAACGGCACCGAACAGCCCGACGAGGGCGAAGTGATCGTCGGCGACACCGTCGACCTCGCCTATGTCGAGCAGTTGCGTGACAATCTCGACAACAAGCAAACGGTGTGGGAAGCAGTTTCCGACGGTCAGGACATTCTCAACATCAACGGCTACGAGGTTTCCTCGCGCGCCTACGTCGGTCGTTTCAACTTCAAGGGCAACGACCAGCAGAAGCGTCTGGCGGACCTGTCCGGCGGTGAGCGTGGTCGCCTGCAGCTGGCGCAGACCCTCAAGCAGGGCGCCAACGTGTTGCTGCTCGACGAACCGTCCAACGATCTCGACATCGAGACCCTGCGCGCCCTGGAAGAGGCGCTACTGGCCTTCCCCGGCTGCGCGATGGTGATCTCCCACGACCGCTGGTTCCTCGACCGCATCGCCACCCACATCCTCGCCTACGAAGGCGAATCGCAGGTGGTGTTCTTCGAGGGTAACTACAGCGACTACGAGGCGGATCATCGCAAGCGGGTCGGCAACGACACACCCAAGCGGATGAAGTACAAGCGCATCGACGCCTGACGCCCATCCGTTTTGGCCCTGCCCGGCGCCCTGTCTCGAACCGAGACAGGGCGCCGTCGTTTATGCGAGAGCAACGACGCAGAGGTTCGCATCCATGCGCTTTCCCTTGCCCAGGACTTGCTGTGATGAGTCAGGCCGCGCTCAATAGAAGCCCGGTTCGCCCTTGGGCCGGGTCTTGAAGCGACGATGCAGCCACAGGTACTGCTCGGGGTGGCGACGAATCGCCGCTTCGATGACGGCGTTGATCCGTGTCGCGTCGGCGACTTCATCCCCCGTCGGGAAGTTCTCGAGGGCCGGCAGGTACTCCAGGGTATAACTGCGATCGTCGGGGTTGCGATGGAAGATCAGCGGCATGACCGGTGCGTCGGTCATGCGGGCGATTTTGGCGGTCAGCTTGATGGTGGCGGCCTCAACGCCGAAGAACGGTGCGAATACGCTGGCTTCGCGCCCGAAGTCCTGATCCGGCGAGTACCACACGGCATGCCCCGCCTTGATGCGACGTACGACACCCCGCAGGTCGTAACGGTCGATGGCCTTGCCGAAGATGTGCGAGCGCGCCCGGGTCATGAAGCGCTCGAACAACGTGTTGTCATGCGGACGGTAGACGACGTCGGCGGGAAAGAACAGCGAATGCAGCGCACCACCGAGATCCAGCGTCGAGAAGTGGATGCCGATGATCAGCGCCCCCTTGCCTTGTGCCATGGCCCGGTGCATGTGCTCTTCGCCCTTGAAGGTGACGCGATGGCGAAGATGCTCGGGGTCGCGGCACCACCCGGTGGCCGTCTCGACGATACCGATGCCGTTGGCGGCGAAGGTGTCACGCACCAACCTGGCCCGCTGGGCGTCCCCCAACTCCGGAAAGGCCAGGCGCAGATTGGTCTCGGTGATGTGGCGGCGACGCTTGGCGAAGCGCCAGGCCAAGAGCCCGATGGCCTTGCCCACGGCGAGTTTCAGTCGCCAGGGCAACCAGGCGCTCAGGCGCATCAGCCCGATCGAGCCCCAGGTCGGCCAGTAACGCGGATGCAGGAAGGATGATGTCTTGGACAAACCGTATCCTTGGGTCAGTTAATTACCGGGCGTCATTGTAGCCGCCCGGAAAGAGGCCGTCAGGCCTCGCCAACCTGGTGGCCGCCATGATAGCGGCGCGGCACTCTCGGCAGGATGCCCGTGAGCAGGGTATAGCTGATGGTATCGCAGTAGCGGGCGACCTCGTCGATCGACAGGATCGCCCCGTCGGGGTCCTGCCCCCAGAGTACGACCCGGCTGCCGATGCCGGCCTGTGGCAGGTCGGTGAGGTCTACCGTGAGCATGTCCATCGAGACCTTGCCGGCCAGGACCGTACGCTGGCCGTCGACCAGCACCGGCGTTCCGTCGATGGCGTGCCGATCATAGCCATCGCCATATCCGGCGGCGACCACGCCGATCCGGGAACGCCTCGGTGCTTTCCAGCGTCCCCCGTATCCCACCGCTTCCCCCGTGTCGATGTCCCGCACGGCGATGATCTCGGAGCGTAGCGTCATGACCGGCTTCAGCTTGCGGCTGGCATCGTTGGCGCCCTCCAGCGGGTCGCTGCCATAGAGCATCACGCCAGGCCGATTCCAGGCCCCGTGGGTTCGCGGCCATGCCAGGGTGGCCGGTGAGTTGGCCAGGCAAGTGGGAGCATCGAGTTCTGTCGCAAGTCCGTCGAGCAACGCCATCTGTCGTTGAAAGTAGCCATCGTCCAGCAGATCGGCGGTGGCGAAGTGGCTCATCAGATGCAGCTCGCACACGCGATCCGGTGCGTCCTGCAGGCGATGCCAGACCGACGGCAATTGCTCCGGCGCAAACCCGAGTCGATGCATGCCGGAATCGACCTTGACCCAGGTGGGTATCGGCGCGCGGGGCCGAAAGGCCAGCACTGCCTCCACCTGCCAGTCACTGTGAACCGTCAGCCACAGCCCCAGCTCGTCCACACGACGCAACTCATCGCCGGTGAAGATGCCCTCCAGCAGCACGATGGGCTTGTCGATGCCACCACGGCGCAGCGTCTCGGCCTCTTCGATGCAGGCCACGGCGAACGCCGGCGCCAGATCGCTCAGCGCATGCGCGCAGGCCACGGCGCCATGCCCATAGGCATCCGCCTTGATGACCGCCAACGCCTGGCTGGTAGGCGCCAGGCCGTGAGCCAGGCGGTAGTTGTGTCGCAATGCATCGAGATCGATATCGGCAACCAGCGGGCGCCCCATGGCTCAAGCCTCCTGAAAACCCTCATTATTTGCCAAACGGCATCGACTTTCATCACCTCTAACAAACGAAAAGCGGCGAAATACCAGTCGACACGACCAATATTCCACCGCTGCTTAGAAAATAACGTTGCCGGGTTATTGCTGAGGCGGCCTTGGCGGTGCACCGATATCCAGATCGATATCCATGTTGCCCACCCCGTCGCCTTCCTGTTCGGGCAGCTCGAGACGTACTGCATTTTCCTCCTGCAGCCAGTCGTTGAGTGCACGGATGTTGCTGGTGTCGAGCACACCGGCCTGCTGGCGTAACGCCATCATGTCGATGACATAGGCGTAACGCGCCTCGGCATAGTTGGCCAAGGCATTGTAAAGTTCCTGCTCGGCCCTGAGTACGTCGACGATATTGCGCGTGCCGACCTCATAGCCGGAGCGTGTCGCTTCCAAGGCGCTGCGGCTGGAGATGATGGCCTGACGCTGCGCTTCCACGGTCTGTACGTCATTGACGACCTGGGTGAACAGCGAGCGCACCTGCTGCACCGTCGAGCGCCGCTCGGACTCGAAATCGTACTGTGCGGATTCGAGCAGGTAGGTCGCTTGATTGACCTGAGCGCTGGTGCGTCCCCCGGTAAAGATCGGCACGGTGGCGGACAGGCCGATCTCGCTCCCCGAGTTGTAGCCCGACACGTTGTTCTGGTCCGTATCGGAGTAATTGTACTGGGCATAGGCATCGAGCGTCGGCAGGTAGCCAGCCTGGGCAATATCGATGTCGCTACGGGAAATTTCGACGGCCTCCTGACTGGCAAGCAACGTCGGATAGTTCTCCAATGCCAGCGCCACCCAGGCATCGCGCGAGCTCGGTTTCGGCGATTCGACGGGCAGTTCTTCGGTCAACCCTTCGATGGTTTCGTAATCCTTGCCGGTCAATTGCTCCAGAGCTTCGAAGCTGATCTGCAGATCGCTCTGGGCGGCGATGCGCTGTGCACGAGCCTGGTCAAATGAAGCTTGGGCCTCGTGTACGTCGGTGATGGCGATCAGTCCCACTTCGAACTGCTCGCGGGACTGCTCGAGCTGGCGCTCGATGGCCCGCTCCTGGGCGACGTAGGCTTCCAGCACATCGCGGGCACGCAGAATCTCGAAATAGGCTTCGGTCACGTTATAAATCAGCTGCTGCCGGTCGCCTTCGAGTACCAGGGCCTGCTGGTCGATCTGGTCGGCGGTCTGCCTATATTCGTACCAGTTACTCGCATCGAAGATCGCCTGGGTGGCCTCGATGCTGGCATTGACGCCGTTATAGCCGTCGTCGCTCTGCCCCGCGCCGGCACCCGCCTGCTGCTGGCGCTCGAAACTGTCGCTACGCGCGACTCCCGCCGAGGCGCCCACCTGCGGTAACAGATCGGCACGCTGAATGTCACGGGTCGCCTCGACGGCATCGTAGATCGACCGCGATGAGGCCAACGCCGCATTGTTCTCCAGCGCATCGCGGGTGATGGTGAGCAGATCGGCAGCCTGCGCCTGGGAAATGAGTCCAACTGTGACTACCAGGGAAAGCCACGTGCGGCGCAGCGGCCACGGCTCACCGCGGGTGCGCTGAAACAGACCTTGGGACGACATCGACGTTTTTCCTTTCATGAGACTTGCGCATATCATACATACAATGACGCATGTTAGCTTGCCAATCAATTCCGCAAATGTCGTGCACGGAACGTGCAAGTCAGAACGGCAACGCGGGCCCAAAGGCCCGCGTCTACACCACAAGACTCGTCTCGAACGTCCTCACTCGAAAATGGCATCCAGGGAAAGCCCCTGCTTTTCGAGTACGCGACGCAGTTTTTTCAAGGCTTCGACCTGGATCTGGCGCACCCGCTCGCGGGTCAGGCCAATTTCCTCGCCGACTTCTTCCAGCGTCGCCGCCTCATGACCACGCAAGCCGAAGCGCCTAACGACCACTTCCATCTGCTTGTCGGTCAACTCGGCAAGCCATTCATCCACGTGCTGCTTGACGTCGACGTCGACCAGCGACGACTCCGGCCCACTTTCGTTCTCGTCGGCCAGCGTCTCGATCAACGGCTTGTCGCTTTCGCCACCCAGCGGATAATCCACTGACGAGATGCGCTCGTTGAGCCCCATCATCTTCTTGACGGTACTCACCGGCTTGTCGAGAAACTCGGCAATCTCTTCGGCGGTCGCCTCGTGATCCAGCTTCTGGGTCAGTTCGCGCGCCGCACGCAGATAGATGTTGAGTTCCTTGACCACGTGGATCGGCAGGCGAATGGTTCGGGTCTGGTTCATCAGCGCCCGTTCGATCGTCTGACGAATCCACCATGTGGCATAGGTCGAAAAGCGGAACCCGCGTTCCGGATCGAATTTCTCGACGGCCCGGATCAGGCCCAGGTTGCCCTCTTCGATCAGATCGAGGAGCGAAAGCCCCCGGTTGAGGTAGCGTCGTGCGATCTTCACCACCAGACGCAGGTTGGACTCGATCATCCGCTGGCGCCCGGCAGGGTCGCCCTTCTGGGCCAAGCGTCCGTAGTGGACTTCCTCTTCGGGGCTCAGCAGCGGCGAAAAGCCGATTTCATTGAGATAGATCTGGGTGGCGTCCAGACTCTGGTGGTAGGTGTTCTCTTCGCGGCTCAGCGCCTTTTCGAACGCTTCTTCAGCCTCCTTGCTATCCGCTTCGTCGTCATCGTTGTCATCGACTTCGACTTCATTGAGATCCACATCCTGAAGGTCCCGTTCAAGCATGCTCATTTCGCTACCCCGTTGTCTGCTACTCGTAAGATGCAGTCGTTGACTGGCTCATATTGTTGTTATGCCCTGTCTGGGGCGGCCACCGGCAGAGCCGGAGGCCGTCCTTTCCCTGCGATACTGACCCCTCAGCGTTGTGGAAGAAACTTGAGGGGATCTTGAGGCTGGCCGTCCTGGCGAACCTCGAAATGTAACTTGACGCTGTCGGCATCGGTGTTGCCCATGCTGGCAATCACTTCACCGGCTTCGACGACGTCGTTCTCCTTGACCCTCAGACTGTCATTGTGCGCATAGGCGCTGAGATAACGGTCGTTATGCTTGAGGAGAATGAGGTTACCGTAGCCACGTACGCCATTGCCGGCATAGACCACGATACCGGGCCCCGCTGCTTTGACAGGTTGCCCCTTTTGGCCGGCGATATCAATGCCGGCGGTAATATTGGAACCGTCGCCGAAACGGCCCACCACCTGGCCATCCGCAGGCCATTGCCAGGGGATGTCCTCGACCGGCTGGAACGTCCGCTGTTCGCGGGATGGTCCACTCGCCTCGCCTGCCACAGCGGTTCCGGCATCGCTCGCCCCGCCATTCGCCGTCGTGTTGGTGGCAGTATCGCCCGGGGACGATGACGGAGACGTTGCAGCTTGGCTACCGGCCCCGGCGGCGTTCGCGGAAGTCCCTGACACACTCTGATCGGCGACACTTACATCGCTTGTGTCAGGCGTCGGGGGCGTCGGCTGAGACACCTCCGCCGAGGCGCTCGCCTGCTGACTGGATCGCTGCTGAGCCAGCGCGTCGCGCTCGGCCTGGTCGCGAGCGCTGAGCTGGCCATCGGCGCCGGGGCTGCCGTAGTTGTAGATCGGCCCGGGTGCATCGCTACCCCCGGCCCGGCCGGCGGCCGACAACGCTTCGCCGCTGGGCTGTGTTGCGGCAGACGATGCAGTTGATGACGTTGTCTGAGCGCCGTCCAGCGGGCGACTGGTCAGGCGACGATTGCGCTCGATGGTCTCGGTATCCGGCGCCAGCCAGTCCGGCGTTCCGTTCGCGGTCGCCGTTTCGGCACCATTGACGCTGGCTACGGTGACGCCCTGCGCATTTTGCGCAGCGCCGTTCTGAGGTGCATTGCCTGCCGCTGCGCCGGCGTTCAGCCGCAACGTCTGCCCGGGCTCCAGCCGATAGGGTGGGCTGACATTGTTGATCTGTGCCAGCTCACGAAAGTCCATATTGTTCCGCCAGGCGATCCCGTAGAGCGTATCGCCGCTCTGGACGGTCACCGTATCGCCACTTTGCGTGCTGCGACTCGCTGACAGGTCGCGCACCACGGGCGCGTTATTGGGGGGTGCGGCACAGCCGGCAATGCCCAGCATCAGCGCCGAAACCACGAATGCCTTACGCATGTAGGGTCAATCCTCCTTGCGATTCGATGTGGAGCGTTCGCCCACGACCAGAACGAGCAGCATTCCCAGAGCCATCAACGCAATCACCGGCACCAACTGGGCGGAATCGCCGGTCAGCAGGACATAATCGTCCGGCAACAGGTAACGGTAATCCAATGGAATCAACTGATCGTCGGGACCGAGACGATAGCGGATCATCTCGCGCCATGGCCACAGCGTAGGTAGCGACCCAACGATGAAGCCGATGAGCAGCTGCAATGTCAGCTCATGGTAATGGCGAAACAACCACGACAACAGTCTCGAGAACGTGAACAGGCCAATGGCGCAACCGGCGCCGAACTGCAGGATCAGACCGATATCGAAGCTTTTGATGCCCTCCATGACGGTGCCGTAGAGCCCCATGGTCAGCAGCAGAAAGCTACCGGACACCCCGGGCAACAGCATCGCGCTGATGGCAATGGCGCCAGCCACTATCAGCAGCCAGCTTCCCAACCCGGTCAAATGCGGCATCAGACCGGGCAGCGCCTGGGCCAGAAGCAAGCCGGCCACTAGCGGCAGAATGTACCACCAACGCCAGCCTTTGACCTGGCGCCCGACGACGAAGGCCGATGCCGCGACCAGCCCGAAGAAGAAGGCATCGAGCAGCAGCGGCTGCGCCTCGAGCAGATAGGTCACCAGATGCGCCACGCTGATCAGGCTGCAGGCGAGGCCGACCACCAGGGGAATCAGAAAGCGCAGATTGAGGTATTCGACCAACCCGGCCAGCCCCCCCTGCCGCCAGGCGGGAAACGCCTCGGGACCGAAGCGGCGAATGGTATGGATCAGTTCTTCATAGATGCCTGTCACGAAGGCAATGGTCCCTCCCGAGACACCGGGAACGGCATCGGCGGCGCCCATCCCGGCACCTTTGAGAAACAGCGCTAGCGCTCGCTTCAACGTATGACTCCTTCCAGTAGCGGCACGAAGCGTACCTGTTCGAGCCGCTGATGATCGAAACCTTCTCCGTGTCGCTGGATACGGGTCAACCATTGGTTGCCGTCCTCGTCCTCCAGCGGTGTAATCAGCACGCCTGCTTCGCTCAGCTGCGCCAGGAGCGCCGAGGGGAGTTCGCTGGCGCAGGCGGTCAGCAGAATGACGTCGAACGGTGCCGCTTCGGGCCAGCCGTGGGCGCCGTCGGTAAGGCGCAGACGCACGTTGTGCGCCGCGAGCCGATGCAATCTCGTCCTGGCGCGGGATTGCAGTGCCAGGATACGTTCCAGCGACCACACCCGATCGACCAGGCGCGACAGGATCAGCGTCTGATAGCCCGATCCAGTGCCAACTTCGAGGACGTTGCGTGGCTCGGCAGCCAGCACCAGCTCACTCATGCGCGCGACCATCCAGGGTTGCGAAAGCGTCTGGCCGTGACCGATGGGTAGCGAGGTATCCTCGTAGGCGCGATGCGACAGCGCCTCGTCGAGAAACAGATGGCGCGGCTCGCGGGCCATCACGTCGAGTACGCGCCAGTCCTGGATACCGGCCTCGACCAGTCGCCCCACCATGCGATCGCGGGTGCGCTGCGAGGTCATGCCGATACCGCTGAATTCAAGAGACTCGTGACAGTGCATCCAGCCAGTCCTGTACATCGTGCAGTGCGGTATGTCGGGTCAGGTCGGTATGCAGCGGCGTGATCGAGACGTAGCCGGCTTCTATGGCGGCAAAATCGGTATCGGACCCGTCGTCGGCATTCTCACCGGCCGCGGCAATCCAGTAACGCACACGTCCACGTGGATCGCGCACCTCCAGCGGCCGCGCGGCGGGACCGCGGTAGCCCATACGCGTCACCCGAAACCCCTGGATCTGTTCCCAGGGCAGATCGGGCACATTGACGTTGAGCAAACTGCGTGGCGGCAGCGACAGCGTATCGGCAGCGCCGACCAGGCTCGCCGCCACACGGCCGGCGGTCTCGAAGTGGCGGCAACCGACCAGCGACATGGCAATCGCCGTCATGCCCAGGTTGCGCCCTTCCATGGCGGCGGCCACGGTGCCCGAGTAGAGCACATCGTCGCCCAGGTTGCCGCCGTGATTGATCCCCGAAATCACCAGATCGGGACGCTCGTCCCAGACGCCGTTCACGCCCAGGTAAACGCAGTCGGCCGGTGTCCCGTCGACACTGTAGAAGCCGTTGTCGAGCGCCGTGAGGGCCAAGGGCCGCGACAGGGTCAGTGAATTGCTCGCCCCGCTCTTGTCGCGATCGGGGGCTACCACCCGCAAACGGGCGTGCGCCGCCAGAGCGTCATGAAGCGCCCTGAGCCCTGGCGCATGGACACCGTCGTCATTGGACAGCAAGAGCTTGCGCATCGTGTCTCCTTGGGTCGAGCCGGCAGCGAACTTCCGGTCGACGCTCATCGTTCGTCCCGTTCTGTCATGCGGTACCCGGCGACAGCGTCGGATGGTCGATCAACTCTCTTAGCACCGAGGTGGCAAACGCGCCACGCGGCAATTCGAAGCTCAGCTCGCAGCCCCCCGGCTCACACTGCAGCGAGGCATCGGCCAGGCGAATGCGCAGCGCCCGGCGGGCCAGGCGGACCCCGGCCCGCTCCAGCCCGGCGCATAGGTCGGTGTGGCGCTCTCGCAGACGGGCTTCGTAGGCTCCCGCCTCAGCCCTTGCGCTTGACGGGCCAGTGCCCCACAGCACCCCGGCCGGGTGCAGATCGAGGCGTGCCGCTCGCTCGACCAGAGCCGCATCGGAACGGTCAATGGAGAATATGCTGGCGCTGCCGTCGAGCATCAATACGTCACCGTCGAGCGGGGTCGCCCAGTTTGCCTCGTCCAGGCGTGCCGCCAACAATTCGTTGAACAGATAACTGCGGGCGGTGGACAGCATCAGCCCTTCGCGGTCGTCGCGTTTGCGCCAGCCGCGCGCCAGGATCGCCCGGGCCCGCTCGAGATTGCGCCCCTCGTTCCCAAAGCGCTGCGGACCGAAATAGTTGGGTACGCCGTGTTCAAGGAGCTGCTGCCAGCGCGCCGCCAACCCCGGGTGCGTGACGACCGGCCCGCTCATCCGCAGGCGGAAGCGATTGGCGCGATGCACGCCACGCTTGAGCTTGCGCGGGTGACGGTGCTGTTCGAGCACGCGTACCGGGGTGTTTCCCAGGCGCTCGACCAGATCGTCCGGCGTCGCGCGCCCCGGCAGGTGAATCGACAGCCACTGCCGCGTCACTGCCGTACGGTCCTTCATGCCCGAGAACCCCACATCCCTTGGCGTCACGTCGCATGCCCGGGCTAAACGACGGACCAGCTCCAGCGTGGTCAGGTCGCGTTTCTCGATCCATAACCAGAGGTGCTCGCCCTCGCCTTCCGGCGTGAAATCGAGCCGCTCCTCGACCACGAAGTCCTCGGGCACCGCCCGGTATTCGCCTGCCGCCAATGGCGCGCCGTGCGCATAGGGCCAGGCCGGTGGCCAGCCTGCATTCACTTGTCGCTACTCGTATCGCTGGGTGGCTGGGGCTCGAACAACGCTTCGGGCTCGAACGGCTGAGACGGTGGCGAATGCGCGGAATGCGTTTCGAGCAGAGCCACCGCTTCGGCAGCGATCCCTTCGCCCCGCCCGGTGAAGCCCAGCCGCTCGCTGGTGGTCGCCTTGACATTGACGGCCCCGAGTTCCAGCCCGAGATCCTCGGCGATCGCGGCGCGCATGGCGGCAATATGCGGCGCCAGCTTGGGTGCCTGGGCGATGACGGTAGCATCGACATTGCCGATCCGGTAGCCGGCTTCGCCGACCAGGTGCACCACATGGCGCAGCAGTGCGCGGCTGTCGGCCCCGGCCCAGCGCACGTCGGTATCCGGAAAATGATGACCGATGTCTCCCAGGGCGCAAGCGCCGAGCAGCGCGTCGCTCAGGGCATGCAGCAGCACATCGCCATCCGAATGGGCGATGACGCCCCGCTCGTAAGCGATACGTACGCCCCCGATCATTACATGGTCGCCCTCGCCAAAACGGTGCACATCGAAGCCGTGGCCGATCCGGATCATGTCAGTCCTCGATTACGGAATCCCGTTCCCTCGCCTGGGCGTCCAGAATGAGCGCAGCCAGTTGCAGGTCTTCGGGATGGGTGATCTTGAGATTGTCGCGGCGGGCGGCGACCAGGCGGGGCGCCAAGCCCAACGCCTCGATCGCCGACGCCTCGTCGGTGATGGCTATGTCGGCGCGCCGTGCCGCCGCCAACGCTTCGCACAGCATGCCATAGCGGAACCCCTGGGGCGTCAACGCATGCCACAGCCCGACGCGGGATTCGGTGTTCGCTACCCTGCCCGCGCCATCGGCGCGTTTCATGGTATCCGCCACCGGCGCGGCCAGTAGCGCGCCGGCTCGCTCATTCCAGAGGATATCGAGCAGACGTCGCAGATCCTCGGGATGCACGCAGGGACGCGCCACGTCGTGCACCAGCACCAGATCGTCGGCAGCGGCAATGCCGGCCAGGTCATCCAGTGCCCGAGTGACCGAATCCACTCGTTCCTCGCCACCGGCCACCCGGCGCCAGTCGGCGAAAGGCACCCAGGCGGGATCGAACCAGGCATCGGTCTCGTCCAGGCACAGGCTCAACGAGGCCTGCGGATACGCGTGGTGCAAGCGCGCCAGGGTATGCGCCAGCACGGGCCGGCCATGCAGGACCAGGTACTGCTTGGGCCGGTCCGCCCCCATGCGTTTACCCTGTCCCGCTGCGGGCACCACTAACCAGAGTCGCGGCAGGCTCATGGCCGATCCTCGGCCTCGACACCCGGTACCCAGAAGAATTGCTCATCGCTGCGCACCATGCCGATATCGCTGCGCGCGCGCTCCTCGATGGCATCCAGGCCATTCTTGAGGTCCACCACTTCGGCGGCGAGACGCTGATTGCGCGCCTCCAGCGTTTCGGTCTCGGCGGCGAGGGTGTCGACACGCGAACGGATATGCGCCAACTCACGCAAGCCGCCCTCCCCCAGCCAGAGGCTGTATTGCAACAGGCCGAGTAGAGCGATCAGCACGACCGCAAGCCACTTGAGCATCGGATATCCAGACATTGAAAAACGAAGTACGTACGGCGGGCATTATGCCATCATCATGGGAGGACGCGCAGGCCGAAATCGCTGGCCAAGCCACCTCGGCCCGACATTCATCCTGACAAGGAGTTCGCATGTACAAACTGGCATTCTTCGTTCCCGTCGGCGAGGCGGAACCGGTCAAGGAAGCGGTCTTCTCCACCGGCGCCGGGCGCATCGGCGACTACGAAGCCTGCTGCTTCCAGACTCGCGGCCTCGGCCAGTTTCGCCCACTCGATGGCGCCGACCCGCACATCGGCCGCGTCGGCGACCTGGAGCGCGTGGCGGAACTCAAGGTGGAACTGGTGTGTCGCGACGACCTGATTCACGACGCCGTCGCCGCTCTCAAGGCTGCACACCCCTACGAGGAGCCGGCCTACGAGGTGTGGCGGCTGGAGGACATCTAGGCGGAGCCGAAGTAGCGCTCGCGATCTTCCTCGCCGATATCGCTGATATGCAAGGGAAACACCGCGCCGCGCCGGTCGGCAAAGTAATGGCGCAAGGTTCGCTCGATGGTGGGAAAGGCCAGTTCGTCCCAAGGGATCTCGTCCTCGGCGAACATCGCCACTTCCAAGCTTTCGGGGCCAGCGGCGAAACCGCCCTGGAGATCGGCCAGGAAGATCATGTAGACCTGATTGATGTGCGGCAGATTGATCAGCGTGTACAGGTCATGGATTTCGACCCGGGCACAGGCTTCTTCCCAGGTTTCACGGGCCGCCGCCTCGAGTGTCGTCTCGGCGTTTTCCATGAATCCTGCCGGCAGGGTCCAGTAGCCCTTGCGCGGCGCGATGGCCCGCCGACACAACAGCACACGCCCATCGCATACCGGCAGCGTGCCGGCCACGATACGCGGGTTCTGGTAGTGGATGGTACCGCAGTCGTCGCACAGGTAGCGCAGGCGATCGTCGCCTTCGGGAATCGCGAAACGCACACGTTGGCCACAATGGCTGCAGAAATTCATGGACACCTCGCGACTTGGCTTGACGCTTACCGGGGGGCTGGGTACAAGGAACGAAACCCGACGGATGCTCCATGTTAGATAAACTCCACGAACGCCTGCAAGCGCATCGCCCGCGCAAGCTCAGCCCGGCGCTTCGTCAGGCCGCCGTGCTGATCCCCATCGTCGAGCACGATGAACCGACGCTGCTTTTTACCCGGCGTGCGGCCCATCTCAAGCAGCATGGCGGTCAGGTGGCCTTCCCCGGGGGCAAGCGCGATCCCGAGGACCCCGACCTGCTGACCACGGCATTGCGCGAGGCCCAGGAGGAGATCGCCCTGTCGCCCCGGCGCGTGCGCATGCTCGGCCAGTTGGGCGATCTGATTTCGCTGCATGGCTTGCGTGTCACACCGTTCGTCGGCCTGATTCCTCCCGGTCTGTCGCTACGTCCCGAGCCGGGCGAGCTGGACACCATCTTCGAAGTCCCGCTATCGCTGTTTCTCGAGGACCGGCGCAGCCACACCGACGTCATCGTCGCCGGAGGCCGTACCTTGTACGTGCCCAGCTATGAAGCGCAGGGTCATGTCATCTGGGGACTATCGGCAATGATGCTGGTGGAACTGTTGGCGGAAGGATTCGGCAAGCCGATCAGCCTCGATCACGCTCCACCGGGCAGCCGCCTGAATTATCGTCCGGAACGGCAGCGCGCCGTTCCGGACATCGACACCGACGCATAAGGTCATTGATGAACGCGACTCTCATGGTACCCGGCGGTCTGAGCGGGTTGGATGGCAATGCCGTGTCGCAACTGGTCGACGGCTTGGTCGAGCAAGGTTGGTTCGCGGGCGAACGTTTCATCGACACCACGTTATGCCGGTCCCTGCACGACGAGCTTCAGCGGCTTTCCGCCAACCAGGCGCTGAGCGAGGCGGGCATCGGCCGTGGCGATCAGCATCGGCTGCGCCGCGATATCCGTGGCGACGCCATTCACTGGCTCGATCGCGAAAGCCAGGCGCAGCGCCACTACTTGGCGTTGATGGCGGAACTTCAGCAGCAGATCAACCGCGCACTCTACCTGGGCCTGTTCGAATTCGAGGCGCATTTCGCCGAGTATCCGCCCGGCGCCTTCTACAAGCGCCATGTCGACAGCTTCCAGGGCCGTGCCAACCGCGTCATCTCCACGGTGCTCTACCTCAACCCGGACTGGCCCGACGACGGCGGCGGTGAAATGGCAGTCTATGCCGAGGACGACGAGACTCGCGAAGTGGCGCGTGTCCGCCCCGAAGCCGGCACGTTCATGTGCTTCCTCTCCGACCGCATCCCGCACGCCGTGCTGCCGACCCGCTATCCGCGGGCCAGCATCGCCGGCTGGTTCCGGCGCAACGCCTCGCTGGGCGGACGCATCGACCCGGCGCGTTAGCGCGACTCCACCGGACGGGAATGCGGCTTGCCGTCCTCCTCGTCGATATACTCGATGATCAAGTCTTCGCGACGCGGTGGGCCGTGAAGCGGCTCGGCGACGGCCACCTCGGGCACTGCCTGTGACAGGTCCTCGGCATGCTCGTGCTCGATGGCGCCCTGGACCAGTGCGTCGGTGACGTTGAGCTCGGCGCCGACGACGGACATCGGCGGATTGGGCGTGAACGGCGCCATGGGAAGCGGTGCGGGACGCTGGCTACGCCGCCAGGTAAAGAAGACCGCCAGGAAACCGCCCAGCCCCGCCAACGCCCAAAACAGTCCACCATCCCCCATGCCACTCATCAACGGCGTGATCAGCGGTGGACTGACCGTCGAACCGACGGCATTGATCAGCAACAGGCCCTGGCTCATGCGCACCAACGCACCGGCCGGCGCCCGATCGGCGGCGTGGCTGACCGCGACCGGATAGATGGCAAACGTCCCGCCGCCGAGCAGGAACAGCATGCCCGCCAGCGCCCATGGCAGGTCGGAAAACAGCAGCACGCCAAGCGAGATCATGGCAGTGGCCAGGCCAACCAGGATCAACACCAACTGGCGATCGTGTCGGTCGGACCAGCGCCCGATGGGATACTGCAACAGCATGCCGCCCAGCACCACGACGGCCATCATCTGACCGATCTGTTCGACGGCGAAGCCGGTCCGCTGCAGGTAGAGCGGCAACAGGCTATAGATGGCGGCGATCGCCAGGCCGGAGCCGAAGCAACCCATGACCCCGGTGGGTGTGAGCATGATCAGACGCAGCGGCGGCAAGGGTTCGGCATGCTCGATCAGCGGCGACACCCGCGGAATCACGGCCATGGGCAGCACCGACAGCGAGGCCAGCATGCCGATGACCATGAACGGTACCGCTTCGCCTGCGGCATCGGTGACGCCCAACATCAGCTGACCGACCACGCCCGCGGCATACAACGAAATCATGTACAGCGCCAGCAATCGTCCACGCACCTTGGTGTCCGAGGCAGTCAGCAACCAGCTTTCGATGACCAGGTAGACGCCCACCGTGGCCCAACCACCGATCAGGCGCAGCACGAACCAGGCCCAGGGCTCCAGCCACAGTCCCTGCAGCAGCACGGTGATGGCTACCAGCGACGCAAAACAGGCATAGGCACGAATGTGCCCGATGCGCAGCAGCAGGCGATCGTTGAGCACCGCCCCAATCGCCAGGCCAATGAAGTAAGCGGACGACACCCAGCCGATGACCACCGCCGACTCGCCGGCAGCATCGAGTCGCAGGGTGATCAGCGTGGCCAAAAAACCGTTGCCGATACCGAGAATGAACAGCCCCAACAACGGGGCCAGCGCCATGGCCAATAACTGCCGCGACATGAAAGGAAACCTCACGCTTGTCTTGAACAAAACACACGGGGCGCGTCCACGCAGGCCCATCATCAGTGAGATGGATCGCCGCCGTGAACGCGCCCCGGAGAAAAAACGCTGCCGGCTCGCCAACGTTGTGCCGAGCCAGGATTTGCGCGGCGAAATATAGCCCCACGCCAGCCGCCGGGCAACGCTTTTTTCGCCTCAGCACGCACGCCTTACGCCACCTCGATCACCATTGTAGAAGATGCTAATTGACTCAGCGCCATGCAACGCTTCAGGCGCTGGATAAAGGTTTACGCAGCAGCGCCACATCGGCGGCAGGAAACTCGACCTGCATGCCCAGACGCACGGCGAGCCACTCGAATGTCGCCTCGCTGAAGAAACTGACATGGGTCGGATCGAGAATATAGTGCCAGCGGGCGAAGTCTTCCCGGGTACGGACACGTTTGGTCATCAGTCCCAGCCAGCCGCCCGGGGCGAGCCGGTCGGCCAGCTGGGCAAGCACCCGGCCCGGCTCGGCCAGATGCTCGACGACTTCGCTGGCGGTAATGAAGTCATAGCTCGCCTCGAGCACCTGACGGTCCGGCACATAATAGACGTCATAAAGTGCCATGGAGTGCCCCGCCTCTTCGAACATCACCGACAGCGTCGGCCCGGGTCCGCAACCGAAGTCCAGACCGTGGCTTCCCGCTGCCAGGCGCTCGTTCAGCGGTGCGAACAGGCGCGCCAGGAAACGCCGATAGCCCATGTCCTCGGGAGAGTTTTCGTGGCAGTCGTAGACGGCCTTCTCGTCATCGGGCGACAGGTGCTGTCCACGTTCGACGAACACCAGTTGGCAGATCTGGCAGTGCCAGTAATCACGACGGCTGTCGCCATGGTAATGGCGAATGTGCATTTCCCCGCACAGGGGGCACGACAGGGGCATGGATGACATCGTATCCTTGAAGAAAACAGTCACGGAGTACGCCATGTTAACCGGCCCGGATCATCTGGTCGTCACCGTCGCGGATATTCCCGTCGCGGTGGATTTCTACACGCGCGTACTGGGTCTGGAAGCGCGTTATCGCGATAACGAGCGGGTGGACCTGATGCTCGGCGATATGGCGCTGCGCCTGCATCACTGCGATACCGCGGTCAGCCCCAAGGCCACGCATCCCACCCCCGGCAGCATCGACCTGTGCGTAAGAAGCGTGCTTCCCCTCGATGAAGTGCAGGCTCATCTGAGCGCGCTGCAGATTCCCATCGAGGCTGGCCCGGTTTCCCGTCAGGGCGCCAACGGTGCCATCGTGTCGCTCTACCTGCGCGACCCCGACGGCAACCTGATCGAAATCTGTCGGCCGGAGCGCGGCTGACCCTCATGCCGGGTATAATGACCGTCCCATTGATTCGCTTCGTGGAGCCATGAGCCAGACCGATTCCGCTTCGTCCATCCAGGCCAAGGCCATCGCCGCGACATGGCGCGCGCTATCGTCATGTTCGCTATCCGCCCTTTGGCGTCTGGCGCGCCTGCTCGGGCCGTTGGTCTACCGTTTCAGCCGGCGTGAGCGCCAGGTTACCGACATCAACCTGCGTGAAGTCTTTCCCGAGCTGCCCCCCGACCGGCGTCGCGCCCAAGGGCGGCAGAGCATGGTTCACTCCACCGCCACCATGCTGGAACTGGGGTTTGCCTGGATGGCCTCTCCCCAGCGCGTCGAGGCCTCGGTGCGCGCCGTGCACGGGCGCGAACTGCTCGACGACGCGCGGGCCGAAGGCCGCGGCGTGATCGTCCTGGCGCCGCACTACGGCAACTGGGAAATCCTCAACTTCTGGCTATCGAGTCATTTCCCCTTCACCGCGATGTACGAACCGCCCAAGATCGCCGGGCTCGATCCGGTCATTCGTCACGGCCGCGAGCGCATGGGCGCCAGTCTGGTGCCCACCAATCCGCGCGGTGTCGCTTCGCTGCTCAAGGCGCTCAAGCGTAGCGAAGCCGTCGGCATCCTGCCCGACCAGGTACCCAGTTGGGGCAGTGGCGTATTCGCCGATTTTTTCCATCGTCCCGCCTATACCGCCACATTGCTGCCCAAGCTGGTCGCCCGCACCCAGGCCCGGGTGGTGACCGGCGTCGCCAAGCGGCGCAACGGTCACGGCTTCGACATTCATTTTCTCGCCGCCGACGAGCGCGTCTATGCCGCCGACGAGGCCATCTCGGCACGTGGCGTCAATGCCAGCGTGGAAGCCGCCATCGATCTGGATCCTGTACAGTATCAATGGGAGTACAAGCGTTATCGCAAAACGCCCGAGGAAGAACAGGGGCATCCGGAATTTCGGCGCTTCCGGCTCTATCGCTAAGCAAGTCGCCGGTTCGGCTACACTGGGGGCAAACCGGATTCAAGGAGTCGAATCATGCCCCTACGCCGCCCCCGGGCCATTCGTGTAACGTCGACATGGACCGCTGCCGGCCTGCTCGGCGCCATGCTGGCCCTGCCCTCTGCAGGTCTGGCCCAGTCCGACACGCTGCATCCGGTCGACGTGGCCGGAACCGAGCATCGCCTCAACGTACCGGGGGACGTGCAGGTCGAGAAGGTCACGGCCTTGGATGCTCCGCGCATGATCAGCATCGGCCCGGGCGGCGAGATGTTCATCGGCTCCAATGCCTCCAAGATCTATCGCCTGGCTCCACCCTACGATCAGGCCGAGACTCTGGCCGAGTTCGACGCCTACCCCAACAGCGTGGTGCAGCGCGGCGATTATCTTTACGTCGCCACCACCGCTGCCTTGCTACGTGCCCCCTACGCTACCGGCCAGTCACTATCGCGCAGCGATTTCTCGGTCTACGCCGAGCTGCCCGGCGGCGGCGGACACGACACTCGTACGCTGACGGTCGGGCCGGACGACCGGCTCTACGTATCGCTGGGCATCCAAGGCAACTGCTCCGACCAGTACATCGGCGAGGGCTATGACTTCGAGGATCGCCGTGGCGGCATTCTGGTGCTCGATGAAAACGGCGACTCGCCGCAATGGCAGGCCTACGCCAGCGGCCTGCGCAACCCGGTCGGTCTCGCCTGGGACGATACGGGCACGCTCTATGCCATCAACAATGGCCCCGACCACTGGGGATACGAGGCCCCAGGCGAAGTCCTGGTTCGCGCCGAACGAGGCAGCTTTCATGGCATGCCGTGGTTTCAGTGGGTGGACGGCGAGTTCCAGCGCGACGATTGCATTGCCAGCGAGCCGCCGCGCCCGGCCAGCGAGATTCCCGAACCGGTGGCGACCTTACCCGCCCGCAGCGCCCCGCTGGGCCTGGACTTTCTGCCCGAGGGCAGCATGCTGCCCCTCGATGCAGTCACCGCCGTGCATGGCAGTTGGGGAACCCAGCCCGACGGTAGCGCCGCCGGCGACCCCTCAACCCGCCGCGAGCCGCGCATTGCCGGCATCGTCATCGATGCGCAGGGCAACGGTCAGGTCAGCGACCTGATCACCGGTTTCCAGGACGACCGGGGCAATCGCTGGGCGCGCCCTGCCGGGATTGCCTTCGGGCCGGACAGGGCACTGTATTTCACCTCGAACAGCGGCGAGACCGGCCTCTACCGAGTGACCTTCGGCGGCGGCCCTGTCGGCGCCGAACCTAGACTGCTCGATACGGCCACCGGCACCAACACAGGACAGGACAAGGCGCCAAGCTCGTAACATTGTTAAAGGAGTGAGACACTAGGTTTTTCGATTGCGGAGCCAGACGATGACGCAAACGTCGCCCAATGCCCAAGAAACTCCCCAGGAAGAGCCGCAGGAACAACAACATGCAAGACAGCAGGACATCACTATTCCCCAGGTGATCTACGTGCTGTATCTGGCCGGCCTGATCACCGTCAATGCCACCCTGCTGGTCGGTGTGGTCATGGCTTACGTCTACCGGGGCGATGCGCCGCGCTGGCTGCGCGCCCATTACCGTTACCAGATCCGGACCTTCTGGATCGGTCTGGTCTACTCCATCGCTGCCTTCTTTCTCAGTCTCGTTGCGGTGGGTGCACTGGCCTGGCCCTTGTTGGCCGTCTGGCTGGTCGTGCGCTGCGTGATCGGCCTGCGCGACGTGCGCCGGCGCCGCTCGCCGGCCAATCCCTATAGCTGGCTGTGGTGATCGCTAGACGCTACGGCGCGGGCGTAAAGCCAACTGGCAACACCGCGTCGACCTGCTAGACTACCGAACGTTATCGAACGCTTGACGGGGTGCCGGTGGAGCCGGCTGAGATGACCCATGAGTGTGCTGCACTCCAGGGTCGATCCCGTAGAACCTGATCCGGGTAATTTCCTGTCTTCGAGCAAGAAGGAAAGTGTACCGGCGTAGGGATCAAGCTTGGGTAGACCTTCCCTTCGCGAGATTCCCTGCGTGCCATTTCGCGGCGCCCAAGCGCCACGACAGGAGCACGACGTGACTTACCGCTTTGCCGACCTCAAGACCGCCTGCCAGGCCGACTGGCGCGCCTACTGCGAACATGACTTCGTCACTCGGTTGGGCGCCGGCACTCTCGCGCCCGAGGCGTTTCGCCATTACCTGCAGCAGGACTACCTGTTTCTGATCCACTTCGCTCGCGCCTATGCGCTGGCGGCCTACAAGAGCCGTACGCTGGCCGAGCTGCGCCAGGCCTACGATGGGCTCAGAACCATCCTCGATGTGGAACTCGATCTGCATATCGGTTACTGCCGCGAGTGGGGAATCAGCGAGGACGACCTGGCCAAGCTCCCCGAAGCCCGTGCCACGTTGGCCTATACCCGCTACGTGCTGGATACCGGCAACCGTGGCGATCTGCTCGATCTGCATGTCGCCCTGGCCCCGTGCCTGATCGGCTACGGCGAGATCACCAACTGGCTCAATGCCCAACCGTTCACACGCCATGACGGCAACCCTTACGCCGACTGGATCACCATGTACGCCAGTGACGAGTTTCAGCAGGCGATGCATGCCGAAACCGCCTGGCTGGACGAGCGCCTTGCAACGCTCGATGCCGCGCGTTTCGAACAACTCGTCACGATCTTCCGTGACGCCACCCGACTGGAGATCGATTTCTGGCAGATGGGGCTGGATCAGTCCGTCTGAGCCCTCTGCCGAAAGCCGGGCGTGATTGATTGCCCGGACAATCCGGCGCCGCCAAGCGGCGCCATCGCTTGACGGGGTGCCGGTGGAACCGGCTGAGATCACCCTACGACACAGCAGTCAGCGTGTCGTCACGGTGGGGCCCGTTGAACCTGACCTGGCTAGGACCAGCGTAGGGATCAAGCGACACGCAGGCCGCCCCACATTCGTGTGTCCCTGCCCCTGTCCTCCTCCGCTGTCCTCCCTGACGACTATCGTTTACCTGGGAGAACAACCGTGGCAAAGACCGATCATTTCCTCGCTGAAACGGCGCGCGTCGACGACGCCGCCATCCAGGCCCTGCCCGGCTCGCGCAAGGTCCATGTCGAGGGTTCGCGCCCCGACATTCGCGTGCCGTTTCGCGAAATCAGCCTGTCGCCGACCAGAACTTCCGGCGCCGACGAGGCCAACCCGCCGCTGCTGGTCTACGATACCTCCGGCCCCTACACCGACCCCGACGCACGTATCGACCTGCGCCGCGGCCTGTTTGAGCTGCGTCGCGCCTGGATCGACGAACGCGGCGACACCGAGTTTCTCGACGGACCGACCTCCGTGTACGGTCAGCGCCGGGCCAACGATCCCATGCTCGCCCCGCTGCGCTTCGACCTGACGCGTACGCCGCGACGTGCCAGGCCCGGCCGTAACGTCACGCAACTCCATTACGCCCGCCAGGGCATCGTCACGCCGGAAATGGAATTCATCGCCATCCGTGAAAATCAGCGCCGGCAAGCGCTGGGTAGCGACGAAGTCGAGCGCATCCTCGGCCACCAGCATCCCGGTCAGGGTTTCGGCGCACGGCTGCCCGGGGAGATCACGCCGGAGTTCGTGCGCCGCGAGGTCGCCGAAGGCCGCGCAATCATTCCCTGCAACATCAATCACCCCGAATCAGAGCCGATGATCATCGGCCGCAACTTCCTGGTGAAGATCAACGGCAACCTGGGCAATTCGGCGGTCACCTCCTCCATCGAGGACGAGGTGGACAAGATGACCTGGGGCATTCGCTGGGGCGCCGACACCATCATGGACCTGTCCACCGGCGCCAACATCCACGAGACCCGTGAGTGGATCATCCGCAACTCGCCGGTGCCCATCGGCACCGTGCCGATCTATCAGGCGCTGGAGAAAGTGGGCGGTGTGGCCGAGGACCTGACCTGGGAAATCTTCCGCGACACGCTGATCGAGCAGGCCGAACAGGGTGTGGATTACTTCACCATCCATGCCGGCGTGCTGCTGCGCTACGTGCCGCTCACCGCCAAGCGCGTCACCGGCATCGTCTCGCGCGGCGGCTCGATCATGGCCAAGTGGTGCCTTTATCACCACCAGGAGAGCTTCCTCTATACCCACTTCGAAGAGATCTGCGATATCTGCAAGCAGTACGACGTGGCATTCTCGCTGGGCGATGGTCTGCGCCCGGGCTCGGTGGCCGACGCCAACGACGAGGCGCAGATGGCCGAACTCAAAACGCTGGGCGAACTGACGCACATTGCCTGGAAGCACGACGTGCAGGTGATGATCGAAGGGCCCGGCCACGTGCCCATGCACCTGATCAAGGAGAACATGGACAAGCAGCTCGAGTATTGCGACGAGGCGCCTTTCTACACGCTCGGTCCGCTGGTCACCGACATCGCCCCCGGCTACGACCACATCACCTCGGGCATCGGTGCGGCGATGATCGGCTGGTACGGCTGCGCCATGCTCTGCTACGTCACGCCCAAGGAGCATCTCGGCCTGCCCAACAAGGACGACGTCAAGACCGGCATCATCACCTACAAGATCGCCGCGCATGCCGCCGACCTGGCCAAGGGGCATCCGGCCGCCCAGCGCCGCGACAATGCCCTGTCCAAGGCGCGTTTCGAATTCCGCTGGGAGGACCAGTTCAACCTCGGCCTGGACCCGGACACCGCGCGCGAGTACCACGACGAGACGCTGCCCAAGGACTCGGCCAAGGTGGCCCACTTCTGCTCGATGTGCGGACCCAAGTTCTGCTCGATGAAGATCAGCCAGGAAGTCCGCGACTACGCCAAGGACAAGGGCCTCGACGGCGACCGGGAAGCAGTGATGAAAGGCATGGAGGAGCAGGCGGAGAAGTTCCGTCGCGAGGGTGCCGAACTCTATAAAGAGGTCTAGACGGAAAAGGGCTGAACACCAGACGGCACGCGCCGGTCATCGACCGGCGCGTTTTCGTTGGCGCTACTTGCTTGCCACAGCCTCCTTGCCGTCCGGCTGCCACTGGCCCACGGCAACGGAGGTCGGTACCGCTGACGCGGTCGGTGTTCTCGGGGTTTCCGAAGCGATGCCCAGATGGCGCCAGGGGTCGAAGCGCAGCAGACGCAACGCATTCAACGTGACCAGTACCGTCGCCCCCGTATCCGCCAGGATGGCCAGCCACAGCCCGGTGATACCGAACACGGTAGTCACTAGAAAGATTCCCTTTAATCCCAGCGCAATGGCGATATTCTGGCGAATATTGGCCATCGTCGCCCGGGCCAGGCCGATCTTGGCGGCCACGTCGACGACACGGTTGCGCAGCAGTGCGGCATCCGCCGTTTCCAGGGCAACATCGGTGCCCGAGCCCATCGCCACGCCGACATGGGCCGTGGCCAGCGCCGGGGCGTCGTTGATGCCGTCGCCGACCATCATCACCCGCTCGCCGACGGTCAATTCGCGAATCGCCGCCACCTTGTCGTCAGGCAGCAACGAAGCGCGATACTCCATACCGAGACCATCGGCAATCGCCGCTGCCGTACGAGGATTGTCGCCGGTAAGCATCACGCTTCGCACCCCCTGCTTGCTGAGGCTCTCCACGCCTTGAACGGCGTCGGCTCGCGGCTCATCGCGCAGAGCGATCAACCCGACCAGCGACGCTTCACGGCACACCACGGCCACGGTCTTGCCTTGATCTTCCAGCGTCGCGATCCGCGCCTTGGCCGTGTCGCTCAACATGCCGGCCTCGTCGGCATAGCGCGGCGAGGCAACGACGCTGCGCACCTCATCGACATGCGCTTCGACGCCATGGCCGGCAATCGCTCGCGCCTGGCTGGCACGAGGCAGTCGGATGCGCTTCGTCTCGGCATGCGCCAGGATGGCCGCCGCCAGCGGATGGCTGGAGCCGCTCTCGACGGCGGCGGCCAGGGCAATGAGCTCATCACGCTCGCCTACGAAAGCCTCGACATCGGTAACCTCCGGCTTACCGTGGGTCAGCGTACCGGTCTTGTCGAAGGCAACCAGGCTGGTACGCGACGCAGTCTCGATCACCGCGCCCCCTTTCATCAGCAGGCCATGACGTGCTCCGGCGGACAGCGACGAGGCGATGGAGGCCGGCACCGAGATCACCAGCGCACAGGGACAACCGATCAGCAGCAGCGCCAGGGCACGATAGACCCACTCGCCCCAGGCGCCGCCAAAGACCAGCGGCGGAATTACCGCCACCAGGAAGGCGGTACCGACCACGGCCGGCATGTACACCCGGCTGAAGCGGTCGATGAAGCGCTCGGTCGGGGCGCGGGCCTCCTGGGCCTCCTCGACCAGGCGGATGATTCGGGCGATGGTATTGTCCTCGGGCGCCTTGGTCACCCTTACCCGCAGTACCGCGTCGATATCGATCGACCCGGCAAAGACGGCCTCGCCCACGCTCTTGCCCTTGGGCAGCGACTCGCCCGTGATCGGCGATTCGTCCAGCGAGGCCGTGCCCTCGACGATCTCGCCGTCGGCAGGCATGCGGTCGCCCGGACGTACCTGCACGATCTGGCCGATGCGCAGACGAGCGGCATCCACCTGGCGAATTTCGCCATTCTCTTCGACCCTTGCCGTCCTGGGTATCAGATTGCCCAGCGCCCGGATCCCGGCTCGTGCGCGGTCGGCCGCGACACCCTCGAGAACCTCCCCGACCGCGAATAGAAAGATGACCAGCGCCGCCTCCTCGGCCGCCCCGATGACCAGCGCGCCACCGGCCGCCAGGGTCATCAGCATCTCGATGGTGAAGGGCATGCCGGCACGCAGGGCGGCAAAGGCCCGTCGCGCTACAGGTATAACGCCAACCAGACAGGCCAGCGCAAAGGCCCAATCGCCCCAAGGTTGCGGTGCCGCCAGACCGATGATCAATGCCGACAGCAATAGTGCCCCGGTCAGCAGCACCAGGCGGATCTTGCCGTTCTTGCGCAGGTTGTACATCATCCTCGCGGAGAAAGACGCAGGCTCGCGCTCCTCGACAGGAGAGCAGGAAGCGCTTGTCGTATCGCTTGCTTCGCCGCAGCACGCCGACTGGCAGCCGGCGCTGGTCGCTTCCTGGGAAGCAGCTCGTTTCGCCGTGATGCCGTAACCCAAGGCCGCGACCGTTCGTTCGACACGTACCGGCGACGTCTTGTGCGTGTCGAGCCGCAGCGATAGCGTCTCGTTCATGACCGAAACCCGAACGTCGTCGACGCCGGCCAGGCGCTCCACGGCGCCGCGGATCTTGGTGGCACAGCTAGGACAATCCATGCCTTGAACGATCCATTGATGCGTGATGTCGAATGAAGCGGATTCGGTTGCCATGGCTAGGCCTCTGAGTCGTTTTGTCGCCAGTCTATTCCCTGTAGCGACTACAGGCTCAAGCCAAGGTTTTATGACGTAAGGCAGGCCGCCCATTGGACCCGACGGCGACGTTCGTTTAGTTTACGGCCTCCACCACGCTATTCCGCCCCACCGAAGGACACGGTCGACAGGTCACGATGATGAGAGTATGCAAACGAGGGATGGGTTACTGGATGGCGCTGGGCATGTTGGCCATGCCACGCCTGCTCCTGGCACAGGAGGACGAATCGACATCGACGGGACGTTATGCGCTCCCTGAACAGGGCGACGTCGTCGGCCAGGTCCAAACGGTCGAAGCGTCACAGGAAGATACCCTCATCGACATTGGCCTGAGCCACGGCATCGGCTTCAACGCGATGCGTGCCGCCAATCCGGACACCCGGACATGGCTGCCCGGCGAAGGCACCGAGATCGTGCTGCCGACCCGTTACATCCTGCCACCCGGCCCGCGCGAAGGCATCGTGGTCAATCTCGCCGAGCTGCGCCTGTATTACTATCCCTCGGCAAGCGATGGCGAGACACCACGCGTCGAGACCTACCCGATCGGTATCGGTCGGCTGGACTGGCAGACGCCGCTGGGCACGACGACGGTCACCCACAAGCTGGAAAATCCCGCCTGGTATCCTCCGCAAAGCATCATCAAGGAGCATGCCGAGCGTGGCGAAACGCTACCCAACGTCGTGCCCCCCGGACCGGACAATCCGCTCGGTGAGCATGCCATACTGCTGGATATTCCCGGCTACCTGATTCATGGCACCAATCGCCCCCAGGGGGTCGGCATGCGCGTCTCGCACGGCTGTATACGCATGCTGCCGGGCGATATCGAGAGCCTCATCTACCGCGTGCCCAAAGGCGCCCAGGTACGTCTGATCAACGAGCCGGTCAAGATCGGCTGGACGCCGCGGGGCACGCTGGAAGTTCAGAGCTATCCGGTTCCCGAGACCACGCCGGAGGAACTGGCGGAACGCGTCGAGACGGCCTTCGCCTCGGTGACCCAGGCGGCCAACCAGCGTGGCGTACTGGTCGACTACGCCCGGGTGAAAGAGTTGGTGGTCAATGCCGACGGGATCCCTCATCCCGTGATGCTCACCGACGCGCCGTTCGAGGTGCCCTATCACTTCTACGATCAGTTGACGCTCGATCCGACATTGTTCAGTCAGCTCGACGCGACACCGATGCAAACGACAGAAGATTGATCCACATCAGATAATCGAGGTGCGCTTCCTCCAAAGGATAAGACTCCTGCCGATAATCATATCGGCAGGAGAGCCCTGAAAGCAGACGATAGACAAGTGGCGTTTACCTTTCCTGCCGCGTTCATTATCCCCGCTCAGGAAAAGGCCCCCCAATGAAGCATCTGTTGCATCGCATTTCCATCAGCCGCAAGTTCATGCTTGCCTTGGCACTGCCCGTGCTGGCCATGTTGTTCTTCGCCGTATCCGGCGTCCTCGAGCGCCAGCAGGTCGTGACCAACATGGATCGGCTGCAATCCCTGACTGCCCTGGCCCAGCAAGCCGGCAATCTCGTTCACGAAATCCAGCGCGAACGCGGCATGACGTCGGGTTTCCTGGGTAGCGGGGGCAAAACCTTTCGCAGCGAACTGCGCGAACAGCGTCCGGCCACCGACGCCAAGGCGGCAACCTTCGTGGCCAGTCTCGACGCACTCGACACCCGGCTTCTGGATTCCGATCTCGCCGCCCAGATCGCGACGGCTCGTCAACGGCTCGACGCTACGGCCGACCTGCGCCGTCGCGTGGATGCCCTCTCCATCCCTGTCAACGATGCCCTGGGGCACTACACCGGCATCAATGCCGCATTGATGGGTCTGGCCGGCAAGCTGAGCCATATGACCGTCGAAGCCAGCGTCGCCCGACGCCTGGCCGCCTATTACAACCTGTTGGAAGCCAAGGATCTCGCCGGTATCGAGCGCGCCCTGCTGGCCAACGCTTTCGCCGCCGACCAGATGCCCCCGGCACTGTACCGTCGGTTCATGAATCTGGTCGGTGAGGAAGCCGCCTTTCTGATGGGCTTCGACACACTGGCTACCGCCACAATCCGCGAACACTATCGACAGGCGCTTTCCGGGTCCGACATCGACCGCCTGGCCGGACTACGCGAGCTAGTCATCGAACGTGCCGATCAGGGCGGTTTCGAGGTCGACCCTCAGCAGTGGTTCGACTGGCAGACGGTCAAGATCGACCGGCTCAAGACAGTGGAAAACGCCGTGACCGAGGATATTCTATCCACCGCCCAGGCCCTGCACCGCGAGGCGCGTATCGATTTGTGGACCTATGTCGCCATTGCCAGCCTGGCCTCTTTGCTTACCTTGGTAGTGACCGTATCGATCGTGCGTGCCATCATCATCCCGCTCAAGCGCACCCTGCATGAGATCACCACCCGAGGCGGCGACCTGACCCAGCGTCTGGCCGTGCCGGGTAGCGACGAACTCTCCCAGCTCTACCAGGCTTTCAACAAGGCCACCGACGATACCGAGCGGTTGATCACCAACATTCGTCGCAGTGCACTGTCCATCGAGGTCGCCAGTGGCGAGATCGCCCAAGGCAACCAGGATCTTGCCCAGCGCACCGAAGAGCAGTCCGCGTCCCTGGTGGAGACCGCCTCGAGCATGGAACAGATCACCGCAACGGTCCGCCACACCGCAGAGAATGCCGACCAGGCACAGCACCTCGCCAAAGACGCGGCCGGCCAGGCTAGCCAGGCCAGTGGCGTTGCCGACCAGGCTCGCCAGGCCATGGCTCACATCCATACTGCCAATCAGGAAGTCACGGCGATCGTCGCCGCCATCGACAGTATCGCCTTCCAGACCAATCTGCTGGCGCTGAACGCCTCGGTGGAAGCGGCGCGTGCCGGCGAGCATGGGCGCGGCTTTGCCGTGGTCGCCTCCGAGGTCCGCCAGCTCGCCAGTCGTAGCGCCAGCGAGGCCGAGCGCATCCGCGCGCTGATCGAGCGCAACGTCACGACCATCGACACCGGCAACCGGCTGGTCTCGGCAACCCACCAGACCCTGAGCGAGATTGTCTCGCGCATCGGCCAGGTCGCCTCGCTGGTGAGTGATATCTCTTCCGCCACCAACGAACAGTCGGCGGGTATCGAACAGATCAATCAGGCTGTCGCCCAACTGGAAGAGGTCACCCAGCAGAATGCGGCGCTGGTCGAGCAGGTGGCAGCCGCCAGCAAGTCGCTCGACGAGCAGGCGGTCGACATGACCGAAGTGGTCGGTCAGTTCACGGTCAGCGACACGCCGCACGCACTCGCTTCTCCTTCAGCCGGTCATGGCCCCCTGCTCCAGCCGCTGCGACGCAGCGTCGTCGCAGCCTGACGCTGGACTTGCCGGGCGGCCCCGCCCGGCAGGTTCTCGAATGTCTTTCGTGCACCCAGAGGCGATCCCCGCGAACAGGACTGGCTGACGGCTTCGCCAGCGAATATCCTCAGGTTTTGTATACAGCGATGAGGAGACAATGCGCATGCCAGGCCTGCTGCCCGACGTAGACCCAGACGGTCTGCTCGAATATTCGGTGGTCTACACGGACCGTTCACTCAACCATATGTCACGGACCTTTCAGGGTGTCATGCGGGATCTCTCTCGCACGCTCAAGCAGGTCTATCACGCCGAGGCGGCAGTGATCGTGCCGGGCAGTGGCACCTTTGGCATGGAAGCGGTCGCCCGCCAGTTCGCCACCGGTCAGTCGTGCCTGGTGATCCGCAACGGCTGGTTCAGCTACCGCTGGTCGCAAATTTTCGAGATGGGCGGTATTCCTGCGACCGAAACGGTACTCAAGGCTCGGCCCGTCAGCGACGGTCCCCAGGCCCCCTTCGCCCCGGCGCCCATCGATGAGGTGGTTGCCACCATCGAAAAACAGCGGCCAGCCCTGGTCTTCGCTCCCCACGTGGAGACCGCGTCCGGCATGCTGCTGCCCGACGATTACCTGAGCCGAGTGGCGCAAGCCACGCATGACGCCGGCGGGCTGTTCGTGCTCGATTGCATCGCCTCGGGTACGCTGTGGGTAGACATGCAAGACATCGGCGTCGATATCCTGATCAGCGCGCCGCAGAAAGGCTGGAGCGCCTCGCCCTGTTGCGCCATGGTCATGCTGGGTGCGCACGCGCTCGAGCGTATCGAGTCGACGACCAGCACCAGTTTTGCCGCCGACCTGCGCAAGTGGCTGTCGATCATGCAGGCCTACGAAAATGGCGGCCATGCCTACCATGCCACCCTGCCCACCGACGGTCTGACCCGGCTGCGCGACATCATGCGCGAGACCGAAGCCTACGGTTTCGACGAGGTGCGTGCCGAGCAGCAACTGCTCGGCGACCGGGTGCGTACGCTACTCGCCGAGTACGGATTCCGCAGCGTCGCCGCAGAAGGCTTCCAGGCGCCGGGCGTGGTGGTGAGCTATACCGACGAGTCAGGCCTCGCCGCCCGGTTCGCCCAGGCCGGCCTGCAGGTCGCAGCCGGTGTGCCGCTGATGTGTGACGAAGGCGAGGACTTCCAGACCTTTCGCATCGGCCTGTTCGGCCTCGACAAGCTGCACCATATCGAACGCAGCGTCGAAACGCTGGAATCTGCGCTCTCCCGCGTCACGACTGCAAGCTGACGTCAGCACGAAAAACGCCCTGGCCAATCGGCCAGGGCGTCGATACTGCATGGACCAGCAGCTAACGCTACTGTGCTTGCTGATAGCCCGTGGTTACAAGGACAGGCTGGCGCGCAGGAAATTGTCGATCTGAGGTTGGGCGTCGGCGAGCATGGCCGCCGGCGCCGCCCTAAAATCCACTGCCATCATCACGCTGAGTGCAGTGATCATCACGATCGAGAAGGCGAACTGTTTCTTCGCCCAAGCGCAGTCATCGTTCTTGCGGTAGCCCAGCGAAGCAAGATACAGCCAGTACAGGCTCATCGTCGCTGCCACGGCAAAGTAACCGTAGCCGGCATACCCCAGCACTGACAACGCCAAAGCCGCCGCCATGAACGCCACGATGTACAGCACGATGGAACGCTTCGCGGCGGCAATGCCCTTTTTCACCGGCAGCACCGGAATCGATGCGGCACGGTAGTCGTTGAAGCGGAAGATGGCGATCGCATAGGAGTGCGGCATCTGCCAGAGGCTGAAGATCAGCAGCAGAATCGCCCCACCCATGTCGAACTGCCCACTGGCGGCACAGTAGCCGATCACCGGCGGCGTCGCCCCGGACAGGCTGCCGACTAGCGTCCCGTAGACCGAATTTCGCTTCAAGTAGAGGCTATAGAGCACGACATAGACAAAGAAGCCCAGCCCGGCGAACAATGCGGCTAGCGGGTTGGCCCCCCAATAGAGCAGCGCGAACCCGGCCAGCCCCAGTACCGTGGCGTAAGCCAGGGCGACATGCGGTGACACCAGCCCCCGGGCCAGCGCCCGGTTGCGGGTACGCTCCATCTTGACGTCGATATCGCGATCGATGACGTTGTTGAACACGCAGCCGGAAGCGATTACCAACGCGACCCCGGCCAGCGTGGCGAGAAACAGGGGGAGATCGAACTCCCCCCGGGCGGCCAGAAAGTAGCCGCCCGTCACGGAAATCAAGTTACCGAAGATGATTCCCGGCTTGGTCAGGTTCAGATAGAGCTTGATCATCGTCTCGCCCGCTTAGTCGAGCATCATGTTGATGTGCAGATTGTGCATGATCCACAGCGAACCACCGATCACCAGCACCAGAATCTTCACCGTGAAAATGAACGACATCAGATTCCAGCCTTCATCGGCCTTGGTGTTCATGTGCAGGAACATGATCAGCTGCACGAGAAGCTGCAATACCGCGGCAGCAACGATCACGATCACCGTGGTCAGCGTGCTGAATGCCCCGGTCATGACCATGCCGAATGCGACGATGGTCAGGACGATGGACAGAATCAGACCGATCACATAGGACTTGACGCTGCCGTGGCTGGTATCACCGTGACTAGTGTGTGAACCGCTCATGTCACATTGCCCCCATGAGATAGACGAAGGTGAACACGCAGATCCAGACGATGTCCAGGAAGTGCCAGAACAGGCTCAGGCACATGATGCGTGGCCGGGTAATGTCGTTCAGGCCCTTGGTCTGAAGCTGAATCAGCATTACCAGCATCCAGATCATGCCGAAGAACACGTGCAGGCCGTGGGTGCCGACCAGCGTGAAGAAGGCCGACAGGAAGGCGCTGCGCCCCGGGCCGTAGCCTTCGTGGATCAGATGCTGGAACTCGTAGAGTTCCAGCCCGATGAAGCCGGCGCCCAGCAGTAGCGTCACCCACAGCCAGGCCTTGAGCTGGCCGATGCGATTGGCGTTCATGGCCAGCACGGCCATGCCGTAGGTGAAACTGCTGAACAGCAGGAAGAAGGTGCCAGCCATGATAAGCGGCAGATCGAAGATCTCCCCGGGCGTCGGGCCATCCGCCGTGCCCCCAACGAGCACGGCATAGGTGGCGAACAGCGTCCCGAAGATGATCAGGTCGCTCATCAGGTAGACCCAGAAGCCGAACACTTTCATGCCGCCGGCATCGTGATGGTCGTGTTGATGAGCCTGTACGTCGTGGCCTTGATCGCGCCCATGATCGCTGGGCTCAACGATGCGATTGCCAAGAGTATCGGTAGCCATTATGACTGCGCCCCCATAGTTCCGACGTTGCCACGCACGTCATGCTGCTTGCTGTACTCGGTGAGCCGTTCGTGGTGCGCGCGCTCGATACGCTCGACCTCCGACGCCGGTACGTAGTAATCCACATCGTCGTTGAAGATCCGCGCCAGGAAGCTGACGAAGACTCCCAGGGCGCCAACGATGGCCAGCCACCAGATGTGCCAGACCAGTGCGAAGCCGAGGATCGTCGCGAACAGGCTGATGATCGGACCGGCAGCCGTGTACTTGGGCATGTGGATGTCCTTGTATGGCGGCTTGGACGTCTCGAATTCGCCGGCCTGCTTCATCTCCCAGAAGGTATCGATGGACTTCACTTCCGGCAGGTGTGCGAAGTTGTAGAACGGCGCCGGTGACGACGTCGACCACTCCAGGGTACGGCCGTCCCACGGATCGCCGGTCACGTCACGCAGCTGCTCGCGGTTGCGATAGCTGACGACGAACTGGATCACGGTACAGACGATGCCCAGCATGATGATGACGGCACCCACCCAAGCGATCAGCATCCAGACGTGATACTCGGGATTGTCGTACGACTGCATGCGGCGCACGGCACCATAGAAGCTCAGCACGTACAGCGGCGAGAAGGCGGTGAAGAAACCGACGATCCAGCACCAGAAGGAACGCTTGCCCCACTTCTCGTCCAGCTTGAAGCCGAACGCCTTGGGGAACCAGTAGGTCAGGCCGGCCAACATGCCGAACACCACACCACCGATGATGACGTTATGGAAGTGCGCAATGACGAACAGCGTGTTGTGCAGCACGAAGTTCGCCGCCGGCACCGCCAGCATCACCCCGGTCATGCCACCCAAGGTAAAGGTGATGATGAAGCCCAGCGTCCACAGCACCGGAGACGTGAACTCCAGGCGTCCGCGGTACATGGTGAACAGCCAGTTGAATATCTTCACCCCGGTGGGAATGGCAATGATCATCGTCGCGATGCCGAAGAAGGCATTGACGTTGGCGCCCGACCCCATGGTGAAGAAGTGGTGCAGCCAGACGATGAACGCCAGGAACGAGATCGCCATCGTCGCCCACACCATGGTGTGGTAGCCGAACAGGCGCTTCCTGCTGTAGGTTGCAATGACCTCGGAGAACACGCCGAATGCCGGCAGGATCAGGATGTAAACCTCGGGATGGCCCCAGGCCCAGATGAGGTTGACGTACATCATCTGGTTGCCACCAAGATCATTGGTGAAGAAGTTCGTTCCCAGGTAGCGGTCCAGCGTCAGCATCGCGATGGTCGCCGTCAGAATCGGGAAAGAGGCAATGATCAGGATGTTGGCGCAGAACGACGTCCAGGTGAAGATCGGCATGCGGAACAGGGTCATGCCCTTGGTGCGCATCTTGAGGATCGTCACGAAGAAGTTGATACCCGTCAGGGTCGTACCTATCCCCGATATCTGTAACGCCCATATCCAGTAATCGACCCCGACCCCGGGACTGTAATCTATCCCCGAGAGCGGCGCATAGGCCAGCCAGCCGGTCTTGGCGAATTCACCGAGGAACAAAGAGACGTTGATCAGGATGACACCCGAGGCGAACAGCCAGAAACTCAGATTGTTCAGGAACGGGTAGGCCACGTCGCGGGCGCCGATCTGCAGCGGCACGACCAGGTTCATCAGACCGATGACCATGGGCATGGCCACGAAGAAGATCATGATCACGCCGTGGGCGGTGAAGATCTGGTCATAGTGTTCCGGCGGCAGATAGCCTTCCGGGCTGCCGAGCGCCATGGCCGCCTGCTGGGAACGCATCATGAGCGCATCCGCAAAACCGCGGATCAGCATCACCAGCGCGACGAGGAAATACATGATACCGAGCTTCTTGTGATCGACGGAGGTGATCCACTCCTTCCACAAGTAACCCCAGTTCTTTTTATAGGTGATCCAAGCCACGAGCCCGGCAATGATCACGGCCATGCCTGCGACCACCACCATGATGATGGGGTCGTGGTAAGGAATCACATCCCAACTCAGTTTTCCGAACATAACGTTACTCCGCTACCTCTGCGCTCATGGCGACGTCGTGCCCTTCGCCATGCTCGTCCTGTTCTGCCGCATGACCACCACCATGGCCGCCATGACCGCCACTATGCCCCGGCTGGACAGCCGTGCCGTTCTTGAAGCTCATTACGATGTTGTCGTAGAGCTCGGCCGGTACGTTCGAGAAATACTCGACCGGATGACCGACGGACGGTGCCGCAAGCTCTTCGTAGCCCTGCTCGAAGGAGAGCGTCTCGGACGACTGACGCACCTTCTCGACCCAGGCCTCGAACCCTTCCTGCGAAGTGGCTTGTGCTGCGAAGATCATTTCCGAGAAACCGGCACCACTGAAATTGGTGGAGCGCCCCGGATAGATGCCCTCTTCGTTCGCGATCAGATACAGTTCGTTGTCCATACCGGCCATGGCATAGAGCTGGCTGCCCAGGCGCGGGATCATGAACGCATTCATCACCGTGCCGGAGGTGATGTTGAACTGCACCGGCGTATCGACCGGGAATGCGACTTCATTGACGCTGGCGATGCCCAGATCGGGATAAATGAACAACCATTTCCAGTCGAGGGCGACGACATCGATCTCCATCGGCTCGGTGCCTTCCTCGGCATCGATAGGCACGTTGGGATTGAGCGAGTGAGACGTCTGCCAGGTAATGATCGCCAGGAAGGCAATGATCACTAGGGGAACGAACCAGACGATTGCCTCGATGACGTTGGAATGGGCCCAGTTCGGTGTGTACTTGGCCTTGTAGTTGGTGTTGCGGTAACGCCAGGCAAACAGGAACGTCATCACGATGACCGGGATGACCACGATCATCATCAGCCAGAAGGCAGTGATGATCAGCGACTTGATCTCACTGCCGACTTCCCCTTTGGGATCCATCAACGCCATGCTGCAGCCACTCAATAGCAGTGGCAGGATCAGCAATGGCAACGCTTTGAAAAAAATGAGATTTTTTATCCTCATTCTACGGCTTCGTTCAGGCATGGAAGTGGCCATCTAATGCACCTAAGCTAATGATTAGCAGGCTATCAAGCTGACTTATCTGGATCGGATGTTGTTCCGCCTTCCTGGCGACACCCGCACGAGGGTTCACTCGAACGACGCATCCCGATACGTGAACACGCCATTGGACGGACCCGCTTCGTTATGGGAAGGAGTGAAGAGGCCGCCAAATCGAGAGAGCGGCGAATTGTCGCGTAATCGGTGCGACACAAAAAGGGACTTTTTGTCGCAGGTCAAAGTTGTCGGATGGACAAAAGACTCGCCATGTTTTAGGAAGCGATGGCGCTCACGTCATTCGTCAATACCAAACCAACGATCCCGCTCGCCACACCGAGCGGGATCGCCGTCATGATGAGCAGTGGGTTAATGAGGGAAGGTCGCTACCAATAACAGAAGACGATCACCAGGGCGACGGCGCAGCTGCCGTACAGAGCCTGGCGGGTCTGGGTCAGCTTGTCGCTGGCATGCACGGCCACGCGTTACGACACGTTTTCGAAGCGCCGACGCAGGTAACGATTGATGTCCTCGGACTCGTACATCCAAGTTACCTTGCCCTGGTCGTCAGTGATCTTCAGGCATGGCACCGTGGCGCGCCCACCGCCTTCGATCTGTTCCTTGCGATAGTGTGGATTGCGACTCACATCGCGCAATTCGATAGGTAGGTTAAGCCGGTCGATTTCACGCCGAACCTTTATACAGAATGGGCAGGACTGGGTTTGGTAAAGAGCCAAGCCCTGGCTCAGTCTATCCACTTCGGCCTGATGCTCGGCCGAGCGTTCCTTCGCCTTGTTTCCAAACATGACTGCTCCGTCCTTACCTAGGGCAGGCGCCAACCGGCCCTGCCCCACAGGATGCTGTTATCGAAACCGACACATGTCGCGCTTACCGGTTAGGATCGTCCGACCGCCCGGCCTGGCTTCCCGACTTCAGGGAGTCCTTCAAATCCCCTTTGGCCTGCTTGGCATGGCCTTTCGAGGTCTGGGCCTTGCCTTGCGCCTCGGTGTCCCGATCCTTGCCAGCCTTGCCAAGCGCTTCCTTGGCCTTGCCGGCCGCGCGCTCGATCATGCCTTCCGATTTGTCCGTCTTGGAATCCTTCATGCGACACCTCCATTGTCTGACTGGCGTTGCGGTCGGAAAAACTCCGCCCGCCTCAATCAGCGTAGCATGTGTGGCTGAGAGTCAAGCTCACCGGAATGAAGGCTGTCCCGACTAGGTTACCGCTTCGATGTCGATGATCCGCGAACGGCTCATGACGATTTTCCAGCGCTGAATCGTTGCCTGGCGATCTCCCTGTGCCTGCCTGGCTACCAGATTGATCAGGTAACGCTTTTCGACGGTTTCACACGCCACTTCCCCGTCGATGAGCCGGTAGACGTCGTGTGCGCCCTTGTCCATGAGCTTGGCGAGGACATCGAGATCGAGGAGCAGCGTTTCGCGGACCTCTTCGTAACCGCTCAAAAAACGGGTCGGCGACATACGTGAACTGCTGCCGTAGTGCAGCACGACTTCTTCGCGCTGAGTGACGTTGGCGCGACGTGCCGCCAGTACGTCATCGTCGAGCTTATGCACCCGCTGGTAATCGAACCATTCGAGCTGGCGCCCGACGAGCTCGCCGCTGTTGGCATCGAAGTAGTGTCGCCGCCACTTTGGCCGCCCCTTGCGCAACCAGCGCCACAAGGTATTGCGCAGGTCATCCTTGAAGACCTCGCGCAGCGCATAGATAAGCGCCAGCACGAAGACGAACAGGGTGGTCAGATGACTGAGCACGTGGTTGGCCTGCAACACCATCAACGTGACGAAGATCATGACGATCGCCGTGGCCGTGCCCTTGACCAGTTTTTCCTCACCCTGGCCCAGCTCCTGAATCTGGGCGCCCAACGTGACCGGATGCTCGATGAGGCGACGCAGCAGGCGCATCTTGTTGGACATGCGTTCGGGGTCCTGAAGCGCATGGCTGGAGTTGTAGTTCTGCGCGTAGCGATAGGCGTTTTCCGCTTCGCATATCTCCAACAGTCGCTCGCGGACGGGTTGGTAGTCTTCGCTGGTGGGCAGGCTGACGATCAGCGATAACAGACGCTGTTCGGTGGCCCAGGACAGGTAATTGTCGATATTGACGTAGTATTGCAGCATGCCGTCGTCACCGGGCGTGTTGCGCCGCAGCCGCTTGAGAATGCCCAGCGCCAGTTCGACCAGTTCCTCAAGCTGGTCGAGCTGGGTTTCCTCGTCGGCGTTCAGCACCTCGCGTGTCGAGGCTTCCAGCGCCACGATGTACTGATAGGCATACAGGCTGAGGCTCAACCGGTATTGCTCGCTGGACAGCTTGCCCCGGCTGGCCAGGCGGCTGTGTACCAGGGGCAGGTGGTGCTTGTCGCTATAATAGGTACGCTTGACGTGAATGGCGTTATGGTAGAACTCGCTTTCCGGCACCACATGCGTCGTCAGGCCCAGTTCACCGGGCACGAAAAGGTAGAGGTCCAGCTTATGCGAGGTTGCCTCACGCAACCGCCGCGATATCTTGATGTTGAAGCCATCTTTATTCTCGACGCTGATCACGTTGCTGCCGATTCTCCAGTCCACAGGATTCATGACGATTGTGCCACTGCACGTGGACAGTCATTGCCCGGAAACGTGCTGCATAGCGAGCGCTTTTCGTTGCACTTTTCTCACAAGAGCGGCTGCCGACAAATGCCGTGGGCATTGGGTATACTGCAGCGTCCTCGATCATAACAACACGCTGGATTTGCCGGAGTCAGGCATGGCGACAACCCGCTTCACACCGTTCGAATTGCTGCTGCTGAAAAGCAGGAATCAGACGGATACGGCTGCCCTGCTCCTGCTGACCTGGGTGGCTGCCAGCAAGGACGGCCTGTCCGAAGCGGATCGACAACGCATCGCCGCCATGTCGGCCAGCATGCGGCATGGGCACGACTGCCAGGCGATTCTCGACATCGGCTCACGCCAGGACCTGGACGCCATCCAGCTCGCTGCCGAAGTGCTGCAGAAGGACCGTTGGGGCACCCAGGCCTCACCGTTCTTGCGGCAGGCGATAGAGATTGGCGTCACCGAAGGCAAGCTGGCTGCGGGCACCAATCATATTCTGCGATTTCTGGCCGACCTGCTGGGCACGTCCCCGCAGCAGTTCGCCCAGTTGTATCGCGACGTCGCCGGCAAGCCCTTCGATAGCCCCGAGGACCCAAGTCGCGAAGCCTACTGGCAAGCGCGCGAGCATGCCCGACAACAGCAGCGCTCGCAATCCGAACAGCGCCAGCATGAGCAGCAGTCGCACCACAGGCAGCGTCATTCGCAGAATCATGCCGGCGGCTCCCGGCAGGGCGGCGACCGGTCGCATAGCGCCAAGACCTTGCGCGCCTTGGATATCCTCGGGCTCGATGCCGGGGCGACGCGTAACGAGATAAAGAAAGCCTATCGGCGACTGGCGCAGACCCACCATCCCGATCGCTTCTTTGCGCTCGGTGAGCGGGATGTCGCCTCGGCGTCCATGCGTTTTCAGAAAATCCAGAAAGCCTACGAATACTTGATGCAAGATGCGCGATTTATATAAACGCCTGGGCATCGACCAGGCCGCCTCCGATGCGGAAATCTCCGCCGCCGTCGAGGCCTGTCAGCACACGGCCCTGAAAGCCGAAGCCAGCGTCGTGCTGGGCGTGAAATCACGCCGCGAAGAGTACGACCGGCTGCATGGCCTGCTGTGCGACATCGGCCGGTTACGCGCACGTCTCGGCCTTACCCACGGGCAGTACTGGCTGGACAGCGCCGCCAACGATTTCTCGCTGGCGCCCGATAACGATCACTCCCGTCACGACGCTCTGGTCAGCAAGGTCACGCAGGCCGTGGCACTGCACGACAGCGTGCAACGCTGGCGCCGCCATGCGCCTTGGATCGTCGCGGGCGGGTTCGCGATGATTGCCACGACGACCGTTGCGGTGGGCTTTCTTGCCGGCTGAAGGATCGAGGCCTCTCGATTCAACGGTGCGATACGTCGCGCCAGCCAGACCACTTCACGGCATTCTTCAGGACACGGCGAATCGTCGCATCGTGATAGATGGGAAAGGTTTCGTGGCCGGGCCGAAAATAGAAGATGCGCCCAGCACCGCGCTGATAGGTCAGCCCCGAGCGGAACGCCTCACCGCCCTCGAAGGCACTGACGAAAACGACGTCATCGGGCTTGGGTACCGCAAAGGGCTCGCCATACATTTCCGCCTGTGGCAGCTCGATACACTCCCCGACGCCCTGAACGATGGGATGCGAGGGGTCGACCGCCCATAGCCGCTCGCGTTCGCCATCTTCGCGCCAACGGCCCAGGGAACAGGCGGTTCCCATCAGACGTTTGAAGATCCGGGAAAAGTGCCCGGAATGCAGCACGATCAGGCCCATGCCGTCGAGCACGCGGGCATGGACGCGCTCCACCACGGCCGCATCGACCCGATCGTGGGCAACGTGTCCCCACCACACCAGCACGTCCGTGGCATCGAGCACATCCTGGGTCAGGCCATGCTCGGGCTCCTGCAGCGTCGCGGTGCGTGCCTGAATGCCAGCATCCTCGCCAAGCCCGGCGGCGATGCAGCCATGCATCCCATGCGGGTAGAGTCTGGCCACCTCGGCATCGTCCTGCTCGTGAACGTTCTCGCCCCATACCAGTGCCCGGATCATGCGACCTCCCATCGTTCGCTCGCCCTCACACGCTGTGCGACGGAGCGACACAGTCTCCCTCGCTTGCCTGACAGCATAGCTTCCAGCGATCGCAATGCACGGTCAGCGCGGCATGACCCTGACCTCGCCCAGTGTCTCCAACGGTTTGGGAACATCGATCAGGTAGCCTTGGGCGTAGTCCACGCCCAACCTCTCGAGCTGTCGCATGATCGCCTCGCTCTCGACGAACTCGGCGATGGTCTTGAGGTTGAGCGTGTGCCCGACAGTATTGATCGCCTCGACCATAGCGCAGTCGATGGGATCTTCGTGGATATCGCGGACAAAGCGGCCATCGATCTTGAGAAAGTCGACCGGCAGTTGCTTCAGGTAGCCGAACGACGACAGGCCGGCCCCGAAATCGTCCAGCGAGAACAGACAGCCCAGCGCCCTGAGCTGCTTGATCAGCACTGTTACCCGGGATAACTGGGCGATGGCCACGCTCTCGGTGATCTCGAAGCACAAGGTGCCCGGTGGCAGGCCCGCCCCAGCGACCCAATCGCGCAGGTCCTCGCAGAAGCGCTCGTCGGATAGCGAGGCACCGGACAGGTTGACCGACCACAAGCCGCAGTGGCGATTGCAACGCACGCTGTCGGCCAGCCAGGCCAGCGTATTGCGTACCACCCAGCGGTCGATGCGTGGCATCAGGCTGTAGCGCTCCGCCGCCGGCATGAAGGCTCCCGGAGAGATCACTTTACCCTGTTCCTCGAGGCGCACCAGTATCTCGTAATGGTTGACCTCACGGCCTTTACCCACTGCCACGATCGGCTGGGCATACAGGCGCAGACTGTCGCTATCGATCGCTGCCTGCAGGCGCGGCACCCATTGCAGTTCGCCGCGCCGCTCGAGCAGTACGCTGTCGTCGCGTTGATAGATATGCACGCGGTTGCGTCCGGCCTCCTTGGCCGCATAGCAGGCGGCGTCTGCGGCACTCAGGACGTCGCTTAGACGTCGCACCCCAGTCACCGCCACCAGCCCCAGACTCACTCCGATCGAAAAGGTCCTGCCCTCCCAAACGAAGCGAAAATCGTCGATGGCCTCACGGATCGCCTCGGCGACCGCAAGCGCTTTGTCCAACGGACACTCGAAAAACACGATGCCGAACTCATCACCGCCCAATCGGGCGAGCAGATCAGAGTGACGAATACCTGCACGCAACAACACCGCCACTTGACGCAGTAGCTCATCGCCGGCCATATGGCCGCAGGTATCGTTGACCACCTTGAACTGGTCGAGGTCGAGATAACAGACCACATGCTGGCCCATGCCACGGTCGACAAGGCTCCCCAGCTCGCTCTCGAATTTGCGCCGATTGGCCATGCCGGTCAACGCATCATGGGTGGCCTGATGGTTGAGCTTGCGCGACAGGTCGCGGGTTATCGACATATCGTGAAACACCACGACGGCACCCATGATATAGCCGTTGCGGGTCCGGATCGGCGCTACCGAATCCTGCACGGGGCATTTTTCACCGCTACGCGATACCAGCAAATGCGCTTCATGATGGCTCGGGGGCTGGCCGCCGCCAAGTACCCAGCGAGCCGGGTTGGTTACCGGGCTATCCGTACTTTCGTCGACGAGTTGGTAGATACGGGCGATCGGTTGGCCAACCGCCTCCTCGTGTGACCAGCCGGTCAGGCGCTGGGCTGCGGCGTTGATGAAGCTGACCCGTCCGCCCTCATCGGTAGTAATCACGCCGTCGCCGATGGAGGCCAGTGTCACCTGAGCCAAGTCGCGCTCGCGATGCAGTTGCTCTTGAACCCGCTTGCGATCGGTAATGTCACGCACCATGGCGGCATACTCGGCGTCCGAGCCCGTGGCCCCCTCGCTGAACTGCAGCTCCAGATAGCGCGCGCCCTGCCTGGGATCGTGAATGCGTAGTTCCCGACGTTGCCCGGGCTGCGGCAGATCGCCATTGATCAGCCGACTCAACGGTTGGCCAACCAGCTGCTCGGCGGAGACCCCGAACAGGGTTTCGGCCCCAGGGTTCAAGCCGGTCAGGGTCCCGTCGCTGCGCCAGGTCACGACACCGTCGCGCAGATTGCGTACCAATACCTGAGTACGCGCCATGGCCTTTTCCAAGGCCGACGCGACTCGGTTATAGCTGGCCGCAATTTCTCCGACTTCGGTGAACGGGTCGGCTTCCACGCGTCCATGTACATTGCCGTTGCGCTCATGCTGTCGCATTGCCTCGAGCAGTTCGTAGAGTTCGCTGCGCGCCCCATGTTCGGCCATATTGAGCCCCAGGCGCTCGGCGTCGGGCGACACCCGTAACGGCAACATCCTGCCGGTCACGGTGAAGATCAACCAAGCACCGCCGCCGCTCCACACGGCACAGACCAGAATCCCCAGGCACTGCACCTGAATCTGCTCCCAGCGCGATAGCCCTGTCCCCAACAAGGCCAGATCGCCCATCATGCCGACGGCCAACGTGCCCCAGATACCGGCAACCAGATGCGCGGGTATCGCCCCTACCGCATCGTCGATACGCCAGCGCAGCAACGCTTCGCTGGCCAGCACCATCATTACACCGCTCACCGAGCCGATGAACAGAGCCTGCGGGGCGGATATCGCATGCGCCCCGGCGGTGATCGCCACCAGCCCGGCAATTGCGCCGTTCATGGCATAGGTGACCTCGGCGTAGCGGCGCAGGCGCCAGCCCACCAGCATGCCCGACAACACACCGCCAACGGCACCGAGCACGGTATTGACCAGCACGCCGGGAACCCGTTCGTCGAGCGACAGCGTGCTGCCGCCATTGAAACCGAACCAGCCAAGAAACAGCAGCAGCACGCCAAGCATGGCCAACGGCAGGTTGCTAGCCGGCACCGGCTTGAGCGGCCGGCCTTCGGTGAAGCGCCCTGCGCGGGGTCCAATGTGCAGTAGTGCAGCCAGCGCGACCCAACCACCCAGGCTGTGTACGACCGTGGAACCGGCGAAATCGACGAAGCCCAGCGATTCGAGCCAGCCGGAGTGCTCGCCCAGGGCACTGGCCCAGGCCCAGTGACCGAATAGCGGATAGACGAGAGCGCCAACGACCAGTGTGATCAGCAGATAGGCAAGAAACGGCATACGCTCAGCTACGGCGCCCGAGACGATGGTCGTCGCAGTGGCGCAGAACATCGCCTCGAACAGGAAGAACGTGGCCAGCCAAGCATCTTGGCCAACCTGTAGATGAAGCAGAAAGTGGCTGCCGCCCACCCAGCCACCGACGCTTTCGCCGAACATCAGGCCAAAACCCATGAGCCAGAACACCGCCACGGTGACCGTGAAGTCGGCCAAATTCTTCATGGCCACATTGATGGCATTCTTGCTGCGCGTAACGCCCGACTCAAGGCATAGAAAGCCGGCCTGCATCACGAAGACCAGCATGGCGCCCCAAAGTACCCACAACGCGTCCAGTAACGAGGATTGCATCCACTCAGGCTCCCCAAGGTTACGCTGACGCCTTCCTCCCTGATGGATCAGCGCTGTTGTTCTCGATTTCTATCGTCCTTGGTACCCCAGTTAGCGTTATGCACGCTCCACAAGCGTGCACAACCCGCACCTTCTTGGAGCAAGAGCATCGGCGGCCAATGACCCAGTGGCAGCGAAAGCCCTCGCCGCACACTCCACGGTCATCGGGAGCGGTTGAAAAAGCATTAGCGCATCAAGATATAAGCAAGAGCGATGCCAAACTATCCCCAACCAGCCCTAAACTATCCCTGCATCGAGGCATGATGACGCGGCGCGTCAGGCCCCTGGCTGGTATCGTCGCGGGTCTCCTGGAACTCGCCGCCCGGTTCGGCGTTTTCCATGGTGACGCTCATGCGCGGCATGGCCAGGCTCTGCCCCTGCTCGTCGAGCCGCTGCTTGAGACGTAGATTGAACGCACGCGCCACGTCCCACTGCATGACCGGCGCCGTACGCATACGAATACGCAGCAGCGCCGTGCCCTGCTCGAAGGATTGCACGCCCTGCACTTCCAACGGCGACCAGACGTAGTGGCGCATCATCGGATCCTGGCGCAGGTCATCGGCGACCGAGCGCATCAATTCGATGGCATCGTCGATCTTCATGTCGTGGGGAATGTGAATGCGCATCAGGGCAATGCCGAACTCGCGGGAGAAGTTCTGAATGCCCTTGATCTGGCTGAAGGGAATGATGTGCACGATGCCGTCCAGGTCGCGCAGACGCACCGTGCGCAGGCTGAGACGCTCCACCGTGCCCATGTGGCCGCCGACGTCGACGAAATCGTCGATGGTCAACGAATCCTCGATGAGGATGAACAGCCCGGTGATCAGGTCCTGAACCAGCGTCTGCGCCCCGAAACCGATCGCCAGGCCGATCACCCCGGCACCGGCAAGCAGTGGCGTGACGTTGACGCCGAGGTTGGCCAGCCCCACGATGAGGGCAATCACGATGATGGTGATGAAGATCGCGTTGCGGATCATCGGCGTGATGGTCTGTGCCCGTGCACTATGTACCCGCCGCCCCCGCGACCGGGCCGAGCTGGTCAATGCGCGCTGGATCGCGGTATCGGCGAAGATCCACGCCAGCCAGGCCAGCAGTACCGTCACGCCTACACCCAGCAACGCCTGGCCGATGCGCGCACTGATTGCGCCCTCTTCGCCGATGCCCAGAAACGACAGCCCCCAGACGCGCAGTGACAGTTCGGCGAAGATCGCCCAGAACACGAAGTACGACAGGGTATAGCCGAAGCGCTCCAGCCGGCGCCGGTATTGCGACTTGCGGCGCCGCTGGGTGGTCTTTTCGCTGTGGCGTTGGATGACGCCGTTGATGACCAGGGTCAGTACCAGCAGCGCCGCACAGACGATGGCACGCGTGAAGGCGCCGTCGGCCTCGCCGGCGGAGAAGAAGATGGCCAACAGCGAGGCGCCGATCAGCAGCAACGCCGGTACATGCCAGAGCCGCCCGATGACATTGATGATTTCCTGGCTCGTGGTCTTTTCGCGGCGCTGCGGATAGGGCCGATTGCGGATCAGATGCTTGACCGGACGACGGTAGCGGATCACCAGGCCACCGCTGATGATTCCGGCGAGCACATTGCAGATCACCGAGACCCAGCCGGCCAGTTCGGCGCCCATCTGCTCGATCAGGCGCTCGCTGCTGGCGGCATCGCCCAACGCGGCCAGCGCGCCGATGAAAAAAAGCCGGCTCAAGGCTCCCTGGCGCAGGATGGCCACCGCTACCCGGCGATGCCCGCGGGTAAACAGCGAGATCACCACGTCGAACACCGTCGATAGCAGCCTGCCACACATGGTGATGTAGGCCACCACCAGCACGATGGTACGCGCCGCCTGAGACACTTCGATCCAGTTCAGGGCTGCCAGCATGACCGCAAAGGCCAGCATCCAGGGTAGCGCCTTGCGCAGAAAATGCTCGATCAGCATCCAACCGCGTGGCTCGGGTGGCAAGACTCTGGGCCAGTCGCGACGACGCGCCAGCAGGCGCCCTGCCCCGATCAGCATGAACAGCAGGCCGGCCCATATCGCCAGCAATACGGCGACCTCGGCCGAGTCGCGCAGCAACTCCTCACGACTGATGGAAGCAAACAGCGACTCGAGATCTTCACCGGCACGCAGGGTCCGCTGCGTCCAGATGTTCAGGGGCGCCTGGCCGGCCTGGGCCTGATCGCCATACTCCGTGAAGGAATCGGCGAGTGCGCCGAGCAGCCCTCCCTGTCCCGACTGACTTTCTCCTTGTCCGTTCGCTATCGTTTCACTGGCCTGACGCAATTCCTTGAGCTCGGCGAGCAACTCGCCACGCTGGGCATCGTTCTCCAGGGTCGTAATGACCTGATCGAGGGAGGCACGTAACGCCTGGGGGTCGACCTCGGCCTGTTGGTCGCCAGTGTCGCCTCCGCCACCGGTGAGCCCGGGGAGCGATAGGCCTTGCGCCTGAACCGGCATCGCCAATGACACGGCCAATAGCATGCTCGTGACCAGCAGCAATACTGCCGACCATGGCGAACTCGTCAATCGTGAAACTGGCATGCCACCTCCTGCGGCAGTCAATGTCCTGCCCGCAAGGGTGCCGTGAGACGGGAAAAAATCCAAGTCAGCTCAGTGACTCAACACATTGCGAACAGCGAATACGCGCCACCGCCTCCCGCTCGGTGGCGCGTATTCGAGATCAGCTTTCGGGACGTAGCACCAGCACGCCCAGCGGGGGCAGCGTCAGCGAAACACTGGCCGTCTGCCCGTGGAGCGGCATGTCCTGAGCCTGGATCTGTCCCATGTTGCCCTGGTTGGTGCCACCGTAACGCTGCGCATCGCTGTTGAAGATTTCCTTCCAGCTTCCCACCGTGGGCACGCCGAGCCGGTAATCGTAACGGGGCACCGGCGTCATGTTGGCCACCACTAGCAGCGGTTCGCCGATCAGACTCCAACGTAGCCAGGCAAACACGCTGTTGGTGCTGTCGTCACCGACGACCCAGGCAAAGCCCTCCGGCTCCGTATCGCGCTCATGCAGGGGCATCTCTTCCTGGTAGAGCCGGTTGAGATCGCCGACCAAGCGCTGGATACCGGCATGGTTTTCCTCGCCGAGCAGCGACCAGTCGAGCTCGCGATCGTGGTTCCATTCGCGCCACTGGCCGAACTCGCAGCCCATGAACAGCAATTTCTTGCCAGGCTGCGTCCACATGATCGACAGATAGGCGCGCAGGTTGGCGAACTGCTGCCACTCGTCCCCGGGCATCTTGCCGATCAGCGAACCCTTGCCGTGCACCACCTCGTCGTGCGAGATGGGCAGCACATACTTTTCGGAGAACGCGTAGACCATCGGGAAAGTCAGCTCATGATGGGCATACGAGCGATAGATCGGATCCTTGGCGATGTACTCCAGGGTGTCGTGCATCCAGCCCATGTTCCACTTGTAGGCAAAACCCAGGCCGCCGTCGCGGGTCGGCTGGGTGACTCCCGGCCAGGCAGTCGATTCCTCGGCGATCACCGAGGCGCCCGGCACTTCCTCATGGACCACGTCGTTGAGGTGACGCAGAAACTCGATGGCCTCGAGATTTTCCTGGCCGCCGTACTTGTTGGGAATCCACTCGCCCTCGTTGCGCGAGTAGTTGCGATACAGCATCGATGCCACGGCGTCGACGCGCAGCGCGTCGATATGGTAATGGCGCAGCCAGTGCAGCGCAGACGCCAGCATGAAACCGTGCACCTCACGCCGCCCCAGGTTGTAGATATAGGTGTTCCAATCCTGATGGAAGCCCTCGTAGGGATGCTCGTACTCATAGAGTGCCGTACCGTCGAAGCGCGCCAGACCGTGCGGGTCGGTGGGAAAGTGCGCCGGTACCCAATCGAGAATCACGCCCAATCCTGCCTGGTGGCAGGCATCCACGAAGTAGGCGAAATCCTCGGGCTTGCCGAAACGACCACTGGGCGCGAACTGGCCCAATGGCTGATAGCCCCAGGAACCGCCGAAGGGGTGCTCCATGATCGGCAACAGTTCGAGATGGGTGAAGCCCATCTCGAGCGCATAGGGAATCAAGTGCTCGGCCAGGTCGCGCCAGCTGTAGGTGACCCCGTCATGTCCGCCATGCTTGCGCCACGACGCGGCATGCACTTCATAGACGGAAATCGGCTTGTCGGGGGCCTGTCGTTCACCGCGCTGGGCGATCCACTCGGCGTCGTGCCAGGTGAACGGCGTGGTATCGGCCACCACCGACGACGTGTGCGGTGGCGTCTCGGTGGCCAGCGCCACCGGATCGGCTTTGAGCGCGATGGCGCCGTGAGCATCGAGAATTTCGTACTTGTAGGACTCGCCAGGCCCCAGGCGGGGCAGGAACAGCTCCCAGACCCCGGCGGGATGGCGCAAACGCATCACATGCCGCCGGCCGTCCCAGGCATTGAAATTGCCGACCACCGAGACACGCCGGGCATTGGGCGCCCAGACAGCGAACCGTACGCCGGGTACGCCGTCCACTTCCATCGGCTGGGCACCCAGGCAGTGGCCCAGATTGCGGTGATTGCCTTCGCCGATCAGATACAGGTCCATTTCGCCGAGCAGCAGATCGAACGAATAGGGATCTTCGGTTTCCTGCTCGCCGCCTGGCCAGCGGATACGCAGCTTGTACGGTGCGACATGCGGCAACCTGCCCGCGAACAGCCCAGCCATCTGGATGCCAGTCAGGCTGCAACGCCGCTGGCCGGTGTCGCGATCGAGGACATCCACGCCCAGCGCGCCAGGCAGGTACACCCGTAGCAGGCAGGTTTCCGCATCCGCCTCGCCGCAGGCATGCACGCCCAGAACCGCAAACGGGTTGCCGTGCGTCCCCCGCGCCAGCGCTTCGGCGTCCTCGGGGGACAACCAGAGGGCATCGTCCTTGACGGTATTGACGTTCAGATCAGTCATGTGCCCCTCTCGTGGACAGTTGGTCGACGATGGCTGCCAGGCCGCGGAGCGGCACGCCCAGCCAGGCGGGGCGATTGGCAGCTTCGTAGGCGATCTCGTAGACCGTCTTTTCCAGTACGAACAGTTCCAGTGCGGCGTTGGCGCCATCATGGGAGGCCCAGCGATGGGCAATATCGGCAGCACTCTGCCAGTAGGCCTCGAGGAAGGCGCGACGGCTGGCCACCAGGTAGCGCTCGGCCACGTCATGCGCCATCTCGGCCGCACTCTCATCGTGAGACTTGCCGGCAACGGCTTCGTCCATCTTGGCGCCGGCATAATCGAAGGAACGCAGCATGCCGGCCACATCGCGTAGCGGGCAGTCCTTGGCACGCCGTTCTTCCAGCGAGCGGGCGGGCTCACCCTCGAAGTCGATGATGTAGGCATCGTCATGGGCCACCAGCACCTGGCCGAGATGCAGATCGCCATGGATGCGGGTAAGCAGGCTACCCTTGGCCTGTTGCGCCAGCGGCTCGACGGCAGACAGTAGAGTGTCGCGCTCGGATAGCACCTGCTCGGCCAACGCCTGGTCGGCCTCACTGGCGTTGCCCTTGTGACGCTCCAGAAGATCGAGTGCCTTTTCGACCTGTTCACGGACACGCTGCGACCAGGCCGCCACGTGCGTTTCGCCGGCCTGCTCCGGTGCGAAATCGGCGTTCTCGCTCGGCAGAGCCAGCACCCGGTGCAGCTCGCCAAGGCGCTGGCCCAAGGTCGTGGCGAACTCCTCGAGTTCGTCGAGCGCCTTGTAGCCACCCTCCTCGGCACTGGTCTCGCTCTCCTCGCCCACTTCGCGGATTGCCCGCTCCAGGGCGTTGCGCGTCCATGACCAGGCATCGCCCTGGTTGGCGATGAAGCCCTGCACGAGCATCAGGGTCTGCGACTCGCCGGCGGCATTGCGACGCGCCACCTCACCGTACAGTGGCGGCACATGCTCGAAACCGTGCTCGCTCAGATAGTGGCCGATCTCGGCCTCGGGATGCAGTCCCGGCTCCAGGCGCCGGAACAACTTGAGCACCACCTTGTGACCGATGATCACCGAGCTGTTGGACTGCTCGACGTTGTTGTGGGCCACGTCGACGTCATCGGGCAGTTCCAGCTCGCTCAGTGCCGGCGTCGGCACGAAACGGATCTCGCCGCCTTCGCAGGGCAAGCTGGCCCCGCTGCGCAGCAGGTCGAGAATGCGCAGGGCGAAGGCATCCAGCCCCAGTGCATCGGTGAGCAGTCCGACATCACGCCCGCGCCGCACCCGGGCCAAGGCGAGTTGCTCCGCCATCGCCCCACTGCGGTCGTCCTCGCCGAGGAAACCCAGCGGCAGGAGGTAGCGATCGGTCCCTTGGGAATGCTGAACCTCGAGTTCGCTGAGCAGCATGGAGTGCCGATCGTCCTCGATACGCACGGCATAAAGAATGTGCACTCGCGAGATGCGCGACTGCTTGGCGGCAAACCAGCGCCGCTTGGGCAGGTAGCTGGGCAGCGCCTCGTTCTCTAACAGCCCACGACATGCATCCCCGAGAATCTCCTCCAGTTGCCGCTTGACGATCAGCGTGACGTAATCCGGCATGGGTTCGGGCGCCGGCACGTGCCATTCGGGCATGGCGGTCTCGGGCGCCAGCAGGAACCAGTAGAAGCCGTAAGGTGGCAGGGTCAGCAGGTACGGTAGCTTGCCGATCGGCGGGAAGGCGCTGCCGCCGACCATTTCCACCGGCACCTGCCCGGCGAAGGCCGACAGGTCGAGTTCCACCGCCTGGGCGTTGCGCGCCACGTTGGCCACGCACAACAGCACCTCGGACTCGCCATTGTCCAGCACCAGCTCGCGCAGGTAGGCCAGAATATGGCGGTTGCTGGGATACAGCGGGCGCATGGTGCCGCGGCTGAACACGCGATGCTGGCTGCGCACCGCCAGCAGCCGGCGCATGCTGTTGAGCAGCGAATGCGGGTCGCGGGTCTGGGCCTCGACGTTGACCGACTGGAAACCGTATAGCGGGTCCATGATCGCCGGCAGCACCAGCTTGGCCGGATCGGCCCGCGAGAAACCGCCGTTGCGATCCATCGACCACTGCATCGGGGTACGTACGCCGTCGCGATCGCCCAGGTAGATGTTGTCACCCATGCCGATCTCGTCGCCGTAATAGAGCACCGGCGTGCCCGGCATCGACAGCAACAAGCTGTTGAGCAGTTCGACGCGGCGCCGGTCGCGCTCGAGCAGCGGCGCCAGACGACGCCGGATGCCCAGGTTGATACGTGCGCGGCGATCGACGGCGTAATGGTTCCAGAGGTAGTCGCGCTCCTTGTCGGTGACCATCTCCAGGGTCAGTTCGTCGTGGTTGCGCAGGAAGATCGCCCACTGGCAGGTGGCCGGAATTTCCGGTGTCTGGCGCAGGATATCGGTGATCGGAAAACGGTCTTCCTGAGCCAGCGCCATGTACATGCGCGGCATCAACGGAAAGTGGAATGCCATGTGGCACTCGTCGCCGTCGCCGAAATAGGGCCGCGTATCCTCCGGCCACTGGTTGGCCTCGGCCAGCAGCATGCGGTCGGGATAGCGCTCGTCGATTACCGCACGGATTTTCTTGAGCACATCATGCGTTTCGGGCAGGTTCTCGTTGTTGGTGCCCTCGCGCTCGACCAGGTAGGGAATCGCGTCCAGGCGCAAACCGTCGACCCCCATGTCCAGCCAATACTCCATGACCTTGAGCACTTCATCGAGCACCTGGGGATTGTCGAAGTTCAGGTCCGGCTGGTGGGAATAGAAGCGGTGCCAGAAATAGGCGCCCGCCACCGGATCCCAGGTCCAGTTGGACGACTCGGTGTCGAGAAAGATGATCCGCGTGCCGGGATACTTCTGGTCGGTGTCCGACCACACGTAGAAATCGCGCTCGGGCGAGCCGGGCGGCGCACGACGGGCGCGCTGGAACCACTCGTGCTGATCCGAGGTGTGGTTGATGACCAGTTCGGTGATCACGCGCAGACCGCGCTGGTGCGCCTCGCTGATGAAGCGCTGGGCGTCCTCCAGCGTGCCATAGTCGGGGCTGACGTTGGCGTACTCGGCAATGTCGTAGCCGTCGTCACGCCGCGGCGACGGGTAGAACGGCAATATCCAGATGGTGTTCACGCCCAGACTGACGATGTAATCCAGCTTTTCGATCAGTCCCCGAAAATCACCGATCCCGTCATCGTTGGCATCGAAGAACGACTTGACGTGCACCTGGTAGATGACGGCGTCCTTGTACCATAGCGGATCGTCGAGAAAATTAAGGGTCTCGACGGCGTGCGACTCGCTACTGGCATCCATCATGGTGCTTTCCTCCTTATCCTGTTCAGCGCACCGGGTGGATGCGCCAGATGGCGAATGGCAAATGCCACGGCTCCAGTCGCATCGACTGCCACTTGCCATGCCATGTCCAGCGGTGCCCGGACATCAAGTCTTCGACGTGCAGGGCCGCATCGTCGGACAGCCCGTATTCCCACAGCGGCAACTCGAACGTTCCCTCCTGGGCCTCGAACGGATCGAGATTGACGGCTACCAGTACGAAATTGCCCAAGTCGTCGGTACGCTTGCCGAAGAACAGCAGCCGATCGTTGTGCACCGGGTAGAAGGCGACCCCCAGATGGGTCTGCAGCGCCGGGTTCTCTCGGCGAATACGATTGAGCTGAGCGATCTCGTAGACGATGTTGCCGGGCGCGGTATAGTCGCGCGGCTTGATCTCGTACTTCTCCGAGTCGAGATACTCTTCCTTGCCCGGCACCGGCTCGCCCTCGCACAGCTCGAAGCCGGAATACATGCCCCACAGGCCCGAGCCCATGGTCGCCAGTGCGGCGCGAATCAGAAATCCGGGCCGGCCGGAAGACTGCAGGAAGTAAGGGTTGATATCCGGCGTGTTGACGAAGAAGTTGGGCCGGTAGCACTCGCGCATCGGCGATTCGTTGAGCTCGGTCAGGTACTCGCTCAGTTCCGCCTTGGTGTTGCGCCAGGTGAAGTAGGTGTAGCTCATGTTGAAGCCGATCTTGCCCAGTCGCTTCATCATCGCCGGCCGGGTGAACGCCTCGGCGAGGAACAGCACGTCCGGGTCGCGTCCGCGAATATCGGCGATCAGCCACTCCCAGAACGGCAACGGCTTGGTATGGGGGTTGTCGACGCGAAAGATCTTCACCCCTTCGTCCACCCAGCCCTGCACCACGTCGCGCAGCGTCAGCCACAGCGAGGGCACCGAATCCTCGGCATAGAAGTCGACGTTGACGATATCCTGATACTTCTTGGGCGGATTCTCGGCATAACGAATCGAGCCGTCCGGTCGCCAGGAAAACCAGCCCGGGTGCTCCTTGAGCCAGGGATGATCCGGCGAGCATTGGATGGCGAAGTCCAGGGCGATTTCCAGACCGTGATCGGCCGCCGCCCTGATCAGATTGCGAAAGTCTTCACGCGTGCCGAGTTCGGGATGGATCGCCTCGTGACCGCCCTCCTCGCTGCCGATGGCATACGGGCTGCCGGGATCGTCGGGGCCGGCCTGAAGCGTGTTGTTGCGGCCCTTGCGGTGAGCGCGGCCCACCGGATGAATGGGCGGGAAATAAAGCACGTCGAAGCCCATGTCGCGAATCATCGGCAAGCGCTTGTGGACATCGTTGAAGGTGCCATGACGTGCGGGGTCGTCGGTTTCCGAACGTGGGAACAACTCGTACCAGCTTCCGAACTGGGCCGCCCGACGCTCGACCTCGAGCGGATAAACCGCCTCGCTGCGCGCCAGGTGCGGTCGCGCATCGGCGGCATGCATCCAGTGGGCGGTGCGGGTATCGAGCAGGATGCCGACCCGCTCGCCTTCGCTGCCAGCGGCCTGGAAACGCTCGAGTACGCTTTCCAGCGCATCGTGCTGTTCCCCGTCCGAGCGTTCGGCCGCCGCCGCCACCAGGCGCCTGCCCTCTTCGAGTTCGAGTTCCACGGGTACGCCGGCCTGGTGCTTCTTGAACAGCTCGTCGCGGTACGTGCCGAACGTGTCCCACCACGCCTCGATCACGAAGGTATGCCGGCCGACCCGGGTTGGGGTGAAGGTCGCCTCCCAGATGTCCTTGCCTAGCGGCTGCACCAGATGCATGGGTTCGCGCTGGCATTGGCCCTGGTCGTCGCACCAGGACACGGCGGCGGCCAGCACGTCGTGACCATCGGCAAAGATCACCGCGGACACGGTAATCGGCTGGCCGGCGATCGTCTTGGCAGCGAAACGCCCCTGCTCCAGCGAAGGCTGTACGGATTCGATGGCGATGCGCGGCGCTTGCGCTGCCGCATGGACTCCCTCACCGCCCGGCGGCAAGGGCGTGTCCTGGGTCTGCTGCGGCGATGAACTCGTAGTCATTGGCGTCTCCTTCCGTCCCTGGGGCGGAGTGGCTGTTCGTTCGGCATCGCCGTACCGGGCAGCAACGTCTCGCTATGCCGCTGCTCGCGGGCACGGACGATCCAAGATCATGACGAAGCGTTGTCCTGAACCAGTTCCAGCAGGGCCAGCGATTGGCCCAACAGGCGATGTTCATCGCCGAAGGCACGGCGGCACTCGGTTTCCTCGAGGGACATGGCCGTATTCAACCGGCACATCCAGCCGCTGCCGCGCGGCACTTCAGGCAACTGGAAGGCCACCGCTTCGGGATGCGCATTGAGCAGTAGCAGCAGGGTGACATCGGCACCGGGCCGGCGGATACCGCTGGGCCGGGCACGTCCATCGAGCAGCACCCCGAGACTGCGCGTCTCAGGATCCTCCCAACGCTCGACGTCCATCTCGTCGCCATCCGGCGTTAGCCATGTCACCTCCTTGAGCCCGAGATCCTCGTTGTAGTCGCCGCTCAAGAAGCGTCCGCGGCGCAGGATCGGGTAGCGATGACGCAAGGCGATGATATGGCGTACATAATCGATCATGGCGTGAGCATCGCCGCTCAGGTTCCAGTCCAGCCAACTGATCTCGTTGTCCTGGCAGTAGGCATTGTTGTTGCCTTCCTGGGTGCGCAGCATCTCGTCGCCGGCGAGCATCATCGGCGTGCCCTGCGAGAACATCAGCGTGGCAAGGAAATTGCGGATCTGACGCAGACGCAGGGTACGGATATCGGGATCGTCGGTCGGCCCCTCGACACCGTGGTTCCATGACAGGTTGTCATCGTGCCCGTCGTTGTTGTCTTCGCCGTTTTCCTCGTTGTGCTTGTCGTTGTAGGAGACGAGATCGGACAAGGTGTACCCATCGTGAGCGGTCACGAAGTTGACCGAGGCGAACGGGCGTCGCCCACGCCGATCGAAGAAATCCGCCGAGGCCATCAGCCGGGTGGCCAGCTCGGCCAGTTGACCTTCGTCGCCGCGCCAGAAGGCGCGCGTCGTGTCCCGGTAGCGATCGTTCCATTCCGCCCAGCCCGGCGGGAACCCCCCGACCTGATAGCCGCCGGGTCCGCAGTCCCAGGGTTCGGCGATCAGCTTCACCTGGCTGAGTATCGGGTCTTGTCGACAGGAGTCGAGAAAGCCGCCGCCCTCGTCGAAACCGTGGGGCTCGCGACCGAGAATGGTCGCCAGGTCGAAGCGGAAGCCGTCGACACGCATCTCGGTCGCCCAGTAGCGCAGCGAGTCGGTGACCATCTGCAGCACCCGCGAATGACTGAGGTTGACGGTGTTGCCGGTACCGGTGTCATCGATGTAGTAACGCAGGTTGTCCGGCATCAGCCGGTAGTAGGTGGCATTGTCGATGCCCTTGAGGGAGAGCGTCGGGCCGAGTTCGTTGCCTTCCGCCGTGTGGTTGTAGACCACATCGAGAATCACCTCGAGATCGGCGGCATGGAAGCGCGCCACCATTTCCTTGAACTCATTGATGCTTTCGCCGGCCAAGTAGCTGGAATGCGGGGCGAAGAAGCCCAGCGTGTTGTAGCCCCAGTAGTTGCGCAGGCCTTTTTCCAGCAGATGCTGATCCTGGACGAAGGCATGAATCGGCATCAACTCCACCGACGACACGCCGAGGGAGCGGATATGGTCGATCACCTCGTTGACCATCAGGCCCGAGAAGGTACCGCGCAGGTTCTCCGGCACCGCCGGATGGCGCATGGTGTAGCCACGCACATGCGTTTCGTAGAGGATCGTATGGTCCCAAGGCATCTGGATACGCTGCGAGCGCCCCCAGGTGTAGGCAGAGTCGACCACCCGGCAGCGTGGCATGAACGGCGCGCTGTCGCGTTCATCGAAACTCAGGTCCTCGTCAGGGTGGCCGATGGTATAGCCGAACAGCGCCTCGTCCCAGATCAGTTCACCGACGATCTGGCGCGCATACGGATCGAGCAATAGCTTGTTGGGATTGAAACGGTGGCCCTCCTCGGGAGCGTAGGGGCCATGCACGCGGTAGCCGTAGAGCTGTCCGGGACGCGCATCCGGCAGGTAGCCGTGCCACACCTCGTCGGTATATTCGGGCAGTTCGATACGTTCGATCTCATGCTCGCCCTCGGCATCGAACAGGCACAGCTCCACCTTGGTGGCATTGGCCGAAAACAGCGCAAAGTTGACACCCAATCCATCCCAGGTCGCCCCCAACGGAAAGGGCAATCCTTCGCGTACCCGCGACCGGTTCCTGACGATGGGGGATTCGTTGGCCATCGTGGACTCGTCGTTCTGCCGTGGCGCTTCCTTGGTAGTCATTCCATATATCCTTGGAGGCAGGCGGACTGACGACACGACGTCGTCCAGCCCTGCCTACCGTCATATCTCAGGGTTGAGCCTCAGCCGATGTCATTTCCTGGGCTTGCGCGGTGTGTCGCTGGCTTTGGTCTTCTTATCGGTCTTGTCGCTCTTGCCGGCAGCCGTCGCGCGTGACTTGGCCGATTTATCGGCCGTCGCCTTGCTGCCCGCCTTGGTCTTGGTTGCCGTGCTCGACTTGGCCGCCTTGGCCTCCGTTTTCGCCGCCCCGGCCCGTGAGCGCGTCGTCGAACTGCGCCCCGGCGACGACGTGTCGGTGGCATTGGGCGTGGTCACGGTATCCTCGCTGCGTCGAGGCTGCCGGGTCCGCTTCACCGTGGCGGATTCCTCGGGCAACGGCGTCGTGGCGCTCGACGCATCGCTCTGGGCGACCGGCACGCCTTCCTTGTCGCGGCCCAAGTTACGATCAGGCGTCTCATCGGCCAGAGCATCCTCTTCCGGATCCGTGGCCGGAGGCCGGGTTCCGGACGATCCCAAGCCCATGTCGTCCTGCTCCACCCCAAGCTCATCGTCGCGCACGGGTAGATCCGGGTCCTTCTCGTCGGCTTCGATCTCGATATCGGGTTGCGCGTCGCGACCGGACTCACGCTCGGCGGCCACGATCTTGCGGGCCATTTCCCAGTGACGTTGTTCCTGGCCCTCGGGTCGACCTTCCGACTCCCAGATGCGATAGGCCAGTTGGCGCACCCTCAGTTCGTCGTCTGCCATCCTCTAGCTCCCTTAGCGCTTGTTACGCTCTTTCGTCCGTTCGTTCCCGACTAGCGGCGTTCGTCACCCGATTCCCAAGTCAGTACCGCGACCGGGAATTCACTCAGCAACTCGCGGATCGGGATCGTCCCTTCGCGTAGTCGCAGCGCAGCATTCGACAGTACGTCTCGCCATTCCCCCTGCATCGCCGCCGTTACCTGCAGTTGGGTATCGCCCCAACTTTTCGCCGGTATACATGGAAGCGTAGCCCCTTCCAGCAGATTTGCGGGCAACCGGGGTACAACGACCAGCACCGCCTGGTCGGCATGCTGTCGCATGAAGCCCAGCACATGCGCGCCTCGATCGCCAGCGACATGCAGCGGCTGATAGTCGCCTGCGGCGAACAGCGTCGGATATTCTCCACGCAGCGCCAGCAGACGATGGACGAGGGCCTGCTTGACGTGACCGTCGCGCCAGTGCGCCAAGGCGTCGACAGGCGGTTCGGCCTGGGTCAGCGACGCCCGGCGCGCCGCATAGTCGACGGGCCGGCGATTGTCCGGATCGACGAGACTGAAATCCCAGTATTCGGTGCCCTGATAGAGATCTGGCACGCCGGGAACCGTCATGCGCAGTGTCACCTGCGCCAGACCATTGATGGCCCCGGGCAGATCCAGCTCGCGGGCCGCGGCCACCACGGCTTTGCGCCGGCCCGGCTCGCCGAGCAGCCCTTCGAGAAACGCCCGACAGGCCTCTTCATAGGCTTCGTCGGGCCACAGCCAGTGGGTGCGCAGCTTGGCCTCGCGCAGCGCTTTCTGCTGCCATTGGACAAGACGCTCAGTGAGCTCGCGTACGCCATCGTCATCGTCGGGATCGAGCGACGGCGACCAGACACCGAGCAGCACCTGGTAGAGAATCAGCTCGTCGCCCGGCGACGGCGCCATGCCACTGGCCACCTCGCGACGCAGTGAACCGGCCTGGGCACGCCACTCACAGACACGCTCGCCGAAGGCCTCGCCTTTCTCGCTCAGGGCCGCCAACCGCGCGCGTACGTCCTCGCCACGCTTGTGGTCGTGAGTCGCCGTGGTGACCAGCGAGTGGGGAAAATGGCGTTGCCGAAACGCACTGGCGGTATGGAACTCCGCCGGGGCGACACAGAAGTTCTGCGGATCGAAACCCACGTCGTTGCGCGAGATAAGCACCGCGCTGCGGTAGCCTGCGGTATCTTCCACTGCCTTGGCAGCCACCGGCGAGGTCAACTGCTGGAAACGGGTAATGGCGCGCAGGCGCAGGGCACGCTCGTCGTCATTCTGGCAAGCGTGAGGCGGCTCGCCGCCCAGCCAGCGCTCAAGCCGATCGAGCACCGCCACGTCGGGCGGATTCAGATCGCCGCGCGCCCCGGCCACCGCCTGCTGAAAGAACGGCGCGTCCTGTGCAGGGCGGCCATTGTCGTCGGCATAGGTACGATAGACAGGAAAATGCACGACCAGCGCCTTCAAGGCGCGCTTGACTGCGCCCAGCGTGACGTCCCGCGTTTCGCGACGGGCTCGGGCGACCCGATGCAAGACCAGACCGCAAGCCTCGAATTCGCTGGCCAGCACGGTGTCGAGCATCTCGGCCCGGGCCTGGCGAACCTCGGCCAGGAAATCGTCCTCGCGCCCGCTCACCTCGCGCCACAGACGATGAAGCGGGGCGGCACCGGCAGGATCGTGCTGGACCCCGGACACCTCGTTCATGAATTCGTAGCCGGTGGTGCCGTCCACGCCCCAGTCGGTGTGCAATTGCTCGCCTTCGGCGAGAATCTTTTCCACGTACAACGCCACCCGGTCAGGCACATCGGCCGGACGCTTCGATTGCAGGGCATCGAGCCGCTCGCGCAGGCGCAGGCAGTAGCCGCGCGGATCGGCCAGACCATCGATGTGGTCGACACGCAGGCCATCCACCCACCCCGCCTCGACGAGCTGCAGGATCAACGAATGCGTCGCCTCGAAGACCTCGGGCAGCTCGACACGCAGGCCACCCAGCTCGGTGATATCGAAGAAGCGCCGCCAGTTGATCTCGTCGGAGGCCGTGCGCCACCACGCCAAGCGGTAGTTCTGGCGCTCGATCAGGGCATGCAACTGCTCGGCCCCGCTTGGGGCATCCCCGGCAAAGCGCTGCAGCGCCTGGTCCAGCGCCGCCCTGGCCGACTCGTCCTCGAGCGCATGACGCAGCCGACGGCGCAGCTCACCGACGCCGGTGTAGGCGTCGAGACGCGTCTGCAGGCCGTCGAACTGCACCGCCAGTTCACGCATGGCCTCGTGTTCTGCATGACGCAGAATGTCGCCGTAACGGCGCGGATCGACGGGAAAGCGATGTTCGTGATATTCGAGCGTGAAACTTGCCGACTCGGGGACGTAACCCAGCTTGAGCAGCCCCGAGGTCAGCACCTCATCGTAGGGCGCGCCCAAGAACGGCACCAGCAGGCGCCCCTTGAGCAACGGATCGGGCGATTGCCAATCGATGTCGAAGAAATCGGCATACGGGCTGTCACGCCCCCAGGCCAGCACTTCCTGCCACCAGGGGTTTTCCGAGCCGCCCACCGCGACATGGTTGGGCACGATATCCAGGATCAGCCCCATGCCCCGCGAGCGCAGGCGCGTCACCAATCGCTCGAGCGCCGCCTCGCCGCCGATTTCCGGGTCGATGCGGGTCGGGTCGATACCGTCATAGCCATGCGTCGAGCCGGCCCGCGAGGCCAACAGTGGTGAGCCATACACATGGCTCACGCCGAGATCGGCAAAATAGTCGACCCACTGGGATGCATCGTCGAGGGTAAAACCTGCATGGAACTGCAGCCGCACGGTTGCACGGATGTCCTTCATGAATTGGGCTCCACGGGCGCGTTTGCCGCCTTGCGAGAAATGTCACGGGCGCGCTGCAGCTCGCCAAGGCGATGGCGCACCTCGTCAGGCGTCAGCAGCACATCGGCCTCGGCCATCCAGCGCCGCCGCCAGTTGGGATGCTCGTCCAGCGTGCCGGGCAGGTTGGCCTGCTCCTCGAGCCCCAGCACGTCTTCCACCGGCAGGATCGCCAGCGGCGAAGGTGTCCGACCGATATGCCGGGCGCAGGCATCCAACACCTGCGAAGCCGACAGGTCGGACGCCTGCAGCGTCGCGGGATGAGGCACCGCATGACCTAGCAGGTCCAGCGTGGCGGCCAGCCGGGCACGCGCCGCGCAGCGTTCTTGACGCTCGCTGTCGGCATCCTGGTTCTCGCCGAGCAGCGCCAACCGGCTGCGCCAGTCGATGTCGCGCCCCGCCCACCAGCCGGCCACCGTGGGCAGATCGTGGGTGGAGGTAGTGGCCATCGCTGCATTGGACCATTGCCTGTCGGGCAGGAAATCACCGTCGTCATCCTGCTCGAACCACAGCACCTGCATGCCGAGGATGCCGCGTTCGATGAGCTTGTCGCGAAACCCCGGCGCCACGGTGCCCAGATCCTCGCCAATCACGATGCCGCGATGACGCCAGGACTCCAGTGCCACCAGGCGCAGCATGTCGTCCAACGGGTAGCTCACATAACCGCCTTGGGTGGGCGACGCTCCATGCGGCACCAGCCACAGCCGCATCAACCCGAGAATATGGTCGATGCGCAGACCGCCGGCATGCTGGAAACCGGCACGCAGCATGTCGATGAACGTTCGAAAGCCGGAGCGCACCAGGCCATGCGGCGAAAAGGCCGCCAGCCCCCAGTCCTGGCCATGTACATTGAACGTGTCGGGTGGTGCACCGACCGACACGCCTTCGAGCATTTCCCCCTGCCGACTCCAGGATTGGCTGCCGGCATCGTCGGCACCGACCGCCAGGTCGGCGATCAGGCCGATCGGCATGCCGGCCTGGCGCGCCACGCGCTGGGCATGCGCCAATCCTTGCGTCACCTGCCATTGCAGAAAGGCATGAAAACCCACCTCATGGGCATGCTCCTCGGCGAAGCGCGCCACCTCGGCACTGGCCGGGTCCTGCAGGGGGGTTGGCCAGTGTCGCCAGTAGCTGGGCCCGCGTACGGCTTGCAGGGCCTCGAAACGGCAGTGATCCTCGAGGGTGTCGCCGCCGTCAGCACGGAACGCCTCCAGCCGGCGGCGTGCCTCGACCGCCTCGTCGTCGTCACGTGACATCAGGTCGTCGTATAGCCGACGTAGCCAGGTCAGCTTGGCGCGCCCGGCAGCGGGCCAATCGAGTTCGTCATCGGCTTCGAGCCGACGCAAGTCGTCATCCAGCCCGCAGGCCAGCGTGGCGCTGGCAACCGCGCTTTCCCCCAACAGCTGTTCGGGGGCAGCGTACAAGGCGTTGCTCAACAGACGGCTGGAGGGGGAATAAGGGCTGTAGCGCTCGGTATCGGCACTGAACATGGCGTGGGTCGGGCTGATCGCCAACGAGGCGGCGCCCTGCTCGGCGGCCCGACGGGCAAAATGCTCCAGCGCCAAGGTATCGCCGATGCCTCCATCGCCGGGCCGGCGCAGCGCATAGAGCTGTGCGGCCATCCCCCATAGGCGGGGTGCCGGCTGGCCACTGGCATCGGCCGGGCCGTAGCACTGCTTGGGAGCTGCAGCCACGCTCAGTTGGGTGCCGGCAATCTGCAAACGGTGATAGCCCATTGCACCGATTGGCGGCAGACGGCCATTAGCATCGACCTCGCCGCGCTGTTCGACGCCATCCTCGAGGATGAGCGTAAAAGGCGTACCCTGGGGCACCAGACCGGGCAAGGCAATCGGCGAACCGCAATCAGCGGTAATCAACGGCGGCCACTGTGCAGGCTCGTCGGGATGACGCCATTGTTCCAACTGCGCCAGACTGGCCTCGATCGCCGCGTCGTCATCGGCGGCAAGGCCCAGCACAGCCAATAGGGTTCGCTGGGTCTCGGAAGACAGCACGCAGCGTTCACTGTCGCTGTTCTCCCATTCGACGAGTATGCCAGCGGCGTCGGCAAGTTCCCTGAGTCGATCGTCGCTCATTCAGTGACCTCGTGCGTGTCCTCGGTATCCAGCCAGGCAGCGGCGCCATGGTGCAGCAAGCGCCCTTCCGTCACACCGCCTGCCACACCCGGACGCGACTCGAACAGGCAACGTCCCCTGCCGATGTCATGCGCCGAAACGTCGCTGTCGCTGAGATTGATGGCGATGGCGAGCCGGCTACCGTCATTCATGCGCCAGCGCGCCACCACGGCCTTGTCGCCCAGCGCCTCGGCACCCAGCGATCGCGCACCCGTCAACCGCGGAACGATCTCGCGGTGGCGCAGCCTTAGCAGGGTTCGGGTCCTGTCCAGCCAGTCGTCGTGCGGCGGCGTGTGGCGCAATTCGTAATCGGGGATCGAGTCCTCGAAGGTCTGCAACGCATTGGGGTCGGGAATGCGGCTGCGTGTCGCCTCGTTGCGGAACGCACTGAACTCGGCAAACTCCGAACGCCGTCCCTCGCGCACCGCATCGGCCAGTTCGTCGCGGTGTTCGGTGAAGAACAGGAAGGGGCGGGGCGAGCCCCACTCCTCACCCATGAACAGCAGCGGCACCATCGGCGACAGCAGTAGCAGCACATTGGCGGCAACGAGCGCGTCAGGGTCGGCCAGCAGACTCAGCCGCTCGCCGAGGGCCCGGTTGCCGGTCTGATCGTGGTTCTGCAGGAAAATCACGAAGGCGCTGGTCGGCAGGTGCGCGCTGGGCTCGCCGCGGGTGTGGCCATGGCGCGAGCGTTCGCCCTGATAGATGAAACCTTCGCTCAGGCAACGCACCAGCTTGGCGGTGGCATCCTCGACGAAATCCGAGTAGTACCCTTCATACTCGCCGGTGAGCAGCACGTGCATGACGTTGTGCCAATCGTCGCTCCACTGGGCGGTGTAGTGGTCCGCGTCGAGCAGGCTGGCGTTATTGCCTTCGTTCTCGAGCACCAGATGGACGTGACGTTGCGGATCGACGTGGCTGCGAATCTCGCGCGCCATCTCGACCAGGAAATCGCGCTCGCTGATTGCGTGCACGGCATCGAAACGCAGCCCATCGAGGCGATACTCCTGCAGCCACATCAGGGCATTGTCGATGAAGTAGCGACGCACCTGCGGCTCACGGAAATCGATGGAGGGTCCCCAGGGCGTTTGCAGGTCATCACGGAAGAAGCTATCGGCATATGTCGCCAGATAGTTGCCGTCGGGGCCGAAGTGGTTGTAGACCACGTCGAGAAAGACCATCAAGCCCTGAGCGTGGGCCTCGTCGATCAACGCCTTCATGTCGTCGGGGCTGCCGTAGGCGGCTTCCACGGCATAGGGCAGCACGCCGTCATAGCCCCAGTTGCGCCCACCGGGAAACTCCGAGACGGGCATGAGTTCGATGGCCGTAATGCCCAAGTCGGCCAGATAGGCCAGCTTCTCGCGCACGCCGTCGAAACCGCCCAACGTACCGATATGCAGTTCGTAGAGCACCGTTTCGTGCCACGGACGCCCTTTCCATTCCTCGTGACGCCAGCGATAGCGCTGCGGGTCGATCACCAGGCTGGGCCCGTCGATGTCGCCGTCCTGGGCCCGCGAGGCGGGGTCGGGCACCAGCGTGCCTTCATCGCCGTCCGCTCCGAACACGCGGTAGCGGTAGCGCGCCCCGTGCCCGCAGTCGACCTCGACTTCGTAATGGCCGTCGTGGGTCGCCTGCATCGGCTGGCTGGGCTGTCCATCCACCTCGACGTGGACCGCACGGGCGCTGGGCGCCCACAGCACGAAACGGGTGCGGTCGGTGTCGATCAGGTGGGCACCGTAGGTTGGCGTGAACGCAGCCTGTCGTAGCTCGTCCGTCATGCGGGCCAGTCCCCTTGTCTGAGTAGCAGTGTGGCAAGTGGCGGCAAGGTCAGCTCCAGCGATGCCGGATAGCCATGGCTGGGCGAGAGTTGCGCCCTGACGCCATGCGCGTTGCCGACGTTCGAGCCGCTATAGAATGTACTGTCGGTATTCAGCACCTCGTACCATGTTCCCAGCGCTGGGACGCCCAACCGGTAACCCGTCAGGACACGCGGCGTGAAATTGGAAATCGCCAGCAGCGGGGCCGTACCCTCGGGCCCATAGCGTAGGAAGGCGATGACGCTGTTGACGCTGTCGTCCCCCACCACCCAGGCAAAGCCCTCCGGCTGGCAATCGAAGTGATGCAGCGCCGGCTCGTTGCCGTAGAGGCGGTTGAGGTCGGCGACCAGACGCAGCATGCCGGCATGACAGGGATCGTCGAGCAACGACCAGTCGAGCTCACCGGCCGGGCGCCAGCCCTGACCGTGAGCGAATTCGGTGCCCATGCCGACGAGCTTCTTGCCGGGATGCGCCCACATGAAGCCGAGCCCGGCCCGCAGATTGGCGAAGCGCTGCCAGGTGTCGCCGGCCATGCGTCCCAGCCAGGTCGCATCGCCGTCGTCGGACTGGTCGTCGATCAGCGGCAGGACGAAATGCGATTCGAAGGCGCTGGCCAGCCCTTCGACCAAGCGGTGGTGATGTTGGCCGCGCACCTCGTGCGGTTGGCTCAGATAGGCCTGCGTGGCACGCGACCAGTGCGTGTTGAGCGCCAGAGCGCGTGCCGTGACCGGCGCCGCCTCGGCATCGTGTTCATCGACGAACAGCAGCACGTCCGGGGTATGCGCCACCAGGCCATCCATGAAACGGCCGAGTTCGGCCCCGTCGTTCTCCGGCAGGGCCGGTTTGAGGCGCAACCCATCGATATGCAGGTACGCGAGCCAATCGCAGGCCAGATCGAGCGAGGCCGGTTCGGATAGTCCCGCTTGCGGCAAGGCCAGCGGCCATTCGACGATTACCCCGAGACCGCCAACATGGCAATCGTTGACGAAGCGGGCGAAGCCCGTCCCGCCATCGGTCTCGGCAACATGCTTGACCTCGACGTGAGTGAAACCGAGATCGGCAGCGTAGGGAACCAGCTGCGAAGCCAGGGTTTCCCAGTCCAGCGGGTTGCCCAGCGTATCATGTCGCCAGGCTTGCGGATCGAGCCGGTAGATCGACAAAGGATAGAGGAGCGGGTCCTCGCGACGCCGTTGCCCCATCCATACGCCATCGTACCAGCGATGCGACGCCAAGCGCTCCCGCCAATGGCCCCGCCTGTCCGAGCCCTGGTCAGTGGATGCATCGGCGTCCTGCCCTGCCGAAGCGGCCGATGCGCTTGCCGTATCCTGCAGCGTTTCTCCGGAGGGTGACCACGGCGGCCTGAGGGAAATATGACTGGTCATGGCTACCATCCTTGTCATTGGGAGCATACCGGGCCGCCCCTGACTCGCGTTGCATAGAGCGGCCCATATCGTCAGGTCATTGCGCCACAGCGTGAACGTGTCGCTGCTGTTCCTCCTTGCCGATTACCACCGTGCGATACAGCTGGCTATATGGCGCGATCGACTGCCGCCAGTGATAACGTCCGGCCATGGCTGCCCGCCGCATGGCGTAGAATAGGTCGGTAGCGTGGAACACCGTCATGGCGCGCTGAATTGCATGGATATAGCTTTCCAGGGTCATCTCGTCGAACAGGAAACCGGTGACGCCATCCTCTATCGTGTCGGCCAGCCCCCCTGTGCGGTGGGCGATCGGCAGCGAGCCGAAGCGCTGCGCATACATCTGACTCAAGCCGCATGGCTCGAAGCGTGACGGCATCAGCAGAAAGTCGCTGCCGGCATACATGCAGCGCGCCTCGCCTTCGTCGAAACCGATATTAACGCCAATGGCACCGGGGAAACGGGCCGCCAGGTTGCACAGGGCCTTCTCTACCGGCAACTCGCCCCGGCCGATGAAAACGATCTGCCCACCGGCACGCACGATGGATTCCGCGGCACCAATGGTCAGGTCCAGGCCCTTCTGGTGAACCAGGCGCGACACCACCGCAAACAACGGGCCAGTGCTTACCCCGAGCCCGAACATACGGCGCACGTGTTCGGCATTGGCCCGCTTGCCGCGCCAGTCGTTCATGGCGAACGCTTGGGCAAGATGCGTATCGGTGCGCGGGTCCCAGGAGTCGTCGATTCCGTTGGGAATGCCACTCAACTGCCCCTTCTCGGCGCGCTGACTGAGCAGGCCATCGAGACCGCAACCGAACTGGGGCGTGGTGATTTCCCGGGCGTAGGTGGCGCTGACCGTGGTGATATGCGAGGCATACACCAACCCGGCCTTCATGAACGAGAGCTGACCGAAGTACTCGACCTCGTGCATGTTGAAGGCCGCCTCTGGAATCCCCAGGGCCCGACAGCGCGAGACATCGTAAAGCCCTTGGTAGGCCAGGTTGTGAATGGTGAAGACACTGGGTACTTCGTACCCCCACCAGTGCAGGTAGCCTGCCGCCAGGCCGCAGGTCCAGTCGTTGAGGTGCAGAAGTTCGGGCTGCCAGTCGAGACCGGCCTGCCCGCTGGCAATCTGGGCAGCGGCCAACGACAGGCGGGCGAAACGTATGTCGTTATCCTCCCAGCCGACCCCGATTTCATCGCAATACGGGCTGCCTTCGCGTTCGAAGAGATCGGGACAGAGCAGCAGGTAAACGATCAATCCATCGCTGCAGGTGACTTTGCCCAGCTCACAGGCGGGAATGTCGGCATAGGCGGGCAACTCGCCCATAATCTCGATTTCATGATCGGAGGCGATCATTTCCCGATAGGCAGGAATCAAGATGCGTACGTCATGGCGTGACGCCAATGCTCTGGGCAGTGCCGAAGACACATCGCCCAACCCACCGACCTTGACGAAATCGGCGATTTCAGGCGTCACGAAAAGGGTGCGAAAGCCATCGTCGCCATCCTTGGCAACCCGATCATTCCAGGCACGACGCTCCTGCGGAATGACCTTATCCGAAATGTATCTGACCGCTGTGATGCCCTGAGTCGAAGAAACACCATGCAACGCCACACTACCCATGTTCGACCTCCCTGCTCGATTCACATGGCAATGAACCCTGGAGTCAGGGCTCGTTAATTTTTCTGCACTACCCTCAATCCCTTGTCCGCTTTCCATTTCCCTGGAAAGCGGATGCTGCGCGTGCCTACCTTAGGTTTCTAATAGTAATAGTCATCGATCAGATAAAACCGATATAAAACCGAGCATTGCTACTTCGCATGGCTTCAGCACTGACGATTCGAAGCGATCGACCGTACGCCACTATCGACGAAAAATGTATAAGACACCTGATGCCCTACCGTCAAAGCAACTGACGAAATAGTTTCGACTGCAATAAAAGACAATGTTCGGCTAACCATGCAGTAACATTAAATGCGCCCGCTTATTGACAGCATAGACTACGGCAAGGCTTCAGTTCCGGGGAAGTTCATATCTCTGGTTAAAAATGCCTACCTTGACGATGGTCAATAAATGGACGTTTGACCGTTCCTTATCGCTTTCACGCATGAAAAACGCCGTCACGAACGTGACGGCGCTGTCTGGTCAAGACGAGCAAGCCGGACGGACTCGTCAGCTGGTGGATTGTCTTGGTTCAGCCTCGTCGCCGTCCTGTTCACGGCGGCGCCTGTCCCCTCCCAGTTTGGCGGCCAGCCAGACTTGGGTCTGCATGATGAGCACGTAGGCGGCCGGCACGAAGACGCTGGCCATTACCGTAATCGTGATCATGCCGCCTACCACCGGTGTCCCGATCTGGTTACGGCTTGCCGCGCTCGCTCCGGTCGCCAGCGCTAGCGGCAACGTCCCGCCAATGAAGGCCAGCGAGGTCATGACGATCGGCCGGAAGCGTTGGCGGGCAGCGATTCGCGCTGCCTCGACGATCGACTTGCCGGCATGGGTGCGCTGCTGTTCGGCGAACTCGACGATCAGGATGGCATTCTTGGCCGCCAAACCGACCACGACCAGCAAGCCGATCTGCAGGTAGACGCTGGTCGACATGTCGCGTAGATAGACCGCCAGCACTGCACCCAGAAAAGCGAACGGCGTCGCCGTGACGACCGCCAGCGGCAACGTCCAGCTCTCGTACTGGGCCGCCAGGATCAGGAACATCATCACGATGCCGAAAGTCAGCGCCAGGGTCGCCGCGGTCCCTACGTTGAGCTGCTGGTATGCTTCCCCCGTCCAGCCCATGGCATACTGACCGCCGAGCGTTTCCTGCACCACTTCCTGCATGGCTTCGACCGCCTGGCCGGAACTATAGCCGGGTGCCGGACTGCCCTGGAACTGGGCCGCAGGATAAACGTTGTAGCGGTTGAGCACCGAGGGGGCATGATCGCGCTCGATCGACACCAACGCCGATAGCGGAATCCGCTGGCCATCGCCGCCGCGCACATAGACGTTGGCCAGATCGTCCGGTGAACGGCGGAACTCGTCCTCGGACTGGACATAGACCTGGAAATTGCGACTGAAGCGCGTGAAATAATTGACGAAGGCATTCCCGAACGTACTCGACAGCGTGGTGTTCAGATCGCTGATGCTCACGCCGAGACTGCGTGCCTTGTCCTCGTCCACGGTCAGCCGATAGGTCGGCACGCTGACGTTGAGCGTGGTGAAGACCTGGGTAAGCTCGGGCCGCTGATTGGCCGCCTGCATGACCTTGAGCGATGCCTGGTAGAGTTCCTGCGGCGAGTCGCCCCCGAACGACTGTAGATAGCCCGTGAAACCGCCGGTCGGCGACAGCCCCTGGATCGGCGGCACGTTGAAGGACATCGCATTCCCTCCCGGTACCTGCGCGCCGAGCTGCATGATCTTGCCGGTCAGGTCATCCACCGTAATGTCGCGCTGCTCCCAAGGCTTCATGGTAATGAACATGGTCGCCTTGGCGGTGTTCGCCGCGCCGGACAGCAGGTCGAAACCGGCGATACCGGTCACGTATTCCACCGCCGGGATCTCGGCCTGGATGCGCTCGGTCAATTCATGCACATACTCGTCCGTGCGCGCCAGCGAGGCGCCCGCAGGCAGAGTGACCGAGGCAATGGCCACCCCCTGGTCGGTGGCCGGAATCAAGCCTCCCGGCAGACGCTCGTAGATCCACCAGGACGCCACGCAGGTCGCCACGAACAGGACCAGCATGATCATAAGATGGCGAATCAGGAAGTGCGTCACCGCCATGAAGAAATCGGTCACTTTCTCGAAGCCCTTGTTGAACCAATCGAAAGGCTTCTTGAGGGCGCGCACCACACGCGACTGGTGCATGCGCGGCTTGTTCTTGAGAAAGATCGCACTGATCGCCGGCGTGAAGGAGAGCGCCACGATGGCCGAGATGGCCACCGACATGGCGATGGTGATCGCGAACTGCTGATACATCTGCCCCGTCAGGCCGCCCATGAAGCCGACCGGGATGAATACCGCCGCCATGATCAGCGATGTGGCGATGACCGCCCCGGACACCTCGCGCATGGCTTCGAAAGCGGCCTGCAGCGGCGTGGCGTTCTCATCCTCGTCGAGAATACGCTCGATGTTCTCGATGACCACGATCGCGTCATCCACCACGATGCCGATGGCCAGGATCATCCCGAACAGCGACAGCAGGTTGATCGAGAAATCCAGCAGGTACATGCCCGCAAACGTCCCGATCACCGAGATCGGTACCACCGACATCGCGACCAGGGTCGAGCGCCAGCTCTGCAGGAACAGGAAGACGATCACCGCAACCAGCAGCAACGCCTCGATGAAGGTGTGTTCCACCGCCTGGATCGAGGCATCGATGAACAGCGTGGTGTCATAGGGAATCACGTAGTCCAGGCCCGCCGGGAAGCGCTGCTTCAGGTCCTGCATGGTCTGCTTGACTTCCGCGGCGACTTCCAGCGCGTTGGCGCCAGGCTGCAGGTAAATGGCCACGGGGGCGATGGGTGCATTATTGACGTAGCCCTGCACGCCATAGCTGTTCTGGCCCAGCTCGACGCGCGCCACATCGCTCAGGCGCAGCGAGGCACCTTCCTGGTCGGTGCGCAACAGAATGTTGCGGAACTCATCGACGCCCTCGAAGCGACCTTGCGAAGTCAACGTATAGGTATACGGCGTAGGGTCGCTCTGCGGCTCGGCACCCAGCTTGCCGGCGGCAACGACACTGTTCTGGGCCCGAATCGCCGAGGTGACCTCGGCCGGCGTCAGGTCATAGAGCGACAGCTTTTCCGGGTCGAGCCAAACCCGCATGGCGAACTGCTGGTTGCCCAATACCTGGGCCTGGCCGACGCCGGGTAACTGATTGAGCTCATCGATGACATTGAGGTTGGTGTAATTGTTGATGTACAGCGAATCGTATTCGCCCGACTCCGAGGTCATGGCAATGAACAGCAGGACGCTATTGGAACGCTGCTCCACCGTGACCCCTTGGGCCTGCACTTCGCTGGGCAACTGGGACATGGCCCGCTGCACGCGATTATTGACATTGATGGTGGCGACCTGGGGGTCGGTGCCGATGGCAAAGTACACCTGCATCGACATCGTGCCGGCATCGGAGCTGGTCGAGGTCAGGTAGATCATGTCCTCGACGCCGTTGACCTGCTCGGACAACGTCGCCGCCACGGTGTCCGACACGGTCTGGGCATCGGCGCCCGGGTAGGTCGCCGAGATGCTCACGCTGGGCGGCACCACCTGAGGGTACTGCTCGATCGGCAGGCTCCGGGCCGCCATCAGGCCGATCAGGGTGATAATGACCGACAGGACCGTAGCGAATATCGGACGCCTGATGAATACGCTGGAAAAGTTCATCCGTACACTCCGCCTTTAGCCTTGCCCGTTCTGGGTCGAGGAGGCTTGCGCCGTGTCTTCGTTCACAGCCCCCTCGCCAGATGCACCGTCCGCCTGGCTCTCCTGCACGCCGGCGTTGCCACCGGTCGCCTGGGCAGTGCCACCTCCCGTGGTCTGGGCCTCTTCCTCCTGGAGCACCTCGGGGTCACCGTCGAACGGCTGAGGGTCGACCTTGTCGCCGGGACTGAGGCTGCCGATGGCAGTGACCACCACGCGCTCGCCCGGCTCAAGATTGTCGGTAACGATCTGCCAGTCTCCGGCCTGTTCGCCGAGATCGACGAAGCGGCTGGTCACGGTATCGTCATCGTCGAGGACATAGACCTGCGGCCCCTTGAGACCTTCGGTCACCGCCACCTCGGGCACGGCCAGCACCTGGAAGCGCTGCAGTCCCTCCAGGGCGACACGCACGAACTGTCCGGGCAGAAAGAGCTGGTCGGTATTGTCGAACACCGCCTCGGCTTGCACCGTACTGGTACTGGTATCGACGCTGGCTCCCAGATAATCGATGCTGCCGCGAATGCCCTGATCCGCCAGGCTCGGCAGGCTCGGCGCCAGCGTCGGTGCATGCAACCAGGCACTCACCTCGGGGGCGTCCGGCTGGCGGCGCTGATAGCGCAGGGCGACGGCATCGTCCTCGGGCAGCGAGAAGCGCGCTTCGATGATCTGCAGCGGCGTAATGGTCGCCAGCGTCTGCTGCGCCTGGACGTAATTGCCGGTATCGACCTCACTCAGGCTGATTTGCCCGGTCACCGGGGCTACCACGGTGGTGTAATCGAGATCCAGCTGGGCCTGGTCGAGTGCTGCCTGCGCCTGGGCCACGGCGGCCTGGGCGGTTTCCTGGCTCGCCCTGGCCTCGTCGAGCTGTTGCTGGCTTACCGAATTCTGCTGGTAAAGGCGTTGATAACGGTCGAAATTACGCTGTGCCTGATTCAGCTCCGCACGCGCGCTTTGCAGATCGGCACGCTGTTGCCTCACTGCCGCCTCGTACTGCGCCTGCTCGATGGTGAACAGCAACTCGCCCTCCTCGACCTGTTCACCCTCTTCGTAATGGCGCTCTTGCAGCACCCCGGACACGCGCGCCACCACGGTTACCTGCTGCTCGCTACGTAGCAATGCGGGGTAACTTTTGTCGAGCTGCAGATCGCGCAGCTCGACCGTCATGACCTGTGCCGGTCTAGGCGGCTTTTCCTGTTGACCGCCACCCTGCTGCTGGGCCTGCTGCTCGCTTTCGCTGCCGCATGCCGACAGCATGAGCGCCAGCAGCAGCGTAGCGATGGCGGCAAACCTACGGTTGATCGTCGTCGGACGCATGCCTGGTCACCTTGGATATACGATGGGATGGCGCGAGCTTACAAGCATACATACATGAATGTAAACTGCGGATAGTTACGGTAAGATGCTTTTCGTAGTCTTGTCACATTTCCGGCACGTACCGACACAGCGGGGGCCCCTACCATGCCCAGACGAACCAAAGCCGAAGCCGAAGCGACCCGCGAGGCCCTGCTCGATGCCGCCGAGGACGTGTTCTACGACAACGGCGTGGCACGCACCTCACTGGAGCAGATTGCCCGCCATGCCGGCATGACCCGTGGCGCGGTCTACTGGCACTTCAAGAACAAGGCCGACCTGTTTCACGCCCTCCTCGATCGTGTACGCATGCCCTTCGAGGAGATGATGGACGAGGTCCGTGCGACGACGGATGTCGAGTCGCCCCTGGAAACCCTGCGCCTGGCCTGCCTCAATGGCCTGACGCGCATCGAACAGCCCAAGTCCCGGCGTATCCATGCCATCCTCCTGCACCGCTGTGAGTTCTTCAGCGACATCAATCCGCTGGAAATGCAGAACCGCCTGGTGGAAGAGTGTCAGGCCGGCATGCGCGAGCAATTTCGTCATGCCCATGAGCTGGGCCTGCTGGCGCCTCACCTGTCTCCGGACACGGCCTCACGCCTGTTGCAAACCACCTTGGGAGGGCTCATCCACGACTGGCTGCGCAATCCGGAGCGCTTCTCTCTTCAAGAAGAGGGCCGTGAACTGGTCAACTCCCTCTTCCGGCTCATGCGAAGAGAGCCATGAGATTCGCATGTTGCAAAGCAGCGTAGTCGCTACACTGCCTTTACGCATAGCGATACGGGGGGAGAGCCATGGACGCGCTGGAGCTGGTGGAGATCAGGGCGCAGGAAATTGCGGTTCGCATTTGGCATCCCCAGGCGTCTCGCACGCTGATCGCCTGGCATGGCCTGGCCCGCCACGGGGGCGATTTCGACGGGCTGGCCCGCGAACTCGGCCCCGACTGGCGAATCATCGCCCCCGACACACCCGGGCGGGGACTGTCGAGCTGGTCACTGTTTCCGGCACACGATTACCTCTACGAGCGCTACATGCAGTTAGCCCTGGCACTGCTCGATCATTTTCGGCTGACCCATGTCGCCTGGCTGGGGACATCGATGGGTGGTTTGCTGGGCATGATGCTGGCCGCCTCCGACCAGGGACGCGATCGCATCGAGCGTCTCGTCATCAATGACGTCGGCCCCGAGATCGAAACCGAGGGCCTGAGCGATCTGGCCAGCTACTTCGCTGTCCCACACTTTTTTCCCAATTTTGGCGCCCTGTTGAACGAGGTCAAGTCGCACTATACCGGCTTCGGCATCGACAACGAGGACGACTGGCGTCGCCTAACGCTGAATAGCGCCCGACGCCTGCCCGATGGCACCTGGACGTTTCACTACGATCCACGCATCGCCGAACAGTTCTTCCACGACACACCTCGCGACCTGTGGGCGGATTGGCGCGCCATCCACTGCCCGCTGATGGTCATCCGCGGCGAGTTTTCGCCGTTACTCAGCGAAGCGACGGTCGAACGCATGCAGGAGATCCATCCGGACATGGCATCACTGACCGCCGCCGGCTGCGGCCATGCCCCCATGCTGGACCGTGCCGCGCAGGTCACTCCGATCCGGGAGTTTCTGGAGCATTCGGGCGATGCCGAACGCCGGCCGCGCCAAACCGCTGGCTGGTGGCAGAAGCTCCGGCAGCGTCTGGTCTCGACCCGCTAGCTTCCTGCATCGTCATGGTGCAAATCGTCTTGCCGGCCGTTTCGCTGCACCGACTGATCCCACCTACGCGCGTTTCAGCGTCCATTGCCGGACCGCAATGGCGGTATGCATTACAGCAGCCCGGCAATGGCGCGCTCCACCGCGCCACGATAGCCGCTACCGAACAGCAGCAGGTGGTTGAGCAGCGGATAGAGCTGGAACAGGGTCTGGCGGCGCGGCCAGTCGTCCGGCGCCGGCCCATCCCAGTACGCCTCGAAAAACGCTGCCGAGGGCGATCCGAACAGCGTCAGCATGGCCAGGTCCACCTCGGGATAGTGCCGGTAGACGGCCGGGTCGATGATTGCCGGGCCACGCGGCGTGTAAAGTACGTTCCCCGACCAGAGATCGCCATGCAGCAGGCTGGGGCGGGTATCGGGCAGCCATTCATCGAGCCGCTCGGCGACACTCTCGAGCGAGCCCAGCATCGCCTTGTCCAACAGTCCCTCGTCGTGACAGGCCCTGCCCAACGGCAGAAGGCGATACTCGCGCTGAAACGTGCGGCCATCATCGCAAGGCGTATTGGGCTGGGGCGTCAGCCCACAGGCATTGTCGCGCTCCCAGCCGTGGGTCTCACCGGTCACTGCATGCAATTCGCGCAATCCTTCGCCAAACGCTTGCTCGTCGCGACGCCCGCCGGCATCCAGCGCCTCCATGACCAGCAGGTCGTCGTCGAGTCCCAATACCTGGGGTAACACCAGCCAGGTACCGGCCGCATGCAGCGACCGCAGCCCGTCGGCCTCGCCGGCCAGACGCTGGGCATCGTCCTGCTTGAGTACCACGGGGCCCTGCTGGGTTTCCAGGCGCCATACCGCGGCAATGTCGCCCCCGGCCAAGGGCGTCAGCTCGCCCTGGGCAGTGAGACCCAACGACTCCAGGCGTTCACGCCAGTGTTTGGGCACCATGTCACTCCTCCTTGTCCGATCGACGCCAGGCATTGCCAAGCAGCGTCAAGGCACTTCCGGCTCGGTACGCTCCACGCCCGGCGTCCCGTCGCGCAGCGGCCGACCTCCCAGTTCCTTCTGGAACAAGGATTGCAGTTCGGCCATGGCCGCTTTCTCGTTGGCCACCAGCGTCTCCTCGTCGTGGCGATGCTCGTAGGAATCCTGGAACAAGCGAATGTCGAAATCACGGAAGGTGCGCACGGCATCCATGGCGTTGGAGCTCGGATAGCCCAGTCCCTTGAGCACTTCGGCACTCATTTCCAGGCTCGCCGGAAACGTCTCGCGGACCACGCCGTCGACACCGATCTCCATCAGTAGCCAGGCATGGTGGCGATTGCGCGCTCGCGCAAAGACCTTGAGCTGGGGAAAATGCAGCTTCGCCAGCCGGGCGATGGTATTTGCCGTATCGGCATCGTCGACTGCGATCACCAGCACGCGGGCCTGCTCGGCGCCAGCAGCCCTGAGCAGATCCAGGCGTGTGGCATCGGCATAGTAGATACGCGACCCGAAGCGGCGAATGAACTCCACCTGGCGAATGTTGGGATCGAGCGCGGTGAAGTTGATGTCTTGGGTCTTGAGCATGCGCGCCACCATCTGGCCGAAACGCCCCAGCCCGGCAATCAGTACCGGCGGAGAATCGTCGCCGAAATCGCCATCGTAGGCCCGCGTTTCGCGAAACCTTGCCCCGAAACGCTCACCGGCCCGATAGAGGAACGGCGTCAACGCCATCGACAGCGTGACCGCGGCGATGCACAGGCTGGCGATGCGTTGATCGAAGACCTCGGCACTGACCGCTGCAGTCAGCAGCACGAAAGCGAACTCGCCGCCTTGGGCAATCACCGTCGCCAGGCGCGGCAGCTCGGTCCATGGCAGCCGCGCCACCAGCCCCACCCCGGCAATGATGGACATTTTGGCGATCAATAGCCCGAAGGTGATGCCCAGTACCCACAACAGATTGTCGAATACCAGCGCCAGATCCACCGACATGCCCACGGCAATGAAGAACAGCCCCAGCAACAACCCCTTGAATGGCTCGATGTTGGCCTCGAGTTCGTGCCGGTAGACGGTATCGGCGAGCAGAACGCCGCCCAGAAAGGCGCCCAGCGCCATCGACAACCCGGCCCACTCCATGACCAGCGCCATGCCCAGCACCATGAACAGTGCCGAGGCGGTAAAGACCTCGTGAACGGCGCTACGTGCCACGACCGCCAATACCCGTGGGAAGACCAGCCGGCCGAAGACGATAGCGGCCACCACGCACCCCACCCCACGCAGCACGGCCAGCCAGGAGTCCTCGGAGGTCACGGCGATCTCGCCGGCGAACAGCGGCAGCAGCGCCAGATCCTGGAAGAGCAGAATGGCAAAGGCCGCCTGGCCATGCGGCGACGGTAGCTGGTGATGCTCGTTGAGCACCTGCAAGGCAAACGCCGTCGATGACAAGGCCAGAATCAGCCCCAGCAGGACCGACACCTCGACCGACAATCCCAGCGTCAGTCCGAGCGGCATCAGTAGCGCGGCACAGCCCAGCAATTGCAGCACGCCGAGGCCGAACAAACGCTTGCGCATCGCCCATAGGCGCGAGGGCTCCAATTCGAGGCCGATGATGAACAGCAGCATGACGACACCGAACTCGGCGAAGTGCAGCACGGTCTCAGGCTCGGCGATGAAGCCGGTGACCGACGGGCCGAGTATCAACCCGGCGGCAAGATAGCCAAGGATCGAACCGAGCCCAAGACGCTGGAAAAGAGGCACGGCGATGATTGCCGCCCCTAGCAGTACCGCCGCTTCATAAAGAAAGTGCATGTAACCGGACCACCCTTGTCTTGCGTTACTGTTGATTCTCAGGCTGACGAAACGGCAGGCGCGTCAGCGCTTGGCGGTGGTAAGCCTCGATGTAGCCGCGCTCCTCCTTGCAGAAGCGCGCCACTGCCCGGTGAAATTCGGGATGGGCGATGTGATGCAGCGAGCGCAAGCGCCGCGGGGCAAAGCCACGCACCAGCTTGTGCTCACCCTGGGTACCCGGATCGAAGCGTACCAGGCCATGCGCCAGACAATGCTCGATTCCCTGGTAGTAACACGTTTCGAAATGCAGGCAATCCGCCTCCACCTCACTGCCCCAGTAACGCCCATAGAGGGTATGGCTGCCCTGCAGGCACAATGCCGATGCGACCGGCTGCCCCTCCAGGCGCGCCTGCACCAGCAGCAGCGACTCCGGCATACGCTCGCGCAGGCGTTGGAAGAACGCCCTCGGCAGGTAGGGATGCTGTCCGCGTTCCATATAAGTGATCCGGTAACAGCGGTAGAAGTGCTCCAGCGCAGCATCGTCGATGTGCGTACCGGCCAGACGGTGCATGACCAGCCCCTGCTCCCCGACGCGGCGTCGTTCGCGGCGGATCTCCTTGCGGCGCTTCGAGGTCATCGCGGCAAGAAAGCCCTCGAAGTCGCCGAAGCCCCGGTCCTGCCACTGGAACTGCACGGCATGCCGCTCGATGAGTTGCGGATGTACCTGCAGCCAGTCATCCACCTCGGCGTCATCGGCAAACAGCAGATGCCAGCTCGACTGGTCATCGTTGCAGCATTGCGCGGCCAGGGCCCGCAAAACGTCCTGTCGCTGCGCCTCTCGACTCAGCAGTACCCGAGGGCCAGGCACCGGCGTGTAGGGGACGGCCGTCAACCCCTTGGGATAATACTCGCCCCCGGCACGCTCCCAGGCGTCCGCCCAAGCCCAATCGAACACGTACTCGCCGTAGGAGTGATCCTTGGCATAGCGTGGCATTGCCGCCACCAACGAGCCGTCTTGCCATACCAGCAGGTGACGTGGCGACCATCCCGTCTCGGGCGTCACCGCCCCGGTGGCTTCCAGGGCGTGCAGGAATTCATGGCGCAGGAAGGGGTGATCGCTACCGACCAGGGCATTCCAAGGGTCGGCAGGAACCGCCTCGATGGCATCGATCGTGGTTACTTCACAATGCATTTCGTCTCCCATCATGGCGTGTAACGCCAGGCGCATTCACGATAGCCCCCGGTTGGGTTACTGTCTAAGGGCCAGGCGACACAAACAGAGAGACAGACATGGCCGAGTACCCTTCGTTCCCTCCCCCTTCGCCCTCCCCCGACAGGACCAACCTGATGGCTGTGGTTGCCTTCGGTCTGAGCGTGCTGGCGGTGTTCGTCGCGCCGGCGGCCTTGGGCGGCGTGGTGTGTGGGCATATCGCCCGACACCAGATCCGCCAGAGCGGCGAACAGGGCGATGGATGGGCCCTGGCAGCGCTGATTCTGGGCTACCTGCTCATCCTGGTGTCGCTGGCGGGCCTGCTGCTGTTCGGCGGTTTCGTGCTCACCATGTTCGGTATCATGGCATTCACGGTCTAGGCTTTACGAAACCTGCCTGCACCCGGCATACCGCATTGAAAAATCAGCTCACGAAGCCTAGGGGTGTTTGCATGACGATGACGGAGACTGTTCCCACCCTGGCCGGCGTCACCTCGCTGCAGCGTCGTTTTGCCCAGCAGCAGGCCGCGTTTCGCCAAGCGCCCTACCCGACCCTGGCGACGCGTCGCGATCGCCTGGCCCGGCTGGAACGCATGACCCTGCGTCATACCGATGAGATCGAGCGCGCCATCCGCCAGGACTACGGCCACCGTTCATCGGTCGAGACCCGGCTGGCTGAAATCACCACGCTCAAGATGGCACTACGCCACACTCGCCGGCATCTCAAGCGCTGGATGCGTCCGCAGCGCGTGGCGCTCAACTGGCGCTTCCTGCCGGCACGAGGCGAGATCCACCGTCAGCCGCTGGGCGTGGTGGGCATCATTTCACCCTGGAACTATCCCTGGCAACTGGCCCTGTTGCCCGCGCTCAGCGCCCTGGCTGCCGGCAATCGCGTCATGATCAAGCCCAGTGAGCTGACCCCGGCCACCTCACGCCTGATGGCGGAGCTTGCCGAGCGCTACTTCGACGAGGACGAGCTGTGCGTCATCACCGGTGACCGGGAAACCGGCAAGGCCTTCGCCAGCCTACCCTTCGATCACTTGTTCTTCACCGGCTCCACCCAGGTCGGCCGTCAGGTTGCCCAGTCTGCTGCCGCCAACCTGACGCCGGTCACGCTCGAACTCGGTGGCAAGTCGCCCGCCATCGTCGCCGACGATGCCGACCTTGACGAGGCAGCCCAACGTATCGCCTTCGGCAAGTGGCTCAACGCCGGCCAGACCTGTATCGCACCGGATTACGTGCTGGTCTCCGAACGGCGACTCAAAAGCCTGACCGAGGCCCTCGAGCGTACCGTCAAGCGCTTTTATCCCCGCCTGGCGGGCAATGACGATTACACGGCCATCATCAGCCGCCGGCATCGGCAGCGACTCATCGCTCTAAGAGACGATGCAGAGAATCGGGGCTGTCGCGTGATCGAAATGGGCGCCAATGCCGAGCAGCTGGAAGCGAGCGGCAAGCTGCCACCCACGCTCGTCATCAATCCCCATGACACGCTGACGCTGATGCAAGAGGAAATCTTCGGGCCGCTGTTGCCGATCATTGGCGTCAAGGACGACGAGGCAGCCATCGACTACGTCAATCGGCATCCCCGCCCCCTGGCCCTCTACGCGTTCACCCGCAACGCCGCCTATCGTGAACGGCTGATGACCCATACTCACTCAGGCGGCATGGCGTTCAACGACACGCTACTTCAGGCCGCCCAGGACACCCTGCCCTTCGGCGGCATCGGCCAGAGCGGCATCGGCGCCTATCATGGCGAACACGGTTTCGTCACCTTCAGCCACGAGCGCAGCGTCTTCCATCAGGCCCGGCGCAATATGGCCTGGTTGATGCAGCCGCCTTACCGGCGCTGGCTGATGAAGCTGCTTCGCGTCATCTGACCACGCCGGAAAGGAGCGATCAGTTGTCGTTGAGTGCCTCATCCAGCGCGAGCAACGCTGCCTGCCAGGACGCCGCATCGGCGGCGGCATTGTAGCCCAGCGGCAAACCGTACTCCTCGGCTACCTCGTCGGCTTCGGGGCTGGTAAAGCCATGCGTTGCGCCCGGATAGTGGACCACCTTCACCTCGGCGCCCTGCGCCTCGAGCGCCTTGGCCATGTCCATTAGCGCCTCGCGCTCGACCAGCGGATCCTCGGCGCCGTTATGGATCTGTACGACACCGCCGAACGATTGAGGATTCTTGACGGCCCGGGTCGGGCTGCCATGGAAGCTGATTGCCGCCTCGATCGGCATTCCCGAGAGCGCCATGTTCATGACGATGCCGCCGCCGAAGCAATAGCCAATGGCCGCCATGCCGGTATCCGCCACGGCGGGATGTTCGCTCAGCTTGGTCATGGCGGCCTCGAGGCGTGCACGCGCCGCAGGCCAATCCTGCATGACCTGACTCGAAAAGGCTCCGGCTTCATCGGGGTGGGTCGCGACCTGGCCCTGGCCATACATGTCGACGGCCAATGCCACGAAGCCCAGCGCGGCCAACTGGTCGGCACGCCGCCTGGCGTAGTCGTTCAACCCCCACCATTCATGAACGATCAGCACGGCGGGGCGCGGCGTCTTGTCGTTGACGTTGCGGGCCAGATACCCCTGGTAAGTCTCGCCACCGGTGGAATATTCGAACGGCTCGCCCTTGACCAGCGGACCTTGAACGACATCGATCTCGGCATCGTCGACCTGTGTGGGGTTGGTCTGGATCTGGGCCTGTGCCGAGGCCGCCAGCATCAGGACCGGCAGCAGACACAACCACGTGAAGCGGGCTTTCATACCAATCTCCTTGTTTTTCGTGGCTCCCGACAGCGCCGGTCTGTGATGTACAAGCCGTTGAACGTCGCTCACGACTCGGCGGACAGGGCTTGATGCACACGATTGCGGCCTTCACGCTTGGCCACGTAGAGCCCCATGTCGGCACGGTGCATCAGATCGTCCAGCGTCTCGCCATCACGACGCTCGGCGATGCCGAAGCTGACGGTAAAGTTGAGCCATTGGCCATGGAACTCGACTCGGACGCCCTCGAATTTCTTGCGTAACCGCTCGGCAAGTATCGCCGATTCGCTCAACGAGCGCCCAGTGAGCACCAAAGCGAACTCCTCCCCACCGATGCGGCCAAAAATATCATGGGAACGCAACGTACTGCGACATATCTCCCCGAGACTGGCCAGGACCAGGTCGCCGGCAGCATGCCCCCAAGTATCGTTGATGGCCTTGAAGTGGTCGATATCGAAGATCATCAACGACAGCCGCGACGGCATGCTCTCGGCCGCTTCGATCGACGATTTCAAGCACCCCAGGAAGGCACCGCGATTGAGAGCCCCCGTCAGACTGTCGGTGGTCGACAGCTCGTGAAGCTTCATCTCGCGCAGCTTGCGATCGGTAACGTCCCGCCCCACGGCGAGAACCCACTCGTAGCGGCCATTGTACGGATTGATGTAGGGCGAACAGCTGGTTTCCAGCCAGAGGTAGTGGCCCTGGCAGTGACGAACCCGCAATTCGATCTGGAGATTGCGCCCCATGCGCGAGGATTCGTGGATGCGACGCTGGATGCGGGGGGCATCGTCAGGCGGCAGCAATTCCATCAGGGCGCGTGCCGTCAGGTCTTCCGGCACGTAGCCCAGTACGTTACTGACCGACGGCGATGCATAGCGGCAGATACCATCGGCATCGATCAGCATGATCAGGTCGCTGACGTGCTCGACGATGAAGCGGTAGCGACGCTCGCTTTCGGCAAGCGCATGCTGGGCCTGCTTGCGCAGGGTCACGTCCTCGCAGAAACCATGCCATAGGGTACTGCCGTCAGGCTCGCGCTCCGGCGACGCATGGCCGCACACCCACAATTCACGCCCATCCGGGTGGATACAGCGAAATTCGTAGCGCCAGACGCTCAAGCGCGAGGCACTGCGCCGGATGCTCCGCCATAGCCCATCGATATCATGAGGATGAACGCAGGATAGCGCTGTCTCGGCACAGTCAATGATGGCCTGGGGAGAAATCCCGAACAGGCGCAGTATGCCCGAACTCACCAAAGGGAAGGACAGCGCTCCCTCCGGGCTCATCCGGCACTGATAGAGCGTGCCAGGAAGCTGTTCGCTGAGCTTCTCGAAGCGCTGAAGCAGGTTCTGCCGCTCAGTGACATCGACCAACGACCCCACTAACTCGCTGATGGCGCCTTCACCATCGCGGTGAATGACGACATCGTCCTGCAGATGATGTAACGATCCGTCGTGATGGCGCAGGGTGTAGTGCAAGGAGACTTGGCTTTCTCCTTCCCGGCAGGCCCGGCTCAGCCGCGCCAGAACCTCGTCTCGCGACGCGGCCGTCAGCAGATCAAGCCAACGGGCGGGGGATTCACGCAGCCAGTCACGATCGATGCCGCACAATGTCTTTACGTTGACGCCCAGGTAGTGAAGCTTGCCCTGCCACCACTGGGCATCCGTGGCATAGACTACCGCCGGTGACGCGCAAAGCAGTGCATCGAGAAACCGGGGCAGCAGCTGCAACGACGTTGCCGGCATATTCGTGACATCCTCTATGACGTTCCTTGTGCCAGCGCGAAGCGGGGCGCCTCGATCGCCGTGATCGGCTCATCCTTGATGTTTTCCACAGCCGGCGCCGGCAATCGCGGCAGGCCGGCTGTGGAAACGAGGGCCTGGTGGCCGTTGCCCCAGACTCTCCGGCTCGGGGGCACGGTATCGCAGGCCTGAACCAGGGTGCGCAGCTCGTGAGGCGGCAACGGCACGCGTTCGGCCCTTCCCTGCCCTTCCCAGACAATCAGCAATGCCGGCTGCCCGCCATTCTGATCGATGCCGATGATGCACCCTTGGCGTCGACGTCGAGGGTCGCGCAAGCGAGCCCCGATCAACCGCTGTGCTTGGGTAACGCTATCATTCATGTGCAATGCAGTCTGTAAAACATTGGTCCTTAAATTTACTTAAAGCTAACACAACCGGATACGACCGTACGCACCGATTGGGGCTTGCAAACCCGCACTTTAACGCTATCCGTGGCACGTCTCCATGCCTGCATGTGCCAATCCATTCCAGCACAGCGGTGCATCTGCGCAAGCAGCACAAAAAAGGGTGCCGAAGCACCCTTTCCCATCGCATCGTCTTGCCGAGCCAAGCTCCAGCCTTCGGCTCAGGCCGTGGCCTGCATGACCAGCGCCGTGTCCAGCATACGATTCGAGAATCCCCACTCGTTATCGTACCAGGCCATGACCTTGACCAGCCGGCCATTCACGCGGGTATGGTTGGCATCGAAGATAGACGAATGCGCGTTATGGTTGAAGTCGATCGACACCAGGGGTTGAGCGTTGACGTCCAGAACATCCGACTGGGCGGCCGCCTGCTTGACGATGTCGTTGACTTCCTCCTTGCTGGTGTCGCGACTGGCGGTGAACACCAGATCGACCAGGGAGACGTTGATGACCGGCACGCGCACCGCCAGCCCGTCGAACTTGCCTGCCAGCTCGGGCAGTACCAGGCCAACCGCCGCCGCCGCACCGGTCTTGGTAGGAATCATCGACTGGGTAGCGCTGCGTGCCCGGTACGGATCCTTGTGATAAACGTCGGACAGGTTCTGGTCGTTGGTATAGGCATGCACCGTCGTCATCAGCCCATTGTCGATACCGATGGCATCGTTGAGCGCCTTGGCCAGCGGCGCCAGGCAATTGGTGGTGCATGATGCATTGGAGACGACGCGGTGTTCCGGCTTGAGTACATGCTCGTTGACACCATAGACCACCGTGGCATCGGCGTCCGAGGTGGCCGTCGATATCAGCACGCGGCCGGCACCGGCCTCGAGGTGCTTGGCCGCATCGGCCCGCTTGGTGAACAGCCCCGTGCACTCCATGACCAAGTCGACCTGCAACTTGTCCCACGGCAGCTGGGCCGGGTCGCGCTGGGCGAAGGTATCGATCCGATCCCCATCGACAATCAGCGCTTGCTCGTCGTGTTCGACGGAACGGCCGAAATGACCATGCACACTGTCGTGCCGGAGCAGATGTGCATTCAGGGCCGGATCGCCCAGGTCATTGATGGCAACGACCTGAACCCGATCGCGGTAGCCGTTTTCATAAAGAGCGCGTAGTACGTTACGACCGATGCGCCCGAAACCGTTGATGGCGATACGCAGCGTCATGTGACCTCCTAACTGCAACGAAGTAGTTGGCGTGAATCCGAAGTGACCACGCTCGCCTGCCGCAGGTGGCGATCAGGAGGCAGTCACGATGAAACAATCCTACGCTTTAGACCATAATCTGACCCAAAAGGGTCACGACATTCAAGCCCCGTTTTGGTAAGTTTACGAAATACTATACCGACCGTGAAGAGAGGTTCCCATGGCCGTTCATGAAACCGTGTCCCGCGTGACTCAGCGCATTCGCGAACGCTCGCTTGACCGGCGCGCGCTCTACGAGCGTCATATGCAGGACCAGCACCGCCGTGGCGTTCACCGGGGCGAGCTGTCCTGTGGCAACCTGGCCCATGGCTTTGCCGCCTGCGGTGCAGAGGACAAGAACCAGCTGAAAATGATGAACAGTGCCAACCTGGCCATCGTTTCGTCATATAACGACATGTTATCGGCGCATCAGCCGTTCGAGACCTTCCCCGAACTCATCAAGAGCGCTGCGCGAAACATGGGCTCCACGGCCCAGTTCGCCGGCGGCGTGCCCGCCATGTGCGACGGTGTGACTCAAGGTCAGCCGGGCATGGAGCTATCACTGTTTTCCCGTGACGTAATCGCCATGGCCACCGGCGTGGCGCTATCGCACAACATGTTCGACGCGGCACTGTTGCTCGGTATCTGTGACAAGATCGTGCCCGGTCTGTTCATCGGCACTGCGCGATTCGGTCACCTGCCGGCGATTTTCGTTCCCGGCGGCCCGATGACCAGCGGCCTGCCCAACAAGGAAAAGGCGCGTGTACGCCAGCTCTACACCGAGGGCAAGGTTGGCCGTGACGAACTGCTCGAAGCCGAGTCGCAGTCCTATCACGGGCCGGGCACCTGCACCTTCTACGGCACGGCCAACTCCAACCAGTTGATGATGGAGATGATGGGCCTGCATCTGCCCGGCGCCTCCTTCGTCAACCCTTACACACCGCTGCGTGACGCCCTGACCCAGTATGCGACGGAGCAGGCGATTCGCAACAGCGAGCCCGGCGGCGACTACCGTCCCTTCTGGCAGCAAATCGACGAGAAGGCGATCGTCAACGCGGTAATCGGACTGCTCGCCTCGGGCGGCTCGACCAACCATACGCTGCACCTGGTAGCGATGGCCGGCGCCGTGGGCCTGACGTTGACCTGGGACGATTTCACCGAGCTGTCCGCAGTGATTCCCAGCCTGACCCGTATCTACCCCAACGGTCAGGCCGACGTGAACCATTTCCAGGCCGCGGGCGGCATGAGCTTCCTGATTCGCACGCTGCTCGATGCCGGCTTGCTCCACGAGGACATTCCCACCGTCTTCGGCGGCTCCATGCGCGACTACACCAAGGAGCCCTTCCTTCAGGACGGCAAGCTGGTATGGCGCGAAGGCCCCACCGAGAGCATGGATCCCGACGTGCTGCGTCCGGTTACCGATCCGTTCTCGCCCACTGGCGGGATGACCGTGCTCGACGGCAACCTTGGTCGCGGCGTGATCAAGATTTCCGCCGTACAGCCGGAACATCGCGTGGTCGAAGCGCCGGTGCGCCTGTTCAGCGACCAGGGTCAGCTCAAGGCGGCCTTCGATGCCGGCGAGCTCGACCGTGACGTGGTGGTGGTGGTCCGTTTCCAGGGGCCGCGCGCCAATGGCATGCCTGAGCTGCACCAGCTCACGCCCTACCTCGGCGTGCTGCAGGATCGCGGCTACAAGGTCGCCCTGGTCACCGATGGGCGCATGTCCGGCGCCTCCGGCAAGGTGCCGGCCGCCATCCACCTCTCCCCCGAAGCGGTCGATGGCGGCCCGCTGGCGCGCCTCAAAGAAGGCGACGTGGTGCGCCTGGACGCCAACGCGGGCGAGCTCAATGCCCTGGTCGACGATGCCGAGTGGCAAGCCCGCGAATTGGCCACCACCAACCTCGAGGACTACCGCTATGGCATGGGCCGTGAGCTGTTCGCCGGCTTCCGCAGCCAAGTCGGTCGCGCCGAGGACGGCGCCGCCACTTTCGGCGGTTTCGAGGCTCAGGATCTGATCGAAAAGGACGGCCAGGCATGACCCGAGCGGCACTGATCGGCGATATCGGCGGCACCAATGCACGCTTCGCCCTGGTGACGCCGGATTCGTTCGACCTGCACGACATCCAGACGTTGCCCTGTGCGGATTATCCGCACCTGGTGGATGCCGTGCGCGACTATCTGGAGCGCATCGGCGCGACCGGCGAGGATGCGCCGGTGGAAGCCTGCCTGGCCTTCGCCTGCCCGGTGCATGACGATATCGTGACCATGACCAATAACCACTGGAGCTTCTCCAAGCGGGACGTAAAGGAAACTCTCGGTTTCGAACTGTTCAAGGTCATCAACGATTTCACGGCGCAGGCATTGGGCGTACCTCATGTCGCCGAGGACGAGCGGGTCCAGGTCAAGCCGGGACAGGCCGAGCCACGCCGGGCACGGTTGATCATGGGTCCCGGCACGGGGCTGGGTGTCGCCGGCCTGTTTCCGGGAAGCGAGGCCTGGATTCCGCTGACCACCGAAGGGGGGCACATCACTTTCGCCCCCACCGATGCACAGGAGTTGAAGCTGGCCGGCTATTTCATCAGCCGCTATGGTCGCGTCTCGGTGGAGCGCCTGCTGTGCGGTCAGGGGCTGCTCGACCTGTACCGCGCCCATGCGGAGTTGCACAAGGTGCCGCCACGCTACAATACCCCCGCGGAAATCACCGGGGCGGCACGCGCCGGTGATAGCGTAGCGGTCGAGACCCTTCAGCGCTTCCTCAAGATCATGGGCGATGTGTGCGGCGACGCGGCGCTGTCTCTCGGCGCGCGAGGCGGTGTCTACCTGTGCGGCGGTATCATGCCGCGCTTGATCGACTGGCTGCAGCACAGCCGCTTTCAAGAAGCCTTCATCAACAAGGGGCGTATGCGCGAGTACAATGACAGCATCCCCATCTGGGTGGTCACCGCGCCCTGGACCGGGCTGCTGGGAGCTGCCGAAGCGCTACACAACAAGGAGGTGGAATGATTCCCCAATCCCTGCGCGTACTGCTCGATGCCACTGACGGCCAACGCCAGGCCGAGTGGGAGGGCCGTCGTGTATGGCTGGCCCGCGAGACCTGGGGCGAACTGGCCGTGTCATTGCAAGGCGCCCAAGTCCTGCATTTTCGTCCTGCCGGTGAAGAGGGCGATGGATGGCTGTGGGTCACCTCGACTCCCCAAGCCTTGCCCGGCGCGATTCGCGGCGGCATTCCCTTGTGCTGGCCCTGGTTCGCCGACGAGTCGCCGGACGGTCAGGGGCCGATGCATGGCACGGCGCGCAAGGCCGAGTGGCGACTCGACGCCGCCGATGAACACGAACAGGGCGTCGAGCTGCACCTGTCGCCCGAGGAACGTCTGCACGATCAGCTGGTGCCCCGCGCCGTGATTCAGGCCAATGCCCAGCGTCTGCACGTCGAGCTGATCACCGAACACCGTGGCGAAACGCCGGTCAAGTACACCGGCGCCCTGCACACCTATTTCAGCGTGAGCGACACGCACCGCTGCCGCATCGAAGGCCTGGCCGGGGCCCGTTACCTGGACAAGCTCAAAGGGTTCGCCGAAGGCGTTCAGCAGGGCGAGCCGGGCATTCGCAGCGCCATCGACCGCATCTACCAGTCCAACCGCGAGGTGGTTCTCGACGACGATACGCGCAGGCTGCGTATCGCCAAGCAGGGTAGCGATTCCACCGTGGTCTGGCACCCTGACAGCGAGCTGCCCGCGGATACGCCATCCGACGTGGCGCGGCGCTTCTTGTGCGTCGAGGCAGCCTGCACACGTGTCGACCCGGTATGGCTGGTGCCGGGCGCCCAGCACCTGCTGGCCACCACGATTTCGCGAGACAGCTAACCATGACGCCCGGCTTCGACGTTCCGTTCCTGCTGGGCATGATGCGCCTCAGCGACTCGCCAGCGTTAAGCGACCCCAGGATCCTGGCGGATTGGATCGAGGCCAGGCTCGACGAGGGCCTGGTGTGGTTCGACCACGCCGATACCTATGGCGACCGCCGCTGCGAGATGCTGTTCGGCGAAGCCCTGGCCCTGCGTCCGGCCCTCAAGCCGCGTATCAGGGTCGTCACCAAGGCCGGCGTGGTATTGCGCAGTCGGGATAGCTCCCGTTTCGGGGTCAAGCACTACGACACCTCACCGGCCTATCTTGGCAAGGCGATCGACGCCAGCCTGTCGCGTCTGGGCGTGGAGCGCCTCGACCACTTCCTCGTGCAGCGTCCCGACCCATTGATGGACGTGAACGCCACTGCACATGCGCTGGATGCCGCCATCGCCGCCGGCAAGGTCGGCGCCGTCGGGGTGTCCAACTTCCTGCCGGAGCAATGGCGCCGCCTGCAGCAGGCCATGGCCAATCCGCTTGCCGTGCATCAGCTGGAGCTGTCGCTGGCGCATCCCGATTCGCTGTTCAGCGGCCTGTACGACGCCGTGCTCAGCGATGGCCACCAGCCAATGGCCTGGTCGTCGCTGGGCGGCGGCTCGGTGTTCGAGGATGTGCTGGGCACGGCCATCGAACGCATTGCCAAGGAATTGCAGATCAGCCACGCCGGCCTGGCCCTGGCCTGGCTGCGCCGCCTGCCCGGCCAGCCGATACCGGTCATCGGCACACTCAAGGAGAGCCGCATTCGCGAACTCGCCCGGGAGGGTCGGGTCGACCTCGATCGCCCGACCTGGTTCGCCTTGCTCGAAGAGGCGCGCAGTCAACGTGTAACCTGAGGCGCTGCGGAGCAGGCTTACCCGGGAGGCGAAGACTGACGCCTTGCCATGCGATAAAGTGACACGATTCACTTTATCGAAAACAACAAAGGACACGTCCATGTTCCAGCTAACCCGCAGCGTTACCTGGCAGGCGTTAGAGCGCCTGCACCGAGACACCGCCAACGACCGTATCCGCGACTACTTCGGCCGCGACCCCCAGCGTTTCGAGAAGATGAGCCTGCGTGTCGGCGGGCTGTTTCTCGATTATTCCAAGCACCATATCTCCGACGCCGTACTCGCCAAGCTGATCGAGCTGGCCGATCATTCGGCGCTGGTGCAGCGGCGTGCGCAGATGTTTTCCGGCGACATCATCAACGTCACCGAGGATCGCCCGGTCCTGCATACCGCACTACGCAACCAGGGCGATGAGCCGGTGATCGTCGACGGCCAGGACGTGATGCCCGAGATCAGGCGCACCCGCGAACAGATTCGCGCCTTCTCCGAGGCCGTGCGCGACGGCAGTTGGCAGGGCTACGACGGCCAACGCATTCGCGATGTCGTCAACATCGGCATCGGTGGCTCGGACCTCGGCCCCAACATGGCCTGCCGCGCGCTGCTCAACTATCGCCACGGCGACCTGAATTTCCATTTCGTCTCCAACGTCGACGGCGCACATATCCAGAAGGTGCTGCGCCGGCTCGATCCGGCCACCACGCTGTTCATCGTCTCGACCAAGACCTTCTCCACCCAGGAGACGCTGCTCAACGCCAAGACTGCCCGGCGCTGGTTTCTCGACAATGCCGGCGAAGACGCCGACGTGGGCGCTCACTTCATCGCGGCCTCCACCAATCGCAAGGCGGCCATGGAGTTCGGCATTCGCGAGGAGAACGTTTTCGAGTTCTGGGCCTGGGTCGGCGGGCGTTACTCGATGTGGTCGTCGATCGGTCTGCCCATTGCGCTGTCGATCGGCTACGAGGGCTTCCTCGAACTGCTCGAAGGCGCCTACGAGATGGACCGTCACTTCATCGAGGCACCCTTCGCCGAGAACATGCCGGTGCTCATGGCCCTGATCGGCATCTGGTACATCAATTTCATGGGCGCCGAGACCCAGGCCATCGTGCCCTACGATCAGGCGCTGCATCAGTTGCCGGCCTTCCTGCAGCAGCTCGACATGGAGTCCAACGGCAAGTCCGTGGATATCTTCGGCCAGCCGGTGAACTACAAGACCGGGCCGATCGTCTGGGGGCAGACCGGTTCCAACGGCCAGCACGCCTTTTTCCAGTTGCTGCATCAGGGCACCCGCTACGTGCCCATCGACTTCATCGCCTCGCTGAAGCCCGAGCCCGGCGTCGAGGAGCACCACTTCGCGCTGCTCACCAACATGCTCGCCCAGGCCAATGCCTTCATGGAGGGCAGCCAGGGAGGCAGCCAGCTCGACCCCTACAGCTGCCCGGGCAATCGCCCCTCGAGTACCCTGCTGCTCGACGAGCTGACGCCACGCAACCTGGGTGCACTGATTGCGCTCTACGAACACAAGGTGTTCGTTCAGGGGGTGATCTGGAACATCAACTCGTTCGACCAATGGGGCGTGCAACTGGGCAAACGCATCGCCGGCGAGATCAGCGAGCGCATCGATGAACGCACCCAGGACTTCGACGCCTCGACCCAAGGTCTGTTAGCGTTGGTACGCCAGCACTTTCCCGCCCACCGGCCCGCCGAGCCACCCGCAGGCGGTCGCTCCCCGGAAAAGTCCAAGGCCAAAGCCACCAGTCAGGGGAAAACGTCATGATTCCCGTCATCGCCTTCGGCGAAGCCCTCGTCGACATGCTATCGAGCCGCCTGGGGAACGACAGCGGACCGGAGACCTTCACGCCCTATGCCGGCGGCGCACCTGCCAATGTCGCCGTGGCCTGCGCCCGGCTCGGCGTACCCAGCCGGTTTCTGGGCATGGTCGGCGACGACCGCTTCGGGCGTTTCCTGACCACCGAGATGGCCAGCCACGGCGTCGACACCTCGGGCGTAGTGACCACTCGACAAGCCCGTACCGCGCTGGCCTTCGTGTCGCGGGATGCCGAGGGCGAGCGCACCTTCGACTTCTATCGCCCACCGGCCGCCGATCTGCTCTACCGGCTCGAACACCTGCCGGCCGGTGTCTTCAGCCAGCCCGCCATCGTGCATATGTGTTCCAATAGCCTGACCGAGGAAAGCATCGCCGAAACGACTCTGGCGCTGGCCGACATCGCCAAACGCTCGGGCAGCCTGGTCAGTGTCGACGCCAACCTGCGCGACAACCTGTGGCCCGAAGGCAACGTGGATATCGGCCTGTCCACGTCGCTGCTCGATCGGGCGCACCTGCTCAAGCTGTCCCGCGAGGAGGTCGACAAACTGCGCGGCGACCATCCCGAGGATGCCTGGCTCAACCGACGGCTCGCCGCCGGGGTGAAGCTGATCGTGATCACCGACGGCCCCCGCCCGGTCGAGATACACCGCCCCGGCCGTCGCCTGAACGTGTTGCCGCCGCAGGTCCGGGCCGTCGACACCACGGCCGGCGGCGACGCCTTCATTGGCGGGTTGCTGGCCATGCTCGCCGAGGCCGATGTGGATGCGGCCGCCTTCACCCGCTGGAGCGAGGACGACGAACGACTGACCCGTGCCGTGGAAACCGCCTGTCGCTGCGGGGCGCATGCGGTGACACGCCCCGGTGCCTATGCCGCCCTGCCCTCACGGGAGGATCTCAAGGCCATGCTCGACGGCTGAGACTCAGGCAGACCACCACAGGCTCAGGTCGAGCACGGCAAGCGTGATGAGCAGGATGGCGACCTGGGTGGCCATCAGTGGCAACAGACGTCGACGGTCACCGTCGACCTCCCGCTCGTCGAGTCGATACAGTCCCCGGATCAGCCAGGCCGCCGCCAGCCCGGGCAGTAAAGCCGGCCAGACGGCCCGAGGCACGCCGTTCAGGCCGATCGCCAGCATCAGGCTGACAAAGGCTGCTGCATTCAGCCACGCCGCCACCTGCGCAGCCCGGCTTACGCCCAAGACGATCGCCAGGTGGCGACGCCCGACCCGCCGGTCGGCATCGATGTCCGGCAATTGATTGACCAGCAGCAAGGCACTTACCAGCAGGATGGGCACCGGCGCCACCGCCAACACGGTGCTCCCCAACCGGCCGCCCACCGCCCAATGGCTGCCCAGCACCATCAGCACCCCGAAACCAACGCCCGGCGCCAGCAGACACAACCACGGCCGACGCACGATCCAGCCACTGTAGCCCCAGACCAACGCCAGCCCGGCGATGCCGAATATCAGCATTGCCGGTCCTCGCTGGGCCAGGAAATAGCCCCCGATGAGCGCGGTGACGACCAGGCAGGCTGCGGCAGTTACAGCCGCCAGAGGTGCGGCACGCGGACAGGCCAGCAAGGCGCCGCTGCCGCCCGAGAACGGTGTGCGGCGCGTCATGGCATCGAGGCCGCTGCGAAAGTCGTGGTGCTCGTTGAGCAGGTTGACCGCCGCGTGCGCCGTGACACTGCCCAGCAGCGCCAGCCAGACATCCCACCAGGACAGCGCCAGACCCTCCGCCCGCGCCGCACCGACGCCCAGCAGAACGCACAGCGGCGCCAGTAGCAGAAACGGCGGGCGCGCCGCCTGAAGGCAGGCCTGCCAGCGCATGACCGGCGAACTAGCGTCCTTCATGTAGTCAGCCCAGACAGTGGCCCAGCCAATTGCCGATATCCACGGTCTGCTGCGGACACAGAGCGTGGGCCATGCTGTAGGTTCGGTACTCGGCCGGGATACCCAGCGCGCGCAGACGCTCGAAACCGGCCCGCCCCAGCGACTCGGGCACGACGGGGTCGAAGGTGCCATGGTGCACCTCGGCCGCCAAGTGGCGGTTGGCCTCAGCCAGTTCGATGCTGTCGGCCGTGGCGAAATAGGTCGACAACGCCAGCAGGCCACCCAGCGCGTCGGGGTAGGACAACGCCGCTTCATAGGCGACTGCGCCGCCCTGGGAAAAGCCGGCGACGATGATCCGCTCGCTGTCGATACCTGTCCGCTGCTGCTCGTCGATCAGCCCCTGCACCTGCTTGGCCGAGGCCTTGAGCTGAATCTCGTCGATCCGGCGTCCCAGGTTCATGTCGAGGATGTCGTACCAGGCCGGCATCAGCATACCGTTGTTGATGGTCACCGGGCGGCGCGGTGCATGCGGCAGCACGTAGCGGATCGCCGGCTTGCCGGGAATGGCAAGGGCGGGAATCAAGGGCGCAAAATCGTGACCGTCGGCGCCCAGGCCATGCAGGATGATGACGGCAGCGTCGGCCTTGCGGCCTTGGTCGGGTTCGATGATGAGCGGCTTGGATTCAGGCATGACTGCATTCCTTTGGAGACGATGAGGTTACTTTAACCCGACAGCCCCACCCCCGACGAACCGTGGCGAAAACCATGCCGGCCTAAAAGGGCCAGATACGTGGAATCAGCGCCAACGCCACCACTCCCACCAGCACATTGAGCACGCCGCCGACACGCAGGAAGTCGCTGAAACGATAGCCCCCCGGTCCATAGACCATGAGATTGGTCTGGTAGCCGATCGGCGTCAGAAAACTGGACGATGCGGCGAACATGATGGCGATCACATAAGGCATCACGTTTACCCCCAGGCTCTCGGCGCTGGCAGTGACTATCGGGAAGGCGATCACGGCAGCGGCATTGTTGGTCACCACTTCGGTGAGTAGCGCCACTATCGCGTAGGTCCCGATGAGCAGCAGATAAGGGTTGCCGCCCGCCAGCGCCAACGCATGATTGGCCAGGCTGGCGGCAGCACCGGAGCTCTCCAGGGCGAGTCCCAGCCCGAACGATGCGGCGATGGTCAACAGTACCTGGGTATCCAGGCCGCGCTTGGCGGCGCTGATCGAGCAGCAACCGGTAAGTACCGCCAGCGCCGCCCCCAACATTGCCGCATTGAGCATGCTCAGTACGCCAAACGCCGCCAGGATCACGACGCCACCAAGGATGCTCCAGGCCAGCCAGGCCTTTTCATGTACGGGACGCGCCTGTCCGTTGACCCGACTGATCAGCAAAAAGTCCTTGGATTGACGGTGACGCTCGATGAAGGGGGGACGTGCCTCGAGCAGCAGTACATCGGCCGGCTGCAGACGGATCTGCCCCAGGTTGCCGGCAACCCGTTCGCCGTGACGGCACACGGCCAGCACCACGGCGCCATAGAGCGTGCGGAAGTGGCCTTCGCGAATACGCCGACCGATGAACTGGCACTGGTCCGACACCACGGCCTCGACCAGGCGCCGCTCACTGAAGTCCTTCTGCAAGCTGGATTCGCCCTGACTCGACGGTTGCAGTCCACGGATCTGCTGCAGCTCGACAGCGGCTTCGGTGGTCCCCGCGAAGACCAGACGGTCGCCGCCCTTGAGTCTCTCGCCCGGACCGACCACGCTGACCACATTGCCGCCGCGTTCGATCTCGACCAGGAACAGGCCCTCGAGATGACGCAGCCCCGCCTCCTCGACGGTCTTGTCGACGATCGGGCCGTCCGGCGCCACTTCCATCTCGATGGTGAACTCACGCGGATTGGCAAAGAACTGTCCGGCGCCGGAGCGCTCGGGCAGCAACCAGCGCCCGGCAAGCAGCAGGTAGGTCAATCCCGCCACGGCTATCGGCACCCCCACCCAGGCGATATCGAACAGCCCCAGCGAAAGCTCGGGATAGCGCTCGTTGAGCAAGCCATTCACGACCAGGTTGGTACTGGTGCCCAGTAGCGAGCAGGTGCCCCCCAGGATCGAGGCGAAACTCAGCGGCATCAGAAAACGGTGCGACGACAGTCCCAGCCGGCGACTCCAGCTCATCACGGCAGGAATGTAGGTCGCCACGACCGGGGTGTTGTTGAGGAAGGCACTGATGGCAGCGACGGGAATCAGCAACCGGAACTGTGCCCCCGTTTCACTTCGGGGACGCCCCAGCACGTAGCGAATGATCAGATCGATGCCGCCGGTCTCGCGAATGCTCGCCACCAGCACATACATGAACGCGACAGTGAACAGGCCGCTGTTGGAGAAACCGGCCAGCGCCCCGGAAGCGTCGATGATCCCCAGCGTCAACAACCACACCACGGCCCCGAGCATGATCATGTCGGGGCCGATACGTGTCGTGGCCATCAATACGAACGCAGCCACTGTCGTGGCCAGCGTAATCCAGGCATCCCAGGGCATGGTGGCGGTCCTGCGAGACAATGAATGAAACCGTCCCGCATTCTGACCGCCACGCTTTATTCCTGGAAGTTATTTGTAGAAATTTATATAAATCAAAAAGAAATATATCAAAGCGGCGCCTGGGCCCCCCCCAGCCCGAAAGGCGCACGCAGCGACTGAACCGGCATTGCCTGATAGCGCTCATTGGCTGGCAACAAGGCATGATCGGCAAACTCGGTGTCGCTCGTCGCCGGAGCCTCTTCGTGCTCTTCCAGGCGCTCGAGCACTTCCGGCAGGCGTACCTCGGCCGGAATGCACAGGATGCCGTGACGCTGCAGCCACTGACCGGCGCGGATGCTGCTGGTGAAACGAATGATGAATACAGAGGTCACCATTCCCAGCAAGACCGGCGACAGCCACCAGAAGAACAGCGGTGAATAGTAGAAGCTGACTGCGCCCCAAACCAGGCCGGCCAGCGTCATGGCCCAACTCCGCCGCCATGCTTCACGCCAGGGAATCAGACGTCCACCGCGCGCCTGGGTACTCCACGATACGGTCCTTCCAGACAGCACGCTGATCACGAACCAGGCGTGGAACGCCATCATCAACGGGGCGATCAGGATCGAGAAGACGATCTCCAGCAACGCGCTGAACGTCAGCTTGACGCCACCGCCGAACTCCTTGCGACGTTGTCCGAGGGCAACGGCCAGCCCCAGCAACTTGGGCACGACCAGCATGATCACGGTAATGACCAGTAGCGATGCGATCATCGCCACACGCGACTCCGGCCACTCGGGGAACAGCTGGTAATCCTGGGTGAAGAAGCGCACCTTGATTACCGCCCTCGTCACTGCATCCACGGTACTCAGCGCCAGCATGACCAGCCACAGCAGCGAAGCCATGTAGGCCAGTGCCCCGAGCAGGAAATGCAGACGATTGACCCAGTGCAGCCCACTGGCGAACAACAGACGCAGATGCTGCATGTTGCCCTGACACCAGCGGCGATCGCGCTTGGCGTATTCGATGATGCTGCCAGGTAGCTCTTCATAGCTGTCCTCGACGCCCGCATGCAGGCGCACTTCCCAGCCGGCACGCCGCAGCATGGCCGCCTCGACGAAGTCGTGACTGAGAATATCGCCGCCCATCGGGGCCTTGCCGGGCAATGACGGCAATCCGCAATAATCGACGAACGCGGCAACGCGAATGATCGCGTTGTGGCCCCAGTAGTTGGCGGTGTCGCCCTGCCAGACGCTCTGTCCCGCGGCCAGCATCGGGCTGTACAACGTTGCCGCGAACTGCAGGAAGCGACCGAACAGCGTGCTCGAGCGAACCGGCAGCGGCACGGTCTGCAGCAGCGCCAGACGCGGATTGGCCTGCATGGCCGCTGCCATGCCGACCATGGTGCGTCCGCCCATCACGCTATCGGCATCGAGCACTAGCATGCTTTCGTAGTCTTGTCCCCAGCGACAGCAGAAGTCCGACAGATTGCCGACCTTGCGGCCGATGTTGCGTTCGCGACGCCGGTAGTAAAGCGTCAGGTCACCGTCCAGTCGCTGGCGCAGCGCGTAGGCCGCCTGCTTTTCGGCGGCGGCGATGGTCTCGTCGGTCGTGTCGCTGAGCAGGAAGACATCGAAAGCCGCGGCCTGACCGGTATCGATCAGCGAGCGACACGTGGCCTCGAGCCCGGCGATGACCCGCTCGGTGTCCTCGTTGTAGACGGGCATCACCAAGGCGACACGCCGCGTGGGATCGAGCGTCCGCTCAAGCGGCTTGGCGCGCTTCAGGGTCAACGGATCGCGCTTCATGGCCACGACCAGAAAGCCGGCAATGCCCGTCCAGAAGGAGATCGACAGCCAGGCGAACATGACCAGGAACAGCACCCAGATCGACATTTCCAGCATGCTCAGGCCATTGGCGCGCAGAATGTCGAACATCATGTAGCCGCCCTGAATGGCCGTGAGCAGCGACAGCGTGAAGAAGATCAGGCGCCGCAGCCCCAGCAGCGGAATGCGCTGCTCCTTCGAGCGGGGCGGCGCCTGTACGGCATGACGGGTGGATGATTCAGGACTGGCCTTTTTCTCGGCCGGCCCCAACGGAGCGGTCACGCTCTCGGTATGACCGGGACTCAACTCCTGCTCGCTCATACCGCATCCACGACCTTGATTGTCATAAGTCATTGGGATCCCATATGTAGCTCCAGGTCTCGGTAAGCGGCTTGCCACGCAACATCAACTGCAATTGCATGTCGGCCGGATCGTCGTCCTGTGGCGCTAGCTTGAACATGGCTCGCCAGGTCTTGCCATCGGGCAATTTCCTGACATGAAGTTCACTGGTTTCGCCTGTAGAGGTCGTCAGCTTGGCCTCGACCGGCTGGGAGGCAGACAGCGACGACAGTTCCCCCCCTGCGAAGTCGACCACGAAACGGCGCAGGCTGCGCGGCGGTCCATTCGACTCGCCGGGTTGCGCGCCCCACCCTTGCCGCGTCCGCACGACACGGGCAAATTCCCTGTGGGGAATCGGTTCGTCATAGGTCGTCAGGCGATACTGGTAACGCCGCTCGTCGCCGGCTCGAAATTCCTTGTCGGGGACCCAATAGGCAACGATGTTGTCGTAGGTTTCCGAATCCGCAGGAATTTCGACGAGTTCCACGCCGCCTTCGCCCCAATCGCCGCCCTGCGTTTCGACCCACAGGCTCGGGCGCTCCTCGTAGTTCAGTGCCGTATCCAGATAGTGCTCGAAGTCCCGGTCACGCTGCATCAGGCCGAAGCCCAGCGGGTTGTTGTCGCGTAACTGGCTGACGTTGAGCGACGGTGGGTTGGACAGGGGGCGCCAGATCCACTGATTGCCCGAGGTATGCATCAGCATGCCGTCCGAGTCGTGGACCTCGGGTCGAAAATCGTCGTAGTGCTGTACGCTGTTCTCGCCGTAGAGAAACATGCTGGTCAAGGGTGCCACGCCCAGCTTGGCTACGTCGTTGCGAGCAAAGAGGCGCGAATCCACGTTGATGACGGTATTGTTGGCGGCTTCGATGTCGAAGCGATAAGCGCCGGCGACCGACGGGCTATCGAGCAGGGCGAATACCGTGATATGCGACGAATTGGGCTCCGGCGGAACCAGCCAGAACTCCTGAAAGGCCGGAAACTCCTCGCCCCCCTGGGTCGCGGTATCCACTGCCAAGCCACGCGCTGAAATGCCGTAGGTCTGGTCACGCCCGATCATGCGGAAATACGACGCGCCCAAAAAGACCAGAAACTCATCCTTGTACTGGGGCGTGTTCAGCGGAAAATGCAGGCGGAAGCCGGCGAATCCCAGTTGCCCCGGATCCATTCCCTTCACGACATCGCGTATGTGTCCCGTTTGCCCCTCATACTCGAAAATCTCGCTATCGAACGCGATCTCGTCGATGCGTCCGTCGCGCAGCACGTGGATGTCGACAGGCGTGTCGTAGAGAAATCCAGGGTGAAAGAACTGTACCTCGAACAGCCGCTCATCCCGCCACAGGGCGGCGTCGCGCCGAAAGCGGATGTTGCGAAAATCGTGATACTCCATGTTGGCCAGTTCTTCGGGGAGCGCCGATTCAGGCGCCGTGTACGCCGCCCCGGCCATGTCGCGCGCCCTCTCGATGACGTGCTCGAACACGGCATCGGGAGTCCAATCCTGCTTGGGAGCGGAGTCGCTACTGGCCTGCTGGGTGGTTTCCTGGTCGGCTTCCTGCTCGTCACCCGTCTCGGGCTGCGCGGGCTGCTCCTTAGGCTCTGCGGCACCCTGCGAAGGCTGCTCCGGCTGATTCTCGGCCGGCGGCTCGCCATTCTGAGGGGAAGTGGAGGTCTCTTGAGCTTGAGCAAGGGTCAGCACACAGGCCAACCCCGACACAACGATGCATTGCCACACCTTCATGCGACTTCCTCATTTCCATAGTCATTATGCGACCCCACGTCCCTGAGCAACTATAGCTGTCACTTTACTTCTTCGGCGCGCTTTGCATTGTGTCTTCGCCTGCCGATAACGGCCCTGCCGCCATTACCCTTGATATTGTCGTCTTCGGCGTCCGGTTATCGAGATCTTACCATACCGATATCGCAGTCGAACGTCGACGGCCTTGTTCTCTCGGGCCGCGAAGTGTCCACGCACGGCATGGGTCGCCCCAAACGTATCGTCACACATTCGGAGCGAGCAATTGCGCAATGAGCAGTGGAACGGCGGGCTACCGTAGAATAATGGAGACGACGCGCTCCTCACTCGAATGCAGTCAGCTACGACATGGCCTCTTCCGGCGAGCTTCCGGCATATATGCCGTTATGCTGAAGCATAGTGCTCTTGACGGGGTCGATCAAAACCGGACAGTACTTTACGAAATCACCTGGCTTGAGCAATGCCAACAGTGGAAATTTCCACCGCCCATTAGCGTTGCACTGATGTCTCGCTGCAATACACGTTCGGCGACGTTCTTTAACGCCGTCGCAGTATGCAGCAAGAGAGGTAGAATCAGCGATTGATATTAGCTATTTAACGATAGCCAATAAGAAGTTTTAGAAATAAAGCATGAATACGAGGCAAAAGGTAAAATTCTTAATCCTTATTCTTGCACACTTGCAAGTGCACTCTTCGGGATAGTCACCGGGATAGGTTTCGAGACGACCTCATTCATCAGTAATAGGGCTTTGTCTCTCCGACATACCCGCACTGGCAACGTACGATAATGCCCCCGGCGTTCAGGCCGACTGCATATACCGTTCGACGGTTACGCTATCGTCGCCCTGCGCCCCGCCCTTAACGATAAAACCGAATTCTCGCGCCATCTTCAGCATGGGCTCGTTCTCTCTCAGCACGTCGGCGAAGACCCGGCGAATCCCCGTTGCCTTGGCATAGTCGAGTATCTCGCTCATCAGGCGATAACCCAGTCCGGTATGCTTCATATCCGAGCGGACCATGACAGCATATTCAGCACTGTCCTTGTCCGGATCGGCGATCAGTCGCACCACGGCGCAGATTTCCGTACCGCCAGGCATGAACGCCACCAGCGCCATCTCCCGGTCGTAGTCGATCTGGGTCAACCGCGCGGCGAAGGCGTGATCGAACGACTTGATGGCCCCGAAGAAACGCAGCCGTACGTCGTCGGGCGAAGATCGACGCAGCATTTCGACCAGCGCCGATTCGTCTTCCGGGCGAATCGGTCGCAGAAAACACTCTTGCCCCGACCGAGTCGCGACGCAGCGCTCGAGCTGCTGCGGATACGGACGAATCGCCAAGGGCTGGCGGTCCCGACGAACCACGACCCTGGCATCCAGGGCGATCACGCCCGATGCATCCACCAGCAGTGGGTTGATGTCGAGTTCCGCGACACGCTCCAGTGTCGAGACGATCTGCGACACCCGGACCAGCGTCAGGGTCAGCGCCTCGAAGTCGATGGCCTGCCGGCTGCGATAGCCGCGCAGCAGTCGGGCAACCCGCGTCCCGTCGATCATCTCCCGCGCAAGCAGCGGATTGAGCGGCGGCAACCCCATCATCCGGTCGCCGACCACCTCGACGGCCGTCCCTCCCTGGCCAAACAGGATCACCGGCCCGAAGACTCGATCCTCGGCGACACCGACGATCAATTCGTGGGCCTCGGGACGCTGGATCATCGTCTGGACGTTGAACCCGTCGACACGCGCCTCGGGTACGACGTTTCGCACCCGTTCGAGCATCGCCTCGGCCGCTTCCCGCACCGCTTCGGGCGACTTCAGGTCCAACATTACGCCGCCCACATCCGACTTATGCGTAATGTCCCGGGACAGGATCTTGAGCACGACTGGAGTGCCCAACTCCTCGGCGGCAGCTGCCGCCTCATCGGGATCGCGTGCCGTTTTTGCCGGTACCGTGGGAATGCCATAGGCCGCCAGCAGTGCCGTCGCTTCAGGCTCGGTGAGCAGGCTACGCCCATCATCCAGTACCGTGTCGATGATTGCTTCGGCCGTGTTCCGATCAAAGTCCAGCCCGGTGAGCGCAGGCGGTGTCTGCATCAGCAGCGCTTGGTTGCTCCGGTAGCGCCAGAGGTGCGCGAAGGCCCGCACGGCCTGCTCGGGGGTTTCATAGGAGGGCAGGCCATGCCTGGCGAACAAGTGACGCGCCTGTTGGCCGGCCGCTTCGCCCAGCCAACAATTCAGCACGGGAATGCGCTGCGACGTGATGGCCTGCGTGACCGACCGGGCTGCATCCAGGCTGTCCGCCACCGCCGTCGGACAGTTGATTACCAACAGTGCATCGGCATCGGGTTCGGCCAGCAGGATATCGAGGGCATCGGCATAGCGTTTTCCTGGCGCATCGCCGAGGATGTCGACCGGATTGCCTCGGGACCAGGCTACCGGCAACACATTATTCAGGCGCTCGACAGTCATGTCCGAAAGTGTCGCCAACTGGCCATGCCCCTCGGCCAGCTCATCGACGGCCAGCACGCCAATACCGCCGCCATTGGTCAGGATCGCCAGCCGGTCGCCCTTGACCCGCACACCGGTGGCCAGGGTACCGACCGCCTGGAACAATTCATCGAGCGTATCGACACGCAGCATGCCCGCACGCCGGAAGGCGGCGTCGTAAACGGCATCCGAGCCGGCCAGGGCGCCGGTATGCGACAGTGCCGCCTTGGCGCCGGCATCGCTGCGCCCCGCCTTGACCACGATGACCGGCTTGGTGCGCGACGCCATCCTGGCGGCGGACAGGAACTTGCGGGCCTGGCTGATTGCCTCGACATAGAGCAGGATCGCATGCGTCTTGGGATCGAGCGCCAGATAGTCGAGCATGTCGCCAAAGTCCACGTCACTCATGCCGCCCAGCGACACCACGTGGGAAAAACCAATGCCTCGACTGTCGGCCCAGTCCAGAATCGAGGTTGCCACTGCGCCCGATTGAGTCACGAAGGCCAAGTGGCCCTGACGGGGCGCAACATGCCCGAAACTGGCATTCACCCCGGCATGTGGCGCCATGATTCCCAGGCAGTTGGGCCCCACGATGCGCATCAGATAGGGCCTGGCCGCCTCCAGCATGGCCTGCCTGAGCCGTTTGCCCTCCTCCCGGTCGCCTTCACCGAAGCCTGCGGTGATCACCACGGCGGCACGGCACCCCAGCTCGCCCAGCTCCCTGACCAGTTCAGGCACCGTGGTCGGCGGCGTAGCGATCACCGCCAGATCGGGAGGCAGTGGCAACTCGCCAATGGATCGGTAATTCAGCGTCGAGCGAATCGCCCGTTCATGCGGATTGACGGCCATGACCGGCCCGGCAAATCCTCCTTCGAACAGGTTACGTGCCAGTACGGCCCCGATAGACCCTGGCCGGTTGCTGGCCCCGACCAGGGCAATGGATGACGGATTGAAAAGCGCATCGAGATTGCGGATGGACAAGGCGAACTCCTGACCGGGAGGCGGCAGCGCAGAGGGAAACGAACATGTTCACCTCCTATCATCGCCGCCCGCGTCCCATCTCGCCAACGCTCGATTCACAAGCGACACCCGGCATTGATGTCGCTCAAGGTTTCTGGCGTCAGACACCCGAGCCAGCCCGGACTCGACGGCTCACAGTCCGATACCCAATGAAAAGAATCTCTTTGCAATCGTCGTTGATAAACCCAGTCCAGCTTTCTATTCATGACGTGTGGCCAGCATGATTCAGCGCTGGTCGATCTCATGGAATCGAGACAAGGGAGTTTTATCATGCAAGTCAGAGAGGTAATGACTACACGGCCCGATTATCTATCCGCCGACGCCACCATTCGTGAAGTGGCCGAACGCATGAGCCGGGATTCCAGCGGCTTCGAACCCTTGGTTCAGGGCGATAAGATTGCCTGCACGATCACCGATCGCGATATTGCCGTACGTGCCGTGGCCGAAGGCAAGAGCCCTGACGACAAGGCCAGCAGCATCGCGACCAATGACGTTTTGTACACTTATGAAGACGAAGATGTCGTCAACGTGCTGAAGAACATGCAGGAGCAGCGCGTTCAGCGCTTGATCGTTCTCAACAACCCCAATGACAAGGACTTGACCGGTGTAGTGACCGTTGGCGACATTGCCGACCGTTGTAACGACGACAACGTTGCCCGGGAGATCGTCAATTGCAGCAAGCACTACCACTGATGATGGGTAAGCGCATTGTCCATAGGTAAGCGGACGCCGCCAATCATGGCGGCGTCCTGTCATTCTCGTTGAGTAGCGCCTCTTCTCTGTAGACTTCGGTACGACTGCGCCCGTTGGACTTGGCCTGATAGAGTGCTTGATCGGCCTGCTCGATCAACTGCTGCGGCGTTTGCTCGGGCGTGGGTAGCACGACCGCAACGCCGATGCTGACCGTCACCCGATCCGACACTGGCGACGCCAAGAAAGTAATATTGCGTTCGGCCAACAGCTCATGAATCCGCTGGGCGACATAGAGCGCCCCTTCCATCTCGGTATGCGGTAACAGCACGGCCATCTCTTCACCGCCATAGCGCGCCGCCAAATCGCCCGGACGACGTATGGCCTCGCTCAGTACGCTCGCCACCTGCTGTAGGCTGGCATCGCCGGCCGGATGCCCATGGACGTCGTTGTAACGTTTGAAACAGTCGACGTCGATCAACAACAGGGCCAGCGAGTGGCCCTCGCGTCCACCACGTAGCCATTCGGCTTCCAGGTGCCGATCCAGCTCACGTCGATTGCTGATGCCCAGCAGACTGTCGGTTCGCGCCAGGCGGTCGAGTTCCTGGTTCAGCGTCTCGAGCGCCTTCTGGTCATCCTTTAGCCGGGTGATGTCTTGGGTCAGCAGCAGGCAACGCGTGACCTGGCCGGACTCATCGCGCAGCGGCGTCGCGAACGCCTTGAAGATACGCTGTTGGAAATTCAGTTCCTGCTCCCCTTCACTTGGCGGATGCAGTGAAATTCGGCCCGAAACGGCCCGTTGACACAGTGTTGCCACAGGAGGAAAAGTACAGCGATACGGAGGGAGAAAAACAGCGTAAGCCATTGATTTAATGGTGGGCCCAGTAGGACTCGAACCTACGACCAAGGGATTATGAGTCCCCTGCTCTAACCAACTGAGCTATAGGCCCTAACGGTGGTGGCGTATGATAACGAATGATAATGAAGGAGACCAGCCGCGTTTTCGTTGTCGAAGAGCGAGCCACATCACCACGGAGGGCCACCAATGCCACCGAGCAACCATTTTACGTCTCGCCCATCTCGGGCACTGTCGTTGATCGCTGCGGCAGGGGCTGCCCTTCTGCTGGGTTCACCGGCACAGGCCGCCTGGCAACTCATGCCCGAGCAGTCGCGCGTCGAGGCGACGGTCGTCGAGATTTCACCAACCGGACCGGTGCCGCATACCCATCGGGTCGGCCAGTTATCAGGGGTTCTGGGCAGTGACGGTATCCTCCGGGTACCGCTGCGCCTTCGCCAAACCGATATTCTCGACCGTGTAGGTCAGTTGCCACCGCTATTGTCCGGGCTGGCCGATACCACGCTGACCACGGTAACTATCCAGCTGCCCCCCGAGCGTCTCGATAATCTGAATGTCGGTGAATCGACGACCGAAACGGTCATGCTGGGTGTGGATAACCAGGGCCAACATCAGCAGGAGCCACTGAAGGTCCACATCACGCGTGAATCCGAGAATACCTTGCATGTGCGTAACGCCGAACGGATTGCGCTGGATGGCAAGGAACTGATGCAGAACCAGACGGCACGCACGATTCTCATGCTGCTAGGCTACGAGGCGATCGGCGACGAGGTGCCGGTCGAGCTCGATGCCCGCCTGGAAAATCGCTGATTCATGGCGTTACGACTCCCCGCTTGCTGCCATTTCCTGGAGGACGCCTGGCCATGGCAGGCGTCGCTTCCTGGCGTGCAGTGGCGCTCGGTGCGTTTCGACCGCCAGCGCCTGGTTGTGGAGGATTTCATGCACAGCGGCATACCGCTGCCCGACAAGGTGCGCCATGCCGCCCCCAAACGGCAGGCCGAATACCTGGCGGGCCGGCTGTGTGCTCGCGAGGCGTTGCAAGCGTTGATCGGGACGCCCCTTGTCCCGGACATGGCCGAGAGCAGGGCTCCACTTTGGCCCAGCGGTACGGTGGGGTCGATCACGCATAGCGGCGATCTGGCAGCCGCTCTGGTCGCACCGGCAACGTGCTACCAGGGCATCGGGCTGGATGCAGAGCGCCAGCTCGAGCCTGTGCGGGCCGAACGGCTAGCGCCTCAAATACTCACTCCGGACGAGCTTCGCCGGATGGCTACCCTGCCTGCATCGCAACAAGCTCATTTCGTCACCGTAGTGTTCTCGCTCAAGGAGAGTCTGTTCAAGGCGCTGTTTCCGTTGGTCGGGGTGCGTTTCTACTTTCAGGACGCTCAGCTCGCCGACTGGAATCCCGATGCCCAGCGAGCCACCCTGCGCCTGAACAGAGCCCTGGGCGAACGTTGGCCGGCCGGCAGCCTGCTAAGCGGGCAGTATGCTCAGCTGGGCCGCTATGTGCTCAGTTTGGTCACGATTCCTGGCTGAAGCCTTTTATTACAATGCTAATGAAAACAATTATTGTTTGACTTTTATTTGCACATTCTTACCCTTGCACGTCTGAGTTCGGGCAAAAACTTGCCAGCAGCAAGGGAACAGACAATGAAAAAGACGTTCACGTATGGCCTCCTGATGGCTGCCGGTTCGGCAGCCCTATCGGCGCATGCGCAGCAGGATCAGGACACCATGGTCGTGGTCGGCTCACGCACTCCCACCCAGATCAGCCAGATTCCCGGGGCGGTCTGGGTGGTGGACAAGGAAGCGCTGCATCAGCAGATCAGCACCGGCGCCGACCTCAAGTCCGCACTTGGCCGTCTGGTACCTGGGCTGGACTTCGCACCGCAAGGCCGTACCAATTACGGCCAGAACATGCGTGGCCGCAGCGTTCAGGTGCTGATCGATGGCATATCGATGAACAGCACCCGTGGCCTGTCACGTCAATTCGACTCGATCGATCCCTTCAATATTGAGCGTATCGAGGTACTTTCCGGCGCCAGCAGCTTGTATGGCGGTGGCGCTACTGGGGGGATCATCAATATCGTCACCAAGAAAGGTGAGACTGGAGGACCCAGTTGGGGCTCAGAAGTGGGAGTCACCAGCGGTTTTCAGGACAGCGACGATCTCGACTACCGCGTTGCGCAGTCGATCAGTGGCGGTAACGAGCGGGTAAAAGGCTATCTGGGGGTTGCCTATCAGGACAATGGCCGGTTCTACGATGCCGATGGCGATGAAATTTTCCCGGACATCTCCCAGACCGACCTGCAGGACAATCGCAGTATCGATGTGCTGGGCAATCTGGATTTCCAGTTGACCGAAACCCAGACGCTTGCTTTCACGGCACAGATCTATCGCTCCCGTTATGAGGGCGAGCGCGGGGTTTATTTCCCCAACTTGGATGCCGATCCCGCCAATCTTGAAGGTGCCGAGATACGCGACGGCTTCGAGGCAGACCGCGAACCGGAAACCGACCGCAAGCTGGTCAATTTGCAGTATCACCACGCCGACCTGCTCGGACAGGATTTTTATCTACAGGCGTACCACCGCGAAGAGGAAGCCAGTTTTCATCCGTTCCCTTATCCCGGCGCAGATGGCTATACCTTTAGGGCTTCCAAGCAGAACACTGACCTGAGCGGTATCAAGGCCCTGTTCGATGCCGAAGTGACCGACACAGTCGGACTGACGTACGGGGTGGATCTTGATCGCGAAAAGTTCGACGCCAGCCAGATGACCTTCGACAAGGCTGTTTCGGACGCCACGGGTGGCCTGGTGCAGGAAGAAGCCAGCGTCACGCCACGCTATCCCGGCTATCAGGTCGATGGTATTGCCGGCTTCGTCCAAGGCGAGTGGCAAGCCACCGACGCCATCCAACTTTCAGGTGGTATCCGGCATCAGACAATGGACGTCGAAGTGGATGGTTTTATGGGCATCCCTGGTGGCGAAAACGATTACGACGCTACGCTGTACAATATCCAGGCCCTATATGATTTCGGCAATGGCCACCAGAGCTGGGTACAGTACAGCGAAGGCTTCGAGCTACCCGACCCGGCGAAATATTATGGCCGTCCGGGTGTGAGCGTTTCCGCCAACCCATTGACTGCTATCGAGACCGATCAGGTCGAACTGGGCTGGCGTTATGGCGGAGGCAGTTGGTCGAGTCAGGTCGCTATCTACTACGCCTGGTCCGACGAGGCGCTTGAATACAACTCAAGCGACCTGAGCGTCGATGTCGTCGATGACAAGAAGCGCGACTATGGCTTGGAAGGTGCGCTCACTCGTTACTTCGACAATGGCCTCGAGGTCGGTGGCACCCTGCACCTGGTTCGTTCCGAACAGCAGGATGAAGATAGTGACTGGGAAAAACGCTCCGTCACGACATCGTCTACCTCCACAGCAACCGCTTACCTCGGCTGGACGGACTACACACGCTCTGCGCGTTTACAGGCCAACCATATCTTCGATCTCGAAGATGCTGATGGCCAGCGCATTGACGGTTACACGACGTTTGATCTGGTACTCGGCCAGCAGACCGGGTTCGGCAAGGTCAGTCTCGGCGTACAGAACCTGCTCGACAAGAGCTATTCCACCCTGTGGGGTCAACGCGCTTCCGCGCTCTATTCACCCACCTATGGTCCGGAGTACCTCTACGACTACCAAGGTCGTGGCCGCACCTACACCCTGAGCTGGTCGCACCAGTACTGATTCGTATCGCCATGCTCGCATGCATTACGCCCACCTCAGCGTGGGCGTTTTTATCGTGAGCGCAGGCACCCAGCGACATCTCACCGGCATACTGGCGTAAAGCGAACGATAAGGATTATTATTCATTTGACGCCAGCCGACGACAATACGAGAGCTGGTAACTCATCCCGACACCGACATGTGATGCGCTCATGAACCCGACGTCTCATTCGCCTTCACCGGAGGCAGCGCCCAGAGCTGCCCGTCGGCTCACGGTGGCGGACTTCACCACCTACGAACATCGCTACCACCTGACTCATCGCTTCCCTTCCTTGCCCAAGCGACATTGTCTACAGGGCGGATGCATGGTCGCCGAGGGCTATGTCGGCGAGTGCCAGCCTTGGCGGCACCTGCAGTTGGTCGGCTCGGACCTGAACGTCTACCAGACCTACGAGACTCACGCGCGCGAAGACGCGCCGGCGCACGTCTCGATCATCGTCATGCTGGAAGGCTGTGCCGAGCTGACGCTAAGCGACAAGAACTGCACCCTGACACCAGGGCGCGGTTTGCTGTTGGCCTATGGCTGCCCTCAGGTGCTCAGTGCCCGTCATATCGCCGGGCAGCGTGTGCGCGCGGTCAACCTGACGGTACTCGAGCAGGCGCTGGAACATGACCCTCGCCTGGCCAGCCTGGCGCCGCTATTGCAGGAACGAGGTGGGTTGTGGTCGCTTGCCGTCCCCAGCGGGCTTCGCCAATCGTTGACCGAATGGCTGTCTGCACAGACGCAAGGGACAGCCGCTCTGCTGCAAGCGGAAGGTCTTGCTCTGCAGCTACTATCCCAGGCGATATCCGCCTATGACGGCACGCTAACTTCGCGATCTTCTCATCCGGCCGAGACACCGCTTGCCTCGTCCCGCGACCATCGCTTGCTGGAGCGCGTACGTAATCACCTCGACAGCCACCCCGGCGATGCGCACAGCCTGCGTACCCTGGCCGAGATGAGCTGTATGAGCCCCAGCAGCCTGCGCGAGAAATTCCGTCAGAGGTATGGCCAGCCGATCTTCGATTATCTGCGGGAGCGGCGCCTTGCACTGGCGTATCAATTGTTGCGGGAAGGCGAAAGCGTGCAGCAGGTCGCCACCCAGACCGGTTATCGCCATGCCACGAACTTCGCCACGGCGTTTCGTCAGCGGTATGGCGTAGCGCCCAGCGACGTGTGAATAGCGCCCAGCGATCTTTAAATATGTCAGCGACAACTTTGAGTCGTTCAGGTCTAGGCCAGGCATCCCACCCAAACCAAAAGCAAACGCCTTGCCGGGCTGCGGTTCGTCACGCGGCATAGCTTTTTCGGCATCCAGCATACGCAACACTCGACGCAAACGTGAATAATTCTCAGTCATAACTATTCATCGAGCGCAAGGAGCCTTCATGCAGGACACGTCGTCAAACCGCCCCGTCCCGGTATGGTTGCTGGGACTTACCCTTTTGCCATTGACCGCCACGGCCCAGCAGACCGACGAGGCTGCCGCCACGCTGGATACGGTCACGGTGACCGGCCAGGCCGCCACCAAGACCGACACGCCATTCATCGAGACGCCTCAGGCGGTGTCGCTAATCAGCCGCGAGGATATCGAGGAGAAAGGCGCCCAGACGGTACAGCGAGCGGCCAACTACACCCCAGGCGTGTTCACCAATCAGATCGGCGCGTCGAACCGATACGATTACCTGGTCCTGCGAGGATTCGCCGACGGCAGTATCAATAACACTTTCCTGGATGGCCTCAAGCTGATGGGCGACAGTGGCTCATACAGCTCGATGGTCATCGACCCCTACTTCCTCGAGAGCATCGAAGTCGTCAAGGGACCGGCTTCGGTGCTCTACGGGCGCGCCTCTCCCGGTGGCCTGGTCGCCATGCAGAGCAAGCGACCCGAGTTCGAGACCGGGCGGGAAATTCGCTTGGGTGTCGGTACCAACGATCAGCGCAGCGCCGCCTTCGACCTCACCGGTCCCCTGGATGACGAGAGCCGTGTCGCCTATCGCCTGATCGGGCTGGGGCAAGCCGCCGATACGCAGTTCGGTCCGGTCGAGGAAGAACGCTACGCCATCGCACCTTCCCTGACCTGGGACATTTCCAACGATACCAGCCTGACCCTGCAGGCTTACCTGCAGAAGGATCCCGAGGGCGGCTACCACTCCGGCCTGCCCTACGAAGGTACGGTGGAAAGCCACAACGGCATCGAGATCGACAATGAATTCTTCGAAGGCGAAGAGGATTACGAGAAGTTCGAGCGCACCCAGCGCCAGTTCGGCTATGAATTCGAGCATCGCTTCAATGACGACCTGGCTTTCCGTCAGCGGGCACGCTATCTGAATTCCGACGTGGAGATGCAGCAGGTTTATGCCTATGGCTGGGCTTCGGACACCGAGCTGGTCCGCTACTACTCGGGCGGCAATGAAGACCTGCAGGCCTGGACGCTGGACAACCAGCTCGAGGCTCGCCTGGCAACCGGCGCGGTCGAACATACACTGCTGTTCGGCGCCGACTATCAGCAGCGCGACAACGATGTTACCTGGGATTCAGGTTCGGCCGACAATCTGGACGTGACGAACCCGCAATATGGCAGCGACGTGCTGGTCACCTATACCGACGTCCAGACACGGGAGCTCAGCCAGACCGGGGTCTACCTGCAGGATCAGATGACCCTGGATAACTGGCATCTCGTCCTGGGTCTTCGCAACGACTGGGTCGATATCGAGAACACCAACCATACGCTCGGCACACGCAGCGAATTCGACGACACCCAGGTCAGCGGCCGTGCCGGGTTGCTTTATCACTTCGGCAATGGGGTCGCGCCGTATCTCAGCTACTCGACGTCATTTTCGCCCAACGCCACGACTGACGAGGATGGGGATCTGCTGGAGCCGACCAAAGGCAAGCAGATCGAGGCCGGTCTCAAGTACCAGCCGGTCGGCACCCAGGACCGCTACAGCATTGCGCTGTTTCATATCACTCAGGAAAACGTCTCGACCAAGGATCCCAACGAAAGCTATTACAGCGCGGTGGGCGAAATCGAGTCCCAGGGCGTCGAGCTGGAGTCCCACACCCAGTTGACCGACAACCTGAGCCTGCAGGCCAGCTACACCTACACCGACGTCACCTATGCCGAGACCGAAGACGACACCGAGGGCAATACCGCCAACCAGGTGCCGCGCCACCAGGCCAGCGCTTGGGTCAACTATGGCTTCGACCGTGGCAGCCTGGCCGGCCTGGAAACCGCTCTGGGTGTGCGTCACTACGCCGATATCTGGGTCGACGAGGCCAACACCGAGGAACTGCCGGACTACACGCTGATCGATGCCATGCTTGGCTACGACCTCAGCCACGTAGGCCTGGAAGGCGTCAGCGCCCGGGTCAATGTGCATAACCTGCTGGACAAGGAATACGTCGCGTCCTGCTACGACATCAATTACTGCTACGTCGGCGAAGAGCGCAACGTGATGGCAACAGTCAGCTACAACTTCTGATCCGCTGCCTGTTGCTACGGCCAGGACCTGACGGTACCTGGCCGTTGTTGTTTCTGCCCCCTCCGTTTCGTTCGCCGCGCTTCACGTCGCGATCAAGCCTCTCTCATTCTCAGTTACTGCTTAGCCAACACTTCGCTTACAAAAAAATTCCTTTTTCGGGTTCAGGAATTCGGGTCGGGTTCGTCTTCTTCAGCGATACAAGGAAAACAATAACCATTCGCAACAAAGGGAAATACGCGATGCCGGCCACGCTCCATCGCCACAAGGCACGCGACACGAATCGAACTAGGAAAGGTGATGTCATGAGCCATGTTGCTGCACCCCAGACGGCCATACCCATCCGCTTCACCGACCTGACCCAGTCGGGCCTCAAGGACGACCAGTTGTTCAATGCCCACAACGCCGATGCCTATCTCCAGGGCATGCTGCGCTGTGTCGATCTCGTCAAACGCAAGGTGGCTTCGATCGATCGGCCTTTCACGGGTATCCTGCCCGAGGAGATGAAGGCGCGCTTCGCCTCGGTGGACCTGGACCGGCATCTGGGCGATCTCGATGCGGTACTAGGCGAGGTGGAACACCTGTACCTCGACGACGCCGTGTACTTTCACCATCCGCGTTATGTCGCCCATCTGAATTGCCCGGTCACCCTGCCAGCGATCCTTGCCGAAGCGATTACCGCCCCGATCAACACCGCGGTGGAAACCTGGGACCAGAGCGCCGGTGGCACCTTCATCGAGCAGCACCTGATCGATTGGACGGCCCAGCGTATCGGGCTGGGGCCACGTGCCGACGGCGTCTTTACCAGTGGCGGTACGCAGTCCAACCTTATGGCACTGCTGATCGCCCGCGACCGCTATTGCGCCGGCATCGAGGGCCATCTCGGCAACCAGACGCATGGCCTGCCGGCAGAGGCCGGACGCCTGCGCATCCTGGCCTCGCGGGCCAGCCACTTCAGCCTGCAGAAGGCTGCCGCCCTGCTTGGCCTGGGCCATAATGCCGTGGTTGCCGTGGCCTGCGATGCGGATTACCGCATGGACACTCGGGCGCTCGAACGGGAAATCGAGCGCTGCCGACGCGACGGCCTGATTCCTGTCGCCGTGGTAGCCACCGCCGGCACCACGGACTTCGGCAGCATCGACCCGCTGAATGATATTGCAGCGCTATGCCGCCGCCATGAGCTGTGGATGCATGTCGATGCGGCCTACGGCGGAGGACTGCTGGTATCGACACGCCGTCGCCATTGGCTTGCCGGCATCGAATGCGCCGACTCGGTGAGCGTCGACTACCACAAGAGCTTCTTCCAGCCGGTGAGTTGCAGCGCCTTCCTGGTCCGGGATCGCCGCATGCTGGGTCATGTCACCTATCACGCCGACTACCTCAACCCCGCCAGCCAGGCCAGCGAAGGCACGCCCGACCTAGTCAACAAGAGCCTGCAGACCACGCGGCGCTTCGATGCCCTGAAACTGTGGATGACGCTGCGCCTGGTGGGCGCCGACCAGCTCGGTGAGTTGTTCGATCATGTCATCGCCCTGGCCCATGACGCCTACCGCGCCCTGCAGGACGACAGCGAGCTGGAGATTGCCGTCGCCCCGCAGCTCAGCACGCTAGTGTTCCGCTACCGTCCCGAAACGCCCGTGTCCGACGATGTGCTCGACGCCGCCAACGCCTATATCCGCCAGGCGCTGTCGCGTTCCGGCGAGGCCGTGATTGCAGCGACCCGCCTCGACGGCCGCCAGTTCCTCAAGTTCACCCTGCTCAATCCGGAAACCAGCGTGGCCGACCTGCAGGTCATCGCCGAGCGCATCAAGCATCACGGCGCCGACTACCTGACCCGGCACGCCCTGACATCCCCGGCACACGCTCGCACCACGCGCGCCCTGTCCTGACGGTTCTTCAAGGAAGATACGCCATGCACGACAAGACCTACGACTTCATCGCCATCGGCCTGGGCCCTTTCAATCTGGGCCTGGCATGCCTGACCGAGCCCCTGGATGACCTCGACGGGCTCTTCCTCGAGCGCAGCGCCGGTTTCGACTGGCACCCCGGCATGCTCCTGGAGGATGCCACCCTGCAGACCCCGTTCCTGGCCGACCTGGTCACGCTGGCCGACCCCACCAGCCGCTTCAGCTTCCTCAATTATCTCAAGACGCAGGGCAAGATCTACTCGTTCTATATCCGCGAGGACTTCTTCCTGCTGCGCAACGAATACAACCAGTACTGCCAGTGGGCGGTCGGCCAGTTGTCGTCGCTCCGCTTTCAGCAGGACGTGCAGCGCATCGACTACGACGCGCAGCAGGACCATTACGTGGTGCGCTGCGTGGACACCCGACGTGGTGAACCGGTCGATTATCGAGCCCGCAAGCTGGTCCTGGGTACCGGCACCAGCCCCTGGCTGCCCGAGAGCTGCCGTCCCCATGCCGAGCGGGTCGTGCACAGCGGCCAGTATCTGGACAACAAGGCGGAGCTACAGGCCAAGGAGACCATCACGCTGATCGGCAGCGGCCAGAGTGCGGCGGAGATCTACAAGGACCTGCTTCAAGACATCGACCGCTATGGCTATACCCTCAACTGGATCACCCGCTCGTCGCGCTTCTTCCCGCTGGAGTACGGCAAGCTGACGCTGGAGATGACCTCCCCGGAATACATCGACTACTTCCATGCCTTGCCCGAGGCCACCCGCGACGCACTGATGCGCTCGCAGAAGGGCTTGTACAAGGGCATCAACCTGGACCTGATCAACGCCATCTACGATCTGCTGTACACCAAGCGGCTCGGCGGTGAACTCGACACCCATCTGCTCACCAATGCCCAGCTCGAAGGTTGTCGCTTCGATACCGCCAGCGATGAGTTCGAACTGACCTTGCTGCATACCGAGCAGGCGCAGTACTACCGGCATCGCACCCAGGCGCTGGTGCTGGCCACCGGTTACCGCTACGAGGAGCCGGCCTTCCTGGCACCGATCGCCTCACAGATCCGCCGCGACACGCATGGCCGCTTCGCGGTCGACCGTCACTACAGCATCGACCGCTCGCACTCCCGGATCTTCGTTCAGAATGCCGAGCTGCATACCCACGGACTGGCGGCGCCGGATCTGGGCATGGCCTGCTACCGCAACGCCTGCATCATCCGTGAGCTCAGCGGTATCGAGCATTACCCCATCGAACGGCGCATCGCGTTCCAGGCCTTCGGTGCCCCCGACGAGGCCGTGTTCCGACCGCAACGGATGACCGCCTGATGCTCAAGAGGCTGTTGATCGCCATGACCGCCGTAGCCGTGGTCAGCGACTCGATGTTGTTGCCGTTCTACCCGCAGTTCTTCGCCGGGCGCTTCGGCATCGACAGTCCCGTGCATGTCGGGCTCTACCTGGCGACGGCCTGTCTGACGGTAATGCTCGCACTGCCCGCCTGGGCGCGCCTGGCCAAGCGTATCGATCCGCTGGTACTGCTCATCTATACCCAGGTGGCTGCCGGCGTGCTGTGCGTGACCTGCTACACGCTGAGGGATGTGCTGACGTTCTGGGCGGTGTCGATGGCCATGCTGGTGTTCAAGGCCAGCTACCTGCTCATCTACCCCTATGTCATGCGTCTGGAACACCGCGACAGCCACGCCGGCACCATCGGCGTGCTGTCGGTCGTGGTGCACTTCGGCGGCATCCTCGGTGCCTTGCTGGGCGGGGTGGCCCTCGATCACGGCGAGGCACGCGACATCTTCCTGGTCATGGCCGTCAGCGACGTGATCCAGGTCGTGGTGTGCCTGTTCCTGGTCATGCGGGGCGTCCACCGCCCGACAGCCGACACCGCAGTCGAGCCGCCAACTTCCACGACACGCGCCAGCGGTCACGGCATCATTCGCCTGGGCCTGGTGATGCTGGTGTTCTACTTCAGCGCCTTCCTGATCCGGCCGTTCTTCGTGCTGCACTGGGAAGCGGTATCTGGGCTGGTCAATGCCAGCATGTCGGCACTGGTCTTTGCCATTCCCGGCGCGGTCGCTCTGCTGGCGCTGGTGTGGAACGCCCACGCCCGACGTCAAGGCGGGCGCCCCGGGGAGCGCCTGGCGACCCTGCTGATCATGGGGACCGCCGGCCTGTTGCTCCAGGCCAGTCCGCTGGCCCCGGTGCTCCTCGTCGGGCGCGTCCTGTTCGGCTGGGCGCTGTTCCAGGTCACCGTACGCCTCGAGGTGCTGATCTTCGAGACCGGAACGCCGGACAGCTACGCAAGCGACTACAGCAAGGCACACATTTTCCAGAACCTGGGGGTGCTCGGCGCCTCGTTCGCCACCGGTTCGACGGTCAGCACCTTCGGGCTGGCCAGCCCCTTCCTCATGGCCGCGCTGGGTTTCGTAGCGACGGCCCTGCTCTTTCCCCTGTTGCTGCAGCCCGTGCTGAAACCGCGCCAGGCGGATATATCCGGCTCGGCTGCTCCCTACCGTGCGAGAGGTCTTTCGCAATGACGACGACGCCATTTCTCAGTTCCCTGTACGACCCGCAGCTCAGCTTCACCCACGATGTGCCGGGGCTCGGACGCTTCCACCTGCGTGCCGTTCGCCTGCCCGACGACATCGCCCTGATCCATGACTGGGTCAGCCGCGAGTACGCCCACTTCTGGGGCATGAACGGCGACAGCGCCGCCCAGGTGCAGGCGTTCTATCAGGCCATGCATGACAGTCCCCATAGCCAGGCTTTCCTCGGCGCCTTCGAGGATCGGCCGGCATTTCTGGTCGAGTGCTATCAGCCCGAGCATGACCCCATCGGCGCGCATTACCCGGTCCAGCCGGGCGATCGCGGCATGCATTTCCTCGTCGCTCCCGTCGAGACACGTATTCACCGCTTCAGCTGGGGCGTGCTGAGCACGGTCATGCATCTAATGTTCAGCGCAGCCGATACCCGGCGCGTGGTGGTCGAGCCCGACGTGAACAACGCCAGGATCCATCCGCTCAACCGCCGGGCGGGTTTCGCTTACGACCGCCAGGTCGCGCTGCCGGAAAAGACCGCCCATCTGGCCTTCTGTACCCGCGCCCAGTTCCAGGCCGCCGAGCGGCGCGAGCTTGACGAACTCACTCAGCAAGAGACGACCGACATGCCAACCCGTCCGACCACCGCCCAGGCAACCACCGATCACCTTCAGCCGGCCCTGTGGGCCCAGGCCAATCGGCTGCTGATCCGCAAGGCCATCGCCGAGTTCGCTCATGAGCTGCTGCTGGAGCCCACCTGCCTGGTGCGCGACGGCGACTGGGGTCACTACGAGCTGCGCGTACCCGGCCAGGACACCCGCTACCGGTTTCGCGCCCGGGTGATGCAACTCGACCACTGGTGGGTCGAGGCTGGCTCGATCGAAAAGTTCGTCGGCGACCGCTCCACCGAGCTGGATGCCCAGCACTTCATCATCGAATTCCGCGATGTGCTGGGCATCGACGACGAGACCCTGCCGGTCTATCTGGAAGAGGTCAGCAGCACCCTGTTCGGCAGCGCCTACAAGCTGGCCAGCCAGCGGCTCGATGCCAGCGCTCTGGCGCTTGCCGATTTCCAGACCATCGAAACCGCCATGACCGAAGGGCACCCGGCCTTTGTGGCCAACAATGGCCGCATTGGCTTCGATGGCGTCGACTATCACGCCTATGCTCCCGAGGCCGGTGCCGAGATCCATCTGGTGTGGCTGGCCGTGCATCGCGAGCACGCCCGTTTCACCTGTTCGGCATCGCTTTCCTACACGACGCTGCTCGACGAGGAGCTCGGCAATGCCACGGTGAGCGATTTCGAGCGTCGACTCGTCGACCTTGGCCTGGACCCGCGGAACTACCTGTTCATGCCGATCCATCCCTGGCAGTGGCACAACAAGCTGGCCATCACCTTCGCCGGCGAGATAGCCAACCAGCGCATCGTCTGCCTGGGCAGCGGCGAGGATGGCTATCGCGCCCAGCAGTCGATCCGTACCCTGTTCAACGCCCACCACCCCGAGCGCCGCTACGTCAAGACGGCACTCTCGATCCTCAACATGGGCTTCATGCGCGGCCTGTCGCCCTACTACATGCAGGGCACACCGGCGATCAACGACTGGCTCAAGCGCCTGGTCGACGATGACCCGTTCCTGGCGGCCAATGGCTTCACCCTGCTGCGCGAGGTTGCGGCCATCGGTTATCGCAATGCCTACTTCGAGTCGGCCATCGAGCGCGACAGCCCCTACAAGAAAATGCTTGCCTGTCTGTGGCGGGAAAGCCCGATCGGCCTGCTCGAGCCCGGTCAACGGCTGATGACCATGGCCGCCCTGCTGCACCGTGACCGGGACGGCCACGCCCTGCTACCGGCACTGATCGAGGCTTCGGGGCTCGACACCCGCACCTGGCTGAAGCGCTATCTGGAGGCGTATCTCACACCGCTGCTGCACTGTTTTTTCGCCCATGACCTGGTCTTCATGCCTCACGGCGAGAACCTGATCCTGCAACTCGATGGGCACGTGCCGGTCCGGGCGATCATGAAGGACATCGCCGAAGAGAGCGCCATCATGAATCTCGACGCCGAACTGCCGGACACGGTGCGGCGACTGGCCGTCGAGGTGCCCGACCACCTCAAGGTGCTGTCGATCTTCACCGACACTTTCGACTGTATCTTCCGCTACCTGGCGCACATCCTGGTCGAGCATGGCGGCAGTGACGGCTCGTTCGAGGAACGCGACTTCTGGCAGTGCGTCGCCGAATGCATCATCGACTACCAGCGCCGGTATCCGCAGTATCGCGACAAGTTCGCCCGCTACGACCTGTTCGCCCCGGCATTCGCCCGCTCCTGCCTCAACCGCCTGCAGCTCGGCAACAACCGGCAGATGATCGACCTGGCCGATCCGTCGAAGAACCTCAAGTTCGCCGGCACGTTGAGCAATCCCATCGCCGCGTTTCGGCCTGCCGCCATGCCGTCGGGCTCGGCCACGGCCCATGTCACGACGGCCTGAAACTCACCAAGGGATTGGCTACCCGCCTGCGGGCGGGTAGTCGTTTCGGCCAAGGCACGGAACGTGCCCCTGGCCTTCACTGTTCAGACGTGATCCGCCATGACCTCAACGCTCGATCAGTTGTTTCAGGAACATTCCAGGGAACTCGCCGGTTACCTGGTGCGCAAGCTGGACGCCCCCGATCTCGCCGCCGACCTGTGCCAGGAAGTCTACTTGCGCCTGCGTCGCTCGGCGCTTCCCGACCCATTGCGCAACCCTCGCGCCTACCTGTTCCGGATCGCACGCAACCTGCTCATCGATCACCAGCGCCAGCGCGGGGCGCAACCGGAAACCATGCCGCTCGACGACCCGACCCTGGCGCTGGAGAGCACGGCCACCTGCCCCGAGACGGCAGTCAGCCAGGCGCAGCATCTGGCCCAGGTGCGTGCTCGCCTGGCCAGACTCCCCACCCACGTACGCCAAGCCCTGCTGTGGCATCGCCTCGAGGGCCTGCCCCAGCGCGAAATCGCCCAGCGGCTCGGTGTGTCCGAACGTATGGCGGGACGCTACATCACCCAGGCCATCGAAGCCTGCGCTCGCGAGGCAAGCCGGTGAGCGCTTGTGGCGCAGCGTGTAATTTTGATAACTGTTCTTATTTGAATTACGATTGCGACGTAAGAGTCTTTCCCTTGTGGGGTTCACCGCATGTTCGACGTCGACGCTGCCAGCTTCGAAGTGGGCGGCAAGTGCCTGCTGCAGCCTACCAGCCTGACCTTCGCCGAAGGTCAGGTCTATGGCCTGATCGGTCACAACGGCTCGGGCAAGTCGACGCTGCTCAAGTTGCTTGCCCAGCAGCAGCCGGCGAGCAGTGGCGAGATTCGGCTCGATGGGCGCGCCCTGTCGGCCTGGGGCAACCGTGAGTTCGCCCGCCAGGTCGCCTACCTGCCGCAGCATCTGCCCAGCGCCGACAACCTGACCGGTCGCGAGCTGGTGGCGTTCGGCCGCTACCCCTGGCATGGTCTGCTGGGTCGCATGACCCGCGAGGATCGCACCCAGATCGAACGGGCCATCGCCCTGACGCACACCGAGGCCTTCGCCGACCGCCTGGTCGACACCCTGTCGGGCGGCGAGCGCCAGCGTGTATGGCTGGCCATGCTACTCGCCCAGGGCAGCCGCTACCTGCTGCTCGACGAACCGCTGGCAGCGCTGGACATCGCCCATCAGGTCGAGGTGCTGGCGCTGGTGCGCAAGCTGTGCCGCGAGTTGGGCCTGAGCGTGATCATCGTGCTGCATGACGTCAACATGGCGGCCCGCTACTGCGACCAGTTGATCGCCCTGCACAGCGGTCGCCTGCTGGCCCAGGGATCGCCGGGCGAGATGATGTGCGACTCCACGCTGGAAGCGATCTATGGCATTCCCATGCGCGTGATGCCGCACCCGGGTGGCGAGCATCCCATCGCTATCCTGCATTGATTCGTTCGCTTCGCTGACCTGCCATGCTCTCGGAGATCGCGTGACCGTCGAGATTTCTCAGCCCGTTCATTCACGGTCGGTCCTGGCCGCTCTCGTCATCACGCCGCTGCTAGTGCTGCTCCTGGTCAGCGTGACGCTGCCTAGCCGGGCGGACGAAGCACCCGACGTCGCCACGCTCGACTGGACCCTGGCCGAAACCCTGCTGGCCCTGGGGGTCGTGCCGGAGGGCGTCGCACAAATCGATGCCTATCGAGACTGGGTACGCGAGCCGGACATTCCCGACGCTGTCCCCGATCTCGGCCTGCGCACCCAGCCCAACCTGGAGCTGCTGGCCAGTCTTGGGCTCGACCGCATATTGATCTCGCCGATGTTCGCCAATCTCGAACCGCGCCTGTCGCGTATCGCGCCGGTCACCACCATCGGCATCTACGGGCCGGACAGCGATCCCTGGCAGAGCATGCTCGAGGCAACCCGCCAAGTGGCGGATGTAGTGGATCGTCCACAAGCCGCCGAACGCCTGATCGAGTCCACCGCAGCCTATCTGGACGAGACGCGCGAACGCCTGCCCGAGAACGTGCCGCCGCTGCTGCTGGTGCAGTTCATGGACGCCCGTCATGTACGGGTGTTTGGCGAGAGCGGCCTCTACCAGGCGGTACTCGACCACCTGGGCCTCGACAATGCCTGGCCCGGCCCGACCAATTATTGGGGCTTCTCGCTGGTGGGCCTGGAAGAGCTCGCCGAACTCGATGCCCAACTCATCGTCATCGAGCCACTGCCTGTCGGGGTCGACGACGAGCTGGCCTCCAGCGGACTGTGGCGCAACCTGCGCGCCGTGCGTGATCGCCCGGTCATTTACCTGCCGCCGGTGTGGAGTTTCGGCGCTTTGCCCTCGGCCAAGCGCTTCGCCGATCTTCTGGCCACGGCCTTGCAGGAAATGCCTGCGCCAAGTGACGGGGACAAGACGGATGTTTGACACCTCGTGCCTGATGACACCGGCCCGAACCTGCCTGCTGCTGGCGCTGCTCACGGTCGGGCTGGGCTGGCTGGCCCTGGCGGATCAGACTCAGCTGTCATTGCCGACCGCGCTGCAGGCGCTGTTCTCACCGGCGCGTGACGACATCGCCCAGATCGTTGCGCACTATAGCTGGTGGCCGCGCCTGACGATCGCGCTGCTGGCCGGTGGCGGCCTGGCCCTGGCCGGCGTGCTGATGCAACAGGTATTGCGCAATCCGTTGGCGGCGCCGACCACGCTGGGCGTGGCCAGCGGCGCCAACCTGGGGCTGCTGGTCGCCACGCTACTGGCACCCGGCCTGCTCGAACTGGGCCGAGAGTGGGTCGCTCTGATCGGTGGCGGGCTGGCCATGGGCCTGGTGTTCCTGCTCGCCTGGCGGCGTGGACTGTCGCCCGTAGTGGTGGTGCTGGCGGGGCTGGTGGTCAATCTCTATTTCGGCGCCCTGGGGATGGTACTGCTGCTATTCAATCAGGAAGCGCTCAAGGGCCTGCTGATCTGGGGTGCCGGTTCGTTATCGCAAAATAGTTGGGACGGCGTGGCATTCCTGTGGCCACGCCTGCTCGTTGGCGTGCTGCTGGCCTTCGCCATGCTCAAGCCGCTGAGCGTGCTGGAGCTCGACGATGCCAATGCACGCAGCCTGGGCGTGTCGCTCAAGTATCTGCGCCTGGCCAGCCTGGGCCTGGCGGTGTTTTTGACCGCCTGTGTGGTCAGCGTGGTCGGCGTGATCGGCTTCATCGGCCTGGCGGCGCCGGCCATCGTGCGCCTGCTGGGGGCACGCCGCCTGGGCCCGCGCCTGCTGTGGTCGGGTCTGCTCGGCGCCCTGCTATTGGCCGCCACCGACCTGCTGTTGCAACGCTTTTCCGGGGCCCTGCCGACGCTGATCCCGACCGGCGCGACCACTGCCGCGCTCGGCGCTCCGCTGCTGCTGTGGCTGATTCCCCGCCTCAAGCTCGGCAGCGATCGCCCCCGCACCGGCGTCTCCCTGCCAATGGCTGCTCGCCCCGCCATGTCCTGGCTGCCTGTTTTGCTTGGCGTAGCGCTGCTGATCGCCACGGCACTTGCTTTACTCTCCGGCCAGAGCGCCGAGGGTTGGCAATGGCTGCCCCGGTTCGGCGACACCTCGATGCTCGAGTGGAGACTGCCGCGCATGCTGGCCGCCGCCGGTGCCGGCGTGCTGCTGGCCCTGGCCGGCACGCTGGTCCAGCGTGTTACCGGCAACCCCATGGCCAGCCCCGAAGTGCTCGGCATCAGCGGCGGTACGGCCATCGCGCTGATCCTGGCCATCTTCCTGATTCCCGCCGCCAGCCAGTGGACCTTGATCGGCATCGGCACGCTGGGCGCATTAACGACCTTGGGCGTGCTGATCGGGCTCAACTACCGCAGCGGCTTCCTCCCCGAGCGACTGCTGCTCACCGGGGTGGCCATCACCGCCTTGTTCGATGCCGTACGCAGCTTCATCCTGGCGGGCGGCGATCCCCGCGGTCAGCAGGTCATCGCCTGGATGTCCGGCTCGACCTACTACGTCGACCTGACCACGGCAGTTATCGTCGTCGCCCTGGCTGCCCTGCTTGGCCTGGCCACGGCGCCCTTCTCGCGCTGGCTGGATCTGCTGCCCCTGGGCGCACCGACGGCCAGGTCGCTGGGCGTGGATATCCTGCGCTCACGCCTGGTCCTGCTCGGCCTGGTGGCGCTGTTCACCGCCTGCGCCACGCTGGTGGTCGGCCCGCTGTCGTTCGTCGGCCTGCTGGCGCCGCACATGGCTCGCCTGCTGGGTTTCTCCCGCGCCCGCAATCACCTGCTGGGCTCCGCCCTGCTCGGCGCCCTGCTGATGGTAGTCGCTGACTGGCTCGGGCGTCAGCTGCTGTTCCCCGACGAGATTCCCGCCGGGCTGGTCGCCTCGCTGCTGGGCGGCGCCTACTTCATGTGGGGCCTGCGACGGCTATAAAAAGCGCCGCATCTTTTCAAACTGGCGAAGTAGCGGCAAAAAGTAGCGGTTATCTTAGCCAGCTTTGCCTGTTCTCATCGCGATAATGCGCGCCATGTCCTGCTTGCCAGAGCAAGTCAGGGACGACATCCGGGCGAATGATTGCCCACCACGCGCGCCCCATCCCCGTTGCATTTTGCGTGTGTCTCTCCTGCAGCCGACATCGTTTCGCGGTCCGCCTTTTCGCTGGCCGCTCTCCTGAGCTTAAACACAGGTGCACGATGCGTCCCTCGATTCAATACAACCTGACCAGCCAATGGAATGGCGGCTATGTGATGGAAGTCTTCATCACCAACGAAGGGACTCAGGCTATCCAGGATTACCAGGTCGGCTTCGATCTGCCAGGCACCATCACCGACATCTGGGATGGCGTCATCGCCGACCATACGGCGACCCGTTACGCCATTTCAGACGATGACGGCAAGAACGACATCGCCCCCGGCGAGACCGTGCGCTTCAAGTTCAAGGTGCTGAGCGACAGCGGCGAGCTGCCGTCCGGCTTCACCGTGAACGATGCGCCTGCCGCCGTGAACGATATCGAGCCGACGCTGCAGGACACGCTAACGGGTATCCTCGACGATATCGTGGAAACGATCACCGATACCGTAGACACGATCATCGACACAGTAGAAACGGTGATAGAAGAGGTATTGCCCACCATCGGCGAGGCCATCACCGTCCAGGTGGGGCCGGACATTACCGCGCCCGAGCTCGAAGCGTTGATCGCCATGGCACCGGCCGGCGCCACCATTCAGCTCGCCGCCGGCGATTACCGCTTCGACGACTCGATTCACATCACCCGTTCCGACATCAGCGTAGTCGGGGCCGGTTCCGACCAGACCCGCATCACCTTCACCGACGAGGCGCTCGAGAACGACGACTCGCATGCCATCTACGTCGAAGGCACCGATACCCAGTTCGCCGGCACGCTGCGCAACGATGTCGCCGAGGGCGGCAATATACTGGCTCTGAGCAGCAATCATGGTCTCGAGGTCGGAGACACGATTCGCCTCTGGCAGGACAATACGCAGGAATACTTCGAGGAGATCGGCGACACCTCCTGGCAGAAGGACAATGCGCCGCTACGCACCAGCATGGCCCAGGTCGTTGCCGTGGATGGCGATACGGTGACTCTCGACCGAGGCGTGCATTTCGATTTCGACGGCGGGGAAACCAAGGTCGAGCACATGGACGCCCTGGAGAACGTGACCCTGCAGGGCTTCACCGTCCAGTATGAGCTGGGTACGCCCAACAATGCCGCGTTCAAGAACACGCTGTCCGATCTGACCGACTACCAGGCCGTGAAATTCGACGGCACGGTGGACAGCAGCGTCGTGGATGTTCAGGTCCTCAATGGGCCTTCCACCGCCTTCGAGTTCGCCTTGAGTCTCGGCTTGACGGTAGACGGAGCCCAGGCCCACGGTTCCTTCAACAAGGGCTCCGGCGGCAACGGCTACGCCTACGAACTGCGCGAAAGCTATGACGGCACCTTCGTCAACCTCGAAGACTCCGGCATGCGTCACGGCGTCATCTTCGCTTCCTGGCGTTCCTCGGTCGACAATGACATTCATGTGCTTTCTACCGATCGCGACATCAACTTCCATGGTGGTCAAGACCATGGCAACACCGTCCATGTCGAGCAGTCGATTCGCGATGCCGACGCTGACGGCATGTCACCGACGCTTTGGTACAACAACGGCGGGGAAAGCTTCGGGGCCATCACCGAGGCCGGCGCCAACCTGGTGACCTTCGATTACGTCATCGGCTCCAAGCGTGACGATGTGATTCAGGGGACCGACAACGGCGTCTATCTGGACGGCGGGCTGGGTCACGACACGCTGTATGGCGGTGCTGGAGACGATATCCTGAATGGCGGCGGGAGCTGGGGCAAGAACCTCCTCGACGGAGGAGCCGGCTTCGATACCGCCCTGTTCGAACAGAACCTCGACGCCTACAAGATTCGCTTCAATGACGATGGCAGCGTGCTCGTCGACGGCAGTAGCGACGATACGCTGATCGATATCGAACAGGCGATCTTCGCCGACGGCAAGGTACTGGATCTCGTTACCGGTGAAGTCAGCCAGGGCGACAAGCCGACGATTCCGACAGCCGACGACATCCTTTCCAACGACCCGCAGACTGCACCTGTCGAGAGCCAGCCTGGCGAGCCGGTTGCTTCCGATGATGTCTCGGACGCTCCCGTTCTCGCCGATACCCCGGTCGAGGCCGCCCCTGGAGCGGCACAGCCGGCACCTGAGCAAGCGCTGAGCGCCAGCGTGGCATTCGAATTGCTGGGCAGTTCCGACACCAGCTATTCATTGGCGCTGGAAATCACCAACACCTCGGCGCATGCCCTCACCGAGCAGGTCATCAGCCTCGCACTGCCGGGCATCGAGGTCGAAAAGTGGTACGGTGCCGAGCTGGTCGCCCGTGATGGCGATACCTACACCATCGTCGATAACGATCCGGTGACGCTGGAGCCCGGCCAGACCATGCGCCTGGGCTTCAAGGCTTCGGCAGCGGAACCGGTTCTGCCGGCGTCGTTGAGCGTGAACGGCAGCGACATTCCGCTGGATACGGCGGCGCAGAGCGAAGAACCGGTCGTCGAGCCCGAGGCCGATAAAGCGCCCGTCGCCGAATACACCGCAGACGTCGCCTTCGACGTCCTGGGTCGCTCCGAAACCGGCTACTCACTGGCTCTGGAAATCACCAATACCTCGGATCGCGTCCTCGACGAACAGGTCATCAGCCTCGAGCTGCCGGGCGTCGAGATCGAAAAGTGGTACGGTGCCGAGTTGGTCTCCCGTGATGGCGATACCTACACGATCGTCGACAATAACCCCGTGTCGTTGGAGCCCGGCCAGACCATGCGTCTGGGTTTCAAGGCCTCGGCTTCCGAAACGGTGTTGCCGGCCTCCCTGCACCTGAATGGTAGCGAGATCGCGCTGGACACGGCAGCCATGATGGCCGGAGAGGACGCTGACCTAGGCTTGCTCGAGGACTTTGCCCAGGCACCGGATGTCGCCGACATGCTCACGGTCACCAGCAACATCACCAGTTCCTGGTCGACGGGCTATGTTACCGAAGTCTTCGTCGAGAACACCTCGGACGTCGCGGTCAGCAACCCAACCATCGAATTTGCGCTGCCAGGCACCATCGACACGCTATGGAACGGCGAGTACCAGAACACCGAAGACGGCTATTCCATTACCGACGACAATAGCGGCGCAGTGCTCGAACCCGGCGATGTCTGGCGCTTTTCCTACAAGGTTTACGACCGGGAGCAAGTGCTGCCGCAGGCCGTGACCGTACACGGCGATGTCGACATGGACTCCCACAACGCGGTCATCGAAGGCACTGATACGGCGGACAACTTGAGCGGCACCACCAGCAGCGACACGCTTTACGGCGGATTGGACGGCGACACACTGTCGGGCGGTGCGGGGGCGGACACGTTCGCTTATCTATCCACGTTCGAGTCCAACCCGCTGGCTGCAGACACGATTATCGACTTCGCACCTCAGGAGGGCGATCTGATCGACCTGTCGGGAATCGATGCCGATCTTCTGACAGAAGGCAATCAAGCCTTTAGCTGGCTGGGAGAGAATGGCTTTTCCGGTCAGGGAGGCGAGATCCGCTTCGCAGAGGGAGCGTTGCGCGCCGACGTCAACGGCGACGGCGTGGCCGATATGCAAATCGTTGTCGTAGGTACCGCCCCGCAGGTCGACGACCTCGTGCTGTAATAAGCGAACCTCACTCATCACTCACCGGGTTCCCCCGACATTGGACTCGCCTCCATTGTCGGGGGTATTCGTGAGTCGATGTCCCCATTACTGCCACTCTGACAACGACTTAGCGATAATCACTGGGCCTTGGGAACTTGCAATACAAGCCATTTGTCTTATGTTGAGAGTAGTCAATGCTCATGAAGCGACTGGCAATTGACTGCCGAATGGACAGGACCGAGCGCCTTTAAAGGGCACAGTCCGGCACGAATTCAAAAGGACCTTGGAAAAGGAGCGACAACATGACCCTACGCAAGCCGCTCAATCTCGCAGTCACGACCGCGCTGATCGCCGGTGGCCTTACCCTTGGTGGCACCGCAATGGCCCAGCCACAGGGATTGTATTCCGCCGATGAATTGATGGATGCCGAGGTCTATTCCAACGAAAACGCCAACGAAAGCATCGGTGAAGTCGAGGACGTTCTGCTCGATGAATCCATGCAACTGCATAGCCTGGTCATAGAGACCGGCGGCGTGTTCGACTTCGGTGAGAAGCAGTATGTGATCGATACCGGCAATTTCTCCGTCGAGACCAGCAACGGCGATAATCTCGAGAGCATACAGTATCGTGTACTCGTCGATATGACCGAAGAACAGATCAGCCAGCAGCCCGAGTACACCAATGATTGGTGGAATCAGACCAAGCAGACCACACGCCAAGCTTGGGAAAACACCAAGGAAACCGCTAACAGCGCTTGGGAAAATACCAAGGCATTTACCTCCGACCTGCTGGATGATGCCAGCAATGCACTGGACGACGCCGGCGACGAAGCCGACCAGGCGATCCGGAACGATCAACAGTAAAAGCGTTATTGCAAAGAAAAACCCCGGCATGCGCCGGGGTTCCTGACTGGACTGGAGTATTTACCAACGGTAGCGAAGACTGCCAACGACGCTACGAGACTCACCATAGTAACAGTAGTAGTCACAGCCACTAATGTATTCTTCGTCAGTCAAGTTGTTAGCGTTGATTTGTGCCATCCAGTTCGTTCCGAATTCATAACTCACCATCGCATCGTACAGGGTATAAGACGGAACCGTACGATCGACACCCGTTCCAGGGCTATTAGCGGTCTCGCCTACATAGCGCACGCCACCGCCCAAGGTTACTCCACTCAAGGCCCCCTCATCGAAGCCATAATCCAGCCAAGCCGATGCCATATGGTAGGGAATGAATGGCGCTCGCTCATCCTGCTGGCTTTCGCTTACGTCGATACGTGTATCCGTATAAGTGTACGAGGCTGTCAACTGAAGGTTGTCAGTCAGGTAGCCGACACCCTCTATTTCGAACCCTGTCGATTCACGTTCGCCGATTTGACGTTGCGGTCCAGCATCGGTGGTGATCAGTGAATTGGTTTCTTTCAGTTTGAAGGCTGCTGCCGTGACATAACCATCGAACCAGCTCGGCGCATACTTGACGCCAACTTCGATCTGCTCACCCTCGAGAGGCTCATAAGCGTTGCCGCTGGCATCTGAGCTGGCCAAGGGAGTAAAGGATTCACTGTAACTGACGTAAGGCGACAGGCCATTGTCGGCCAGATACATGACCCCAGCTGTCAGGGATAATTGCTCATCATCGTATCCCGTGCTGGACGACGATGTCTCGTCGCTGCTTTCTACCGAATCGTGGCGGGCACCCACCAGGAATATCCAGTTTCCGTTCAAACGCAGCTGATTCTGTGCATAGAAGCCCAACTGCTCCTTGTCGACATCATGCTCGGTAAGGGCGCTTTCACTAACCGGAGTGTAATTGCCGTAGACTGGGTCGAAGATATCGATCGTACCGAAGCTGAAACTATCACCGTCGTCGTAATCCAGATTCAAGTCCTGATAATCGAGGCCCACCAGAAAGGTATTTTCGTAACTATCACCGTAGGTGCGAGCGACGAACTGGTTGTCGACGGTATAGGCATCGTACTCACCGTCACGATAAACGATTCCACGCGCTACGACTCGGGAGTCATTGGAGGGGAATGCATATGCACTACGTAAATCCATGTCCAGATGACTGTAGCGGAAGTTTTGATGAAACTCCCAAGTATCATTGATCTGATGTTCTAGTGCATAACCCAGGGAGAACTGTTCCTGGTCGATCCTGTCGTAGTCCGGTTCTCCCAGGTTCGTGGACGGATCGACCTTACCGAAAGGCGTGCCCTCGATCGTTCCATAGGCGGGGAAGAAAGCCGTGGTGGGCACACCATCGTCCTTCTGAATACTGGCCAGGAAGGTCACGGTGGTATCGTCGGAAAAGTCTACCGAGAGACTCGGAGCGAAGTAATAGCGATCCTTGTAGGTACCGTCGAGTTCACCGTCCTGCTCACGGTACATGCCGACGACCCGGTATCGCATATCCTCCTTGTCGGTCACCGGCCCCGAGACATCGAGCCCAACCTGACGATGCTCGTCACTGCCGACCTCGACTTCGAATAGCCCTTGCTCTTCTTCGGTCGGCCGTTTGCTGATGGCATTGATTACCCCGCCGGGAGGCGCCTCTCCGTAAAGGATCGATGCAGGCCCCTTGAGCAGTTCCACTCGCTCCAGACCGAACGGCTCCATCATCCACCAGAAGTATCCCCCCGTTCTGAACAGCCGCAGTCCATCTTGATAGGTCGAGGCTTCGGCGCTGAAGCCACGCAGGAAGAGCCAATCGGCATTGTTGTCCGACCCGTAGGGCTGCGACACGACACCCGAACGGTACTGGAAGGCTTCGTCCAGCTTGGACACGTCACGCTTCTGCATCTGCTCATTCGTCACCAACGAGGTGGCGCGCGGCGTCTCCAGAGCGGGTGTATCGACCTTCAGCGCCGTTCCCAACACCACCATGGTGTCCGCCTCACTGGCTGACACCGCATCTTCCTGCGCCAACGCAGCCAGCGGCATCGTTATCAGGGCGCCGGAAAGAGACAGGCCCAGGCAACGGCGAATGGCTTGGGCTAGGCGCTGGTCGGGTCGTGGAGCGAAAGTGGGATTTGGCATGGAAAGCCTCGGGCATTGGGGTTGGCGGGATGCGCTAACGCCGTATCGACCCCAGACGAGGGATTTGGACGAGGCCGTAACAGCGGGTAAACCTAACGCATAGAATATGGATTTTTATTTGCATCCACAATGGAACTATTTTCCTGTTGAGCAATACATTCACGCCGCTGCTTTATTCAATTCGTGACACGGCATCCCGACTTGCCAGTTCGCGCTGCTCGCCGGTCAGCTCGCTCAATTGACCGTCGCGCATTTCGAGTAGCCGGTCGGCCCGCTCGAAATAGCTGTCGTCATGACTGATGGCGAATACGGTGACGCCTCCTTCGCGTAACCGCGGCAACAGTTCGTGATAGAAGACGCGACGGAACACCGGATCCTGGTCGGCTGCCCACTCGTCGAGCAGCAGAAAGTCGCGCTGCTCGCAGATGGCCATCAACAATGCCAAGCGCTTGCGCTGGCCTTGCGAGAGTTGCGTGGAAGCGACCTGCTGGTCGACGAAGTCCAGCTTATGGCGCATCGCCAGTCGATCCAGCCAAGTATCGATCAGCGCCGGATCGACCTTGTCGCCATGCGGCCCCAGCAATTGATCGAACAGATGGAAGTCGGTGAACACACTGGCAAAGCGTTGACGATAGCGCTCCCAGCCACCCGCCTCGATCGGCTGACCGTCGATGAGGATCTCACCGCTTTCGGGCCGGTACAGGCCAGTCAGCAACCGCGCCAATGTCGATTTGCCGCTGCCATTGCCGCCGATCAGGAAGATCAGCTCGCCTCGCGCGATGGTGAGATCGATTGGCCCCACGGCAAAACCGGCGCGCGCCTCCTGGGCGGGATAACGGTAGGTGACGTTACGCAATTCCAGGGTCTGCCAGTCGGGGGCAGGCGCCGCTGCGCCGAACTCCGCCCGGTAGTCGGCCAGATCCAGCGCGGCGAGCTTATCGAAGGCCACCTGGGCACTGAGTAGCGTCGGCAATGCGCCAACCGCCTGGATCAATGGCGTACGCAGGAAAAGGATCGCCAGGGCGTAGGTCGCCGCCACGGTGGTGTCGGCCCACCCCAGGCCGTTGGCCATGAAGAATACGACCCCGATGGCGCCGAGCATCATGATGTTGGACCAATTGTTGGCGCTCAGGTGGTAGGTATCGGCGCGAATGATGTGGTGAAGGTAATCTCGGGCATTGGCCTCGTAGCTGTTTTCGTAGAGGCGCCTGGCGCGATGGCGGTTGAGTGCCAATTCCTTGCGCCCGTCGATCACCGATTCGTAGTCACGATAAAGCCGGTCCTCGGCATCGCGCACCCGATAAAAATGCCGGTAAACCTGCGACACGAGCCACCAGCCCACCGCCATGGTCACGGCAATCCATACCGCCGTAACGGCGAGCATGGGCGGCGAGAGCGAGAAGAGATAGGCCACCGAGGCCAAAGTCAGAATGACGCCCTGTACCAATTCGGGAAGACGTACGAAGGCGATGGTCACGTTACGCACGTCGCTCGACAGACTGGCCAATAAGTGAGCGCTTCCCAACTGCTCGAGCCGCTCGATATCGGTATCCAGGATACGCTTGATCAGTCGGCCACGCAGGTGGTAGACGAACCGATGGCCCAGTGTCGTCAGGGCCAGTTGCGAGGCCAGCGACACGGCTAGCAGCAGTACCAGCAACGCGATGAACTGCGGCAGCTCGCTCAATGCATTGCCTTCGGCGACGATCAATCGCTGATTGATGAAGGCAATGACGCCGATCCCCAGTCCGGCACTGATCATGCTCAGCGCCATGACCCCGATGAAAGGCCAGCGATAGTCGCGAAAGACGACGCGCAGCAGTTCCATAACGTTTCCCGAGTCGTGATTGCAGGCGCACACCTTTGGCGAAAACGCGGCCTGCGTCAACGACTCGTTTGCATTACAGCGCGCTGCTGCCTACCGCTGTAACAGCGAGTGAGTCTTTTACTGCCAACGCTGCCACTGTTCCAGGTACGCCTGCCTGGCCTGGCCGGGCGTCACCGCCACCAGATGCAGCGACTCGCCCGGCGCGCACTGGGCGAGTCGGGCGCAGGCCAGCGGCGTCAGGGCGCCAAGGCGCGGGTAGCCACCGACGGTCTGGCGGTCGTTGAGCAGAATGATTGGCTGGCCATCGGCGGGCACCTGGACGGCCCCTAGCGGAATGCCCTCAGACACCATGCTGCCAAGCTGGCAGTGCAGCTCGGGGCCGCGCAACCGGACCCCCATGCGATCGGCACGGGTGTCGACCTGCCACTCGCTATTGAAGGCCGCGTACAGACTCGCCCCGGTGAAGTGAGCGATCTGTGCACCGACTACCAGCGCCAGCTCGCTTGAGCCCTCGGGCGGCAACCTCAAGTCATCGGGCAGTTGCCTGGGCACGGAGGCCTCGTCTGACCAAGCGATCCGATCGCCTGTCGCCAAAGCCCTGCCTTGCCCGTCCAGCCCGCCCAGTCCTTCACGCACTACGCTGGACAGGCTACCCAGCACAGGCTCGGCCTGGACGCCTCCCGGCATCGCGAGATAGGCACGCAACCCCTTGGCGGGCTGAGTGAATGCCAAGCGCTGTCCCGGCTCGATCGTGAAGCTGCCACCGGCGGGCAGAGGCTTTCCATCCAGTGTCGCTCCCAGGTCGGCCCCGGCCAACGCCAGCGTGGCCCGCGACTCGGCACGCAGCACGAGTCCTCCCACGGCGATCTCCAGCGCTGCGGCCATGGGAGAATTGCCTAGCTGCCAGTTGGCCCAGCCCAACGACACCCAATCCAGCGCGCCGCCCTGGGTTACGCCCAGGTGACGCACCCCAAAGCGACCGCCATCTTCTATCAAGGCCAGCGGCCCGGTGCGTTCGACGATCAGACCGCTCATCCGCGTTCCTCCAGCGGTGTGGGGTCGCCGCCCTGATCGATGAACGTCTCGCGGTCTATTGCCTCGAAGCGTACGCGATCGCCGGGCCGAAACAGGCTGTAGCCTTCGCGGCCTCGGTCGAACAGCGCCACCGGGGTACGTCCGAGGATGTTCCACCCTCCCGGCGAACGCATGGGATAGATGGCGGTCTGGCGATCGGCGATGCCCACGCTGCCGGCGGCCACCTTCTGGCGGGGCGTCTTCAGTCGCGGCGTGGCCAGTGCCTCCTCGACCAGTCCCATGAAGCCGTAGCCCGGCGCGAAACCCAGCGCGAAGACGCAATAATCCCGCCCACAGTGACGTGAGATCAGTTCCTGGGTATCGATCCCCAGGCGCTGGGCAATGCGCGGCAGCTCGGGACCGACACTCTCGTCGTACCACACCGGAATCACGTGGAGCTCGCCCTGCACCTCTTGTGTCGGCTGCAGCCCATGCAACGCCTGGCGTGCCAGGTCCCAGGACTCGATATGCGTTAGCCGCATCACGTCATAGTGGATCAGCAAGGTGGTATAGGACGGCACCAGATCGACCAGTGCCTCGCCGAATGCCTCGCGCAGTGCAGCATCCGCCGCTGTTAGCCACGGCATGTGGCTTTCGTCGATGGTGTCGAACAGACGGACGATGATACTGTCCATCCCCACCGTTTCGAGTCGCGGCGTCATGCCTGCTCCAGCGTCTGGAACGCTTCGCGAATGGCACGTACCGCGGCCACCGATTCGGCATTGTCGCCATGCACGCAGAGCGTGTCGGAAACCAGTGTCAACGAGGTGCCGTCATTGGCCGTCAACGGCTCGCCACGGGCCAGCTTGACCGCCTGCTCGACGATGACTGCCTGGTCGTGATGCACCGCGCCCGGCTCGCGCCGCGAGACCAGTTGGCCGCGCGTATCGTAGGCGCGGTCGGCGAAAGACTCGAACCACAGCGTAATGCCCATCTCGGCGGCCAACGCCTTCATCGGTTCGGGGTCCGCCGTGGCCATGACCAGCAGCGGCAATTGCGAGTCATAGGCCTGAACGGCACGCATCACGCCGCGCAACAGGTCGAAGTCGCGGGTCATGTCGTTGTACAGCGCGCCGTGCGGCTTGACGTAGGCGACCCGACCACCTTCGGCACGGCAGATACCGTCCAGCGCCCCGATCTGATAAAGCAGCATGGCTTCGACCTCGGCCGGCGAACAGGCCAGCGAACGGCGGCCGAAGCCCTGCAGGTCGGGATAGGCGGGATGAGCGCCGATACGCACTCCATGGGTGACGGCCAGCGCGACGGTGCGGCGCATGATGGCCGGATCGGAAGCATGGAAACCACAGGCGATGTTGGCGCAGTCGACGTAGGGCATGACCTCGTTGTCGAGGCCCATGGTCCAGTTGCCGAAGCTCTCGCCCATGTCGCAATTGAGTAGCGGGACGGGCATGCGATTTCCTCTCGTTATTATCGTTGGTTTGCGATACTGACTAGGCACTGTCCGAAAAGTACTGCGCTCGTCGACTTTTCAGACGGCACCTAAGATATTTACTTTAAGAATCGCTCTGAAAACGGTCCAATCGTTTTTCGTGATGCTCGGTATAGATGCAACTTTTCATTGAGTGTTTTTTACGAAAACAGTTGACGTTGCCACGGACACGGGCGAAGAATTCTGCAGGCAATCACCCGACAATTTTTATAAAAGGAGGCCTTCTCATGGCTGTCAGCGATCCCTTCCATCTGGCTATCCAGGTCCGCGATATCGACGAGGCGCGGCGCTTCTATGGTGACTTCATGGGCTGCCCCGAAGGGCGTTCCTCGGAGAGCTGGGTCGACTTCAACCTTTACGGCCACCAGTTCGTCTGTCACCTCAACCCGGCGTTGAAAGACAATCCGGTTTCCAGCCACAAGAACCCGGTCGACGGCCATGGCGTGCCCGTTCCGCACTTCGGCATCGTGCTGGAAATGGATGCCTGGGAAGCCCTGGCCGACAAGCTGCGCGCCCACGGGGTCGAGTTCGAGATCGAGCCCTACGTGCGCTTCAAGGGCGAGCCTGGCGAACAAGCCACCATGTTCTTCTACGATCCCTCAGGCAATGCGCTGGAATTCAAGGCCTTCAAGGACCGCGAGACCCAACTGTTCAAGAAGGCGTGATTTCGACCACCAAGACTGACGCCGCTGCATAACGAGGCGCTGCCATGTTCGATTTCAAGGAACTCGACGCCTTCGTCTGGGTCGTCCGCCTGGGGTCGTTCCGCAAGGTCGCCGCCCGCTTGCACCTGACCCAGCCGTCGATCTCGGATCGCATCAATCGGCTGGAGGCGGCGGTCGGCGAATCGCTGCTCGAGCGTACCGCCCGCCCGGTGCAGCCCACCCTGCGTGGGCGGGAATTCTTCGAGCATGCCGAACGCCTGCTGGCGGGTCGCGAAGAAGCGCTGCGCCTGTTCCAGAACGAGGAAGAGTTCTCGGGCACGCTGCGCCTGGGCATCATCGAGACCATTGCGCATAGTTGGTTTCCCGATTTCATGCGCCGCCTGGCCGAGCGCTATCCGCAGTTGACCATCGAACTGACCGTGGATATCTCGCCGCTATTGCATCAACGCCTGGCCGACAACGATTTCGACATGTTGTTCGCGATGGACGGTGTCGCTCCGGGGCTGTGTGTGGAGCAGGTCCCCCTGGCGACCTTCGAGATGGGCATGTTCGTCGCCCCGCATCACGTCGAGACTCTGCGCCGAAAAGGGCCACGTGCCCTGCCGTTCATCTCGTTCTCCCGCCAGGCCCGACCCTATGGCGAACTGGTCGCCTACCTGGCCGAGCAGGGCTTCGACGATCCCAAGATCCACTGCGCCAGTACGTTGATGGCCATTGCGCGCATGAGTATCGAGGGCCTGGGCATCGGCGCCCTGCCGGTCTCCACCGTCGCAGATAGCGTAAAGAACGGCGAACTGGTGCAATTGGCCTTGCCCACACCGCTGCCGGCCATGTACTACGACGCCATCTGGCGCACGGCGAGCTACCCCAGCTTCAGCCGCAGCGTGTCGCAGCTCGCCCAGGAATGCGCGACCCGCTATGCCCAGGAGCATGCCGACGATGCCACGCTACCCAAGGTGAAAGCCTGGGCCGATACTGAGAATAAGAATTAACGATTTGACCTTGCAATAGCGTGGCTTGAAGAATGAACCGACCCGACCCGTTCAATAACAACACGAGGTAACTCCATGCCTACCCGCCTTTTTTCCCTGGCCGCAATGGTGACTGCCGGCGCTATGGCCGTCTCGGTGCCGGCATTCGCCGCCGAACAATGGAATCTGGCCACACCTTATGGCGATGCCAGCTTCCACACCCAGAACACCAAGCAGTTCGCCGAGGACGTGCGCCAGGCCACCGACGGCGAGGTCGACATCACCGTGCATAGCGGCGGTTCGCTGATCGGCCATGCCGAGATCAAGCCATCGGTGCGCCGTGGCACGGTCCAGGCCGGCGAGATATTCCTCTCCACCCTGTCCAACGAGTCGCCGATCTACGAGGTCGACACGCTGCCGGGGCTGGCCAACAGCTACGAGGATGCCTATGCGCTGTGGCAGGCTTCCAAGCCGATCATCACTCAGCTGTTCGCCAAGGAAGGAATGATGCCGCTGTACTCCGTGCCGTGGCCCTCGCAGGGCATCTACACCGATTTCGAACTGACCGACGCCTCGCAGTTCCAGGGTCTGCGCGTGCGTGCGCCCAACATCAACACCCAGCGTTTCGTCGAGAACCTCGGCGGCAATCCCACCGAGACCGAGGAAGCCGACATTCCCACGGCATTCAGCACCGGGCGCGTCGACGCCATGATCACCTCGGTCTCGACCGGCAAGGCCATGTCGGCCTGGGATTACGTCTCCAACTTCAGCGATGCCAACCTGTGGTTTCCGAAGAACATCGTGTTCGTCAACAAGCGTGCCTTCGATCGTCTGGACGAGTCCGCCCAGCAGGCGGTACTGGACGCCGCGGCCCAGGCCGAGCGCCGCGGCTGGCAGATGAGCCGTGACGACCGCGCGGCCAGCGTCGACGCGCTGGAGGAGCACGGCATCACCATCACCGAGCCCCAGGGCGATCTGCAGTCACAGCTGCAGGCAGCCGGCAACGAACTGTTCGAGAACTGGCAGGAGCGGGCCGGCGAACAGGCCGAACGACTGGTGTCCGACTACCGCAAGCGTCAGGCGGCCCAGTAACGCCAACCGGGCCGCCCCGGCGGCCCGACCCGACTGTGGGGCGCGATGCTGTCTTCCAACGACATAGTCGCGCCTTCGCCCCACCCGTCATGTGGACGTTTCGCCATGACCTTCCGACTCCGCAAACTCTATGACCTGGGTGCCTGGGGTGCCGCCGCCTGCATGCTGGTCATCTGTGCCCTGGTTACGCTGCAGGTATTGTTCCGCTGTCTGGACGGCCTGCTGGTTCTGTTCGGCGCCAGCCGGCTGGGCCTTGAAGTCTCCGGCGTCTCGGAGATCGCCGCCTATCTGCTGGTCGGCGCCACCTTCCTGAGTCTGGCCTATACCTTCGTGCATCATGCACATATCCGGGTAACGCTGGTGATCTCGCGTCTGCCGTCCGCAGTTCGCGTATGGGTCGAGAGCGCCTGCCTGATCGTCGCCCTGGCATTGTGCCTCGTGCTGGGCTGGGAACTGATCGGTCTGATTCGCGAGAGTCTCGACTACGGCGATGTCTCTTCCGGCCTGCTCGCCATTCCGCTGTGGATACCGCAGACGGTGCTGACGATCGGCGTCGGCCTGCTGTGCCTGGCACTCATCGAGGCTCTGGTCGCCACGCTGCGCATCGCCGTCACGGCACCGAGCCGCTACGTCGCCCCCGAACGGCATGAAGAGGCCGGTGGAGAATGAGCCAAGCCCCTCGCCCAACATACTCCTGGAGATCGCTCCCGTGCTGACTCTCAGCCTCGTCACGATCGCCGCCCTGGCCCTGCTGTTGGGCGGTGGTGTGTGGATCGCTTTCGCCCTGCTCGGCACCGGCTGGATCGCCCTGTCGACGTTTTCGAGTTTCGAACCCGGCCCTATCCTGGCCTCGGACTTCTGGGGCGCCAGCTACGGCTGGGAACTGACCGCCCTGCCCATGTTCGTGTGGATGGGTGAAGTGCTGTTCCGTTCGGGCCTGGCCGATAACATGTTCCGCGCCCTGTCGCCATGGCTCAATCGCCTGCCTGGGCGCCTCCTGCATTCCAACATCATCGGCAGCGGCCTGTTCGCTGCCGTGTGCGGCTCATCGGCGGCGACCTGCGCCACCGTCGGCAAGATGACCCTGCCGGAGCTGGAACGGCGCGGTTACGACGCCAATCTGGCCATCGGCACGCTGGCCAGCGCATCGACACTCGGCCTGCTGATTCCGCCCTCGATCATGATGATCGTCTACGGCGTGGTCACCGAGCAGTCGATCTCGCGTCTGTTCATCGCCGGGATCGGTCCCGGCCTGTTGCTGCTCGGCCTATTCATGGCCTATTTGATCGGCTGGTCGCTGCTGGTCGGCGAGCGCCAGGGGCGCGCCGGCAAGCGCGAGCCTTCGACCTCGCTGCGCGATAAATTGGCCAGCAGCGTCCAGCTCATACCTTTGCTGGTGCTGATCGGCGGTATCCTCGGCAGTATCTATGGCGGATTCGCCTCGCCCACCGAAGCGGCCTCGGCCGGCGTGGTGCTGTCGATGCTGATTGCCCGCGCCAACGGCCACTTCGACAAGGCGATCTTTCTCGACTCGCTATTCGCCGCCCTGCGAACCTCATGCATGATCGCTTTCATCATCGCCGGGGCATCGTTTCTCTCTTCGGCGATGGGCTTTACGCAACTGCCCATGCAACTGGCCAACGCCATCGCCGAGATGGGCCTGTCGCCCACGGCGCTACTGATCATCCTGACGCTGTTCCTGCTGCTCCTGGGCTGCTTCCTGGACGGGATTTCACTGATCCTGCTGGTGACCTCGATCATCATGCCGCTCATCGAGACCGCCGGTTTCGATCTGATCTGGTTCGGCATCTACCTGGTGATCGTCGTCGAGATGTCGCAGATCACCCCACCGGTAGGCTTCAACCTGTTCGTCATTCAGGGCATGACCGGCAAGGACATCATCACCATCACCCGCGCTACCGTGCCGTTCTTTCTGCTGATGCTTCTGGCCATTGCCCTGATGCGCCTGTTCCCCGAGATCGCGCTCTATTTGCCGCAGGCGATGAACTGATCCAGCTCATGCCGGTCCGTGTCGCCGAATGCGGCCGGACCGGACGCCCCAACGCCCCAAGGCATCGTCGACCACAGGCGCAACGATGCTAGACTAAGCTCTGTCTGAAAAATCGGTGAGCGATGGCCAGACAAGGCAAAAATTGGCGAAAAAGCGGAGTTTACGCGGTGTAAATGAGCATTTTGAGCCGATTTTTAACGCCGTGTGGGTGAGCGCAGGCATTTTTCAGACAAAGCGTAGCGCCTTCGTCAGTCGAGATCGTTTCTTACTGCAGGAGCCCGAGCCATGCTAACTCCCGCGCTCGCCATCCAGCGTACGCCGCTGGTGGCCGTCTATGGCACGCTGAAACGCGGATTGCGCAATCATCATTGGCTAGCCGATGCGCAGTTCCTGGGCTCGGATCGCCTCAACAGCGTGACGCTCTACGACCTTGGCCCCTATCCCGGCGCCAAGACCGAACTCTCACAGGGCATCGAGGTGGAAGTGTTCCGTGTCGACACGCCGGTACTGAGCGCGCTCGATCGACTGGAGGGATACCGGGTACGTACACCGAAGCGGGGCGACTACGACCGCCTGATCCATCACACTACCTTCGGCCCGGCCTGGCTGTATCTCTATAACCACAGCGTGTCGGGCTGTCCCGCTATCCGCGAAGGCGGCTGGCCACAACTCCTATGATTGGACTATCCTCTTCAGCCCTGTCCAACTGGGACCGGAGCGACAGCCGTTAGAAGATAAGCATCAACAGACCGATTACTACAACCAAGCCGATAAGAAAAATTATACCTGCCGTACTTGCCAGAAACTTGAGCATGTGACCTCCCTATCTCTGCTCTTAACTCACTATCTCAAGCTAGTTATTGGCTAGCATGCCTTCAAGTATAATTTCGTACGACCAACATAACGGCGCCTAGCCAAGGTCGGCCGGCCTTCATGGCACGGAACTTGAAAACTGAATCATGGTCGCAAATCTGGTACTCGCAAGCCCACAAACGTAACGAAGCCGATAGGTAATGGATTGATGGCAGGAGCTTCTCACATAACCGCGATAGGACAGAAACGGGAGTTTCATAGCCTGACTGCTCTCCGAGGTATCGCCGCCACGTTGGTCGTCATTTTCCATTTCTCGGGCGGGTTCCTGCCCAGCCTACAGCTCGAACGCTACACCGCTTTCTTTCGTCAAGGCTATCTATGGGTCGATTTCTTCTTCCTGCTCAGCGGGTTCGTATTGACCCATGCATATGGAAAGACATTCAGCAACCGCTTTGACTGGTCACGTGCGAGAACATTTGCTATAGGGCGCTTGGCCCGGCTGTATCCGCTGCATCTCACAATACTGACAATGTTTCTAGCCCTCGAGTTCGTGAAGTTAATCCTGCACAATGCCGGACATCTAAACGACGCACCATTCGTGAACGGAAACACACTGGATAATTTTCTAGCTAATATCGCGCTGATTCAGACACTAGGTTTCATTGACACTCCAGGCTGGAACGGGCCGGCCTGGTCTATTGGTGCTGAGTGGATTGCCTACCTATTATTTCCCATCCTTGCACTATGCCTACTTAACTTATCACGTCTATGGATGGGGCTAGCTCTTATCGCAAGCTTTAGTGGCTTGGCCTGGATTTCTTTTCGTCTCGGACATATCGATGTTACTTATGATCTCGGCCTGTTGCGCTGCTTGCTTGAATTCAGTGCTGGCATCGTACTTTACCGCCTGGTCAGCCTTCGGCATCCCGGCTGGTGGTCATCGGATGGTGCAGTACTAACGCTGTTGGCGGCGACAGTTGCCTCCATGCATTTCAATGTTTGGGATGCTCTCATTCCCGTGCTGATGGCGTTGAGCATCGTTTCCTTGGCAGGCAATAACGGTTATATCAATCATGCTTTTTCGCGCCAACCCATGATTTGGTTGGGAACGATTTCCTATTCTATCTACATGTCTCATCTGCTAGTGCTGCGTACCTTCGAGCTAATCGCGAATACCCTAGTTTCTCCATCTGCAGTTAGACACTTCGATGCTATCGATTCACTCGCATTGCTCGTGTTACTGCTTGGTATCGTGTTAGCGCTCTCGCATGCGCTTTATCATTGTGTCGAAGATCCTGCACGACGAGCAATTCGCCGCCGCTTCATTGAGCCGGGAACGCAGAAGCAAGCCTGCTCATCGCCAGGTAACGCTTCAACCCATTAGCAAACCCCACATTGCATAACCATGTGTCGATTATAGACAATAGTCGAATAATTTCGCATCGACACTAAGGACCGCCCATGTTCGCCGAACTCTTTGCCGTGATGGCTCCCGTCTTCTTCGGAGCCAGTCTCGGCTTTTTCTGGAAGCGGCTGGGCTACGATTATCCTGTCGATTTCATTACCCGCCTGGTCTTCAATATCGGTACGCCCACCCTGATCCTTGCCGCACTGGGCAACGCCGAGATCGATGCGCGCAGCTTCGGCCAGACCATGCTCGGCACGCTTATGGTACTGCTCCTCATGGCTGCAGGCAGCTTCGCGATAGCCAAGCTGCTTCGCAAGGATTGGAAGGTCCTCATCTCGCCGATGATGTACCCCAACACCGGCAACATGGGGTTGCCGGTGGTGCTCTATGCCTTCGGCAAGGCCGGCTTCGCCTATGCCATTACCATCATGGTCTCGGTGGCCCTGGTGCAGTTCACCTTCGGTGCCATGCTGGCCAGCCGCAGTGGTCATCCACTGCGTACGTTGCTGCGCACCCCGACCGTCTACGCCATTCTGATCGCTTCCGCCCTGCTGCTTACCGGCCATACGCTGCCGCGCTGGCTGTCCAACACGGTCGAATTGATTTCCGGTTTCAGCGTGCCGCTCATGCTGATCACGCTGGGGGTCTCGCTGGCCAGCATCCAGGTACGTAGCCTCGCTTCGAGCCTGGAATTCAGCCTGCTGCGCATTCCCGCCGCGGCGCTGGCGGCCTTTGGCGTATCGCAACTTCTCGGCCTGCCACCGCTGGCGCAAAGCGTACTGATCCTGCAAATGAGCATGCCAGTGGCAGTCTATAACTACCTGTTCGCCCAGCGCGCACGCCGCGAGCCGGAATACGTGGCCGGACTGGTGTTCTGCTCGACCCTGCTCTCGTTCCTGTATCTGCCGCTATTGCTGGCCTTCATGATGTGAAGCCATGACGGATCGGCTAGAGTGGGTTACAAAAACCATAACAAGGATGATCCATTCATGCTTCGGTCCCTGACTCCGTTGTCGCCCCCCCTGCAGCATCGCCTGACGCGCCGACAATTCATGCACTGCCTGGGCTTGGGCAGCCTGACGCTGGCCGGTACCCTTACGCCGAGTGCCCAGGCCGCCCGCTCACTCGCTGGCAACCAAGTCGACCGCCGGGAAAGTCCCGTTTCCGCTCAAGATGCCCCACCGCGAATGGTCAACGGCTGGCTACTGCGCGAGAGCGATATCTGATGCAGATCGATTTTTCCGAACTCGGTAATTCTTCCGTTGATGTGTGCATCGTGGGCTGTGGCGCAGCCGGGCTCTCCATGGCCCAGCGCCTGGCTCGCCGGGGATATCGTGTGGCCCTTTGCGAAGGCGGCGACCACGAATACAGCGAGCGATCGCAGGAAATCTATCAGGGCGAGTCGCTCGGCGATCCTTACATCCCGCTTTTCAGTACGCGCCTGCGCTACTTCGGTGGTTCGACCAACCACTGGGGCGGCATCTGCCGGCCATTGGATACTTACGACTTTGCCGCCAAACCCGCCGCCCCCAAGGCGACGGTCTGGCCGATTGGCCGTGAGGCGCTGGAACCCTACTACGCCGAAGCGGCAGAAATACTTGGCGTACTCCCCCTTCCACCGGATAGTGACATTCCCGGGTCGGGGCTCAAGCGGATCCATTTTTCCGCGCCGCCGCCGACCCGCCTGAAGTCCAAATACAGCGCCTTCGTTCACGCCGCCGGGACGCTGTTCTATTGTCCCACCGCCAACCTGTTCGGGCTGGAAACCTCGCAGGGCCGGGTGACGCGAGCGATATTTCGCGACTATACCGGCAACGAACGAAGCGTCAGTGCCCACTACTTCGTGCTGGCGTGCGGCGGCATCGAGAACTCGCGCCTGTTGCTGTGGTGCAACCGTCAAGCCAACGGTCAGTTGATCAAGTATCCCGACACCTTGGGCCGCTACTGGATGGACCATCCGCATGCCACCATCGGCCGAGCCTTGTTTCTCGCCCCCGAACGCGTCGGACTCGACCTCGACCACACGGTCTTTTTAGCCCCGACACCGGAGAGCATCGCCGAGCGGGGGATTCTCAACTGCGGCTTGCGTCTGCATCGCATGGGCGACGAAGATACCGAGCAGTTGATCGACGATCTGGCCTTTGCCGCGCCAGCGCTCGGGCGCGAACTCAACGACAAGGCCTTCGGCAAGCGCCTGATGTGCGGCGCTCTGCTGCGTGCAGCCTGGGAGCAGGAGCCACACCCGGAAAGCCGTATCGAACTGGATACGGCAACGGACAAGCTGGGCATGCCCCGCGCCCGTCTGATCTGGCGCAAGACGCCTCTCGACGCCAAGACCGTGCGCGACACGACCTTGCTGCTGGGGGAATACTTGCGGGATCGCAACATGGGCCGCTTGCAGTTGGCTCCCTGGCTGGCCAGCGAGGACATCGAACACATCGAATTCCCTATAGATGGCGAAATTGCCGGGCGCCATCATATGGGAGGGACCCGCATGAGCCTGACGCCGGACCAGGGCATCGTCGATACCGACTGCAAAGTGTTCGGCCAGGCCAATTTCTACATTGCCGGCTCCAGCGTGTTTCCCAGCGTTGGTCACGCCAATCCCACGCTGACGTTGACGCAACTCGCCCTACGTCTCAGCGCGCATCTGGAGCGCCAGCTCGGCCAACGGATTTGAGTGTTTCGCACGTTTCGATCATCTCTCGGAGTTCTGCATGCCTACCAAACCGACCGACCCGGCTTTCCTTGATGTCGCCCAGCTGGAAGCCGGCACGATCTATCGCCTGCTCTCCGGCGCTGTTGCACCGCGCCCGATTGCCTGGGTATCCACTGTCGATGCCGAGGGCAACGCCAACCTGGCACCGTTCTCGTTTTTCAACGTCGTCAGTGTCGATCCGCCGGTCCTGGCCTTTGCTCCGCTGCTCGACGATCGCGCCGCGCCCAAGGACACGGTGCGCAACTTGGAGATAATCAGGGAGTGCGTGGTACATGTGGGCAGTGAGGACCTGATCGAGGCCCTGAACGCGACCAGCGCCACGCTGCCTCCCGACGCGGACGAGTTCACCCATGCCGGCCTCGGCAAGGCGCCTCTGGGAGAGCTGAAGCCCCCGCGCATCGCCGAGGCGCCGATCGCCTTCGGCTGTCGGGTCCGTGACGTACTGAACTTCGGCGACCGGCCGCGTTCAGGCCGGCTGGTACTGGCGGAGGTCGTCGTCATCCATGCCGACCCGGCCATCTGGGACGGACGACACGTCAGCCGCGAAGCTCTACGCCCCGTTGGTCGCCTGGCTGGTGCCGACTATGTGCGAACCACGGACATCTTTTCGCTGGAACGGCCCGTTTGATTGGCCCTGCGTTGGCTGGCTACGTCCCGCTCTGACATGAAAAAGAGCCACCCGAAGGTGGCCCTTTAGCGTGTCGACGGCGTGCCGTCGTGTCGCACAGCGCAATTACGAACCGCTCTGCACCATCTCTTGAACACGCTTCATCAGTTCGGGATTCTGCTGAATCGCCTGACCGATCGAATTGAAGGTTTCGACATCCAGACCGCTCTCTTCAACGATAGCGATCATCTTGTCGTTGGCCTCCATACGGATTTCCTGCTGCTTGGCCTGATCGCCCTGGGCTTCCTGCAGACGCTGGGTGTAATCCTGAGAAACCTGAGCGATCTCCTGAGAAGCATCGGCGAACTGCTGCAGCTGCTGGTCCGTGAAGTCCTGGGTGGCTGCCTGACCCTGTTGGGCCGTACCACCCTGCTGGGTCGCTGAGTCCTGCTGTGCCATGGCCGGTACGGACATCATGCCTGCGCTCAGCAGGGCGGCAGAAAACAGTGCGGTCATCCTACGCATAAATAAAACTCCCTTGATCATACTGTGTGTCTCCCTGTGATGGCTCTCGGGCTGAGAGGTTCCTGCTTTCGTGTAGAAAAACGCAACAGAACATCTCCTGGGCGTTACAAGCGTCTGCAAAACACGACGCGGCTTCGCCCTTGGCATCGTCAGGTCTGCTGCTGGAGCCAGCCGACGATGGCCTCGATACCCTCGACAACCGGAAGGGTCGCCTCATGATCCATGACCGTACCGCCAGAGTGCAACAGGGCGGCGCCATCGAAATCGACATAGGCCAAGCGCACCGTCAACTGCCCGGGATCGCAGCCAAAGGCACTGCCGGGCAACAGCGCCACACCGGCCTCTTCCAGCAGGCGCCGAGTCAGCTCGGCACTGGTCGTGATGCCACGTGCCGCCAGAGCCTGGCGATGCGCCTCGAAATCGGGAAACAGGTAGAAACCGCCATCGGGCGCGTGGGTACGTACACCCGCCTCGTTGAGACGCGCGGCACACCACTGGCCGATCTCGCTGAGTACGTTGCGTTGGCGCTGCAGGTAGGCATCGAGCGCATCCGTCCGGGTATAGGCCGTTATCGCTGCCTGCTGGACCGGACTGGCCACGCTGGACCAGGTTTCCGAGGCGATGCCCAATACGCGGGCGAACACCTCGCTGCCCAGGGTGGCCGGAACATGCATGACACCGAGACGCCATCCTCCCGCCCCGCACCACTTCGACAGCCCTCCGGTGGTCACGGTGGCTTCCGGGTAGTCATGCGCAAAGGCGCGATGCGTCCCGCGATGGTTCAGCAGACCGTATATCTCGTCGGCGAGCACCAGCACACCATAGTGCCGTGCCACCTCCGCCAGTCGCTGCTGTTCTTCCAATGCCGGTGCCAGCCCGGTGGGATTGCCCGGCGCGTTGTAGATCAATACCTTGAGGCGCTCGGGCTCGGCCCGGCAGTGCGCCTCGAGCTGCGCTGCGGTGATCTGCCAGCGCGTCTCGAAGGACGCTTCCAGACGCACGGCCCGCTGCCCGGCCATGCGCGCCTGAGGGGCATAGGAAACCCAGGACGGCGCGGGGATCAGGATATCCGCCTCGGGCAGCGCCTTCATTAGGGCGAACAGCAGTAGCTTGCTGCCCGGCCCTATCACGACACGCGACGCTTCCCAGGGCGTGGCATCGGTGTCGGTATGAAAGGCGGCCACCTGAGCACGCAACGCCGGCAACCCTTGCACCGGCAGGTAATCCTTGTCCGCGGCATGCGCCGCCAGCGTATCCACCGCCGAAGAAAAGACGGGAAACGGCGACTGACCGAAACCGAACTTGTAGACGCGCTTGCCCTCGGCCTCGAGCAGGCGCGATTGCTCGTTGATCAACAACGTATCGGATGCACGCGTGGCGGCATCATCCTTGGCATAGGCCGCTTCCAGACGCTCGCTGGCCGGCAGTGAACGGGAATCGGACTGAGCGGCGGACTCATCGGCGGTCTTCATCGTGGTGCCTCCAGGGCATGACGGACATGGCGGTTCATTCGACGTTGTGACAGGCGATCAGCGCCTCACGCTGACGAATGCTGCCGATCGCGGCACTGCCCAGCTCATGGGCGACACGCGACAGCAGGAGTTCGACCAGCAGGAACAGGCTGGTCATGGGATTGAAGAAAAACGGCCCTTCGGCCGGAGCCACCAGCACGTGCTCGGTCAGGCTGGCCAGTTGCGAGCCGGAGTGATTGGTCAACGCCAGCAGCGTCGCCCCCTGGTCCACGGCGAACCGACAGTAATCGAGGCTGGCACGTGTCTCGGGACGGAACGCCACGCCGATGACCAGATCGCCCTGTGTCAGATGCTGGGCCTGTTCCACGCCGACACCGGCCAGGGGCGAGATGTGCCTGACGGCATCGCGCAGAAAGTCCAGGTAGTAGGCGAGATAGTGAGCGGCACCGAAGCTCGCCCGCAGGCCAATCACATGGACATGCCGCGCCTCGACGATCAGGCGAACTGCCCGCTGCATTGCATCGCTATCGAGCCCTTCGACCGCGGCCGTGAGGTTGGCCATTTCCTGCTGCCACAAGGCCTGATCCTGCGCCCCCTTGGCGACCGCACCTTCCGGGGCCTGCCCGAAGTCGAGCAGCCGCTCCGCCCGGGTGGAGTAAAAGCTGCTACCTGCCAGATCCTCACGGAACAGAGCCTGAAAGCTGCGAAAGCCGGAGAATCCCAAGGCATGCGCCAGCCGGGTCAGGCGCGACGGGTTGACCTCGAGGCGTTCCCCGAGGCGCGAAATATTCGACAGCCCCACCGTTTCGGGCATGGCCAGCAAGGCATCGAGCAGTTGCAGGGCCTTGGAGGAAAGATGGGGAGCCTGAGCGTCGCCACGACGAATCGAGGTCGCCAAGGCCTGCAACTCGGCGAAATTCGCCGGTGTCGTCGAGTGGGGAGTGGCGGACATAGAGACTCTCTCATGGCTGATGGCATCACTGTAGATGCCTATTGGCGCAATATAAAATATATTTGCAGCATTGCAAATATATTTGCAAGCATTAGTTCTCTGATGAAATTGTTAACCTCCGAAGGTTTAGCTAGGATAAACCTACGCGCTTGTATGTTTCCCTCCCAAATGATTCAAGGAAGAGCATCGATGCCAAGCCAATCAATGCGCTATTTTCCCTATGGACTGTGTCTGGCCCTTGCCACCCTTCCCGCGACCGCAGCCGCCGAGGACGCCCTCTATTCGCTAAAGCTCACTAACGACACATTCTCGGCGGGGGGCGATGAGCATTACACCAATGGCGTCGAACTGACACGCATCAGCGTACCCGACGAGCAGCACTGGGCCCGCCAGCTCGCCGCTCGCCTGCCCGGCTGGTCGGCACAGGGCCTGGATGCCGTCGGCTACCATCTGGCGCACCAGATCTATACCCCCGATAACATCGCGGCCGAGGGGCTCATCGAAAATGACCGTCCGTATGCCGGCCTCTTGCTGGGGGGAATCTCACTGTTCGACGATGTCGAGCATGACGGCTGGCGCAAAGCCTCGGTACTCGATCTGGAATTCGGCCTGGTCGGTCCAGCGACAGGCGCCGAAGAGCTGCAGAACGGCGCGCATCACATCCTGGGCAGCGAGGAAGCCGAAGGCTGGGACAATCAGCTGGAAAACGAACCCATCCTCAACCTGGGCTGGCACAAGGCATGGTGGGCGCAGGGCAATCTGGGGGGACTGGAAACGGAATATGGCCCGCATACGTCGCTGGCGCTGGGCAATCTCTACACCTATGCCGGTGCAGGCGGCACGCTGCGCTTCGGCCAGGGGCTCGACAACAGTTTCGGGGTTCCCAGCGTGGCGCCGGCGATGAGCCTGCGTCAGGGCTTCCTGCCCGGCAAGCCCTTCGGCTGGTACGGCTTCGTGGGCGTCGAGGGCCGCTACATGGCGCGTAACCTGCTGCTCGACGGCAACACCTTCGAAGACAGCCACGAGGTGGATCGCCGCGAGTGGGTCGGCGACCTCAAGGCCGGTGTCGCCGTCAACTGGGGCGACTGGCAGCTGGCATATACTGCCGTGTGGCGCACCAAGGAATTCGATCAGCAGACCGAATCCGACCGGTTCGGCTCGCTGACCCTCTCCACCTGGCTATAGGCATTTCCACCTGGTCATCGCCCTGGTCAGGCCGGCGCTACCGGCCTGACTGACGCGATGACGAAACGGCTCTCGGGGATGACCGGCATCCTCGACCAGTCGACGTGCAAGTCTTGTTGCGGCACTGTGTACGTCATATGCCGGGTTAGCTGTCGCACGGCTTCCTTCATCAGTGCAATGGTAAACCACTCGCCGGGGCAGCGATGGTTGATGGCATGGTCGCCGCCACCTTGAGGAAGGAAATTATAGGCGTTGATGGTCTCCCGTTCGTAACGCTCGGGCCGAAACTCGTCGGGCCGTTCCCATGAGCGCGGATCGCGATTGGTGCCGTAGAGATCCAGCAGGACACGCCGTCCCTTCGAAAAGCGGTAGCCGTTCCACTCGAAATCGTCGCGCACACGTGCCGCCAGGAACGGGAAAAACCCGTAAACGCGACGCACTTCCTGCACGAACGGCTCGAGCCAAGTGTCGCTGTCGCGCAGGCTCTCGTACCAGGCCGGATGCTCATGCAGCGCCAGTGCAACGAAAGCGACGAAACGGGAAATCGCCACGGTCGGACGCAGCAGGTTGAGCATTTCGACTGCCGCCACCTGCGGGGAGAGCAGTTCGCCGCGTGCATCACGATGCCAGCTGACCCGAAACAGGGCGCGATCCTCGTCGACCTGGATTCGATTGCCACGCACCGCTTCGACCAGATCGGCCATCCACGCTTCCGAGCGCTTGCGGGCACGCCGGGCCTGCCAGTGCCGGTTGGCGACACCGCCGGCGCCATCGATCATCGCCGCCTGCTCGGCACACCGCGTCTCGACCTCGTCGGCATCGACCGGCACGCCTGCCCAGCGGCACGCCGCGCGAAAATGGATCATCTGCACCGCGCTGTGAAGGGTTATCTGCTTCTGGCGTTGCCAGGCTTCGGCGGCCTGCCGCCAATGGTCGGCGGCGAAGCGTGTCAGCTCGTCGATGTCGGCCTCGCTCATCAGGTCCAGAAACATCCGCTTGCGGACCCGGTGCGCCTCGCCATCCAGCCCCTGCACGCCGCCGACCCCGAACAGCGTCTTGACCAGCAGCCCGGGGGCGGCCCCTTCCCGCGTGAAGCGCTCCTCATCATAGAACAGACGCGCCGCCGCCTCGCCACGCAGACAGATCGTCTTCTCCAGCATCAGGCGGGTCCGGAAGATATTCGTGTCGTAACGCTCGCAGCGGGTCGAGATGAACGTGTTGCCTTCGCGTAGCAGCGCCACGGAACTTTCCCGGCTCGAGTCCAGGGGGATGTAAACCATGGGGAAACGGCTCCTTGCCTAACCAGACACTCCTATCAGGACGTGCGAAACGCCCTGTATGACTCTGGCCCAGTCTTTAGCGACTGTCGAGCCGTCCCTCGACGAAATCCGGCCCGCCCTAACGGGGCGGGCCGGACGATGGTCTGGCCGGGATCAGCCGTAGACCAGGTTGGGCAGATAGGTGATCAGGGCCGGGAATAGGATCACCAACAACAGCCCCAGCGCCTGCAGGGCCAGGAAGGGCAGCGACGAGCGGAAGATCTGTGCCATGGTGATGTGCGGCGGACACACCCCCTTGATGTAGAACAGGGCGTAGCCGAAGGGCGGACTCAAGAACGACATCTGCATGTTGACCAGGTAGATGACACCGAACCACAGCGACACGTCGCCGGCATCGACACCGGGCAAGCCGAGTAGGCCGTCGAACGACAACGGCTGGATCAACGGCACGAAGATCGGCACCGCCAGCAATAGGATGCCCACCCAGTCGAGGAACATGCCCAGCGCGATCAGCAGGATCATCATCACGAACAGCACGCCGTAGGGCCCCAGGCCGGCGCCCGAGATCAGCTCCTGCACGAAGTCCTGACCGCCCTGAAGGATGTAGAAGCCGACGAAGATGGTCGCGCCGAAGATGATCCACATCACCATGGCGGTAGCCACCAGGGTAGTCATGCAGGCGGCATGCAGGTTGGGCCAGGTCAGGCGACCATGCATGGCCGCCACGATCATCGCGCCGAGCGTGCCGATACCGGCGGCCTCCACGGGTGTAGCCAGACCGGTGAAGATCACCCCGAGCACCACGATGACCAGCACGATGGGCGCCAGCATCTTGCGCAACAGGCGCAGCTTCTCGGCGGTAGTTACCCGGTCTTCCACGGGCAGCGGCGGCGCCGCCTTGGGATTGAGCGTACCGCGCAGCCAACAGTAGAAGGCATACATGCCCGCCAGCAACAGGCCGGGAATCAGCGAGCCGAGATACAACTCGCCCACGGATTGCTGGGCCACCACACCATAGATGATCGCCAGAATCGAGGGCGGAATCAGGATACCCAGCGTTCCCCCCGCCATGATCGAACCGATGGCGATCTCGGGATCGTACTTGCGCTTGAGCATCGCCGGCAGTGCGATCAGCCCCATGGTGACCACCGCCGCCCCGATCACGCCGACCATGGCCGCCAGCAGGGTCGAGGCAACGATCGTGGCAATCGCCAGGCCCGCCTTGAGCCCGCCCATCCACTTGTAGACGGTATCGAACAATTCCTCGATCAGCCCCGCCTTCTCCAGTACCGCTGCCATGAAAATGAACAGCGGAATTGCCGAGAGCTGATAATTGGTCATCATCGGGAAGATGCGCGACGGGATCAGGTTGAGCATGAACTGGTCGCCGACCAGGTACAGGAACACCACGCCCAGCCCGCCGGTGACGAAAGCCAGCGGCAAGCCGGCCATCAATACCAGCATCAGCGTCCCGAACATCAGCGCGGTCAATAGGCCGATATCCACCTGGTAGAGGCTGTTCTCCACGCTCAGAGGGAAGGCCTCGTATTCATTGACAGCTACGTTGACGATTTCATGGATCGCATAGGCTCCCAGCAACACGCCAAGCAGTACGAGCAGCCAGGCGAACGTACGGCTGCCCCGGTCATGCTGCCGGGCATGCCGAAACGCCTGACAATCCTTGATGAACTGAGAGATGCCTTGCAGCAGCAGGAGTAATCCACCCAGCGCCAGGGTGAATTTCACCGGATAGTATTGGACCGCCCACTCGGTAAACGAGGTCTCGTTGGCGTACCCCTCGCCAAAGAAGAACAACTCCTGATTGACCGATTGCGCGAAGAAATTCCACCCCGTGGAAATCAACGCCAGGACGAAGATGAAAAAGAACACCGAGGTCATCAGGTCCAGCGCCGCCTTGGTCAATGGGGCGGCGCGAGTATAGAGAATATCCACCTTCACGTGCCCGCCTTCGCGCAGCGCAAAGGCGCCGGCCAACAGGTACTGCATGCCGAACATCAGGAACATCGATTCGTGCGCCCAGTTGGTCGGGGAATTCAGGGCATAGCGAACGAACACCTCGTAGCAATAGACCAGCGGGGCAATCAGCGACCAGTACGCGACATAGCGCCCCGTAAATCCCGAGACCTTGTCGATGACCCGGGTCAGGGCATTGCCAGGCGGGCGATAGCCGGCACCGTCCTCACTTCCGGCCGGAATTTCGGCGGTGGTACTGCCGCTGACGGTACCGCCGCGCCGAAAGCTGCGGTCGACCAGCCACATCACGACCAGGGGCAGCGCCAGCAGGACCAGCCAGTAAAGCCAATGCGGCAGGATAAAATTGACCTGTAGATTCATGTCCCTCTCCCGTGGCGACGCTTAGGCATCGTGAAGCACTCCTGCAGATAACGCGGTTCCCACATGAACATGCGCCCACACATATACGTCGCCTCCAGCGGAGACGACGCAGGTGCGATGCATGGGAAGCGAATTCAGCCGTTGAGCTGTTGGCCGGCCAGGTCCTCGTCGGTGACCAGCGCCACGGCGGGATCCTGCATGGTTTGCAGGTGAGCCTTGAACAGCCGGGTCGCATCGGGGTCCTTGTTGGCCCACTTGAACCACAGCGGGATCGCGGCCTTGCGGAAGCGGTCGGCGTCGTCTTCGGAGAGGTGGATGATCTCGACGCCCTTCTCCTCGTACTTGGGCCAGGCCTCGGCGTTGGCGGCCTGGATTGCCGCGTAATGTTCGCGGGAGTAGGCGGCGACGAGTTCGTGCATGAGGTCCTGGACCTGCGGAGACATGCGTTCGAAGACACGCCGGTTGATACCGATGTCCATCAGGTCGACGGCCTGATGCAGGCAGGGTGTCGAGGGCGGCCCCAGGATGATGTAGTCGGTCACCTGCCAGAAGCCCAACTCGTAGTTGACTGCCGCACCGGTATAGTCGGACGCATCGATGGTGCCCTTCTCGAGGGCCGGGTAGACCTCCGAGCCCGGCAGCAGCGTAGTACGCGCGCCGATGGAGGCGAACGTCTCGGCAACGATACCGCCGGGCATACGGATCTTTACGCCATTGAAATCATCGAGGCTACGCAGCGGCACCTTGGAGTGAATGAGATTGATGTCGTGGTGGACATGGCCGAGGAATTCCTGGCCCTGCTTGTGGTAGAGATCCTTGGCGATGCCGAAGCCGCCATAGGCACCGAACATCATGTCCCACTGGTGCGGCGTCGATAACCCCATGGGATAGGCGGTGAGGAAGACCCCAGCCGGCATCTTTCCGGGCCAGTAGACGGTGAACCAGTTCTGGCCCTCGAGTACCCCGTTACGCACGGCATCGGCGACCTCGAAGTCACCGGCGACCGCACCGGCGGGAAACGGCTCGACGTGGACTTCGCCACTGGTCAGTTCCTGGACGCGGTTCGCCCAGTTTTCGAACGTCTTGTAACCGGTGGTCCCCGGTTGCCACGAGGACTGCATGCGAATACGGATGCCCTCCTGGGCCTGGGCATTGCCGATCCAGGGTGCAGCGACCGCTGCGGCGGATCCGGCGGCGGCAACCTTGAGAAAGTCACGGCGAGTCCGTGGCTTGCCGGCATTGTCTCCCTGCGAAACAACGTCGTTGGCGTTTTCGGTGATGGCAGATGGCTGATTGTTCTTGTATTGCATGACATGCTCCTGGGATTCGGACTGCGCACATGGCGGTACGCTGACGTCGATTGTTGTTCTTTCCCATGTTGCGAACGCGTCACAGCGGTTGCTGCAATCCGCTTCGCCATGGAAATACTTCCCAAATCTCACATTAGCCAAGTTGCGTTGGCTTTCCATCCGCCCCCGTCAACGCAAAGACTTCCTCACAGGACGTTTTTCCAAGGAAAAACGCCGCCCGGCCACATGGCGATTGGGCTCGCGCCGGTCAGACCAATTTACAAGCTTTTAACGTCCTTAGACCAAAGCACGACCGCCGAGACGCCTATCCCTCGTCGCAGCAGTGGCGCTTCATCCATGAATCTGTTTTGCTGAAGTTCCGTAACCGACTCCCTCACACTCGCCATGCTCCGATTAAGGTACTGGTTCACTCTCCTGGGTCTGGTAACGCTGACGATCGGCCTGCCCTCATCAGGTCATGCGCTCGCGGCCGACAACCCGGCCAACCCATTGGTCACCGACCGGGGCTTGTTTCGCCCGCTGATCCTGGTGACGCCGAGTCTCGACAACGCCGACTACCATCGCATACGCATGCAACTTCAGGCGCAGCGGGATGCGTTCGAGCAGCGCAAGATGGTGCTTTACAGCATCGAGGCCGGCAACGGTCACCGCGCCGGACGCCCAATGACGCCGTACGAGACGCAGGCCGTACTCGAGGCCATGGACGTGTCGCCGGACGGTCCGCTGACAGTCATTCTGGTGGGCATGGATGGCGGCAAGAAGATGCAACTGGAGGGCTTCGTGCCTCCACGTCAAGTCTTCGACATCATCGACAACATGCCGATTCGCCGCTCGGACAACGAGCGTGAGACACCTAACCAAGCCCCCCGTCCATGAGCGTCACCTCGACGATTGCCTCACGCTCGCAAGCCATGTGGCCCAACGCGATGCCGGCGCTTTTCGTGCTTCTGTGGAGTACCGGATTCATCGGTGCCAAGTTCGGCCTGCCCTACGCCGAACCGTTCACGTTTCTGTTCATCCGCTTCGTCCTGACCGTTATGCTGATGCTGCCGCTGATGTGGTTGTTTAAGGCGTCCTGGCCCCGTTCCCGAGTGCTCTGGGGGCATATCGCAGTGACCGGTCTGCTGATGCATGGCGTCTATCTCAGCGGCGTGTTCTATGCCATCGATCTCGGGCTGCCGGCCGGGCTAGCCTCGCTATTGGTCGGTCTGCAGCCGCTGCTGACCTCGGTGCTGGCCCTGCCCCTGCTTGGTGAGCGCCTATCGCGCTGGCAATGGCTGGGCCTGGTACTGGGACTGCTCGGCATCACCCTCGTGCTCAGCGGCAAGTTGGCTCCGGGCAACGGTGGCGTATTCGACGGGTTCGGCATCGCTGCCCTGGTGTGCGTTCTCGCATCGCTGATCGCCATCTCTACGGGCACCCTGTATCAGAAGCGTTTCTGCAGCGATATGCCGCTGTTGGGTGGCAGCATGGTGCAGTGCCTGGCCGCCTGCATGGCACTGGGCCTGGCTGCTCTGTTGTTCGAAACTCGTCAAGTCACATGGACGCCGGTCTTTGCGGCGACGCTAGCGTGGCTGGTACTGGGATTGTCGATCAGCGCCATTTTACTGCTGATGGCCCTGATCCGGCGCGGTGCGGCCTCGCGCGTCGCCAGCCTGTTCTATCTGGTACCTCCACTGACTGCACTCGAGGCCTGGCTCCTGTTCGATGAAACCTTGGGGCCCGTGGCCCTGACCGGCATGGGCGTGGCTATCCTCGGCGTGATGCTGGTGATCAAGACCGGTGCCGCCCCCGCCCCCAAGCGTAACGAGAAAGCTTAAGAACCCGGCATTTCTGCCGATAAGCGTGAGTCTAGGTCCAGACAAGATGCAAGGAAACGGGGATGGGTCATTGTGCAAGAGTCAACGGCCATTGCGGCCGTTGCGACGGGGAACTGCCGTTCGAATTCAGCATGGCATTTCAGCCCATCGTCGATGTAGAGCAGGCCAGGATCGTTGCCTATGAGGCCTTGGTGCGCGGCCTTGAAGGCCAGTCTGCCGGCCAGATTCTCGGCCAGGTCGATGACACGCTGCTGTATCTGTTCGATCAGGCCTGCCGCGTCAAGGCCATCGAACTGGCCAGCCGGCTGGACATGCAGGCCAAGCTGTCGATCAACTTTCTGCCCAACGCCGTCTACGAGCCCAACGCCTGCATCCAGGCGACCCTGGAAGCCTGCCAGCGCGTCGGCTGGCCAACCCCGCAGATCAACTTCGAGCTCACCGAGAGCGAATACGTCACGGATCGTGGCCACCTGCGCAACATCATCGATACCTACCACGCCCTGGGCTTTACCACGGCTCTCGACGATTTCGGCGCCGGCTATGCCAACCTCGACCTGCTTACCGACCTGACCCCCGATACCCTCAAGATCGATCGCCAGCTGGTCATGAACATCGATCGCGATCTGCGCCGACAAGCCATGGTCCGCGCCACCGCGAACATGGCCAGGGAACTTGGCATTCAGTTGGTGGCCGAAGGCGTGGAAACCGCCGAAGAGTCGCTGTGGCTATGCCGCCAAGGCATTGGCCAACAACAGGGCTTCTACTTCGCCCGCCCGGGTTTCGAAATGCTGCCGATCATTCCCGAAGAACGCTTTATCGCCATCCACGCCGGGCTATGACCTAGCCCAGCACGACCTGTCCTCGACCGGCCCGCTTGCCCTGGTAGAGCGCCCGGTCGGCAGCTTCGAGCAATTCCTCCGCAGTCCGTACCTCGCTAGCGGTGGATCGATGGCCGACGTCAGACCGCCGTAGTCCGGCACGGGCTCGCCGGTTTCTGCCGACAGTGCATCGGTCAGGGCGCGCTGCAGGTCGTATTCCAGCGTGGCCAGGGGCACAAGCAGGTTCACCGCTTCATCGATGGTGTGATGCAGCTCACGCTCCTGATGCTGCAGTACCGTCACACTGACGGTGATGAGTGCTGTCATGGGCAACGCCAACGTCAACGCCGCAATCGCCATATGCTTGCCGACGGAGATTCGGCGTAATGTCGATTCCAGCCACGTCACTGCATTTGGCAACGCTCTCTCCCGCCCTGTCTCATAGGTTGTGGGATTATCCAACACAACGACGCCTGCCGGAAAGGCAGGCGTCGACATGCCGTGCTTCTGCTCGCGCATCACCGTTCAGTGCGGTGACGGTGCAGTGCTCAGGTCAGTGCGTCCCGGGTGTATTCGCCATCGACCAGTCGCAACAGCCCCAGCGGGTTGTCGCTCTTGAGCGGCTCGGGCAGGAATGACTCCGGCATGTTCTGATAGCACACCGGACGCAGGAAGCGCTCGATGGCCAATGTACCCACCGAGGTGCCGCGGGAATCGGTGGTTGCCGGATACGGGCCGCCATGCACCATGGAGTCGCAGACATCGACCCCGGTAGGGTAGCCGTTGAACAGCAGACGGCCGACCTTATCCTCGAGAACCTCGATCAGGCCGCGCTGACGTACCAGGTCGACCTCCTCCGCCATGATCGTCGCCGTCAACTGGCCATCGAGCAGACGGGCGGCATCGACCAGTTCTTCGGGACCGTCCACTTCGACGACGATGGTCGACGGCCCGAACACTTCCTCGAGCAGCGGCGATTCATTGGACCAGAGCAGCGCTTTCTCCGCCTTGAACAGGTGCGCAGCGGCCTGGTTTTCCTCGGCCGGCCCGACCGCGGCGGCCTGCATCCCGGCCAGTCCCTTGTAGCGCTCGATGCGCTCCTGGTAGTTGTCGAGAATGCCGGCATTGAGCATGGTCTGGCCAGGCAGATCGCGGATATGCTCGCCCAGCGTCTCGATGAAACGCGTCGTTTCGGGCGAGCGCTGAGCGACGATCAGGCCCGGGCCGGTACAGAACTGGCCACAGCCCATCGTCACCGAGCCGGCCAACCCCTTGGCAATCTCGTCACCGCGTTGCTCGAGTGCCGTGTCGAGCAGGAACATCGGATTGATGCTCGACATCTCGGCAAACACCGGAATCGGCTCGGGGCGTGCATTGGCCAGGTCGAACAGCGCCCGGCCACCACGCTGAGAACCGGTGAATCCCACGGCCTTGATCGCCGGCTCCTGAACCAGTTGAGCGCCGACCCGGTCGCCGTAGATCATGTTGAACACCCCATTCGGCAGGCCGGCCTTTTCCACGGCACGCACGATGGCATTGGCAACCAGCTCCGAGGTAACCAAGTGCCCCGGATGCGCCTTGACCACCACCGGACAGCCGGCAGCAAGCGCCGAAGCGGTATCGCCCCCGGCCACCGAGAACGCCAACGGGAAGTTACTGGCGCCGAACACCGCAACCGGCCCCAGCCCCAGTTTCATCTGCCGCAGGTCCGGCTTGGGCGGCTGGCGCTCAGGATCGGCCCGGTCGATGCGCGCCCCGAGGAAATCGCCGCGACGCAGCAGCGTGGCAAACAGTCGCAACTGGTTGGTGGTGCGCGAACGCTCACCGGTCAGGCGTCCTTCGGGCAGCGCCGTCTCGCGTTTCACCTCGGCGATGAAGTCGTCGCCCAGGGCATCGATTTCATCGGCGACGGTATCGAGAAACTGGGCGCGTTTTTCCGGGGTCATGGCACGAAAAGGATGAAAGGCATCGGCAGCGGCCCGCGCCGCTGCCGTCACATCCTGCGGCGTGGCCTCGTAGAACGGTTGTGCGTAGGCCTCCCCGGTGACGGCATCGATACTGTACAGCTCGGTGTGCCCACCCTCGGCAACGCGGGTGCCGGCAATGTACTGCCTGCCGAGAATCGTCTTGGTCATGCTTGCCTCCTTTCGGACGCTGACGCCATGACCGGACACGTCGCAAAAACCCAGGCTATGCGATGACCGGAACGGAAATTACGCAGTGACCTGGAAACGATAACGCGACCGGAACGTCTGGCCCTTGCCAAGCTCGATCAATCCATGGTCGAGCGGGGCTTGACGATGATGGGCGTCAACGTCATGAGTGATCGGTTCGAAACAGAAAAAGTCTGCACCTGCCCCCGGAGAGTAGACGAGATATCGCGGACAGGCCGGGTCGGTATCAATGTACAGGGTCAAGTCGCGTGACGGCCAGCGTAACCGGGCATGCCCGTTCCAGCCGGTGAACAGATTGTCGATCTGCGCTGCAGGCAACGTGCCGGCATGACGGAAATCCCACTCGGGCCTTTCCGCAATGGCACGCCATTGGGTCGGCAACTGCTCGCTGTCCACCTCCCAGACGCCATCGCACGGTGCATCGATGCGTACGTCATCGGTCCGCGGGAACCAGGGATGCAGACCCATGCCATATGGGGCCGGTGTTTGGCCCAGGTGGGTGACGACCAGCTCGACCGTCAGCGCCGCCCCGTCGATACGGTAAATCAGCGAGGCCCGATAGTCGAACGGTGGCTGATGGTTGGATTCCAGCGCCAGAGTCAGTTGGTTGGCGGTGCGCTGACGTACCGTCCAGGCCTGCTGCCAACCGTCGCCATGGATAGGCAAGCGTTGGTCGTCACGGTTGGGCGCCAGCGGATAATGTTCCCCCTGCCAGTCGAAACCGCCGCCACTGATGCGATTGGACCATGGCACCAGCGGATACAGCGCCATGCGGTTGGGATCGGTCTCCTCTGGGTTGCCGGGCCGAAAAAGATCGACGGCCCCGTCCTTGCGCAGTGCCTCGAAGCGCACCACCGAACCACCCACCTCGGGGCAAACTTCCAATCTGAGCAAGGTATTTTCCAGCGTAATGGTCATCCAGCGTCTCCTGTCGAATGGTTCGGCACAGGATAGCGCGACGGAAGGCTTTTGTGTCTTGCCCAGCCAATGCGCCGGCACGGCCGAATGCACCGCGTAGCGTTGTCCTGGTTAACGTAATGCTACTTTCTGCTAACCTAATGGGCCTATTGTTTCCCTGCTAACTAAAATCAGGTCGGAACGGACCTCCGGTGTTCCCCTCAGTCTCACAAGGAGACAGAAACGCTATGACGCAATCTTCCTCGTCCCGAGCGGGTGCCATCGTGCTGCTGGCGGCTGCCCTCGCTGGGCTTGCCGTTGCTCTCTATGCCTATATCACTCCGCTGACCGGCGTCACCGGTACGCTCGGTGCGCTTGTGGTCATCCTGGCCTGCCTGGCCCTCGCTCTCATGGCGCTCTTGCTCGCCGCCCTGAAAGGGCGCGGTGCCCGTATCGCGCTGCGCGTGCTGGTTCTGATAGGCCTTGTCGCTACCTTTGTCGCCGGACTCCTGCTTCATCAATGGTGGATCGGTGTCGCCATGGTGGTCGGCTTCGTTGGGCTGATCCTCGATATGTGCCGTACGCCCCACACGACTCGCCCCGCCCATCCATGAGGAACTACCCAATGCCGACCTTAGGAATCACCGCGCAACGTCTCGGCACAGCCACGGCGCTGCTACTGTGCATAGCTCCTGCCTCCCTGTTGGCGCAGGAACCACCGGCTAGCCAAGATCAGCCGGCCACGCAGGGAAGCGCCGCACTGCAAGACGCACCTGCTGACGAACCGGCCGCCGTGTCGATCCCGCTGGTTCCCGAGCAGCCGACCTGGGACAGCTTCCACGGCCAGCTCAACGCGCAGAAATACAGTCCGCTCGACCAGATCACCGCTGATAACGTCGGCGACCTGGAAAAGGTCTGGGAGGTGCACACCGGGGACGTGGCGGATGGCTCGGGCGAGCTGCCGCCCACCGTGTGGTCCGCAACGCCGGTCTTCGCCAACGATACGCTCTACATCGGCACGCCGTTCTATCGGATATTGGCCCTCGATCCTGCGACCGGCGAAGAGAAGTGGAGTTTCGACACCCAGTCCACGCTCGAGGCGATGACCCAGACCGCACTCAAGAACCGCGGCGTCGCCTACTGGCAAGCGGACGAGCCGGTCGCCGGCGAGCCCTGCCAGAAGATCGTCTATATCGGCACGATGGATGCCCAGCTCTTCGCGGTCGATGCCGATACCGGCGAGCAATGTCAGGGATTCGCCAACAACGGTATGCTCGACGTCAACCAGTGGAACGACACCAACGATCGCTGGCCGCTGTCGCTGCTGCAACCGCCGACCGTGGTCGGCGACCATCTGATCCTCGGCTGGGCCGGCAAGGATTGGGCCTCCGAGCAGGCCCCGCCCGGCACCGTGTTCTCGATCGACGCCCGCACCGGTGAGCGCGAGTGGACCTTCGAGGTCCTGCCCGAGGAAATGCGCGAGCAGAGCGGCACGGCCAACGTGTGGACGCACATGTCCGCGGATGAGCAGAACGGCCTCGTCTACCTGCCGGTCTCCTCGCCGTCGCCCAATTACTGGGGCGGCAACCGCACCGAGGAAGTGCCGCTGGCGACGTCTACAACGGCGCTCGACATCGACACCGGCGAAGTGGTCTGGTCGCGCCAATGGGTCCACCACGACATCTGGGACTACGATATCAACGCCGCACCGACGCTGATGGACATCACCGTCGGTGGCGAGGAGATCCCGGCGCTGATCCAGTCCACCAAACAGGGCTTCTTGTTCGTCGTCAATCGCCTCACCGGCGAGGACGTCTGGCCGATCGAGGAACGTCCGGTCCCGGGTGGCGACGGTACCGTCGAGGGCGAGGTCTATGCGCCGACGCAGCCCTTCCCGACCAAGCCCGCCCCACTACTCGACCAGGCCGAAAAGCCCAAGGTCTGGTGGCTTGCCGATGCGGTCAGTGGCGGCCAGTGTTCGGCGCTGTGGGACGATCTTTGGTACGAGGGCATGTACACTCCACCGACCACCCGCGGCGAAGGTACGCTGACCTATCCGGACAGCTCCGGCGGCGTGCAGTGGGGCGGCGTGGCCTTCGATCCCGAGAGCCAGACGGCCATCGTCAACACCTCGCATATCGTGCAGTATCTCAAGCTCTATAGCCGCGAGGATTACGAACAGGCCGATAGCGGTTCGGGCAACGAGGTCGGCTTCTCGCCCCAGGAAGGCGCGCCCTACGGCATGCGTCTCAAGGTGGCGCTGAACTGGCTGGGCATGCCCTGCTGGGAACCGCCCTACGGCGAGATCGTCGCCCTCGACATGACTACCGGCGATGTGAAATGGCGGCGTCCGGTAGGCGCTTCGCAGCAATACGGCTTTTTCATGCCGGAAAGCTGGGGCTCGCCCACCATCGGTGGTCCGGCGGTAACGGCCGGCGGCGTCATATTCATCGGTGCATCGATGGACGCCAAGGTGCGCGCCTACTCGCTGGAAACCGGCGACGAGTTGTGGTCGAACCAGGTCGAGGCACCTTCCGTCTCGAATCCGGCGGTCTACGAGTACGAGGGTCGCCAATACGTTGCCTTCATTGGCGGCGGCAATACCATCCTCAAGCAGCAGGTCGGCGATCAGATCGCGGTCTATGCCTTGCCGCAGGACTAACCACCGGCAGTCGACCGCGGCATGCAACGGGGCGGGTCCATGGACCCGCCCCGTTCTGCGTCAGTACATCTCAATCGTGATAGACCGCACTGCGCCCCCCATCGACAGTGATGCAGCTGGCATTGATGAAGGGAGCTTCGTCGGAGGCCAGGAAGACAGCGGTCATGGCGATTTCTTCGGGGCGGCCCAAGCGCCCGGGTGGCAACAACGCTTCGACCTGCGCCAGCGCTGCGGCCGGGTCATCGAAACTCTGCCAGTGGGCATCGACGGCCGAGGTCGCGATATACCCCGGCGCGATGGCGTTGACGCGCACGCCCTGTGCAGCATATTCGATGCCTAACGCTCGGGTCAGGCCGAGCAGGCCATGCTTGGCGACTGGATAGGGAAAGCAGCCCTTGATGATCGAGAAGGCATGCGTCGAGGCGATATTGACGATGGCCCCAGCGCCTTGTGACAGAAAGTCGGGCAGCACGGCACGACTGCAGTGCCAGGCCCCTTCGAGATCGATCGCCATGCACTGCCGCCAAGCCTCGTCGGGCATGGCCAATGGCTCGTGGAAGACGTTCCGCCCTGCATTGTTGATCAGCGTCGTTAGCGGCCCAAAGGCGCGGCGAGCCTCGTTCATGGCGGCCTCCACCGAGGTCCGCTCGGCAATGTCGCACTCGATGGCGACGGCCTCGTGACCGGCGTCGGTCAGTGACTCGGCCAGCCGTTGCGCGCCCGGCAAATCGATATCGGCGAGGCACACGGCAGCGCTCTGCTCGGCACAGGCCCGAGCGATGGCGGCGCCGATCCCTGCAGCGGCACCCGTCACGAAAATACGCTTGCCTTGCAGTCGGCGTGTCATGCGCTCAGATCGGTGACGGACGCTGGCGATACTGGGCATCGGAATGTGGCCGACGACACGCCTTTCACTCCCACCCTCACCCGAAACAGCGCCCCTGCCAGCGCCTCGCCGTCTCGCTCGGTGGCGGCAGTGGTAATATAGAGCTGATTCAGGTCGCGACCGGCAAAGGTGCAGGACGTCACCCGCGATGCCGGGATGGGGATCGTCTCGTCCAGCCGGCCTTCCGGCGTAAAGCGGCTCACGCGACCACCGTCCCAATGGGCGACCCAGAGCCCGCCTTCGGCATCACAGGTCATACCGTCGGGGCAGCCCTGCGTGCCCGAAAAAGTAATATGCTTGCGCTTGCCGGTCAGCTCGCCCTCAGGAGTAACATCGAAGGCATAGATGACCCGGCTGGGCGTGTCGCTGTGGTAGAGCGTAGTGCCGTCGGGGCTGACCGCCGGTCCATTGGCGACACGGTAGCCGCCGTCGACCTTGACGACGCCCCGTTCATCGAGACGGTAAAGTGCCCCCGTGGCCCGTTCGGCGGCATCGTCCATGGAGCCGAACCAGAGCCGTCCCCAACGGTCGGCCTTGGCATCGTTGTAACGATTGCCGGGCGGTTCGCCGTCGGGTGTCGCCCAGGCGCTCACGATGCAGGGTCCATCCTCATCGACGCGCAGATGAACCAGGCGTGAGCGCAGCCCGGCGATGAAACCATCCCCGTCGCGGCGCGCCACCAGCCAGCAGCAGGGTTCCTCGAGCGACCAGCTACGCGTCTGGCCCGAGGCGATATCGTGGGCATGCAACTGTCCCCCCAGGATATCCACGAAGAGTACTTCGCCCTGCTCGCCCCGCTCGGGACACCACACTGGCCCTTCACCAAGCTGGGCGCGACCTGCCCATACGCATTCGACGGATTGGATGACAATCATGTCGCTTTCCTTTGAACCTGCAATCAGGGTGAGTGTCAGCTCCTTATGCCTTGGCTCGCCGAGTCTGTTTCCAGCGATCGAACATCACCGCCAGCAGCAGAATCGCCCCGCGCACCAAGTACTGATAGAACGTCGGCACGTTGAGCAGGCCCATGGCATTCTGCACGCAGCCCATGATCAGTACGCCGACCAGCACGCCGGTGATCGACGCCACCCCACCGGACAGCGACACGCCCCCCAGCACACAGGCCGAGATGACGGCAAGTTCCAGTCCCAACGAGGTGTTGGGATCGCCAAGGCCCATGCGTGAGGTCAGCAGCACCCCGGCAATGCCGGCAACCACGCCCTGCAGCGCGAACACGGTAATCTTGAGTCGGCGCACGTTGACCCCGGCCAGGCTCGCCGCCTCGGCGTTGCCGCCGGTGGCCAGCACGTTGCGCCCGAAAGCGGTCATGTTGAGCAGTACGCCGAAGATCACGAAGCACACGATCATCGTCCACACCGGCAGGGTCAGGCCCAGGAAGGAGGCGCTGCCCAGCTCGAAGAATCCCGGCACGGTGATCATCACCGCGTCGCCGCCGGAGGTGATGTAGGCCAGGCCGCGCACGAACTCCATGGCCGCCAGGGTGGCGATCAGCGAGTTGATGCCGAAGCGCGCCACCACGAAACCGTTGAAGGCGCCGACCGCACCGCCCGCGGCCACGCCGCCGAGCACGCCGATGACCACGCTGCCCGAGGTCGAGGTGATGACCGCCGCCACGACGCCGGCGAAGGCGACGATCGAGGCCACGGACAAATCGACCTCGCCCAGTGCCAGCACCATCATCATGGTCGTGGCGATAGTGCCTATCAGCGTCACCGAGAGCAGCAGGCCGACAATGTTGCGCCCGGTCAGGAAGTCGGGCACCAGCACCGACAGGCCGATGAACAGCAGAATGAAGATGGCGATCAGGCCCGAGGTGTCGAGCAGGGTACGCAACGCCTTGGGCATGCCCGTACGGCCTGACGTGTCGCCGCTCGACGCCGTGCCGGCCTTGGCCAATTTTTCGGTAGACATGGTCTTGTCCTCTTCGAAGCGGATCAGGCCGGCAGCGCCAGCCCCAGGAGACGTTCTGGCGTGGCCTCGTCGCGAGGCACGATGTCGATCAGTTCACCGTCGCGCATCACGCCGACCCGGTCACAGATCGAGCTGACCTCGGCAAGATCGCTGGAGATCACCACCACGCTCTTGCCTTGCTCGGCCAAGTCGTAGAGCAAGGAGTAGATGTCGCGGCGGGCGCCGACATCGATGCCGCGAGTCGGCTCGTCCATCACGAACAGCTCGATCTCTTCGGCGAGCCAGCGCGCCAGGATGACCTTCTGCTGGTTGCCGCCCGACAGCGTGCTGATGCGGGTCCTGGCATCAGGCGTCTTGATGCTCAACTGGCGGATGTAATCGTTGGCGTTGGCGATTTCCCGCCCGGGATGGCGGAACACGCCCCAGCGCTGGAAGAAACGCCGGCAACTGATGTTGAGGTTGTCGGCGACACTGGCCACCGGGAAGATGCCCTGCGACTTGCGATCCTCGGGACACATGGCGATGCCGGCCCGGATGGCCTCGCGGGGGCTGGCGAAGCGTCGCTCCTCGCCGGCGAAGCGCACCACGCCCGCGCTGGCCTTTTCGACGCCACAGACCAGGCGCATCAATTCGCTGCGCCCGGCACCGACCAGCCCGAACAGGCCCAATACCTCGCCACGCCGGACCTCGAAGCTGACCGGCTTGCGCACGCCGCGCCCAAGCAGGCCCTCGACGCGCATCAACGGCTCGCCCGTCCGGCGCGACCGGTAGCCGTAGACATCCTCGATCTCGCGTCCGACCATCTCGCTGACCAGAATGTCGTTATCGATATCCTCGAGCGACTCATGAGTACGGATATGCTTGCCATCACGGAACACGGTGACGGCGTCGCACATCTCGAAAACTTCTTCCATGCGATGGGTGACATAGAGCACCACGCGTCCTTCGTCGCGCAGGCGCGCCACGATGCGCTTGAGATGTCGCGTTTCCTGTACCGAGAGGCTGCTGGTGGGCTCGTCGAAGGCGATGATCCGCGCGTCGCGCAACAGGGCTCGACCGATCTCGATCATCTGCTGCTGGCCAATCGACAGGTCGCGCACCTTGGTCGAGGGATGTATCCCCTCCTCGCCCAGATCGTGCAGCACCTTGACGGCACGCTCGCGCAATTGACGACGGTCGATGAAACCACGCCGCTCAGGCAACTGACCGAGCAGCAGGTTTTCGGCCACCGACAGGTTGGGCGACAGGGTCAGTTCCTGGTAGATGATGGCGATACCCTGCGCCAGAGCTTCACGCGCGTTGGCGAAGACGTGCCGCTCGCCATCGATCCACAGTGCCCCGCCAGTGACCTTGTTGACGCCACTTAGCACCTTGAGCAGTGTCGACTTGCCGGCGCCGTTCTCGCCCATCAAGGCGTGTACCTCACCCGACTTGACACCGAAGCTGACACCGTCGAGTGCACGCACACCGGGAAACTCGACGGTAATGCCGTCGACGCGAAGATAGGGTTCGCTCATGGGATGACTCCGCTGGAGTGAGACAGGTCCCGCCCATGGAATGCCGAGCCATGGGCGGATGGGCGCTACAGGTTCAAGTCCTTGCGTACCTGTTCCCAGTTGTCTCGGGTCATCAGGGTCCCGGTGGTTTCGGTGTTGGCCGGTGGCTTCTCGCCCTCGCTGATCCACTGGTAGAGATTCTCTGCGGTCTGCTGCCCATGCATGGTGGAGCTCACTGCCACGGTGCCATGGAAGCCGGTGGGCTTCTCGCGGGAGAACTCGGCAAACGCCGCCCCGGAGCCGTTGATGCCCACGCCGATGACCTGGTCGGGACTCAGGCCATACTGCTCGCTGGCACGTACACCACCCAGTACGCTTTCCTCGTTGAGCGCATAGATGACCCAGTGTTCATAATCGCCATTCTTGGAGAGCACCGGCGAGGCCGCCGCAAAGGCACTGCTGGTATCGGTATTCTGCTGCGGCGCATCGAAGATGTTGGCTTCCTTGAAGCCGGATTCGAGCAGCGCCGCAGTAGCGCCGTCGGTACGCTCCTTGGCGGTGGGCAGCTCGTAGTTGGTAATGCGCAGTGCAGCGACATTTTCGGGGTCCCAGCCACGCGCTTTCATTTCCTCGGCGATGGCATTGCCGACCTGCTGGCCGATCTTGTAGCCCGACATCCCCAGGTGCGGCACGTCTTCCATGGGCTGGCCATCGGGCCCGACGAAGCGATCGTCGACCGTCACGACCTTCATGCCGTACTGCTCGGCGCGGTTCATGATCGCCGGCCCCAGACGCACGTCAGGCGGACAGATCACGAAACCCTGAGCGCCTTGGGAATTCAGGTTATCGATGGCGCTGAGGACCTGCTGGCCGTCTTCCCCGGCTAGCCTGACCACGTCGAAGCCCATCTCTTCGCCCAACTGGGTGGCGGCATCCTGTTCATTGATGAACCAGGCCTGCTCGGGTTTCTTGACGATAAATCCTATCTTGACGTCGTCTTCGGCGGCGTGTGCGGCACTGAACGAGCCGAGTGCCAGCCCAACACCAAGCACCAGGCGGGAAAGGGAATGAGTGAAAGACATCAGGCGAGCTCCTTTGCCCCGCAGGGCATTCTTGTTTTGCAGAACGACATGAGCATGTCGTTGTTACGTTGCTGACAATAGATAACGCCTAGATAACCAACCAATACCCCTTTCCGGAAACCGCCATATACATACCGATATCCCTGAATGAGAAGCCCTTATGTCATGGGCAATGCGTGGCTTATGTGCAAGAGCACCTTGCGACTAAAGTATTCTCAGTCTTTTGGCGAGTCACAAAAAAGCCGGTGGCAAATAGTCCACCGGCTCATGTGCCGAGAACGATCTAGTCGCTGTTTTTTGGGGAAGACTGGGTAGAAAACCGGTAGATCGTATGGGATTGATAGCTTTCGCCAGGACGCAAAATCGTCGAGGGAAATTCTTCCTGATTGGGTGAATCAGGGAAATGCTGGGTTTCCAAAGCCAACCCCGATCGATGCTCGTAGGGCTCGCCCTGCTTACCGGTCAGCCGGCCATCGAGAAAGTTACCGGAATAGAACTGGATTCCCGGCTCGGTGGTTTCCACTTCCAGCATTCGTCCGCTGTCCGGCTCCCAGACCCGGGCCGCCAGTACCGATTCGTCGCTCTGGGGCGATTCACGCTTGATTACGAAATTGTGATCGTAACCCTTGCCGAAGGCCAGTTGCCGGTTGTCCTGTTCGATGCGTTCGCCGATCGGTGTCGGCTCGGTAAAATCGAAGGGCGTTCCGGCGACCGGCCTGATTTCGCCAGTGGGAATCAACGTTTCGTCCACTGGCGTGAAGGCCTCGGCATTGATCATCAGACGATGATCGAGGATGCTGCCGCTGCCTTCACCGTCGAGGTTGAAGTAGCTGTGCTGAGTCAGGTTGACCGGTGTCGGCTTCGTCGTCGTGGCGCGGTAAGCAATGTCCAGCGCATCGGCATCGGTCAGGGTGTAGGTGACCTCGGTCTCGAGCCTGCCCGGATAGCCTTCTTCTCCGTCGGGGCTGACGTAGGAAAGAACGACGCCAACACCGCTCTCATCATCGAAAGGCTTGGCGCTCCACAGCACCTGATCGAAGCCTCGGTTACCGCCATGAAGATGATTGTCGCCATCGTTGGTTGCCAGTTGATAGCGCGTACCTTCCAGAGTGAATTCGCCTCCGTCGATACGGTTGCCGTAGCGACCGATGAGCGCGCCGAAATAGGGGTTGGCCTGACGATAGGTCTCGGACAGGTAGCCTTCAAGAGAGTCGAAACCCAGCACGATATCGTCGAAATTTCCCTGGGCATCGGGTGTCTTCAACGACACGATGATACCACCGTAATTGATGACACGCATCGTGATGCCATTGGCGTTGGATAGCCGATAGACGTCGACGGTACGGCCGTCGGGAAGCTGGCCGAACGTCGACTTTTCGATGCCCCGTACTGAGCTGCTATCATCATTGGCTTGCGCTATGTTTAGCAGGCTAGCCATGCCAGCCGTTAGTGCTAGCCATGGTAAGGTCGTGAGTCGAAACATGAGGTAGGGCTCCTGTCTGCCGGTCGGGCATTGCGTGGCTATTGCCGCTCTGGGAGTAGAGACGCACTGCGTTTTTTACGGTAGACGGCCGAGGGAGGACTCACTAATCACTCTATTTATAAAAACAGATACCACAATGGCTATCGACCAATGAGCAGAAAGCACACGATGGGGGCGCTGCCGCCCGACTGGTTTCTTCGCGTAAGACTAAAGTTACGCCATTTACAGTTGTTTCTTGCCCTGGACGAGCATCGCAACCTGCACCGCGCCGCGGCCAGTCTGTCGATGAGCCAGCCGGCGGCTTCCAAGCTGCTCGGCGATCTTGAAAATCAGTTGGGTGTGGCCCTGTTCGACCGCCATTCACGCGGGGTCACACCCAACTGGTATGGTGAGATCATGGTCCGTCATGCCCGCAGCATCCTCTCCGAGCTGCATCACACCGGTGACGAACTCAACGCCCTGCGTGATGGCAACGCCGGTGTCGTCTCGGTGGGCACAGTGATGGCGCCGGCGGTCACCCTGCTGACCAGCGCCATCGAGCGTGTCCATCGCGACCTGCCGGGGCTCAAGGTGCGTGTCGATGTGGACGTCAGCAAGGCACTGATTCCGCGCCTGCTACAAGGCGAGTTCGACTTCGCCATCACGCGTATTCCGGAGGGATTCGCCCCGGAGCATTTCGTGTTCGAGGAAATCGGCGAAGAGGAAATCTGCTTCGTCTGCCGGGAAGGCCACCCACTGGCGGGCAAGGCGCAGCCGACGCTGGCGGACATGGTGGCCTACCCGTGGTCGTTGCAGCCACCGGGCGCCTTGATGCGTCAACGGGTCGAACACCTGCTGATGCATCACGGTATCGACGCGCCTGACCGGATCGTGGATACGCCCGATGTGCTGGTGTCACTGGCTCTGGTCGCCAAGTCGGATACCCTGACGCTGACCACGCGCGAAGTCGCCGACCTGCTATGCGCCCCCCAGCGTTTTCGCGTCCTGCCTTTCACCGAGACGCTCAGCGTTCAGCCCTATGGCCTGGTCAGCCTGCGCAAGCAGCGCCTGTCCCCCGGCGCCGCCGCGCTGATGAGCACGTTGCGCGAGATCATTGCCCATCAGCGCCAGATGGCCGTACCTATCTAGCCGTTGGCCAGTTAGCCCTCGTCGTGGAAAGCCGCCACCGTCTCGCGACGCCCCAGCAGGAAGGCATCGGCGACATGACGTAGCGGCGCCACATCGACCTCACTCTCGCAACGCGCAACGAGTTCGGCGAAACGCGCGTAGAGCCCCGGATATTCCTGCTCCGGCGCCTCATGCTCCAGGCGGTCATCGACGAACATCTGGCTGCCCCCCTTGCGCAAGGCCAGGTTGCCCTCATCGGTCTCGATGTGGATATCCCAGGTCTGCGGGCCGGTCTGCAGAAAGTCGAGATCCGCCGTGATCGGCGTGTCCTCACTGTCGCTGAAGCGAAGGTTGGCGGCGATGGGCGCCTGGCAGTTCTCGGGCACTTGCAGGGTACCTTCACGCAGGAAGAAGTTGCGCGGCAGGATCGCGGTAACGATCGACAGGGCGTTGATGGCTGGATCGAACACCCCCATGCCGCCCGGCTCCCAGATCCAGTGCTGCCCCGGGTGCCAGACGCGCACGTCCTCCTTCCACTCGATATGAACCTTGCGGATCCGGCGTGAGGCCAGCCACTGCCGGGCCGGCTCGACGGCCGGGGCATGACGCGAATGCCAAGTCGCGAACAAGCTGCCCGACGAGGCCTCGGCGAGTTGCGCCAGATCCTCGACCTCGCTCAGCGTGGCACCCGGCGGCTTCTCCAGCATCACGTGCTTGCCGGCACGCAGTGCCTGACGGGCCTGGCCGTAACGCACGGTGGGCGGTGTGCACAGCGAGACGGCATCGAGTTCCGGCATGCCTTCCAGCATCTCGTCGAGCGTCGCGAAGTTGGCAACCCCCTCCTGGGAGGCGTTGCGGCTGGCCACGGCGACGAGGTCGAAGTCGGGATTGGCCGCCAGGGCTGGTAGATGCTGGTCGCGGGCGATCTTGCCCAGACCGACGATACCGATCTTGATGGGGGGCATGTCCTGTTGCCTTATGTGGTGGAAAACGTCCCGACACCATAGCGGTCCCGTGCCGCCAGGGCCAATAACCGTTCGGCCATGCGTTCATGGCCGTATCGCTATCGCTTCGCCCACGACCCGGCTAGAGGCGCTCGAGGTAACGCGTCCCGCCCAACTGACGCATCTGGCGCTGAATCCATTGGCTGCGTTGCAGCACGTACGACGAAGGTCGAGAAGCACTCCACTCGCGGGGATTGGGCAGGATGGCCGCCAACCGGCTGGCCTGGCTGACGCTTAGCTCGGCGGCAGAAACGCCGAAGTAATGTCTAGCGGCCGCTTCGAGCCCGAACACGCCGCTGTCCCACTCGGCAATGTTGAGATAGACCTCGAGAATGCGCTCCTTGGGCCACAACAGCTCGATGAGTACCGTGAACCAGGCTTCCAGCCCCTTGCGCAGCCAGTTGCGCCCGGTCCACAGGAACAGGTTCTTGGCCGTCTGCTGGGAGATGGTACTGGCGCCGCGCAGACTATCGCCGGAGCGCCAGGCCATCAGCGCCCGGCGCATCTGATCGAAGTCGAAGCCATGATGCTGGGGAAATTTCTGGTCCTCGGCCGCGATCACCGCCAGCTTGGCCTGATCGGACAGGCGCTCCCATGGCGTCCAGTCATGCTGAATGTTCAGCGACTGCGCCGAAAACCACGCCTGGAACTTGCGCTCGACCATCACCATCGAGCCGAAGACCGGCACGACGCGCAGCAGCAGTACCAGCAGCACCGACACGACAACGAAGCCGACAATGGCGATGAGAAAATAGCGGAGCGCCCGGCGCGGCCAGTCCTGCGTCATGTCTTGGTCTCTTATCGGTGTTGGACGCACCCAGTATAACAATGCCGGCCATGGGTTCGGCAGAGCCACCCACAGCCGGCATCGATACGCCTACCGACGTTGAGACTACTTCTTCAGATACTTGGCGTGATAACGCAGATGTTCCTCGATAAACGTCGCGATGAAGTAGTAGCTGTGGTCGTAGCCCGGCTGGCGGCGCAAGGTCAAAGGATGGTCATGGGTCTTGCAGACCGTTTCCAGGCGTTCGGGCTTGAGCTGTTCCTCGAGGAACTGGTCGGCCTCGCCCTGATCGATGAACAGCGGCTGACGCGAGGCGCCTTTTGCCACCAGTTCGCAAGCATCGTACGGTCGCCAGTCGCCGCGCTCCTCGCCCAGGTAGTTCTCGAAGGCCTTGTGCCCCCAGGGGGCATCCATCGGATTGACGATCGGTGCGAAGGCCGACACCGAGGAGAAGCGTCCCGGCTGACGCAGCGCCAGCACCAGTGCGCCGTGCCCGCCCATCGAGTGGCCGCTGATCGACTCGCGTCCATTGACCGGAAAATGCTGGCGTACCACCGACGGCAACTCGTCGTTGACGTAATCGTACATCCGGTAGTGGCGCGCCCACGGCTCGCGCTTGGCGTTGAGATAGAACCCCGCACCCGAGCCGAAGTCGTAGCTGTCGTGTTCGCCGGGCAGGTCCAGGCCACGCGGACTGGTATCGGGACAGACGATGGCGATGCCCAGTTCGGCAGCGACGCGCTGGGCGCCGGCCTTCTGCATGAAGTTTTCGTCGGTGCAGGTCAGCCCCGATAGCCACCACAGCAGCGGCACCTTGCCCTCTTCCGCCTGGGGCGGCAGATAGATCGAGAAGGTCATCTCGCAATCGAGCGCCCGGGCGTGATGCTTGTAGCGCTTGAGCCAGCCGCCAAAACACTTGTTGGCGGAGACCAGCTCCAACGTCTCGGTCATGGTCATGCGTCCTCCTTGTCTGGCGACGTACCGGGCGCCGCACAGGCGGCGCCCTTCCCTGTTCAGTAGTGAAGCACGGTACGAATGCTCTTGCCCTGATGGAGCAGGTCGAAAGCCTCGTTGATCTTCTCGAAGGGCATGTCGTGAGTGATGAACTCGTCGATCTTGATCTTGCCGTTCATGTAGTCGTCGACGTAGCCGGGCAGCTCGCTGCGCCCCTTGACACCGCCGAACGCCGAGCCCTTCCAGACACGCCCGGTGACCAACTGGAACGGGCGCGTGGAGATTTCCTCGCCGGCACCGGCCACGCCGATGATGATCGACTCGCCCCAGCCCTTATGGCAGCACTCGAGCGCCGAACGCATCACGTTGACGTTGCCGATGCACTCGAAGGAGTAATCGACACCGCCATCGGTGAGGTCGACGATGACCTGCTGAATCGGGTCTGAATGGTCCTTGGGATTGACGAAGTCGGTCGCGCCGAACTGACGCGCCAACTCGAACTTGTCGGGATTGACGTCAATGGCGATGATACGCGAGGCCTTGGCCATCTGTGCGCCCTGAATGACCGCCAGGCCGATGGCGCCGAGGCCGAACACGGCAACGGTCGAGCCGGGCTCGACCTTGGCGGTGTTGAGCACGGCACCGATGCCGGTGGTCACGCCGCAGCCGAGCAGGCAGATCTTGTCCAGCGGCGCTTCCGGCGAGACCTTGGCCAACGACACTTCCGGCAATACCGTGTACTCCGAGAAGGTCGAGGTGCCCATGTAGTGATGAAGCATCTTGCCATCGAGCGAGAAGCGCGAGGTGCCGTCGGGCATCACCCCCTTGCCCTGCGTGGCGCGTACCGAGCTGCACAGGTTGGTCTTGCCCGACAGACAGAACTTGCATTTGCCGCACTCGGCGGTATAGAGCGGAATGACGTGATCGCCGGGCTGCAGGCTGGTCACGCCCTCGCCGACTTCCTGCACGACGCCGGCCCCTTCATGACCGAGCACCGAGGGGAACAGCCCTTCGGGATCGGCGCCGGACAGGGTGAATGCATCGGTGTGGCATACGCTGGTCGCGGCCATGCGCACCAGGACTTCGCCGGCCTTCGGCCCTTCGACGTCGATCTCGGCGAGTTCCAGCGGCTTGCCGGCTTCCAGGGCAATGGCGGCACGGGATTTCATCAAGCGCTCTCCTAACAATGGCATAATGACAGTGCCCGCGCAGACAGCGCGGGACGGAAGGCAATGCCTCCAGTCTAGGCGAGATCCGACCCTGCGATAAATGGGGCCGGCGTCACAAGATTATTGCCAGGGAGCAACAATGCAGCGCTGGGATCGTATCGAAGCGTTCAGCGAAGTCGTCAGACTCGGCAGCTTTTCGGCTGCCGCCCGGCACCTGCGAGTCTCCGCCTCGCACGTCAGCCGGCTGGTCGCCCAGCTCGAGAATCAGCTCGGTAGCCAATTACTCTATCGCACCACGCGTCGGCTTCGCCTGACCGATGCCGGAGCCGTGTATTACGACTATTGCCGCCATCTCTTCGATGGATTTCGAGATGCGGAAGCCGCGATCAACGATCTGCAGTCTTCTCCCCAAGGCGTACTCAAGCTGACCTCGGCAACCACGTTCGGCGAGCGTTACATTGCGCCGCTGGTCAACGCTTTCCAGCGTTTGCATCCCCAACTGGAGGTACGCATGCATTTCACCAACCGGCAGGTCGACCTGATCGACGAAGGTTTCGATGTCGCCATTCGCATGGGCGTGCTCAAGGATTCCAGCCTGATCGCCCGTCGCCTGTGCGAGCGTCGCGAATACGTGGTCGGGTCAAAGGCGTATTTCGCTCAGGTGCCACGTCCGCACAGCTTGGCGGAGTTAGCCGGCCATCGGTGTCTGGTGGGCTCGCGGGACTACTGGCTATTCGAGGTCGAGGGTCAGCGGCGTGAGGTAAGAGTCAACGGACGCTGGCAAGCCAACTCGGGACCTGCCCTGCTGGACGCCGCCCTGAAAGGGCTCGGGCTGGCGCAGTTGCCCGATTATTACGTCGAGGAACATCTCGCCAGCGGCAGTCTGATATCGGTACTCGACAACCTACAGTTCACGGGTACGGCCGTCTGGGCGGTCTATCCACGTCATCGCCACCTGTCGCCCAAGATTCGACAGTTCATCGACTACCTGAGCGAGAATTTTCCCCGATAGAGCGATCAGTCCGCTGAGGACGTGCGAGGCTTTCCCGGCATCGTTTCCTCATTCCAGGCAGCCGTTCCCGCCAGCATATGCGACTGCCACGCCCGATCGAAGAACAGGGCGGGCACCGCATCGTTCAGGTAACTACCATCGAACTCCGCCACCAGGGCCAGCGCCTCGGGATCGGGCAGCGTGACACGGTGTCGATCACGCAACACCAAGCCTTCTTCACGAAACGCCGTGAATGTACGGCTGACATGCACGGCACTGAGGCCCAGGATGTCGCCCAGTTGCTCCTGGGACAGCGGCAGACGAAAGCGCCCATTGTTGACGGCCCCGATGCGCTCCAGACGCAGGAACATTTCGTAGAGAAAATGCGCCAGTCGCTGTTGCGCCGTTCGCCGGGCCAGGTAGATCAGACGCTCGGTCAGTATCGCCTGCTGACGGCAGGCTATGGCGAAAAGGCCAGCCGTCAGTGCCGTGGATTTGCGAAAGATTTTCAATAAATGTTCATGGGAAAAGGGGCTGACAATGCCATCGTCTATCATTGCCACGCCAGCCAGGCGATTCGAGAAAGCGAAGTCGCGCATGCCTATGATGTCCCCGGGCAGATAGACCTTGAGTATCTGCCGGCTACCATCCCCCAAGTTGCGAAAGGAATAGGCCCATCCCTGGCTGATGGTGCAGAATTGATCGACTTTGCTGTTTTCCTGCCAGATGATGTCTCCGGCATTCACCTTGATGGGATTTTGCTCCAACTCGAGCAGGAGAACCTTTTCTTTCTCAGACAAAGAACAATGCTGCTTGAATTGTTGGACGATAGCACTGTCTTGCAGGTTCACGTTCAGATGATCTCCGGTCAGTTGACACCCCGCAAGCGCGTAAACGCTTGCGTGGCAGCTCTGACACATTCTGTATCATCTGTATATTTGGTTTAATAACCTAAGTTAGCCAGATACGCATGAGCTACAAATTCAACCCCGGCAAGGACTTATTCAACGCCCCCGCATCTTGTTAACCGGCCGACCCTCATGCCCTTGTTAGCCATAAACATCAACGACGCCAGCGCAGACGCACGATTTAGTCGAATCGAATCGTCCGGTTAACCCAGGCGTTGGCTAGCATTCGATGGCATTTACCGCCAGACCACCCCGTGAGGTCTCCTTGTATTTGTCCTGCATGTCGCGTCCGGTATCGCGCATGGTGCGAATTGCCTTGTCGAGCGAAATGAAATGCTCACCGTCGCCACGCAGCGCCATTTGTGCCGCATTGATTGCCTTCACCGCAGCGATGGCATTGCGTTCGATGCAAGGCACCTGGACCAAGCCACCTACCGGATCGCAGGTCAGCCCCAAATTATGTTCCAGGCCGATTTCGGCGGCGTTCTCCACCTGAGCCGGCGAGGCCCCCATCACTTCGGCCAGCCCGGCGGCGGCCATGGCGCACGCGGAACCGACCTCACCCTGACAGCCGACTTCCGCGCCCGAGATCGAGGCATTTTTCTTGCACAGGATGCCTACCGCTCCAGCCGCCAGCAGAAAATCGACCGCATCCCGCTCGCAGGCCCCCTGCTGGAATTTCATGTAGTAGTGCAGCACGGCCGGCACGATGCCCGCTGCACCATTGGTGGGTGCCGTGACCATGCGCCCCCCGGCCGCGTTCTCTTCGTTGACCGCCAGGGCAAAGACATTGACCCAATCCATGGCCGAAAAGGTCGAAGCGATCAGGCTGGTATCGTCTTCGGCCGCCAGCAGGCGCTGGTGTAGCTTGCGAGCACGCCGGCGCACATTGAGCCCTCCCGGCAGGATGCCTTCATGAGAGACGCCATTGTCCACGCACTCGCGCATGGCCTCCCAGATGCGCCAAAGACCGGCGCGGATCTCGGCTTCGTCACGCCAGGCCATCTCATTGGCCAGCATCACTTCACTGATGCGCATCCCATGCATGCGGCACAAGGCCAGCAACTCTGCCGCCGAGTTGAAGTCGTAAGGCAACGCGGTGGTATCGGTGTCCAACTCGCCCGCCTGGGCCTGACGCTCATCGATGACGAAACCGCCGCCCACCGAGTAGTAGGTGTTGCGATAGAGTTCATCTGCGTGACCATGGGCAACCAGGGTCAGTGCATTGGGATGATGGGGCAGGCACTCGTCGTGCCATTGCATGTCACGCGCCCAGATGAAGGGAATCGCCCAGCGATTGTCGAGCATCAGCGTCTGTGCCTCGAGCAACTCCTCGATGCAGGGGCCGACGATCGACGGATCGATCCGGTTCGGACGCTCGCCCATCAGTCCCATGATCACGGCCTGGTCGGTGCCGTGCCCTGCCCCGGTCGCCGACAATGACCCGTAAAGATGCACCTCGACCCGCGCGACACGTTCCAGAAGATCGCGCTCATGCAAGACCGTGACGAAATCGCAGGCCGCGTGCATGGGTCCTACCGTGTGCGAGCTGGAGGGTCCGATTCCGATCTTGAACAGGTCGAATACACTGATGGCCATAGTTGTTCTCCTCGACGTGCCAGCGGCAAGAGTGCCCTAACGGATCAAAATGACTAAAGCGCTTCGCTTAGCGATGCGATTGACTCCTAGGATGGCGATCGGTTATACGGACAACAACCCATAATATCTTGCCTTGGATTTAGAATAACTAAACCATGACCCGCCATCTCAACGCCCAGACCCATGCCTGGCTGAAGGTGTTCGCCATCAGTGCACGCCATCTGTCGTTCACACGTGCCGCCGAGGAGCTGCACGTCACGACCGGCGCCGTGAGCCAACAAGTCAAGCAGCTGGAAGCGCGCCTGGGTTTTCGGCTGTTCCGGCGACTGCCTCGCCAGTTGGAGCTAACCGACGAGGGGCATCGGCTCGCCCGGGTCGTCGATGAAGCCTACCAGGCGGTCGGTCTCGAGGTCAGACGCCTGAGATCGGGGGTCATGAGTGGGATTCTGAGGCTGCGTTCGGTGCCCTCATTCCTCGCCAAGTGGCTCATGCCGCGCTTACCGAGACTGCAGGCACGCTTTCCCGATATCGAGCTGCATATTGCCGCCGAGGACAGCAACATTTCACTGCGCGATGGCGATTTCGACTTGGCCATCGACTTGAACGACGGCCACTATCCGGGCCTACAGATTACCCTGCTGATGGATGAGGTCATCTTTCCGGTGTGCGCTCCCGCCCTGTTGCGGGGCAGGCCGCCCCTACACCGCCCCGAGGATCTGGCCTATTATCCGTTGCTGCACGACGTGACGGCCTGGCGCGGCAGCCATGACTACGCCGAATGGGAACATTTCCTGCACGCTATCGAGGCCCCCCACGTCAACGTGCGACGAGGCTACACCTTCAATCGCAACCAGCTGACCATGGAGGCCGCCACCGATGGCATGGGGGTCGCCATCGCGCGGCGCACCCTGATTACCGACGAACTAAGAACCGGAAAGCTGATCGCCCCCTTCCCTCAGCGTGTTGCTACGGGCAAGCACTACGGCATCGTCTATCGACAGGGCGCGCTTGACGACCGTCGCGTTCAGGCCGTGCACGACTGGATCGTGGAGGAGGCGCGGCGCAGCGCCACGAACCAGACGAGCTAAGTCCCAACGAAAACGCCCGCAAGCCGAAGCTTGCGGGCGCGTTTGCCCAAGAAGGGCGGAGCTTATTCGTCAAGGAACGAACGCAGCGGCTCGGAGCGCGACGGATGACGCAACTTGCGCAGCGCCTTGGCCTCGATCTGACGGATACGCTCACGGGTGACATCGAACTGCTTGCCGACTTCCTCAAGGGTGTGGTCGGTATTCATGTCGATCCCGAAGCGCATGCGCAGCACCTTGGCTTCGCGTGCGGTCAGGCCGCCCAACACGTTACGCGTCGCCTCGATCAAGCCTTCGCCAGTCGCGGAGTCGATCGGCAGGATCATGGTGCTGTCTTCGATGAAATCGCCCAGGTGCGAATCGTCGTCGTCACCGATGGGCGTTTCCATGGAGATCGGCTCTTTGGCGATCTTGAGCACCTTGCGGACTTTGTCCTCGGGCATCTCGAGACGCTCACCCAGCTCTTCGGGCGTCGGCTCACGCCCCATCTCCTGAAGCATCTGCCGCGATACGCGGTTGAGCTTGTTGATGGTCTCGATCATGTGCACCGGAATACGAATGGTGCGCGCCTGATCGGCAATGGAGCGGGTGATGGCCTGACGAATCCACCATGTGGCATAAGTCGAGAACTTGTAACCGCGCCGATACTCGAACTTGTCGACGGCTTTCATGAGACCGATGTTGCCTTCCTGGATCAGATCGAGGAACTGCAGCCCACGGTTGGTGTACTTCTTGGCGATCGAGATGACCAGACGCAGGTTGGCCTCGACCATTTCCTTCTTGGCACGCCGCGCCTTGGCCTCGCCGATCGACAGGCGCCGATTGACTTCCTTGATGTCGGATACCGGCAACTGGACCAGTTGCTCCTCGAAGGCGATCTTGCGCTGGGCACGCTGGATATCGCCACGAAACGGCTCGAGACTGCCGGCAAACTTCGGGTTGTCGGCAAGAAAAGCGTCCAGCCAGTCCTGATTGGACTCGTTGCCCGGGAACGTGTTGATGAAGGTCTTGCGGGGCACCTTGCCACGCTTGACGAACACCTGCAGGATGGATTTTTCCTGGTCTCGAACCTGTTCGACGCTAATCCGCACCTGGCCTACCAGGCGTTCGAAATGCTTGGGCACCAGCTTGATCGGCGAAAACAGCTCCGCCAGGCGTGCCTGCTCGGCAATGGCCTCAGGCGATTTCAGCCCATGCTTGGCCACGGCCGCCTTGACCGCCTCGTTCTGCTCACGGATCTGCTCGAAGCGCGCTCGCGCTTCCTCGGGATCCGGTCCACCTTCGTTAGCGTTAGTATCGTCTTCTTCGCTATCGTCGGACTCGTCGTCGCTATCGTCGCCGCCATCCGCCTCGGTATCGTCGAGATCGTCGCTGACCGGCTCCTCGGCAGGTTCGGCCTCGGCCACGCCGGGAATCCCCTCGTCGGGATCGATGAAGCCGGAAAACAGGTCGGATAGGCGCCCCGGCATTTCCTCGTCCTGGGTCGCATCGTAGGCTTCCAGGATGGATTCCACGGCACCGGGCAAGTACGCCAGCGCCGACATCACCTCGCGTGTGCCTTCTTCGATGCGCTTGGCGATCGCAATTTCGCCTTCCCGAGTCAACAGCTCGACGGTCCCCATCTCGCGCATGTACATGCGCACCGGATCGGTGGTCCGGCCGACATCGCTCTCCACGGCCGCCAGCGCCGCCACCGCTTCCTCGGCGGCAGACTCGTCAGTGGAGTGGTCGGACATCATCAGGGTATCTTCATCGGGGGCTTCTTCAACGACGCTGATACCCATGTCGTTGATCATGCCGATGATGTCTTCCACTTGGTCCGGGTCGGCGATATCCTCTGGAAGGTGGTCGTTGACCTCGGCATAGGTCAGGTAGCCCTGCTCCTTGCCGCGTGCGATCAACTCCTTCAGGCGTGACTGCTGCTGAGCATTTCCAGCCATAGAAACCCTATCTCGACGAAGAAGAATGAAGTACCTGAACGCAAGGCGATGAAAAATTCATAAGCCTGCAATTATAGCGGCTTAGACATATAGTCCGCCAGCACTCTATTTGCGCTGTCATCCAGGTATGTTAGTTTGTTCGGTTACGCTCGTTTGCCGATACCACCTTAAATGGAGATGGTAGGCGACAATTCAACCCCCACGCCAATTAACGCGCACCGGGGGCCTTGAGCGTCACCAGCAGCTCCATGAGCCGCCGTTTCTCGTCCCTGGAGAGTTTCTCGCCGGCTTTCTCCCTGGCCAGCAAGGCATCGAACTCGCTTTGCGGAGTGTGCTGAGCCAAACGCTGGCGAAAATGGGCCACCAACCCATCGAGCTCGGTGGCACGCGCCGCGCGCGGAATCAGCAATTCACGCCGGGCCAGCTCGTTCAGACGCTGCCCCTCCTCGGTCCCCTGAAAATGCGCCAGCAGTACCTGCATGTTGCGGTAGCGGCCGGCACGCAGCAGACGAATGACTTCGCGACACAAGCGTCCGTCATTATCGTTATCGGCACACCAGTCGAGTTCTTCAGGCAGATGTTCCACCAGTCCCGGCTCATGCACCAGCAATTGTAGCGTACGCGCCATCAGGTCGAGAGCGTTGCTCTGACGCCGGGACCGCACCGGCACCGATTCTTCGGCATAGAGCGACTCATCCGGCGGCACATCGACCGGCATCGCAAGCTCTGCCGGCTCCGGCGTCTTGAGCAGCGCCTTGAAACGCCCCTGCTCGACCCCTGTACGCGACGCCAATTCACTCAGCAACAGCGACTTGAGCACGCCTTCCGGCAAACGTTCCAGCGCCTTGAGAACCGCCGTAGCGAAACGTTCGCGCTCCTCGACACGCTGCAGGTCGCGCCCCTCCGCTGCCTGCTCGAACAGAAACTCTGATAGCGGGCTGGCACAGACGATGCGATCGGCGAACGCCTCCGGCCCCTCGCGCCGGACCAGGCTATCCGGATCCTCGCCCTCGGGCAGGAACAGAAAACGCGCCTGTCGCCCATCGATCATCAGCGGCAACACGGTCTCCAGCGCACGCCGCGCTGCCTGACGACCGGCATTGTCGCCATCGAAGCAGAACACCACTTCGCCCACCAGGCGAAACAACCGATTGAGATGGTCCTCGCTGGTCGAAGTGCCGAGCGTAGCCACGGCGTTGCGAATGCCGAACTGCGCCAACGCCACCACGTCCATATACCCTTCGACAATCACCAATCGATCCAGTTGCCGGTTGGCCTGGCGCGCCTCATACAACCCGTACAGCTCGCGCCCCTTATGGAAGACCGGCGTCTCGGGAGAATTGAGATACTTGGGCTTGGCATCGCCCAGCACACGACCGCCGAAAGCGATGGTGCGCCCCTTCCAGTCGCGAATCGGAAAAATCACCCGATTGCGAAACCGGTCATAGCTGCGACCGCTGTCCTCGCGCTGCACGAGCAGGCCATACTCGATCTGAACGGCATCGGAAATGCCATGACCGGCAAGATGGCGCTTGAGCGCTTCCCAGTCATTGGGCGCATAGCCGATGCCGAAGTCACGCACGATCTCCTGCGACAAGCCACGCCGCGACAGGTAATCGCGCGCCTGGCCGCCCTCGCTCATTGCCAGGCGTTCGCGAAAGAACGACGCCGACAATTCGAGCAGGTTGACGCCCTGTTGACGCTTTTTCTCACGCGCCTGAGCCCGTGGGTCGTCGGCCCCTTCGCGCGGCACCTCCAGCCCTTGGCGCGACGCCAGTTGCTCGACCGCGTCGGGAAAGCGCAGATTGTCATACTCCATCAAAAAACGCAGGGCGTTGCCGTGGGCACCGCAGCCAAAGCAGTGATAGAACTGCTTGTCCTGACTGACAGTGAACGAAGGCGATTTTTCCTGATGAAACGGACACAGCCCGGAGTAATTTTTTCCGGCCTTCTTTAACTGGACGCGCTCGCCAACCACCTCGACCACGTCGACGCGGGCAAGCAAGTCATCGATGAAGCGCTGAGGAATCTGACCGGCCATGCTGGGCTCTGACGCGTCGTGGGCAAGAAAACGGCACCGGGACAACAGCGGGCCAAAAACAAGCGGCCACCGTATGGCGGCCGCTTGGCGTCCCTCTGAGGTAGAGACTCTACCTCAAGTACGGATCAATATAGCCGTTCGAAACGCTTGCGCTCACGCTGCAGCTTCTTGGCGTGACGCTTGACGGCCGCCGCAGCCTTGCGCTTGCGCACGGCAGTCGGCTTCTCGTAGTTCTCGCGACGACGAACCTCGGAGAGGACGCCAGCTTTCTCGCAGGAACGCTTGAAGCGACGCAGAGCGACGTCGAACGGCTCGTTATCGCGTACTTTGACAGAAGGCATTAAGCACTCACCTACCTTGAAATCATGAGTTCGGTTTGTACGTACACCTTGGCCCGTGGATCACACCTTGACCTGCCCACCCAGTGGACAACGGACAAAGTGAACATTCGAAGACGATCTGACGGGAATCCGGGTGCACGACCCAGTCTTGCAGAGTCAGGTATTCTAGTCGCCGTTACAGCCCTTTGCAAATTCATTGTTCCGCCCCTGCCGTCCTGTCGGCAATCGGCGTAAAATGGCGCCCTTTTCCAGGATCGATGAGCCAACACCATGCGCGTACTGGGGATCGAAACCTCCTGCGACGAGACCGGCGTCGCCATTTACGACACCGAACGTGGGCTGCTGTCCGATGCACTCTACAGTCAGGTCGCCATGCATGCCGAATACGGCGGCGTAGTGCCCGAGCTGGCTTCCCGCGATCATACCCGCAAGCTGCTGCCGCTGATCCAAGACGTGCTGGATCAGGCCGGCCTGTCTCGCCACGACCTTGATGGCGTCGCCTACACGGCCGGCCCCGGCCTGGTGGGCGCGCTGATGGTCGGCGCCTCGACAGCGCACGGAATGGCCCGGGCACTCGGCATTCCGGTACTCGGCGTGCATCATATGGAAGGCCATCTGCTCGCTCCCATGCTCGAGGACACGTCTCCCGAGTTTCCCTTCGTCGCCCTGCTGGTCTCCGGCGGTCATACGCAACTCGTCGAAGTTCACGGCCTGGGCCGTTACCGGCTGCTCGGCGAGTCGGTCGACGACGCGGCCGGCGAAGCCTTCGACAAGACCGCCAAGATGCTCGACCTGGCCTACCCCGGCGGTCCCGAAGTGGCGCGACTGGCCGAACACGGCAATCCCCAGCGCTTCCGCTTTCCGCGGCCGATGACCGACCGTCCGGGACTGGACTTCAGTTTTTCGGGCCTGAAGACCCACACCCTGACGACGCTCAATTCGCTACGCGAAAGCGACCTGCTCGACGCCCAAGGCCGCGCCGACATTGCCCGCGCCTTCGAGGAAGCCGTGGTCGATACGCTGGTCATCAAATGTCGGCGTGCCCTCGATCAGACCGGGCTCAAGCGCCTGGTGGTAGCCGGGGGGGTCAGCGCCAACTCACGCCTGCGCGAACGCCTGGGCGCCGAAGTCGCCAAACGCGGTGCCAGGGCGTATTACCCCCGTGGTCGCTTCTGTACCGATAACGGGGCGATGATCGCCTACGTAGGCGCCCAGCGCCTGCTTGCCGGAGAACGCGACGGCGAGGCCATGCAGGCCGTACCGCGCTGGCCGCTGGATCGGCTCACTCCTCCCGCCGCCTGAGTTTACCGTCGTTCAGGGGAGGTTCCTCGCCGCGCCCCAGGCGCTGAATGTTCCAGACATGGCGCAGCACGACCAGCAAGGCGAAGACGATCACCACCCACACATAATCCCGGGCCAGCCACACGCTGGCCAGTGGGGCCAGCAGCGCGCTGGCCAGCGAGGCGATGGCTGCGGTGCGTACGCGCCAGGCCAGCAACGCCCAGCAGGCGGCACACAGCAACGCCACGGTCGGTGTCAGCATGAGCAGGACCCCGAATGCACTGGCCACCGCCTTGCCGCCACGCCAACGATGCCATATCGGATAGCTGTGCCCCAACAGTACGCCCAGCCCGACCACCCCCTGCGCCCAGGCCGGCAGGCCGCCGCCCTTGGCCAGCCACAGTACCGGTACCGCCTTGCCGGCATCGAAGAGCAGCGTCACCAGCGCCAGGCGCTTGCCGTACAGGCGCAGCACGTTGGAAAATCCCGGGTTGAAGGAGCCGCGCAGGCGCGGGTCCGGCAGACCACGCAAGCGGCACACCCATACCGCCCCCAGGCAGGCGCCGCACAGGTACGCCATGAGCGTCAGCAGGGTAGTATGCGTGACAAGAGCGGCAAGCGGCATGGCAGTATCCGGACAAGGGGCCAATCCATGATTCTGCCAGCTTGGTGCATTACAATCGAAGTTTTAACCATGACCGAGGGTAGCGTGTGGATCGCGTGCTGATCGAAGGATTGAGCGTGGAGACCGTCATCGGTGTCTACGACTGGGAACGCACCATTCGGCAGCGTCTCGAACTGGACCTGGAACTGGCTACCGACATTCGTCCTGCAGCGGCAGGCGACGACTTGGCCCAGACGCTGAACTATGCCGCGATCAGCGAACGGATCGGCGAGTTCGCTGCATCCAGCCGCTTCGAGCTGGTGGAGACCTTTGCCGAACGGCTCGCGGCACTGCTGCGCGAGGAGTTCGCCGTTGCCTGGTTGCGCCTGACGCTGCGCAAGCCCGGCGCCGTGGCCAATGCCAGGGCCGTCGGTGTCAGTATCGAACGGGGTGAGCGCTGATGGCGTTGGTAGTGGTCAGCATCGGCAGCAATATCGAGCGTGAACACCACGTTCAGACCTGTCTCGATGCGTTGTATGCCGAGTTCGGTGAGCTGCAGATATCTCGCGTCTTCGAAAGCGAGCCGGTCGGTTTCGAAGACGGGCGCAACTTCTTCAATCTGGTGGCGGCCTTCGAGAGCGAGGCCGGGGTCGGCGAGTTACAGGCGTGGTGCAAGCGTCTGGAATTCGCCAATGGCCGGCGCAAGGACAGTCCCAAGTTCAGCCCACGCACGCTGGATGTCGACCTGCTTACCGTCGATGCATTGCGTGGCGATATCGATGGGGTCGAGCTGCCACGCGACGAGATCGTCAAGCACGCCTTCGTGCTGCGGCCCCTGGCCGAGCTGTTGCCGGAGCATCGTCACCCGATCAACGGCGAACGCTACGCCAGCCTGTGGGCCGATTTCGATACCGATTCTCAGCGCCTGTGGCCGGTGGACTTCGTCTGGCAGGGCCGGCACATTTCCCACGCCAGCTAAGCTCTGTCTGAAAAATCGGTGAGCGATGGCCAGACAAGGCAAAATTGGCGAAAAAGCGGAGTTTACGCGGTGTAAATGAGCATTTTGAGCCGATTTTTAACGCCGTGTGGGCGAGCGCAGGCATTTTTCAGACAAAGCGTAAGGCTCAAGGGCTGTCAGCCTTCGTTCAGGCCGGCCTCGATGGCCTGTCGACGGCGCCGGGCCAGCTCCTGGCCCAGTGCCGCGCCCCGATAACCTTCATCCAGTAATTGGCGCGGCGACACTTGCTGCGCTTGCTGCCAGGCTAAGCGAAGAGACTCGGCCAAGGACGGATCGAAAAGCCCTGCCAGCCTCAACAACGGCTCGACGCGCTCCTCACGTCGCCAAGCGTCTATGGCATTCAGCCAGCGCAGGAGTCGTTCGCCGCTCGGCGCCTGTCGCTCGGCCTCACAACACAGGTCGCGCGTCAGGGCCGCCTGACGCGCCAGGTCACGCCAAGCATTGGGGACCCGCAATCTGTCTTGCAGGGCATCTCGCGCGGTTTCTCCGAGGTGCTCGCACAACCGTGCCCAGCGCCACTGAGGCACGGATTCCCCGGCTTCAGGCAGCCGGTCGAGACGTGACAGCGCCTCATTCAGTGCATCGTCATCGACGGCCAGCTCCGGCATCAGTTCGCCCAGCGCATGGCACCCATGGAGGCTCCGGAAATAGGCTTGGGGACACGGCTCGCCCAGGGCCTTCTCGGTCTCCTGCCAGACCCGCTCGGCGACGAGATGGCGTATCTCGCCGCTGTCGGCCAGACACCGCATCAGCGTCAGCGTCTCGTCGGCGATACGAAACCCCAGCTCCTGATAGCGAGCCAGGAAGCGTGCCGTGCGCAGCACACGCAGCGGATCCTCGACGAAGGCCTGCGAGACATGACGCAGCCGCCGCGCCTCGAGGTCGCGCTGGCCGTGAAAGGGGTCGATCAGCGTCCCGCCAGGGGTTTCGGCCATGGCGTTGATCGTCAGGTCGCGACGCGCCAGGTCCTCCTCGAGGGTCACTTGCGGACTGGCATGTACCACGAACCCGGTGTAGCCATGCCCCTGCTTGCGCTCGGTACGCGCCAGTGCGTACTCCTCATGGGTCTCGGGGTGCAGGAAGACGGGGAAATCGCGCCCCACCGGTCGGAAGCCACGTCGCCGCATTTCTTCAGGCGTGCTCCCGACCACCACCCAGTCCTGGTCGACCACCGGCCAGCCGAGCCGGGCATCGCGTACGGCACCGCCGACGCGATAGACCTGCAGACCATCGACATGAGGATCGCTCATGACTGGCGCATCACGCGCTGCGGATGACGATGCTCCCAGTCGGTGAAGCCACCATCCAGACTATAAACGTGCGAGAACCCCTGTCCGGCCAGCCAGGTGGCCGCCTGTTGGCTCGAGTGGCCGTGATAGCACACCACAACCATGGCCCGATCGCGGGGCGACTCGTCGAGCAGAGTGCCGACGGTGGCATTGTCCAGATGGCGGCTGCCGGGAATGTGGCCGCGGGCATAGCTCAACGGATCGCGAATATCCACTAGCGTCAACGGCTTCGCCTCGTCCAGCCAGGCTTTCAGCGTCACGGGATCGAGATGTTCGAACGCTTGGGTCATGGTGTCTCCGTTGCAAGAGTGTGGGTGGCGTTCAGGCCGGCTTGCGGCAGGGCACGCTGATCTTGCGGCCGCTTTCCAGCTCGAGTGCAGTGAGGGTGCCTCCCCAGACACAGCCGGTGTCGAGCGCCTCGGCACGCACCCTAGCGCCAGGCGACTGGCCTTGCAGTGCCGCCCAATGCCCGAACACGATACGCGGGTCATCGTCACGCGGATAGGTGAACCACGGTGCGAAGCCTTCGGGCGCCGAGTCGAGACCTTCCTTGGCCTTGAAATCCAGGGTGCCGTCGGCGGCCACGAAGCGCATTCGTGTAAAGGCATTGACGATGGCGCGCAGGCGATCGTCACCGTCGAGATCGTCCTGCCAGCGTGCCGGCGTGTTGCCGTGCATGACATCGAGAAAGGCACCTGCCCGTTCGCTGCGCAGCACGGCCTCGACTTCCTGAGCGCGTTCGCATGCCTCGGATAGCGTCCACACCGGCAACAGGCCGGCATGCACCATCAGCGTACGGCTATCGCTTGCGCTGCCATCGTCGACCCATAGCGGTTGTGCCTGCAGCCACTCCAACAGCTTGCCACGATCCTCGGCATCGAGAATGGCATCCAGGGTGTCGGAGCGCTTGGCAGAGACGGCGCCACGCGCCACGGCCAGCAGATGCAGGTCGTGATTGCCGAGCACTACGCTGGCGGCATCGCCCAAGGCATGCACCTCGCGCAGACACGCCAACGACCCCGGTCCGCGATTGACCAGATCGCCCGCCAGCCATAGGCGGTCACGGCGGGGATCGAAGCTCAGCGACTCGAGCAGGGTCACGAACTCGGCATGGCAGCCTTGCAGGTCTCCAATGGCATAGGTTGGCATAGGCTTCCTTGTTAAGCGGTTCCATTCGTTTTCGGGACCGGCTCAATGCACCTGGTTGGGTCCCGCCAGGCGAAACGGCGCGATGACGACATCGAACGGTCGTTGCGCCGCCGTCTCGATGCAAGTGTAGGCGCCCTCCATGACGCCGACCGGGCACTCGAGCACGGCACGACTGGTATAGCGGAAGGTCTGTCCCGGCGCGATGACCGGCTGTTCGCCGACGACCCCCTTGCCGCGCATCTCCTGCACCTTGCCGTTGCCTTGGGTGATCTTCCAGTAGCGTGCCAGCAACTGTACGGTCCATGCCGACTGATTGTGGATGGTGATCGTATAGCTGAACACGAAGCGCTGCCCGCCCGGCGACGACTCGTCGGCCCGGTAGGCCGGCTCGACGTCGACATGGACGGCGTCGATGGGTTCGCTCATGTCCGCACTCCCGCCAGATGGTTGGCAATCGACACCATCTCGGCCACCGTCAGTGTCTGGGGCCGTCTAGCAGGATCGATACCCAGAGACTCCAGCGCTTCCGCCGATACCCTGCCCTTGAGGTTGTTGCGCAGGGTCTTGCGGCGTTGCGAAAACGCCTCCCGCACGATGTCGGCGAACAGTACCTCGTCGATGGCCTGGGCCGGCAGTGTCTCATGAGGAACCAGACGGACGATGGCGGAATCTACCTTGGGACGCGGAATGAACGCTTCGGGCGGCACGATGAACAGCGAGTCCACTTGGCAATGGTACTGCGCCATGATCGACAGTCGCCCCCAGTCGGCACTGCCCGGTTCGGCCGCGAGCCGCTCGACGACTTCCTTCTGCAGCATGAAGTGCATGTCGGCGACCGCACCCCGCTGGGCCAGCAAATGGAAGATCAGCGGAGTGGATATGTTATAGGGCAGGTTGCCCACCACGCGTAGCGACGGCCCATCGCCCTTGAGTTCGGCAAAGTCGAACTTCAGCGCGTCGCCTTCGTGCACACTGAATTCGGGATAGTTGAAAAACTGCACGCGCAGGCCCGGAACCAAGTCACGATCGAGTTCGATGACATCCAGCGCCCCGGCCGCCTCGAGCAGCGGCGCAGTAAGTGCGCCCTGCCCCGGGCCGATCTCGACCAGGCGCTGTCCGGGGCGCGGCGCGATGGCGCGTACGATGCGCGAGATGATGCCCGGATCGCGCAGAAAATTCTGTCCGAAACGTTTACGGGCTCGATGAACCGGAGGGCGAGAAGACATGCGAAAGAAGCATCCTTGATCATATGCGAGGGTATCGCCGAGCCCGTACGCTACCGTATGGCAGGACACGGGCTGCAGTTATTCACTAACGGTCATGGCGGGCGGGCACGCTTAGCGCCCGATTGCCTGCCCAGTGGCCATTTCCGCGGCGACTTCCAGCGCGACACGCAAGCTGCCGGTATCGGCCGTCGCGGTGCCGGCCAGATCGAGCGCCGTTCCATGGTCTACCGAGGTCCGCACGATGGGCAGCCCCAGGGTGATGTTGGCGGCACGTCCGAAGCCGGCATACTTGAGGACCGGCAGCCCCTGGTCATGATACATCGCCAGGACGGCGTCCACGCCTTCCAGGTGGCGCGGCGTGAATAGCGTATCGGCGGGCAGAGGCCCGTCGAGCTGCATTCCCTCACCGCGCAGCCGCTCCAGTGTCGGAGCGATCACCTCGAGTTCCTCACGCCCCAGGTGCCCGCCCTCGCCGGCATGCGGGTTGAGACCGCACACCGCGATACGCGGCGCGACAATGCCGAAATGCCGCTCGAGATCCATGGCCAGGATACGCAACACCCGCGTCAGCCCCTGATCGGTGACGGCATCGGCCACCTCGCGCAGCGGCAGGTGAGTGGTAGCCAGGGCGACGCGCAGATCCTGGACGCCGGTCGGCGTGTCGAGACGCGTTGCCAGCATCATCACGACCTCGTCGACGCGACATGCATCGCGTAGATACTCGGTATGCCCGGTGAAACCGGCATGTCCGCCTTCGATGATCACCCCCTTGTGCAGCGGCGCCGTGACCATCGCTCCGGCTTCGCCCCGACGACAGGCTTCGATGGCCCGGTCGAGTGTCGCCAGCACATAGTCGGCATTGGCCGGATCGAGCTTGCCCGGCAGCGCCTGGGCCTGGAGCGCCACCGGCCATACCGGCAACACGCCGGTACGCGCATCGGGGATCGCCTGCCCCGGGTTGAGCACGGCGATATCGACCTCGAGCTTCAGCCTGGCGGCACGCTCGGCGAGCATATCGGGATCGCCCACGGCCACTACACGTCCGGGCAGCGGCATCTGCGATGCTGCCACCATCAGTGTCAGGTCAGGCCCGATGCCGGCGGGCTCGCCCGTGGTAAGCGCCAGGATGGGGAACGTCATGAACCGCTCTGCTCCAACCGAGTGTCGACGTAGGCATCGGCACGAATCTGCTGAACCCAGGCCTCGAGTTCATCGTTGACCTTACGCTGGAAGATCAGCTGACGCACCTGATCGCGCTGGGCCGCGCCCGACTGATCGCTGCCTTCGCGATCCATTAGCTTGACCAGATGAAAGCCACTGGGACTACGGATCGGCTCGCTGACCTGACCGATACTCAAGCCACCGATCACGTCGGTGAAGATCGACGGTAGCTCACCGGCCTGACGCCACCCCAGGTCGCCGCCTTCCAGCGCGTTGGCGCCATCGGACTCCGCAGCGGCCACGTTGGCGAAGTCGGCGCCGCTCTGCAAACGCTCGTACAGGGCTTGCGCTTGTTGGCGTGCGGCTTCGACCTGGTCGGGAGACGGCGACTGGGGCACGGCCACCAGGATGTGCCCCAACCGATAGCGGACGTTGGCATTGGCGCCCTGCTGCTCGAGATAACGCTCCACTTCGCGATCGGAAATATTGACGCGACTGGCCACACGCCGCTGCTGCAACTCGCGCATCAGCATCTCGCGCCGGATCTGCTCGCGAACCACGGCCAGCGACAGGCCATCGGCCTCCAAGGCATCGGCGAACTGATCGACACTCATGCCATTGTTCTCGGCGATGGTGCGCACCGCCCGGTTCAACTCGGTATCGTCCACCGTCAGATTGGCCTGTTCGGCCATCTGCAACTGGATCTGCTCGACAATCATGCGCTCCAGCACCTGGCGGCGCAGGACGGCATCATCGGGCATGGCGATATTGCGACTCGCCAACTGGGTGCGCGCCTGGATCATGCGATCCTCGAGTTCGCTGGCCATGATGGCGTCGTCGTTGACGACCGCCACGATGCGATCCAGCGGCTCTTCCACGGCCCATGCCGATGCTGATACCCCAGTCAGGGAAAGCGCCAGCATCAGGGCCAGGCTCCACGAAGCAAACCAACGTCTGCGCATTAACAAACCTCACTCACTGTTGGAATTGGGTCGGCCGATAACCCGGAATGGACTCTTCGAAGAAGCTTTCGGTTCCCTGACCGACGCCCCCCAGGCCCTTGAACACGAAGCGCAGGAATATCCCACGGTCGGAATAATCGTCGTCGATGGTATTCGCGGTGTCGTTGTCCTCGATCCACTCGCGCCACGCCACCTGAACGCCGTAGCAGCAATCGTTCCACTGCACGCCGGCCAGTTGTTCCAGGGCTCGATCGTTGGTGTTGTCGTACGTGTAGCGACCGATCAGGTCCAGGCTGGCCGTGGCCCGGTAGGCGAACGATACGTCGAAGTCCTCCCGGTTATACCCAAGGCGGTCCTCTGCATCGCCGGAGGGATCGAAGCCCTGTAGCTGCCAGCGATATCCCAGGTTCAGCACGTGCCCCTCGGGATGCCGATAACGCAGGTAGGTGGCCGTGCGCTCGGTCAGTTCGCGGTGCGCATCGTAGAACCACTCGTAGCGCGCACTCCAGCGGTCGGTCACCTGCCAGTCGAGCTGCGTCACCACCGGCGAGCGATCGCGGGTGGCATCGTACCAGGCCTGGTAGTTGCTACCCCGGTCGGGCAATTCCAGGTCGCCCTCCATGCCGATGACGCGATCCTCGAGGTAGGCGCTCTGACCTACGCCCAGAGATAGACGCTCACGGCCGCTGTCGTCCTCGATGAAACGGGTCGACACGCCATACGAGAGCTTGTTGACGTCGCCCACCCGGTCGGCACCCGAGAAACGATAGGGCGTCCACAACTGGCTCCAGGAAAACGCTCTCTCGTCGGTATCGAAATCGGGAAACTCGCTCTGGTCCCGCTCCGGCACGTAAGCGTAGTAAAGGCGAGGCTCCAGCGTCTGGCGCCACGCCGCATCGAACAGATCGACGTCGCGCTCGAAGATCAGTCCGCCATCCAGCGAGCTGACCGGTACGGTACGCGTCAGGCCGGTGTCGAAGTCGGTCTCGCGCTCACCGTAGTCGAGATCATAGGCGGTGTAGAGCAGCGCGAAGCGCGGCTCGAGGAACCCCCACGATTCGTCGCCCCGCCAACCCACGGCCGGCGCCAGGTGCACGCGCGAGCCGGTGGCCGATTCGCGCAGCGGCACCTCGGTCGCGTCCACGTCGCGCCAGAAGTAGGTCGCATTGGAGCGCCACTGCTGGTAGAGCCCGTTGTCCTGCGACCAGCTGGCGTTGGCGGTCAGGCTGGGCAGGCGGTAGAACGGCTTGTCGTTCTCGGCAAGCGGATACTCGAGTCGCTGATACCCCTGGGTCTTGGCTTCGAGATACCAGGTCGTGCCGCTGTAGCTGAGCTGGGCCAGCCGGGACAGGTATTCGGTTTCGGTCTCGCCGAAGTCCCGACCGAAGTCGTCGAAGTAGCGCCCGTCACTGGCCGCGCCATAGCGCAGGTTATAGCGCAGCCGGGGCGTGAAGCGGCCACGGTGCAGATAATCGAAGTACCAACGTTCCTCACCCTCGAAGGCGTCGTCCGGGTCGTTGGGGTTGTCGCTTTCGCCGGCCTTGTCGCTGGCTAGGTACGCTCCCTCGACCTGCCCTTCGTCCGTGGGGAACAGGTAGCGGAACTCACCGCCCATCAGCAGGCCGTGGTTGCTGATCCAGCGCGGCGTGACGGTGGCATCGTAATTGGGCGCCAGATTGAGGTAATAGGGCTGCGCATAATCGAAAGAGTCGCCGGAAATGCCGATGGTCGGCCACAGGAACCCCGACTGGCGGCGATCGTCGATGGGAAAGCGTACCCAGGGCCAATAGAACACCGGTACGTGGCCGACCTCCAGGCGCGCGTGGGTAGCGGTGCCGAAGCCCTCCTCGCGATCCAGAACCACATCGTTGCTGACCAGGCGCCAGAGGTTGTTGCCAGGTTCGCAGGTGGTGTAGCTGGCCTCGCTCAAGCGATAGCGGCCATCCTCGAGCCGGGCCAGACGCTGGGCATCGCCGCGCAGACGCTGCTGATGCACGACATAATGCGCGGTATCGACCTGGGCGGCATCGCTGTCGAGAGCCAACTGCCCCGACTCGCCGCGTACCAGCAGGCCACGATCACGCAGGGTCAATGGCCCTTCCGCGAAGGCGGTATCCCTCGCCGCGTTGACACGCACCAGTGGGGCCTGGAGCTGGCTGGTGTCGCGCCGCAACACGACCTCGCCACGCAGCAGCGTTTCCCCTCCCTCGCCATATTCGGCGCTTTCCGATGCCGACAGGATCTGCTCAGGCGTTTCGCCGGGAGCAAGCGCATAGGGAGGCATGACGTAGCGGCCCCGACAGAGGGCATTGGGTGGGGCATCCGCCCCCCAAGGCTGCCAGTCGAGACGTTCCGCCGGCAGCGACGGCGGTGGTGCCGCCTGGGCATGGTGCGCGGCCAGGCCGGCAAGGGCAGTCCACAACAATCGCTTGCCCATGAATCCTCGGTGTCCTTGACGGTTGGAATCGGTATTATACAGTCCCCATGCCGCACGTCCTCCCCTCGATCGCGCAGCGGGTCGAGAGGTTGCGCTGGGAAGCCTCAGCATGCGGCGGCGAGCCGACCCCGTCAACCAAGGAGCCTGCATGCCGAACGACGCCAATGCCTCTCGCCTCGACGCCCTGCGCGACTGGGTCGCCATACGCCATGACCTGCCCGTAAGTCAGGTTCGCCTCGCGCTGGCGGCCGGCGACGCCAGCTTTCGGCGCTACTTCCGGCTATGGCTACCGGACGGGACCACCCGCATCCTGATGGATGCGCCACCGGAGCATGAGGACAGCCGCCCGTTCGTTGCCATTGCCCGCGACTGGCGCGACGCCGGCCTGCCCGTTCCCGCCCTGCATGCGCAGGACCTGGATGCCGGCTTCATCGAACTCGAGGACCTCGGCGACACGCCCATGCACCTGTTGCTGTGTGACGAGGACAGCAAAGCCGCCCTGACCTGGCAGGGGCACGCCCTGGCTCTGATCGACACCCTGCAGAACCAAGCGCCGGTCGGCTCGTTGCCCGCCTATGACGAGGCCTTGCTGGGTCGCGAACTGGACCTGTTTCCCGAGTGGTGCCTGACGCGCTTTCTGGCCATCGACCCGCCACCCAACTGGCAAAGGCATCGCCAGCGTCTGATCGAGACGGCGCTGAGCCAGCCACGCGTCGCCGTGCATCGCGACTTCGATGCCATGAATCTGATGGTGCATGGCGAACGGCTGTGGCTGCTCGATTTTCAGGATGCCGTCGATGGCCCGCTCAGCTACGACATGATCTCGCTGCTGCGGGGCCGCTACTGGCGTTTCCCCCGCGCGCGTTTCGCCACCTGGGTCGAGGACTTTCGCCAGCGCGCCATCGCGGATGGCCGGCTGCCCGAGCACGTCGATCACGACACCTTCCTGCACATGGCCGATGCCATGGCCGCGCAACGCTCGCTCAAGGTGCTCGGCATATTCTGCCGCCTGACGTTGCGTGACGCCAAACAGGGTTACCTCGAGCGTCTGCCCCGCTTTTTCGAGCATTTGCGTGACAGTCTGGCGCCGTGGCCCGATTACGCCGGGCTGGTCGACTGGCTCGACAACACCTTCGCGCCGGCATTGACCCAGGCACTGGCCCAGCACGCCCGCCGGGAAGGGCAATCATGAAGGCAATGATTTTGGCTGCCGGGCTGGGTACGCGCATGCGCCCGCTCACCGACCACTGCCCCAAGCCGCTGCTCGAGGTCGGCGACAAGCCGCTGATCGTGCATCATATCGACCACCTGAAGGCACTGGGCATCACGGATATCGTGATCAACGTCAGCTACCGTGCGCAGCAGATCGTCGACGCGCTGGGCGACGGGTCGGCCCATGGCGTCAACATCCGCTGGAGCCACGAGCCGACCCCACTGGAAACCGGCGGCGGCATTCGCCAGGCGCTGCCGCTACTCGGCGCGTCGCCGTTTCTGCTGGTCAATGGCGACGTATGGTGCGAGATCGCCCCGCCCTGGCTGGCGCCACTCGGCGGCGATCTGGCCCGCCTGGTGCTGGTCGACAATCCCGAGCATCACCCCGAGGGAGACTTCCCTCTCGACACGGCAGGCCGGGTCCACGCCAGCGGCGAGCCACGCCTGACCTTCAGCGGCATCAGCCTGATCGATCCGGCTTTAGTGGCCGACCGGCCCGAGGGCGCCTTCAAACTGGCCCCGTTACTGCGCGACGCCATACAGGCCGGTCGCGTTGCCGGCTGCCATCATCGCGGCCCCTGGGTCGACGTCGGCACGCCCGAGCGACTACAGGCCCTGGATGCCTGGCTGAAGCGCCGCTGAACGGGACAGGACCCGCCGACTCGATGACATGGACAGGATGCTATCCTGCGACACCACGATACCAACCAGAAGGAAAGCGAATCGATGAAAGCCAGCGTCAAGTGGACCGACGGTCGCCAGTTCGTGGCGGAATCCGGCAGTGGTCACAGTGTGGTCATCGATGGCCCGCCCGACCACGGCGGCCGCAACACCGGTCCCCGCCCCATGGAGTTGCTGCTGATGGGCATGGGCGCGTGCACCTCCTTCGACGTGCTGGAGATCCTCGACAAGTCGCGCGCTCCGGTCAGCGACTGCGTGGCCAGCATCGAGGCCGAACGGGCCGATAGCGTGCCGAGCGTATTCACCAAGATCCATGTGCACTTCACGGTGACCGGCAAGGGGCTCAAGGAGAACCAGGTCAAGCGTGCCGTGGAGCTTTCCGCCGAGAAGTACTGCAGTGCATCGATCATGCTCGCCCAGGGCGGCGTCGATATCACCCACTCCTATGAGATCGTCGAGGGCTAGGCACGCCGACGAGCCTGACGCCAGCCCGCTCCATCCGCGGGCTTTTCCATCTCGCGTTCACGATGGTTACAGCGGCGGCGCATCGACATGACGCCACAGATAGAGCGCCAGCCACGAACGATGCGGCGCGAATCGTGCGGCAGTGCGCGTCGTCTTGCGCCGCGGGCTGGTCAGTCGGGTCAGGGTCTTGCGTGCAGCCACGTCACCGTCCGGCCAGACGTCTTCATCTCCGTAATAGAAGATCGAAACCATGTCCGCCGTCCATTGCCCTACGCCCCACAGTGCCGTGAGCCGTCGGGAGCGCTCGGCATGGTCGAGCGGACGCAGCGCCTCGGCCTCGAGCTCGCCCAGGCGCGCCTGTTCGGCGATGGCGCAAATGGCTCGTGTCTTGGCCATCGACAATCCGCAGGCACGCAACGCCTCGCCATTGGCCTCGATGAAATAATCGGCCAGCGGGGTTTCCCCGGCAGCCGTGAGTACGCGATTCCAGATGGCCCGCGCCGCCTTCACCGAGAGCTGCTGACCGGCCACGGAACGACACAGTCGCTCGGCGAGAGGCTGCGAGTCATCGAAGTTGAACTCGACCGGACCGCCTCGCGCCATGGCATCGGCCAGTGCGGGACTCAGGCCCTCGGCGATCGAGACGAAGCGTTCATGGATGACCTGCGACATGGCGGGGTCGGCTTACACGCGGTAGACGCTCTTGGTCATCACTTTCGACATCAGCCTCATGCCGAGCTTCACAGGCGAGGGAAACCGCGAACCGCCGGCTTCCAGCGCCCAACGTTCGTGATGCGCCTCGTCTGCACGCATCTGCTCGAGGACCGCCCGCGAACGGCGGTCGCCTGCCGGCAGTGCCTTGAGATGAGCATCGAGATGGCGGCCAACCTGCTCCTCGGTGGCAGCGACGAAGCCCAGGCTGACCCGATCGCCTACCGCACCAGCCGTCGCCCCCAGGCCGAAGGATGCCGCATAGAACAGCGGATTGAGGTAGCTGGTCCGTCCGCCGAGTTCCTTGAGTCGTTCATCGCACCAGGCGAGATGATCGATCTCTTCCTGAGCCGCGTGTTCCATCTGCTCGCGCGTATCGGGCAGCTTGGCGGTCAGTCCCTGGCCCTGATAGAGCGCCTGGGCGCACACCTCGCCCGTGTGATTGATGCGCATCAGACCTTCGGCATGGCGACGCTCAGCATCGTCCATATCGCCATCGCGTGCCTTGATCGCTGGCGAGGGACGCGCTGGCTGGGCTGCATGAGGCACCAGCGTACGCAGCACGGTATCGAACTGGTGGATGACGTTGTCGGTACGCGTCAGCTTGCGAAGCATCGCTACCCCCTGGTAAACGAAAGGAATCTGGACCTGCCGGGGCCGACTGCCCCATCAGAAGGGCCACACCCGGAAGGTGTGGCCCTGTATGCACCGGATGCGTCGTAGCACTCGTCATGGAGGATCCGTCGCACGGATCGCTGCTGCGGCTATCCCGCCGGCCAGGTGAAGTGCCGACCGCCCATCAGATGCATGTGTATATGATAGACCGACTGGCCGCCGTCTTCATTGCAGTTCATCACCACCCGGTAACCGTTGTCGGCAAAGCCCTGCTGTTTGGCCAGCTTGGCCGCGGTGAACTGCAGTCGCCCGATCAGCGCCAGATCCGCCTCGTCGATATCGTTGAGCGTGGCGATGTGCTTCTTGGGCACGATCAGGATGTGGGTCGGTGCCTTGGGGTCGATGTCATTGAAGGCCAGCACATGCTCGTCCTCATAGACGATGTCCGGCTCGATCTCGCGGTCGACCATCTTGCAGAACAGGCAATCCATGATTCACTTCTCCTCGATGTCACTTCGCCTATACCACGCAACACGACAATGCGGTTGCTCGGAAAACCTGCGCCTAGCGAAAGCGCCGCTGGCCCAGTAGGTGCTTCACTACCGGCCCAAGAATCAACTCCATCGCCAGCGACATGCGCGCACCGGGAACCACCAGCGTATGCGGCCGACTCATGAAGGAGTCCTGAATCATTGCCAGCAGGTAGGGAAAATCCACCGTGGCCGGGTCGCGGAAACGGATCACCACGAAGGATTCGGCATCGGTGGGAATGTCCTGCACCTCGAAGGGGTTGGACGTATCCACCGTGGGCACACGCTGGAAATTGATGTGGGTGCGCGAAAACTGTGGCTGGATGTAGCGTACGTAATCGTGCATGCGCCCCAGGATGGTGTCGATCACTGCCTCCTGAGAGTAACCGCGAAGCTTGGTGTCGCGGTCGATCTTTTGGATCCACTCCAGGTTCATGGTCGGCGCCACGCCGATGAGCAGATCGACATAGCGGGCGATGTCGTACTCACCGGTCACCAGGCCACCATGCAGCCCCTCGTAGAAAAGCAGGTCCGTACCGCAGGGCAGCGCTTGCCACTCGGTGAACGTGCCGACCTTGTAGCCGGCCTCGATCATGCGCTTGTCCTCGGCATGGATGTAGTGCCGATAGGTGCCGCTGCCGTGCTCACCGTATTCCTGGAATAGCGCCTCGAGTCGGTCGAGCAGGTTGGCCTCGACAGCGAAATGCGACAGTTCGTCGGTGCGCTCGGGCTCCTCGCGAAAGATCCGGGTCAGCTCTTCCTTGGTGTAACGGTGGAAGGCATCGCCATCGACGAAGGCGGCATGCACATCCTCGCGGGAAAACATGCGTTCGAAGGTACGCCTGACGGTCGTGGTACCGGCGCCCGAGGAGCCGGTCACGGCAATGATGGGATACTCCCGCGACATCAGTCGGTTCCCCGCTGCTTGGCCCTGATCAGTGCCTCGGCGCGATATTGGGTGGTCAGGCCGGCCCTCATACTGGGATGGCCGAACACGTCCCACCTGTGGGGCCAGATAGTGACGGCATCATGCGCAAGGTGACGGCCATAATTCATGGCGCCGATGCGCACCGGCAGTCGATGCCGATGCACGAGGTCCGTCGCGGGGAACTCCAGGCGAACGCGTTCCATGTCATGACTCCCTGCGCAAAGCGCCCAATGCCGGCGTTCAACCTTCGCGGGCAATGGCGCGGTAGGCAATATCGCGCCGGTAGAGGGCATCTTCCCAGCGGACCGCCTCCACACCTTCGTAAGCTCGGTCGCGAGCGCTTGACACACGCTCGCCCAAAGCGGTTACACATAGCACGCGCCCACCGCTGGTGACGACCCGACCTTGGTCGTCTTCCGCCGTACCGGCATGGAAGACCTTGCAGCCTGCCGCTTCGGCAGCGTCCAGGCCTTCGATGACGTCGCCCTTGCGGTAGCTGCCGGGATAGCCGCCGGCGGCCATGACCACGCCCACGGCGGGGCGCGAATCCCACTCGCAGCGCTCCCGGTTCAGGGTTCCTTCGGCGCCGGCCAGGCACAGCCTGACCAGGTCGGACTTCAGACGCAGCAGAATAGGCTGCGTCTCGGGATCGCCGAAGCGACAGTTGTACTCGATCACCTTGGGTGCACCGTCGGCGCCGATCATCAGCCCCGCATACAAAAAACCGGTGTAAGCATGGCCTTCCTCGGCCATACCGCGCACGGTGGGCTGGATGACCTCGTCGATGATGCGTCTATAGACTGCATCGGTGACCACCGGCGCTGGCGAATAGGCGCCCATGCCTCCCGTGTTGGGCCCGGTATCGCCTTCACCGACACGCTTGTGATCCTGGCTGGTGGCCATCGGCAGAACATGCTCACCGTCGACCATGACGATAAAGCTGGCCTCCTCGCCCTCGAGGAATTCCTCGATGACCACGCGAGCCCCGGCATCGCCGAAGGCGTTGGCCTCGAGCATGTCGCGCACGGCGGCCTCAGCCTCGGCCTGGGTCATGGCGACGATCACACCCTTGCCGGCCGCCAGACCGTCGGCCTTGATGACGATCGGCGCACCCTTTTCGGCCAGATAGGTCAACGCCGCATCGACGTCGGTGAAGGTCGCATAGTCGGCGCTGGGAATGGCATGGCGCGCCAGAAAATCCTTGGTGAAGGACTTGGAGCCTTCCAACTGAGCGGCGGCCTGGGTCGGCCCGAAGATCTTCAATCCCGTGGCACGAAACCGGTCGACCACGCCGGCCACCAATGGCGCTTCGGGACCGACGATGGTCAGCTCGACCGCGTTGTCGCGGGCAAAGGTTTCCAGGCCGGCCAGATCGTCGGCGGCAATGTCCACATTGGTCAGCTTGGACTCGCGGGCGGTCCCGGCGTTACCGGGCGCCACGAAGACCGACTCGACGTAGGGTGACTGTGCCGCCTTCCAGGCCAATGCGTGCTCGCGGCCACCGCCGCCGATGATGAGAACCTTCATCTACAGAACCTTGCTGGTAGTGGAATTCCAGAAAGCGGCATTATGTCAGAAAGCGCCCCGCCCCGCCTTCCCGACAGCCGGCCCTTCAGCGCTAGCGGGACTCGTCGTCGTCATCCTTCCTGTCGAAGGGCGAGCGCGTCATGGCCTGCTGCCAGAAGCGCATGTTCTCCTCGGCCATCTCGCGCATCAGTTCCATGGGCGTATGGCGCATGGCCTGCTGCCACTGGTCCTGCAGATGCTTCTGCTGCTCCAGCATCAGGCGCGTGCCCTGCTCCAGGTAGCGCGCCAACGGCAGCGGCTGCGACATGGCATAAACGCGAATCAACTGTTGAAGCAAGTCGTTGGAAAAGACCTCGGCATCGCCGTCGGCCTGCTCCTGCTCGATGATGATAGACAGCAGAATGGTGCGCGTCAGATCCTCGCCGCTCTTGGCGTCCTCGACCCGGAACGGCTCCTCATCGAGAATCAGGCGACGCAGATCCTCGAGCGTGACATAGCGGCTCTGCTGCGTATCGTAGAGTCGACGGTTGGCATACTTGCGAATCACGCGCACGGCGCGGCTCCTCTTCGATTATATTCGGCATGTCTGCATTGTGCATTGCACTACCCGGCTTGCAAACACTCTGTGGTCTTCGTCGGGTAGAATGCCCGCCTGCATGTAGGGAGACACCATGAACCTGATTCTGCTCGACCCCGCCGATATCGCGACCGACGGTCACGCACGAGTGCACGACCCGCGCCGGCTGCGTCACATGCACGAGGTGCATCGGGCCGCGCCGGGCGACGCACTGACCCTGGGCGTCGAGGACGGCAACCTGGGCCGCGGGCGTCTCCTGCATCTGTCGAAGGATGAAGCCTGCTTCGCCATCGAGCATCTCGATCAGGCACCGCCGGCTCCCCTGCCGGTGCATCTGGTCCTGGCCCTGCCTCGCCCGCGCATGCTGGCGCGCACTCTGGAACATGTCACGGCACTAGGGGTCAAGCATATCACGCTGTTGCATACGCGCCGTGTCGAGAAGAGCTACTGGCAGTCGCCGGAACTGGCGCCGGAGCGCATCCGCGAGCATCTCATCCTGGGTCTCGAACAGGCCCGCGACACTCGGCTGCCCAAGGTGACCCTGGCGCCCCGCTTCCGTCCTTTCATCGAGGATATCTTGCCCGGCTTGCTGGAGGAACGACGCGGCTTGCTGGCACACCCGGGCATGACGATGCCTTGCCCGCGCGGCATCGACACGCCAAGTTTACTGCTGGTCGGGCCGGAAGGCGGCTTCATTCCCTACGAAGTGGAGCGCCTGCTCGAGACAGGCTGCGAAGGCATCCATCTCGGCGAACGTATACTGCGTGTCGAAACGGCCGTAACGGCGTTACTGGCTCGACTGTTCTGAGGTGGACAGAGGACACTTCCAATAAGGACAAGGGGCATTATTCACGCTCGAAGTTGGCCTCGTAGGCATCGACAAACGCATTGCGCAAGATAGAGACGAATGCCTGCCAGGCGCTGATATCCTGTTGGTCCAGGTTACCCTGAATATCGATCTGCGACGCAATGCGGTTCTCGGGCTGATTGCGAAACAGCTGTCCCGCCCCCGCCACCAGCGCTTCCCAGGCTGCACTCAGCACGCCCTTTTCAGCATCCTCCTGCAGATCGAGAATCTCGACGTTATCGAGCAAGGGCTTGGCATAGCCTTGAAGCTGTCCTTCGTTTGCCTCGAGTTCCATGACGAAATCCCCCGATCCCGACTGAAAATCAAAGCGACCATACGCTTCGGTCAGATCATTGAGCCGAGTCAGATCGATATCGGTAATGCGCAGTTGCATGTCGAAGTTCTGGAATTCGCCCAGCGGATCAAGGCTAGCCTGGAACTCTGCCGGGGCCTGATTCAACACCAGCCCCTCAGCATCGATTTCGGCGACCTGAGCCCCTTCGCGGCGGTCGGCATTGCTTAGATTGGTTACGCTGGCATTAAGCTCGGAGATTTCCAGATCTACCGGCGGCTGGGAGGTGAAGTTACGGAAATGGATGCGGCCATCGATGATATCTACCCGATTGATCTCGATCGGCACCATCGCCTGAAGTGTCTGCTGCCACTGGGCCCCTTCACCGGTTTGGCCGCTCTCTTCCTGGCTGGCATCGACGAAGTTCAACTCAGGCCGAAAAATCTCTGCCTCGGCGACGATAGCCCCTTTCCAGAGCGCGCGCCAACTCACGGCCAGATCAAGGGTGTCCACCCGTACAAACGGCACCGGAACGCTACCACTGGCCTTGCTAATCTCAAGGCCATTGATGGCATAGGCACCACGCCACAAGTGGATTTCGACTTCCTCGACGTGGCCTTGATACTCCCCCATATCGGCGAGTTGACCATTGAGGTAGTCGCGCACCATCCCAGGCAGCGCTACACGCAGTGCGACCAGTCCAACGACAATGGCAGCCAGAACGATGAACGGCCACGTGTAGCGCTTCTTCATATCCGTGAAGTCTCGGCGATGCCTTTCGCTCCTACAGCATAGCCGAGTTTACTCGCGGGCTGCTGGCGTCAGTTATCCTGCAGGCGCTCAAGCAGGCTGAGTGTCGCGAAGCCATCCGGAATCATGCCCAGCGATCGCTGATATTCACGCAGGCCACGCCGCGTATTCGGCCCGATGACGCCATCCGGCGTTCCGACATCGAAGCCTCGCTCATTAAGCGACTCCTGCAGCTGCTTGACCTGCGAGCGGGACAACGCCGGCTCCTCCCGCGGCCATTCCGCTGCCAGCCCAGGATGTCCCGCCAGGCGTTCGGAAAGCAGCGCGACCGCCAGCGCATAGCTGGTCGAGGCGTTGTAGCGCATGATCGTGCGGAAATTGTCACCGACGAGAAATGCCGGTCCTTGTGCCCCGGCCGGTGCAATCACCGATGCCGAGGCCAACGTCGGCAGGTTGTCGCCGCGAACCGGACGCACCCCCTGCGCGGCCCATTCCTGGCTGGGGCGCTGGGTGTCCAGCTCGGTCTGGGAATAGTCGAACGCCTGAGGCAGTTGCACTTCTACGCCCCAGGGCTCTGCGGGACGCCAGCCGGCCTGCGCGAGATAGTTGGCGGTCGATGCCATGACATCGGCAATGCTGCCCCAGATATCGCGGCGTCCGTCTCCATCGGCATCGCGTGCGTAGGCCTCGAAACTCGACGGCAGAAATTGCGTGTGTCCCATGGCCCCGGCCCAGGAGCCGCGCATGTGCTCGCGATCGATGTCGCCGCGCTGCAGGATACGCAGCGCCGACATTAGCTCGCTGCGGGCGAACTCGGGCCGACGCCCGTCATAGCCCAGTGTCGCCAACGCATCGATAGTCGAAAAACTGCCGAAGTTGCTGCCGTAATTGCTCTCGATGCCCCAGATCGCCACGAGCACTTCAGCCGGCACGCCATAATGCTCACTGGCCGCTTCGATGACTTGGCGGTGTTCGGCGAGGCGCGCCTGCCCCTGCGACACCCGGGCCGGAGAGACGGCGGTATCGAGATAATCCCAGACCTGCCGAGTGAATTCGGGCTGCGAGCGGTCGAGCTCGATGATCCGCGGCTGATAGCGAACCGGGTCGAAGGCAGCCATCAACGTAGCCTCTTCGATCCCCTGTTGGCGGGCTGCCTGACGGAAATCGCGCACCCAGGCGGAAAAGTCCTGACGTACCGCGACCGATGGCGTTGCCTGAGGGGCATTGCCTGCCGAGACATCGGCTGTGGCGGACGCCGAACTGTGAGATGTGCCGTCAGTGGCAATGGCTGTCGACTGACAGCCACTCGCTAACAGGGTGGCAGCAAGCAGGGAAGAAACGAGACAGGCGTGACGACGCATAACGTGACAACTCATGAGTGCAGAAACTGCGCCATCTTGGACCAAGCAGGCAGTTTCGCCTAGCCCTTTCCTCGTACTTCTATCAGCCCAACAAGGTCAGACGTGCAATGATGGCTAGGTGACAGAGTACGACAACGGTATTGAGCAACTTGCGCAGCCCCTGGTACCAACCCGGCAACCGTTCGGCGCTGTCCTGCTGGCACTCGTAGAGACGCAACAGCCAGAAACCGATCATGAGTATCGCCGCCGCCTCGATATAGTCGAGCATGAGTGCTGGCCATGCGAACAAGCCTGGCGCGATGCTCACCATCAGCCTGGCATTGAAGTCGCGCGTACCGCAGCGATCCAGGCTGATCGCCACGCCCCAATGGACCCCCCCCAGGAACGACAACACGATGGCGCCATAGACGACGAATGCTTCGACAGCCAGGGCTTGCCAACGCATGGGCAACAGATAGGCGCTGACCACGCAGACGATAAATGGACTCAATCCAGCCAGCCCCAACCATAGGGGCAGCCGGATGCGCTGCATTTCTTCAGCAGTCATAAGGTGTGCATCCTTGCAACCTGAAATTACGTTACGAAACACAATGTATCAGCAGTAAGCCTGCCGTTAAAGGTTGTGATTCTTCCGCTGAAGTTTTTCGAAGGAATGAAAGCTAAATTTGCACCTTCGCAGCATGCCCTGATTTCGTAATCCGCATGATTTCACTCATGAGGAAGAGCCGCTCTCTGGCGAGCTTTGTTCGTTCCGCTGTTCACGCCTTTCATGATCCACGTCTTCGGCACCCTGAGGAGACAGACGGCTGTGTAGACGATGGCTGAGTGGATTATAATTGGGACGCAACTCATCCTTGACCGTTTCCTCCCAGAACTTGACCCCAACGAAATAGCCGGCACGCCCCAGCACATGGGCGGCTACGGGCGCTGTCAACATAACGAAAAAGACGATCGCCAGCGCTCGGGCCACGACGACCTCTTCGGCGAAGTGGAAACTGACGCCGGCCATGATAAGCATGACTCCCAGCGTGGCGCCCTTGGTCGAGGCGTGCATTCGGGTCAGCAGATCCGGTAGACGGACGATGCCCAAGGCTGCCACCAACATGAAGGAAGCACCTCCCAACAGGAGGATGCTCACCAGGATATCAATCATTGCGCTGCCCCCCTCGCTCAAGAAAGCGGGCAAAGCCCACGGTGGCGAGAAAAGACATCAGAGCCACTACGATCGCCACATCCAGAAAGGGCTTTACGTCGGTATTTATCGTGTGCACGCCGATGATTCCGATGATGATGACCGAGAACAACTCGAGTGCCACCACCCGATCCGGCAGGCTGGGGCCACGCACGAGACGTACGAAACACAGCAGCAAGGCCAATGTCATCAGCCCCAGCGTCAAATTGATCACGGTCTGCATAACCTGTCTCCATTTTCGCGGGGTCAGTTTCTCAGCATGGCGAGAGCGCGGAGTTCCATTTCACGAAGCCCCTCGCGCAAGGCCTCTTCATCGTCGAGGAACATCGCATGGATGTAGAGCATGCGCTTATCGTCGGATACATCCAGGCTCAGCGTCCCCGGAGTGAGTGAAATCAGGTTGGCCACGAGGGCGATTTCGATATCCGTCTTGGCCTCGAGCGGCACGGCGATGACTCCGGGGCGCATATGCCAAGGTGGAGTGACGATGTCGAAGGCAACTCGCAGGTTGGCCTTGAACAACTCCGCCAGGAAAAAGCCGACAAACATCAGTAAGTGGGGCAATCTCCGGGCATACCCCTTGATCATTGGCACCTGGGGCTCGATCAAAGCCAGAACCAGATACCCGAATATCAATCCTGCCAGCAGATTGAGTCCGTCAAAGTCTCCTGTCAGCACCACCCAAGACAGCGCCAACAGCAGGTTCAGGATGGCTCCGTTCATGGTTGCACTCCCAACACTGCCTGGATGTAGGCCTGAGGATCCAAGAGCTGCGCTGCAGACGCGACAGACAGGTCGTAGATCAGTTGTCCATATATGCCGATCAGCACGGTACATGCCGCCAACCCTGTCGCCGGCAGCATCAACAACCATCGCTGATGTCTCGCCAGCGGCGGAACCTTGGGCGCCTTTTCTCCTTCGCCCAGCTCCGGAGGCGCCTTCCAGAACACTTCCGCCCATATCTTGGTCATCGAATAGAGCGTCAGCAGGCCGACCAGCAGCGCCACGAAGGTAATACCGTAGCGCTCCGCCTCGATACTCGCCCTGATGATGACCAGCTTAGCCAGGAATCCCGACAATGGCGGGACCCCGGCCAGCGACAGCGCAGGAATCAAGAACAGGAACGATAACCAGGGGTGCTCCTTGTAGACTCCTCCGAGCTTCTTCAGATCGTACGTACCCTTGAGGCGATTGACGATCCCGCTCACCAGGAACAGGTTCGTCTTCACGATGATGTGGTGAAGTATGTAGAAAACCCCGCCAGCCACGGCCAGAGGCGTAAACAGCGCCAGCCCCATGATCATGTAACCGATCTGACTGACGATATGAAACGACAGGATGCGCCGGAATTCGAAATGTGCCGCCGCCCCCAGCACCCCGGAGAGCATTGTCAGCCCCGCTCCCCAGAGCAGGATTTCATGGGTGTAGCCCGGCGACTGGTTGAAGATCAACGTGAATACCCGGAACAGCGCGTAGACGCCGACTTTGGTCAGCAGGCCGGCAAATAACGCCGAGACTGCCACCGGTGGGGTGTGGTAAGAGGCCGGAAGCCAGAAAAACAGCGGAAAGGCACCCGCCTTGATGCCGAACGAGACCATGAACATCATCGCCAGCACATCGATCATTGCGGTCTCTTCGACCAGCGACAGCTTGTAGGCGATATCGGCCATGTTGAGCGTACCCACCATGCCATAAAGCAGGCCAACTGCAGTCAGGAAAATCACCGATGACAGCAAGTTCAAAGTGACGTACTTGATGGCTCCTTCCATCTGGGCGCGTTCGCCACCCAAGGTCAACAGCGCGAAGGAGGCCAGCAGCATGACCTCGAACCAGACATAGAGATTGAAGATATCGCCGGTCAGGAAGGCCCCCGCCACCCCGGCCAGCAGCAAGTGCATCAAGGGATAGTAACCGAAATTCTCATGGCCTCTACCGGTCACGGCCAGCGAATAGAGCGCCACGGCGAAGCCGATGATACCGGTCAGCACTACCATGATCGCGCCCAGCAGGTCGGCAACCAGCGATATGCCGAAAGGCGCCTTCCAGTCGCCCATCTGCATGATCACGTAGCCTTCGCGGTTGACTGTCATCAGCAGCCAGATGCTGATGGCAAGCAGTGCCCCCGTGCCGGCCACGGCAATGACGCGCTGCATCCACCGGGAGCGCCAGCACAACAGCGATAGCGCACCGGCAAACAGCGGGACCAGGATCGGCAGGGCAACTTCATAGCTCACGTGTCGGTATCCTTCATCTGGTCCAGATCATCGGCCTTGACGATCAAGTAGGCGCGTCGAATCAGCACGACCGAGAATGTCAGCACCCCAAAGGCAATGACGATAGCGGTCAGCACCAAGGCCTGCGGCAAAGGATCCGCTACGTCGCCGATAGGAGCGCTTGCCCCTTCAGGGATCAAGGGGGGCGCGCCACGCTTGAGCCCTGCAGCTGTAAACACCAATAGGTTGGCTGCATTGGAGATCAATAGGATGCCGATCACCAGCTTGACGATCGAGCGGCGCAGCATCATGTAGATTGCCGTGGCATAAGCTATACCAATCGCAATAGCCATCAACGGTTCCATGTTTTATCTCTCCCCTCTTCGCGCCGTTCCTTTCTCTCTGCTTCGGCCTGGTCAAGCTCCGTGAGGGTAATGACAGCGGTCAACACCGAACCGAGTACCACCAGGAAAACGCCGATATCGAAGACCAGTGGCGTCGAGACCTTGACGTCGATCACTGGTACCTTCCAGAACTGGGCAGTCAAAAAAGGCTCGCCAAGCGCCCAGCCAGGCAGTGCCGACAGGATGGCCAAGAACAGTCCCCAGCCGATCAGATCGCGTGTATCCACATGCAGCAGGCGCCGGGTCGCGGCCGGGCCATGGGCAAACTGATAGAGCGCAAAGGCACCGGCTCCAACCAGCCCAGCAATGAACCCGCCCCCAGGTTCATCATGGCCGCGCAACAGCAGAAACAGTGCAAACATCAATTGAAGCGGCATCAATAACCCTGCCGCGACATTGAGTATCAGAGTACCGGGCTTAACCATCTTGCAGCTCCTTGGGTCGCAGCTTCAGCATGGCGAATGCGCCGATGGCTGCCAGCGCCAGCACGAAGATTTCGCCCATCGTATCCAGTGCACGGATATCCACCAGAATGACGTTGACGATATTCAGCCCCTGTCCCAGTGGTTGGCTGTTCTCGATCATGTAACCGGAAATGCTGGGGAACAGGCTGACATTGGTGGCCATCAGCAGCAGCAATGTGATCAATCCGCCGGTAGCCACGGCAACCACGAAGTCCCTGGCCCGTTCGAAGGATGTAGATAACCGAGAAAATCGTGGCAGGCGGAACAGCACGAGAATCATCAATATGGCCGTAAGCGTTTCGACCAACAGTTGGGTGATGCCCAGATCGGGAGCGCTGAAAAGAATGAAGATAAGCGATATGCAAAAGCCCATGACGCCTGCCGCGACTACTGCCGCAAGCCGTGACCGGGTAATGCAGGCGCTGACGGCACCGGCGCACATGAGCAGGACGATGCCAGCTTCATGTAACGCGACATCGATATCGAACGAGAAGTCCGGCGAGTAGCGGAACAGTAGGGTATATCCGGTCAGACCGATGAAGGTGAGCAGCGTCATGACCAGATAGCTGCGAATGTAGCCGTTCTGCAATAGACGAGTCTGGGTTTCGGCGAGCCACACAAGGCCATCCATGAGCCTACCGTAGGCCCACTCGGGGCCATGCGAGAACAGCGGTTCCAGACGCCCCAGTGCGGCACGTACGCGATCCCAGCCCCAGTAGATGGCAAGCCCAATGATCAGGCTTGCTGCCGACATCAGCAAAGGCGCATTGATACCGTGCCAAAGCGCAAGGTGGAGAGAAACCGACTCCCCCATTACGGCACTGACCGCCGCTTCCAGCACCCCCTGCCCGGCTAATGAAGGCATCAGCCCCAGCAGCAGGGACAAACTTGCCAGAACCAGCGGGCCACCCAGCATACTGAGAGGCGCTTCGTGAGGCGTCTCCGGGGTAGGTTTCAATTCACCAAAGAACGGCCGCAATGCCACGATGGCAGCCACGGCAACGACCAGGATGGACGTCCCCAGGCTAAGGACGAGCATGAAGTTCTTGAAGTCAGGTGCATGCAGCACCGCCTTGAACATTTCCTCCTTACCGATGAAACCCAGCAATGGGATCACCCCACCCAAGGACAAGGCCGCGACACCAGCACAAGCGGCGGTGACAGGCATGACGCGCCGCAACCCCCCCATCTCGGCAATGTCCTTGGTACCGGTTTCATGATCGAGTATGCCTGCGACCATGAACAGCGCCCCCTTATACAACGAGTGCGCCAGCATGAAAGTCATGCAGGCAATAATCGCTTCTTTGGTACCGATGCCCAACAGCATGGTCAGCATTCCGAGGGCCATGATCGTAGAATAAGCGAGCACTTTCTTGATGGCCGTGAAGCGAATTGCCATGACCATGCCAAGGAACATGGTCGACGCTCCGGCGATAGAAAGAATGGCCGTCCACAGAAAGGTCTCGCCCAATGCTGGATGTAGCCGGGCCATGAGATAGATGCCGGCCTTGACCATGGTCGCCGAGTGCAGATAGGCGGAGACTGGCGTTGGCGCCGCCATGGCATTGGGCAGCCAGAAATGAAAGGGGATCTGAGCCGACTTGGTGAAGGCCCCGCCCAGCAGACACAGCAACATGGGAACGAAGAGCGCATGCTCGCGCAACGCCTCGCCATCGGTCAGCAATTCCTGCAATGACCAGCTGCCACCGGCAATGTTGAGCATGATCAGGCCGCTCATCAATGCCAGGCCACCGCTGAATGTGACCAATAGTCCCTGAAGTGCCGATTTACGTGCATCGGCATCATTGTGGTCGAAGCCGATCAGCAGATAGGACGTGATGCTGGTCAGTTCCCAGAAGATGTACAACGTGATCAGGCTATCTGCCAGTACGAGCCCGAGCATCGAGGACATGAAGGTGAGTATCAGCACATAGAAGCGTGCCTGCTCCGGGTGACCATGAAGGTAACCGCTGGCATAGATCATGATCAGCGTACCGATACCGCTGATCATCAGCGCAAACAGCATTGACAGCCCATCGAGCATGAAGCTCAGGCTCAAGCCCAAGCCCGGTGCCCAGGCTTGAGTGAACAGGAACGTCTCCCCTTCCATCACGGCAGGCAAGAACTGGACTAGCCATACCACGACAGCGGCCGGATATAGCGCGAGCACGAGCCCGGTGCGCTCACCGAACAAGCGATGCAGCAGAGGAGCCAGGGCCGCCAGCACGAAGCCGGTGAGTACGGCGATTTGCATGGTTCGGGTCTCTCCTTGTCAGAGCAGGCCTTGATACGCAGCAAGACGCATCTCGCACACGTCGCACTCAGTAATGTTGCAGTCAGGCAGCAAAGCAATTCCTCTACCGAATTGCCTGTCCAGGCCATACGTTCAAGCGTGTAAAACTAAAAATTAGTTAATTAATGGCAACTTGCAACCTGGCGAAGGCCAGCCGGCAGCAGTAGCAGGCCGCGAATCGCATGATTCAATACAACATAAGGTCTCGCTGAAGCCGCTTGCAAGTCCACTTCGGCACCGGAAATGAGCTTGCCTCACTGAGGCGTCCTCGACAAAAAGTTGCCAGTCGGACAGGCGCAACGCAGAATTGGGCTCGCTCGAATAACGACAACTGGCTTTTCCATGCCATGTTGGTCGTCGAAAGCGGGCATCGACAGGAGCGTATACCCTTCTTTGAAGGGGGCATCATCCTGCGCTGTGCTTAGCGACCTTGCTGGCATTCGCTCGCTCTCGTATGTGAACGTGACCACGATCACCGTCTCAGGCAGGCTGAGCAATGCTGGAGTGTCATGTAAGATAAATCATCAAGCTTCGGCGCTGTCCGCAGCGTACGACTGCCGCCTTGCGGCGACTGTCCAACACTAGGAAACGCGTACCGATGACCTTGTTGTGGATTCCCCTGCTGACCTTGCTGGGTGTGCTGGTTCCCATACTCACCGAGCGATACGGGCGCTATCTCTGTACGCTGGCTACGGCGATTCCGCCGGTCATTGCCCTGATACTGACCTTGGGCCAGATACCGGCGCTACTTGAGGACGTGGTTCCCCGTATCAGCCTCGCCTGGATACCGAGTATGGGGCTCGATCTGGCCTTTCGCATGGATGGCCTGTCGCTGCTGTTTGCCATACTTATCCTTGGCATTGGCCTGCTGATCATTCTTTACGCCTGTTTTTACCTGTCGGCACAGGAAGCCACCGGTCGCTTCTATGCCTACCTGATGCTGTTCATGACGGCCATGCTGGGCATCGTCATGGCCGACAACCTGATCCTGCTATGGTTGTTCTGGGAACTGACGAGCCTGTCATCCTTCCTGCTGATCGGCTTCTGGTCATACCGCAGCGATGCCCGTAAAGGGGCCCGCATGGCCATGACAGTGACCGGCGCAGGTGGGTTGGCTCTACTGGCGGGCCTGCTTCTGCTGGGCGATGTGGTCGGCAGCTTCAATATCGGCGAGGTACTGGCCAGCAAAGATCTCATTCTTGCCGATGAGCGTTATCCGATCATTCTGATCCTTGTGTTGCTGGGCGCATTCACCAAGTCGGCGCAATTCCCTTTTCAGTTCTGGCTACCGCACGCCATGGCCGCCCCGACCCCGGTCTCTGCTTATCTGCATTCGGCCACCATGGTCAAGGCCGGCATTTTTTTAATGGCACGCCTGCACCCCGCCTTGGGCGGCAGCGAACTATGGATGGTGATCGTTACACTGACCGGTCTGGCCACGATGTTGTATGGCGCGTGGTTCGCACTGTTCAAGACCGACCTCAAGGGAATATTGGCTTTCTCCACGGTCAGCCATCTAGGGCTGATTACGGTGCTGCTGGGCATCGGTAGTCCCATGGCGATCCTTGCAGCGCTATTTCATATTCTCAATCATGCCACCTTCAAGGCGGCGTTGTTCATGAGCGCAGGGATCATCGACCATGAAACCGGCACTCGTGAAGTTGGAAAGTTGGGCAACCTTCGCCGTGCCATGCCGGTGACTGCGCTGTTGACCACCATTGCATCGGCCGCCATGGCCGGCGTGCCGTTTCTCAACGGCTTCCTCTCCAAGGAAATGTTCTTCACCGAGTCGCTGGTTGCCCCATTGCTGGGCGGGCTAAGCTGGATGATACCGACCCTGGCCACGCTCGGCGGCATCCTGTCGGTAGCCTACTCGCTGCGTCTGGTGCATGCAGTCTTCTTCAAGCCCGCCAGGGTGGAGCCTCCCAAGCACCCTCATGAGCCCCCGCACCTGATGCGCCTGCCGGTGGAAATACTGGTCGTACTGTGTATCGCTGTCGGATTGTTTCCCGCCGCCTTGGCTACCGGCATATTGACCTTGGCCACTGGAGCGCTGCTGGAAGAGCCGCTTGCCTTCCATCTGGCGATCTGGCATGGCATCAACCTACCGTTGCTGATGAGTATTATCGCCATCATTGTCGGCATCGCCATCTACCTGCTGCATCAGCCAATCAATCGCTTCGTCAAGCAGTTCTCTCCGATGGATGCCCGCCTGATATTCGAGGCCTCCATCCAGCGTCTGGTTGCTGGCACCGAGGTCGTGACCCAACGCCTGGAGAACGGCTCATTGCAACGCTACATGAGCTTCTTGTTGGGCGCGGCACTCATACTGGCGACACTGGGCCTTGTTCAGTTGCCGACACTTGCCGGCACCAAGCCCACCCAACCCATGGATGGCATAGTGTTATGGGGCGCCGCGATGCTGATCTTCAGCGGCATCGGCACTGCAGTCACCCATCGCTACCGTCTCATTTCGCTACTGATGCTGTCGGTGGTGGGCCTGATGGTATCGCTGACCTTCGCGCGTTTCTCTGCACCCGACCTGGCGCTGACCCAGCTTTCGGTGGAAGTGGTGACCATGATCCTGCTGATGCTGGCGTTATTCTTCCTGCCTCAGAGGACACCGCGCGAGTCCTCGGCCCGGCGAACCATTCGCGACGTGGCACTGGCTGCCGCATTGGGCATGGTAGTCGCCAGTCTTAACTATGCGGTCCTGACACGCGACATCGATAGCATTGCCAACTTCTTTATCGAAAACAGCGTGCCCGGCGGCGGCGGTCATAACGTCGTCAATGTGATTCTGGTCGACTTCCGCGGCTTCGATACGCTGGGCGAGATCACTGTGCTGGCAATAGCCGGCCTAGGTATATTCAAGCTGCTCAATCGGCTACGTCTGTACATGCCGCACAGTGACAATGAGGGGCGTCTATGGTCGCCGGATCGCTATCCCATGATCCTGACCAGTGTATCTCAGACACTCCTGCCCCTGGCCCTGCTGGTATCGGCCTTCATTTTCCTGCGTGGCCACAACCAACCCGGTGGCGGTTTCATTGCCGGTCTGGTCACTGCCGTGGCCTTGATCCTCATCTATATGGCTCGCGGCGTTGAATGGACTCAGTCGCGTCTCGACTTCCCTTATCAGCCCGTGGCTATCGGTGGCGTTGCGGTCGCGACACTCACCGGTCTTGGTAGCTGGGTATTCGATCGGCCTTTCCTTACCTCAGCCTTCGGCCACTTTCATCTACCCCTGGTCGGTGACTTCGAACTCGCCACCGCCATGCTCTTCGACCTGGGCGTCTATCTGGCTGTCGTCGGGGCGACCCTGATGATTCTTGCCAACCTGGGCAAGCTGACCACACCGCACCGGCCCAGCAAGGAGCCGCAACAGCCCAGCAAGGAGAAAAGTTGATGGAAACCTTGTATGCCATCACGACTGGCGTGCTTAGCGCCTGCGGTCTGTTTCTGACCCTGCGCGGTCGCACCTTCCCTGTCGTAGCCGGCCTGACGCTGCTTTCTTATGCAGTGAACCTGTTCCTGTTCTCCATGGGCGGGCTGACTACCGATGGTGCCGTCATCGTCAACGGTGGCGAAGAATATGCCGATCCTCTGCCTCAGGCATTGGTGCTGACGGCCATCGTGATCGGCTTCGCCATGACTGCCTTTTCAGTCATTCTCGCCATGCGTGCCCGCGGTGATCTGGGCAGCGATCATGTCGATGGACGCAAGCTCGAGGAATCACGGGGGGATCGCGGGTGACCCAGCATCTGACTATCCTGCCCATCGTGGTGCCGCTGCTGGCAGGCATCATCCTGCTACGTAGCAGAGGCGGCAGTACGCGCGGCAAGCGGATCATTAGCATTACGGCCACCACCCTTCTGGCGCTGGTGAGCATCGCCCTAGTGCATGAAGCCACCAGTGGCGAAGTCACCTATTACGCCTTGGGCGATTGGCAGCCCCCGTTCGGCATTGTCATGGTTCTCGACCGGCTGTCAGCACTCATGGTGCTGCTGACCTCGGTGCTGGCACTCGGCTGTATCGTATTCGCCAGTGCTGGGGACGACGAGCAAGGCAGTAACTTTCATGGCCTGTTCCAGTTACAGCTCATGGGTATCAACGGTGCATTCCTCACTGGCGATCTCTTCAACCTGTTCGTGTTCTTCGAAGTCCTGCTGCTGGCCTCCTATGCCCTGTTGATGCACGGAGGTGGCAAGGCACGCATCCAGGCCGGGCTGCATTACGTCGTACTCAATCTGGCGGGGTCTGCCCTGTTTCTGATTGCGCTTGGTGTGCTGTACGGCTCCACCGGCACGCTCAACATGGCAGACATGGCGCTACGCTTGAGCGAACTCGACCCCGAGCGAGCGGGCCTGGTCAGCGCCGGCGGCCTCCTGCTACTAGTGGTGTTCGGCCTCAAGGCCGCTGTCCTGCCCCTCTATTTCTGGCTGCCTCGCGCCTATTCGACGGCGCCGGCGCCGGTCGCGGCGCTGTTCGCCATCATGACCAAGGTAGGCGTCTATGCAATCCTGAGGGTATACCAACTGGTATTTGGGGATCATGCCGGCTCGCTTGCCGCGCTCGATCAGCCTTGGCTGTGGTGGCTGTCACTAGCCACGCTGTTCGTGTCGGGCATCGGAGTGCTGGCAGCCCGCGATCTGCGCCTGATGATCGCTTACCTGCTGCTGGTCTCGGTCGGTACACTACTGGCAGGGCTTGGCATACGCACGCCTCAGGCAGTCAGCGCCCTGCTCTACTACCTGATTCACACCACATTGGTAACCGGCGGTCTGTTCCTGCTCGCAGAGATGATCGGATTGCAGCGCGGCAAGGCTGGCACGCGCCTGGTCAAGGGGCGTCCCCTGCAACATGGCGCCCTGCTTGCCGGGCTCTTCTTCGTGGGCGCCATTACCGTGGCCGGCCTGCCCCCGCTCTCGGGTGCCATTGGCAAGGTCCTGTTGATGCAATCTGCTTCGCCGGCTCAACAGCCCTGGCTATGGCCACTCCTGCTAGGAACGGGACTGTGCTCCCTGATCGCCCTGTCCCGGGCCGGCTCGACCCTGTTCTGGCGTAGCAGCGACGGCGAGCCCAGCGACGCTTCCCTGACCCGGCGTCACTGGTTCGGGGTTGTCTGGCTGCTGAGTGCCTCGCCGCTGCTGGTCGCGCTCGCGGGACCGATCAGCAATTACACCCAGGCGACAGCCGAGCAGTTGGCTAACCCACAGCAGCATATTCAAGCTCTGCTACCTGACTCCTCCCTCGGAGGTGACCAATGATCCAATCCCGCTCCTGGCTACGTACTCCGCTGCTGTCGATCCTGTTATTGATCGTCTGGCTATTGCTGGTACGCAGCATGGCCATCGGACACATTCTGCTGGGCGGTTTCCTGAGCATCATCATTCCGCTGGTGACCCGGCGCTTCTGGGACGTACAGCCCAGCGTCAAGAAGCCCTGGTTACTGCTTCGTTTCGTACTGCGAGTGTTGGCCGATATTATCGTTGCCAACCTCGAAGTGGCCTGGCTGATCGTTAACCCCTGGCGACGTCTGAAACCTGCTTTCGTCGAGTATCCCTTGATGCTCGAGGAGCGCTTCACCATTACTCTGCTGGCCAACACGATCAGCCTGACGCCTGGCACGGTATCGGCCAACCTGCGCATGGATGGCAAGACCTTGCTGATCCATGCCCTGAACGTAGAGGACGAAGAGGCCTTGATCGAGGAGATTCGTGAGCGATACGAGCGTCCGCTCAAGGAGATTTACGAATGCTAGATACCGCACTATGGATCAGCCTGGCCCTGGTAGTCATGGCCCTGCTCATGAATGTCTACCGGCTGGCGATAGGTCCCTCTCTGCCCGACAGGTTGCTGGCCCTGGATACCATGTACGTCAACTCCATCGCGCTGATCGTTCTACTGGGATTATGGCTGAATACCAAGACTTACTTCGAAGCGGCACTGCTGATCGCCATGCTTGGTTTCATCAGCACCGTAGCGGTCTGCAAGTACTTGCTACGCGGCGATATCATCGAATAAGGGGGTGAAATGACACTCTATGTAATACTCGAAGGAGTTATCGCCTTCTTTTTGGTGGCCGGGGGCATTTTCGCCTTTATCGGCTCCTTGGGCATGGCACACCTGCGTGACTTTTACATGCGCCTGCACGGCCCGACCAAGGCGACCACGCTAGGCATCGGCTGCACCTTGGCCGCATCGATGCTCTATTTCTGGGTGACCGAGGGTAAGCCCGACATACAGGAAATGTTGATCACCTTGTTCCTGTTCATTACTGCCCCAGTCAGCGCCCACCTGCTGGCCAAGACCGGCCTGCATCAGCAGTTGAAATACGTCAAGAAAACCAGCGGCAGTCCCCACGAGTTGCGTAGAGAGGAAGTGGGCGAGAAGCCGGTACCGCACCCGGACAAGGGGCACGGCTAGGCCCTGCCCTACTCTCGTCTACCATCCCTGGGTATGCGTCTCGACCAGGGTGGCGAGCAACGTAATATGATCGTCGCGGTCGTTGAGCGCAGGGATATAGCGATATACCTTGCCCCCTGCGTTCACGAAGTTGTCGCGATTCTCCACTTCCAGTTCTTCGAGCGTCTCCAGGCAATCCGCTGCGAAGGCCGGACTCATGATATCGACGTGCTCGACGCCCTGGCTGCCCCATGACTTGAGCGTTTCGTCCGTATAGGGTTTCAGCCACTCCTCGCGACCGAATCGGGACTGGTAACTCATCTGCCATTCGTCGTCGCTCAACCCCAACGCCTCGGCAACCAGCCGGCTGGTGGTTTCGCAGTGACGGGGATAAGGATCTCCATTGTCGGCGTAGCGTTGAGGGATGCCATGGTAGGACATCAACAGTCTTCCGCGTTCGCCGCCGTGGCGAGCCCAATGATCACGTACGCTGTTGGCCAGTGCCTCGATATAGCCCGGATGATCGTGATAATCGCGGACCAGACGCAACTCTGGCAGGTGCGGACACGGCTTGAGCGCCTTGGCTAGGCGATCGAACACGGCGGCAGTGGTCGATTTTGAAAACTGAGGATACAGCGGCAGGACCAGGATGCGATCGACACCGGCATCGCGAAGCGCCTTCCCCGCGGTCTCCATGCTCGGCTCACCATAGGTCATGGCCAACTCGACGGGAATGTCCTCTCCCAGTCGCTCGGCCAGGCTGGCTTTGAGCGCCTGCTGCTGCAAACGGCCAAAGACCAGCAACGGCGAGCCCTCTTGCGTCCAGATGGACTCGTAGCCTTTGGCCACTCGGGCAGGCCGCGTGCGAAGGATGAAGCCGTTCAGGATTAGCCACCATAGCGGTCGCGGCGCGTCGACGACCCGCTCGTCCCACAGAAACTCGGCAAGATAACGGCGCACTGCCTCGGGTGTCGGTGCATCCGGAGTACCTAGGTTAGCCAGCAATACACCGAATCGGGCAGTCTTCATCGCTCATCTCCTTGCTACGCTTTCATGAGCGGCCAGTTTACCAAGTACGGCTCGCGGATCGGGAATGAAGTTATGCTATCGACAAGATTTGTACAAATTTTGGAAAGCCCATGTTCAAACCATTCATGTCTCATTCCGGCCAGACGCCGCAACGTACCGGAGCGTTGACTTCGCCCCTCGATGCCCGCGCACCGATCACGCTTTTCTACGATGGCGGCTGTCCTCTCTGCCGTCGTCAGGTCGCCTGGGTCAAGCGTCAGAAAGGACATGATCGCGTGCACTTCATCGATATTCGCGCACCAGGCTTCGATCCCACCCTATGGGGCCGAAGCTGCGATGAACTGATGGGGCGACTGTACGCTCTCGACGGCGAAGGGCGTTGGTACGCCGGCATGGATTCGACGCGTGCGCTCTATGTCGTATTGGGCTATCGGGGAAGGGTGAAGCTATCCAGCCTGCCGGGGCTCGGCGTGATGCTCGACAGGCTGTATCTGGCAGTGGCGAAGCGGCGCAATCGCATCGGCCGATGGATTGGCCGTAATGAGTGAAAACAGCGGATCAGAAGACCAGCGGCATGCGTGACGTGAGCGGCTCGTGATACTGGTTGGCCTCATGACCGATCATTTCGTCATAGGCCACGAACTGCACGAGATACGCCCGATGAATACCGGCCCGCTTGAGCTCCAGGTAGGCATCGTCCAGGGAACGAAACAGCACCGGTTTGCCCTGACGCATCAATAAATGGCGCTCGCCTTCCACGTCTTCCAGTTCGATCTGATAGAAATTGCTGCCGGCGTGGCTGATGATGCGGATTTCATAGTTGTCGTTATGTTCGGCAAATGCTTTGAGTTCTTTGAAATTCATGCTCCCCTCCTGGGAAAACTATTGGAATGATTGGCTGGGCCCAGCCTGGCCCTTGCCCGATGACAACGTCATGTCCATTCGACGTCGCCTCTATGACCGTTTTCGGTCTATTGAGTTCGGCGTCCTGTCACTACGGCCCGCCCGTTGGCACTGCGCTTGGCCACGGACTTCCATTGCCCCCAGATATCGCTAATCGTCTCGATAGACAATGGCTGGGTGACCGTCAGTGCCACCACGGACACCCTGACCAGCGGAAAAAAGCGCCGCGTACCGAATCGGTCCATGGCCTGGAAACCGCCCTCATCGACGGTCTGGCGCGGCAATTTGCCCCGGCACGCCTCGGCGAACCTGGCCTGCAAGCGCGCTAACCGCCGCTGCACATCCGTCACCCGCCCCAGCAGCAGGACGAAATCGTCACCGCCGAGATGGCCGAGAAAATCGCCTTGTTCACAGTCGGCCTGCAGCGTTTCGGCCAGCGCCAGTAGCAAACTGTCGCCAAGCGCATAGCCGAAGCGATCGTTGAATGGCTTGAAATTGTCCAGATCGAACAGGCAAGCCACGAACGGCAACGACGTCTGACAACTGCGCTCCAGAGCGGCCCGAATCGGCAAGTTACCGGGCAGTTGCGTCAACGGGTTGGCCTGGCGAGCCAGTTGCACCTGCCGCTCTGTAATTAACTGTAGCAGATGCATGACCTGCCCCATGCCCTGATAAAAGCCATGCTTTGTAATGGAAAAGTCTTCGTCGCTGACTCCGTGCTCGCGCGCCGTCACCTTGCGTGATACTTGTTCCAGTGGCTCATCCACTTCGACGGTCAGCGCGAAGGGATTCATCACACGGCTGACTGGCTGCTTGCCATGCAGGTCGAAGCCATAGCGCTTACCTACCAGCCCCATCAGTTGACGACGCGACAAGGTGCCGATGACTCGGCATTCGCCATCGACCACGGCCAGGGCATTGACCTGGGGTAGCTCGCCGAAGCGCTCTGCCGCCCGGGCTACGGTCATATCGGGCGTCAATACCGGCTGCGGCTGTATCAGCTTATGTAATGCGCTGTCCGCCAGTTGACGTCGATTGCGCCGTTGCAGTTCGACGAGCCGAGCGTCGAGAGCAGCACGCTCTTGCCCGGGACGAGGCGTGGGGTGGCCGAACAGCCAGCCCTGACAGAAATCGACCCCCAGCTCGAGCAGTACATCCAGCTCCTCGACCCGTTCGACGCCCTCGGCAATGACCTGGCTGCCCAGGCCGTGGGAAATCTCGATGAACGAGCGGACGAAGCGACGCTTGGTACGGTCGCTATCGATGCCCTGCACGAAGTGGCGGTCGAGCTTGACGAATTCCGGGGAAAGATGCGACCACAAGCGCAGGCTGGCATAACCGTCACCCAGATCGTCGAGCGCGATGGCGAATCCCATCGACTGGTAATGGCGCACGGCCTCGGCCATCAACTCGGGGTCGATACCCGGCGACTGTTCGGTCAGTTCGATGACCAGACGATGGGGGGCCAGCCCGCTGCGCTCGAGGAGTTCCCGGGTCATGCCGCTGCGGTGTGCCGGATCCAGCAGGACTTCGGGCGTGACATTGAGAAACAGCCGATCTTCCAACCCTTGAGCGGCCCACCCGGTAATCGCTCGTCGGCGGCATGCCTGCTCGAGCGAGGCCAGCCTGCCCGAGACCCGCGCCTCGTCGAACATCGTCAACGGCTGGACATAGGGTGTTCCTACCGGACCCCGCGCCAGCGCCTCGTAGGCAATGACCCGCCCGGCGCGCGGCGAGACGATGGGCTGAAAGTGAACCTCGATGCGCTCAGCGTCGATCACCTCGGCGAGGGAGAAAGAGGGAGTGTGGCTGGTCAGGATCGTCATACCACACGTTATGCCCCGTCATGATGTCAGTCTGATGACAGGCACTCAGTCACGCTGATAACTGGAGGGATCGATGGCCACGCCCAGTGAATTGCGATCCACCCACTTACCGGCCTTGGTTTCCTTGTAGCGGAACACCACGCGGTCACCGACCGCCACCGGCAACTCGGCATCCTCGGTCTGGTAGCTGTAGGTCTCGCCGTCGACCACCAGGCTATAGCGATACAGATCCGGCATACCCAGCCACTCCTTGAACGGCCCCTCGCGATCCATGCTCTCCAGCGTGCCACGCGCCTCGAGTTTGGGAGTACGCTTGCGCTTGCCACGAAAACCGCCCGCCATGCTGCCTCCTTTCGTAATCATGCCTATCGGAGGGGCGGCATTATACGGCGCCCCATAACAGTCTCAAGTGAATCACTCGCCGAAATGCTGACCGTAACTATCCGGTGCGAGATCCTCGAAGCGCGTGTACTTGCCGATGAAGGCCATGTGCACGGTACCGATCGGCCCGTTACGCTGCTTACCGATGATCAGTTCGGCCAGTCCCTTGTTGTCGGGATTGTCAGGATTATAGACCTCGTCGCGGTAGACGAAGGCAATCAAATCGGCGTCCTGCTCGATAGCGCCCGACTCGCGCAGGTCCGACATCACCGGCCGCTTGTTGGGGCGCTGTTCCAGCGAGCGGTTGAGCTGCGATAGCGCAATCACCGGACAACCGAACTCCTTGGCCAACCCTTTCAGCGAGCGCGATATTTCCGAGATCTCGCCGGTGCGGTTCTCAGAAAAGCCGGGAATCTGCATCAACTGCAAATAGTCGATCATGATCAGACCGATGTTGTCATGTTCGCGGACGATACGCCGGATGCGTGAACGCATCTCGTTGGGCGACAGTGCCGCCGTATCGTCGATGAACAGTTGCTTGTCCTTGAGCAGGTTGACTGCCGAGGTCAGGCGCGGCCAATCCTCGTCCTCGAGTTGCCCGGTACGAACGCGCGTCTGATCGATACGCCCCAGTGACGACAGCATACGCAGCATCAGGGCCTCGGCCGGCATCTCCATGGAGAACACCACGACCGGCTTGTCGCTGGAAATCACGGCATGCTCGACCAGATTCATGGCGAAGGTGGTCTTGCCCATGGAGGGGCGCCCGGCAATGATCACCAGATCGGACGGCTGCAAGCCTGAAGTCATGTCGTCGAGATCGCGAAAACCCGACGACAGACCGGTCATCTGGCCCTGCATGTTGAACAGTTCGTCGATACGATCGACGGCTCTGGAGAGCAGCTGGCTCATACCGATGGGGCCGCCTGACTTGGGCCGCGACTCGCTGATCTGAAAGACCAGCCGCTCGGCTTCGTTGACCAGCTCGTCGGCCGGCCGTCCCTGAGGGCTGAAAGCCCCTTCGGCGATCTGGTTGGCGGCCTGAATCAGCTTACGCAACGTGGCCCGCTCACGAACGATATCGGCGTAGGCACGAATGTTTCCGGCCGACGGTGTGTTGCGGGCCAACTCCGCCAGGTAGGCCAACCCACCCACGGTCTCGAGCTGATCACGCGACTCCAGCGCCTCGGATAGCGTCACCACGTCGAGAGGATGTCCCGCCTCTGCCAGCTGGGTCATGGCATTGAAGGCCAGACGATGCTCGTAACGGTAGAAATCATCCGCCACCAGCCGCTCGGAGACCGTATCCCAGGCATCATTGTCGAGCATCAGACCGCCCAGCACGGATTGCTCGGCCTCCAATGAATGCGGCGGCACCTTCAGTGCCGCAGTTTCCTGATCGAGTTCCAGAGTGTCACTCATGGGATGTTCCGCCGGGATGAAATAGCCTGCAGGGAGCGTGGAAACGGTTGCGTCATTCTATCCTATCGCCTCGTGCGACCGTAGCCGGGATACACTCCGGAACACACGGTTATTCGGCCATAAAAAAACGCGGCAGCCGAAGCTGCCGCGTTGGGTATCGCAATGTGCGGCTTATTCGGCCACGACCACGATACGGATGGTAGCGTCGACTTCCGCATGCAAGCGCAGTTGGATATCGTATTCGCCAGTTGCGCGGATCGGCCCTTCGGGCATGCGAACTTCGCTTTTGGCCACGTCGATGCCGGCCTGGGCAAGGGCGTCGGCCAGGTCACGCGGACCGATGGAGCCGAACAGCTTGCCTTCGTCGCCGGCCTTGGCCACCAACGACAGTTCGATGTCGTTGAGCTGTTCGGCACGGGCTTCGGCTTCGCTCTTGCGCTCGTTGGCCTGAGCTTCGAGCTCGGCGCGCTGCGCTTCGAAGGCTTCCACGTTTTCTTTGGTTGCCGGCACGGCCAGGCCGTAGGGAACCAGGTAGTTACGGCCATAACCGGGCTTGACGGTGACCTTGTCACCCAGACCACCCAGCTTGCCGATATTGTCGAGCAGAATGACTTCCATCTCGTTAACCTCTTGTCATTGGCTGCGGGCCAATCGGCCGCGGAAATCCGCAAAGGTATCGATGAAACCCAGCAGCAGCACAATCAGAATCATGGGCCAGGTGGTCAACAGCAACACATAGAATGCCGCCAACCACAGCCCGTTCATCCCCTTGAGACCAATCAACCCGTGTATCAGCGCAACGCCACTCACTAGCAGCGGAACCCAGGCAAGCATGGTCAGCGCAGGTAGCGCAAAGACCATGCCCAGTACGACCAGCACGACCAGAGCGATGAGTTCCCGACCCGATAGACGCAGGGCATGAAACTCGGTCCGGAAGCCGCCGGGATTGTACAATCCGGCCTGCCAGCTACGCGCCAGCGCCAGACAGGCCACCGAGGCCAGCATGACGATCAATCCGGTTACCCCGCCGATCAGCAGGGTGGCCAGTCGCTCGGTCGCCACGCCCTGTTCGGTGAGATCGGCGAGCATGCGCTCGATCTCGGGCGACGACTGGCGCAACTGATCGAGTAACGGCCCCGCCCCACCGGGAGGCAGGAAGATGCCCAACTGAACCATCACTGCCCCGACCAGGGCGCCGACGATCAGTGTCTCGCTCCAGCGCATGCGCGAACGCAGCACGGTCGCCATCAGCGTTACCAGCAGCAGGCTGGCCAGCGGAATCGTGTCGCCCTGCACCCACCACCAGCCGGAGGGAAGTGCAGCGGCGACGACCACCGGCATAGCCGGCCCCAGGCCGCGCCGTAGGGTCACCAGAGCGGCCACTGCGGCGCTGAACCAGAACAGCCAGGGAATCACGGCGGCAAGGGCAGCGGCACCCGCAGCCTGCGGTGTGCCGCGCATCACCCAGCGAGCCAGAGGCAGCATCACGCGATACGACTTACTGGTGGCTGTCGGTGTAGGGCAGCAACGCCAGATAGCGAGCGCGCTTGATGGCAGTGGCGAGCTGGCGCTGGTAGCGCGCTCGTGTGCCAGTGATGCGGCTCGGGACGATCTTGCCGGTCTCGGTGATGTACGCCTTGAGGGTATCGATATCCTTGTAATCGATATACTTCACGCCTTCGGCGGTGAAGCGGCAGAACTTGCGGCGACGGAAAAAGCGTGCCATGGATTATCCTCCTGGGTGTGCGAGTTAGCTGGCTTCGGCGGTTTCGGAGCGCTCGGAACGCGGACGCTCGGGGCGGTCTTCACGACGCGGACGCTTGTCGTCAGCCTGCTTCATCATCGGAGAAGCTTCGGTGACGGCTTCCTTGCAGCGCACGACCAGGCTACGGATGATGGCATCGTTGAAGCGGAAGATGTTCTCGATTTCTTCGAGAGTCTCGCCGCGGCATTCGATGTTCATCAGTACGTAGTGGGCCTTGTGGATCTTGTTGATCGGGTAAGCCAGGTGACGACGGCCCCAATCCTCGAGACGATGCACGGTGCCACCGTTTTCGGTGACGATGCCGGTATAACGCTCGACCATAGCCGGCACTTGCTCGCTCTGATCCGGGTGGACCATGAACACGATTTCGTAATGACGCATGATGTCTCCTTACGGTTTGACAGCTTCCGGATGGCGAAAAATTCACCACGGGGAAGCAAGGAGTCGTGATTTACTGGGTGAGGGTGTTCGAAGAACCGCACAATTGTAGTGATCGCGCCCCGTGCTTGCAAGAAATGCCGGGCGGGAGACTCATTCCACCGTGGCAGGCCGTGCCAGGCCGCGCTGCCGCACGATCTCGTAGAGACAGATACCGGTGGCCACGGACACGTTGAGGCTCGACACGCTGCCGGCCATGGGCAGCTTGACCAGACCGTCGCAGGCCTCGCGCGTCAGACGACGCATACCTTTGCCCTCCGCGCCCATGACCAGTGCACAGGCGCCGGTGAAATCGGCTTCGAACAGGCCGGCCTCGGCTTCGCCTGCAGTGCCGGTGATCCACACCCCGGCGTCCTTGAGACGCTGCATGGCGCGGGCCAGGTTGGTGACCTGATAGACGGGCACGCTCTCGGCGGCCCCGCAGGCCACCTTGCGTACCGTCGCGTTGAGCGGGGCAGCCTTGTCCTTGGGAACGATGACGCCATGGGCGCCGGCAGCATCGGCACTACGCAGACAGGCACCGAAATTGTGCACGTCCGTCACGCCGTCCAGCACCAGCAGAAGCGGCGGCTCGGACTGCTGCCAGGCACCCAGACGCAGCATTAGCGCCTCTTCACTCTGTACGGTCAGCGGCGGACAAAACGCAATGACGCCTTGGTGCGCAGCCTCCCCCGCCAGCTCGTCGAGCACCTCGCGCGGCTGCATCACCAGGTGAGCCCCGGCATCGCGAGCCTCGGCGACCAGCTCCTCCAGACGCGAACCGGCCTGGCCTTCCTGGATCCATAGCTCACGCGGAGCTTCGCCCCGTGCCAACAAGGCACGCACGGCATGCACACCGAATACGCTATCCAGCCCGCCCGGCACGCTGACCGAGGATGACCGTCGAGTCGAATTCGACTTGCCGCGCCCGGCCGGAGACTTATGACGCGGTCGCGCGGCGCCATTGCGACTCATGAACGCTCCCCGCCCGGCTTTCCGCTACGCCGAGACTTGTTGTTGTCGCCACTCTGATCACGCTCCTTACGGCCGGGTCTGGGGCGACGGCGGCGTGGGCGCTTTGCCCCCTTGTCATTCTTGTCGCTGCGATCCCCCTCGGCATTGGCCTTGGGCTTGCGCGGCTGGCGCTGTTTGCGCGGCATGTCGCCGACCAGTTCGAAATCGATCTTGCGCTCGTCGAGATCGACCCGTGCGACCTGCACCGTCACTCCATCGCCCAGGCGGTAGGAAATGCCGCCGCGCTCGCCCTTGAGGCGGTGCTTCTCGGCCTCGTAGTGATAGTAATCGGAAGGCAGGGAGGTGACATGCACCAAGCCTTCCACATAGACCTCGTCGAGGCGCACGAAAATGCCGAACTGAGTGACCGAGGCGATGGTACCTTCGAAGACCTCACCGACCTTGTCGGACATGAACTCGCACTTGAGCCAGTCAGTCACGTCACGGGTAGCGTCATCGGCGCGCCGCTCGGTCATCGAGCAGTGCTCGCCGAGCTCGACCATCTGCTCGAAGGTGTACGGGCACCACTTGCTCGGTTTCTCCACCGGCGCACCCTCGGCACGCTGTACGGTTGAGGTTTGCCGAGGCCCACGGATCACCGAGCGAATGGCACGGTGTACCAGCAGGTCGGGGTAGCGGCGAATCGGCGAGGTGAAGTGCGCATAGGCCGGATAGGCCAGCCCGAAGTGCCCCTCGTTATGCGGCGAATAGACTGCCTGACTCATCGAGCGCAGCATTACCGTCTGGATGATGTCGGCATCGGGGCGATCCTTGATCACTTCGCGTAACTGCTGATAATCCTGCGGGGTCGGATCGTCGCCGCCGCCCAGCGTCAGCCCCAACTCGTTGAGGAACAGACGCAGCTTGTCGAGGCGTTCGGGTGCAGGCGGTTCGTGGATACGGTACAGCGCCGGCAGATCGTGCTTGTCGAGGAAACGCGCAGTCGCCACGTTGGCGGCCAGCATGCACTCCTCGATCAGCTTGTGGGCATCGTTGCGCGACCGCGGCACGATGGTCTCGATCTTGCGTTCGCTATTGAACAGTATCTGGGTTTCGGTGGTCTCGAAATCGATCGCGCCGCGCTCCCCGCGGGAAAGGCGCAACAGCTTGTAAAGCTCGTGCAGGTTTTTAAGCGACGGCACCAGCGACTCGTAACGCTGGCAGAGCTCCTGCCCTTCCGGGCTATCCGGCGACTCCAGCATTTCGCCGACCTGGGTGTAGGTCAGGCGCGCATGCGAGCGTATTACCGCCTCGTAGAACTTGTAGCGGCTGATGGCCCCGGACTTGGAGATGTTCATCTCGCAAACCAGCGTCAGGCGGTCGACCTCGGGATTGAGCGAACACAGGCCATTGGAGAGCAGCTCGGGCAGCATCGGCACGACCTGTCCCGGAAAATACACCGAGTTGCCGCGGACATGCGCCTCTTCGTCCAGGGCCGTGCCCGGACGCACGTAATGCGAGACGTCGGCGATCGCTACGATCAGCTTCCAACTGCCCGAGCGCGTCTTCCAGGCGCAGACCGCATCGTCGAAGTCCTTGGCGTCCTCACCATCGATGGTGACCAGCGGAAAATCGCGCAGATCGATACGATGCCGCTTGTCGGCTTCGACGACCTCCGCCGACATACCGGCGATTTCGGCTTCGACCTCGGGCGGAAACTCGGCGGGAATGTCATGGCTGCGAATGGCGATGTCGATCTCCATCCCCGGATCCATGCGTTCGCCCAGCACTTCCACCACCTCGCCGGTGGGTTGGATGCGAGTTTCGGGCTGCTGGGTGATGCGTACCGAGACGATCTGCCCGTCACGGGCCCCACCAGTGGCACTGTTGGGAATGATGATTTCCTGGGCGATACGCGAGTTCTCGGGAATCAACAGGCCGAACTCGCTGGAACGCTCGCGGTAGATGCCGACAAGGGTCTGCGTATTGCGGGCCAGCACCTCGACGATGGTGGCCTCGTCGCGCCCACGGCGATCGCGTCCACTGACGCGCACCAGCACATGATCGCCATGGAAGACCCGACGCATTTGCCGAGGCGGAATCACCAGGTCAGGTTTTTTGCCGTCGTCGCGGATCAGAAAACCGATCCCGTCGCGGTGACCGAGTACCCGCCCCTTGATCAGATCGAGCTTGTCGATCAGCGCATAGGCACCGCGCCGGTTACGCAGCACCTGGCCGTCGCGCTCCATGGCTGCCAGGCGACGGCGCACCGCCTCCATCTGGTCCTCGTCATCCAGGCCCAGCATACGGCTCATGTTTTCGTGAGTGATGGGCTTGCCATACTCCTCGAGCCGTTCGAGCAGGTACTCCCGGCTGGGCACCGGCTTGTCGTACTTGTGAGCTTCACGTTCCGCATTCGGATCGTCGCTTAACGTCCAATGGTTCATCGTTGTCGTGCTTCCTTGTAGATAGAATGGGCGAGCGGCAGCGGGCGTGGGGCGAATTGAGGGCAGTAAATCATGCCTGCAGTATAACCCCCTGTGCATAACGACCCAACCATGGGCATCCCGTGCCGATTTTTCTTCTACCCATACCGCTTGCCCTCTTGCAATCCCACGCAAAATCGGTAAGATGCGTGGCCACTTGCCCAGATGGCGGAATTGGTAGACGCGCTAGCTTCAGGTGCTAGTGTCCTTACGGACGTGGAGGTTCAAGTCCTCTTCTGGGCACCAAATCGATGCTTCTACGGTATTACGTGAAGCGTCGGGGCGAAAGCCCCACCCTGGCACAGCCAGATTCTCATGTTCGCCCAGGTGGCGGAATTGGTAGACGCGCTAGCTTCAGGTGCTAGTGTCCTTACGGACGTGGAGGTTCAAGTCCTCTCCTGGGCACCACGCGAACATGAGCCTATGACGATGATGCGCCCAGGTGGCGGAATTGGTAGACGCGCTAGCTTCAGGTGCTAGTGTCCTTACGGACGTGGAGGTTCAAGTCCTCTCCTGGGCACCATTCTCGCATCATCTCTACTGCACGGTTTCCCGCATGCGCCAGGCGACGCAATTGTTGGACGCGTTAGTTTCAGGTAGCAGCCCCCCATTGTCGTAAAGCTTCGAGTCCTTTTCTGGACACCACGCTTCGGTTGTCTTTAGCCCTTCCCGCTTTATCCACACGCGCCGATGTCGCACGTCAGCTTGACGACAACCTCGCTTTTTACGGCTTGCTTTTTCGTCTCCAACTGCGCCTCAATAACGCGACGGCAACCTAGCCACCTTGTCCAGCGCCCATCCTTCGGAGCGAATGCTTCCCTCGAGTACGTTCTCGACGTTATCGGGTAGCAAGGGGAAGAAATCCAGCCCGGTACGCGCCTCGATTTCGTCGATGCTGACCAGGAAACGATCCAAGGGTTCGTTGCCCTGGACCGTCTGCGGCATCAGGAAGGCCAGTGCCTTGGGCCGTTCACCCGGAACCACCACGATCTTGTAGAACGCCTGGGGCACTTCGACCAGACCGACCCGGTTGAAAACGTTGGCGAGGAAGTCCGTTGAAAAGACCGGCCCGGTGATCACCTGCACCGCACCGAAGCGCGGCACGAAGTGATCGATCACCACCTCCTCGAGACGCTGCCAGAGCCGCCGGTTGAGGTCGGGCCGTTGCGGCGAGACGTTCGACATCAGGAAGGTGTCGCGCTGCGCTTCGGCACCATGCACCCGGGCAATCGCATAGTTCGGCGCCAAATGGCCACGATCGTAACCGCTGCCGAAATAGCTGTCGGGCATGACCGGCCATAGCGTTCGCCAATCCCGGCGGAAATCGGGCCGTGAACCGATTCTTGCATCATCGACGCGATGCAGGCGATAGCTGACCCATAATGGATTGACGCGCACATCGGACCAACCGATCAGCACGCCTTCATTGCGCAAGACGCGGTGAAAATTGGTCAGCCCGGGCTCGTCCCAGGTGGTTACCCCCATCCAGCTCAGGCGATCCCTGACATCCTGCTCCTGCCAGTACCACAAGCCGCTGGCGACCATCACGAACAGTAGGGAAACGCCCAGATTGCGCACTTGGCGCCGGACGAACGGCAAGGAAGATATCATGCGTGCAGGACTATCCAAGAGCGACGTTAACCTGACCGGCAATGGCCCGGGCAGGCAAGGAAAAGCGGCAAACGCTTGGCCGGGTCAGAGCCCGACACTGAACATGGTTTCCAGGTCATGGCGGGAATGGACCTGCATGGCATTGAGCGTCTCGGTGTCGCGTATCCCTTCGACCTTCATGAGGCGGACGGTAACTAGCTCCGCCAGCGACTCGAAATCACGAGTGCGGGCAATGGCCACAAGGTCATAGCGACCGCAGGTCGAATAGACTTCACTGATCCCGTCCACCTCAGCCAGGCGCTGGGCGACGGCCTGGATCTGGCCTTTTTCGGCATTGATCAGAATCACGGCGTTCTGCATCGTTCGACTCCTGAGCTGACGTGGCGGCCAGTATATCAGCCCTGGCCGGTACAGAGCATGTCACTGCAGGGCGGCAGCGCCACTTTCCATGTCGAGCAGCCGTTGCTTGAGGACTCCCCCGCCGCTGTAGCTGCCGATTCCCCGGGCAGCGACCAGCCGATGGCAAGGGATCAAGATCGGTAGCGGGTTGGCGGCGCTGGCACTGCTCACGGCAATCACAGGCTTGCCCTGTCCCAGGCGCTGGGCCAGCTCGCCATACGTTCGCGTCTGCCCATAGGGAATGCGCATCACTGCCGCCCAGACTTCTCGCTGGGCTTCACTCCCCTCGGGCGCCACGTCGACATTGAAGCTGCGGCGGCGCCCAGCCAGGTAAGCCAGCACTTCCTCGCGCGCCTCCGCCAACGAGTCGTCATCGCGTTGCCACTGGTCCCTCTCGACCAACGGCGACTTTTCATCGAGAAAACACAGGCGCCGCAGGCCGCGCTTGTCACCTGCCAGCAGCAGCTCGCCCAGCGGACTCGAGAAAATCGTGTAATGCATGCCATCTCCTTGCTTTCCCGACCGATAACACCGCGACGGATTGCCACACAGCAAACGGGGCCATAGTGGACAAGGCCCCGCTTACACTAGGATAGAAGAGTCGGAGGGTAGCGCACTTCGACCGGTCGCTACAGGCATCGCTCCGCAGCGACACGCAGATAGAGACGGAAAACCGTCCATACATACCCGTGATCGGCATAACTACCACAACTCAAGGAGACACCATGGCCAAGCAAAGTCGTCGCGACTTCATACGACACAGCCTACTGGGGCTCGCCGCCCTGCCACTGGGTGCCGGCATTCTCTCCCAACGCGTCTTGGCGCAGGAGCTTCCCCCTCTCGATCCGGAGAACCCCCAGGCCAAGGCGCTCAACTATGTCACTGACGCCCAGCAGGCCAGTGATCATCCGGCGTTCTCGCCAGGCGAGCACTGCGCCAATTGCATGTTCTTCAAGGAAGCCAACGACGGGTGCCAACTGTTCCCGCAACACAGCGTGGCGCCCGAGGGCTGGTGCCAGTCCTGGACCAAGCAGCCCTGATCGGCTGACTTGAAACCCAACGCAAAGCGCCGGCAGATGCCGGCGCTTTGCGTTGCAAGCTCTGTTCAGCCTCGCTCACCGTCATGCTCGGGTAGCGGCCATTGATAGCGCCGCACGATCTCTTCGCCTTCCTGCGACTCCAATCTCACCGGAAAGCCCCATAGCTGATGCAAGTGACGCATGACCGGATAAACGCTCTTGGCCAGCGGCCGCCGCCGGTCCTGTACGTGGCGCAGGATCAATGATCGATCGCCGCGAATATTGGCTTCCCAGACCTGAATGTTGGGCTCGCGTACCGATAGGGCGTACTGTGTCGACAGCGCCTCGCGAATCCGCTGGTAGCCGCGTTCATCGTGAATCGCCTCGATGGTCAGCATCTCGTCGCGGTCGTCATCGACCAGTGAGAATAGCTTGAGGTCACGCATCACCTTGGGCGACAGGAATTGCTGAATGAAGGATTCGTCCTTGAAGTTACGCATTGCGAAATGCAGCGTCTCGAGCCAGTCGCTGCCCGCCATGTCGGGGAACCACTGTCGATCCTCGTCGGTCGGCTCCTGGCAGATACGCTTGATGTCGCTGAACATGGCAAACCCCAACGCATAGGGATTGATGCCGTTGTAGTAGGGGCTATCGAACTCCGGCTGGTTGACCACGGCCGTATGGGACTGCAGAAACTCCAGCATCAAGCCCTCGTCGACCAGCCCCTCATCGTACATACGATGCATCAGCGTGTAGTGCCAGAACGTGGCCCAACCTTCGTTCATCACCTGGGTCTGGCGCTGAGGATAAAAATACTGCGCCAGTTTGCGGACGATGCGGACGATTTCACGCTGCCAAGGTGCCAATAGCGGCGCATTCTTTTCGATGAAGTAGAGCAGGTTCTCCTGAGGCTCGGCCGGATAGCGCCCTTGCTGATGGAGGCCCAACGGATCCTCCTCGTCATCGTCCCCCAGCGCCTCGCTATGCTCCTGTGGAGTGGGAATGGTTCGCCATAGCAGGTTGATCTGAGATTGCAGATAGGCCTCGCGCTCGACCTGCCGCCTCGCCTCTTCCTCCGCCGAAATCGGCGAGGGCCGCTTGTAGCGATCGACCCCATAGTTCTGCAGGGCATGACAGGCATCGAGCAACTGCTCGACGGCTGTGACCCCATGCCGCTCTTCGCATTCGGAGACGTATTTCCGGGCGAAGACCAGATAGTCGACGATGGCCGACGCATCGGTCCAGGTGCGGAACAGATAGTTGCCTTTGAAGAAGGAGTTATGGCCATAACAGGCATGCGCCATGACCAGAACCTGCATCATCAGCGTATTCTCTTCCATGAGATAAGCGATGCACGGATCGGAATTGATCACCAATTCGTAAGCCAGCCCCATCTGTCCACGCCGATAAGCCTGCTCGACGGCCATGAACTGCTTGCCGAACGACCAGTGATGGTAACCCACCGGCATCCCCACGCTGGCATAGGCATCCATCATTTGCTCGGAAGTGATGATCTCGATCTGGTTGGGATAGGTGTCCAGCCGGTACTCGTCGGCCAACCGAGCGATCTCGCGCTCATAGTCGGTGATGATCTCGAAGTTCCAATCGGAGCCGGTAGCAATCGGGGTACGCTTGGTCATGCTGTCTCCTTTCGGGCCGGACCGGCACACTCAGCGCCCGCCAGGGCCCGTTCATGCCAGAGCTCACTGTTTGACGCGACGCCGAAACAGCTCGCGAAAGACCGGATAGATATCCCCCGCCTCGACGATCTGCCGCATGGCGAAACGCTCGGGGAATTCGGCCTGGACGCTCTCATACTCTTCCCACAGTGCCTGGTGCGCGTGGGGCGTGATTTCGACGTAAGTGTAGTACTGCAACCGCGGCATCAACGACTGGGCCAGCAGCTTGCGGCAGGTGGTTGAATCGTCATCCCAGTTGTCGCCGTCGGAGGCCTGCGCAACGTATAGATTCCACTGTGCCGCGGGATAACGGTCCTGCACGATTTCGTCGACCAGCGATAGCGCGCTGGAAACGATGGTGCCGCCGGTTTCGCGAGAATAGAAGAACTCCTCCTCGTCGACTTCCTTGGCCGCCGTGTGGTGACGCACGAAGACCAGCTCCACTTTTTCGTAGTTGCGCTCCAGGAACAGATACAGCAGCAGGAAGAAACGCTTGGCGATGTCCTTGTGCGACTGCGTCATCGATCCCGACACGTCCATGACGCAGAACATCACCGCCTTGTTGGAAGGCTGCGGCTGGTTGACGAGATTGTTGTAACGCAGGTCGTAGGTATCGATGAAGGGAACGGACTCGAGACGTTTCTCTAGCCGTTCGACCTCCGCCTTCAATTCGGCAATACGCGCAGGATTGCGCAGCACCGGGTCCTTGCGTTCCTCGGCTTCGAGGGCTTCCATCGCCTCGCGCAGGGCACGCCGGATCGGCGCGCGCATGGCGATTCGCCGTGCCTGGGCCTCGCGCATCGAACGCACGATGTTCATGCGTGCCGGCACGCCCTCCCGGGAAATACCGGCACGTACCGGACGCACCTCCTCGACATCGACCAGCTGCTTGCGCTCCAGGTGCGGCAGCTCCAAGCCGTCGAACACGAAATCGAGAAACTCCTCGCGAGTCAGCGAGAAGGCGAACTCGTCGGCACCTTCGCCCTGGTTGGAGGCGCTACCCTCACCGGCACCACCGCCACCGCCTCCCCCACCGGGACGCCTGAGGCGATCCCCTTCGACGAATTCCTTGTTGCCGGGACTGACGATGGTGCGCTGTCCACCCTGGCCATGCTGGAACACCGGCTCGGAAATATCGCGCGCCGGTATCGACACCTTCTCGCCGCGCTCCATATCGGTGATCGAGCGCCGGTTGACCGCTTCCTCCACGGAACGCTTGATGTGCGTACGATAACGATCCAGAAACCGCTGCCGGTTCACCTCGCTCTTGTGGCGGGCATTCAGACGACGGTCGATGAAATAACTCATGTCTAGCACCTCCCCTGCGCAGGATGCGCCGCGGGACGCGGAGCGGCCATGAAGGCCCGCTCCGCCCTGATCCGGCCCCAGCTCGCTTACTGGGACTTGCGAACGCGCAGATACCACTCGGAAAGCAGACGGACCTGCTTTTCGGTATATCCGCGATCAACCATTCGCGCCACGAAATCCTCGTGCTTGCGCTGATCGTTGGCAGAGGCCTTGGCATTGAACGAAATGACCGGCAACAGCTCCTCGGTATTGGCGAACATCTTCTTCTCGATGACGCCCTTGAGTTTCTCGTAGGACTGCCAGCTGGGATTCATGCCGTTGTTTTGCGCCCGGGCCCGCAGCACGAAGTTGACTACCTCGTGCCGGAAGTCCTTGGGATTGGAGATACCCGCCGGCTTCTCGATCTTTTCCAGCTCCTCATTGAGCGACTGGCGATTGAACAGCTCGCCGGTCTCGGGGTCGCGATACTCCTGATCCTGAATCCAGAAATCGGCATAGGTGACGTAACGGTCGAAGATATTCTGACCGTACTCGCTGTACGACTCGAGATAGGCGGTCTGGATCTCCTTGCCGATGAAGTCGACATAGCGCGGCGCCAGGAATTCCTTGATGAAACGCAGGTAGCGATCATGGACTTCCTTGGGCAATTGCTCCTGCTCGAGCCGTTGTTCGAGAACGTAGAGCAGATGCACCGGATTGGCGGCGATTTCGTGAGTGTCGAAGTTGAATACCTTGGACAGGATCTTGAAGGCAAAGCGTGTGGACAATCCATCCATGCCTTCGTCGACCCCAGCGGCGTCGCGATATTCCTGAATCGACTTGGCCTTGGGATCGGTATCCTTGAGGTTCTCGCCGTCATAGACGCGCATCTTGGAATAGATACTCGAGTTCTCGGGCTCCTTGAGACGCGACAGGACCGAGAACTGCGCCAGCATGCGCAGCGTGTCGGGGGCGCACGGTGCCTGATCGAGCGATGAATGCTCGAGCAGTTTCTTGTAGATCTTGATCTCTTCCGAAACCCGCAGGCAGTAAGGCACCTTGACGATGTACACGCGGTCGAGGAAGGCCTCGTTGTTGCGGTTGTTGCGGAACTGCTGCCACTCGCTCTCGTTGGAGTGCGCAAGAATGATGCCGTCGAAGGGAATCGCACCCATCCCCTCGGTGGGATTGTAGTTGCCCTCCTGGGTGGCGGTCAGCAAGGGATGCAGCACCTTGATCGGTGCCTTGAACATCTCGACGAACTCCATCAGCCCCTGATTGGACTTACACAGGCCACCGGAAAAGCTGTAGGCGTCCGGGTCGTCCTGGGAATAAAGTTCGAGTTGACGAATGTCGACCTTGCCCACCAGGGAGGAAATATCCTGATTGTTCTCATCGCCCGGCTCGGTCTTGGACACGGCGATCTGATTGAGACGCGACGGATACAGCTTGACCACACGGAACTCGGAAATGTCGCCACCGTACTCCTTGAGGCGCTTGGCCGCCCATGGCGACATGACGCTCTTCAAATAACGCTGCGGAATCCCGTATTCCTTCTCGAGTAGCTCGCCGTCTTCCTCGGGCGAAAACAGGCCCAGCGGCGATTCATAGACGGGTGAGCCCTTGATGGCATAGAACGGTATCCGCTCCATCAACAGCTTGAGTCGCTCGGCCAGAGACGACTTGCCGCCCCCGACCGGTCCCAACAGATAGAGGATCTGTTTGCGTTCCTCGAGCCCCTGAGCGGCATGCCGGAAATACGCCACGATCTGCTCGATGGCCTCTTCCATGCCGTAGAACTCGGAAAAGGCCGGATAACGACGGATGACCTTGTTGGTGAAAATACGGGACAGACGCGGGTCCTTGGCGGTGTCGATCACCTCGGGCTCGCCAATGGCCTTCAACATGCGTTCAGGTGCCGAAGCGTAGGCAGCGGGATCCGAACGGCACAACTCCAGGTACTCCTGAAGACTCATTTCTTCCTGCTGAACCTTCTCATATCGGTTCTGCACGTGATCGAAGATACTCATTGAGGCCTCCTTGGATCGCGACCCCCGGTCGCAAGACAAACAGTCTGGGGTTTCCGGGCTGGCGTATTTATCAGCGTAGACGGATAAATCGTCAGAAGGGGGAGTGCTAACCGCGAGCATTCAACGCAACCCCATGACGCCCTCGTCTAAAGCTAAGAGCGCCGGGCGTCGCGATGGTTCGCCATGGCAAATAAGGAAGTTATGTAACGAAACGATTTAAACGGCGTCGAGAGCCTGACGAATGTCCGCCAGCAGGGTATCCAATAGCTCGAGCGTAGTGTTCCAGGCGCAGACGAAACGCGCCCCTCCGGCACCAATGAAGGTATAGAAGGTCCAGCCTCGTTCGCGCAACTGCGCCAGCACCGGCGGCGGCAATTGCACGAAGACACTGTTGGCCTGGGTGGGGAACATCAGCTCGGCACCGGGCAGGTCACGCAGCCCTTCAGCGAGGTAACGAGCCATGGCGTTGGCGTGCTTGGCATTGCTCAGCCAAGCACCGGTTTCCAGCAGGCCCAGCCAGGGGGCGGCGATGAAGCGCATCTTGGAGGCCAACTGCCCGGCCTGCTTGCAGCGATAATCGAAGTCCTCGGCAAGTTCGCGGTTGAAGAACACCACTGCCTCGCCCATCGGCAAACCGTTCTTGGTACCGGAAAAGCACAACGCATCGACGCCGACCTGCCAGGTCAGCTCCGCCGGCGTGGCCTCCAGCGCTGCGCAGGCATTGGCAAAGCGTGCGCCGTCCATGTGCACGCGCAGGTCGTACTTATCGGCCACGGTGCGAATCGCCAGCAGCTCCTCGCGATCGTAGACGGTACCGACCTCGGTGGCCTGGGTGATCGACACGATCCTGGGCTTGGGATAATGGATATCGCTGCGCCGGGTCACCAATTGCTCGATGCCTTCGGCATTGAGCTTGCCGTGCCTTCCTGCGCTGGTGAGCAGCTTGGCGCCGTTGGAGAAAAATTCAGGCCCACCGCATTCGTCGGTCTCGATATGCGCCAGCTCGTGACAGATCACACTGTGATAGCTCTGTCCCATGGCAGCCAGGGTCAGCGAATTGGCGGCCGTACCGTTGAAGACGAAGAAGACCTCGCAGTCGTAGTCGAACAGGCGGCGGAAGCGGTCGGTTGCCCGCTGGGTCCAGCTATCGTTGCCATAGGCGAGATCGTCGCAGGCGTTGGCTTCGAGCAGATAGTCCAGGGCCTCGGGGCAGATGCCGGAAGTGTTGTCGCTGGCCAGAAAACGCGGAGAGCAATAGGGGGACATGAGGTTTCCTTTCTCTTGTTGTTCGCTGCAGCGACCGGATGCCGTCGCCGCTCCTCGGTGCGCGGCGGCGGTGGCCGCCAGCGCCGCAGGCAGGGCGCGGATCACGCACCCCAATGCAGTCTATCACCGTCTGGCGTGGACGAAAGTCGCAGCACGAATCACAGCGATGCCGCCAGACGCGTCCCCTGGTCGATGGCCCGCTTGGCATCCAGCTCCGCAGCGAGCTGCGCCCCGCCGATGACATGCACCGACACCTTGGCGTCACGCAGCGGCTCGGCCAGATCGACGACCGACTCCTGACCGGCGCAGACCACCACATGATCGACGTCCAGCACTCGCTCTTCGCCATCGATGCGCACATGCAATCCCTGATCGTCGATTTTCAGATACTCGCATCCCGCCAGCGTCTCGACACCCCGGTGACGCAACGATGCCCGATGCACCCAGCCGGTCGTGGTGCCCAGCCCCTTGCCGGGCTTCGAGGCCTTGCGTTGCAGTAGAAATATCTGGCGAGCCACCTGCGGCATGGCCGGCGCCATCAACCCTCCAGCCTGGGACACCGCCAAGTCCACCCCCCACTCGCGATACCAGGCCGACGGTTCCAGCGCCGGATGCCCGGCATGGGAAAGCAGCTCGGCCACGTCGAAGCCGATACCGCCGGCACCGATGAGAGCCACCCGCCGCCCGATACGCTCGGGATGGCGGATTGCCGTCGGGTAATCGATGACCTTGGGATGGTCGCTACCCATCAGATCGAGCCGGCGTGGGCGTACGCCGGTCGCCAGTACGACCTCGTCGAAGCCTCTCAGAGCCTCGACATCGGCCGGCGTGTTCAGACGCACCTCGACGCCATGACGATCGAGCATCACTCGGTAATAGCGCAGCGTCTCGTCGAACTCCTCCTTGCCGGGAATCCGTCGCGCATAGTTGAACTGTCCACCCAATTCGTCGCCACGCTCGAAAAGCACGACGCGGTGGCCCCGGCCGGCCGCCGTGACAGCGCAGGCCAGCCCCGCCGGACCGCCACCGACCACGGCAACGGTCTTGGGCGTTGTCGCGGCCTCGATGACCAATTCCGTCTCGTGGCAGGCGCGTGGATTGACCAGGCAGGAGGTCAACTTGCCCTGGAAGGTATGGTCGAGACAGGCCTGGTTGCAGGCAATGCAGGTATTGATCTCGTCGGCGCGCCCGGTCTCGGCCTTGCGCACCCACCCGGGATCGGCCAAAAAGGGACGCGCCATCGAGACCATGTCGGCATGGCCGTCGCCCAGCACCCGCTCGGCGACATCCGGCATATTGATGCGATTGGTGGTGATCAACGGGATCGACAGTTCGGCCTTCATGCGCCGGGTCACCTCGGTGAATGCCGCACGCGGCACGCTGGTGACGATGGTCGGTACACGCGCCTCGTGCCAGCCGATACCGGTATTGATCAGACTGGCGCCCGCCGCCTCGATGGCGCGACCCAATGCCACCACTTCATCCCAGGTACTGCCTTCTTCGACCAGATCGATCATCGACAGGCGGAAGATGATCAGAAAATCCTCGCCGAGCGCTGCCCGGATACGCCGTACGATTCCCACAGGAAAGCGAATGCGGTTGGCGAACTCGCCGCCCCAGTGGTCCTCACGTCGATTGGTGCGCCGGCAGACGAACTGATTGATCAAGTAACCTTCCGAGCCCATCACTTCGACGCCATCGTAGCCTGCCTGCTGCGCTAGCTGGGCGCAGCGCACGTAGTCGTCGATCTGCCGCTCGATCTCCTCGCCACGCAGTTCGCGCGGCACGAACGGATTGATCGGCGCCTGGAGAGCCGAGGGCGCGACCAGGTCGGGCGAGTAGGCATAACGCCCGGCATGCAGGATCTGCAGGCAGATGTGTCCGCCCTCGGCATGCACTGCCTCGGTCACCGCTCGGTGCCGGTCGGCCTCCTCGTCCGTGGTCAGCTTGGCCGCCCCTTGAAAGACCGCCCCTTCCGGGTTGGGAGCGATGCCACCGGTGACGATCAGCGCCACGCCCGCCCTGGCGCGTTCGGCGTAAAAGGCCGCCAGCCGTGCAAACCCGTTCGGGGCCTCTTCCAGATTGGTATGCATGGATCCCATGAGAATACGGTTGGGCAACGTAATGTGACCCAGCGTCAGGGGGCGGAACAGGGAGGGGTAAGCGGTCACGGTCGCCTCGCTAGCGGCTGATTCAAACAAGTGTATGATTGTATCGCCAAGTGTAGCGTAGGCACCACGAGACACAATCCCTTGAACGAATTACAGAGGGCAACCACACATGAGTGCCACTCCCGAACGCCATGAGGCCGCCCTGAACCAAGGGGCAGTCCATGTCACCCGCTTTCGCCCGACGTCGCCCTGCCGGGGCGTCGTCCTGTGCTGGCATGGCGCGATCGAATCTGGCCGCATTTTTTACAGCCGCTCCGGCAAGGGCCTGGCTCCCTGGCTGGCCAACCAGGGTTACGATGTCTTCGTTGCCGATCAGCGCGGCCGACACGAGGCACCGCCGAGGCCGGCACGCGGTGTTACTCTCGACCAGACGGATGTCATCCGTGAGGAGATCCCCGCCACGATCGAGGCATGCCTGGCCCTGGCCAATGCCCGTCGGTTGCACGTCGTCACCCACTCCTGGGGCGGCGTGCTGGTTGCCTCGAGCCTGGGACGCTATCCGCAGCTGCGCGACAGGATCATCAGCCAGGCCTATTTCGGCACGAAACGCAGCGTGCGTAGCTGGACGTGGCAGCGATTGCTGTACATCGACCTGATGTGGAAAGGCGTCGCACCGGTCGCCCGGCGGCTTTGCGGATATCTTCCGGCACGCGCCCTGCGCTGGGGAAGCGACGACGAGTATGCAGGCAGTCATCGCCAAGGAGTCGCCTGGGTGAAGGCTTCCGCGTGGATCGACGCACGCGACGGCTTCGACTATTCATCCGCACTGGCGTCCGGCGGGCTGCCTCCGACCCTGCACCTGACAGGCACCAACGATCGAGCGCTGGGGCATCCGGACGACGTGGCCCGCTTTGCCCAGGAGTGCGGTCCCCACGTCCAGCGTCTCGTCCGGCTGGGTATCTCGGCCGGCCAGACACGTGACTACGGCCACCTGGACATGCTGACGCACCCCCAGGCCGCTACCGAGGTCTACCCTCTGGTCGATGCCTGGCTCACCAGCCATGCCCGCCCAGGCGAGGCGTAAACGAAAAACCCCGAGCCATTTGGCTCGGGGTTGAAATCGTATCGATAATGGCGGACCGGACGGGACTCGAACCCGCGACCTCCGGCGTGACAGGCCGGCATTCTAACCGACTGAACTACCGGTCCGTGTGGTGGGTGGTACAGGACTCGAACCTGTGACCCCCAGCATGTGAGGCTGGTGCTCTAACCGGCTGAGCTAACCACCCAACTATCGAGGTAATACGAAACCAGACAAGATGGCGGACCGGACGGGACTCGAACCCGCGACCTCCGGCGTGACAGGCCGGCATTCTAACCGACTGAACTACCGGTCCGCGACACTGTATCGTGCCATGCGCATCGATACGGAACTTGCGACTGATTTTTGGCATTGCCAGGCAATACCGGTTGGAAATGGCGGACCGGACGGGACTCGAACCCGCGACCTCCGGCGTGACAGGCCGGCATTCTAACCGACTGAACTACCGGTCCACGATATTTCCGACTTTACGTGCACGAGCCATGCCCAAAGGCGATGGTGGGTGGTACTGGGTTCGAACCAGTGACCCCCAGCTTGTAAGGCTGGTGCTCTCCCAACTGAGCTAACCACCCTCGGTCACGTGGCGCTGCATTCTACAGGGCCACGGAGTAATGTCAACGCTTTTCCTCTGCAGCCGACAATAAGTTTTCCGTTTCGAATTCATCGGCTTGCTGCCATGAAGGCGGCCACGCCGACGGCAGCCCGGTCGATCAATTGCTGCTGGGTCAGTCCCGAGGCCTTGCGGGGTTTCCAATCGTGCTCGCCGTCCTCGAGAAACGTGACCCGTACGTTGCCCGGCAGGTCGTAGCCTTCGACCTCATCCCGCGTCCCGAAGGGGTCGCGCGTTCCCTGCAGCACCAGAACCGGACAGGCGATCCCTGGCCAGTGCGCCAGGCGTGTCCTGTCCGGCTTGCCCGGCGGATGAAAGGGATAGCCGCACAGGGCCAGGCCGGCCACGTCCTGGCGAGCGGCAACCAAGCTGGCAACCCGCCCGCCCAACGACTTGCCTCCCAGCCACAGGGGCGGCAATTCGCGATGTGACAGGATGCTGCACCACTGGATCATTTCCTCGACGAGGCGTTCGACACTTGGCGGCGGACGCCGACGATTTTCCCGACGGATTCGCTGCATATAGGCGAACTCGATCGACAACGTCTGCACGCCATTGCGCGCCAGGGATTCTCGCAAGGCCTGCATGAACTTCGAATCCTGCCCGGCCCCGGCACCGTGCGCCATGAGCAGCCGGCCTTTCTTCGCGTCACCGCGCTTTTCCAGAGGACCTATCCCTTCGATGAATAGGCGGGTATCCCGCTCGTCGAGCAGCGCATCGGTCACATCATCAAGCGTCGCTTGGCGCCAGCCATTGTGTTCGCTGTATGGCATTTTCTCCCTATGCTTTCGTCGCAACCGGTGGGTCCGGCTTACCCAGGTTGAGGTAGGCTGAGATAGAATCGTCAGCACCTTGACCTGCATCATCATGTGGGCGGTCAACCCAAGGCAAAATGCCTTTCGGGACGTCTCCCCACCACCGCGTTCGATGGGAACCTGACATGAGCACAACCTTTGAACACCCGACCTACAATTACAAGGTAGTTCGGCAGTTCGCGATCATGACCGTTGTATGGGGCATCATAGGCATGGCCCTAGGTGTCTTCATCGCTGCACAGCTGGTCTGGCCTGAGCTGAACTTTGGCTTGCCCTGGACGAGCTTCGGGCGACTGCGCCCGCTGCATACCAATGCCGTCATCTTTGCCTTCGGCGGCTCGGCACTGATGGCAACCTCTCTATACGTCGTCCAGCGAACCTGCCAGACACGCCTGTTTTCCGATGGCCTGGCCGCCTTCACGTTCTGGGGCTGGCAGGCCGTCATCGTGCTGGCGGTCATTACGCTGCCGATGGGCTATACCACCTCCAAGGAATACGCCGAGCTGGAATGGCCCATCGACATCCTGATCACCTTGGTTTGGGTGGCCTATGCCATCGTCTTCCTCGGCACAATCAAGCAGCGCAAGACGCCACACATCTATGTGGCGAACTGGTTCTACGCCGCATTCATCCTGACCGTTGCCGTACTGCATATCGTCAACTCGGCCGAGGTTCCGGTTGGCCCCATGAAGTCCTACTCCGCCTATGCCGGCGCCATCGATGCCATGGCCCAATGGTGGTATGGACACAATGCCGTCGGTTTCCTGCTGACCGCAGGCTTCCTGGGCATGATGTACTACTTCGTTCCCAAGCAGGCCGAACGCCCCATCTATTCCTACCGGCTTTCCATCGTGCATTTCTGGGCGCTGATCACCACCTACATGTGGGCCGGTTCGCACCACCTGCACTACACCGCCCTGCCCGACTGGGCCCAGTCGCTGGGCATGATCATGTCGATCATTCTGCTGGCGCCCTCGTGGGGCGGCATGATCAACGGCATGATGACCCTGTCGGGTGCCTGGCACAAACTGCGTACCGATCCGACCCTGCGCTTTCTGGTCGTGGCCCTGTCGTTCTACGGCATGTCGACCTTCGAAGGCCCGATGATGGCGGTCAAGACGGTCAATGCCTTGTCCCACTATACCGACTGGACCATCGGCCACGTCCACGCCGGCGCCCTCGGCTGGGTCGCCATGATCACCATCGGCTCCATGTATCACCTGATACCGCGCCTGTTCGGCGGCCAGGCCATGTATTCCGAGAAGCTCATCGCCGTGCACTTCTGGCTGGCCACCATCGGCACCGTGCTTTACATCACTGCGATGTGGGTCAACGGCATCATGCAGGGCTTGATGTGGCGCGCGGTGAATGCCGACGGCACGCTGATGTACACCTTCGTCGAGGCGCTCGAGGCCAGCCACCCGGGCTACATCGTGCGCTGGCTGGGTGGCTGCTTCTTCACGGCCGGCATGCTGCTGATGGCCTTCAACGTCTACAAGACGGTGAAGCGTAGCGAGCACGAGCAGGCACCGGTCGCGCAGACTGCTTGATCAATCGGGGAACCTGACACTGATGAGACACGAGATCGTAGAAAAGAACGTTGGCTTGCTCGCCGTGCTGATCCTGGTAGTAATCAGCTTCGGCGGCCTGGCCGAGATCGTGCCGCTGTTCTTCCAGAAGGAAACCACCCAGCCCATCGACGGCCTCAAGCCGCTATCGGCTCTGGAACTCGAAGGCCGTGACATCTACATCCGCGAAGGCTGTGTGGGCTGCCACTCGCAGATGATTCGCCCATTCCGCGCCGAAACGGAGCGTTACGGGCATTACAGCGTGGCGGGGGAGTTCGTGTACGACCATCCCTTCCTGTGGGGCTCCAAGCGTACCGGTCCTGACCTGGCCCGTGTCGGTGGCCGCTACAGTGACGAGTGGCACCGGGCCCACCTCTACAACCCCCGTGACGTGGTGCCGGAATCCAAGATGCCGAACTACCCGTGGCTGTTCGAACGCACGCTGACCGGAGAGAACACCGCCGACAAGCTGCGCGCCATGCGTAGCCTGGGTGTGCCGTATACCGACGAACAGATCGCCAACGCTGCCAAAGATGTCCGAGGCGAGCAGGAGATCACCGCACTGGTGGCCTATCTGCAGCAGCTCGGCACCGTACTCAAGGACACACGCTGAGCCATGGATATCGGAACGTTTCGCGGCATCACCACGCTGCTGATCATGATCGCCTTTCTCGGCGTCGTGTTCTGGGCGTACTCCAAACGCCGCAAGAAGGATTTCGACGAGGCGAGTCGTCTACCGTTTGCCGACGACGATGAAGACGCCACCGAGTCCCGTGACCGTAGCGGAACACAAGACAAGACATCGTCCCGCCATGATGAGGGAGACAAGCATTCATGAGTAACTTGTGGGGTGATTCCCTTTCCGGCTTCTGGAGCGTCTGGATCATCGTCATCACCCTGGGCACCATCGTGTTCTGCTGGTGGCTACTGTTCGCCAACCGCCAGACCGACAAACAGCCCAACGAGTATGGCGAAGTCGAAACCACCGGCCACAGTGCCGATGGCATCGACGAGTACGACAACCCGCTGCCGCGCTGGTGGTTCATGCTGTTCATCGGCACCATCGTGTTCGCGATAGGCTACCTGCTGCTTTATCCCGGCCTGGGCAACTACAAGGGGCTGTTCGGCTGGACCCAGGAAAACCAGTGGGAAGAAGAAATCGCCTACGCTCAGGAGCAGTACGCGCCGATCTTCGCCAGATATCAGCAAATCCCGATTCCCGAGTTGGCCCAGGATACCGAGGCCATGCATGTGGCCGAGCGCATCTATCTCAACAACTGTGCGGTATGCCATGGCTCCAATGCGCAGGGTGGCTACGGCTTTCCCAACAATACCGATGACGACTGGCTCTACGGCGGAACGCCCGAAGCCATCACGACCAGCATCGCCGAAGGGCGTAATGGCCTGATGCCGGCCTGGCAGCAACTCGGCGACGAGAACCTGCGCAATGTCGCCCACTACGTGCTGAGCCTGTCCGATACCGAGCACGACGCCGAGCGCGCCAGCCAGGGCGAAGCGATATTCACTTCCGCCTGCGTGGCCTGCCACGGGCAGGACGCCAAGGGGATCCACGCTATTGGCGCCCCCAACCTGACCGACGATGTCTGGCTGTATCGACAGCCCGGCCAGCCGGTGCTGGAGTCGGTGCTCGAGACGCTGCGCAACGGCCGCAACGGCCATATGCCGGCGCAGGCTGCCTACATCGGCGAAGACAAGGTCCACCTCGTCGCCGCCTACATTTACAGCCTCTCCAATTGACCTTCCCCGGGTGCGTCCGGCAGTCGCACCCGGTCCTTTCCCCCGCGCCGAAGCGCTAGAATTTCATCAGCAAGAGAAGCGTACGCAAGAAAGCGCTCCCTGCCCCTGGCGCCTGCCTCACCGTGACCCTTTGGTGGCTTCATGACGGACAAGATTCCGCTCCGGGACGTGACCCCGGCCCCAGTCGTGGGGACCCACGACCCTCAGCGCAGCGTATCCCAGGATATGTACGCTCGCCGCAAGCACATCTACGTACGCGAGATAAAGGGACTCTTCCAGCGACTCCGGCGCAGCGCCAACTGGGTGCTGATGGCGCTTTATTTCGGCATCCCCTGGCTCTACTGGGGCGATCGTCAGGCCGTGCTGTTCGACCTGCCCTCGCGCGCTTTTCATATCTTCGGCGCGACGTTCTATCCACAGGACTTCATGCTGCTATCGTGGCTGCTGATCATCTGCGCTTTCGGGCTGTTCCTGATCACCGTCTTCGCCGGTCGCGTGTGGTGTGGCTACACTTGCCCACAAAGCGTGTGGACCTGGCTGTTCATCTGGGTGGAACACATCACCGAGGGCTCTCGCAACCAGCGCATGAAGCTCGACAAGCAGGCCATGACCGGCAGCAAGGCCCGCCGCAAGGGAGCCAAGCACGCCCTGTGGTTACTGATCGCTTTCGCGACGGGTCTGACCTTCGTCGGCTATTTCACTCCGATTCGCGGCTTGGTGGCCGATTTCGCCACGCTCGACGTCAGCGGCTGGGCACTGTTCTGGGTCGGATTCTTCACCGTCTTTACCTACCTGAATGCCGGTTGGCTGCGCGAGCAGGTGTGCATCTACATGTGCCCTTACGCCCGTTTCCAGGCGGTGATGTTCGACAAGGACACGCTGGTCGTATCCTACGATACGGCACGCGGCGAGCCGCGCGGCGCGCGCAAGAAAACGGTCGATCCGCGTGCCGAGGGCATCGGTGGCTGCATCGATTGCGGCCTGTGCGTGCAGGTCTGCCCCACCGGCATCGACATTCGCAACGGGCTGCAATACGAATGCATTACCTGTGCAGCCTGTATCGACGCGTGTGACAGTGTCATGGATAAGATGAATTACCCACGCGGGCTGATACGCTACACCACCGAGCATGCCCTGGAGGGCCGCAAGACGCACATTCTGCGTCCACGTCTGCTCGGTTATTTGGCGGCACTGGTGATCATGCTTGGCCTGTTCGCCTGGACCGTGGCCGATCGTCTACCACTGGACGTCGACATCGAGCGTGACCGCAACCAGCTTTACAGCTTGACGCAGGACGGCGACATCACCAATTTCTATACGCTGCATATCCGCAACCTGGACGACGAAGCGCACCGCTATCGCATCGTGCCGACCGGGCTGGATGGGATTTACCTGATCGGCGACGATACCGTCTCCATCGCTGCCGGCTCCAGCACCACCCTGCCGCTGCAGCTTGCCGTCCCAAGCGGCGCCCTCGATGCTCCCAGCGAAGCCATTGGCTTGCGCATCGAGGCGCTGGAAGACTCAGACATCACCCTGTCCAAGGAAGCCCGCTTCCTGGGGCAAGCCCGGAGATAACGATGACCGCACCGCGTCCCTGGTACAAAGAGTTCTGGCCCTGGTTTCTGCTCGGCATCCTGGGCTTGTCCGTGGTCATGGGGGTCACCTTCCTGGTGTTTTCCCTCATTGGCTTCGACGGTACGGTCGAAGACGATTACTACAAGCAAGGCATGGCCATCAACCAAGTGCTGGAGCAGGATCAGCGTGCCGCCGAACTGGGCATGCAGGCCGACCTGCGGATCGATGATCTGACCGGCGATGTCGTGGTCGACCTGCAGGGCCAGGCACGTCCCGAGCAGTTACGTCTCGAACTGATCTTTCCCACCCAGGGCAACCGCGACCAGAGCGTGATGCTCGACCGGGTACGCGACGGGCACTACGTCGGACAGCTACCCCACGCCTTGCAATATCGCTGGTATCTGCGCCTGCAGCCGGCCGTCAGCGAACCCGACTGGCGTCTGCGGGGCGAAATCGAGCTGCCGCGCAAGCCCCCCTTGACGCTGCGCGCCGATAGCCAGACGTCATGAACGTCGCGACCGCCCCGGCCGGCAACACGGTCTGCTGTTATCACTGCGGCGCCGAGGTGCCGCATGGCGCCCCGTGGCGTATCGAGCTCGAGGAACTCAACCATCCGCTTTGCTGCCCAGGCTGCGAGGCGGTGGCTCACGCCATCGTCGAGGGCGGCCTGGAAAGCTACTACCGGTTCCGGACCGAGCTGCCCGAACGTCCCAGCGACCGGGACATTCAGCGGGCCGATACCTGGGCGGTATTCGACGACCCAGAGCTGCAGCGCGAGTTCGTTCACTCGGCCGGGGACGACGGCCATCGCCAGGTAACGCTGGCCGTCGACGGGATTACCTGTGCCGCCTGCGCCTGGCTGATCGAGCATCGGCTCAACGCCCTCGATGGACTGGAATCGAGCGCGGTCAACCTCAGCCATCACCGCCTGCATGTGGTGTGGGACCCTGACCGTCTCAAGCTCTCGCGCATCCTCGCCGAGCTGGCTGCCATCGGCTACCCATCGCAACCCTACGAGCCGGACCAGGCCCAACAGAAGCTGCAGCACGAGGAGCGTCAGGCGATTCGACGCCTGATCGTCGCCGCGGTGGCGATGATGCAGGTCATGATGTTCTCCATCCCGCTTTATGTCGCCGGTCCCGACGGCATGAGCGAAGGCTTTCACACGCTGTTTCATTGGTTGTCGTTGGCCCTGGCCACCCCGGTGGTGGCGTTTTCCGCCCTACCGTTCTTCCGCAATGCGCTGCGCGACCTTCGCACCCGTCACTTAGGCATGGACGTACCGGTCTCGCTGGCCATTCTTTGCGCTTATCTGGCCAGTGCCTATGCCGTGCTGAGCGGCAGCGGCGAGGTCTATTTCGACTCGGTGACCATGTTCACCTTCTTTCTGCTGTTCAGTCGCTACATCGAGATGCGCGCACGTCGCCGCAACGGGCACAGTGGCAATGCGCTGTCCGGCGTGCTGCCGTCGAGTGCGGTGCGTGTCGAGACCGACGGCAGCGAACGCATCCTGCCGGCCAACCAGTTGCGCCCGGGCGATCGCGTTCGCGTACGACCCGGTCATGGCATCCCGGCCGATGGCGTCATCGTGGCCGGCCATTCCAGCCTGGACGAGTCGATGCTGACCGGCGAGCCGCTGCCGGTCAGCCGAGAGATCGGCGAGACGGTCACCGGTGGCAGTCTCAACGTGGAGAGCGTGCTCGAAATCGAAGTGACGCATGCCGGCCGTGATGCGCGAGCTGCCGGCATTCTGGAACTGACCGATCGCGCCTTCGCCAGCCGGCCACGCATCGCCGAACAGGCTTCGCGCATGGCCCACCATTTCGTGCTGCGGCTGCTGATCGTCACCCTCGGGGTGATCGTTGCCTGGAGCTTCATCGACCCCTCGCGGGTGCTGTGGGTCACGCTATCGGTACTGGTCGTGACCTGCCCCTGCGCCCTGGCGCTTGCCACTCCGACGGCGCTCACTGCCTGTCACGGCCAGATGCGTCGGCGCGGTGTGCTGGTCACCCGCGCCCACGCCATCGAAGGGCTTTCCCAAGCGACCCGGGTCGTGTTCGACAAGACCGGCACATTGACCGAAGGCCATATGCGCCTTCAGGAGACGCAGCTTATCGCCGACACGCTCGACGCCAATCAGGCCGGCAGGTTGGCGGCTGCCCTGGAAGCCCACTCGGAACATCCCATCGCACGCGCCTTCCATGAACTTCGCGACCCATCGCTGCGCGCCAATGACGTGCGCAACCATACCGGTCAGGGCCTGGAAGGCGACATCGACGGGCAGCACTACCGCCTGGGCCGCCCCGGCTTCGCGCTTGCCGCTTCTCCGTTGCCCCCGGCCAGGACAGGACAATGGCTGCTCCTATCGCGTGGCGACAGCATCGAGCATGCCGAACCATTGGCCTGGTTCCGGCTCGACGATTTTCTACGCGAGGATGCCCGCGAAACCGTGGCTGCGCTGCGCGAGGCCGGTCTAACCGTTGAGCTATTGTCCGGCGATGGCCGGACGACGGTCGAAACACTGGCCAATGAAGTGGGGATCACGACCTGGACCGCCGAAGCCACGCCGGAAAGCAAGCTGGCGCATGTCCAGGCACTGCAGGCCGCCGGTGAGCGTGTGGTCATGATCGGTGACGGCATCAACGATGTGCCGGTACTCGCCGCCGCCGATGTCTCGGTGGCCATGAACGGCGCTACCGACCTGGCCCGCACCCGGGCGGATGCCGTATTGATGAGTCCTCGACTGTGGCGTATCGTCGAGGCAATGACACTGGCCCGTCTGACCCGGCGCCTGATTCGTCAGAACCTCGGCTGGGCGCTGTGTTATAACCTCTGTGCATTGCCCCTGGCGGCCATGGGCCTGGTACCGCCGTGGGCTGCGGCGCTGGGCATGTCGGCCAGTTCACTGATCGTCGTCGGCAACGCCCTGCGTCTCAACAGGTCCCGGCTGCCCGCGCCCAATCCGATGCCAATGAACGCCTCATGAGCATTCTCTATCTGTTGATCCCGCTGTCGTTGATCCTGCTCGGCTTTGCCATCTGGGCCTTCTTCTGGGCGGTCAAGAGCGGCCAGTTCGACGACCTGGAAGGACCGGCGCACCGCATCCTTTTCGACGAGGACGATAACGACCTTCCTCCCGAACAGCGCCGCCGTCGGCAGGAAGCCCGTCGGCGTCCGACCGACTCCGCCGCCGACGACAGCCTGGGTGACGGCTCGCCGCCTTCTGACGAGTCGCGTTGATGGACCCGACTGGACTCGACCTGCCACCGCTGGCTGCCGCATTCGTTTTCGGCCTGCTGGGTGGCGCTCACTGCATCGGCATGTGCGGGGGGATCATGAGCGCCCTGACCTTTGCCGTCCCGCCCAGCATGCGCAACCCCACCCGACTGGGCGGTCTGCTGCTCGGCTACAACCTGGGCCGCATCGCCAGTTACATGCTCGCCGGTGCGCTGGTTGCCGGCCTGGGCACGCTACTCGGCAGCGCCCATGGCGCGCTGCGCGTGGCCCTGCAGGTGCTGGCTGCCGTAATGCTGATTCTCATGGCCCTCTATCTGGCCAACTGGTGGCGTGGACTGGTCTATGTCGAGGCGCTGGGTCGCCGACTCTGGCGTCACCTCGAGCCGCTCGGTCGTCGCCTGATGCCCGTCGTCAAAATACCCCAGGCCATCGCCCTTGGCGCCGTGTGGGGCTGGCTGCCCTGTGGGCTGGTCTATTCGATGCTCGCCTGGAGCCTGGCCGGCGGCGATCCGTGGCGGGGCGCTGCGCTGATGGGAGCCTTCGGGCTAGGGACCCTTCCCGCCCTGCTGGTTACCGGCGTGGCCGCGCGCCAAATGGCCGCCCTGATTCGCCATCCCGCCACACGCAGCATCGCCGCCGTGCTGATCATAGCCTTCGCGGTATGGCAACTTTGGCAGCTATGGCCGGGCGCGCATGATATGCCCGTTTCGACGCTGCATTCCCACACTCATTGATCCAGGTCACGAGGAGAAGCTCTCCCAGGGCGTACCATCGACGCCATCCTCATCGGCACGAGACTCCGCCAATGTCTGCTGTTCCCGCTACCTCCTGTCTCCAGGAGGGGCTACCGTCCGAGTGGGACGCCTCGCTCATTGCGCGCTACTCCCACAGCGGACCGCGTTACACCTCCTACCCGACCGCTCCCGACTTTTCCGCAGCGTTCGGCCCCGATCAGCATCGTGATGCTCTTGAGCGCAGCAACGCGCAGGCACGTCCCCTGTCGCTCTATGTACACGTACCCTTCTGCCGCAAGATCTGTTTCTATTGCGGCTGCAACAAGATTGCGACCAAGGACACGCGCTTGGCGGCCCCCTACCTGTCACGCCTGGATGCAGAGATGCGTCTGGTGGCCCGGCACCTGGCGACCTCGCGCCCTGTCGAGCAGTTGCACTGGGGTGGCGGCACGCCGACCTTTCTGACCCTGAGCCAGATGAGCCAACTGATCGACCAGTTGCATGCCCGCTTCGGCCTGTCCGATGCGCCTGGGCGCGACTATGCCATCGAGATCGACCCCCGCGAGGCCGATGTCCTGACATTGCGTCATTTGCAGACGCTGGGCTTCAACCGCATCAGTCTTGGCGTACAGGATCTCGATCCCAAGGTCCAACGGGCAGTGAACCGAGTCCAGCCTCGTGTACTGACCGAAACCCTCGTCGACGAGGCAAGTCGGCTGGGCTTCACCTCGCTGAACATGGACCTCATCGTCGGCCTGCCCCACCAGACCCGCACCAGCTTCGCCGCTACGCTGGAGCAAGTCATCGAGCTGGCCCCGGCCCGGCTGTCGGTGTTCAATTATGCGCACCTGCCCGAACGCTTCAAGCCGCAACGTCGCATCGACGCTGCCGACCTGCCCGACAGCGAGGAAAAGCTCGCCATTCTGACGACCACGATGCAGATGCTCAGCGACGCCGGCTACGTGCATATCGGACTCGATCATTTTGCCAAGCCGGACGACAGCCTGGCCGCGGCTCAGCGCGAAGGCACGTTGCATCGCAACTTTCAGGGCTATACCACACACGGCGGCTGCGATCTGATCGGTCTGGGCGTGTCCGCCATCAGTCAGATCGACGACTGCTACGCCCAGAATCCCACCGAACTGGCCGCCTACGAAGCGGCCCTGGACGCAGGCCATCTGGCCACGCAGCGTGGCATCCGGTTGACGTTCGACGATCGAGTGCGCCGTCACGCCATCCATCGCTTGATGTGCGATCTCGTCCTCGATCTGGACAGCATTGGCATGGCATTCGGCATCGATGCCCCCAATTATTTCGCCGCCTCGCTGACCACGCTGGAACAGGCCGAGCGAGACGGACTGGTGTCGCGCCAGGGCAACCGGCTCGAAGTGAGCCGCCCGGGGCGACTGCTGGTCAGGCATCTGGCCATGGCCTTCGATGCCCGGCTACCCGACAGTGATGCGCGCTTTTCACGCATCCTTTGAAAGAGCCGACGAGAGACGAGATGGAAAGTGCATTTATCGACACGGACCGGGTCTGCCATAATAGTGAAATTATCGATGGCGAGGAGACCTGCATGGCCAGCCAAGTTCTACAGACACGCCGACCTCGTTTGCAGGAGGCGCGTTGCCAGACCTGCAGCCTGAGCTCGTTGTGCCTGCCCCTCGCGCTGGAACTCGACGACATCGACAGTTTCGACGCCATCATTCATCGCCGCCCTCCGCTCAAGAAGGGCGAGCATCTGGTGCGTCAGGACGATCCGTTTACCAGTGTGTTCGCCGTACGCTCGGGCAGCCTCAAGCAGTTGACCAGCGAGGGGGACGGCGAAGAACAGCTGACCAATTTCTATCTGCCCAGCGAGCTGGTCGGCCTCGACGGCATCGATGAGCAAGTCTACCCGGGCAGCGTGATCGCCCTGGAAACCACCACGGTCTGCGAAATTCCCTTCGACCGTCTCGACAAGCTCTCGGAGACTCTGCCTGAATTGCGCAACCAGCTTTACCGCAGCATGAGCAAGGAACTGCGCGACGATCGACGCATGCTGCGCCTGCTGTCGCGCAAGACCGCCGACGAGCGTCTGGCCAGCTTTCTGGTCAACCTTTCCACGCGCTTTCGCCGCCGCGGCTACTCGCCGTACAGCTTTCGCCTGTCGATGGCGCGCGCCGATATCGGCAACTACCTAGGTTTGGCGCTGGAAACGGTCAGCCGCATTCTCAGCCGTTTCCAGCAGCAGAAGCTACTCGCCGTCCAGGGGCGCGAAGTGCATATCCTCGACCTGGCGACGCTGGAGTCGGTGGCCGAAGGCGAAGGCTGTCGCTGAGCGCTAGCCGTGCGAACCACAGAGCGCGAATGACAACGCCCCCGACCGTATGGCCGGGGGCGTTGTCGTCATACACCTTTAGATCAGGCTGCGCTGACGCTCAAACCTCTTTGGCCAGCAGGTCGAAGGCATCGATTCGGTTAGTCTGCATGGACTCACGCTTGGCCTCGAGCCCCTGGAAATCGAACAGATCGCGATCGGCGAGCTGCGATGGCGCCACATTGGTAACCGCCTTGAACATCGTCTCGAGACGTCCCGGGTGTGCCTTCTCCCAATCGGCAAGCATCTCCTTGACTACCTGGCGCTGCAGATTGGGCTGCGAGCCGCACAGATTGCAGGGAATGATCGGAAACTCCATCAACCGCGCGAACTCGGCGATGTCGGCCTCCTTGCAATAGGCCAGCGGGCGAATGACGATGTTCTTGCCGTCATTGGAAAGCAGCTTGGGCGGCATCGCCTTGAGCGTACCGCCGTAGAACATATTGAGGAACAGTGTCTCGAGGATATCCTCGCGGTGGTGCCCCAGGGCCACCTTGGTCGCACCGATCTCCTCGGCGAACCCATAGAGCGAGCCACGACGCAGGCGTGAGCAAAGCGCACAAGTCGTCTTGCCTTCCGGCGTCTTCTCCTTGACCACCGAGTAGGTATCGCGCTCGAGAATATGGTATGGCACGCCAACGCTTTCGAGGTACTCGGGCAGGACATGCTCGGGAAAACCGGGCTGTTTCTGGTCGAGATTGACCGCCACCAGTTCGAAGTCGATCGGGGCATTGCGCTGCAGATTGCTCAGGATCTCCAGCATGGTGTAGGAGTCCTTGCCACCGGACAGGCACACCATGACCTTGTCGCCGTCCTCGATCATTGCATAGTCGATGATCGCATTGCCGACCTGGCGACGCAGCCGCTTCTGGAGCTTGTTGAACTCGCGTTTCTGGGTACCGGTGAGTTCCAGCATGATGAGACGACACGCAGTGAAAATGATGGCCGCCTATGCTACCACCGCCACCGTCGACATGCGATGGCCCCGGCATCTCCCACCTGCGGGCGGTAGCGACGACTCACGCCCGGGCCAGCTAGCACGCTTCGAGTGCCCCCTTGGTCAACCGCACATACATGAGCGCCGTCGTCGTCGCATCGCCAAGGGCGGTATGTCGTCCAATGACGGGGACATTCAGCGCCTTGGCAATGCTTTCGAAGCCCAGATGCGGTTCCAGATGCGGGCGTATCCGGCGCAGTTCGCGCTGGTAGATCTGGGCCATGTCGATACTGACGTTGGGCAGGTCGAAGCCGAACAGCGGGCGCAAATGGCGATTGATGACGCTGATATCGTAGTCGATACACCACCCGAGCAATGGCCGATTGCCGATGAAGTCGATGAACCGTTCCAACGCCGCTTGAAGCGGCTCACCTTCCTCGAGGTCGACACCGCGCAGGCGATGGATACGGATCGAGTCACCGGTCAGGCTGTCGGGCTGCTGCAGGCGTAGATCCAGCGAGTCGCTGGTCAGTACATGATCGCCCTTGATTCGCACTGCGGCAATCGATACCAGTTCGGCGATCTTGGGATCGAGGCCGGTGGTCTCGCAATCGATGGCGACCAGCTCGTCGCCGGTGTAGGGATTGAATAGCCAGCCGTAACGGCCATTGGCCTGCTTTCGGCGGTCGGTAACGCGCCGCAGTGATCGGATCATGGGTAGGCCTCCTGCCTGTTCGATGACTCCCTGATGGATAACCTCGCGTGGCTCATGGGCGAGTGCCCCTCAATATTCGAGATGAAAGCGGTGTGACAGGCGCTGCTGGAATTCCTTGACGATGTGCAACGCTTCGCGCAGCAGATCGCGCTCCAGGGAAGACAGTGACTGTACGACCACCATGTTGGGATCGGCGCCAGCCTTGCCGGTGCCATCGAGCCGAGCCAGTTGCTGCTTGAGGCGCAATTCGGCGAACAGCGATAAGGCCTCGCCCAGGTCGGAGGCGAATTCCGGCTCGAGCCGCCCCTGCGCCGCTAGTGCGTCGAGACGTCCCAGGGTGGAGGTCGGCGTCGTCCGGCATTCCAATGCCAGCGTTCGAACGCCCTGGACGATAGGAAAGATGCCCCCTTTTTTGATATCGATGCCGTGTGCCGGACGCTTGAGCGATCCGAACAGCGTCAACGGAGCGGCGAAACGCAATGCCATCTTGGCGAAGTACGACAGAAAGATTTCGTCGTGCGAACAACTCTCGAACAGATGCCGGCGAATCCCATCCAGTAGCTGGGTGTTGCCGGCAACGCCATGGGCGTCGAGCATGATCGCCACATTCATCAGCGAGGCGCCGTCACGACGCCCGACCCAGCGCGAAATGGTTTGCCGCCATCCCGACTCGCTGTTCACCCATTCCGGATTGGATACCATGATGTTGCCGGGACAAGGCGGATAGCCCAGGGTGTATAAAGTCTCGGTCAGTCGCTGCATGTCGGCGGCGCACGTCGGCCAGTCGCTACCGTCCTGCAGGATCAGGGCATTGTCCTGATCGGTCTTGAGAATCTGTTCACCGCGCCCTTCGCTACCCATGACCACGAAGCAGCTCTGTGCCTGCTGCTGCGATGGAATCAGGAACTGGAACGCCTTGCTGATGATGCGTCCGTTGAGAGCGGCCAACAGGTCCATCGCGAATTGCAGCTTCACGCCCTGGGACATCAGCGCCTTGACCAGCTCCGGCAAGCGTGCACTGGCCCTTGCCAAGGCATCGAGATCGTTGGCCTGCTCGACCTCCAGGCTGACCACGTAGGAGCGACTGGAAAAATAGCTCAGCACGTCGGTAAGCTCGACGACCCCGATGGGCGTGTCGCGTTCCGTCACGATCACCCGCGCTACATCGTGACGGGTCATGCTGACCAGGGCTTGAAACAGATAATCGTCCGGTCGCGCCGTGACCAGCGCAAAATGCGCGATGCTCAGCACCGGGCTGCTACGCTCCAATCCCTGGAGAATCAGCGCATTGAGCAGATCGGTCTTGGTCACGATGCCGAATCGATCTGCCGCCCTGACCAGCAGGCTATCGGCATGCTGATCATTGAGCATGGTCACCGCTTCGGCCACGGTGGTGCCCTCGGCGGCAATGCAGGGGGCCCGCATGCACTCGGCCACGCGGGCCAGCATGAAGCCCGCCATGGAAACTCCGTCCGAGGCTCGTCGCTCGACGAGCAGACGAGCCTTGTTGGCCAGGCTTTCACGAAAAAAGTCGCCAAACGCCGGATAATTTGTACATAACTGTTCGAACAGGGCCTTGGGCAGCAGGTAGCAGAGCGTTTCCTGCTCGGTTTTGAAGCGATAGCGGCTCTTGCCGTTGAGAATGCTGATGGCCCCGAACACGTCACCGGCCGTGTAATGCCCGATACGCGCCCGGGCATCGGGTAGGGTTGGGTCCAGTTCGGCGACTTCCCCCTTATGGATGATGAACATGAACTCGCCGGGCTGACCGGCGTCCAGAATGACCTCCCCCGTGTCGAAGTAGGCCATGTCCACGCCGTTGGTCACGCGGATTCTGCCTGCCTCGTCGAGTAGCGAGAAAGGTGCTTGTGAAAGATCGATGTCGACCATCATGTCGCCCTCGTCATGACGGCTTCATCCCGCTGCCAAACGTGAGCAGGCGAGCCATTAACCTTACTGCGCTGGCCTTCATCGATACGGAGCTGCTTCGAAACGCAACGAGAAAGCTCGGACATCCTTGTCGACCCGATGCGTTGGTCAACGTCATCGCCAACATGAGACAAGAGTGTCAGACATTGGGCTGTCCTCGCCCCACTCTTATCTAACAATTTATAGAACAAAGCTAGGATACCAGCCTCGCTTCTTTCAATTGAACATAGACCAATGTTCTAGGGAGCATGCCGTTAGACCATTGTCCTATCCTTGCACGCCTATACCATCGTCCTATTCAGAAACGCCCGTTACCTTCCCTAAAATAAAAACTTCCCACAACCTACTGATTAAAAAACAAAAATACAAAAACGCGTTACATTACATTTATTTCATAAGACCAAAGTATGGGATTTTATTTTTCCTTGATATTGACCACTATTGGCTACGACCCTTATAGGCAAACCCATGTGAAAAGCACAGGAAAGACTGCCGGCTCACATGCAATGACAGCGACTTTAGTCGCTATTTAAAAAATAAAATAAGGATACTTTTTTCGGTCATACTATCGCCAAATGCGCCACTAATTTCAGCACCAATGGTTCGATGGAAATGGCTGAACGGATGACAGGTATCCTGCAGGGTTAGATATCCCCTCGAAGCAATCCCTCTCACAAACAAGCGGAGAGCAATATCATGGCAGAAGACAAGTCCAATGCCGAAGCTTACTGGAAGGCCAACTTACGCCTGATCACCGGCTGCCTGATCGTCTGGGCACTGGTGTCTTACGGCTTTGCCATCCTGCTGCGTCCCCTGTTGTCAGGGATTCCCGTCGGAGGCACAGACCTGGGATTCTGGTTTGCACAACAAGGATCCATTCTGACCTTCATCGCCCTGATCTTCTTCTATGCCTGGAAGATGAATCGGCTGGACAAGCAATTCGGACTCGGGGAGTAAGCCAGCATGAGTCAATTTGCGATTAACGTCCTATTCGTCGGCGCCTCCTTTGCCATTTATATCGGCATCGCCATCTGGGCCAAGGCCGGGTCGACCAAGGATTTCTACGTAGCCGGCGGCGGCGTCCACCCCGTCACCAACGGGATGGCGATCGGGGCCGACTGGATGTCAGCAGCCTCCTTCATCTCCATGGCAGGCCTTATCGCTGCCGGGGGCTATGCCAACTCGACGTTCCTGATGGGTTGGACAGGCGGCTACGTGCTGCTGGCCATGCTACTGGCCCCCTACTTGCGTAAGTTCGGCAAGTTCACCGTGCCCGAGTTCATCGGCGATCGCTTCTACAGCAAGACGGCGCGCATGGTGGCCGTGGTCTGTCTGATCGTGGCGTCCGTGACCTACGTCATCGGACAGATGGCCGGTGCCGGCGTGGCCTTCTCCCGCTTCCTGGAAGTCGATGCGACTACCGGCCTGATCATTGCCGCCGTCGTGGTGTTCTTCTATTCGGTGCTGGGCGGCATGAAAGGCATCACCTACACCCAGGTGGCCCAGTACATCGTGCTGATCATCGCCTATACCATCCCGGCCGTGTTCATCTCGCTCGAGCTGACCGGCAATCCGCTGCCACCGCTCGGTCTGTTTTCCGATCACAGTGCATCCGGCGAGCCACTGCTGGCCAAACTCAACGAAGTGGTCACCGCGCTGGGCTTCAACGCCTACACGGCCATGGTGGACAACAAGCTGAACATGGTGCTGTTCACCCTGTCGCTGATGATCGGTACCGCCGGCCTGCCGCACGTCATCATGCGCTTCTTCACCGTACCCAAGGTAGCCGATGCGCGTTGGTCGGCAGGTTGGGCGCTGGTGTTCATCGGCCTGCTCTATCTGACGGCTCCGGCCGTGGCCTCCATGGCACGCCTGAACCTGATGACCACCATTTATCCGGACATGGCGGGCCAGGTCGAGAATTACGAGGAAGCCGCCGGCAATCCCATCGCTTACGAGGAACGTCCCGAATGGATCCGGACCTGGGAAGAGACCGGTCTGATCACCTTCGAGGACAAGAACAACGACGGCAACATCCAGTTCTACAACGATACCGCCAATTTCACCGAGCGTGGCTGGGAAGGCAACGAACTGGTGGTCAACAATGACATTCTGGTGCTGGCCAACCCGGAGATCGCCAACCTGCCCGGCTGGGTAATCGGTCTGATCGCCGCAGGCGGCCTGGCAGCGGCACTGTCCACGGCTGCCGGTCTGTTGCTGGCCATCTCCTCGGCCATCAGTCACGACCTGATCAAGGGAGCGATCAACCCCAAGATCTCGGAGAAATCCGAGCTACTGACGGCGCGTATCTCGATGTCCGTCGCCATCGTCGTCGCGACCTACCTCGGCGCCAATCCGCCAGGGTTTGCGGCCCAGGTCGTGGCGCTGGCCTTCGGTATCGCCGCCGCTTCGCTGTTCCCGGTGCTGATGATGGGCATCTTCTCCAAGCGGGTGAACAACAAGGGGGCCATTGCCGGCATGCTTTCCGGCCTGGTCTTCACCTTGGTGTACATCTTCGTCTACAAGGGCTGGTTCTTCATCCCGGGCACCAACAACCTGGCGGACACTCCCGATAATTGGGTACTGGGTATTTCCCCGCTCTCCATCGGTGCCGTAGGGGCGATCATCAACTTCGCCGTGGCCTACCTCGTCTCCAACGCGACCGAGCAACCGCCGCAAGAGATCCAGGACCTGGTGGAAAGCGTGCGTTATCCGAAAGGTGCTGGTGGCGCCATCGATCACTGAGCCATAATAGCCCCGGCCCGGCTGGCCCGGGCTCGGGATCACACCACTTCGGGCTTCCCAGCGGGAAGCCCGATTTCGTTAAGAAGGCATTGTATGATTTGGCATTTGATAGCAGCGGTGTTCGCCGGTCTCGGGGCCGCAGGGGTCGGTTTGATCCTGCGCCAGCTCAGCGGCAAGCGCCTGCCGCGCTGGATCGTTCCGGCCTTGGGCGGCCTGGGGATAATCGGTTACCAGATTCACTATGAATATACCTGGTTCGATTACAAGCAGGCTCAATTACCGGCCTCGGCACAGGTAGTCTCCACGCATACCGATCAGATGGTCTGGCGCCCCTGGACCTACGTCTTTCCGTTGACTACCGCTTTCGATGTTATCGATCAAAGTAACCTCGTCACGCAGCAGACTGGCGATGATCGCCTGGTCGAGTTCATCCTCTACCGTTTCGAGCGCCAGCACACCGATCGGGTCTCGCATCGGACCTACCTGCTGAACTGCTCTGCGCAGGAAATGGTGCCGCTCGCCGAGCAGAGCCGCGAGCCTCGCCACACGGAATTGCGCCGCGTCGATTCCTCGACACCGCTGTTCCAGGCAGTCTGCGCCAACGTCTGACTCCCGCTCGTCGGCACATCCCGCCGCTGATGAACCCGAGAAGCGGGTCACGGCTGCCCTCGCGCCCGGCATTCCCCTAGAATGGCGGCATACCAAGGGGGAACGCTCATGTTTGCTGGCTGGCTGCTGATCGCCATCTCGCTGTGCTATATCGCCATTCTGTTCTTCATCGCCTGGCGCGGCGACCGGCGCGCCAAGCTGCGCGGCGCCGTGCAGCGCCGTCCGGTGATCTACAGTCTTGCCCTAGCCATCTACTGCACGTCATGGACGTTCTACGGGGCGGTGGGGCAGGCGGCGACCTCGGGCTGGTCGTTCGCGAGTATCTTTGTCGGCCCGCTGCTGACCTTTCTGCTGTTCTGGCCGATCCTGGCCAAGATGATTCGTGTCGCCAAGCGGCAGAACGTGACGTCGATCGCCGATTTCATCGCCTCGCGCTATGGCAAGACCCAATCGCTGGCCGCCTTCGCCAGTTTGGTCGCGCTGATCGGCACGTTGCCCTACATCGCTCTGCAGTTGAAGGCCGTCTCGGCCGCCTTCATGGTGCTCACGGCATCCTCCGACATGACCCGCGCCCCGCTGTTCGCCGATACCGCGTTCTATGTCGCCGCGGTCATGGCCGTGTTCGCCATCCTGTTCGGTACCCGCCATACCGATGCGACCGAGCACCACGAAGGGCTGGTTCACGCCATCGCCTTCGAGTCGCTGGTCAAGCTGGTGGTGTTCGTGATTCTGGGCGCCTACGTCACCTGGGGCATGTTCGATGGATTGGGCGACCTGCTGGGGCGCGCGGACAACTATCTCGAACTGCAACGCCAACTGGCGGAACAGGATTTCGGCCAGAGCTTCTGGGCCCAGACGTTGCTGGCGATGCTGGCGATCTTCTGCCTGCCGCGCCAGTTCCATGTCACGGTGGTCGAAAACACCCACCCCGACGATGCCGCCCGGGCACGCTGGTTGTTTCCGCTTTACCTGGTGGTGTTCGGCTTCTTCGTGCTGCCGATCGCCGCCGCCGGGCTGACCCTGTTCCCGCATGGCAGCGTGGAGCCCGATACCTTCGTCCTGGCCCTACCCATGGCCGCCGGCAACGATCTGCTGACCTTGCTGACCTTTATCGGTGGTTTCTCCGCCGCCACCGGCATGGTAATCGTCGCGGCCGTCGCGGTATCGATCATGATCTCCAACGAGATCGTCATCCCACTACTGTTTCGCATGCGCTGGTTCGACACCAAGGCCCGCGACTACGGCCGCCTGGTGCTGCGTGCACGGCGAGTGACCATCGTGGTGATCCTGGCGCTGGCCTACGGCTTCTACAAGCTGACCGCCGAGTTCAGCTCGCTGGCCTCCACCGGCATGTTGTCGTTCGCCGCCGCCGCCCAGTTCGCCCCCGCCCTATTGGGTGGCCTGTACTGGAAACGCGGCAACCGTCTCGGCGTCATCGCCGGTATGAATATCGGCTTTGCGGTATGGGCCTATGCCTTGCTGCTACCGACCCTGGCCAAGGCCGGCGTGGTCTCGGGCGAGTGGATGGTCGGCGGTCCCTTCGGCATCGCCTGGCTGTCGCCGACCAACCTGTTCGGCCTGCACTTCGGCGATCCCTTCACCCATGGCGTCATGCTGTCGCTGGGTCTCAACCTGTTCTGCTACATCTTCGTCTCGCAGATCACGCCGCAGCGTGTCGTCGAGCGCATCCAGGCCTCGCTGTTCGTCGACAGCGTCGAGACCCGCCAGACTTCGGTGAATCGGCCATGGACCGGCGCCACCACGGTGGGCGACCTCAAGGTACTGTGCGAGCGCTTCCTGGGTGCCGGTCAGGTGCAACGCGCCTTCGACGACTACGCGCGGCGCAGCGGCCAGCCGCTGGAATACAATACTCGAGCGTCGATCGATGTCATTCAGTTCACCGAACGCTTCCTGGCGTCGGTACTTGGCGCATCGTCGGCGCGTATCGTCGTCAACTCGGCGCTGCAGGGCCGCGGCATCGGCATTTCGGACGTCATCTCGATCGTCGACGAAGCCTCGCAGGTTCTCGAGTTCAACCGCGCCCTGCTGCAAGCGACCATCGAGAACATCAATCAGGGCATTAGCGTAGTCGACCAGAACCTGCGTCTGGTGGTATGGAACCAACGCTACCTCGAGTTGTTCCGCTTCCCCGACCATCTGATCCGGGTCGGCGCGCCGATGGACAAGATCTTTCGCTACAACGCTCACAACGGCGAATATGGCCCGGGCGATCCCGAGGAGCATGTCGACCTGCTGGTCGAAAACATTCGTCAGGGCCAGCCGCACCGCTACGTTCGCTACCGGCAGGACGGCACCGTCCTCGAGGTCCAGGGCAACCCCATGCCCGGTGGCGGCTTCGTCTATACCTATCAGGACATCACGCAACAGAAGCGTACCGAGGAAGCGCTGATCCGCTCGGAAAACAACATCCGCATCTATACCGACAACGTACCGGCGCTGATCGCCTACTTCGACAAGGAGTGCCGCTATCTTTTCACTAACCGCGCTTACGAGCAGGCTTTCGGCATCGACCGCAACGAGGTGATCGGCGAACGCGTGGAGAGCGTAATGTCACTCTCCATCGCCCGCGACCGTGCACCCTGGATGCGTCTGGCACTGGGCGGCGAGCGGGTGAGTTTCGAGATTTCGCTCGATGACGGCGACGGCGGCACGCGCTACATGCTAGTCACCTATACACCGCATTTCGGCGACAGCGGGGCCATCCTCGGGTTCTTCGCGCTCTATCAGGACATCACCGAGCGGCGCCTGGCCGAGATCGCGCTCAAGGAAACCAACGAGAACCTCGAGGAACGCGTTCGCGAACGTACCCAGGCCCTGTCGGAGGCCAACGCCGCATTACGTCAGGAGAACCGCGTTCGCGCCGAGGCGGAACAGGCCCTGCGTCAGGCCAAGCAGGTCGCCGAGGATGCCAACACGTCGAAGACTCGCTTTCTGGCCGCCGCCAGCCACGATCTCTTGCAGCCACTGAACGCCGCACGCCTGTTCACCTCTGCACTGTCGCAACAGGTCGATGCCGAGGATCTCAAGCGTACCATCGGGCATATCGACAACTCGCTACAGGCCGCCGAGGAGTTGCTCGGCACCCTGCTGGACATTTCCAAGCTGGACGCCGGTGCCTTGACACCGCGCCGCAGCCATTTCGCGCTGAGCGACATCTTCCGCCCGCTGCGGGCGGAATTCGAAGTGATGGCGGAAGAGCGCGGCCTCGATCTGATGGTGGTCTCGACCCAGGCCTGGGTCGACAGCGACCCACAGATGCTGCGCCGGATCATCCAGAACTTCCTTTCCAATGCCTTGCGCTACACCCAGCATGGTCGAGTCCTGCTGGGCTGCCGTCGGCGCGGCGAGCGGCTGACCATCGAGGTCTGGGACACCGGCCCGGGGATTCCCGAATCCAAGCTGACCGAGATCTTTCAGGAGTTCCGGCGCCTCGACCAGGCCTCGCGTCACAAGGAGAGCGAAAAGGGTCTGGGCTTGGGCCTGTCGATCGCCGACCGCATGAGCCGGGTACTCGACCACCCGATCAAGGTCCGCTCCTGGGAGGGCGTAGGTACCGTATTCTCGGTGTCGGTCCCGACGGTGGCGGCCCGTGCCGACGAAAAGACGGCAGAAGACGCTCCGTCCCGGCGCGCCGGTAACAAGTTGGCCAACGCCCGAGTGATCTGTATCGATAACGAGACATTGATTCTCGAAGGCATGAAGGCCATGCTCACCGGCTGGGGCTGCGAGGTGTTCACCGCCACCTCGATCGGCGGCGCCAAGTCGATCCTGCGGCACCTCGACAGCGATCCCGATGCCATCCTCGCCGATTACCACCTCGACAATGAAGTCACCGGCCTGATGGCCCTCGAGGCCCTGGCCGAGCGCTGTCACGGGCCGGTACCCGGCATCGTGATCACCGCCGACCGCACCGACGAAGTCGCCGAGGAGATCAAGCGCGCCGGTTATCAGCTCCTGCTCAAGCCGGTACGGCCGGCGGCCCTGCGCGCCCTGCTGACGCGGACCTTGCAGGCCAACCGCGCTGCCCGCCAGACGTCCTGATCTGCGTCTCGCTCCGTGTCATCCGTGACGCGGAGCGAGTCATCAGAAGCCGGCGTCATGCCCTGATCCGCACCATCATTTGCACGCTGATTATCGCTCTTAGCGGTTACGTGTTATTTTTTACCCTTTGGTGAGTGATAGAGCCCCTGAATGAATCCAATGCCCAAGCACGAACACTTCAAGCGGGTTCGGCAGGATCACCAGACCGAGTTGGTGGAAGATTACGTCGAGGAGATCGCACATCTTCACTCCACCTTGGGCGAGGCACGCGCCAGCGACCTCGCCGAGCGCTTCGGAGTCAGTACGGCCGCCGTTTCCAAGGTCATTTCGCGCCTGAAGCGCGACGGCCTGGTGATTGCCCGCCCCTACCGTGGCATTTTCCTGACCGAATCCGGCGAAGCCTTGGCCGAACGCGTGGCGATTCGCCACTCGATCGTGCTCGAGACCCTACGTCAATTGGGAGTGCCGGAAGAGATAGCGCGTGCCGACTCTGAAGGCATCGAGCATCACTGCAGTGAGGAGACCGTCGTCGCCATGCGGCGCTTCCTGGGCAAGCTGGAGCACTGACCTCACTGTCCGTTTCATTCGGCCTGATCTACCTCGGCCCGCTCAATAGGCGAAATTGAGCGTCAGCGACGCATGAGGGATCAGTGTGTCCCGGGAGAAGGCCGGATCGGCCTGACGTATCTCTTCGCTGCGCGCCAGCACTCCCGCTTGGCCGCTCAGGTTCCAGTTACCGTAATCGCCGGACATTCCCTCGAGCGGCAGAGAAGCCCCGATACCGGCATGATCGGTAGGCACCCTTCATTGTTTCGTTTTATCGCAGCGATTGGGCTTGCCTATATTCAGCGTAGTCAGTCTCAGGATGCGGCTCAACCGGCTCGGGAACTATCGAAGGTAATGGCTTGTAAATGCACAAGGCCCGCCAGGTGGGCGGGCCTTGCAGAATCTGTCGCACTGTTTGGTGACGAGATATCGCGTTTGCTCAGCTCTCGACCTTGGGGGGTTCGACCTCGAGCTTCTGGGCTGCGATGACTGCCTGAGTACGTGAATGCACGCCGAGCTTGCGCAAAATGGCAGTCACATGGGCCTTGATAGTGGCCTCGGACACGTTGAGCTCGAAAGCGATCTGCTTGTTCAGCAGTCCTTCGGTGAGCATGTTGAGTACGCGGAACTGCTGCGGCGTCAGCGAAGCGATCGCCTCGGCAAAGCGCGCCTCTTCCTCATTGAACTCATCGAGCAGGCCGGCCATTTCTGCAGGGAGCCAAACCTCGCCATCGAGAATTTCCCCGACGGCCTCGGCAATCACACTCAGCGAGGCAGACTTGGGAATGAAGCCGGACGCCCCGTAGTCGATCGCACGCCGGACTACATGGGGCTCGTCACTTCCCGACACGACGGCTACCGGAATGTCCGGGGTTTGTCCGCGCAACTGAATGAGGCCGGAGAAACCATGCGCGCCGGGCATATGCAGATCGAGCAGGATCAGATCGGCATCGGGATGGCGAGTCACCACCTCGGTCGTGGCATCCATGGTGTCGGCTTCGACGATCTCGGCCTGCGGCGCCACCTGCCGGAGCGCCTGGGTCAGCGCAGCGCGAAACAGCGGGTGATCGTCAGCGACGATGAATTTCTGGGCAAAAGCCATTGAGTCTCCTCCGGATCCTCCTGCAGCGAACGGCCGCACCGTCTTGGCGGTGCTAGACACGGTCCGCCTTTTCTTTCCGCATGTTACCCCATGCCTTGCAGGATTCCCAAGGTTGGAATTCCAGGATCATAAAAAACCATGAAAAAACCGGCCCTTTGAGCCGGCATGAGAGTCAGACCACCGCAAGCTGGCGGCTCCGGATGGACGGCGGTCTGACGAGCGATGCAGAATCAGCGATTGGCGCGATTGTCGATCAGGTCCTCGACCACGCTCGGATCGGCCAGGGTACTCGTGTCACCCAAGCCCTCGCACTCGTTGGCGGCAATCTTGCGCAGAATGCGGCGCATGATCTTGCCGGAGCGTGTCTTGGGCAGGCTCGGTGCCCACTGGATGACATCCGGCGAAGCGATTGGGCCGATATCCTTGCGCACCCACTGAACCAACTCCTTCTTGAGCTCGTCGCTGGGCTCGACCTCATCGGCCAGGGTGACGTAGATGTAGATACCCTGCCCCTTGATGTCGTGCGGATAGCCAACGACGGCCGCCTCGGCGACGGCCTGATGAGCGACCAGCGAGGACTCGATCTCGGCGGTGCCCATGCGGTGACCCGAGACGTTGATGACATCGTCGACACGCCCGGTGATCCAGTAATAGCCGTCCTCGTCGCGACGACAGCCGTCACCGGTGAAATACATGCCCTTGTAGGTCGAGAAATAGGTCTGGACGAAGCGCTCGTGATTGTTCCAGATCGAACGAGCCTGGCCCGGCCAGGAATCCAGAATCACCAGATTGCCATCGGTGGCGCCCTCGAGGATGTTACCCTCGTTATCGACCAGCGCCGGCATCACGCCGAAGAACGGCAGCGTGGCAGAGCCCGGCTTGAGGTCGGTCGCACCCGGCAGCGGCGCGATCATGATGCCGCCGGTCTCGGTCTGCCACCAGGTATCGACGATCGGGCAGCGGGAATTGCCGATTACGCGATGGAACCATTCCCAGGCCTCGGGGTTGATCGGCTCGCCCACCGAGCCAAGCAGGCGCAAACTGTCGCGCTTGCTGGACTGCATGACGTTGTCGCCATGCGCCATCAGGGCGCGCACGGCAGTCGGCGAAGTGTAAAGGATCGACACGTTATGCTTGTCGATGACCTCACCCACGCGTCCAGCCGTGGGGTAACTGGGCACGCCCTCGAACATCAGCGTGGTCGCACCGTTGGCCAGCGGGCCGTAGACGATATAACTGTGACCGGTGACCCAGCCGACGTCGGCGCTGCACCAATAGACCTCGCCCTCGTGGTAGTCGAAGACGTATTGGTGGGTCATCGAAGCATGCAGGAGATAGCCGCCAGTGGTGTGCTTGAGCCCCTTGGGTGCCCCGGTAGAGCCCGACGTGTAGAGGATGAATAGCGGGTCCTCGGCATTCATGGGCTCGGCGGCACAATCGGTAGCCTGCTTTTCGACCACCTCGTGATACCAGACGTCGCGATCGTCGTTCCAGTCGATCTCGCCTCCGGTTCGCTTGACCACCAGCACATGGTCGACCACGTCGGTGCCATTGCGGGTCAGTGCGGCATCGACGTTGTCCTTGAGCGGTACATGCTTGCCACCGCGCACCGATTCGTCCGCGGTGATGACCAGTTTCGACTGGGCGTCGACGACACGTTGGGCCAGCGCATCCGGCGAGAAGCCGCCGAACACCACCGAGTGAATGGCGCCGATACGCGCACAGGCCAGCATCGCCATCGCCGCCTCGGGAATCATCGGCATGTAGAGCGTGACCACATCGCCCTTGCCGATACCGAGTTCTTTGAGCGCGTTCGCCAATTGGCAGGTCTGTGCATGCAATTCGCGGTAGGTCAGGGTCTTGCTCTGGTTGGGATCGTCGCCCTCCCAGATGATCGCCGGCTGGTCGCCACGCGTTTCCAGATGGCGATCCAGGCAATTGACGCTGGCGTTGAGCTCGCCATCCTCGAACCAGCGAATGTCGACATTGTGCGTGTCGAACACGGTGTGCTTGATCTTGGTCGGCGCCCTGGTCCAGTCGAGGCGCTTTGCCTGTTCGGCCCAGAAGCCCTCCGGATCGTCTACCGACCGCTGGTACATGGCCTGATACTTTTCCCTGTCCGCCCAGGCGTTGGCGGCGAATTCGTCACGCACCGGATAGACTTTCTGTTGCTCGGTCATACCTAAGCCCCTGTACCTTGAAACATGTTTCTGCCAGCTTCGGAAATGAGCCGGCCCCTGAAAGTGCATTCAGCATATACCCAGACGGGGGGCAGTACCCTATTAGACATTGGTAGAAGCGATTTTTGCTTTATATTCAAAAGCTTAAGAAGACAACTTTAGATTTGTTCCAAAGCCTTATAGACCAAGGTCTGGCGACATTGTCGACAAAAATAGGCTTGACCGGCCTGGGCGCGAGCATGACGTCGGCGGCTAAAATAGTGGCTGCGGCACTCACAGTCATAGCGATGAGGCGCCGGGCTCGCCGAGCGGGTATCGAAGCGATGAGTCACGCGCGGCTCGATACCGTACAGACGGGTCATGACACTCCGCCATTCATGACCGTGTGGCTGCACGCGGCTGCCATCCTTGAGGTGATGGACCAGCCAGTGCGCCATCTCGTGAGGGATCACGTCGACGAAAAAGGCCAGACGGTTTTCGCTGAGCAGAATCGGATTGAAGCGTAGCCCACCGCGACCGAAATGGGCCTGACCGGCACATTTGCCGCGGATGTCCAGCCACACCTTGGGACGCGGCAGTTCGGGATAGACTTCGCAAGCCAGTTTCCAGGCAGCATCGACACGCTCGATGGCGCGGGCATGCAGCGCCGGCCGGTCGAGGGCAGCGAGTTCGTCGGGATCGGGAGTCGGAAGCACAGGGGATTGCATTGCAGTGCTAGAATGCCGCTCAATGCGGCGCGCGTCCAGCGCCAGGCTCATTTTTTCGGTGGAAACGACATGCAAGAGACGCCACTCCCTACCCCGCTGCTCGATGACGACGAACTGGATCGCCTGGATGACTTCCTCGACTCCGACCAGGTCGATGCCGATGCCCTGGACCTGATCGGCGCCCACGGTTTCCTGGTGGCACTGGCCATAGCGCCACGGGACGTTCCGGCGGCAACCTGGATTGGCGAACTGTTCCACGGCGAGCCCGACTTCACCGACGACAGCGAGCGCGACGAGATCCTCGGCCTGCTCGAGCGCCTGCGCCGCAACGCCGTCGACGCATTGGAGCAAGGCCATCTGCCGGAGCTGCCCTTCGAACTGGAACTCGGCGGCATCGCGCCCGAGGAAACCCCGATCGGCGACTGGTGCGCCGGCTTCATGGAAGGAGTGTTCCTCGACGAGGCGGCCTGGTTCGAAGGCGACGAGGAAGGCGCCGCCACCCTGCTGTTGCCGTTCATGGCGCTATCGGGCCTGTTCGAGGATGAGCCGGACATGGCCGATCTCAGCCGTGATGCCATCCAAGCCGAGCGGCTCGTGCAGCAACTGCCCGAACTGACCCTCGATCTGTACCTGCACTACCGGGTACCGCCGGAGAGTCCAAAGCCTACACCGCGCAAGAAAAAACCCGCCGGACACGCTGGCAAGCGGCGTCGCTGAGGCTATTGCCGACGATTAGCGCAACCGCGTCACCCAGGAGTCCAGCGTCCCGAATATCCATTCCCGTAACCGGTGTCGCCGGGAGCGCTGGGCCCACGCGGCGGGCAATATCTCGCGGCTCACCGCGAAGTTGCGCTCGAACAGGGCCGCGGCTTCGTCGGCGAAGGCGGAATTCAGCACTTCCTGGTTGGCCTCGAGATTCCATTGCAGGCTCCAGTGATCGAAATTGCACGAACCGACGCTGACCCAGGTATCCACCAGCGAGATCTTGGCGTGGATGAATCCCGGCTGGTATTCGTAGATTCTCACCCCGGCACGCAGCAGCCTGCCGTAGAACCGTTGTCCGGCATATCTGACGCCGGGATGATCGTGAGCATCGCCGGGCAACAGCAGTCGAACGTCGACACCGCGACGGGCGGCACGGGCCAGACGCCGACGCAGTGTCAGGGTGGGCACGAAATAGGGCGTGCAGACCCAGATGCGCTGCCGGGCAGTCATCACGCGCTGATGCAGTGAGTGGCGAATGGCCTGGTAGCGGTACCCCTGCCCCCACATCACGCGGCCGAGCATCGGACGCTCCCTCGCTGGCTGTCCTTGTGCCGTCAGGCGTTGGACGAGCGCTGGCTCGCCATCGCCTCGGGTCAGGGGCGAGCCCCACAGGCGGGCAAACAGCTGCAACCAGTCGGCCACGACGGGGCCTTCGATGCGGACCGCGACGTCGAACCAGGCATCGATGAACTCGTCGACCGCGCCAAAACCGCCGGTAAACGCCACCTTACCGTCGACGATCAGTAGCTTACGATGGTCGCGCATGAGTACGTTGCCCAGATGTCCCCAGGCCAGCGGGTTGAAGAAGCGCAAGACCACGCCGGCCTCACGTAGCGTGTCGCGATCCTTGCCGTCGAGTCCCATGGAACCAAGGCCGTCGAGCAGCACCAGGACATCCACGCCACGCTGCGCGGCGTCGACCAGCCGCTCGATGAGCCGTCCGGCCAGACGCCCCGACTCCATAAGGTACAGTTCGAGAACGATGAACGAACGGGCTGCGGCGATGGCCTCTTCCATGGCCGGCAGGTAACGCCGGCCTTCGGCCAGTAGCGTGAAGCGATTGCCATCCCGCCATGTGCCGCGCCTGCGCCGGCCCGATTCCGTCGCACGCTTTCTCAATGCCATGTCGCTCCAGTTCGCAGAACAAACCGTTATAATGCCGCAATATTCTCTTGCCGGCATAGGAGTGGTCTTGCTGACTTCCCTGCTCCAACCGTTGCGTCCGCCACTTCGCAAGCTGCTTGCGCGCTGGGTCGACCTGCGCCTGGTCGAGCCCGCCCCCCACGCGCTGGGTCTCGACCCCACCAAGCCCACGCTCTATGTCCTGTCGCATGCCGCCCTGTCCGACAGCCTGCTTCTGGAAGATTTCTGTGTACGTCACGACCTGCCGCCGCCTGACGCACGGTTGCATCTAGGCTCTCAAGCGCTCAAGGCCTGCGTTGCACTGCCCAGGCCGGGACGACGATTATGGGGCCGTTTGCCGCCCGCCCATGCGCCGTTCGCGGCCCTGATCGATGAGCTCGAGCAACGGCCCGAGCAAGACGTGCAACTGGTGCCGGTCAGCGTGTTCTGGGGCCGGGCCCCGGGCAAGACCTTCGGCTTCTGGAAATTGCTGGCTGCCGACGACTGGAAGCTCACCGGACGCATGCGCCGATTGTTGTCGGTGCTGATCAATGGCAAGGATGTCGAACTTCACCTGGGCGCCCCGCTATCGCTGCGCGAGCTGTACGATGGCCGCGCCTCGGAACTGACCAGCCGCAAGGTGTCGCGACTGCTGCGCGTGCATTTCCGCCGCGTGCGTACCCGAGTATTGGGACCCGACCTGTCGCACCGCAACACGCTGATCGAGGGGGTCGTGGCCAGCCCGGGGATCCAGCGCACCATCGAGGAGTGCGCCACCGCGTTGGGACAGTCGCCCCGGCGCATACGCCGCCGCGCCTGGCGATACGGGCGCGAGATCGCCTCCAACATGAGCTATCCGGTGCTGCGCTTTCTGGCCCAGTTACTGCACCGCCTGTGGAATCAGCTGTATGCCGGCGTTCAGGTCAACGGGCTGGAACGCGCCAAGGCGCTGGCCGGTGACCATACCCTGGTGTATGTGCCTTGCCACCGCAGCCACATCGATTACCTCCTGCTCTCCTACGTCCTCTACCGGGAAGGCCTGATGCCGCCACACATCGCTGCCGGCCGCAATCTCGACATGCCGGCAGTCGGGCCGCTGCTGCGACGCGGCGGGGCATTCTTCATGCGCCGCAGCTTCAAGGACAACCGCCTCTATTCGGCCGTGTTCAATGAATATCTGCACCGTCTGCTGTCGCGCGGCCATCCGGTGGAGTACTTCATCGAGGGCGGCCGTTCACGCAGCGGACGCATGCTGACGCCGCGCCCCGGCATGCTGGCCATGACCCTGCGTTCCTACCTGCGCGGCACCCACCGCGAAGTCGCCTTCGTCCCGGTCTACATCGGTTACGAGAAGGTGCTGGAGAGCAGCAGCTATCTCAAGGAGCTACAGGGCGGCGCCAAGAAGAAGGAATCGCCATTCGATCTGATTCGGGTGCTGGGACAACTGCGCCAGCCTTTCGGGCGGGTCTCGGTCAACGTCGGCGCCCCGCTGCGCCTGAGCGAGTTCCTCGATGACTGCGTCCCTCACTGGCGCCAGACGGAACATGACACGCGGCCGCCGTGGATGACCCGCGCAGTCCCGGCACTGGGCCGGGAACTCAGCCGACGCATCAATGCCTCCGCGGCACTCAACGCCGTCAACCTCACGGCACTCGTGTTGCTCGCCACACCGCACCGCGCCATCGAAGCCGACCTGCTCAAGACCCAAATGGCGATGCTGGTCGACCTGCAACGCGTGCACTCCAACGGCGCCCATCCCAGTCTGCCGGAAGGGACGCCCGACGAGTGGCTTGCCGCCACGCATACGCTGGGCTTCATCGAGCGACGCGGCCAGGCGCTGGGCGAGCTGATCCTGGCCAACGGTCAGCAGGCCACCTTGCTTACCTGGTATCGCAACAACGTACTGCACCTGTTCGCCCTGCCGGCCTTGGTCGCCTTTGCATTCCGCAATAGCGCACGCCTGGATCGCGACACGCTGCATGACCTGCTGGCCCCGGCCTGGCCATTGATCGACCACGAGCTGAGCGTCTCGTTACCCGGCGATTTTCATGAGGCACTCGACACCACGCTCGAATCTCTGGTCAGCCTGGGGCTGCTGCGCTACGAGAGCGGCACTTGGCGACGCCCACCCAGTCACGAGGCGGACAGCGAACGTCTCAGCCTGCTAGGACGTTTGATTCAGCCGTCACTGGAGCGCGGTTATCTATTGCTCGCCGCCCTGCTGCGCTACCCCAGCGGCAGCCTGACCCGGGAGGAACTCGAAGAGCACAGTCACCAGTTGGCCGAGCGACTGACCCTGCTGTCCGGTCTCAACGCCCCCGAGTTTTTCGATCGCCGGCTGTTCAGTGGTTTGCTCGACACCCTGGAAGGGGAAGGCTGGTTATGGCGCGAAGGGAACCACCTGTGCTTCGACAAGGCGCTGGAAGCTGCCCAGTTGCGAGGCCGCGTGCTATTCGACCCGGTGCTGCGTCATCGCCTGCGTCAAATCGCCCGCCAGTGAACGCCAGACGTCTCACTTCAAGGCACGATGAACGTAGAGGTCGTAGCGGCTTATCTTGCCCTCGATCACATGACCCGGCTTGGGCCCTTCGATGGGAGGTGCCTTGCGAGGCCGCTTGACCACGACACGGTGGGTGGCCACGTCGAGCGCAGCCTCGAGCAGACGTGGCGCATCGCTATCGTCGCCTGCCAGCTCGCGAAACAGGCGCATCTCTTTCTTGACCAGTGCCGACTTGTCGCGGTGGGGGAACATCGGATCGAGATGGACGACCTGGGGCGCCACCTCGCTCTGTGCCACGACCTCAGCCAGCTCGCCAGCGGCATCGGCATGCACGGCCTGCATGCGTGCAGTGATCGTCCCCGTCTCTGCATCGCCCCGGGCACGATGCAGACCATCCTCGAGCAACGCGAAGATCGCCGGCACCCGCTCCAGCAACAGTACCTCGGCCCCCAGCGTCGCGAGTACGAACGCATCGCGTCCCAGCCCCGCCGTGGCATCGACGATGCCAGGGGTCACTCCGCTCTTGCCCAACCCGCAGGCCTTGGCCACCAGTTGTCCTCGCCCGCCCCCGAAGCGGCGCCGATGGGCCGCCTTGCCGCTCACGAAGTCGACCTGCAGTGGCTTGCCGTAGTGCGCCGGATCGCCGGCGATGGCCAGCCCATCGGGCGTCTCGATGAGCGCCAGGCCCTGCTCGGGCCGGGCCGGTACCCAAGACATGCCCAGGCGCTCGGCCAAGTCGCGCAGCCCGTCTCCTGCAGCAACGATGCCTTGAACGGCTTGGCTCGCAGTCACACCAGCCACAACCACAGCAACACGCCACCCAACAGCAGGCGATAGACCACGAACGGCCACATGCCGATACGATCCAGCGCCGCCAGGAACAGTTTGATGCAGACCAGTGCGGCCACGAAGGACAGACCGGCGCCGATCAACACGTCATGGATCGCCGCATCCGAGCCCGCCTCGGCCAGTTCCAGCCCCTTGAGGGTGCCGGCGGCGATGATCAGTGGTATCGACAGCAGGAACGAGAAGCGCGCCGAGCTGAACCGGTCGAAGCCCAGCAATAACGCCGCCGTGATGGTGATCCCCGAACGGGACGTGCCCGGAATCAGGGCAATGGCTTGGAACAGACCGATGATCAGTGCCGCCTTGATGGTCAGTGTCGCCAGGTCGCGGCTACGGCTGCCCCGGCTATCGGCCCAGCCCAACAACAGCCCGAAGACGATGGTGGTAATCGCGATGACCAACGACGAACGTAGCGAGAGTTCGATGAAATCGTTGAACAACCCACCAATGATGACGGCCGGCAAGGTGGCCAGCAGCACCATCCAGCCCAGCCAGCTGGACTCGGTCTGACGCGAAGCCAGCGATCCCGAACCGGCGAATTGACCGAACCAGCCAGTCACGATCGCCGCGATATCGCGCCGAAACGCCATCATCACGGCAGCTAGCGTGCCCATGTGGACGGCGACGTCGAAGGCCAGCCCCTGGTCGGGCCAACCCAACAGCTGAGAAGGCAAGATCAAGTGCGCTGACGAGGAAATAGGCAAGAATTCGGTCAGCCCTTGAATGAGGGCCAGTACCACCAGTTGAAACCAATCCATTGATGTTTCCTGTATCCATAGGAAGGAGACGCGCCCGATGTCGCCAGGCCATAGTGCCGATAATCAGCGTTGAGACCTAGCGCTTCTGCCAGGCCACCCGATCACGCAGGTAGATGGGAACGGCCTCATGCGCAGGCTGGCCGCCGCCAGCCTCGAAGTCGTCGGCTGCGAGCAGCACCATGTCGGCCGCATCCGGCTGCATGTCGGGCAAACGCTGGTTCAGAGCAGCCTGGACCGATGTCGGCATGCTATCCCATAGTGACCAACCCGAACCGACACCGCACCAATCGGCGTCCTCCAGGTCCGCCGGGAGGCGTAAACGTTCGGGCGGCATGACCGTCTCGTCGAGCGTTCTGACCAGACGGCCGTCATGGCAATGGTAGGCCGCCACGTAGATCTCGTTCATGCGCGCATCGAGGGCGGGGATCACGTAGCGCAGGTGGTACTGACGATGCGCCGCCAACGCCAGCGCCTCGAGGGTCGAGACGCCGATCAACGGCCTGTCGAGGCCAAACGCCAGGCCTTGAGCGACACCGGCAGCGATCCGCAGGCCAGTGAACGAGCCCGGGCCGCGTCCGTAGGCCAACGCATCCAGATCGGAGGGGGCCAGTCCCGCTTCGGCCAGGACCTCGTCGATCATTGGCATCAGGCGGCGAGTATGCTCACGGGGCGTGAGAGCGAAGCGGGAGATCACCTCGCCCTCGTGCCAGACAGCACAGGAACAGGCACTCGAGGAGGCATCCAGGGCCAGCAGCGTCGACATCGGCGGTTCACGGGGTCATGAAATGGAGTGCGCATTATACGGCGGCACCCCGCCCTGCAAAACCCGCCTTTGAACGACGACGGCCCGGACAAGGTCCGGGCCGTCGACACGACGAGCTAGCCGATCATCGGCCTTCCAACGCCTCGATGACCTGTGCGCGAATGTCTTCGACGCTACCGATGCCCTCGATGCAATGATAGACAGGTGCAGCCGCCGGATCCTGCTCGGCCCATTGACGATAGTAGTTGACCAGCGGTTCGGTCTGCTCATGGTAGACCGAGAGGCGATTGCGAACCGTCGACTCGCGGTCGTCGTCACGCTGGATCAAGCCCTCGCCGGTCACGTCGTCCTTGCCGTCCTCCTTGGGCGGGTTGTAGTCGACGTGATAGACGCGACCGGAGCTGGGATGCACGCGCCGACCGGCCAGACGGTTGACGATCTCCTCGTCGTCGACGGCGATCTCGACCACGTGGTCGAGCTTGACTCCCGACTCCTTGAGCGCATCGGCCTGGGGAATCGTGCGCGGGAAACCGTCGAACAGAAAGCCGTTGGCACAGTCCGGCTGACTGATGCGTTCCTTGACCAGGGCAATGATGATGTCGTCCGACACCAGACCGCCACTGGACATGATCTCCTTGACCTTGAGACCCAGCTCGCTGCCTTCCTTGACTGCCGCGCGCAGCATGTCCCCGGTGGAAATCTGGGGAATACCGAAACGCTCGCAGATGAACTGGGCCTGGGTACCCTTGCCGGCGCCGGGGGCTCCCAACAGAATCAAACGCATCTGTGCTGCTCCTTGGAATGTCGAATCAATGGCTTGTTATCGAAGTCGGTCATGGCCGGCACTGCCGACCAGGGATAAAAACGAGGCGTTAGACGATACCGGTGGCACGGTTGCCAGACAAGCACACTTAAGTCATGGATGTCATGATGACGCATGTCGCCTACTTTAGCGACCGCCGGGCATCATGCCACTGCACTTTGGTTGCCCATGCGTCGCCAGCCGTCGTTTCTCCATGCGTCCAGCATAAAAAAGGCGGCCCGAAGGCCGCCTTGCGTGGCAGAACTGCCGTTACAGCAACAACCGTCGAATGTCGCTCAGTACCTGGGCCAGAAACGCCGTGAAGCGTGCTGCGTCGGCACCGTTGACCGCCCGGTGGTCATAGGACAGGCTCAGCGGCATCATCAGTCGCGGTGCGAAATCCTTGCCGTCCCACACCGGCTTCATCTGCGCCTTGGATACGCCGAGTATGGCGACTTCCGGGGCATTGACGATGGGCGTGAACGCGGTACCGCCGATCGAGCCAAGGCTGGAGATGGTGAAACAGCCGCCCTGCATCTCCTCGCGCTTGAGCTTCTTGGCCTGCGCGCGTTTGGCCAGGTCCACCGACTCGCGAGCCAACTCATACAGCGACTTCTTGTCGGCATCGCGGATTACCGGCACCATCAGGCCATCCGGCGTGTCCACGGCCACACCGATGTGTACGTATTTCTTCCACACCAGCTTGTCGCCGTCCGGGTGCAGGCTGACGTTGAACTGCGGATACTTGCGCAGCGCAAAGGCACACGCCTTGACCAGGAACGGCAGCGGCGTGAGCTTGGCGCCCTCGGCTTCGGCCTCGGCCTTCATCGACTTGCGGAAGGCCTCCAGCTCGGTGATGTCGGCCTCGTCGAACTGGGTGACATGCGGCACGTTCAGCCAGCTGCGGTGCAAGTTGGTCGCGCCCGCCTTGAGCAGGCGGCCCATCGGCTGCTCCTCGACCTCGCCGAACTGGCTGAAGTCGATGGCCGGAATCGGCGGAATGCCGCCGCCTGCCGTGGCGCTCGCCGCCCCGGCTGCCGGTGCGTCCTTGCGCTGCTTGAGCACCTGCTTGACGTAGGCGTGCACGTCCTCCTTGAGAACGCGCCCCTTGGGCCCGCTGGGGGTGACTTCGGAGAGCTCGACGCCCAGCTCGCGCGCCAGCATGCGTACTGCCGGTCCGGCATGGGCCAACTTGCCCTTGCGCGGCTGCTGGCTCGCCATCTGCGCCTCGGGGCTGGGCTTGGCCGTGGCCTCGACCTCGGCGACCTGCTGCGACTTGCCGGCCGGCTTGCGCTCTGCGGCCGCTTCGCGCCTGGGCGTCTCGGCCTGCTTGGGCTTGGGCTTCTTGGCCCCCGCAACTTCCATGTAGCCGATCAGGTCGCCCTCGGAGACGGTATCGCCCTCCTTCACCGACAACTCGACGAGCTTGCCCTTGAAGGGGCTGGGCACATCCATCGAGGCCTTGTCGGATTCCAGCGTGATCAACGGATCCTCTTCATTGATCTCGTCGCCTTCGGAGACGGCAACCTCGATGATCGGCACATTCTCGCTGCCGCCAATATCGGGTACGCGAATCTCCTTGCGCTGGCTTTCGCCTTCGGTTTCCTCGACCTCGCCCTCCTGGGGCTCGTCGACCTCGGCCGTTTCACTGACGGCTTCGTCGCGGCTGGCCGCTTCCTCGGGCTCGCCTTCGTCGCCACCGCCTTCACCGGCGATCTCCATGGTGCCGATCACATCGCCTTCGGAGACGCTATCGCCCTCCTTGACGGCAAGCGAAACGATCTTGCCGCTGTGGGGGCTGGGCACGTCCATGGAGGCCTTGTCGGATTCCAGCGTGATCAGGGCATCCTCGGCATTGACCTCATCGCCCTCGGCCACTGCCACCTCGATAATCTCGACGTTCTCGCTGCCGCCGATATCGGGCACCTTGATCTCCACCGTCCGCTTGCCGCCACCGGACTTCCTGGCCGGCTTGGCCTGCTCGCCGGAAGCCTGCTTGGCGGGTTTCTCCTCGGGCGTGTCTTCCGCGGCCGCAGCACTCTCTTGCTCGGACTCCTGCTCGGCCTCGCCGCCATCCTCGCCCTCGGCCTCGAGTTCGAGGATATCGTCGCCTTCGGAAACGGTATCGCCTTCCTTGACCAGAATCTTGACCACCTTGCCGCCCTTCGGCGCAGGCACGTCCATACTGGCCTTGTCGGATTCCAGCGTGATCATGGTGTCTTCCGGGGCGATGACATCGCCTTCGGACACCGCGATCTCGATGATTTCGACATCGGTGCTGCCGCCGATGTCGGGAACTTTGATGATTTCGCTACTCAAGGTCGCGCTCCTTCCAAATCGTGCACGGGACGGGCAGGCCACGCTCTAAGCGTAGCCTGCCCACCGCCTGATCAGCTGACCAACGGATTGGGCTTGTTCGCATCAATGCCGTATTTCTTCATGGCCTCCGCGACGACCTTACGGTCGAGCTCGCCGCGGTCGGCCAACGCCTTGAGCGCTGCCACTGTGACGAAATAGCGATCGACCTCGAAGAAGTAACGCAACTTTTCACGCGTATCCGAACGCCCATACCCATCGGTACCGAGCACGTAATAGTCGGTAGGTACCCAGGCGCGCACCTGATCGGCGTACAGCTTCATGTAATCGGTCGACGCGATTGCCGGGCCATCGCGACCTTCCAGGCACTGGGTGACGTGCGGCTTGGCCGGCTCGGCATCCGGCTCGAGGAACGCCTTGCGGTCGAGCTCGAGCGCCTCGCGGCGCAGCTCGTTGAAGCTGGTCACGCTCCAGATATCGGCGCCGATGTCGTATTCGTCCTTGAGCAGCTCGGCCGCCGCCTCGACTTCGCGCAGGATGGTGCCCGAGCCCAGCAGTTGCACACGCGCCTTGCCGCCTTCGGTCTCGCGCAGCAGGTACATGCCCTTGATGATGTTCTCGGTGGAACCCTCCGGCATTTCCGGGTGCGGGTAGTTCTCGTTCATCAGGGTCAGGTAATAGAAGCAGTTTTCCTTGTCCTGATACATCCGCTTCATGCCATCCTGCACGATAACCGCGACCTCGTGACCGTAGGTCGGGTCGTAGCTGCGGCAGTTGGGGATGGTCGACGCCTGTATGAGGCTGTGGCCGTCCTGGTGCTGCAGACCCTCACCGTTGAGGGTGGTACGACCGGCCGTACCGCCGAGCATGAAGCCGCGCGCCTGCATGTCGCCGGCCAACCAGGCCAGGTCACCGATGCGCTGGAAGCCGAACATCGAATAGTAGATGTAGAACGGCAGCAGCGGCATGTGGTGGTTGGAGTAGGATGTCGCCGCGGCAATCCACGCCGACATGGCGCCCGCCTCGGTGATGCCTTCCTCGAGGATCTGACCGGCCTTGTCCTCGCGGTAGTACATGATCTGGCCGGAATCCATCGGCTCGTACTTCTGGCCTTCGGAGGTGTAGATGCCGAGCTGGCGGAACATGCCCTCCATGCCGAAGGTGCGCGCCTCGTCGGGCACGATCGGCACGACCTGCTTGCCCAACCCCTTGTGCTTGACCAGACCATTGAGAATGCGCACGAAGGCCATGGTGGTGGACACTTCGCGATCGCCGGAGCCCTTGAGCTGGCTGGCGAACATCTTGTCGTCGAGGCCGGGAATCTCGAGCGCCTCGAAGTCGCTCTTGCGTGACGGCAGGTAACCGCCGAGCTGCTCGCGGCGCAGATGCATGTACTTCATTTCCGGGCTGTCTTCGGCCGGCTTGAAGTAGGGAATGTTGCCGCTGTCGATCTGCTCGTCGGTGACCGGGATGCCGAAGCGATCGCGGAATTTCTTCAGCGCATCGGTATCCATCGACTTGATCTGGTGCGCTTCCATGTCGGCTTCGCCGGAACCGCCGCCCATGCCGTAGCCCTTGACGGTATGCGCCAGGATCACGGTGGGACGCCCGTTGGAGCTGTTCACCGCCTCGTGGTAGGCCGCATAGACCTTGTACGGATCGTGGCCGCCGCGGTTGAGCTTCCAGATGTCGTCGTCGGACAGGTCCTCGACCATTTTGGCGGTCTCGGGATACTTGCCGAAGAAATGCTCGCGGGTATAGGCCCCGCCGTTGGCCTTGTAGTTCTGGTATTCGCCGTCGACCGCCTCATCCATGCGCTTTTGCAGGATGCCCTTGGTGTCCTTTTCGAACAGCGGATCCCAGAAGCGGCCCCACACGACCTTGAGGACGTTCCAACCGGCGCCGCGGAACACGCCTTCCAGCTCGTCGATGATCCGCGAGTTGCCGCGTACCGGGCCATCGAGGCGTTGCAGGTTGCAGTTGACCACGAAGATCAGGTTGTCGAGCTTCTCGCGGCTGGCCAGGTGCAGCGCGCCGAGGGATTCCGGCTCGTCGCACTCGCCGTCGCCGAGGAAGGCCCAGACCTTGCGGTCGTGCATCGGCTGCAGGCCGCGCGAGTCCAGATACTTCATGACGTGCGCCTGGTAGATCGCGGTGATCGGTCCCAGGCCCATGGACACGGTGGGGAACTGCCAGTAATCCGGCATCAGCCACGGGTGCGGATAGGAGGACAGACCGTTGCCATCGACTTCCTGGCGGAAGTTGTCCATCTGCTCTTCGGTCAGGCGCCCCTCGAGGAACGAGCGGGCATAGATGCCCGGGGACACGTGGCCCTGAATGTAGAGCAGGTCGCCCTTGAACTCACCGTTGGGAGCGCGGAAGAAGTGGTTGAAGCCCACTTCGTACAGGGTCGCGCTGGACATGTAGCTGGCCAGGTGCCCGCCCAGCCCCTTGTGCTTCTTGTTGGCGCGGATGACCTGCGCCGCCATGTTCCAACGGATCAGTGAACGAATGCGCCGTTCCATGAACAGATCGCCAGGCATGCGCGCTTCGCGATGCACGGGGATCGTGTTGCGATGGGGGGTCGTCACTGAGAAGGGTACCTGCATGCCATCACGGCGGAACCGGTCTGCCAGACGGCTCATCAGGTACTGGGCGCGCTCTTCGCCCTCACGATCCAGGACCGATTCCAGGGATTCTATCCATTCCGTGGTTTCGATCGGATCGAGATCCTCTCTTGCCTCCAGACTCATAGACGTCTCTCCGAGTGAAGATATTGTGTCAGTCTGCCCTCCCACATCGGGCGGAGGGGCGTATGGCGCTCTTCAGTGCGGGCGCGACCTTCTACGGGCCGTGTCTCCGATAAACCGTCTGTAATTTCTTTACAGATGGGTGCCTCAGGCACGCAAATTCTGCGCACGAAGATACCGCAAACGCTGGCCGCTGCCAATTGAAGCCAATTTGGAAAACCATTCCAAAGGCAATATTGCATAGCAGCATTAGACACTTACGTCACTTCGCTGCCCCGACCGGACCACCTATGTGCATTGTAGCTTGGCTACACGAAATTCAAGGCCGACCAAGACACTGGCGCAGGTAAGCCCAGTCGAATGCCGGGCCAGGATCGCTCTTGCGCAAGGGCGCAATTCGCGCATGGCTGGTCATGCGCTGCGTGCTCAACGCCGGGTAGGCCGCCATTAACGCATGAATGGCGCTGGCCAGGGCATGGTATTGCCGTGCCGTGTAGGGATGAATCTCGTCCCCCTCGAGTTCGATACCGATACTGAAATCGTTGAGGTTGCAACGCCAGCGGCCCTCATCCCACCAGGACGAGCGACCGGCATGCCAGGCACGCCGATCAAACGACACGAACTGCACGCACTCGCCGTCACGCCGGATCAGCAGGTGCGCCGAGACCGTGAGCCCGTCGAGGCCAGCATAGTAGGGGTGTGCATCGGGATCGAGCGTGTTGGTGAACAACCGCTCGATGGCGTCGCCGCCGAAGCATCCCGGCGGCAGGCTGATCGAGTGCAGCACCAGAACGGAGACTTCTCCCTGCGGTCGCTCATTGACGTTAGGCGACACAACGCGCCGGGCTCCGCCCAGCCAGCCTTGGCTAACCTGCATGTCCACTCCCCTGCCGTATCCCCATGGCTTTACCCTATAATGTCGGTATTGTCGCACATCGAAGAGCACGGAAAGCCATGCATTACTATGAAGCCCTTGCGGAAGACATACGCACCAGCGCCGCCCGCCTGTTGGCGGAAGACGTCGGCCCGGGGGACATCACCGCCGAGTTGATTCCCGAGCGCCAGTGGGCCACCGCCCAGGTCATCACCCGCGAGGATGCCGTACTGTGCGGCGTGGCCTGGGTCGACGAACTCTATCGGCGCCTCGACAAGCGCGTGATTCTCAACTGGCATGCCGCCGACGGCGATGCCATTGCCGCCGACAGCGTCTTCCTGGAACTCGAAGGTCCGGCACGCAGCCTGATGACCGGCGAGCGCGCAGCCCTCAACCTGCTGCAGACCCTCTCGGGCACCGCTACGCGCACGCGCGATTATGTCCGCCGGGTCGCCGATACCGGCGTGCGCCTGCTGGACACGCGCAAGACCCTGCCCGGCATGCGTCTGGCGCAGAAGTACGCCGTCACCTGCGGCGGTGGGCATAATCACCGTATCGGGCTTTACGATGCCTTTCTGATCAAGGAGAACCACATCGCAGCTTGTGGCAGTATCGCCGCGGCAGTGAAGGAAGCGCGCAAGATCGCCCGCAACCTGCCGGTGGAAGTCGAAACGGAAAATCTCGATGAGTTGAGTCAGGCGCTCGAGGCCGGGGCCGACGTCATCATGCTCGACAACTTCACGCTGGACGATATGCGCGAGGCAGTGCGCCTGACCGAGAAGCGGGCCACCCTGGAGGCCTCCGGCAACGTCAGCGAAGCCACTCTGGAAGCCATTGCCGCCACTGGCGTGGACTGTATTTCCATCGGCGCCCTGACCAAGGACATCAAGGCCATCGATCTGTCGATGCGTGTCACCCAGGTGGCGACACGCTGACCTCGCCCGGCGGGGCCAACGGCTTTTCCAGCACGACGCGGTTCAGCCGTTCGCCCCGTCGTTCGATCCACTCTTCGCCAAGCCGCCTCCAGCCACGCCGCTCGAGCCCCGGCGCCAATGTCAGGCTGGCTTCGATACGCAATCGGCCGACCCCCCGGGCACGCATTTCATCCTCGGCGTAGTCGAGCAGACGCGACCCGATGCCCTGCCGGGCCAGCGCCGGCCACACGTACAGCGTCTCGATCCGTGCGCCCCCGATATCCAACTCCACGAAGCCTACGCAACGTCCATCACAGGCCGCGACCAGCGTGGTGAACAGCACCTGGCGTGCCGCCCATGCCGCCGCGTCACGCGGCAGGGCGCTTGCCCAGGCGTCACGCTGCGCCAGGCTGTAATGACCGGCCGTGCCCTGCATCACGGCATGATGGAAGACTTCGCCCTGATCGGCGGCATCGGCAGGCAGGGCAGCACGGTAACGAATGCGTTCCAGCATGGCGTCATGTCTCGTGATGGGTGAGAGTGTCGACGGGCCGCCTCACGCCGCCTGCTCTCCGCTCAAGGCCTCGTAGCGCGGAAAGCGCGAGGCGATCTCGCTGCCGGTCGCCTGAGCCGCCTGGGCCGCGCTGGCGGTGAACAGGCGAATGGCCGTGAAGTTGGGCTCCGGCCCCATGTCGAACCAGTGCGGCGTGCCCGCCGGCACCGAGATCAGACTGCCGGCCGCGCAACCGATGACGTAGACCCGCTGCTCCAGATGCAGGTAGAAGATACAGCCGCCGCGCACGAAGAGGTACATTTCATCCTCGCTGTAGCGATGCTCATCGAGAAACTCCTGGCGCAGCGCGGCCTTGTCGGGGTGGTCCGGTCTCAGCCCGATCACGTCGGCACTGGCGAATCCACCCTCGCGCTTGAGGTTATCGATATCTTCGGCATAGGCCACCAGCACGTCGTCCTGGTCGGCGTCAGGCGCCAGGTCGGGGCGCGGTTCGCAGCGTCCGAAACGCACGCCATGGGCTGCCAGTTCCGCAGCGATGCGCTCATCTTCGTGGGTGGTCAGGATCGGTTGCTCACCGTCCGCTTCGTGGTAGACATGCAGAAAACTCATGACCCGCCTCTCCTTAGCTTCGGTTCTCGTTCAGCGTGACGGTCCAACGCCGTTACATGGCGTGACTGACTTCCTGTCACAGAGCAGCCTACACAATGGCCAATTGTCAGGACAATGGCGAGGGGACTCGCTCGCGCCCACTACGCACGGCATAATGCCTGCATGTTCGAGCACCCACCATCCCCAGCGCCGCAGGCCGCCTTCGATCTGACTGCCATAGGCAGGATCGCCAGCGATTATCCCGACAAGTTCGGCATTCCCCGGCAACCCGGCCTGGTACCTGCCGGTCGCGCGGTGCTGCACCTGCTGCCGCCCTACGACGATCCGCTCGCCGTACGCGGCCTCGATCAGGTGAGCCACTTGTGGCTAACCTTCGTCTTCCATCGTAGCCCCCAACGCTGGACGGCGCTGGTGCGTCCGCCGCGCCTGGGCGGCAATGCCAAGGTGGGTGTCTTCGCGACCCGCAGCACACACAGACCCAATCGCCTGGGCTTGTCGCTGGTTACGCTGGAGCGCATCGAGATCGACAACGGCGTGCGCCTCTACCTGCAGGGGCACGATCTGGTCGATGGCACGCCGGTACTCGACATCAAGCCTTACCTGCCCTGGGCGGAGTCACTGCCCGAGGCGCGCGCCGGGTTCGCGCCGGATGCGCCACCCCGGCGCGAAGTGCGCTTCACAGCGCAGGCAATGATCGCGATTGACGAGCGTGACGATGCCGGTTCGCTGCGTGAACTCATCCGGCAGGTACTCGCCCAGGATCCTCGCCCCGCCTATCGGCGAGGCGCCGAATCGCGCATCTATGGCGTGCCGCTGCGCGATGTCGACGTGCGCTTTCGCGCCTGCGACGACGGTGCGGACGGCATTGCCATGGAAGTGGTGGAGATCGTGCCGCTGGCCAAGCCTCTCGACTGAGGTCAGCGGCACGCACGAGGCAAAGCGTTAGTCGAACTCGATTCCGAGTCGACGCCCGACCTCTTCATAGGCTTCGATCACGCCTCCGAGTCCTTGGCGGAAGCGATCCTTGTCGAGCTTCTCGCGGGTCTTCTCGTCCCACAGGCGACAACCGTCCGGGGAGAACTCGTCACCCAGCACGATCTCGCCCTTGAACACGCCGAACTCGAGCTTGTAGTCGACCAGCAGCATGCCGCCGTCGAGGAACAACTGCTTGAGCACGTCATTGACCTGGAAGGTCAACGCCTTCATACGCGCCAACTGTTCGGGCGTCGCCCAACCGAAGGTCTCGGCCAGCGACTCGTTGATCATCGGGTCGCCCTTTTCGTCGTTCTTGAGGAACAGCTCGAAGGTCGGTGGATTGAGCGTCATGCCCTCTTCCACCCCCAGACGACGCACCAGCCCGCCTGCAGCCAGGTTGCGCACCACGCACTCCACCGGAATCATGTCCAGCTTCTTGACCACGCATTCGGTATCGGAAAGCAACCCGTCGAAATGGGTGGGAATCCCCGCCGCTTCCAGCTTGCCCATGATGAAGGCGTTGAACTTGTTGTTGACCATGCCTTTGCGCGCCAGGGCTTCCTTCTTTTTGCCGTCGAAGGCGCTGGTGTCGTCGCGGAAGTGCAGGATCAGGCGATCCGGGTCGTCACTGCGATAGACGGACTTGGCCTTGCCGGCGTAGAGCTCGTCACGTTTTTCCATGGGAGGCAATCTCCGAGTGAAACTTGAAATGGGCCGAGAAGGTTCGAGGCCGTTCCAGAATTGCTGAAACGGCATGGATTAAGTATGCAAAACGTTACTGCATATCGCTTGGGCTCATTGCCCTAGGCGACTTCTTGCCAATCGAAACCGTGCTCCTGAGCGGCGATCAGCAAGCGTGACTCGTCGCCGTCGAGCAGAGGAACCAATGCCTCCCAGGCCAGTTCGGGGCGATTGTTGTGCTCAGAGAGGTGCGAACAGACGATACGCTGCAGGCGATCCAGGCCCAGCCGCTGCAGCAAGACTTGCGCCTGGGCATTGGCCAAATGTCCCCACTTGCCACCGACGCGCCGCTTGAGACTCGGAGGGTATGGCCCCTCGGCCAGCATGCGAGGATCGTGATTGCACTCCAATATGAGCGCATCGCAGCCGTTGAAGGCCTCGACGACATGCTCGGTGGGATGCCCCAGGTCGGTCAGCACACCGAGTTGCCGACCATGCGCACGAAAGCGAAACTGGACCGGCTCGCGAGCATCGTGCGGCACGGTAATCGGATCGGCCTCCAGCCCCGCAATGGCAAAGCGCGCATGCGGCGTCAGCAAATGGTGCCGCGGCACTTCGCCCAGCCGCTTCGACAGCCAGGTACCGGCACTCAGGTAGACCGGCAGGCCGTGGCGGCGCGCCAGCGCCCCCACACCGGCAATGTGGTCGCCATGTTCATGAGTGACCAGCACGGCGGAAAGCTGCCGCGCATGCAGGCCGAAACGCGCCAGGCGTTTTTCGGTCTCGCGCAGCCCGAAGCCGCAATCGACCAGCACATGGGTCTCGCCGTCGCTGACCAGCGTGGCGTTGCCCTTGCTACCACTACCCAGTGAGGCAAAGCGCAACCCTGCACCGGTCGGCACGGAAGAGGCGTCAGTCTGGCGAGGCGCAGCCATCAGCGCAGGGCCGTCGCCAAGGCATCGAGCAGCTCACGCGATTCGGCGCTGGACAGCGGCTCGCCGTCGGTCGGTGCGACACTGACCCGTGTCGATTCCGGCCCGGCGCTTTCTACCTGCAAGCGATAGCGTCGCACCGGCGCGTCGCCTTCGAAGAAACCAAAGAACCCGCCCCGGTCGGCATCGCGTAGCGCGTAATCGACCAGGAACTCGCCCGTGCTACGGTTCTGATCGACCAGCTGACGCGTCTCGCTATCGAAACTGTTCTCGAGCTGGTAATGCAGTTCCGACCAGGCCCGGTCGAAGCCCAGCGACATCAGCAACTGCCACTCCCCGGCTTGATTCTCGAGGCGCACCCGGTCGTCGCGGGACAGGTTCTGGGCCGCCAGCGATACGCTTTGCTCCTGGGCGCCCATGGACGTCAGGTAATCGTTCAATGCCGTCAGGCACTGTGCGTAAGGTGCCGGCGTAGCGGCTGTGGCCGCAGGATTTTCGCAGCGCACCTCACTGGTATTGCCACGCAAACCCTGGCGTACCCGCAGCTCGGCCTGATCGGTCTCGATCCGCCCGCTGGCAGGGTCCAGCGACGTCACTGCCAGGCCACGCTGCTCGACGAAGCCCTGCAGACGGGGCCAGACGCTGGCAGGCGCGGCATTGACCAACAGCCAGCGATCCGCCCCCGCTTCACGCATCTCGACGAAGGCGTCTTCGCCCTGCCGGCTAGCCGCCAACGGTTGGGGGCGCGGCGCATCGAACTCGTCGCCCGAGGCCAGGAAATCGCTGCTGGCGCTCGGCACCGGCATGGCATCCTGATAGCGACCGGGCTGGCGTGACTCGGGCAAATCGAGCGGCTCGGCCATGCGGGCGTTACGGTACTCTTCGTTGCGATCGTAGTAGTAGCCGTCTCGCGCACAACCGCTCGCCAGTAGAGCGATGGCGACGGTCAGCGGTATCAACTTGGAGGCGGGATTCATGCATCTACCTTCTCTTGTACGTGCAAACCGGCACGGATCGGCCGCGAACCGGCTATCCGATCGCGGCATCGCTGCAACGCAATTCAGTCGTTCAGTACGCCGGCGAGCTGCAGGGCTTCTTCGACGGTGGTGTGGTACTTCTCGGACAGCCAGGTCATCGGCAGACGAATGCCTTGCTCGGCGTAACCCATGCGATGCAACGCCCACTTCACCGGGATCGGGTTGGCTTCGACGCCTAGCCCCGAATGCAGCGGCAGCAGTCGCGTGTTGATCTGGTGCGCCCGGTCGCTATCGCCGGAAACGGCCGCCTCGCACAGCTCGTGCATCAGGCGCGGCGCGACGTTGGCGGTGACCGAGATATCGCCATGACCGCCCATCAACATGAAATCGCAGGCCGTGCCGTCGTCACCGGAGTACAGGGCGAAGCCCGAGCCCCTGAGGCGATCGACCAGTTCCTCGGCACGCTCCAGGTTGCCGGTGGCGTCCTTGAGCCCGACGATGTTGTCGAGTTCGGCCAGGCGGAACACGGTCTCGTTGTACAGGTCCGAGCAGGTCCGCCCAGGCACGTTATAGAGGATCACCGGCAGGTTGGCGCCTTCGGCCACGGCCTTGAAATGCTGGTACAGGCCTTCCTGGGTCGGCTTGTTGTAATAGGGGCACACGGACAGGCAATAGTCGGCGCCCACTTCCTTGGCGTAGCGCGCCAGCTCGACCGCCTCGGACGTGGCGTTGGCGCCGGTGCCGGCGATGACCGGAATGCGACCGCGCACTTCCTCGACCACGGTGCGAATGACGTCGAAATGCTCGGCAAACGACATGGTGGTGGGTTCGCCGGTGGTGCCGGCAGCGACGATGGCATCGGTGCCACTGTCGAGGTGGAAGTTCACCAGGCGACGCAACGCCTCCCAATCGATCTCACCCGTGACTTTCATTGGGGTCGCCAACGCGACGATGCTGCCTGTGATCATCCTGCGATGCTCCTGTGAATCCGGCGCTGACCGGCTGCCACGGGCCCTGACGGCCGTCGGCCTACTCGACTTGTACGTAACCGCGGCGGCGCCTTGCGCTCCGCCGGGATGGATCCTGTTCAGCCTATCGAAACCCGGTCGCCACGACCGGTACATGGCCAGATGGCCAATGGTACTCAGACGGCGAAAGCGTGTACAGGTTCAGCGGCGGCATGCGCGCTGAGACTTTACAGACTCGCCGCGCTTGCGTGTAATCGTGGCCTCTCGTCACGACACAAGGAAACGTCCATGAGCGTCAATGTCGGCCAACCGGTTCCCGACTTCACCGCCCAGGCCACCAGCGACATTACCGTCACCCTATCCGCCCTGCGCGGCAAGCAGGTGGTGATCTATTTCTACCCCAAGGACAGCACCCCGGGCTGCACCACGGAAGGCGGCGATTTTCGCGACAACATGCCCGCCTTCGAGGCCGCCAACACGGTCGTGTTCGGCGTCTCCCGCGACGGCCTGCGTGCCCACGAGAACTTCAAGGCCAAGCAGAGCTTCAACTTCGAACTGATCTCGGACAAGGACGAGGCACTGTGCCAGCTGTTCGACGTCATCAAGCTCAAGAAGATGTACGGCAAGGAGCACCTCGGCGTCGAGCGCAGCACCTTCCTGCTCGACCGGGAGGGCAAGCTGGCTCGCGAATGGCGCAAGGTCAAGGTTCCCGGCCACGTCGAGGAGGTTCTCGCTGCAGCCAGGGAACTCAACGCCACTTCCTGAGGTGCATTTACTGCAGGTCTACCTTCGACGCCGCCGCTTCCTGGTCCCGCTTTGCCACGCTGCGGGGCCAGGCCTGGACCAATGCCTTGAGCAGAGTGGCCAGCGGAATCGCGAAGAACACGCCCCAGAAGCCCCAGATCCCGCCGAAGAACAGCACGGCGAGGATGATCGACACCGGATGCAGGTTGACCGCCTCAGAGAACAGGATCGGCACCAGCACGTTGCCATCCAGGGCTTGCAGCACGCCATAGGCGACCAGCACATAGGCGAATTCCTCGCCGATGCCGAACTGAAAGCCGGCCACCGCCGCCACCGGTACCGTGGCCACCGCCGCGCCGATATAGGGCACCAGCACCGACAGACCGACCGCCAGACCCAGCAATGCGGAATACTGCAGACCGAAGAACCAGAACGTCACGTAGGCGGTAATGCCGACGATGAAGATCTCGATCACCTTGCCACGCACGTAGTTGGCGATCTGGTCGTCCATTTCGTTCCATACGCGCGTCATCAGCGTACGCTTATTGGGCAGCAGTGACAGCGTGAAACGGGTCAGCGTTTCGCGATCCTTGAGCAGGAAGAACACCAGGATCGGCACCAGTACCAGATAGATGATCAGCCCCAGCAGGTTGCCCAGCGAGGCCAACGACAGCGTCAGCGCCCGCTGTCCCAGCAGAGTGATCTCACGTCCCGCCGTGGCGATCCAGTCCTGCATCTGATCCGGGGTGATCAGCGTCGGATAACGCGCCTGCAGTTCATCCAGCCACAGTTGCACACTGGCGAACATGCTGGGAACCTGCTGGATCAGGTCGACGGTCTGGTTCCAGACCAGAGGCATGACGATCAGCGCCAGCGCCAGCAACGTACCCAGGAACACCAGGAACACCAACAGCACCGACAGCAGGCGCGGCAGGCCGAGCCGCTCGAGCCAGGCCACCACGCCCTGCAGCAGAAATGCAACGACCAGGGCGGTGAAGAACGGCGCCAGCATCTTGCCCAGCCAGATCACGGCGGCAAAGCCGAGTATCAGCACCAGCAGCAGCACTACCGCTTCTTCGTCGGAGAAGTAGCGTTCGACCCAGCCCTTCAGGACATCTCTCATCGTCATGCAACGACACCGCCCTTGCGTATCCAATAGTGAAACTCATCATCGATCTCCTCGCGGGACACCAGTTCGAAGTCGCTCTGATCGATGAACGTCTCGAAATCCCGCCAGGAGCCGGGGTCGGTCGCCAATACGTGCAACAACTCGCCTTCAGCGAGGCGCGACAAGGCCTGCTTGGTCTTGAGCAAGGGTAGCGGGCAGTGCAGGCCACGCGCATCGAGTACATCGTCGGGTTGCAGGGCCATGCCACCTCCCGGGAAAATGGTTGAGAGGCATCGATTTAAAGGCACTTTTTCCTGCGAATCAATGTCGGAGCCTAGGGAGTTTCCAACGAGGATGGCCATGCTGCGCACATTTAAATCCTGCCTGACGATCGGTGCCCTGGCACTTGTCCCTTGCGCCATGCCAGCCGTGGCCGACGATTATGGCCTGCCCTCGCTGGGCAGTGGGGCAAGCAGCGTGTCCGGCAACGAAGAGCACCGTCTCGGTCGTGCCTGGCTGCGCCAGTTCCGCGCCCAGACCGACACCTGGCAGGATCCGATCGCCCAGACCTACGTGGACTCGCTGATCGAGCGCCTGCTGCCATACAGCGACCTCGGCGACATTCGTATCGTCACCACCCTGGTCGACAGCCGCCTGCTCAACGCTTTCGCCGTCCCCGGTGGCGTCGTCGGGGTGAACGCCGGTCTGTTCGCCTTCGCCGAAAGCGAGGATGCCTTCGCCTCGGTACTTGCCCACGAGTTGGGCCACCTCTCGCAGCGGCATTATGCACGGCGTATGGAGCGCGTCGAGGAAACTCAACTGCCGACCATGGCCGCCATGCTCGCCGGCATGGTAATCGCCGCCGGGGGCGGCGGCAATGCCGGGCTGGCGGCGATGATGGGCTCGCAGGCCGCTTTCATCCAGGACCAGCTCGCCTATTCGCGGCGCTTCGAGCAGGAAGCCGATCGGGTCGGCCTGGAAGCCATGACCCAGGCCGGCTTCGACCCCCAGGCCATGCCCGCCATGTTCCGCGCCATGCAGCGCCTGACCAGCCTGCAGGGCGGCAACCCGCCCGAATTCCTGCTGACCCACCCGGTCACCGAGTCGCGCATCAGCGATACCCAGAGCCGTGCCGACCAGTTGCCCTCATCCACCCGCCGCGACAGCGATCCGGCCTATGCGTTGATTCGTGCCCGCGCCCTGCTGGAACTCAACGGCGACAATCCCGCCCAGGCCATGGCACAGCTTCGCCAGGACGATTCGCCCACCAGCGCCGAGCGTTACCTGCAGGCGCTGATCGCCGCCCGCCAGGAACGCATCGACGAAGCCCTCGCCACACTCGATGCCCTGTCTCGCGAGTTACCCGACTTGTCGCTGATCCCGGCCACCGCCGTCGAGATCGCCCTGAACGCCGGCCGTCGCGACGACGCACTGACCCGCGCCGAGCGCATTCTGCGCCTATCGCCGAACTACTTCCCGGCCCGCCTGCTACGCGCCGAGATTCTGTTGCAGCAGTCGCCCGGCGACGCCTTCGACGTGCTGCGCGAACTCAGCCAGCAATATTCGGAAACGCCGCAGGTCTTTGCGCTGCTCGCCGAAGCGGCCGGCCGCAGTGGTCACGAGACCTGGGGGCACCTGGCGCGTGCCGAGAGCCTGCAATTGACCGGCCACATCGACCGGGCCATCAAGCAGTTGGACGTGGCCGAAGACGTCGCCAAACGCAGCGACGACTTCAGCATGGCCAGCCGGATCCGCCAGCGACGGGAAGACTTCATGGACTATCGCGAAACGCTGCGGCAGTTCTAGCGGTCCATGGTATCGCACACGACGCCCTGCCAGTCACTGGCGGGGCGTCGCTGCATGGAGTCGAGAGACTGGGTTCAGCCCGCGTGACCGAGAATGACCTGGCAGATCGAGGCGAACGTGCGCGCTTCGGGTGGTCGATCGAGTTTGATTCCCAGTGCCTGGCTGATGTCGGTCGTCGAAATCAGACCGCGAATTCTCGGCTGGCCATCGGCATCAGGTTCGGTCACCAGCAGATGCTGATCACCCGAAGAGCGTAGCGTCTCGACGAGATCCCCGATCCTGGCCCGCTCGAGCTTGGCCAGCGGCAAGGCATGCAACTGGTCGTGCGGCGTCTGGACCATCTCCACGGTGACGTCTTCCCGATCGATCTGACGTCGTTGCATGGCCAGCGTCACCAAACGCCCGCCGATCAGCTCACGGGCGGTAATGACACCGGTGAATCGCTCTTGAGCGTCCACCACCATCAGCAGCCGCACGCCGGCCTGCTTCATCGCCTCCAGTGCCCGTGTCGTCGGGCTGCTGGCAGCGATACAGTGTGCCCGTGTCACCTGGAAATCGGTCAGCAGCGCGCGGGCAGGGCTATCCAGGCCGAGCGAGGGAGTCGATGCAGTTGGTTGAGCGATGCGACTGACCGGCCCCAGGCTTTCCAGGGTAAGCGCCACATAACGTGCAGTTGGCGAAGCGAGTGTCGTACTGGACATGTTACCTCCTGGCATGAGCCATGGATTGCTGTCGACAGGGTATCGACCATGGCGGTGATCTGACACTTGATTAGGCTGCATACAATATGCCAGTTACCAGAATACTCCGCATCCTTTACCACTAACACCCTCTTCCCCATACGACGACGCCCCTGCGAGTCATCCGACAGGGGCGCCTTGCACCAGCACGATGCGGATCAGCGTTTGAAGTTTAGCATGCGTTCCAGCGGCTTGAGCGCCCGCTGGCGCAGCCCAGCATCGACGAAGATCTCGCCACTGGTGTCGCGCAGCGCGCCGGCCAGGTTATCGAGCGCATTCATCGCCATCCACGGGCAGTGGGCGCAGCTCTTGCAAGTCGCGCCGTTGCCGGCGGTCGGCGCCTCGAACAAGATCTTCTCGGGCACCGCCTGCTGCATCTTGAAGAAAATGCCGCGGTCAGTGGCGACGATCAGGCGCTGATGGGGCAACTCGCGCGCAGCATTGATCAGTTGCGAGGTGGAACCCACCGCATCGGCAATCTCGACCACGCTGGCTGGCGACTCGGGGTGCACCAGTACCGCAGCGTCCGGGTAGAGCGCCTTGATATCCTGGATGCCCCTGGCCTTGAACTCGTCGTGGACGATGCACGCGCCGTCCCACAGCAGCATGTCGGCACCGGTCTTCTGCTGGATGTAACCGCCCAGATGCTTGTCCGGGGCCCACAGAATCTTTTCGCCCCTGGCGTGCAGGTGCTCGATCACGTCGACCGCAATCGACGACGTCACCACCCAGTCGGCACGCGCCTTTACCGCTGCCGAGGTGTTGGCATAGACCACCACGGTACGCTCGGGATGGGCGTCGCAGAATGCGCTGAACTCGTCCGCCGGGCAGCCGATGTCCAGCGAGCAGGTCGCCTCCAGCGTAGGCATCAGCACACGCTTCTCGGGCGACAGAATCTTGGCGGTCTCGCCCATGAAACGCACGCCGGCCACCACCAGAGTGGAGGCTTCGTGACGCGCGCCGAAGCGGGCCATTTCCAGGGAGTCCGCCACGCAGCCGCCGGTCTCCTCGGCGAGGTGCTGGATGGCATCGTCGGTGTAATAGTGGGCGACGAGGACCGCGTTGCGTGCCTTCAGCAGGCGCTTGATCTCGTCGACGCGCGCTTCATCCTCGGCGGGAATCCGCGTGGGGCAGTAGGCGCGGGCCAGGTGCTCACGCACCAGTGCGCGGGTTGTCATGGTCGTCATCGTGTCTACCACTGTGACTGGCAGGGGCTCCCCCTGCGTTACAGAAGCGCCGGAGCTGATCGTCTTCGCGCTCTCGACGCACCTGCCGGGATGGTACTGCGCCTCGCGCACCTTTCCCAGTCCCGGATACTGGTTTGGACATCGATGGCGGCGGCGATATCCAGGGTACCGAACAAGATACATAGAAAAATGCCCTCGCATCCGGGGGATACGAGGGCATCAAGAAGCATGGTGGGTCGTGTAGGATTCGAACCTACGACCAATTGGTTAAAAGCCAACTGCTCTACCAACTGAGCTAACGACCCGCAACAGGCTGGCATCGAATCGATACCTGACCTATGCGGCGGCGGTGATGGTGGGTCGTGTAGGATTCGAACCTACGACCAATTGGTTAAAAGCCAACTGCTCTACCAACTGAGCTAACGACCCGCCGCCGGGCCGTCGAGATGGTGGGTCGTGTAGGATTCGAACCTACGACCAATTGGTTAAAAGCCAACTGCTCTACCAACTGAGCTAACGACCCTCTCGACAGGGCGCATATGTTACTTAGCGCGCCTGATCCTGGCAAGAGGAATTTGCCGAATTATCAATTGTCAGCGCTTCGGCTTGGTGTGCTTGGGCTTGCGCATGGCCTGAACGGGGCGACGCTTGTGCTTGTCGCGGCTCCAGCGGTTCTTCTCGTCGGGGGTCAGGTCGGGCACCTTGCGTTTCTCCAACCCGGCCAGTTCCGACAAGTCATCGATTTCGCCCTGGGTCAGTTCGGTCCATTCCCCGGCCTTGGCGCGCTTGTCGAGGAAGATGTTGCCATAGCGCACGCGCTTGAGGCGGCTGACGGTCAGGCCCTGGGACTCCCACAGGCGGCGCACCTCGCGGTTGCGGCCTTCCATGATGACCACGTGGAACCACGTATTGATGCCTTCGCCGCCGAACTCCTGCACGTCGGTGAAGCGTGCCGGGCCGTCCTCGAGCATCACGCCCTCGACCATCGCCACGATTTGTTCGCGCTTCACCTGGCCCATCACGCGCACGGCGTATTCGCGCTCGATCTGCGTCGACGGGTGCATCAGGCGGTTGGCCAGTTCGCCATCGGTGGTGAACAGCAGCAGGCCGCTGGTGTTGATGTCGAGTCGTCCGATGGCGATCCAGCGTTCGCCCTTGAGGCGCGGCAGATGGTCGAACACGGTGCGCCGGCCCTCGGGATCCTTGCGCGTGCACAGCTCGCCCTCGGGCTTGTTGTACATGATCACCCGGCGCGGCACCTCGTTGACGTCACGCAGGTTGATGGGGCGATCGTCGAAGGTGACCCTGTCGCGCATCTCGACACGATCGCCCAGGCTGGCGACCTTGCCGTTGACCTTGACGCGCCCGGCGCTGATCGCGGTTTCCATTTCGCGGCGCGAGCCCAGCCCGGCGCGCGCGAGGACTTTCTGGAGTTTTTCTGAAGCGGGTGGTGTGTTGCTGTTCATGACTCGGACGTGTTCTCGTCGGATGAATTTTCCGCGCCGGCCAGGCCGTCTTCGTCGCCTTCGCGATCGACGGGCTGTTGGTTGCGGGCGCGTTCGGCCAGACGGGCTTCAAGATCGGCGAAGCTCAGTTCCGGCCGTGCGGACGCCGTCCCGGCGTGTGTCGTGTCGTCGGCCGTCCCGGCCGTCGAGTCCTGCAGTGATTCGGTTTGGCCAGCGTCAGCGTCGTGCCCAGGATCGTCGCTCTGCGCATCAGCATCGGGCACGTCAGCGCTCTCTGCGTGTTCCTGCCGTTCGCCGGCCTGGCGGGCCTGAACGTCGATGTCATCCTCGTAGAACGGGGACTCGGGCAGGTCGAACTCCTTGAGTTCGTGCATCGGCGGCAAGGCATCGAGGGTCTTGAGACCGAAGTCATCGAGGAACTGCCTTGTCGTAGCATAGACGGCCGGACGCCCCGGCACGTCACGATGTCCGACCACGCGGATCCAGCCACGTTCACTCAGGGTGCGCATGATCGAGCTGCTGACCGCCACGCCGCGCACCTCTTCGATGTCGCCGCGCGTCACCGGTTGACGATAGGCGATCAGCGCCAGCGTCTCCAGCAAGGCCCGCGAGTAGCGCTGCGGCCTTTCGTCCCAGAGTCGCGACACCCACGGCGACAGGCGCTGACGAATGCGCACCTGATAGCCGGAGGCGGTCTCGATGAGTTCCAGCGCAGAATTCTCCAGGCGGTTGCCCAAGGCCTCCAGCGCGTCGCGCAGTTCGCGCCGCTGCGGGCGTTCGTGGTCGTCGAACAGACCTTCCAGGCGCTCCACCGCCAGCGGCTCGCCGGCGGCGAGCAGGGCCGCTTCGAGAATCTCGTCGAGACGCACGCTGGCCATCAGGTCGCCTCCTCGAAGGCGCTTTCCCCTTCGCCGTCCGGTTCACTCGACGTGTCGGCGGGGTCGGCTGCGTAGGCGCCCTCCTCGTCCAGCGGCTGGCGGGCGCGAACGTGAATGGGCGACAAGGGTTCGTTCTGCACGATCTCGATCATCGACTCCTTGGCCAATTCGAGAATCGCCATGAAGGTGACGATCACCCCGGCGCGCCCCTCCTCGAGTGTGAAAAGTGCCACGAACGGCGTGAAATGCTCGTGACTGAGGCGTTCCATGATGCGCAGCATGCGCTCGCGAGTGGAGAGCACTTCCCGGCTGATGGTGTGCGCCTGGGTCAGCTCGGCACGCCGCAGGATACCCGACAGGGCACGCAGCAGCTCGTCGAGCTCGACCTCGGGATGGATGACCCGGCTTTCCAGCGCCGGCAGACCCGCCTGGGCGCCGAACCAGTCGCGCCCCACGCGGGGCAGCTCGTCGAGTCCTTCGGCGGCGAGCTTGAGCCGTTCGTACTCCTGCAGGCGGCGGATCAGCTCGGCACGCGGGTCTTCCTCGTCCTCGTCGCCCTCGGCCTTGGGCGGGCGCGGCAGCAGCGTACGCGACTTGATCTCGGCGAGCATCGCCGCCATCAGCAGGTATTCGCCGGCCAGCTCGATCTCCAGCGCCTTCATCAACTCAATGTACTCGATGTACTGATGGGTGATCGCGGCGACGTCTATGGCCAGGATGTCGAGGTTCTGGCGACGGATCAGGTAGAGCAGCAGATCCAGCGGCCCCTCGAAGGACTCGAGGAATACGCGCAGCGCCTCCGGCGGGATGTAGAGATCCTCCGGCAGCTCGGTGATCGGCTGGTCGTGCAGGCGCGCCAGCACCGCCGCCGTCTGCTGGGCAGCGGTCGATTCGGGCGTTGCGACACTTTCCGGCGTTTCACTCACGGGCAGCGGGACCTTCGATACGGGCGGCGACGGACAAACGCGTAGTCTACCAAGTGATGCCGACTCCTAGCATTCGAAATACGGCCCATCAGCCCAGTGATTCGGCATTGTCCGCCTTGCGGTAGCGGCCCACATAGTCGAACAGCTTCTCGCGAACCTGCCAATGCCGTCCGACACGGCGGCCGATCACGAAGTCCGGCACCTTCAGCCGGCGTCGCTCGGCGATGACGTCATCCGGCGAGGCCGGCCACCAGGGGCTGCCTGGCGCGCGCAGGTGATGGCGCAGGAAGGCGGCGGCAAACGCACCGCGCTGGGCCGGCGTTTCCAGCGCGAACCACTCGTCCAGCGTGGCGCCATCCTCGTCGTGGTAGGTCACCTTGAGGCGCGGCAGACCGCGCCCGTTGACGGTGGCGGCGAGTTGCATGCCGCTGACGCGCAGCACCCGGGCATCCTTGAGGCGCAGGGCGTCCTTGAGCTTGTCGTCGGGGTCGACCAGCCGCTCGCCGCAGCCATGGCAGCTACGCGCGGCGATATCGTTCTCGGCGCCGCACTGCTCGCACACCTTGAAGCGAAAGCGGAAATCGCACTGCCGGGAGCGGCCTGACTCATCCTCGATCAAGCCCTGGCAGCGCCGTCCGTAATGCTCGATGACCAGGTCGCCATCGCGCTTGCCCCAGAACAGGTTGGCATGCCCGCAATCCGGGCACCCGACCTGCACCGGCTCGGCGTCCGATGCCGGCTTGGGCGTCCCGACCTCGGGGGCGTACAGATCCCAGGGATTGCCGGCGTAGTCGAGGATCAGGCAATTCTTCTTGCCCGGCGCCAGGCGCAGGCCGCGCCCGACGATCTGTTGATAGAGGCTGACCGATTCGGTGGGACGCAGTATGGCGATCAGGTCGACGTGCGGCGCGTCGAAGCCGGTGGTCAGCACCGCGACGTTGACCAGGTACTTGAGCCGCTGCGCCTTGAATTCGTCGATCAACCGTTCGCGCTCGCGCGATGGCGTCTTGCCGGTGACCAGCGCCGCCTGCCCCTCGGGCAGGTAGCCCATGATCTCCTCGGCGTGCTCGATGGTGGCCGCGAACACCATCACGCCGCGCCGTTCCCGGGCCCGCTCGACGACCTCGGCGACGATAGTCGGCGTGGCGCGATTGCCACGCACCACGCGATTGAGCTCCTCCTCGGCGAACAGCCCGCGCACGTTGGGCATGAGCTGCGAGAAGTCGTAGCGCGCCACGGCGGCATCCACGCGCTGCGGCGGTGCCAGATAGCCCTGCTTGACCATCAGACGCAGCGGCTGCTCGAACACGCAGGTCTGGAAGAAGCAGGCGGCCTCGCCGCGCACCATGCCGTGATAATGGCGGTGATAGATGAAGCCCTGCCCCAGCCGGAACGGCGTCGCGGTCAGGCCCAGGATCTTGAGGCGCGGGTTGGCACGCTGCAGGTGGTCGATAACCTGGCGGTAGCTGGCGTTCTCGTCCGGCGAGACGCGATGGCACTCATCGATGACCAGCAGGGTGAAACCGCCGTCGTCGAAGCTGGCCAGGTTGCGCACCACCGACTGCACCGAGCCGAACACCACTTGGCGGGCGGCCTCCTTGCGGCCCAGGCCGGCACTGAAGATATCCGCCTCGAGGCCATAGGCCCGGTACTTGGCATGGTTCTGCTCGACCAGCTCGCGCACGTGGGCCAGCACCAGCACCCGGCCGCGTGCCAGGCGCGCCAGCTCGGCGATGACCAGCGACTTGCCGCTGCCGGTGGGCAGCACCACCACCGCCGGTGCGTCGCAGGCGCGAAAGTGCTCGACGACATGCGACACGGCCTGGCGCTGATAAGGGCGTAGCTCGGGAGGCGACACGGGGCGGGGCTCTGCTGGCATGACATTCCGTAATCGAAGCGAGCGCTTATTCTAAGCTTTTCGCTTTCCGAGCAATACCTCCCCCTGCCGGCGACACGGAACTCCCCGATGCGGCTGCGGGATTCGACCAACGCGGCTATGACTTCAGCCGCTTCGATAGCCTGAGCCGACATTACGTGCACATGCTCGACGGCCTGGAGCGCAAGCTGGGTGTCGATTCCACGCCCCGCTGAACAGCGACTTTCGGCACCAGTGCCGGGGCGCCACGACAACGGGTCAGCGTCGCGGAGGGCGACTCGCCGAACAAGTGCCGATAGTCCTGCGAGAACTGGCCGAGATGATAGAACCCCCAGTCGTTGGCCGCCCCGGTCACCGTGGTCGTGTCACCCGGCTGTACCAGGATGCGCCGTACCCGGTTCAGGCGTGCCGTGCGCAGGAACTGCACCGGACTGATGCCCAGGATGCTGGTGAAGCAGTACTGCAGCGTACGCTGGCTGACATGAGTCAGCTCGCACAGTTCGGTCACGCTCACCGGCGCATGTGCAGGGTCGTCGAGGTAATGCTTGACCTGGTCCACGACACGCTTGCGGTGCGCATAGCTCGGCGGTACGTCGTTACAGGGCACTTCCAGTTGCAGCAATTCGACTAGCGCCATCATCAGAATATCGCGATGCACCTGCGACACCGGCGTCTGGCGCTCGGCCCCCAGCAGTCGCTCGATCAGAAATGCAATCGATTTACGCGTCTGCGCCGGCAAGCGAAGCCGCATGTGCGTCGACGGGGCCCGTTCCATCAGTGCCAGGCCGGCTTCACCGGCAGCGCTCGCCAACAGACGGCGACTGACCACCAGGCCATAGATGGTGAAGCTCCCCGGCGTGATCAGTTCGAAGTCACGATGCCCGGGCTGGCACATCACCTCGGCCTCGCCCACCGGCCGTCCGTTGATGCGACAGACCTGTGCCGCCGGAATGCCGATCCACAGCGACTCCGGCCAGACATTGCACTGCTGGCGTAGGGCCCGGTTGGTGTGTTCCCTGAAGACCTGCATTTCATCCAACTGGACTTCATCGATCCGCCCATAGAAAGCACCGGCACTGATCTGGTCATATTCCTGGCGCCAGTCGGTGAGGTTATGGGCATGCTCGTCGGCATCTCCCGCCTCCCAGGTGCCTCTTGTTGGTGCATTTTTTCCTGCATGGACGTGTATAGGCACCTTGTGCGTCCTCCTCGGTGGCCCGTCAGTCACGAACCACACGGCTTCTGATTGTTTTTGCAAGGAAAATTCAGGTTTGCCAAAAATCGATAACGGCGTCGGCGACGGCCTCGCTACCTTAGGGAAGCAAGTTCCGTTCCGTCCCGAATGATCGGGTACGCCCCGAAGGACGCCTGTCGAGGTAGGCATCGTATGGCCAAGGAGTACCATTACACGCTAGGCGGCCAACGCTACCGCTTCAAGAACCTGGCCGAGTTGATGGCCAAGGCGACGCCGTCGCGCTCGGGGGATCGCCTGGCGGGCGTGATCGCTGCATCCGCCGAAGAGCGCGTGGTGGCGCAGATGGCGCTGGCCGAACTGCCACTGAAGACCTTTCTCGAGGATCTGCTGATCCCCTATGAAAGCGACGAGATCACCCGCCTGATCGTCGACACTCACGACGCCGACGCGTTCGCCCCCATCGCTCACCTCACCGTCGGCGACTTTCGCAACTGGTTGCTCAGCGACCTCGCCACTCCCGAAATTCTCGCTGGCGTGCGCGCCGGCATCACGCCGGAAATGGCCGCCGCCGTCAGCAAGATCATGCGCAACCAGGATCTGATCCTGGTGGCCCGCAAGTGCCGCGTCATCACCGCATTTCGCAATACCATCGGCCTGCCGGGGCGGCTGTCGACGCGCCTGCAGCCCAACCACCCCACCGACGACGTGACCGGCATCGCCGCGAGCATTCTCGATGGCCTGCTGTATGGCAATGGCGATGCGGTGATCGGCATCAATCCCGCCACCGACAACGTCGCGCAGAGCGTCAAGCTGATGCGCCTGATGGACGAGGTGATCCGCAAGTACGCCATTCCGACCCAATCCTGCGTGCTGACTCACGTCACCAATACCCTGGAGGCCATCGAGCAGGGGGCGCCGGTCGACCTGGTCTTCCAGTCGATCGGCGGCACCGAAGCCACCAATGCCAGCTTCGGCTTCGACCTCAGCGTGCTGGCCGAGGCCCGGGACGCCGCCCTGTCGCTGAAGCGCGGCACGCTGGGCAACAACGTCATGTACTTCGAGACCGGTCAGGGCAGCGCGCTGTCCGCCGACGCCCATCACGGCCTCGACCAGCAGACCTGCGAGGCGCGCGCCTACGCCGTGGCGCGCCATTTCGATCCGCTGCTGGTCAACACCGTGGTCGGCTTCATCGGCCCCGAGTACCTGTTCGACGGCAAGGAGATCATCCGCGCCGGGCTGGAGGACCATTTCTGTGGCAAGCTGCTCGGCGTGCCGATGGGCTGCGACATCTGCTACACCAATCACGCCGAGGCCGACCAGAACGACATGGACAACCTGCTCACGCTACTCGGCGTGGCGGGCTGCAACTTCATCATGGGCATCCCCGGCTCGGACGACATCATGCTCAATTACCAGACCACCTCGTTCCACGATGCGCTCTACGCCCGCCGCGTCCTGGGCCTGGGCCCGGCCCCCGAATTCGAGCGCTGGCTGGCCGAGATGGCGATCTTCGCTGACGTCGCCAATCATCGGCTCAACGACGCCTTGCCGGACTCCTTCGCCCGTTCGCTGGCCAACCTGCCCGCCGGAGCCGACCATGACCGATAAGTTGCCGAGCAACGGTGTCATCACCAATCCCTGGCGACGCCTGAGCGAATTCACCGCTGCGCGCATCGGCCTGGGCCGGGCCGGCATCAGCCTGCCAACCGACCGGCTTCTGGAGTTCCAACTGGCCCACGCCCGCGCCCAGGACGCAGTGCACCTGCCGCTAGACGTCGAGGCATTGTGTCGAGACCTGACCGGCCTGACAAACGACGCCCCACCGCATGTCGTGCACAGCCGCGCCGCGGACCGCATGACCTACCTGCAGCGTCCGGACTGGGGCCGGCGCCTCGACGAGGCCTCCCGCGAGCGCCTGAGTCACAATGAAGATATCCCCCAGGCGCCTTTCGATCTGGCCATCGTGATTGTCGATGGCCTGTCTTCGCTGGCCGTGCAGCAGAACGCCGAGCCATTTCTGCGCGCACTGATCGACGCCTTGGATGACGATAGCCAGTACGACTGGCGACTGGCGCCGCTGACCATCGTCGAGCAAGGGCGGGTCGCCATCGGCGATGAAATCGGCGAGTTGCTCAATGCCCGGGCGGTACTGGTCATGGTCGGCGAGCGCCCCGGCCTGAGCTCGCCCGACAGTCTGGGACTCTATCTGACCTGGGCGCCCAAGGTCGGTCTCACCGACGCCTACCGCAACTGCATCTCCAACGTGCGCCCGGCGGGCCTGGCCTATCCCGACGCCAGCCGGCGATTGCTCTACCTACTGCGCGAATCGCGCCAGAAGCAGCTCTCCGGGGTCCATCTGAAGGACCGCACCGAGGACGAGACGATCGATCACCAGGGCGGCAGCATTCGCAACTTCCTGATTTCCTAATCCCCCTTCTCTAACAACAAGACCCGAGGACGTACCGCATGAGCGACCAACCCGTCGACCAGGATTACCTGGCCAAGCGACAACTGCGCAAGGGAACCGCCGGCTGGATCCTGCTGGCCGGACTCGGCGTGTCCTACGTGATTTCCGGCGATTTTGCCGGCTGGAACTTCGGCATCGCCGAGGCTGGTTGGGGCGGCTTCGTCATTGCCGCCGCGCTGATGGGCCTGATGTACTTCGCCCTGGTGCTGTCGCTGGCCGAGATGTCGGCGGCAATTCCGGCATCGGGCGGCGGCTATAGTTTTGCCCGTCAGGCCATGGGCCCGGCGGGCGGCTACCTGACCGGGTTGGCGGTACTCATCGAGTACGCCCTGGCGCCGGCGGCCATCGTCATCTTCATCGGCGCCGCCGTTGAAGCGCTGTTGGGTATCGACGGACCGCTGGTCTATGCCCTGTTCTATGCGGTGTTCATCGGCATTCACCTGGCCGGGGTGGGCGAAGCGCTCAAGGTGATGATGGTGATCAGCGGCCTGGCGGTGTTCGCCATCGTCGCTACCGCCATTGCCCTGCTGGGCGACTTCGATGCCAGCCGGCTGTTCGACATCGCACCCACCGAGGCGGCGGGCGCCAACGCCTTCATGCCGTTCGGCTGGGCGGGCATCTGGGCGGCGCTGCCGTTCGGCATGTGGCTGTTCCTGGCCGTGGAGGGCGTGCCGCTGGCCGCCGAGGAATCCAAGGATCCGGCCCGCGACATGCCCAAGGGCATCATCGGCGCCATGATCTTCCTGCTGTTCACGGCGGTGCTGGTGGTGTTCCTGCTGGCCGGTGCGGCGGGTGCCGCAGCCATCGGCGCCAGTGGCGTGCCGCTGGTCGATGCGCTCAACGCCGCCGGCAACGGCACGCTGGCCACGGTGGTCAACGTGCTCGGCCTGGCCGGCCTGATCGCCTCGTTCTTCTCGATCATCTACGGCTATAGCCGGCTAGTCTTCGCCCTGTCGCGTGCCGGCTATCTGCCGAAAGTGCTGTCGCTGACCAGCCACCGCAAGGCGCCGACCTGGGCACTGGTGGTACCGGGCGTGTTCGGCTTCCTGGTCTCGCTGAGCGGAGAAGGCGACCTGATTCTGGGCATGGCCGTGGTCGGCGCCACGCTCTCCTACGCACTGATGGCGATCAGCCACATCCTGCTGCGGATCAAGCGCCCCGACCTGCCCCGTCCCTACCGGACGCCGGGTGGCATCGTGACGTCCTCGGTCGCCCTGGTACTGTCGCTGGTGGCATTGACCGGGGTCTACGCCTTCGACCCACGTGCCTTCAACTACACGATCGTGCTGTTCGTGATCGGTGCGGCGTATTACTTCCTCTACAGCCGCCATAAGCTGGTCGCCAAGACGGCCGAAGAAGAGTTCCAGCTGGTCGCCGATGCGGAAAGCAGCCTGGGCAGCGACGCACCGCCCGCCGCGACGCCGACCTGATTCCCTTCAGCCATGAAAAAAACCGCGGCCCAGCCAAGGGTCGCGGTTTCGTTTGAGCCTATGACGCGGCATTCAGCAGAGCGTCATGCAGCCGAAAGCCGGGGGCAGGGCAAAGCAAGGGTCATTTGCCATGGATGGCAAATGTAGCGCCCATGGAGGGGTTTACAGCGCCCTTGCGGCGCCCTGCCCCCGGCTTGCCCATTCGACGTCGGGACGCTTAGCCCACCCACACCCGCGCGTTGCGGAACAGGCGCATCCACGCGCCATCCTGCGTCCACTCCTGGGGACGCCAGGAGTTGGTCACGGCACGGGCGACACGCTCGGGATGCGGCATCAGGATGGTGACGCGGCCATCGTCGTTGGTCAGCCCGGTGATACCCGCCGGCGAGCCGTTGGGGTTGGCCGGGTAGCGCGTGGTCACCTGCCCGTAGTTGTCGATATAGCGCACGGCGATCTGGCCGCTGCCCTGCATGCTGCGCAAATGCGCGCTGTCGCGGAACTCGGCGCGGCCCTCGCCATGGGCCACGGCGATGGGCAGACGCGAGCCTTCCATGCCGGCGAGCAGCACCGACGGGCTCTTCTCGATCTGAACCATCGACACGCGCGCCTCGAACTGCTCGGACTCGTTGCGCACGAAACGCGGCCAGTTGTCGGTGCCGGGTATCAGCTCCTTGAGCTGAGAAAGCATCTGGCAGCCGTTGCACACACCCAGCGCGAAGCTGTCGTCACGCGCAAAGAACGCCGTGAACTGCTCGCGGGCGCGGGCGTTGAACAGCACCGACTTGGCCCAGCCGCCACCGGCACCGAGCACGTCGCCATACGAGAAGCCCCCACAAGCGACCAGCCCCTTGAACTCGTCGAGGGTGACGCGACCGGCAAGAATGTCGCTCATGTGCACGTCGACGGATTCGAAGCCGGCCTTGTCGAAGTTGGCCGCCATCTCGAGCTGACCGTTGACGCCCTGCTCGCGCAGGATCGCCATGCGCGGTCGCGTCGTATTGACGAACGGCGCAGCAATGTCCTCGTTCACGTCGAAGGTCGGCTCGGCGGACAGGCCCGGGTCGCGCAGGTCGAGCAGATCGTCGAACTCGGACTTGGCACAGTCGGGATTGTCGCGCAGTGCCTGCAGGCGGTAGCTGGTCTCGGCCCAGGTACGCTGAGTCAGCGCGCGGGTGGTCTCGAGCAGCGGCTCCTCGAACAGCGTCACGCGTACCTGATCGTCATAGCGCGGGCGCGCGATGACGCCACAGGTATCGATACCCGCCGCGGCGAACTGAGCCAGCACGAACTCGGTGTCCTTGCGGTTGACCTGGATCACCGCACCGAGCTCCTCGGCGAACAGCGCGCTGGGCGCGGCGTAGCCGTCGTCGATCAACCAGTCGAGCTTGATCTCCAGACCGCCACGGCCGGCGAAGGCCATCTCCAGCAGGGTCACGATCAGGCCGCCGTCGCTGCGGTCGTGATAGGCGAGCAGCTTGTCGTCGGCGTTCAGCCCCTGGATCACGGTAAAGAACGCCTTGAGGTCCTCGGCATCGTCGAGGTCGGGACACTCGTCGCCCACCTGGCCGTAGACCTGGGCCAGTGCCGAGCCGCCCAGGCGATTCTTGCCGCCGCCCAGGTCGATGAGAATCAGGTCGCTCTCGTCCTGATCCAGGCGCAGTTGCGGCGTCAGCGTCTTCAGCGCATCGGTCACCGGGGCGAAGCCGGTGACATTGAGCGTCAGCGGCGCAGTGATCGACTTCTGCTCGGCGTCGTCATCCTGCCAGGCGGTGCGCATCGACATCGAGTCCTTGCCCACCGGAATGGCGATGCCCAGTTGCGGACAGAGTTCCATGCCCACCGCATGCACGGCGTCGTACAGCGACTGGTTCTCGCCGGGATGGTCGGCGGCGCTCATCCAGTTGGCGGAGAGCTTGACGTCCTCGATCTTCCCGATCGGCGCCGCGGCCAGGTTGGTGAGTGCCTCGGCGACGGCCAGGCGGGCACTCGCTGCCGGGTCGATCAATGCCACCGGCGGACGTTCGCCCATCGCCATGGCCTCGCCGGCGTGGGTGTCGTAGCTGGCGGTAGTCACCGCCACGTCGGCCACCGGCACCTGCCACGGGCCGACCATCTGGTCGCGGGCGACCATGCCGGTAATCGAGCGGTCGCCGATGGTGATCAGGAAACTCTTGGAGGCCACCGCCGGCAGGCGCAACACGCGATCCAGCGCCTCGCGCAGGTCCAGGTTGTCGAAATCCGCGCCCGGCATCGCCAGAGGCTGACGCTGGAACTCACGCTGCATCTTGGGCGGCTTGCCGAACAGCACGCTCATCGGCAGGTCGATGGGCTGGCTCTCGAAGTGTCCGTCGTGGACGCTGAGGTGATGCTCATCGACGGCCTCGCCGACCACCGCGTAAGGGCAGCGTTCGCGCTCGCACAATGCATCGAAGGTCTCGAGGTCCTCCGGAGCGACCGCCAGCACGTAGCGTTCCTGGGCCTCGTTGCACCAGATCTCCAGCGGGCTCATGCCCGGTTCGGCATTGGGCACGGCGCGCAGTTCGAAGCGTCCGCCGCGACCGCCATCCTTGACCAGTTCGGGCAGAGCATTGGACAGCCCGCCGGCACCGACGTCGTGGATGAAACGGATAGGATTGCTCTCGCCCAGCGCCCAGCAGCGATCGATGACTTCCTGCGCGCGACGTTCCATCTCGGGGTTCTCGCGCTGCACGGAGGCAAAATCGAGGTCCTCGCTCGACGAGCCGGAGGCCATGCTCGACGCCGCGCCGCCACCGAGGCCGATGAGCATCGCCGGGCCGCCCATCACGATCAGCTTGGCGCCGACCGGAATGTCGCCCTTCTCGACGTGCCCCGGGCGAATGTTGCCATAGCCGCCGGCGACCATCACCGGCTTGTGGTAGCCGCGCCGCTCGATGCCCTCGGCGCCTACCGCGTCCTGTTCATAGGTGCGGAAATAGCCGGTCAGGTTGGGACGACCGAACTCGTTATTGAATGCCGCGCCGCCGATCGGCGCCTCGAGCATGATGTCCAGCGCACTCTTGATGCGCTCGGGCTTGCCGTAGTCGAAGGCCTCCCACGGTTGGACGAACTCGGGAATACGCAGGTTGGAGACCGCGAAGCCGGTCAGACCGGCCTTGGGCTTGCCACCGATGCCGGTCGCGCCCTCGTCGCGGATCTCGCCGCCGGAACCGGTCGCCGCCCCCGGAAACGGCGCGATGGCCGTCGGGTGGTTGTGGGTTTCCACCTTCATCAGGATGTGGATCGGCTCGCGTTCGGTGCGGTAGCTGGCCGTCTCGTCCGCCTTGCCGGTCAGCGGCGTGGCGAAGAAGCGCCCCGCCTCGGCCCCCTTGATGACCGCGGCGTTGTCGCTGTACGCCGAAAGAATGTCACCCGGCGAGTGTTCGTAAGTGTTCTTGATCATCTTGAACAGCGAGTGCGTCTGCACTTCGCCGTCGATGATCCAGTCGGCATTGAAGATCTTGTGGCGACAATGCTCGGAGTTGGCCTGGGCGAACATCATCAGTTCGACGTCGCTGGGATTGCGCCCCAGGTCCTGGAAGGATTGCACCAGGTAGTCGATCTCGTCGTCTGCCAGCGCCAGGCCCAGTTCGCCATTGGCGGCCTCCAGCGCGGCACGTCCGCCCTCCAGAATGTCCACCTGACCGAGTGGCGCGGGATCGTGATGGGCGAACAGCTTGACCGCATCCGTGGCATTGGCCAGCACCGACTCGGTCATGCGGTCGTGCAGCGTGGCGAGGATGGCGTTGAACGTTTCCTCGCTGAGCACGCCACCCAGCTTGACGCGATAGGCCACGCCGCGTTCGATGCGCCGGACCTGCGTCAGGCCGCAGTTGCGGGCGATGTCGGTGGCCTTGGACGACCATGGCGACAGCGTGCCCAGGCGCGGCACGACCAGGAACAGATGGCCCTCGCGGGGCTCGTCGGCATCAAAGAGCCTGCCGTAGGTCAGCAGGCTATCGAGCACGGTGCGGGCGTCGGCGTCCAACTCGCCATCGATATCGACGAAGTGGACATAATCGGCATGCAGGGACTCCACTTCGGGCACCTGGGCACGCAGCGAAGCCAACAGCTTGGCATGACGAAAATCGGAAAGGGCGGGCGCTCCTCGCAGTTCGAGCATTTCGGAAGAAGCCTCTGAAGAAAGCCGAATGGGGGGCCGCAAGCGGCGGCAATGAGCGCCTATGATACTGGAAAGCCGCTCCGGCGAGAAATCGTGGAACGCCGTCAGGTGACAGCTCGGCGACACGCCGGTATGGTGAGGCGTCCATTGTTACCGACTGCAACGCATGCTCAAGGCGCTTGCCCGCACTCCGCGCCGGTGGGCTCTGCTGGCCACGGCCCTGGTGCTGTCGCTGGTCCCCCGCCTTCCCTCACCACCGGAAGGTCCCCTGCTCGAGGAAATTCGCGCCCGGGACTTCATCCAGGTGTTGACGCGCAACACACCGACGACCTACTACCAGGGCCGACAGGGGCCGACCGGGTTCGAGTACGAACTGGTCCGGCGCTTCGCCGAGCACCTGGGGGTCAGCCTGTCGCTGGAAACCACCGGTACCATCAGCGACGTGTTGCACGCCGTACGCCAGGGCAGCGTCGACCTGGGTTCGGCCGCCCTGCCGCTCGACGCCACGCAGCGCGGCGTGCATTTCAGTCGCCCGATCCTGGAACTGCAGCCGCTGGTGGTGTTCCGGCGTGGTATGCCCCCCGTCGACACCCCCGAGGAGCTGCTCGGCCTGTCGATCGGTACCATCGCCGACTCGGGGGCCAGCCTGGCCCTGCGCGAGCTGCAGAAGGCCTACCCCGAACTGAGCTGGAAGGAATCCGCCGATCTCGAAGTCGCCGACCTGCTGCACATGATCGAGGCCGGCGAACTCGACGCGGCGGTGATCTACGCCCACCAGTTCAAGCTCAACCGGCTGTTCTTTCCCGGCGTCGAGGATGGTTTCCCGCTCGGCAAGCCGCTCAGCCTGGCCTGGGCCGTTCCCGCCAGCAGTGGTCTGGGCCTGCTGCGCGAGGTCAACCGTTTCATCGACGAACTGCGCGAGCAAGGCCTGCTCGACACGCTGATCGAGCGCTACTTCGGCCATGACGACTATCTGGAATACGTTGGGGCTCGCCTGTTCATTCGTCACGTCCACCAACGCCTGCCCACGTACGAAGCGCTTTTCAAGGAAGCGGCGCGCCAGACCGGTTTCGACTGGAAACTGCTGGCGGCCTTGGGTTATCAGGAGTCGCACTGGGAGCCCGAGGCCACCTCGCCGACCGGGGTGCGCGGCCTGATGATGCTGACGCTGCCCACCGCCAAGCAGGTCGGCGTCGATAACCGGCTCGACCCCGAACAGAGCATCGACGGCGGGGCGCGCTACCTACGCAGCGTCAAGGAGCGCCTGCAGGAAGAAATCAAGGAACCCGATCGCACCTGGATGGCCCTGGCCGCCTATAACGTCGGACTCGGCCATCTCTACGATGCGCAGAAGATTGCCGAGATGCGTGGCGGCGACCCCTATGCGTGGACTGACGTGCGCGAGGCCCTTCCCCTGCTGCAGAAACGCGAGTGGTACGAGAAGGTGCGTCACGGCTATGCGCGTGGCGGCGAGCCGGTGATCTACGTGCGCAACATTCGGCGCTACTACGAAGTCCTCAACTATGTCGACCGCAGCCAGCAGCAATTCTTCCAGCTCAACCAGCGTGCGCCGGGCGAGGGCGAGGACGCGCCGTTGTTCGACATCGTGCCGCCGGTCTTGTGAGTCGCCGTGAGCCGTCAGGCCTCGCGGCGCGCTGCAAAGAACGCCTGCAGCAATTTTTTCGAACGGGCGGCCAGCAATCCGCCCTCGACGCAGACGTGATGGTTGTGCCACGGCTGCGCAATCAGGTTGGCGCGGGACTCGACCATGCCGGTCTTGGGTTCGGCCGCCGCGTAGACCACGCGGGACAGGCGGGCATGAATGATGGCGCCGCAGCACATCATGCAGGGCTCCAGCGTGACGAACAGCGTACAGCCGTCGAGTCGATAGTTGCCCAGGCGTGCCGCCGCGTCGCGCAGGGCGCGTATCTCAGCGTGCGCACAAGGATCGTGGGACGATACCGGTGCATTGCAACCTCCCCCCACGATCTCGCCGGCGGCATCGACCACCACGGCGCCCACCGGCACCTCGCCGGTCTCGAGCGCTTCGCGTGCCCGATCGAGGGCGCGATGCATGTAGAATTCGTCACTGCGCATCGCCACGTTCTCCGGTATGCTGCAGACATTGAAACAATTGTATGAAAATCCGTGAGGTCGGCGCCGGCCCCGGAATCGCTGAGGAACGCGCTTCATGACCACCCCACTCGACAGACTGGTGTCCCTGCTGGGCATGGAAATGCTCGAGGAGAACCTGTTTCGCGGTCGCAGTCAGGATCTGGGCTTTCCCCAACTCTACGGCGGTCAGGTGCTTGGCCAGGCACTCTCTGCGGCCAGCCAGACGGTCGATCCCTCGCGCCGCGTGCATTCGCTGCACGGCTACTTCCTGCGCCCGGGCGATGCCAAGCATCCGGTAGTCTATCAGGTCGACCGCGTGCGTGACGGCGGGAGCTTCACCACCCGGCGCATCAGCGCCATTCAGCACGGCAAGACGATCTTCTTCTGCAGCGCCTCGTTCCATGGCGAGGAGGACGGTTACCATCACCAGCGCAGCATGCCCGACGTCCCCCTGCCCGACGAACTGATCGAGCGTGGCGACGCCAAGGTCCACCGCTTCGAGGGCCACCCGGTGGAGTTCCTCCACCTGCCCGACGACAACAACGTCCCGCCGCGCAAGCGGTTGTGGTTTCGCCTTGCCGGGGAGCTGCCCGCCGAGCCGGCCCTGCATCGCTACCTGCTCGCCTACAGCTCCGATTTCAACCTGCTGACCACCAGTCTGGTGCCCCACGGCACGCGCTTCGGCGACCCCAAGTTGCAGATCGCCAGCCTCGACCATGCGCTGTGGTTCCACCGCGACGTGAAGATCAACGACTGGCTGCTCTACGACATGGACAGCCCCTGGGCAGGAGGCGCCCGCGGCTTCTCGCGCGGTAGCCTCTACGACACTCAAGGGTATCTGGTGGCGTCGAGCGCGCAGGAAGGGTTGATTCGCATGCGCGGGTGAGGCGCTCTAGTCCCCACGAAAAACGCCGCCGGTTCTTTTGAACCGGCGGCGTCGTTTTCATGCCAGCCAATCGATCAGGCAACGTCTTTCATCGATGCCATGTCGATCACGAAGCGATAGCGCACGTCGCCTTTCTGCATCCGCTCCCAGGCCGTGTTGATATCCTTGATGTCGATCATCTCGACATCGCAGGTGATGCCCTTCTCGGCGCAGAAGTCGAGCACCTCCTGAGTCTCGGGGATGCCGCCGATCAGCGAACCGGCCAGCACGCGGCGGCGGAAGATCAGGTTGGCCCCCATGACTGCCGGCTCCAGCGGCTGCATCTGGCCGACCAGGATGTGCTTGCCGTCGTACTTCAGCGCGGCCAGGTAAGGATTCACATCATGCTCATTGGGCACGGTATCGAGCATGAAATCGAAGGTCTCGGCGACCGCCGCCATCTGCTCGTCGTCGGTGGAGACCACCACATGATCGGCGCCGTTGCTCCTGGCTTCGTCGACCTTGCTTTGCGAACGGGTGAACAGCGTCACCTCGGCACCGAAGGCCTTGGCCAGCTTGACGCCCATGTGACCCAGACCGCCCATGCCGATCACGCCGACCTTGTCGCCGGGCTTGACGCCGTAGTGCTTGAGTGGCGAATAGGTAGTGATGCCCGCACACAGCAGCGGCGCAGCGGACTTGAGGTCGATGCCTTCAGGCATGCGCAGTACGAAACGCTCACTGACCACCACCTTGTCGGAATAGCCGCCCTGGGTCAGGGTGCCATCGTGGCGGTCCTGGCTGCCATAGGTCATGGTGAAACCCTCGGCACAGTACTGCTCCAGGCCGTCGTTGCAGGCATGGCACTGGCGACAGGAATCGACCATGCAGCCCACCCCGACGATATCGCCTTCCTTGTAGTGGCTCACTTCGGGCCCCACGCCAGTGACGCGGCCGACGATCTCGTGGCCGGGCACCACGGGATAGGCGGCCATCCCCCAGTCGTCCTTGGCGAAGTGCAGGTCGCTGTGACAGACACCGCAGTAGAGAATATCGATGGCGACATCGTCGGCGCGCAGTTCGCGGCGCTCGAACGACCAGGGCACCAGGGGCGATGTGGCATCGTGGGCGGCGTAACCTTTGGCTTCTGACATGCGGGACTCCTTGTCCATAGGAATAACGCCTGCAGTGTGACTGTCCCTGACGTTCCCTGCCATGCCGGATCCTGCGTCATTTCTGCCCGATTCTCTGCGACCGCCGAACATCTGCCGCCCAAGACGGGTTTTTTCATGCACAATCGTACGATCAGGAATATTTCACTCTACGAGGCCAGCTCATGGACACGCTGCTTTCACCGACCGGCGCCGCTCTCAGTGATCCTCCCCAGGCACCGGATGGCCTGGGCCAACGCATGGCTGGCCTGATTGCTCCGCTGGCCACCGGCGAAGGCTTCATTTCCACTGCCCTGCCCGATGTGCAGGTCGTGGCCATGCAGTGCAGCCAGCCGCGCACACCGTTGATTTACGAGCCCAGCCTGATCGTGATCGCCCAAGGTCGAAAAATCGGCTATCTCGAGGACCGCGTCATTCACTATGGGGCCGGCAACTACCTGATCCAGGCCCTACCGCTGCCCTTCGAGTGCGAGACACTCGTGTCTCCCGACCAGCCGCTGCTAGGCGTGTCGATTGGCATCGACCGGCTCGTGCTCGACGAGCTGGTTCGCTCCATGCAGGCGCGGCGCATGACGCCACCGGCCAGATCGCCGGTGCCCATGGCGGCCGTGCCCATGAACGCCTCGATGGGCAATGCCGTGCTGCGCCTGCTGGAGTGCCTGCACGATCCGCTATGCTGCGAAGCGCTGGGGCCGGGACGGGTTCGCGAAGTACTGTTCGAGGCCCTGCGCGGACCACAGAGCGACTCGCTGTGGCAACTGCTTCAGGACGCCGGCAAGTATTCGCGCATTGCCGATGCCCTGGCCTATCTGCACCGCCATTATGCCGAGCCGATTTCCGTGGAGCGGCTGGCGGACGAGGTCAACATGAGTCCGTCGCATTTCCATCATCACTTCAAGCGCACCACCCAGCTCGCGCCCATGCAGTATCTCAAGCGCCTGCGCTTGCTCAAGGCCCGCGTGCTTTTGGGGCAGCGCATCCATAACGTCAATCTCACCGCCGCCGCGGTGGGCTACCAGAGTCCGTCGCAGTTCAGCCGAGACTACAAGCGCTATTTCGGCAACAGTCCAGCCAATGAACGTCCCGGCTAGGTCCAGCCCGTTCAGGCCAGCAGGAGCCAGAGCCCCTGCAGGAAATAGAAACCGCCGATCACGGTGACAATCCAACGCGTCCAGTAACGGAAGTTGGCATCGGTCAGGCGACGTAGAATGATATTGCCCGAGCGCGTTCCCAGAATGGCAAAAGGAATTGCCAGCAGCACCACGCCCCATTGAGCGGCCGTCAACGCCAGGGTGGCCGTGACGTAGAAGACGATCTTGATGGCATGCGAAATGACCTGAATCGCTGCCTTGGTGGCGACGATCTGGCGGCGATCCATGTGGGTGCGGATGAAGAAGATGTCGATGGTCGGCCCGGACACTCCCGCGGCGATGGTCAACCCACCTGCCACCAGCCCGCAGCCGAACGCATGCCCGGGTCGCGAGGCATCGAAGTGGAACCAACGCTTGGGCATCCACACCAGGATCGGCATCAGCCCGATCAGCAGCGAGACGATAGTGGTATTCGGCGAATAGTCGACCAGCGCCAGCAGCAGTGCCGCCACGGCCCCACCCGAGGCGATGATGGAGACGATACGCCATTCGATGTAGCGCCTGGAGAACCACGCTCGCGAGGCATTGGAGCACAGCTGGATTACGCCATGCACGACGATGGCCGAGGTTGCCGGTAGCACCAGCAACAGAAACCACAGCAGGATCAGCCCACCGGCCATGCCAAACACGCCCGACAGAGCCGCAGTGAGGAAGACGACAACGAAGAAAGCGATGGAAAGGGGAATCGACACGGTAGACTGCCCAACGGCTTGGTGAAAGTTAGCATCTTATCATTGACGCTCCTTTCCCCCACGACTCCCCTAGCGTTTTCCCTCCCAAGCGAACATGACGATCGTTTAAAGAAGCTTACCTGCCTATCACAGCAAAAGTCGGTAACCTAACCCTGCCGTCGGCCTTCAGACAGCGCCCCGTTTCATTAGCGTCCTCTCATGGCACGGATGATCTTTCACAGGTTTCGCTTTCATGCCCACGCTCCAGGTTCATCGCCCGCCCCCTGCCCATGATGCACCTGTCGCTGAGCCTGAGGCTTCGTTGCAGTCTGCAACGCCACAAGCCGCAGCGCTCCAGGAACAGGCCGATCAGGCATCGGCGCAACTCGGCCCCGAGGTCGAGTTGAATCTCAAGCGCGACATCTACTGGCTGCGTTTCACACCAGTCCTGGAGGCACTGTTCGAGCGCGAAACCGGCCAGAGCCGGGCACGCCATCTGCTGGTCGGTAGCATTATCGCCATCGTGATCTACAACCTGTTCCTGATCACCGACCTGCTCATGCTTCCCGACATCTTCGGCACGGCCGTCATGGTACGCTCCGGCATCGTTACGCCGCTGGCATTGCTGCTGCTGATCGCCATGTCGCGTGAGCTACGCCCGTTGCTCAGGGAGTGTCTCGAAGCGGGCATCGTGCTGCTATCGGCCTTGAGTTTGTACTACCTACTCGCACTCACCGATGCCCCACAATCCCCCTTCTACCATCCGGGCCTGGTACTGGTGATCCTGTTCGGCAATGTCGTGGTCCGCTTGCGGTTCTGGTTCGCCGTGGCAACCTCATTGGCGATCATCGTGCTGTATGCCCTGATTCGTCCCGGCCCGGCAACGCTGACCGGCGAGGCGGTCATTATCAATGTTGTCATGATGTCGTCCTGCGCCGTGTTCACGCTGTTTGCCAACTACATGCTGGAGCGCGACCAGCGCCGGGGCTATCTGCTCAATCTGCGCGAGCGGGTACGTCGCGCGGAGCTATCGGCCAGCAATGCTGAACTGACCCGTCTGTCGTATTCCGATCCGCTGACGGGCATCGCCAATCGCCGTGAACTGAACCGCTACCTGAATAACCTGGCAGACAACCGCGGTTTCGAGCGGATTGCCTTCATCCTGTTCGATATCGACCATTTCAAGCGCTACAACGACCGTTACGGTCATCCCGCCGGCGACCGCTGCCTGACGCAGGTCGCCCAGCTTCTGCAAAATTCCCTGTATCGCAAAGGGGATCTGGTGGCGCGCATCGGTGGCGAGGAATTCATCATGGTCCTGCCAGATGCCGGCCGACACACCGCCATGCTGGTTGCCGAGCGGCTGCGCGAAACGGTGGAAGCCGCCGCCATTCCCCACGAAGCCTCGCCCATCGCGCCGGTAGTGACGGTGAGTGCCGGCGTTTCCGAAGGACCGATGAGTGCGGACGTCCTGCCTGTCCTGTCCGAAGCGGATACGGCGCTGTATCGGGCCAAGGCAGCCGGACGCAACTGCGTCAGCGATTGACCTGTCCGTCACTTCACAGTAAGTGAGCATGCGATGTTGCAACGGATGTCGCCATCATCGCTGTCAGGTGCATTGCGATGATGACCAAGCAGCCAATCATCACGCCACCGCCGTCGGCCGGATTCCGCTCACCGGCGTCTCGCGGATCGGCCAGTGCAGTGCCATGGTCACCAGGCTCAATGCCACGCCTGCCCACCACACCACGTCATAGGTGCCGGTCGTCTCGTACAGCCAGCCGCCCAGCCATACTCCGGTGAAACTACCCAACTGATGGCTGAGAAAGACGACGCCATACAGTGTCGCCATGTAGCGGGTGCCGAACATGGTCGCGACCAGGCCGGTGGTGGGCGGCACCGTGGCCAGCCATAGAAACCCCATCACGCAGCTGAACGCCAGTACCGTGGTCAGGCTCAGCGGTATCAGCATGAACAGGGCGATAGCCACGGCACGCCCGCCGTAGATACCGATCAGTACCAGACGCTTGGATACCTTGCCTGAGACGACACCCGCCAGGAAGGCGCCGGCCACGTTGAACAGACCGATCAGACTGATCGACCAGGCGGCGACGTCCGGGTCGAAGCCGGCATCCATCAGGAAGGGCGGCATGTGCACGGTGATGAACGCCAGATGGAAGCCGCAGACGAAGAAGCCGGCGGTCAGCAGCCAGTACGAAGCATGGCCACGCGCCAACTTGAGCGTGTCGCGGAACGCCTCGGGCGAGACGATCTGTCCGGCAGACGCGGCCGGCCGGTCACTTGCCGCCAGTGGCATGGCCAGCAGGGCCATGGATAGCGACATCAATGCCATCGCGTTGAGGGCACCGCTCCAGCCCAGCCAGTCGATCAGGCTCTGGGCCACCGGGGCGAGCAGGAACTGGCCCATCGAGCCCGCCGCCGTGCCGATACCCAGCACCATCTGGCGCCGGGACTCGTCCACCACGCGCGCCATCGCCGGCAGCACGATGCCGAACGCCGTGCCCGCCACGCCGGCACCGACCAACAGGCCGGCCCCGGCATTCAGCACCCACACGTCACTGACCCCGGCGGTCAGCCACAAGCCCAGCGCATACAGTACCGTACCGCCAAGGATCACTCTTACGCTGCCGAAGCGATCGGCCAGCCCACCGGCGATGACTGCGATCACGCCCCAGGCCAGATTCTGGATGGCCAACGCCAGGCCGATGATGTCACGCCCCCAGCCATTGGCCGCATCGAGGGGCTGAACGAACAGTCCGAAACTGGAACGGAAACCGAACGAGAGCATCAGGATCGTACAGCCGCTCAGGATCAACCACCAAGTGGCCGCAGGCAGGCGGGCGGAAGACATGACAGTCCTCTCCGTGTCGTTAGCAGGATCATTGTATGCTCGGCGTTTTCCGCTAACCCGACAAGCGAGAATTCCTCATCGACGCTTGACCCTCACGCGACGTGAGCCACCAGCATGCCTTGGCGTACTGACCACGGGAGACATTCGATGCTGTTACGTGTAGGCCAACTGGCCCGCCGCTGCGGGCTCACCATCCGTACCCTGCATCACTACGACACCATCGGCCTGCTCTCGCCCTCGGTGCGCTCGGACGCCGGTTACCGCCTGTATAACGCCCACGATATCGCCCGCCTGCATCGCATCCTGGCGCTGCGCGAGCTGGGTATGTCACTGGCGGATATCGGCACCGTCCTTGACCGGCCGGAAGCGACGTTGCCCGCCGTGATCGCCCGTCAGATCGCCGCCCTCGACGCGGAACTCGCCCGCAAGGCGACACTGCGCGAGCGCCTTGTCCAACTTGGCGATCAACTGGCCCGCGACGAGGTGCCCGACCCGGCCGGCTGGCTAACCACATTGGAGTTGATGACGATGTACGACACCCACTTCACGGCTGACGAGCTTGAGCGCCTGCCTTTCTACCGCCCCGACGCCGAGCGCGAAGCACAATGGCGGGCATTGGCCGATGAGGCCGACGACCTGATGCAACGCGACGTCCCGCCGCAGGACGCAGCCGCCCGCGACCTGGCTCGCCGCTGGATGATCGCCCTGGAGCGGGACACCGCCGGCGACCCGACCCTGCTCGGCAAGCTCGACGCCATGCACCGCGAGGAGCCCGCCCTGCAGACCCAGTTAGGCATCACTCCCCCCATGGCAGCGTACGTGCAGCGCGCCTTCGCCGAAGATCGTTTGGCAGTCTACCGGCGCTATCTCTCGGATGAAGAGTTTACCTTCGTCAGTGCTCGCTATCCGCAGCAACTGCCCAAGTGGCCACCACTGATCGCGGAACTCCGCCAGGCCATGCGCGACGGCATCGCGCCGCATGCCCCCGAAGCGCAGAGCCTGGCCCGGCGCTGGTTCGCGCTGTTCCGCGCCTATGCCGGGGACGACCCGCGCACCCACGAAAAGCTACGCCGGGCCCACCAGGATGAGCCGGCGCTTCGCCAGGGCGCATGGGTGGATGATGAAGTACTTGCCTACCTCGGCCAGGCGATAGCCAGCCTCTCGTCAACTGAGTGATGAAAGGGAGCGGGGCGTTGATCGACGCCCCGTCCTACCGCCTATCCTCGGCCGTTATAGCGTGACCGCACCGAGACGGCCGCTCTGGTAATCCTCGACGGCCTGGCGGATTTCCTCGTGCGTATTCATCACGAATGGACCGTGCGATACCACGGGCTCCCGCAGCGGCTCGGCATGACCGAACAGAACCACTGCCTCACTGCGCGCCACCAACGCCACGTCATCGCCGTCATCGTTCATCTCGACCAGATGCCACGGTTCCACCGGCGTACCGTTCACATCCAGCTCGCCGGCGACGACGTAAAGAAACACCGCTCGTCCGGCGGGCGCAGGCAGGCTGACCCGGCTGCCGGTGCTCAATGTCACGGTCATCATGGTAACGTCGGTCAATGACTCGATCGGGCCGTTCCGGCCGTCGAAGTGCCCCGAGACCAGGTTGACCGTGGCCCGCCCGTCGTCGGCCGCAATCGCCGGGATCTGCTCGCGCTGCATGCCGACATAAGCGGGCTGAGTCATCTTGAGCCGTGCCGGCAGGTTGACCCAGAGCTGAAGGATCTCCAGCGGGCCACCGCGGCGCTTGAACGATTCGGGAGACAGCTCGGCGTGAATGAGCCCCGAGCCGGCGGTCATCCACTGCACGCCTCCGGCGCCGATCACGCTCTCGTGTCCGCCGCTGTCCCGGTGCGCCAGTTCGCCGGCGAGGATGAACGTGACGGTCTCGAAACCGCGATGCGGATGGGGGCCGAACGGCAGCCCCTGATTGTCGGGCCGGTAGTCCTGCGGCCCGTGATGATTGAGGAACAGGAAAGGGTCGACCTGATCGATGGCCGGACCCGGTACGGGACGCCGGGTGATCAAATCACCGATATCGTCACGGTAGGCGGGATACTGCCGATTGACTGTACGGCTGGGCATGGCGAACCTCGCTTTCAAACAACACGCTGTGTATTCAGACAAGAGGGATCAATGGCCTTCAAGGCATGGATGGCCGGGCGCTGATCACGTCAGGTTACCCCTTTGGGCGCTGTGTCGCGCCGAAAGCCGCCCCCAGCGCCACACCGATACCGACACCAAGGGCGATATTGTCATACATCGCTCCGAAGGCGGCGCCGATGGCGATACCTACGGCAACCCATTTACCCATGACGGCATTCTCCTACTCCACGATCAATCTGGCGTTCACGGGCTGCAGCGGTCGGTTATTGGCATGGCCAATCGCTTCCCGGAGGGCCTCGAGCTGCGCCGGCGAAGCCGTCACGGGGTCCTTCATCACCAGCCAGCGCACGCCTTCCGTGCATGGCGGTGTGGTCAGCGAGCCGTTGAGCCGATAATAATCACGCGCCGCCGGCAGCCACGCAGTCGCTGACAGTTCCTTCCCCGACAGGGCAAGACGCGCATCCCCCCGGCCGGGGAGCGAATCCTGAATCCTGGCCAGTGCCTCATGGGACTGCCCCTTCTCGAACATGACTCCAATGACGGCCAGGTTACCCTGTGCGTCGGCATGCACCAGGTGCGCCTCCATCGGATAGCGCTGGCCGTCGATGGTGTACTCGCTCGGGGTATGGAAGTGGACCTGTTTCAGGGCATAGCGGCGCCCGTCGAGCGTCAGGGCGTTGCCCTCGGGATAGGCGATTTTCAACGTATGACCGGTGTTGATCAGCGTCTCGCCCGGCTCGCTGTAGTCGTAGGCGGGCTCGGGCAGGTTACCTTCGATCATCCCGGCCAGATCCACCGGCGACTGGTTCTTGCCCGAACCGCAGGTAGCGAATTCCGGCGATAGCGAGCCCCAATGCTGGGGGCCAGCCTGGCCCGAGTAGGACCACTCGCTGCCACTGGCGGCGAAGAGGGACGACGACAGCGTCATGGTCAACAGGGCGGTCAGTGCAGAAATCCTTGGCATGTCACATCCATTTCAGCGGTACAACACAGTGGAACGGCCAGTTACCTACCAGCCGCTCCACGATTTTCAGTATCTTTAGAACTCCAGGCAGATCTTGCCGAAGTGCTGGCCGGATTCCTCGTGGCGGAAGGCGTCGGCGATCTCGTCGAGAGCAAACGAGCGGTCGATGATCGGGCGCAGGCCGCTCGCTTCCAGGCCGCGCACCATTTCCTGCTGGTGGATGCGGCTGCCCACGATCAACCCTTGCAGGCGGGCCTGCTTGGCCATCAGCTTGGCGGTGGGTATGTCGCCGCCACGGCCGGTCAGCACACCGATCAGCGAAATATGCCCACCGATGCGTACCGCCTCGATGGACTGCGGCAACGTGCCGGGGCCACCCACCTCGATGATGTGATCGACGCCGCGCCCGTCGGTAAACTCCTTGACGCGCTTGCCCCACTCCGGTTCACGTTTGTAATTGAGAGTATGGTCGGCGCCGAGTTCCCTGAGCCGTTCGATCTTCTCGTCGGAGGACGACGTGGCGATAACGCGTGCGCCCATCGCCTTGGCCATCTGCAACGCGAAGATCGACACACCACCGGTGCCCAGCGCCAGCACCGTGTCGCCAGCCTTGAGGTTGCCATCGACCACCAGCGCTCGCCACGCGGTCAGCCCCGCGGTGGTCAGCGTCGCGGCTTCGGCATGACTGTAGCCCTTGGGCGCATGAGTGAACCAGGACGCCGGGCGCACCACTTGCTCGCGGGCATAGCCGTCGACGCCATCGCCGGGCGTGGTCTTGAAATCGCCGACCCGCGCCGGACCATCTTGCCAATACGGGAAGAAGCAGGACACCACGGCATCACCGACCTTGAACTCATCGACACCGTCGCCGACCGCTTCCACCTCGCCGGCCCCGTCGGACATCGGAATGCGACCGTCCTCGGTGGGCATGGCGCCCGAGACCACGCCATAGTCGTGGAAGTTGAGCGAGCTGGCGTGGAGCTGCACGCGGATCTCGCCGGGGCCCGGCTCGCCGGGCCCGGCCTGGTCACTGATCTCGAGGCGATCCAGTCCGCCGGGACTGCGCAGGGTAACGACCTTCATGACTGTCTCCTTACTGATTGTCCATGAGTCCTTCAGCTTAACGTGTTAAACCGCTTGTGGAATCGTCAGCCCGGGACGATTCGATGTCACTGCTACACTTCGCCCAACGATCCAAGGAACAGGAGACTGACAATGGCCACGCCGGAAGCACTGCGCGAGGCGCGCCAGCGAAAACGCGACCGCTACCCGCTGCGTACCCAGCACAAGGACGATCAGGGCGAGCCGCTCTACACCAACCGCCTTATCCTCGAGGACTCCCCCTACCTGCTGCAGCATGCCCACAACCCCGTCGACTGGCGCCCATGGGATAGCCAGTCCTTCGTCAAGGCCGCCCAGGAAGACAAGCCGGTGTTCCTGTCCATCGGCTACAGCACCTGCCACTGGTGTCATGTGATGGAAGACGAGAGCTTCGACGACAAGGAGGTCGCCGAGCTGCTCAATCGCTATTTCGTGCCGATCAAGGTCGACCGGGAACAACGCCCCGACCTCGATAGCATCTATATGACCGGCGTGCAATTGATCACCGGACACGGCGGCTGGCCCTTGTCGTGTTTCCTGACCCCGGACGGCATGCCTTTCTTCGGCGGCACCTATTATCCCAAGGACCATTTCATGGGACTGCTCGGCCAGGTCCAGGAAATCTGGCACGACAACCGCGAACGCTTGCTCGAGGATGCCAGCACTCTCGATGCCGCCATTCGCCGGCAACTCACCACGACCGTGACCGCCGAGCTGCCGGAGGGGCTGGTCGATGAGGCCGTCGCCAGCCTGCTCGAGCAGACCGACACCGAGTATGGTGGCTTCGGCGACGCGCCCAAGTTTCCCCATGAGCCCAACCTGTTCCTGTTACTGGAAGAGAGCCGGCGCGACATGCATCCGCTGGCCCAACAGACGAGCTGGCAGGTCATCAGCCAGGCACTCGATGGCATGCTGCGGGGCGGCATCTATGACCAGGTCGGGGGTGGTTTCCACCGCTATGCCACCGACCGGGCATGGCAGATCCCGCATTTCGAGAAAATGCTCTACAACCAGGGGCAGCTGGCCAGCGTCTACCTGCAGGCCTGGCAGCTTTCCGGACACGCCGAGTATCGCCGCGTCGCCGAGGAGACCCTGGATTACGTGCTGCGCGAGATGCGCTCACCGCGCGGCGGGTTCTACTCCGCCACCGACGCCGACAGTGAAGGGCTGGAAGGCAAGTTCTTCGTCTGGGATTACGCCGAACTTGCCCACGAACTGGATAGCGAGGCGCTGGCGCTGTGCAAGGCAGTGTACGGGATTACCCGTGCCGGCAATTTCGAGGGCACCAACGTGCTGCATCTGCCGTATCCGCTCGATACGGTCGCCGACACGCTGGGCATGTCGCGCAACGCACTCGACGAAGCCTTGGCCGATATCAAGCGCCGTCTTTATGCCGTCCGTGCACAACGCACGCCCCCGCTATGCGACCGCAAGCAGATCACCGAGTGGAACGGCATGGTGATCGCCGCCTTGGCCCAGGCTGCACTGGTCCTGGAGCGCGACGACTATCGACAGGCCGCCGTCGCTGCCGCCGAGGATCTCTGGCGCAATCACCACGACGAAAACGAGGGGCGGCTGTGGCGGACCAGCCTGGATGGCGTCGCCTCGATCAAAGCCCAGCTCGAGGATTATGCGCACTTTCTGCATGCCTTGATCGGTGTCTACGACATGACCCAGGACGAGCAATGGCTGGAGCGCACCTTCGTGCTGCTCGACGAACTGGATGCCTACCATGGCGACAGTCAGCGTGGCGGTTACTACATTTCCCCGCTGGATAGCGTGGGTCCGCAACCGGTGCGCAGCAAGCAGTTGATGGATGGGGCGACCGTCGCAGGGAATTCGTTGCTATTGCCGGTGCTTGTCGCGCTTTATCGGCGCAGCGGAGACGTGCAGCTACGCACGCGTATCGAACGCCAGATCGAAGCGTTTTCCGGTCGTGTCGTACAGGCGCCGTTAGCCAGCCCAGTGTTTCTGCAGGGGTTACGTCAGTGGGAGTCGCCCGCGCCGGAACCGCTCCAGTACCTGGCCGGCGGCGCAATTCGGGCCGATTGTCGCATCGTCGAATCCAGCGACACCCAACTACAGGTCGTCCTGCGACTGGATATGGCACCGGGCTGGCACATTCAGCAGCATGACCTGCAACGCCCCGAGTCCACACGTCTGAGCGTGGTCAACCGGGACGACTGGCAGGACGTGGAACTTCACTACCCCACGCCGGAACGCGTGAACTCGGAAGATGAGGGGTACACCGGGCGGCTCGATATCGACCTCACCGCCCGCGAGCGTTCCGCCAACCCGCTGATACTCGAACTCCAGGTACAACCCTGCAACGCGACAGCCTGCCTACCGGTGGAACGCTGCCGGTTCGTGGTCCACTGGGTCCACGGCAACGTGCCGGTCTAGTCTTCGTCCTGATCGTCGCGGGCCCGCTCGCGACGATCGGCCTCTTCCTCCAGCGCATCGTCGATGACGGCCATCAGCTCATCGACGTTGACGTTCGAGGTGTCGTGCGCGAAGCGCCCGGTCAGCTTCACGTCCGGGTGCAACTCGCCGGACTCGTACAGCGCCCAGATTTCCTTGCCGTACTCGGTGTCCAGCAATTCCGGGGCGAAGTGGCCGAAATAGGCCCGCATATTGTCGACGTCACGCTCGAGCATGCGCGCGGCGTTGTTGTTGCCGGCCGCATCGACGGCCTGCGGCAGATCGATGATCACCGGGCCGTGCCGGTCGACCAGTACGTTGAACTCGGACAGGTCGCCATGCACCAGCCCGGCACACAGCATGCGCACCACGTCGGCGATGACCTTATCATGGTAATCGCGCGCCTGATCTTCCGTGAGGGTCACGTTGTCCAGACGGGGCGCGGCATAGCCCTCTTCATCGGCGATCATTTCCATGAGCAGCACGCCATCGACGAATGCATGGGGCTTGGGCACACGCACGCCGGCGGACGCCAGTCGGTAGAGCGCATCGACTTCGGCATTCAGCCAGGCGTCCTCCTGCTCGCGCTGGCCATAGCGGGTCTTCTTGGACATCGCCCGGGCACGGCGACTGTTGCGCACCTTGCGCCCTTCCTGATACTCCACCGCCTGCTTGAAGCTGCGTTGCTTGGCTTCCTTGAACACCTTGGCGCAGCGCAGTTCGTCACCGCAGCGCACGACATAGACCTGCGCTTCCTTGCCGCTCATCAGTTGGGTCACGACCTCGTCGATCATGCCTTCATCGAGCAGCGGTTGTAGCCTCTTGGGTATTTTCATAGCACCTTGCAGTTACCGGTTCACACGACGCGCGCGAAACGACTTGCCTTTTAACTTTCCCGTTGCGAGCTTTTCAAGCGCTTCTTTGGCCACCTCACGTTCGACGGCCACATAAGCGCTGCGCTCCAGCACCTTGATCTTGCCGACCTGTGTCCCGGCGATGCTGCCGTCGCCGGTCAACGCACCGAGAATATCACCGGGGCGCAGCTTCTGCTTCCTGCCGCCATCGACCTGGAGTGTCGCCATGCGCGGCGCGGGCGGGCGCTTCTCGAGCAGGCTGGCCGACGGCAGCGGCGAGTCATCGATATCGCCCCCGACGTAATCCGCCAGACGCACCAAACGCATGCCTTCGTCAGGAGTGTATAGCGTGTACGCCGCACCCTGGCCACCGGCCCGGCCGGTGCGACCGATGCGGTGCACGTGCACCTCGGGATCCTGGGCGATGCGATAATTGAACACCGCGTCCAGCGATTCGATGTCCAGCCCACGCGCCGCTACATCGGTCGCCACCAGAATCGATGCACTCCGGTTGGCAAACAGGATCAACGTCCGGTCACGGTCACGCTGCTCCAGATCGCCATGCAGCGCCAGGGCACTGAAGCCATGTTGGCAGAGCGCGTCGGCGACCTCCTGCGTTTCCCGCTTGGTATTGCAGAACACGACGCTCGACGCTGGCGCATGCGCCAGCAGCAGCAGGCGCAGTGCCGTGAAGCGGGCGGCGTCGTCATCCACGCGAAAGAACGCCTGGCGGATGCTCTCGCTGCCATGGGTCGCCTCGACCTCGACACTCACCGGCGATTTCATCAGCCGCTCGGCGATGGGACGAATGCCCTCGGCATAGGTAGCGCTGAAGAGCAGCGTCTGGCGCGTCTTCGGAGTGCACGCCACGATGGCTTCCAGCGTGTCCTGAAAGCCCATGTCGAGCATGCGGTCGGCCTCGTCGAGCACCAGCGTGTCGAGCCCCGCCAGCTCCAAGGTGCCTTTGCGCAGATGCGCCTCCACCCGCCCGGGCGTACCGACGATCACGTGTGCGCCACTCGCCAGCGAATTCAACTGCGGCCCCATCGGTGCACCACCGCACAAGGTCAGCACCTTGACGTTCGGCAGTGCACGCGCCAGCCGACGCAGTTCGTCGGCGACCTGATCGGCCAGTTCCCGGGTCGGGCACAGCACCAGCGCCTGTACCTGGAAACGTGTCACATCGAGACGTGACAGCAGGCCGAGACCGAACGCGGCGGTCTTGCCCGAGCCGGTTTTGCCCTGGCCGATCACGTCGCGTCCATCGAGTATCAGGGGAAGGCTTTCCGCCTGGATCGGCGTCATGGTGCGATAGCCCAGGGACTCCAGCCCAGTCAGCAACTCGGATGGCAACGGCAAGGAGGCAAAGACCTCGGAGGGGATAGGTTCAGACAAGCTCAGATCCTGTAGGGGCGATAGGCAAAGCGGCGAGCTGGGACAAAGGGGAAGGGCCGAGACAACGATGCCGCCATGGTCGGGAAGCCAGTAAGACTACCAGAAACGCGCGGTAGCGTCTGTCATCCGTGCGTATCGGTGCAGGCTGGCCAGGACGGAAATAAACCTGCCACACTGGGCGGATGTTGAGTAAAATTCGCGCGTCGATGACAACCTGACAGGACAAAGACATGGGTAGGGCCTTCCAGAACCGCAAGGAATCCATGGCCAAGACGGCCGCCGCCAAGACCAAGGTATACAGCAAGTACGGTCGCGAGATTTACGTCTGCGCCAAGGCGGGCGGAGTCGACCCCAACGGTAACCTGGCACTGCGCGGGCTGATCGATCGCGCCAAGAAGGACCAGGTCCCCTCTCACGTGATCGATAAGGCGCTCGACAAGGCCAAGGGCGGTGGCGGCGAGGACTTCTCTCCGGCACGTTACGAAGGGTTCGGGCCCGGCAACTGCATGGTCATCGTGGAGTGCCTGACCGATAACCCCAACCGTACCTTCGGCGATGTACGCATGTGCTTCACCAAGACCAAGAGCAAGATCGGCACGCCGGGCAGCGTCAGTCACATGTTCGACCACAGCGCCATCCTTGCCTTCAATGGCGACGACGAGGAAGCCACGCTCGAAGCGCTGATGGAAGCCGATGTCGACGTTACCGACATCGAGAACGAGGACGGCCGGATTACCGTCTTCGCGCCGCATACCGAGTACGCCAAGGCCAAGCAGGCGCTGACCGACGCCTTCGGCGACATCGATTTCGAGATCGATGAGATCCAGTTCCTGCCGCAGACCACCACGCCGATCAGCGGTGACGACGTGGCGCTGTTCGAGAAACTTCTCGATATGCTCAACGAGCTCGACGACGTGCAGAACGTCTACCATAGCGCCGAGATCGAAGAGACGGCATAAGCTGGCAAGACTGGTATCCATCGGCCCGCCTTTGTGCGGGCCGATGCATTTGTCGCTATCGTCGGGCTCGCTTCGCTTGGCGCCTCTCCGCGGGACTGACTACGCTGGAAATGCGGGCAATGATCTGCCTGTAGTCAATGGCCCGATGGATCGGTGTCGCAGTCACGGCACCTCGTGAAACAGGAGGTTTGACGATGCCAGCGAAGTCCCAAGCGCAACAGATGGCGGCCGGCGCTGCCCTGTCCGCCAAGCGTGGCGAGAAGAAGGTCAGCGAGCTCGAAGGCGCGGCAAAATCCATGTACGACTCCATGGACGAGGAGGAACTGGAAAAGATGGCCTCCTCCTCGCAGAAGGACAAGCCTGAACACAATCGCAAGTCCTGAACCGGCATGTCTTGAGTCGCCTGCATCGAGTACATGAAAGGGCTGCATCGGCCACGGTGCGGCCCTTCTTCGTGGCTACGCGGTTGCAGCCAGATCGGCAAGCGTTGCGTAGGATCAGGCAAGGATCCGACAGGATTGCACTGGCTGGTTCCACGCCGAGCGACCCATACTGGTTGCGCACTCTCCCTCTCGATTTGCCAGCCTGTCACGGTATCCCCAGCCGGCATCGCCCGGATATGACCCGACACGCCGGCGCCATTCGCTCAGGAGTTTTACGCATGCGCTATACACGATTCGGCAATACCGGGCTGTTCGTCTCCGAGTTGTGCCTCGGCACCATGACCTTCGGCGGCCAAGGCGAACTGTGGAGCCAGATCGGCGACCTGCAACAAGCCGATGCCGACAAACTGATCGGTCGCGCCCTCGATGCCGGCATCAATTTCATCGATACCGCCGACGTCTATTCCGAGGGCCACTCCGAGATCATGACCGGCCAGGCCCTGAAGAATCTTCGGGTGCCACGCGACGAGGTGGTGGTCGCCACCAAGGTGTTCGGCCCGACCGGCCCCGGCGTGAACGCCCGCGGCCTGACCCGCTATCACATCATGGAAGGCGTCAAGGCCAGCCTGCGGCGTTTGCAACTCGATCACATCGATCTTTACCAGGTGCACGGCTTCGACCCGGCCACGCCGATCGAGGAGACCGTGCGCGCGTTGGATCTGCTCGTGCAGCACGGCCATGTGCGCTATGTCGGCGTCTCCAACTGGGCCGCCTGGCAGATCATGAAGGCGCTGGGCATCGCCGAACGCCACGGGCTGTCGCGCTTCGAGTCGCTACAGGCCTACTATACCGTGGCCGGACGCGACCTGGAACGCGAACTCATCCCGCTACTCAACAGCGAAAATCTCGGTCTGATGGTGTGGAGCCCGCTGGCCGGCGGCCTGCTCAGTGGCAAGTACAGTCGCGATGGCCAGGCCGAAGCCGGCAGCCGCCGCACCACGTTCGACTTCCCGCCGGTCGACGTCGAGCGCGCCTACGACTGCATCGACGTCATGCGCCGCATCGCCGATACCCACGGCGTCTCCGTGGCGCAGATCGCGTTGGCCTGGCTACTGCATCGGCCGGCCGTGACCAGCGTGATCGTCGGCGCCAAGCGAGTGGATCAGCTCGACGACAATATCGCCGCCAGCGACGTCCGACTGAGCGACGCGGAACTCACCGAGCTCGACACCGTCAGCGCCCTGCCGCCGGAGTATCCAGGCTGGATGCTGGAACGTCAGGGGGAGGCTCGCCGTCAGCAGATCGACGACGCGCACCGGCGGTAATCGTCATGAAGGCAGCGCGCCCGGCTCGTCACGACCGGGCGCTTCATGACAGGGCTCTTACGGTATCGTTACAGTTCTTCTACCGGCGCGCGTCTTTCCCTCCCTCGACCGGTAGGCTACCGTGAAGAAGTTGCCCTCCGTCCACTTGTCGAGCGATTTGCATGAATATCAACGAACAACCGCCCCGCCACGACACCAGCTCTCAGCTCTCTTCACGTCGCCAGATGGCGCTCTTCGCCAGCAATTTCTTCAAGCATCCCAAGATGCTCGGCTCGATCATTCCCAGTTCGCCTTTCCTGGTCCGGCGCATGCTGAACTGCGTCGACTGGCAGCGTGCCACTGTCCTGGTAGAGTACGGCCCGGGGGTAGGCACCTTCACCAAGGAAATCCTGCGCCAAATGCGACCCGACGCTGCGCTTATCGTGATCGAAACCAATGAGGACTTCGTCGACTATGTTCAGCGCGCCTATCCGGACCCACGGATGCAGGTCATCCATGGCTCGGCGGAGGATATCCAGACGATCCTTCAGGAACGGGGCTTCGGTGCAGTCGACTACGTTGTCTCGGGCATACCGCTCAGTACCCTACCCGTGGCGGTGAAAGACAATATCCTGCACGCCACGAAGCAGGCCATTTCTCCGGATGGGGCATTTTTGCTCTATCAGTTCTCGCCCAATATCATGCCTCACCTGAACAGGACCTTCTCGAAGGTGACGAAGAGCTTCGAACCCATGAACTTCCTACCGGCACACTTCTACCACTGCACGCCCTGAACAGGCCGGCGAATGCCGGGACGGGCCGAGAAGACCGGGAGAGAGCGACGGACGCAGATACATGCAGGGGCAGACCCTGATTGGGCCTGCCCCTGGAAAAACGCTCTAGATAACGTTAACCCGCTTTCTGATTGACGTCCTGCTTGGCCAGCTTGGTCAGTTTTTCATCGGTGGCCTTCTCCTCCTTGAGGGTCTCGGCCAGGATGTTCTTGGCTTCGGTGTAGCCCAGCTGTCCGGCCAAGGCAATGACCGTCCCGTAAGCGGCGATCTCGAAATGCTCGACCTTCTGGGCCGCGCCGATCAGGCCGGCATCCAGCACCGGGCCTTTCTCTCCCGAGTCGATCAGCTCTTGAGCCTCCTCGATCAGGCTCTCCATGGGATAGCTCTTGATGCGCTTGACGCGGATATCGGGAATGGTGTCCGCCGCCTGCTCGATGCGCTCCACCTGACCGCGCGTTTCTTCCAGGTGTTCCTTGAACGCCTCGGCCAGCTTGGGGTCGTCTGCGGCACGTGCCATCTTGGGAAGGGCACGGGTGATCTGCTTCTCTGCGCTGTTGATTTCGGAAAGCAGGCGCACGAACAAATCGTTAGGGGTCTTGATAACCATAAAATCGCTCCGTCTCGACAGTGAATCCATTTACTGATCAGGCGATGTCGCTTACTCAAGCTAGCAGGGGTTACTTGCCTGGCAAGCATCCGATAGCGGTGATTTTCGCTCTTGTCACCAAACGATACATCGGGAAACCTTAAGCGCGGCTTTCTGACCTTCTCTAAAGCAACGTTGCCGAGGCCACGACCGGGAAACGCTCGCTCACACAATAATGTCCTTTTTACACCCCGTTCTTCCTATGCAGGGTTAGCCCACTGACTAGACTCAGAAAAATTCCCTTTCGTTGTGGCACGACCCACGCCGGATGCGTGGTAATGAAACCTATCAGGGAGGAATTCTCATGGCCGACAATCCGTTGCGCCACAAACACATGCCAATGACGTCCATCAGGAGCGGCGATCTCTTTGAGGTGCTACCCGACGTGGCCGGATTGACGGTGCAAATCGTCAACGTCTACTTCGTGGGCCATCCGGAAAGCGACGACTGGGTGCTGGTCGATGCAGGCATGCCCGACTCCCAGGAAGAGATCATCGACGCCGCCATGCAGCGCTTTGGCAAGGATGCGCGGCCCAAGGCCATTCTATTGACCCACGGCCACTTCGATCATGTCGGCTCGGCGGTGGAGCTGGCGGAACACTGGGGCGTGCCGATCTATGCGCACCCTCAGGAGATGCCCTACCTGACCGGCGAGGAAAGCTATCCCTATCCCGACACCGACGTCGAAGGCGGGCTGATTGCCAAATTGTCGGGGTACTTCCCGAATGCCCCGGTCAACCTGCGCCCGTTCATCCATCTGCTACCCGAAGACGGTCGCGTTCCCGAATTGCCGGGGTGGCGCTGGGTGGCGACGCCGGGGCATACCCCGGGGCACGTTTCGTTCTTCCGCGACGAGGATCGCGCCATGCTCGTCGGCGATGCCTTCGTGACCGTGCGCCAGGATAAGCTCTACCAGGTCATGACCCAACACAAGGAGATCAGTGGGCCGCCGCGCTACTTCACGCCCGACTGGGACGATGCCCGCGAATCCGTCAAGCGCCTGTCAGCGCTCAAGCCCAGCGTGGCCATGACCGGTCACGGTCGTCCCATGTCCGGCGATGAACTCGAGAAGGGGCTGGAAACATTGGCCTTGAACTTCGACAAGCTGGCCTTGCCGTCGCATGGCAATAGCGTCGACGACACACACTGAACGTAAGCGACATGCCGGCCTTTTCCGGCGTGTCGCGCTCAGCGTTGCCGGGTCTTTCCAGGCGGTAATTTCCCTATTGCGACCTTCCGCGAACGCGCTATCTTCTAGGTAATCTCCCTCCTCATAACAAGACATTCGCCGCCACGCCCACCGACCCGCTGTCCCTGCGGCAGCCATTTCCACGTATATGCTCCCGCCTTGGCCGGACGTCCTCTCAATATCCGGCAAAGACGTCGGATCTCGTTCGGGCAAGGAGTTCGTACCATGGACACCGCGGTTACCTTCGCGTCGCTGGCCGACGCTCTTGTCTGCCCCACCCAACCAAGCACGCCGGCCAACCTGACTCTTGATCCTGCCCTGGCTCAACGGTTGTCGAATGCCAAGCTACGCCTCGATCGCCTGGAGCAGGACCGGGCCTCACGGGACTTGAGCGCCCTGATGGCTGCGCGGGTGGAATTTGCCTTGGCCTCCCGGGCCCTGGCCGACCATCTCATCGCCCAGCAGTCCCTGACTGCACCCAGCCGTGACCGAAGCGACAGCCTCTTTGCCTGAAGGGCGGAGTGAGTCATAACCTACAGGCTACGCCGCACCAACCGACTGTTACGCCCCCCCTCCTGTGCTGGCGCGAAAAAATCGGTATGCTGATATAGCGACATCGTTATTACGGAGTGGAAAGCACGCACGATCACTGACTATTGCAAACCAGCGCAGGAGGTTCTCATGAAGGTCTACAAACCTGAATGGCGGTGCACGTTTAACGTGAACGAAGGCGCAGAGGAATCAGCCAGCTGGAAGGAGCGTGTCGCTTGGCGGCTGCGTGAGTTCGCAGACAAGCTCGACGGCGGCGGACGCACCCTGAAAATCGACTGCGATGTCACGCCGGCGGTGAGCCGTGAAGACATTGACACCTGTCTTGGCAAGGGTTTCGAGGTGACCCAGGGCCTCCTCACCCAACTCGCCCACCAAGCGGCGTGCGAGGATGTCATGCGCGATGCCAAGGCGGACCTGTTCGAGGAAGAGCGAGAGTAAGTGTCACGTGAGCTACCGTAGTAAAAGCACAACGCCCCATAAGACGCGATCCTATGGGGCGTTTGCATGAGAGCGTCTCATGCACTTACCTGGATTGAGGCTGGCCGTCCTGATCTGACTATAGTCAGTCGCTACGATAGGTCACACCATAGAACACTTCTTTTTCGAGGTGATCACTGAATCCTGTATTTTTCACATGAATCTGGCGAGGAGAACAGAAGAAGTCGACCTTACGGATATTAATCATGTCCTCATGCCAGTTGGAATAGATTAACAAACCTTCGATTTCTTCAATCATGCGACGATCAAAACATACTTCATTGAAGTCCGGCACCCCTAGAGAAATACCGAAGTTCAGGTCCGGATGCCTTCGTTTTAGTTCTGCAAGACGTTCAACATGGTCGCCTTGCCTATGTCGCAACGATGCACTCTGGTCATACACCATGCCAATGTAATAAGCGTACCAGGCTCCCCGGCACCGGGCCGTGATCGCATAAAAGTAGGCTTCATCATCTTCTGCGACGTGGTTCGAAAACAGCACGTCGTGCATGGCGGGTGCCGTCCAACGAATGCTTACCTTAAGATCGACGTAATCCGGCCATGCGACATAAAACGTTTTTTCTTCAAACTTCAATGGTTACTCTCCGCTCCACTTGGACACTGGCTTGTACATCTTTGGCAAACGATGCAGGCATGCCTAAATGCTGAACGGCTACTGTGAGGCAGCCAGCCGGCAGCATTCACGCACAGCACTCATGCCTGTCGTTTCGTCGATCATTTTCAATCCTGCCCCGCCGACAAACACTCCCATTTTCATGTACTGCTCAACAAAATAATTCTTGTCGGCATCCGCCTCGAAAGACAGCAAATTGTCACTGAACTCGGACTCGGTCGCCAACGTGTGTTTGCCCGGTGAAATCACTTTATAGAAATAGATACCATTGGCCGTTTCGCCCAATGTCTTACCATCCAGAGCCACCGTCTTTTTAAGCGCCTGTCCCATGAAGCTGTCACGATAAACATATAGCCCAGCCATATTCTCTGGTGGTGCAGGAAATTGCTTCAACGCCAAATCTTCTTCCGAAGGTCCCATCGGCACTGAGGCACATCCCGATACGCCCAGTGTCAGCAGCAACATTACCCCGGCAATTACATTCCTGAACATGTCAAGCTCCCTATTCGCTCGTTTGGCTATTGATGCGAGGCGCACCCTACCGATGTGCCGCCAAGAACGTATCGGCAATGGCGACAGCTTATTTAGAAAACTCCGAAAAATAGTGGCGAACCTCGACTTTTATAGCTTCGTGGAACCAGCGACTTTGAAGAGCTAATCTCACAATAAGAGTCCATCCACCATCCCAACCACAAACAGGTAACCTGCCATGGCCGACCAGATCCTGGTGTTCTATGGGTCGTATCGTTCCGACCGTAACGGCATCCGTCTTGCCGACTACGTAGTGCGTACCTTGCAGTCTCGTGGAGTCGAGGCGGAATTGATCGACGCCAAGCAGGTCGATTTGCCGATGCTGGACCGGATGTACAAGGAATACCCGGAGGGCGAAGCGCCAGAGGCGATGGAGACGTTGGCGGGAAAGATTCGCGAGGCGGACGGCTTCGTATTCGTTACCGGCGAATATAACTGGGGCATGCAGCCGGGCCTGAAGAACCTGACCGATCACTTCCTGGAAGAGTGGTTCTGGCGACCGGCCGGGATCGTCAGCTATTCGGCCGGTCGTTTGGGCGGTGCGCGTGCCGGCTTGCTATGGCACGGCACACTGGCCGAGATGGGCATGGTCGTCATCTCCAGTTCGGTGACCGTCGGTCCGATCACCAAGACCCTGGATGCCGATGGCCAACCCATCGGCGATGCCGGTCAGTCGCTGGAAAAATCCTTCGCGCGTTTTGCGGATGACTTGGCCTGGTGGACGCAAGCGGCGAAACAACAGCGGCAGCGCACGCCACCGCCGTTCTGATCCAGCTCTCTAGTCCTTGGCTTCGAGCTTGTCCTGCGTTCTCAGCCTGAAGTCGCTGGCATCGTGGCGCTCGTGCAGCTGTTCCTCGAGCGGGCCGAAGGTGCGGTTGACCATATAGCCACGCCTCACTGCCGGGCGTGCGTCGATCTCCTTGGCCCAGCGCTGCACATGCTCGTAGGACTCGACCTGTAAAAACTCGCCGGCCTCGTAGAGCCGCCCCAGCACCAGTTGTCCGTACCATGGCCAATTGGCGATATCCGCGATGGTGTATTCGTTCCCGCCCAAATAGCGCGACTCGGCCAGGCGACGATTGAGCACGTCGAGCTGGCGTTTGACCTCCATGGTGTAACGGTCGATGGCGTACTCGATCTTGGTCGGTGCATAGGTGTAGAAATGACCGAAACCACCACCGAGGAATGGCGCACTGCCCATCTGCCAGAACAGCCAGTTGAGCGCCTCGGTACGTGCGACGTAATCTTCGGGCTCGGGCAGCAAGGTACCGAACTTGTCGGCGAGATAGAGCAGGATCGCCCCGGACTCGAACACCCGCGTGGGCTCGGGCGTGCTGTAGTCCATCAATGCCGGGATCTTGGAATTCGGATTGACCTTGACGAAGCCGCTGCCGAACTGGTCGCCGTCCCCGATCTGGATCGGCCAGGCATCGTATTCGGCGTCGAAGTCCTGCGCCAGCAGCTCCTCGAACATGATGCCGACCTTGACGCCGTTAGGCGTGGCCAGCGAGTAGAGCTGGAATGGGTGTTTGCCGACCGGCAATTCCTTATCATGCGTCGGCCCGGCAATGGGGCGATTGACGCTTGCAAAATGGCCGCCGCTTTCCTTGTCCCAGGTCCAGACCGTCGGTGGGGTATAGTCGTTATCCTGACTCATGCAATCTCCTTGCTAAGGTTGACCGGTTCACGCATCAAAATAGCCCAGGAACCCACCCCCTTCGACCATAAACCGCTCGATAACGCCGAGCGCATTCAATCACTGTAGATACCTGGCGCGCTGGAGCAATGAAATTCCCAGCACTGATGGATATCCTCGGCCAGGGTGCGCCCTTCGGAGAGCGGCGGCAGGTCGTCGAGATCGAAGAAATCGGCAGCATCGGTCTCGTTGTTGGCGACGAACTCGCCGCCCTCGTGGTCGCACAGGTAGAACAGCTTGTAAATGTGATCCGGCGATACCGGCGTGTAGGGATGCAGGCTGCGATCCTTGAGCATCGCCAGGCGTGGGTTGCTGGCGCGATGGCCCGACTCTTCGACGATTTCGCGCAGCACGCAGGACGACGGCCCTTCGTTGACGTCCGCCCAGCCGCCGGGCAACGCCCAGCGGCCATCCTTGATCTCGCGCACCAGCAGCACTTGGCCCCGCTCGAATACCGCCCCGCGTACATCCACCTTGGGCGTGGCGTAGCCCGCATCGGGAATGATGAAATTCTCGACCCGGTCGATGGGCACGTCGGCCAGCACCGCAAACATCCGGTTGGTCAGCACCTCGAGCTGGCGGTAACGCTCGAGCTCGTACTTATTGTCGGTGTAGGTTTGCCCCGTCTGCGCAATGGAGCGAAGCTGCTTGGCGAAGGCGACCCAATCGTGTGGCATGAACTGTTTTCCTCGCTGATACACGGTCTGGTAAAAAACCTTGGCACATCTTCCCCGCTCGTGCACTGCGCCCGAGACAAGCCCCGCCCCCTCTCTGCTACGGTTAGTGATGTATTCAACAGTGCGTGAGATAAGGAGGTCACCATGGCCAGCGACTGGCATGCCGATCCGCTCGTGTGGGGCAACGGCCCGCATCTCTTCGAAGTCTTTCTGGAGCCGACCTGCCCGTTCTCGGTGAAGACGTTCGACAAGCTGGACGACTTCCTGGACCAGGCCGGAGCGTCCAGCGTACGCGTAAAGCTCTGGTTCAACCCCCAGCCCTGGCACCTCCTCTCCCCCATCGTTACCCGTGCCATCGTCGCCGCCTCGACACTCGACGGCGGCAAGGAGACGGCAAAGAAAGTCATGGCTGCCGTGGCCGCCCATCGCGATGAATTCGTCTTCGAGAACCACTGCACCGGGCCGAATCGCGACGCGACGCCCAACGACATTCTCAAGCGACTGGAAGCATACAGCGGCATCGCTCTCACCCAGGCCTTCGAGATTCCCGACCTCGATAACGCCGTGAAACGTCATGCCAAGTATGCCCGTCAGAACGGCATCCACAGCACGCCGACCTTCATGGTCGACGGTCTGGTGGACCAGAGCATGAGCAGCGACGATGACGTGAGCGAGTGGGTAAAGCGCTTTCGGTGACAGCAGCTTGCCAACGCTGCGTCACTTCATGAATGACGTCATGACGGCGTTTGTCTGCTGGCTGCTTCGCCGTTCACCCAGCGGGCGAAGGCGGAGGCCTGGGGGTCCGTTTCCTGAACGGCATACACCACCAGGCGTAGATGACGGCTCTCGTCGACGATCAGGCTGGTGTGCTCGAAGCCGACTGCACCTAGCCCGTCGATATCGAGCGTCCTGACACCCTGGCAGGGCGCGTGAACGTCGTGTTGATGCCACCACTGCCTGAATTCCGGCGCGACCTTCTTGAGTTCTTCGACCAGGGAGCCGATCGCCGGATCGCCATCGGCGCGGGCATAGTCGCGCCGGAAACTGGAGAGAATGCGCGGGGCCTGAGCCGACCAATCGGCGATCACCCGGCGCAACGCGGGTTCGGCGAACAGCATCCACAGCAGGTTGCGATACGCTGCCGGTTGCGCCGCGAAATCGAATATACGGTCCGCCGCGCCGTTCCAGGCCAGCACGTCCCAGCGCAGATTCAATACGTAACTGGGCCGCGTCGACAGATCGTCCATCAGGCGTCTCACCAACGGCGGCACCTGGCACCACGTCTTGCCCGGCTCGATGGGCGGGCGCTGATGGGTCAGCATGAACAGATGACGCCGCTCCGCCGCATCCAGCTTCAACGCCTTGGCCAGGTTGTCCAGGAAAGTGGACGACACGCCAATCTCGCGCCCCTGCTCCAGCCAGGTGTACCAGGTCAGCCCGACACCCGCGAGCGCTGCGACCTCCTCGCGCCGTAGCCCCGGCGTGCGCCGGCGTGTGCCCATGGGGAGCCCGACCTCTTCCGGCGAGATTCGCTCGCGCCGGGTGCGTAGAAATTCGCCGAGTTCGTGCCGTGTCCGCTCGAGAGCCATGCTGTTGCCTTTAGTAATAGCATAAACGGTTAAATTGTAACCCTTTAAGCCTAACAGCAAACTGCCCGTACTTTCCGTTCCACCGCACCTTTTACCGAAAAGGAAACGTACGCATGGCACACGTATCACGCAGCACGACCTCTCTCATCGCCACCGGCGCCTTCGCGCTGGGAATGGCGTCCTACGTGACCGCCGGCCTGATCCCGATGATCCAGGCCGAGTTTGCGGTTTCCGTCTCCGTGGCCGCGCAACTCGTCACGGCATTCACCCTGGCCTACGGGCTAGGATCGCCCCTGTGTGTCGCCCTGCTGCCCGCCCATCGCCAGCGTGGTGGCCTGTTCGCCATGCTGGGCCTGTTCGTGGTCGCCAACGCGACCAGCGCCATGGCGACGGATATCGTGACCCTGATAGCCTTGCGCGTTGTCGCCGGAATGGCGGCGGGCACCTATCTGGCGATAGGCATTGCGGCGGCCGTCGGCGTGTCACCGGATGGGCAACGCGGCAAGGCCATTTCGATCATCATGGGCGGCATGGCGAGCGGCACTGTCCTCGGCGTGCCGTTCAGCCTATTGCTCGCGGAGCGTTGGGGGTGGCAAGCGGCCCTGTGGCTGATTGCGGCGATAGGGCTTATCGCGCTCGTCGGTCTGATGTACCGGCTCCCGCCGCTACCCACAACGCCGACAGTGCCTGTGCACAAGAAGCTGGCCATCCTGGCCGACCGTCACGTCATCGGCCTGCTTTCGATCTCGCTGCTGGCCGCCATTGCCAGCCTGGGCATGTACACCTTCATCGCCCCGCTGGTGACGGCTCATGGTGATCTGCCGGTGACCGCATTCCTGTGGGTCTGGGGTGTCGGCGGAGTGCTCGGCAGCTTCCTGATCGGGACGTTGATGGATCGCTTCCAGGGGCACACCTTGATCTTCGCCATCCTGCTACTGCTGGGCGTTGCGCTGATCTCCCTGCCGTTTCTCATCGCTCTAGATGCTTGGTTCGCGCTTGTTCCCATCGCGCTCTGGGGCGCCGTGGGATGGGCGCTTCAGGTTCCGCAGAACAACGAACTGATGAAAGCGCGAGACCGCCATGGCGACGGCAACCTGGCGGTGGCGCTGAATGAATCGGCGCTTTATCTGGGCAGTGCCATGGGCGCCTCGATCGGCGGTCTGGTCCTGGCCTTGCATGTGCCGGTCGACATGCTGTCGATTGGCGCAGGATGCATCGCCCTGCTGGGAATCGGCGTACAAGGCTTGTACCTGCGCACATCGGTACGGCGCGCCGTATCTCACTGAGCGCAGGGATCGACAACACGCCCAGAGATAGAACGGACCAGGCATTCATTCCCTCAAGCTGCGCTCGAAGAAATTTATCAGGTGGGCGTGGTGCTCATTCTCGGCCTCGCTGCGGGGGATATGGTCCTCGCTCTCGTAGTAAGGAACGGTGCCTGCCTTAGGCTGATTCAAATAGCGCGATCCGGTTTCAGTCAGCCCCTTGGCGGTACAGCACCATCCCGCCATGATGCAGCACCCCATCGATGAAGTCGCCATCGGCGGTAAAGCCGGTATCGTCCCAATACTCGATATGGTGACCGGTAACCTCATAGCGCCCTTGATAGGCGCTCTCGCGATTGCCACGCGCTTCGTCGTAACGACCATTCGGCAGTAGTTCATGGCGCACGTGGCCATCTGCCGTGGCCCACATGCCGACATAGGGATGATCTGTCATTGCCGGACCTCCTTCATGGTTCGTCTGATTTGCCGCGTACGCATCGAAACTGGCCTCGACCATGTCCACCGGTTGATCGTCCAGGGTCAGATCGAGTTCGATATCGGGATAGGCTTCGGCGAATGCCGCCAGCAGCGGCTCTAGATAAAGCTGATATCCCACCCGGAAGGCATGAATCCGCAACCGGCCGCGGGGGCGCTCGCCCAATTCCACGGCATCGGTAACCGCAGCCTCGACCTCGCTCATCGCCGGGCCAAGCCGTTGCAGCAACCGCTCGCCGGCCTGAGTCAGCGCCACCCGGCGCGTCGTCCGGTTGAATAACCGTACTTCCAGACGTGACTCGAGCCCCTTGATCGTCTGGCTCAGCGCCGAGGGGGATACCTGCAACGCCTCCGCCGCACGCACGAAACTGCCCTGCTCGGCCACGGCGAGAAAGGCCTGGAGTTCGGCGAATTCACTCCCGCGCATCGTCAGCACTACCCGCCCAATGTCGTCCTGCCCTCGGCATCGATGGGGAAATAGGGATTGTGAGCCACCTCCCAGATATGCCCATCGGGGTCGGCGAAGTAGCCGACGTAGCCACCCCAAGTGGTTGCCTGGGCGGGCTTCACCAGACGACTACCGGCCTGCTTCGCCTCACTCAACACGACGTCCGCTTCCTCGCGACTGCGCGCATTGTAGGCAAGAGTGATACCTCCGAACCCGTCACCGTTGTCGCTAATCCCGATATCCTTCACCATGGCGTTGCGATGGTAGAGCGACAGGATCAGGCCGTTGAGCTGAAAGAACACCACCTCGTTCTCGACGGCCTGCCCAACCCGCCAACCCAGCCCCGTTTCGTAAAACTGGCGTGACCGCGCCAGATCGTCCACGCCTAGCGTGATCAGACTCATGCGCTGTTCCATGGAACTCCCTCGCTATTCGGGGCCAGCCTGAATCCTAGGCCGGCGGTCAAGGTCTGTTATAGTCATAGTATATTGCTTCGGCGTGGCTCCGAACGTACGCCGAAACAGTGCGATGAAAGCACTGGCATTCTCGTAACCCAGTTCCAGCGCCACCCGTGTCACCGCATGGCCTGCCGCCAGCATTTCCAGCGCACGCAGCAAACGCACCCGCTGTCGCCACTCAGTCAGGGTAAATCCCGTCTCGCTAACGAAGCGTCGCGACAGCGTGCGTGGCGCCATGCCCACCCAAGCGGCCCACTCCTGCAGTCGCAGGGTGTCGTCTGGCCGTTCCGATAGTGCCCGAGCCACCTTCAGCACTCGCGGGTCTTTCGGCATCGGCAGTCCCAGCGCTTCATGGGGCAACGTGCGGATTTCATCCAGGAGCGCTTCGGCCAGTCGATGCTGCGCAGCATTCGGATTTTCTTCCGAGACCTGCACCAGTCGTGCCACCACTTCGCCCAGCAGGCCCGAGACGCCAAGCGTACAGGGCCGGTCGGGCAAATCAGTGCAGGCCGAAGGCACGACATAGGCGCTCCATCCCGAAAACGCACCATGGGAACGCAGGCCATGCACGACACCGGGCGGCACCCATACGGCATGCGTTGCCGGGACCACCCACTGACCACTATCGGTATCGACCGACACCAGGCCATTCAAGGAGCCCAGGAGTTGCCCACGGGCATGACAATGCCGCTGTGTCGTGCGAAGCGTCTCGGAGTGCAGCACGGTTGCGACGACCAGCGGCCCTTCGCTAGACGAGGCTATGGCATGGGCAACCAGAGGAGACGACATATAATGGCCTCATTGCGCTATCAGTTGTCTTTTATAGCGCAATAATGCCGACCGCATGAGCGTAGAGTGACCTTGCCATCTCAACGAGGACCTACCCATGCGAGCTGAAGACATCCTTCCCGACCACATGAACCAGATCGAACGCGACGGCATCGTCATTCGCAAAGGCAACGTCGGCGCTTTTCTCATCAACGCCAAACGTTGGTGCGATCCAACGACCCCGCCCGACGAGCGGACAACGCTGGAACGCGACATACTCGAGGCGTTGCCCGTACTGCGTGCCCTGGGTCTGTTCGAGGTGCTGACCGTGCGCGACCCGGCACTGCAGCAACTGATCGAGTCGTACTAGGCTCGGCAGCGGGCCGTCGGCACGACGGGGGCGGCGGCCCGCAATACGCGAGAGTGTAAACTCGAATCTCAGCCAAAGCGCATGAGCCATTCCGGCTCCCCGGTATGCGTATCCTCGCTCTCGCCCACGATGACGAATCCGTTCGTCTCGTAGAAACGCACGGCCCGAGCGTTCTTGCGATAGACATGCAGCTCAAGCATGGGCCGCAGCGACTTGGCGTGGTCCAGCAGCGCCCGGCCAATGCCCCGGCTCTGGCTCATGGGCATCACGAACAGGGCGGCCAGCGCCGTCTCATGCAACGAGACGAACCCCTTTATATCGCCGTCTTGCTCGTAGACGTAGTTTTCGGCAGCCGGCAAGTAGGCTTCCTGCATGGCCGACCGTTGGGAATGCCAGAACGAATCAGGCACGAAATCGTGGGCTTCACATGAGGCTTCCAGCCAGACGGAGGCCATGGCCGGTATATCACGGGACGTGCCTAGCCGGATCCTGCAACGACGATCAGTCATTTTCGTGTTTTCTAATGGAATGGAGTCCGCACGATCTTGGCTGATCGGCGCAACGCGCACAAGCGAGGGAGGCAGAACACCCTCATAGCTGAGCCTCGATTGCCAGTTTATCGATAATCGACCATACCTGAACGATCTTTCCGTTCTTGAACGTATAGAAAACGTTCTCGGTGAAGCGCACTTTCCTGCCATTCACCGGCAGGCCAAGAAAGCTTCCTTGGGGCGTACAGTGAAAGCCCAAACGGCTCGCGACGCCTTGCAAGTCGGCAATCAATAGCTGAATCTCGAAATACAGATCCGGTATGGCGTCGAAATCCTTCTCCAGCATCTCGCGATAACCCGAAAGGCCAATCGCCCGACCATTGTGGTGCACGTCGTCATCGACGAACGCGCTTAGATTCGGCCAGTCCTGCCTGTTGAGACAAGCGATGTAGTCCCGGTAGATCGTGGAAAGCGTTTCTTCAGCCATGCCTGTTATCCCATTTGTGGAAGCGGAAATTCACATTCCACCTTATGGCACACTTATCCGCCAGCCACTCCGTTAGTCTGAAAGCGAGTTGCCAACCATCGCTGACGAACAATTGCCTCGCGGCATGGCAATCGCCCGATGTCCTCACAGGCGTGATTAAAAGCTCTGCCAAAGGCTGGTGTTGCGTTAACGACTCAGTCGTTCTATAAAAAGAACAATATAACTTTAACAGGGACGATTCATGAGCCTGCTGCCTATCCTAGCTCGCAACCTCGAGCTCGCTCGCAGCCGGAGCGGGTTGACGCTTTCAGGCCTTGCGCAGCGCTCCGGCATCGCCAAATCGACATTGTCGAGAATGGAAGCAGGCCAAGGAAATCCAACGATAGATACATTATGGGCGCTGGCCAACGCGCTTGACGTCCCCTTCGGCTCGCTGCTTACGCCATCCGATGAGACAGGCCCTCGTTTCGAGGAGGCTTTGACGGGCCAGGGCGCCAGCGTTCGTTTTATAGAACGAAGCAGCGCCTCGCCACTTATCGAAACCTACATTCTCGAATTGGCTCCAGGCCATCTCAAGACTTCATCGGCCCATGCCCCAGGGGTCAAAGAGAAGATCGTGGTATTGCAGGGGGAAATGCTGGTCGGCGATGCAACTCGCCCCAAACGGGTCCGCGCGGGAGAAGCTTACGACTACGAGGCCGATGTAGCCCATGTCTACGGTGCTGCGGGGCATTCAACCAGGGCAATGGTATTCATCGAATACCCTGAACTGGGCCATAGCGGACAGGAATTGGGCCAGGTCATGGACTGGCCGATGACGGAGCGGGCATGGGAGGGGGCTAAAAGCCTGATTCATCGGCACGCCATTGAGGCGACGCAGGGCATCAACGGTACGTTGCTGCGCTTTCGAAACGCGCCCGAAAGCACCACCCTCGTACAAGAGGAAATCTCCAGACACGCCTGCCTGGCTACGGGCGACTATCGCTGGCCGCTTTTTCACGCCTGTGGAAGAGACGACCTCGGAGCCTATCTGGCATTCATTCCGCTTCACGCGACCTCCGCCTTCAAGGCCGTTGCTCCCCAGACCGAGGAGGATACGATACTGGCTCGGGCCCAGGGTTTGGCCCGCATGGCCGAAGATTTCTTATTGCCCATACAGGATGGGCAACGGCAGGCGATCGCCGATCGAACCCAATCCCCTTCGATGACTCTTTCCTGCCTAGCGGCGGAAATTGCACTGCAACGAGGCGACCCTCGGCTTCCCCATGGGCTGTCACCGAAAGGAGCCTTCGAAGAGCGGCATGCGCCCTCTGAAGACGAAGAAGCCTTTTCCAGCCGAGTCGATGTCGATCATTACGCTGCCTTCGAGCTGCTGCACCCGGGCTATGCACGCCAGGTCGTCGCCATGGCAGAGGACATCAGGCATTCCACTCGTCTGGATCAGGCTCACGAAGCCATTGATATTGGTACGGGCCCTGGCTCGGCCTTGCTCATGCTGCGAGAACTGCTTCCCGAGCTTGACGTCACTGCGATTGAACCCGACGACACGGCCTTTCATTACCTGACTGCCAATTTTTCGCATGACGAAAAGGTCAAGCCACACCAAGCCGGCTTCCTGGACGTCGACATCCCTCCGGCATCTACGCATTTGATAACGTCAGTCGGCGCGTCTCACCACTTCAATACGGCGTTCATGCTTCAGAAGGCCATGTCATTGCTGTCTCCGGGAGGAATACTCTGTATCGCCGATGAGTTCCTGCCCGATTTTCATGACCAGGACTCTCGTCAGAGAGGACTCGTCCTGCATCACAGTGCGTATTTGCTTGCCAGCATGGCATGGTTTGGGCAGAGCGAGTCCGTCGACTACGGCGCCGGGGAACGAGACATCTTCGACGACATCAAGCATACCTTATGCCTGGCGACCCTCGACGCATCCCATGGCAAAACGACGAGAGCGGTCACTGCTTGCCGCAACCTTCTTTCCCGAGTGCAGAAGCCCATTCAGGATTTGTCATCGACTGGTTCGCTTGGAGTCTACCTCCGCTTCTTCCGCCTTGAGCTTCAAGCCATGGTGGCCGGCTTCGATTATGAAGTGGAGCGCAAGACACATGCCCGTCGCTTCAATGAGCTAGCCCTTCTGTGCGGCCTCGAGCCCATCAGGCATCGTCGGGTGTTCGCCACTGTCGGAGCCGAAGAATGGCAAGGCGGCACCCACGTCTTCACCTTTCGCAAACCCAGCAACGGGCCCAAGGAGAAAGCGCCATGAAAGCTTTTTTCCAAGGCTTGGCTGACAGTGCCTCCATCGGCGTGGGTTATTTGCCCATCGCCTTCTCTTTTGGCCTGACGGCGTTACAGGCGGGACTCAGCCCGGCATCCACGCTACTCATCTCTGTCACGGTTTTTGCCGGTGCCAGCCAGTTCGTGCTGATCACCTTGCTGACCTCCGGCGCCGGCCTGATCGGTACGCTCGGCACGGTTCTGCTGATGAACGCTCGGCACCTGTTTTACGGGCCCGCGTTAATGCCTCGGCTGGCTTCGGAAGGCAGACAACTCCCCTCACCATTGCTGGCTTTCGGACTCACGGATGAAGTGTTTGCCGCCGCATCGAGCCGACTCGAGCGGATCGCTCCCAGCTCACGGCACGCCTGGTATCTCGGTTTGCAAACGGGGGCCTACCTGACTTGGGTGTTGGGTACGCTGCTGGGCGTCACCCTGGGCAAACATGTCGGCACCCTGCCCGGCGTCATCGAAGACACCCTGAGCTTCGTGCTACCGGCGCTGTTTTTCGCGCTACTGCTGGAAATCGGCGTGAAGGCTTGGGCAGGAACCATACTGATCACTGCCCTAGCGACGGCTCTGCTGATGATGGTGCTACCTAGCCACCATGCGCTGGCGCTGGGGCTACTTACCGGTGCAGCGCTTTCAGCCAAGCGGAGGAGAACATGCTCTCAAGCCTCGACATGATCATTCTTCTCTGTGGGTTGGCGACCTTCCTGTTGCGTTGGGTACCGATATGGCAAAGCCGACCCCAAAAGACGTTCAACATGCCGTCAGCGTTACGAAGAATGCTGGAAGCGATAGGACCTGCTGCCATCGCATCGCTGCTCGTGGTCTCGCTGCTGCCTCTGCTGTCGGTGCATAACGGCAAGCACCTGAGCATCATTGCCGCCCTGGCCGCAATTGGGATTTACAAACATTGGCGGGGCGGCATCGCCGGCCCGACGCTCCCGGGAGCGCTCACATATGGGGCCTGCCAGTATCTTGCCACGGCATAAATCGGCCATATGAATTCGGCGTTCCTATTGCGTATAGAAATTGTCTCTCGTACGCCAACCTGCCATTAAAATCCCATCGACCAGATCAGTCATGCCTAGCGTGATCAGAATCATGCACCATTACATGCTTTTCCCCGCCTCCAGTAAGGCACCTGCCTCACGCCGGTTGGGCGGCACCAGCCCGTGGCGGCGCATGCGCCGGTAGACGGTGGGTCGTGACACGCCGAGCCGGCGCGCCACGAGACTGACGTTCCAGCCGGTCTCCTGCAGCAACGCATGCAGTGCCTGGGCGTCGTCGTCATCGGCACTTGCCGGCTGCGGCGTGGCATCGATGACCTGCGGCGCGATGGCCAGCCCGCCCTGGCACTCCTCCGGCAGGTCGTGGACAGTGATTTCCTCGCCATCGACCGTGGCCAGGGCGAAGCCCAGCGCATTGCGCAACTGGCGAATGTTGCCCGGCCAGGCATAGGCCAGCAGCGCACTCATGGCATCGGCGCGCAGCCTCACCTTGCTGTCGCGATCGGCCACCAGCGCCTCGTAGACGCTGCGGATCACATAATGCCTGTCGGCACGATCGCGCAGCGCCGGCAGGCGCAGTTGCGCGCCGTTGAGCCGGTAATAGAGATCCTCGCGAAAGCGCCCGTTGGCGATCAGCTCGCGCATGTCGCGGTGGGTGGCGGTGATCACGCGCAGGTCGACGCGCACGGCCTTTTCGGCGCCCAGCGGCATCACCTCGCGCTCGGCCAGCACACGCAGCAGGCGGGTCTGCAACGCCAGCGGCATGTCGCCGATCTCGTCGAGGAACAGCGTGCCGCCATCGGCCTGCTGGATCAGCCCGCGCATGCCCTTGCTGCGCCCTCCTGTGAAGGCCCCCGGCAGGTAGCCGAACAGTTCGCTCTCGATCAACGACTCGGGAATCGCCGCACAGTTGACCGCCACGAACGGGCCGTCGGCGCGGCTGCCGCTGTCGTGCAGGGCACGTGCCAGCACTTCCTTGCCGGTTCCGGTCTCGCCGGTAATCAGCACACTGACCGTCTCGTTGCGTAGTCGCCGCGCCAGCTTGAGCACGCGGTGCATGGCCGGGTCGTCCGAGGCCAGCCGGTCCAGCGCCGGGACCGGCGTGGGCGACGGCGTCACGGCCCGCGGCGCCAGGCGCCGGCTGCGCGGCTCGACCAAGGTGACAAAGCACGTGGTGTCGTTGGCGCGCACGCGAAAGGCGCGAATCTGGTCCTCGCGCGTGGCGGGAATACTCAACAGGTCGCCGAGTTCGGCCTCGAAGAGTTGCGTGGCCGACGGCACCCAGCCCGGCGTCCAGGCCGGCCAGCGGCGCAGGTGCGCGTCGAGCAGGGAGCGTCCCTCGCCATTGGCGGCGATCACGCTGCCGTCCTCCTCGATGGCGATCAGGCCGCGACCGTTGAGATGCACGAACTCGCGGGCAGTATCGAAGCGCAGGATCAGGCAGTCACGATAGCGATGCAGGAAATAGGCGTCCTCGATCATGCGGGCGTAGAGACTGACCAGCGACAGCCCGAAATTCTGGCTCTCGTGGCTGCGCGGTGACTGCAACGCCGAGATGTCCAGCACGGCAATGACGTTGCCCTGCGGATCGGTAATCGGCGCTGCCGTGCAGGTCAGACTGATATGCGTAGCGTCGAAGTGCTCGCTCTGGTGGCAAGTGATGGCCTGGGCATCGTGCACGCAGGTGCCCACCGCGCAGGTGCCCGCGTAACGCTCGTCCCAGTCGGCGCCCAGGTAGAGCCCGGCCTTGCGCAGGGCCGGGTCCTGGCCGGGTTGGCCACGAAAGTCCACGGTAATGCCGCGTCGGTCGGTCAGCAGCAGCACATAGCCCAGCGGGGCGATCTGGGCAAAGAGCTGGTCGACGCCGGCCCGGGCCACGTGCAGCAGCTCGTCCACCGGCTCGCGGTGCTCCTTGAGGGCCTGCTGGGTCAGCACGCGTACCGGCCGGGGCCGCCCCGGATCGAGACGATACTCGCCTACACAGCGCTCCCAGGAGCGCCGGATCACCTCGCGGCAGCCATCCAGATGCTTTGCCTGTCCTTCACTGAGGCGAATCAGGGTTTCGATATGCTGGCGTTGTTCGTGGCGTAGCTGCATCGCTGCCTCTCCGTGCCCGCCTCGTCGAGCTACCTGTTGTCAGCGCTGGCGGGCCTTGTTGTTGTGTGGCAGTCCCATGTTCAGCCTATGCCGCCCGGGCCGGGAGTCAATCGGCACGCCCTTCGCCCTTGGTCGAGCGTTACACATGTAACGCCGTGGCCGGCACGTTACATGACAGGTGTCACATCGATGGCGAGCACGGTCCCTAGTGCTGTGGCCACTCCCATCTTCTCTTCTGTGAATTTTCAGCCACTTGGCACTCTTTGCCGTGCTTGCACCGCCGCTGGCACGTTTCCTGCCATGGCAGGGGCGTGTCACCCATGAACAATGCGGAGAACAACGATGACGACACGCACGCCAACCCAGCAAGTCCAACATTGGCTGGACGATTTCGAGAGCGCCCTGGAGCAACGCGATATCGAACGGGTCATGGACCTGTTCAACGAGGAGTGCTACTGGCGCGACCTGGTCGCCTTCACCTGGAATATCAAGACCCTGGAGGGCAAGGACGCCATCCAGTCGATGCTCAATGCCACGCTGGGCGAAACCCGCCCGTCGAACTGGCGGATCGACGGCGAGGCCACCGAGACCGATGGCGTGACCGAGGCCTGGTTCACCTTCGAGACCGGCGTCGCCCGCGGCAAGGGCTTTCTGCGCCTGAAGGACGGCATGTGCTGGACACTGCTGACCACCATGCAGGAGCTCAAGGATTACCCCGAGCCGCGCGGTCTGCATCGCCCCAAGGGCGCCGAACACGGCGCCAACAAGTCACGCGAGACCTGGCTGGAGTCGCGCCAGCGCGAGGAGCGCGAACTCGGCTACAGCCGCCAGCCCTACTGCGTGATCATCGGCGGAGGACAGGGTGGTATCGGCCTCGCCGCACGCCTGCGCCAGCTCAACGTGCCGACCATCGTCCTCGACAAGCACCCGCGCCCCGGCGATGCCTGGCGCAACCGCTACAAGTCGCTGTGCCTGCACGATCCGGTGTGGTACGACCACCTGCCCTACATTCCTTTCCCCGAGAACTGGCCGGTGTTCGCGCCCAAGGACAAGATCGGCGACTGGCTGGAGATGTACACCAAGATCATGGAACTCAACTACTGGAGTTCCACTGAGTGCGAGGATGCCAGCTTCGATGAGGCCAGCGGCGAGTGGACGGTGAACGTCAACCGCGACGGCGAGCGAGTCACCCTCAGGCCCAAGCAGTTGATCCTGGCCACTGGCATGTCGGGCATGCCCAACGTGCCACACTTCCCTGGGGCCGAGACCTTCGAGGGCGAGCAGCAACACTCCAGCCAGCACCCGGGGCCGGATGCCTATCGCGGCAAGAAGGTGATCGTGGTGGGCGCCAACAACTCCGCCCACGACATCTGCGCGGCGCTGTGGGAAAACGACGCCGACGTGACCATGCTGCAGCGCTCCTCCACGCACGTGGTGAAGTCCGACTCGCTGATGGAACACGCCCTCGGCCCGCTCTACTCCGAAGAAGCGGTGAAGAGTGGCATCACCCACGACAAGGCCGACCTGATCTTCGCCTCGATTCCCTACAAGCTGTTGCCCGACTTCCAGCGCCCCGCTTTCGACCAGATTCGCGAACGCGACGCCGCGTTCTACAAGAAACTCGAGGACGCCGGTTTCATGCTCGACTTCGGCGACGACGACTCGGGGCTGTTTCTCAAGTACCTGCGCCGCGGCTCCGGCTACTACATCGACGTGGGTGCCTGCGACCTGGTCGCCAACGGCGAGATCAAGCTGCGCAGCGGTGTAGGCATCGAGCGCATCAACCCGCGCTCGGTGACGCTCACCGACGGCACCGAACTGCCCGCCGACCTGATCGTCTACGCCACCGGCTACGGCTCCATGAACGGCTGGGCGGCACGCATCATCTCGCAGGAGGTCGCCGACAAGGTCGGCAAATGCTGGGGACTGGGCTCCGACACCACCAAGGACCCGGGCCCGTGGGAAGGCGAACTGCGCAACATGTGGAAGCCCACCCAACAGGAGGCGCTGTGGTTCCACGGCGGCAACCTGCACCAGTCACGCCACTACTCGCAGTACCTGGCGCTGCAGCTCAAGGCGCGCATGGAGGGCATCCCCACCCCCGTATACGGCCTGCAGGAAGTCCATCACCTGGCCTGAAACGACACGGGCCGGTACCCAATACAGGCCCGCATCAGGGCAAGGTGATAATCATCATGCAGCCCAGCACATGACGGCACGAGGGCATAGAAGACGATGAAAGGCCACCAGGCGGCAGCAACCGCCGCCTGGTGGTGGTGTGACCCAACGACACCGCCCGGCAAGTGGGCGACGCCACCGGACAAAACCGGCAAGGTCATACGTCACTATCTCACGCTACGTATTCCTGACGGTTAATCCCATCTTCTCCAGTGTTAGCGTTTCATCCGCCCGTCCCCAGCCGCCATCGGCGACTTCCTCGACCAGCACCATGGTATAGGGACGAACGTCTTCGCCGAAGTACTCAACGAACATCGCGGTAGTGCGATGAATGATCTCCTCCTTGCGGGCATGATCGAGAATGCCTTCGGGAAACTTGTAGTTGGCAAATGGCATGAGCGTCTCCTTCCGGATATTCGATTGTCAGACCATACCGCCGTTGACGCGCAGAACCTGGCCATTGACCCAGCGACCCTGCGGTCCGGCCAGAAACGCCACGACATCGGCGACCTCTTCCGGCTGACCCAGGCGCCCGAACGGAGCCAAGGCAGCGATCTGTGCGACCTGCTCGTGGGTTTTACCTTCGAAGAACATCTCCGTGGCCACGGGGCCGGGTGCCACGGCATTGACGGCGATCTCACGGCCGCGCAGCTCATTGGCGAGCACTTTCACCAACCCTTCGACGCCTGCCTTGCTGGCGATATAGGCTCCGTACCCGGGAAACGATTTGCCGAGCACCGAGGAAGAAAAGGCAATGATTCGACCGCCCTCGCTCAGCGTTTCGGCCGCCTTTGCCATGACCAGCCAGTTGCCACGGAGATTGGTCGCGAGCGTGCTGTCGAGCACCTCGACATTCTCGGTGGTGATGTTGCCCATCTTTAGGACGCCGGCGCTATTGACCACCACGTCGAGACGGCCGAAGGCTTCCTGTGTTGCAGCAAACAGATGCTCAACTGTTGCGGGGTCCGCAACATCCCCCTGTATCGCCATCGCCCGGCCCCCCGAGGCCTCGATCTCGGCGACGACGTCATTGGCACGCTGGGTATTGCCGGCGTAGTTGACGCTGACGGCAAAACCCTCGGCGGCCAGTTTCAAGGCAACGGCACGGCCGATGCCGCGCGAAGCGCCAGTGACGATGGCCACGCGTTCATTGGTATGCGTCATGATCGGGTTCCTGTCTTGTAGATATTCAACACGGAAACCAGTATCGCGATTCATAAGGCATAAATAATCGGCGTTATACTGACAACACCATTCACTCAGTCACAACAATGCTCATGGATCGCTTCGACTCACTGGCGCTGTTTACCCGCATCGTCGAGACCGGCAGTTTCACCCGCGCCGCCAACGGCCTGGAGATTCCCCGCGCCACGGCCACCCTGGCCATTCAGCAGCTCGAAGCGCGCCTGGGTGCCCGGTTGCTGGAGCGCACCACCCGCCAAGTACGCCCCACCCCGGAAGGCCAGGCTTTCTATGAGCGCTGCGTGCATGTACTCAGTGAACTCGAGGAAGCCGAGGCGGCCATCAAGCCCATCGCTACCAATCCAAGAGGCGTGCTGAGAGTAGAGATGCATGGCGCACAGGCACAGCAAATCGTGTTGCCGCGCATCCAGGAGTTTCGCCGCCGCTATCCGAGGCTGGATGTGGTGCTTACCAGCGGCGACCGTCGGGTGGATCTGGTCGGGGAAGGCATCGACTGCGCCCTTCGCGCCGGCGTGCCGGAGGATTCCAGCTTGGTCGCCCGCAAGCTGGCCGAACTGTCGCAGGTGATCTGCGCCAGCCCGGACTATCTGTCCCGCGCTGGCTACCCTTGCCATCCCGGCGAACTGAGAGACCATCAGGTGGTGCGCTTCTTCTCCGGCAGCAATGCCGTCGACAGTACCCTGGATGTGATCGTGAACGGTCGGAGCCAGTCCTTCGAGGCTGGCGGCTGGATGACGGTCAACGACGCCTCGAGCTATGTGGCTGCCGCCCTGAATGGATGCGGGCTGATTCAGTTGCCGCGCTTTCATGTCGAACGCATGCTCGAGTGTGGCGAGCTGGAGGAAGTACTCGCCGACTGGGACAAGCCGGCGCTGCCGCTGTGGGCGATCTACCCGCAGCGACGCCAGCTCTCGCCACGCGTACGGGTATTCATTGACTGGGCGGCGGCGGTGTATGGCGAGCGCTTCGACCGCGACCGTTCAGCATGAGCAGCCGGCGGGCCCGAGGTGACGAAAAGAGAAGCGAGCCACTTGGGCAATTGACAGGAAGCAACACATCAACAACAATGCGAATTAGTATCATTAATGTTAATCATGGTGTTGCTCATGACGGCAGAGCGTTCCCAGCTGTATTACACCTGTGTCTTTCTGCATGTCTCCTTTCAAGCGATCCAGGCCTCGGTGATGACCTCGTCCCGGGAAGACGACACGCCGTGCTGGCTGGATGCGCAACTGCTCCAGATGCTCTCCGGTGAACTACAGCGCTGCCGCCAAGAGGCCGCCCCGTTCAGGGAGGTCAGCCAAGCGTTGGATACCGCCATCTACCATTGCAGCCTGCTGATGGCGCAATGCCCCGCTTCAGTCAATCGCCGGCTCTGCCAACATCACCTCGAGGCGATCATGTCGCCGCTCAAGCTCGCCACGGATCGACTATCGGGCAACGCCACTCGGGCCACGACCAGCCACGCATCTCCGGGCCAGCGACTGCGTAGCTGGCTGGGTTGGTAATACACCGTTCGCTGCGACCAAACGCCACAGCCCTACAGCCATGCTCAGCTTGTCCATCGGCTCACGGCCCATATAACATTCCACGCATGCCTAACTCTCGATCCTTTATACTGCTGATTGTCTTTCCGGTGGTCCTGCTATTGGTCTTGGCCGCCGCCATCTTCGGCGGGCAAGGTATCGCCGACCACTTCCGCGATCGCGGGATTCAGCAGGCCATAGCGGCAACGCTCGAGACGTCCAGCGAGGTTAAACTCGCCAATCTTCAGAAGGTGAAAGCGGGCTATGCGGTCTGTGGCTTGTACCGTACGAGCGACTCGCCGAACAGCTATGCCTCCTTTTTCTATGACACCCTCAGCGACCGCCTAACGCTGGATGTCAACTCTCGCCAATTCCAGACTTACTGCAACTTATTGGACTTCTGTTGAGCCTGACCGCTCGCTATCTTCCGCCATCGCGCAAGACATCCACTGGCAACATTCATCGCGCCTGACGTGTGCCGAGACCGAGGCGCTATCGATACAGCACTTGCCTGGCCTGACCGGGGAGCCGGTGGCCCAACACGGAGAACGCACATCATGGCAAACGAAAGACAAGCCGGCCGGCTGCAACGACTCGCTCATCGACTTGCCTGGGGGCCGCTGGCGCTGCTGCTATTGGCAAGCGTCGCCCAGGCCAGCGACTTGGAGGTCACTGACGCCCGGCTGAGCTTGCTGCCAGGCGATATGCCTGGGGCCGGTTATTTTCGTTTGCATAATGCCGGCGATGAGCCTGCCATGCTGGTGAGTGCCGACAGCGATGCCTTCGACAGCGTCGAAATGCACAGGAGCATGAACGAGGACGGAATGGCCAGCATGCATGCGGTATCCCAGCTTGAGATTGCCCCCGGCGAGACACTCGAGTTCGCCCCCAGGGGCTATCACCTCATGTTCATGAAGCGTACACGTCCGCTGGCTGTCGGCGATCGGGTCGAAGTCGTTTTAGAGTTCGACGGGGAAGAACCTCTCCCCGTCACTTTTGACGTGGTATCGCCTGCCTCAATGTAACCTGGCATTTCAGGAAGACAGATATGGTTAAATGGTTACTCCCGATGCTCGCATCGCTATGGCTGACAGGCTGCGGCGATGAAATCTGGCGTACCGAGGACGTGTCGGAGTTCATGCCGCCCCTCGATTTCGAACTCACGGACGAAAATGGCCGGAACGTGAAGGCTGAGGACTACGCCGGAAAAACCACGCTCCTGTACTTCGGTTTTACTCACTGCCCCGACGTTTGCCCAGCATCCCTGGCAGGGCTCGCAGCCGCCACCCGACAAATCGACGAAGCGCTGCGTGACGACATTCAAGTGCTGTTCGTCTCGGTCGACCCCGCTCGCGATACCCCCGATGTCCTGAAGCGCTACACGGATATCTTCGGTCCGCAGTTTATTGGACTGACGGGCAGCACCGCCCAACTGGATGAGCTGACCAACCGTTATCGCGTCACTTACGAATACGGCGAGAAAGACCCTGAGGGCAACTATGACGTGCGCCACTCCAGTGCCGTTTTCGCCTTCGATTCGCAGGGAGAGGCCAAGCTGTTGATTCGCGACGACGACCCTATCCCCGCAGTGGCCGCCGATCTCAGCCGGCTGGCAGAACGAGGCGCGTCCTCCGAGAGCTGACGTATATTCGACAGGCTACACTCGGTCGTTGCCTCGGTTGCTTCACAACGGAATCGCCGTGTGCTCGGCAGCGGCAAAGATCGAAGGATGGGTGCTGCGTCCGGGATAGTCGATCAGCAGATCGATCTGCTGATCGCCCAAGGCTTGCTGTATCCGAACCTGAAAATCGATCTCGGCGCGGGCAATCGCGCAGGTATCGTAAATATCGGTTTCAATGAACAGGTCAATGTCTCCCCCTCGTGCCCTGTCGTCGGTACGCGAGCCGAACAGGCGGACACGAGACGACGCCCCGAAGCACTCGCTGGCAGCCCGACATATGACGCGGCGCTGGTAATCTGTCAGACGCATCAGGTCGGCTCCCAACGGGGTTAGGCATGAAGAATAGACCAACCGCCTAAATATCGCCCATCGAGGCGCCAGGCGGTGGCATTCACCGCCACCTGGCGGTTGCCTCACTCGGACTCGGAGGCGCTTTCTTCTGCTCCACTCTCCGTGCCGTTCATGCGGGTGGTTGCACTTTCGCCGCGCGCGATATCCTGATGGCTGATGACCACCACCTCTCTCGGCCACCATTCGGGATAGTTGTCGCGAACGAAGGCCAGCAGTTTTTCCCTGACATTCATTTCCGCGCCCCAGCCGGACATCGGGTCGGTGGTCATGAGGTAGCAGGTGACCGTCAGCGCCGTCCCGGTCTGTCCCGTCACGTAACACAGCAGCTTGTGGTGCTCGATGACGCTGTCTTCCTCCTTGGCGTACTCGATGAACTTTTCACGTATGCACTCTATGTCCGCGCTCAAGTGCAGAATCATCTCCAGGCTGCGGTACTCCTTGGCACTCTTGACTGAGAAATTCTCGAAAGGTCTGGAGACAAAGTAGGTGACCGGCACGATCAGGCGACGTTCATTCCATACTCTCAAGCGGATGAAGGTATAGAAGATGCCCTCCACGTAGCACCACTGGCCTTCGAACATCACCAGATCGCCGATGCGGATGGGCTTGGCCAACGACACCTGAAACGACGAGATGATATTGCCAAGCACGGCCTGGCCCGCAATACCGATGAGTACGGTCAATACACTGGCCGACGCCAGCAGAGACAAGCCCAGCGACTCGAAGATCTGGATCTGACTAAGCACGTAAATCGATACGGCAGTGACCATGATCAGAATGATGACCCGGCGCAATGCGTAGAGCGACGTCAGTAACTTACGCTCGTCCTTGGGCTTGGTGTCATCGATCTGTCCTACAAGGCGCCGCGTCATTCTCAACATGATGGTATCGATGAGACGCAGCGCCACCGCACCGGCTCCCCAGGCCAGGATAGCGATCAACAACACCCGGAAGGACGTGGTTATCACGGCCGAGAAAGACACCACATAGTCGAGCAGCGCCTGGGTCACCAGCGACATGACGATCAGCGCCAAGGGCCCTCTGATCCGTCTGGCAAAGATGCTGGGTGAGCCGTAAGGCAACCGGTCCGCTATCAGCCCGACCAGGCTGTAGATTCCCCAGCCCAACAGGCCAATCGCCAGCAGCACGATAGGAATGGCTATCCATTCCCAAATCCTGAGCGGCCCGAACGAGGCCTTGAAACGCTCGGGGATATATTCCTCCAGCAATGAAGGGCCATATTGCTCATAAAGCGCCGGTATCGATGACACGATGTCCGGCATGATCAACCAGACCGGATCCGCATCGCCCACCCGGTAGCGGCCCAGCCGAACGTCATAGGCTTCGCCATCGGCCGTCAATGAGGCCAACTGGATATTGCGGCGTGGCTTGCCGGCCAGGGGATTCTGACTCGTCGGAGACATGATGGCCGCATCCTGGCGCCCCGAGAGACTGGAGACATTCAGCCATTCGCCTCGTTGGAGGACCTCGGCGAGTTGTCTGGCTAACTCAGGCCCGCGTTCCTGTTGCTCCTCCGGGGGTAGCCCGGAAAGGTTGATGACATGTGCCGCCGCCGCATACTTGTTCTGTTCGGTCAGCTCCAGGAAGTTGCGGATCGCTTCGCGTGGCGTCCCTCGCTCGAGCCCCTCGGGCACTTCGCCAAGTCCCTCGTTCAACGACTCGACAGAGAACCATGGTTCCTGCCCGCTCTCGCTTCCCTGTGCCTGCGAGCCCCCCTGTCCCTGTATGCCTCCCTGCGTCTGCGCCACACACAGGCCGGAGAACATGAATGTCACCGCCAGCAATGCCGACAGCAACCACGAGCCGTTTAGTTTCATACGCACTTACCGATTCAGATGAACTATCCGTGTTTGTCACCTACCGGATCGCTCTCGATCCGGCCGGGCCTGCATCTGCACATCAGGCTACCCGAATCGGTGGCCGGTCGCAGTACAGCTTAGCGCTCAGGGTCTCGTTCAGCAGCAGACCGCGGGATTCAGGCTGGGTGGCAAGCGTCGGAAAATAGCTGAGCTTCCTCGCGCGACCGGCCGTGGGCGTCGCTTTGGTGAAGGCCTCACGAGTCAACTACACTCGCGTAACGCACGCGTTTTCAGCGCCGGGAAAGGCCCTGACCGCCTACGCGAAGTGCCTCCCCCTGCTCGATCAGCACAAGGAGTTTGCCGTGACAGCCACTGCCGAACGCACGACCGAACGAACGTATCGACGCGGATTGAATCCGCTGCATAGCCTATTGCTTGGCGGCACCTTTCCGCTCTTTCTCGGCGCAGCTTTGAGCGACTATGCCTACTCGCAGACGTACCTCATCCAGTGGAGCACCTTTGCTTCCTGGCTGATCGCGGGCGGTCTCGTCTTCAATGGTCTTGCGCTGCTTTGTGCGTTGATCGGCGTGTTTCGGGCCAGTGACCGGCGCCGCCTCGCTCTCGTGTACTTCTTCCTGCTGCTGATCACCTGGATACTGGGGTTCTTCAACGCGCTGGTTCACGCCCGGGACGCCTGGGGCATGATGCCCACGGGCTTCGTACTCTCGATCGTCGTCAGCGTACTGGCGTGTGTGGCGACCTGGATCGGTTTCTCTCGTCTCGGCGCCGGAGGTCATTCATGAGGTTTTCCCGCATTCGCGACGTCGCTCCTCTCTCGATGCCCCTGTTTGCGATGCCCCTGCTTGCGATGCTCCTGCTTGCCGGCGGTGCCAACGCCAACGCGGCGGAACCGGAAGCCGAGTACGGACCCAACCCGGACCTACCGGAACCGCAGCGCGGACTGTTGCCCGACATGACGATCCCCGAGCCGGCGCCATGGGGCGACCAGACACCGACGGTGCCCGATGGCTATTCGATCACTGCCATCGCCACCGACCTCAAGGTGCCGCGCCAGACACTGGTGCTGCCCAACGGAGACATCCTGGTGGCCGAGGGGAGCGGCGGCAACGCCCCGACATCGAAGCCCAAGGATGTCATTGCCGGGTACATCAAGGCCCAGGGGACCACCTCGGTCGAAAGCGGCGACCGGCTGACGCTGCTGCGCGACAACGACGGTGACGGCACCTATGAGGAACAGACCGTCTTCGCCGAGGACCTCAACGCACCGTACGGTCTCGCCCTGGTCGACGACGATCTCTACGTGGCCAACCAGGATGCGCTGGTGCGATTCGATTACCGGGAAGGCCAGACCCAGGCCAGCGGCCCGCCGGAAGTCGTGACGAAGCTACCGTCAGTGATCAATCATCACTGGACCAAGGCGATGACCGCGAGCGCGGACGGACGCTTTCTTTACGTCGGCATCGGCTCCAACAGCAACATCACCGAGCGCGGCATGGACGCGGAAGTCAATCGCGCCGAAATCTGGCAGATCGACGCCGAGACCGGCGCGCACCGGCCCTATGCCACCGGCCTGCGCAACCCTACTGCACTGACCATTCAGCCAGGGACCGATCAGCTCTGGGCAGTGGTGAACGAGCGCGACGAGCTCGGGCCGAATCTGGTGCCCGATTATCTCACCACCGTTCAGGAAGACGGCTTCTACGGCTGGCCCTACAGCTACTGGGGGCAGCACGTCGACCCACGCGTGCGGCCGCAGGATCCGGAGAAGGTGGAGTCGGCGATCTCGCCGGATTACAGCCTGGGCTCGCACGTCGCCCCGCTCGGCCTCGACTTCTCCACGCCCGCCGTGGGCGACGAATTCGCGGAGGGGGTGTTCATCGGTGAGCACGGTAGCTGGAACCGCGCGAATCCCGTGGGCTACAAGGTGGTCTTCGTGCCCTTCGAGAACGGCCAGCCTGCCGGCGACCCCGTCGACTTCGTGACCGGCTTCCTCACCAGCGACAGCAAAACGCGCGGTCGTCCGGTGGGTGTGACCGTTGCACCGGATGGATCGGTGATCGTCGCCGACGATCTGACCAATGCGGTTTGGCGGGTGACGCGGGATGGCGCCAATGCGCCGCAGGAGGAACCCGCCCCGCCTGAGGATGAACGCACTACGGCTGGAGAAGAATCTATGGCTGAAGATGAGTCCAACATATCCAGTTGAACGACTCATGAGTCGAAGATGGCTACGCGCATCGGTATCTTTCGTTGGTTGGCCGAGGCGGTGGCTGCCGGGGAGTTCGTGCACCGTTGAGCCTGACGGCAAATGGCGTTCGGTCCGGATGGCCCGCAGCGTTTCGAGCAGGGCGGCCACCCGTTACGCTTCGGCTAGCCTTCTTCGCGACGAGTCAATCACGCCGCCAGTGCACATAGCGCAGCGGCCATAACGCCGCAGACAGCGATGGCCAAGGGCACCACTGATGGGGCTCGGGGTCATCGAGCTACACGAGGATGGCGACGGCCAATACACTGAGGATACCCATGCAAAGGGTAGCCACGCTGGCAGCTAGCTTACTCACGGGATCTGCTATGTTGGATGCATGCCTGACGGCACAAGCCGCGACCTACGTTTATGTCTCCAATGCCGACGATGGCGTTATTGCGAGCTACGTTCTCGACCGCAACGCCGACAAGCTGATGCCGCTAGCGACCACCCAGGCCGGTGACATGGTCAAGCCAATGGCAGTGAGTCCCGATCGGCAATATCTGTACGCTTCGGTACGCAGCGAACCCTACCGGGTACTGACGTACCGCATCGATGCACAAAGCGGCACGCTGACTCAGCAAGGCAGCGCGTCACTGCCCGCCAGCATGGCCAACATCGACACCGACCAGAGCGGCGCCTACCTGTTAGCAGCGGCCTATGTGGGCGATGTGGTCAGTGTCAGTCCCATCGACGCCAGCGGTGTCGTTCAGGACTTCCAGCAGGTCGTTGCAACGGGCCACCACGCTCACGCCATGCATGCCTCACCGGACAACCGCTACGCCTTCGCCTCCAATCTGGGCGATGATCAGATTGCCCAATTCCGCTTCGACTCAAAAACGGGACAATTGGCCCCCAACGATCCCGGGGCAGCCGAGACGCCCGACAAGAGCGGACCTCGCCATTTCCTCTTCTCCCCCAATGGTCGCTATGTCTATGTTCTCGGCGAGTTCACCGGCGCCGTAACGACGTATTCCTACGCCCCCAGCACCGGCGCACTGACGCGCCAGTCAACCGAACTGGGCATTCCTGAAACGCTAAATCTTGCCCCGGGCATGGCACGGGAAACGATCGAAGAAGGCGACGACACGCCGCGCATATGGGCAGCCGACATCCAGATCACCCCCGACGGACGCCACGTCTACATCTCCGAGCGCACCAGAAGTATCATGAGTGCCTTCGAGGCCGATCCCGAGACCGGAAAACTCACCTACCTGCACAGCACCGAGGTGGAAACTCAGCCACGCGCTTTCCAGATCGATGCGACAGGAAATTACATGGTCGTGACGGGACAGCTCGACGATGAAGTGGGCCTTTATCGCATCAACTCCGAAGACGGCAAGATCGAGCTGGCCGACAAGGCCCCGACGGGTAAAAACGCCAATTGGGTCGAAATCGTATCGTACGACTGACGATGACCAAGGGATTCCTTGCCTGATGAAGAAGCCATGGCTGCCTACTCCTCCCGACCGCGGCGCAACTCCAGCCCCCTGACGATGACATAGGCGAGCAGAGCCACGATGAACACGATCAGGTACATCCAGGCGATGCTCTGGAGCGTCTCGATGATCGTGCGATAAATCTCCAGGGTCCAGCGCTCGGCAGTCAGTACCAGCACTTCGGCATCCCGGTGAGGTGCGCTGATATACCGCTCCAGGTCATAAATCCGCACCCCACCTGACACCCCGACCACGAAGCCGGCGAAGGTGATATACCGGTGCCAGGCGTCACTGATCTCATCCTTCACGATTCGCTCGAGAATCTTGCCGACAGGCTTGTTGAACAGCATCACCGCCCCTGTCGATACCGCGATCGCGATGCCCAGGGTAGCCAGCAGTAGCGTGAAGAACATTTGAATCCCTAGTATTGTCGGCCACAAGAGACGCATGGATCATGCCAAGCTTAGAATACAGGGCGAGCACCGGATGCCCACTTCACTCCTTGACGTCCATATAGCGCCGCGCCCACTCGCGATTTTCCTCCAGCGTCGAGTAGCGGGTGGAAAGCTCCGAGGCGCTGAGATTGCCTTCGGCGATACCGCGCTGCTCACGCAGGCAATCGTAGGTCGCCTTGATGGCGGCAAAATAGGCAGCATGGCCGTTGACCACCACACGCACCCCGGCCCGGGCCAGCCGCTCACGGTCACGCAGCTCGGGATTGTCGTAGGTGACCAGCATCAGCGGCACGTTCAAGTGCTCGGCAATGCTTTCCAGATGGTCGAAATCGCGAATGCCCACCATGCAGATGCCGTCGGCGCCGGCCCGTTCATAGGCCTTGGCGCGCGTGATGGCATCCTCCGTGCTCAACACGCCCGCATTGGTGCGGGCAAAGATGGCCATGGCGGGATCGATACGCGCCTCCAGCGCCGCCTCGATCTTGCCGATGCCCTCTTCCAGCGGCACCAGATCGGTGGACTTGCGCCCGTACTTGGCCGGCAGCAGGGTGTCCTCGATGGTCAGCGCCGCCACCCCGGCGCGCTCCAGCTCGACGATGGTGCGCATCACATTGAGCGCATTGCCGTAACCGTGGTCGGCGTCGGCGATGATCGGCAGTCGCGCCACGCGACCGATGCGGGTGGCCTGTTCGACGAACTCGCTCAGCGTGATCAGGGCAAAATCGGGAGCGGCCAGCACCTGCAGCGAGGCCACCGAGCCGCCCAGGATACCGACCTCGAAGCCCAGATCGGCGGCGATTCGCGCCGACATGGGGTCGAAGGTAGATGCGGTGAAAAAGCACTCGTCGCGTTCGAGCAGCTCGCGAAACCGATAGCGCAGATCGTGCTGGGAGGGGGTAGCCATGACAACTCCGAATCGCCCGGGCCGCATCCTGCGGGCCCGCTGAATTGAGATAAATGGCTCACCACTTTATACGTTCGTGTGGGCGGCACCAATATCGTCGAATGCGGCTTGTCGTTCCCTGCCGGTGTCTGAAGCGCTACTGAGTCATCGAGGCCTTTTCAACTCATCGATGAATGCCCTGAGCCCTGCCGGCACATGACGATGACCGGAGTAATAGAGACACAGGCCGGGAATCGGCGGACACCAGTCGTCGAGCAGGGTGATCAATTCGCCGCGCTCGAGCCGGTCACGCACGACGTGTTCGGCGAGGTAGGCAATCCCCAGACCGCGGGCAGCCGCATCCGCCATCAGGCCGGGATGATCGAGCGTCAGTGTTCCCGGCACGTTGATGACCTTTTCCTGCCCGCGACGCTCGAACTCCCATCGATAGCGCTTGCCGCTCGGCATTCGCTGGCGAATACAAGTGTGATTCTGAAGGTCTTCCGGTGTTTTCGGCGCGCCATGCTGCGCAATGTAGCCCGGTGAGGCGACGCAGATGAATCGGGTATCTCCCCCGAAAGGGATCGCAATCATGTCCTGCGGAACGGATTCCGCCAGTCTGACGCCCGCATCGAAGCCCGCCTCGACGATATCTATCAGCCGCCCCTCGGTGACCAGATCCAGGCTCACCTCCGGATAACGCGCGAGGAAACTCGGCACGACGCTTTCCAACAGTACGCGCGCCGCAATTTCGCTGGCATTGATACGCAGCTCACCACTGGGACGACCGCGCTCGTCATCGATGGCTTCCAGCGCGGTGTTGAAGTCATGCAGCACGGGCTGCATCCGTGCGATCAAGCGCTCCCCTGCCTGAGTCGGCGAGACGCTGCGAGTCGTGCGGTGAAGCAAACGCACGCCCAGCTCCTGTTCCAGGGTTCGCATCTGATGGCTCAACGTCGAGGGCGACAGGCCCAACTCATCGGCTGCGCGCCGAAAGCTGCCATAGCCGGCGATCAGGGTCAGCGCCCGGATGTCATCCAGGCTTGGCTTGCGATTCATGGCCATATTTCACTAATCCATGCAACGTTGCCCCGATAGTAACAACAATCGTGGCGCGCCAGGATAAGAGCCGTCATCGCGATGGGGCGATGATCAATCTCAGGAGGTTGCCATGACTCAGGCAATGCAAAAAACATGGTTCATCACTGGCGCATCCAGCGGGCTTGGTCGAGCAATGACCGAGCAACTGCTCGAACGTGGCGATCGCGTCGCTGCGACGCTACGCAGGCCCGAGCGTCTCGATGAGTTGAAAACCCGCTATGGCGACAGGCTCTGGGTGGCGGGGATGGATGTCACCGATACGGCGGCGATTCGCGCGACGACCGGGCGGGCCTTCGCCGAGCTCGGCAGAATCGATGTGGTGGTCAGTAACGCTGGCTATGGCTTGTTCGGCGCCGGAGAGGAGCTGACCGATGAGCAGATTCAACACCAGCTCGAGACCAACCTGATCGGCTCCATCCAGCTTATTCGCGCGGTGCTGCCTCATCTACGCGAACAGGGCGGCGGTCGCATCATTCAGGTGTCGTCGGAAGGCGGCCAGATTGCCTATCCCAATTTCAGTCTCTATCACGCCAGCAAATGGGGTATCGAAGGTTTCGTCGAGTCGGTCGCACAGGAAGTAGCGCCGTTTGGCATCGCCATCACACTCGCCGAGCCCGGACCCACCGCCACCAACTTCGCTGCCGGCCTGGTCAGCCCCGAGCCGATGACGGTTTACGACAAGACCCCGGCAGGCGATGTGCGTCGCGCCCTGGCCAATGGCACGTTCGGCAGGTTCAGCGATGGTGACAAGGTCGCGCGGGCAATGATCGACAGCGCCGACCTGGTACCCGCACCGAAACGCCAGGTTTATGGGAGCGAGCCCTGGCAGCGGGTCGGCGATGCCTATCGTGAACGTCTGGCTGCCCTGGAGTCGCAGCGCGCCGTTGCCGCTTCCACCGATGCCGACGCCTGATGAGTTCGCGACTACATTGATTCACGCTCCTGTTCGGCAAGGATGACGGACAGGAGTTTTACTAACTTACTGAATTCGCTTTGAATCGCCTCTAATTTCGCAAATCACCATCAAACTCCCCTCATTGTCCAACCCAAACTCAAGACAGACTACGCTTGTCAACAGGCTTAGGCTTCAACCATCCGCGAGCACTCTCATTACATTCCAGCACGCTCGTACCAGAACCCATTCCCGCAGTGCACCATCATGTCCTCAAACATGCAATTCAGCAGTTACGCTGCATGCCAATAGCGTCAAATAACTTAATGAATGGCCAGGGAGTTTGGCGAATGAACATACCCGAGGAACGGGATGTTTTGAATATAACTCGACGAAATCTACTGATACTCGGGGTTGGAACCGCGGCATTAGCCTCGCTTACAGGCTGCTCGCGTATTGCTGTTTCAAAATCCAAGACCAATGCAAGGAGTAATGAGATGGGCATGATCACGATGACTGACGGCACTGAGATTTACTACAAGGATTGGGGCCCCCAATCTGCCCAACCCATCATGTTTCATCATGGGTGGCCACTCAGTTCTGACGACTGGGACGCCCAGATGCTCTATTTCGTCGGCCAGGGCTATCGTGTCGTTGCCCATGATCGACGCGGGCATGGACGCTCATCCCAGATCGGCGAGGGCCATGACATGGACCATTACGCTGCGGATGTCGCTGCAGTAATAGAACATCTGGATTTACAGGAGACGGTGCATATTGGCCATTCAACGGGCGGAGGGGAAGCGGCACACTACGTTGCCAACCATGGCGAGCGGCAAGGCCGGGTTGCCAAGCTCGTACTGATTGGGGCCGTCCCGCCAATCATGCTCAAGACCGAGAACAATCCAGGTGGCCTGCCCATTGAGGTCTTTGACGACTTCCGTGCTCAGCTTGCCGCGAATCGAGCCGAGTTCTATCTGAACGTCGCGAGCGGTCCGTTCTATGGCTTCAATCGCCCCGATGTAGAACCGTCTCAGGCAATCATTCAAAACTGGTGGCGTCAGGGAATGATGGGCGGAGCAAAAGCCCATTATGACGGCATCAAAGCCTTCTCCGAAACGGACTTCACGGCAGACTTGAAAAGTATATCCATACCGACGCTTGTCATGCATGGCAACGATGATCAAATCGTCCCGATAGAAGACTCGGCAATACTGGCAGACAAACTCCTTAAGAATAGCACCTTAAATATCTACGAAGGTTTTCCACATGGCATGTGCACTACGCATGCCGATGTCATCAATAAAGATCTTCTCGCCTTCATTCAAGACTGACTTGAACATAGGCAGGCGCCTTGTTTCGCAAGGCGCCTTTCCTGCTAGTGCAAAGCAACCTTCAATTCGACATCCGCAGCACGACCGTTCCAGAACCACACAGTTTTTCAATGAGTTTCGAAGCGATTCGGCGAAACTCTTAACGCCTCTCACGGACAATCCACAAGCTCAGTCCGCGGCGATGCGTGTTGTAGCTAATGACCGTCCAGGCATCTTCCGGCCTTATCGAATCGATACTCTGAACATGACAGGTGGCACAAATGACTAATCCAAAACTCGAAGTACTGACACCCAGCAACTGTCAGCTCATCTTCATAGACCAGCAACCTCAGATGGCCTTTGGTGTGCAAAGCATCGATCGCCAGGTACTGAAAAACAATGTCGTGGGTCTGGCCAAAGCCGCCCGGGTATTCTCGATCCCCACCATCATTACCACCGTCGAAACCGAAAGCTTCTCGGGTCATACCTACCCGGAGCTGCTCGGCGTTTTTCCGGATGCGCCGATACTCGAGCGTACCTCGATGAACTCCTGGGACGACCAGAAGGTTCGTGACGCACTAAAGCAGAACGGACGAAACAAGGTGGTGGTTTCCGGGCTGTGGACTGAAGTCTGCAACACGACTTTCGCGCTGTCGGCCATGCACGACGCTGGCTACGAGATCTACATGGTCGCCGATGCCTCGGGCGGCACCAGCCAGGCCGCACATGACTACTCGATGCAGCGCATGATCCAGGCAGGCGTCGTTCCCGTGACCTGGCAGCAGGTGCTCCTGGAGTGGCAGCGCGACTGGAAGAACCGCGACACCTACGACGAAGTCATGGCCGTGGCCAAGGAGCACTCCGGCGCCTACGGGATGGGTATCGATTACGCCTACACGATGGTTCACAAGGCCGAAGAACGCGTCGGCCATGGCCCGACGCTGGCACCGGTCGCTGCCTCCATCTGACCGCCTGGCCGGGACGACGCAACGCCGTTCCGGCCCACCATCCAGGTTGGAGCACCAGACCATGACCCAACAAGCTTCCGAGATCGTCACACTGGTGGTTCGACACCGAGTCAAGGCCGGGATGAACCAGCAGTACGAAACGTGGCTGCGTCGCATCGTCAAGACCGCCAGCCAGATGAGCGGCCATCTCGGCGTCAACGTGATACGCAGCAAGAGCCAAGGCCTGCCGCTGTTCACCAGCGTATTGCGATTCAGTCACGTCCGGCATATGCAGGCATGGCTCGACTCGGCCGAGCGGCAAGAGCTGGTCGCCGAGGTCGAACACCTGCTGGCCGACGGCGACCAGACCGAGGTCAGCACGGACAAGGAATTCTGGTTCGTGCCCAACGACGGCGAAAGCCGCCCGCCACGCTGGAAGCAGGCATGCGTCACCTTTCTGGTGATTCTGCCGCTGAGCCTGCTGGTGCCGCTGCTATGGCAACCGCTGTTCGGCTGGCAACCCGTGCTGGGCGGCTACCTGTCGCGGGGTGTGCTGATCACCCTGACCATCGTCTTGCTGGTGGTGTATGTGTTCATGCCCCTGGCAACGCGCCTTTTCGCTAGCTGGCTAAACGGACCACAGTCCGAGGAGGCAACATGAACGCCGACATGATCCTGTTCAATGGCCGCGTGCACACCGTGGACCGAGAGAACCCGCGAGCCAGCGCCGTCGCCATCAAGGACGGCAGAACCATCGCCGTCGGCGATGATGCACAGGCCCTGGCGACCCGCGGCAACGCGACCCAGGTCATCGATCTGAAACGGCGCACCGTGATCCCCGGGCTCAACGACTCGCACCTTCACCTGATTCGCGGCGGGCTCAATTACAATCTGGAACTGCGTTGGGAAGGCGTTCCCTCGCTGGCCGATGCGTTGCGCATGCTCAAGGAACAGGCCGATCGCACACCTGCGCCGCAATGGGTACGCGTGGTAGGTGGCTGGAACGAGTTCCAGTTCGCCGAGCGTCGCATGCCTACCCTGGACGAGCTGAACAGGGCCGCCCCCGACACCCCCGTGTTCATCCTGCACCTGTACGACCGTGCCCTGCTCAACCGCGCGGCATTGAAAGTGGTGGGCTATACCCGCGACACGCCGAACCCGCCCGGCGGCGAAATCCAGCGCGATGCCAGCGGCGAGCCCACCGGCATGCTGGTCGCCAAGCCCAACGCGATGATTCTCTACGCGACCCTGGCCAAGGGACCGAAATTGCCATTGGAATATCAGGTCAACTCAACGCGCCAGTTCATGCGCGAGTTGAATCGCCTGGGTGTCACCAGCGCTATCGATGCGGGTGGCGGCTTCCAGAACTACCCGGACGACTACGCAGTGGTCAGCGAGCTGGCGAAGCAGGACCAGCTGACCGTGCGCATCGCCTACAACCTGTTCACCCAGCGACCCAAGGAAGAGCTGGCCGACTTCAAGGCCTGGAGCGGCATGGTCAAGCCCGGTGACGGCAGCGACTTCTTCCGCCACAACGGCGCAGGCGAGATGCTGGTGTTCTCGGCGGCCGACTTCGAGGATTTCCTCGAGCCGCGGCCGGACCTCGCAGCCAGTATGGAGCAGGAACTGGAACCGGTGGTTCGCCACCTGGTCGAGCAGCGCTGGCCCTTCCGCCTGCATGCGACCTATGACGAATCGATCTCGCGCATGCTCGACGTGTTCGAGAGGGTCGATCGCGACATTCCCTTCGACGGCCTGCCCTGGTTCTTCGACCACGCCGAAACCATCACGCCGAGGAATATCGAGCGGGTGCGCGCCCTCGGCGGTGGCATCGCCATCCAGGACCGCATGGCCTTCCAAGGTGAATATTTCGTCGATCGCTACGGCAGCCAAGCGGCGCAGCAGACCCCGCCGATCAAGCGAATGCTGGCCGAAGGCATCCCCGTCGGTGCGGGCACCGATGCCACCCGGGTCTCCAGCTACAACCCCTGGACATCGTTGTACTGGCTGGTCAGCGGGCGCACCGTTGGCGGCCTGGAGCTCTACTCCAACGGTCTGGACCGGGACGTCGCGCTGCAACTATTCACCCAGGGCAGCGCCTGGTTTTCATCCGAGCAGGGCCAGAAGGGGCAGATCAAGGTCGGCCAGCTGGCTGATCTCGCAGCACTCTCCGCCGACTTCTTCAGCGTCGACGAGGAGGCAATCAAGTGGATCGAATCGGTGCTGACTGTCGTCGGTGGCAAGGTCGTCCATGGTGCCGATGAATTCGACGCACTGGCGCCGCCAGCGCTGCCCGTCACTCCGGACTGGTCCCCGGTGGCCAGGGTACCGGGGCACTGGAGACACGAGTCGCCACTGCTTGCGCAAGTGCATCACTGCTCGGGGCCTTGCGCGATTCATGCGCACAACCACGACAGCGTACGAACCTCGTCGGTGCCCGTCAGTGATTTCCAGGGCTTCTGGGGTGCGTTCGGCTGTTCCTGCTTCGCATTCTAAGCATGACGTTATGAGTACGACCCAGTGTTCGGCGCCGGGTAGTGGAAACGGACATGCGATACCACCCGGCCCGATATGCTATTTGCGGTTACGCCACGAATCGCACGCCAAGTATCGACCATGAACAGGCCAGTGCTGTTCATTCACGATGCCTGGCTGACAACGGCTATCTGGGAGCATTTCAAGAGCCGCTTCGCAGCCTGCGGATACACCTGTATCGTGCCGCCCTGGCACGCGCCGCGCCCTCCAGCCGAAGGGATGCCACCAGCGACACGGCCGGCCATCCTGGGCATCGCCCAACTGATCGATCACTACGCATCGATAGCCGAGGGCCTGCCCGCTGCGCCTTTGCTCGTCGGTCACGGGTTCGGCGGCCTGGTCGTCCAGATGCTGCTCGACCGCGGCCTGGGCTCGGCCGGGATCGCCATTGCTCCCGTCCCGCCGCGCGGCGTCCGGCGGGACATCCTGGCCTTCGCCCTTTTACCGCTACTGCTCAAGGGCGGCTTGCACGAGTTGCAGGTGGAGATGACCTTCGCGCACTTCGCTGCCAGGGTCGCGCAATACCTGTCGCCTCAGGAACAATATGCGGCATACCGGCGGTACTGCGTGGCGATCCCGCGGCGCATTCTCTACCAAGCCGTGCTGGGTATCGACAGCGGCGTCGACTTCGCCAATGACCAACGTGCTCCCCTGCTGTTGATCGCTGGAAAAAATGACCGTGTCATCCGAGCCAGCCTCGTGGTATCCATCTATCATCATCATCACCGCTCGATTGCGCCCACTTCATACAAATGTTTCGCCGGTCGCAGCCATTGGCTGATCGCCGAGCCGAACTGGGAAGAAGTAGCGGACTACTCGATCGAATGGTCACAGGCCCAGTCAGGACGATTCTAATAAGCTTACCGGGCGCTGATACATGAAGGTTCCAACCAATAGAGCCGTCTTGCCTGGGGACTTCGGCAAGTGTGCTACGCCTGTCGCTTCCGCGGCCATCGTCAAGACCGCTGTCCTGCTATGGCTGATTTTCGTCGCTCTGAGTTGGTCGTCTCCGGGCTCGGCCCGTGTCATCAGTCAGCTGGAACACAGCCGCTGGACCGCCGCCGACGACGGTCCGAGCCAAGTAGGCGCCCTGGCACAGACGCGCGACGGCTATCTATGGCTTGGTAGCAATGACTCGCTGCTTCGTTTCGACGGCATGCGCTTCGCCCGCTATCAACCTCCCGACGGCCAGGCACTGGGCACCGTCTCGGCATTGCTGGCAACCGACGACGAATTGTGGGTCGGGCTACGCGCGGGTGGCGTGCGTCGCATCTCGGCGGATGAGATGACCCGCTACCCACCCCAGGCAGGCCTGCCCGGCGGGGTCGTCTACGAACTCGCCGAAGACCGGCAGGGCAACATCTGGGCCGCCGCCAATGACGGCCTGGCGCGTTTCGATGGCAAGCAGTGGCAGCGCGTTTCCGCACAGCTGCATTTTCCGGGTCGCCATGCACGCTCGGTATTCGTCGACCGCAACGGGGGGCTGTGGGCCGCCAATGAAGAGCGCCTGTTTTACCTGCCCAACGGCGCGCCTGCCTTCGTCGATTCGGGACTGGCGGTGGACTGGGCGAGCCAGGTGACCCAGGCGCCGGATGGCGCCATCTGGGTGACCGACCGCTATGACGGCACGCTGCAGAGGTTCGACCCCGCCACTCGCGGAATCTCGCGGCTGCCCAATCCGGCCGGCGGCAGCAACGGCCTGCTGTTCGACAGCACCGGCGCGTTGTGGGTCGGCACCGTCGGCAATGGCATCCGCTATATGGCCCAGCCCTCCGCATGGCCAGGCGCGGACGGTGCGGCGGTGGAAGAATATACCAGCCGGGACGGCCTGAGCTCGGATTACATCTGGCCGCTGCTGGAAGACAGCGAAGGCAACATCTGGGTGGGAACCAGCTCGGGGCTCGATCGCTTTCGTCCACGCGCCGTGACCACCGCCCCGCTGCCTCACAATGCGATCAACCCCGCGCTGGCCGCTGGTGCCGATGGCAGCCTCTGGGTCGGTAGCGGCAACCTGCCCGCGATGCGCTTGAGGGAGGGCCGCCTGGACACGCTGAACATGCCGCCGCCGGTCACCGCGGCGCTAACGGACGGCCAGGGACGCATCTGGATGGGCGGGCCCAACGGGATTTGGCGATCGCGCGGCGACCGCCTGGAGCCGCTCACGCCACTGCCAACCGCTGCGGCGCTGGATTCCTCGGTGCGCGCCATGTCACTGGACGCGAGTGGCACGCTATGGGTTTCGATCAACCGGCTGGGCCTGTTCGCCTGGCGCGACGGACACTGGCAGCCCATGCCGGCGCCCACCTCCCGGCCCAGCCAGACAATGCCCGTAAGCGCCTCGGCCGATGGCCGGGGCAGGCTCTGGTTCGGCTATCGCGACAACCTGATCGTAACCCGGCAGGGTAGCGACACAAGCCAGTGGGGCAGCGCCGATGGCCTGGACATCGGCCATGTCACCGCCATTGCCCCCAACGGCAAGCACGCCTGGGTCGGCGGCCAACGCGGCATGGCGTATTTCGACGGACGACGCTTCCACGGCTTGCGGCTACCCAACAATGGGCTATTCGACAATATCTACGCGATCATTACCGTGCCTTCGCAAGTGCATCCCGCCCTTGCAGGAGAGGATCTATGGGTGCATGCGAAATCGGGTATCTATCAGTTGCCGGCCGCCGAACTGGCGCAGGCCATGGCGAATCCCGACCATGATATTCGCTACCGAAGCTACGATGTGATGGGCGGCCTGGCCAACGATCCGCATCAGGTACTTCCACTGCCGACCGCGGTCCGCGGTCGCGACGGACGCCTCTGGTTCGCTACCGCCAACGGCGTCGTCCAGATCGATCCCACCCGCCACGCTCAGCGCGTCGCCACGCCGAAAGTGGCCATCGAGTCCGTGAGTGTCGACGGTGGCGAGGTCTCGGCAACGTCACCGACAGTGCCGGCCACGATGCAACGAATCGAGATCGGTTATACCGCACTCAGCCTGTCGGCGCCGGAGGCGATGCACTTCCGCTACCGCCTGGACGGCTTCGATCGTGGCTGGCACCACGCCGGGCCCCAGCGTCAGGCCATCTATACCGGGCTTGCTCCGGGCGATTATCGCTTCCGCGTCGTCGCTCTCAACCAGGACGGCATCGCCAGCCAGGACGAGGCGACGCTGAATTTCAGCGTACCGCAGGTGTTCTACCTGAAGCCGCCTTTCCTCCTCGCTGCCGGCCTGCTACTGGCCGTCCTGCTGTGGCGGCTCTACCGCGCCAGCATGCGGCGCTCGGCCGAGCAACTGCGCGCGCGCCTGGAGGAGCGGCACGCCGAGCGCGAGCGCATAGCCCGAGAGCTGCACGATACCCTGCTGCAAGGCGTTCAGGGGCTGATGCTGCGTTTCCAGGCCGTCGCGCAAACGATTCCCGAAGATGCACCGGCGCGGGTCAAGATGGATCAGACCCTCGACCGTGCCGACCAGGTGCTCAGCGAGGGGCGCGACCGGGTGCTGGACCTTCGCAGCGCCGAGGCTTCATCCACGAGCCTGCTCGCGGCCCTGGCCAGGGTAGGCCGCGAGTGCGCGCTGGAGGGCGCGGCCGAGTTCAGGGCATTCGCCCGAGGGAGTCGCCGGCCACTACACCCTCTCGTCCGGGAGGAAGCCTACCGCATCGGTCACGAGGCCATCGTCAACGCCTTCAAGCACTCCAGTGGCACATGCATACACTTACATGTCGCCTATGGCTTGCGAGAGTTCGAGGTGCGGGTCAGCGACGATGGAGTCGGCGTCGATGCGGCCTATCTCACACCACTCGGACGCCCGGCGCATTGGGGCCTGCGCGGCATGCACGAACGCGCACGCAATGTCGGTGCGAAGCTGACGATCAAGCGCACCAGTCCCAAGGGTACCGAGATTCGCCTCAGCATACCGGCCTCGTCGGCCTACCGACGCCTGCCCTCCCGCTTTCAGCGTTGGTGGCAGCGTCTGCGCAATCAAAGGAGCTAAACGTGTCGTCAGCGAAGCCCCCCATCCGCGTCATGGTGGTCGATGATCACCCCTTGCTACGCGAAGGTATTGCCGCGGTCATCGACGGACAAACCGACATGATCCTAGTGGCCGAGGCAAGCGATGGCCGCGAAGCGCTGGAAACGTTTCGAACGCTGCGCCCGGACGTCACCCTGATGGACCTGCAGATGCCGGACATCAACGGCATCGCGGCGATTACCGCGATACGCGCAGAATTTCCCGAGGCGCGTATCGCCATACTCACCACCTACCGCGGCGACGTGCGGGCGCTGCATGCCATCAAGGCGGGCGCCATGGCGTACCTGCTCAAGAGCACGCTGCGCAAGGAACTCGTCGACACCATACGACTGCTGGCCGCCGGCAAGCGCCATTTCCCACCGGAAATAGCCGCCGAGCTCGCCAGCCATCTCGACAAGGATGGCCTGAGCGCCCGCGAGATTCAGGTATTGCAGTGCGTCGCGCAGGGCAAGTCGAACAAGCAGATCGCTTCTCAGCTGCGGATCACCGAAGACACCATCAAGGGGCATCTACGCAGCATCATGGAGAAGCTCGCCGCAACCAATCGCACTCACGCGGTGGCGATCGGCATCCAGCGCGGCTTCATCGAGCTTTGAACCGCACAACCAGACAATTACCGCACGCCGATCCAAGCCGAGGTCGCCGCCTTCGGGCATGGTAAGCGTGATGAAGCCCCCTATCGGCACGCTTGGCTGCCCTGCCCCAGGGTCAGTCGCTCCATGGAGATAGCGAAATGATCGACACGACCGAGATTCGCAAGGCATTCGACCGAGGCCAGGCGGATCATGGCTGGCTGAAGTCCAGCCATAGTTTCTCCTTCGCCTCTTACTATGATCCCCATCAGGTGGGGTTTTCCGATCTGCTGGTGATCAACGACGACCGAGTGGCAGCCGGTGGCGGTTTCGCCAAGCACCCACACCGCGACATGGAAATCTTCTCTTATGTCCTCGAAGGCGCACTGGCGCATGGGGACACGCTCGGGACGGGGTCGGTGATTCGTCCCGGTGACGTCCAACTGATGAGCGCCGGTACCGGTGTCGCGCATAGCGAATTCAATGCCAGCAAGACGCAGCCGGTGCACTTCCTGCAGATCTGGATAGTTCCTGCCACCAAGGGCACCACACCGCGCTACCAACAGCAGCATTACAGCGAGGAAGAGAAGCGCGGCAAGCTGCGACTCATCCTCTCGGCCGATGGCGAAGGCGGCTCGCTGAACATCAATCAGGACGTGCGGGTCTACGCTGGCCTGTTCGACGGAAGCGAGCGAGAACAGCTGTCTCTCGTTGGCGAGCGGCACGTCTACGTCCACGTCGCGAGCGGCTCGCTGACCGTCAACGGGAATCGGCTGAGCGAAGGCGATGGCATGAGGCTGCGATACGCCGAAGACTTGCTGATCGCCAACGGCGAGCAGGCCGAAGTGCTGGTATTCGACCTACGCCCCAACGAGCTACCCGAGATGGACTGAAGGGGCTAGCCGGTCCTAGCCAACCGCCTTGAGCAATAGGGCAACGGGCGCCGCGCGGGCGCCCGTTGCTAGCAATAATGCGTTACCGTCGAATCAACTCACGACGCTATGCCCTTCGGTGCTCTCCGGTTGGCCGTACAACCGCCGCCACTTCTGCGGGGTGAGCCCCGTTTCACGACGGAACGTGCGGCTGAAGTGGGACTGGTCGCAAAACCCATGATTGAGCGCGATTTCGGCCAACGGCAGCCGGCTCCTCAGCATCGCCTGACGAGCCAGCTCGATACGCCTGTGCGCAACGTGGACCTGGGGGGCAACGCCCATGGCCTGCTTGAACGCATGGGAAAAGTAGCTGACGCTCAGCCCGAGGACCGTCGCCAACTGCGTCGTACGGATGGTGGACTCGATATGCAGATCGATGAAGCTATCCAAACGCTTGATTTGCCATCCCGCCAGCCCCCCACTGAAGCGGGTGCTCGCCGAACCGGTTCGGCCAGCTTGACCCAGTAGATCGATCGCCTGGGCCAACCGCACGATCGCGGTTTCGCTATCGTTACGCAAGACGCTTTGGGCATCGCCAATCAACCGAAGCACGGTCTCGACGGTTTCCGCTGATGTACCGGCGAGGCACTGCCCCGTAGGAACGCCATCCAGTGCGTCCGTGTACATAACGACAGCGGCCGTAGCGCTATGCCTCATGTTCATGATTTCGGTCTCCCGGGAATCAATCCGAGAGCCAATCATCCGCGCCGCCGTGTAGTGGGCAAAGCCCACTATGGGGGGCACCAGAACCACCCAAAAGTGTGGCTCGTTCACCCTGGCGGCTGGAGTGTCGGCATTGCGGTCCGTGGCCCTGGGAAGACCTCGATATTCTTCAACTTCGTGCCCATCTTCGCTCTGCTGATCCAGATGACCATGGGCATCGAGCCGCAAGCGGCACAACTGACCGGAATTGCGATCACTATCTTGGGAGTTCTGATAGGCCAAGGCATACGCTGAGTGCGTTCAAGCAGTTGGTTATTATGCTTCGGTGATTTAAGCGGACGCTGAGTCAGCAACGAGCATATTCATGATCAGCCGAATCATCGTTTCTTTGTTAGACGGATCGGATTCCGCCACTAGCAGTGTGAGTGCTGCCAGGCCGATATCGTTGATCACCGGCTCACCCGCTGTGTTCAGCAAGCGCCCATTACGATGCAGGAAGTCGACGAACAAAAACGCCGCGCTACGTTTGTTCCCGTCAGCGAAAGGATGGTTCTTGATGACAAAATAGAGCAGGTGCGCAGCCTTGGACTCAACGCTGGGATATGCCGGCTCACCGAACACCGATTGATCCAGGTTTCCCAGCAACGCCGCCAAACCATCGTGGCGATCACGGGCGAACAACTCGGTCGCCTCGCCCCGCCCTATCAGCTCCGCTTTCAAGCTTTCCAGCGCAGCCCGGGCCTCTTCCAGCGACGGCAATCGACCACCCGGCTGCGCCTGTGGCTCGCTCAGCAGGCCCTCGTCATATCGCTGCAGCAACAGAAACGTCTGCGCGTACCCTGCCGCAATATCCACCAAGCCCCGCCCCCCGGAGATATCCAGCGCTGGGCTGTGGGCCACCTTGCGCATCAACGTCATCGCCGCTTCCAACTCCCGCGCATTGGCTTCGAAGCGCTGCTGATGCAGGGTCCAGCCCTGGGTCAGGTGATCGCGCAGGACGCGCGTAGCCCATTGGCGAAAGCGAACCGCGCGCCGAGAATTGACGCGGTAACCCACGGAAATGATGGCGTCGAGGTTGTATAGGCGAACTCGCCGCCGTACCTGACGTCGGCCCTCTTGGCGAACTACCGAGGATTCCTCGGTAGTTGCGATTTCGTCCAACTCTTCGTCGGCGTAGATATTCTTGAGGTGGAGACTAACGTTGTCCGTCGATGTATCGAACACCTCGGCCATCTGCCGCTGTGTCAGCCATACCGTCTCGCGGCCGCCGTCCAGGCGAACGTCGACGGCCTTGTTAGCATCTTCGTAGATGAGAATTTGCAGCTGTTCGCTCATATCAATTTTGTTCGAGTAGTGCCACTCTTAACCGACGATAACACGCCCGCTCGAGCAATACGCGCATATATGCCTCATCCGACGAATCCGGCAAGATCGCCTACGACATCGAACCGTCGATAATGAACACCATCGGGCCACTGGGGCTGTATGCCCAAGATATGCTGGAGTTCGCCACGGCACGCTGCCATAGCCCAGAGTCTGAGAACATGCAGCCTTCGTGAAGCCCCGATTCGACTCAGTGCATGACGACCATCACCACCATCACCGCCGTCAGCAATAACAGGTATACCCCGGCATGTAGGCGATCGGGTATACCGACCAGAACGACGCTTACCTGTTTGCAGCGGCCTACATGAGCATGTGATCAGCGTCATTCCAATCGACGCCAGCGGTGTTGTCCAGGACTTGCAGCAGGTCGTTGAAACGGGCACCACGCTCACGCCATGCATGGTCAGACGCATGGATTTCCAATGAAATTCCAAAAGCTAAAAATAAGCACGCTATCAAGGTATGTTTTGCAAAATGCTGAAATATGTTACTCTGCGTAACCCCAATACAGCAAATATGCTGGACCAATCTGATCAAAGGAATGATCAAACCATGCAGATAAAGAAACTTAACCTAACGACACTAGCACGCGTGCTTTCCCTAGCTTTTGCCGTACCTTTATTTAGTGGTTTAACACATAATGAGGCACAAGCTCTCACTTACCAGGAACGTCAAAAACTGGATCTAAGAAGTTACGAAGTAACCGACCCTGATGCTTCATACTTTAATGTCGACAAGCGCATAAACGAATTACAAAACACGCATAATTCGATATTAATTGGCTTGAAGGACAAATTACAGCTAGGGCAAAGCTGCCGTTATCTTCTTTCCATACCACCATTGGATAAAGAAATACGCATTCCAGGATTTTATCCAAAACCTGATGCTTGGGAGCGAGCCACCGAACCCCTTTTTCAATTCGAAGATATAGTAAGCAGCTTAGCGGGAAACTATGTTGCGACCATGGGTGACGCTTATTACGGTAGATGTCTCATACAGTTTTTAAACAAATGGGCCGAATCCGAGGCATTGGTAGACTTCTATTACTCAGGGCAGGATAAACAAGGTGATGGACAAGCCTGGTATTCGACGGAATCCATGATTTTTGCGGCCGCCATGGCTTATTCCGTAGTCCGCCCTCGCATTGAAGGGATGGAGCAAGAAAAAACAACAATTGACAAATGGCTCAATCTGCTGGCTCACAATCATTCTTCAATTATCGGTGGAGATAACGGTAGCTGTTGCAACAACCATTTTTATCGTCGCGCCCTTTACTCCTCGATAGTCGGTATTCTTACTGAAGACAATGAACTTTTCCGCTACGGAGTCAGCGCTGTCTATTCTGCCCTCTCGGATCTCACGAAGGACGGGGCGCTTCCCTTGGAAATACAGCGCGGACGCAGGGCAGTTCATTATCAAAACTATGCCTTGCTTTATCTAGTGACAAACATGCAAGTTATTTCTCGCCAAGGTTACGATGTTTTCGACAAGGAAATTGATGGAAGAAACATCAGCGACGCCGTCGACTTTTTCCTTACCGTAGTTGAAGACCCAGCTGAATTGGAAGGTTATGCTACCCAGGAGCAATATCTTGGCTTCCTCGATGATAGCCAGTATTTCACTTGGATGGAGATTTACCTCTCCCATTTTGAAGACTCGCGCGTTAATGATTTCTTGAATCAATATCGCCCTGTCAGTAATCGAGGGGCGGGAGGTCATATTAGCCTTTATTTTATGGACCCAGATGCTCAACAATTGATAGTGCTTCAGGAGACCGTCAAGGAAAAGGTCGAATTGATAATTCCCGATACCGAATAAGGGCTGCTATTTTCTCCAGCCCGAGGCAGGCATATGCTCGTTACGGTGCCGAGGCGCTAGCTACTTCTGCGTCGCATATCATACATACGAGCAAGCCTCGGGCTGCCCCTATTTCGCCTGCTATGCGGCTCCGCATGTAAAATAAGGGATTACACTGACGCTGGGATAGGCCGGCTCGCCCCGCCCTATCAGCTCTGTCTTCAAGCTTTTCAGCGCAGCCCGGACCTCTTCCAGCGACGGCAATCGACCACCCGGCTGCGCCTGTGGCTCGCTCAGCAGGCCCTCGTCATAGCGTTGCAGCAACAGAAACGTCTGCGCGTATCTCGCCGCAATATCCACCAAGCCCCGCCCCCCGGAGATATCCAGCGCTGGGCTGTTGGCCGCCTTGCGCACCAACGCCATAGCGGCCTCAAGCTGCGGGTTTAGTTCCGCACACTCATAGCTCATCACTCATGCGTTTTTTCCGGTTTAACCATCGCACCCAAAGCGGGGCAGCGATCATCAATGCAACCATGCGCAGCAAATGGTGAAACGCCACGAACATCGGGTCCAGCCCCAGTGCCACGGCGACAATCGCCATCTCACCGATGCCTCCCGGCGCAAGCGCCAACAGTGCAACGTCACGGGGCACGCCAACACTTAGATGAATGAGTTCGGCAAATACCGCAAGCACGGCCAGGGCCAGGGCTGTCGCAACTCCGGCTTGAAAGGCATAGCGCCCCAAACGCTTGCCCGTCAGCCCCTGGAACCGTGCCCCGATGGCACTGCCCAGCATCCAGAGCATGAGGTCCATCCCCCAGGCCGGCAATTGCAGGCTGGCGATGCCGAAAAATCCCAATACGGCCACCAGCAGCAACGGGGCCAGCAGCGATGGTGTCGGCAGGTTTAGCCAACGCCCCAGGGGAATCACGACGGGCAGGGTCAGCAGTAACCAGAGATGCTCGGCCTGGCCGCCCCGCGCGGCATCCGCCGAGGCCGTACTGTCTTCGAAGGTCCAGAACAGCGCCGGCAATAGCAGGATCACCAGAATCACCCGCAACGACTGGGCAATGGCGATACGCTGCGGATCGCCGCCAACCCTGTCGCCCAGCATGATCATGGCGGTCATGGCACCGGGGGCCGAGGCAAACCAGGCGCTGACGGCATCGAATCCGCACCGACGATACCAGGCCGCCGCTGCGGCGGTGGAGGCCGCGACCCCGAGCAACAGCAACATGGCTGAGACAGGCCAGTCGAGCAGACGCTGGGCCAACTGCGGTGTCACCTGGCTTCCCAGAACCAGTCCCAGCACACCGAGAAAGGCCTCACGCAAGCGCTCGGGGACTGCGACATCGATGCCCCGCGCCGAGGCCACGAGATTGGCTGACAAAGGACCTAACATCCAGGGCAGAGGTAACCCCAGCACCTGAAATGCCACACCACCGATGGCGCCGATTCCCAGCGCTTTAACCAGTGATGCCGTTGTCCTTCCTCTCATGAGCAATAGCTACCCTTTCGCGACAGGCCTATAAGCACGACACGAAAATGCCCCCGACACAAGTTTGGCGAGGTGTGCCAATAACACTGAAAGCTGACTCAATCCGTCTGGTTGCCGTGCCCAGCCGCCGCCTGCATGCGACGACGCAGGATCGGCCCGACGATGACCGGCAGCACCAGGCCGACGATGGCCACGACCCACAGCCCGATGGCCAGACCGCTGTCCCACAGCGCCGTCCAGTCGCCGTCGGCGATGTCCAGCGTGTGACGCAGGTTCTTCTCCATCTCCGGCCCCAGCAGCAGACCCAGGATGATCGGCACCATGGGAATCTCCAGCTTGCGCAGCAGGTAGCCGAACACCCCGAAGGCGACCATGAAGTACAGATCGAACGCCG
>NZ_JAKRFI010000005.1 GCF_022348165.1 Halomonas sp. McH1-25
TTACCTTGGGAAAGGTTTCGGGGCCGACCGACTCGGCCCCACCGAACGGTTCCGGGAACTGAGTGGCGCCCCAGCCGTACGCGACGGCCAGGACGAGCATCAGTATGCCGAAGATGCGGTCGTTGAGTGTCATTACTTGATCAACCCGATTTCTTTGGACAGCGACTCGATATCATTGATCTGCGTCTTGACGAACTCTTCGAACTCGGCACCGCTGACATGGAAGGGCATCAGACCGTTGCTTTGCATAACGTTCTTCCACTCTTCGCTCTGGTAGACGGTATCCATGGCATTGATCCAGTACTGCTTGGCATCGTCGGAGATATCCGCCGGCATGTAGAAGCCGCGCCAGTTGGGACCTACGGCATCGATGCCCTGCTCCTTGGCGGTGGGGATATCGCTGAACTCGCCGGGCAGACGCTCGTCGGCGAGTACCGCCAACACGCGCAGGTCACCGGATTCCATGAAGCCCTGGGCTTCGGTGATATCGCCGGTGAAGGCATCGACGTGGCCGCCGACGACCTGGGTCATGGCCTCGCCGCCGTTGTTGTACGACAGGTAGGGAATGCGCGGCAGGTTATCGACACCAGCGGACTTGGCAGCGATCAGGACTTTCAGATGGTCCCAGCCACCCTTGGCGCTGCCGCCGGCAAACTTGACGCTACGCGGATCCTCCTCCAGTGCGCTCATCAGCGACGGCAGATCCTGGTATTCGGAATCCTTGGACACGGCGATGATGCCGTAGTCGGCACCCAGCGCACCGACCCAGTTGACCATGTCGGCATCCAGACCCTGGAACTGGCCCTGAGCAAGACGCGTGGTGGTCGCGGTGGAGGCCGCGATCAACAGCTGCTCGGCCCCCGCACGCTTGCTGACGGTGTGAGCATAGGCGACACCGCCACCGGCACCGGCCATGTTGATGGTCTGGACACTGCCCGGAACCAGATCGAGCTCTTCCAGCACGTTGCCCACACTACGGCAGGTGAAATCCCAGCCGCCACCCGGATCGGACGGAGCGATACATTCGACCTTGCCTTCCGGCTCGAAAGCCATGGCCATGCTGGTGCCGAGCGTCAAGGTCGCTGCGGCCAGGAATTTGAGTGGCGTTTTCATTGACATTGTCGTTCCCCGATTTGCGAAGTGTGTTGCAACGAAACGATGGCAAAACGCTTGGCTTGCCAGGAACTGGCAGCAACCTTACAATTCTGTAAGGCAGAACTCCGTTCCTTGGAGTGGAAACTAGGCATGTTGCCTACCGGCGTCAACGCCTAATAAGTCCGCTTAGACCAAAGTTGAATGACGTTACCGCCCCGTCTTTTTCGTTACTGAGGCCCTAAAAATGGCGCAGGATCGCGTGGAATCCGTGGAGCGTGCACTCACCGTCCTCGACGTTTTCGATTCGCCGCAGGATCGTTTTACGCTAGCTGAACTGGCCAATGCGACGGGCTACTACAAGAGCACCCTGCTGCGTTTGCTGAGTTCGCTGGAACGCTTCGACTATGTGCAGCGTGGCCAGGATGGCCGTTTTCGTCTGGGGCACGCCCCGGTGCGCCTGGCTCGCAGACACTTGCCCAGTCGTCAGCTCGAGGTCTGGATCCAGCCGGTGCTGGAGTCGCTGACGCTGGCCAGCGGGGAGACCGCCGCTCTGATCGAAGTCACGGGCAAGTATGCCGAATGCCGGCTGGCCTCGGTGCCCGACAGCTCGCTGCGCCACGAGTTGCGTCCCGGTGAACGCTGGCGGATCGAACATGCAGGCTCTCCTGCTCGGGACTTCCCGGGTGGTATCATGGTGTGCCGTCAGATCACCTACCCCGAAGAGACGTCACTGCGTTGGCTAGCTCTTTCGGGGCCGAGTAGCCGGCTCACGACGGCCCTGGCCGACAAGCACTTGGATGCTGCCCAGGCCGAACTGGAGCGGCGCCCGACCGAGCGCTAAACGAGGTCCCCCATGCGACTGCTACTCGTCGAAGACGATACGCTGCTTGCCGAAACCCTGTCCGACGTCCTGCGTCTGGATAATCATCACGTTACGGCGATCGCCGAGGGCGACGAGGCACGCCGGCTGTTGAGCGCGCCCGATCACGGCCAGGACCTGGTCCTGCTCGATCTCAATCTACCTGGGTGCAACGGCCTGGAAGTGCTTGCCGCGTTACGCCAGCACGACAAGGAAACGCCGGTATTGATCCTGACGGCGCGCGGCGCCATCGAGGATCGGGTGCAGGGCCTCGACCTCGGCGCCGACGATTATCTGGCCAAACCGTTCGCGCTGGACGAGCTCGAAGCGCGCGTGCGCGCCCTGCTACGCCGGCATACACGCAGCACGGCCCTGCAAGTCGGCAATCTGGATTTCGACAGCCTGTCCCAACGCTTCACTTTGGTGGGTGAGACGCTCAATCTCCCGCCCCGCGAACAGCGCCTGCTCGGCTATTTGATGCGCCACGCAGGCGAGCCCATCGACAAGACACGTCTCGCGGAGGAAGCCTTTGCCGGCGAAGCCCTGGGCGACAATGCCATCGAGGTCTACGTGCACCGGTTGCGCCGTCGCCTGAGCGGCAGCGGCGTCGAATTGCGCACGATTCGCGGCCTGGGTTATCTGCTGGAGTCGGTGTGAACGCCCAGGACAGCCTCTATCGACGCTTGCTGGCCTGGTTGTTCCTGCCGCTATTAGGCCTGGGTGCATTGATGCTGGTCCAAGCCTACCTGGGCGCCCGCGATACCGCCGACCGTGCGTTCGATCGCCTGTTGGAAGCCTCATCGTTGGCGATCGCCGAACAGGTCAAATGGCAGGACGAAAAACTGTGGCTCGACCTGGCACCTGCAGCGCTCGAAATGCTGGCGACCGATGCTCAGGAGCGCGTCTTCTACGCACTGTACAACGCCCAGGGTGACTTCATTACCGGCAATGCCGACCTACCCGGCTTGAACGCCGGCGAGAAACGCTCGCTGTATTACGACGATGTGACCTGGAATGGCCAGCGCTTGCGCGTCGGCGTCCGCGAAACCCGCCTCGAGGGCTGGAGCCAGCGGGAGCGCTTCGAGGTTCGCGTTGCGCATACCCGCGAAGGCCGTGAACACCTGACCCGGAGTCTCTTCCAGGGCAGCCTGGTACGCATTGCCATCATGGTCCTATTGGCCGCCTGCATCCTCGTGCTGACCATTCGCTCCGCCTTGTCGCCCCTGACCCGGCTACGGCGTGCCATCCGCGAGCGCGACCCGCGCACCCTGGCGCCGCTGGAACTGGACCTGCCACGCGAACTCGCCGAGTTGCGCGAGACCCTGAACGATCTCCTGGCCCGCATGCGCCGGGTACGCGCCAACCAGGAACGCTTCATCGGCGATGCCTCACACCAGCTGCGCACGCCGCTGGCCGGGCTTTCGGCCCGCGCCGAACTCGCCCTGCGCCAGGAAAATCCGCGCCTCTGGCGCGATGCCCTGCAGGCCATGCAGACCACCAGTGCGAGTACGGCCCGCCTGGCAGTACAGTTGCTATCGATGACGCGTCTCAACAATCCCGAGGCAAGCCCCGAGCTCGTCCCTCTGGACCTGAACCAAGTGGCACGCACCGCTACGCTGGGAGCGCTGGGCGCCTGTCACCGCGACGGCATTGACCTCGGCGTGGAAACGCCCGATGAGGCAACCTGCGTCGATGGCGTCGGCTGGCAGTTGGAAGAGTGTCTGGTCAACCTGATCGACAATGCACGCCGCTATGGGGCCAGCCAAATCACCGTCCGCGTGCTGGCCGATCCTCCCACGCTGGAAGTGGAGGACAATGGCCCGGGCATCGCTCCCGATCTGCGCTTGATGGTGCTGCGTCCTTTCTTTCGAGGCCAGGATAGCGGCGAAGGGTCGGGCCTGGGCCTGGCCATCGTCGACAGCATTGCACGTGCCCATCATGCCCGCCTGTCGCTGCACGATGCCCGCAACGGGCACGGCCTGCGCGTGGCGATGCGCTTCATGGGAGATCGTTCATGATACTGATACTGAGACGTCTACTCACGCTGAGCGTCGCACTCGGCTTGGTCTTTGCACTGCAGCAAACGGTCCTGGCGGCCCAACTGCTGCACTACCCTGCCCAGCCCGGCGCCACGGACGTTTCTCAGCTGGATATTTCCGGAGCCCTGGATACGCCACTCATTGCCCCCGTGCTCGAGGACTTCCATCGACGGAACCCCGACATAGCCCTCACCTACCGTAATCTCACCACGTTGGAAGTCTACCGGACCTTCATCGCCGGCAATGAAAATCCACAGGCCGATGTCGTCATGTCATCGGCCATGCCCTGGCAGTATCAGTTGGCCAACAATGGCTACGCCCGTTCCCTCGACCTGGCTAACGCCGAGCGTTGGCCGGCCTGGGCCCGCTGGCGCCAGGAACTGTTCGGCATCACCTTCGAGCCGGTGGTCATCGTCTATCGCAAGGCGCTGGCCGAACGCTATGGCGACATCGGCAGCCATGCCGAACTATTGTCGCTACTCGAACGCGAACGCGAGGCTCTGCGAGGGCGCGTGGTGACCTACGATCCGGCCCGTAGCGGCGCTGGCTACACGTATGCGGTCGAAGAAGCGCGACTCTCTCCCCGATACTGGGAACTGGTCGCCGCCTTGGGTGGTGTCGAAGCCGATCTGGTGGGCACGACCCAGGAAATGCTCGATGGCCTGGCCGAGGGACGTTACCTGATTGGCTACAATCTGCTGGGTAGCTACGCCCAAGGCTTCGCAGAAGATCACCCGGAGCTGGAAGTCGTCATACCGAGCGATTACGCCTTGGTGATGCAACGCCTGGCGTTTTTGCCACGTTCGGCAGACAACCCCGAGGCGGCGCGGCGCTTTTTCGATTATCTGCTCAGCGAACAGGGCCAACGCGTCATCAGCGAACGGACTCCGCTCGGTGCCGTTCACCCGGCGCTGGAAGGGCCCGGCAGTGCGAGCGCCTTGCGCAATCGGCTAGGCGAGGCGTTACGTCCGATCCGCCTGGGCCCGGGGTTGCTGGCGACACTCGACAGGCTAAAGCGCGAAGCGCTGCTAGCCCGCTGGAACCGTGAGTTTCGGCGCCCCACGACACCCGCCGATTCATCGACACCAGAAGAGACAATGCCATGATGCGACTCGACCAACTGCTGGTCGCCCGGGGCCTGGTACGGTCGCGGACCCGCGCCCAGCGACTCATCCGCCATGGCCGGGTGAGTCTGGCCGATGCCCCGAGCCACAGGCTGACCAAGCCTGGAGAGAAACTCCCCCAGGACGCACCGCTTATCGTTGCCGACGATGCCGAAGAGCGCTATGTGTCACGGGCAGGGCTCAAGCTGGAAGCGTTACTCGACACCCTCCAGTTGCGGCTGGATGACCGGCTGGTGCTCGACGTAGGGCAGTCCACCGGCGGCTTTACCGATTGCGCGCTACGCTATGGTGCGGCCCACGTCATCGGCATCGAGGTCGGGCATGGCCAACTCGATGCCGAGCTGCGCCAGGACCCGCGGGTTACCTGCCTGGAAGGGCTCAATGCACGCGCCATGGCCGACGATCCGCATCTGCAGGCGGCAATCGGCGCTCACATGCCAACCCCGGTTTCGGTGGCGGTCATGGACGTCTCGTTCATTTCCCAAACCCTGATCCTGCCCGAACTGGGCCGCCTGCTTGCCCCGGGCGCCGAGCTGCTATCGTTGGTCAAACCCCAGTTCGAGGTGGGGCCCGGCAAGGTGGACCCACGCGGGATCGTCAGCGACCCGAGCCTTTATCGCGACGTGGAGCGACGTATCCGCACGCGCTGTGTCGAATGTGGCTTCGAGGTCCTGGCCTGGCAAGACAGCCCGATCCTGGGCGGCGACGGCAACCACGAATTTCTGCTCTTTGCGCGCAAACGTTCGGGCGGTTAGCGGGCGGCTAGGTAGCGCCGCCCATCGACTTGTTCCCGGCCTGCGACAGCACCTTCGTTGCCTGACCATCGGCGTTGTGTAGCCAAACGTCCATCTGATTGAAGGCGATACGAATGCCATGCTCGCGAAACAGCGCATCGAGTCGCCGGTTGATCTCATCGGCGGCATACAATCGATCGAGCAAGTCGTTGACGAAGATACGTAGCTCGAAGTTGAAGGCTGTCGCCCCGTAGCTGGTGCAGAAGACTTGCGGTTCGGGGTCCTTGAGCACCCGCGGGTTGCTTTCGGCGGCATCGCGCAAGAGCCGGTGCACGGCATCCAGGTCGGAGCCATGGGACACGCCATAGTTGAGCACGACCCGCGTGATATTGTCCGACAGCGACCAGTTGATGAGTTGATCGGTGACGAAGGTCTTGTTGGGAATGATGATTTCCTTGCGGTCGAAGTCGGTCACGGTCGTGGCGCGAATGCGGATGCGGCTGACGGTGCCGTGCAAATTGCCAAGCGTGATGGTGTCACCGATGCGTATCGGACGCTCGAACAGGATGATCAGGCCCGAAATGAAGTTGGCAAAGATTTCCTGAAGACCGAAGCCCAGCCCCACACCCAATGCCGCCACGAGCCACTGCAATTTGCCCCACGAGACCCCTAGCGTGCCCAGCGATACCACGATGCCGACTCCCACGATGGTGTACGACAACAAAGAAGAAATGGCATAGGCGCTCCCCTGCTTGAGCGACAGCCTCGACAGCACCATGACCTCGAGTAGCCCCGGCAGGTTGCGGGCCATCACGAATGTCAGCACCACGATAGCCAGGCCCGTCATGAGATCGGCGACGGTGATCGGTGCCTGGGTCAGGCTCTCGCCCTCGCCCCGGGTAATCGACCATACCTTGACGTTATCGAGATACGAGAGCACCGCCAGCAGGTCCGCCCAGACCAGGTACAGAACCAGCGAGAAACCCAAAAACAGAATCAGCTTGGAAAGGCGCAACGATTGCTGGTTGACCTGGTCGAGATCCAGCGGCGGCTCCTCGACGACCTCCAGCCCGCCTTCCGCGCCTTCCTGTACCTGGGCACGGCGCCGTGCAACGGCACGCCGATAGGCCAGGCGCCGGGCAGCCACTGCCAGTCCACGTACGACCGCGGCCTCGATGAGTATCCACGCGCCGAAGATATACAGGCTGATCACGAAACGATTGATCAGTTGCAGGGCGGTATATTCATAGCCCACCACGATCAATACGCTCAACGTCAGCGTTGCCGCCGACAAGGCCAGACCCAGTGCCAAACGGAAGGGATTGGTTCCGAAATGCGGAATGTGCGCCATGATCAGACGGGCGATGAGCACACTCATCGACAGCAGGCCGCCCAGCAACAGCAATAGCGAAAGCGGTCGTTCCGCCAGGGAGGGGCCGTCACCTCGCGCAATGGTGCCGATCGTCAGGACAGGTATCAGAGCGATCCCCAACCACCACAGCAGTTGACGTAACCGCATGGCGTAGGCTGTCGGCCAATGAAAATGCCGAATTGCCACACCATCGGGCACCAGCAGGCGCCGGGCCAACGCCACCACGCCCCAGGCCAGCGCCAGCTGCAGCAATGCCCCGCCGAAAATGGCCACAAGGCCCTGCCATCCCATCGACAAGGCCATGCCCGCCGCCGTCAGAACCAACGGACCGGGCGCTGCCAATAGCGCATTGAGCAGAATGGCACGTGGCGTATGCATCTGGGTATCGCGCTTGAGGCGGCCGATCTGCTCATGCAGGATGAGCAGATGCGCTTTGATGCGCCGGCGGCGTAACAGCAGCCCCGAGGCCAGCAGCAACGGCAATAGCGACCACAGCGCGGCTGGCTGGGGCGTCTGCCCCAGACCGGTGGCGATCCGGCGCCATTCGCCCTCGGTAAGTTGCGTCATGGTCAGAGAAGGCAGCTGGCGTAACCACGCCAGGTCCAGTGGGCGCCGATTGGCGACCCAGAACAGCTGCTCCTCGATGGTAGCGCGCAGGCTCTTGCTGATATCCAGCAATTGCTGCTGGTTGAGCTGAAGATCGATGGCCGTCGTGAGTAGCTCACCGTACTCCTGCTCCAGTTGGTCCACCTGGTCCCGGCGTGAGCGATATAGACGAGTCAGCGAGTCGAGCAAGGCCGGTGTCGCCTCGACATCGGCCTCGGCGAGTCGAGACGTGGCCAACTGATCGAGATCGCGCAGATCTTCACGCTGACGCCCCAGGTCGAACTGCTTGAGCCGGAGGTCGGCAATCTCTTCCTGGAGTCCCTTGACTGCGTCGACCTTGGGTAGCGCACTGCGCTGCTCGCGAAGAATCCGTGAAAGCAGTAGGCTGCCACGTATCGCCTCGATCTGCTCGTTGAGGGTACGCTGGACCTGACGCACCCGGTCCAGTTGCGTACGCACCTTGATGCCTTCGCGTTCCAGGGCATTGTTACGGTCGATGATACGCAGCAACTCGGAGTTCAGCTCACGGTTGATGGACTGCGCACGCGCCACCACCGGATGGCCGGAAGCCATGGCGTCCTGGCGTGTCGAGTCGTTGACGGCATCCTCGAGCTTTTCGCGACGTTTCTGGTCGAGTACCGCCTGCATCAGGGTCAGCCGATCCTGAACGTTGTCGATTCGACCGGTCAAAACATCGCGTTCCAGTTTGGCTAGTTCATACAGGCGCGTATTGGTCGCCAACTGACGACGCTTCAGAGCCAGCCGGCTCTCGGCCAGTTGCAGTTGGCTGAGCAACTCCCAGTAGGCCGGGGCATCCTCGGCACCGGAATAATCATCCAAGGCGGCGCGCAGCTCCTCGATACGCGTCAACGCTTGCGTGATATCCGCCTGAGCCCGCTCGGGTAACGTCTGCGCTTCGATCAGTTGCGAGTTGGTCGCTGCGAGACGATCCTGGAGCGACTTCAACTCATTGAGCGCTTCGCTCACCCGTTCTTCGAGTTCGTCCTGACCGATGTTCTCGAGCGTCGCTGCACTGGGAATTTCGTCGCCTTCGGCGTACTGGCGCGCTTGTCGCTCGAAGCGCTGCATCTCCTCGGGTGCCTGCTCGAGACGCTGTTCCAGTTCGCTACGCTGTTTTTCGATCCCGGCCAGTTTCTCGATCGTCTCGAGCGTGGCGCGGAGCGTATCGATTTCCTCTTTCTGGCTGGCGTCGGGCTTCTCGATGGATGTCAACGTCTCCAGGCGCTGACTGAGTGAGTCCTTGTCGGGTAGCGATTCCTGTGCCAGGGCCGGCATGGCAGCCATCGTTATCCACAGCCATACCAACGTGATCGACCACCAGGCTTTCCCTGTTCGTGCCACTGCCACCACCCTCGTACCGTTCCGTTTACACAGCGCAACTTAGCCGCGCATTGTGGGCCTGGCCCGCCGCGTTGGCAATCTCCGCCCAGAGACGATTTGACTTAGCCGGGCGGCATGGTAGAAAGACACGTTTGCGGCCCTCTATAGGATGCTGATATGGCATTGCCCACCCCCTTGCGTGTGATGCGTTTAAGTCTCTGTTCATTGGCGCTGGTCGCCGTCCAGGCCCAGGCCCAGGATGAAAGTCTCGGCCTGACCGCCCGTGACGAGGCGGCGCAGGCAGCCGTCGAGCAGGCCGATACACGGCGCGAACTGGAACGAGACTCGGAAAGCAATCCACTGGCGATAACGGTATACCGTCGCAACTACCTGTTGCCCTGGACCTACAACACCAACCCCAACCAGGCGGATTTCGACGGCATCACCAACGATGGCGATGCCGACAAGGCAGAGCTCAAGTTCCAGATCAGTCTCAAGGTCAACGTCCTCGACAATCTGGTGGGTAACAACGGTGACCTGTATTTCGCCTATACCCAGCGCAGTTGGTGGCAGGCTTACAATTCCGAAGCGTCATCGCCGTTTCGCGAGACCAACTACGAACCCGAGGCCTTCATCAGCTTCGATAACCGTTACACCTTCCTCGGCTGGACCAATACCCAGAACCGTATTGGCTATGCCCACCAGTCCAACGGACAGTCCGAACCGTTATCGCGCAGTTGGAACCGGCTCTATGCCGATTTTCTGTTCCAGCGTGGCGACTGGGCCGTCAGTATCGCGCCGCACTGGCGCATTCCCGAAAGCGATGAAGACGACGACAACCCCGACCTGGAAGACTATATCGGCTACGGCGATGTCACGGTCGTTCATGCCTTCGGCGATCAGGAGCTTTCGCTATTGGTACGGGGCAACCCGGGCAAACATCACTATGGCGCCCAGCTCGACTACACTTTCCCGCTGGTCGGCAAGGTTCGCGGTCATGTCCAATACTACGATGGGTATGGAGAGAGCCTGATCGATCATGATCAGGACGTGCAGCGTCTGGGCATCGGCTTCAGTCTCAACACCTTCCTGTCCGGCGTCCCGGGAACCGAGTCACTGGTACGCTGATTGCAGCCAGACAGACGATACGAGAACGCCGGCTTGCGCCGGCGTCTTTCGTTGAGATCCCGTCTTGTTCAGGCCCTTAGTAAATAATGGATGCTGAACAGCCGGTCCGGGTCGGTCCATAGGGCCCGCGATTCGAAGCCCGCACGTGCAGCCAGCGTCCGAAAGCCGTCGGCACTGTATTTGTAGGAATTTTCGGTATGCAGGGTCTCGCCCCGCTCGAAGTGAAATATCTCGCCAGCCACCCGAATATCCTGATCGACGTTACTGACCAAGTGCATCTCGATGCGCGAGTGCGCCGTGTCGTAGAACGCATGGTGGCTAAACGTCGCCGGGTCAAGGTCGCCTTCGAACTCGTCACGCAGTCGCTCGAGCAGATTGAGGTTGAATGCGGCGGTCACACCGGCGGCATCATTGTAGGCAGCGTTGAGGATCGCCTCGTCCTTGATCAGGTCGACGCCAATGAGCAGCCCACTCCCGGAGGGCAGCAGAGAATGCAGACCACGTAGGAAGGACTCCGCTTCTTCCGGGGCGAAGTTACCGATGCTCGAGCCCGGAAAGAAGGCTACGGGATGCTCGCATGCCATCCCTGTCGGCAGCGTCATACGCTGGGAAAAATCGGCACAAGCTGCATGCACGTCCAACCAGGGATAGTCGGCTGCGAGGCGACGCGTACTGTTCAGCAAAAAGTCGCGGGAAATATCGATCCCCAGATAACTGGTCGGCCGTACCGCCTCGAGCAGCAGACGCACCTTGCGACTGGCACCGCTGCCCAGCTCGATCAACGTGGCGTCCTTGCCCACCACGTCGGCGATATCGCCAGCGGCATCGCGAAGAATGGCTTCTTCCGTACGCGTCGGGTAATACTCGGGCTGCACACATATCAGGTCGAACAGCTCCGAGCCACGCAAGTCGTAGAAGAACTTGGGCGAAGACGTCTTGGGCGACGCTCGCAAGCCTTGTAGCAGTTCGTCCCGCAGCGACAGCGAGGTGGCGGGTGGCTGGTGGTCATGGAAGCGCACGGCCGCTGCCGCGTTCGGCATCATCGTCATGTCACGCCCCCCGTGCCAGACGGAATCCCGAGAACGCCCAACGCGCATGCGGAGGAAAGAAGTTGCGATAAGTCGCCCGAATATGGTCGGCCGGTGTGGCGCAGCATCCGCCTCGCAACACCATCTGACCGGACATGAACTTGCCGTTGTACTCACCCAAGCTTCCCGGCAACTTGCGAAACCCCGGATAAGGTCGATAAGCACTGCCGGTCCACTCCCAGACATCACCGAACATCTGCCCTGGGAATTCCATGGCAGGTACGGCCGAGACCGGCTGCAGGTGGTCCTGTTCGACGAAGTTACCCGTCACGGGCACGTCTCGTGCCACCGTCTCCCACTCGGCCTCGGTAGGTAGACGCGCCCCGGCCCACTGGGCATAGGCATCGGCTTCGTAGAAGCTGACATGGCATACCGGCGCATTCATATCGACCGGGACCAGGCCACCCAAGGTATAGTGATGCCAGACACCCTCCCGCTCGACCCAGTAGAGAGGCGACTTCCAGCCCTCCGCCTTGACCGTGGCCCAGCCATCCGACAGCCAATGATCGGGCTTGTCGTAGCCCCCCGCCTGCATGAACTCGAGGAACTCGCCATTGGTCACCGGCCGGTCGGCGAGCTGGAAAGCCTCGACGAACTGACGATGGCGCCCCATCTCATTGTCATAGGCAAAGCCCTTCTCGGCCTCGTCATGGCCGATGTACCGTACCCCGGCCGGATAGGCATGCCAGCCGAGCTCGCCGACTTCATGCGCAGGCGCTGGCGTCAGATCGTCCCGATAGGCTGGACACAGTGGATTCTGGGCCAGGATGTGCTTGATATCCATGAACAGCAGCTCCTGATGCTGCTGTTCATGGGGCAACCCCAGTTCCAGACGGTGGAGAATCTCCTGGAGGTGTTCCTGAGGCGGGTCGCTGAGCAGTTCAGCCATGGCCCGGTCGATATGCGCACGGTAGCGATACACATCGTCCACGGTGGGCCGCGAGATCATGCCACGCTCGGGACGCGGAAACGGCGTACCGTGGGTGACATAATAGGAATTGAAGAGATGATCGTATGCGGGGTCGAGGGTCTGGTAGGAGGGATGGTACGGCTTGAGGATAAATGCTTCGAAAAACCAGCTGACATGGGCAATGTGCCATTTTGGGGGGCTGACGTCCGGCATGCTCTGCACCATATAATCTTCCTTGTGCAAGGGGGCGCAGATTGCCTCGGTGGCTGCACGGACCCGCTGATAGTAGCGAAGCCATTCCTTGGTGTGCGACGTGTCCGGCGTATCGAGTCGCTGGGCTAGCGGGGGCATAAGAGGACTCCTTGCTCGTACATTGGCATCCATGACGGTATCGATAAGCGTAGCAGCCCCCCTCGAAAGAACAGGTAACGGAAGGTAAAACTACTGCTTTATGCGGGACGTCGCTGCACCTGCTTACTCGGCGTGCCCCTGACGCGCCTGTTCGAGCTGCGCCTCGGTCATGAGGTTCGCGTAGGACTGCATGGCAGCCTTGGCCTTTTTCTCGCCGTTTTGAGCCGCCCTCTGCATCCATTGATAGGCGCGAACATAATCCTGCGGCACACCCTCCCCGGCACCATACGCCTCGCCCAAATGATACTGAGCCTCGGCCAAGCCCTGCTCGGCTGCCTTGCGGTACCACGTTACCGCCGTCACCATGTCTCGCTCGACGCCTTGCCCGAAGGCGTACATCCGCCCCAGGCTATACTGGGCTTGCGGCACGCCCTGCCTGGCTTGCGTCTCAACCTGCTGAAAAGCCTCGGCGTACTTGCCGTTTTGCTCGGCACCGGCAAGGTCATTCGCATCTGTCTGTGACATGGCGGGGCCTGCCAGGCATGCCGACAGGACGAGCAACAACGGGAAGATTACGTTTCGCGTAGCTTCCATGGCGCATTCCCTCCTTGACCATCCATGCGATCCTCGTGAAACCGTAGCCAGCTCCGCGGGATCGGACAAGCCGTCGCCCATAATCCCCGTTTCGGTTAGAACGGCCCATGAAGGACTGTCATCACGATCATGGGGTACGCTTCATGCTTGCCCTGCTACATTGACAGGCCAATGTAGCGATCCAGGGGCCAGCAGGTCTCGTCGCCGCTGCCTGATATCCGGACAAGGAGAGTCCAGCCATGCTGGGGTTAGATACCGTCGACCTCGCCCGCCTTCAGTTCGCTACTACCGTGATGTACCACATCATTTTCCTGGCGCTGAGTATCGGCCTGGCCACCTACCTGGCCTTTCTCGAAGCGATGTGGCTCAAGACGGGAAACCGGATTTACTTGGGCATCTATCACTATTGGACACCTCACTTCGCCGTGAATTATGCCGCCGGTGTAGTATCCGGCGTCATAATGGCCTTCGAGTTCGGCACCAACTGGAGCGTGTTTTCAGCCAAAGCGGGCGGCATCAGTGGTGTATTGCTGACCTATGAGGTGGTCACGGCGTTCTTTCTGGAGGCCGGTTTCTTCGGCATCATGATGTTCGGTGAGGGCCGGGTCAGTCGCAAGGTGCACTTCTTCGCCACCTGCATGGTGGCGCTTGGTGCGTACATCTCGACGTTCTGGATCCTGTCCTCGAACAGTTGGATGCAGACCCCGGCAGGCTACGCTATCGAACACGGCCGGTTCATTCCCGAGAACTGGTGGCACGTCATTTTCAACCCTTCCCAGCCTTTCCGCTTCGTTCACATGTCGCTGGCGGCCCTGATCGCTACGGCCTTTATGGTGGCAGGCATCGCCGCCTGGCACTTGTATCGCAACGATCGCGATGCGGTGGCTCGCAAGATGCTCTCGATGGCGCTTTGGATGCTGACCTTCGTCGTGCCGCTGCAGATCGTCGCGGGTGACGTGCATGGCCTGAACACGCTCGAACATCAACCTGCCAAGGTGGCGGCCATGGAAGCCTACTGGGAGATCGAGCCCGAGCGTGACGGAATGCCCATGGTGGTGTTTGCCTGGCCGGACCCGGAACAGGAAAAGAACCGTTTCACTGTGGAAATTCCCCATCTGAGCAGCCTGTACCTGACGCACTCGCTGACCGGCAAGATTCAGGGACTGGAACAATGGCCCGAGGATGAACGCCCCTATGTGCCGCTGGTGTTCTACGCCTTTCGGCTGATGGTCTACCTGGGCTTCGCCATGCTCGGGGTGGTCGCACTCTCGCTATGGCTGCGCAAGCGCAAGCGGCTCTACGATTCGCGCTGGTTCCTGGTACTGATGATGCTGGCGACGCCAGCCGGGGTTGTCGCCATCGAGGCCGGCTGGGTCACGACCGAAGCCGGGCGTCAGCCCTGGATCATCTATGGCCTGTTGCGCACTGCCGATGGCGTCTCGCCGTTTAGCGTATCCACGCTGGTCACCAGCCTGGCAGGGCTATGGGGAATCTACACGCTGATCTTTTTCATCGGTGCCTACTTTTTCTTCAAGCTGGTGCGCGACACGCCCGAAAGCAAGCTGCCTGACGAGGAGCAGCATGACGACGCTCATGACAGTACGCCCAAGCAGCCTTTCAGCCGACGATCCAAGCGCAAGTCATGAGCTTTTTCGGCGTGTTAACGGATGGATAGGCCAAGGATAGGAAACCCGCATGGATAGTGAACTCTTTCCGGTCATCTGGTTCGGGCTTATCGGTTTCGCCCTGATTCTCTACGTGATTCTGGATGGCTATAGCCTGGGTATCGGGATTCTGTTCCCCTTCGTCAGAGACGATGAGCAACGCGGCATCATGCTCACGTCCGCCTCGCCCTTCTGGGATGGTAACCAGACCTGGCTGGTACTCAGTGCCGCAGGCCTGTATGGGGCTTTCCCGTTGGTCTATTCCTCGTTGCTGCCCGCCATGTACCTACCGCTGATTTTAATGCTGATGTGTCTGTTCTTTCGCGGCATGACGTTCGAGTTTCGCTCCGAGGCGGACTCCCACAAAACCTTCGATACCGGCTTTTGCCTGGTGACCATTGCTGTCGCCTTCATTCAGGGCATGATCGTGGGCAGCGTGATTGCCGGTCTGGACACCGATGACGGCAACTTCGCCGAGAATGCGCTGAGCGGGTTCTCATGGTTCGGGCTATGTACCGGCATCGCCTTGGTGCTCGGCTACGCATTGCTGGGGGCCGCCTGGCTGATCGTCAAGACCGACGGTCGTCTTCAGCGCCGCTTCTACCACCTGATACGACCGCTGACGATTCTCTTCATGCTTGCCATGCTTGCCGTCGTGGTCTGGACGCCTTGCGTCAACGAGCGTATCGCCGCACGCTGGTCGATGTCTCCCAACCTGCTCTGGCTGGGGCTCATCGCGGCCATCATGCTGGCCTTGGCCATCGCTACCGTGCGCGGCGCCACCCGGCGATACGAAAAGCGCCTCTTCGCACAGGTCGTCGCCATGTTCGTGCTCGGCCTGGTCGGATTGGTAGCCAGCCTCTACCCGGTGATGCTGCCACCGGACATCACCTTGTGGGATGCGGCCTCGAGCCGCTCCAGCCAACAATTCCTGCTTGTGGGTTATGGCATCCTGCTACCCATCATCCTCGGTTACACCGCCTACAGCTACTGGGTGTTCCGAGGCAAGGTACGCGAGAGCGAAGAATGACGCAGGATACGCAGACATCGCGGCGCTGGCTGGCTTCCCAGGCCCGGCATGGCGGGCACTGGCCGTATGTTGCCGTCATTGCCGGCAGCGCCTCCACGCTCTTGCTCTTCGTGCAGGCCTGGGCAATCGCCAGCATTGCGCAGCGCATGGTAATGACTCAGGCAACGTTTGCCGACCTACTGGTTCCCCTGCTCGTCCTGCCGCTGGCCTTTTGTGGTCGCGGCGCGTTGGCTTGGTTGAAAACCGAAGCCGGCACCCGCGCTGCCGTACGCATTCGCCAAACCCTCCGGGGCGAACTGCTCCAGCGCATCGGCGAACTCGGTCCGCTGTGGGCCCGTCGACAACACAGTGCGACGCTCGGCAATCGTGTCTGGGATCAGGTCGATGCATTGCACGGCTACTATGCGGACTATCGACCCCAGCGCGTGCTGTGCCTGGCCACCCCCCTGCTGATCCTGCTCACCGTGTTTCCTCTGAACTGGGCAGCTGGCCTGATTCTGCTGGTTACCGCGCCGTTCATTCCGCTCAACATGGCCATGGTCGGCATCGGCGCCAAGCAGCGGCACCAGGCACAATTTCAGGAAATGTCGCGGATGAATCGGCATTTTCTCGATGCCCTGCGCGGCCTGTCGACCCTCAAGCTGTTCGGGGTCAGCCGCGCCCAGGCCGAGGTGGTGCATGAAGTCGCGGAGAATTTTCGCGCGCGGAGCATGCGTGTGCTGCGCTTGGCGTTCCTGTCGTCCACGCTGCTCGAATTCTTCAGCTCGCTATCGATTGCGTTATTGGCGATCTACATCGGCTTCGTTTACCTGGGGCATTTCGATTTCGGCACTTGGGGAGGCAACCTGGACCTGTTCGCCGGTATGTTCATCCTGGTCCTCGCCCCGGACTTCTACCAGCCCTTGCGAGACTTGGGGGCGCACTATCACGCCAAGGCCGAAGCGGAGGCCGCCGCAGATGACCTGATGCCTCTACTCGCCGCGCGCCCCCCGGTTACGAAACGCCGCCACGGCTGGCCGGTTCCCGAGCGCCTGGGCATCACACTGGAGAACGTCACCTGCCGTTACGCGGAACAGTCGGCTCCCGCCCTCGACGACATTAGCCTGACCATTCGACCGGGCGAGACCATCGGAGTGGTCGGCCCGAGCGGCGCAGGCAAGTCCACGTTGTTCAATCTGTTGATGGGCTTTCTGCCGCCCGAGTCAGGCATGCTGAAGACACACGACGGAACGCATATCGACACGCTGGCCCCCGAGGCTTGGCAATCCGCCATTGGCTGGCTGGGTCAGCGTCCGGCAATCGTTTCCGGTACGCTGGCTGACAACCTACGCCTGGCCGATCCGGACGCTGACGATGTTGCCCTCCGCCAAGCGCTACGGGAAGTCGCTCTGACCGACTGGGTCGGCGCGTTGCCGTTGGGACTGGCGACGCCGTTGGGCGATGGCGGCCAGCCGGTATCCGGCGGTGAGGCGCGACGCATCGCCCTGGCCCGGACCTTCCTGCGTCGCGCGCCACTGCTTCTGCTCGATGAGCCCGTCGCCAGCCTGGATCGCGCTAGCGAGGCACACGTCATGCGCACCCTTGCCCGGCTCAAGCAGGAGCGCACCCTGGTGATGCTGACCCATCGCCTCGATCTGCTGGCGTTGGCCGATCGTATCCTGGTGCTCGATCATGGCCGGGTTCGCGCCATCGATACGTTGGCGGGCCTGCATGCCGCCCACCCCGGACTGCTCGACGCTGCATGGCGTCACGCGGAGAACAGCCATGCCTGAGCGTTATCGTGCGACATCTCATGCCGGCATACTCGGTCCCTACCTGAAGCAGATGCGGCCATTTTCCCTGTGGTTGGGGTTTGGCATGCTGTTCAGCTTGGTCACTTTACTCTCCAGCATCGGCATGATCGCCCTGTCCGGCTGGTTCCTGAGCGCTTCTGCGCTGGCCGGGCTGTCGGCCGGCACGGCTGCGGCCTTCAACTATTTTTTGCCCTCGGCGGGCATCCGCTTGTGCGTGCTCACCCGCACCGCCGGTCGCTACGGCGAGCGCGTCACCTCCCACGAAGGCACGTTGCGGTTGCTGTCGCAGTTACGCCGGCACGTTTACGAAGCCATCGAGCCACTATCGCCCACGGCGTTGCAGCGCTACGGCAGCGGCGAGTTACTAAGCCGACTCACTGCCGACGTCGATGCTCTGGACAGCTTGTATCTGCGGGTCATAGCGCCATCGCTGGTCGCCCTGCTTGCCATCGTCGGCTGCGGCGTGGTGGTTGGCGTCTTCTCTCTCGGCATCGGTCTGTTCGTTACTTCCGCCTTGCTACTCTCCGGCATCGTCGGCCCGTGGCTTGCCTGGCGGTTGGGCCACCGCCATACGGCGCGGTGGCAGGAACTCAATGGCCGTTTACGCACACAGCTGATCGGACGCCTGTCCGCCTTGCCGGAGCTTCTACTGTACGGACGCTGGGAAAGCGAAACCGACGCCCTTACCGAAGCGCAGCAACAGCGCGACGCCGAAGAATGTTACGCGGCCAGGCTATGGGGGTTATCGCAGTGGCTTTCACAGACGCTACTCGGCCTGACCTTAACGGCGGCGCTGGCCATGGCTGCCTGGCTGGCCAGCCGACAATCGCTCGACCCGACTCTGATCGCACTGACGGGCCTGGCGGTACTCGCCGCCTTCGAGGCTATCGCCCTGCTACCTCAAGCCTGGCAGAACCTGGGTAAGGTGCGGTACGCCGCCCAACGGCTCGAAGCCGTGCGCACACACGTTCCGGCGATAACGTACCCGCTGAATGACCGCCATTCCCCTCGCGATGCCAGCCTCGCCATTAGCAATCTGCATGCCGTCTTTGCCGATGGCACCCAGGCGCTGAGTGGTGTTTCGCTGATAATGAGAGACGGGGAGCACCTCGCTCTGCTGGGACCGTCAGGCAGCGGCAAGACGACCCTGCTCAATGCCCTGGTGCGTTTCGTCGAGCCGCAACGCGGCAATCTGCTCTTGGGTCAGGTTGCGTTACGCGACTTGAGCGAAACCACCCTGCGCGAGTCGTTTGCGGTCGCGCCGCAGGATATTCATCTTTTCGTGGCCAGTTACCGCGAGAATCTGCAACTGGCCGCTCCCGAGGCCAACGATGAAGAAATGACCGACCTGCTGGTGGCACTGGGTCTTGGCGAATGGTTGAAGGCACAGCCCAAGGGGCTCGATAGCTACCCCGATGAGGACGGCAGTTCATTATCAGGCGGCCAATTGCGCCGTTTCGGGGTGGCCCGTGCCTTGCTGTCTCCGGCTCGTGTCGTCCTGCTCGACGAGCCCACCGAAGGTCTCGACGATGGCACTGCGGCCCAAGTGCTGAACGAGATACGCCGGTACTGCCAAGGACGTACGCTACTGCTGGTCACGCACCGCCCCGCAGGTCTCGAACAACTGGACCGGGCGGCGATTCTCGATGCCGGGCGCCTTCAGGAAATCGACACACCGCAGGCGCTGCTGGCGAGGCCTGAAAGCCGTTTTTCCACACTCAACCGACGAATCGTTCTTTAGCTTTTCAGGCCTCTACGCTGTGTTGGGGCAGTGTATGGGGCATGTTGGAAATGCATTCTTAGGGAGCACCGGGCAGGAACAGGTTCTGGTAATGAGGAACCAGCACCTCGTCGATACCATACAGAATACCGTTACTCGTGTGCATGGCTGGCACCACGACATTGACCTCGTTGGCCATCAACTGGCCATCCTTACGTTCGATATAAATCTGCTGCGTCAGCGCCTGGACATGGCTGGCCTGACCCGCTTCGTCCTTAGGGATCCGTCCGGGCACGATATGGTAGCGAAGCAGCTTTTTCAGTTCGGCGACATGCCCCGGCCCGAACAGGATGTCCCGCTTGTCCCTAGGCATACGGGCAAAGGCCTCGTCGGTAGGCGCAAAGATCGTAAAGGGGCCCGTCCCCTCTATCTCGGCAAGCACGTCGGTATTTTCCAATGCCTCCAGGTAGACCTCGAAGCGCTCGGACTGCCGGAGGGAAGCGACCAAGTCATCGTTCTTGGCGTTTGCCTGCATGGCCATCACGCAGCAAGGGAGCAGCAGGAATAATGGCGTTATCTTTCGCAACAACAGCACCGTTTCATGGCTTTTCGAAGCGCGGGTCGCTCAACCGGAACACTGGCAGACTGTCAGTGCAATCCCGTTGCGGATTCGATCCGAACTCAAGGTTCAGGATAGCCCTCTGGGCGAGAATCCTGCACGGACGTGACGTCGCAACCAGAGGCCTACCTATACACCGTTTAGTCGTACTTGCTCCACTGGTTACTGCCCTTGGGTACAGCGCCCTTGACTTCCTTGCTACGCATACTGCTAACTTCCTGACTCTTCTTTTCCGCCTCTTCCATGCTCATGGCCGTTTGCTGCGGCTGTTGATCGCGAAGTCCGTTAGTCTCCCTCACGGCCTGTTTCGGGTCGTCGATGTACTGCCAGGGCTCGCCTAGCAACGGGCTAGCGCCTTCATTCCAAGGGCCACGCGCATCTTCGCCCTGGGACATGTTGAAATAGAGGTTGGTATAGCGCGGATCGCCCTGAACCACGCCCGGTGGGAAATTGGGTTCCAGAGTCGCTAGTGCCGCTTCGAACATCTGATGGTGAGCCACTTCGCGAGTCATCAGGAATTTGAGAGTCTCCTTGACCTCTGGATCGTCGGTAAACTGCATGAGGTACTCGTAAGTGATCTTGGCGCGGGACTCCGCGGCAATGTCCGAGCGTAGATCGACGGTCAGCTCACCATTGGCATCGACATAGTAACCGCTCCATGGCACGCCCTGGCTATTGGTAACGGCCGGGCTGCCGCCGCTGACACCCAGGAACAGTGGATTGGTCATTGCATCGTGGATCAGGTTTTCCTTGCCCGCCTTGCCCGTGACCATCTGCATGATTTCCGATTTCTCGGAGATGTCCTTGAGTTCGCCATTCACGCCATTCATCAGCATTTGGATTGTGGCGCCGACGATTTCCAAATGACTGAATTCCTCAGTCGCAATATCCATCAGCATGTCATACTTTTCCGGATAAGGCTGACGGGCTGCGAATGCTTGTGTAAAGTACTGCATGGCGGCTTTCAGTTCACCATTGACTCCCCCGAATTGCTCTAGAAGAAGGCTGGCAAACTTAGGATCGGGCTTTGATACGCGCGCGTTAAACTGCAGTTCCTTCGCATGGTAGAACATGGTCATCTCCTTAGTTATATATAGCCGGGCACTACATTGACCTGCCCAGCCCCACCAACATAGGCAGCCAAAGCGAGCAACTCAAAGTTTTTATTGTTACGACCACGAAGTGCTTAACAAAAAAATAGTATAACTAACAAAGGCGCTTATACCCAATTCCGTTAAACTGACCATTACTTATTTAACGAAAACTCACCAACTGTCGCCCAACGCGAACAAAGAACACAACGACAACCATCCTTGAACTACAAAAATTACCATACGCATACGTTGTTAAATCATATATCTAACGTTCAATGAAACTATAACGCTTGACCGCACGCCACCCCCGACGACCAGGCCCACTGAAAATTGTGCCCGCCCAACTCTCCCGTGACGTCGAGCACTTCCCCGATGAAGCGAAGCTGCGGCAGCGTCTTGACTTCAAAGGTCCGCGAAGAAATGGCCGCCGTGTCGACCCCGCCCAGGGTCACTTCGGCCGTGCGCCAGCCTTCGGTACCTGCTGGCTTGACACGCCATTGGCCGAGTCGCTCGCTCCATGCCTCGAGCTGCCTGTTGGATTGCTCGGCAAGGACGCCGTCATTGCCGTGCCATTCGATCAGGGCCTGGACCAGACGCTTGGGCAGCCGCTCCGCCAACCACGTGGAGAGCTGACGTTTGGGCGTGTCGTGACGCGCTTGTGTCAACGCAGCATAGACATCGATGCCGGGCAGCAGATCGATGACGAGTTCATCGCCGGGTAGCCAGTGGCTGGATGCCTGCAGCATTGCCGGTCCCGAAAGCCCCCGGTGGGTAAACAGCATCGGCTCACGATAACGCCCTGCATTACAGCCGACCTCCACCGGACAGGCGACGCCGGAAAGCGCCGCGGCGCGCGCTTTCCACTGCGACGTCAGGGTGAACGGCACCAGCGCCGCCCGGGTCTCGGTCACGCTCAGGCCGAACTGACGGGCAATGTCGTAACCGAAGCCGGTAGCGCCCATGGTGGGGATGGACAGCCCGCCCGTGGCCACGACCACGACACCGGCATCGATGCGTCCGCCCGTGGTTGTCAGGCGCATGCCTTCGCCCTGACGCTCGATCCGCTCGATCCGCGTATCGAGACGGATCTCGACACCTGCCCAGTCGCACTCGGTCAACAGCATATCGAGAATCGGGCGTGACGAATCGGCGCAGAACAACTGGCCGGGCGCCTTTTCCACCGGTTCGACTCCGTGGCGTTCGACCAGCTCGAGAAAATGCTCCGGGCGGTAACGCTTGAGCGCGGAGATACAGAAATGCGGATTGGCGGAAAAGAAATTGCCCGGCCCGGTGTTCATGTTGGTGAAGTTGCAGCGACCGCCACCGGACATGAGGATCTTTCTGCCGGGCTTGCTGGCATGGTCGAGCACCAGCGTGCGCCGCCCGGCGTAGCCGGCCGTCAGTGCGCACATCAAGCCGGCCGCGCCAGCACCAATAATCACCACGTCGGGGTTGCGAGTCATTGCCTGTTCCGGATTCGATCTCATCGGCCGGGCATTCTACCAGCCATCGCCCGGGCGGGAATGCTTCCACCACGTTTCGCCAGCAAGACTGAGAAAGTTGGCATTTTACGCTATCAACCAACGTCCCAGAGGCCGATAATCGGGCCATTGAACGCCTCCCGACCAAGAAGACGCCATGACCGGACGACTCCGCTTTACAGCGCCGCGCCTACCGGGTGCCATGGGACTGCTGCTCCTGTCCTTTCTGCTTGTGCAAACCAGCCAGGCGGCCGAGCCGACGCCGGTCATCGCCGCTAACGCCGAGCAGCGCAACTGGAGCACACCACTGGAGGCGCTGGGCACGCTGCGCGCCGACGAAAGCGTGACATTGTCGGCGACCGTCACGGAAATCGTCTCGGCGATCAATTTCGAGGACAACGAACGCGTCGAGGCTGGCGAGTTGCTCATACGTCTCGACGATAACGAAGTCCAGGCGGAGCTACGTGCCGCCCAGGCAACACGGCTCGAACGCAATAACGTGCTGCAACGTTCTACCCAATTGCAATCGCGCAACATGGCGCCGCGTGCCGATGTCGAGGATAACCGGGCGCGCCTGCAACAGATCGACGCCCAAATAGAAGCCATTCGCGCCCAACTGGCCGATTACCATATCAAGGCCCCCTTCGACGGCGTGGTCGGCTTTCGCGATATCAGCCAAGGCGCCCTGGTCACGCCGGGCATGGACCTGGTCACACTCGACAAGCTGGACACGATGAAACTCGACTTCAGCGTGCCTGCCGTTTACCTGTCCGCCTTGCGCAAGGGGCTACCACTAACGGCAACCACAGCCAGCTATCCCGAGACGACCTTCATGGGTCACATCAGTAGCCTCGGGACCCGTGTCGACCCGGTGACCCGTACGATCGCGGTGCGAGCCAGCCTGCCCAATCCGGAGCTGCTCCTGCGTCCCGGCATGCTCATGGAAGTCACGCTCGAGCGTGAGCCTCGCCAGGCCCTGGTATTGCCCGAGGAAGCGTTGATCGCCAGCGGCAACCAGCAATACGTATTGACCATCGACGCAACCAACGGCAACCTCGTGCAGCGTCGCCAGGTGACGCTGGGAGAGCGCCGCGCGGGGGTCGTGGAAATTACCGCTGGACTTGACCCAGGCGATCTGGTGGTTAGCCACGGCGTGCAGCAGGTGCGCGAAGGCGATCGTGTCAGCATCTTGGGTATCGACGACGGCAGTGTCGATGTCTCCGAATTGCTCCGGCGCAGCCGCACTGCCCCGCCAGAGGCAGACGCCTGATGCGCTTGTCCGACATTTCGATCCAGCGCCCGGTGCTTGCCACGGTCTTTTCGCTGTTGTTGATCGCCTTCGGTCTACTCGCCCTGGAGCGCCTTCCGCTGCAGGAATACCCCGCCATCGATCCGCCCATCGTCAGTATCGACACCAACTATCCTGGCGCCTCGGCCAGTGTGGTGGAGACCCGCGTCACTCAGGTCATCGAGGATCGCATTGCCGGCGTCGAGGGGATCCAGGTCATCGAGTCCTCCAGCGAAGACGGCCGCTCGAGCATCAATGTCGAATTTGCGTTATCGCGCGATATCGAGGCGGCTGCCAACGATATCCGTGATCGGATTTCCGGTTCGGCGGACAATCTGCCCGACGAGGCGGATCCGCCGGAAATCGAAAAGGCCGACAGCAGCGAAGACGTGGTGCTGTGGCTCAGCCTGTCGGGAGAACGCTATTCGATCTCCGAGCTGACCGACTACGCCAACCGCTATCTGGTCGATCGCTTTTCGGTACAGCCCGGTGTAGCTCGGGTTCGGGTCGGTGGCGACCAGGAATACGCCATGCGCATCTGGCTGGATCGCAATGCCCTGGCGGCGCGCAACCTCACCGTCGGCGATGTCGAGGATGCCCTGCGTGCCGAAAACGTCGAATTGCCTGCCGGTGCCATCGAATCCGAAGAGCGTCAGTTCGTGGCCCGCCTGCCGCGCAGTTTCGCCAATCCCGCGGATTTTAGCGCCCTGGCCATCGCCCAGGGCGATGACGGCTACTTGGTGCGACTTGCCGATGTCGCTGTCGTCGAGGTTGGCGCCGTAGAAACTCGGACTCTGTTTCGCGGCAATGGGACTCCCATGGTCGGGCTGGGAATGATGCGTCAATCTACCGCCAACGTGCTGGAAATCTCCCAGGCCATCAACGCCGAACTGGAACGCGTACAGCCCACGCTCCCTGATGGCATGACGCTGACCCTGCATTTCGATTCATCGGTGTTCGTCGCCGGCGCCGTGCGCGAAGTCATTACCACGCTGTTCGTGGCCATGGGACTGGTGGTCGTGGTGATCTTCCTGTTTCTCGGCAACCTGCGCACCACCCTGATTCCCGCCGTCACCGTACCGATCTCGATCATCGCCACCTTCATTGCCCTGGCGGTGTTCGGCTTCACGCTCAACCTGCTGACACTCCTTGCCCTGGTGTTGGCCATCGGGCTGATCGTCGACGATGCCATCGTGGTGCTAGAAAACATCCATCGTCGCATGCACGTGCATGGCGAGACGCCACTGGTCGCTGCCTATCGCGGCACACGACAGATCGGCTTCGCGGTCATCGCTACCACGCTGGTACTGATAGCCGTGTTCGTGCCACTGAGTTTCCTCCAGGGCGACATCGGCCGGCTGTTTTCCGAGTTCGCGCTGACCCTGGCCGCCGCCGTGGCGTTTTCCAGCCTGATCGCGCTGACCCTCGCGCCCATGCTGGCCTCCAAGCTGCTTTCCCGGCGCATGCAGGAGGGACGCCTGGCCCAAGTCGTCAATGCCCTGCTCGGCGTCAGCCAGCGAGGCTATCGTGCGCTCCTGCTTCGTGTGCTCAAGTTACGCCTGATCGTGGCGATCCTGTTTCTCGCCTTGGCCGGTGCCAGCGTCTGGTTCGCCGACCAGTTGCCCAACGAATACACCCCACGCGAGGATCGCGGCAATTTCTTCATTCTGGTCAACGGCCCGGAGGGAGCCACATTCGACTATATGCAGGATTACATGGACGAGATCGAGGCGCGCCTGTTGCCCATGCGCGAATCCGGGGAAGTCGACCGTATCCTGGTTCGCGCGCCACGCGGGTACGGCAACCTGGAAACGTTCAGCAGCGGTTTTGCCATCATCAACCTGACCGACTGGAGCGAACGCCGCGCTGCCTGGCCGATCATGGACGAGGTGCGCGATCGCCTGTCCGGTCTCCCCGGCGTTCGTACCATTCCGATCATGCGCCAAGGCTTCGGCGGTAACGTGGAAAAGCCCGTGCAGTTCGTGCTGGGAGGTGGCACCTACGAAGAGCTGGCCGAGTGGCGGGATGTCATGTTCGCGCACATCCGTGAGCACAATCCGCGCCTGACCGATCTCGACAGCGACTATCAGGAAACCCAGCCGCAGCTACGTATCGACATCGATTACGATCGCGCCGCCAGCCTGGGCGTCACCGTCACCGAGATCGGCCGAACGCTCGAAACCCTACTGGGAGGACGCAACGTCACGCGCTATGTCGATGACGGCGAAGAGTATGACGTCATCGTCGAAGGCGCTCGCACGGACCAGCGTAGCCCGAGGTCGCTCGAAAACATCCAGGTACGCTCGGCACGCAGCGGGGAGTTGATTCCTTTGGCCAGCCTGGTCACCCTCAGCGACTATGCCGGCGCCAGCGAGCTCAACCGTTTCAATCGCGTACGTGCCATCACGCTCGAAGCCGATCTGGCGGATGGCTACCCGCTAGGCGAGGCATTGAACTACCTGGAGCGTACCGCCGACGAAATTCTGCCTGCCGAGGCCCAGACCGACGTCAAGGGAGCATCACGAGACTACCGGGAGGCCAGCGGGGCGACGACCTTCCTGCTGATTCTGGGCGCGGTGGTCGTATTTCTGGTGCTGGCGGCTCAATTCGAGAGCTTCATTCACCCCTTCGTCATCATGCTGACGGTGCCGCTGGCCATGTGCGGCGCACTGTTCGGCCTTTGGCTGACGGGACAATCACTGAATATCTACAGTCAGGTTGGGCTGGTCATGCTGGTGGGGTTGGCCGCCAAGAACGGCATACTCATCGTTGAATTCGCCAATCAGTTGCGGGACCAGGGCCGGACCTTCCATGATGCGCTGGTAGAGGCTTCGGTGGCCCGCTTGCGTCCGATCCTGATGACCGCAGTCACGACCATGGCCGGGGCCGTCCCGTTGATCGTTTCGACCGGCGCCGGCGCGGAGACCCGTGCCGTCATCGGCCTGGTCATCCTGTTCGGTGTCGCCGCAGCGACGCTGTTCACCCTGATCGTAGTGCCGGTCGCCTATGACCTGCTGGCCCGCCACACCGGGTCGCCGGGCGATGTCAGCCGCCGCTTGGCCCAGGAAATGGAACCGCCGGGCAACGCCTCCGACCCGCAAAGCGGGCTGTCTCCACGTTAGCCAATCCGTAGCCTAATCGGGCGTTTATCGAAATGACACCGCATTATCGCCTACAATTGTCGTGGTTAGGTGACATCTAGACACTCGGCCTATCATCATGCCGCCATCTCGCGGACTATCGCGAGGCAACAGCCACCATTGCCGCTGTGCGTCTAGATGCGACAAAATTCACGGTCCACAAGGAGAACTCCACGTGGCAGAAAACTCACCCCACGACAACGACTCGTCACGCAGCGAAGAAAATAACGAGGGCATTCCCGCCCCTGAAGGGCCGGCCAATCTGATCGATACCGATTACGTGATCGGTCAGGACAACATCAGCTCCAGCAAGTTCGGCCTGGATTTCGACCTGCACGGCAAGGTCTTCACGATTTCGTCGCTGGTCATCCTGTTCTTCGTCATCATTACCCTGGCCCTGCAGGACCAGGTGGACCCGTTCTTCACCGGGCTGAGAAGTTGGCTGACGGGAAATCTGACCTGGTTCTTCCTGCTGGCTGCCAATATCTTCGTGATTCTGTCCGTCGTACTGATTTTCACTCCGTTGAGCAAGGTACGCCTGGGTGGCGCCCATGCCCGACCAGATTTCAGCTATGCGGGCTGGTTCGCGATGCTATTCGCCGCCGGCATGGGGATTGGTCTGATGTTCTATGGCGTCTCGGAGCCGCTGACGCATTTCGGTACGGCCCTGGGCGGCACCGAAATGGGCGAAAACGGGTTGCGCACCGACTGGGCGCCGCTGGGTGCCGCCGCCGGTAACGAAGAAGGCGCCATCTCGCTGGCCATGGCTGCAACCATTTTCCACTGGGGTCTGCACCCATGGGGCATCTACGCCGTCGTCGCTCTTGCCCTGGCGCTGTTCTCGTTCAACAAGGGCCTGCCGCTGACCATGCGCTCGATCTTCTACCCGGTACTGGGTGAGCGCATCTGGGGGTGGCCCGGCCATGTCATCGACATTCTCGCAGTGTTCGCCACCCTGTTCGGTCTGGCCACCTCGCTGGGTCTGGGCGCGTCACAGGCCTCCGCCGGACTCGGCTACCTGTTCGGCATCCCCAACAACACCGTTACCATGGTCGTGCTGATCATGGGCATCACCGCCGTGGCCCTGTTATCGGTCGTGGCCGGTGTCGACAAGGGCGTGCAGCGCCTGTCGCAGCTCAATATGGTGCTGGCTTTCCTGCTGCTGCTGTTCGTGATCGTCGTGGGTCCGACCCTGATGATCGCCACCGGCTTCTTCGAGTACCTGTGGTCGTACATCATCCATCTGCCGGCACTCTCCAATCCCTTCGGTCGCGAAGACGTCAACTTCAGCCAAGGCTGGACGGCCTTCTACTGGGCCTGGTGGGTCAGCTGGTCACCGTTCGTCGGCATGTTCATCGCCCGTGTCAGCCGCGGGCGCACGGTACGCGAATTCCTGATTGCCGTGCTGCTGGTACCGTCACTGGTATCGGTGCTGTGGATGACGGCGTTCGGCGGTACCGCCATCGAGCAGCTCCAGGGTGGCTTTGAGGAAGTCAGCAATGCGGCCCTTGAGCTACAACTGTTCGAGATGCTGGGGCAACTGCCCTGGACCGCGGTCACCTCTTTCGTGGGCATCATTCTGGTGATGGTGTTCTTCATCACCTCCTCGGACTCCGGCTCGCTGGTCATCGATGCCATCACCGCCGGTGGCAAGGTGGACGCTCCCAAGCCGCAGCGCGTCTTCTGGGCGCTGATCGAAGGGGCCATCGCCATTGCTTTGCTGTTGGGTGGCGGTTTGACCGGTCTGCAGGCCGCGGTCATCTCGACGGGGCTTCCCTTCACGCTAGTATTGCTATTTGCCTGCTATGCCATCATCCAGGGGCTGCGGAGCGAGCCCCGTACCGGTTAAGCTGGTTAGTTCCAATGCATGCGAAGGCGGCCTGAGGGCCGCCTTCTTCGTTTGCGCTCAAGCAATGGGTTTACACCCAGAGCGATTCGATAGGCGTCTGTGGGGAATGGTGATGGGCGATCTGCGCCTGCAGGAGTTCTGCCGTGGCCAACGCATCGGTCAGCGCATGATGCGAGGTGTACGCCGGCAGGCCATAACGGTCGCGACTGTCCTGCAAGCGAATCGAGGCCGGCGTCTTGCCCACCCAGGATGCCAGCTTGGCACGCCACGAATGGCGGTAGCGCTTCGCCTCCAGCGCCATGGTGTCGAGTATGGGGAAACGCAGCCCCTCTCCCAGCCTAGCCTCGAAGGCCGAGTCGATAAATGCCCGCTCCAGGCGATGGTAATGGGCCACGACCAGCCTGCCTGCCATCATCTCCAGCAGTTCATCGACAATGTCGTTCAGGTCGGGAGCCTGCTCGACTTCCGAGTGGGTAATGTGATGGTAGGTGATCGAGCTTTCGGTCAACGGCCGGGGCGGTTTCACTATCCAGTAGCGGCCGGCACCAGGCGTGATGCGCTGCAGGGTGAACGGCACCAGACCGATACTGACGATGGCATGCCGGCTGGCATCGAGTCCGGTGGTTTCCATATCCAGGGCCAGCAGTGGTGCATCGTCGATTGACGACCCCGGGGCTGGGCAGCCGGCCGAGAAGTAGCGCTGCAGACGCGGATCGCGCGCCGTTGCGGCGCGCTCGGCCAAGTAATCCGGCCAATTGCGATGTGGCGAGTTATCAAGACGAAACGACAGCATAGGGACTAGCGTGACCGGGACATGGGATAACGGAACCCCAGGAATTTCTGCGCATTGCTCAGTACGAGAAAGGCCTCCTTGAGATTGTGCCGTTCTTCGGACGAGACGTTTTCCGGCTCGATATTGTTGTCGGGGGTGCGTTCCGCTTCGATATCCAACGCCTGGTGGCGAATGCGCACCATGGAAATGAACTCCAAGGCATAGCGTATACGCTCCCCGCTTCCCTCCGGCAATAGCTGGGTCTCGGCGATATCGTCGAGGCGCGCGAAGGAATTCTGCGCACGCGATCCGCACGCCAGGGCATGGACGCGGATCAAATCGACCATCGGTGCGGTACCGCGTCGCTTGAGGTTGATGGAGTTCTTCTGCTCTCCCGTATTCTCCATCACGAAACCGCGAAAGAAGCCCAGCGGCGGCTTGCGATTGAGCGCATTACGCGCCATGGCCGCCAAGAACGTGGGGCTTTGCGCCGCCTGTTCCGCCACAAGATCCTGCAACTGTTCGACGAATGCTTCTTCGCCATGCACAGCGTCCAGGTCGAAAAAGATGGAGCTGTCGAGCAGCGCCTGTGGATCGGGACGGGCAATCCAGTCGCTGAAATAGCCTTTCCACACGGCCAAGGGCTGGCGCCAACGCGGATTGGTGGCCATGATATTGCCCTTGCAATAGCTATAACCACAGGCCGCCAACCCGTCACTGACGTGCTTCGCCAGCGCGGCGAAATAGTCATCGTGACGCTCGGCATCGAAGCGATCGTCAAGCACCAGTGCATTGTCCTGGTCGCTGACGATGACTTGTTCGTTACGCGCCATGGAGCCGAGTGCCATGAAGCAATAAGGCACCGGTGGCGGGCCCAACGCCTCTTCGGCGAGTTCCAGCAGCCGGCGGGTAAAACTGCGGCCAATGGTGGATAGTGCACTGCCGATCATTCGCGAGTCGGCGCCCTCGCTCACCATGCGCACGAAGGCTGCGCGCACGTCTGCACTCAGCTGGGCCAGCCCCTTGTCGTTCGTCTGGTTGAAGATGTTATTGACCAGATAGAGGCTGCTGTTGGTTTCGTAACGCACGATATCCGATAGGTGAAGTACGCCGATGGGGTAACGACGATGCAACACCGGCAGGTGATGAATGTTGTTGCGCAGCATGCACAACATGGCCTCGTGAATCGACTCATCGGACTGAATGGTGCGTGGCGGGCGACTGACGATCTCGACGACGGGAAGCTCTGCCGGCAAACCGGCTGCCAACACTCGATTGCGAAAATCGACATCGGTGAGGATGCCTATCAGCGTCCAGTTCATCCCCTGGCTGTCGGTAAACGTGTGCCGCGCCTCGACATCATCGGCGTTCGTAGAAGCTTCGTAGATCAGCGCCGAGGTGACGTTCTCCTCACGCATGCGACGCGCCGCTTCCTGGACCGAGGCCGTGGCTTCGATCATCACTGGACGTCGGGTGATGAGCTTGCGCACCCGAGTGATCATCATGTCGTTGCTCTGGCGATACTGCTCGACGGTAGCTTCTAGCCGCGGACGCTCCAGCTCGACGAAATCGGCGAAGTTGTCGTCCTGTTCGCACAGGCGCCGGAATACCTCGGCGGGTATGAAGTAGAGCAGCGTATCTTCGATGGCCCGCGACGGGAACCGCACCGGATGATTGCGCAATAGACTGAACTGCCCGAAGATATCGCCTTCGCCCAGCCGGTTGTAGAGTTCCCCATTACGCCGATAGATTTCTACCGCCCCTTGGCGGATGTAGCACAGCTCATCGATCGCCTGGCCATAGTGATAGATGTCGGCTCCCGCCTTGAAATAGGCAATCTCGACATGCTGTGCCACGTCGTCGAGCAGTTCGTCCGAGAGCGTATCAAAGGGCGCAAAACGGCCCATGTGTTCACGCACTTCCAGTAATTCGACACTCATGCCCAGGGCGCCCTCTCGCTACCTGTTCCTTTGGATATTGCTTTTTCGATAGCGCCCCGACTCACGGCTCTTGCACATCTCGTCTTCAATTCACCGGAAACGCTACCGTACTCAACAATGCCAGTTCACTCTGTCGCGAGTCGAGCCGCGAATGTTGCACGACGATAGGTACGTTCGACTCGATGACGCTGGCAAAGTCGGTATCGCGCGGTACCGGCTCGGGATCGTCCAGATCATTGAAACGCACATGACGCGTGCGCCGTGCCGGCACGTCGATGCTATAAGGGCCGACCGGATCGCGATCGGCGAAGTACAACGTAATCTGCACCTTGGCCGTTTCTTGCGAGGCATTGAGGATACAGGCCGTTTCGTGACTGGTCATCTGCGGCGCAGGGCCATTGCTCTCGCCGGGGATATGGCCCTCGGCGATGGCCCAGCAGGTCCGCCCTACGGAAGAATTCATCAGTGCTTCCCTTGTGTGAGGTTTAGTGGCGCGACAGGGCCAAAGGGTCGTCGTCATAGCGGTGCCGATCGTGACGCCGCTGCTGGGTCGCACAAAACGCTACGCCGGCAAGGATTGCAGCCCCTGCCATCAGGCCCAGCTTGGTGCGATTGGTGGTCATCCACAGCTGACAGCTAGCGTCGTGGGATTCGCTGCTGAAACGCCCGCGTGCGCCCAAGTCGCCCTTGACCGTCTGCCACAGATTGTCGGCTCGATCGGGGTCTTCCCTTTCTGGCGTCTGTTGGCCGCTGACCGCCGTCTTGGCCAGGAAGCGATCCATCAATCCCGGCGCCAGCTTGTTGCCCCAAATGGTCAGCACCGAGGACATGCCGACATACACCTGACGCCGCCGCTGATGCGCTGCCCAATAGACGGCACGCGCCCCCACCTCGGGCTGGTAGACGGGGGCCACGGGGCGGGCACGCTGGGGCAGATGGCTCCTGCACCAGTCGAACTGTGGCGTATTGAGCCCGGGCATTTCGACGAGGGTGACATGCACATCGCTGCCCTCGTTCATCAGCTCACAGCGCAGCCCCTCGGTCATACCCTTGATGGCGTGCTTGGCGCCGCAATAGGCGGTCTGCAGCGGGATCGGGCGATAGGCCAGCGCCGAGCCAATCTGCACGATAGTGCCATGGTTGCGAGGCCGCATGCGTTTGAGTGCCGCCATGGTACCGTGCACGTAGCCCATATAGGTGACGTCATTCACCCGCTTGAACTCTTCCGGACTCATTTCGTGCAGCGGTGAAAATACCGTCGTCATCGCGCCATTGACCCAGATATCGATGGGACCAAGTTGTCGCTCGATGAGTTCGGCCGCCGCTTCGACCTGGTCGGCATACGCCATGTCCGCACTCACCGTGACGGCTCTGCCACCCAGGGCTTCGACTTCGCTCTTGGCCGCCTCGAGGCGGCGCTGGTTACGCGAAATCAAGCCCAGCGATGCGCCATGCCGGGCGAATTCACGAGCCACTGCGCGGGCCAGGCCGGCACCGGCGCCGGTGATCACTACGACTTCCTGACGTTTTTCCATGTCGTTCACCTCCTTCCGTGATATGTCGATTATCTGCGCTTCTGCTGACGCCGCCGATTGGCTCCCCATAGCAATACGCCGCCGGCAATCACGGCACCGGCCAGCGTGGCGGCACGCCGATTGGCCTGACGCTGTGCCCGGGCCCGACGCTGGACAATGTCGCGTTCCGGTGTTCCTTCGGCAAACGTGGCGCGAGGACGATCCATTGCCATACGCAGCACCTCGGCAATATGCAGCGCACGACGATCTGTCGTTTCGGCAATCTGTTCACGACAGCTGAAACCATCGGTAATGATCAAGGTGTCTTCATCGGCGTCGCGAACCTGGGGTAACAGCACCCGCTCGCCGGCTCCGATGGAGACAGCGTATTTTTCCCGCTCGAAGCCGAACGAGCCGGACATCCCGCAACAACCGGAATCGAGGATCTCGTAATCCAGCCCCATCTTTTGCATCAGCGCCTGCTCGGCATCCAGGTGCATGATCGCCTTGTGATGACAATGACCGTGCACCAGCGCCTTGCATTCGAATCTTGGCGGTTGGTAGTTCTCGGCCCGGTTCACCAGGAAGTCGCTGAGCATCATGCTGTTATCGTGCAGCCGCCTGGCCCGGGCATCATCGGGAAACAGGTTGGTCAATTCATCGCGGAAAACCGAGATGCACGACGGTTCGAGCCCGACGATCGGCATGTCGGCCTCGATAGCCCCGCCCAGAGTCGTCATCACCTGCTCGAGATAGGCCTTGGCATTGTCGAGCATGCCGAAATCGTAAAATGGCCGGCCGCAACACAGCCCCTCGGGAGGGATGACTACCCGATAGCCGGCGGCTTCCAGTACCTCGGTCGCCGCCTGGGCGGTGTCCGGATAGAAATGGTTGCTGAACGTGTCCGCCCATAGCATGACCGGTGAGGCATGCTCGTTGACGATGGGGCGCTCGGCAAACCAGGCCTTGAAGGTCTGCGGCGCATAGACCGGCGCCTTGCGCTGCTGGGGCATGGACACTACCTGCTTGGTGACGTTGCGCAGCAGCGGCGTCTGGGTCACGAAGTTGGTCAGCGCCGGCACCTTCGATGCCAATCGAGACCAGCGGTCGATGAAGCCGAAGGCATAGTGGAACAGCGGCCGGCGATGCGCTCCCTTGCCGTAATAATGCGACAGGAACTCCGCCTTGTAGGTGGCCATGTCGACGTTGACCGGACAGTCGTTCTTGCAGCCCTTGCAGGCCAGGCACAGGTCCAGCGACTCGCGGACTTCCTCCGATTGCCAGCCATCCTTGATGACGTCGCCGTTCATCATTTCGAACAGCAGGCGCGCACGGCCGCGCGTGGTGTGTTTCTCCTCTCGGGTAACCATATAGCTCGGGCACATGGTGCCGTCGTCGCTGCGGCACTTGCCGACACCGACGCAACGGAACGCCACCCGGGCGAAACTGCGCTTGTCATCGGGGAACTTGAACGTGGTCTCGACCTGGTGCGGCTCGTAATGGATCAGGCGCAGATTCTCGTCGAGCCGGTAAGGGTCGATGACCTTACCCGGGTTCATCTTCCACTGCGGATCCCAGATGCGCTTGAACTCGCGAAACGCCTCGATCAGTTCCGGCCCGTACATGCGCTCCAGCAGCTCGCCCCGCGCCTGGCCATCACCATGCTCGCCGGATAGCGAACCGCCATAGGAAACCACCAGGTCGGCGGCCTCCTCGGCGAAGCGGCGATACTTTTCGACGCCCTCCTCCGATTGCAGATCGAAATTGATGCGTGAATGGATGCAGCCCTGGCCGAAGTGGCCATACATGGAACCCACATAGCCATACTTCTGGTACAGATCCTTCAGATCGCGAACGTAGTCGCCCACCTTGTCGGGCGGTACCGCGGAGTCCTCCCACCCCGGCCAGTGGGGATCCTGCTCCGGGGGCGGAAACGCCGTTGCCCCCAGGCCCGCCTTGCGTACCGCCCAGATACTCCCGGCTTTTTCCTTGTCATCGACGATCTGATAGTCGACGATTTTGCTGGAAGCCTTCTTGAGCTTGCCGATCAAGTGTCGGGCCTGAGCACAGGTATCCTCGGAATCCTCGCCACCGAACTCTACTATCAGGTAGGCGCCCCCATCGGGCAATTGGCCCAGGGTTTCTTCATGCATGTGCTGCTTGGCTTCATTTTCATACAAACGCTCGTCGATGGCTTCCAGGCCAATGGGCCCCGACTCGATGATCAACGGGACGTGATCGCCCGCCTCTTCGATATTGTTGAACCCCACCACCATCAGCGTGCGATGCTTGACGTTATCGGTCAGCTTGAGCGTGGCATGCAGCACGGTCATGCAGGTGCCTTCGGTCCCGCATAACGCACTGGCCAGATTGAAGCCCCGCTCCGGCAACAGGTCGTCCAGGTTGTAGCCGGACACCCGGCGCGGCATATGTTCGTTCTGCGGATAGTACTGCCGAATACGCTCGGCATATGTGTCGCGCAGGTTCTTCAGCTTGAGGAATATCTCGCCCTGGCGCCCGCCCGCCGCAATGATCTCGTCGATTTCCCGCTCGCTGTAGCCATCCTTGAGCGTCATGCGCACCCCATCGTAGGTCAGGATGTCCAGCGCATGAACATTGTCGCAAGTCCGCGGGCCGTGCCCATAGCACTGTGCTTGCACGGAATGGATACCGCAGGAGTTGTTGCCGACGTTACCGCCGATGGTGCACCACTCGTGGGTCGACGGGTCGGGAGGGAACACCAGGTCGTACTTGCCCAGCGCCTGGTTGACCTTGTCGTTGATCGCCCCACCCTGCACGGTGACGCGCTTGTTGGCAGTATCGATGTCGACGATGCTATCGAGGTACTTGGAGTGGTCAATGACCACGGCATGGTTGACCGTTTCCCCCGATAGACTGGTGCCCCCGCCGCGGGACAGGATCGGTACGCCATGGGCATGACAGATGCGGTGAATGGCGAGGATGTCATCCACCGTTCGAGGTATCGTCACACCGATGGGTGGTTGCCGATAGTTGGAAGCATCGTTGGCGTATAGAGCGCGACTACCGGCATCGAAACGAACCTCTCCCTCGATGGCCTCCTCGAGTTCACGAACCAGGTTACGGTAATCCGCCAGATCGTCCTGGGACGATACGTGCGATGTGCTAGTCGTCAGATCGTTCATCGCCGTTTCCTTGCGATTGCGTCCGTCTTCCTTTCGATAAGTGACAGGCTTGCTGCCTGTCATAACCGGTAGCGCTCTGCCTCCTGTCGCCTGAATGTCAGCCCCAGGCCGGGCAGGGAGAGGTCGGGCTCGAGCATGCCAGCGACTGGCACGACCGGCCCGTCGAAGAACATCGCTTCGATACGGGCATGGTCATGGAAATACTCCAGATGGCGCAGCGGCGTGACGCAGCACCCCGGATGCATGTGCAGCGCCGGCGCCGTGTGCGACGACAGAGGTACCTGATGAGCGTCGCAAAGCACGGCAACGTCCATGAACCCGGTGATACCGCCACAGCGGGTCAGATCGGCCTGCAGTACGTCTACGGCACCGGCCTCGAGCATGCGGCGGAAGTACGGCAGGTCGAAACCGTACTCGCCGGCCGATATCTCGATACTACTCGGAGCGCGATCGCGCAGCAGACGCAGTCCGTCCAGATCGTCCGAGGTCACGGGCTCCTCGTACCAGGTCACGTCATACGCCTGGAAGGCCTCGGCCATGGCCAAGGCCTGCTTGCGTGCATAGGCGCCATTGGCATCGACGTATAGTTCGCTGGCGGGGCCGATCGCATCACGGGCCAGACGTATCCTTTCAAGGTCACGTTCGGGCTCGCGGCCAATTTTCATTTTGGCCCGTGGGATACCTTCATCGACCCAACGCATCAACTGATCGGTAAGCTGCTCGTTAGCGTAGGACGTGAAGCCCCCGCTACCATAAACCGGCGCTGCCGGGCGCATCGCGCCCAACAGCGACACCAAGGGCAAATCCATCAGTCGCGCCTTGAGGTCCCACATCGCCACATCGACGGCCGAAATGGCCATCGAAGCGATGCCGGGCCGCCCCAGGTTGCGGATCGCCTCGACCATTGCCAACCACCCTCCGCGCACCGCCAACGCGTCGCGCCCTTCGACGATGCCGGCGAGCTTGTCCCGAATCAGCGTGGCACAGGCCTGATGGGCATAAGTGTAACCAAGCCCGGTCTTGCCGCCGGCCTGGAGTTCGACCAACACCAGCGTGGTGGAATCCCAAGCCAGCGTGCCATCCGATTCCGGTGCATCGGTAGGCACCTCATAGGCCGACACGCTGACAGCCTCGATCGGAATGCGCTCGTCCATCGCTCCCCCTCGTCATTGCTTGCGGACCTTGGGAATGAATTCCCGCGCAAACTGCTTGAACGAGGCCTTGATGGTGCCCAGCGCATCCGGGTCGCCATGCAATAGCGCCGACATGTAGGCCTGAGCCTGCTCGCGCTTGATATGCGGCGGAATCGGCGGGATGTTGGGGTCGGTCTTCACTTCCAGCACCACCGGCCGGTCGGCATTCAAGGCGCGATCCCAGGCACCGGCCAACGCTTCGGACTCGGTGACCTTGATGCCCTTCAGGCCGATCAGCTCGGCATAGTCGGCATAAGGAAAGTCGGGGATATCCTGCGAGGCCTCGTACTTCGGATCGCCTTCCATGACGCGCATTTCCCAAGTCACCTGATTGAGGTCCTGGTTGTTGAGCACCATGATGATCAGGCGCGGATCGGACCAGCGTTGCCAGTACTTGGCGATAGTCACCAACTCGCTGTTGCCGTTCATCTGCATCGCGCCGTCGCCCACCATGGCAATCGCGACACGCTCGGGATAGGCGAACTTGGCGGCAATTGCGTAGGGAACGCCATTGCCCATGGTCGCCAGGCCACCAGATAGCGAGGCCATCATGCCGCGACGCAGCTTGAGATCTCGCGCATACCAATTGGCCGCCGAGCCGGAGTCGCTGGTCAGGATGCAGTTGTCGGGCAGCTTGGGCGAAAGCTCCCAGAACACGCGCTGGGGATTGACCGGATCGGCATCCGCCATGGCGCGTTCTTCGAGCACCTCCCACCACTGTGCCACGCTCTTCTCGATATGTTCGCGCCAGGAACGATCGGTCTTCTGCTTGAGATGCGGCAGCAGCGCCTGCAGGGTGGCGGCACTGTCTCCCACCAGGTTGACCTCCATGGGATAGCGCATGCTCACCTGGCGCCCGTCGATGTCGATCTGCACGCCGCGGGCTTGCCCTTCTTCAGGCAGGAACTCCGAATAGGGAAAGCCGGAACCGATCATCAGCAACGTGTCGCAGTTCGACATCATCTCCCAACTCGGATTGGTGCCGAGCAACCCGATGGAACCGGTGACGAAGGGCAGGTCGTCGGGTAACGCCGCACGTCCCAGCAGTGCCTTGGCCACCCCAGCACCCAGCTTTTCGGCAACCTGAATCACTTCGTCCGTGGCATTGAGTGCCCCGGCCCCAACCAGAATGGCTACACGCTCGCCTTCATTGAGCGTTTGAGCCGCGCGCCTCAGATCTTCTTCATGAGGTACCGTACGCGGCCGAGAGTAACCGACCCCGGAGTGGACCGTGCCATGCGCATGCGGTGGCTTTTCGACGGCAGGCTGAGACTGCAGATCGTTGGGAATGATGATTGCCGTCACGGTACGTTCGGACAACGCGATCCGAATGGCCCTGTCCACCAAATGGCGAATCTGTCCCGGACTGGTCGCCATATGCACGTACTCATGGGCCACGTCCTTGAACAGCGAGACCAAGTCGACTTCCTGCTGATACTCGCCACCCATGGCAGCACGTGCCTGCTGCCCGACGATGGCCACGACCGGCTGATGGTCCTTCTTGGCATCGTACAGGCCGTTGAGCAGGTGGATCGCGCCTGGACCGGAAGTGGCCGTACATATCCCCACTTCCCCCGTGAACTTGGCATGGGCGCAGGCCATGAAAGCGGCCATTTCCTCATGCCGCGTCTGAATGAACTCGAATTGATCGTCCGCCCGGTTCAATGCCCCCATGATGCCGTTGCTGCCGTCACCGGGGTAACCGTAAATACGCTTTATATTCCACTCGGATAACCGCTTGAGCAAAAAGTCACCGACTAGCTCGCTCATATCAAGCCTCCATGCCAGAACGCGGTCAGGCTGCAATTGCCTTAACCGATGTTATTAAATGAGGAACCCGTCAAAGGTATAGACCCCCAAAAGGAAGGTGGTCAATCGAGACCATGCTGCGCTTCGCTCATGTCTCGCTTGCCCTCCAGCTTGAATATCATTCTTGTAAAACATCGTTTGAACGAAACTTGTGCTTCCACAACGCCACTCAGGCTACATGGACGCCCAACGGCAGGCCGGTAAAAGTTTGTCTACGCTCTTGTTATTGGCATGATTGACCCATCGCCATAACTCGTAAACAACATTTAATTTACTTTTGTAAGCGTAATAATCCAGTAACAGGCAAATTATTCATCCTGTCATAGAGTGCGCTTAGTTTATGTCATCGGGACAAGGATAGTTGCATGCCGCACCATAAACGGATCGAAGACTATGGTTTTATTGGCAACATGCGTACTGCCGCCCTCGTCGATCGGGATGCGTCAATCGACTGGCTATGCCTGCCACGCTTCGACTCGGACGCCTGCTGTGCTGCACTAGTGGGTGAGCATGAGAACGGTTACTGGAAGATATGGCCCAGCCAATCCATCTGTGCCATTCGGCGGCGCTACGTGGGAGAAAGCCTGATTCTCGAAACCGAAGTCGAGACGCCGTCAGGGCGCGCTGCCATCATCGATTTCATGCCCCTTTCCCGGGAAAACGACAGTGTGGTGGATGTCATCCGTATCGTCGAAGGTCGCGAGGGCTGTGTCGACATGCGTATGGATGCAGCGTTCCGTTTCGGTTATGGACGCATCGCCCCTTGGGTGCGCATCCGCGAGCAAGGCATCACAGGCGTGGCCGGCCCCGACGGGATACGCCTGGAAACGCCAGTGCCGCTCGTCGAAGAAGATAACGATGTGCATGGCTCATTCACGGTCAGTGACGGTGAGCGCATTCCCTTCGTTCTGACCTGGTACCGTTCGTTCTGCGAGGAGCCTCCCACCCGCGATGCAGAGCAAGCCTTGAAAGACACGGCAGACTGGTGGACTGAGTGGAGTAGCCATTGCGAGATCGAAGACAAGTACCGCGAGCCCGTCGTACGGTCGTTGATCACGCTCAAGGCGCTTACCCATGTGGAAACGGGAGGCATGGTAGGCGCAGCGACGACCTCGCTTCCCGAGGAGGCAGGCGGCGGAAAGAACTGGGACTACCGTTTCACCTGGCTGCGTGATGCAACCTTTACCCTGTATGCCCTGCTCTCTTCAGGTTACCGGAGCGAAGCCTGTGCCTGGCGGGAATGGCTGCTACGCGCCGTTGCCGGTGACCCCAGCAAGCTACAGCCCATCTATGGCCTGGCCGGAGAGAGACGACTCTATGAACATGCGCTCGAGTGGCTGAACGGCTTCAACGGCAGCCAGCCGGTACGCATTGGCAACGATGCCTACCAGCAGCTTCAGTTGGATATCTTCGGCGAAGTGATGGATGGCCTGCATTTTGGCCGCGTCCACAATATCGAGCCCAACGAGGATATCTGGGCCATCCAATGCAAGCTGCTCGAATTCCTGGAGACCCACTGGCAAGAAAAAGGCATGAGCCTCTGGGAGCACCGCGGCCCGGCCCGCCATTACACGCATTCCAAGGTCATGTCATGGGTCGCAGTGGACCGTGCCATCAAGAGTGTCGAGGAGTTCGGTTTGGAGGGGGACATCGAACGTTGGCGTCAGCTTCGCCAGCAGATTCATGACGAAGTCTGCGCAAAAGGCTTCAACCCGGAGCGCAACGCTTTCGTACAGTATTACGGTGCCGAGGCCTTGGATGCGTCCCTGTTATTGATTCCCCAGGTCGGCTTTCTGCCCGCTGATGATCCTCGAATGGTAGGCACCATAGACGCTATCCAGCAGGAGCTCGTACACGATGGATTCGTGTATCGTTTTCAGAGTGAAAAGAAAGCGAAATGCGGGCTGACTGACGGTGAAGGGGCGTTCATGGTCTGCGGCTTCTGGCTCGTCGATGCCCTCGTCATGCTTGGCCGACAGGAAGAGGCGGAACAGATGTTCGACAAGCTTCTGGCGGTGAGAAACGACTTGGGACTGCTGGCCGAAGAGTATGATCCGATCCAGAAATGCCAGCTCGGCAACTTCCCTCAAGCCTTTTCACACGTGGGATTGATCAACAGCGCACATAACCTGAGCTGCTGCCAGAGAGGGGTCAAGGGACCGGCCGAGGAGCGCGGCGAGGAGTGACCCCCTCTCGTTTCCTCGTCGCCGATGCTACGCTTAAGCAAGCGTTCTACTGAGAGGCCGCTGCCATGCTTGAGTTGATTGTCGTCCCCTCACCGCACGTGGTCGCCTTCCGTGCCGCGGGCCGTGTCACGGCCGATGAGTTGCAGGTGGTCATCGATGCTATCGAAGACGCCAAGCGTCAGCATCCCAAGGTCAGCCTGTATGCCGAGATCGATGCCATGCGCTGGATGACCGCCACTGCTCTCATCCGCGATATTGGCTACGGCTTGACACAGATTGGCCAATTGGAGCATTTCCATCGCGTGGCGATCACTTCCAACCGTCTTTGGGTACGCCCTATCGCCATGCTGGAAAACCAGCTCTTCCACCCAGTCAAGATTCGGGTCTTCTCCAACCGGGAAAAGCAGGACGCCATGACGTGGATCTGTCAGCTTCCCGAGGCATTCGCAGGTCCGACTGCCAATCGTCCGAACGGCGATGGCGATGTACGCAAGACCGGATAACGCAACGGTCACTGACAGGAGGCGGCCGACCACGGAATCAGACCCCATTTTCCTATCGGGGCGTATCACAACGATCCCGCCCGAACGTGGAAGGGCATCGGCCAATGCCGTTACATTGGCCTGATGCGTCATCAATAATCGTGTCTCGTCCGCCTCCATCTCGAGTAGTTGCCGTTTGACGGACTGGGTCGGTCTCCTCGGCTTCTAGATCGGGCGACGAAAAAAGAGCTCAAGGCTGGCAGAGGTTCGATGTTTCCCCTGTACCATTCAGCCTGCTTTCGACTCGATGCCTGGAGCGTAAATGCCGTCGCTGCTTCGTCCTTATCTGTTCCTGCTACTCACGGTTCTGATCTTCTCCGGCAATATTCTCGTCGGCAAGGCACTGGCTGACCTGCCGGCACTGACCATTTCATGGGCACGGGTGCTCATTGCTCTGGTTCTATTGGCGCCACTGGGCCTGCCTCAGATGCTGCGGGCCATCCCCACGTTTCGCACACACTGGCGTCCACTTCTGGGTCTGTCCCTGACCGGCGTCGCCTTCTTCAATGCCCTGATCTATGCTGCGTTAAAGACTACGTCTTCGACCAACGTTGCGATTCTGGAAGCCACGATACCGGTAGTCACGATACTGGTCAGTTTCGTGCTTCTCGGAGAACGCTACCGTTGGCTGCAGTGGCTCGGCGTTGCGCTCTCGTTGAGCGGTGCCGTTGCGGTCATCACCCAGGGTGACTCTGGCCAGGCCACCGGCATTTCCCCAGGCGATGGCGTCATGGCCTTGGCCATTCTGGTCTGGGTCGGCTATTCGCTCCTGATCAAATCACATATCGCCAAGTTTCCCCGCTACGGCGGGCTGCTTGCCATGCTGATCATTGCCAATCTGTTACTGGCGCCACTGGCCATGCTGGAGTGGATCTGGCGAGGCGATATTCCCAGTATCGATGCAGCGCAGGCATTGGGCCTGGCCTACCTCGGTATCTTTCCCTCGGTCATTGCCCTGCTGCTCTACAGTAGCGCCATTGGCGACGTCGGCCCTACCCGGGCTGCGGTATTTCTGAATCTCTTGCCTGTATTCACCATGCTGGGTGCCTGGCTGCTGCTGGGCGAAGTCATCACCTGGATTCAGGTAACAGGCAGCCTGGTGGTGATTGGTGGCGTCATGCTGACACTACGTGGTCGACCCTGAGTTCAGGCAAAGAAAAACCCGAGCATGTCACCATGCCCGGGTTCGATACCCTACCTATGCAGTAGGTGTTACTTGCTCATCTCGGTTTCGCGCGCGGTCATACCGCCGGAGAGATGATCGTCCAGTTTGCCCATGAGAACCTGTTCCGCAGCGGCCTGGCGATTGACGACCGAGCTGGTCCACTGACCCCACACGGTGTTATCGATCTTGTCGCCATTGTTGCCCAGATTCTCCAAGCGACGCTTGTCCTCGTCGGTCAGGACTTGCTTGGGCAACGGTTGCAGGTGACGGACGTCATCCGCGGTCATGTCGATCATCTGGCCGACCCGGTTTCCATAATCGTCATGGACCAGGTACAGATGCCACAGCATGCGTTCCTGCACATCACGCTCGCAGCTCTGCATCATGCCACCAAGGACATTGATGAGTTCGTCGCGTTCCCAGTCCATCATGGTGTTGAAGCGGGCACGCGCCTGGATGTAGTCATTGCGGCGCTCGATAACGCTGCGCGTCAGGCGCCCGTTGACCTCGGGCGGATTGTTGGGCTCCTCGCGCTGCGCTTCCTGCAGACCGTTGTGAATCGACGGCTCGTAGTTCACGTGTGGGTTCTGGCCCGGCGCGAGATCGACGCCATAGGACATCTCCCCCCCGCGCTGGTTGGTGTAGACCTTGCCCTTGACGCCCTTAGGCTGGTTGACCGGCAACTGCAGGTAGTTGGGACCGACGCGATAGCGCTGCGTATCGGAGTAGGAGAACGTGCGCCCGATCAGCATCTTGTCGTCGGAAAAATCGAGACCGTCGACCAGCACGCCAGTACCCATGGCGATCTGCTCGTTCTCGTTGTGGAAGTCTTGCACATTGCGATTGAGCGTCATGACGCCAACGTGACGCAGCGGGAATTGATCTTCCGGCCAGATTTTGGTGTCGTCGAGCGGGTCCCACTCGAGTTCCGGGTGATCGTGATCATCCATGATCTGGACGAACATGTCCCACTGCGGATAATCGCCGCGCTCGATGGACTCGTACAGGTCCTTCGAGGCCGAGCCGAGATCCTGCCCCTGAACCTTGGCGGCCTCTTCCTCTGTCAGGCTGGCAATGCCACAGCGCGGGTGGAAGTGGTACTTGACCAGGAAAGTCTCGCCTTGGGCGTTGACCATCTTGTAAGTGTTGACACCGAAACCTTCCATGTGACGATAGCTCGCCGGAATGCCACGCGGACTGAACAGGTGAGTCAGCATGTGCATGGATTCGGGCGTCTGGCTCATGAAATCGAGAATACGATTCGGCTCCTGACGGAAGGTCACGGGATCCGGCTTCAGTGAGTGGATGACATCGGGAAACTTGATGGCATCGCGAATGAAGAACACCGCCAAGTTGTTACCGACCAGGTCCCAGTTGCCATCTTCGGTATAGAATTTGACCGCGAAGCCACGCGGATCGCGAGCGGCTTCAGATGAATCGCGGCCACCGATGACCGTCGAGAAGCGAATCGCCAGCTCGGTCTTCTTGCCGGCGTCCTGGAACAGTTTGGCACGCGTATACTTGGAGGCCGGCTCGTCGCCGATCTTGCCGGTGGCTTCGAAGTCACCATAGGCCACGAAACCGCGCGCGTGGACGACACGCTCAGGAATTCTTTCACGATCGAAGTGGCTGATCTTTTCCAGGAACTGATAGTTCTCCAGCGTCGCCGGCCCACGGCTACCGATCGTGCGCTGAGACTGGTTGTTGGTGATCGGATGTCCCTGGCGGTTCGTCAGCTGACGTCCGGTATCCTGATGTTCGTTGCTCATATAGCGTCCTCCTCGAATAAGCTGCCAAACGGTCCCTGCACAGAGTAGCAGGCCTATGCGATAGGTAGAGACAAAGCAATTCTATCGCTATGAAAACCAAAACTAATTAGACTGGGCTGGTAAAGGCACCGTGGAAGGAACCACCGTAGCGGTCGCTGGCATCGGCGTAAGCAAGGTTTCGAACAGGACTTGGTGACGGCGTTCAATGAGGACGAAGCCGTAAGCAAGGCACAGAAACAGATGAACGACAAGCAGCGCTCATGACAGACCCTCACAGGTGCAGCGCTTCCCGCGCTGCGTCAACGCATAAGATATTTGTTGCTGAACTGTGAGCGTATAAACAAGTATAACAGCCTGTAAAGTTTTACATCAGCTATTTTCGATATGAATGAACGATCATAATATTTCAAACAGCATGGTTACCCCAATGCTCGCTTGGCTCACCCTTATTTATTGAATGACTCCTCGCTATGGGTCAGGGTATTAATTTTTTCAATATAGACTTTCACCAGCTTCGATTCGTACCTTCGCTGCACATGGTCGATTCTATCTTCCGTTAGGGCACATTCCTTCGAGAGGTTAAGACCATGAAATTCGGTAAAATAGCAGCGCTGTTGCTGCCAGCTCTGCTGACCACCCCTGCACTGGCAAGCGATGCAACGGATAGAGCCTATCAGGCGTTGAAGCAGCCGCTTTCCCAGAATTTCCACCAGCATGGCTCAAGAATGGGAGACGAGACTACCGTTGCTTCAGTCAGGAGCGCCAACCGTGTGGATGGCAGTGATGCGATGATCAAGGCACGCTATGCCAATCAGCAGCCCATCAACCAGATGGTACCGTATCATCCTTGGCAGCGAGAAAAGAGCCCGCTGATGAGACCCAGAGACTGGTAACGGTTCAACGCTTGGCAAGCATTACTATAGACACGCCCTGCTATAGCCTGGGCGTGTTCCATTCTTCCCTACGGGAATGGCTCAATGGCTTTGCATAGCAGCATGGTTTACCGCTACTGTCTGGTAAACCATTTTTAACAGAGCATTTTGTAGCGATGAAGCAAATGACACGCACCTATGAAGGACGTGTACCGGCCAAGGCCGTGGTAGAAAATGGCGCACTCTGGGTACCGATCGAACATCATATAGAAGGGGTCTTCGAGAACCGCGAGACGTATACGACGATTACTTTCGCCCAAGCCGAAGGAACCTTGGCCGAGTCCACTCTGGCCTTGGCAGAGGAGTACCGAGAGTTGCAGCAACAGGTTGACCAAGCACCTGAGCCTAGCGAATTTTTTTCATTGCAGGAAATCACTTCACCACCTTCAACGGTAGACTCCCCCATAGAACGTGGCGAATGGCAATTCTATTGGCATGACAATGAGCTGATGGCCAGCCGCATTCCTTCAGCAAGTGAACCTCGACCTGCCTTCTATCGCCTATCTGCTCAGTTCGACGAGACGACACTGCAAGAAACCCTCGATCGTTTCGAGCGCGCTGTCGTCAATCATGGGCATATGCGTATCAGGCTGAAAGAAATCAACTCAAAAATAAGAAACAATATCTCAGCCATAAAAACATCGCTGCGTAACACATAGATAGCAGCCAAAGCGGCAACAAGGTCGCGGCGAAGGAGTGGGCACTTAGAAAGCAAGAAATAATAAAGCCCGGCCTGTTAAGGCCGGGCTTTGCGTGGCGTAGTGCTTCCTGCCGCCCACTCATGAGCCATCCTGCTCATGCATCCTTGGTTCATCAGGCATCCTTGCCCGGGTTCCATCGCGACATATCCCTGTCTACGTCCGTCACTATACCGATGCAGGACTGCAAAGGATGTAACCTGTGTTATGAAGCAATGTAAGAGATCAGTGACAAAGAACGTATGAGATGAACATAAACTCCTAAATTTGCCGAAAGTGATAACTCTGGCACCGGGACTCGGCGACGCAATGAACAGCGGCACGTTCAAGCGTGGGACCGATTCTTCCTCGATCAGCTCTTGACTCAACAAGCAAAAACCCCAGCACCTCGCTGGGGTTCTACTGGGCTTCCCTGCCCTGGTTTTACCTTTACCATTCCCTGCTCTTGTTATCCTTGGCTGAGCCATCCTGGCCGTTTAATCCTTGGCGAGCTGTCCTTGGCTCGCTGGAACGTATTCTGCCCCATAAACTGACGGCGTCGGATCAGTCGATGACGCCTTAGAGCGTAAGCGCCTGCAGATAGCGGTGTAGGCTTTGTTTCTACGAAAAATCTCATCATGAAAAGCGTGTCTTGCCATGTTGGACAGGTTTTTCGTCGGCAGGAAGCCATAAACACGTTAGAAAGCTTCACAAAAAGGAAACGCCTCAGTCGCGCTTGCCTCATGCATCTGGTAGTGCGGTACGAGACGAAGCCAATGTGTCATGTAAGACATTGGCTATTTAGAGCGTGAGATCAAAGGAAAGGCCAAGCCAAAAGGAAATGCCTCCAGTGACTCTGCAGAGCTGAGCCCGGCCTCAATAGACCGGGCTCAGTAGCATGACCCAGCGCCTGCAACTTGCCTATCTCTATGGATGTCTGGATCAAGTGCCCCTGGTTCCTTGGGTGTTCTCAAGCGGCATCGTCCACCTTTAAATGAAGGTAGTGTGGGTCGAAATCGCCCGCCTCCTTCATTTTCTCCCAATTAGGTATGAATATGCGTTTACCCTTGGTCTGGATCAGGCCATCGGCGCGCAGTGCCTGGAAGACCCGGTTCATGTGGACCGAACTGAGACCAGTTGCATCCGCCAACTCAGCTTGGGTAATTGGCAGATCGAAGTTGCCGTCCTCGACTAGCTCCACCGCCCTCAGGCGCGCTAGGATCTCGCAGAGAAGATGGGCGATACGGGTATAGGCTTCGCGCCGTCCTACGTTAAGCAACCACTCCCGGAAGATCGAGGCGTCTATCAGTGTACTGCGCCAGAAGGCTGCTGTAAGGCGGGGATAGCGCTCGCATACCTGATGCACATCCCGATGCTGGACGAACGCTACTGTGCAAGGGGTCAATGTGGCAATGTTATGGTCCATGACAGGCAAATGCAGACTTTGCAAGTCTGGTATATCCCCAGCAACATGCAGGGCCATGAGTTGGCGCTTTCCATCAGAGGTCAGCTTGTAGACGCTGGTATAGCCTTCCAGAATCAAGCAGCATTGGAATGGGCGGTCTCCCAGGCGGACAATGTCCTGATCGGCTCTGAGCTTCATCACCTGCACTGGTAAATCATGGAGCGCCTGCTTCTCCTCAGCGGAAAGGGGGAAGATGCTTTCCAGCTTGCGAACCATCAATGTATAGGGAGGATGAGAACCTACGGTCATGCCTGCGCTCCTAGCAGGAATGCAGCCTTGGCCACAGTGTCTCTGCTCGTTAAGTTGGAATCATATATCTGTCTCGGGCACTACCTATCGGTCATGCATGACCTGTTGCCCAGGGGGCAGTACCGCTAACCGCTGACAATGCCTCAGTGCCGACCCAGTGTTGTGGCGCTGGTTGCATTTGGCGTCTTGCCGTTACGCAGGATTGATCAGCGATTCATCCCCCGCCCCACTCGGCCGGTTCACCTTGGTGCTGACCGGCCAGTGCGTAATTAGCTTGGCGTCGATGTGGTGCACCACATTGCGTAGAGTCTCTCGATCCGTCAGGTCAGGGTCCAGCCATGGCTCCAGACTCTCGTCGTCCAGAATTAGCGGCATGCGGTCATGTACATCTTTGGCGGCGCCTCGGGCCGGCTCGGTGAGGATGGCACAGCCCAGGGTGCCATCTTCTCGTTCCGTGTATATCCCCGCGAAGTAGATCGGCCTGCGATCCTCGCGGCAGAAAAAGTGTGGCTGCTTGGGTGTGGTGGCTTTGTCCCACTCGTACCAACCATCAGCGGGAATCAGACAACGGTGTTTTTGAAAGGCGGACTTGAAATAACTCGACGTGGCCACTGTCTCGGCTCTGGCATTGATCGGCTGGCTGGCCTTGCCCTTCGCCCACTTGGGTTTGTAGCCCCACCACAGCTCATCCACGCGCGACGGCTCATCTGCCGAGAGCCGACGTATCGCTGTGATCCAGGTACCAGGCGCCACGTTAAAGCGCGGTGTCGGTTCTTCCTCGATGCTGGACACGCCAGCCTTTGTCGCGAACTTCGAATAGGCGCTGTAGAGAGCAAAACGGCCGCACATGGGCGACTCCTGACGAGAGTTTCCCTAAGCGTGGGCAGTAACACTCATCTCGGCAAGCCTAGCAGCCGGGAAGCCCTGGCATCCTGCGTTTGGCAAGGCCATTATCATGGCCGAACTAGTGTCGACACACTTATGCCAGCCGTTGCTGAGTTCAGATGACACCTCCCAGTCAACCGTACCGGAAAACGTAGCATCTTTGTATGCAGCCATGCCCGCTTTGGGTCGTTAGTCGCCACGCTCCCCCTATGCAGGATAAGCGTACAACAACTCCTTGCCATAGGCCCGGATGAACTCCAAAGCCTTGGTATACTTCTAGTCCTCCCGGTAGACGAGGCCAAAACTGAAGTCGATCTGCGGGCTGAAGGGTCGCATTGCCACCTCGTCCCGCTTGTGCAACTGATCGTAGGCGGTGATGGGGTTCATGATGCTGACTCCGGCCCGATTCGCAACCAATGACGCGATGGCGCCGATGTTGGCTTCGGTCTTGCCGGCGATATGTGTGCCGTGGCTGGCGATCAGGCTAAGCAGCGGATCGGCCCCGACATTCGGCTGGTTGCGGATGACCAAAAGTACTGGTCCTTGAGATCCTCGACGGTGACTTCTTCCAGCTCGCTCAACGGATGCCCTTGTGGGACCAGGCACAACGCATGGGTGGTCAGCCACTCCTCGATCCGCAGCATCCGGGAACTCACGGGCAGCGTCACGAAGCCCACATCGGCATGACCTGACTCCACTTCCCGCAGCACATCGTGGCTCGACATCATGACAAAGCTGATGTTGAAGCTGCGGTTCTTCTCCAGCAAGGCGGCGATCAGGCTCGGCACGAACCTGAAGGCCAAGCCCGGAATCGCGGCGATACGCAGCCCCATGCCGTCACCATCGGGAAGACCGAGATCCAGAATAACGACATCGCTGAAAACGGAAGCCATCGTCATGCGTGCCTCAACTAACGTCGAGGCTTGGTCAACCACGAAGTCATGGGACTCGAGCCCCGCCTGGATGCCCGATGCCACCAAATCATCGTCTTCGATCAATAGAACATGCATATGGGCTTCCTATGAATGGGACAACTATCGCCTCGCTACATTAAGTCAGTATTAATTCCCGCTTGGCACAGCGACTTGGTAGGCCATGGTGAAGCGAAGAAAGACACTTTTTTCACAGCGAGAGGCGGGTCTTGAGCCGTACCTGCCGGTTCAAAACCGCCCTACTGCCCTGCTGCATCGCTGCGCGAAGGATGGCTCTGCAGAATACTCAAACCGGTAACGGCACCCAGAATCAGTACCATACCCCCCACCTGCGGTAGATTTAGTGCCTCGTCCAGTATGAGCAGGCCGAAGAGAGAGGCGGTGACGGGCTCCACCATGGCGACAATCGAGGCCGTGGTAGGCGGTGTGTGCCGAAGGCCCGTGAGATAGCAGTAAAACGACAGACCGGCACCCAGCAGACCAAGCAGGATGAACCAGGCCACATCGGCGGACACGGGTACAGTCAACGCCTGGCTATGGTCGATCAATGGCAACAGCACTAGCGAAGCGATGGCAAAAGCGATCACCAGCACGCTCGGGGCAGGACCGTAGTTGCCAGCGTACTTGAAGCCAAAGATGAACAGCGCGTAGGAGAGGCCTGCCAGCAGGCCACTGATGATACCCAGAATGGTGACCGCGCCCGCCTCCGCACGGTAGATGCCGGTCAACAGCACAATACCCACCATCACTAGCGCGATGGCGGATAAATTCACCGGGGTGGGACGCTCCACGCCGCCAATAAAAGAGACCAGGTAAACGAAAACCGGCGCGCTATACATCAGCGTAGCGGCCACCGCCACGCTTCCCTCGCCGATGCTGATGAAATAGAACGTGAAGTTGCCTGCGACGCCCATCCCCGCTATCAGAGACCAGAGCACCAACCGGCGATTCAGTGAGAAACGCCGCCCTTGGAGGTAGATGACCGCCAGCCAGATCACCATGCAGCCCAGCCCCACCAAGGCACGCCAGAAAGAGATCACTTCGGGTGCCCAACCCCAACCGATGAGCAAACTGCCAAGCCCGCCGGCCAGGCCCCATTGGAGAGCGGCTGCTATGACGAGCACGGTAGATGGAAGCAACACTGCAGCTCCTGACAAATATTGGGTGAGAAAATTGTTCTAACTGTGATGACGAACTATTGATCGCCTGCTATTTCTTAATCGTGCACAGCTTGGCTCAAGCTGTGGAATACGACCTACGGACAGAAACCTCAGCTTCCTGAACGCCGTTTGCCTTCTCGTCATATCAACGGTCGATGACCACCCTTAGTGCCCACGTGAGAAGCGCCGGGCCAGCCACCAGCCTATTATCATCGCCACTAACATGGCGACGAGGGGAGCAGTTAAGCCGGCGATAGAGGCAAACGCCGGCCCTGGGCAATAACCGGATAATCCCCAGCCGACACCGAACAATGCTGCCCCGCCAATCAAGCGTCCATCCAGGTCTCGTCGTGTTGGCAACTGAAATACCTGTGCAAACAGGGGATGAGAACGACGTAACACCAGTCGGTAGCCAATAAATGTTGTGGCAACGGCGCCACCCAGCACGAACATCAAGGTCGGGTCCCAATGACCGAACACATCAAGGAAATTCAGCACCCGAGTCGGATCAGTCATGCCTCCGACCGCTAGACCCAGACCAAACAACAATCCGGCGAGATAGCCCATTAGTGTTTTCATGAACCACCCCCGAGGACATGGCGCATGACGTAGACCGTCACCATAGCCACCCCTAGAAAAGTCAAGGTTGCGACTAAGGAGCGTGGCGACAGTCTTGCCAAGCCACAGACACCGTGGCCACTAGTACAGCCACTTCCGACACCCGTACCAATACCCACCAGTAGCCCCGCGATAAGCATCAGGCCGACGCCACCCACCGGATCGCCGATGACTTCGCTCGGTGCACCGGTGACATTACCCAGCTCTCCTCCTAGCAGCATGAGTAGCAAAGGGCCACTGACCAGGCCCAGCAGGAAGGCTAGTCGCCAGGCCGAATCTCCCTGAGGTCGATCCAATAATAGGCCTGACAGAATTCCACTAACGCCTGCGATACGCCCCAGCGTTGCCATTAGCCAGACGGCAGAAAGGCCGATCATTACACCGCCGACCAAGCCGTAAAGACTTGCCGCTGCGTCCACGTTGTATCTCCTAAGGTTATCAACGTTGCGAAAAATGACGGACGAAGCTTCTTGCCGCATCGTCTCTCTCGGGATTGCTCATTATCGTGGGCGATGCCCCATGCAGGGCTTGCCAAGCATCGTAGGTGCTCAAGTACACGTTCCCACTGAGATGGCGAAGAAAGCTCGTATTCTGCAGCTGATCCATTACCGGCCCCTTGACCTAACTGAGACGTAGCTCGCCTCTTGCATAACACAAGCGAGCACTGGCCGCCTCAGGCTATCAAGTACCGAGGAATCAATCAGATTGGCTGCTTGGTAGTCCTGGACTATGCTGCGCAAGCGAAACATACCGGCTACTGCTCTAAGTTCGCCTGCTGCTCGAGACGCTCGCGCAAGGGCTCTAAGTCATAGCCGGCAGATTGAGCCGCCTCAACGAGCTCCGACACAGGACGATACGGGGCCTGTGACAAGGCCCAGAGATGCGCCACGCGTTTGCCGGTACGGCAGAAGCCAAGAACGGGGCCAGGGGAGCCATTCAGGACGTGGGCGAAGTTCTCGATATCAGTTTGGGTATATTCACCCGGCTTGACCGGAACTTCATGCCAGGCCATGCTCAGAGATTCCGCCTTGGCTTTCAAGGCATCAGGATCTGGCTGACCTCGCTCTCGCCCCGTAGACGATTGGAGAGGATTGTGCGGAATCCCTTGGCTGCGAGTTGTTCAAGCTCATCGAGCCGCGGCTGTTCAGTGACGCTCAAACGGTCATCAAGTCGTTTGATGTCCATGTTGTTCTCCTTATCGCTTATTTAGCTACGTGCTTCGTCCCATGCAGCACCCGGCAGTGCATCGAGTGGAATCTTGAGATAGCGCCGGCCGTTATCCTCCGGCTCCGGCAAGGCTCCACCACGAATATTGATTTGCAGTGATTGGAGAAGCAGCTTCGGCATGGGGAGTCCAGCATCTCGTGCGTTGCGCATGGACACGTAGCCCTCGGCCGTCTGGCCATTACACAAATGAATATTGGTCTCGCGCTGTTGGCGTACGGTGCTTTCCCACTCTGGCTCGCGACCACCGGGGATGTAGTCGTGGCCAGTAAAGAGCCGGGTGTCATCTGGTAGAGACAGAATCGCTTGGATGGAGTCCCAGAGCTTATGAGCATCTCCCCCCGGGAAGTCGGCACGCGCAGTGCCTCCGTCCGGCTGGAATAGCGTATCGTGGACAAAGGCAGCATCGCCGATGACATAGGTAACGGACGCTGGTGTATGCCCAGGCGAAAACATTACGCGGCCTTCAACCTCGCCGATCCGAAGCGGATCTCCTTCGGCAAGGAGGTAATCCCACTGATGCCCATCGGCCGGAAAGTCTGGCCAATTATAGATTTCCTTCCACAACGCCTGTACCTGCGTAACGTAGGCCCCTATGGCCGTTGGCGCCCCGGTCTTCTCCTTAAGATATTGGGCAGCCGAAAAATGATCAGCGTGTGGATGAGTCTCGAGAATCCAGTCAACTATGAGCCCTTCTTGTGCGACGTAATCCAGCAACCCATCAGCTTGGTGCGTTGCAGTAGCTCCCGACTTTTCATCGAAGTCCAGAACAGGATCAAGGATGGCACAGCGCCGGGTCGCAGGGTCGCTGACAATATATTGAACGCTCGAGGTCCTTGGATCATAGAAGCCGGCTACGTCCGGTACGCCTGGCGAGTGTCGGAATATACGCATGCTTTCTCGACCCCTTAGATTAGTTACAAGCTTAGTCCAGATATGAATAACTGAAAAACAATGAATTTGTTGACCACAACCTTCAAGTAAATTTTTGCTAAGGGGCTGCCCTCCCTGCTTTCAGCACACTATTGAGATATCAGCCCGTCGGACCACAGGCTGGCGGACCGCCACTCCGGTACGTTTACGAAATTGCTCCGCTGTTAGAAGCCTAATTCAGGAAGTCACGGAGAGGTGCAGTTGCACATTGTCCGCAATGGCATCAAACATAAGCTTGTCGATAGCAGTCTGGTCATTATCTGTGGTGGCTATACTATGAGGCAGCAATGCTGAGTCATAACTCAATTCTATCGCCGTAAGCAGGTATCTCTGCCTGGATGCCATTTTCGGCCAGCGCGGCCTTGAGGGCTTGCTGAGCTCCCGGCTCGCTGTGCACGAGATAAAAGCGCGGACAATTGCGGAAGGCTCCAGCCCAGCCGATCAACTGACTCTGGCCGGCATGAGCTGAAAACCCACCAAGCGTATGTACCTTGGCTCTGATTGTTAGCTCATGACCAAGCACGCGAACTTTCGCAGCACCATCGACGAGCTGGCGCCCAAGGGTACCAGCGGCCTGAAACCCGACGATAATCAAGCGTGTGCTGGACTTCTCCAAGTTATAACGGAAGTGATGGAGAATGCGCCCACCGTTGCACATGCCTGCGCCAGCGATGATGATTGCCCCACCGTAGATACGGTTGATCGCCATTGATTCTTCCACCGTCCGAGTCATGCGAAGGATTGGTAGGTAATGACTGGTATCGCCGCTAGCAGCGATATTGAGCACCTTAATATCTTCCGAGTCCAGCGCCTTGCGCGCCCGGTGGTAGAGCTCGGTGACTTTGATCGCCATTGGGCTGTCGAGGAAGACCAGTTGCTGACGCAGCCGTCCTTCGTGGTAAAGCACGCTCAGATGGTAGAGGATCTCCTGAGTGCGCCCTACCGCAAATGCGGGAATGAGCACATTGCCACCATCGGCATGGGCATCCTCGAGAATCTGAGCAAACTCTTCAAGGGTTTCGCCCAGCAACCGATGATCACGATCGCCATAAGTGCTTTCCATTAGTACCAGGTCGGATTCGTGCAGCTTCACTGCATCTTTCATCAAGACCGAACTGGGGTTGCCCAGGTCGCCAGAGAAAACCAGTCGCTTCGTTTGTCCGCCCGAGGGGATGGTCAACTCTACGATGGCCGACCCCAGGATGTGCCCGGCTTCATGAAAAATCAACAAGCCCCCACCGGGCAAGTCGATTGGCTGTCCATAGGGATGTGACTGGCAGAGTCCGAGAGTCTGATCGACATCATCCAGACCGTAGAGCGGCTCAATCACTGGCTTGCCCGCCTTGCGGCGCCACTTGTTCTCCCACTCGATGTCCTTGGCCATAACGAAGGCTGCATCGCGAAGCATGATGGCCAGCAGATCTCGCGTCCCGCGAGTACAGTGGATCGGTCCGCTGTAACCTTCTCCTACCAACTTGGGCAGTAGACCCGCATGATCGAGATGTCCGTGGGAGAGCACCACCGCTTTGAGCTCGTATGCCAGCTTCCCAAATGGCGTCACATTGGCCTCATTGGCATCATTACCGCCTTGGTGGAGACCACACTCCAGCAGCAGTTTATGCGAGCTATCCACCTCAAGGAGATAGCGGGAGCCGGTGACTTCCTCCGCCGCTCCTAGGAACGTCAAAGTCGACATAAGGGACATACACTCCTTGTCAGCGAAAGAGCCGCTAAGGTCAGCATAATGTATCGGTAATCATGGGGCTCACCCGACTTGCATCACCCCTGAGTGCCATTATTCAGCCTAACGACCGCGCAGATTTATTTTTCCCTTTATGCTTTTTCGATAACCGGTATGTCTTCGCCGCGTTCGCCTTGCCTATGATAAGGGTAAGAATACTGGCCAAAAGCGCCCCCAAAAGCGCCAAAAACATATCTTTCTGCGCATCCCAAACGTCCCCCTGTGTACCTAAATATGTTTGACCTAACTCTCCCCCAAACACTTCTGCAGCAAACCATTCGATGAGTTCATAGAGCGCTGCGTGGGACATGATCATCAACACCGGAATAAACCGACGCAGGAAGGAATCGAGGGGGAAAAGTCTTTCCATGAGCTCTGCCACGAGTGGCAACAGCAATAGCCCATACAAGAAATGAACCCAGCGATCATATTGGTTACGTTCGAAGCCGAGACTGCGATCCAGGGAGAATCCGAACAAGGCTTGCCACCATTGGTCATATGGCACATCAGAATAAGTGTAGTGGGCACCAACTGCATGAAAGGCTAAGAAAAGAAAAGTACTACCCCATGCTAGACGCGACACACCCCCTCGATACCAAATCCAGCCCAGCACCGGAATCGCTGCAAACACCAGCACATTCTCAAGCAGCCAATCTGACCGGTAGTGGGGCGCGATCGCTAGCCACACCCAGAAGGTCGCAAAGCCAGAAAATAGCCAGAGAGGATAAGGGTCATGTTTCAGTAACCGATATTCTGTTTGCCTTTTCCTAGACACTACCCTCTCCCTGCTCAGTGTCTTAGCCAACCCGCTCGCCGCCTCAGTACCTTTTCGAGCTCCAGCACAATCATAAGGGCGATGCCTGTAACGAGGATCAGTATCCCATCAGCAAGAGCAACCGGCCGGGTATCGAACAACCCTTGCATGAGCGGCAGGTAGGTGAATGCACACTGAGCAATAACAACAACAGTGACCGCTGTCAGCACCGCGGGGGTACCCAGCACACCGCGCCAATGGAACGAGGTCATGTGCAGGAAGCGTACGTTGAAGAGATAGAATATCTCCAGCACCACGATCGTGTTGACCACCAGGGTGCGGGCCATGGCCAGCTCGTCTCCCCGGCCAAGCGAGTAAAAGAAAACGCCCAGCGCCGCAGCCAGGAACAGGAACGACACGAGCACGACACGCCAGATAAGGAAGGGGGTGAGCAGTCCCTGATCGACCGGCCTGGGCCGGCGGCGCATGACATTGGGCTCTGCCGGCTCGAACGCCAGGGCCAGGCCGAGCGTGGCCGCCGTGACGAGGTTGATCCATAGGATCTGAACGGCCGACATCGGCATTGCAAAGTTGAAGAGGATCGCGGCAATGACGGCCAGCACCTCGCCGCCATTGGTCGGCAGTGTCCATGCCGCCACCTTGCGAATATTGTCATAGACTACGCGGCCTTCATTCACGGCGGACACGATGGACGCGAAGTTGTCGTCGAGCAGAACCATCTGCGATGCTTCCTTCGCCGCATCGGTTCCCTTGTGCCCCATGCCGATCCCGACATCCGCCTGCTTCAGCGATGGCGCATCATTGACCCCATCCCCTGTCATCGCCACGATGGCGCCACTCGCTTGCAGTGCCCGGACGATGCGCAGCTTATGCTCGGGGTTGGTTCGGGCAAAGACACTGGTCTCGGCCACAAGGCCAGGCAGGTCGCCATCCGGAATGGCGTCGAGCTCACGCCCGGTGAGCACGCGCGGATTCTCACCGAGCCCCAGTTGGCGAGCTATGGCCGCTGCCGTCGTAGCATGGTCGCCGGTGATCATCTTCACCGCGATCCCGGCGGAATGACACTCCTCGATAGCGGCTATGGCCTCGTCACGTGGTGGATCGATGAACCCCACCAGGCCGATAAAGACTAGGCCCTCCTCGAGGTCGGCGAAGCCCACCTTGTCGACATCGGAGGATGCCGGCTTGACGGCAACACCGAGCACACGCTCGCCCTGGGCCGCCGCGTCCGCGATCCGTGCCGTCCATTCGTCCCGATCCAGCGGCACAGTCCCCTCGCCATTCGGCTGGGCGGAACATAGCTGCAGGAGTTCGTCCGGCGCGCCCTTGACGAAGATATGACGCTCGCCCTTCGCACTACGGTTGAGCGTGGCCATGAAGCGATGCTTGGCATCGAATGGAATCTGATCGAGGCGTGTCCATTCATGCCGTGCGCGCTCTGGGTCCAGGCCTGCCTTGATAGCCAGTGCCACGAGCGCCCCCTCCATCGGGTCGCCAATGACATGCCATTCCCCGTCGGCCTGGCTCAGTTGGGCATCGTTACAGAGCAACCCAGCCAGGATCAGCCGGTCACTGTCCTTCGACGTACTGGAAATACCCTTTGCCGGCTCGGCTTCCAACCGTCCTTCCGGCACATAGCCCGACCCGCTCACGGTGACTCGGCCACTGGGCACGTCCAGCTGTCTTACAGTCATCTCGTTGCGGGTCAGGGTGCCGGTCTTGTCGGAGCAGATTACCGAGGTCGCCCCGAGTGTTTCCACGGCGGGTAACTGCCGTATTGCGGCGTTGCGCCGCGCCATGCGCTGCACGCCAATCGCCAATGTAATGGTGATGACCGCCGGCAAGCCTTCGGGAATGGCCCCCACTGCCAACGCCACCACGGCAATCAAGGCTTCCGGCCAGGCATAACCGCGCACCAGCACCGCAAAGGCGAACAATGCCGCGGCTACACCCAACGTGATCCAGGTAAACTGCGTCCCAAAACGATTGATCTGACGCAGCAAGGGCGTTGTCAGTGGCTGAACTTCACGCAGCAGCGTGCTGATACGCCCGATCTCGGTCTCGCTGCCCGTGGCCACTACCACCCCGGTTGCCTGTCCGGTGGCCACCAGCGTGCCCGAGTACGCCATGGAGTGACGATCACCGAGTGCCGTCTCCTTCGGCGCAGGCGTTTCCCGCTTTTCTGCCGCAATAGACTCGCCCGTCAGGATGGCTTCCTCAATGCGCAGCGAACTGGCCTGCATGAGCCGCAGGTCAGCAGGCACACGATCTCCTGCTTCCAGCGTTACTATATCGCCGGGAACGATCTCATCGACCGGTACATTGACCCGCCGGCCTTCGCGGACCAGGTGAGCGTGCGGTGCAATCAGGTTGCGGATCGCATTCAGCGCCTTTTCCGCCTTGCCTTCCTGAACGAAGCCGACCACAGCGTTAATGACCACAACGGCAACGATGACTGCTGCATCGATGATGTGCCCCAGCAGCAACGCCGCTATAGCCGCTGCAATAAGAAAGTAGATCAGCGCATTATGAAAATGTCTGAGAAAGCGAAACAGCGGATGACGGCCGGCCACCGCCGGCAGCTGGTTGCGCCCGTATGAGGCCAGGCGTCTGGTCGCCTCGTCTTCCGTCAGTCCGGAAGGTGACGACTTCAGGACCTTGATGACCTCATCGACGGGCTGGGCATGAACGTCCCCGGGCTGGCTATCTAGCGAAGACTCGGTATCTCGAGTGGCAGTGGGTGTCTCCATGCCGCCTCCCTGGTATCGGAATGAGAGAGTAATGAGGCATTGCCGTTACACGTTGAGCGACTTGCCATCCATACGCCCCCCCCTAGCCGAAGCCTGCCGTGATCACTAAGCTCCTTAATCAACCTCGGGGCAGTGTCGGGAGGAGTCGCGATAATCGCCATATCCGGTGCCAGCGGCAACTCACTGATGAGTAGTAGTTCAGATCGAGCGAATGGCTCCGTTCCCTCGGGCTCACGGTCAGGATAGACCCAGCGAAGCCGGTATCGGCTAGCACAGCCCCTGAGCGGTAGATGCCAAGAGCCAAGTCATTGTATGGTAGTTTGATGCTTGTGGCGGCATTAACATGCGTTATGCAGGTTGATCTAAAACAATATTTGTGCAAATCGAAGAACAAGGCTCGGTTATAAAACCAGAATTTATCCTGATGCTGCGAGCGGTAAGCGGGAGTGAAGAGAAAACAATTAGTTTTTACGGCTTAGAAGGTCTTTTGCGGGGACAATGGCTGACCTGAGTCGAGCATGCCTTTGCGCTAAAAACAGCATGACAGTATTATCGAGCACATCGTGTCTAGTCTTGAATTCACCAGCGCTTAGCTAAGTGATGTAATTAATTAGTCTTGACTGTTCACTTCAGCCATTACCAACACAGCGGCACCGGTCAGCTTGCCCTCTCTTAGATTTGTAAGTGCCTCATTAGCAGCATGAAGCGGATAACACTCTACCTGAGTATGGATTGTCGTATTGGAGGCCAACTCAAGGAATTTCTCACCGTCTTTGCGGGTCAGGTTGGCAACCGAGCGCAACTGGCGTTCGCCCCAGAGCAACGCATAGGGGAAAGAAGGTATGTCACTCATATGAATGCCGCCGCAAACAACCGAACCGCCTTTACGCACTGCACGTAGTGCAGCGGGTACAAGATCACCGACAGGTGCAAAGATGATGGCTGCATCCAGTGGCACATCGGGAAGTTGATTGGAGCTACCTACCCAAGTTGCACCTAGATGATGCGCAAACAGTTGGGCACGTTCGTCTCCTGGACGAGTAAACGCGTACAGTGCGATGCCCTGCCATAAGGCTACTTGGGCTACGATATGGGCCGCAGCGCCAAAGCCATAAATACCTAAGCGTTGCAGGTCGTTGCCACACATGCTTAACGAGCGGTAACCAATCAGGCCAGCGCACATTAATGGCGCTGCTTCTGCAGCACTATAGTCGGAACTAATAGGAAAGCAGAAGCGATGATCCGCCAAAGTATATTCGGCAAATCCACCATCGATCTGGTAGCCAGTAAAGCGCGCCCGGTCACAAAGGTTTTCCTGTTCATGTAAGCAATACCAGCACTCGCCACAACTATATCCCAACCACGGAACGCCCAGGCGCATTCCATTCTCTAGCATAACCCCGGGCCCACAACTAGCAACATGGCCAATGATTTCGTGTCCGGGAACGATTGGGTAGTGGATTTCGGGTAGCTCTCCATCCAACAGATGGAGGTCAGTGCGGCATACCGCACAGGCTTCTACCTTGAGCAGCACCTGCCCCGGGCCAGGTACAGGAATAGGCCTTTCCCGCGCCTGAAGCGGGCCGCCTCGTTTTTCAAGCACCATAACTTTCATGCGATTGTGCCTGTACTCAAGTTAGCGTCGGTGAGGAATCTCACCGACGCCATCAGCTTATTTGACTTCTAGCTTGCGCCGCGCATCATGTTTTGTCTTGGGCAACGTGATCGTAAGTATGCCGTCCTTGAAAGTGGCTTCAGCATGGTGAGAGTCCACATCAACAGGTAGAGCGACAGTCCGGGCGAACGAGCCCTGCCACATTTCAGAATGGTAGTACTTTTCCTTTTCTTCTTTGGCTTCTCCCGCACGGTGTCCCTTGATCGTCAAGGAATGGTCGGTTATCTCGACATCTATTTCCTTGCGGTCTACGCCAGGCATTTCTGCGCGAACGATGATTTCCTTGTCGCGGTCAACAATATCTATCTTGGGGTTATGTTGCCCAAAAAAGCCCAAGCGTTCCTTCATAAGGTCATCCCTGAAGAAAGGCTTCATCCAACTACGCTCGAAGAACCCTTCTATCATACGATCGAACTCTTCCAGAGGACTTAACGAATGATGGGCCGGCGCCGGGTCGGGTTCTTGGCCGGCTTTCACAGGCTGGACAGCGGTCTTATCCATGGTGACGCTCCTGTATCATGCATTCCCAGAGGCTACAACAGAGGTTGGGGTCGTTATGCCGTATTAACCCGCCTTTTTCGCAGTACAGCTTCACGACATGAATAGTTATAGCCGGAAGATCTGTCTTGAAAAGCTGCGTCAGGGACCAAAGAAGCCGAATTGATGGGTATTTTGATCTGCAACAAAAATTCATAGATTCTAAATAAGCTTTCATTAATAAAGAATTAAATCTATACTATCACTTGCGAGTGGTAGATTTAAGCATCACTCAGTCACTTGGCTTGTGCGCCATGCTGCGCGGCGGTGCCCACCGAGGTTTTACCCCCATAGGCCTTTACTAAGCAAAGCCTGAGAACGAGCAATCTGATTAATTATAATGAAGCCATACTGTACGATAAACGCTGACAAAAAAACGACCTTCCCTTCCATAGTTACAACAAAATATTTTCCTGCACCACCTTTGATGCCGGTCAAACTATTTTATCGTCTCACGTCCATGGAATGGTCAATAATCAACCAAACAGCAACCACAGGTGGGAGCAAGATAATGAAAGCGCTTGTCTACGAGGGGGTGGGTCAACGTAACTGGAAAGACAAATCCCATCCTGGCATCGAGAAGCCCACAGATGCCATCGTTCGAATCACCCACACCACTATCTGTGGTACTGACCTACACATTCTCAAAGGCGACGTTCCTGCGGTCGAACCCGGTCGGACGCTGGGCCACGAAGGCATTGGCATCGTCGAAGAAATAGGCGATAGTGTAAGCAGCCTCAAGCCTGGCGATCAGGTGCTTATCTCCTGCATCACGTCCTGCGGCCATTGCGACTACTGCAAGCAGGGTATGTACGCGCATTGCCGCGATGGTGGCTGGATACTGGGCCACAAGATCGACGGTACCCAGGCCGAATTCGTGCGGATACCGCATGCCGACAACAGTCTCTACCGCTTACCGGCGGGACTCGACCCTGCCGCTGCCCTGATGCTGAGCGATATTCTACCGACTGGCCATGAGATCGGCGCGCTCAATGGAGAGGTCAGGCTCGGTGATACCGTGGCCATCGTCGGGGCCGGCCCGATCGGTCTGGCGGCTCTACTCACTTCCCGCTTTTACTCGCCAGCCCGCATCATCATGGTCGACCCCGACGAGAATCGGCTGTCTGTGGCCCGCCAGTTGGGCGCAACCGACACCGTCAGTGCCGACCCGGTCGAAGCGATCATGGAACTCACCGATGGCGAAGGCGTCGACGTGGCCATGGAGGCAGTAGGTATTCCCGAGTCATTCGATACCTGCCAACGTATCCTGCGTCCCGGCGGTCGGCTCGCCAACATCGGGGTGCATGGCCGTAGCGTCGAATTCCGGATCGAGGAACTGTGGATCAAGAATGTCACGGTCCGCACGGGGCTGGTTAACACCAACACTATTCCAGTGTTGATGCGTTTCCTCGAGGCCGGGGGCATCGAGGCAGAGAGCCTGATCACGCACCGGTTCGCCCTGAGCGAGATAGACCAGGCCTATGATGTGTTCGCACGCGCCGCCTCGGAAAAAGCGATCAAGATGTTACTGACAGCTTGATCATTGAACCGGCCCAAACTCAGCCATGGGTTTAGGCCGGTCTTTCACTTGCCTCTTTTGCCAATTAACCAGCTAACAACCTTAATTAAAATTACTTCACTAAATTAAAAATGACGCCCGTCAATTATCTGACCGGTAAATGATACAGGAAAACTGAAGGCTTCTATACTTCTTTCCTTCACTGGGGAGATGAGACAATGACAACGTTAGAATTACCCAAGGCATCCTTTAACACGTTCAATAACGATAACCTGTTCACATGGTGGTATCAGCCTTGGATGGAAACCACCGATTCGGCGGCTAAATTACAGCGTATCTGGCTGGAGACGTTCAATGACGCCATGCGTCATGAATTCGAGTTCTTTTCGACCATGGCAACCTCCTATAGCAAGCTCACCCACTGTATGCTGGGTCTTGGCGGACCGCAGACTCCGGCGTCAATGGCGTCTTGCTATCATGAGGTCGCCAGCGACATGACCGAGGCCACATTGAAACGTATGCGCAAGGTCTCGGAACTTAGCGATGATTTGAGAGAGCGCATTTGGTGCGAGATCTGAAAAGACTCGATCCATTTAACTCAGCCTCGCCAACCAGGGGATGGAACGGGCCATGACGGTTGAAACCATTCAAGACGTGCTGGAGCTGACCCGACAACTGCATGCCAATCTGGCCAATGCGCTGGAGCGCGCTGCCAAGGAGGCACAGCAGGAAAGGCTGCGCATGTTGCTCGATTACCTCTCCCTGCACGAGCGGGAACTCAGCCGCGTCGTGGCACTGAGCGAAGACGATGCCCAGGCGGCCACCATTCATACTTGGTGTACCGACTATTTCGATAAGTACACCTTTGACCAAAAAGCTCTCGAGCGAATCGATTATGCCAACATGAGCACGTCCGACATCATGCGCTCATTGTTGGCAATACATGACCGTATCATTGATCTGTATCGTTATTTGGCCACGCATGCTGAGGTATCGTCTGTAGAAGAATTATTGCACAGTCTCCTCGCTCTGGAACAGCATGAAGCCATGCGCATGGTACGTGACGCTGAAGAGCTGGAGGACCTTTAATCAGCTTCGAGGGCACTCTCATGCTTTTCGACGATACCCAGCACGATAGCCTGGACAGGTTCGTGCGCGCCTCGCTGGCACGGGTAACACTAGGCATTTCGCCTGCCTCGGTCATGCTGACGTATCTGGACTGGCTGTCCAGTATCACCCTCTCCCCCGGCACCCAGGTCCACCTATGGCAGAAAGCCCTGAAGAAGCAACTCCGTCTGGCGCACTGGACCAGCCATTCGGCCTTCGATCCCAAGGCGGAGCCTTGCATCGAGCCGTTGCCTCAGGATCGCCGGTTCCGCGATCCTGCCTGGCGGCATTTCCCTTACAACGTGCTGTACCAAGGCTTCCTTCTGCAGCAACAATGGTGGCATAACGCTACCACCGGTCTGCGTGGCCTGTCGCCTCATCACGAACAGGCCATCGAGTTCGGAGCCCGCCAGTGGCTCGACGTGCTATCGCCTTCCAACTATCTATTAACCAACCCCGTCGTGCTCGAGCGGACGGTGACCAGTGGTGGGCTCAACCTGCTCCAGGGTATGGCGCACTGGTGGGAAGATACTCAGACTCTGTGGAGCGGCAAGACGCCGGCCGGCACCGAAGCGTATGTCGTGGGTCGCAATGTCGCAGTCACGCCAGGTAAGGTCGTGTACCGCAATCACCTGATCGAACTGATTCAGTACACGCCGACTACTAAAGATGTCCACCCGGAGCCCTTATTGATCGTGCCGGCTTGGATCATGAAGTACTACATTCTCGACCTCTCGCCTCATAACTCGCTAGTCAAGTTCCTTGTCGATCAGGGTCATACCGTCTTCATGATCTCCTGGCGCAACCCGACGGAAGAGGACCGTGACATCGGGATGGATGACTATCGGCGACAAGGCATCCTGGCCAGTGTCGATGTCATCAATCATCTCATGTCCGACCATAAGATACATGCCGTAGGCTACTGTCTGGGTGGAACGCTACTGGCCATTACCGCCTCGGCCATGGCTCGCGATGATGACAATCGACTGGCATCGATCACCTTGTTCGCTGCGCAGACCGATTTCCGCGAGGCCGGCGAACTCATGCTGTTCATCGACGACAAGCAACTCGCTTTCCTCGAAGATCTCATGTGGGCCCAAGGGATGCTCGATACCAAGCAGATGGCGGGAGCCTTCCAGATCCTGCGCTCCAACGATCTGATCTGGTCGCGGATCGTCAACGAGTATCTTCTTGCCACCCGTCAGCCCATGAACGATCTGATGGCCTGGAATGCCGATGCGACCCGCATGCCCTACCGCATGCATTCCGAGTATCTGCGCCAACTCTTTTTGAACAACGATTTTGCCGAAGGCCGGCTTCGAGTGGACGCTCGCCCAGTAACCTTCAGTGACATTAAAATACCGATCTTTTGTGTCGGCACCGAATGGGATCATGTCGCGCCCTGGCGCTCGACCTACAAGTTGCATCTGCTCGCAGACGCGCCGGAAATCACCTTTCTCCTCACCAATGGCGGGCATAATGCTGGCATCGTCAGCCCGCCGGAGTATCCTCGGCGCCATTACCGCATGACGACCGCTTACGCCGAGGACACTTACATCGACCCGGATACCTGGCTAGCGCATACGCCGGCTCAATCCGGCTCCTGGTGGCCCGCCTGGCAGGCGTGGCTGGCGGAGCGCTCTGGGCCACGTATCGCTGCGCCAGCCGTTGGCTCAAGGGATTATCCGCCGCTAGACGACGCACCGGGCAGCTATGTACGACAAGCGTGAGCTGTCGTGACCTGCGTCAAGAACATTGTGTCTCACATGCCGTTAAATGGAATTGATCCTGAATCGACATTGCCGGGTGCATCATGACGACACAAGAGCGAAGGGCCAAGCTGGAAGAACTGCGTGCCGACCTTCAGACACGCATTCAGCGTTACCAGAACCATCAGCACCGTACCAATGGTGCCTTGGACAAGGATCTCGAAGAGCAAGCCCTGGAGATCCAGAACGACGAAGTGGTCGAGCGGCTGGAGGATGAAGCCAGGGAGGAGCTGAGCCAGGTCGAACGAGCCTTGGCGCGCATCGATGCCCAGGTAGGCGATCGCTGCGAGGAGTGTGGCGATCCGATTGCACCCGGGCGCCTGGAAGCCCTGCCCTACACGACCCGCTGCAAGGATTGCGCCAATCTCTAAGGTAAACGGTCTATCCTCCGCTTTCGCCTTGCGACAATGCCAGGGAGGTCAGCATGGACAAACGATACCAGGCCCACGTTTTGTTCTTCGTCATCGGCTTTATTTTCGTGCTGATCGCACAGGATTTCATCGCCGCAGGGCGTACCTACGCACCGATTGCCTATTCCGAGTTTCGCCAGCACCTCGAGCAAGGCGATATCGATACCCTGGAAATCAGTTCGGAACGCATCAAGGGAACCTACAAGTCGCCGCTCGCCGATGGTACCAGTGGCTTTACTACCCATCGCATCGATCCCGAGCTGGCCACCGAGCTAGCCCAATACGATGTCACGTTCGACGGTGAGCCGGATCAGACTTGGCTGGCCTCCCTGCTCTCCTGGCTACTGCCGGTACTGTTCGTATTCGCCATCTGGGGCTTTTTCCTGCGACGGCTAACCGCAAGTCAGGGCGGCCTCGGCGGCATGATGACACTAGGCAAATCCAAGGCCCGCGTTTATGTCGAGACCGAAACCAAGGTAACCTTCGCCGATGTGGCGGGTATCGACGAAGCCAAGGACGAGCTCAAGGAGGTCGTGGCGTTTCTGCGCGACCCTCAGCGCTACGGCCGTTTGGGCGCTCACGTGCCCAAGGGCATCCTGTTGGTCGGCCCGCCGGGCACCGGCAAGACACTGCTCGCCCGGGCCGTGGCCGGCGAGGCCGGCGTGCCCTTCTTCTCGATTTCCGGATCGGAGTTCGTTGAAATGTTCGTCGGGGTCGGTGCTGCCCGGGTGCGTGATCTCTTTGCCCAGGCTGCCAAGGCTACGCCGTGCATCATTTTCATCGACGAACTGGATGCGCTCGGCGGCGCTCGCGGCTTGGGCATGCCTGGTGGCGGCCACGATGAGAAGGAGCAGACGCTCAATCAGCTACTGACCGAGCTCGACGGCTTCGATACCTCGTCCGGCATCGTGCTGCTGGCCGCTACCAACCGCCCCGAAATTCTCGACCCCGCGCTGCTACGCGCCGGACGCTTCGACCGTCAGGTGCTGGTCGATCGCCCCGAGCGCAAGGGGCGTATCGCTATCCTCAAGGTGCACCTGAGGAAGATCAGCAAGTTGGCGCCCGATGTCGATGTCGAGCAGATCGCCGCCCTGACACCAGGCTTTACCGGCGCCGATCTGGCCAATCTGGTCAACGAGGCAGCCCTGCTGGCTACGCGTCGCGATGCCGACGCAGTCACCTTGGATGATTTCACCCAGGCTGTGGAACGTATCGTTGCCGGACTGGAAAAGAAAAGCCGCGTGCTCAATGTGCACGAACGAAATGTAGTGGCACATCACGAAATGGGCCATGCCCTGGTCGCTGCATCGCTGCCGGGTATGGATCCCGTGCACAAGGTCTCGATCATTCCACGTGGTGTCGGCGCCTTGGGGTATACCATTCAGCGCCCTACCGAAGAGCGTTTCCTGCAGACCGTCGCCGACCTGAAAAGCCGCATGGCAGTACTGATGGGCGGTCGGGCCGCCGAACGCCTGATCTTCGATGAGATATCCACGGGAGCGGCCGATGACCTAGCCAAGGTCACCGATATCGCCCGTAGCATGGTCACTCGCTTCGGGATGAGCGACGAGGGTGGCCAGGTCATCTACGAGGAGGACCGCCAAGCCTTTCTGGGCGACAAGTTCGGCCTTACCAAGCCCAAGTCCTATTCCGAGGCAACGGCTCGCGACATCGATGCCGCCGTGCGCCGGCTGGTAGACAACGCCTTCGACCACGCCATACAGATCCTGACCCGCCGCCGCGAGGATCTGGAGAAAGGTGCAGCAATGCTGCTGGAACGTGAAACGCTCACCGCTCAGGATTTTCCGCCTATCGCAGGAGCAGCGAAAACTCCTGCCCCGATAGCGCCGCATCGCCAAGTATAACTGGGTTCTTAACTAAAATTTAATGCAAAGTGATCGAGCAAGGTTGTTATTCATACAAGCGTAAGAAAATTCGCCCTAGAATTTATCACTCCCAAGCTACGCTGCCAGAACTTAGCTAATGTTGATATAGAGCAAATTACATAAACATGCTTGTGCGTAGAATGGATTTTTAACAGCACACGAGTCACCTTGATCGTAATGATGATCTTACTTTGCTTGCCGATCAGCTAAAGAGATTCATGAAATCAAGTTTGAACTTACCAGTTACGAAGACATGCTTCCTTTAGTGAGGCTAAAAATGACGCAGGCTACACAGAAACTAAAACTCGGGGCACTCATCGCTCTTGTTGTCGGCTCGATGATCGGTGGAGGAATCTTCTCCCTGCCACAAAACATGGCCTCAAGCGCCAGTGCCGGTGCGATACTGATCGGCTGGGCGATAACCGCGATCGGCATGTTGACCCTAGCCTTCGTCTTCCAGACGCTGGCCAACCGCAAGCCTGACCTGGACTCGGGTATTTATGCCTATGCCAAGGCGGGCTTCGGCGACTACATGGGGTTCTCGTCCGCCTGGGGCTACTGGATCAGCGCCTGGCTAGGCAACGTCAGCTATTTCGTCCTTTTGTTCAGCACCCTGGGCTATTTCTTTCCCGTATTTGGCGAAGGCAACACGCCTGTTGCCATCGCATGTGCCTCGCTGCTGTTGTGGGGCATCCACTTCCTGATACTGAACGGGATCAAGGAAGCCGCCTTCATCAACCTCGTCACAACCGTGGCGAAAGTCGTGCCGTTGATCCTATTTATCATCATTACGCTATTTGCATTCGATGCCGACATTTTCCTGACCGACTTTTGGGGGGAGAAGAATCTCGAACTTGGCAGTGTGATGGATCAGGTCAGGAACATGATGCTGGTGACTGTCTGGGTATTCATCGGTATCGAAGGTGCCAGCATCTATTCGGCTCGAGCCGAGAAGCGCAGCGACGTCGGCAAGGCTACGGTAACCGGCTTCCTGGGCGTGCTACTTTTACTGGTGCTGGTCAACGTGCTATCCATGGGCGTCATGCAGCAGCCCGAACTGGCAGCTCTGCAAAACCCCTCCATGGCCGGTGTGCTGGAGCAGGTTGTGGGTCGTTGGGGGTCCATCCTGATTAGTGTTGGGCTGGTGGTTTCGTTGGCCGGCGGCCTGTTGGCCTGGACGCTACTGTGCGCGGAGATTCTTTTCGCAGGCGCACGCGACCACACCATGCCGAACTTCTTGAAGAAGGAAAACCGTAAGCAGGTCCCCAGCAATGCCCTATGGATTTCGAACGGTCTGGTTCAGTTATTCCTGGTCGTCACGCTATTTAGCGAGTCCACGTATCTAAGCCTTTTTTATCTGGCCACCTCAATGATCCTGGTGCCCTACTTCTGGTCAGCCGCGTATGCCTTACTGGTGAGCTGGCGAGGCGAAACCTATGAGTCCCAACGGCGTGAACGCCGCAAGGACCTGCTCATTGCACTAATTGCTGTGATCTATAGTGTCTGGCTGATTTATGCGGGAGGTATCCAGTACATCCTGCTTTCGGCGTTGCTATATGCCCCTGGCGCTCTGTTCTTTGCCCAGGCCAAGCGGGAACAGAACAGGCCGGTCTTTCGTCCTGTCGAAAAGCTGATCTTCGCTGGCGTGCTGGCCGGCGCCGTCATTGCTGCCTATGGCCTATATACCGGTTATCTGTCGCTCTGAACACGGTGCCCTGTCGATTACCGAGCCGGCAGGGTCGGCATAGTATCCAAGGAGAATCCCATGACTGCCCCCCTGCAACTCGGCGTGTACTCGGAAATCGGCAAGCTGCGCAAGGTGCTGGTCTGCTCGCCGGGTCTTGCCCATCAACGCCTCACCCCCAGCAATTGCGATGACCTGCTCTTCGACGACGTTCTTTGGGTCAATCAGGCCAAGCGCGACCATTTCGACTTCGTCACCAAAATGCGCGAACGCGGTGTCGACGTTCTCGAAATGCACAATCTGCTGACGGAAACGGTCAAATATCCCGAAGCTCGACAGTGGATACTCGACCGAAAGGTCACGGCCAATCAGGTTGGCCTGGGACTGCAACAGGAAGTTCGCGCCTGGCTTGAAGAGCAGGAGCCACGCCGACTCGCCGAATTCCTTATCGGAGGCGTCTCGGGGAATGACCTGCCTGGCGATCACGCCAGTGCGATCGTCAGGATGTTCCGCGATTACCTTGGCCATTCGAGCTTCATTCTTCCCCCGCTGCCCAACACGTTGTTCACCCGGGACACCACCTGTTGGATTTACGGCGGCGTGACACTGAACCCCATGCACTGGATGGCACGCCGTCAGGAAACCCTGCTGACCGCCGCGATCTACAAATTCCATCCCGAATTCGCCAACGCCAGCTTCCAAGTCTGGTATGGCGATCCCGATATCGATCATGGCATGGCCTCGCTGGAGGGTGGCGACGTCATGCCGCTCGGCAAGGGCATCGTGCTGATCGGCATGGGAGAGCGGACCTCACGCCAGGCGATTGGCCAGCTTGCACAGTCGTTATTCAACCAGGGTGCGGCCGAGCGGATCATTGTCGCGGGCCTGCCGAAATCCCGTGCTGCCATGCATCTGGATACCGTATTCAGCTTCTGTGATCACGATCTTGTGACGGTCTTTCCGGAGGCCGTGCAGTCCATCGTCGCGTTCAGTCTGCGCCCGGATGAAAGCAAGCCGGGCGGCATCGACGTGCGCCGTGAAGAGCAGGGCTTCCTCGAAGTTGTGGCACAGGCGCTGGGTCTGGAGAAGCTACGTACGGTCCAAACCGGAGGCGACAGCTACGAGGCCGAGCGGGAGCAGTGGGACGATGGCAACAACGTAGTGGCCCTAGAGCCCGGCGTCGTCATCGGCTATGACCGCAATACCTATACCAATACGCTGCTGCGCAAGGCCGGGGTGGAAGTCATCACGATCGACGCCAGTGAGCTGGGCCGAGGCCGTGGAGGCGGTCATTGCATGACTTGCCCGATCATTCGAGACCCCGTGGATTATTGATTCAGTCCTACTCTATTTGCATCTCCGAGGAGAACCTGTATGGCCTTCAATATTCACAATCGCAGCCTGCTCAGTCTGATGCGCCACGACCCACGCGAGCTGCGCTATCTGCTGGATCTTTCCCGGGATTTAAAGCGCGCCCGGTACACAGGCAGCGAACGGCAACACCTGAAAGGCAAGAACATTGCGCTAATCTTCGAGAAGTCATCTACCCGTACACGCTGCGCCTTCGAGGTAGCCGCCTACCAGCAAGGGGCCAACGTGACCTACATCGACCCCTCCTCTTCCCAAATCGGCCACAAGGAGACGATAAAAGACACAGCACGAGTCTTGGGGCGGATGTACGATGCCATCGAATACCGGGGCTTCAGCCAAGCCATCGTTGAAGAGCTGGCCAGGTATGCTGGCGTCCCGGTATTCAATGGACTGACCGATGAATACCATCCGACCCAGATGCTCGCTGACGTATTGACCATGCGCGAACACAGCGACAAGCCATTGCATGAGATCCGCTACGCCTATCTGGGTGACGCTCGCAACAATATGGGCAACTCGTTGCTGCTGATCGGTGCCAAACTGGGCATGGACGTTCGCATCGGGGCACCCAAGGCGCTGTGGCCTCACTCCGAGCATGTCGAGGCATGTCGACGATTCGCCGAGGAATCAGGTGGCCGATTGACACTCACCGAAACACCTGCCGGTGCGGTCCAGGACGTCGACTTCATTCATACCGACGTCTGGGTCTCCATGGGTGAGCCCTTGGAGACCTGGGACGAGCGAATCAGGCTCCTGGAAGCCTACCAAGTGAACAAGGCCCTACTGGACGCCAGCGGTAATCCTCGGGTGAAGTTCATGCATTGTTTGCCGGCCCTGCACAACGCCGACACCAAGATCGGCAAGCAGATCGCTGCACAGTACCCTCAACTGGCGAACGGCATCGAAGTCACCGAGGAGGTCTTCGAATCCCCCGCCTGCATCGCCTTCGAACAGGCCGAGAACCGCATGCACACGATCAAGGCGGTGCTGGTTGCTACCCTCGGCGATATCTGACACCTGGGAGATAAACTCGATGCGCATCGTCACTGCCCTGGGCGGCAATGCCCTGCTTCGCCGTGGTGAGCCGTTGACGGCGGATAACCAGCGCGAAAATGTGCGGGTAGCCTGTGCCCAGCTCGCCAGGATCATTCCCGGCAACGAGGTGGTGATTGCTCATGGCAATGGCCCCCAGGTCGGCCTTTTGGCGCTGCAGAGTGCAGCCTACAGCGATGTACCCCCCTACCCACTGGATGTACTCGGTGCCCAGACGGAAGGCATGATCGGTTACATGATCGAGCAGGAACTGGGTAACCTGCTGCCTGTCGAGGTCCCGTTCGCCACCATTCTCACCCAGGTCGAGGTGGACGCCTCCGATCCGGCCCTCCTCCACCCGAGCAAGCCCATCGGGCCGGTATACTCGCAGCAGGAGGCCCAGCGTCTGGTCAAAGAAAAGGGCTGGGACATCGCCCCCGATGGCGATGCTTTTCGCCGCGTGGTTCCGAGCCCGCGGCCCAAACGAATCTTCGAGCTCCGTCCCGTTAAGTGGTTGCTCGAAAAAGGCAGCGTCGTCATCTGCGCTGGTGGCGGTGGCATTCCGACCCTCTACGATGAAGGACGCAAGCTGCATGGTATCGAAGCTGTCATCGACAAGGATTTATGCTCGGCACTCCTGGCACAGGAGCTCGACAGTGATCTGTTGGTCATTGCCACCGATGTCGATGCTGCCTATATCGACTGGGGTCATCCCTCTCAGCGGGCCATAGCATGCGCTCATCCCGATGTGCTGGAAAAGTTGCCCTTCGCGCCAGGCTCGATGGGTCCCAAGATCCAGGCTGCCTGCGACTTCGCTCGTAATACTGGCAAGGAAGCCGTCATCGGTTCCCTGGCGGATATCGAGGCCATTGTCCAGGGCACGGCCGGAACCCGCATCAGCCTGTCGACATCGGGAGTCGAGTATCGCTGAGCAACGATTCGGCAGGCCGCGGACGCCCCGACCGGGCGCTGCAAACCTCGCTCGGAAGCGACATGTATCCCCGTATGCATTTTATGCTACTGGTGCAAGGCATTTTGTTTCGAGGTGCAGGCCTATTGATCGTCTGGCCACAGTTAAGGGCATTAGTGGCAATTGGTGCTGCCTTCATCAAGCTTGATGTCGGTCAAAGCTTACCGGCGCTCCACTGCCATACTCACAAAAGGGATATCTCTGCAGTTGAAGCCGATCGCACCTTAAGTCATGAGGTAATTGTCCAGAGGTGTGGCTGGCAAAACGCTCGGGGCCACGTGTCGTTGCATCGTCCGTTGGCTCCACCTGACCGGCGCGGCACTAGGCATAGGAATCCAGCGTCATCATGACTGACAAGCTGCAGGGGCGAATCAGTGCTATACGAGGCGCGGTGGTTGACGTCGCCTTTCCGCATGGCTTGCCATGCATCAACGATGCTCTGGCCATCCCGCGCGATGATGGCTCTTCGCTGCTGGCCGAAGTGCAAGCCCATCTCGGCGATCAGCACGTGCGCTGCATCGCTTTGGCAAATACCTCGGGCCTGTCCCGAGGCGGCCCAGTCCGTGCACTCGATGGGCCGCTAAGCGTGCCAGTGGGCGATACCGTGCTGGGGCGTCTGCTCGACGTGACTGGTGCTTTGGGTGACGCGGGCCCTACCCTGCCCGACGATATCGCAAGGCGCTCGATTCATCGGTCACCCCCGGCACTGGCCGCCCAGCATGCAGCAAGCGAGCGCTTTGCCACTGGGATCAAGGTCATCGACCTGCTCACGCCATTGTTTCAAGGAGGCAAGGCCGCCATGTTCGGTGGCGCTGGGGTCGGCAAGACTGTGCTGGTCATGGAACTGATCCACGCGATGGTCGAGCGCTATCAGGGCATTTCCGTGTTCGCCGGGGTTGGCGAACGCTCCCGCGAGGGCCATGAAATGCTCCTAGACATGCGCCAGTCCGGTGTCCTGCCACATACCGTGCTCGTCTACGGCCAGATGAACGAGCCTCCCGGCGCGCGCTGGCATGTTCCGCTAACGGCGCTTTCCATCGCCGAATACTTTCGCGATGAGCGTCGCAAGAATGTGCTACTGCTGATGGACAATGTGTTCCGCTTTGTGCAGGCCGGCGCCGAGGTGTCCGGCCTGCTCGGTCGACTGCCCTCGCGTGTCGGCTATCAGCCTACCCTGGCCGATGAGGTGGCCGCGCTTCAAGAGCGCATCGTGTCGGTCGAAGGTGTCGCCGTTACCGCCATCGAAGCCGTCTATGTGCCCGCCGACGACTTCACCGACCCCGCAGTCACCGCCCTTGCCAGCCATGTCGACAGCATGGTCGTGCTGTCCCGAGCCATGGCAGCACAAGGCATGTATCCGGCCATTGATCCCATTGCCTCGTCGTCGATACTGCTTGATCCGTTGGTGGTTGGCGAAAAGCACTTTGCCATCGCCACCGAGGTGCGCCGCACCATTGAGCATTACCGTAGTCTGCAGGATGTCATCTCATTGCTCGGAGTCGAGGAGCTGGGCAGCGAGGATCGGCGTATCGTCGCACGAGCCCGGCGGTTGCAGCGCTTCTTGACCCAACCGTTCGCGGTCACGGAAGCATTCACGGGCATGCCAGGTCGCTCGGTATCGCTCGAGGACACCCTGGCAGGTTGCCAGACTATCCTGGCTGGGGAATGCGATGATTGGCAGGAACGTTCGCTATATATGGTCGGGACGCTCGATGAAGCGCGCAGCAAGGAACAGGCGACCCGACAGGACAGGCACGGGAAAACGCCTACATGAGTCGGGCGCCTTTTCATCTAGTGGTCGCCGCACCGCAGCAGATCCTCGTTGACCGCGACGATATCGTGGCCCTGCGCGCCGAAGATGCCAGCGGCAGCTTTGGACTGCTGCCTGGCCACGTGGATTGCCTAACGGTGCTCACCCCCACGGTGGTGCGCTGGCGCTGCCAGGCGGGTCGTCTGGGGTACTGTGCGATAAACAGTGGCGTATTGAGTCTGGTTGGCCATGAATTGCGTATTGCCTGCCGCGAGGGAGTGACCGGTGATGATCTCGATGCGCTCGAAGCCCGGGTTCATCAGGCCCGCGAATATCAGCAGGACAATGTTCGGCAGGCGCGCGTGGAGCATCTTCGCCTGCATACCCAGGCAGTACGGCAACTGGTGCGCTATCTGCGCCCTGGCAGTGAAACGACGCTGCATGAGGATGGCAACCATGAGCCGTGAATCTGAACGCAATCATATTCACGATGCGGCTCGCCGTGCCGCGGAACGTGCTCGTCAAGGCAGAGAGGACCCCGAACCGTCGCTGGCAAGGCGCCTGGGCCAGATCGGTGTGCTGGGATGGGTCATCGTCATTCCACTGCTACTGGGCCTGTTCCTGGGACGCTGGCTGGATCGCCTGTTGGGAACGGGAGTGCTGTTTGCAGCGGCGCTGTTATGTGTCGGCGCGGGGATCGGGCTGTGGTCGGCCTGGCGCTGGATGCATCACCAATGATGTACCTGAAGGGCACTCTAACGAGGAGGCTTGTCGCATGAGCCTGATCGGGCATGGTGCAGCGGGGCTTTTCCTGGGTCTGGTAGGCGGGTTTGCTCACTTCCTGTCGCTGAATTGGAATCTGAAGTTGTTCCTGGGCGGCAGAACATGGCAAGCCCTGGGGCTACAGGGGGTGCGTCTGACGTTGACAGTCGCCCTGCTGGCCGGTTTGGCCCATTGGGGCGTGTTCGCCGTTTTGACCGGCCTGGCCGGGCTGCTGGCAGCTCGCCACCTGACACTATGCACCCGCAAGACAACAGCGCCATGACCGAATCTCCGCTGCTCACTCCCGTTCTGTTTCATGCCGGCCCGATACCCATCAGTGGCGCCGTTGTGGTGACATGGTTGCTGATCGCAGTGATGACCGCGACCAGTTGGGCGCTGACCCGACATCTCTCGCTGCGCCCCGGTAAAGCCCAGTGCATTCTCGAGCTGTTCGTCGAAACGCTCGACAATCAGATTCGCGATACCATGCAGGTGCCGCCCGAACCCTATAGAGCCCTTATCGGCACCCTGTTCCTCTATATTCTTGCAGCCAACTGGTCGTCGCTGATTCCTGGCATTGAGCCGCCAACGGCACATCTGGAAACCGATATCGTGCTGGCCATGATCGTGTTGCTAGCCAGTATCGGTTACGGCATGGCGACCCGTGGCATTGGGGGCTATCTACGCACCTTCGCCGAGCCGAGCTGGGTAATGATTCCATTGAACCTCGTCGAACAGCTCACACGGACTTTCTCGTTAATCGTGAGGCTGTTTGGCAACGTCATGAGCGGCGTGTTCGTGCTGGGTATTACCTTGTCACTGGCCGGCCTGCTGGTGCCGATCCCGTTCATGGCGCTGGATCTGCTGACCGGTGCCATCCAGGCCTACATCTTCAGCGTCCTCGCCATGGTTTTTCTGGGTGCAGCCATAGAGGCCCACCCGCTACCCGAGCCACTGAAACACAAGGAGCCCTGAGTTGGATAACCTGATCCAGATCGTTAGCATTCTTGCGGCGGCGATTGCCGTTTCCTTCGGCGCCATCGGCCCAGCACTCGCCGAAGGGCGGGCCGTTGCCGCTGCCATGGATGCCATCGCCCGTCAGCCCGAGTCGGCCGGTACGCTGTCACGAACGCTTTTCGTGGGGTTAGCCATGATCGAGACAATGGCCATCTACTGTCTGGTCATTGCCGTGCTGGTTTTGTTCGCCAATCCTTTCGTCGGGTAACATGATGGCGCTCGATTGGTGGACCCTAGGGCTGCAAACCCTCAATGTCCTGGTCCTGCTCTGGTTGCTGTCACGCTTTTTGCTGCAGCCGATAGCGGCAATCATTGCCGCGCGTCAGCAGTCAGCCAGCCACCTGCTCGACGACGCCGCGACAGCGAAGGACGAGGCCCAGCAAATTCGCGAGGCCGCCGAACAGGCCCGTGCCGAGGCCAACCGCCAGCGCACCGCTGCCTTGCAGAAAGCCGAACGCGATGCCGACCTAGCCCGACGCCGGCGGCTTCAGGAAGCCGATGCCGAGATCGAGCGTCGCCGCCAGCAGGCGCAGGAAGCACTAAATACCGAGCAGCAAATGCTGCAGACCGCTATTGAGGCGCGTGCCGGCCATCTGGCTCTCGCCATTGCCGACAGGCTCATGCAGCGTCTGCCGGACAGCGCTCGAGTCGAGGGTTTCATCGATGGCCTCGTCGAAGGGCTGGAGTCGTTGCCGGCGGAGACGCGTCGTTCATTGGCTCAAGCCGATGCCGTCCTGCGTCTCAAGGCCCCCCGGCCATTGACCGGGACCGAGCATAGCTCCTGCATGGCTGCCCTTCGACGTGCCATAAAAATTCCGCTCGAGCCTCAAGTCATCGTCGACCCTACGCTGATCGCCGGATTAGAACTGGAAACCGAGCACGCTATGGTGCGCAACAGCTTGCGCGCCGATCTGGCACGTCTGCAGACGGAGATCTCCCCGCATGACATCGAGCAGTCCTGAAGCCATCGCCGATGCTTGGCTGACCCGCAACCAAGCCGTACTTGAACGCACGCCCTTCGGGGTAGAGGTCGGAGAGATCGGACGTGTCAACCAGATCGCTGATGGGATCGCCCGAGTCACGGGCCTGCCAAATGTGAAGCTCAACGAGTTGCTGCGCTTTGCCGATGGCAGTATGGGCTTTGCCTTGTCGCTAGATGCGGCAAATATCAGTGTGGTATTGCTGGACGATACCAGTGCCATTGCAGCCGGTAGCGAGGTGCATGCTACTGGGGAAGTACTGCAAGTCCCGGTCGGCGAGACACTGCTTGGGCGTGTCATAGATCCACTGGGCCGCCCTCTGGATCGCGATGAACCGATCGAGCCCGAAGGCATGTTGCCGATCGAGCGCCCCGCCCCCGCCATCATCGAGCGCGATCTGGTCAACGAGCCGCTCGACACGGGTATCCTTGTTATCGACAGCCTGTTTCCCATCGGTCGCGGTCAACGCGAACTGATCATTGGCGACCGTGCCACGGGCAAGACGTCTCTGGGCGTCGATACTATCATCAATCAGAAGCACAGCGATGTGATCTGCGTATATGTCGCCGTCGGGCAGCGTGCCCGGGCGGTACAGCAAGTCATCGAGTCGGTGCAAAGGCATGGCGATCCGAGCCGCTGTATCTTCGTCATCGCTGCTGCATCGGCGACCGCCGGCCTGCAGTGGGCAGCCCCTTTCGCGGGATTCAGCGTCGCCGAGTATTTTCGGGATCGCGGCCAACACGCTTTGGTGGTCATTGATGACCTTAGCCAGCATGCCGCCACGCATCGCGAACTCGCCTTGCTGACCCACGAGCCACCGGGCCGCGAAGCCTATCCCGGCGATATATTCTATCTGCATGCCCGTCTTCTCGAGCGGGCCGCCAAGCTCAGCCCCGAGCGCGGTAGCGGCTCGCTGACGGCGCTACCGATCGCCCAGACCGAGGCCGGCAACCTTTCTGCCTATATCCCTACCAACCTTATCTCAATTACCGATGGTCAGATCGTACTCGATGCGCATCTGGCTGCAGCCAATCAACGGCCTTCCGTGGATGTGGGCCTTTCGGTAAGCCGTGTAGGTGGCAAGGCCCAGCCCCACGCCTTGCGCGATGTTTCAGGACGACTGCGGCTGCAGTATTCGCAATTTCAGGAACTCGAAATGTTCACCCGTTTCGGTGGGCTGAGCGACGATCACGTCAAGCAGCAGATCCTGCGTGGGCGTATCATACGCACCCTGCTTACCCAGCCACGATTCGACGCCCTGCGCCGGATAGATCAGATTGCCCTGTTGGCAGCCCTGGCCGAGAGTCGCTTCGATAATTTCCCCCTGTCCCGCATCGCCCGGCTCAGGGCCCACCTCCCGACCTGGCTGGATGCTCGCCTGGGCGCCGACATGCCCGATGCCTCCAGGCTGGCTAACGAGCCACTGGATGATGCGTTACGCCACCGATTGATGGAGGAAGTACAAGCCTTGGCTGACGACATAGCGGGTCGGGCCTCATGAGCGGGCACCTGAACGACGTCACCACGCACCTCGGCACGACCCACGAGCTCGGTCTGGTTATCGCTGCCATGCGGGGTATCGCTGCTGCACGCTCCCGTGAAGCCCAGCAGTACCTGCAGGGTATTCGTACCTATGCAGACACCATCGGCACGGCTATCGGCGAGGCTTTGACGCTGCTTGATACCACAGAGCGACTAACCGTCTCCTCGGCCAAAACTCAGCGGCACCTGCGTATCGTCCTATGTGCCGAACAGGGTTTTGCCGGCAGTTTCAGCGAGCGCATCCTGGCAATGGCATCGGAATCGGAAAACGCATCGGAAAACCCCCTGTTTCTCGTGGGTGAACGTGGTTTGCAACTCGCTGCGGAGCAGTCGATAACACCGACCTGGTCGGCTTCCATGGCAATTCACCCGGACGCCATGCCTTCACTGGCGGGTCACATTTCAGACGCACTCTATGCACAGCTCGACCACGCTGTTCCCACCCGCGTGACGCTGATATACGCCCTACCAGACGGGACTGAGGCCCAACCCATCGTCAGTCGCCCTTTGTTGCCGTTCGATTATTCGCGCTTCCCCGCGACACGCCATGCTCGTCCACCGCATGTCACGCTGCCACCTACCCAGCTGATAGCCAGCCTGGCGGAAGAATACGTCTACGCGGAACTGCACGAAGCCTTGATGTTGTCTTTTGCCGCAGAAAATGAAGCACGCATGCAGTCCATGGTGACCGCCCAAAGCAATATCGAGCAACGGCGAGACACCCTGCTGGCTGAATTTCGGAGCTTGCGCCAGGAAGAGATCACGGAAGAGATCATCGAGCTATCCGCTTCTCGGCTGGGACATTGACAACTCAGAAGTGAAGTTTAAAGACAATACATTTAACGTACCGCATTGCCTGTACACCAGCTTTGCGGGTTCCAGCGCTAATGGAACGCAGGACACTACTCCCTACAAGAGTTTTCGCCCATCGCTCGGGTAACGTAATCGTGCTGTGCGCACTGTCTCGCTAAGAGAATTGCACTGGATCGCATGCTGAGCTGGTAAGTAGTCGCATCCTTTAGAACATGTTCCGTTTCCGCGGCAAACAGGTCCTGTAGCGCTTCGTGGCCGGTATCCACGACGAGACGCCACCGCATACCAGAAGCTACGGGAGGCAAGTGAAAATCCACGGCATCCGCCCCGGCGTTGAACATCAAGAGTAGTGCATGCTCTGCATCCTCCCGGATCAAGCAGGCGCATTGCTTTGCGTGGGGGTGATGCCATTCGGGCGGCCCACCCTGCGGTCCAAGCCAGAGGATCTCCTCGCTTGTGTAGAAGCTTTCCCTGCTCAACACCGGATGAGCATGGCGAAAAGCGATCATGCTCTGCACGAAGCGGAAAAGCCTCGCATGCTTTTCCAGACAGCGCCAGTCACACCAACTCGTCTCGTTATCCTGACAGTAGGCATTATTGTTCCCACCTTGGGTACGACGAAACTCATCGCCACCAAGCAGCATCGGTACGCCGCGTGAAATCAGTAGAGTCAGAAAAAAATTCTTGATCTGTCTCTCACGCATCATTTCGATAATGGCATCGGAGGTTTCGCCTTCCGTGCCGTAGTTCGCACTATAGTTTTCATCGGTGCCATCACAATTGTGCTCACCGTTAGCTTCATTGTGCTTTCTGCTGTAACTCACCAGATCGTTGAGTGTGAAGCCATCATGACAGGTCACGAAGTTGATACTGTTCTCGGGTCCTTTACCCGACACCGCGTAAATGTCGGCACTACCACAAATGCGGCTCGCAAATACCCCGAGCATGCCCTCATCGCCGCGCCAAAAACGTCTGATATCATCCCTGTAGCGGCCGTTCCACTCCGACCAGCGTCGCTCAGAAAAGGTACCCAACTCATAAGCGCCAGCAATATCCCACGCCTCGGCAATGAGCTTCACGTTCCGTAGTACCGGATCTTCGGCAATTTGTGCAGGAAGTGGCGCATTAGCCAATAGCTTGCCATCGCAGTCCCGTCCAAGGATCGATGCCAGGTCAAACCGGAACCCGTCCACATGCATTTCCACGACCCAATAGCGCAACGAATCCAGAATATAGCCGCGCACCACCGGATGATTGGCATTGAACGTATTGCCGGTTCCCGAGTAGTTTCTATAGCGCCGCTTGTCATCGGCCAGCATGTAATAAATGCTGTTGTCTATTCCACGGAAACTCAGGGTGGGACCGAGTTCATTCCCTTCCGCCGTATGGTTGAATACAACGTCCAGAATCACCTCGATACCCGCCTGATGTAGGGTTCGTACCAGCGTTTTGAACTCCCTCACCTGCTGCCGCTGGCTCCCGGCACTGCTGTAGGAGGCTTTCGGTGCAAAATAGCCCACCGAGTTGTACCCCCAGTAGTTGTAGACAGTAAACGACTCTCCGGTAAGTGGATGAATCTCGGGTAGTTGGCGTTCGTTGAACTCGTGTACCGGCATCAATTCTAGTGCCGTCACGCCCAACTCCTTCAGGTAGGGGATCTTTTCCATCAGGCCGCGATAGGTGCCAGGATGCATCACGTCAGCGCTCGGATGCCGAGTGAAGCCACGCACATGAGTTTCGTAGATGACAGTCTTCGACCAAGGGTGACGGGGCGGTAAATCGTCCTGCCAGTCAAAGTCATCTTGTATGACGATACACTTCGGCATGGCATCTGCGCTATCGAGCATGGAGCGCGTCAGCTCCAATGTCGAAGGGTCATAGTCCCGCGCCGGCCCGTAATCCCAGTTAGAGTTTAGTGTGATTGCCCGTGCATAGGGGTCTAGGAGCAGTTTATGAAAATTGAACCGGTGGCCCTCCTCGGGCTGGCACGGGCCATCCAGTCGATAGGCATAAAGCTGGCCCGGGCGAATGCCGTTCACCCAGACATGCCATACGTCTCCGGTGCGGTTACGGAACGGATCGAGCCTAATGACCCTGGCAGGTTCGGCGTCTTCGGGAAGCTCAAAGAGTTCTAAGTGAACGCGGCGGGCATGACGACTGAAAAGAGCAAAGTTGGCTCCCTCGCCATGGATGTGCGCTCCCATGGGAAGAGGAGCGCCTCTTTGAACTTCGATCAGTTCCGCAACCGGCTGGGTGCCTTTCGCCATGGTTTCTGCCGCGGTCTGTCAGGTTACGGAAGAACGTTATCGAGCTTTCCGCCTTTCGACTGGGACCTCATGAGTGGGAGGCTATATGAATTACCGCCCATTCACGAAAATCGCATCTCCAACTAATGGAAATGATAGACCACCCCTACACTGATCGCGTCGAAAATAGCATCTGAAGTATCGGTATAGCGCATATAGTCGGCATTGATCACCAGGTTGGGCGCTATGCTCATTTCAGTTCCGAACCCACCTGAGAGATCGGCCACGTTATCGTCGCCGGGAGAGAAATCGCCACCGAGTACGCTAAACCCCAATAATGCATAAAGATGTAGCGCACGATCGATAGGCAGTATGAACTTCCCATAGGCTCCTGCCAGAAAATCCAGGTCACCGCTCGTGCGCTTCTCCTTGTCAGTTCCACCCGTTGCTAACTGACCTTCCACACCGAGAAATTCATTGAACAACTCCCCGGCACGAAGCCGCACGCCAAGATCGTTAACGGCAGGCGCCCCCTCGGGATCGTACTCCCACAAGAAGGCATCGGCAGCGACATACTGCTCGCTGTGGCTGTCATGATATGCATGTACAGGCACAGCAAGCAGTCCAAGGCATATGACGAAACTACCGAACACAAGAGGAGAGTTCATGCAGTGTCTCACTTCGAGAGAAGTAGTTTCTGTCCTGTCTGACTATCGTTTGCCATGGCTCAGGCGAAGCTCAAACGGCGTGTTCCTTATTCAAGCGTTCTGCCTGTGCTTCAGCGTCTCTCTGGTTGTCAAAACGATCCACGACCAGGCGATCCGCATGGGAACTGGGCGATCGACTATCGACGACCCAGAATTCTTCTTTTTCTTGAGCACTGGCTGGCGAAACGCAAACAGCTTTATAAACATGATAGATAGGCATCTTCCCCTCCAGTATTGACTATTAGCAACATTTATTAAGACAGCTGATAGATCATAGATTTTTGCAAAGGAAGTTATGCGTGTCAGGGCCAACCTCTTTTCTTCCTCTATAATGAAGTATAAATCATTTTCACCATCTACGCCCCATGATGTATGCAATCTATGATCCGCATCAAGAAAACAATGAAAACCAACTAACACCTCAAGAATTTAGAAAATACTGGCAATAACGTTTTATGAATTTCAACATTTATATCTCTATTTTAGGTTGTTGGCATGCAAAGAAAAGTTCCTATAGAGATGGCTACTATTTCTGACATTCTTGGACAAGCCATCGAGCACGAATCCGATGAAATGAAGCGTTACCATAGCTTGGCATTGCGCTATGTCACGTTCCGATCCAGCCTGGCACAACAGATGGCAGATATAGCCAATGAATGCTAGGCCCGGCTGAATAGGCTCGTCGATGCGGATATCACCGCTAATGCCGTACATTGCGACAGTTTCATGTCCTTGCCATTAATGACCAGCGTAACGCTGAAAGGCAGGCCCTTCTTTATTTTCAGCGAAGCGGCGGCATTTCAATTACTGGACGAAGCGCATTACCTTTCTCATCGTTCCTTACGTCAGTACCAGACATGGACACACCGACTCCACCATGGCAAACTAGGCACCTTGTTCAGTGATATTCTTGCACAGAAAGGCGCCGAATGCAGAGTTCTGCATGTCTACCAGACTCAATGGCCCTATTGTTCTCCTTGCCTTGCAGCCTGGCCCCAGGCTTGTGATAAACGATACTGATACACAGCAAAGACAAGCGGGCCAGCAATCCTCTCTTTGTTATTCGTTAGCTCACCATTGTTTTATGCCCGGCTTTTGCCTTGCCTGGAAGATGTACTCTCGGCCCTGCTTCGAGATGCTGTGGACTTAGAAGAAGCAGACGCTACATTTTTTTCTGTTGCTTCCTTGGTAGCGGCCTCTATCTCGCTCCCGGCAGCCTCCGATGCCTTATCTATCGCCTTATCGACTATCTGCTTGCTGGCCTCGTTGACATGATTGGATAAATCTTCAACTTGATGGGCAACTTGGCTTCCCGCTACGGAGAACGCCTTGCTCAACTCATCCCGGAATTCCATGCTTAGATCGGTCATGGTTCGGAAGTCACCCATCATCTGATCGACCCAGCTGCCGAATAGATCGCCGTAATGCTGGGCATCGCCAATGCTCCGCAATCCATTGGCCACTTTCAGTTGCTCGGTGCCCAAATGACTGTAACGCTGCATGGTCTCCAACTGAAACTGGATAGCCTTCTGCATATTATCGAACATGACATTGTTTACTCTGGCCCACGGTTCGAAGGCATTAAGCACCTGATCGAAATAGCTACTGGCATTTTGTTCGCGTTGCATAACAGCCTCCCATAGAGAAATTACAATTCTGTGACGAGCGCTACATTAAAGCCAACACAGCAAACGTAACTTACTGTTCATTTTGCCAATTCCCTTTAATTCGCGTTACGCACATTGTATAGCAAGAAATGGTTACTTTTTATTGACAGAAATCATAAAAAACACCAACAAGCATTTTCCTCGACTCTCACGCAACCTAAGAAATATAGTTTATAGAAAGGCTTATCATTTCACCGACTCAGCAATATCAATCAAGGATTCGTAATCCTTGATACAATACTCATGACCATGCGCAGTCAGAATCCCAGTTTTTTGAAGTCGGCTGATCAGACGGCTGGTGGTTTCAAACGCCATGCATAGATAATTGGCAATATCACACCGGGTCATCGGTAACCTGAACTGATAGGGAGAGAACCCCTGAGCCTTGAAACTATTGGACATGATCAAAAAGAAACGCGCCAAACGAACATCCGAGGCTTGGCTCATCATGTGCCGCATACATGAACGCTCTCTCTGCATGGCCCGGCTCAAGTAACCCAACAATTGCAAATGATTTTCTTGTGCACCGGGAAACTCCTCGAGTCGCGCAAACGGGATATGCACCAGACCGACAGTATCCAATGCTGTGACTTTTCCTAGGTATCGCCTGTCCTCGATGGCGTCCAGCCCGATGACATCACCAGGAAGAAAGAAATGCGTGATTTGCTCATCGCCGTTTTTGGACCGGTGACTCTGCTTCAACATGCCACACCGGACGATGTACAGGCCATGAAAGGATTCATCTTGCCTGACAAGCACTTGCTTTCTTCTAAGTGCAGGCAGCGAACGGCAGGCGCCTCGGAGGCCATCAGTTTCAGTCAAACCGGCAACTTTCCCCGTCGAGGGCTGGTTGAACAGGCTGGCTGTTCTTGGCCGCGCCAACTTCATGCTCGGCAGCTCCTTCACATATTCATTCTAGCATTGCGCCTCAATGATCACTAGCGCTCGTATAATGAGACCCGATGAAAATTAATTCTTTCATCCACTTGACTGCTAACACAGTGGATGCGACGGGCTCAGCCAGTATTTGAAACTCGCTATGCTGGCAATGCGGGCAGGTAGGCAAGGGGAACCCTACCGGGGCGTAGACCATACCTTGACAGCATCGGCACTCAAAAAGACGCCGACTCTGCTCAATACTACCAGTCTTATTGTACACTCCCTGTATCATTCCCTCCCCCTTGCACAACTAGCATATAAATTAACGACTAATAATTTTCCGTCATGGCAGCAGGACCCAATTCGCCTCTAACCTAACAAATGTTAACTACGCATCCAACTAAAAAGCATGCTCCATTAGCCACTACCAGTTAATCAAAGACCACACTTTGAATATCTTTTTAGGACAAACTTAAGTTAACCTCAATTCTTTTTTACAAAAAAAATTACACAACAAAATCCCGCACAAGAAACAGCAATGAAAATATAATATATACCGTCTCCTTTAAGTGACAAAAAAGCCGAACTGTCGCCATACACAATCTAAGTAAATTCGAATGATTAAATTTAAACCAAAGTTTACTGTCACAATTTAAGACGGCCCATCTTTATTAACTAGGTCGGAAAGCGGATGAGGCGTGAGCGCAGCTCGTAAGGCATTGAGTATCGCCATGACATCAATGACTTCCTGAAGAATCGCCCCATGGACGGGAGATAAGTAGCCCATGGAAGCGATGCCGACTGCCGCCAGGCTCAGGCCCATGCCACCGACGGCGCTTTGCAGGGCGATCGTCCGCATGCGCCGTCCGATATGCAACAATTCATCGACACGGCCCAGGCTGCTATCCAGCACGACGGCGTCAGCGGCTTCCGAGGCAACCTCACTGCCCTGCCCAAAGGCTATCCCGACAGTCGCAGCAGTGAGCGCAGGTGCATCATTGGTGCCATCGCCCATGAACAGAGTCGGCGCATCCCGGGTCGCCTCGCGTACGAGAGCGAGTTTCTGTTCCGGACTTTGGCCAGCGTGGATCTCGAATACGCCTATCTTGTCAGCGAGGTAGCGCACTTCGCTCTCGCGATCGCCCGACACGATCATCACCCGCTCGAAGCCGTGCAAGGGAGCTAGATGATGGATAAAGTCGCGTCCTTCCAGGCGCGGCTCGTCACGCAACCGAAACAAGGCTGCGTAAGCGTCGTCGACCAGGACGACACACTCCAGCCCACCAGCAGGAGGTGGCAACGTTGCAAGCAACTTCGGATGACTGGTCAGGAGCTTGCCACGTCCGGTGATCTCCAGGCGCTTGCCCGCCACCCTACCCTTTAACCCCTCGCCTGAGCATTCGCTGACTTCATCAGCGTCGCTCAGCGTCAGGCTTTCCTTCCGAGCCACTGCCAGAATAGCAGCTGCTAGAGGGTGTCGAGAGTAGCGCTCAAGGCTGGCCACCCAAGCCAGAACGTCTTCACGCGCCATGCCAGGCGCTGTCAGGATGTCCGTGACTGCTGGGTGGCCATAAGTCAAAGTACCAGTCTTGTCGAAGATCGCTATTCGGCAGGTGGCAATCTGTTCAAGCAGGCCGGGGTTGCGGATGACGATCCCTCGCCGTGCCGCCAGCGAGACCGAGCCAATCACCGCCACGGGAATGGCGAGCAGCAATGGGCAAGGCGTCGCCACGACGAGAACACTCAAAAAGCGTACAGGGTCGCCGCTAATCACCCAGGCCAGCAAGGCAATACCTAGCGTCAGCGGCGTATATAATGCGCCAATACGGTCGCCGAGCCGGCGAAGCCGTGGCCGCTTCTGCTCCGATTCGCGCATGACCTGCATGATCTTGGCGTAGCGCGAATCGACGGCGCGAGACGTAGCCCGGATCGTTAGCCTTCCCTCACCATTGACGGTACCCGAAATGACGTTGGCGCCGACAGCCTTGGGCAACAGAAATGGCTCACCCGTCAGATAGGCTTCATTCATGGTACTCTGGCCTTCGAGCACAATGCCGTCGACAGGGCATGTCTCATGCGGGTAAACCGAGACTGAGTCGCCTACCGCAACGTCATCGAGCGCGACATCCTCTGCTTGCCCATTGCAGAGACGGTGCACCACGCTGGGCATGCGATTCGCCAACGCCTCAAGCGCGAACGAGGCACGGCGTACGGCCCACCCCTCGAGCGCCTGCCCTCCCGACAGCATTAATACGATCAACGCCCCCGCCAGGTATTCATCGAGCAATAGCGCGGTAAGAATGGATGACCCGGCCAGAAGGTCGGCGCCAAATTCGAACTTGACCAGCTTCTTCGCCAGGTCGAACAACAGCGGAATACCGGCAGCCAAGGCCAAGAGCAGAGGCAGATCGACCATTGCGATACCAGATTGCTCGGTCCGATACCCTAGCCCAAAACGCAATACAAGATGAATGGCGATGGCCAGCAAGACCACCAAAGCAATCAGGGATTCCCGGTTGCTGACAAGCCGACCAAGCAAAGGGAAACTTGGCATCGTCGCGATCTCATGAAACTAACACGACACTTCTTTTATAAGGCTGGAGTGTTCAGTTGTTGTCTTCCGGCGGGATAAATGCCTCCCGATGGAAAGCGATGGCGTTATCGACTTCCTTAAGGCCGGTGACCCCTGGTACGGGTGGCTCGCTCCCCGCCAAGACATCAAGCACGCTTCTTACCCCTTGCGACAATGACGTGAGGTTGTACCCCCCCTCCAGCACGAAAACCAGGCGACCATCACAATGTCGACGAGCCAGATCCTGAACGATACCGGTCATTGCGCCGAAGCCTTCATAGGAAACACTAAGTGCCAAATCGTTCCAATGCGGATCGAATCCCGCCGAGACGAGAATCAGGTCAGGCTGGAACCACTCGGCGGCAGGCACGAGGATTTCGCGAAAGGCTTTTATATAGGCCGTATCCCCGGCGCCGGCCGGCAGCGGCACGTTGACCGTCGTGCCCTCCCCCAAGCCACCTCCAACATCTTCCAGGTTGCCAGAACCGGGAAAGAACGGTGCGGCACGGTGAATGTCGAAAAATAGCACACTAGGGTCGGCCCAGAAGATCTCCTGTGTACCGTTGCCATGGTGGGCATCCCAGTCGACGATCATTACTCGAGAACAGCCAAGGGCAGCCCTGGCATGTGCGGCAGCCACGGCGACATTATTAAACAGGCAGAAACCCCGGGCGCGCACCGACTCGGCGTGATGGCCAGGGGGCCGAACCAGGGCAAACGCCGATTCCGCCCGTCCCGACATGACTGTCTCCACAGCAGCCACAGCGGTACCGGCGGCGACTTCCGCCGCTTCGATACTGCCTGGCGATATGGCCGTTGTATCCACATCAAGCCATGCCTTCTGACCACGCAATCGATAGAGGGATTCCAGATAGCCCATCGTATGCACTCGGCACAGCTGCTCGTGAGTCGCCTGGGCACCTGTCTCAAAACGCACGCCGGGGACAGGACTGCGCTCGAGCAGTTCAAGTATCGCGGTCAACCGGCCAGGATGCTCGGGGTACTTCCAAGCCACTCCCAATCCCGCCAAAATTTCCCGCAGGCGCTTATCCATGCGCCGGGAAAGAAAGGCACCATGACTGTCGGGCTGATGTGCCAGTACGCGGTCATCATAAAAAACTATAACACTACCTCTTTCAGCCACTTTGCCTCCTTCGAGAGCTTGCCCTCCTTCAACGCCGTGTGCGGCTACTTCAGATATTTATAGTCTAGCCAACAAGCGAAATCTGACATTTAGAGAACAGGATATAGGTCAACAAATTCCCGATTCCTCCAGGCGATGCCTGAGAACTGAAATGGCATCCATCAAGGGAGACAGAGGCGGCCACCGAGCGCATCACTTTAGATGCAGAGGCGTCTCGCTCCTTGCCGATTGCTGACTATGCTGACGTTTGTGGAAGCCAAACGGCCATGGACAGCCATGTGTTTCCTCACGTTCAGAACAAACAAATCTTTCATGGTATTTCAACTTTGCCCATATCACGCGTTACCAAGATCACTGCCAACATGTGCGCAGATGTTGAAGGGTTCGATGCTCTGGCCGAGCTTGCCCTGGATCTGCGCTCGTCTTGGAATCACACGACCGATCGGCTATGGCGCACGCTAGACCCGGAACTCTGGGAACTGACCCATAACCCTTGGGTCGTGCTGCAGACGGTTTCCCGGCAAACGTTGGAGCGGCTGCTCGCTTCGCCCGACTTCCGCCAGGAAATGGAAGCGCTTCTCCAGGCTCGGCGGCACGCCAATCAGCTACCTTCCTGGTTCCAGAACTCCTACCCTCAGGACTCGCTGGGTACGGTCGCCTATTTCTGCATGGAGTTCATGCTCAGCGAAGCCCTGCCGATCTATTCCGGCGGTCTGGGTAACGTCGCTGGCGATCAGTTGAAAGCCGCCAGTGACCTGGGTCTGCCAGTCGTGGGCGTGGGCCTGCTGTACCAGCAAGGCTACTTTCGCCAGATCTTCGACCTGCATGGGAGACAACAGGCGCTCTTTCCGTATAACGACCCAGGGCAATTGCCGATCGTTCCCTTACGCTCCGCCGATGGCGAATGGCTGCGGATCAAGGTCGAGTTGCCGGCGCATGCTGTCTGGCTGCGTGCCTGGGAGGCCCAGGTCGGTCGCGTGAAGCTGTACCTGCTGGATAGCAACGATGCCGCCAATATCCCCGTGCATCGAGGCATTACCAGTGACTTGTACGGTGGGGGACCGGAGTTGCGGCTGTTGCAGGAGTTAGTGCTCGGCATCGGTGGATGGCGCCTATTGACGATGCTGGATATCGAACCGGAAGTCTGCCACCTGAACGAAGGGCACGCTGCATTCGTCGTGCTTGAGCGGGCGGCACATTTCATGCGCTCACATGCCTTGCCATTTGACGCTGCCCTGGACGTTACCCGCGCAGGTAATGTCTTTACGACCCATACTGCAGTAGCGGCGGGGTTCGACCGCTTTGAACCCAGCCTGATCAGGCAATACCTGACGGCTTATGCCGAGCAGACATTGGGTATACCCGTAGAGTCGTTACTGACACTGGGGCGGCAAGATCCTGAAAATCCACATGAACCATTGACTACCGCTTACCTTGCGATACGTGGCAGCGGTGCGGTCAATGGCGTAAGTCGCTTGCACGCTCGCGTCAGCCGCCATCTGTTCGCCCCGCTCTTTCCCCGCTGGCCTATCCACGAGGTCCCGGTTGGCCATGTCACCAACGGTGTTCATGTACCAAGCTGGGACTCGGTGGCAGCCGATGAATTATGGACCGAGGCCTGCGGGCACGATCGCTGGCTTGGCACAGTGGCGGATGTCGTCGAGCCAATCCGTCACGTCTCCATCGCGCAACTCTGGCAATTTAGGTTAGCGGCAAGCACGGTACTGGTCGACTATATTCGCGAACGGCTGTCTCGCCAGTTGGCGGCTTCCGGTGCGCCCTCTCATGACATCGAAGCGGCAAGACATGTCTTCGATCCCGATGCCTTGACGTTGGGCTTCGCTCGCCGCTTCGCCGAATACAAGCGACCTAACCTGCTTCTGCATGATCCGGAGCGCCTGCTCAGGCTATTGAACGACCCTGCCAGGCCGGTACAACTCGTTATCGCTGGCAAGGCTCACCCGGCAGACCTGAGCGGCCAGGCCATGATTCAGGCATGGCTGCGTTTCATCCACCGTCCGGAAGCCCGGGGACGTGTCGTATTCCTGAGCGACTATGACATGCAGGTTGCCGAGCAATTGGTCCAGGGCGTCGATGTCTGGCTCAACACCCCACGCCGACCCTGGGAAGCGAGTGGCACCAGTGGCATGAAAGTGTTGGTGAACGGCGGCATCAATCTTTCGGTTCTGGATGGCTGGTGGGCGGAGGCCTATTCCCCTGGCGTGGGCTGGTCGATAGGAGACGGTCTCGAGCATGACGATGTTGCCGCCTGGGATGCTGCCGAAGCTAATGAACTGTACGAACGTCTCGAACGGGAAGTCATTCCTGCTTTCTATGATCGCGATGAATCGGGAGTCCCCTATGCCTGGGTCAGCCGCATGCGTGAGAGCATGGCCACGTTGACATCGCGGTTTTCCACTAATCGTTCGCTACGCGACTACCTCATACAATATTACCTTCCCGCTGCCAGGAACTTTCGTCATCGCGTTGCCGAGTGTCAATGCGGCGCCTACCTTCACCGGACACGGTACGGCCAGCAGCTCTTCGATACCCGGCGCTGGGCTGGAGTGCATTTTGGCAGATCCTCGACTGTCAGCCATGAGGGCCAGCGCCACTACGAAGTCGAGGTTTACCTGGGTGATGTTGCTCCCGACACCGCACAGGTCCAACTCTACGCCAGTGAAATGGCGGGAGGGGATCCCGAGATCATTCCCATGAAGCGTGTACGACAACTGGCCAACGCCGCCAACGGTTATGTCTATGAGGCCATGAGCACGACACACCGGCCCGAGACCGACTACACGGCCAGGATCATCCCTCGCCTTCACGACCGAGCGATCCCCTTGGAAAATCAGCATATCGTCTGGCAGAGATGAGACCAATCAGCCTCGCGCCCTTTCAATCATAGCGATACGAGCAGCGGAGGAAACACTCCTACATATGTGCTTCCGAAAACAATCGCCTACGCCGCTGGCGACCTGGCCGGCTGAACGATGGCAGGTAACTCTTTCATCAGGTGTGCCCGAATGTCCTTTTCCTCCAAATGCACGAAGTCCTTGCCCAGCTCCATGAATACGCTTTCAACCACCGGCTCGGACAAGGCCTCGCGGAGAAAGCCAAGCAGCTTGGGCGGCGCGCACAGCACAAGACGTTGGAAGTCGTCCCGGCGCAGATGGTCAGCCAGCAAGTCACCGATCAGGCCGGCAAAGCGAATTTCCTGCTGTGTCGTCGCGGAATGCTGTTTACTCATGGCATGCCGGCCCATGCCCATGGTATCGAAGGTTCGTCCGGGGCGATCGGAGTCGATGTCACTGTCATGCAAACGCCCCTTGGCATTGTTCAGATCCGCAATTTCCTCGAGTGGATCTTTCGGATGGCGAATGGTGAACAGACGAGCCAAGGTCTGGTCTGCGACTAAGATGCCAGTGGTCTTCATATGTTAACCTCGTATCAGGCGCGGCCAGTCAATAAAAAGTGATCTGCGTATATCAGGTGCCAAACGGATAGGTTTCTGGAATGTCTTCTCGCTGCCAGGGCTCACGTTTGTCGAAAGGCTCCGCGGCACTCGTTTCATCCAGATGGAAAAGTGCATCGAACTGCTGAGGCAAGGAGGCGCGAAGATAATGACTGCCCCGCTCCGTCTCGGGGCGATAGATCACCCCAATGGCCCGCTCCAGCAACCTGGCACGCAAAGGGTCGGCATGCATGCCTTCCAGTGGCAGATAGAAACGGTCCAGTCCGCTGCGGTGAAATAGACGTTCGTAACTGTCTTCGTGTGAAGGCCGGACCCAGCGGTGCTCGACCGGAGCATCCCAGTCCCGGGCTGCCGAGACATAGCCCGTATGCGTGGTGAAGCCGACCAGCAGTACACGACGGCGACCGAAGCGCTGCCGAGCCAGCTGGCCAATACTATGCTGGCGTCGCCCCCACCCCATTTCCGTTCCACGCGCGTCGCCAAGGTGAGAATTGTGCGCCCAGACAACGACTCGCCCTCGCCCGCCCTGACTGCGAAGGTAGTAATGCAGTTCGGTCAAGGTGTCAGTCATATGCTTGTCGCGCAGGTTCCAGGTATCGACTCGCGCCTGGAACGTGGCGCGGTAATACTCTTCAGCATTGACCACGACCCGCGCATTCTGCTCGGCAAAGAATTGTTCATCCGAGGCCAGCCGCCCGTCATGAGCGAGGTAATCCCCAGCCTTGTTGATCAACTCGCATAACAGCTGCACGGAGGCTTCTTCACAGGAACGACTCAGCCCAAAGGCGACATTGCGGCCATACTGGAAAGGGTCGCCATGATGGTCGAGACAAGCATAACCATGTCGCGCCAATTCGGCCTGCTCGGGGTCGATCTGCGATAAATAGGCAATCACAGCCTCGGCGGAACGATGCAAGCTATAGAGGTCGAGACCATAGAATCCAACCTGCTCCGCCAACGGCTTATCAGCGTTATGCTCATACAGGTTAGCAATGAAGTCGCGAACATCGTCGTTGCGCCACATCCATTGGGGAAAACGCTGAAAATCGCCGAAGGCTTCCATCAAGGAATCCTGGCTGATGCCTCTCACGTAGCGGTTGAGGCGCAGTGCATCGGGCCAATCGGCTTCGACCAGAACCGCTTCGAACCCCTTTTCCTCGATCAGACGCTGGGTAATCTCCCCGCGCATGAGATAAAACTCGGCCGTGCCATGGGACGCCTCGCCGAGTAATACGAAATCGCGTTCCCCGACTTGTTCGAGCAACGCGTCGTAATCGCTGGAGCGTTCGTTGAATCGGGTGGCAAGCTGACGAACGCAAGTGAGTGAAGTAACCATGGCTGCGGCCTCTCGCCAAGCTCAACCAAAGTCTAGAAGACAGGGAGAAGTCGTGAGGAACTAGTCGTCAAAAGCTTGTCGCGGAGCAAACTTGGCTAGATTAATGCTGGTTCTTCAAAAGCTTGGACCAAGCTAGCCACTTCAAAATGCATACTTCCGCACCATTATTTTCCAGTAGCTTGGCTACAATGAGTGTTACCTCCCTTTATCAAAGCTCTGACATCGTATGGAGTCACTCATGGCTTATCAGCTCGGTGATGCCTTGTTGGTTGTCGATATGCAACGTGACTTCTGTGAAGGCGGGGCCTTGCCCGTCCATGGGGGAGCGGCGCTGATGGAAGGTATCAATGCCGAGGCGAATGATGCCCAGGCGGCCGGCGCCCTCATCATTGCTACCCGGGACTGGCACCCGGTCGGGCACTGTAGCTTCTCCAGCCAGGGCGGACCGTGGCCTGAGCATTGCATTCAGGACACGCTGGGCGCTGAATTTCATCCCAGCCTGCAACTACCCGAAGGCACCATCATTGTCAGCAAGGGTACCGCATTCGACCGCGACGCCTATTCCGCCTTCGAGGGCACGGGCCTGGCCACGTATCTTAGAAAGCATGGCATCGTTCGTGTCATTGTCTGCGGCCTCGCCTTGGACTTCTGCGTCAGGGCGACCGTACAGGATGCTATTAAGGCTGAATTTCAGACCCGCCTGTTGAGCCGATTCACGGCCCCGGTGGTTACTTCCAATTGCGAGGCCTGTGAACAGGAGCTGCGTCATACCGGATGCGAGATTGTGGCATGAATAAGCCGGTACCACCCCTTGAGCCCGGTTCAGATCTGGCTCTATTTACCGACCTGTATGAACTCACCATGCTTCAGGCCTACTGGCATGAGGCGATGTCAGATCGCGGCTAGAAGCGGGCTGGACGAATACCTGATCGAGCGTTTGGTGAATACCGGCGCTCCCATCGATGTCTTTGGTGTCGACACGGCATTGGGCGTATCGTCGGATGCGCCAGCCATCGAGCTGTCCTACAAGCTGGTCGACTATGCAGGCGAACCCAGGTCAAAGCGCTCTCCGGGCAAGGCAAACCTGCCAGGCTGCAAACAGATCTATTGGCGTACGGATGACGAAGGGCTCTTTGTCAAAGACATACTGGCGCTGCGCGATGAAACGGTCGCGGCCGTTCGCGCCCTACTGCGTCCCCAAGTCACGCAGGGGGCGGTTGATGCAGCTTTTCTAGCCGAGGCCAGAAAAGCTGACGAGACGGTACGCGCCAATCTGGCCGGCTTGCCCACAGGCTTGATGCATCTTACGCAGCCTTGCCCCTATCCTGTTGTGCTGAGTCCACAGCCCTCTGAGCTGTGTATCTGATTATGTCTCACCCTGTTCTCAAGGCTTCCAAACGCGCCAGATAAGCACAGGTTTGTTGATAATCGTCAAACGCAAGATGGGAAAAGCGCGTTACAACAGCATGGCTTCTTTACGTTAGAAGGAAGTGACACTTGGCCAGACAAAGGAACATCGTCAACCCATGTGTCGCCCACGCAGCCCCGATCGAGAGTGGAGCGATTCCGTGGAATTCAAGGATTATTATCAGGTATTGGGCGTCGACAAGGCCGCGACCATTCCCGACATCAAGAAGGCCTATCGCAAGCTGGCGCGAAAGTATCACCCGGATATCAGCAAGGAACCCGACGCGGCTCTGCGCATGCAGGAAATCAACGAGGCCAAGACGGTACTTACCGACTCCGAGAAACGGGCTGCCTATGACCAGCTTGGCGAGCGCTATCATGCCGGACAGGAATTCCGCCCACCGCCGGACTGGGATGCCGGCTTCGAGTACTCGGGCGGTAGTTTCGAGGATGTCGACCTGGGCGAGTTCAGCGATTTCTTCGCCAATCTGTTCGGCCGTGCCAGCCGTGGGCGCTCACGCGCCCACCACAGCTACCAGATGCGTGGCGGTGATCGTCATGCCAGGATCTTCATTGACCTGAGCGATGCCTACCACGGCGCTACACGCACCGTGACGCTGCATGTCCCGCAGACCGATCCTGAGGGGCATGTCTCGCTGCAGGAGCACAACCTCAAGGTACGCATACCCAAGGGCATCAAGGAAGGGCAGCACATTCGTCTGGCGGGCCAGGGGCACCCCGGGGCCGGCGGAGGCGAGCCCGGGGATCTCTATCTGGAAGTGCATTTTACGCCGAGCCCGGATTATCGCGTGGAGGGCAAGGATGTCTTTGCGATCTTGCGGGTCGCTCCTTGGGAAGCGGCTCTCGGCAGCGCCATCAACGTCCACACGCCCTCCGGCGAGGTACATCTGAAGATACCCAAGGGCTCGCAGGGTGGCCGCAAACTACGCCTGAAGGGGCGCGGCATTCCCGGCGCTGAGCCCGGCGACCTGTACTTCGTGCTGGAAGTGGTACTTCCACCGGCCAATACCGACAAGGCGCGTCAGCTTTATGAAGCCATGGCGCGTGACATGCCGTTCAACCCGCGTCAAACGAGGTAGGAACATGGCTGAAAACAATCCAGTCAACGGCGTCGTACTCGACGAGGCCAGTCTGACCCTGGAGGAGTTCGCTCGTGCCTGTGCCGTCGAGCGGCAATGGGTGGTGGAACGAGTCGAGGGCGGTATGCTCGGCGACGGCTCGCGCTATGCCTCGCAATGGCGTTTCACCAGTCGCGACCTGACCCGAGCACGACGCCTGCGCCAGATGGAATACGACTTCGATGCCGAGCCGGAACTGGCCGCTCTTGTCGCGGACCTGTTCGAAGAAGTGGAGCACCTGAGGAAACGGCTCAGGGCTGCCGGAATCGACACCGGTTGAGCCGCTACTGGCTGGCCAGTTGCGGGGCTGGGCTGTCGCAATGAAGAAAGCGGGAAGAGTTCAGCCAGTCTGCATCGGGATAATAAACGAACAGGTACTGGCCATCCTTGATGCTATCGATCAGTGGAGAGGCGATGTCCTCTCGCACTGCCGGGCATCCGTGACTACGCCCCAGCCGCCCGGTCTTTGCGATGAATTCCTCATCGGCGTAGTCGGCGCCATGGATGACAATCGCCCGCTCGAACGCCTTGTCGTTGACGCCCGGCTCCAAGCCTTCCAGGCGCAACGAGTAGCCGTTACTGCCCTGGTAGCTGTTCAGGGTCCGGAACAGCCCCAGGCTTGACTGCCAACTATCGGGTACGTTTGAAAAAGCCATTGCCTGGGCGTTGCCCGAACCACGACCATGCGCGACGAGTTCCTTGAACGTCAGCGTACGATTCACGAGATCGAAGACCCAGAGCCGGGGCTGGGTGGATGGTAGTGAGTAATCGATGATGGCCAGCTGGTCGGCATCTCTCCCGGCACACGAGACTGCGCGTGCCGCCAGGCGCAGGACCCGACGATCCGCCTCAGGAGCCAGCGTAGACAACATGCGGGCCAGTGGCTGCGTTTGCGACGAATGTGCCGGGACAGTGCTTGTTTGGGCAAGGAGCTCGCCGGCTCGCGCTTGCTGCCCCAGCAATGGCAGGACAAGGACCAGCGTGGCGAACAATAGGTTAGGCAAAGGGCGGCGTAACATGAAAACGATACCAGTCTGAGTATACGACACAGGATAGTTACCGAAATAGTACCCGAGAGATCGGGAATCGACATGCCTAAAACCAGCGAGATGTTGCGATGCGCTTTCAAATGACGCCAAGAGGCCTTCTGCCCGGCTTTCTTCTATTGCTGATTTGCCTAACGATAGCCTCGGTCCAAGGCGACGACGCGATCCCCAAGGAAGGCATCAAGGCTCTCATCATCGGACAGGAAGGAGACGGCGATAGCCTGCTCCGCCAGGTTTACGAAGAGCGCGATTTCGAGCCCGCCTGGAATGATGAGGCCACGCTTGCCGCTTTCATCGAGGCGTTGCCCTCCTTGGCCGACGATGGCCTGGATCCGGCCGACTATGCCGTAAACATTCTGCAGGAAGTATATCGGCAGGTTCAGGCGACGGGAACAGCACTCCAACGTGCACGCTTCGATGTTAATGCCACCCGTACCTTCCTGTTGGCACTGCGTCATCTGCAGCGTGGCAAGGTCGACCCCTATGCCATCTATGCCCGCTGGGAGGTGCCTATCGCCGAGGCGACGCTAGCTCCCTCGGACGTATCGAATACCATCGATACCCGGCAATTCGCGCAAGCCTTTGCCGATGCGCGCCCAGCCTATCCTCCTTACGAACACCTCCGCTCGGCGCTGGCAAAATACCGCCGTATTCAGGCCCTGGGTGGCTGGCCCATGCTTCCTTCCCGCGATCAATCGCTGCAACCGGGCGAGACACACGAAGACGTTTTGCTTCTTCGCCAGCGACTGGCCATGATCGGCGAGACCATGCTGTCGCCCACCAACGCCCCCGACATGTTGCCGACCCGCTATGATGAGGCCTTGGCGGCGGCAGTCCGCCGGTTTCAGAAGCGCCACCTGCTCCAGGCAGATGGCATCGTCGGTCCGCGTACACGAGCCGCTCTCAATGTCCCGGTCGGCACACGGATCGATCAGATCCGGGTCAATCTCGAGCGGGCTCGCTGGCTACTGCATGAGTTGCCCGACACGTTCGTGCTGGTGGATATCGCCGGCTATCGGCTCAGTTACTTTCGTCCCGATGGCCGGGTCTGGCGCACCCGTATCGTGGTTGGCCAGCCCTATCGCCAGACCCCGTCGCTTCGCTCCGAGATCACCCACGTCACAGTCAATCCGACCTGGACCATACCACCCACGATCCTGCGCCAGGATGTGCTGCCCCAGGTGCGTCGCGATCCGGGCTACCTGGTCCGGCATAGGATCCAGGTACTGGACGGGTCGGGGTATCGCCTGGACCCCTTTACCATCGACTGGACACGCCCCGGCAATGTCATATTGCGCCAGGTAGCTGGCCCCGGTAACGCGCTTGGCCAGGTCGTCATCCGCTTTCCCAACCAGCACCTGGTTTATCTTCACGATACGCCGGCGCAAGCCTTGTTCGCCCAGGAGCAGCGCGCCTTCAGCTCGGGCTGCATCCGCGTCCAACAGGTTCTCGAACTCGTCCAGCATCTGTTCGATGATACCGGTACCGACCAGCACCTCGCCTCGCTCGTCGCAACCGGACAGACGCGTAACGTGCCTCTTTCCCGCACGGCCCCACTTATCCTGAGCTATTGGACCGCCCAGGCAGACGAGGCCGGCTTCGTCACCTTCCGCCCGGACATCTATCAGCGAGACGCTCCCCTGCTCGCGGCTCTGGATCGTCCTTTCATCTTGCCCGACATGAGGCCAGCATTTCACGCTAGCGATCAAGCAACGAATGACTAGCCTAAAATATTTGTAAATTTTAGTTACCATAAACGTCGCTTTGTTGACGAGCATCACGGTTTTCCACCGCAGGGTCTGGAATGATGCTTTCATGACAAAGGGAAAGTGTCTAAGGAAACGATGCAGGAAGCATCAGGCCTCAAGGACGCAAGAGGCAGGACGCCTCAGGATAAGGCAGGATGACCGGCAGGATGCCGTTTGGCCAGGAGGCCGACGCAGGGAGCGATTTGGTTACAGCAGGACGCGAACAGACATAAGGGCCTCGTCCAGGGACTGGCGAGGCCTTTTCATTGCCAGCTCAGGCTCGTTCAATCGGTCAACGGCATTCCCGGCTCGGCTGCCAGCAGCGCTCTTCCGTGGAATAGCGCAATTCCAGCCGCTGCCCGGCGCCGAACGGGTGTATCTCGTCGCGGAACATGACCCGTTCCGGCCCAGACCAGCCTTCCGGCGCCGTTAGGGTTAGGTGCTCGCCTTCCACATCGAGTTCGAGCCAGCATCCGCGATAGCGCAACCGCAGATGCAAGCCACCCAATGCCTCGGGCAGGCAAGGATTGAGCCGCAGCATGCCGTCGCGGACTTCCAGCCCAGTGTGGCCGCGCTGGATCAAGTCGACGCTTCCCGCCATGGCGCCTAGGTGGATGCCTTCCGGGGTCGTGCCGCCCTGGCTGTCCTCGATGTCACTCCGCAGCACCTGCTGGAACAGCTCCCAGGCCTGAAGTCGGTCTGCACGCGCCAGTACCCAGGAGCTCACGACCCGACTGAGTGTCGACCCGTGCGAGGTGCGCTGCTGATAATAATCGACAGTGCGCGGAATCAGCTCACCGGAGAACGCATAGCCGAGCTGGGCGAAGATGTCGCCCAGTTCCTCGGCGGAAAAGAGATAAAACAGCATTAGTACATCAGACTGCTTCGAGGCCTTGTAGCGATTGACGGTATCGCCCTCCGCCTCGAGCAACCGGTCCAGGCGATGGATATCGCCATAGCGTTCGCGATAACCGGCCCAGTCGAATTCCTGCAATTCTTCGTACCCCTCGAACTGACTGGGAACTCCATCGGCATGGAAGGGCACGAAGAGCTGCTGGCCGATGGTCATCCACTGGCTAACCTCACGGTCCGAAAGCCCCAGCGCCTCGTTCAGTTCCCCTCGCCGCCGCTCGCCGATCAGGTCGTAGGCATTCACTGCACGCCCCAGCACCCAGGCCACCATGACATTGGTATAGGTATTGTTGTCGAGCCCTGGAATCTGGATATCGGGGTAGCGGTCGTGAAATTCGTCGGGCCCCATCACGCCACGAATGTCGTAACGCTTGCGCTGCGTATTCCAGCTGGCGGCACTCGCCCAGAAACGAGCGATCTCGAAGAGCATCTCGGCGCCATAATACGCCAGGAACTCACGATCCTCGGTGACCTCGTAGTAACGCCAGACGTTATAGGCCACGGCGGCATTGACGTGGCGCTGTAGCGAACTGTTGTCGGGTATCCAGCGCCCTGACTTGGGATTGAGATGGACCTGCTGGCTTTCCTCGCGCCCATCGCTGCCGCTTTGCCAAGGATACATGGCGCCCCGGTAACCGGCCTGGCGGGCCAAGTAACGGGCCTCGTCCAGGCGCCGATAGCGGTAGCGCAGCAGCGCACGGGTAATCTCGGGAATGCGATAGTTCAGAAACGGAAAGATGAACAACTCGTCCCAGAAAATGTGACCACGATAGGCTTCGCCATGCAGTCCCCGGGCCGGCACGCCGATATCCAGATCGACGCTGTGTGGCGAGACCGTCTGCAGCAGATGGAAGATGTGCAGACGCAGGATCATCTGCATACGCCCACCGCCATCGAGCCCGATATCGCATCGCTGCCAGAGATGCTGCCAGGCTCGCCGATGACTATTCAGCAGTTCGTCGAACGCTCCTGCCCTGGCCGCCGCCTGACAAGCGGCGAGCCTGGACTCGGCAATCGCGCGGTCGCGCGACGTATACAACGCCACGACCTTTTCGACCACGGCCTCGCCGCCTGCCGCAAGTTCGCACGTCATCTCCTGGGCGATGTAACCGGCGTCTTCGATGAGCTGCCGCTTGCCCTCGATCTCCTGGCCGGCGACGCGCAGATGCGTGCGTGCCGCCTGGGCGATGCGTAGTTTGGATTGACGGGTTTCGACCTGCAGACAGATCGTGTCGTCGCCCGGCGTATCCGTCGATAGCGGGGCCAGGTGGGTGCTGGACAACTGCCGATAACGCTCAACGCCGGCATTGATCACCCGCCCATCCAGGGCCGACCGCACGGTGATGCGCCCCGCCCAGTTTTCGGGGCGAATGCGCCATTCGATGGCGCCCAGATGAGGCTGGGCCATATGTACCAGTCGCTGTGTGATCAGCGTGGTCTCACGCCCCTGATGGTCGCGAAAGAAGAGCTGACGCTTGAGCACGCCAGCCTCGATATCCAGGGATTGGCGATAATCGAGCAGTTCCACCTCCATGAGGTTGAACCAATCGCCGCCCTCGGGCCGAAAGGTCAGGCACAGCCAATTGGGCAGGTTGACCAGATCCTCGTTCTCGATGACTCGCCCGGCAATTTCCGTCGACAGGCGATTATAGCCTCCTGCCAGGTAGGTTCCCGGGTAGTGGAACTCGCCCGCCTCCGTCTCGCCAGCAGCCCCACGAGTCGCAAAGTAGCCGTTGCCCAGCGTACATAAGGCTTCGCGCAAGCCCTCCTGGGCCGGGTCAAAGCCATGATAGTCAAGCGTCCAGTCGTTCATGGCTCGCCGTCCGGCATCATCATTTCGGCCAGATCCTCGACGACGACGTCAGCGCCATGCGCCAGCAGCTCGTCGCGCTGCTGGGCACGGTCAATGCCGACCACCAGCCCGAAGCCTGCTTTGTTGGCTGCCTCGACGCCCGAGAGCGCATCCTCGACCGCAAAGGCCTCCCCCGGAAACACCGACAGCAGGCTGGCCGCATGGCGGAAAATGTCGGGGTTAGGCTTTCCATGTAGCTCCAGCCGCTCGGCCTCGATACCGTCGACCACTGCATCGAATAGGTGGTCCAACCCTGTCCTGATGAGGATACTTTGGGCATTCTTGCTCGACGAGACCAGTGCTGTCTGCAACCCGGCCTTGCGTATCGACTCGATGAACGCTACCGACGAGGCGAAGACATCAACCCCCTCTGCCGCCAGGAACTGCTCGAAGTAACGCTGCTTGCGATTGCCCAGACCGCAAATGGTCTCCTCATCGGGCAGGTCCTCGGGCGAGCCGAACGGAAGCTGAATGCCGCGGGCTTCCAGAAAGCTGCTGACACCGTCATAGCGTGGCTTGCCGTCGACGTAACGGCGATAGTCGTGTTGGGGATCGAATGCCCGGAAGGGCTCACCATCGCGCTCGGCACGCTCGGCCAAGTAGCCATCGAAGAGCTTTCGCCACGCCTGGCAATGAGTACGTGCCGTATCGGTCACGACGCCGTCCAGGTCGAAGATACCGGCCCGATAGTCGGTTGGCCTTATATCCTGTGAGTGCACTGCTGGTCGCATCGCAAGCCCTCGCTGCAGCTCATTTGAGAACTGTACCGATAGTGTAGCTGGCTGTCTCAGTCCAGCGCCTTTCTGAGCCTCGTCAAGGCTCCAAGAAAGAACGCACTGCCGATGACGGCTAGCGCCAGCAATTGCGGCCAGACGATTCCCAGTCCGGCACCACGAAACAGAATGGCCTGGGCCAGCTCGACGAAGTGGGTGGTCGGCGCGATGAGCATAATGTTCTGCACCAGCTCGGGCATGCTCTCTCGAGGAGTCATGCCGCCCGATAGGATTTGTAAGGGAATCAGCACCAGAATGATCAACAGGCCCAGTTGCGGCATCGAGCGCGCCACTGTTCCCAAAAAGATCCCTATAGAGGTGGTGGCAAACATTAGCAGCGTGGCGCCGAAGAGATATAGCGAGAGCGAGCCGTGAAGGGGCACTTTCAGCCAGCCTTCGACAATGACGCGTAGCGCGAATACCGAGGCCAGCAGCACTACCAGCCCCATCGACCAGACCTTGGCCAGCATGATCTCGAGCGAGGTGACCGGCATGACCAGCAGATGCTCGATGGTGCCGTGTTCCCGCTCACGGATCAGCGCGGCACCGGTCAGGATGATTGACAGCATGGTGATCTGGTTGATGGCCTCGTTGATGGAACCGAACCAGCTTCGGTTGAGATTGGGGTTGAACTCGGCGCGTACCACCGCTTCGATGGCCTCCGGCGAGGGTTGCCGGTATCCCTGCACAAAAGCGGCCACTTCATCACTGATGATTCGCTGGATATGCCCGGCCCCGGTGAATGCCTGGCTGACCTGGGTAGCATCGACGTTCAACTGGATGGTCGGTTGGCGGCCGGCCAGCAGGTCTCGCTGGAAGTCGGGGGGGATGTTAAGCGTAAAGGTATATCGCCCAGCATCCATGCCGCGGTCCATCTCGGCAATATCGATGAACTCGGGCGGCAGGAAATAGGGCAAATGGAAGGCATTGAAGATACGCAACGACGCCTGCGAACGGTCCTCGTCGACGATGGCCACACTGGCCCGGAACGGCGCTTCGGGCTCGCCAGTGGCGCTCAGATAGATCCCCAGGGTAAACGAGTAGAAAATCAGCAGCATCAGGGCAGGATCGCGACAGAGACTGCGTATTTCCTTGATGCCGAGTTGCAGGATATTGCTGAGCCTGGCCATGTCAGCGCTCCTGCTTTTTCAGCCCCACGACGCTGAACAGCGTCAATATGGGGATGGTAATAAGCAGGGCCAGGAAATACGGCATCAGATCCCCCAGGCCCAGCGCCTTGGAGAACACGCCGCGACTGATGATCAGGAAATGACTGGTGGGATAGACATGCCCGATGAGGGCCGCCCCACCTTGCAGCGCGGAAACCGGAGAGAGCAGCCCCGAGAACTGGATGGCAGGTACCAGGGTAGCGATGGCCGTACCGAAGATGGTGGCAATCTGGCTTTTCAGCACCGACGACATTAGCAAGCCCATCCCCGTGGAACAAATGACGTAAAGCAGCGCGCCGAAGCTCAACGTCAACAGACTACCCTTTACCGGCACGCCAAAGGCCAGTACAGCGAAGGCCACCAGGGTGGCGAAATTGATCATGGCCAGCGCGATGTACGGCAACTGCTTGCCAATCAGAAACTCCAGCCGCGAGACCGGCGTGACGTAGAGATTGATGATCGAGCCAAGTTCCTTCTCACGCACGACGCCCAAGGCAGTCAGCATCGCCGGTATCAGCATGAGCAACAGCGGAATCATCGCCGGGGCCATGGCCGGCAGACTCCTCACGTCGGGGTTATAGCGATAGCGAATGGCGATCTCCACCGTAGGTGATGCCGCACTGCCCTCGCTCAGGCGGGCCAAGGTGTCAGCGTGAATCCCCGCTACGTATCCCTTGATGGTATCGGCCCTGACCGGCATCGAACCGTCGATCCAGTACCCGACCTCGGGCACGTCGCCACGCTTGAGTTGGCGGCCGAATCCCGGCGGTATTTCCACCGCCAGGCTGATCTCGCCGCTGCGCAGGCGCTGCTGCATATCGCTGTAGTCGATCAGTGGAGGTTGTTCGTTGAAGTAACGCGACCCTGAAAGATTGAGCGTATAGGCCTGGCTGGTGGTGGTCTGGTCACGGTCGAGCACGGCGTAAGCCAGATTCTCGACATCCATGTTGATGCCATGTCCCATGATGAACATCAGGATCAGGCTGCCAAGCAGCGCCAACGTGGCACGCACCGGATCGCGGCGCAGCTCCAGCGTTTCGCGGTGGGTGTAACTGAACATTCGGCGCAGGCTGACGGCCAGTTGACCGGGCCGGGCCGACTGCTTCGGCGCCGCAGGCATGGTTAGCGGTGCGGTAGGCTCGGTGTCACTCGCGGTATCGGCCTCTTTCAGGTAAGTGATGAACGTCGCTTCCAGCGTGGGCAGCCCACGCGAAGCTAGCAGCCCCTCGGGGGTGTCAGTGGCCAGCACGCGCCCGGCATGCATTAGTGCAATGCGATCGCAGCGCATTGCCTCGTTCATAAAATGCGTGGAGATGAAGATCGTCACGCCTTCGTCGCGCGAGATCTGGCCCAGCAGCGCCCAGAAGCCGTCGCGGGCGACCGGATCTACCCCTGACGTAGGTTCGTCGAGGATCAACAGCTCGGGCCGGTGAATGATTGCCACCGCTAGTGACAGGCGCTGACGTACGCCCAGAGGCAGCGTGGCCGGCAACGTGTCGGCCACCGCCTCGAGCTCGAAGCGTTTCAACATCTCTTTTACGCGTATCTCGCGCTCGGCCTCGGAGAGTCGAAATAAGCGTGCATGCAATTCCAGATTCTGGCGCAATGTCAGCTCGCCATAGAGCGAGAACCCTTGCGACATGTAGCCCACCCGCTGACGCGTGCCGATGTCCCGCGGATCGACGGGGTTGCCGAACAGCAACGCCTGGCCCTCACTGGCGGACAGCAGTCCAGTGAGCATCTTCATGGTGGTGGTCTTGCCACAGCCATTGGAGCCGAGGAAACCGAAGATCTCGCCGCGTTCGATACGAAAATCGACATGGTCCACAGCAACGAAATCGCCGAATCGCTTGGTCAGGTCATGGGCCTCGATGGCGACACGTGCGTCCGGTTGGCGTGGCGCTATCTCGAAGACACGATGCTTGCGCCGCTTCGTCTCGGGCAACAATGCAATGAAAGCTTCCTCGAGCGTGGCACTGCCCGTCGATGCCAGTAGGTCACCAGGCGAGCCGGTACTCAGCACCTGACCGTCATCCATGGCTACCAGCCAGTCGAAGCGACGTGCTTCATCCATATAGGCAGTGGCAACCAGCACGCTCATATCGGGGCGTTTGCCCCGGATGCGCTCGATCAACTCCCAAAACTGGGCCCGGGATAACGGATCGACGCCGGTGGTCGGCTCGTCGAGAATCAGCAGATCGGGATCGTGAATCAACGCGCAGCACAATCCCAGCTTCTGCTTCATTCCCCCGGAGAGCTTGCCAGCCGGACGCTCCGTGAACCCGGCCAGCCCAGTGCTGCGCACCAGTTCGGCAATACGATCGCGACGTTCCTGGCGCCCCTGTCCGAAGAGACGGCCAAAGAAATCGAGATTCTCGAAGACCGTCAGAGTGGGATACAGATTCTTGCCCAGCCCCTGGGGCATATAGGCAATCCGTCGGCATACCTGGCGCCGATGACGACCAGCAGCCATGTCCCCGCCCAGCACAACGACCCTGCCCTGTTGAATTTTTCGGGCACCGGCGACCAGCGCCATCAGGCTGGACTTGCCGACACCATCCGGCCCGATCAGCCCCACCATGCTGCCGGCGGGAATGGACAGGTCCAGGGCGGATAGTGCGGTCACCGGACCATAGCGCAGGCTGACGCCTTCCAGGCGTATCACGGGATCGACAGGACTCATGGCGTCACGTTGACCTGGAGGTCTTCAGGCCAGTCGAGCGTGTCATCGAGCTTGAGATAGGCCATGCCCGGCAAGCCGGTCTTGACCTTGTCCACGTGCTGTTCGAGCAGTTGCGGGTCGATGCGCGCCTTGACCCGAAACATGAGCTTCTCGCGCTCGCTGGCCGTCTCGACGGTCTTGGGCGTGAACTGGGCCACGCTGGAGACGTAGCTAATGCGGGCCGGAATCACGTACTGCGGCGCAGCATCCAGCACCAGATGCACATCGGCGCCCAGCGCGACACGCCCGGCCTGACGCTCGGGCAGGAAAAAGGTCATGTAGACATCGGTCAGGTCGACGAGATTGAGCACCACGCCGCCGGCCGCGAGTACCTCGCCGGACTGGGCGACACGATACTGGACCCGGGCCACCCGATCGCTGCGCAGTTGGCTGTCTTCGAGATCGGCCTCCAGCTTGGTCACGGTCGCCTTTGCCGCCTCGATGGCGGATTGGGACTCGACCACCTGCGAACCGGCCGCCTCGATGGCCGCCTGGGCGGCAAGCACACCAGCCCGCGCCGCCGCCAACGCGGCTTCGGCACTTTGCAGGCTGGCCAGGTCATCATCGAGCTGCTGTCTCGACAGGGCATTGCGTGCCACCAACGCCCGGGTGCGCTCATAGCGCTTGCGGGCCGCCGTCAGCTCGGCCTGGCGCTGCAGTACGCTGGCCTCGGCTGCGGCCTTTTCGCTCTCGCGCTGGGTCACCTGGGCCTGGGCGGTACGCGTCGCATTCTCGGCCTGGCGTACCTGTGCCCTGGCCTGCCCCAGCTCAGCTTCCAGCACTTTCGTGTCCATGCGGGCCAATAGCTGATTCGGCTCGACCAGCTCTCCTTCATCAACCAGAATCGCCTCGATTCGGCCGGCCTGCTTGGTCGCAATATCGATCTCGGTCGCTTCGATCCGCCCGTTACCGCTGGCAAAGCCTTCTTCCAGACCCTCGGGACGCAGCCCCAGCCACGCCAGCGCACCGGCAATGAGCACGACACCAGTAGCAATCAGCGCTCGCCAAGCCACCTTTCTTAGCGTGGGGCTCATGGTATAGATTCCTTGACTAGCTAGTAACGGGAAAAGACGCGAGTTCTAACAACATGTGTCATCATGGACTTGATATAAGCACTATGGGGAGATAAAAAACGGTGTGATGACATGGATCAAGACTGTGGGAATTCGCACGGCCTGGGACCTGCGTAACACTGATCCCAAGCGCATCCGCCGCAAGTTCAGTGTCACGCTCGAGCGTACCGTCCTCGAGCTTCAGGGCACGCCCTGTATCGAGATGAACGACTTTGACGAACCCAGGCAGCGCATCATGACCAGCCGCTCGTTCGGCAAGCTCACCGGCAATTATCAGGAGATTCAGGAAGCCATTCGTCAGCACGGCCAGCGCGGCGCCGAAAAGCTCCGCCAGCAAGGCAGTCTTGCCCGGGCCGTGCTCGTGTTTCTCAAGACCAACCCTCACCGCACCGATCTACCCCAGTACTCGCCAAGCATGATCGTCGAGCTGGAGCGCCCCACCGACGACAGCCGCCCGATACTTCACGCAGCCAGCCAGGCGCTGCAGCGGATCTTCCTGCCCCGCTTCGCCTATATGAAGGCCGACGTGATGCTACTGGATCTCGTCGATGCCGACCGGCAGCAGCTTTCGCTACTCGACACGCCACAGAGCGCCACCGATCGTGCACGTAGCGAAAAGCTCATGGTCACCATGGACAGCTGAACCAGAAGATGGGCCGTGGCATGTTGCGCCTGGGCATGCCAACGGACGGCGCCGCCTAGCACTTGCGCTGTGCCAATCGTACGCCGCGATGGAGTACGCGCTGGGAAGAGATATCGAAGGTAAGGGTGCTGTAGGAAGCCAAAAGCCCCGGCAAATTGCCGGGGCCAAGCGAGAACTGACTAGCCTGAATAGCTCAATTAGAACTCTTCCCACTCAAGTTCAGCGGCTTGAGCTGCAGGCGTCTTCCTGACGACTGGCTGCGAAGCGCGGGAAGGAAGCGCAGAAGCTTGCTCAGGGGCAGAGATATGTCGGGAGCGCTGCATCCCGACCTTACGCTGCGCCTCACCTTCCGCTAGCCGGAAGATTGCGACTGCCGATTCAAGCTGAGCCGCCTGCTCCTCAAGTGATGATGCGGCAGCTGCAGCCTCCTGTACCAGGGCCGCATTCTGCTGGGTTACTTCATCCATTTGCGAGACGGCCTGATTGACCTGCTCAATGCCGTCACTCTGCTCCTGCGAAGCCGCAGAAATCTCATCCATGATGTCGGCAACCCGCTTAACCGAGGCCATGATGTCATCCATCGTCTGGCCTGCGCCTTCCACCAGACTCGCGCCCTGCTCTACCTGGCCTGCCGACGTCTCGATGAGGGCACGAATTTCCTTGGCCGCATCGGCGCTACGGCTTGCCAGGTTGCGCACTTCTGTAGCAACAACGGCAAACCCTCGGCCTTGTTCACCGGCCCGCGCAGCCTCGACCGACGCGTTGAGCGCCAGAATATTGGTCTGAAAGGCGATCGAATCGATAACGCCGATGATATCGGCAATCTTCCTTGAGCTTTCAGAAATGCCGCGCATGGTCACGATGACCTGGCCGACCGCATTACCACCACGCTCTGCTGTCGCAGAAGCTTCGCTAGCGAGGGTGCTGCCCTGACGCGCATTATCGGCATTCTGCTTCACTGTCGCCGTCAGCTGCTCCATGCTGGCAGCCGTTTCTTCAAGCGAAGCGGCCTGCTGCTCGGTGCGAGACGACAGATCGGTATTGCCGCTGGCGATTTCACGTGTGCCGATATGGATCGAACCGCTACTGTCACGAACCACGGAAACCGTCTGGGATAGCCCTGCCTGCATGTGTTTCATGGCAGTATACAATTGGCCGATCTCGTTACGCCCTCGATCAGCGATCCTATGCGACAGATCCCCTTGGGCAATTCGCTCAAAGTGCGTCGCAGCTTCCTGCAGGGGGCGAATGACGATACGCATCATGCCTACCCGAACCATGACGACACTCAGGATAACCAGCCCCAGGGCCGCCAAGCCGATATAGCCAAATGTGGTCATTGTCGTGCGGAAACCGGACAGCAGTTCCTGACCACGTGTCCTGGCAAAATCGATGAAGGCCTCATTGGCTTTGATATACGCCAAGTTCAGCCTGTCCCCCTCTCGCTTGGCTGCCCTGTATTCCCTTTCGTTACCGCGCTTGAGCGCTTCATACTGAGGAACCAGCCCCTTCGAGACGAGTTGGGAAAAAGCAGTCTCGACGGCATCAGCGAAGGGTTTGCCCTGTTCAGTTTTGGGAGCAGCTACGAAAGTCTCGAAACGCTGCTGAGCTACCTGCAGCTTCTCCCCGGCTGTCTCCAGATACATGGCCGCTGCGGCCTTGTCTCCTTCATTCAAAGCATCCAGATGGTTCAGAAAGAATAGCTGAGTGTCCGCGACATTGACCTGAGCACGGTTCAATGAATTCAACTGCTGCACATTGATTCGGTTCAGCTCGTCTATCGAACCAGACCCCAGGGTGCTGGATTGATAGCCAAGCGCAGCTACGAGCAGTATCAAGACTGTAAACAACACCAGGACGGCTGTTAACCCGGCCTTAACCGTCAGATTTTTCAATAAATTATGCATCTCTTGATCTCGCAGAGAGGAGGATCAGTCAGCCTTGATAATCCAGCCTAGATAGAAAAGTGCCCGCACTACGACGGTATGAGCGCAAGGCTAAGTGTCTTTTCCAAAGACAACTTAGGTATCGGCATACAGAACAAGGATATTTAGTATACAAAAAATTCGATTTGTAAATTTCAGATAACACAAGTTATTAAAACACGATGTTCATGAAAAATAGTTCGCAATTGGCGAGAACACTTGCCAAGCAACGGAAAGTCAGTCAGGGCTGTATCACGCCATTCTCAAGAGCCATAAGCCGGAGAAGCGCCGCTTCCGCCGCTGGGTTACCGGCGAGTTGTTACCCGAACTCCACCGCACTGGGAGCTATGCCCAAACGCGTCCAGGAGCTGAACCTGACCAAATACGCCCTTTAAGACGGGCCGCGCACTTCCGAAGTGCAGGCGCTCTTCTGGGAGGATGTACTGGATCACGAGCGTGGCATCGTGCGCTATCGGCGCGCCGTGGTGCGTGGTGCGTGGTCGCTTCAAGGTACCTACGAAGTGGTCGATCGGGACAGCCGCACCGTGCGTAAGAAGAAGCTACGGCTGGTATTCCTGAACTCCATGTCAGGCAAGCCGTTCTATGAAAACGCGCTGCGGGAGCGCTTCTGGAAGGTGCACCTGGAGAACGCGGGGTGCGGTATCGCGGGTCGAACCAGTGCCGGCTCTTCATCAGCTAGATGCTAAGCCTGGGCGTGGTGCCGCTGCACTGGATCTCGCAGCATGTGAGGCATGCCACGATCGACATGATCCAGCGCCGGTACGGAAAGTGGATCCGAACCGATGGACAGGACGTTCCTGAGATGATCGAGAAGCTGCTCGATCTATAAGCATTCCCAGAAATATTCCCAAAACCGTTTCCAAGGGACTAAAACGACGAAGGGGAACCAAGCTAAATGCTTGATTCCCCTTCAAATTCTGTGGCGGAGAGGGAGGGATTCGAACCCTCGAAGCCTTTCGACTTACACACTTTCCAGGCGTGCTCCTTCGACCACTCGGACACCTCTCCGCATTGTGGTCCTTGCGATGCGCTGGGCATCCCTCAAGAACGGCGCAAATGGTAGCGAGCTAAGCCCGCGATTGCAAGCCATTTTTCGGTTTCAAGGTGTGGATGCGGCAGGCAATACTACATAGTCGCCCTCGGCTTCGAGGCATAGCGTGTCGCCAACGAACAACTGCTGCCCGAGGGAAAGACGCCCTTTGCCGGTATCTTGCAGACGCTTTTCGAGCATGGCCGGTGCATCGGCGTCACGCGGCGTACATACCAGCCGATAATCGCCTGTAACCGGGGCAATAAAACGTTGGCCAGCCTGTGCGACAACGACATCCTGGGCACGCTGCCGACTGCGCAACCAGAGCGTGATCCAGCACCAGCCAATCAGTGTGGTCTGGGCCGCAAACGAACCACCAAACCCGGTCCCCTTGTCGTTGAGGTTGGGCCTCAATTGCAACTCCCACACCAGCGACTCCCCCTGCCAATGCATTCCCTTGATGCCCAACTGCCCGACCAGCGGAATGGCCTCACCTAGCCAATCCTGAAAGGCAGCAAGGTCATCGAGCTGGTTCGCTGCAGGTAGCGGCAAGCGAGGATGAGGAATGCCGGGTTGGCGCATGGCTTAGTCCCAATGCTCGACGAAATCGCTGGGATCGCGCTCAGGTAACGGCTTGAGACGCCCACCAGGCTGGCCCAGATAGATAAAGCCGACGATCTGGTCATGTTCGCCCAAGCCGAGCCCCTTTTTCACGGTTTCGTCGAAAGCGAAGGTGCCGGAACGCCACATGGCACCTAGCCCCATGGCATGGGCGGCAAGCAGAATGCCGTGTGCGGCACAGCCTGCCGATATTACCTGTTCGATCGGCGGTACCTTGGGCAGGTCAGGCGTTACCTTGGCGATAACGGCGATGATCATGGGTGCCCGCTTGGGCTTCTTGCGAATCGAGTCCAACTGCGCTTCATCGATACCCGGCTTGGCCTGACGCTCTCCCTCGGCAAACAACTCGCCTAGACGATCGATACCTTCCCCGCTGAACTCGATGAAACGCCACGGCGTCAGCTCCTTGTGGTCGGGTGCTCTGAGTGCGGCACGATACATGGCATCAAGTTGATCACGGCTGGGGGGCGGCCCGGCCAGTTTGCCCATTGAGTTTCTTTCGTGCAGCAGCGTCATTGCATCCATGGCGGTTCCTTTCAAACGAGAATATGTCTCAATACCTTATCGGATTCCTCACTGACGTGCCAGCCGCAGTGGCGCGGGCGGACGCTCGCCGGGCGTGCCACGCCACGGACTGATATCGAGACCGCCCCGCCGTACGTAGCGGGCCATGACCAACAGGCGCTCGGGATCCACCCTCGCCATCAGGTCGGTGAAGATATGCTCGACGCAGTGTTCGTGAAAGTCCTGATGCTGACGATAGGACACCACATAGCGCAGCAGCCCTGCACGATCGATCTTCGGCCCCCGGTAACGGATCAGCACACTGCCCCAATCCGGCTGCCCGGTCACCGGACAGTTGGACTTGAGCAAATGCGAGTACAGGCTTTCTTCGACGATCTCGTCGCTGGCAGTCAGCAACTCGGGATTCGGCGAATAATCGCTGATATCGACATCGAGTCCATCGATGCAGTGCCCGGGAAACTGGCGGGGCATCAGCGCTTCATCGTCGAGGTCGAGCAGCGCCACATCGATCTTGTCACCGGCGGCGGCGGCCAGGTCCCTCGAGAGGGTCTGCTGGACCTCGTCCCAGCCCGTGAAACAGCTCTGGTTGAAGCTGTTGAGATAGAGCTTCCAGGATTTGGACTCGATCAGATTGGGCGATGTCGCCGGCAGGCGGAACCTGGCGACAGCGACTATCGGCTTGCCACGCTCGTCGAGCCAGGACATCTCGAAGGCGTGCCACTCGTCCTCGCCGATGAACGGCAGGCTAGCATCGTCGATGCCCAACGGTGCGCGGTTGGCGGCCCGTGCTATGGGAAACAGCAGCGTCGGATCGTACTGTTCGGGATATGCCGAGTCGCGACCCAGCGGCGCATCCCTGAGAGTGTCGGGGCGATGTGTCATGGTGTCAGCTCCTGATGCCCTTGCCCCGCTCCAGCATCCACAGGGCCAGAACGAAAGATGCAACGATGAAAATCGCAATGGCAACGAGCGCGCCCCCCACCGGTATGTCGGATACGCCCAGAATACCGTAACGGAAGGCATTGACCATATACAGGATCGGATTGGCCAACGACACACTCTGCCAGAACTGCGGCAACATGCTGATCGAGTAGAACACCCCTCCCAAGTAGGTCAGCGGTGTAAGCACGAAGATCGGCACGATGGAAATATCATCGAACTTGTGCGCCAGCAAGGCATTGATGAAGCCACCGATCGAGAACAGCGTTGCCGTCATGGTCACCACCCCGAGAGTCACCAGTGGATGATGAATGTTCAGGTCAGTGAAGAAGAACGACACCAGAGTTACGATCAGCCCCACTCCTAGGCCACGCGCCATGCCGCCCAGCACAAATCCCGCCAGGATCACCCAGTTGGGCATCGGCGAGACCATCATTTCTTCTACCGAGCGCTGAAACTTGTTGGAAAAGAACGACGAGGCGACATTGGAATAGCTGTTGGTGATCACAGCCATCATGATCAACCCCGGCACGATGTAGGCCATGTAACTGATGCCATCCATCTCACCGATGCGCGAGCCGATCAGGTTGCCGAAAATGATGAAATACATGGTCATGGTGATCGATGGCGGCAACAACGTCTGCGGCCAGATGCGCGTGAAGCGGCGTACTTCCTTGACCACCAGGGTCCATAGCGAGATCAGGATCTGCTGGGGATTCATGAATTCGCTTCCTCCTGGGCCGCCCGCTTCACCTTGGCGTTGTTACCCTCGACCATGGACACGAACAGCTCCTCGAGCCGGTTGGCCCGGTTGCGCATCGACACCACCTCGATGCCCATGGCTGAAAGCTGGGAGAAGACATCATTGAGACGCTGCCCTTTCCTGACCGAAAGGGCGAGCTGCGCACTGTCGACCTTCTCGACCTCGAAGCCCTCGAGCCGAGGCGCCTCGACGACAGGTCGCGACAGGTCGAACAGGAAGGTTTCGGTATCGAGTTCGGTGAGTAGATCGCGCACCGAGGTATTCCTGACGATCTCGCCATGATTGATGATGGCGATATTGCGGCACAGGCTCTCCGCTTCCTCGAGATAGTGCGTGGTCAGGATGATGGTGGTGCCTTCTTCGCGATTGATACGCCGCATGTAATCCCACATGCTGCGCCGCAGTTCGATGTCCACTCCGGCAGTCGGCTCGTCAAGAATCAGCAGACGCGGTCGGTGAATGAGCGCACGAGCGATCATTAGCCGGCGTTTCATCCCCCCAGACAGCATTCTCGCCGGGCCGTGACGCTTGTCCCACAAGCCCAGGTCCTTGAGCAACTGATCGCAGCGAGGCTTGGCCTGGCGCAGCGACAAGCCATAGTAACCAGCCTGAGCAAGGATGATGTCCTCGACCTTCTCGAACTGGGAAAAGTTGAATTCCTGAGGCACTACACCCAAGTGGTACTTGGCCTTGGCGAAGTCGCGGTCGATATCGATTCCGTAGATCTTTACCTGACCGGCGGTTTTTTGAACCAGCGAGCAGACAATGCCCAAGGTGGTCGATTTGCCCGCCCCATTGGGACCGAGCAGCGCAAAGAAGTCCCCCTCGGGGACGTCCAGATCGATGCCCTTCAGGGCATGAAAGCCATTGCCGTAGACCTTGGTCAGTCCACGGATGGACAAAGCCGGTTCCGCCATCGAACACACCTGTCATCAGTCGGTCGCTGGGAAAAAGAACAAGTAACATGCGGCCGACGCGGGAAAAATCAATGCCTGGCTAATTATTTTCCCATGCTATCGACCGGAGGATGCCGCCGACGGGAACGCATCACGCAGCAGGACACCTGCCACCCGTGCAGTATCGGAAGAGAACGAGAGAAGTGAAATCGCGCTGGAGCGGGAAACGAGATTCGAACTCGCGACCCTCGCCTTGGCAAGGCGATGCTCTACCACTGAGCTATTCCCGCCTATCGAGATGAGAGCAAGCAAGTGGCGTCCCATAGGGGGTTCGAACCCCTGTTACCGCCGTGAAAGGGCGGTGTCCTGGACCACTAGACGAATGGGACGCATGGACGCGAACGTCTGGAGCGGGAAACGAGATTCGAACTCGCGACCCTCGCCTTGGCAAGGCGATGCTCTACCACTGAGCTATTCCCGCACTGCTTGCGTACTGCTTATGAATCGGAAGTGGCGTCCCATAGGGGGTTCGAACCCCTGTTACCGCCGTGAAAGGGCGGTGTCCTGGACCACTAGACGAATGGGACGCATGGAGCGGGAAACGAGATTCGAACTCGCGACCCTCGCCTTGGCAAGGCGATGCTCTACCACTGAGCTATTCCCGCTTGATACCACCAATCCGATACCCGATGAGCAAGTGGCGTCCCATAGGGGGTTCGAACCCCTGTTACCGCCGTGAAAGGGCGGTGTCCTGGACCACTAGACGAATGGGACGCAGTGCCTTGCCTCGTCGAGGTGGCGCGTATATTAATTAGCCTTACCGAGGGTGTCAAGCGTAAGGGCGTGCCGCTTCGCTCTCGTCATAAGATTTGGCAATGTAGCCAAACTTCCCCCACGCTCTCTGGGTAACCTATGGGCAATCAGTACCCAGCGTCACTAGCCAAGCAGCGGGAGAACACCATGCGCAAGAAACTCGAGAAGAGCGACGCCGAATGGCGCGAACAACTCACCCCCGAGCAGTACCATGTCGCACGCGAGAAAGGGACGGAGCCGCCTTTCAGCGGCGATCATCAGGTCAGCGACGAACAGGGTATCTATCACTGCGTGTGCTGTGGTGCAGCCTTGTTCGAGAATGAACACAAGTTCGATTCGGGCTGTGGCTGGCCCAGCTTCGATCGCCCCCTGGGCAAGGAAACCGTGGAAGAACACTTCGATGACTCGCACGGCATGCGCCGCACGGAAGTGGTCTGCTCACGCTGCGATGCCCATCTGGGCCATGTGTTTCCCGACGGCCCCCAGCAGACTACCGGGCTGCGCTATTGCATCAACTCGGTGTCGCTGACCTTTCATCCCGGCGAGTAGACGCCGACCGCGACAGGGGCGCCGATCTGCTAAGATGGGCGCCCTTTTCATCGCTATCGGTACAAGGTGACGCCATGCTCGGCTGGTATCCGGGACACATGAACAAGGCACGCCGCCAGATCAAGGAGGCGTTGCCGGAGATCGATGTAGTGTTGGAAGTGCTCGATGCACGCCTGCCCTACTCCAGCGCCAACCCCATGCTCGCCGAGCTGACCGAGCACAAGCCGGTACTCAAGCTCCTATCGCGTGCCGACCTCGCCGACCCGGCGCAGACCGACGCGTGGGTGGCCCACTTCGACGCCTTGGAAGGCACCCGCGCCCTCGCGGTTACCACCACCCAGGCTCGCGAACTCAAACGCATTCCCAAGCTATGTCACGAACTGGCCGGTCAGGTGCGCGCCGATCGCGACGTTCGCGTGATGGTCATGGGCATTCCCAATGTCGGCAAGTCGACGCTGATCAATGGACTGGCCGGGCGTAAAATCGCCAAGACGGGCAACGAACCCGCGGTGACCAAGCGCCAGCAGAAGATTCGCATCGAGGGGCGTATTGCGCTGATCGACACACCAGGCGTGCTGTGGCCCAAGATCGAGAACCAGGCCAGCGCTTACCGCCTGGCTGCCAGTGGAGCGATCCGCGACACCGCGATCGACTATCTGGAGGTCGCCATCGTTGCCGCGGCCGAACTGGCCAAGCGTTACCCCGAGGCGTTGGCCAGTCGCTTCAAGCTCAAGGAACTGCCGCCCTACACGCCTGCTCCGCATGCCGACGATGTCGAGGCCGACGGCCCACGCCGGATCGATTTGCTGGCCCTGGCCGGTTTCGACGGCCAGGCTATCGTCAAGGAAATCGCCAGCAAGCGTGGCGGCTTGCGTGCCGGCGGCGAGGTCGACATGCATCGCGGTGCGGAAGTCCTGCTGCATGAACTGCGTGACGGCAAGTTGGGTCGTCTGACACTCGAGACACCGAGCGACATTCCTCCGCCGGAAAGCCACGACAGCGATCAGGAAAACGCCCCCCCCTAAACGGTATTTGCCCTTTGGCACTACCTCTGCCGCGTTATATGCTGTGTTTCGCCGCGCACAGCCGGTATTGGCACGAACTCTTTGATTTGCCGTCCCTCACCGTACGGCTAACGGAACCCCAATGGACACCCCGACCCCTCTCAGGAAATCGCACAAGCTCGACAACGTCTGCTATGACATTCGCGGCCCGGTGCTCGACCACGCCAAGCGTCTCGAGGATGAAGGCCAGCGCATCTTGAAACTCAATATCGGCAACCCGGCCCCTTTCGGGTTCGAAGCGCCGGAAGAAATTCTTCAGGATGTGATGCGCAACCTGCCCACCGCACAGGGCTACTGCGATTCCAAGGGGCTTTATTCGGCACGCAAGGCAATCATGCAGGAGTGCCAGCGCAAGCAGATCCCCGCGGTGGGCGTCGAAGACATCTATATTGGCAATGGCGTGTCCGAGCTGATCGTGATGGCCATGCAAGCCCTGCTCAACGATGGAGACGAGGTGCTGATACCTGCACCCGACTATCCGCTGTGGACCGCGGCGGCCAACCTGTCGGGCGGGCGTCCCGTGCACTACCTGTGCGACGAACAGGCGGACTGGGCACCGGATCTCGCCGATATTCGCGACAAGATCACTTCGCACACCCGGGCCATGGTGCTGATCAACCCCAACAACCCCACCGGCGCCGTCTACCCACCGGCCATAGTCAAGGAACTGTTGCGCATCGCTCGCGAGCACGACCTAGTGGTGTTCTCCGACGAGATCTACGACAAGATCCTTTACGATGACGTCGAGCATGTGTCCACCGGCGCGCTGGCTGAAGAAGATCAGTTGGTGGTTACCTTCAACGGGCTGTCGAAGAGCTATCGCTGCGCCGGTTTTCGCTCCGGCTGGATGATCCTGTCAGGTAACGTCGCCAAGCAACAGGCTCGGGATTACATCCAGGGTCTCAACATGCTGGCCTCGATGCGTCTGTGCGCCAATGTGCCGGCCCAGCACGCCATCCAGACCGCCTTGGGCGGTTACCAGTCGATCAATGACCTGGTATTGCCGGGAGGTCGGCTGCGCGCCCAGCGCGACATCACCTACGAAAAGCTCAATGCCATTCCTGGCGTCTCCTGCACCAAGCCCAAGGGGGCGTTGTATGCCTTTCCCAAGCTCGATCCGGCGGTATTCAATATCCAGGACGACCAGAAGCTAGTCCTCGATCTACTGCTGCAGGAAAAGATCCTGCTGGTGCAGGGCACGGCCTTCAACTGGCCCGAGCCGGATCATGTACGCATCGTTACCCTGCCCTGGGCCGACCAGCTGGAAGATGCACTGGATCGTTTTGCGCGCTTTCTGTCCCGCTATCGCCAGTAAGGAAATTTTACCGAATCACTAGGTAAGCGATTGAAACTCGGCCGCACGGAACGCATCTAAGTGGCCAACAAGAATTTGAATTCCCCCTGGTTTCCAGACTATCGAGGGTTAACTCCATGATGCGCATCATCCTGTTTCTTGCCACCAACCTGGCCGTCGTGCTGGTGGCGAGCATCACACTGCGCCTGCTGGGCGTCGAGCCGTACTTGCAGGCCAACGGGCTGAACATGAACAGCCTGCTGATATTCTGCTTCGTCTTCGGCATGGCGGGATCGCTGGTATCGCTGTTCCTGTCCAAGACCATGGCCAAGTGGAGCACGAAAACGCAGATCATCGATCAGCCGCGCGATGCCAACGAACAGTGGTTGGTCAATACCGTAGCCGAGCTGGCGCGTGACGCCGGCATCAAGACGCCGCAAGTGGGTATCTTTCCTGCGCAACAATCCAATGCCTTTGCCACCGGCTGGAACAAGAACGATGCACTGGTCGCCGTCTCTGCCGGCCTGCTCAATCGTATGCGCCCCGAAGAGATTCGGGCCGTGCTTGCCCACGAGATCGGTCACGTTGCCAATGGCGATATGGTGACCCTGGCGTTGATTCAGGGCGTACTCAACACCTTCGTGATGTTCTTCGCGCGTGTCGTTGCCCAGGTCCTGGACAGCTTCCTGCGTCGCGACGATAGCGGTGGACTGGGTTTCATGGGCTACTTTGCGGTGGTCATCGTTGCCGAAATCGTCTTCGGCTTGATTGCCTCGGTCATCGTCGCCTGGTTTTCACGCTTCCGTGAGTACCGTGCCGATGCCGCCGGCGCCAGGCTGGCTGGCTCGGGCGCAATGATCAATGCCCTGGCCCGCCTCAAGGCGGAAACCCAAATGCCCAACCAGATGCCGGACACCCTGACAGCCTTTGGCATCACTGCCGGCCAGACCCGCAAGATCATGGAGCGTCTCTTTGCCAGCCACCCGCCGCTGGATGATCGTATCCGCGCTCTCAAGGAGTCGGCATATCGTCAGTAATCGGTAGCCTCGGGCAATAGATGACTTGAGATGCCCAGTAGAATTAGCCCTCGCCCTTCCCGGGTGGGGGCTTTTCGTTTGGTTCCAGGCGTTCGCTTTGCTCTCTTCTCCCTGCCCTCTTTATGGACCTCGTCTAACGCTTATGTCCCGCCTTGCAGCCCCCAGCCCCGGCCGGCCGTTTAGACAAACGGCGTAATACCATGGTCGTATTGCTTGAACTAAAGTCTAATGGCGCGCATAATAGTTTCACTTCTCCAGCCGATAGGGGTAAACACATGACTACCCAGACAGTCTCAGCGACAAGCACTAGCACTTCAGCGCAGTCTTCCCTGCTCAAGCGCATCGGCACGAAAGCCTACCGCGTCCTGATCCTGATGTCCGAAGGGGCTTACAAGGGTTACCAGGCCCAGCGGGCACCGTATTACGCGACGGTCTAAGACAACGCTCGCAGGCTTGGGCCGTCGGTATCCAGCCGAGCACAGTTCCGCTAGATCTAGTCTCGCCTCTGCCCGTTTCAGGCAGGGGCGTTTTTCTCTCTACCTCCCCCAAGCATGCAGCGATCCTCCGCAAGCACTTGGCTGAATGTATTGGCTGTCAGCCTGCGCCACGGCTTGCAAAAAGAAAAAGGCTTATACAAACACTCACGGGCAAGCTGACTATAGTGGCCAGTGCGTGCTCTCAAGAGCGCACAAATCCGGAATTCTTCAGGCAATAGGGAGTTTTGTCATGAGCGACACCGGACTGCAGGTCTTCGATAGAACGTTGCATACGACCAATATCTGGCTCGGCGATATCATGGAGGACAATCTAGTCAGTCGCCAGACGGCGTGGCATGCATTGGGTGCTGTTCTGAGGTGCTTACGGGATCGTCTGCCCTTACCGTTGGCGGTCCACCTGGGAACGCAGCTTCCTTTATTGATTAGAGGAAGCTACTACGAACGCTGGCAACCGTCCGATCAGCCGGACAAGGTGCGTACCCGGGAAGAATTCCTGCAGCAGATCGATGACGAGCTCGCCAAGACCAATCAGGAAACCGATACCGCGGACACGACACGGGTCGTTTTTGCTACGGTCGCGAAGCATATCGATCCCGGTCAGGTCGAAAAGATCAAGGAAGCCCTGCCCAAGGAGATTCAAGCCTTGTGGTAAGGCTCGCACGGCAATCGTGAAGTGATTGAACGGATCATGCGACGTGGCTGTATCATGCAAGACAGCCACGTCGCTTTTCGTCTATTTGCCTGCCAGTTTCAGCTTGAAGCCAAATCCTTCTATAGCATCCCGAAGACCGGCGCTGTTCTTCTTCAGGTCAACCCGCAAGGTGGAGAATTCACGGCGCACCGGATATTCGGCCCGATAGCGATCGAAGGCAGCCTCCATGCCCAAACGACGACGATAGCGTTCGAAGCCCACCATGTCTCGACGTACGTCGTAACAGGCCCGCACGCAAAGCGCCAGCGCATCCAGTGGTGGCGCCCAAGCCGTCAGCACGATCTTGTGCAGCCACGGCTCAGGCTTGATCTGCCCCAGCTTGCATCTGGCGGGCAAGCCAAAATGCTCCATCAACGCCTGGTAGATCAGCTCCGTGCCACGCATCTTGCCATCCAGACTATGACCGGCGATATGTGGCGTAGCGATATCGACCAGAGAATACAGCGCTTCATCGATGCCCGGCTCGTGTTCCCATACGTCAAGCACCGTACGCAGGTCGCCACGGTTTTCCAGACGATGATGTAGCGCAGCATTGTCCAGACAAGCGCCTCGACCGGCATTGATCAGTACGGTGCCGGGCCTGAGCGCCTCGATACGTGCCGCATCCATGAGATGGTAAGTGGAGTGCTCGCCACTCTGCACCAGAGGCGTATGCAGACAAAGGATGTCCGCCTGCTCGATCAACGTATCGAGATCGACGAAATCGTCGCGCCCCTCCGCCTCGGCACGGGGTGGATCACAAATCAAGCAGCGGGCATCGAGTTCCTGCAGGCGTTGCCATAGGCGGTTGCCCACATTGCCGGCCCCGACGATGCCCACGGTGCGCTTGGCCAAGGCGAAGTCCTCTTCCTCGGCCAGCACCAGCAGGCTGGAAAGCACGTAGTCGACGACCGAGTCGGCATTGCTGCCCGGGGCACTGGCGAAGGCGATGCGCTTGTCGCGAAGATAGTCGAGATCGACATGGTCGGTGCCGATGGTACAGGTTCCCACGAACTTGACGCGGGAGCCTTCCAACAAGTCTGCATTGACCGGCGTGATCGAACGTACGATGAGCACGTCCTTGTCACGCACGGCCTCGCGGCTCATCTCCCGCCCGGGCAAGCGGGTAATCTCGCCCAGATCGGCGAAAAACTCTTCGGCCAACGGAACGTTCTGGTCCACTAGAATGCGCATGGCATGTTTCGCTCCTTGTTCGTGGCCGGCGGATGGTTACAATGACGCTGGTCATCTTAGGCCGCACCATCGGGAGCGGCAAGCCGTGCCATGTCAGGAGCCACCGTGATCGTCCGCTGGGAAAGTGAACATGACTATGTCCTCGTGCATGTCCATCAGGACATGTTCGGCGACTGGATCTTCAGTCGCGCCTGGGGCCAAATAGGCACGCAGTTCGGTGGACTCAAACACCAGTTGGCCGATAGCCACGATCAGGCCATGATGTGGCTCGACGACGTGGACCACATCCAGTCGTCGCGAGGGTTTCGCAAGGTGCTGGAGGCCAACGAGGATAGCCCCGAGGGACGCGATGCCGTTCGCCAGCTGTCGCTGCTGGGGCTTTGACATCAATTCAGGAAGCGCCGCCCCTTGACCAGCCGCATGCCGGGCCGGTCCGATCCCGGACGGGTTCCCGCTTCCTCCCGCGCTTCAGCGAGCAGCCCTCTCGTATCGAGCCAGGCTGCCAGTCTTTCGCTCTCGAAGCCTTTATCGAGTTCATTGCCCCTCTCGTCGCCGAGTACCGGGATACGCGTTCCATAACGGGCCAGCAGCGCCTCGTCCTCGGCGATCTCGACACGCTCCAGCTGAATGCCGGCACGCCCCAGACGCATCAGCTCGGCCTCCAGCCGCTCGCACAGGTGGCAGCCTAGCGTGGTGTAAAGTCTCAACTGCGTCACGTCGACTCCCGATGACGGATGAGAAAGCAGTGGTGCAGGTTCAGACGACGCTGAAAATCCGGGTCGAAGGTGCGGGAAGTGATGTCCTCCACTGCGTAGCGCTGAACGAGTGCCTCATCGAGTTGGAAACGACGCTGATTATTGGAGAATACCAGCGTACCGCCTGGCGCCAGGCGCGCCATGGCCAGATTTACCAGCCTCGCGTGGTCACGCTGAATATCCAGCGTACCTTCCATGCGCTTGGAATTGGAGAACGTCGGCGGGTCGAGGAAGATCAGGTCGAACTCGCTGCCTGCCGTTTCCAGCCAACGGAGACAGTCGTCTCGAACCACCCGGTGGCGGCTGGGGTCGAGTCGATTGAGCGCCAGATTGTCGCGTGCCCATTCCAGGTAGGTATTGGACAGATCGACGCTGACGCTGTCAGTGGCTCCCCCCAGCGCTGCCTGTACCGTTGCCGTGCCGGTATAGCAGAACAGATTGAGGAAACGCTTTCCCTCGGCCATCTGCCCCAATAGCCGCCTCACCGGGCGATGGTCGAGAAACAGGCCGGTATCGAGGTAATCCTGCAAGTTGACCCATAGCAGCGCCTTACCCTCACGCACCTGGAAGCGCTCGCCGCTGCTGTCGCGCTTCTGGTACTGGGCCTTCCCTGCCTGGCGTTCGCGCTGCTTGAAATAGACAAGTTCCGGACGCACCCCAAGCACCTCGGGAAGCACTTCGAGCGCATCCATCAACCGGCGCTGGGCCTGGGCAGGATTGACCGATCGGGGCGGGGCATACTCCTGTACATGCACGCGCTCGCCATAGACATCCACGGCCAACGCATACTCCGGCATGTCCGCATCGTACACGCGATAACAACTCTCGCCGCTCTGCTTGAGCCATTTGCGCAGCCGCTTACGGTTCTTTTCCAGGCGATTGGTGAACATCCGTGCGCCTTCGGAACGCCGGCTACCCGTCTCCTGCTGGCTTTCCTCCGAATGAGCCGATGCTTCGGGCACGGGAATCAGCAGCAACTTGCAGTCCAGCGGCCCGTTCTTGAAGGCATACTGCTTTTCAGCCCGCAGCCCGGTGCGATGCCCCAGGTCGGGGTTGGCCGTAAAAAGCGCCAGTGACCAGCCGGGAAACTCGCTACGCGCGCGTTCGCCCAGGGCCGCATATAGCGGGACCAGCTCGGGGAGTTCGCCGATGCGTTCCCCATAGGGAGGATTGGTCATGATCAACCCTGGCCGCTCGATGCCAGCGGGCTGCTTCAGCTCGGCCACTGCGCCCCCCTGGAAGTCGATCAGTGCCGGAATGCCGGCGCGCATGGCATTGGCCTTGGCGGCGGACAGCGCCTGGGGACTGATATCGAACCCATACAGACGCGACTTGATGCGGCGTCGACCCAGGCTGGCCCTGGCTTCTGCCTCACGCTTGAGCTCTCGCCACATAGCATTGTCATGCCCCGCCCAGCCATGGAATCCATAGCGTTCCCTATGCAGACCGGGAGCCATGTCTGCCGCCATCAGCGCCGCCTCGATGACCAGCGTACCCGAGCCGCACAAGGGATCGATCAACGGCTCGCCCCGGCGAGCGCGCTCCAGCCAGCCGGCACGCAATAGCAAGGCGGCCGCCAGGTTCTCCTTGAGCGGCGCATGGCCCTGCTCCTTGCGGTAACCGCGCTGATGCAAGCTGCTGCCCGACAAATCGATGCCCAGGGTCAACCGGCTGCGATGCAGATGGGCATAGATGCGCAAGTCGGGTTGTCGCAGATCGACATTGGGACGCTCGCGTCCCACCGCCTGTAGGGCATCGACGATGCCGTCCTTGACGGTCTGCGCCCCGAAGCGGGTATGGCGGATCCGGTCCGATTGGCCATGAAAATCCACTGCCAAGCTACCCCCGGACACTACATGACCAGCCCAGTCGATTTTTCTGGTGGCTGCATGCAGCGCTTCGGGGGTTTCAATGCCCTCTTCCTGCACGAGACTGAGAATGACGCGGTTGGCCAGGCGTGACCACAGACAAACGCGGTAGGCCATAGCGAGCGAGGTGTGGACATATACCCCGGCGACGGTCGTCTTGCCGACCTCACCGCCCAGTGCGGCAATTTCTTCGGCAAGGAGAGCTTCCACTCCCTTGGGGCAGGTGACGAAGAGTGTAGCCGCCGAGACGGACTGGGATTCGCTCATATGTAAAAGACTCCGGGATCATGCTGGCATGATCCTTTGATTTCAATCAGGTAACCGTTAGGTAACATTTTGTTGACAAAACGCGACTCGACAAGCCTGGTCATTCTGAACTAGTAATTAAATCAGTAGCTACTGATAACACGCATGCGTTTTGTCCATGGGCCCTGTGGGTTGTGACGGCAAATCTTCTGCAATGGCGCCAAGCGTATTGCAAGACGTCTTTCGCCTTCACAACGTCTCGACACTAAAAATCGGTTCTTCAAAGAGGCCATCCGATGAAACGACAGAAACGTGATCGCTTCCAGCGTGCTTATGTTCATGGCTACAAGGCCGGTATCACTGGTCGTTCCCGTGACGATTGTCCCAGTCAGGACGTGAACCTGCGTGAATACTGGATGAGCGGTTGGCGTGAAGGTCGAGGGGATCATTGGGCCGGCATGACCGGCGTCTCCGGACTGCACAAGAACCCCATGGTGATGTGACCCATCCATATGCTCACCGTTTCACCGGTTGTCGGTATCCCCGCCACCGGCATGTGCTTCGGTGAAGGATGACACCTTCCAAGGCCCGCTGCGTTGCGGGCCTTTCTGCGTTTTCACTCCGCTCATGTCCTGAGCGCCTCGGCGCATTCGGCAACCAGCGCCGGCCCACGATAGATGAACCCCGAATAGAGTTGCACTAGATCCGCACCGGCGTCGCGCTTTCCACGCGCCGCCTCGTCACTGTCGATTCCGCCGACCCCGATAATCGGTATCGAAGGCAGATAACGGCGCAAGGCGCGAACCACCCTGTTGGACGGTTCGAACACCGGACTGCCCGAGAGCCCTCCCTGCTCCTCGGCATGCGGCAATCCGCTCACGGCCTCTCGGGACACCGTAGTATTGGTGGCGATCACGGCATCGATATCATTGGCGCCCAATGCCTTGGCAACGAGAGCGGTCTCGTTATCGTCCATGTCAGGAGCGATCTTGACCGCCAACGGCACGCGTCGCCCACTTTCCCGATCGAGTCGGGAGCATTGCTCACGCAGCGCACCGAGCAAGTTGTCCAGATGCTCACCGAACTGCAGGTTTCTCAACCCTGGCGTATTGGGTGAGGAGATGTTCACCGCCACATAGTGCGCATGGCCATGTACCCGCTGCAGGCAGGTCAGATAGTCGTCGACGGCCCGTTCGACCGGCGTGGTCAGGTTCTTGCCGATGTTGATGCCGATGACGCCATCGTAGCGGCTACGCTGCACGTTGCGTATCAGGTGGTCTACACCGGCATTGTTGAAGCCCATGCGGTTGATGATGGCGCCCTGCTCGGGTAGCCGGAACAGGCGTGGCTTGGGATTGCCCGCCTGGGGCTTGGGCGTGACCGTCCCCACTTCGACGAAGCCGAACCCCAGTGCCCCCAGTGCGTCGAGATGATCGGCATTTTTGTCCAGCCCCGCTGCCAGACCGACACGATTGGGAAAGTTCAACCCCATGATCTCGACAGGATCGTCGACACGTTCCTGTGCTCCCAGCATACGGGACAGATGCAGGCGATGAAGCATATCCAGGGTGGAAAGGGAAACGCCATGGGCAGCTTCGGCATCCAGCCGGAACAGCACGGAACGAACGAGAGAATACATGGGCGACTCATCTTCGATGAAAAACGCCGAGAGTATACCGCAAGCGCCCCATCAGGCTTAATGCCCTCCACTTGCAGGGTATCAAGCCCGATGGGGCGCAGAGATGTCAGGTAGTACGCTTACTGGGTATCGAGCTGCTGGATGCGTAACGCGTAGTTGTTCACGCCACTGCTGGCGCTACCGAATTTCTGGCCACTCACCCAGACGGTATATCGGCCCGGTTGCAGCCGGGTGCGAATGGCGAAGTCGCCCTCGAATCCCGATGCCTTATCGCTGGCCACCACCTTGCCCTGCTCATCGAGAATTTTCGCTTCGAGACGATATTCTGTCTCGCTCCCCATGAAGGTGGAACTGGTGACGGAGACGGTGCCGGCTTCGACGACATCGAAGCTCAGCACCTCGCCGCGGGTCCGGATATCGATATCGGCAACGATTTCATCGAAAGCCGTCGGCATGTCCTGTTGCTGTGGCGTTTCCGCCGCCTGCATGGGGGAAGCATCCGGTGTGGAAGCGGCACCAGCCGCAGACTGAGCATCATTCACGTCGGCGCCGACAGACTCATTGGCTACCTGCGGCGCAGCGACGGCAGCAACGGCATCGTTCTTGTTCACGAACGCCGTGGTACGCCCATCACGCCCCGGCCCGCCGAAACGTATCCCGGTGCCGCCATCAATGCCGCTTTGGTCACTGCTCAACCGGTGTCCTTGCTCATCGAGCCCCGCCACTTCGACGTTGTAACTATTACCACCGGCACTCTCAGTCCCGAACTTGTTCGCCGTGACTCGTAGAATGTAGTCCCCCGGTTCGAGCTGTTCTACCAAACGTAGGCCGCCGTTTTTCCCCAGCGCATCGCCACGCGCCACTGCTTTGCCCTGATCATTGAGAATAACGGCATTAATACGGTAATCATTCGACTCACCCGGCAGAGTGCTGCTGGTAAAGACGTACTGGCCAGCCTTGTCGACGGTGAATGGATGTTCGTGCGTCCCCCCAAAACCGAAACTTTGGCTACGTGCGTCGGTTCGCGAAGTAAAGAACTTGCTCAGGTCGACCTTGTCGGCGGATTCTCGGGCACGTTGCAGGGCTGGGCTATCGGCGAGTGCCAACGATGCCGAGCCAGCCAGCCCCAGAGCCACGATGAAGGGTAATACGCGATGTTTCATAGGGTCTCTCTACAATGGCGTTTAACCGGTCATGGCACAGCATACCAGAGCGCACCCGACTGGCGTGGCCATGTCATTAAACCTTGCACGGTAAGCGAGACTTGGCTACCAACGCAAACCGCCCGGCAAACGCCAGGCGGAAATGCAGCACAAGCCAGTGAACGACGATCAGGCCTCGCCGTTGCTTTCGGCCAGATCGACCAGCTCGCGGATGGCCACGGCAAATAGCGGAAAGCCTCCCTGGGCACCATGCCTCACCTCGTTGACCAACCCGCACCAGCGCTCGTGCAGGTCCGAGTGTCGGGACAGCCACTGCTCCACACGCGGCCCGACGTCCAGTGAGCTGTCCTCCATATTGAGGACGCTAACCGTCAATGCCAGTTGCTGACGGTCGAGATCGTCTCGGAAAGTCTCGCGAGCCTGAGCCTGCCAGGCATCGCGCACCTTGAGCGCATTGACCTGCTCGGTCATCCAGGGCAGCTCCAGACGGTGACCGATCTCGAAGTAGACCTCGGCGACACGCTGCACCTTCTCGTTGGCCTGATTGGCGGCCTCGATGATGCCCAGCCCACCATACAGGTTGCGAGTCGCGGCGATGACACGGGCCAACTCATCAGGCACGCCAGCACCGCTCAGTTCCTCGCAACGTACCTGCCAGGCTTCGTACTCGTCGCCCCGCAGGTGATCGCCGATACTTTCCTGAAGCTGGGCCAAGCGTGGCGCGAAGTGCTCGATACTCTCCTTGATCGTCATGCTGGTGCGGTGACGCAGGAACCAGCGCGTCGCACGACGCAGCAGGCGCATCAGGTCCTGCATCATGGCGTACTGGACCTCGCTGTCGACCTTGTTGTCCAGCGCTTCGATCTGTTGCCAGAGACTCTCGAGATTGAAGCTATCGCGGGCCACGACATAGGCGCGCGTGATGTCGGCCCGCCCGGACCCGGTGGAATCGATCAGGCGGCGCATGAACACGATGCCCATGTGATCGACCAGATCGTTGGCTATCTGGGTGGCCGCAATTTCCCGCTTCAGGCGATGTTCGTACATCTCGTTCCGGAAGCGCTCGACAAGTACACGCGGGAAGGCCCGTTCGAGATGGGTCTGGATATACGGATCGTCCGGCACCTCGGAGGCGATGAGATCGCTCTTCAAGGTACTCTTGGCATACGAAATGAGTACCGACAGTTCGGGCAGAGTCAGCCCCTCGTCAGCGTTGGAACGCTCGAGCAGCACCTCGTCGCTGGGCAGAAACTCCAGTTCGCGATCGAGCTGGCCATGCGCCTCGAGTTCATTGATGAAACGCCGGAACGGCCCCAACCCATCCTGCGACAGGCGTCGCGACAACGACAACGCCTGGGCTTGCCGATAATTGTCCTGCAGCACCAGATCGGCAACCTCCTCGGTCATTTCCGCCAACAGCTGGTTGCGCTGCTTGTCGGTCATGTCGCCCCGCTTGACCACATCGTCGAGCAGAATCTTGATATTGACCTCATGGTCGGAGCAATCCACCCCACCGGAGTTGTCGATGAAGTCGGTGTTGACCCTGACCCCCTTCCTTGCGGCTTCCATGCGGCCTCGCTGGGTCAGGCCCAGGTTGCCGCCCTCGCCGACGACGCGACAGCGCAGCTCCTCGCCATTGACGCGGAGTGAGTCGTTGGCCTTGTCGCCAACGTCGGCATGGCTTTCCTCACGTGATTTGACGTAGGTGCCGATACCACCGTTCCAGATCAGGTCGACTTGCGACTTGAGCATGGCGTTGATGAGGTCGTTGGGCGACAGCTTGTCGGCCTCGATACCGAACACTTGCTTCATCTGCGGCGTAATGGCAACCGACTTGGCGCTGCGCTTGAAGATGCCGCCCCCTTCGGAAATCAGGCTGCTGTCGTACTCCTCCCAACTGGAGCGCGGCTGATCGAAGAGACGCTTGCGTTCCTTGAACGATGCAGCGGGATCGGGATCGGGATCGATGAAGATGTGCATATGGTTGAAGGCGCCGACGAGGCGGATCTTGTCCGACAACAGCATGCCGTTGCCGAACACGTCGCCGGCCATGTCACCGATGCCCAGCACGGTGAACTCGTCCTGCTGGGTATCGACACCCAACTCGCGGAAATGGCGCTTCACCGATTCCCATGCGCCACGCGCGGTGATCGCCATCTTCTTGTGGTCGTAACCGTTGGCCCCGCCCGAGGCGAAGGCATCGCCCAGCCAATGTCCGTATTCGAGCGAGATGGCGTTGGCGATGTCAGAAAACGTTGCCGTGCCCTTGTCGGCCGCCACCACCAGGTAGGGATCGTCATCGTCGTGACGCACTACGTTCCTGGGCGGCACGATTTCGCCGCCAACGAGGTTGTCGGTCACGTCGAGCAACGCACGAATGAAGATCTGGTAACAGGCGATACCTTCTTTCTGGATGACATCTCGATCGGCGGTATCGGGCATGCGCTTGCAGACGAAGCCGCCCTTGGCGCCGACCGGCACGATGACTGCGTTCTTGACCTGCTGCGCCTTGACCAACCCGAGGACCTCGGTGCGGAAGTCCTCGTGACGGTCCGACCAGCGCAGCCCGCCCCGGGCGACCTTGCCGCCACGTAGATGCACCCCTTCGACACGCGGCGAGTAGATGAATATCTCGTACATGGGCCGCGGCTTGGGCATGTCGGGGATCTTGGCCGGCTCGAGCTTGAGAGCGATGTATTCCTTGTAGCTCTCATTCTCGTCCAGCTGATAATAATTGGTTCGCAGCGTCGCCTGGATCAGCTCGGCGTAACGCCGCAACAGCAAATCGTCGTTGAGACTGGCCACCGCATCGAGCTGGCCGTTGATGCGCTCGAGGCAGGCATCGATTTCTCCCTCCTGCGCCTGCTGATCGGGATCGAAGCGCAATTCGAACAGAGTGACCAATTCGCGTGTAATCTCGGGATAACTGGCCAGCGTCGTAGCGATGTAGAGCTGCGACAGCCCGAAGCGCAACTGTTTGAGGTAACGCGCGTAGGCACGCAGTACCGCCACTTCGCGCCAAGCCAGATTGGCACCGATCACCAAGCGGTTGAACGGATCGTTCTCGGCATCGCCAACCCAGATGCGCTTGAAAGCTTCGATGAAGGTGTCGCGCATCTCCTGAAGGTTGACGATCTCGTTGGAATGGTGCTCCAGGTCGAAATCGTGGATCCAGAAATCCCGATCCTGACGCTGGATGTTATAGGGCCGTTCACCCAACACGCGCAGGCCGAGGTTTTCCATCATGGGCAACACGTCGGACAGAGGGACTGGCCGGTCGGCGTGGAACAGCTTGAGGTTGACGCCATCCTCGTCTTCCTCGACCAGACGATAGAGGCTCAGCGCCAGCGCCTCGCCCTCCTCGAGTTCGCCGATATGATGCAGGTCGTAGACCGCGGTGCGTGCCGAGAAATCGTCGCGATAGCTACCGGGGAACGCCTCGCGGTAGCGATCCATCAGTTGGTTGGCCTGCTCTTCGCCGAAGCCCTCGACCATGGCGTTCTGTAGATCGTCGCGCCAGCTGCGCGACAGCATGCCGACTTTCTTCTCGAGTCGACGGATGTCGTAATCCACCGGCTTTTCGCCGTTGAAGCGCAGGATAAGCTGGATACGTGCCAGAACCGACTCGGACAGGTAAGTGTTGAAGTCGCCGAACGTGGCATCGAGTTCGTCGCACAGCAGGTTCTGAATGCGTACACGCAGGTCGGTGGAGAACACATCGCGCGGCACGAAGACCAGGCAGGAATAGAATCGCCCGAAGCGATCCTCGCGGATGAACAGACGCACCCGACGCCGCTCGCGAATATTGAGGATCCCCATCGTGGTCTGGGTCAATTCCTCGGTGGAAATCTGGAACAGGTCGTCACGCGGATAGACGTTGAGAATCTGGCGTAGCTGATGGCCGTCATGGCCGCGCGGATCGACTCCCACCGCCTGGATTACGGCCTGGATCTTCTTGCGCAGGATCGGAATATGGCGCGGAGAATCGTTATAGACGGTGGCGGCGTAAAGCCCCAGAAAGCGGCGCTCGCCGATCACATTGCCGTCGGCATCGTAGCGATCGACGCAGATATAGTCGGGATAGGCCGGACGGTGGACCCGTGAGTGGTAGGCACTCTTGGCAAACGACAGCAGTTCGGGCACCAGTACGTAGTGATCGTCTTCGACGCCCAGGTCGTTGCGAATACGTTCGCGGTAGCGAGGCTGATCGAGCTTGAACACGCCCAGGTCGCTGTCCTTGACGTGACACAGCTGATCCTGACCGTTCTCCTTCACCACCTCGTACTCGTCGTAACCCAGGAAAGTGAAATTGTCGTTTCTCAACCATTCGAGAAAGGCAATCGCCTCTTCGTGATTTCCTGACCCGATCTGATCCGGCCGTGACGCCTTGAGTTCGTCGAGCGCCGCGCCGACCTGGCCGCGCATCGCCTCGAAATCCTCGACGGCGGTGCGCACATCGCGCAGCACGTCACGGATACTGGTTTCCAGATCCTCGAGGACGGCCGGGTCGGAATGGCGATCGATCTCGATGACGATGACCGACTCATCCGTCTCGGGCGCCTGCTCGTCGTGAACCGAAGTCACGCGTTTGAGACGGTGCTGCTTGTCGCGATCGACAGCCAGCACGGCATTGTGAATGGCGTGCACGGTGATCCCACGCCGATTGAGCTCGATACGCACCGAGTCGACAAGAAACGGCATGTCCTGCTGCAACACGCCGATCACGGTATGCGACGACTGCCAGCCGTGCTTCTCGAAATCCGGATTGTAGACCCCCACCTTGGGCGATTTCGGATCGTGCTGCTGCATGAAGTGCCAGACGTTCAAGGTCGCCCCGTAGATGTCGTCGAGATGGCGCTCGGCGAGGTCCTCGAAAGGCGCACTGGCGTAGAAATCCTCGGCGAAGGCTGCAATCGCCTTCACTTTTTCCTGGGGAAGGCGCTTGGCGAGTTGTTCGCGAAGCTGGGCAAGAAATTCCTGTTTGCCATCGATTGCGACGTGTTGCATCAATCACCTCGGCTGCACCCGGTCATCGTTGACCGGCGGGATGTTCATCGGCGCGACTCGTGTGCCGCGTTACGTGAGCGTACTCCAGCGCCCCGGCCAACCCCATCGTCATGCCCCAACTTTCATGGAGCATATCAGTTGCGCATTGCCTCTTGACTTTTCGTTACAGAGAGCAACCTCTCGACTTCATCGTTTCATGCTTCATCGCTTCAGGCACGCCTTTCAAGCAGTACGCCGCATTCGCAATGGTTCGTCCAGGGAAACTGATCGAACAGCGCGAAGCGTCGGACGGCGTGGGTATCGTGCAACTGCTTCAGATTATCCAACAGGGTCGCCGGATTGCAGGAAATATAGACGATACGCGGATATTCCCTGAGACGCTCACAGCTCTGCGGATCCAGCCCGGCGCGGGGCGGATCGACCAGTACCGTGGTGAAATCGTAGTCGTCCAGCGCCATCTCGGCCACTCTGCGTCCGTGCTTCTCGCCGGCCAGGGCCTGAGAAAACTCCTCGGCGGACATGCGCGCCACCACGGCATTGTCGATGCCGTTGGCGGCGAGATTGACGTTGGCGGAGGCCACCGAGGTACGCGAAATCTCCGTGGCCAGAACACGTCGGAAGTTCTCGGCCAGCGCCACGGTAAAATTGCCATTGCCGCAGTACAGTTCGACGAGATCTCCCGTCTGGCTATGGGCCGTCACGTCCCTCGCCCAGTGCAACATGGCCTGGCTGATGCGCGCGTTGGGTTGGGTAAAGCTGTTCTCGACCTGCTGATACGCCAATAACCGCCCGTCAACCTCGAGCCGCTCCCAGACGTGGTCGCGATCCAGGATTAAGCGCTGCTTGCGGGCCCGACCGATGATGGAAACGCCCAAATGCGCCTGTAGCCGATGCGCATCGCGCTCCCAGTCCTCGTCCAGCGGCCGATGATAGATCATGGTAATCAGCGCTTCGCCGGCGAGGCTGGTCAGGAACTCGACCTGAAACAACTTGCGTCGCAATACGGGGTTATCCCGCACGGCATCGAGCAACTGAGGCATCAGTTCATTGATTCGCCGACTGGCGACAGGATACTGATCGAGCCGGACAACCGTTTTTTTCTTTGGATCCTCGGGATCCACCTCGAACATCGCATAATACAGGTCGTCGCCTTCATGCCAGACGCGGAACTCGCAGCGCTGCCGATAATGGCTGGGTGGTGAGGCATACACCTCGAGCGCGGGTGCATCGAGCGGTGCGAAGCGTTCGATCAGAAAATCGCGTTTGGCGTCCAGCTGTTCCTGATAACGCTCAGGGTCGACGACGGGTATGGCCACGTAGTCTCCTTGCTTGATGAAAATGCATGAAAAGCGAAACGGTTATTCAGCGCAGAACCTGCGGCAGGGTCTGCACCTCGAGCCACTGCGGGGCGGCAAAGCCATAGCTCGACAACGCAACGGACAGCGCCGGTGAAGGAGCCGTGGCCCAAGCCTCGTCACTGCCACTGGTACGCATAATTTCGGGAACGACGCTGATGACGCGGCGTGCAATGGCCGCCCCCGAGTCGATCCACTCGATCGCCTTCGGGGCCTGGGTACGCAGCTGCTCGACCAGCAGCGGGAAATGGGTGCACCCGAGCACCACGGTATCGAGCTCAGGACTCTTCCAGAGCGGCGCCAACTCCGCCGCCAAGAGCGCCTCATCGAGCTCTAGTCCCGCCAACTTGCGCTCGGCCAGGGTCACCAGGCCATCGGCAGCCACCCGGATCACACGGCATTGAGCCGCAAAGTCGCGAATCAACGCATCGGTATAAGGACGATTCACGGTGGCCGAGGTGGCCAACAGCCCTATCGTCCCGCTACGCGTGGTCATTGCCGCCGGCTTGATGGCCGGCACGGTGCCCACCACGGGAATATCCAACCGGCTACGCAACTCAGCCAGGGCCAGCGTACTCGCCGTATTGCAGGCCACGACCAGCACGCCAGCACTACAGGCCTCCACGCCAGCGAGGCAGACATCGACGATACGCCCCACCAGCCAAGCGTCGGGCTTGGTGCCATAGGGCAGCATGGCGTTGTCACAGACATAGGCCAGAGCGGCTTCAGGCAGGCGATGGCGTATCGCAGCGGCGACGGACAACCCGCCGACACCGGAATCGAAAACGAGAACCGGCCCCTTCATCCATGCCCCTCGACGAAATGCTCGCGCAGCGTATGGATCAGCGCCTGCAGGCGAGCCGGCATGAAATCGCGCTCGGCATAGAGCAGATAGACGCCGAGCGGCTGGGTTACGAACTCATCCAGGACATGCACCAGGCGCCCCCTGGCGACCTCCGGCTCGCCCAGGAAGGCTGGCTTGTAGACGAGCCCCATACCTCGCGAAGCCGCTTCGGCCAAGGCTCGGCCGTTGTTGCACGTCATGACCGGCTGGAAACGGTAGCGTTGCAGCTTGCCGTCAACGATGAAGGTCCAACTGGGGCCGCCGCGTTGCAAGCTGTAATGCAGGCAACGATGCATGCGCAGCTCATCGGGATGACGCGGAACGCCATGGCGTTTCAGGTAGCTGGGAGCGGCATAGACATGTCTTGGCATCGGCATCAGGCGGCGCGCAATCAGACTCGAGTCCTCGAGCTCGCCGATACGCACGACCAGGTCGAAATCCTCGGCCAACGGGTCGACACGGCGATCTTCCAGCATTACTTCCAACTGCACGGCCGGATGCTTGTGTTCGAAAGCCTGCAATGCCGGCACCAGCTCGCGAACGCCGAAATCGAGCGGTGCAGACAGGCGCAGCCTGCCACGGATTTCGCCCCGCTGCTCACCCAGCCCTGCTTCCAGTTCGTGCAGCTCGTCGAGTAGGCGCGCCGCGCCGCGCAGATAACGCTCGCCTTCGGCCGTCAGGTGCAGGCGCCGTGTCGTTCGGGTCAACAGCCTTACCCCGAGTTGCGCCTCCAGACCCGCCACCTGCTTGCTGACCATGGCATTGGACAGGCCCAGCCGACGGGCACCGCCCGCGAAGCTGCCGGCCTCGACCACGGCGCGAAAGGTCTGCATTGCCTGAAGCCGATCCATCCCCGTGTCCTCACCGTTTCCACTGCTGCGCATTCTACCTGACCGACACCCAACTGGCCCGACCCTTGTCGGCCTTTTAAATACTGGTTATTTTTACAGTATCAATATTGTTGCTCATCGAGGTATGTCCATGAATGTCAGCCGCTTTGCTTACGCCTCATCCAAGAACTCTTCCCTCTTGGCCCCTAGTCCCAAGCAACGCGGAGCCAGCGGCTTTCCTTCACCCGCCGACGATTACCTTGAAGTGGCATTGGACCTCGATCGCTATCTGGTGCCCCGCCCCGCCTCGACCTTTTTCATGCGCGTCAGTGGGCATGGGCTGGTCCAGGCAGGCTTTCATGACAAGGATCTCCTGATCGTCGATCGAGCGCTGACGCCCCGTGCCAATGACTGGGTCATAGCGACCATCGACGGTACCCTGAGCCTGCAACGTCTGGTTAGCCAGGCCAGCCGGTTCTGGCTACAGGGCGGGGATAGTCGCCAGGCCCGAATTCCGCTCGATGGTGAACGCGACCACCGGCTCTGGGGCCGGGTCTGTTATGTCATTCATGCCCTGCACCGGTGAGGCTCGCCATGTACGCACTGATCGACTGCAACAATTTCTTCGTCAGTTGCGAGCGCCTGTTCGATCCTGCCCTGGAGGGCATGCCGGTCGGCGTCCTGTCGAACAACGACGGCTGCATCATTGCACGCTCAGAGGAGCTCAAGGCCTTGGGGATCGCCATGGGCATGCCGATGCATCAGATTCCTTCCATGCAGCGGCAAAGGATCGTATTCAAATCCTCGAATTATGCGCTTTACGGCGACCTCTCGAGCCGGGTGCAACGGGTATTGGCGGCACGCGTACCCGCCCTCGAGCCTTACTCCATCGATGAGTGCTTTCTCGACCTGCGCGGCATGAGCAACGATCTGGATGCCTTGGGACGCGAGCTCGTGCACGCGGTGGAGCGCGAGGTTGGCCTGCCCGTCTCACTGGGCATCGCCCCGACACGCACCCTTGCCAAACTGGCCAATCGTCGCGCCAAAGGGATGCCCGGACGCCCCCAGCTGTGTCTATGGCCGGACGCGAACGCCCCCGACCTCAGCCATTTTTTGCGTCAGCTCCCGGTCAAGGCCGTCTGGGGCATCGGCAGCCGGCTCGCGTTAAGGCTAGCCAGCCTGGGAATCGACAATGCAGCAGCGCTTCGCGATGCCCCGGAAGCCCTGCTGCGCAAGCGTTTTAGCGTAGTGATGGCCAGGACGGCCCGGGAACTGCGCGGAACGCCCTGCCTGGAAGCCCATGACCTCGACACCCCACGGCGCAGTATTCTCTGCTCGCGCTCGTTCGGTCGGCTACTCAACGAACGTGATCAGCTCAGCGACGCACTACGCCATCATTGCCAACGCGCCGGGGAAAAGCTACGCCGCGACGACATGCTGGCCAGCGCCATCGGCGTGTTCCTGCGCACCAACCCTCACCATGCGGGCCCGCAACAATCCCATCCGTTATGGACGATGCTCCCGTTTCCCAGTGCCGACACGTTGCGACTCAATCATTACGCTCAACGCCTGCTGGCCGAGTTGTGGCAGCCGGGCATCGCCTACCAAAAGCTTGGCGTCATGTTGGCGGACCTGTCGCCCCGTCGCGGTAGCCAAACGTCACTCTTCGAGGGGCACGAGCCTGCTCGTCAGGAAGCATTGATGCAGACCTGGGATGCCATTCATCGACGCTATGGACGCCATGCGCTCACACTGGGGTTGCAGTGCCGGAACGCAGCCTGGCAAATGAACAGTCGCTACCATTCACCGCGTTACACGACGCGCTGGGATGAGTTGCCCCAGGTGAGCACATGAAGGCCGACCTAAAGGCCAGCCCATGACTCAGGCACACTCAGGCAAAAGGCGATGGGGCGTTGCGGAATTCGGTATACAGCTCGGGATAGGCATTCTGAAGGCGTTCCAGCTCGGCCTGGGCTCCCTCCGGTAGCGATTCGGCCAGCAGCTGCATTTCCTCTTCGTCGAGGTGTTCGCGCATGAGGGGAAACAGCTCTTCACGCTCCGAGCGCAAATAGGCGCGATGCGCATCGAGATAGGCTTTCAGATCGTCGGCGAAACGATCCATGGGTATCACGGCATCCATGAGGATCATGTCGATGTCCTGGGAAAGGCGAGCCAGACGCTCATTAAGCGCTTGATAGTCTTCAGCGAGTCGACATCCCAGCGCATTGGCCTCGGCGACCTTGGTCAGCAGTTGTTCGCTGCAGATTCGCTCCAGCGGCACGGCAAACCCCGTCATATAATCGAGAATGAAATCCACTACCTCGCGTACGAGATGGAAGTCAGGACGCTCGCCATGATCCAGCGTTTTGTGCTTGAGCGCGAGCACGTGCAGCAGCCGCGCCATATTGGCATGATCCTGGCGCAGTTGAGTGAGCATGGGCATGGTAGGAGTCTCCTCTGCTTACGTGGACCGACGTTGGAGTATCGCCACGCTGACTACAGTTTAGGTGATGGCGTTTACCTTCATGCAGCTGTCCATGCCCCACGCTACACGAGAGCCACGGGGCACAACGGCAAGCCTGTAGCCCGCTACACGAGCCGGAATGTTTACCCTAGTGGCTATATTGCAATCGCGCTCGTTGAAAAAGCAAAAGACGCTATCGATTCCCTAGGAACACGCCTAACGCGTGGTATCGTTCATGCAACGCGATTCTTGCGACTCCAACCACCGGAACGACGGTTTTCATGGATTTGTTCAGCCACGCTTCCCAAGACAGCGCCCCCTTGGCATTTAGAATGCGCCCACGGCGCCTCGACGACTATATCGGACAACAGGCCCTGGTTGGGCCAGGCAAGCCACTGCGTCGCATGGCCGAGAGCGGCACGTTGCGTTCCATGATCCTGTGGGGACCGCCCGGCGTAGGCAAGACGACACTGGCCGAGATTCTTGCCGATGCCTCGGATGCCCAGCTCGAGCACTTATCGGCGGTCATGGCCGGCGTCAAGGACATTCGAGCCGCAGTGGAGCGAGCCAGGGCGGCCCAGGGGCAGCAGCGCCCTACGGTACTCTTTCTCGACGAAATCCATCGTCTCAACAAGAGCCAGCAGGATGCCCTGTTGCCGCATGTGGAATCGGGCTTGCTAACCTTGATCGGCGCCACCACCGAGAACCCCTCGTTCGAGGTCAATTCGGCACTCCTGTCACGGGCTCGTGTCTATGTGCTCAAGAAGCTCGACGAGGCAGACCTGATCGACGTTATGCGTCGTGCTCTGCAGGATCGCGATCGAGGCCTCGGCCAGCGCAACATTCAGGTGGAGGATGAGGTACTCGCCATCTTGGCACGGGCAAGTGGCGGCGACGCCAGGCGCGCCCTTGGCCTGCTCGAGACGGCCTGCGACTTTACCGTAGAGGATCAGGGCCAGGAGCGCCTGGCCAAGGAGACCTTGGCCGAGATCATCGGTCATCAGGCCAGCGCTTTCGACAAGCAGGGTGACCATTACTACGATCTATTGTCGGCGATTCATAAGTCGGTGCGCTCGTCGCGACCCGATGCGGCGCTGCTGTACATGGCGCAGTTCATGCAGGGGGGAGGCGATCCACTGGATGTCATCCGCCGCCTGGCGGCCATCGCTTCGGAAGACGTCGGCAATGCCGAGCCTCGTGCCTTGCCACTGGTCATGGCCGCCTGGGACGCCTACCTGCGCCTCGGCGACTACGAAGGTCAGCGCGCCATCGCGCATGCGGCGATTCACCTGGCTGTCGCGCCCAAGAGCAATGCCATCGACCAGGCCTGGAAACGCGCCAAGGGCTTTGTGGCCGAACATCCCGATATCGAGGTCCCCACCTATTTGCGCAATGCACCGACCCGACTCATGGCCTCGCTGGGTCACGGCGAGGGGTATCGCTATGCGCATAACGAGCCCCACGGTTACCCGGCAGGCAGCGCCCACGATTGTTGGCCGGATCAGGTACCGCGCCGGCGCTTCTTCGAACCCAGCGAGTACGGGCAGGAAAAACGCTTCAAGCAGATGCTCGACTACCGCGCCGAGTTGGACAGCCAGGCCGACGGCGAGGTCGAATGATGTGCATAAGAAAACCCCGCTGAGCGACGCTCACCGGGGTTTGCACGATACGGAAGCCCGTTGTTCAGTAAGCTTCCTGGATCACATCGGCGCCTTCGGGCACCTGAAATTCGAACCGGGACGGCTCGACTGCAGAGTTAGCCTCGACATTGGAGAAGGCAATCGCCGTACGCTGACCGGTACTGTCGCTCATCTGCAGTCCGCGCAACTGCTCGCCACGGAAGGTCAGCTTGAGATCCTCGAACAGCGTGTCGGGTGATTTGGGAAGCAAGGTAAAGGTCTCCGTCGTGCCCTGCTGTTGACGGGACACGTCGTAGTTCTCGGTCAATGCATTGGCCTTGCCGGACAGCAGCAGCGCCGGGGTGTGGGTGACACGCATGTCGAGGGGCTGGATGGTCACCTGCTCGAGGTCGGGATCGTAGAGATAGACGTCCTGCCCATCGGACACCACGACCTGACGATACGGGGCCTCGACTTCCCACCGGAACTGGCCGGGACGTGACAGCCAGATATGGCCGCTAGCCTCCTGTAGGCGCTGGCCGGAACCATCGAGGATCTGCTGGTCGAAATCGGCGGAATAGGTCTTCAATGGCTCGAGCAGGTCGCTCAGGCGCTCGGCCGCCTGTTCGTCGGCGTTGGCCAGCATGGGCATCATCAGGGCTGCACCCAGTACAGCCAGGCTTTTCATCAACTTCATGCCTTCTCCTTGGTTCACTCCAGTCGGACGACGCGAGTTTCGTGGCCGTCAGACCCATAGACCGCAACGCGTCGGCGATGACTGCACGACACAACGGATATCCTCATTGTCTGCATAATGCAAAGCGGTGGCTATAAGCCACCGCTTTGGTGCAACGACTCGGGTCAGTCGCCAACAGGGGGCGGCGCCAATACCTCGCGGCTGCCGTTGGTGCCCATCGACGAGACGACACCGGCCGCCTCCATGGACTCGACCAGACGAGCTGCACGGTTGTAGCCGATCTTGAAACGCCGCTGTACGGCGGAAATGGAAGCCCGCCGCGATTCGGTGACGAACATGACCGCCTCGTCGTACAACGCATCCTGCTCGGCGTCGTCACCATCGCCGCTGCCTTCGGCTTCGAGCCCCGTCAACGCATCGGCATTGACCCCGCCAGTCAGGATTTCGTCGATATACTCCGGTTCCCCCCGACGTTTCCAGTCCTCGACGACCCGGTGGACTTCGTCGTCATCGACGAAGGCCCCATGTACACGGGTCGGCATGCCGGAACCGGCAGGCAGGTAGAGCATATCGCCATGCCCCAGCAGCGCCTCGGCGCCACCCTGGTCGAGAATGGTGCGCGAATCGACCTTGGACGATACCTGAAATGCCATGCGCGTGGGAATATTGGCCTTGATCAGACCGGTCACCACGTCCACTGACGGGCGCTGCGTGGCCAAAACCAAGTGAATACCCGCAGCGCGCGCCTTCTGGGCCAGACGGGCGATCAGTTCCTCGACCTTCTTGCCGACGATCATGAACATGTCGGCGAACTCATCGATGACTACCACGATGTAGGGCAATTTTTCGAGGACCGGCGGCTGCTCGTGCATCTGCCAGGGTTGCGGCTCCCACAACGGATCGGCCACCTGGGCGCCCGCCCGCTCGGCTTCGTCGAGCTTGGCATTGAAGCCGGCAATGTTGCGCACCCCCATGGCGGCCATCAGCTTGTAGCGACGCTCCATCTCGGCCACGCACCAGCGCAACGCGTTGGCGGCCTCCTTCATGTCGGTGACCACCGGCGCCAACAGGTGCGGGATGCCATCGTAGACCGATAGCTCGAGCATCTTGGGGTCGACCATGATCATGCGCACGTCATCCGGTGTCGCCTTGAGCAGCATCGAGATGAGCATGCCATTGACCCCCACCGACTTGCCCGAACCGGTCGTACCGGCGACCAGCAGGTGCGGCATCTTGCCGAGATTGGCCACTACCGGCCCGCCGCCAATGTCGTGGCCCAATGCCAGCGTCAATGGCGAGGCCGCCTGCTGATAGGCATCGGAATCGATCACCTCGCGCAGCCGGATCATCGCCCGGTTGGGGTTGGGAATCTCGATCCCCACGGTAGGACGGCCGGGAATCACCTCGACCACCCGCACGCTCTTGACCATCAACGAGCGAGCCAGATCCTTGGCCAGGTTGCTGATTTTGGAGACCTTGACCCCTGCGGCCGGCTTGATTTCGAAGCGCGTGATGACCGGTCCCGGCCAGGTTTCGACGACTTCGGCCTTGACGCCGTATTCGCGCAGCCGGACTTCGAGCAGCTCGGCCATGTCGACAAGTTGTTGCGGCGTGTAGTTGGGCTGCGCAGGGTCGGGTGGTGTCAGCAGGCGCAGCGATGGCAGCTTGCCGACGGGGTCGGCCAGATTGTCCATTGTCGGACGCTGATTCTGCAGATGTTCCACCGTCCACAGGGTCGGCCCATCTGGGTCGGCGGCAGCCTCGCGGGCCTGCTCGGCACTAGCTCGACGAGGCGATGCATCTTGCATTTCGCCAGCTTCGTCGCTCGGTCCCGGAGCGATCTTCTCACGCTCAGTCTGCGCCTCACTGCCCCTATCGCTAGAGTCGTCGGAATAGGCCGTCTCGCCGTCCTCGCTCGTCACGGCATCGTTCCAGCTTATGCGTGGCTCCCGCTCCGGCAACTGCGGATCTTGCTCTTCCTGAGTGTCATCCCAATCATCCCAGCCAATGGCCGGTGCCGTTCGACGAGTCTCGGAGACGCTCTCGTCGGTCGTTGCCATGTTTTCCGACATGACGGGCTCTCGACGCGTCTGCTGAGTATCGCTACGCGAGGCTTCCTGCGCGGACTGGGTTACTGCTGCTGGCCCAGCCGGCTCGGAGGACGCTTCCTGATTATCCTGACGGGACGCTTCCGGCCTGGTTATAGCTTCGGTTGCCGGCGTAGATGAAACCGACTGGTGCTCTCTCGGCTCGGCAACGATGGGCCGTGCCACGTTGGTCGGTATCTCCGGTTCGTCATCGTCGGGAAGGATCGGCTCGGCCGGTGAATGCACGGAGCGCTCTGCTGGCTTGTCGTCCAACCCGGGCTCGGCAAAGCGGCGGCGCGTCACATCAGCCTGGGAAGTGGACCGGGAGTGATCCTCTTCAGGTGCCTGCCGCGGCTGCCGTTCGTTCTTCTCAGATGACGCTTGCGTAGGCGTGGCACCGGCTGCTGCTTCTCCCTGGGCCTCCTGGGCGGTATAGGCAGCGCCTGGCTGCTTCGCCGAGGGCGTTCGCTCGGGAATATCCCAGGGAATGGAGGTGTCACGTTCGGCACGCAGGGCTTCGCGCTGCTCCGCAAATGCCCGCTCCTCTACATGCTCGTTCTCGTTCAACTGAGGCTCGAGACGGTGCCCTCCGGCCAAGGCTGGCTCAGCCTCCCAGCGCTCCAACTCGGGCGCCTGGCCCTGCCGCAACCAACGCTTCCACCAAGGAAGCGATTCTTCGGCATTTCCGGTCTCGTCCGTGTCGATCTCCTGCGCTGTCTGCTGAGAAGCCTCGTTGCGCACTTCGCGACGGGTGACGAGCTGATCGCGGGCGCCGCCAAACTGGCGCGCAATCCAGCCAAGGCCGCGCTGGACACGCAGACCGATCTCATCCATGACCGTCAGCCATGACATGCCGGTAAACAGAGGAAAACCGCACAGGAAAGAGGCTAGCGCAAGCAATGTGGCACCGCGCATGCCAACCAGCGGCACCAAGGCATTGGCCAGCCCCTCGCCGAGGATGCCTCCCGATGAGTACGGTAGATCGCTTTGGGAATTGTAGAAATGCAGCGCGCCCAGACTGGTCGTCGCCAGCAGCAGCAGGACCAGCCCACCGGCTCGCACCGCCAACGCCGTGGCATCCCACTCGAGCCGGATCTCGCGGATGCGCATCAGTCGCCAGGCGGCAAAGCCCAGCATACCGGGCCACCACAACGCACTGGCACCGAACAGGGAATACAGCACGTCGGACAACCAGGCGCCGATGCGGCCCATCCAGTTGGCAACGCCCTGCTCAGGACCACTATGCGACCAACCCGGGTCCTGAGGCGTATAGCTGAACAGTGCCAACAGTAGAAATACGCAGGCGGCGAGCAGCAAGATCACCGCGCCCTCGCGAGTGGCACCTTGCAGGCGAAGCCCGAAACGACGGGCTTTCTCCTTGGCCTGGGTCGCCTTGGCACGGCGATTCACGGGTTTCTTCTTGATGCTCAAATGACTACCCCCTTCAATACCATGCTCGCCAAAACCAGGCGCTCATCGTTCGAGCCTCTGGCGAACATGACTTATCTTTTTTCAAGGAGAACATCATACCGAGCCTGAACCGCGTGGCACAGGGGTTAGCACGCGATCACTTCCCGGGTTTGGCACAGGCATTGAGATCGCCTCCAAAGGTCGTCAGACTGACCGACAATCACACCGGCCAACCGATCCATGCCCATGCTGCCCTGGCTACCTACCCAGCCTATCGTCTTTCCGCCCCTGAATAGCGCCCTCGACGAGCCGGACGGTCTTTTGGCAGCCGGCGGTGCCCTGACGCCCGACTGGCTACTAGCCGCCTATCGACGCGGCATCTTTCCATGGTTTTCGGAAGGCCAGCCCATTCTCTGGTGGAGCCCCAACCCCCGCCTGGTGCTGTTCCCCGAACAGCTCCGGGTGCGCCGCAGCTTGGCCAAGCGGTTGCGCAACGCCGGGTTCGAAGTCACCTTCGACCGTGACTTCGACGCTGTCATTCATGCATGCGCCAGCAGCCGCGCCGCTGCCGAGGGCACCTGGATCACCGCCCCGATGCAGCAGGCCTATGGTCAACTGCACCGACTGGGCCATGCCCATTCCGTCGAAGTCTGGCGCAACGACCGGTTGGTCGGCGGTCTTTATGGCGTGTCCTTGGGCCGGATGTTCTTCGGCGAGTCGATGTTCAGCCTCGAAAGCGATGCCTCCAAGGTGGCATTGGTACATTTGACGCGCTACATGCAGGCCAACGGAGGCGGGCTTATCGATTGCCAAATGCATACACCCCATCTCGTCAGCCTGGGCGCCAGGGATATCGCTCGCAACGATTTCATCGACTATCTTGAGAAATACGTCGACCAACCGGCCCCGGGCTGGGACATGGACGCCATTTCGTCAGTGACGCAGGAGGTCACCCAACGTGAGCAGTAGCGCACCGCAACGGCCGGCGCGGGACCTGCGCTTCTTCCTGACAGTGCCTCATGCCTGTAGTTACCTGCCCGAGCGAGAGGCAACCACGCTGTTTCTGGATCCGCAGGAGTCACCGGGACAAAACGTATATGACGCCTTGGCGCTCCTCGGCTTTCGACGCAGCGGACGCCATCTCTATCGCCCCCATTGCGAAGGATGCAGCGCATGTGTCTCGGTGCGTATTCCCGTCGATGATTTTTCACCCAATCGTACACAGCGCAAGCTCCTAAGGCGCAACGCTGATCTGACGGTGCGGGAATGTCCTGCAGTCTTCGATGCCGAGCACTACGCGCTTTATGCCCGCTACATCCGTACGCGGCATGCCGACGGCGACATGTATCCTCCGAGCCATGAGCAATACCGCACGTTTCTGACGCTCGATCACCCGTATGCACGGCTCCTGGAATTCCGTCTCGACGAGCGACTGCTGGCGGTCGCAGCCATCGATCGTCTTAGCCATGGCCTGTCGGCCATCTACACGTTCTTCGATCCCGACCCTGAACTCGAGCGCCGTTCCTTGGGCGTCTATGCCGTACTTCGTCAGGTCGAAATGGCACATGACCTCGGCTTGCCGCACGTTTACCTCGGCTACTGGATACGCGAATCCCGCAAGATGAACTACAAACAGGCCTTTCAGCCGCTGGAATATCTCAATGGACGCCACTGGCGCCGTTCGATCCCTCTTTGAAACTGCGCTTTTTTGCCTTAGCGCTCGGCATGCGGCACAATATCGGGCTATCTTGATCAGCAGAGGCGACGCTCAGGCGTAACGCCTGGCTGTCATGCGTAACGACCAACCACGAGGGTACGCCTTACATGGCACGAGAAGATCATATCGAAATGGAAGGTGTCGTCGTCGACACCCTGCCCAACACCATGTTCCGTGTTGAGCTGGAGAATGGCCATGTGGTCACGGCTCACATTTCAGGCAAGATGCGCAAGAACTACATCCGTATCCTGACCGGTGACAAGGTCAAGGTCGAGCTGACGCCTTACGACCTGTCCAAGGGACGTATCGTCTATCGCTCACGCTGATACGTGGGACCGCCCAGGACAAGACCGGCTGTGCAGCCCGTTCTGCACGGCATCGTTGGTTTGCTTATTCGGCTGATACAAAAAACGACGCCCCGTCTTTCGACAGGGCGTGGCGCTCATCATTCAGCAACGTAGCTGTAATAGTAATTAAAGCGTCTGACCAAGCGTGTCGCCTGCAAGGCACCATCACGTTTCCCTGCAGGCCACAAATCCGCTTAGGCCAGTTGCTCCGCTTCGGTGGCGAGATTCAGTTCGCCACCCTCCACCGTCACGTGAACCACACCACCGTGATCCGCCAGGTCACCGAACAGGATCATTTCGGCCAACGGCTTCTTCAGCTTCTCCTGAATCACCCGAGCCATGGGACGGGCGCCCATCTCCGGGTCGTAGCCCTTGTCGGCCAGCCATGCCCTGGCCTCCTCACTGACATCGAGCTGTACCCGCTTTTCGTCGAGCTGCGCCTGGAGCTCGACCAGGAACTTGTCGACGACGTTGCGCACCACCTCGGGCATCAGACCATGGAACTGGATGATGCCATCCAGCCGGTTGCGGAATTCCGGCGTGAAGGTCTTGCGAATGACCTCCATGCCATCGGTGGAATGATCCTGGGTCTGGAAGCCGATCGAGCGACGCGAGATCTGCTCGGCCCCGGCGTTCGAGGTCATGATCACGATGACGTGACGGAAGTCCGCTTCGCGCCCGTTGTTGTCGGTCAGGCGTCCATGGTCCATGACCTGCAATAACAGGTTGAAGACTTCCGGATGCGCCTTCTCGATCTCGTCGAGCAACAGCACACAGTGCGGCTGCTTGGTGATCGCCTCGGTCAGCAGGCCACCCTGGTCGTAACCGACATAACCGGGAGGCGCCCCGATCAGACGCGACACGGTATGCCGTTCCATATACTCGGACATGTCGAAGCGGACCAACTCGATGCCCATCAGCTGAGCCAACTGACGTGCCACCTCGGTCTTACCGACCCCGGTCGGACCGGCGAACAGGAAGCTGCCCACCGGCTTGTCTGGCGACTTGAGTCCGGCCCTTGACAGCTTGATGGCCGCCGACAGGCTCTGGATCGCCTCATCCTGCCCGAACACCAACATCTTCAGGTCACGCTCCAGATTGGAGAGCAGCTTGCGGTCGGAGCTGGACACGCTCTTCGGCGGAATCCGCGCGATCGAAGCCACTACCGCCTCGACCTGTTCGACATCGATGGTCGAGACGCGCACTTCGGGTGGCAGCAGGCGCTGGTGCGCTCCTGCTTCGTCGATGACGTCGATGGCCTTGTCAGGCAAGTGACGGTCGTTGATGTAGCGGTCCGCCAGGCGTACGGCACTCTCTAGTGCCGTATCGGTATACTTCAACTGATGGTGTTCCTCGAAGCGACCACGCAGCCCTTTCAGGATGCGAATGGTGTCGTCCACGGACGGCTCCATCACATCGACTTTCTGGAAGCGACGCGCCAGCGCCCGGTCCTTCTCGAAGATGCCACGGAATTCCTGGAACGTGGTGGAACCGATGCAGCGCAGCTCGCCGGAAGACAGCAGCGGCTTGAGCAGGTTGGAAGCATCCATGACACCGCCGGAAGCGGCCCCCGCCCCGATCACGGTATGAATCTCGTCGATGAACAGGATCGCGTTGGGCTGTTTCTTGAGCTCGGCCAGCAAGCTCTTGAGACGCTTCTCGAAATCGCCACGGTACTTGGTTCCGGCCAGCAACGCGCCCATGTCGAGGGAGTAGACCACAGCATCGCTGATGACGTCGGGGACGTCTTCCTCGACGATGCGCTTGGCCAGCCCCTCGGCGATGGCCGTCTTGCCGACGCCAGCCTCACCCACCAGCAGCGGATTGTTCTTGCGCCGCCGGGCAAGAATCTGCACGGTGCGCTCGAGCTCATGATCGCGCCCGATCAGGGGATCGATCTTGCCCAACCGGGCCTGCTCGTTGAGATTCGTGGCATAACCGGTCAACGGATGCGCATTGCCTTCGCTCATGCCTTCCTCGCCCTCCTCGGCGTCCTGCGAGGGCGACGGGTTCTGGCCGTGCCCAGCCACTTTGGATATGCCGTGGGCGATGTAGTTGACGGCATCCACGCGCGCCACGTTCTGCTGCTTGAGGAAATAGACTGCCTGGCTTTCTTGCTCGGAGAAGATCGCCACCAGCACATTGGCACCGGTCACTTCACTCTTGCCCGAAGATTGCACGTGAAACACGGCACGCTGCAGGACTCGCTGGAAGCCCAGAGTCGGCTGGGTCTCGCGGTCATCCTGCCCTTCGGGGATCAAGGGAGTGGTGGAGTTGATGAAGTCCTGCAGATCCGAGCGCAGCTTGTCCAGGTTGGCTCCGCAGGCGCGCAGTACGTCCGCAGCGGAGGCATTGTCCAATAAGGCCAACAGCAGGTGCTCGACGGTCATGAATTCATGACGCTTGGAGCGCGCCACCGTGAAGGCCGTGTTCAGGGTAAGTTCAAGTTCTTTGCTCAGCATGGCAGTCCCCTTCTCGCCGCCTCGGGCATCGTCGGCACTTTCACAATCGGGCACATCGGGAAATTTAGCAACCCCGGACTGTCACGTTGCCAAGCGTCAGTCGGCCCTGTCGATATCGCACAGCAAAGGATGCTGGCACTCTCGCGCGTATTCGTTGACTAGATGACTTTTGGTTTCCGCAATATCGCGGGGGAAGATGCCGCAAGTGGCCTTGCCCTGGGTGTGCACCGCCAGCATGATCTGAACGGCCTTCTCACTGTCCATATGAAAGAAGGTCTGCAACACCTCGACGACGAATTCCATCGGCGTAAAGTCGTCGTTATGCAGGACCACCTTGTAACGCGGCGGTTCTTCCAATTGGGGATCTGCCGGCTTGACGGACAGATCCCCCTCACTTTCTTCTCCCGGCCGTGGTGGGCGGGTCATTCCTGCCCAGGTCGTTTGCACCGCGGCGGTCATCGAAATTCTCTCGTCTGTATTGAACATAAGAGGCTTAACCCATCAACACAAGCCGAAGTGCTACGACGTCAATCACTTTGACGTAGAAAGACACTCGGAGTTCACTAGCAAGATGCGTCCAGCCGCCGTACCTTGCAAGAGCAAGAATGAAAATAACCCGTTCACATCGCAAACGGATCAACCAGTGAGAAATGCGGGATGCGGAGGTTAACAGCGCCACGCATGACGACTCCATGCCAGGCTTTCAGCGCAAGTGTAGCAAGCCTTCACCCGCTCGATAGGGCACGGGGTGTTGGCAGGCCTTCAGGCCCTGGCTAGTCTCTTATCCTCGACAATCCGCTGCGCTCCATCACGAGACGAAATGAGCACGATCTATCTGCTGCACAAGCCATATCGGATGCTTTCGCAATTCACCGACGACCGGGGACGGGACACTCTCGCTCAGGCCATCGGCGTGCCTGGCATCTATGCCGCCGGACGACTCGACTATGATTCCGAGGGACTATTGCTGCTCACTGACGATGGTGCGCTGATCCATCATATCAGCGACCCCAGGCATAAGCAGCCCAAGACTTACTGGGTACAGGTGGAAGGCAACCCCGACGAGGAAAGGCTTGACGCACTGCGCCGAGGCGTGACACTAAAGGATGGACCGACTCGTCCTGCCAAAGCGAGAAAATTAGTGCAGCCCGACGTTGAGCCACGCTATCCGCCTATTCGCCAACGCCAGGGCACAGCGACCACCTGGCTGGAACTGACGCTCAGCGAAGGGCGCAACCGTCAGGTCCGGCGCATGACCGCCCACATCGGCTGTCCCACGCTTCGTCTGATTCGTGTCGCCATTGGCCCCTGGCGTCTGGACGGCTTGGCACCGGGAGAGTGGCGAAGCGAAACGTTGCACGCACCGCAACCGGTACGTCACCGGCAGGCACCCCCCCGCCGAACGAGGAGACGCCGATGAAACGCTGGAGCCCCCGAGTCACTGTAGCCTCGGTGATCGAACGTGGCGGGCGCTACCTGCTCGTCGAAGAAGACCAGGGCGGCCCATTCAGTCTGTACAACCAGCCGGCTGGCCACCTGGAGCCCGGCGAACGCCTGACTGATGCCGCCATCCGGGAGACCCGTGAGGAAGCCGGCTGGCAGGTTGCAATCACCGATTACCTTGGCCTCTACGTCTTTACCGCTGCCGATGGACTGGTCTTTCATAGCCATGCCTTCGTCGGTCTGCCCTTGGCCCACCTGGACAATGCGCTCGACAAGGGCGTGGTGGCGGCCCACTGGCTGACCCTCGATGAAATCGACGACCTCAACCGGGCCAAGCGATTGCGTAGCCCGCTGGTCCTGCAACGCATTCGCGATTTGCGTCGCGGACGCTGCTTCCCTCTGGACGTGATCCGCGAGCGATGACTCGAAGCTGCACGCCGGTTTCAGGTATAATCTTGCGCAACCAATTTCACCGTGTCCCATCCGAGAGCGACTATGTCTCAAGCTACGGGGTCAGTACCCATGGGCCCTTCTGCCATGGGCAAGGTCATCGTCGGTATGTCCGGCGGTGTCGATTCGTCCGTTTCCGCCCTACTTTTGCTCGAGCAGGGCTACGAGGTGGAAGGCCTGTTCATGAAGAACTGGGACGAAGACGACGGCACCGAGTACTGCACCGCCAAGGAAGACCTGGCGGACGCCCAGGCCGTGTGCGACAAGCTGGGCATCAAATTGCACACCGCCAATTTCGCAGCCGAGTACTGGGATAACGTCTTCGAGCATTTCCTGGCCGAATATCGCGCCGGCAGAACGCCCAACCCGGACATCCTCTGCAACCGGGAGATCAAGTTCAAGGTCTTCCTCGACTATGCCGAAATGCTCGGCGCAGAGAAGATCGCCACCGGTCACTATGTGCGTCGCGGCGAGTCCGACGGACACGCCCGGCTGCTCAAGGGTCTCGACCCCAACAAGGACCAGAGCTACTTCCTGCACGCCGTCTCCGAAGCCGCCATCGCACGTACGCTGTTTCCCGTCGGGGAACTCGAAAAGCCCGCGGTGCGCGAGCTTGCCGAGCGTCACGGCTTGGTGACGGCACGCAAGAAGGACTCCACCGGCATCTGCTTCATCGGCGAGCGGCGTTTTCGTGACTTCCTGCAACAGTACCTGCCAGCACAGCCTGGCCGGATCGAAACGCCGGAAGGCGACGTGATCGGCGATCACATGGGCCTGATGTATTACACCCTGGGCCAGCGCCAAGGACTGGGTATCGGCGGTCTCGCCGACTATCCCGACGCCCCCTGGTACGTGGCCGGCAAGGACCTGGAGCGCAACGTATTGATCGCCGTCCAAGGCAAGCATCACGACCTGCTCTACACCGACGCCCTCGCGACCGAGGCGATGGATTGGATCGCCGGTGAACCCCCGGGACACGACATGCGCCTACGCGCCAAGACACGTTACCGCCAGCAAGACGTCGCCTGCCGGATGACCACACGTCACGATGGCGGTGTCGAGGTCGTCTTCGACGCCCCCCAACGAGCGGTGACGCCCGGCCAATCGCTGGTACTCTATGATGGCGACATCTGCCTGGGCGGCGGCGTGATTCGCGATGCCTGGCAGCAAGGAGTGCGCGCCGCATGACCGCGACTCCCATCCAGACCGCCCCCGACGACCCGATCTTTCGCCAAACCCTGGCCTTGGCCGGCGTGTTCCAGGCCGCCGCCCTCGTCGATCAATTGGCACGCACCGGTCAGTGCGACGAACGTGCCTGGAAGACATTGGTTCACGCCACGGTCGATACCAATCCGGCCTCGTTCGAAAGCATCTACGGCGGGCATCACAACAACCTGCGCCAGGGGCTTGAAGTCCTCAACGCCGTCGTCGGCAGGGATCGCACCGATCCGGCCGTGCTTCGCTATGGATTCTCGTTGCTGATGCTGATGCAGAAGCTGCGTCAGCAGCCCCAGATGATGGATACGTTGGGTCAGCGCCTGACCCGCGTCCAGGGCCAGGCCGAGCATTTCGGTGAAGCCCACGAGAACGTCGTCGCCAGCCTGGGCGAGCTCTACCAGGACACCATCTCGACCTTTCGTCAGCGCATCGTCGTCCAGGGCGACCCCGGCCTGCTCCAGCAACGGATGATGCCGGAACGGGTGCGTACCGCCCTGCTCGGCGGGATTCGTTTTGCTCTGCTGTGGCACCAGCAAGGCGGCCGCCGCTGGAAACTGCTGTTCCAGCGAGGGGCGATAAAAAAGACCCTGGATCGACTGAACTGACTTTTTCGTAACCTGAACCCGTGGTGCCCATCGTTTCATGAACAGGCGCCCGACGCATCGGACGACACTATGCAACTTTCCCCCCTTACCGCCCTGTCACCCGTCGATGGCCGCTACGAGGCCAAGGCCCAGGCCTTGCGCGAGCATTTCAGCGAGTTCGGTCTGATTCGTGCCCGAGTCACCGTCGAGGTCCGCTGGCTGGAGTGCCTGGCCGCGCATCCGCAGGTTCAGGAAGTGCCGGCACTCTCTGCCGAGGCCAAGGCCTTTCTCGATACGCTGGTGGCCGAGTTTTCGGTCGAGGATGCCGCCCGCATCAAGGAGATCGAGCGCACCACCAACCATGACGTCAAGGCGGTGGAGTACTTCCTCAAGGAGAAGATCGCCACGCTACCGGAGTTGCATGCGGTCACCGAGTTCATTCACTTCGCCTGCACCAGTGAAGACATCAACAACCTGTCGCATGCATTGATGCTCAAGGGCGGCCTGGACGTCCTGCTGCCGGTCATGCGCGACATCGTGGCAGCCGTAGAGCGCCTGGCCCACGAGCATGCCGATCAGCCGATGCTGTCGCGCACCCACGGTCAGACCGCCAGCCCGACCACGCTGGGCAAGGAAATGGCCAATGTCGCCTATCGCCTGCGCCGCCAGCTCAAGCAGATCGAATCCGCCGAGCTGCTGGGCAAGATCAATGGCGCGGTGGGCAACTACAACGCCCACCTGGCGACCTATCCGGAAGTCGACTGGGCGGCCAACGCGCGCCAATTCATCGAAAGCCTGGGCATCGATTTCAACCCGTACACCACTCAGATCGAGCCGCACGATTATATTGCCGAGCTGTTCGATGCCTTCTGCCGATTCCACACCATTCTCATCGATTTCGATCGCGACGTGTGGGGCTACATCTCGCTGGGTTATTTCAAGCAGAGAACCGTGGCTGGCGAGATCGGTTCGTCGACCATGCCGCACAAGGTCAACCCCATCGACTTCGAGAATTCGGAAGGCAACCTCGGCCTGGCCAATGCCTTGCTCGGTCACCTGGCGCAAAAGCTGCCCATCTCGCGCTGGCAACGCGACCTGACCGACTCGACGGTACTGCGCAACCTGGGTGTCGGCCTGGCCTACGGTCTGATCGCCTACCATGCCACGCTCAAGGGCATCGGCAAGCTCGAGGCCAATCCCGAGCGCCTCGCTGACGACCTGGACCATAGCTGGGAAGTTCTTGCCGAACCGATTCAAACCGTGATGCGCCGCTACGGCATCGAGAAGCCCTACGAAAAGCTCAAGGAATTGACTCGCGGCAAGCGCATAGATCAGGCTGGCTTTGCCGCCTTCATCGACACGCTGGAGCTGCCTGAAGCCGTCAAGGCCGAGCTAAAGGCACTGACCCCGGCCAACTACATCGGCAATGCGGCCGAGCAGGCCAAGGCGCTGTAAACGCGTTAAGCTCTGTCTGAAAAATCGGTGAACGATGACCAGACAAGGCAAAAATTGGCGAAAAAGCGGAGTTTACGTGGTGTAAATGAGCATTTTGATGCCGATTTTTAACGCCGTGTGGGCGAGCGCAGGCATTTTTCAGACAAAGCGTAGAGCTACGCTTGCTGACAACGAGTGACAGGCAGGGATCGTCCGTGCCTGTCACGCCTTATCCTACTCTTGAGCGAGAAGCGATACCCATGTCCGCCAATACTCCCCTGCCCCTTCTCGGCGGGCTGACCGCTGCCCAGTTTCTGGCCGAGTACTGGCAGAAGAAACCACTGCTGATCCGTGGCGCCTTCGTCGATTTCGAGTCGCCGCTTACCCCTGACGAGCTGGCTGGCCTGGCCTGCGAGGAAGGCGTCGAAGCGCGCCTTGTCGAGGAGCATGGCACCGAGAAGCCCTGGCAGGTTTCGCATGGCCCGTTCGACGAGGCGACCTTTGCTCGGCTGCCCGAGCGCGACTGGACATTGCTGGTTCAGGCCGTTGATCACTACGTGCCCGACGTGAGCGCCCTGCTTGAGACCTTCGACTTCCTGCCCCGCTGGCGTCTCGACGACATCATGGTCAGTTACGCGCCGCCCGGCGGCAGCGTCGGGCCCCATGTCGACCAATACGACGTGTTCCTGCTGCAGGCCAGCGGCACACGCCAATGGCAACTGGGCGGCAAGGCGCCCGACGATGCGCCCATACTTCAGGGCATCGACCTGCGCATTCTCGAACACTTCGAGATCGATCCCGGCCAGGACTGGCTACTGGAACCCGGCGACATGCTCTACCTGCCGCCAGGCTGGGCACACCACGGCATCAGCCGCTCGGATGACTGCATGACCTTCTCGGTGGGCTTCCGCGCCCTCTCCGCCGATGAATCGATCACGTCATATGCCGATTACCTGGGGGAGTTGCTACCCGACTCCCTACGCTACGCCGACCCCGACCTCACCCCGGCCCTGCATCCCGGCGAGATCGACGATGTTTCGCTGGAGCGTATGCGCGCGCTTATCCTGGATACCCTCGACAATCCGGTACAGCTTGCACAGTGGTTCGGTCGGGCGATGACCCAACCCAAGTACCTCGACCAACTGGCTCCTCAGGACGCTCCGACGGATGTCGAGTCGCTTGTTGCGGAACTACAGGCCGGCGTGACACTGGAACGGACACTGGGTTCACGCTTCGCGTATCGGGGCGGGGAGAATGAGGCGGCAACCCTGTTCGTCGATGGCGATGCCATGGATTGCCCGCTGCCGCTCGCCTGCGACCTGGCCGACAACGCGCCTATCGATGCGAGCCTGTTGACCCACGACGGCGCTGCTGAACTGCTTGCCTACCTGCTCGATCGCGGCAGCTTGAGCTGGCCGGATGACGAGGAAGGCGAAGAAGACGCATGACACGTGATTCCGACCTTCGCGTGATCCATGGGGACTGGCAAACGCTGGGTCAGGCAGCGGCCGAGCTCAGACGTCGAGTCTTCGTCGAGGAGCAGCACGTTTCCGAAGAGGAAGAATGGGACGGACAGGATCCGGTATGTCTTCATTTTCTTGCTTATTTAGCCGGGCAGCCGGTAGGTACGGCCCGACTCCTGCCGGACGGCCATATTGGCCGTGTTGCCGTACTGGCTCAGGCACGCGGTCGCGGTATCGGTCTGGCCCTCATGCATGGCGCCATCGAGGCAGCACGCTTGCAAGGCCATGATGAAGTCATTCTGGCAGCTCAGCTTCACGCCCTGCCGTTCTACGAAAGGCTAGGCTTTCGAGCGTATGATCAGGAGTTCCTCGATGCCGGCATTCCGCACCGCAATATGCGCCTGACGCTATCCGCCTGATCCTCTTGGTAAAACCCTCCTTCCCGAAACATGACTACAGGAAGGCGCGAAATAGTCGCCTCTTGTAGTCAAACTACAACGCTACCTGCCTCTAAGTGTTGATTGTTGAGCCCAGCATTCATGGGCCATAGTTCCTGACAAGGCGGCAATAAAACAGCCGTTTGATGACTACGTGTCGTGGCATCTGTAGTCGCAGTATCCGCTACCGAAAAGCCATGGCAGAAAAGGACAAGCCGGACAGATCCCGAGCTGTTTCCGCAACGCAGCAAAACCATTGCGCGATGAACCGCTCCGGCTGCGTCAGGAATGTTTGCTGAGGCACCGCTGCCTAACGATAGGCGAAGGTGCCGCCCAGACTCTCAACGAAACGAGGAAGCCACTATGTCAGCTTATCGGGAAACCGTTAGCACGTTCGCCAAATTGCGCGAAAAGCACGCCGGAAAATGGGCCACGATCAACCCCGAACATGCTGCACGCATGTCGCTTCAGAACCGCTTTCGCACCGGACTGGACATCGCCCGCTATACCGCCGGTATCATGCGTCGCGATATGGCCGCCTACGATGAGGATCCGTCACGCTATACGCAGTCGCTGGGCTGTTGGCATGGTTTCATCGGCCAGCAGAAGATGATCTCCATCAAGAAGCACTTCGGCTCGACCAAGGGGCGCTATCTCTACCTCTCGGGCTGGATGGTGGCTGCCATGCGTTCCGAATTCGGTCCGCTTCCCGATCAGTCGATGCACGAAAAGACCTCCGTACCGGCGCTGATCGAGGAACTCTACACTTTCCTGCGCCAGGCCGATGCGCGTGAACTGAGCCATCTTTTCCGTGAGCTCGATGCCGCACGGTCCAAGGGGGACGAAGTGGCAGCCCGCGCCGTGCAGGACAGGATCGATCGCTACGAGACCCATGTCGTGCCGATCATTGCTGACATCGATGCCGGTTTCGGCAACGAAGAGGCCACCTACCTGCTGGCCAAGCGCATGATCGAAGCCGGCGCCTGCTGTATCCAGCTCGAAAATCAGGTGTCGGATGCCAAGCAGTGCGGCCACCAGGATGGCAAGGTTACCGTGCCCCACGAGGATTTCCTGGCCAAGATCAATGCCGTTCGCTATGCCTTTCTCGAGCTGGGCGTCGAGGATGGCGTCATCGTGGCACGCACCGACTCGCTGGGCGCCGGCCTGACGCAAAAGATTCCGGTCAGTGCGGAGGCGGGGGACCTAGCTTCGCAGTACACCAGCTTCCTGTACACAACGCCTGTCTGTAACGAAGACGATCTCGTTGACGGCGACATGGTCATCAAGCTCGACGGGCAGCTGCAGAAGCCCCTGCGCATGGCCAACGGCCTTTACCTGTTCCGTCCGGGTACCGGTGAGGATCGCGTGGTGCTCGACTGCATCACCGCCCTTCAAAATGGTGCCGACCTGCTATGGATCGAGACCGAGAAGCCTCACGTCGGCCAGATCGCCAGCATGGTCAACCGTATCCGCGAGGTAGTGCCCGACGCCAAGCTGGTCTACAACAACTCACCCTCCTTCAACTGGACGCTCAACTTCCGCCAGCAGGTCTTCGATGCCTGGGAGCAGGAGGGTAAGGATGTGTCGACTTACGAGCGCTCACGCCTGATGAGTGCCGAGTACGACGACACCGAGCTCGCCGCCGTTGCCGACGAGTGGACACGCAACTTCCAGCGCGACGCCGCCCGCGAGGCCGGTGTTTTCCACCATCTGATCACGCTACCGACCTACCATACCGCAGCCCTGTCCACGGACAACTTGGCCAAAGGCTACTTCGGAGACGAGGGTATGCTCGCCTATGTCCGTGACGTGCAGCGCCAGGAGATTCGTCAAGGGCTGGCCTGCGTCAAGCACCAGGACATGGCCGGCTCCAACCTTGGCGACGATCACAAGGAGTATTTCTCCAGTGAACGCGCCCTGAAAGCTGGCGGCAAGGACAATACCATGAACCAATTCGCCTGAGTCCTGACTCTACAGACTGCTCTACTTGATTCCAGGGAGGCGATGGCCTCCCTTTTTTGCTGTCTAGCATTTCACACTTTCTGCACTATTGCGGCGGGCACCTACACGACCTGCCTCTGGTCTAAGCTGGCGTGACTCGCTACACTGTTTTAAAACAGCGTTTTCCTAGGATTGATCTCTTGGCATCTTCGCCAAGTTGAGGAGGGTTTGATGAAGCGTCTTCTTCCTGTTATCGCCATGGGCTTGCTGACCCTCGGCGGATGTGCCAACTCCGACCTCTATTCGGGAGATGTCTATCGGGGAAGCCAGGCCAAGACAGGCCAGACAGTGACCTACGGCACGATTACCGCCTTGCGCCCGGTTCGCATCCAAGCCGAGGATCAAAATAGCGGGGTAATCGGTGGACTTGGAGGAGCGGTAATCGGCGGTCTGCTAGGTAACCAGATCGGCGGCGGTTCGGGCCGAACCATTGCCACCGCAGCCGGCGCCATCGGTGGTAGCGTGGCCGGCAGCAAGGTCGAGAACAAGGTCAATCAGACCAACGCCTACGAGATCGAGGTTCGCCGGGAGGTGGGCGATACCGTCGTCGTGGTACAGAAAGCGGATCGCCAATGGCAGGTCGGGCAGCGTGTGCGCCTGATCGGCAGCGGCGCCAACATGAGCGTTGCCCCCTACTGAGACGCAAGTTCACCGCCATGAAAAACCCGCCGAATGAGGCGGGTTTTTCATGAATAGGGCTGGCGCAGATGCCAAGCCTGCGTCTTGCCTCAGTGAGCCTTGGCTTTCGACATTCCCCAACGGGCCAGTTTCACCACAATCCAGCCGATCAGTCCCAGCAGCAGGAGGGTCAGCAACATGGAGACAGGACGCACGATGAACGTCGCCCCAATCACTGCAAGGCCTATGCTCCAAATCCAACGATCGCTCTCGCTGTTTCTAGAGGTATGCGGCAGCCTTCGCTCAAAGGCACTACCCAGTGCCCCGTTCCAGCTCTTTAGCGAGAGAAACAGGACGATGCCAAAGGCAATCAGCCAGATCAGGGTTTCGATCATATAGCACTTCTCCTAACAATCATTGACTTAATCGCAAATCCACCAGAAACGACGACCTTCTGGCGACGCCGGCATCTAGTGAATGTTTATCCTTGATGTGCCGATACACATCCCGATCTGTCCTCGGGTTATCGGCAGGGTACCCCTGCCGATAATGCCCGTGCAACTGGGCTGCGGAGAAAAACGTCGCCCTACCTAGCTACCGATTTTGCCTCCTGGCCTTCGCTCCGTAAACCTGGAGCGTGGACGCAATGCATGCCGCTCCAGGCTTGAACAGCAGTCAAGTCCGTCTACGTGGCCATGAAAATTCCTCGGCGCCCCTGACAGGTGCAAATGGACGCGTTACCATTGAAATGACATGCACTCACCGAAAGGTCCATTTCAACATGCAGATTGCGCAAAATTCCGTTGTCGCGTTCCATTACACCCTGACCAACGATGCAGGTGAGGTGCTGGACAGCTCGGAAGGTCGCGAACCGCTGACCTATCTTCATGGCGCGGGCAATATCATTCCCGGCCTCGAGAAGGAGCTGGAAGGTCACCAGAGCGGCGATAAGCTGCAAGTGACCGTCAGCCCCGAAGAAGGCTACGGCGAGACCCAGCCGGCCTTGGTTCAGGAAGTGCCTCGCGATGCTTTCCAGGGAGTCGAAAACGTCGAGCCGGGCATGCAGTTCCAGGCCCAGACTCAGGGCGGACCGCTCATGGTCACCGTCACCAATGTCGAAGGTGACACTGTGACCGTAGATGGCAACCATCCGCTGGCTGGCCAGAAGCTCAACTTCGATGTGGAAATCGCCGAGGTACGCGAGGCGAGTTCCGAAGAAGTGGAACATGGTCACGTTCATGGCGAAGGCGGTCATCAGCACTAAGCCGAATTCGGACATGCCAGCCGATATACGCCTGTGATGCGAAAGGGCAACCGTGAGAACGGTTGCCCTTTGTTTTACCCTGCGAATAGGTTCATGGAACTTGCGCCAGCCATCCCGCCTCAAAGCCAGGTACACTCCCTGACGAAGGTGAAGCCGCGATGAGTGCGCCCCTGATGTTCGCTTGGATAGCCTTGGCGACCCTCGCCCTCCCCGTCCAGGCTCAGGACACGACTGAAACGGCCCAAGCGACATTTGCCGGTGGCTGTTTCTGGTGTATGGAAGAAGCCTACGACGAGATCGATGGTGTTCAACGCACCATCTCGGGCTACACCGATGGCGACGAACAAGATCCCTCGTATGAACAGGTCGCGAGCGGAGCCACCGACCATGCCGAAGCCGTGCGCGTGGAATACGATCCCTCTCAGGTCGACTACGCCACGCTGCTCGAGGCGTTCTGGCACAATATCGATCCCTTCGCCGAAGATCGCCAATTCTGCGATACAGGCAGCCAGTACCGTAGCGCAATCTTTTACCATGACGAGCAGCAGAAACAGCTGGCCGAACGGACCAAGGCAGATCTCGAGCAGCGGTTCGGTCGCGACATCGCGACCCAGATCGTTCCGGCCGGCCAGTTCTGGGACGCAGAAGCGTACCATCAGGATTACTACGAGAAGAATCCGGTCCGTTATCGCTTCTACAAGGCTGGCTGCGGGCGCACCGAGCGGCTCGAGGAAATCTGGGGAGACCAGGCCGGGCTGCCGGGAAAATGACGGCAGCCCATCGGGTCAGAGGCTCGCTTCGACGCTTGCCACACGCTGTTCCTTGCGCCACAGCCAAGCGGAAAGCGCCAGGGTCATGCCCAGCACTAGCCATGAGGCAATCGCGACGCCCCACCAGTCGGCGGCCTGCCAGAAAGGTTCCAAATAGAAGCCTCCGAGACTGGCACCGACGTAGTAGAACACCAGGTAGAGCGCCGACGCACTCCCTCTGGCGTTATGTGCCTGTCGACTCACCCAACTCGATGCCATGGAGTGGCACAAGAAAAAGCCAAAGGCATTGATGACCAGGCCAGCCAGGATGAGTGGCAGCGACTCGCTCACCGTTACCAGCGTGCCGACCATGAAGATGGCAATGCCGAGCATCATGCAGACCGGCTGCGCCAGACGCTGGGCAATTCGCCCTGACAATGCCGACCCTAGAGTCCCTCCCAGATAGGTAACGAAAATCATGCCCAGCCATTGAGCGGAGAGCGAGTACGGGGCCTCATTGAGCCGAAACGTGATGTAGCTGTACTGATTGATGAAAATGAAAAAGTTCAGCCCTCCGATCAGGTAGGCAACCAACAGCAGCGGGTTACACAGATGACCGCTCAGCGATCTCAGGGCTACCCCCAGGCGCAACGGGACCGGCTCGAATTCACGCGCTGCGGGTAGCAATCGCCAGAAGATCGCCAGGCAGACCAGGCTGACCAGCCCTACGGTCAGGAAACTGGCATGCCAGCCTCCGTACTCACCGGCGATTCCGCCCATGACACGCCCGCCAATCCCGCCTAGCGTGTTGGCACTGATATACAGTCCCACGGCCAGCATCAGGGCGCGCTTGTCGAACTCATCTCCCATCCAGGCGATCGCCACGGCGGGCAACCCACCGAGTACGAAGCCCTGCACGGCCCGAATGACAAGCAGCCAAGCGAAGTCATCGACGAAAGGCAACAACAACGAACAAAGGGTGGCAATCAGCAGCGTGACGCGCATGATACCGCCTCGGCCGATGGCATCGGACAGCGGCCCGAAGACCAGCAGCGCTCCCGCCAGGGTCAACGTCGAGACGGCCATGACCATGGCTACGGCCAATGTGGAAACGTCGAAAACCTGCCGTAGCTCGGGCAGTAGCGGCTGCGCCGCATAGAGATTGACGAAAACGGTGAACGAGCCCAGGCACAGTGCCAATGTGGCCCGCCACCAGTCTCGGCTATGCGCTTGGATCATGAATCGCTCCTTGAACTTAACGCATGATCCAGCATTCAATGCAATAAGCCAAATAGGGCTTGAAGATACAAACGATCTCTTTTACTGATGAAACTGTCCTTCGATCTTAGAGCATTACGCTATTTTGTGGCGGTCGCCGAGCATGGGGGGTTCACCCGTGCTGCCCAGTCCCTGCATGTGGCGCAATCGGCCGTCAGCCAGACCATCGCCAGCCTTGAATCCCGCCTGGAGTTGCGTCTTTTCCACCGCCATGAACGCCGTATCAGCCTGACGCCGGAGGGCGAGGTGCTGCTAAGCCACGCCCGCGAACTGCTCGGTCAGGCCGAGTCGATAGAATTGGCGATGAGAGAGGTCCACGGGCTGGTCAAGGGTGAAGTGCGTATCGGCATTCCCTCGATGCTGGGCTCCTACTACTTCCCACCCCTGCTGATGGGCTTCAAGTCTCGCCATCCGGGGATTCGCTTGACTGTCGTGGAGGCAGGGACGAGGCGCTTGCAGCGCATGATTGCCGATGGCGATCTGGACCTCGGCGTGGTCACCGAGGACGCCTCGACCCAAGGATTGGAGCGCCGCCATTTCCTGCGCGAGGAAATGGTAGTCTGCGTACCAAGGGATCACCGGTTCGCAGAAAGGGAAAGCGTGACGCCCCAGGAAGTCTTAGGCGAGCCCCTGGTACTTTTCCAGGACGGTTACTTCCATCGCGAATTCGTCGACCGCCTGGCCATCGACACTGGCCAACAGCCCCAGGTCGCCTTCCAGTCCAATCTGATTCCGCTGACCAAAGCGATCGTGAGACAGGGATTCGGCATTACCACCTTTCTGCGTCGTGTCGTCGAAGAGCCCGATCTTGCAGCGGTATCGTTCGAACCAGCCGCCTGGCTGGATCTGTCGCTCGCCTGGAATCACGGCGCCTATCTATCGAGAGCCGAACAGACGTTCGTCGACTTCGTACTCGAGCATCTAGCGAGCCGTTAAGAGAAGCTGAGTGTCGCCGACCCTGCTACTCGAGGCGCTGGGCGATTTCCATCAGCGGCAGAGGTCGCCGAGCCTGCCAATAGTAGCGATCCCAGAAGACGTTATCGAGCCGGGACAGTTTTACGCCTTGCGACGCCGAGGCATGCAGAAAATAGCCATCATCGACATAGATACCAACATGGCGATACACACCGGGTGGACGAAAGAACACCAGATCGCCAGCCTTCAATGCATCGCGCTCGACGAAACTTCCCTCGTGAAGCTGTTCCCCAGTCGTCCGAGGCAACTCCAATGCAAAGGCCTCGCTATAGATCCGTTGCACCAGCGCCGAGCAGTCAATGCCGCGAAGGCCTTCTCCACCCAGCACATAAGGCGTTCCTTGCCAGCGCTCGTGCTCATCCAGCAACGCCTGACGCATCGCCGTCAACGACGAACGCCGCAGCGTCATCAAGCGCTGTGCCAGCCGATTCGGTCCTACCGCATGCACCCTGTCCCGGGCCTGGAAACCACTCCCCTTCGCTACCTGTCCTCCGCTGCCCTGCGGCGCGGCGCATCCGGCTAGCAAACCGGCCGCCGCCCAGGTCAGTAGAAGCATACGAATCATTAGCGTGCCCCCTGCACGAATGGAATATGGCTTCAGCCGTGGGCAGACTGGAACCTGTCCGAAGGATGCCTACGCTCGCCCATGCAGCGTTGAACAGTGACCCACGAGCCCATTTTGCGCCGCATCGACTTCGCTCTTGCCGGCAACCTCGCACGTTTTCAGTGCATGGTTCGCGTGTCCCCCGGCAGCGTATCGATGTGCAAGGGCGCCCAGTGACGCGGCCGTGCGCCGGGGAAATCCAGGCTGGCCCAGGATCCAGCAAGCGGCGGCGCTCCACTCAGCCAAGCCGCCAATCCCTCACGAAAGCGAGCCAGGAAGCTCTCGCGCTCTTCGGTCTCCCCCATGAAAAAAGCGAACCCGGCGTACAGCCCGAGCGCATAGTCACGCCAGTTCCCGTAATGCCGCTGAGCCTCGGCCAGAGCGGTATCGAGCACATCATTCAACAAGGCAGCATCCACCCAATCCAGGCTACGACCGGCAATGGCCAGATCCACCGCCTGAGCCAAATCCCAGGCGGTCATGTCGATATCGTTGCAGCCCGCCTCGTTATCGCGTACGCGCCGTAAACGAAGCAAGTGATTGCGCTCTTCCTCGCCGCACTCGCCCGACTCGAGAATGGCGATTTCTTCATCGAGGCGCGCACGGTTGAGCGTGTAGGGGGCGTAATTGATCTGGTACTCCTGGCGATCCCCCACCTCGAGCAGATAGCCGAGAAAGTCCTGCAGCCCCTCGGGACTGTGCAAACCATAATGGCTATCCAGCCACTGCTGCAGCGCCTCGCGCTCCACTCGGCTCTCACGTTGGGGTTCCCCCCAGGTTCCGGGATTGAGCGGACCTGCCAGCGACAAGGCCGTCAGGCGAGTCAGGCTCGGCCGCGGCCCGGGCTCCTGCCATACCGCCTCGCGCCAGTCCAGCCAGTGAAACGGGCTTCCCGGGTCGTCCCGATGCCAGCGGATGTCATGGACTAGCGTATCCTCGGGCATTTCGGGCAGGGCCGCCTCCCAAGCCGCCCAAGCATCCAGGAGGCGCTTGGGGCTGGGATACAGCCGGCACAGTACACCACGCAGCGATTCGGCCACTCGCTTCAACCCGGCGGCCTCGAACTCGCCACTATCGCCTGCCATTAGCAGATAGAACGCATATTTCTCGGCCATGTGAATCGTCGCGGCATGCCGAACACACGATTGCAGCCGCTCGCGCAGATGAATGGCCTCTTCGGGAGGACGCCCGAAAACGGTTTCCAGCGGTGGCAGCGCGCCATGGGTACCATCGATAGCCAACTGATTGAGATGGTGGGACTGGGCAGGCAACCAATAGCGTGCCAATCCATCGACACCTTCGTCCGGGAATAGTCCAAGCGTCTCGACCAGGTACCGCCGGGCATCCTGGCGGCGTGCCTCGTCGAGCGTCACCTCGACACCCTGACGATAGAGCAGGTCGGGCTCGCGCACCGAAGCCAATGCCAAGACCCAATGCCACGTGTCCGAACGCCAACGGCGCAGAGCAAGGCGTGAGCGTTCGCGTTGCGCGTCGCTCACCAGTTCTTGCAGTGGAACCCGCCACGGGCTGACCGGCGAGTTCATCAGCAGGGCCAGTTCGGGTACGGCCTGATCGGTGGGATAACGGTGCCCCTCGAACAGGCTTCGTCCTCGCTGGTAGGCCTGAACCAGTGCCATCCAATCGTTATAACGCCGCATCAGCAAGTCGGCGGCATGCGCTGCAAAGTCCTCGGCCTCATCCGAGCTCAACCAGCCCAGCATCAGTCCCGCATAGGCGAGGTCGACGAGTCGCAACCAATCCCAGGCGGCCCATTCCAATGGCTCGCCCTGTTCGAGGTAGGCGAGCATCACCTGGCCATAGCGCCGCTGTTCATTGAGTCCGCGTAGCCAGGACTGCCGCATCGCTCCATCGGTATCGAGCAACCGAGCTGCATCCTGGTCCCAGCCATAGCGATGTCCCTGCCCACCGAGCCACAGCAGGATGCGAATCAGCTCATCGCGGCCGCGTATCTGCCATTCGCTTTCCAGCCAGCCGATGACATCGGGCCAATCGCGATCAGGTTGTGGAGGCAAAGCCAGCACAGGTGCGAAAATCGCCCGTAGCGCCCAGATCCGCTCACCCTCCCGTTCAGGCCAGAGCGGCAGCTTTCGACACGCATCCAGGTGCTCGGCAATGACCTCCCAGGTGATTCCGTCGCCTTGACGCTCGAGCTGCGCCAGCGCTTCACCGGCCAAAGCGAACTCTTCGTCACCATGTGACCAGCCTTCCTCGAGGCGCGCCTTTTTCAAGGCGGCCAACCACTCATCCAGCGATGCGTACTGGGCATGAATGCCTTGCACGACACGCCGACCCCAGGCCTCGGCCTGTGCAGACGTCAGCCATCCCGCTGCCGTCGCCAATGCGATCAGCTCGAGCGCGACCAACTGACACTGAGGGTTGGGTACGCCGGGCGGAAAGGCTTCCAGCAGGCGCCAACCTAGCTCACCGCGTTCGACCACCCCCAACTGCGCAAGTCGAGACATGGCGATGGTCGGCTCCATGTCGGTGGGATCGGGTTCGAAGGCCCAGCCGCACAGGACCAGTTGCTGTGCCCACCAGGCGATTAGCGGATCGGCCAAGGTCTCACCTCTGACTCTCTCATGACGAATGGATTAACGGCCTCATAGTTTAACGAAAAGCGCAGACAACGCCGATGCTGCCACGTCGCTTTGAAGATACCTAGAGAAAAGACGCTTTGTGGCGAGTCTTCTTATTGTGGCAGGCTTGGCAAAGCGTTTAATATAATGCACAGTCTGTCAAACATGATGTCTCATCGGCCTGTTTGGAGCCTTGCCCATGCCTTTCGTCCTACCCGACCTAGTGATTCCTAAAGCCTACATCGGTGGCCAATGGCGCGATGCCGAGCATCGCTTCGCCGTGACCAACCCCGCCACTGGCGAGACGCTGGCCGAGATACCCGATCTAGGCGCCGACGACGCCCGCGCAGCCGTGGCGAGTGCCGAGGCTGCCTGGCCGACCTGGCGCAAGCGCCCGGCCAAGGAGCGGGCAGCCCTGCTGCGTCGCTGGTATGAATTGGTCGTTGCGCACACCGACGACCTGGCCCGGCTGATGACCCTTGAGCAGGGCAAGCCATTGGCCGAAGCGAAGGGAGAGGTCGGCTACGGCGCCTCGTTCATCGAATACTATGCCGAGGAGACCAAGCGCGTCGCTGGCGAAACCCTACCCTCGCACGGTGCCGACAAACGTATCCTGGTCTTCCGTGAACCGATCGGGGTAGTAGCGGCCATCACGCCCTGGAACTTTCCGCTGGCCATGATCACGCGCAAGTGTGCTCCAGCCTTGGCCGCTGGCTGCCCGGTCGTGATCAAACCCGCCGAAGCCACTCCGTTGACGGCTCTGGCCTTGGCCAAACTGGCCGAAGATGCCGGCCTGCCGGCCGGCGTATTTAACGTCGTGACAGCGTCTCGACCCGCCGAGATCGGCGAAGTACTGACCACGGACCCACGGGTGCGCAAGGTGTCCTTCACCGGATCGACGCCTGTCGGCAAGAAACTGCTGGCGCAGTGCGCCGGAACGGTCAAGAAGGCCTCCATGGAACTCGGCGGCAATGCCCCGTTCATTGTATTTGACGATGCCGACCTGGACGCGGCCGTGGAAGGCGCCATCGCCTCCAAGTTCCGCAACTCCGGCCAGACCTGCGTGTGCACCAACCGCTTGCTGGTTCAGGCTGGCATATACGACGCTTTCCTTGAGAAACTGGCGAAGCGAGTCAACGAGCTGAAAGTGGGCAACGGCCTGGAAGATGGCGTCGTGCAGGGTCCGCTCATCAATCCGGCTGCTGTCGGCAAGGTCCAGGCGCATATCGGCGATGCCCTTGGCAAAGGCGCTCGCCTGGTCTGCGGCGGAGAACCGCACGCATTGGGCGGCACCTTCTTCCAGCCCACCGTGCTCGCCGATGTCACCGACGCGATGCAGGTCGCCCGGGAAGAAACCTTCGGTCCGCTGGCGCCCGTCTTTCGCTTCGAGGCCGACGAGCAGGCCATTGCCATGGCCAATGCCACCGAGTTCGGCCTCGCCGCCTATTTCTATGCGCGAGACTACCAGCGCATCTGGCATGTCATGGAGGGCCTGGAATATGGCATGGTGGCCGTCAATGAAGGGCTGTTATCCACTGAACTGGCGCCCTTCGGCGGCATCAAGGAGTCGGGGCTGGGCCGTGAAGGCTCGCGTCACGGTCTCGATGAGTTTACCGAGCTAAAATATGTCTGCATTGGCGGGCTGTGAGCCTCACTGCCCGAAGATGACAAGGAGGAAGCTATGAACAATGCCCAACTCAACGAGCTCAAGCAGCGCTATGTCGCCAACGGGGCCGCCAGCCCGGCGACGCAGTTCGCCGAGCGCGCCGAGAACGCGCTGATCTGGGATGCCGACGGCAATCGCATCATCGACTTCGCCGGCGGCATTGGCGTGCTCAACGTCGGCCACCGCCACCCCAAGGTGGTCGAGGCCGTGAAGGCTCAGCTCGACAAGGTGATGCATACCTGCCAGACCGTGATGCCCTACGAAGGGTATGTGAAGGTGGCCGAGAAGCTCAGCCAGGTTACCCCGGTACGTGGCCACGCCAAGGTGATGCTCGCCAACTCCGGCGCCGAAGCCCTGGAAAATGCCGTCAAGATCGCGCGTGCCGCCGCCGGGCGCAACAATGTCATCTGCTTCGATGGCGGTTACCATGGCCGCACGTTCATGACCATGGCCATGAACGGCAAGGTGGCACCCTATGCTACCGACTTCGGCAGCATGCCGGGCAATGTGTTCCGCGCTCCGTACCCCGTGCCCTACCACGGGGTCAGCGAGGACGAGGCTCTGCGCGGCCTGAAGATGGCGCTGAAGACCGACGCCAACCCCAAGGATACGGCAGCCATCGTGCTCGAGCCGGTGCTCGGTGAAGGCGGTTTCTACCCGGCGCCGGCCAGCTTCCTCAAGGCGATCCGCGAGATCTGCGACGAGTACGGCATGCTGATGATCGTCGACGAAGTCCAGAGCGGCTTCGGGCGTACCGGCAAGATGTTCGCCATCGAGCACAGCGGCGTGGAGCCCGACATCATCACCATGGCCAAGAGCATGGCGGACGGCATGCCGATTTCCGCCGTGGTCGGTACCGACAAGCACATGGATGCCAGTGGCGGCAACTCGCTGGGCGGCACCTATACCGGTAGCCCCGTCTCATGTGCGGCGACCCTGGCCGTGCTGGAGGTCTTCGAGGAAGAGAACATCCTCGAGAAAAGCCAGGCCCTGGGCGACAAGCTGGCCAAGCGCTTCGCGAAATGGCAGCAGGATTTCGAGTGCGTCGACAATCCCCGCAACATGGGTGCCATGGCCGCCTTCGATCTGGTGTCCGACAAGGCCAGCCACACCCCGGATGCCGACCTGGCCGGCGCCCTTTGCAAGCGGGCCCGCGAGAAAGGCCTGATCCTGCTGTCCTGCGGCCTGTACGGTAACTCCATCCGTTTCCTGATGCCGGTAACCATCGAGGATGACATCCTCGAGGAAGGCCTCAGCATCGTTGAGGAAGCCCTCAAGGAACTGGTCGAGTCCAAAGGCACCGTCAGCGCCTGAAACGGCTGCATGAAAAAGCCCGGCTATCCTGCAGCCGGGCTTCTGATTTGCGCTTTCTGTATTTTACTCTTACCCGCTATTACGAGCGAAGCGAGTCACTCCTCAGGCCGGCATCATGTTGGCCTTCGCATCGCGCGACCATACCCGATGCTTGCCCATCGCCTCGGTGAAGGGCGTGAAGACATCGTCGATTGTCGCCCCAAGGAAGATACCGTCTTCCTGCGTGGGCACACCCGCCGCGGATAACAGTTCCTTGCCTTCGCCAATGGCCGCGATCGCCTTGAGGTGCTTGTAGGCTTCCTGAACGTAGTAGAGCCCCTGCCCGGATTGCGACAGCGCCTTTACGCTCTCTGCCCCTCCGGCAACGATCACCGAATCCAGCGTCACCGAAGGCATGCCGTTGAGCATGGCATCCGGCGTCACCGTCTGGCCGTTAGCCGCCTTGACCGGCGCCATGCTCGGCGCGATCACCATGCCCTGGGCGCCTTCGGCCTCGAGCTTGGCCTTGGCGGCTTCCACCTGCTCACCATCCACGCCATCGGCGACCAGGATCGCTACCTTGCGGTACTTGATGTTGCCCGGCAGACGCGCCATCAGGCTCAATGCCGGCGAGTCCGCCTGCGAACTGCTGCCTAGCTCGTCGGCCGGTGCCGGCTTGCTGGAAGGCGCCTCGATGCCATGATTTTCGCCGACACGACGGGCCAGTTCGAGATCGATATTGGGCAGGATTTCCTTGATTACCCGCTCGCGAATCCAGGGACGTTCGACCTTGGAAAGCTCGAAGGTGTAGGCGGCAATGATGTGTTCCTTTTCGACATCGGTCTGACTGTTCCAGAACAGCGTCGCCTGGGAATAGTGATCGCCGAACGAGGCGCTGCGTGCGCGCACCTTGTTGGCATCGACACGCTCGTAGTAGGTCTCGAAGCCACCGTTCTCGGGTCCTGCCGGCGTCTCGCTCGGCCAGCCGCCATCGATCGAGTTGGGCTCGTAGGAAGCCTGGCCCTTGTTGATCGTCTGACGATGCATGGAATCGCGCTGATTGTTGTGGAACGGGGCCACCGGCTGATTGATGGGAATCTCGTGGAAATTCGGCCCACCCAGGCGCAGCATCTGGGTATCGAGATAGGAAAACAGGCGACCCTGCATGAGCGGATCGTTGGTGAAGTCGATCCCCGGAACGATATTGGCCGGGTTATAGGCGACCTGCTCGGTCTCGGCGAAATAGTTATCCGGATTACGGTTGAGCACCATCTTGCCGATGGGAATGACCGGTACCTGCTCCTCGGGGATGATCTTGGTCGGATCGAGCAAGTCGAAGTCGAACTTGTGCTCGTCCTCTTCCTCGACGATTTGCACCCCGAACTCAAATTCCAGGAAATTGCCGTTCTCGATATCTTCCCACATGTTACGGCGATTGAAATCCGGATCGCGGCCCCACAGCTTCTGCGCCTCGTCCCAGATCAGCGAGCAGGTGCCGGCCAAAGGCTTCCAGTGGAACTTGGCGAAGCGCGCCTTGCCCTGCTTGTCGATCAGGCGGAACGTGTGCACCCCAAAGCCTTCCATGTTGCGATAGTGGCGTGGAAAGGCGCGATCCGACATGGTCCACAGCACCATGTGGGTGGACTCCGGCATCAGCGACACGAAATCCCAGAACGTGTCATGGGCAGACTGACCCTGGGGAATCTCGTTGTGCGGCTCGGGTTTCACGGCGTGCACGAAGTCGGGAAACTTGATGGCGTCCTGGATGAAGAACACCGGCATGTCGTTGCCGACCAGATCCCAGTTGCCCTCGTCGGTATAGAACTTGGTGGCAAAGCCGCGCACGTCGCGCACGGTATCGTTGGAACCGCGCGCGCCCTGGACCGTCGAGAAGCGCACGAATACGGGTGTCTTCTTATTGGGATCCTGGAACAGTCCGGCCTTGGAATACTTGGCGGCTTCCGAATAGGGTTGGAAATAGCCATGTGCCGCGGCACCACGCGCGTGGACGATACGCTCGGGAATGCGCTCGTTGTCGAAGTGATTGAGCTTTTCGCGGAAGATGAAGTCTTCCATCAGGGTGGGCCCACGCTCGCCGGCCTTCAGCGAATTGTGGTTATCGGAGATGCGAATCCCCTGATTGGTCCGCAAGTCGTGTCCTTCGGCATCGCTGCGATACTTCTCGAGATTCTCCGACTTGCTGTTCTCGGTCGTCTTGAAATCCTGATCGTGGGGACCGTCGCTGTTCGGATTCGTATGGGGATTATTCGCCATGTTCAAACACTCCTCGTTTGCTTGTGTCGGCCCACCCGCCGCCTCGTAAGGCCACACCGGCATGGACGTGGTGGCCAACCACGTCGGCTCCCTTGCCGGCAATTTGGCAACGTTCTTTTTTGCTATACCAGCCTCAAAGTAGTCAGCCTGACGAGCGAGACGCAAATACGTCGCGTGCTTTTTTGCCGCCGTCTCTATCTAGAACGAGGATCCCGGCTGTTCGAGAAAGGCCTGCTCCTCGGGCGTCGACGGGCGTCCAAGCAGCGCGTTGCGGTGGGGATAACGCCCGAAACGCTCGAGTATCGCCCGGTGTCGATGCTCGAAGTCCAGGTTGTCCTCGAGCCCGGGCTGGTCGAACAGCCGAAGCGCTTCCTCATGAATCAGCAGTGACTCGCTGTGCATATAAGGCATGTAGAGAAATGCCCGCTGGCGTATCTCGAGGTGACGATCAGCCCCAGCCACTACGGCTTCCTGTGCCAACACCAACGCCTGCGGGTCCTGGGCAAAGGCAGCGATCTTGCCGCGATGAATGTTACGCGAGAATTGGTCGAGCACTAGGATCTCGGCCAGCCGGCCTTGCGGTGAGCGCCGCCATGTCCAGAGTTCACCGGCAATTGCAGCCTGCAGCACGGAAGAAAAGCGCTCGGAGATCTCGGCATCGAGCGCCTCATCCTTGGCGAACCATTGCCGCGGTTCGAGCGCCTCGAACCAGAACTGGAGTACCGTCTGGGCCACCGTCTCGTTCATGGGTCTCTCGCTCCCAGCGATCGCAAACCGATAACCTGAGCGTAGGTAACGACGGCTCCGGCCGCGAGCCTTTCACGTTAACGTCAGGGCATTGTCACAAATGTTAGGCAGGGTGTTTCCCCAAGCTGCCACCGGGTGGCATAGCGTCCAAGGAGAAAGCCATGTCCCTGTCCCGCCGCCGTTTTTTATCACAAAGCCTGTATGCCGGAGCGACTCTCGGCACTATCGGCCTGTTTGGTGCACCCGCTATCGTGGTTGCGGAAACCCGTCGACCAGCCCTAACGCACGGCGTCATGAGCGGCGACGTGCTGCCGGGGCGTGCCATGCTCTGGAGTCGTAGCGACCGGCCTGCACGGATGATGCTCGAACTCGCCGACAATCCTGAGTTTCGCAATGCCCGTCGCCTGGTTGGCCCTACGGCCATGCCGGTCAACGACTACACGACCAAGCTCGACGTCACTGGCCTGGGTGACCTGGAGGCACTGCATTACCGCGTGCGCTATGCCGCCTTGGGAGACGAGCAAGCCTTGAGCGAACCAGTGGTGGGCCAGCTACGCCTGCCACCCTCCCAGTCACGCAACGTGCGCTTCGTGTGGTCGGGGGATACCGTAGGCCAGGGCTGGGGCATCAATCCCGACCTGGGCGGGATGCGAATCTACGAGACGATGCGTCAGGTTAAGCCCGATTTCTTCATCCACTCCGGAGATACCATCTACGCCGACGGCCCCCTTGAGGAACGTGTCGCCCTCGAGGATGAGGCGACGTGGAAAAACATTGTCACGCCGGCCAAGGCCAAGGTGGCCGAGACGCTGGATGAGTACCGTGGACAATATAGCTATAACCTGCTCGATGAAAATCTGCGGCGTTTCAATGCCGAGGTACCCATGTTTGCCCAGTGGGACGATCACGAGACGGTGAACAACTGGTACCCCGGAGAAATACTCGACGACCCGCGCTACACGGAAAAGAACGTCTCGCTACTCAATGCCCGTGCACGACACGCCTTCATGGAGTACATGCCGGTGCGGCAGACGCCCGACGCCCCCGAGCGTATGTATCGTCGATTCACCTATGGCCCCGACCTGGAAATCTTCCGTCTCGACATGCGCAGTTATCGCGGGGGCAACTCCACCAATCGCCAAAGTGTGTCGGATGACAGTACTGCCATTCTCGGCGATGCGCAGTTGCAGTGGCTTCTCGATGGGCTGCGCCGATCGCAAGCGACATGGAAAATCGTCGCCGCCGACATGCCGCTCGGGCTGGTGGTCAAGGATGGCGAACGTTACGAGGCAGTGGCCAACGCCGACCCCGGGCGCCCCTTGGGGCGAGAGCAGGAAATCGCCCGGTTGCTGGAGGCCCTGCACCAGGCCAATGTGCAGAACGTCGTCTGGTTGACCGCCGACGTACATTACACGGCAGCCCATCACTACTCCCCGGAGCGGGCCAGCTTCCAGAATTTCACCCCGTTCTGGGAATTCGTCAGCGGACCGCTCAATGCGGGCACGTTCGGCCCCGGTGAACTGGATGCCACCTTCGGCCCCGAGGCAGTCTTCACCAAGGCGCCGCCACCGGGCCAGGCCAACCTCCCGCCATCGGCGGGCTATCAGTTCTTCGGCCAGGTCGACCTCGACGCCGAATCGCGCGAGCTGACGGTGACGCTGAAGGACACCGCGGGCCTGGCGCTTTTCGAGAAGCGCTTGACTCCCGCCTGATGGCGGACCTCACCCTAACCCAAGTTAATCAATTGAATTTTATGAAGAACCTGCCTTGACGAAACGAAACGGAACCGGCTAGAGTAAAAAGCACGGTGAGCAGCGGCCAAGGAAAGGCTGCCAGTTCAAGGTTGTGCGCGGTCAGGATGACCGACACTCGGGAATGCAGGCGACAAAGGCAGGATGCCACCCAAGCCAGGGATCCCAACAGAGCTTACCGTATTGCAGTACCTAGTTGCTGCACGGCCCGGCCAGCGATGGCCGGGCCTAATTCATTGGATTAGCCCAAGCCTTTCCTTATGAAGCACACCGCCAAGGGTGACTTTTCTCATCTTTAACGCAGGTTAGTTTCCTCTCGCCGATTCGCAGAAAGCCTTGCTACGCTGAAAGCATCGACACGCCACGCTTACACAACAACAGATGCAGCGGGAATCTCTATGGCCATTTACTCTATTGCCTACAATCTGAACTTTCCTCAGGAATACAACGCTTTCTACGAATGCTTGGAATCCTTTCCTCACATACATGTCATGGATTCACTCTGGCTGATCCAGACCGATAGCGAGTCCGGAGAGCTTCGTGACCGTCTGTTGCCATGCATCAACAAGGGAGACGCCCTCTTCATCAGCCGCATGAACCAAGACTGGGCTGGCGCTGGTACCCACTGCGGGGACTGGCTAAAGGCGACCGACCGCCTCTGGCACAAGCCGGCGCAGGCATATAGCGCCAAATGATGGCCTCTCCAGCGCTTCGCTTCCCTTGACCTAACGGCCTCAGGCGTCCATACCGAATGACACGTATCCGACGCAGCAAGGAGGTTGCCATGAAAGGCTTATTTGCAGCAGGTGCCGCTTGGTGGCTCAGAAAGTCCGAAAACCGCCAGAAGGCCAAGCGCAAGGGTGAACAGGCTTGGAACAGCCTCAACGAACGCAACGATCGCGAACATACCAACAATCACGATCCACGTCGGCACTGAGGCTACAGACATCCCCTCTCGACACGATGCCGTCCGGAGAACCGGGCGGCATTGCTTTATCCAGAGCCAACAAGGTCGACAAGCCTTTCGCTTGTACTGAGTCGGCATGCCGTGTTCTACACTGGCTTACATGCACAGCCAAGGAGTAGAACACGGCATGGATGTTTATTTGGTAAAACCGGCTCCCCGCAACGAGCATACAACCGATCAGTCTCCGGAGTGGTGGGTCGTAGACACACGCGACCCAGGCGAAGATGTCGCCATTGCACGCTTCGATAGCTCAGACGATGCCGCCAACGAGGCTGCCCGTCTCAATTCAGTCGGCGTCTGAGCCATTAGCGAATAGGGCAAGTGGTGCTTGGCTGTTCGTTGAGCGTTGCCCCACTTCCGAGTACGCGACTCAAGGATGAATAGTATGCAGGATCGTCATGGCACTTCTTGTCCCCACTGCTCCAGCAAAGGAAGTATCGGTGCCCTGGGAATTGGCATTGCAGCAGGGGCGATCACCGCCGCAGGCATTCTTCTCGGTCGAAAGGCGGCCACCACGGCCCGTGTAGGCCGCGGTCATCCGCTCAAGCACCGAGCCCTTGATGTGGCCTCAGGGGCCATGCAGAGAAAGATACCTCTGGAAGCCATGAGCACCTATCTCAATGGGTTTCATATGTATGCCGATGAGATGGGGCGTCAGGTCGAAGCGACGCATTTCTGTATTCACCTTCAGCATGATCTGCATCAGTGCGTGATCTTCGACTCCAACGCTCCGGATGCACGCCTGATCGGCATCGAATACATCATCAGCGAGGCGCGTTTTCGCCAGTTGCCGGCGGAAGAGAAAAGGCTATGGCACAGCCATCATTACGAAGTGAAATCCGGATTGCTGGTGGCCCCCGGCATACCTGACATTGCTGAGCATGCCTACTTCGAAGATCTGGTGACGACGTATGGCAAGACATTCCACACCTGGCAATATGACCGGGACGATTTCCCCTACGGTATCCCGCAGTTGATGATGGGCTTCACCGATGACGGTCAGGCCAACCAGGCCATGGTCGACGCTCGCGATCGCAGGCTTGGCGTGTCGACGCCTCGCAAGCGTCGTAACCGTGAAAACATACCCACGCCTCAGGTCGCACAGGGTGCCAATAGCTGGGAGAGCGGCCAGACGGTACAGACCCGCTTGAACGAAATGACATTCAAGCGATGAAACGGCGCCTCGCAAAGGTGGCGGCGGATCATCCATCAGAGCATCGAAATGTGGCATCACGTTGGGTCACAGCTGTTGTCTCGCTGACGGTAATCGTCCTAGCTTTCTGGTTCTTCCTGTCGGGACGCATGGAGGGTGGGCCATTCGTCAGCATGCTTACACTGGGGCTTGGCTTGGCAGGCATAGCTCGAGTGTGGGATCGGATCGAGCAGTTCACCCTTTTTGGAAGCGAGATCAAGCTCAGAAACTTGACCAAGGATGCCGAGCTTATGCTTTCAAGTCTCGATGGAAGCAGGCTCGCCCTCTATCGCATTGCCCTTCGGCTCGTGAAGCGTGAATCCGGTGGCTACAGCGACCTTTTCGATACACGAGACGGAAGAGGCGCTGACGCTATAGCATTGCTAAGGGAGATCGAGAAAGCCAGTTTGATAGACCAACTATCGCCCGAAATCATGACGACGGTGGATGCCATCATTAAGGATGCTCAAACCAAGCTACTTGAGCATCCCATCTTTGCCCAACGAGACGAGCCCCCTACCGCTGACGAGATGGTCAGGATCTATAACGACCACTCGATAAGCGGCCCTACCGCTATGCGCCAGGATTCTTCCATCGACGGCCACTTACCCGTAGCCATTGAACAACTTCGTTTGCTTTTAGAATATCGCCAAAAAGCAGCTGCCCTGCAGGACAGCGTAACGAGCGGCTGATGGCGATCGTGGGCAGAACAACCGGGAGCATGGCCGGGATATGCTCAGCATCGGCAAGGCGAAGAAAGACAGCGCCTGGCAATCCAGATGCCAACACCCAACGCCTAGGCATACTACCCGTTGGGACGAGCTGTCCGTAGCGTGGGTGCGGCGTGCTACCAGAGTATCCCCGAGAAATCCCGGTCTCTTTGAAAGGAGCTGCACAGCAAATGCGGTTACACAGCGAAGCCAGCAACGAGGCGGGTTGGCGGAAGAGCGTGGGAGTCGAACCCACCAGGGACCGCTGGCAGCCCCTACCAGGTTTGAAGCCTGGCCGCCCCACCGGGGGTCGATCCTCTTCCTTGGATCGCTGTGTCGTGCTACTCGAACATGTCATGTCGACGCACCACGTGGTCGTCACGCACACGTCGAGTGAACCCGAGTCTATCAAAGAATTCAAGGATTTGTATGGCGAGTTTGCGCCCCGTGCCGATACGGTCGCGAAAATCCGCGGCACGGGCGGCGCCATGCTCGGCATTCAGCATTGCAACGATATGCGCCATACGCTCGACCGCCGACGCCTCGAAGAAATGGTCCTTGCGTACCTGATATAGCCGACCGAGGCGCGCGCATGCCATGAGCGCCTGACGAATCGCCTGCTCGTCCAGCCCCTGCGTGGCCGCCATATCGCGAACACGGGGCGGTTCGAACGGCGTGGCGGCAATCAAGGGCTGTACCTGGCGCCAGAGCCGTTCGTCAGCCTCGTCCAGTGCCACTTGGTGGCCGGGCAATGCCAGGAACGGGCCGTGCCGCTCGATGTCGCCGGTCTCGATCATGGCATTCAGCAAAGGACGAAAGAATGCCCCGGGCAGGCCGGGCATGACTTGTCGACGCAGGCGCTCCCGTTCCGTCCCCAGCATGGAAGGTTCGTTGGCGTGGTTGTGCTGCAGGATCTCGAGCGTTCTCGTCTTCACCGCGTCCAGCCCTTGGCGAGAAAATGCCCAGGCCTGCCCCTGCGCAGTAATGACCTGCCCACCCAGGGCTTCGACTCGTGCCGCCAAGTGCTGCTGGCCGCTATTGATATTGCGAGCCAGCTTGTCCAGGTCCAGCCCGTCGGGCCATAGCGTCAAACCGGTATCGAGTGGCCGGTCGATGTCGTAGGGGCTTCCCCCAGCGGCGCATTCAGCCAGCGAGGTCAGCCAGGCGAGCCGCTTGGGCGCACGCTGGCCACGTCGCGGTGGATCGCCATCGAGTACCGTGCCACCGCCCAGTGTCATCCGGCCACCATGATCACGAATCACGAAGCGATCCCCCAGACAGGCGTGTACGGGACGATCGAGAACGATCTGGCCGAGCATGCGCCCACCGGGCTCGAGGCGTTGTCCTTCCAGTAAGGAGATGCGTCCGGTCAGTCGCGCTACGCCCAGATGAATATGCACTGGCGTCCAGTGCTTGAGGGCCGTCACACTGTCCAGTAGGGTGAGATCGGCATCGATACGCTGCAGCGGTGGTGTCTCCAGCGCCTCGGCGACCACCCAGCCGCCACGCGCAATCGCGTCGCGCTCCACCCCGCTCCCCGACAGGTTGAGGGCCACCCGGTCCCCCTGGCGGGCCTGCTCGCTCTCGCGGTGCTGGCGGCGCAGGCTACGTACCCTGGCGCGGATGCCCGACGGCTCCAGGCGTACCATGTCGCCCTGCCGTACGGTCCCGCTAACCGCCGTCCCGGTCACGACCAGTCCCGCACCGGTCTTGGTGAAGACCCGGTCCACCGTCAGGCGGAATGCGCCCCAGACCGGCGCCTCGCGACGATTGGCCGCTTCGGTCCACAACGAATCACGTAGCGCGCCGATGCCTTCCCCCGTGTGACTCGAAACCCGATAGACCGGCGCCCCGGCCAGCGGTGTGGCGCTCAGCAACTGCCGGATCTGCGTCTCGACCCGGTCGAGGCGCGCCTCATCGACCAGATCGCACTTGCTCAACGCCACCCGCCCCTGCGACAGCCCGAGCAGGGACAGAATCTGTACGTGTTCGATGGTCTGCGGCATCATGCCATCGTCAGCCGCCACGACCAGCAGCACGCTGTCGATGCCTGCGCTACCGGCCATCATGTTATGGATGAACTTCTCGTGTCCGGGCACGTCGATGAAACCGAGTTCCATGTCCGGCTCGACCTCGGGATAGGCGAAGCCCGCCTCGATGGTCAGGCCGCGCGCCTTCTCCTCCTTGAGACGATCCGTGTCGATGCCGGTCAAATGCTGGATCAACGCCGTCTTGCCATGATCGACATGGCCTGCCGTGCCGACGATCATGAAGCCTCCTCGGCCTGGCTTCGTGCGTAATTCATCCTCAAGGCCTCGAGCTGGTCCAGAAAGCGTTGCTCCTGTGCCTTTCCCACCAGGCAACGCAGATCGAGGTGCAGCGCACCGTCACGCAGGCGCCCGATCACCGGCCGGGGCAAACGTCGGAAAGCCGCTTCGAGACGACGCAGCGCACGTTCACGCCCGTGGCGATCGGGGGCTTTCGGTCGCCAGACCAGAGCACGGCTGGGCAGTCGATCGACGGGCAACGAGCCACTGCCGAGCTGGCTCATGCAATCCTGCAACGCGACCTCGACATCATCGAGCAGGGACCGAACGGCGGGCAATAGTCGTTCGCCGGTCGCCGCGATGTCGGCTTCCGGTCGGGTCAGCAGTGCCAGCGTGGGAATGTCGCGAGCGGGTGCATCGCTGTCACGGTAGATGCGCAGTGTCGCTTCGAGTGCTGCCAACATCAGCTTGTCGAGGCGCAGCGCGCGCTTCAATGGGTGGCGCTTGATTCGCTCGACCATCTCGCGCTTGCCGACGATGATGCCGGCCTGCGGTCCACCCAGTAACTTGTCGCCACTGAAGGTGACGATATCTGCCCCGGCGGCGATGGTGTCGCGCGGCAAGGCTTCGTAAGGCAGACCCAGGGCCGCCAGGTCGGTCAGCGCGCCACTGCCCAGGTCGACCATCATTGGCACCCCATGGCGATGGGCGATCTCGGCCAGTTCGCGCTCGGGCACGCTCTTGGTAAAGCCGCTGATGGCGTAGTTGGAGGTATGCGCCTTGACGATCAGCCCCGTCTCTTCGTTCAGTGCTGCCTCGAAGTCGCGGGCGTGGGTCCGGTTGGTGGCCCCTACCTCATGCAGGCGGCAGCCTGCCGCCTGCATGATGTCCGGCATGCGAAAGGCGCCACCGATCTCGATCAGCTCGCCCCGCGAAATGATCGCTTCACGACCTGCCCCCAGAGCCCCCAGGGCCAGCACCACGGCACCGGCATTGTTGTTGACCACGGTGGCAGCCTCGGCGCCGGTCAGCTCGCAGAGAAGCGATTCGACCAACGTATCGCGATCGCCGCGACCGCCACTTTCCAGGTCGTACTCCAGCGCCACGGGGTGGCGCGCCGCCTCGGCCATGGCCTCGATGGCCGGTTCGGGCAATGGCGAACGCCCCAGGTTGGTATGAATGACCGTACCGGTCAGGTTGAAGACGGCACGGCTGTTGGGTTGGATCAAGGTGTCGAGCCGCAGTGCGCAGCGTTGCGCCAGGTCATCGAGGGCGGGAGGCTCCATATCGGCATCGGACGGCCGCTCCAGCAGCCGTCGACGTTCGTCGTCCAAGGTGTCACGCACGGCACGCTTTACCAGCGAGTGGCCATGGCGGTGCAGCGACTCCTGCAAAGGGGAGGCGGCCATCAATACATCGACGGCAGGCAAGTGGCGTCTAACGTCCATTGTAGGTTCAGATCCATACCAATGAGCTTCGTCATGGGCTGTCGCGTTCAGCCCGATCAAGCCCTATGGCATAGCATGTCCGACCGCCTGCCGTCCACGCCGGGGTCTCACTCCCCGACGATGAGCAACGGATTATAGCCGCTGCGCCGAAACGCGCCTTCCTCGTTCAGCGACAGATCCAGCGCCAGGCTGGCCAAGTCATCGGCTATCGCGTCGAGACCGTCATCCAGCTCACGAGGCATGATCTTCAGGTAGCTATGGCAATCCCCGCAGGTTTCGGCCTGGACGGGCAACCATGGGTTGCCGTCGTCATCCTGCAGACTAAGGTACTTTAACTTGCCGGTATGCTCACAGACACTGCACCTCGCTCGTTCCAGATACCATTGCGTGGCACACAGCCCGCATTGTAGGTAGCGCGCACCGCGGTACGCCGCATCGTTCTGGACGACACTCGCCACCGGGGGGGCGCCGCAGCTGGGACAAATGGTTCGTGTCTCGTCCGAGGGTCGCTTCGGCGCATCGGGTAGACAGCGGACCAGGCGTACCCAAGCCACTTGCAGTGCCGCTGCAAGCAGCGGCATGGCCCCTCGGCTCTCTTCGGGGCCAGGCTGGCCGTCGAGCAGCGCTTCGACCAACCCCTTGCGCTCTTCCTCGGGCATGTGCCGCAACTGCTCGACCAACGGGCGTTGAGCTTCGCCGACATGCAGGTCCAAGGCGTCCAGAAACGCCATCAGTTCGCTGCGTATATCGACATCCCGACGCAATGCATCGACGCTCAACGGTGGCATGCCATGTTCCAGCGCCAGGGTGAACGCCTCGGGCTCGGGCAACCATGAGGGCGCTCCCCGTTCGAGAGCGGCCTGCTGGGCCTGAGCGACCTGCCCCATGAAGGCAAGAAACTCGCTTAGCGCTTCCACCCGCCCGGACAAAGCGTGCAGACGCTGAGACCGGATGGCAAACACATCGTTTGCGGGGAGTATGACTGCCGGAGGGTCCATGACCCCCTCCGGAGCACTACCGAATGCATGATTCACGTCATCATCCTATGGCAATTACTGCGGGCGGGCGGATGAGTCATCCTTGGCCGCCGATTGCTGTTTGCGCTCTTTCATCACTTCGTCATACCACAGGCTGTGATGATGCTTGGCCCACGCCTTGCTGACCCGGCCGCGGACCATCGCCTGGATGGAGCCTTTGACCCATATCCCCGAGTAGATATGGATGATCAGCGTAATGATGGCCAGGAATGCCGTATAGGCATGCACCATTACAGCAAAGCGCAACAACCAGATGGGCATGGCATCGGCGAAATAGGGTCGCCAGATAATGATGCCCGTCACCAGCAGCACCGGCACGCACCCCACCATGATCCAATAGACGAGCTTCTGGCCGGCATTGTTCTTGCCGACCGGAGGCAACTTTTCATCGCGGTTGCTGAGCACGTCGTTGATCTGCTTGAGCCACTGAATGTCGTAGCGCTTGAGCAGACTTTCCTTGAACAGTGGAATTGCCAGCAGCACAAAGAAAAGGGTCATGAACACCCCGATGAAAGGGTGCCAGGCACGCGTCATGATCGGCCCACCGAACAGCCCGGTCAGCGACCAGAAGAACGGGTGGAACAGCGCCAGCCCGCTCAGCACCAGCAGCACGAAGCTGATCGCCACGGTCCAGTGATTGAGGCGGGTCCACCAGCGGTAACGAACGATATCCCGTTCACGGTTGGAGTGACTCATTTACGCGCCTCCTCTCTGGCCTCGTCGTTCTCCACCTCTTCCACCTCTTCCTCCGGTACTTCCTTGGGCCCCTTGGTGGCGTAGTGGAAGAAACCGGTCAGGGCTGCGAGACCAACGGCTGCCGACATCAGCGGTTTGGTCACGCCCTTCCAGGCATCGACCATCGGACTGATGCGCGGATCCTCCGGCAGGTTCCCGTAGATCTCGGGCTTGTCGGCATGCTGCAGCACGTAGATGACATGCGTACCGCCCACCCCGGCAGGATCGTAGATCCCTGCGTTCTGGAAACCGCGCCCCTTGAGGAAGCTGGTGCGCGCTGCGGCGAGTTCATGCATGTCCTCACGCGTGCCGAACATGATCGAGCCGGTCGGACATGACTTGACGCAGGCCGGCTCCAGGCCGTGAAAGACCCGGTCGGAGCACAGCGTGCACTTGTAGGCCTTCTCATCCTTCTCCGAGATGCGCGGAATGTCGAAGGGACACCCCGCGACGCAATAGCCGCAACCGATGCAATGCTCGGAGTTGAAGTCGACGATGCCGTTGGCGTACTTGACGATGGCACCCGGTGCCGGGCAGGCCTCCAGGCAGCCCGGCTCCTCACAGTGCATGCAGTTGTCCTTGCGGATCAACCACTCCAGGTTGCCCTGCTCGTCCTCATACTCGTTGAAGCGCATCACCTCCCACGTGTTGGGCGTCAGGTCGAGCGGATTGTCGTAGACGCCAACACACTCGCCGACGTCGTCACGCAGATCGTTCCACTCCGAACACGCCACCTGGCACGCCTTGCAACCGATGCAGCGCGACACGTCGATGAGCTTGGTGACCTCCTCGACGCCACCGTCGCGCACCTGTGGGGATGGCGCCGTCGATGCCGAACGCGCCACGATGTTTTGCAGATTGATCTGATCGCCTCGCATAGCGCCTCCTTAGAGCTTCTCGACCCGCACCAGGAACGATTTGAATTCCGGCGTCTGGGTATTGGCGTCGCCGACGAAAGGCGTCAGCTCGTTGGTGAGGTGCGCTTTCTTGGCGACGCCCTTGAAGCCCCAGTGCAAAGGAATTCCCACCTGATGGACCGTCTTGCCGGCCACTTGCAGGGCCCGGATACGCTTGGTGACCACCGCCACCGCATCGACATGGCCGCGCTTGGAGATGACTCGCACCCGGTCGCCGCGCTCGATACCCAGCTCCTCGGCCAACGCCGTACCGATCTCGACGAACTTCTCGGGCTGCATGATCGCATTGAGCAAGGCATGCGTAGTCCAGAAGTGGAAGTGCTCGGTGAGGCGATAGGTCGTCGCCGCGTGCGGGAACTCCTCGAACGTGCCGAAATTCTCCCGGTCTTCCTCGAACACCCGGGCGGCCGGATTGTTCTTGGCCAGCGGGTTGTCGGGATGCAGCGGGTTCATGCCGATCGGCGACTCGAACGGCTCGTAGTGTTCGGGGAACGGTCCCTCGGCCATGCGATCCCTGGCGAACAGCTGTCCGCGTCCGGTCTGGTTCATGATGAACGGCCCCAGCCCGGCAGACGGCGGTGACTGCTTGGGGAAATCGGGAATATCGGCACCGACCCAACGGGCTCCATTCCACCAGACCAGCGCTTTCTCGCGGGTCCATGGGGTGCCGTCGGGACGCGCCGAGGCGCGGTTGTAGAGAATGCGCCGATTGACCGGCCACGCCCAAGCCCAGCCCAGCGTCATGCCGATGCCGTAGGGGTCGGAGTTGTCGCGCCGCGCCATCTGGTTGCCTTCTTCGGTCCACGATCCCGAGAATATCCAGCAACCGCAGGAGGTACTGCCGTCGTTTCTCAAGGCGCCGAAATCCGGCAATTGCTCACCGGCGCGGCATAGCAGGTTGCCGTTGTCGTCATGGACGTCACGAAGCGCCCAACCGTTATACTCGCGCGCCAGTTCCGACGCGCCCGGTACATCCGGCTGACGGTAAGGCCAAGTCAGGTTGAGAATGGGGTCGGGAAAAGCGCCGCCTTCCTCGCGGTACATGGCCTGCAGGCGATGGAACAATCCCGCCATGATTTCCAGATCGGGACGCGCCTCGCCCGGCGGTGGCGCGGCGGCCCAGTGCCACTGAAGCCAGCGGGCACTGTTGACGATGGAGCCATCCTCCTCGGCAAAGCAGGTCGTCGGCAGGCGGAACACCTCGGTCTGGATCTCCTCGGGATTGACCGGGTTGTATTCTCCATGATTTTTCCAGAACTCGGCGGTTTCCGTCGCCAGCGGGTCCATGACCACCAGGTACTTCAGATTCGAGAGTGCCCGAGTGACCTTGGCTTTATGGGGGAACGACGCCAACGGATTGAAGCCCTGACAGAAATAACCATTGATCTCGCCGTTGCTCATGCGATGGAAGGCATGCAGCACATCGTAGAGCGGCTCGCTGAGCTTGGGCAGCCAGTCATAACACCAGTTGTTGGCCTCGGTGGCGGCATCGCCGAACCACGCTTTCATCAGGCTGACATGGAAGCGCTCGTAATGGTGCCAGTAGGACACCTCGTCGGGCAGCAGCGGCTCGCGCGTACGCTTCTCGATATAATCCTGGTAGCTCTGTTCCTCGGCCTGGGCCAGGCTCATGTATCCCGGCAACAGGTTGGAAAGCAGCCCCAGATCGGTCAGGCCCTGAATGTTGGAATGCCCACGCAGTGCGTTGACCCCGCCCCCGACCATGCCCATGTTGCCAAGCAGCAACTGCACCATGGCCGCCGTACGGATGATCTGCGAGCCAATCGAGTGCTGTGTCCACCCCAGCGCATACAGGATGGTCATGGTCTGGCCGGTAGTCGCCGTCTCGGCGACCATGTCCCAGACACGCTGGATCTTGTGACGTGGCGTGCCGCAGACGCTTTCCACCATATCCAGGGTGTAGCGACTGTAATGCTTGCGCATCAGTTGGAATACGCAACGCGGGTGCTGCAGCGTCTCGTCGCGCCGTGCGTGCCCCTGTTCGTTGAGCTCGTACTGCCAAGTGTCCTTGTCGTACTCCCCGGTCGTCGGTTCGAAGCCGGTGAACAGCCCATCTTCGAATCCGAACTCCTCGCGTACGATCAGTGCGGCGTCAGTGTAGTTACGTACGTACTCGTGATGGATCTGATCAGTCTCGATCAAGTAGCTGATCAGCCCGCCCAGGAACATGATGTCCGTGCCGGTGCGAATTTCCGCCGTGAAGTCGGCGACCGCTCCCGTCCGGGTGACGCGTGGATCGACCGAGATCAACCGTGCATTGTTGCGATACTTGGCCTCCATGACCCAGCGGAAGCCCACGGGATGCGCCTCTGCCGAGTTGCCACCCATGGAGAGAATCAGATCAGCATTGCGGATATCGACCCAGTGATTGGTCATGGCACCGCGACCGAATGTTGGGGCAAGACCTGCCACCGTCGGTCCGTGTCAGACGCGCGCCTGGTTGTCGAAAGCCAGCATGCCGAGGCTACGTACCACCTTGTGGGTCAGGTAGCCGGTTTCGTTGGATGACGCCGATGCCGCCAGGAAACCGGCGGTCAGCCAATGATTGACCGTATTGCCGTTCTCGTCCTCGCTGACGAAGTTGGCATCGCGGTCATCCTTCATACGCCGGGCGATGCGGTCCAGCGCCTCGTCCCAGCTGATCCGCTTCCACTCGTTGCTGCCGGGCTCGCGCACCATGGGGTGCGACAAGCGTGAACGACTCTTAATGAAGTCGAGCACGCCAGCCCCCTTGGGGCACAGAGAACCGCGACTGACCGGATGGTCCGGATCGCCTTCGACGTGATAGATATCGTCGATGTTATTGATGCTCTCGTCACCCCGACTGTAAAGCAGCAGGCCACACCCCACCGAGCAGTAGGTGCAGTTGTTGCGGGTGATCTTGGCGCCGGTCAGCTTGAAATGGCGCACTGAAGCTACGGCCGGCTCCGGTGCGAACCCCATCATGGCCATGCTCGATGTGGCCATGCCGGCAGCTCCCAGCTTGAAGAACTGCCTGCGCGTTACGCGTAGTGTCATTTTTTTCTCCTCACCTCAGGCCATGCGCCAGGAAGCCGTCACGTGACAACCCGTTTTATCGATGCCTCTATTCTCTAAGCGTAGTGATACCCAACGTAGCCATGCAACTTTAACTAATTTAAAGTCCTGTTTTCGGTAACGATTTGTTATAGCGCCGGCTCTTCTGCTTGGGTTACCCTGACATTCATGACCGTATGTCGAACAACGGATCATGGAAGAATCGATTCATGCTTATATACTGTGTTACACCGTGAAACGCAGCGGAGTCTGTACACGGTGCCGCACGGCAGAAAATAGCGCCAATAGGGGCTGCCCGGAATCATTTCGAGCAGCCCTGTTGGCGTTGTCACTGCGTTACGTTTCGCACTGCCCTGATCGGACACAGGCAAGTCAAGCCATACAAGGATGCCTTCTATGCATGCCCTCACCCTATTCTCGTTCTTGTTCTTTACCGGGTTGGTCGCATTGATCACCTGGCTCGTCACCCGGCGTGACGATCACAACAGTACCCGCGGCTATTTCCTTGCCGGACGCAGCCTGACCTTCCCTTTGATTGCCGGTTCGTTGCTGATGACCAACCTGTCTACCGAACAGATGGTCGGCCTCAACGGTGCCGCCTTCAATGACGGCCTGAGCGTGATGGCCTGGGAAGTCATCGCCGTCATCGCCCTTGTCGCCCTGGCCCTGTTCTTCCTGCCGCGCTTTCTGCGCAGCGGTATCGCCACGGTGCCGCAACTGCTGCGAATCCGCTTCGATGAAACCACGCAGCTGATCTGTAATATCATCTTCCTGCTCGCCTATGCGGTCATCCTGCTGCCGATCATTCTCTACTCCGGCGCAGTGGGACTCGCCGGCATGCTCGATCTGCAGGGCCTGACCGGTATCCAATCGGATACCGTACTGCTGTGGTCGACCGTCTGGGTAGTCGGCCTGATCGGCTCGGTCTACGCCTTGTTCGGTGGTCTGCGTACCGTTGCCGTCTCCGATACGCTCAACGGCGTCGGCCTGCTGGTTGGCGGCTTCGTGATCGTCTATTTCGGCTTGCAGGCAGTGGGTGGCGATAACGGTGTAATGGCTGGCTGGGATACGCTCAAGCAGAACGTGCCCGAGAAACTGAACTCGGTCGGCGGCGAAGATCAGCAGGTGCCCTTCGCTACGCTGTTCACCGGCGTATTCCTGATCAACCTGTTCTACTGGACCACCAACCAGCAAATCATCCAGCGCACGTTCGCCGCCAAGACATTGGCAGAAGGCCAGAAGGGTGTGCTGCTCACCGGCCTGTTCAAGCTGCTTGGGCCGCTCTATCTGGTACTGCCCGGCATCATTGCCTTCTACCTGTATGCCGATCAGGACGTACGCGCCGACGAAGCCTACGGTCACCTGGTGTTCAACGTGCTCCCGCCGTATCTCACCGGCTTCTTTGCAGCGGTGATGGTCGGTGCGATCCTGTCGTCGTTCAACTCGGCACTCAACAGCACCACTACCCTGTTCAGCCTCGGCCTGTATAAGGAAGTGTTCAACAAGAACGCCAGCGAGGAGCACGTGGTGCGTGCCGGCAAGATCTTCGGCTGGATCCTGGCCTTCGCCTCGATGACCATCGCCCCGCTGCTGGCGGGTCAGGAAAGCCTGTTCGGCTACCTGCAGAAGATGAACGCGATGTATTTCATCCCCATCCTGGCCGTGGTGCTGGTCGGTCTGCTGACCAAGCGGGTTCCCGCCATCGGCGCCAAGATCTCGCTGATCGGTGGCTGTATCGTCATCGGCCTGGTCTACTTCGTGCCGCCGTTCACGGCGGTTCTCGACGTGATCCATAACTTCCACTTCGTGGCGCTGGTGTTCGTGCTGCTGGTGGCGCTCATGCTGATTCTGGGCAAGGTACGCCCGCGCACTACCGCCTGGGTGCATGAAGACAGCGGTCAAGTCGACCTGACTCCATGGAAAGGGGCTATCCCGTCCGGGATCGTGCTGATCGTTCTGGTCATCGCCATCTACTTGGCCTTCGCGGGATAACGCTTCGGCCTTTCACGCCACGACGCCCCGCCGCGGTCAACCCGGCGGGGCGTCGTGTTTGCGGCCTTTGCCGCAACGAACGGGATTCGCGACTTGTCAGCGACGCCCATCGTCTCCAGATTAAACAGTTGAACCCGATCGAAAACGGACACCCCATGCGCCAGAGCCTGGCTCGCGAATTCAACAATCTCATCGAGCGCAGCCGTGACCGGCAGCTTCGGCTGGCCGTGACCGGGCTGTCGCGGGCCGGCAAGACGGCCTTTTTGACGTCTTTGGTGCATCAGTTGCGCCACGCCGGTGTCGAGGCGCGCCTCGCCCTGCTGCCGGCAGCCCGTGAAGGACGCCTGCTGGGCGCCCAGCGTGTCTCTCAGCAAGACCTGGGGGTACCGCGCTTTCCCTACGATCAAGCCGTTGCGTCGCTCAATCAGCAGCCGCCGCAGTGGCCTGAGCCGACACGCGGCATCAGCGAGTTACGGCTGCATATCCGCTACCGCCCCGAGAACAACGGGCTATTCGGTACGCTGGGCAGCGACTCGGCCACACTGACGCTGGACCTGTTCGATTATCCCGGCGAATGGTTGCTCGACCTACCGCTGCTGGAGCACGATTTCTTCAGTTGGAGCCAGCGCCAGCAGGCAACGCTGTCACCGCAACGCCGTGCCCTGGCGAGCGACTGGCTGGCTACGGTCGAGCATTTGGACCCGGCCGCCACTGCCGACGAGGCCGAACTGGCCGAGATCGCCGGGCACTACGCCGCGTCGCTGCAAGCCGCACGCAATGCCGGTTTTTCAGATTTACAGCCGGGCCGCTTCCTGCTGCCCGGCGATCTGGATGGGGCACCGGTGCTGCAATTCTTTCCCCTGCTGGAGCTTGAGAATGCGGACCGGCAACGTCTCGAGGCGCTGCCCGAAGACAGCATCTACCGTACCTTGGCCAAGCGTTTCGCATACTATCAGCAGCATGTGGTCAAGCCGTTCTACCGCGAACACTTCAAGCGCTTCGACCGGCAAATCGTGCTGGTCGACGTGCTCGGTGCGCTCAACGCCGGCCCGGAGCGCTTCGAGGATCTGTCGCGCGCCCTGGCTACATTGATGCGCAGCTTCGACTACGGCAAGCGCAGCCTGCTGTCCCGGCTGTTTTCGCCACGCATCGACCGCCTGGCCATTGCAGCGACCAAGGCCGACCATGTCACACCGGAGCAGCACACCCACCTCGTGGCTCTTCTCGAGGCCCTGCTGGCCGAGCCGATCAAGGATCTACGCTTCGCCGATGTCCCGGTAAAGGCGTTGTCGCTGGCCTCGATCCGGGCCACCCAGGCACATGAAGTGGAGCATCAGGGCAAGCGCACACCGGCCCTGCGCGGCGTGACGCTGGACGGCGAAGAGACGCTGGTGTTTCCCGGCGAAGTGCCCACGCGCCTGCCACGCCCAGACTTCTGGGCACGCCAAGGCTTTGCCTTCACCGCCTTCCGCCCCCTGACACGGGAGGCCCGCGGCGAGGGGTTGCCCCACATACGCATGGACGCCGCTATCGACTGGCTGATCGGAGACAAGCTGAAATGAGCGATCCGCAACCGGGCCAGCGCTTTTCGCTGGACTCTTCTTCCCTGGACGGCACGGTCGACCTGCGCCCGGCAGAAACCTACGCAGTCGACACGAGCTCGCGAACGCTGGACGATGAGCTGCCCGCTACGACCGATGTCGCCCTCGACCGTAGCCTGGCACGCCCTCGCAAGCGCCGCTGGGGGCTGCTGGCCCTGCTGGGAGGAAGCCTTACGCTCGGTGCCGTGGAGGCCGGCCAAGCCTTGTATGTCTCGTCGCTGAGTGGCGATCTGCTGAGTGGTGCGTGGAGCGCGCTCGGTCTGCTGGCCCTCGGGCTCGGTGGCTCGGCGCTGTTGCGCGAACTCTTCCGGCTGCGCCGTTTGCGCCGGCACGCCGCCTTGCGCGAGCGTCTGACGGGTCTCGATACGGCCTCAGGCCACGAGGCCTCCCGCTTGGCCGAACGATTGCGCGAGCAGATGCAGCTCGACCGCGACGACCCGCACTGGCAGGCCTTCCTGCAAGCCCACCAGATGCATCATGACGGCAACGAAACCCAAGCCTTATTGTCGCATCACCTGCTGGCGCCGCGTGACCGCGAAGCCCGTCGCCTGATTTCCCGTATGTCCGGCGATACCGCCATCATGGTCGCCGTGAGCCCGCTGACCCTGGTCGACATGATGCTAGTGGCCTGGCGCAACCTGGCGATGCTCGACCGTATCGCCGCGCTCTATGGACTGGAACTGGGCTATGCCAGCCGGCTCAAATTGTTTCGTAGCGTCCTGGCCAACATGGCCTTCGCCGGCACCAGCGAAATGGTTTCCGACGCCAGCATGCAGCTGTTTTCCATGAATCTGGCCGGTAAGTTATCGACCCGTGCCGGGCAAGGCCTGAGTGTGGGCCTGCTGTCGGCCCGGCTCGGCCTGCGCGCCATGCGCCTGATGCGCCCCCTGCCCTTCGACGAAGAAAGCGCCCCGCGTATCGGCGACCTGCGCAGCGAGCTTTGGCAACGTCTGCGTCGTCTGGAAAGCGCATCGGAGGACGAACGTCAATGATACCGTTCGTTTGATGGGGGTCAGCGTTTGCATATGCCAGGCAAGCTACGCTGATGGAAGCGAACGCCATTACCTTCCTCGCTACTGTGGAGGCAACCATGTATCAGACGCTGCTGGTTCCCGTCGACGGCTCCGAAAACGCCAGGCATGCCCTGGCCGTGGCCTGCAAGCTAGCTGTTCAGGATCGAGCCCGAGTGCATATCCTGCATGTTCCCGAAGTTCTGTCTTACGACACCCGGCTTATCTGGGGAGCTGGCGCCGTGCTGATGGATGCGCCCCAGGACGCGGTCGAGCGTGCCGGCAAGAAGGTCGCCGAGGGCGCCAGGCAGGAAGCCATGGAACATGGTGTGAGCGATGTCGATGTCAGCATCCAGCAGGGCGACCCGGCCCGCGTGATACTGGAGCAGGCCAGCCTGCTGGGCGTAGATGCGGTGATCATGGGCAGTCGTGGCCTGAGCGACATCGCCGGGCTGGTGGTCGGCAGCGTGTCGCACAAAGTTTCCCACGCCGCCGATTGCGAGGTGATCACCGTACATCGTCCCTAGAATATCCACCGCAAAGGCTACGGGTCGGACGGACCCGATGAGGTCGCTGCCGGGTTGCGTTCGACCCAATCTTCCACGTATAGCTTCTGCACCACGGCCATGCACAGTACGATCAACGGCTCTGCTACCAGCAGGCCGATGAGTCCGGCGAACAGCCCCAGCCAGACCTGCACGGCCAACAGCAGCGCCGGCGGGATGCTGACCGCTTCGCGCTGGATGAGCGGCGTGATGACATAACTCTCCAGGAACTGGATCGCCACATAGAGTATGGCCACATGCAGCATGCTGATGGGGCTCTGCGAAAACGCCACCAGCAGCGCTGGCACGGCCGACATCACCGGTCCCAGATAAGGGATGAACGACAGCATGGCCGCCAGCAGGCCGAGCGTGAACGCCATTGGAATGTTCAGTGCCCACAAGCCCACTCCGGAAAGCACCCCGATCGCGGTCATCGACGACAGCCGTCCGATCAGCCACCAGGACATGCGGTACTTGAGCGTACCCAGCAATTCGGCAATGCGCGGCCGCTGCGAGGGATAGATTAGCCGCATCAGTCCCTTGCGATAGATCGATGGCTCGAAGGCGGCAAACAGACCGATGAAGACGATAACCACGACGTTGAGCAGCACACCGAAGGTGGTCGAGAACAGCGACGACACCCGCGATGACCAATCCTGCATAGCACTTTCGAGCGACGGCGCCCGGTCGAAGGCATCGACGATATACGAGCCGAGGGGCCAGGTTCTCAGTTGTTCCTTGAGCGCTTCGAGCGAGCCGGGCACGACCTGAGTCAGTTGAGCGAATTCCTGATTGAGGCTCATGGCGAACTTGAAGCCGAACCCAACGCCCAACCCAGCCAGCACGACCAGCACGACTCCCAATGCCCAGCGGTGAGTAAGGAACGTGTGTCGTTGTAGCCAGTTGGCGGGGATCGAAAAGAACAGCGCGAGCAATAGGCCAGCGAAGATCAGCATCAGGATACGATAGCCGAACCACACGGCCGCCAGCGCCGAGACAGTGACCGTGGCAACGCCTGCGACGATCCAGACGCGCCGACGAAAGTCGTGAAGATCATGTTCGTTGGATGTCACAATGACACTCCCTGTCATGTGAATGGCTTGCTTCTCAGTTCACCGCTATGTTTAGGGCAAAGAACTCGTGCAAGCGCCGCGCGACACCACTGTCGTGGTGATGACCGATTCGTTCGGCCTGGGGCACGCGAGCCGGCAAATCAGGATGCGCCCGAGCCATGATGAAACCATGACCCGCCACTTGCAGCATCTCAGCATCGTTGAGATTGTCGCCGAACGCCAAGCAGCGCGATGCCGGGATGTCGAGCCGTGCCAGCAGACGCTCGAGAGCGGCACCCTTATTGACACCCTCGGCCATGATTTCCAGGGAATTCGCCATGGAGTAGGTGACATGCAACCGAGTCCCGAGGCTGGCCTGGATGCTCGCTTCCAAGGCCGCCAGTGCCTCGGGATCGCCAATGCACAGCACCTTGCCGACACCGCTGCCATCGTGGGCTTCGAGATCGGCGACTTCATAGCGAAACCCGGTATGTGCGTGCAACTTCAACAACTCGGGGGCCGGCGCATCGATCAGCCAGCCGTCGCCGGTATAGAGGTTCAAGCGGATATCGCTGCCGCGAGGCAGCCGTACCAATTCCCTAACCAGGTCATGCGGTACCCATTGCTCCGCGATCAACGTATCGTCGGGGGCATAGAGATGCGCTCCGTTGGTGCTCAAAATATAGGCCGAGACGCCTAGCCGATGACGGAATGCAGCTATGTCTCGGTAATGGCGCCCCGAGGCCAAGGCAATATGATGCCCCTGACCGGCCAGGTGCCGAAACGTCTCGATGGTCAGCGGATCGAGCGTGTGCTCGGCACTGAGCAGAGTATTGTCGAGATCCGTCACGATCAGATGGGGTTGCATGCAGTATCCTGATTGATTCGCGGCATCTTTACTGGTGTCTGTGCATCGCAAGGGTAACGCATAACGGCCTTACATATGCATCCCGGCCAGAAGCAACGTAGCGTCTCCATCGCTTCCGCCGCCACTGTGCGCCTGATCGATTAAGCATCCGCCCCGCTGTAACCTTCGGCCAGCATTGTCGCCATCCCGAAGGTTGCGATGGCGCCGGCGCGGGGCGATACCGGGCCCGTTCAGTCGGCAGTCTGCTGCATTGCCAACATCGCAAGCGTCATTGACCAAAGCAGGGTCCGGATCTTCATGGGCAGCCTCATCCTTCTCTCCAGTGAGAAGCTACGCGCCGCCCGGATTCCCACATCATCCGGACGGCTCGCGCTCGATATGGCGCTGGTCTGAACGTTCGGTGCCGTGCGGCGATTGGCGGCGGCAGCCCGAATCCGTATAGTGACTGCTTGTTCCCGCCAATTGTACCGACTCCCCATGCTGCAGAATAACGCGCTGCTTTCGCAGCTCAAGCAACAGATCCGTGAGAACACGCCCCGCGTCGAGGGTGTGATCAAGGCGACCGACCGCGGTTTCGGTTTCTTGGAAACCGACAATGGCGAGTCCTACTTCGTGCCGCCCCCCGCCATGAAGCAGGTACTTCATGGCGATCGCGTCGAGGCCGTCCTCAAGGAGGAAGGCGACAAAAAGTCCGTCGAGCCCGAGACCCTGCTCGAAGCGGGCCTGGACCGCTTCATCGCCCGCGTTCAGAAGCGTGAAGGCCGTCTGGCCGTGATTCCCGATCATCCCTCGATCAAGAATGCGCTCAAGGCGCGGGTCAAGAACAACCTCGACGAGCAAAGCTTCGGCGATGGCGACTGGGTGGTCGCACGCTTGGTGCGTCACCCGCTCAAGCCCAACGATCGCGCTTTCTTCACGCAGATCGATGAGCTGATCGCCAAGTCCGACAATCCGGCAGTGCCATGGCGGGTCACCCTGGCGCGTCATGCGCTGGAGCAGGCCTCACCGCAGGCCGGCGACGACTGGCCGCTGCTCGAGGAAGGGCTGACACGCGAGGACCTCAGCGCAATGCCCTTCTTCACCATCGACAGCGAAAAGACCCGCGACATGGACGATGCCCTGCACGTCGAAACGCGCGAGGACGGTGGTTGGCGCCTGACCGTGGCGATTGCCGATCCGACCGCCTATGTCGCAGAGGGGCATGCCGCCGACCTGGAAGCGCAGACTCGGGCTTTTACCGTCTACCTGCCGGGGCAGAACGTCACCATGCTGCCCGAAGTGCTGGCCGATGACCTGTGTTCGCTGAAAGAAGGCGAGGACCGTCCGGCGCTGGCCTGCACATTGGATGTGAATGCCGACGGCAGTCTGGGCGATTACCGTTTCTTCGCTGCCAACGTACGCTCGCATGCCCGCCTGGTCTACGACAACGTTTCCGATTGGCTCGACGGCCTGGGTGAATGGACACCTGCAGCCGGTATCGACGAGCAGCTCAAGGCCTTGGCCAAACTGACCGAGGCGCGCAGCACCTGGCGCAGCGAACATGCCTTGGTGTTCAAGGATCGTCCGGATTACGTATTCGATCTCGATGACGCCGGCAATGTTCTCGAAGTACGTATCGAGGATCGGCGTATCGCCAATCGCATGATCGAAGAATCGATGATTGCGGCCAACGCCTGTTGCGCCGATCTGCTCGCCGCCCAGGTCGGCCATGGCATCTTCAATGTGCATAACGCCTTCGAGCCCGAGAAGGCCGATGCCGCTCTGGAATTCCTGACGGCCCAGCAGATCGAGGTCGAACGCGAGGCGCTGTTGGAACTGCCCCGCTATCGCGAGCTCAAGCGCGCGCTGGAAAGCCGCGACGATGCCTGGCTGGATGCGCGTCTGCGCAAGTTCCAGGGCTTCACCAGCATGTCGGCCCAACCCGGTCCGCATTTCGGCCTGGGACTACCCGCCTACGCCACCTGGACTTCACCGATCCGCAAGTACGGCGACATGGTCAACCATCGCCTGATCAAACGCGTCCTCAAGGGTGAGCAGGCCCCGGCCGAGGCCAGCGCAGCGCTGACCGAACAATTGACGGAGCGTCGCAAGCTCAACCGTATGGCCGAGCGCGATGTCAAGGACTGGTTGTACGTGCGCTACCTGACCCCTGCCGCCGAGGCGCAACAGACCTTCGAGGCAGAGATCGTCAGCATCAACCGTGGCGGTATGCGCGTGCGCCTCACCGCCAATGGTGCCACCGCCTTCGTTCCCGCCCCGCTGATCCACAGCGATCGCGACAAGGTGGCAATCGACGACAAGGAAGGCCGCGTGCAGGTCGAAGGCGTCGAGCGTTTCAAGCTTGGCGACGTTACCCAGGTCGTGCTGACCGAGGCGCGCGAGGATACGCGCTCACTAGTGGCCCGTCCGGCTGCCTAACGCCCCCCCTGACATGGCGGCCCGCTGTGGCCGCCATGTCATGGCCTGTCCCCGCTGCCCTCCACTTCCTGGCTCGACCCACCTGTCACTCGTCAAAAAACGTCAGGTTTTCCCTCATCGGACAATGAGCCATCTCGCTGCCAACGGCGCTTTGTGGCATGTTACGCCCTTGCGGGCGACAACCAGAACACCAACCCACGCCCGTTCTTGTCGCAGGGGAAACATCCATGGCAATTCGCTGGGGATTGCGTGGCAAGTCGGCATTGGCCTTGCTACTGGCCAGTCTCATCGCCCTGGTTCCCGCCGCCCTTATCGGCTGGCAGGCCATCGACGACGTTCGTCGGCACTTTGCCAATGCCTACGCCGAAAACTATACGCTACTGCACATGCAGCGCATCCTGGCGCCGGTAACGCGCGAGCTGGCCCTGTCGCAACGCTTCGCGAACTCGTTGCCCACCCGTCGTTGGCTGGCCAATGAAGCCGATACCCGGCATCAGGCGGACTTCCTCGAGGAAGCCGAAGGCTATCGCCAGGATTTCAGCGATCATGCCTACTTCGTCGTCGCCAATGACAGCGGCAATTACTACTTCAACGAGGCCGGCCTCACAGGCGCGCTGCGGCCCAGCTATCGCCTGAGTGCCGATGACCCCGACGATCGCTGGTACTTCCATTCCATCGAGAGCGGCGAGCCTTACAACATCAATGTCAACGTGGACACCAAGCTCGGCGTTACCAAGGTCTGGTTCAACGTGGTGGTACGCGATACCGGCCGTGTTCTGGGCATGGCCGGCAGCGGTCTCGATCTGAGCGGGTTCCTGGATGATTTCATCCGCGGCGATGCCCAGGGCATCACGCCAATGATCGCCGATCGCCGCGGTGCGCTACAGGCGTATCCCGATACCCAGCGAATCGCTTTCAGCTCGGGTGCCGGTGCCGCCTTGGTCGACCGCGAGCAGCGCGTCCAGTCCCTGCTCGACACCGATGCCCAGCGCGAGGCCTTGTCTGAAGTCATGCAGCAGGCCGAGCAAATGCCGGGCACGATCCAGACGCTGCAGGTCACCCTGGATGGTCGCCCAAAGCTGCTATCGGTCGGCTACATGCCCACACTGGACTGGCTAATGATCACTGCGCTGGACATCCAGGCGGCACAAGTTATCGATCCTAGCTGGCTATGGGGCGCAATGCTCGGCCTCGTCCTGCTCCTGACCTGTCTGCTGCTGGCGTTCATCGTCGCCACGAACCGCCTGATCATCACGCCTCTTCGCCATCTACAGCAGTCAACCCAGGCGATTGCCGGCGGCGACTATAGCCCACGGCTGCCTGTGCATCGTCACGACGAAATTGGCGAGCTGTCACGGGCATTTTCGTGCATGGCCGGCCAGGTCGCACAGCATACTCAGCAACTTGAGGCCAAGGTGCATCAACGGACCCGCGAACTCGAGCAGGCCAACGTTCGAATGGCGTGGGCCCAGCGCCAGATCGAGGATTCTCTCGAATATGCCAGCATCATCCAGCGCGCCATTCTTCCGGTACGCCAGATCGCCAACTCACTGGAACATCATTACGGCGTGTTGTGGCGTCCTCGCGATCGTGTCGGCGGTGACTTTTATGTCTTTCGCGCCACGCCGCGGGGCTACCTGCTGGGCGTCGTGGATTGTGCCGGGCATGGCGTGCCCGGTGCGCTGATGACCATGCTGGCGCGCGCCGCCATCGACCATGCCATCCTCGAAGTTGGGGAAGACGATCCCGCGGGCATTCTCAACGCCACCGACCGTTTGAGTCGGGAGTTGCTTCAGGAAGACGCATTGCCGTCGACGATCGCCACCAACATGGATATCGGATTGGTCTGGGTCGATCGGCTGGAGTCCACCCTGACCTTTGCGGGAGCCAAGATGTCGCTATACGCCAGCGATGGAAGGCAACTGGAAATCCAGCGCGGCGCCAAGCGTGCCATAGCGCAAAAACGTCGCACGACCTACTCCAACATCACGCAACCGTTGTATGCCGGATGGACCTACACCCTGTGTACCGATGGCTTCCTCGACCAGGCCGGCGGCGAGCATGGCTTCGGTTTCGGCACCCAGCGTTTCGAGGCCATGCTGATCGCCCATGCCCAGCTCTCTCCCGCACGGCAGGTCGCCATGTTCGAAGCCGAGCTAGACGCTTATCAGGGCGAGCTACCTCAGCGCGACGATATTACGGTACTGAGCTTTCGTTTCCATGCCGCTCACGAACAGGACGGCGCACGACATCGCTCGACGTCGGCTGAGAAAGTCTCGCCAAGGAGCGAGTCACTACACGAGGAAATGCCATGAACTTGCTAGCCATGCGCGAGGGCTACCAGCAGCAGCGCATCATGCTGTGCTTCAATGGCCCGATATCGCGCAGTCTGATCGAAGAGATCGGTAACGCACTGCGCAACTACCTGTCGAGCCAGGATGCCACGCCGTCGTCGGCCATGGACGTCTTCGCCATTTACATCGAGATGACACAGAACATTCGCCACTATGCGCGCCAGCAGGGCTATGGCGATGAAGACGCCATAGCCACCGTAGCGGTGGCCAAGAACGAACAAGGCCAGTACCTGGTATCGGCCGGCAACCTCGTCGAATTTCAGGACGGCAGACACCTGGTCGAGAGCATCCACGACCTGGCAGGACTCGACAAGGCGGAACTCAAGCAGGCTTACAAGCGTCAGTTACGTGAACCCCGCGAAGCGGCAGCGAGTAGCGGCGCCGGCCTGGGCATTCTCGACATGGCGCGCAAATCCAGCCAACCATTGCAGGCGTCCCTCGAGCAGTTGCCCGATGGGCGCGGTTTCTTTAGCCTCACAGCCACCGTTTGACATGGCCACACCGACAATGACCAACGACCTCGATATTACCGGCAGCCAATCCACCCCGGCCGTACAGGGAGAGTGGCAAGCCGGCCGCTTGGCCATGCAGGGGGACTCTTATCCGGAAAACTCCTACGAACTTTTCGGCCAGGTCATCGACTGGGTGGAACGCTACCTGTCTCAAGGCAATCGCCCGTTGCGCCTCGACCTTGGGCTCGTCTATCTCAATACCAGCTCGGTCAAGGTAATGATGGATATCTTCGACATGCTCGAAGAGGCACACCAAGCCGGACAGGACGTTCAGGTACGCTGGTATTATGACCCGCGCAACGAGCGTATTGCCGAACTCGCCGAAGAGTTTCGTGAAGACTGCAGCTTTCCGTTCACCATTGCACCGCAACAGGCCTGACCGTGACCCAGGAAGAAACGCGGCGGCTGGCCGATATCAAGACGCTGGTGGACGCCCCGGACTACCGGGGTCACCCTCTTCAGCAGGCGCTCAAGGAACTCTACCGCCTACATATGGCGCAGACCAAGCGACTCGACCGGCTGCTCAGCATCGCCGATAGTTACCAGCAGTTCACCCGCGAGGACCTGCAGGCCATCAAGGCACAGTACGATCGACAAGTGCAGCGTGAACGCAAGCTGTCGCGCATCTCCGATCGCTACCAGCAACTGATGCGCGAACGCAACCAGGCCCTCAAGACCGCCTCTTCCCAGGATCCACTGACCGGTCTGGCCAACCGCCGTTCTTTGGACGACCACCTGAAGCAGGCCGCTCAACGATCGCAATCCCATGGCCGGCCCTTCTGCGTGGCGATGGTCGATGTCGATCACTTCAAGCACATAAATGACCGCTACGGTCACGAGACCGGCGACCAGGCGCTGGTCGAATTGGCCGGCGTACTCAAGAGGCAGCTGCGCGCCAGCGATCAATGCGGCCGCTGGGGCGGTGAGGAATTTCTGCTGTTGCTGAACGATACTACGCTCGACCAGGCGCGCCAGACCGTCGAGCGTATCTGCACTCGCCTGCGCGCCCTGCCACTGCAGGTCGGCGGCGTCAGTCTGGCGGTCACGGCCAGTGTCGGCGTCGCCGAACACCGTGCCGATGAGTCGCCCCAGAGTACCATCAACCGAGCCGATGCTGCCTTGCTGACGGCCAAGCGGGAGGGTCGCGACCAATATCGTCTGGCGCCCTGATTACGCGGGGTTCAGCCTGCCTAATAGCGCCATGGCCTCGTCCAGATCGCGGGTTTCGAGATCGCCCACGGCCGCCTCCAGCGCCAACTTGTCGGTCAGCCATTGGCCGATCACCCCGACAAACTCGATGCGCAGGTCATAAAGGTCCGCGCGGGATTACCCAATGCCCAACTCTTAGCGTAATTCTACTCATGGGCTATCGGAACGGTGCACAGCATAACAGTGATAAAAACATTTTTGTGATCACAAAAAACATACTTTCGTAACACAGCTTTCTCTTCTGAAGTAATCCTTAAACTTCCCTCCTCGAATGAAACTAAATTTATTATAAAAATCAGAAACTTAATAACAAGGCCAAGTGTCTCCGATTGGCATCACCTCAATAAACAAAATTACTTTGCAACCGTGATACCGAGCAAACGCTCGGTTGCCCTGCGTTTCGCCTGCTCGGTAGGATCCGCCCGCTTGTCCAGCGATAACCAGGCAGCTATCCCGGAAATGGAGTTGTGGTACGCAGTGTCTCGACCGGGACTGCCCTTTCTAATAACTAACCGCGGCAGGCACCGCTTCGTCGGCAACGGATCTGCCAGAAGCATTCAGATGCTTACTGGAGACATTGCATGAGCAGCACCCTAAGAATCGACAAGGGCATCAGTGCCCAACAGCTTGAAAAAATGATCGATGATGCCCCCAAAGGCACCATTTTCGAATTTAGCGAAGGCAACTACGAATTCGATGACACACTTACCATTACACGCTCTGACGTTACGCTAAAGGGCGAGGGCAGTGGCAAGACCACTCTGATCTTCACAGACCGAGCGCTCGACAGCGGCGATGACTATGCCATCCAGTTGAACGGCAGCGACAGCGACAGGGTAGGAACGCTGGCCAATGACGTCGATGAAGGCGAGCATCGGATCACGCTGGATTCCGCCCACGGCCTCGAACCCGGCGACACGCTACGTCTTTGGCAGGACAACGACTCGGCATTCTTCGATGAGATCGGCGACACGGCCTGGCGCAAGGATAACTCGCCCCTGCGTACTAGCATGGCCCGCGTAGAGTCCACCGACGGGAATACGGTCACGCTCGATCGTGGGGTGCATTTCGATTTCGAAGATGGCAAGACCCGGGTCGAACGCCTCGATGTCGTTAATGACGTTGTCCTTCAGGGATTCGGCATCGAGTTCGAGTTGGGAACTCCCGACAATGGCACGTTCGGGAATACACAAACGGATCTCAAGGACTTCATGGCTGTCTATCTGAACGGTACGGTGGACAGTAAGCTGGAGGATATCCAAGTCATCAATGGTCCGTCCATCGCCTACCACTTTGCCCAGACGCTGGACAATCACGTCAACGATATTCAAGCTCACGGCGCCTTCAACAAGGGCAGTGGCGGCAACGGCTACGCTTACGAACTGCGTGAGAGCTACGACGGCGACTATACCAATCTGGCCGACAGCGGCATGCGCCACAGCCTCCTGTTCGCTTCGTGGCGGTCCTCGGTAGGCAACGACATCCATGTACGCTCCACGGACCGCGACATCAATTTTCACGGCGGCCGCGATCATGACAACAGAGTGCAGGTAGACCAGTCGATACGTGGCGCGGATGACCTCTCTACCTCGCTATGGATCAACGACGGCAATGCCAGCTATGGCGCCATTACAGAGGCCGATGCCAATCAGGTGACCTTCGAATATCTCGTCGGATCGCGCCGCGACGATGTCGTGCAGGGCTCTGACGACGGCGCCTATCTCAATGGAGGGTTGGGAAATGATACTCTGCGGGGCGGCCAGGGAGACGACATCCTGCAAGGAGGACCGGCGAACGATTGGGGAAAGAACATTCTCGATGGTGGCGAGGGCGACGATACCGCTTACTACCTGCAGGACTACGATGAAAGCGATATCCACATCAGTGGTGATACCGTTCGGGTGAACGAAGACACTTTGCATGATATAGAGCAGGTCGCCTTCGGCGACGGTACTGTGCTGGATGTCGAGTCCGGCCGAACTTCCCAGGAAGACACTTTCGCCCCCCCCAATATCGAGGAGATTCTCGATACGTCTTTCGCTCCGCGCCCAGAGAGTGAACAGGTAGATGATAACGAAGTGACCGTCAGCGGCCGGATCAAGAGCGAATGGGACGATGGTTATGTCGCGGAAATTTTCATCGCGAACAACTCGGACGAAAAGATCGCCGATCCGGAGGTGCAGTTCGACTTGCCCGACGATCTCGATATCGTCTGGAATGGTGTCGCCAGTGAAGACGACGATAGCTATCGTATCAACGATGATTCATCCAGCGTGCTCGACCCAGGAGAAGTGTGGCGCTTCGCCTACAGGGCCTACGGAGATGACCTGGCCTTGCCCAGTGAAATGAGCGTCCAAGGCAACGAGACGCAGGCTATGCAAGTTCCACTGCTAGGTATCGATGCATCGCAAGCCGCAGAATACGTTAGCTGGCAATAAATTTGCTGCATAAAAAAGCCAACCTTACCGGGTTACTCCGGTAAGGTTGGCTGCCCACGTCTGGACGCCCCGTTCAAGTTCGTCCAGTGCATCCTGGTTAGGCTTAAAAATGAAAATTCTGCAACCGAAGTTGGATATTCGCTAGAATTGCGGCTCAGTCCAGAAAGCCGCAAAAACGTACGAAGTGCTAACGCTTTTTGACATGCAGCCGAAGGAGGCAAGCAGCACTGCATAGGGAGAAGAGGGATGAACTATTGGTTGTTGGGGGTCGTATGCTATCTGATCGCTGTCTTATGCGTGTTCGCCTTCGTCCGCGGAGCCAGTGAGCGGCGAAACAGCGAAGCCAGCATCAAGGCAGCCTCAAAGAGCATGGGCAAGAGGCGATGCCGGCTCAAAAAGAGCAGAGCATAAAAAAACCCGGCATAAGCCGGGCAAGGAATGACAACTTGAGGCCAGGAGGCCAATGCGTGCGATAGGGCCTGCTGAAGAATCTTGTGCCACGTGCTAGTGCGACCTTGGCTAACGGTGAGGCCATAGCGAAATGAGGGTACGAGGACGAACAGCAATCAGATCTTTCTGACACTCAACGATGCCTATCCGGCCCGGGCTTTTTCTCAGATAAGAGACTAATAGCTACCTATCATAGCAAGGAGAGGCAGAAACCATCCATACGAGACTTCTAATGTCGAAAAATTACATTTCCATCTCGTCACGAAGCTTTCATAGGCTTTTCTGTTTTATCGCCGTGAATGTCACCAGATGCCCTGCTCCCTTGGGGCGCTAAATCCTCGTGCCCAGCATCCACGACCAGAGGACGAACACAGTCTTGGCCGCAATCATAGCAATAATAGCGGTGAGAAAGATTGAGCAAGCGCTGCCACCATCTTCGCTTGATCGGATAAACGCCAAAGTTATTGCAATTGGGGCATTGGTACATGACCCACCTCAATATGGTTAATAATCGTGTTTGGTGATAGTTGGAATCCTGAAGACCACGCGATTCCTTATCATACGGAGGAAACCAAAAGCGCGAGGTACGCTTTTTTGCGCCAAGGACTTCACGAGAACGTAGTTCAGTGTAACAAACTTTCTAAACCCTAATGCACATAACTCATCAACCGCTACGTATACTGCTTGAGACAGATGATAAAAAGCAACATCATTTGAACCAACTCTTTTATAATACTGAGCCAGCCAATAATACGTAAGCATTGAGTTGGCTCTCTTCTTTTTTGTATCCAACAGCGACCAGACACCACCTTCATGGGCCCTATAAGCAGCTGGCTTGATATCCCCCATGTACTTATACTTTCCAAAAGTGCCTAGCCATGAAAACAAAAAAGTATCGCCATTAAGTACATATGCATACTCTTCCGGCACAGAAACACCTACATTTCTGAAACAGGCAGACAAAGTCAAGATATCTCTATTCTTTTGAAGTTGTAGAGATGAAGCATCCTGCTTATGCACCTCAGGTAACTTAGAATGCCTTATGACCCCCGTCTCGTTGAATATATAAGCATCATGCCCACAAATCACATAGTCGGGGTTACTCTCCAAGAACTCAACCTGTTTTTTTAACTTAAACGGATCCGTCCAGTAATCATCCCCATCGCATATGGCGATGTACTTCCCCCTGGCCATGGGAAACAAAACGCTTACAAGCGGATCCAAGCCTTTTGAATATTGATTTTCCGTTTGGTAGATAACTTTTATTTTTTCTGGAAAACGATTTTCATACGACTCTAAGACACTTTGCGTTCCATCGCTAGAAGCATCGTCATGGATCAATATTTCAACAGAGAACTCCACTTCTTGAGCGAGAAAACTTTCAATGGCAGAGGCAATATAATTGACATGATTAAACGTAGTACAGCAAACACTTACCATCATGACTAAACAAACCCCTATCAAGTACATAGCGATGGCACGAAGCGCTATCGCAGCACGCCCATGGCATACCCGATTGTTATTTACTCAAAAACTATACCGCATGCAGCCAATCATTACCCTCTTGAGCAACCTGCGAATTTATAAAAACGACCTTAACATGATGACTAATGTTATCTAAAACATCGAGCATTTCATCTTTTGTTTTAAAGTTAAGTATCATGGTCCCCAAGGCATGGTTAGAACCTTTTGCCTTGTATATATAGTCGCCCGGCTTGGCCCAGATATTCTGCCTGATAATAGCTCTTTTCAGCGAATCAGAGAGCATTAAGCTTTGCATCACACCCTCTTCACTTGAATGAACCAAGCACTCTGCCCAATAACCCAGTGTCTTGTTGTCATGTAGTTCACTACAATCATCACCGAGCGCAGCGTCTACAGTGTATTTCGCCAAGTCGACCCCCGTCGCATACTTGATGGCATCGACCGTTCCTCCTCCGCCATTTCTTGCCCCAACCTCCAAGAACCAAATTTCATCTTTATCATCAATGATAAATTCTACGTTAAAAGCTCCAACCTTGAATCCAAGTAGCCACAAGATGTGCTCCAGTTCTTTTCGGGCTTTGGCTGATAGCGCATCCGGACGCACGCTAGGAAAGCTGCTTGCGGCTTGAAATGGTGGGCTACAAGTATAATTGAAATGGCTGTCGCCCCAGACCCAGAATTTTAACTTTCCATCAACCATGAACACATCGCTATCGTTCTGGTAACCGACACGATTGGGAATTTTCTCTTCGAGAATCACTCTCTTTTCTATGGAAAAGCTTTTAGCATGGGCAAAAGCAGCGGAAAAGCCTTCCTCACTCTCCAATACAGTGATTCCCTTGCCACCCGATGAGTCGACAGGCTTTACATAAACCGGAAAGGCCAGTTGCTGTAACCATTCCCGTGCTGGCAATTCTTCAACGAATGACCTTGAGCGCGGCGCGTTGAATCCATGCTTGTGCAAGAACTCTCTGAATTTGTCTTTATGAGACAAAATCAGTACGGATTCATAAGGATTGCCCGGCAGCCCCAAGTGTTCCGCAACATAGGCTGCCGTCGGTGCGGCTGGATCCGAAGCGTAGGCAACGACTCCATCGATCTGCTTGTCCCTCGCCAAGCCGAGCACGGCTTCTTTATCAGTGGTGGAAACAACGTATGACTCATGTGCCAGACGATGCCCTGGATTCTCAGGCTTATTGTCACATGTGATGACATAATGGCCTTTTTCAAGAGCATATTCGATAGGAGAAATCTGTGTCGGTGCAGCACCTAAAAACAATAGTTTCTTCATGACCCACCCCACTAATAATAATTTAACTAAAATTTTCAGCTGTCACTGAAGGCAATGATTGTAATGGTTACGCATGCTCAGCCATGCGCTTGAAGGTTTCGTTCCTCACGACCAAGTCTTCGTAGCGGCCCTGATCCACCACTTTGCCGTCACGCATCAAGTAAATGAGATCACATTGCTTTACCGTCGCTAATCGATGCGCAATCATGATAATCGTTTTCTGCCCTGAAAAACCCTGTATCGCCTGCATAATGTGATTTTCAGTAATACCATCCAGAGCACTAGTGGCCTCGTCCAGCACAAGCACGTCCGACTCATGGTAAAGCGCCCGTGCAATACCGATACGCTGCCGCTGCCCGCCAGATAGCTGTACTCCACGCTCTCCCACTCTGGTATTCATGCCATTTGGCAGCTTGTCGAGAAATTCATCAAGATGGGCCTGTCTCACGCAGTCCGCCACGCGCTGCATATCAATGGCTTCTTCGGGCAAGCCAAAAGCGATATTTTCTTTGATGCTAGCATCAGCCAGGAAAATGCTCTGCGGAACGAAACCCAAGGCATTCTGCCAGCAGGCCAAAGTCTCTTTGGTCAGTGCTCGGCCATCGACAAAAATATTGCCATGGTCCGGCTCGATGAGTCCTAATAGTATATCTACCAACGTGGATTTCCCTGACCCTGAAGCTCCTACCAGACCAACCGTCTGGTTGACAGGTATTATCAGGTCAACTTCATCCAAGGCCTTATCCATCTTGCCTGGATAGGTAAACCCGACATCTTTAAGTACAATATCTTTTTTGGGTGTCAACTTCTCCTGCTTGGCTGAATAGTCCACACTACTCACGGTAAACTGCGCGCTTGCCTTCAACTCTTCACGTATCGACTCATAGGCTGCCATGTGCCCTCTAATTTGCGACAAGCTATTATAAACTTGTTGCAGGGCTGGCAATATTTTTAATCCTGCTAGCGCATATATGGAGAGTACAGGTAGTAACGCAACCACATTACCGCCACTTCTGACCAAAAGGAAAAGCACCAAAAAAATGACGCAACCAAACGCCACGATTTCCATGGCATAACGGGGAGCCAAACTCAATGCCTGATTCGCGCCCAAGGCATCAGCATACTTTTCACTGGCGGCGTTGAAACGCTGGGTGAAAATGTCCTGTCGTCTAAGCAGCAAGGCGTCCTTGATTCCTCCAAAGCCTTCCGCCATTAGCTTGAAGCGAATCGTCTGTGAATGTGAGATGGTTTTTCCATTATTCACCAACTTCTTTCTCACCGTCTTGAAGAGCAGGAAGTAAGATGCCAAGAAAATAGCTACGCCCGATAGCGCAACGATAGGATTGTAGATGAAGATGGCTAAAGCCATGAATACAGCCAGTGTGAGTTTGGCATTCATGTGCATCAAGGGAATGATGATGTGCATCATCACCCGTTGGCATTCTTCAGCGATACGGTTGGTCAGGGTGCTGCTGTTACCGCTAGCATGAAACAACCATCCTTGGTGCATGTAATAATTATAGAGACGGCTGCTGAGTTCCGCCCCGACGTGCGTACCGTACATCGACATGCGCCAGATCGTGTACATCGAGAACAATCCGGAGGCAAACAGTAGCGCCAAAACGCAGCTACCCACCCAAATTAGGAAGGTTTGTGGCGTTTCGACACCGCTAGCACGATACACATCGGCCAGTAGCCCCTGCCCTTCCAGCTGATTCATATTGCCGACCAAGGCCATGAAAGGGCCTATCGAAATAACGCCGGCGATTTCCGCAAAGGCCATGACGACCGCAAGTAACTGCAAGCGGAACAGTTTCTTTCTTTGCTCGGCGCCAAGTAGAAAATACAGTTCTTTCAAGTAGTAAAACATTAGACAGCCTCGCTGTATGTTCGGAACTGTTGTAGAACAAGATCGACATTTAGTCCTTGGTAAATGGGCAAGCACATGACTCGTCTTGCCAACTGACCGGAAACCGAATTCCCCCTCCCTCTCCCAAATGTTTCGACTTGATCCAACGAGGGGTAAAAGTAGCGCCGCACCTGTATACCGAAATCGCTAAAAATTGCTATTTTTTGCAACAGTTCCTGCTCGTCATGACAAGCGATTGGAAAATAAGAGTAGTTACAGCTCCCTTGGCTATTGAGGCATTGTAACTGATACTGTCCGGCCAATTCCTTAGCATAACTATGCCAAATTTTTTCCCTTTCCCCGAGATTGATCTCGATTTCATCCAATACGCATAACCCCATCGCCGCCTGAAACTCATTCATTTTAGAATTAATGCCAAGCTCACTGATTTCGTCAGGCCCTGAAATCCCGAAATTGATGAGGTGCTTGGCTCTCTCTAAATCCTCTTTTCGCTTGAACACGATGGTCCCACCCTCCACCGTATGAAAGAGCTTGGTGGCGTGGAAGCTCAAGGTAGTGGCATCACCATAATTTAATAGACTCTGCCCCTTGTATTTCACTCCAAAAGCATGCGCTCCATCGTAAATCACTTTAAGGTTATGTTTTCGAGCGGTCGACTCTATCGCCTCGACTTCGCAACAGTTTCCAAACACATGCACCGGCACGATGGCTCGTGTGCAAGAAGAAAGTGCCGGCTCGATCGTAGCGGGATCCAGGCACCAAGTGCCGGGATCGATATCGCCGAATACCGGGTCGACGCCTTCCCACTTGAGTGAACTTGACGTTGCGACGAAGCTGAAAGGGGTAGTCACGGCTTCTACACGCTGGGTTCGCTCATGTCCGGAAATGCCTAAAGCGCGATAGGCAATCTGCAGGGCTAACGTGCCGTTGCTTACCAGCAGAAGATTCTCTACCCCCAAATATTGTTCCAGACGGCGGGTCAGTTCCTGGACCAGAGGACCGTTATTGGTCAGGTAATTGCGGGCATAGATTCCATCGATATAGTGGGAAAGCTTTTCACGACTGGGCAGATAAGGTTGTGTTACAGGAATCATGATGTCGCTACCTTTAGCAAGTACTGACCGTAGCCGTTCTTGACAAGAGAATCGCCTGCCATGGCCACCTGCTCAGCCGCTAACCAGCCATTGAAAAAGGCGATTTCCTCGGGACAGCAGATTTTCAGTCCCTGTCGGCGCTCAATGGTCTGGACAAACATACCCGCTTCGAGCAAGCTCTCATGGGTACCGGTATCCAACCAAGCATAGCCGCGGCCCAGCAAATCAACGCGCAGATCTCCACGCTCTAAGTAAGCTTGGTTGATACTAGTGATTTCCAGTTCGCCGCGGCTCGACGGCTTAACTCGCTTGGCGATTTCGACGACATCATTATCATAAAAATATAAGCCAGTGACCGCATAATTCGAGCGCGGTGTATCGGGCTTTTCTTCAATGGAAAGGACTCGGCAATCTTCATCGAATTCGACCACACCGAATCTTTCCGGATCCTTGACTTGATAACCGAAAATAAGGGCACCTTTCTCAAGCTCCGCCGCACACCTGAGCTTTTCAGTGAAGCCTTGTCCATAAAAAATGTTATCGCCCAGCACCAGACACACGGAGTCGTTGCCGATGAACTCTTCCCCGATAATAAAAGCTTGTGCCAAACCATCCGGACTGGGCTGTATGGCGTAGCTGAGCGCTATACCATATTTACTGCCATCCCCCAGCAAATGCTTAAACCTCTCCTTGTCTTCGGGGTTGACGATAATGAGAATCTCCCGAATCCCCGCTAGCATTAGCAAGGAGAGGGGGTAATAGATCATTGGCTTGTCATAAATGGGCAGTAGCTGTTTGCATACGCCCATGGTGATCGGGTAAAGCCGGGTGCCACTCCCTCCGGCCAGAATAATCCCTTTCATGCCACCTCCTTGTTGGCCAGTCCCAACCTGTCACGCTGATAGCTGCCGTCCTGTACGCGTCGACACCACAATAAGTTATCCAAATACCACTGAACTGTTTTGCGAATTCCTGAGTAAAACGTTTCTTGAGGCATCCATCCCAACGCATGCTGAATCTTCCCAGCATCAATGGCATAACGCAGGTCGTGGCCCGGCCGATCTTCTACGAATGTCACCAGGTCGCTATAATAACGGACATGGTTTGGTTTGGATGGAGCCAACTCTTCTAATAGTTCACACAGCGTATGGACGACTACGATATTTTTCTTCTCGTTACTACCCCCTATATTATAAGTTTCGCCTATTCCGCCCTTGGTTAACACGGTATAAAGGGCTCGGGCATGATCTTCGACGTACAACCAGTCCCTAATTTGCTCTCCCTTCCCATAGACGGGTAAAGGTTTGCCTTCGATAGCATTGAGAATCATCAAAGGTATCATTTTTTCAGGAAACTGGTGAGGCCCATAATTATTCGAGCAGGATGTTACCACTGTAGGCAGGCCAAACGTTCTATGCCACGCTCGTACCAAATGATCGGAACTCGCCTTGGTCGCCGAATAGGGTGAACTGGGAAGATAGGATGTGCGTTCAGTGAACAATGCATCCATGCCAGCCAAGTCGCCATAGACCTCATCCGTCGATACATGATGAAAGCGAAAACTTGCTTGACGATCAAGGGATAACCCTTTCCAATAATTCAAGGCCACATCCAGCAATTGGTAAGTGCCTACGATATTGGTCTGGATGAAGGCAGCGGGGCCTTCAATGGAGCGATCTACGTGGCTTTCCGCCGCTAAGTGCATGACTGCATCCGGCTGATGCTTGGTAAAGACACGCTTTAGCGCGACACTGTCACAGATATCCACTTTTTCGAAGAAGTAACGTGGGCTGGTAGCAGCCAGGCCTAAAGAATCTAGATTTCCTGCGTAAGTTAATTTATCAAGGTTGATGACTTCGTCTTGAGTATTTTCAATGATATGGCGAACTACCGCTGAGCCGATAAATCCGGCACCACCAGTAACTAGTATTTTCATAGATCACCAAACGATATTTATAAATTATTCGCGATTGAGCAGGCAGCTCAGCGACAGGCACTAGTCAAAAAAGAGGTTAAAGGCACATTAATATGCGTTCTTGTCGAAAAAGCCCTTGAATGCGGTAATAAATATAATTTTCAAATCGAAAGCTAGACTCCAATGGCGAATATAGTCATGGTCGAGTTCGACTCGCTTCTGCATCTTCTCAAGCGTATCGGTTTCGCCGCGCCAACCGTTGATCTGTGCCCATCCAGTGATTCCGGGCTTGACCTTGTGACGTAACATATAGCCATGAATCAGACCGCGATACTGTTCATTGTGCGCTACCGCATGCGGCCTTGGTCCGACGATGGACATTCTGCCCTGCAGGACATTGATGAACTGCGGCAGTTCATCCAGGGATGTTCGTCTCAGGAACGCCCCCACCGGGGTTATTCTGCTGTCGTAGCGCGTAGCCTGGGTGACCACCGACCCATCTTCCATGACCTTCATGGTACGAAACTTATAGACCTTGATCGGACGGCCATCGAGACCATAGCGGGTCTGCTTGAACAGGACGGGCCCGGCAGAGGTGAATTTGACCGCCAGAGCAATCAACAACATGGGCAATGACACGATCCCCAGTATCACCAGGCTGAGCACGATATCCTCGACGCGCTTCAACGAACCTGTTGGCCCATAGGCCGGCGAATCGTAAATGCTGACCGTCACCACGTCATTGATCGGCTCGACCCGGGAATACATCAAATCGGAAACCAGCAGATCCGGAATCAGAAACAGGGAGACCGTCGTATCTGCGAGTGCTTCGATCAGTTCACGGATATCCGCTTCACGACTCATTTCCCATGTGACGTAGGCCCGGTCGATCTGGCCATTGCGAGCAAGCCGAATCAATTCCTGGACATCGAGGACATTCAGGACTGTGCTGTCGGCCTCGACTCCTGTCCGCAGCTTGTCATATTGGCCCACGACCCTGAATCCCATCCAGGGGGCCGCCTCGAAGCCTTTTTTCAAACGCTCCGCGGAAGGGCTGCATCCGACGATCGCCACATTATGGTTATTGAGCCCAAGCTCCCTCAGACGATGGAGAAACAGGCGCAGCAAACCGCGATAACACAGCATGCCCATGCCCACCACGGCGCCCCAGGGCAGCAACACATTGCGTACATGCGCTTCGTCGCTAAATAGCAATAGTGCAGCAAGCGCAACGCAACTGAAGGACAAAAACCATACCAGCGCCACTTGAAGCAATTCACGTGCCAGGGAATAGACACGCCACGAACCGTAAAAACTAAGATAACTCGCACCCGCATGGTAAAGAATCCAGCCGATACAACCATAAAGCAGTAGCCATTCCAGGCCAGCGAATTCCGACTGGTACATACCGATGACCAGAATTCCTCCTAACATCAAGACGAAATCCAGAATTCGTAGAAGCGACCCGAAATTCGTCGATGACTGGCGAGAAATGTCTCTATTGTTCTGTTCCAGCAAAAAAGGTCTTTTGGTTAATGTATCCATTGCTTGTCCCTGCCTCACTTCCCTGAAATTTCATGCACGCCATAGTTGGCGAGGTCAGAGGCGTCCGTAATTATCTTGGAGACGCACGATATCGTCCTCGCCGAGATAGGAGCCCGACTGAACTTCGATCAGTTCCAGGGGAATCACGCCTGGATTCCTTAATGCATGAACCTGACCGATAGGGATGTATGTCGACTCATTTTCCGTGACGAGATATGTCCTTTCTCCTGCAGTGACTTCAGCGGTGCCCGAGACCACGACCCAATGTTCTGCACGATGGTGATGCATCTGGACGGAAAGCTTGGCACCCGGCGCCACGGTAATGCATTTGACCTGGTAACGGCCGCCTTTACCCATGCAGTCGTACTTACCCCAAGGCCGATAGACTTCACGGTGATTCTCGTACTCGGGCCGACCTTCCTGCTGGAGTCGCTCGACGATCTTCTTGACCAGCTGCGCCTTGTCCCGGTGAGCGACGAGCACGGCGTCCTTGGTCTCGACGATCATAAGATCCTCGATACCGACCGTGGCAACCAGGCGGCTCTCGGCACGCACTAGGGTCCGCTGGGTGTCCACCATCAATACGTCGCCTGATTGGCAGTTGCCTTCCGTACTCCTCTCGCTCACCTCCCATAGCGAAGACCAAGAGCCGACATCACTCCAGCAAGCCTCGAGAGGCACGACTGCGGCACTGTCGGTGTTTTCCATGACGGCATAATCGATGGAGACATTCGGGCTCGCCTCGAATGCCTCGGCATCGATGCGTAGAAAGCCGAAATCCTCGTTCAAGCCACCCATGGCAGCCTGACATGCCTCGAGAATGGCCGGTGCATGCGTGGAGAGTTCTTCCAGGTAGCGACTCGCCCGGAAAAGGAACATGCCACTATTCCAATAGTATTCCCCCGACGCTACATAGGTAGCCGCCGTATCGGCATCCGGTTTTTCGGTAAACCGCTTGACCTTGGCACCCTGCATTAACGGTTGTCCTCGCTGGATGTAACCGTATCCGGTCTCGCCGTGCGTCGGTACGACTCCGAATGTCACCAGGAAACCTTGCTCGGCCAATGGGATGGCCTGTTCGATCGCTTCATGAAACTTGGCCACATCCTGGATGAGGTGGTCGGCCGACAGGACCAGAAGCAGCGGGTCGCTAGCCTCGCTGAGGGCCGACATGGCCGCAAGAGCAATGGCCGGCGCCGTATTTCGCCCGAAAGGTTCCAATAGAATGCTTGCTTGTGTCAGTTCGACCTGTCGCAACTGCTCGGCCACCAGAAAGCGATGTTCTTCATTGCAGATGATCAAGGGAGATTCATGTTCGAGCCCCTCCAATCGAGACAGGGTTTGTTGAAGCATCGTCAGGCAGCCGTTCAAGGCCAGGAATTGCTTGGGACGAAGCTTTCGTGACAAGGGCCAGAGACGTGAGCCGGAGCCGCCGGCTAGGATAACGGGAGTCAGCACAGTAAAAATCCTTTTTTAATCGACGAAAGTACAATCAGGTAAACCTGTCGGGCCGTTAAACTGCTCTGCTTACTTTTAATTCGGTTATTTATGACTATGCAGTCTCTTGATGCAGCTCACTGGATTTTTCGGTAAAGAAGTGCAGAGCATCCATGTCGATATCCTGCCTGACCTTACGTGCAAAAAGCATCGCACTGCTCTTTATTCGCTTAAAGTCACTTTCATCCAACGTTCTCGGGTAGTCGGGCCCGCTTTTCCAGTCGATATACCGAAAGCTATCCGAGTAAGCCCAGTCATTATGGTAAACCTTCTGTCTAAAAGGCGAATCCATCAAGATGGTATGAAAGAAAATTTCGTCACAACAAAAAGACTCCTGAAAAGCTCTACGGTACTCCGGATTATTATTGACATAGTCCAAAACAAAACACGAAAAATCATAAGTTATAGTAAACCAAGAAGTTCCCTTGTATAACTCAGGAAGCTTTTTGTAAAACGAATTTTTATACAGACCCAGCCGACAACCTAGTCCATGGAGTCTAACCTTGAACTTTTCCAGCGGATTTTTTTCTTTTTTAAAACAGCATTTCGGATAGCGATATTTTACACGTTCAAGGGGATCGACATAGCTAAACCTCTCGTCCTGGTAGGCAATCAACTCATGCCCCTTGAGACGATTTAGACAACCAACTATCTGATCGTTGCTGACAGCCGGTATATCATCCCCTGAGATAAGAAACAAGTAATCGAACTTTTCCTTTACGGCGGCCCGTAGCAGACTCAGGGTAGCATCGACTTGAGTCACACTCCCCCAGGCCACATTGACCCTATCACCCACGAAAAAAATATTACATCCCCTAAACTCTTCCATGAACGGCTGGATATCGCTTTTACCATCCACATGGATATAGATGCGGTTACTTTCGAAACTCGATAGATAGCTGACTGTGAATCTCAAGGGATTGGTCATTCTATGACACAAGATACAATACGCAATTTTCATTCTCGCTCACATCCCTGATACTGCATTTACGTTTGTCGTTCTAATGGGTAAGCATTTTTCTTAGCACTGGCATGCTAAAGGCGTAAAGCGATGACAAAAATATCATGTAATAAACCAAACGGGCTGCTGAGCGCAGCGGATATTGGACGCAAAGTATGGTAAACACGAAGACAAAAGAAGAGATCACGACCCAAAGAAAGAAGTTTCGCTGATAACTATAGCGCTCCATTATGGCTATCACGAAGCCGCAAGCGAAGAAGAAGGCAATGCCACCCCAGTAACTTTCGTTATAAAGTATTGCAAAAGCACTGTATGGTGCAGTGCCTATCAGATTATCGAAGCTGACTGGAATGTTGTATAGAAAGCTAGGAAGCGGGCTTAGCGAATAAGGAATAACGTTGACAAGATGATAAGGGACCTCAATGGCATAGGTCAGGACACCAACCGAGAACGATAGAATATAATTAATAGTATAAACGACGGCATCGATATCAAACCATGCAAGCAATGCCATCAAATTAGGCATGATACCCTGTACAGGCAGGTTGCGAGAGTCAAGTGCAAATGCACTAAGCCACAATCCAAGAAACGCGAAAAAGATTAGCTCGGGTTTGACGATCTTGCCTTTTCTCATGAACGTGCCGATCAGATAAAAGGCGATCAAGACGAGGGAAGATCGTGAACTCGTAGCAACAATTATCAACATTGCAGCAAGTAATAGAGCAATTCTAAGGAAGCGGCTTCTGAGCAACCCGATCGCTAAAGACGAGAAAGGCAGGATAACGGAAGAAATCACCATGCCGATCTGAAACGGAAACACGGGCCGATAGATGGTACGGTGCAAAAGATTATCAAGCCCGTACGAAGGTACAAACATTACGAACCATATCGCTGCCGTTACCAATAGTTGCATCTGGCCCAGATTTCCCAACTTCATCACGAGTTTGCCGGGCAAATCACTCTCTGCATGAAAGCCGGGATTTTCTCTGACCAGCAGGCTGCCGAGCACAAACGCACCTGCACATAAGACAAAATAAATAATGGCACGCTCAACGTTTTTCGCTTGCGCATACTCAAGGAAATCGAAAGGCATATCGACCGAGAAGCTGAAGAAGCGCCATCCAACCCAGGTATACAGTGCCGAGCAAAACAGTAGCGCTGGAAACACTAGAAGAAACCTGCCTTGTCTTTTGTATAGCAAATATATCAGCACTGCGCATTGAATTAATATCAAGGCAATAAACAACGTATTCAAGGCAATTCTCCTCTCCCGAAAGCCAAGCTCAACAAGGGCGTTCCCTGATCGAAGCTAACAGTCAGCAGAAAATAGATTTTTATTTTACGTAGGCCTGGGTATATTCATGAACTTCAGGCGATGAGGTCATTTCGTCGCGACGCCACCAGCGGTAGTCGCTATGCTGTATGGCTGGCGGCACCAAATTAAAATCGTCGGGAAGAAACATTGAATATCCCAGTACCACATAATGGGTATCAGGCATTTCCTCTTCCTTACCAAATACACTATCGCGATAGAAGTGCTCGTAGATACCCATCAGCCTGGCTTGGCGGCGAGTAAACACTTGGCCGAGTTCATATTTGGTAATTCGTTGAAACGCCTCGTCCAATGGCTCGTTTTTCTGGATACGTCCTCCCGGGACGAACCAGAATCCCTGCGCAGGTCGGTTGAGCCGCCGTCCCAGAAGGATTCGACCCTCCCGGTTTCTTATCACGAGATCGATGGAGACCAAGGGTGTAGACTCGACCACGGTCCGGAATGTCTGCTCGCTGAGCCACATTAGACGACCTCTGCCAGAAAGCGCGTGAGTATCTTGTCCTTGTCGAGAAACTCCTGAGCGTAACCGGTGGCGATGACGTTCTTTTCGGGCATGGCCAGGGTATGCTCGATGCCTTCGATCAAGGCATCCACCGATTCCGGCTCGACGCGTACCGCTATTCCAGCATACTCACTGCATAACATGCCCAGGTTGGTCTGCGAATCGGCCGTAATCACGGCATTGCCGCCGACAGCAAGGATGTTGGTCAGCTTGGAGGGAAGCACAGCATCGGCAACGCCAATCTTCTGAACCACGAGATGGCAATCGGCGGACGCCAGCAGCTCGGGTAATACGTCGTAAGGCTGCAGGGGGGCAAAAATCACGTTGTCCAGATCATATTGCTTGGCTAAGTCGACCAAGCGTCCCTTGCCAGCCCCATCGCCAACGATGAGAAAGACGAGTTCGGTACGTGCTCGCATCCTCCGGGCGGCTTCAATGACATTTTCCAGCCCTTGCTTGGCCCCTATCGTTCCTGAATAGAGTAAGACTTTTCTGCTAGGGTCCACCCCCAGCGTCTCGAGCAGTGCAGATGAACGCTGGACATCCTTGAAGCGGGAAATCTCCGACCAGTTGGGGAAGAAACACAGCTTTTCTTTTGGTACCCCTTTCTGCTCCGCCCTTTGCAGCATATTGATGGAAACGGCGGACACTTTATCGAAAGCTTTGAATATCGTCTTTTCGAGCCAGTACGCTATGCGTTTCAGCCCCTTGCCCTTAGCCATGCCCAACCCGAACATGGCATCCACTTCATAGTCGTGAATATGGATCACGGCCCTGGCCTTACACAACTTGGCAGTTAGCAGCGCCTGGGGCGCGCAAAAAAGTGTCGGTACCAGCAGAATGACCAGGTCCGGCTTCCAGCGCAATTGGGCCAGCACGACGGGCAGCGACGATAGCGAGAAACTGGCCAAATGCAGGATCCGCTTCAACGCACTTGGGCGGCTAGGTACATATAGGGGACAACGCGTGACCGTTACCCCCTCCTCACGGCTCCTGCGGTAACCGTGGGCAGCATAGCCTGGCCAGACTTTCCAATCGGGATAGTAAGGCGGTGCGGTAACGACCCGCACCTCATGCCCACGTGCCGCCCACCAACGGGCCATTTCCCCGCTGTATTTGCCGATTCCCGTAAGCTCGGGACTGTAATTAATTGCATACAGAAGTATTTTCATCGCTTCGCTCGCTGTTCTGCCTGTTCTTTCGATACCACTCGCAAGTGCTCCTCAGTCCTGCTTCCAACGAGGTACTGGCTGCCCAGCCCAACTCACTGAGGCGCGACACTTCCAGCAGCTTGCGCGGCGCTCCGTCCGGCTTGGAGGTATCAAAGACCAGGCGTCCCTCGAAGCCCGTCACCTGCATCAGGGTTTCGGCCAGCTTGCGAATCGTACAATCCATTCCCGTGCCGACATTGATATGCGAGCACATGGGCAAGGTATGGGTACGGTAGGCTTTACGACTCAGTTCCATCACGAAGACGCAGGCCTGGGCCATATCCTCCACGTACAAGAACTCGCGCCGGGGACTCCCGCTGCCCCAGATCACCATCTCATGTGCCCCTGCCTCGATGGCTTCATAAAAGCGACGTATCAATGCCGGGATGACATGGCTGTTTTCGGGATGGAAGTTATCTCCCGGTCCGTACAGGTTGGTCGGCATGACACTGCGGTAGTCCCGGTCATGCTGACGGTTGTAGCTTTCGCACAACTTGATGCCGGCGATCTTGGCAACGGCATAGGGCTCGTTGGTGGGTTCCAGCCTCTCGGACAGCAAGGCTTCTTCACGCAGCGGTTGCGAGGCATGCTTGGGATAGATGCAGGACGAGCCCAGAAACAGCAACCTTTCCACTCCCGAGCGGTGCGCCGCCTGAATGACGTTCAATTCGATTCTGAGGTTGTCGGTAATGAAATCGGCCGGATAGGTATTGTTGGCCTGTATCCCTCCTACCTTGGCCGCCGCCAGATAGACCTGGTCGATGCGATGCGCCTGGAAGAACGCATCCACTGCATGCTGATCGGTCAGATCGAGTTCATCGCGGGATGCCGTGAGGATATTGCGGTATCCCTTCTGCACGAGCTGACGGACGATGGCCGAGCCCACCATGCCGCGATGCCCCGCTACGAAGACACATTGGTCCTGAAGTCGAGTCATGCTCAGCCCTCCACAGCGATGGGCATATAATGTCCATGCTGCTTAAGGAAGGCATGGCGTTGAGCGATCTTGAGATCCTCCCGGACCATTTCGGCGCAGAGCTGCTGAACGCTGATTTCCGGCACCCAGCCCAGCTTGTCGCGCGCCTGGGACGGATCCCCGAGCAAGGTTTCCACTTCGGCGGGACGAAAATAGCGCGGATCGACCCTGACGATGACATCGCCGACCCGAACGCCAGGTGCTTTGTCGCCTTTTACCGCTTCGACCACCGCATGTTCCTTGACCCCGACGCTCTCGAAACGCAGCGTGATACCCAGTTCGGCCGCCGTCCAGAGAATGAAATCGCGCACGGAGTACTGCACCCCGGTTGCGATCACGAAATCGTCGGGGTGGGGTTGTTGTAGCATCATCCATTGCATGCGCACGTAATCTTTGGCATGTCCCCAGTCCCTAAGCGAATCCATGTTACCCATGAACAGGCACTGTTCCAGCCCTTGCGCTATGTTGGCCATGCCACGAGTAATCTTGCGGGTCACGAAGGTTTCACCGCGCCGCGGCGACTCATGATTGAAGAGGATTCCGTTACACGCATACATGCCATAGGCTTCACGGTAATTGACGGTGATCCAGTAGGCGTAAAGCTTGGCGACCGCATAGGGTGAACGCGGATAGAACGGCGTCGTTTCACGCTGGGGAATTTCCTGTACCAAGCCATACAGTTCAGACGTCGACGCTTGGTAGAAGCGAGTCTTCTCACCCAGGCCAAGGATGCGGATGGCCTCTAGCAGACGTAGCGTGCCCAAGCCATCCACATCGGCGGTATACTCGGGCGACTCGAAGCTAACGGCAACATGCGACTGCGCGCCCAGATTGTAAACTTCGTCGGGTTGGACTTCTTGCAGGATACGCATCAAGTTGGAAGAGTCCGTCAGGTCTCCATAATGAAGAACGAGGTTCTGGTTCTCGATATGCGGATCCTGATAAATATGATCGATTCTCTGTGTATTGAAAGATGATGCACGACGTTTTATACCATGTACCTCATATCCCTTCTCTAGAAGAAGCTCGGCGAGGTATGAACCATCCTGCCCTGAAATCCCTGTAATCAACGCTCTCTTTTGCATGATCTCTCCATCACTTCCCTATGTTTCAAAAATCAACAATAGTCCTGAAGATCCCCATCAGGACTTTACGGCAGCCAAACACTCTGCCGATTTCTTGTTGTTCAACAGCCGGTCCTGATAAAACGACAAATATTTGTTAGCCACCGATATTTCATCAAACTCCTCGACAATCTTTCTTCTTGCATTAGCGCAAAGGGCGCCATGCTTCTTGTTGAGTACGACCCAGCGGATGCCTTCTGCCAAACTCGATGGATCGCCAGGCAATGCCAGGTACCCGGTTTTGAGATGTTCGACCATGTCGCTGTTACCGCCGATATCAAAGCAGACGACGGGCGTACCACACGCCAGAGACTCCATGATGGCGTTGGATAGGTTTTCCTGTAACGAGGGCACAACCATGACATCCGCCGCGCTGTAGGTGGCCTGCAATCGCTTGTCGTCGCCAATGTTGCCCAAGTAATGAATCGGCATGCCGATATCCGGCTTATCGGCAGGTTCGCTACTGCCGAATACCATGACTTCGGCTTCCTCGTTACGTAGGTCGAGTGCGCGCAGTGCCTGGATAAGTTCTTGATAGCCTTTACGGGGGTCATCGGTGGCGGACATGGCGCCGAACAAGATCAATTTCTTGTGCTGCGGAAGGCTCAACCGTTTCCTGGCCAGGCTCTTTTCCAGAGGAGAAAACGCACTGATATTGATGGGATTGGGCAGGTTGACCTTGGGCACGCCGACCATGGCCTTTGACCTGCCTGCCATTCGCAGCATCCAGCGACTCAGGCCTACGATAGCCACATCGCGCTTGCTGCTGAATAGGACCATCTTTCGCCTCATGACTTTGTGGCTAAGATCGTTCCGGTGGTTGCTGTTGAGTAGCGGGCAGTTTCCACATCCCTCGATAAAGCGTCCACAGTGCTGATCATAGTGGCAGCCCCCGGTAAAGGCCCACATATCATGCAGTGACCAAACGACCGGTTTATTTATCTTGGCAAGATCTTCAATGGAAAGCCCGCCGCCATGAATCCAGTGAATATGAACGATATCGGCATTGGAGGCATTGATATCTTTTACCAGTGAGTCATTGTCCGGCATTCCTGCCGAGAACATGACTTTTGCCTTTGCTTTCAGCGTACCCGGCAAACGGTCCTGGGCGACACGCATTAAATATCTGGCTTTTTCCCAAGGCAACATACGCTTCTTGTAAATGCTGCGGTAATCCACTTCTACACCGACCAGCGGTAATGCCTTGGCAAGGCGAAAAGCAGCACGAGCCGCTCCTCCCTTATCATAATAAGAATTCAGCATTAATATTTTCATGTCGTCCCTGACCGCCAATTCAATGATTTTCAAACACGGCAAAAATGCTCAAGCCTTACTGCCACCAGCCGTTCTCATGAGGTTTCTGAGCAATAGGAAGAGCGCAGGAAACTGGCTACGCGCCAAATGCTTCGAAAGTGGATAACAAGTGCGAGTGTTGATGTTTGCCAGGACGAAGCCTAGGGTTAGCGGCAGCTCGCTCTGCACTCGGTCCTGAACGGCCAAGGACTGACGGTGACGGCGCGATAGCAAGCTGCCGTGTTTATCGACAAACTGATGATAGCCGGCACTGACTTTGGCGGGGTTACTGATCCGCCCGAGTTCATGGCCGACATGCCATCGATAAGTGCATTTCTCGACCTTGTAACCTGAGCCGAACGCTTGGGTGAGACGAACCCACAGGTCATAGTCCTGCCAGGAGGAAAATCGCTCATCGAAACCTCCCACGGCCCTAAGATGTTCCGTCCGGGTAAAGACTTGATTACCCGCCATGTTGAAGTGCAACAGCTTGTCGAGCGTGATTTCGCCTCGCGTCTCGAGCGACTCGAACGAGACGTTACCGTCATCGACGATCTTGCCGGCACTCAGGTAGGCATACCTATCCAGTTGCCGGCTTTCGAGAAAGGCACGCAAGCGGTCCGGCAGGAACTCATCGTCGTCGTCTAGTCCGGTGATATAGTTCCCGTCCGCGGCCTCGATCATCCTGTTGCGGGCATGGCAGGCTCCGCGTGACTCCGGCTCATTGAAGAACACTAGGTCCGAGAAGCGCTGACGGTACTCCTCGATCACCGCGACGACCCGAGACTTGTTCTCGGCACTGGAGCCATCGTCGCAAACCAACACTTGAAACGCCTTGTGCTGTTGCTTCACGAGGGAGTTCAGCGCCCGCTTGAGGAACTCCGGTCGATTCCGCGTCGGAATGTACACACTGACAGTTTTCATCGGATACCCTGGAGATTTCGCGTTGCTGCCGGCCAAGGCCGCTGGTAGGCGTAACGATCACTTGTAGGCGTAGTTGTAATAGCCATAGCCATAAGCATTGGCCGCCTTGCGCTCCATGGCATTGAGGATCGCTCCCTTGACCCTGACGCCTGCGGTTTCCAGACGACGCCTTGCCAAGTCGATCTCCTTGACCGAGTTGAGCTGGAAACGTGCTACCAACAGCGTCGTGCTGACGTGCTTGCCAATGATGGCGGCATCGGTGACGGCCAGGATGGGCGGGGAGTCGATGATCACCAGGTCATAATGCTGGTCGACGAACTCCAGCAGTTCCGTGAATCGAGCGGTGTCGAGCAATTCGGCCGGGTTGGGCGGTGCAGCGCCGCGGGCGATGTAATGCAGGTAATCCATGCCATCGGCAACGCGAATCATCTCCTCCACCGGTTGCCTATCACTGAGGATGTCGCTGAGACCACCATCGGGACGCGTGCCGAAGACGCTATGCAGATGCCCCTTGCGCATATCGCCGTCGATAACCAGGACACGTTGCCCCGCCTGTGCGCAGACCGCCGCCAGGTTGACCGTCACGAAGCTCTTGCCAATGCCCGGACTCGGCCCAGTCACCAGGATGCGATTGTCGCTACTATCCAACATGGCGAAATGCAGGCTGGTCCGCAGACCACGCAGGGCCTCGACCGAGATATCGGCGGGGTTTCGCTTGGCCAGCAACCCGGCAGTGATCGTGTCGCTACGGCCATTCTCCCGACGAATGAAGCGGTTGAGCTTCTGCTGATCCTCGGATAACGGCACCGTGGCATAAACCGGCATATCGAGGTGTTCGAGCTCATCAGGCGTTTCGATGCCCCGGTTAAAGGCGGCGTGCAGCAGGACCCCCCCAACCGACACCATACCGCCCAGCATGGTGGCTACCAGCACGATGAATTTCTTGCCGGGCGCTACAGGTTCCGGGTACACCTCGGCCATATCGAGGATGCGCACGTTGCCGACAGTACTCGCTTCGGCAATCTGCATCTCTTGCACCTTGTTGCGTAACGCGACGTAAATTTCCTGGTTCACTTCCACATCGCGTTGCATGCGCAGAATTTCCTGCTGCGTCTGGGGAAGGTTATTGACCTTTCGCTCGAGATTGACCTTCTCCTTGTTCAGCTGGCTTTTCTTCTCCAGCAGCGCAGCATAGGTCGGGTGGCTGGGCGTGAAGCGGCGCGAAATTTCCGCCTCGGCGAACTCCAGCTCATTCAATTGGGATTCAAGATTGACCATACGTTCGAGAATCGAGCTGGTCTCCATCGTCAGGTCTACGCTGTCTCGCTCGGTCCGGTAGGTGTTGAGCTTGTCCTCGGCGGAGCGCAGTTCATCGTGCACTGTCGGCACTTGACTATCCAGAAAGTCGAGGCTCTTGCGGGCTTCTTCCGACTGGCGCTGAATATTCTGGGCGACATAAATGTCGGCGACGGTACTCAATGTCGTGGCGGCCTGCTTGGAATCGGCCCCGGTCAGTGCCCAACTCAGAATGCCGGTTTCCTGGCCACGCTCGGTGACGCTCAGGCTGCTGCGCAAGTTATTGATGGCTCTCAAGCGACGCAGGTGCGTAAGTTCGAAGGTGGCACCGCGCGGGGCATTGATGGCGGCTACCGTCAAGCCAACGTCGCCGTTCAGAAATTCCTCGTCCATGCCGACGCGACCTTCGCCTACACGCTGCTCTTCATAAATCAGCGCGTAGCGCTGGTCGTCGAGCACTTCAAGCGTGAACGTCTCGTCCAGATAGTCGTCGGCGACCGGCATGGCTTTTACATCGATCGTTTCACCCGACCAGATGTAGCCCCAGTCCAGGGAGAACTCGGGCAGCTCTACCCCCAGCCAGTCAAGAAATCCGCTGACCACCGGCAAACTCGCAACCTTGGCATGGTCCCAGTCGGTTACGAAGGTTGGCCGCTCTACCCCTAGACGGTTCATGAAACCACCGACCAACGGCACTTGCTTGGGCTCCACGATAAGATCGAGATTGAGGATATCCACGGCACGCCCCAGCACCATACGGGAGCGGATGATCTCGATTTCCGACTCCGAGGGCGGCTCCTTGCCCAGCAGGCTGGTGACTTCATTGAGCGGATTCACATTCTGCTGATCGTCCTCTATCTGAACCAGAGCGTCGGCCTGGTAGATAGGCGTGGCCAGCAAGGCGTAGACGATGCCGATAATGGCGAATAACGAGGTGACGGAAATGATCACCCACTTGTGATCGATCAGGATGCCAAGCGTACGCGCGAAGTCGATATCGCCGTTTTCCTGAGTCAAGCGGTTAGGAGACGGATTCTGTTTCATGGGCATTACCAAAGGGACAGGACGAAATGTTTGAGAACCCATGCGGGGAGTTCATTTCCCCGCATGGCGTTTTCATGTGAGCCTTCAGGCCCGCAAGGGTGGGTTAGGTCGATTCAGGGTCAGAGATCCCGAATGTTCTCGTTGACTTCCGTCGCTTCGTAGATTGTGGTCAGAGACGGTAACAACAATCTCAGCACTCGGTTCCAGCGGGCCAACGGTGCAGACGTGACGTAGACCACATCGGTCGGCTCGAGCATGAACTGAGACCCAAGCACGAAAGCTGCCGCATTGCTGGCATCCAGTTGGTAAACCGTCGCATAGATATCACTGGGAATTGGATTGCGACGGATCACGAAAATACCCGAGGCATTGGCACTGCTTTCATCGATACCGCCCGCCTGTGCAATGGCAGCGGTCAACGACAGGCGTGTATTGCCCATTGCAAACGACGCCGGCTCAATGACCTGGCCCATGACGAATATCTGCTGGTTGCCGACTTCCGGAACATGCAGGACATCGCCATCCTCAAGCAGAAGGTTCTGGCTAAGGTCACCATAAACCAGCATTTCGTAAACCGAGAGCGACGTGTCGGCGTTATCGCGCGACAGTATGACGTCACGCCAGTTGGCCATGTCGGTCAGGCCACCAGCCTGGCTGATGGCATCAAGCACACGGAGGGGCACGTTGGTGATCGGGAACTGACCGGGGGTGTTCACCTGCCCTGTCACGTAGGCCTTCTGGGAGTTGTAGGCCGCCACCTTGACGTCCACTTGCGGCTCGGCAATGAAATCCGCCAAGCGTCGCTGGATCTCGTTGCGCACGTCATGCACCGTGCGCCCCGCAACTTTCACTTGACCGACATAGGGATAGAAGATAGTGCCATCGGAATGCACGACATTACCCGATTCCGCAGCGCTCCGCTCGCTACCGGCGGGAATGGTCAGTTCCGGATGGTCATAGACAATGATATTCAGTACATCGCCGCGACCGATGTAGTAGTCATATTTAGGTACCGACTCATCGGGCCTGGCATTATTGACCAAGGCCAGCGCCGCCGCCTCTCGCGTCGTGGCATTCATCTCCTGGACTAAATCGAGGGTGATAGGGAGGACCTCGACATTGACCTCGCTCAATGGATCGGCCTCGGTGTCATAATCGATGTGTCCCCCTGGCGCAGCTGCACAAGCAGACAACCCCACCGCCAGTGCGATTCCCGCTACAGGCATGCACCATCGCGTACGGTGTTGCATAAGACGTGTTAGCATTTTTATTCGCTCTCATTCCAAGAAGAAGGAAGGCAATGCAAGCAAGCCACCAAACCACACCGCTTGCGTTACCCAGCAAGGCTTATCCGTAAGCCACCGAGATAAGACCTCGTTTGTAGTGCGCTCGTAGATACAAGCGTTCTTTTCGGTTTTTTCTTTATCACGGCATGTTTCCTTACCGTCTCTTATTGCTTCCTTGGTTTTGCCACGCTACCGCCCGGAGGTTGCACAGGCGCTTCCTCAAGCCATGACGACAGCGTTAACAAACTTACGATAGTTACAATGTAACTGTAGTGAAAACCAAACTTTCCACATCGATAAACTAGAACAAACAAGATCGGTTTGTAAGGGATTGCGCCACTTATTTTTAAATTTAGTTACTAATAGCTAACAAGGTAATAGCTTCATGACCGCGAAACTAATCCGCAAAAATCAATCAATTTAATCCTTCACTATCCTGGCGTACGCCAACGAAAATTTTCCGCTTATCCTCCAGACAGGATCATCGAAAAAGCGGATTGTTGCCTGCCCCTGTCCCAGACCAACGCGATTAAAACAACCTACTGTTTTTAAAACACAAAAAACCATACCACCCAATTCGACTGAGAAAACTTTCGCCAAGGGCGAGCTGGCAGAGGACTCACCTCGCTGTTGAAAAATGAGTAATCTCATCAAATACCCGATGGAACACTGCTTGTTTCTCATTCCTTTCCCTTTCGTCCTACTAATAAACTTCCTTAACTGTTCGTGAGGTAACGCAACCTTGCTTTCATAGCGAAACTGCACTAAACCACTGAAAATTTAATATTTGGTGTTTTACCCTGATAAAAAATATTCGTACTAATCTGATTCTATGACGAATTACGCTTTCACCATTCGATTACAATCACTTTATTAATATCCCGTTTTTTGAAATTTTCAGCTTCCATGGCTGCCCACTCCTGCCGGTTCCAAGGCTCTCCAGTGGTACTAGCTACAAGGGCAACGATGCGAAGGTGCACCAAACCCAGCCCAACCCATGCTGTCATCCAAAAAATTACTTTGTAACGGAAGAGTATGCTGAACCATGTAAGCTATATCTTACAAAAAAATAAGTAAAAAGCTTACCCTTACGCTAGTATTGTTAACTATACTTAAACGGATTGTGTTTTCGGGTAAGGACTGCCCGACAGGAAATCGGCAGGATGCCGCCCAAGGATGGGATCATTGCTTCGCTGCATGCGGCTGTAACGTAGTGTATAAAATACCCCAAGGAGACGACACGTTGACATCAACGTATCGAGTCGCGGCCGCTAACAGGCGTACCGATCCCACACGAACCGTAGACACTTGGTTAATCGTCGAAGACAACGACGGTACGATCCAAGCGACCAAGGAAACCTTTACTACCTACCAGAAAGCGCAGCTCCGTGTTGAAATTTTGAATAAGCAATTAATCGCCGCTCGGATGCAGTCCCTATATTAGCCATTAAACTTAAGCCACTTGAAACCAAGCGTCGAGGCTCCCTGAATCTCACATAAGGCAGCCTTATGTTGTTGAAGAGAACTCCGCGCCCCGCTTCGGGCGCCCTGCAGTAGTTCACCTGAAGATGTCAGTTTCAAACGCACTCAAGCCTACTGCGTTCATGATGACAAGCTGGTTATCCTTACTCTTATCGACCTCTGACATTCTCTTGGCAATCTCACGGTAACTATTCGAACTAGTGAACGAGGTCGCAGCCATTTTGGATCCGTATACGCTAATATGCCCGTGCTGATCGAAGTTGTAGGGAATATTCTCCTCTGTCACTAGTGAAGGCGTGCCGTCGACTTGAAAAATTGAATCTCTATCTACGAAAATAACATTTGAGAATTCCCTGGAAAATCTCTCAAGAGCCTTATTTGCTTCGACAGCATCTACATCCGCCACTTTGCTGAAGTTTCGTATATCAAAGTCAATGCCAAACAAAATGCTTCTGGCATACATATCCCTGACATTCACATCAAAATAGGTAGGCGTTGCCATTACAATGACAAGCTTTGTTTGTCTGGCCGCATAAGATATAGCATCATAGACACCATTAATTTGCCCCGAAGTATAAATATGTCTCCACGAACCAGACAAAACCACAAAATCGTAATTTCCGGTATTTTCAATAAAATACTTTCTATTTATCAAGCACTGCTCATAGCTTCTTGAATTAACGTCACCATAGATGACTTCATTAGTACTAGGGTAACACCAATTTGTCGTAATAGAATTTATTTCAGCTGAAATCGTTTTTCCAATATGGTCCCAAAATGGCCCATAGTGCCCAGCAAAAGAATCGCCAAATAACAATCCCTTCAAGGAAGAATTCCTTTCACCCCGTACGCACTCGAGGCCCTCGGCTCCGATAGTCAGTGCCTCATTATCGTTGACGTCATAGAAGCACCACCCATTAGTCATTCGCGGCAAGTCGAGCTTTTCCATAGTTGCATAGAACTCTTCGTTCATGCGCTGTGGAAAACCATGAAATAAAATGATTACCATGCCGAGCATAGCAGCCAAGGATGCCGGCGCACCGATATTCAATATCGGTTTGAGAGCGCTGCGCGAGCTAGGTGTTTTCCGCTTTCTAGCCAGATTCTCGATAAAACTGTAAGACAGACAGCCCAGCAGGATAGATGCTCCAATCCCCATAGCTATCCAAATTACCTGGTTGCCCAAGCCGAAGTAATTTATCCAGACGACTAGAGGCCAGTGCCACAAATAGATCGAATAGGAAGTCTTTCCCAGGAACTCAGAAATAAAGTTACCCGTTATCAGCGAGTCCTGCCGTGCCTGCAAGATAATCAGAGCGGTACCCAGCACTGGCAGAGCAGCCAGCCAGCCCGGCCAAGCGGCTAGTGAATCAACGAAAATTGAACTGCCTATAATCAGTCCAACGCCTATCAACTCGAAAATTCTTTTATACCTAACGCTGCTCTGCATAGGAAAGAGAAATACCAACGCCCCTACCAGCATCTCCCAGGCTCGGGTCGGTAATAGGTAGAAGGCATGGGTTGGCCATCGGCCCGAGGCATAAACGGAAATAGCGAAAGAGAGGAGAGCCGCAAGGAGAATTATCCAGCGCAACTTATCTAATGATATAAACTTACGTAGCGCAACGATAGCCAACGGGTATAACAGATAAAATTGCCACTCAACGGATAGTGACCAAGTATGCAGCAACCACTTCTCATGGGCCGCCTGTTCGAAATAACCGGCGTCTTGCGAATATATAAAATTCGAAACAAAGGCCAGGCTGCCTAAAACCTGCCTGCCCAGCTCTTCGTAATGGGACGGCAAAAGTAATATCCAGCCAACGAGCAGAACGACAAGGCAAACGCAGGCGAGCGCGGGGATTATCCGGCGAGCCCTGTCGAGGTAGAACCCAAGAACTGAAAAGCTTTCCTTCTTAATTCTGGAAAAAATAATTCCGGTCATCAGATAACCCGAAATCACAAAAAACACATCGACTCCAATGAACCCTCCCTGCATGCCAGGGATACCAAAATGGAATAGAACGACGAGGACGACTGCTATCGCCCTCAAACCATTTATATCTCTCCTGAATTCCATGGAGTCATACCTCAATCAAGCAAACCGGCCCACATCCATGTCAACTAAAAGCAAACAACGCTTACTCGAAAACTCAAAAAGACAATCAACCAAAATGTCCTTGCAAGGAATCCGTTGCAGGCTGTATCCCTTTGTCGAGATCAGCCGTTACCAATTTATGAGAAGAAAGCCTTTCAACCGGAAATGCAACGACTTTCAAATTTTCAAAACTTGAATTCACCGACTCCTCATCTGGGTAAAAACTCACCCCTTCTACCAACCCATGCGCCATCACCTTGAATTTGACGAACTCCGCCTTGTATAACAATTTAAACAAGATACTGAAAGAGTACCAGATCACCCCAAGAAGCGTTTTCCTGGATAGATATTTCCTCGCAATAAAAATCTTGTTTCTCACATGGTGACGATAAAACTTTACCCTAGCGGGGTTATCTTCATTGAGAATATTCTGAGCACCACTTTTTTGTCGAACATGCTGAACTTTACTTTTGCCAACGAGGAAACCAGGCCTGTCCTGGCTAATCCTTAGCGTATATTCGTAGTCTTCTCCCCAAATAAACATGGACGCGATAGGCAAGCCATGCTGTTTCAATACCGAGCGTGGAACGAGGATGGAAACGAAAGTAGCGCGCTGCACAGGAATTAGCCCATGCTCTACCATCTCAGGCCAATTGCTATAGCCAATCTTATTTTGCAACCGACTCAGTTCAGGTGTATTGGTTATTTCATGGCTTTCTGTATAGGCGGTAGATAACAGGAAGCTGCGACCGATTTCCTTGTGTTCCAGTAACTCATCCGCTTCGATGAGTTGCTGCAATGCATCCGGCTCCGGAATGACATCGTCATCCATCATCCATACGAAATCCGCTCCATTCTGGTACGCCAAGCGAAATCCTGCATTGAATCCTCCCGAAGCCCCAATGTTTTCGGATAGCACGTAGCCTTCCAAGCCAGGATATTCGGCATCGAGCAGCATCTGCCGAGTGCCATCCTGGCTGGCATTGTCAATGACAATGACGCTATCGCAAGGACGCGTTTGAGAATAAACGGCATCCAATGCCTTCTTAAGCAGATCCTTTCGGTTGTATGTCAGGATGACAGCAAACACCTTGCTCATATTACAACTCCAGAGGAAATTTTGTATGTTATGTAACGTTCCTCATTTCCAGGTCTCAATAAAGGGGCTGAGAGCGATCTGCCAGAAGAGGCCAACTATTATCTTTTTCAGAGATAACGGTTACCGGGACAGGCCAGTCAATACCTAAACCTTCATCGCTATACCGTAGCCCTCGTTCAGCTTCAGGATGGTAAGCTGTGGATACCAAGTAGCTTACCTCAACGTCGTCGGTCAATGTCTGAAAAGAATGTGCGAAACCCGGTGGCACGTAGAGCTGATATCTATTCTTATCTGTCAACTCAAAAATCTGATGCTGCAGATAAGTCGATGAGTCCTCCCTAATATCTACGATAATATCCACAATCGCTCCCCGAAGGCACTTCACGAGCTTGGCTTCGCCATAGGGTCGTTGCTGATAGTGTAGGCCACGCAGCGTACCGCGCTGGGATGAAAATGATGTATTTTGTTGTACGAACTGGCTAATCAATCCATGCTTAGCGAATTCTTCTTGACACATGGTACGAGCGAAATAACCCCTTTCATCACCACGTGGCTCCACTTCTATTAGCCATGCGTCGTTAAGTGTCGTTGGGTGAAAAATCATCAATTTCTCCGTGAAAAGCGCATAGCAAGGCTGGCTTCAAGCAAAAAGGTGCTCTTGCTCTGCATATAAGCGGTCAATCATTCTATCGGAAGGAATATTCACATCTTCGAATGTCAGCGGCATATCCTTTGCCACTGGCTTAGCCAAGCGACAACCCAGCGCTAGCCCAACCGGCAAAAGTCTATCCTGACGAATGGCATGTATGTTCTCGGCAACGCCATAGACTTCGAAGCCACCAAAGTCATTGATGGTTTCGCCGACAGACAGGTTTTTCTTGGCGACGGCGATCACCCCTACCTTCGGTCCATCCTTGGGCGCCAGTACAGCATCGTTGAACAACACCGCCCGGGCGACAGAAGTAGGCACTTCAAAATGACATAAGTGATAGGGAGTATAGAAACAGTAGTAGGGTCCCTTGCCCATCTTGTAAAGCTCCAGGAAATGCTTCTGCCTGGGGTTTTCAAGAGTACCGAGGACAAACACTCCAGGCCCCGGGCGTGCCCCAACGACATAATCGACCAAACCTGGTCCCGTGGGGCTGAGATGAGGCTCAAAGGCAGATAGCGTATCTTCGATCGGAGTTAATGGTGCGCCAGGATCGCCGTGCGAAAAATCGGGGCCCAGCATGCCGCGACGTGCCACCTGCATATCCGTACCGTTGGCTACGACAGCCTGTTCAAAAGAAATTTTGGTCCCGTCGGCAAACGAAGCGACCATGGCCGGCTTCTGCCCCCAGCGCTTGGCAAAACTTTCCTGTGTTGCCGGGTTGCGATAGGGATCGTGCAGTCCCTTGATATTACCGCAAAGCACTGGAGTAAGCCCTAAACCAGCCACGAACCGGTAAAGGTTCATTTGTACGCCAGGTTGATCACCATCGGAAAACGTGTAAATGACGCCCGCTGCATCCGCTTTCTTCTTGAGAATAGGACCCACGGTGCCATCCAGCTCGGCATTCATCTGGGTGACATGCTTGCCACTTTCCAGCGCTGCCACTACTGCATTTGCGGCGAACTCTACCGAGCCGGTTACCTCGATAATGGCATCGAGCCCACCGGCACGGGCCAAGGCTACGGCATCCTCGGTAACGGCAGGTCTGCCAGCAGAAATCGCCGTTTCCAATTCCTGCTGGGTATCGCACTGCACTGGCTCGATACCGGCTTGGGCGAAGACGCTAATCGCAGCCGGGACATTCCGGTTGGCGATGGCGCACAATTGCATGCCCGGCGTCGCTGTCATGATTTGCAGACCGATGCCGCCAGCCTGAAATCCTGCCCCCACCATGCCGACACGGATAGGGTTGCCTTCTGCCTGCCGCTTGGCGAGACCGGTATCGATGATGATCATGGGTCGTTCGAATCCCTTCAAATGTAAACGTGCGTTGCCCTTGAAGCTCAATCACTCCACACTTTCCATGGAGGATTGCTTTCCCAAGCAGTTTCCAGCACTCTTTTATCGCGCAACGAGTCCATACACTGCCAGTAACCGCTGTGATGGAAATATCCCAGCTTTCCAAGCTTGACCATACGTTCCAGCGGCTCGTTCTCCCACGTAGTCTGGCTGTCCTCTATGAGTTCGAACACTTCCGGCTCGCAGACGAAGTAACCTCCGTTGATCAATCCCCCATCCCTCTCGCCTTTTTCCCGGAACCCTTTGACACGGCTCGACCCCTCATCGAATCGCAGTGCGCCAAACCGGCCAGGCTGGGTGACAGCAGTTAACGTACACCAGTTTCCCGATGCTCGATGGGCATCTATCAACCCCGGTATATTGACATCGCTTACACCATCTCCATACGTCAGGCAGAAAGGTCCGTCCATCAACAGGGGCATCGCTTTCTTGAGCCGCCCCCCGGTCATGGCGCCCTCGCCCGTATCGAGTACTGTGACTTTCCAGTCTTCGTTAACGCCCTGAAGCCAGTCGATTTTGCCGGTTTTCAAGTCAATGGTGTAATCGGTTAGATTGCCCCGATAGTTGAGAAAATAGTTTCTAATATAATCGACTTTATAGCCGCCCAATATGACAAAATCCTTAAACCCGTAATGTGCATAGGTTTTCATGATATGCCAGATTATAGGGCGCCCCCCAATTTCAACCATGGGTTTGGGGCAGATTGCAGTTTCCTCACTCAAGCGAGTGCCGTATCCCCCAGCAAATATGACCACTTTCACGGTTCGATCCTCCTTGACGGAATATTAATGCCACTTGTTTTTTCAGGCTGCATGCCAACCTAGACGCTCAGTAAGGCGCCCCTCTTCTATATGCCTTTGCAAAACATGAAGACGCATCAAGGGCGATGCCCGAAATTCCGAGTCGGAAAAGTTCATGCGTTTGAGGCCATCGACCAAACCGTAAATGGAATCCGAGAGCGTTGACTGCGGCAAATAATCTGGTGCCAGGCTGGCAAATAGGTCGAAATTCACCTGATAGGAACGGCTATCCACCGGCGCTTCGGTATTGATACTTACCGAGGTGCCAGGAACGGCGTCTGCCACGGCATAGGCAAGGTCTCTTACTTGATGGTTGCGCGTATTCGACCCCGTGTTGACGGACAGGACTCGGCCGCCATTGGTTGCCTTTCTTTGCGTTGCCCAATCGATGGCTTTAGCCATATCGCTCACATCGATCAAAGGGCGCCATGGCGATCCGTCACTCAGCACCGTGATGCGTTTTTGACTCAAGGCGCAGGCCACGAAATCATTAAGTACCAGGTCGAGGCGTAAACGATCCGACATGCCACAAGCCGTGGCAAAGCGCAGACTGGTAATGACCATGTCGCCATCGATGGTTGCCAGTGCTTCTTCGGCGCCAACCTTGGATTTTGCATAATCCGTGATGGGGGCAACCTCATCGCTTTCGCAGCGAGGGGCGCCAAGAGCGATGCCGTAAATACTGCAACTCGAAGCGAAGACGAAATTGCTTACGCCCGCCCGTGCAGCGGCCTGGGCGGTGGCAATGGTAGCGTGTTGATTGATTTCTGCCGTGGCTGCGGCAAACCGCGAGCCCATGGGATCGTTCGAGACGGCAGCAAGCTGGACCACGGCGTCATAACCCTCGAGCCGTTCCGCCGGAATGAAACGCACGTCGCCGAAAAACTGCCTCTCCAAGTATCGTTCAGGAAGATACGCGGCTCCCGTCAGGCAGTGGGCAAAATATGCATTATCGTAACCGTGTAGCGTTACTGAGGGGTGGGCTTCTGCCAAGCCTCGGACTACGGCAGAACCGACATACCCCATATTACCGATAATCAATATTTTCACAGTTTCCCCTTTATTACTTATACTTAGCGCTTGGCTAGACATTCAATAAATCACACTCTCATCGGTGAGCGTGGCCAAGGTACCGCCACACTCTATGGTATCTCGGTCTGCGATGATCCCTACCCTTTTAATTACGCTCTGGATACGTAAGCGTCAAGTAAGTAACTTTAAATTATTTTATTTTCAAAAAAAGTAACGGCCATTTATCCTACCCTGCACATTAAGCGGCTCAGCCACGCGTGCAGCGGTTTAATTGCCAGGTGCAGCCTGCACTTCATTATCTACCTAGCGAATAGCATTATGAGATCTAATCTTTCTCTTAGTTGACTGATGCGCTATATTGTTTAATAAAGAAAAACGTAAACTGCTGAGCAAGGTTACAGCACCTATGATTGACAATCCTCGATTGTTCGTGAGCGTAATCGTGCCGGTGTACAAGGACTGGCACAAAGCTGAGCAGTGTATAGAGGCGTTGTCCCGGCAGAGTTACCCTCGGGATCGTTACGAAATCATCGTTGTGGACAACGACGAGGATAGCCAGGGCCATCAACCGTTACATGGCTGTATCCTCATCAATGAACCCAAGCCTGGCTCCTATGCCGCGCGGAATGCAGCTCTACAGGTTGCCAAAGGCGACATCTTCGCCTTTACAGATGCTGATTGCGTGCCAGACAAGCATTGGCTGGAAAATGCCGTGCGCTGCTTAGCTTCAAGGCGGGTCGATCGAATTGCGGGCCACGTCGAGATCTTTTTCCAGCAGTCCAGGTACAGTCTGGCAAATATCTATGAAAAAGCGTTTGCCTTCGACCAGAAGGGTTACGCTGCTGATGGCTATTCTGTGACCGCGAACCTGATTGCCTATCGGCATGTCTTCGATGAGGTAGGGCATTTCAACCAGGCAATGATGTCAGGCGGAGATTTCGAGTGGAATGGACGAGCGACGGCCCAGGGATTTTCGCTCAGCTACTGTGAAAGCTGCGTAGTGCATCATCCTGCTCGCGCGAGCATGGATGAGATCAAGCGAAAAGCACTGCGGGTCGCAGGAGGTGAAATCTACCGCCTGCCTCGTCTTTGGTTCCTCCGCGGCTTCATGCCGCCTATCGGGCCCGCCCGATACTTGGCAGGCAAGAAAAACCTGACAACCCTCGAGAAAGTAGTCGCCTTTTTGCTCGCTTACTATATAAAGTTCTACAAATTCAAAGCCATCGTGTTATTGAAGTCCGGTTTGAGCAAACCCGCCCGTCTCTAGTCCCGGCTTTTCCAACACGAGCCGGTATATCGCGAAAGCATGCCAGTTTTGGGAAACGCCGCCTACGCGCCGGGAACGGTCAATCTAACGCTTTTGGATAGCGCCGTTTGGCTCGATAAAGACGATAAATGGTGATTGAATTGGTGAGGAATACCAGCGCCTCGGCCAGTGTCCCTCCGACAGAACCTACCAAGGCGTGACTGAGCATCCATGCTAGCGCCGCCAGGCCCAGAAAGATGCGCATGGAAATGCCCCGGAGCATGAACATGCCCACTGTCCCAAATACCATGGCCACGGTCGCTGCAAGATCCACCCAGCTTTGCCAGGTCAACACGACGGCTACACCGCTGACTGCCAGTACACCCGACATGATCGCCTTGTTTCCCGGATACCGTCGGGCTAGTGCAATGCGTGCAATCACCAGCACTGTGAGTGCCGCAGCGGTCCAACTCCCAAAGAAAATGAATTGCAGCGCAAATGCCACATTGGCGGAGATGAGCAGCCCCATCAACCGGTCATCCTGCTTGCTGGCAAAGGCCAGCACACAGAGTACCAGCGACACCAGACCAAAAAACTGACCGGCCATTACGTTATAGCTTTCAAGCATTGAGCAGCCTACTACTTAGTTCTGGAAGCGACGAGGCTTGCGAATCGCGTTACTGCCATCTCATGAATGGGAGCTGAATAACCTTGCACGTAACAATTTGTGTACTAAGTTAAAGCTAGTGTAATTACTTTAGCGACATGGAGCGTCAAAATGGACAAGGAAGAGCAGACGGCAGATACGGCCCGGTTGCGTTTGGGTATCAGGCTTAGGCCCCGCGAGGAAGGCGGCTCGGTGAGTGTCGCACAAGCCGCAAGCTCACAGCGATCAAAAGAAGCGACTTTTAGGCGTTGCAGTACCAGGTTGGCACTTCTTCAGCTATGGAAGATTTTTCGCTAATTGCGGCTCGTCTACATTTTCTGTAGCCCCGCTCACAAGCGTTAACAATGTCTTGCAGGCACTCGCCACTACCGCAGCATCGTCGTGGCTCTTGTCGATTGCTTTGTCGACTTTATTATGCGCTTTGAGCAGATCTTTCTGGATATCCGAGAGCGCACGGTGCTGGCTCATGTCCTCGTCGTTGACCATGGCAGTAGTCGTGGCATGTGCTTCACGCTGCAAGGTCTTGACTGAGTCCCGGGCGACCTGTTCCTGTTCAAGAGTGCGGTTATGGCGATCGTTCCCCGCCTTGATCTGTTTGGCGGCCTCAAGGATGGCGTCGATGTTCTCTGTAAGAAACTGCGTATCGGTCATAGGATGGCCTCTTGATTAAGACTAAGCCTGTGCCGGGCATAGCTCAGTGTTCATTCAGCGGCGTGGTGATATCGAAACAGGGCTTGGCACAGTCCGTAATATGTACATTTATACAGTAAAACACAGCTACTGAACATAGCCGCAGTCGGAAGCCCAACGAAAACGGGCCCCGCCGATCATTCGACGGGGCCCGTTTCCTGGCCCTGAGGCGTGTAGCTCATAACCGAATTTACAATAATTCGCGCACGGCCCTGGCGAGAGATGATTTACGGTCTTAGAAAGTACGTGAAGCTCCAACTGCAGATGCTAGACAGAGCGCCATCGACCAACGAGTTAGGTGCTGTCTGAAAAGTCGACGAGCGACGGTAAGACAAGGCAAAAATCGGCGAAAAGAGCGGAGCTTACGCGGTGTAAATGAGCATCTTGAGCCGATTTTTAACGCAGTATTGCCGAGCGCAGTACTTTTCGGACAGTGCCTAGAACTCCGTGTTCAGGGCATTGGCGAGAGCCTGCTTCCAGCGTTCGTCGCGCTGACCACAGACGATGAAAAATGGGTTGAGCATACTGTCCTGCTGATTGCAGCGCAGCGGCTCCAGCGTGTGGGCGTTGAGCACTTCGCCACCAGCGGCGGCGACCACGGCCTGAGCGGCTGCCGTGTCCCACTCGCAGGTCGGCGCCAGGCGGGGGTATAAATCGGCCTCGCCTTCGGCAACCAGGCAAAGCTTGAGCGAGCTACCCATAGAGACGCGCTGATTATTCGGCAAGTCGGCACAGAATGTCTCGAACTCGGCGGCTCCATGCGAACGGCTACCGACGACCTTCCAGGGTTCCTGTTCGGGATCGGGCAAGGCGCGGACATGAATGGCCCGGGGCTGCTCGCCCTTAACCTGCTTCCAGGCGCCCTCGCCCACTTGCCCCCACCAGGTCGTGACGCCTTTATCCAGCGCCGGGGCATGCACGATGCCAATCACGGGCACCCCGTTCTCGATCAGCGCTACGTTCAGGGTGAATTCGCCGCTCTTCTTGATGAATTCCTTTGTGCCATCGAGCGGATCGATCAGCCAGTAACGCGCCCAACCGCCACGCATCTCATAGGGAATCTCGCCTGACTCCTCCGAGAGCACGGGAATTTCCGGCGTCTGTATCTTCAACAGATCGACCAGTGCATGATGCGAAGCCATGTCGGCCTCGGTCAGCGGACTATCGTCAGCTTTCGTCTCTATCTCGAAATCGCGACGATAAATGTTCACTATCTCGCGTCCTGCCGACTCGATGCCGGCGCGGATAGCATCGAGTCGCTGTCGCTCAGGGCGTCGTGTCACGCCACCTCCTCTTCGTTGGTGCGATATCCTAACGGGAATTTGGACTGCCAACGCCAGGTATCGATCATCATGGCCTCCAGGCCACGCTCGGCTTTCCAGCCCAACTCTTCGGCCGCCTTGGAAGGGTCGGCCCAGAACTCGGCGATATCTCCTGCGCGGCGTGGCGCTATCTTGTAGGGAATCGGCCTGCCACAGGCTTTCTCGTAGGCGGAGATCATTTCCAATACCGAATAGCCGGTGCCCGTCCCCAGATTCCAGACATTCATGCCAGGGCGCCTGGGCAACGCCTCCATCGCCTTGAGGTGGCCTTCGGCCAGATCCATGACATGAATGTAATCGCGAATACCGGTACCGTCGCGGGTCGGATAGTCATTGCCGAATACCGACAGCGTTGCCAGCCGGCCGACTGCCACCTGGCTGATGTACGGCACCAGATTGTTGGGAATGCCCTGCGGGTCTTCGCCGATTTGCCCGCTTTCATGAGCGCCGGCCGGATTGAAATAGCGCAACAGCGCCACGGACCACTGATCGTCGGCACGGGACAGCGCCTGGAGCATTTGCTCTACCATCAGCTTCGTCTGACCATAGGTATTGGTGGGCGTACCGGTCGGCATGTCTTCGCGAAAGACCGGCGTACCCGGCTCACCGTACACCGTAGCCGAAGAACTGAATACGATACGATGCACGCCGGCTGCCGCCATGGCTTGAAATAGGCACAGGCTACCCGTGACGTTGTTGTCGAAATACTCAAGCGGCTTCTGCATGCTCTCACCCACCGCTTTAAGGCCGGCAAAGTGAATGACCGCATCGATGTCATGCTGGGCGAACAAATGGTCCAGACACGCCCGGTCACGGATGTCGCCCTTGACGAAATGGGCTGTGCGGCCCGTCAATGCCTCGATGCGCCATAGCGATTCGGACGAACTGTTGCAAAGGTTGTCCAGCACCACGACATCGTGCCCCGCCTCGAGCAGCGTCAGCACCGTGTGCGAGCCGATATACCCCGCGCCTCCGGTAACGAGAACCGTCATCCTTGCCTCCAATCAATTTTCCTTGTTAAACGAGACTGCCGCCTTTTCACAACTTCTTTTCACTAGCAGACAGGCCAGGCAACCCAACCCAGCGCCAAGCGTGTCCAGCAAGAAATCTTCCCACGATGGGGTTCTGCCGGGTATCCATTCCTGCAATAGCTCAACCACTGCACCCAGCACAAGCATAATCGCCAATGTTCCGATCACGCCTAGGCGTGGCGACGCCCAGGACAAACAGAAAGCCATGGCCACGAACAGCGCAAAGTGGGCCACTGGCGGTACCGAAAACGGCAACCCCAGACACGACTCGATGGCGGCACGCAATGGGCCGGGGATCAGACCACCGACAGCGAAAAGCAAAAAGAAGAGAACGAAGGCGCCGGTTACCCGAGCCAAGCGAGAGTTAGTAGGCATTATCGTCCATGAAGCCCTTGAACATCGTCAGGAAGATTATCTTCAGATCGAAGCCCAAGCTCCAGTGTCGAATGTAAGCATGGTCGAACTCAATGCGCTTTTCCATCTTTTCCAGCGTATCGGTTTCGCCACGCCAACCGTTGATCTGGGCCCAGCCGGTAATGCCCGGCTTCATCTTGTGTCGCAGCATATAACCACGGATCTGGCCGCGATATTCCTCATTGTGGGCCACCGCGTGCGGGCGTGGTCCAACGATCGACATCCGCCCCTGCAGCACATTGATGAATTGCGGCAATTCGTCCAGGGATGTACGGCGCAAGAATGATCCAAACGGGGTAATACGGGTATCGTTACGCGTTGCCTGAACGATTTTGTCATCGTTTTCCATAACGCACATAGAGCGGAACTTGTAGACCTCGATAGGCCGACCATCGAGTCCATAGCGGTTCTGCTTGAAGAGAATCGGCCCCGGTGAGGTCATTTTGATGCCTATCGCGATGATTAGCATCGGCAAAGCAATCATCGCGATAATCAGCGAGCCCAATACGATATCCTCGATACGTTTCAATGATCCGGAAGGCCCATGTGCCGGCGTATCATAGACACTGACAGTTAGGGTATCGTTTATTGGCTCGATGCGGGAGTAAATCATGTCAGCAACGAGCAGGTCGGGCACGATGTAAAGTGAGACGGTGGTATCCGCAAGTGCCTCTATCAACTGCCGAATCTCTGCCTGACGATGAAGTCCCCAAGTGATATAGATACGATCCAGTTGGTGATTGCGCGCAATATCGATGACCTTTTCGACATCGCTCATCTGCTCGAGACCTTTGGGAGGGTTATCGCTAGGCTGAGCGACACGTAGCGCAAACTGGCCGACCACGTTGAAGCCCATCCATGGTGCGTCGTTGAAGGAAGCCACCAGCTTATCCGCCACCTCGCCACATCCCACGATCGCTACATTGCGGGTGTTGAAGCCCAACTCACGAAGCCGATGAAGCAGGACACGCAACAGGCTTCGATACAACAGTATGCTCCCCCCGACAGCGATACCCCATGGTACGAGAAGGTAGTAGGCATGGGCCGTATCCTTGAAAACCAGCAGGGCCAAAGCAAGCACAGCGCCAAAGACGACCACCCACAGCAGACCGACCGCTGTCAATTCATGCCCAAGAGAGTGAATGCGCCACGAGCCATAGAAATTTCCGGCACTTGCCCCGACCTGATAGAAGAACCACGCAGCAAGTCCATAGACCAGAAGCCACTCAAGCCCAATTGCATCGGGGAGATGCAGACCAAATACAAAGATACCTCCGAAGATTATAGTCGCGTCCAAGATACGCTGAGCAATGCCTAGATGGGATGAGTGACGTTGCAATAAGCCATGGGTAAACTTTTTTTCGCTCATCCCCCCCACTGTAACCGTTTCCATATATCACCATGAATTCAATTTTGAATTTACTGATGGCAATAACCCGAGCTAAAAATTCTTTCCAAAAACCATTAGCATGAGTTACACGACACACTTCATAAACGGCAACGCTTTTAATACAAAGCAATACAAACACAGTCATCCTAAATTAACTGCTAAAAAATCATACCTTTCCTTCGCTTGACATCATTCAACCCAGCGCTAGACATAGAGCTCAAAAATAGGCTTATAGCATCTTCAACCGCCTTCTTGAACTCAATTTTAAAGACATCACTAGAAAACTCTTCGGCACGCTTTCGACATGCTTCAGGGGTAAACCCTCCTGAGTTTTCTTCGAACACGTTCACAGCTTGCTTAATGGATGACTCCGATTGTTCCTCAAAGAACAATCCGGTCTCTCCACTAACTACCGACTCCAGTACACCGCCTTTGCCGAAAGCAATCACTGGCGTGCCACAAGCCATGGCTTCAACGGGTGTTATTCCGAAATCTTCTTCAGCTGCGAACACGAAGGCCTTGGCATCCTGCATGTAACGCTTCATCTCAAAAAAAGGCAGATAACCCTTTACTTCGACATTGGCAGCTCCCCGCGCAGCCGCCTGAACTTTGCTAAATTCCGGACCATCGCCTATCACAACCAATTTCTTGTCAGGCATTCCGCAAAATGCACGAACTACCAAGTCCATACGTTTATAGGGAACCATGCGAGAAGCCACAACATAATAATCGTGCTTTTCTTTGGTGCACTGGAATTCATCTACATTAACCGGGGGATAGACGATGACAGCATCCCGACGATAGCATTTATTCACGCGCTTGGCGATGAAACAAGAATTGGCAATAAAGGTGTCAACGCCCAGGGCCGTTCGGGCATCGAAGTCGCGTAGGCGGTGCAAAACCAACCGAACAAGCCAGCTTTTTGGCCCTTTAGTAAGCCCAGACTCTTGTAAATATTGATGCTGCAAATCCCAAGCATAGCGTATTGGCGAATGTATATAGCATACATGCACTTGGTTCGGCCCGGTAATGATTCCCTTAGCTACCGCATGGGAACTGGAAATTACCAGGTCGTAGCCACTAACATCAAGTTGCTCTATAGCTAGTGGCATGAGTGGAAGATAATTGCGGTAATGCTCCTTCGCGAAAGGCAACTTTTGAATGAATGAAGTTGTTATTGGTCGCCCTTTCAGAAAATGGCGCTGATCTGCCTGTAAAAAATCTATTAGAGAGAAAATATCTGCATCCGGGTAAGTTTCAATGATATTTTCAACGACTCTCTCCGCACCCGAATAGACAGTTAACCAGTCAACGACTAACGCAACTTTCATAACCCCACCATTCAGTTGATTTTACGAAACAACTCATCATATCGATTAGCAGAAAAATCCCAAGAATATTTTTTTGCCTTTTCAACCCCGAACGAAGAAAGCTGGCTGCATAAAGATTCATTACAGATGAGTTCATCGATTGCTTCTGCAATATCATCAGGGCTTTTGGGATTAACTAATAAAGAACCACCTCTTGAAATTTCCTCCATCGGACTGTCTAGTGATGTGATCACAGGCACCCCCGAAGCCATGGCTTCAAGAACGGGCAAACCAAAGCCCTCATAGATTGACGGATAAACGAACATCAAGCAGTTTCTATACAGACAAACCAAATCATTTTCATCTACATAACCAGTAAATATCGCATCGGCCAAGCCAGGCCCCATAAGCGAATCATTGAAAGCCCTACCTCTCCCCCCCGTAAAAACAAGCTTAATACCTGTATGCTTCTTGTGAATTTTTTCCCATGCCTCAACAAGCCTTTCCTGATTCTTTCTACCATCGAAGCTTCCAACGCAAAGGATATAGTATTCAGGCAGTGAAAACTTTTCTTTTACTTCAGAAAAGCTACTTTGAGGCTGATTAAAAAAAACGTCAGATACACCATTAGGTATGACCTCTACTTTCCCATCATCTACGCCCAGAACTTGGCATATGCGTCTTTTTGAAAAATCCGAAACAGTAGTTATAAAGCTGGCTTTTTTAGACAGACGGGTCAAAACATAATCGTAATACAGATAAAAGCTCCTACTGAACCATTCTGGATGGTCTAAAACAGCAACATCATGTATACATACGACTTGTTTGGCATGGGTTATTGGTCCTACATTGCAAGGTGAAAACAGCATGTCAGAAACTTGTAATTTAGTAGGAAGAACTAGCTGCTCCCACATGATACTATACATGCCTCCAATATTTTTTTTGGATGGAACAATGGTAGATTTTTGGCAGGCAAGTCTACTCACTATCTCATTTGCAACTCGCTGTACACCTGTAACTTCCTGCTTTAAATATTTTCCATTGACCTGAATCATATCCCTTCCTCATTTCCAAAACGACAAGCCTGCCTCTCGGTTACGACCGACTTTCGCTAACCATCTTTTCGTATCGACTTCCATGTAGAGCATTTTTAGAAAATGCGGCACCCAGTAGAAACCATAGTGATAGATAAGAAAACTCAGGAACTGAAATCGTTGATGTTATCAAAGATATGAATATCGCATCTCCGACACTATACATTTTTTTATTATAGCTTTCCCGGATCGAAAAAATCAGAAAAAGATACCATAAAGCCGTGCCAATCAGACCGATATTAAGAAGAAGCGTAGTTAACATATCAGTGCTTCTAAAGGTACCGAACCCCACCCCAAAGAGAATATATTTGGAACTAAATATAAAATCGAGACCTTCAATGGCCCAGCTCAGCCTTTGCTGGCCACTTACGTTTTGCATGGTTATTTTTTTTACCAACGGGTCAATAAAATAATTATTAAAATAATCAAAAAACAAAACAAAAACAAAAACCAATAAAAAATCGAAAAATAGCAGCGTAAAAAACCTTTTATCGAACGCACTTTTCTTTAAAGTTTGAAATGTCAGCCTTACACTGATAATGAAAAAATAAGCAAAAATACCGATAAAAAAAGTAGATGTGTATGTCATTAACAGGCTCAGCGCAATGAGACCTGCCAAAAAAAATCTTCGACAGCCTAACGCCAAAATAAAACCTGGTAATACAGCATATGCATACATGGACGGCTCTCCCGTTAGGCTTTTGAGCCGCAGCATCCCAAAACTATACTGAACGAGCGATCCTGAGCCTTCTCCGCTATCAAATTGCCTATTGATGAGGAAGGCAAATGTGTTTCCCGTAGCTGAATTATAAACAACCTCCAAAATACCTATAGACGCAATAAGCGCCTGTCCCACAAAGAAGTAGTTAATAGCAGATGGAGACCAATACCTCCGTGTCAACAGGAAAAGGGTCAACCCGGGAATTAAATATAAAAACTGAGTAAAATGTGATTTCTTAAACGCCTCAATCAACCCTGTATTGTCCACCATCGGCACTAATGGGGAAGATGAACTGTCAGCAATCAATATCGTCAACTGGCTTGCCAAATATAAAAATAAATATATGTATATGAATATTAGGAGCAGATATTTTTCAGAATTTAGCCCAAAAGAAAAAATCAACGCGACAAACAGAACCAGGAGAATAGTATTGGAAATTGTCAAACCTTGTATAGGCAAAGCTAATATAGCTGTCACCTGTGCAAAAACCAGAGCCAAAAAATATAAATACACGAATAGCTTTTTATCCATTGGTAAGCACTACTATTTATTTTCGTCAAGTCTTAAGATTGGTTTTGTAAGCTTTATTCAAGTACTCTTCACATACTTCCTCATCAAAAACGGAAGTTTCACTGCATTTTGATATTTTGTTCAAAGAAAACCCTTTCTGAGCCATACTGTCAAATTCCTCAATGTCAAAAACATTATCAAGCATAGCGAACAACTCAGCCGCACCGCCAACTTTTGTAGTAAAAACCAGTCTGCCAGATAGTGCACTTTCCACTATTGTCCTACCGAACGGCTCACGCCATTTTATAGGTAAATAAACCACCGACACCTGAGACAAGAATTCTTCTACTGATACGAACCCAATCTTTATTATTCCCAGCCTATCGGCGCGCGCTTCAAGTTGCACTCCTTCAGTATCTTTTTCGAAACGGCCCGCAGCTATGAAAACCATTTCTCTTCCTGCATAACGCTCAGCCAAATCACAGAAATCATTAAACCCTTTCTCATGAGTCAGCCTGCCAATAAATCCAACGGCCACTGGTTTTACCTGCACCTGCTTTACAACTAATCTTCTGACCTGATTGTATATATTAATAGAGCATGCTTCTGGGAAAAACCCATTATCCTTATGCAACTTTGACACATATTCACTAATACCAACAGCAACGTCCACTTTTCTGCTCGCAATTTTTTTAGTGAACGACCAGAACTTAACAGCCACATCATTTAACCGCATGTTTTTTCGTTTCTTGAACAATGTGGCATTAGGGTGAAAAAGATAGTAATCTCTCATTGTATGCACAAGATGCAAGTTATAAACTTTCACCTTATGCCAGACAGCTACAGAGAACCCTGCTAGATTATTTGTATGGACCACATCAGGATTATAGAGAACTATTTCCCTTTCCAGCTGCTTGCTCATCATTGGGTTATATATATCAATAAAATGCCATAGCACTTTTTCCCAAACTGCCGGTTCTTTATCGCCAAAAGGCCAATAAATATTTCTTAGCGGCAAATATATGACAACCACGCCATTCACAATTTGTTCTTTTCTATCCCCCTCATCTGTTAAACAAATCACCCTTACTTCGACATTCATGCCAACCAAGCTTTCAGCCAAAAGTTGTACAGAAACCTCGGCTCCCCCCACCCTATGTGGGTAATACAAAGTATTAACAATAAGCACTTTCATTAACTTAGCAACCTATAACCAATTAAATAGGCACATGGTTTCGGTCTCACTCGAAACTCGGCAAGCCAAGACCTCTTTCAGGCAAGCTGAAACAGTTTCCTTGCATCTTTGAAATACGGCTTGTGAGGCCGAACACCACCTAAGCTATACACGAGGCGCCTTTCTTAATTTCGATTTAATAAGAAAGATAAATAACAAACCATTAGCTTTAAGGTAGTAAGCCACCAAAAAGGCTATTAGCTTTTCTTTTAAGGTAAGCATTTTATTTTCATTCAAAACACGTGCAGCACGTAATGGGGGAAGTAATGATCGAATCACGAAATCCATCCCTATCGACTCTCTAATTCCTAGCAAGCCACCCGCTACCCGTTCGGATTTTTTTTTAATTTCAAGCAAGCTGGATCGTGCAGGATGCTTAACTACGCAGTCACTACAATATCCTATAGAATAACCCCGTTGCGTTGCTCGCTTGTTCCATTCAACATCTCCGCCAGACATCAAATCATCATTAAAAAAACCGACGTCATCAAATATTCTTCTATAAGCAATTAAGTTCGCCGTTACTGAAAAGCCTTCGCTGGCATTTTTCCTTTGATTGAATGCAAATGCTTTTTCGTAGACTTCCGCTACGCTCTTTCGTTTACTTCCGTAAAAAAGCTCGACATGCCCAGCGATCCTATCCACACTAAAGCGCCTTAAAGCCATGACCGAGTTTTTTATCCACTCCTTGTCAGGGATACAATCCGAGTCAGTAAAAGCAAGGACTTTTCCCTTCGCAATTTTAATCCCTGCATTTCTCGCTGCATAGGAACCAGGTGCAGGTTCCTCTATAAACTTAGCGTAATCTCTAATAGGCTCGGGAGGTGTCGTGTCTGCGTCATTGTTTACTACGATGATTTCATATTCATCTTTCGGAAAATCTTGAACACTCAACGCATTAAGGCATACCGCTAGCTTATCCCAGTCTCGGAAGGTGGGAATTATCACTGAAACAATGACGTTTTCCATGACTACACCCATATGATATATGTCTTTTGCGATAAATCATCCCAAACGACATGGCGCTGAATTAAATAGCAAGCACTCTCAAACTGGTTAGAATAACGACGCCAAGGCAATTTGCGTAAACGAACTTACCCAGTCATTCATTTATATTGGAAGCGGGCCACCATAAGAGTAGTGCCTACCTGCTGCCAATGATGACCGCATCGATGCTTGAAGACGACATTTGCAAACAGTGTCTATCTTACCGATGTGTAAGGTTACAGCTTGCTGGCCCAGCTATCGGCTGCACGCACCAGTTGACTGTGCACATGCTGAAATGCTTCTGGACTCTTGCGATAAGGATCGGGAATATCTTCGCCTTTACTCCCCGTACCCAGCCAACGTCCAAACAGCATGGTCTTGCCGGTAGCGGAAGGCACCAGTTTGGCCACAGCTTGGCGCTGGCCTTCACTCATGACCAGGATGAGATCGGCACGCAGAATCATATCTTCCGTAATCTGTCGTGCCTTGTGATGTGCAACGCTCAGACCTTCGCCTTCGGCCAAAGCCTGAGCGGAGGGATCGACTCCCCGGTCCACCAGAGCGCCAAGCCCAGCCGACTCGATGGCCATATTTGGCAGCCGGGCCTTTAGCAAGGCTTCACCGATAGGGCTGCGGCAGATGTTACCCGTACACACGATAAGGACACTGGAAAATTTCATTAGTCGTAATTGCTAACTGTTCACGTTAAAGAACTTACCCAACGAAGGCACCTCTTGAGAGAATACACGATCCCGGCATAAAACGGGGCGTTGCGTGAATGGATCATCTCGGAGGGCGGCAGCAGGAACTAAGCGCCCAGCCCGCAGGTAACGGCACTTCTAACATCGGGTTGCTCGGCCTAGCCTCTCTACACAATCACATCCACATCGTCTCGCGGCCCCTATGCGTTACCTTTCGGATCTTCGCATCTGAGGGAAAGCCATGAACGGACTCTATGGCCATCTACCGAGCAAATCACATCCACATCCTAAGCAATAACAAAAAATGAAAAACATAACCAAATAAATATCATTTTGCAGTGCATCTAAAAAACAAAATTATCAATATCTTAAAACTCAGTCGCTAAATATACATTATTTATATCCTCCCCCTTCACCCTGATTCAGGTTCGTGGACGAGATACATAGATGGTTAGTGTCACTTGCCTAGGAGGGGGCACAGGCTCTTGGCACGCTACCGCCCCTGAGTTGCATCCGGCCTCTCCCATTAGCCACTAAGTAACTGAATATCCCTGGTTTTTAAAATTTCCAGCTACCAGCCAGAACTGCCCTTAATTTTCACCCGTACTAATTAAGCCTTTATTCATCAATCATCACCAAAAACTCCGCAGATCCGCATTCTTGTTATAAACCCTTTTGAATTCACAACAACTATTAGCACAACATGGAGCAGCTCACAGATTTTTTTGTAAAATATTTCAGTGACGCACTGCAACAACAGTACCTGCGCAAAACAAGCTGACACAACGCCAGCATAGTCATTTATTGCGTTGAATTGCCTTAAACGAAAACACAAGATAACGCTTCACGAAATCAGACCCCATGAGAGCCTGTAGCATGCCTGAATGCAAAGATTAACTTGCCAAGCTCGCTCGCCGAGCGCTTCGATACTAGCGTATCTCACGCTTTCCTCTCATGGCCGCTTCTGGGCCGGACGGCATCTTAGGTAAGGCAATATAGTATATATACTATTGGGATAGATGTATTTTTCCGCTAGTTTACAAACTAAAAGACTACGAAAATAATCCTTGGCACTTTAAAATAAAAAGCCCATCAGTCTAACTGATGGGCTTCTGATTACCGATTTAGTAGTGATCTACACTATTACCGTAGCTTACACTTACCAGCCGGTGGCTTCTTTCAGCGCGTCGCCTATCTCGGCCAGGGAGCGAACGGTCTTAACGCCCGCCGCTTCGAGGGCAGCGAATTTCTCATCCGCAGTGCCCTTGCCGCCGGCGATGATGGCGCCGGCGTGGCCCATACGCTTACCAGGAGGCGCAGTAACCCCGGCGATGTAGGAGACGACCGGCTTGGTGACGTTGGCCTTGATGTAGGCCGCCGCTTCTTCTTCCGCCGTGCCGCCGATTTCACCAATCATGACGATGGCTTCGGTCTGCGGATCCTTCTCGAACATCTCGAGGATGTCGATGAAGGTAGAGCCCGGGATCGGGTCGCCGCCAATACCCACACAGGTGGATTGGCCGAAGCCGTGATCGGTGGTCTGCTTGACCGCTTCGTAGGTCAACGTCCCGGAGCGAGAGACGATACCGACCTTGCCCGGCTTGTGGATGTGACCCGGCATGATACCGATCTTGGTCTCTCCCGGAGTGATGACACCGGGGCAGTTCGGACCGATCAGACGTACGCCCAGCTCGTCGCACTTGACCTTGACGTCGAGCATGTCGAGGGTCGGGATGCCTTCGGTGATGCACACGATCAGCTTGATGCCGGCGTTGGCGGCTTCAAGGATGGAGTCCTTGCAGAACGGTGCCGGGACGTAGATGACCGAGGCTTCGGCGCCTGTCTTCTCGACGGCTTCCTTGACGGTATTGAACACCGGCAGGCCCAGATGCTCCTGGCCACCCTTGCCGGGGGTGACGCCGCCGACCATCTTGGTACCGTAGGCGATCGCCTGTTCGGAATGGAAGGTCCCTTGCCCGCCAGTGAAGCCTTGGCAGATGACCTTGGTGTTCTTGTCGATCAGGATACTCATTACTTGCCCTCCGCCGCTTTGACCACCTGCTGCGCAGCGTCAGTCAGGCTGGTAGCGGCGATGATGTTCAGACCACTGGATGCCAGCTTCTCGGCGCCCAGCTCGGCATTGTTCCCTTCCAGACGGACCACGACCGGCACGTTGACGCCGACCTGCTCCACCGCGCCGATGATGCCTTCGGCGATCATGTCGCAGCGCACGATACCGCCGAAGATGTTGACCAGAACGGCCTTCACGGAGGTGTCGGAAAGGATGATCTTGAAGGCTTCCGCCACGCGCTCCTTGGTGGCGCCGCCGCCGACATCCAGGAAGTTTGCCGGCTGGCCACCGCTGAGCTTGATGATGTCCATGGTGCCCATGGCCAGGCCGGCACCGTTGACCATGCAGCCGATGTTGCCGTCGAGCGCAACATAGTTGAGCTCCCACGCCTGGGCATGCGCCTCGCGCTCGTCTTCCTGGGAAGGATCGCGCATGGCCTGCAGGTCGGGGTGACGGTACAGCGCGTTGCCGTCGAGGCCGATCTTGGCATCCAGGCAGTGCAGATTGCCCTGCTCGGTGATGACCAGCGGGTTGATCTCGAGCAGCGCCAGGTCCTTGTCGTGGAACATCTTCGACAGGCCCAGGAAAATCTTGGTGAACTGCTTGATCTGGTCGCCTTCGAGACCGAGTGCAAACGCCAGTTCACGCGCCTGATACGGCTGCGCGCCGACCAGCGGGTCGATTTCGGCCTTGAGGATCTTCTCGGGAGTTTCTTCAGCGACCTTCTCGATCTCGACACCGCCTTCGGTGGAGGCCATGAAGACCACGCGGCGCGTGCCACGGTCGACGACGGCACCCAGGTACAGCTCGTTGGCGATATCGGTGCAGGTCTCGACCAGAATCTTGGCGACCGGCTGGCCCTTCTCGTCAGTCTGGAAAGTCACCAGGTTCTTGCCCAGCCACTGCTCGGCGAAGGCCTTGGCTTCGTCGGCACTCTTGACCAGTTTGACGCCACCGGCCTTACCGCGGCCACCGGCATGAACCTGGGCCTTGACGACCCACATGTTGCCGCCGATCTTTTCGCACGCTTCGGCAGCTTCTTCGGGAGTGTCCACGGCAAAGCCCTTGGACACCGGCAGGCCATAGTCGGCAAACAGCTGTTTGCCCTGATATTCGTGAAGGTTCATCGTGTCATGCCATTGGTTGCATGTGACTCGAATGGTGACGCTGGGCAACTGAAACCGGCCCGCATCACCCCCGTCCGCTCCCGGTACATGGCCGGGAGCGACACACCGCCCGCGGCGGCGCTTGTTGTCCTGCGGGTTACTTGCGCTTCTTGCGGTTGGCCATATGAATCGCGTGACCGTCCACCGCGAGCGCCGCTTCGTGAATCGCTTCCGACGTGGTCGGGTGCGCATAGCAGGTCAGGGCCAGGTCTTCGGCGCTGGAGCCGAATTCCATGGCAATGACACCTTGGGCAATCAGCTCGCCAGCATGCTGGCTGACGATATGGATACCCAGGATGCGGTCGGTATCGGCATCGGCGATGACCTTGGCCATGCCGTCGGGGGCATTGTTGGCCAAGGCGCGACCGTTGGCGGAGAACGGGAAGGACCCGGTCTTGACCTCGATGCCTTCGGACTTGGCCTGCTGCTCGGTCATGCCGACCCAGGCGACTTCGGGTGAGGTGTAGATGACCGACGGGATGGCGTCGTAGTTCATCTCGGCCTTATGGCCGGCGATGATGTCGGCCACCATGACGCCCTCTTCCGAGGCCTTGTGCGCGAGCATCGGGCCACGCACGCAGTCGCCGATGGCGAATACGCCCGGTACGCTGGTGCGGCACTGGTCGTCGACGAAGATGAAGCCACGCTCGTCGAGCTTGACGCCGGCATCGTCGCTCAGCACGCCCTGGGTGTAGGGGCGACGGCCGACACAGACGATGACCTTGTCGAAGGTCTGTTCCTGCTCGCCCTTGCTGTCGGTGTACTTGACGACGACTTCGTTATCCTTGATCTCGGAGCCGGTGACGCGCGCGCCCAGCTTGATGTCCAGGCCCTGCTTGCCGAGCAGCTTCTGGGTTTCCTTGGCGACGGCCTGATCGACCATCGGCAGGAAGGAATCCATCGCTTCGAGGACGGTGACCTCACTGCCCAGGCGGCTCCACACGCTCCCCAGTTCGAGACCGATGACGCCGGCGCCGATCACGCCCAGGCGCTTGGGCGCCTCGGTGAACTCCAACGCGCCGGCGGAGTCGACGATCAGCCCTTCGGTCAGCGGCGTCGGCGGAATCTCGACCGGTACGGAACCCGAGGCGATGACGATATTATCGGCCTCGTAGGTTTCCTTTTCGCCTTCCTTGCCGGTGACTTCGACCTTGTTGTTGGAGAGCACCTTGCCGGTGCCTTCCAGCGCGGTGACGCCGTTGGCCTTGAACAGGGCGCTGATGCCGCCGGTGTTCTTGGCGATGACGCTCTCCTTGAACTCGAGCATCTTGGGCACGTTCGGCGTGATGTCGCCGACTTCCAGGCCAATCTCGCCGAAATGGTCGCGCGCATCGATGAACTTGTGCGAGGTTTCCAGCAGCGCCTTGGAGGGAATGCAGCCCACGTTCAGGCAGGTACCGCCATGGACGGTCTTGCCCTGCTTGTTCACCCACTTCTCGACGCAGGCGGTCTTGAGACCCATCTGTGCCGCGCGGATAGCGGCCACGTAGCCGCCGGGGCCCGCACCAATGACGATCACATCAAATTTATCGGCCATGAATCCTTCCTGTTGATCGGTTCGCTTGAGAGTCCGTTGACGTCAGACGAAATCAGATGTCCAGCAGCAGGCGTGCCGGGTCCTCGAGCAGCTCCTTGATAGTGACCAGGAACTGAACCGCGTCCTTGCCATCGATCATGCGGTGATCATAGGACACGGCGAGGTACATCATCGGGCGGATCTCGACTTTGCCGTTCACCGCCATCGGACGTTCCTGGATCTTGTGCATGCCCAGGATGGCCGTCTGCGGCGGGTTGATGATCGGTGTCGACATCAGCGAACCGAAAATACCGCCGTTAGTGATGGTGAAAGTGCCGCCCTGCATCTCGTCGATGCCCAGCTTGCCGTCACGGGCGCGCTTGCCGAAGTCGACGATGGTCTTTTCGACATCGGCGATCTTCATGCTGTCGGTATCGCGCAGCACCGGAACCACCAGACCGCGGTCGGTAGATACCGCCACGCCGATGTCCTGATAGCCGTGATAGACGATATCGGTACCGTCGATGGATGCGTTGACGTCCGGGAAACGCTTGAGCGCCTCGCTGGCAGCCTTGACGAAGAAGCCCATGAAGCCGAGCTTGACATCGTGGGACTTCTGGAACGTGTCCTTGTATTGCGCGCGCAGAGCCATTACGGCACCCATGTCCACCTCATTGTAGGTGGTGAGCATGGCAGCGGTCTGCTGGGCCTGGACCAGACGCTTGGCAATGGTCTGGCGAAGGCGACTCATCGGTACGCGCTTCTCGGGACGCTCGCCTTCGATGGCCGGCGCTGCAGCGGCGGCACTCTTCGCCCCGCCGCCACTCTTGGACGCTGGCGCTGCCTTCTTGGCGCTGCCTTCCTTGACTGCCTTCTGCACGTCTTCCTTGAGGACGCGACCGCCCTTGCCGGTACCCTCGATCTTGCTGACGTCCAGGTCATGTTCGGCAATCAGCTTGCGCGCGGCGGGCGCGACGATCTTGTCACCGACCTTCTCATCCGACTCGGCGCCGCTGGCTTCGCTTTCGTCACCGCGCGACTCGGCAGAGGCGCCTTCGGCTTCGCCACCCGCACTACCACCTGCGCCTTCGGCAAAGGTCGCCAGCAAGGCCTCGGATTCCACCTGCTCGCCTTCCTGCACCTTGATTTCGCTCAGGGCGCCATCGGCGGGCGCGACGACTTCCAGCACGACCTTGTCGGTCTCGATGTCGGCCAGCACTTCATCGCGCTTGACCGCTTCGCCGACCTTCTTATGCCAGGTCGCCACGGTGCCTTCCTGAACGGATTCGGGGAAGGACGGCGCCTTGACATCGTAGCGCTGACCGGAAGCCGCCGACTTTTCGGTCTTCTGTTCGGCCTGCTTCTCGGCCTTCTGCTCCGGCTCGGCGTCTTGGCCGCCTTGCGGCTTGGAGCCAGCATCGGCACCCGACTTGGGCTCAGCCTTTTCACCGGCTTCACCCAGCATGCCAAGGACCTGCTCCGAATCGCAGGTATCGCCTTCTTCGACCTTGATCTCTGTCAGCGTGCCCGCTTCCGGTGCCACGACCTCGAGCACGACCTTGTCGGTCTCGATTTCGACGATCAGTTCGTCGCGCTCGACGCTATCGCCAGGCTTCTTGTGCCAGGTAGCAACCGTGCCCTCGGCAACGGATTCCGGAAAACTGGGCGCTTTGATCTCGGTAGCCATTTGGTTTCCTTAGTGTGTTCTCTCTCGTCCCGGTGGGACGCCTCAGGCGTTGAAGGCGTCTTCCACCAGCTGGCGCTGCTGTTCGACGTGGACGGACATGTAGCCCGCAGCGGGTGCTGCCGAGGCCGGACGACCGGCGAACTTGAGTTCGCGGCCCAGGCCCTCCTTGAGCATATCCGCAACCACACGCATGTGGTGCTGGCTCTGGTACCAGGCTCCCTGGTTGAGTGGCTCTTCCTGGCACCACACCACCTGCTCCAGGTTGGTGTAGCCCTTGATCGTGTCGAAGAGCTCGTCTTTCGGGAACGGGTAGAGCTGTTCGACACGCAGGATAGCCGTGTCCTCACGCTCGTTCTCGGTACGGTAAGCGGCCAGATCGTAGTAGACCTTGCCGGAGCAGAGAACGACGCGCTTGACCTTGTCGGCCTCGAGTTTGCCCTGATCTTCCAGCACCATCTGGAAACGGCCATTGGCCAGCTCTTCCAGCGTAGAAGTCGCTTCCTTGTGACGCAGCAGGCTCTTCGGCGACATTATCACCAACGGCTTGCGCAGAGGACGAATCACCTGACGGCGCAAGAGGTGGAAAATCTGCGCCGGCGTGGTCGGCATGCAGACCTGCATGTTGTGTTCGGCACACAGCTGCAGAAAACGCTCGAGACGCGCGGATGAGTGTTCCGGTCCCTGCCCTTCGTAGCCGTGCGGCAGCAGCATGGTCAGTCCGCATAGACGCCCCCACTTCGATTCCCCAGAGGAAATGAACTGGTCGATGACCACCTGAGCGCCATTGACGAAGTCGCCGAACTGCGCTTCCCAGATAACCAAGGAATTCGGCACGGTCGTAGCATAGCCGTATTCGAAACCCAACACGGCCTCTTCCGAGAGAAACGAATCGCGAATGGTGAAGCGTGGCTGGCCTTCGCGAATGTTTTCCAGCGGAACGTAAGTGCTGCCGTCCTTCTGGTTGTGCACCACGGCGTGACGGTGCGAGAAGGTACCGCGCCCCGAGTCCTGCCCGGTCAGGCGGATCGGGTGGCCTTCGTCGAGCAACGTAGCGTAGGCCAGGGTTTCGGCGAAGCCCCAGTTGAGCGCCATGCCGCCAGCCTGCATCTTGCGGCGGTCTTCGTAGATCTTGGCGACTTGACGCTGGACCTGGATACCGTCGGGAATTTCGCACATCCGCGCTGCCAGTTGCTGCATACGCTTCATGTCGAAAGAGGTATCGAAGTCACCGCTCCATTCGTGGCCCAGGTACGGGGTCCAGTCGACGAACAGCTCGGTGTTGGGCTGCTTGACCAGCGCATTGGCGACATGGTTGCCGGCCAGCAGGTCTTCGCGGTACTGCTCGACCAGTGCCTTGGCGTCGTCTTCGGAGAGCACGCCCTCCTCGACCAGGCGCGCTGCGTACAGGTCACGCGAGCTTTTGTGCGTCTTGATCTTCTGATACATCATCGGCTGAGTGCCGGACGGCTCGTCAGCTTCGTTGTGTCCACGGCGACGGTAGCAGACCAGGTCGATGACAACGTCCTTATGGAACTGCTGACGGTAGTCGATGGCGACCTGTGCGGCATGCAGCACTGCGTCGGGATCGTCGCCATTGACATGGAAGATCGGTGCCTGGACCATCTTGGCGATATCGGTGCAGTACTCGGTGGAGCGCGTGTCCATCGGATTCGATGTCGTGAATCCGACTTGGTTGTTGATCACCACACGTACCGTGCCACCGGTCCGATAGCCACGCGTCTGCGACATCTGGAAGGTTTCCATGACCACGCCCTGACCGGCAAAGGCCGCATCGCCATGGATAGTGATCGGCAGCACCTTGTCACCGTCGGCATCGTCGCGACGATCCTGACGGGCCCGCACCGAGCCTTCCACCACCGGGGAGACGATCTCGAGGTGGGACGGGTTGAACGCCAGCGCCAGATGCACTTCACCGCCCGGTGTCATGACGTTGGAGCTAAAGCCTTGGTGGTACTTGACGTCGCCCGAGCCCTTGCTGATGACCTTTTTGCCATCGAATTCGTCGATCAGCTCCGACGGGCTCTTGCCGAGAATGTTGACCAGCAGGTTGAGACGGCCACGGTGAGCCATGCCGATGACGATTTCCTTGGTGCCGTAGCCACCGGCACGCTGGATGAGTTCGTCCATCATCGGAATGAAGCTTTCGCCCCCCTCGAGACCGAAGCGCTTGGTGCCCGGATACTTGGACGCCAAATAGCTTTCCAGCCCCTCGGAAGCCGTCAGCCGCTCGAGTACATGCTTACGGACGTCATTGCTGTACTTCGGCTTCGAACGAACCGACTCGAAGCGCTGCTGTAGCCAGCGCTTCTCTTCGGTATCGACGATATGCATGAACTCACAGCCGATGCTGCGGCAGTAAGTCTGCTCCAGCGCCTCGACGATTTCCTTGAGCGGCGCCTTGTCCTTGCCCAGAAAGAAGGAGCCGGTCTGGAACTCGATGTCCATGTCGGCCTTCGACAGCTGGTGGAAGGAGAGTTCCAGATCGGGAACCGGAACCGGCTTGCGCAGATCGAGCGGATCGATGTTGGCCTTCTGGTGGCCGCGGAATCGATAGGCGTTGATCAGCTGGAGAACCTTGACCTGCTTCTTGTTCTCGCCGCTGTCGACGGCAGCTACACCCTGAGTCGCAGTACGCCGGTTGCGTGCCAACTGGTAGAACTGGTCGCGGACCGGACTGAGGGGAGTGTCGTAGGAGGGGCTGCCTTCCGGGCGCGGTAGCTGATCGAAATAGCTACGCCATTCATCCGGAACTTCATTGGGATCGACAAGGTATTGCTCGTACAGCGCTTCGACGTAGTGAGCGTTGCCACCACTCACATGCGAGGAGCGCCACATCAACTCCATTATGCCTTCTTGCATCTCTCGGTCACCCTGCACTGATGGGGTGGTGTCGGCGCCTGATACGGGGTGCGCACCGGCGTCACTCTTTGTCTTGCAAGTGGACGACACTCGTCCACGGGAATGCGCGGCGTGATCGTCAAGAGCCGGTGCACGTGGCACCGGCTCTTGACGCGTGGGCCGGCCTCACCTGCGACACGCGGCCGCAGGTGAAACGGGCTCCAATGATAGCAAGTCGCAAGCCACGATTTAAGTAGCATTCGCCAATAGCAGCTCTCGAATCTTGCCGATCGCGCGGGTCGGGTTGAGCCCTTTCGGACATACCGCCACGCAGTTCATGATGCCGCGGCAACGGAACACGCTGAACGGATCCTCGAGTTCGGCGAGGCGATCACGGGTAGCCGTGTCACGACTATCGGCCAGGAAGCGATAAGCTTGAAGCAGACCGGCCGGGCCGACGAACTTGTCCGGGTTCCACCAGAACGACGGGCAGGACGTCGAACAGCAGGCACACAGTATACATTCGTAGAGCCCGTCGAGCTTGTCACGCTCTTCCGGCGACTGCAGGCGCTCGATGGCCGGCGGGGAATTCTCGTTCTGCAGGTACGGCTGAATGCGCTCGTACTGCTTGTAGAAGATCCCCATATCGACGACCAGATCGCGAATGACCGGCAGGCCGGGCAGTGGGCGCAGCACCAGCTTGCCACCCTTGGTCACGGCCGACAGTGGCGTGACGCAAGCCAGGCCGTTGGTGCCGTTCATGTTCATCCCGTCGGAGCCACAGACGCCTTCACGGCAGCTGCGGCGGTAGGCCATCGAGCTGTCCTGTTGCTTGATGAGCTCGAGGATGTTCAGGACCATCAGGTCGCGGCCCTGGGTGTCCACCTGGAACTCCTGCATGTAAGGCGCAGAGTCGGTTTCCGGGTTGTAGCGGTATACGGATACCTGAAGCATGGACATTGTGGTCCCCTCAATAAGTACGGACTTTCGGCTCGAAGGTGTCGACTGTCTTGGGCGAGAAGTTGACTTCACGCTTGCCCAGCTTCTTCTCCAGCGGGTAATAGGTGGAGTGCTTGAGCCAGTTGACGTCGTCCCGATCCGGATAGTCGTAACGGGAATGGGCACCGCGGCTTTCCTTGCGCTCGAGCGCAGAGATTGCGGTCGCTTCGGCCACTTCCAGCAGGTTGTCGAGTTCCAGTGCTTCGACACGGGCTGTGTTGAAGGCATTGGACTTGTCACCCAGGTGCGCATTGGCGATGCGCTCGCGCAGTTCGGCAACCTTCTTGACGCCTTCCTGCATATGGTCCTCCTGACGGAAGACACCGAAAGCCTTCTGCATGGTCGCCTGCAGTTCGGCGCGCAGTTCGGGTATCGATTCACCACCGCTGGATTCGTTCCAGCGATTCATGCGGGCCAGTGCGGCATCGACGTCGGACTGGGCGGCATCCAGGTATTCGATACCTTCGTTGAGAGCACCTTCGATGAACATGCCGGCAGCACGCCCGAACACGACGAGGTCGAGCAGCGAATTGCCGCCCAGGCGGTTGGCGCCGTGTACGGAAACGCAAGCCACCTCGCCACAGGCGAACAGACCGTTGACGGTATGGTCGTTGCCGTCGGCATCCTGCTTGATGACCTGACCATGCACGTTGGTGGCCAGGCCACCCATCATGTAGTGACAGGTCGGCACGACAGGGATCGGTTCCTTGACCGGATCGACGGCGGCAAAGGTCTTGGCCAGTTCGACGATGCCCGGCAGACGCTTGTGCAGTACTTCTTCGCCCAGGTGGTCGAGCTTGAGCAGGACGTGATCGCCATCTTCACCGACACCGCGGCCTTCGAGGATTTCCATGACCATGGATCGGGCAACGACGTCGCGGCCGGCCAAATCCTTGGCATTGGGCGCATAACGCTCCATGAAGCGCTCGCCGTCCTTGTTGATCAGGTAACCGCCCTCACCACGGCAGCCTTCGGTGACTAGCACCCCTGCTCCGGCGATACCGGTCGGGTGGAACTGCCACATCTCCATGTCCTGCACCGTGACACCGGCACGAAGCGCCATGCCGACACCATCGCCGGTATTGATCAGCGCGTTGGTGGTGGACGAGTAGATACGCCCGGCCCCACCGGTGGCGAGCACGGTTGCCTTGGACTTGATGTGCACCACTTCGCCGGTCTCGATACACAGCGCGATGCAGCCGACCACGTCGCCGTTGGCATTCTTGACCAGATCCACCGCATACCATTCATTCAAGAAGACGGTATTGTTCTTCAGGTTGTTCTGGTAGAGCGTGTGCAGTAGCGCATGTCCGGTACGGTCGGCCGCAGCGCATGTACGTGCGGCCTGGCCGCCCTTGCCGAAATCCTTGGACTGACCGCCGAACGGGCGCTGATAGATGCGACCGTTGTCGAAACGCGAGAACGGCAAGCCCATGTGCTCGAGTTCGAACACCGCCTTGGGCCCCTCGGAGCACATGTACTCGGCAGCGTCCTGGTCGGTGATGTAGTCACCGCCCTTGACGGTATCGTACATATGCCAGCGCCAGTCATCGTTAGGATCGGCAGACGCAATGGCGCAGGTAATGCCGCCCTGGGCAGATACGGTGTGCGAGCGGGTCGGGAAAACCTTCGAGATGACGGCGGTTTTCTTGCCGGACTTGGCCAGCTCGAGCGCGGCACGCAGGCCGGAGCCGCCACCACCGATGATGATTGCGTCGAATGTCAGGTTACGCATGGTAGACATGGATCAGGCTCCCCAAAGAACTTGAACGCCCCACACCAGAAAGATGAAGATGGCGAGGATAATGGCGATTTGAACGGCGAAACGGATACCGGTCGGCTTGATGTAGTCGGTGACTACGGTCCACAAACCGATCCAGGCGTGCGCCGCCAGTGAAAGGAAAGCCAGCAGAGAGAAGATGCGCATCCATGTCTGGTCGAACAGACCGCGCCAAGTAAGATAGTCGAGATCCGGCGCGAACAGCAGATAGCCCACCATGAAAATGGTGTAGAGCATCAGAATAATTGCCGATACTCGCTGAATCAGCCAGTCTGACAAGCCACTACGGCCGAAGTTAGTGATGTTGGTTACCATACCCAGACTCCCGCCAGGACCACCAGGACCACGCTAGCCACAATGGTGATTTTCGTATATTGAACTGCAGCCTCGAGTTCGATGCCGAAGTCGAGATCCATCAACAGGTGGCGCACGCCCGCTGCAAAGTGGAACGCCAGAGCGGACAACAGTCCCCACGTCACCAGCTTGGCGAAGAAGTTATGCTCGAGCGCATCACGTACGGTGTCGAACCCTTCGGGTGAAGACAACGAGGCATCCAGCGCCCAGAAGAGGAAGATCAGACCAACGAAGAGGATGACGCCGGTAATACGATGGGTAATTGAGGTCAGTGCTGGGAGTGGAAATTTTATTGTGGAGAGGTCGAGGTTTACGGGTCGTTTGCTATTCACGGCACTTACACACTCTCTTGGCCCGCTCTGCATGCTATCGGGCTAAGCCCGAGCGGGCGGTGGTTTGAAGAAGGGCCTCGGCGGTCCTGCCAAGTGACACGACCGAATCCCTTTCCCGCCAGTCGTGCGGGGAAGATTATAGGGACTGGACCTAGGTATGACAAATCGTTACCGCACTTTTGCGACCTTAGTGTTACCCTCGGTAACACCCCTACTCAACGTGCTAAGCTATGCTGCAGTGCGCTATAACTTCCTTGCAACCCCTTCGAAACAGGGTTCGAGCCCTGCCGCGAACACCAACGATCAATTGACAATTGTCTTGTCGTTCCTATAGTGGGCGAACCTTAGTGGGCGAACCTTTTTGCGCCAGGCTGGTAAGCAAGACAACGACTTACGTACAGAATGCGATAACGAAGAAGGAGGCCGACATGGCTGACAGAAAAGCGAAGTTGACTGTAGAGGGGCTGGATAAAACCATTGAATTCCCGGTCTATTCCGGCACAACCGGACCCGATGTCATCGACGTGCGCGGCCTCACCGCCGAGGGCTTCTTCACTTACGACCCCGGATTTGTTGCCACTGCTGCCACCGAGTCCGCCATTACCTATATAGATGGCGCCAATGGCGTTCTTCTGCACCGCGGTTACCCCATTGGCCAGCTGGCCGACCATTCCAACTACGTTGAAATGAGCTACCTGCTGCTGTTCGGCGAACTGCCTACCGACGAGCAGTACAAGGAGTTCGAAAAGACCGTTCGTTACCATACGATGGTTCACGAGCAGATCGCCAACTTCTACAAGGGCTTCCGTCGCGATGCCCATCCGATGGCGATCCTGTGCGGCGTGGTTGGCGGCCTGGCGGCGTTCTATCACGACCATTTGGACATCACCCGCGAGGAAGACCGCTATATCAGCGCCATTCGCCTGATCGCCAAGATGCCGACCCTGGCGGCGATGTCCTATAAGTACAACATCGGCCAGCCGTTCAACTATCCGCGCAACAACCTCAATTACGCCGAAAACTTCCTCTACATGATGTTCGGCAACCCGGCCGAGGAATACGTGATCAACCCGGTGTTCGCCAAGGCCATGGATCGTATCTTCATGCTGCACGCCGACCATGAGCAGAACGCCTCCACCTCCACGGTGCGCCTGGCCGGCTCCACCGGCGCCAACCCGTTTGCCTGTATCAGCGCCGGTATTGCCGCCCTGTGGGGACCGGCACACGGCGGGGCCAACGAAGCCGTACTCAACATGCTCGACGAGATTGGCGACGACTCCGAAGAAAACATCCAGCGCTTCGTCGATCGCGCCAAGGACAAGGACGATCCGTTCCGTTTGATGGGCTTCGGCCACCGCGTCTATCGCAACTTCGATCCGCGCGCCAAGGTCATGAAAGAGACCTGCGACGAGGTTCTCGGCGAACTGGGCATGGCCGACGATCCCAAGCTCAAGATCGCCAAGCGTCTGGAACAGATCGCCCTGGAAGATGAGTACTTCATCGAGCGCAAGCTTTATCCGAACGTTGATTTCTATTCCGGCATCATCCTCAAGGCCATCGGCATTCCAACCAACATGTTCACGGTCATCTTTGCCGTGTCGCGCACTGTCGGCTGGATTTCCCATTGGCACGAGATGATCAGCGGAAGCTACCGCATCGGCCGTCCGCGCCAGCTCTATACCGGTTACACCGAGCGCGACTACCCCACCAAAAAATAACGACGACACATCATTGCTAAACGTCGGGCCGCCTCAAGGCGGCCCGATTCGTTTCCGGGGGTTCTCCCCTACTGTTGCCACCGTCTAGACCAACGGCCTGGGAGCCCCTTAGAAGGCTTCTTGAGTTCAGACAGCAGCCACCTGCCTGCCGTCCTCAACCGCCCCGCTCTTGGGGTGCAACCGAGCCGCTGCGGCAGCGAGCCGGACGCACTGACGAATATCGTGGAACCAACGTATCCCGCGTAGAGACTGTCCGACCCTTGCTTGACCGAGCACCTTCGCCAGAGCGCCTTTTCCACCTCAAGAACCCCCGACTTATGCACTTCAAATCGTTTTCCACACTTTCTGTGGATAAACCTGTTAAAAACCTCTCAAGAACGTCTTCTAGTCGCCATGAATAGCGGCCTGGCGACAAATTGGCTAATTTTTAGCCAAACATAAGTTATTGATTATTAACAAAAAGACAGGGAAACGCACAACCACGGGCTTACTGGGAAATCTATACACAAGATTCCCTGAGGCGGCCCCGGCATGGGGAAAACTTTAGAAAAATGTCAACCCTGCTTCGGTGTAATCACATACTCAAGCATGAAAAAAACCATGCTTGACATTAACGAAGCAATGTCAGGTCAATGATCGAGAAGGGAAAAGAAAGTGGCGTCCCATAGGGGGTTCGAACCCCTGTTACCGCCGTGAAAGGGCGGTGTCCTGGACCACTAGACGAATGGGACGCAAGAAATGCGCTTCGCGAGATATTGGTGGAGCCTACCGGGATCGAACCGGTGACCTCGACGCTGCCAGCGTCGCGCTCTCCCAGCTGAGCTAAGGCCCCTTGAACCGCTGTCTCTCTCGCGAGAACGGGGCGTATATTACTGATTCCCCGAGCTTTCGTCAACAGGAAATTTGGGGCAGGCTACGCCATCTCGCAGCCCACCGCCTTGACCCGCTTATAGCTCGCGATACTCTTTCTCGAGCTTCTTGGCCTGCTTCTTGGAAACGCCGCCCAACACCTCGACGGCATGACGTAGACGTGCGCGCGTCATGTCGGAGCCGAGGATGGCCATGGCATCCATAACCGATGTAGAGGTCGCCGATCCGGTGATGGCGATGAACACCGGCGCCAGGAAGGCTTTCATCTTCATGTCGAAGACGCCACTGAGCAGTTTGACCTCGGACAACAAGCTTTCCTTGTCCCAACGAGTCACTCCCTCGAAACGCCAGATCAGGAACTGCAAGAGCTTGACCAGCTCATCGCGTTCGAGTTTGACGTCGTCGAAGCTCTGCGCATCGATGCGCGGCAGCCCGGCGAAAAAGTGGCCGGCCAGCGGCATGACGTCGGACAAGGTCTCGATACGCGGACGCACCTGCGGAAGAATCTCGCCGATGTAGCTCTCGTTGAAGGCCCAGTCGCGCAGTGCTTTGAGAAGCGCGGCGTCATCGAGATCCTCACGGATGTACACGCCGTTGAGCCAGGTCAGCTTCTCGAGGTCGAACACCGGCCCGCCCAGCGATACACGCTGAATGTCGAAATGCGCCATCATCTCGTCGAGCGTGAATTTTTCCCGCTCGTCGGGCATCGACCAGCCCATGCGCCCCAAGTAATTGGTCACCGCCTGCGGCAGGAAGCCCATACGGCGATAGTAATTGATCGAGGTCGGGTTCTTGCGCTTGGAAAGCTTCGATTTATCGGGGTTGCGCAGTAGCGGCATATGACAGAGCTGCGGCATTTCCCAGCCGAAATACTCGTAAAGCAGCTTGTGCTTGGGCGCTGAGTTGATCCACTCCTCGCCGCGCAGGACATGGGTGATGCCCATGAGATGGTCATCGACCACGTTCGCTAGGTGGTACGTGGGCATGCCATCCGATTTGAGCAGGATCTGTGCATCGACCTGGGCCCAGTCGACCTCGATAGTGCCTCGTAGCATGTCCTCGACGGCGCAGGCGCCTTCAGCGGGCACATTCATGCGTATGACATACGGCATGCCTTCGGCCTCGCGACGCTTGACCTCGTCCTCGGACAAGGCCAGGTCGGCCGGCTTGAGCGCCATCTGGAGCCCCTCGGCCTTGCGTGCTTCACGCAGCTCGTCCAGTTCTTCACTGGTCCGGTAACACTTGAAGGCATGACCTGCATCGAGAAGCTGACGAGCATACTCGGCATAGATATCGCCGCGTTCGCTCTGGCGATAGGGACCATGCGGGCCACCGACATCCGGGCCTTCGTCCCATTCCAGCCCCAGCCAGCGCAGCGAGTCGAGGATCATCTGCTCCGACTCGGCCGTAGAACGTTGCCGGTCGGTATCTTCAATGCGCAGGATGAACTGTCCGCCATGCTGGCGCGCAAAGCACAGGTTGAACAAGGCGATGTAAGCGGTCCCGACATGCGGATCGCCGGTCGGCGAAGGTGCGATACGTGTGCGTACGGTCATGGTTTCCGTTCCGTTGGCTCAAGTGTTGGGCGGCATTATACGCACCTAGCCCTATCCCATCAGCCGCCAAGCACCACTGGGAAGTGTCTTGGCGAGCTACAAGGCTAGGTGTTCACGAAACCAGTCGGTGATGAAGTCCAGATAGGCGCGGGTCTTGTCGGGCAGGTACTTACGCGAGCGAAATAGCACCAGCATGCTGCCATGCTCGTTCCAGTAAGGCTGCAGAAGCGGCACCAGGTCACCGCTGGCCACGGCGGCTCGAGCGGCAAACGTCGGCAGGTAGGCCAACCCGAAACCGGCCTTGGCAGCTTCGACGACACCCAGCAGATTATTGATGACCAAGCGTGAGCTGGGTTCGATATCCAAGGGCTGGCCGTTCAAGGAAAACCGCCAGTGCGCGCCCAGATCGTAGTTGCCATAGAAGACGCTATCATGCTGGACGATATCGCGCGGATGCACGGGATGTTCGGCACGGGCCAGATACTCTGGTGACGCGTAGAGCCCGTAAACCACCTTGCAAAGAGGTCGGGAAACCAGGCTCGAGGGTGGCATGGGCCCCATGCGAATGGCCAGATCGACCGAGTCGTCGATCGGTTCGAAACGCTGATCCTCGAGCAATAACTCTACCGCCACATCGGGATAACGGCGCATGAACGCCGTGGTCGGAGGCGCCAGGTACATGAAGCCGAAACTGACCTGCGCGCTGACCTTGAGCTGCCCTCTCGGCCTGGCCGTGACCGACTGCACCTGCGCTTCGGCAGCGGCCAGTTCGTCACGGATACGCAGGCCATGCTCGTAGTAGATCTGCCCGGCTTCGGTCAGGTGCAACGAACGTGTCGAACGGTTGAGCAAACTGACGCCCAGTTCCTCTTCCAACGCCGCGACACGCTTGGAGGCCAATGACTTGGAAATCCCCAGACGACGGGCTGCTGCCGTGAAGCTTCCCGCTCGCACGACCTCGACAAAGACTTTCAGCGCATCCAGGGTAGTCAGGTAGCACCTCCCGATTAAGTTTCCAAAGAGGAAACACTAGTTTTCGATTGTAACCACTTATTCCGCAAATAACGACTGCCTATACTGCAGCCACTCTTGAAGAAACACCTCGGTGTCTCCTCGAGAGCCACCATGGGCACTTATGTGCCGGTGGTGCCTTCAGTGCATACGCTTGAGCGCCAAAGGGCTGTTCGCCTGAGCAGCCGGCGCGTTTTTTCTTCTTTCATGACTTTCGCAATGCCGCGAAACGGGCAGTCCTGAGTGGCTTTTCTCCCTCTTTACTTCAAAAGCGTTGCAGGAATCCCATCAGCACCCTAGGCGTGCAAAATCAATGACGGCTGCCGCCTCGTCGTTACCCGGCAAAGCATTTCAGGTACATCAGGATCAGCGCTGGTGTCATCAAGGCACACGAGTATCGCTTACAGCAGGCCCTGGTCCACAGCTTGGACTAGCATGAATGAAAAATGGGGAGGCTTGATAATGGCCGAACAGCACCGGGCGGACAGTGAACATGAAGACTCGTCCGAAGGACAAAGCCCCGGAGGATCTTCCAAGACGCTATGGGCTTTACGCGCCTTCGGGTTGATTGCTGCCCTGACGGTATGGATCGCCATGGGCTTCGCCGAAGGGTTATCGTCGGATGCACGCTGGGTAGCCACAATCGCCACCCTAATGGCAGTCTGGTGGATGACGGAGGCGATCCCGCTTTCGGCTACCGCCCTGCTGCCGATCGTACTGATTCCAATGCTAACGGAACGGACCGTCGGTCAGGCCACGGCACCCTACGCCAGCTCTATTGTCTTTCTGTTTCTCGGCGGCTTCTTGATCGCCATCGCGATGGAGAAGTGGAACCTTCACCGCCGTATCGCGCTTTTGACGCTGACCCGAGTCGGGGTAGAACCGAAGCGGATCGTGCTCGGCATGATGCTCGCCACGGGGTTCCTGTCGATGTGGGTCTCCAACACTGCAACGACATTAATGATGTTGCCGATCGGGCTCTCCGTACTCCGCCTGGTGGCAGAGCGTAGCGGTGAGTCCTTGGCAACGGCTTCCCCTGGACATGACCATCACCGGGCCGGCCACGTCGACTTCATTTTCGACGATAACATCAAACGCTTCGGCGTCTGTCTGCTGCTGTCGATCGCTTGGTCGGCGAGTATGGGCGGCCTCGGCACCCTACTCGGTAGCCCACCGAATGCCATTGTCGCTGGCTACGCCGCCGACGAGCTAGGCCGGACTATCGGTTTCCTCGAGTGGATGATGATCGGCGTGCCACTGGCCTTCACCTTTATCCTAGTGGCCTGGGTACTGCTGACGCGTGTGCTCTATACCTTTGACATCGCTGAGATTCCTGGCGGCAAGGAAATGATCGACAACGAGATCCACAAGCTCGGCCCGCTCAGTCAGGGCGAGAAGATGGTAATGCTCGTTTTCGGCTCTGCAGCGTTCCTTTGGGTCGTGCCTGGCGTGCTGGCCAATATCCCGGTAGTAGGGGATCGGTTGGGACCATTCGGCGAACTCGATGACACCGCCATCGCCATAGCCGCCGGCATAGCGATGTTCATCCTACCGGGGAGAGGCCGCAGTGAGATGGTGCTAACGTGGCAGGACGCTGAGAACGGGCTGCCCTGGGGAGTATTGCTGCTGTTCGGTGGCGGCTTGAGCCTCGCCGGTGCGGTTGCGGGTACCGGCCTGGATAGCTGGTTCGGCGAACAGATCACCGGTCTCGAGGTGCTCCCGATTCTGCTGCTAGTCGCAGCCGTAACCACGATCGTACTCTTCCTCACGGAAGTGACTAGCAATACAGCGACGGCCGCGACGTTCATACCCGTGCTTGGGGGCGTCGCGGTCGGCATTGGCGCCGACCCAATGACGCTGCTCATCCCAGCGGCCTTCGCCGCAACCTGCGCCTTCATGCTACCAGTCGGTACTCCGCCGAACGCCATCGTCTTTGGCACAGGTGCGGTCACCATTGCCCAGATGGCGCGGGGCGGCTTCGTTCTAAACATTGTTGGGATCGTCTTGATCACCGCCTTCTGCTATATGCTTGGCGGTTTTGCGCTCGGATTACAATTCTGATGACATCGAAGATTGGCGGGGGGACGCTGCTGTTGGTTCCGGCCAGCTTGTGCAGAGCGAACTCTGCCTCCAGCCTTACTCCTTTCATGCTGATCAGGTGAGCTTTATATTTTCGCCTCGCCCCTCTTATTGATTGCGCCTTGCGTTCATATATGCGTCACTTACGTACTATCAGCCGTGTACGCTTATTTCCCGCTGCCACTGCTGGCAAGCCATAATTATAATGACACCAGGATGCTCCGGTGTTTGGAATGGTCCGCTAACGCGAACCTTCGGTACAGGGATCTGTCAACCGAACCATTAAAGCGCGATTGCTCGTCCCAGCATGATGATGCTGTCTAATTATCGTGTTTTCAGGACGGCGCTTAATCCGAAACAAACTTCGGTAGCGTAAAGCTATGCTATCGCGTTCACGTCAAGGCGAGATGCAACGATGGATGCATTGGGATCCCGCATAAAACAATTGAGACTGACGGCTAAACTGAGCAAAGCCGCTCTGGCCAGACGGGTCGGCGTTTCCGATGTCACTATTTCCTATTGGGAGTCGGGCACGATCCGACAGATTGGTCATGAGCGTCTTGTCGCGCTGGCCGAAGCGCTCGACTGCACGCTGACCGACCTATTGCACGACACGCCTCCCCCTCCTCCGCAACAGTGTATCTTGCACATGCAAGTGCGCCAGCCTGCCCCCTGGCTTCATCACGGCACGATATCTGCCCCACCACTCGATGGCCTGCCTGTGCCGGAATTGACGAGAGATTGCCATCTCGTAACGCCTGGGCACGGTGAAGCTTTTGACTTTCTCGCCGAGGGCGACTTGGCAGCGGTGCTTCCCCTTAGCGACTTCTCCCATGATGGACTGTATTTGCTCGAACATTTGGGCAAGTTGACCATCCGTCACCTGAGCCTCACCGAGAATGGGGATGTACAAATCAGTAACGAGTCAGCACACGTGGAAACGGTGCCTACCGATGCGCTTCCGTTCCGCCTGATTGGCCAGATTCGCGCTCGCTGGAAGCTGGTGGAGAACAAAGAAGTTCACGCAATCACGCCGGAACCGGCGCCAACGGGCTGAATCGGCTGTAGCCTCGACTTGCGTCCCTCCCAATGCCTTCCTACGTTGCATAAGTGAAACGATAATCAGGGAGGTACTTGCCATGCCCATGCTTTTCGACAGTTATGAAGCAGCCAGCGACTGGTATTCCACCAGCGATTACAAGGAGATGGAGTGGTACGACGGCTTCGAGGAGGAACAACTCATTGAATTCGCCTACAGTAGCGGCTCCGACTACGACGGAGAGGATTCGTTGATCGCTGCCTTTCTCCGAGAGCAAGGAGAGGAGCCGGAAGACTACGGCCTTTGAGATTTACGCCGTCCAATACAGGCCCGGCCATGGCCGGCTGGGCCTTTCTCAACGCTACTCAGCCTGCGCATGCAGCTTGTCTTCGCATTATTGCTAGATTTCCAGGTCAACCCGTGCCCAACATATCAACGACTGCATCGTAACAAAGTAAAGTTTGATGTTTCTTGGAGACAATTCACCTCCTCTCCTCACTCTACAGTAGGCTTTCTATTATTAACTTGTAAGAAATTAGCGACGCTGACGATATCTGCGCTTACTCTCTGCCAGGAAGCGGTATGATGGTTATTGCAAACTCACCACAACCTCAAGACCCCATCATGGATGAAGGTAGCCAACGCTCAGCCAAGCTAAAACATCAGAATTCGGGTGGTGCAGGCATCGGCAGTGAATGCGGAATAGCGCCTATAACGATTCATAGGCGGGACATTCATCGCCAGTGTCGGGATGCACATTGCCGGCAATGGCTTGCTGGGTTGCCGCCACGCGTTGCTCGCTGTGTTCTCGCCAACGGCTTCGAATCCCGTGAAGCCGTCACAGAGGCCTTCCTACACGGACTGTTCGAGCCAGGCAGGACACCTGGCATCGGCAAGCAAGCTTATGCTCAGATTGCCGCATGGCTTGGCAGAACGCCTATCCCACCCCTGGACGACAAACCCAAGTGCATCGCTGTTACGCTAGCGCCAGAGACCCAGGCGGCCCTCAAACGACTCATGCAATACGACGAATCTCCTCAGGCCGCTATCAATCGTGTCATTGTCGAGTCCGAGCAGCTTGTCCAGGTGGAAAAGCGCAGCAAGAAAGGCCGGGGCCCATATGATGCTTGAGTATGCGTACAATACCGTACGGCCCAAATAAAAGAAGCCCGGCCTTGATAGGCCGGGCTTTTCGTAGCGCTAAATCGCGCCCTGCATCCCTGCAGTTCATCTACGAGAATCCTTCTCGGGCATCCTTGGTTCGTCGAGCATCCTTGCTCGGGTTCCTTTGGGCCACTCCATGCTCACGGCGACAATATCGCATGGATTTGCACGCGGGAAATTAATCAAGATTACGAAATAACGTAGGTTATTTCTTACAAAAAACGTAAGCAAAAGACGACGTAGACTTGAGACAAAGACTGCAGAAGAGGCAAAAACCCCGACAGTGCCGGGGCTTTCTGCATGACGTTGAAGGCGAGACGACCCCAAGGGGGACGATTAATGAAGACGTCATCCAAATACCATACCAAGCTACCCTCTTCGGCTAGCGTCTGAAAAGCCACCTATTGTGAGGCTATTTCTTCAGCGGCATCGCCATGCCATGCGGGGGTTAGCTAGGGCGGACTCCCCTCCTGGCCGGGTCGGTTGATAACGATACTGGCTTGCGGCAGCCGTGTTCGTTTCGCTCGGCGCAGTACCGATCACCAAATAGCCTGTGCAACATTGAGTCGCGGAGTCAATGTATTCGAGCAATGCGGATTCGTGCGAGGTATGAGAAACTGCCGCCCCTTTATTGGGCACTTGCGTATCGTTGCTCCCACGCTCCGCCTTGGTACCAAACCGAAGCGCCGCCAAGTACCAAAATAGTACCAACAAGCTTCGCAAAACCTATCCAAACCACTGTAGATATGAACAGTTATGGCAGATAAATCAACCGCCACGACCCGCATGAATACTGGCACCGCGCGGCCTGCGCTGGATAGGACGTTCTCCGTCGCGCCGATGATGGACTGGACGACACGCGACTATCGCGTATTCGCCAGGATCCTCACTCGTCATGCGTTGCTTTATACCGAGATGGTCACGACTGGCGCCATCCTGCACGGTAGCCCGCGGGCTCGCTTTCTCGGCTATGACGACACCGAACATCCGTTGGCATTACAACTGGGCGGCAGCGATCCTGGCGAGCTGGCCGAATGCGCAGCCATTGCCGAGGCGTGGGGATATGACGAGGTCAATCTCAACGTGGGCTGTCCTAGCGACCGGGTGCAGAACAACCTGATCGGCGCCTGCCTGATGGGCCATCCTGCCAAAGTAGCGGATGCAGTTCGCGCCATGCGGGAGGCAGTCTCGATTCCCGTAACGGTGAAGTGCCGGATTGGCATTGACGATCAGGATGAAGACGCCGACCTGGAGCAATTCATCGCCCAGGTGGCCGATGCCGGCTGCAGTACGTTCATCGTGCATGCTCGCAAGGCGTGGCTGCAAGGGCTGTCGCCCAAGGAAAACCGTGACGTACCGCCGCTCAATTACCCGCGCGTCTACCGTCTGAAGACGAGTCATCCCGAATTGCACGTCGGCATCAATGGCGGGATCAAGACACTCGATGACAGCCGAAACCACTTGCAGCACGTCGACAGCGTGATGATCGGCCGCGAGGCTTATCAGAACCCTTGGTTGTTGGCTTCGGTCGACGAAGCATTTTATGGCCAGCCGGGACCGGCACGTACACGTCACCAGGCAGCCTGGACCCTACGCCCTTATATCGCCCGCCGCCTCGAAGAAGGCGCGCGCCTTAACCACATTACGCGCCATCTGCTGGGCTTGTTCCAGGGCTGCCCCGGCGGGCGCCGCTTCCGGCGGCATCTGTCCGAACACGCCCATCGCGACGGCGCGGGGCTGCAGGTATTCGACGATGCACTCGGCCTGGTTCCCGAGCCGGGGCGTCAGTTCCTCGATGCCTGAGCCGGTTGCGCAAAATAGCCAACCCGGGTCTCTAAAGATCCGGTGTCGGCTCGTAATCCGACTGGAACGACTCCACCGCGTTTTCGGCTTCCTCGATGGCATCGAAGCGGGCCACATGGAACAACGCCTCGCCTTCATTGGCCAATGGCAGGTTACTCATGCCGATGACGATGCCATCGGCATTGGCCACGATTTCGTCTTCGGAATTGCCAAACGGGTCGGCCACCACGCCCAGAACCTGTCCCTTGGCAACGCGAGCGCCGAGCCGGGTTCGCGGACGCAGGATGCCGTCGATAGGTGCTCTCGCCCAGCTCGAGCCATTGGCGACTTCGGCTGCCGGCGGCTGGCTACGCCGACGACTGGCGGCGAGCATGCCCAGATGACGCATGACGCGCAACACGCCACGTACACCGGGGGCAATGGCCCACTCATCGAAGCGTAGCGCCTCGCCGGCCTCATAGGTCAGTACCGGCACCCCCCGGCTTTGCGCATAGGCACGCAGACTGCCTTCGCGCAGTTCCGCGTTGAGTATCACCGGCACGCCAAAGGCCTCGGCCATGGCGGCAGTCTCGCTGCCCTGCTGTAGCTGGGCACGGATCTGCGGCAGGTTGGTGCGATGGATGGCCCCGGTATGCAGATCGATGAGATGAGTCGCCTGGTCGGCGATCTCCTCCCTGAATAGCGCTGCGACCCGCGAGCCCAGCGATCCTGCCTCGCTGCCGGGGAAACAGCGGTTGAGGTCGCGCCGGTCGGGCAGGTAACGGGTATGTTGAACGAAGCCAAAGACATTGACGATCGGCACGGCAATCAATGTACCGCGCAAGCGCCGGATCGCCGAGGAACGCAGCAGACGACGCACGATCTCGACGCCGTTGATCTCGTCACCGTGAATTGCACCGCACACCAACAGTACCGGCCCAGGCTGCCTACCATGGACGACCTCCACGGGAATGTGCAGCGGCGCATGAGTGTAAAGCTTGGCAACGGGTACATCGATCTGGGCGCGCGAGCCCGGCGCTACTCGTACACCGGCAAGTTCGAAAGGGGCTCGAGCCATGAGTCACCTCGTGAGAAACAGTGTTTTCGTTTATACGCGGCTCGCCGGCCAATGGCGAGCGCAGCCAGCCATCGATTGGCACCCCTGGTAAGCTACGACCCTCTTACCGCACTCGCAAAAGGACTTGGCATGTCCCTTCCCGATTACTCGCCCCTGGCCTGGATGCTGATCGTACTGTCGACCTTCCTCACCGGCATTTCCAAAGGTGGCTTCGCCGGGGGATTCGGCACGCTGTCGGTGCCGCTGATGGCGATCGCCATCGGGCCGATCGAAGCGGCGGGACTGCTCTTGCCGCTGTTGTTGACGATGGATGCCTTGAGCGTCAGGGCCTGGTGGGGATATCAGGACAACGCCGAGGTCAAGCGCCTGCTGCCGGGGCTCGTGGTCGGGGTGCTGGCGGGTACGTTGTTGATCGGCACACTGGACGAAAACTTGATCCGTCTGGTGCTGGGGGGCATCGCCCTGCTATTTGCCGTCTACATGCTGCTCAAGCCGGCCGTCTCGCGCCCCATCAGCGCCTGGTGGGCCTTGCCTGCCGGGGCCGGCTGTGGCTTCACTAGTTTTCTGGCCCATGCCGGTGCGCCGCCGATCAACCTCTACCTGATTCCACGTCGGCTGCACAAGGAAACCTTCATCGCCACCTGCGTGGTAACCTTTGCGGCAGTCAACCTGATGAAGCTCGGCCCCTATCTGTGGCTTGGCGAGGTCAACCTGACCAGCGCCAGCGCCTCGTTGTTGCTGGTGCCTGTCGCCTGGGCCGGTGTGCGCAGTGGCCTCTGGCTACAGCATCGCGTCAACGAGGTGCTGTTTTACCGGCTGATCATCGTGGCCATGGTGATTGTCGGCATCCAATTGATCGTCAAAGCGCTTGGCTAGGACCGGGCACCCTTTTGCTAAGGAGAGCGAATATGCCGAAACTGACTTTCATCGTGGCCGGCGACCCCGCCCAACTGACCGGTAGCCATGTCTACGACGCCCGTGTCGTCGCCGCCCTTCGCGAACAGGGCTGGCAGATCGATGTCATCGGCCTGGATGGACGCTTTCCCGAACCCGACACCAGAGCGACCCAGGCACTGGAGTCGGCGCTTGCCGCACAGCCCGAGGGTGCCAGTGTCATCATTGACGGCATGGCCATGGGCGGCTTGCCCGAAGTCGTCGCCAAGCATGCCACGCGACTCGATATCACTGCGCTAGTGCATCACCCGCTGGCGGACGAAACCGGCCTCGACGATGCACAGCGAACCCGCTTCACGATCAGCGAGACCCGAGCGCTCGCCGCTGCCAACCGCGTCATTGCCACCAGCCCGTTCACCGCCCGCCGGCTGGCCGATTTCGAGGTCCCCGCGGAACAGGTTTTCGTCGTCGAGCCCGGCGTGGAACCGGCTCCTCTGGCAGCCTCGGTCGAGCGACCGTCCGCCGGTCGTCAACGGTTGCTGTGCGTAGCCACGCTCACGCCCCGCAAGGGCCACGATGTGCTGGTCGATGCCTTGGCTCAGCTCAGCGAATTCGATTGGCAATGCGAGTGTGTCGGTGGGCTCAAGCACGACCCTCGCCACGCCGAGGCCATCGCTGCACGCATCCGCGACAAGGGGCTCGAAGACAGGATCCACCTGGTGGGCGAGCGCGCCGCGGAGGCGCTGAGCGAATCGTACGACCAAGCCGATCTGTTCGTGTTGCCTTCGCATTACGAAGGCTATGGCATGGTGATCGCCGAGGCCGTGAGTCGCGGCCTGCCAGTTATCACGACCACAGGCGGCGCCCTGGCCTATACCTTGCCTCGCGGTGCCGGCATCGGCGTCGTGCCCGGCGACTCTCAGGCGCTGGCCGAGTCACTGCGTCAGTGGTTTACGGATGCCACCCTGCGTGAACGTCTGCGCCAGGGTGCCCGGCAGGCCCGTTCCTCGCTGCGCTCATGGTCGGATATCGGTCGAGCTTTCGCCACGGCGCTGGCGAGCCCGCCTCGCCGGCACCATCCCGACTGAAGCCATCAACGCAACGCCACGTTATCCTCGGCATCTTATCGTCTTCGGAGTCGCCCATGCTGGAAGTCATCTGCCTGTCCTTCGCCTTCGTACTCGGCCTGATTGCGCGCGCCTGCGGGTTGCCTGCGCTGATCGGCTTCCTGACGGCAGGTTTCTTGATCAATCCACTGCAGGACATGCTGCACCTGCCCCACTCGACGCCGGAGATTCTCGATCACGTGGCGCATCTCGGTGTGCTGCTGCTGTTGTTTACCGTGGGCCTGAAGCTCAAGCTCAAGAGCCTGGTACAACCGGAGGTCATCGGTGGCGGCCTGCTGCATTTCGCCGTCACCGTCGGGGTGTTCGCCCCCGGTCTGCACTGGCTCGGTGGGATTGCCTGGGCGAACGCCCTGATTCTGGCCATCGCCCTGGCCTTTTCGAGTACCGTCCTGTCGGCCAAGAATCTGGAGGCACGTCGCGAACTGCGCGCCTTTCATGGCCGGGTAGCGATCGGCATTCTGATCGTTCAAGATCTCATCGCCCTTTTCGTGCTGGCCTTTTCGGTCGGTCAGGTGCCTTCGCCCTGGGCGCTGGGTCTGCTTGCCCTGCCTCTGCTGCGTCCGGTGATGCACCGCCTGATCGATGCCAGCGGTCACGACGAACTGCTGCTTCTGATGGGCCTGGTACTGGCTATCGTCATTGGCGGGGCCGGCTTCTCCGCTCTCGGCCTGTCCGGTGAAGTCGGTGCCCTGGTGCTGGGTGCACTGGTCTCGCAGCATCCGCGGGCTCAGGAACTCGGCAAGTCGCTATGGGCGTTGAAGGAACTGTTTCTGGTCGGCTTCTTCCTCAAGATCGGCATGTCCGGCCTGCCCGACTGGCAGTCGTTCGGCTTTGCGGTAGCCTTCGTTCTCTTGCTACCGCTCAAGGGCCTGCTGTTCTTCTTCCTGCTCATTCTGTTCCGGCTGCGCGCGCGCAACGCTTTCCAGACGGCAGTCAACCTTACCAGCTATAGCGAGTTCGGCCTGATCGTTGCCGCAGCGCTCGTTCCCGACGCATTGGTCGGCCTGGCGCTGGCCGTGGCGCTCTCGTTCCTGGTCGCCTCCCCCCTGCAACGCTATGCTCACGATCTCTATGGCCGTCTGGAACCTCGCCTGAAACGCTTCGAGACACATACCTGGCATCCCGACGAGCAGCCGGCCTCGCTGGGCAATGCCAAGGTATTGATCATCGGCATGGGTCGGGCCGGTACCGCGACCTACGACCGGCTCAGCGAGGACGACATCCCGGCCATCGGCATCGATGCAGACCCCAGTCGGGTCACCAGCCATACCGCCGCCGGGCGGCGCGTCGTCTACGCTGATGGCGAGGACATCAGTTTCTGGAACAGCATCGACCTGAGCCAGGTTCGGGCGGCAGTCTTGTCATTACCCGATGCCGAGTCGAAGGTGTTCGCGACACGCCAGTTGCGTAGCCACGGCTTTACGGGGGCCATCGTTGCGCATAGCCTTTATGAGGATGAGGCCGAGTCGATCCGCCAGGCGGGTGCCGACCAGACCTACCTGACCATGCATGAAGCGGGTCTGGGCTTGGCCGAGCATGTTCGTCACGGGCTCAACCTCACGTGATACAGACTACCGGTGGTTCGCGCAGGAATGCCGCAACGATGAAACATGGTAAAGGATCGGCAGGAGAACCGCGTGAAACCTGAAGCGCCACCTTGTCCACGCAGCGGTGAAGGTCACTTGCGCCGCGTTGGAGTGGAAATCGAGTTTGCCGCCATTGCGCCCCTGGCTGCTGCCGGGCTGGTGCAGGAAAACTATGGCGGCAAGATCAGACGCCTTAGCCCTCATCGCATCAAGGTCGTCGATACCCGCTGGGGCGACTTCACGATCGAACTCGATGCCAAGTATGCCCATCCAGATGCCAAGTTCGTCCAGAAAGCCGAGACCAAGGGCAGCGACGATGAGTGGTCCCACTTGCGTCTGGAACTGCATAACCGCACCCGGGAATTGATCGGCGATGCCGTCGCCGGGGCCGGCGTCGTGCCTACCGAGATCGTCTGTCCACCGATCCCCTGGCTGGCCCTCAATGAACTGGATCTGCTCTTCGATGCCTTGCGCCAGCAAGGGGCGCGAGATACCCGCGACAGCCTGTTGTACGGCTTCGGTCTGCATCTCAATCCCGAGGTGCCCGGCACCGATGCGACCACGCTGCTGGCTCATCTACGCGCTTATTTGATCCTGGCGGAGTGGCTACGCGAAGAGATCGACATCGACATCACGCGGGAAGTGCTGCCGCACACCAATCCGTTCACCAAGGAGTATGCGCTCAAGGTGCTCGATCCCGGTTACGCGCCCGATCTGGATACGCTGATCGGGGACTACATCGCCGCCAATCCCACGCGTAACCGCGAACTCGACCTCTACCCGTTGTTCGCGCACCTACGCCCCGACTACCCCAGCGACTATCTGTCCGACGACCTGGTGAAACCGCGTCCGACCTTTCATTACCGTCTACCCAATGCGCAGTTATCGCAATCCGACTGGAGTGCGGTCGCCGAATGGAATCGCTGGGTCGAGGTCGAACGTCTGGCGGCGGATCCCGAGCGTTTGGCCGAACGCGGCGCCGCTTACCTGGAACATCATCGCCGCTCCTCAGTCACACGCTGGCTGGAGCGGCTCAAGGAGTGGATGAAGGATTCATGACACGTCCCCGGATCGGCATCACGACCTCGGACCACAAGAGCCGCCTTGCCTGGCTGTGCGACTGGCTGGCCGTGTGGCGGGCCGGCGGCAAGCCTGTTCGTCTGTCGCCGTCGCGCCCAGTGCCGGAGGGGCTCGACGGCCTGGTCGTGGGTGGCGGCGACGATATCGGCGCCCAACTCTACGGCGGTGAAGTCCAGCTCGATGTGCGTGTCGACCCTCAGCGCGACAGGCTCGAGCTCGATCTGCTCGAACGCCTGCTGCCGAGCGATTGTCCAGTACTCGGGATCTGTCGCGGCGCACAGATCATCAATGTGCATCTGGGCGGCTCGCTATACAGCGACATCTACACCACCTTCGAGCACATCAGGAAGCGTCGTACGGTCCTGCCACGCAAGACGGTCGACGTGGTCGAGGGCAGCTATCTGCATGAATTGCTTGGGGTCACATGGTGCCAGGTGAACAGTCTTCACCATCAGGCCATCGACCGCACCGGGGACACTATCGATATCGTCGCCCGCGACCGCAACGGACTGGTCCAGGGCATCGAGAGCCGTGCCTACCGGTTTCTGGTCGGCGTGCAATGGCACCCTGAGTTCCTGATTTTCAATCGACCCCAGCAGCGCCTGATCCGGGCCCTGGTCAGCGCCGCCGGCGAACGTGCGGAGCAACGCGCCCGGGCTCTCTGATCCTCGGCTACGACCAACGTCTTCTCTTGCTATGAAACGCACTCGCCTAGTCTTGGAGGCAGCGAGACGATAACAAGAGACGACAGTTGCCATGACATTGACCCGTTCCTACGCCGCCGCCGATACCCTGATCGTAGGTGCCGGCCCTGCCGGCTGCCTACTTGCCAAACGGCTTTCCGAGGATCCCCACCATCGTGTCATGCTGGTCGAGGCCGGCGGGCGCGACAACTACCCGTGGATCCATATCCCCGTGGGTTACCTCTATTGCATCGGCAATCCACGTACCGACTGGTGCTTTCGCACCGAGGCCGAGGACGGCCTCCACGGACGTTCGCTGGGCTATCCGCGCGGGCGGGTACTGGGCGGCTGTTCGTCGATCAATGGCATGATCTACATGCGCGGCCAGGCTCGCGACTACGATCACTGGGCGTCGCTGGGTAACCCCGGCTGGTCGTGGGCCGACGTCCTGCCATTGTTTCGCAAGAGCGAGGATCATTATGCCGGCGAGAATGCATTGCATGGCAGCGGCGGCGAATGGCGCGTGGAAGCGCAACGCCACAAGTGGGACATTCTCGAAACGTTCCGCGAAGCCGCCGCCGAGGTCGGCATCCCCCCGATCGAAGACTTCAATGGCGGCGACAACGAAGGCAGCAGTTACTTTCAGGTCAATCAGCGCAGCGGCGTGCGTTGGAATGCCGCCAAGGCATTTCTCAAGGGGCTCGAGCGCCGCCCCAACTTCACGCTGATTACGGACGCGGAGGTCGATCGCGTCCTCTTCGCAACGCACGAAGCGACACCCAGAGCCTGCGGTGTACGCGTTTGCCTGAACGGCGCCTGGCAGGAATTGCGTGCCAGCGAGGTCATTCTGAGCGCCGGCGCTATCGGCTCGCCGACGATCCTGCAGCGTTCCGGCATCGGCCCACGCCAACTGCTCTCCCAACTTGGCATTCCCGTGGTGCATGAATCTCCCGGCGTCGGCGAGAACCTGCAGGACCATCTGCAATTGCGCATGATCTATCGGGTCGAAGGTGCCAAGACGCTCAACGAGATCGCCGGGACCTGGTTCGGCAAGCTCGGCATGGCCTGGCAGTACCTGCTGTCTCGCAGCGGGCCAATGACCATGGCGCCCAGCCAATTGGGTGTCTTTGCCCGCTCCGCGCCGGACCAACCCAGCGCCAATCTGCAGTATCACGTCCAACCGCTATCGTTGCCGGCCTTCGGCGAACCGCTGCATCCCTATCCGGCGTTTACCGCCTCGGTATGCAACCTGCGCCCTGCCAGCCGGGGCCGAGTCGCCATTCGCTCCACATCGTCTTCCATTCCGCCTCTCATCCAACCCAACTACCTGAGCGAAGAAACGGATCGGCGTATCGCCGTGGATGCCATTCGTCTGACCCGACGCATCGCCGCAGCCCCGGCGCTGGCGCGCTACCGTCCGGAAGAGATCAAGCCTGGAACCGAGCTGCAAAGCGATGATGATCTGATGCGCGCCGCGGGGGACATCGGCACGACGATCTTTCACCCGGTCGGTACCTGCCAGATGGGGCAGAACGCAAACGCCGTCGTCGACCCACGCCTGCGGGTACATGGCGTGGCCGGGCTGCGGGTGGTCGATGCCTCGATCATGCCGACCATCACCTCGGGAAACACCTGTTCGCCAACATTGATGATTGCGGAGAAGGCCGCCGCCATGATCCTCGAAGAACGTCAGTGGCGAGCCGTTGGCGACACGACACGGTGTCAGGCCGCTTCTGAAGCGACCAGTCCGATGTCATAGCAGGAAACGCGCGGTATTGGGACGACGCATCGTGGTTTTCTCAACTATTCTCCTAGGGTGCCCCTATCGGCAGGACCGGCCAGGAGATAGCGATGCCCTTGGAACTCTTTCTCAACGCCACGTCCCCCTATGCACGTATCGTACGAGTATGCGCCCTGGAGAAAGGGCTCGAAGACAGGCTGATCTTGAACTGGGTCGACCCCTGGGCGGACGATGCGGAACTCATCGAGGTCAATCCCAGCGCCAAGGTACCGGCGCTGTGCTGTGAAGATCGCACTTCGATCACCGAAACGCTGCCCATCCTCTACTACCTCGATAGCCTGACGGAACGGCCGATTCTGCTGCCCCGTGAGTCGCTGGCAACGGTTCTGCATGGCGTCGGCCTTGGCATGGGCCTGGTGGATGCCAGCTTCCAGACCGTCATTGCACGCAAGCATGCCGGCCGCCCCGATGCCGACCGCAGCCATCTCGGCAAGCGCCGTCTGGCCGCCATCGAAAGGATTCTCAGCCGTCTCGAGGCCGAGACCGTGCCACGACGCAGATACAATGACGATCCGCAACCGACTCTGGACGAGATCATCATCGGTGTCGCCCTCGATTATCTTCGCTTTCGTCTGCCCGAAGTCGAATGGCCACTGCGTTTTCCGGCCCTGGCCGCCTGGGAAGACGCCCGCCTGTCGCGGCGCAGCTTTCACGACACGCGTTTCATCAGTTGAGTAGAGCAGGCAGGCGCCCTTCGAACACGACGACGCCGGCCCATGGCCGGCGTCGTGCTTCGTTCACGGATAGGAACGATCAGCTTTCCAGCTTGGCATCCAAGGTAATGTTGGCCTTGAACAGCTTGGATACCGGGCAGCCTTCCTTGGCCTTGTTGGCCGCTTCCTCGAACGAGGCCTGGTCGGCGCCAGGTATCCGGGCACGCGTCTCGAGATGGACGGCGCTGATGGTGAACCCGCTGTCGTCCTGCTCCAGCGTCACCGTCGCCTCGGTCTTGATGCTTTCCGGTTCGAGCTCGCTCTCGCCGAGAATCATCGACAAGGCCATCGAGAAGCAGCTGGCATGCGCAGCCCCGATCAGCTCTTCCGGGTTAGTGCCCGGCTGGCCCTCGAAGCGGGTATTGAAGCCGTAAGGGTTCTGCTTGAGCGCACCGCTTTCGGTGGACACCGTTCCTTTGCCCTTCTTCAGGCTGCCTTGCCATTCTGCTGAACCCTTTTTCTTGATGCTCATACTGCCTCCTATGGGTGAACAGATGAAAACGCGCAGCCGCATTTGAAATACCTGCGTTTAGCGGCCTTTCGCCCTACACACTGTAGCCGATGCCGGCATTCTGGCCATGACCATCGCCAGTGACCGGACGTCGTCAGGAGCGTTTCAGATCATCCAAGCGCGCCGTCAGCGCCTCGATGCCCAGCTTGCGCATCACCGCGACATTGCGCTCGGGAATGCGCTCGGGACGGGGGAAGTGAGCCAGGGCACGTTCGATACTCGCTTCGCGAAGGAGGTGCAGCATCGGCCAAGGTGCACGATTGGTGTAGTTCGCAGGATCGTCCGCTTCGGCTCCGTCGAAGACGTAGTCGGGATGAAAGCTCGCCAGCTGGTAAACCCCTTCATATCCTTGCTGCTCGAGCAGCGCCTCTCCCAGATCAAGACAGTCGAGATAATGTTCGAAATCCTCGGCGCCGGCGATCAGCACCAGCAGTGTGGTCTCGGTTCCCGGCGAGGCATCGAGATGGCGACACTCCTCGAACAGGATCAATAGCAGGTGCTCGACGTCGGTGGCATCTACCGGAACATAACGGATGCTGTCGCGCTCGAGCTCCCGTCGGGCGAATGGACAGACATCGAGTTCCACCACGAAGCGCTCGACCCAATCCCGGGACTGACGCAGCGGTTCGAGCGATGAATTCATAATAAGCTCTCTACGGATGGGGCTGGGCAGTATACACAGCCAAAGGCTGGCATTTTTCCGCTCGACTCACCAAGGTTCAATGGAAAGTCTTCAGTCCAGGAGAGAGACATGCCCCAACATTCCCGCCCTTACGTCACGCTGGCTGCCGATGACGACCTGCCCGCCCTCGACCTGCCCGCCGTCGGCCAGGGTACCTGGTACATGGGCGAGGGGCTTGCCCCGCGCCGCGATGAAGTTCGCGCCCTGCAACAGGGCTTGGCGCTGGGAATGACACTGATCGATACAGCGGAAATGTATGCCGACGGCGGAGCCGAGGAAGTCGTCGGCGAAGCCATCCGCGACCGTCGCGACCAAGCCTTCGTGGTATCCAAGGTATATCCCTGGAATGCCGGCCGAGACAGCGCCACCGCCGCTTGCGAGCGCAGCCTGGCACGCCTGGGCACCGACCATCTCGATCTTTATCTACTGCACTGGCCGGGCAGTATCCCCTTGGAAGAAACCTGGGAAGCCTTCGGGCGACTTCGCGAGCAGGGCAAGATCCGGCGCTTCGGGGTATCGAACTTCGATGTCGACGATATGCGGCGGCTCCACGCGTTACCTGAGGGCCAGCGTTGTGCCGTCAATCAGGTACTGTACCACCTGGGCTCGCGCGGTATCGAACACAGCCTGCTGCCGTGGCAACGCCGCCATGGGCTGCCGACCATGGCCTACAGTCCCATTGCCCAAGGCGGTCGCCTGCGCCAGCGCCTGCTCGACAGCGATGCCGTGCGTGCCGTTGCGCAAACGCATGACGCCACGCCGGCTCAGGTGCTGCTGGCCTGGGCAATCCGCCCGGTAGAAGGCAAACATGACGTCATCGCCATTCCCAAGGCCGTACAGTCGGCCCACGTCGAGGCCAATGCCGCTGCGCTGGAACTGCACCTGAGCGACGACGACCTGGCTGCGCTGGACGAGGCGTTTCCGGCGCCGGATCGCAAGCCCCCGCTCGACATCATCTGAACGTTCACGCCTGCTCACCGAGCCCCAGGGTGTCCTGGCTATCGGCGTCCCGGAAGCGGCGTCCCCGCCGTGATGCCAGCCGGTCCGCCAGGCGGGTCGGCTCCGGCAGCTTGGTGCGTCCCAGGCAGGCGATCACCCAATCGAGCGCCGTGGCCTGACTGATACGATGGCCAGGCGACACGATGACCGGCTTGACGCCCTGGCGACTGCGCAACATGGCGCCGATCACCACCCGGCCTTCGGCGTCCCGTTCGGCATCCTCCGGATCTTCCTGGCGGCGGCGATCGGTCAGCCAGGCCCACTCGCCGCGACCCTCGGGCACCTCGCCATGACGCCCGCACAAGCGTTTCTTGGCGATGCCGATGGTGGGCAGATCCAGCCATAAGCCAAGATGCGAGGCCACACCCAGCCGCCGTGGATGGGCAATGCCCTGGCCGTCGACCATGACCAATTCGGGGCGACGCGACAGCCGCTCGAAGGCACCTAGTGCGGCGGGAATCTCTCGAAATGACAGTAACCCGGGGATGTAGGGCATCCGGGTAGGTTCGCGATGCACGATTTCCTCGATCGGTACCAGATCCGGCCATGCCAGGAGCACCACCGCGGCACGCGTCGTCTCGCCTTCGTCCTCGAAGCCGATATCGACCCCGGCAATCACACCGACCTCACCCAGCCGATCGCGACGTACGACGCGTGGCGCCAGGTGACGCTGCAATTCGATGGCCTTTTCGGGCGACAGGGACCAATCGTGAAGGGAGTCGGGCATGGGGCATTCATCCTCAATCGCTATGACAATGCCCCCAGCCTAGCCCATAGTGCCGTCCTGAATGTCAGTCGCAGAAGCCCCAGCCTTCGAGGAGCATGCGAAGTTTCTCGACACGCGCACGATTCTTGCCCAGATCGCTCAGGCCCAGTCGTGAGGCACTGCGCACGTGGCAGACGTTCTCGTCCTCGCTCCAGAACAGTTCCAGGTCATCGACGAATCCCAGCCAGGCCGAGTGGCACTCGGCATGCAGGTAGGCGTCGGTCTGGGTGATGACCTCGGCTTCTTCGCAGGCGTGCAGAGCGCTAGCCAAGCGCGCCAGTATCTCCTTGCCGGTCATGCCGGGCGCCGAGAAGGGCGCGACATAGTGGGCCTGATCGTCGGCCTGACTGCAGACACAGTTGTGAATCGCCGGACAAGCCGCCAGCCTGCCCTGCTCAACCCCAAGGTTAATGGGCCGCTTGCTGGTCATCGGGTTGGTCAACATGATCCGCTTTCCTCGCTGTCTCTCTGCGTTTGGACTTGTTGTCGAGATCTTTATTCAGTCAAGCCTGTCGGACTGAATGCTGCAAGCTCCGTTTGCCCCAACCGGGCACATCGTGGATAGCGCATGTCATGTCGCGGTGCATAGAAGCGCAATGCCGCTCCTGGTCCCCCCTTTCGCCCTGTTACACTGCCCGCTTCAAGGCGGGAGCATAACGTGAAGCTGATCCATACCTCCGACTGGCACTTGGGCCAGACCTTTCACGGCCAGGAGCGCCATTACGAACACCAGCGCTTTCTCGACTGGCTACTGGACACCCTCGAGGCACGCCGCCCCGATGCCCTGCTGGTGGCCGGTGACATCTTCGACGTGGTCAACCCGTCGCTGCGCGCCCAGGAGCAGCTCTACAACTTCATTGTCGCCGTCCACGAGCGGTTGCCGCGCCTGACGCTGGTAATGATTGCCGGCAACCACGACAGCGGTGCGCGCATCGAATTGCCGGCCGCCCTGCTCAGGCGCCTGCGTGCCCATGCGCTGGGCCGCGTGGTGTGGCTCGACGATGGCCGCCTGGACGCCCATCGCCTGCTGGTACCGCTGGAAGATGCCGATGGCGAGGTACGCGCCTGGTGTCTCGCCCTGCCTTTCCTGCGCCCTGCCGAAGTCACCGGCGGCGAGGTCGGCGACGACTACGTGGCCGGCATCACCCGGGTTCACCAGCAGTTGATCGACGCCGCACAGGCACGCCGCGCGCCGGGCCAGGCACTGGTGGCCATGAGCCACGCCCACCTGCACGGCGCCGCCGTTTCCGAAGACAGCGAACGTCCGATAGTGATCGGTGGTGAGGAATCGCTGTCGGCCAGCCTATTCCCGGCGTGCATCGCCTATGTGGCACTGGGTCACCTGCACAAGCCCCAGCAGGTCGGCGAGGCTCGCATCCGCTACAGCGGCACCCCGCTGCCCATGGATTTTTCCGAGGCCCACTATCCGCATCAGATCGTCGAGGTCACGCTGGCTGGCGAAGCGCTTGGGAACTGCGAGATCGTCCCCGTGCCACGTGCCGTTGACATGCTGCGCGTGGGCCCGGCGCCGCTCGACGATGTCGTCGCCGAACTCGAAGCGCTCGACAGCGACACCCGTCTGCCCCGCTCGCGCTGGCCATGGCTGGAGGTACGCGTACAACTCGATGCGCCGCGAGTCGACCTGCGTGCCGTCATCGAACGCGCCCTGAGCGGTCAAGCGGTACGCTTGGTGCGCATCCAATCGCAGTACGCCCATCGCGACGGCGATCTCGCGCCGGGCCAGCAGCGCCTCGAGAACCTCGGCCCCCAGGCGCTGTTCGAACGCGCCTGGCAGGACAGCTACGGCAACCTGCCGGACGAGGCGACACGCCAGGATTTCGCCGATCTGCTGCAGTCGGTCATGGATAGCGACGCGGAGAGTGATCACACATGAAGATTCTCGCCATTCGCCTGAAGAATCTTGCCTCGCTGGCCGGCGAGCACACTCTGGACTTCTCGCAGGGGCCATTGCACGAAAGTGGCCTGTTCGCCATCACCGGCCCCACCGGGGCCGGCAAGAGCACACTACTCGACGCCCTGTGCCTGGCGCTGTTCGGCAATACGCCGCGCCTGCGCAATGCTCCGACACGCGACTCACAGACCCCCGACGTCGAGGGGGAACAACTGGTCACCGCCGACCCGCGCACCCTGCTGCGCCGTGGCACGGCAGCGGGCTTCGCCGAGGTGGATTTCGTCGGTCGCGACGGTGACCACTATCGCGCCCGCTGGTCGGTACGTCGCGCCCGGAACCGCCCCGAAGGCCGGCTGCAGGCCTCGGAACAGGCATTGATCGCCCTTCCCGACGAACGAATCCTGGCCAGCCAGAAACGCGAGTTCGATCGGCTGCTGCCCGACAAGCTGGGGCTGACCTTCGAACAGTTCACCCGCGCTGTCCTGCTCGCCCAGAGCGAATTCAGCGCCTTTCTCCAAGCCGACGACAACGCCCGCAGCGAGCTGTTGGAAAAACTGACCGATACCGGCATTTATTCACGCATCTCGGTGGCCGCCTACCAGCGCACCCGACAGGCCAGCGACGAGATCAAGCGCCTCGAGTCGCGCCTGGAGGGCGAACTGCCGGCCAGTGCCGAACAGCGCCAGGCCATGGAAGCCGACGCTGAGCAGGCGGAGCAGACCTGGCAAACCGTCCAGGCCCAGGCCGATGCACTCAAGACACGCCGTGCCTGGCTCGAGCAAGAACATCAGTTGCGCGACAGCTGGCAGCAGGCCGTCACCGCCCGTCAGCGAGCCGAGGAGGCCCATGCCGCCCTGGCCGATCAGCGCACCCGACTCATCCAGCTCGATGCCCTGGCGCCACAGGCGCATCGCTTCCTGCGTCAGCGCGAGCTCAAGCGTGAACTTGCGGCCCTGCTGGACCAACTGGAACGTACGCGCCATTCGCTCGACCAGGCCGAACGCCAGCAGCGCGATGGCCAAACCGCCTTCGACGCTGCCCAACGTCGGGCCAGCCAAGCCTATGAGGCCCGACAGCAGGCACAGCCGCTACTCGACGAAGCCAGCCGCCACGCCCAACGCCTGGACGACCTCACCGGCGACATCGACGTTCAGCAGCGTGAGCGTCAGCAACTCGAGCGGCAACTCAACGATACGCAGCACGCCCTGGCGGTCAAACGCGACGAACACAGCCGCTCCCAGACCGAGCTGCAGCGGTTGGAGGGTCGCCTTGGCGAGCACGGCGCTTTGGCGCAGCACCGTCAAGCGCTGCAACAGGCCGAAGATCAGGCGCGCCAGCAGCTCATGGCATGGGAAGAAACCCGTCACGCCTGGCAGCACTGGCAACGGCTAACGACGCAGCAGAGTGCCCTGGAGGCCCAGCAGCAGCAGGATCGTCAGGCACAGGCAACGACGACTGCAGAGGGTCGCGACGCCAGGCTGCGTCTCGAGCAGGCAGAGCAGCAGGCACAGCGAGTACGTGAGAGCATCGAACGCCTGCGTGCCGTGCGCAGCGAAAGCGTCGAGAAGCTACGCGCCCAGCTGCAGGCTGACGCGCCTTGCCCGGTGTGCGGCAGCCTCGAGCATCCCTACCGTCATCGGCCACCCGCCTCGCCGGCCCAGGAAATGCTCGAGCGGACCGAGCGTGAAGAAGAGCGTCAGTTGGCCGAAGCCAGCGAGCGACTCGAGGCGGCTCGCGAAGCGCATCAGACACTGACAGCACGTTATCGAACCCTACAGACACAGCTGACCCAGCGACAAGAGCAGTTGGACGTGGCTGTGCGCGCGACGGCGGACGCATACCGGCCACTCGATGCCCTGCCGGCAGGTCGTGAACTGCTGGCTCAGGACGAAGCGCAACGCGCCGACTGGCTGGAGTCTCAGCTCCTACTGGCCCGCCGTCAACGCGACGAGCGGCAGCAGGCGCTGCAGCAGTTCGACCAGGACCAGCAGCGCCTGACGCCACTGCGCGAAACGTTGACGAGGCTGACCGTCGAGATCGGCAAGCTCGACAGCCAGGCCCAGCATCAGCAACAACGCCTCGACCATATCGACGCCAGCCTTACGCCCAGGCTTGCCGAGCGGGACACGCTGCACCGGACGCTGAGCGAACGACTCGGCGACTATGCCAATGTGGCGCAGTGGCGTGACGCGCTGGAGCGAGACGCCACAGATGCCGAGAAACGCTTGAGCGACGCACGCACCGTGCTGGACGGCGCCCGTCAGGCGCACCAGCGGCTCAGGCTGGAACTCGAGCACGGCGCCACCCAGGAGGCTACGCTCCGGCGCGAGCTGGAATCGCTGGGAAATGCACTGCAAGCATGGCGTGACGCGCACCCGACTATCAGCGACGCGACGCTGGAACAGCTACTGAGCATGGATGACGCAGCGCAGAGCGCACTGCGCACCCGACTACAACAGGCCGATCAGGCGCTGCGCGATAGCCAACTGCGAACCCAGGAGCGTCTTACTACTTTGCAGGAACATCGTCGCAGCCAATTCGATACTGCCCTGTGCGACGATCCCGAGGCATGCCTGACTCATATAGAGGCATTGGCGGCAGCTCTGGAAGAGGAAGAGACCGAACTTGCGCCCCGCCAGCAGCAGACGCAGCAGCAACGCGACGATACGCTCCACTTGTTGCGCGACGACGACCGCCGCCGCCGCGCCATGCGCGCCCTGCAAACCGAGCTCGACGCAGCCCGCGCCGAGCAACGACGTTGGGGAAAACTCTCCGCGCTGATCGGCTCGGCCGATGGCAAGGCGTTCCGGCGCATCGCCCAAGCCTACAACCTCGAACGCCTGCTGGAGCACGCCAACACGCACCTTGCCGGGCTGTCACGGCGCTATCGCCTGGTACGCGGCGGCAGCCCCCTGGGACTGCTGGTCATCGATACCGACATGGGCGACGAGCAGCGCTCCGTGCATTCGCTGTCCGGTGGCGAGACGTTCCTGGTGTCGCTGGCATTGGCGCTGGGCCTGGCCTCGATGGCCTCGGGCCGACTGAAAATCGAGTCGCTATTCATCGACGAGGGTTTCGGCAGCCTCGACCCGCAATCGCTGGCGCTGGCCATGGAGGCGCTGGACGGCCTGCAGGCCCAGGGTCGCAAGGTGGGAGTGATTTCACACGTCCAGGAGATGCATGAACGCATCCCGGTACGCATCTGCGTGGAGCCGGCCGGCAACGGCGCCAGCCGGCTCAGTATTGCCCAAGGGCAGGCATGACGGGGAAACGCTGGTATCTGGAAGCGCTTACTCCTGCATGCGGCGAGTAATGGTGGCTACATGCTCGCCCTGAAAGCGGGCGATGGTCAGCTCGTTTTCGCTGGGCTGACGGCTGCCGTCGCCACCGGCGATGGTCGTCGCCCCGTACGGCGTGCCGCCGGAGACTTCGTCGAGCTCGGTCAGCGCCGGGCATGAATAGGGCACTCCGACGACGACCATCCCCAAGTGGAACAGCATGGTGTGAATCGAGGTCAGGGTAGTCTCCTGTCCGCCGTGCTGGCTGGCGGTGGAGGTGAAGGCGCTCCCCACCTTGCCGACCAGCTTGCCCTGCGCCCAGACACCACCGGTCTTGTCCCAGAAATTGCGCATCTGCGAGGTCATGTTGCCATAGCGGGTCGGCGAGCCGATGATGATGGCATCGTAATTCGCCAGCTCATTGGGATCGTCGAGCAGTGGTGCATCCTGATCCAGCTTGTAACCGGACTTCTGAGCAATCTCGTCAGGCACCAGCTCGGCGACCCGGCGAATATCCACCTCGGTCCCTGCCACGCTGCGCGCACCCTCGGCAACTGCCTTGGCCATGGTCTCGATGTGGCCGTAGCTCGAGTAATAGACGATCAATACCCTGCTCATCGCTGTTCTCCTATCTGCATGGATGGAAACCCTCTCAACCATGGTCTACAAGCCGCGTGGCGTCAAAAGAGTCCCGGCAGGGACCACCGACATGCTAGGCTGAGCCGAGACTTTCGAACCGGGAATGATCACCATGGGCTCCGCACCGTTGCTGCTCGAGACACTGATCGGTCACGCCAGTGTGTCACGCGACTCCAACCTCGAACTCATCCGCTTCATCGAGGGCTATCTCGACGAATTCGGCGTGCCCTTCGAGCGCATCGAGAACGACGATGGCAGCAAAGCCAACCTGCTGGCCCGGATCGGGCCAGATGTTGCAGGCGGTGTGGTGCTCTCCGGGCACACCGACGTGGTGCCCGTCGATGGCCAGCCCTGGACCAGTGAACCATTCTCCCTGACCGACCGCGGCGACGGCCGACTCTATGGTCGCGGCAGCTGCGACATGAAAGGCTTCATTGCCTGTGCCCTGGCCCAGGTGCCGGCGTGGGTGGAGCAACCCCTCGAGCGCCCCATCTACCTGGCGCTCTCCTATGATGAAGAAGTCGGCTGCCTGGGCGCACCGCGCATGATCGAGCGCCTGATGGCCGGACACCCCCGCCCCGCCGTGGTGATCGTTGGTGAACCGACGCTGATGGCACCGGTGGTCGCTCAAAAGGGCATTACCAACCTGCGTACCACCGTGACGGGATGCGAAGCCCACAGCAGCCAGGTCAACCAGGGCGTGTCGGCCATTCACGTCGCGGCGCGCCTGGTCACGCGCATCGAAGACATCATGGCCGAGCTGCGTGACGAGGGCCGGGTCGACGATGCTTTCAATGTCGCTCATTCCAGCTTGCATGTCGGCAAGATCCAGGGCGGTACGGCGATCAATATCATGGCCCGCGAGTGCCGTTTCGACTGGGAAATCCGCCACTTGCCCCAGGATGGCTTCGATGAGGTCTTCCACCGTTTCGAGACCTTCTCACGTGAGCTGGAAAGCGAACTCCAGCATCGCTCGCCGCGAGTTTCCATTTGCACCGAGCCGCTGACCGAGACCGTCCCGGGCCTGGCCGATCGCGACAATGCCGAGGCTTTGGCGCTATGTCACGCCTTGCTCGGCGAACGCGACAGCGAAGCGGTGGCCTATGCCACCGAAGCCGGCCAGTTTCAACGGGCCGGGCTGGCCACGGTCATCTGTGGCCCAGGCAGTATCGCCCAGGCGCATCAGCCAGATGAGTATATCGAGATCGTCCAGCTCGATGCCTGCATGGCGTTCATGCAGCGCCTGGGCGACCATTTCAGCCAAGATTGATGCAAACTCTTGCGCCGATAGTCGTAACCCACCAAGAGTTACATTGCCGAAATGTTCAACATATGGCAGCTTGAAGCCAAATCTCGTTGGACATTCGTTACGTGAAGGACAAGAAACGCAAGACAACCTCCCGCCCTAGTGTCGTCGAGGCGCTCGCCGAAGCGATCTTCTCGGGACACTACCAGCCGGGCGATTTCGTACCCAAGGAACTCGCCCTTTGCGAGCAGTTCGCCATCAACCGTTCCGCCGTGCGCAGCGATCTGCGCCAGCTGGTGGATGTGGGGATCATCGAGCGCATTTCGGGACATGGCTCCAAGGTGCGCGAACACGCCGAGTGGAACATTCTCGACCCGTTGGTCACCGAATGGATGACCCGCTACGCCTCGCCCAACCCGCAGTTGCAACGCGAGATACTGGCCTTCCGCCTCGATGTGGAGCCTTATGTCGCGATGACCGCCGCCCAGCGCGCCACTGCCAAAGACCTGGTCGCCATCGAAGAGGCATTCGAGGGCATGGGCCAGCATCTGCGCACTCCGCCGAGTTCCGACGATCCCAGCGTCAAGGCCAGGCTACATAGTGATTTCGACGTCGCCTTTCATGCGGCCATCTTCAAGGCGACGCACAACATCGTCTGGGCACAGCTGTCACATATCCTGCGCCCCTCCATCTACCTGTTGGTGTCGATGTCGAACGTCAGCGAAACCGATGACCCCGCAGAAAGTCTCGAGCGTCACCGGCGTCTGATGGAAAGCATCCGTACCCGGCAGCCCCGCGAAGCCTTTCTGGCCGCCCAGGAGGTCCTCGGCGGCACGGCACGGGCACTAGGCATCGAGCCCGGAGAAAGTGCCCTGGGGGGCGAGTTCAACTGGGTCAAACCGGCTAAGGACACCACGGCCTGAACGAAGTCGGCCGTGGCATGAAGTCCTGACAAAGAGAAAACAAGCCTGACTTGCCTGGCACAGGCCGAGTCAGTTTGCTGGCCGCTCACTCTGCAAAGCGCGGTTCCGGTAGGCCCGGCACGGCCGTCTCGAGCTGGAACAGGCTACCGGCCAGGGGCCAGCGCCGCTTGCCGGCTTCGTCGAGGTGCTGCGTCGCCGTGGTGATGTACAGCGTTCGTTGTTCGCTACCGCCGAAAGCCAGCATCGTTGGGTGGGGACAGGGCACATCGTAACGCTCGACCAATTGTCCTGCCGGGGAAAAGCGCACGACCTGCCCACCATCGTACAGCGCGCACCAGTAATGCCCTTCACAGTCGATAGCGGCCCCGTCGGGCACGCCGGGCAGGTCCTGCTCCGCCAAGTCGATCCAGGGTTCGGCCTCCCCTAGTGTCCCGCTATTCAGATCGAAGGCATGACGCACGACACGCCGCGTCAGCGAGTCGGTGTGATACAGCCAGCGTTGATCGGGACTAAAGGCCAAGCCGTTGGAAATGACCAGGTTGTCCTTGCGCAGTTGCAGTTGGCCGTTCGTCAAGCAGTAGAGTGCAGCGCTCGGAGACACCTCGTCTCGATCGATGGTCCCTACCCACAGGCGTCCCAGAGCGTCGCAGCGTCCGTCATTGAAGCGATTGCCCTTGCTCGACCACTCAGGGTTCAAGGCCAGGCTCTCGCTGGACACCGTACCATCGCGCGACACCTTGCGTAGCGCCGAGGCCGTCGCTGCGACCAGCCCGTTGCGAGCCAGGGCAATGCAACCTACCGGTTCGTCAAGGTCCCAGGTAGCGGGTGGCTCATCGCTTTCAAGGCTCCAGGCAAAGACTCGTCCACAGCGAATGTCTACCCAGTAGAGCGTCTGTTCATCGACCGACCATAAAGGGCATTCACCCAGGCTCATCTGCAGACGGACCGCCACTTCAACGCTGCTGCTTGGCATGTGCCTCCCCCCGGCTACGTCAGTGATTGTCCCTGGGCGGTGTACGCCGGGCCACGTCGCGATATTTGGTGGCCGGTTCCAGGGTCATGCCACGGTCATGCTGCTCGACCAGGCTACGCTGAATTTCCTGCCATGGCGTCTGATGCGGCGGGTAGATATAGCCGCCCTGCGATGCCAGGCGTTCACGGCGCTGCGCCAGCTCCTCATCGGACACCAGCAGGTTGGCCTCGCCCTTGCGCAGGTCGATGCGAATACGATCCCCGGTCACGAGCAACGCCAAGCCGCCACCGACTGCCGCTTCAGGCGCGGCATTGAGTATCGATGGCGAGCCCGACGTGCCCGACTGACGACCATCCCCCAGGCAGGGCAACGACTCGATACCGCGCTTTATCAACGCCTCGGGCGGTTGCATGTTGACCACCTCGGCACCACCCGGATGGCCCACCGGCCCGGCGCCGCGCATGATCAGGATGGTGTTTTCGTCGATTTCCAGATCGGGATCGTCGATGCGTGCATGGTAATCCTCGGAGCCGTCGAACACTGCCACGCGACCTTCGAAGGCATCCGGGTCGTCGGGGCGGCTCAGGAAGCGCTGACGGAATTCGTCCGATATGACGCTGGTCTTCATCAACGCAGAGTCGAACAGGTTGCCCTTCAGATTGATGAACCCGGCATACTCCAGCATCGGGTTGTCGTAACGGCGAATGACGTCTTCGTCCAAAGTCTCTCGACCTTCGACGTTTTCCGCCAGCGTACGTCCATTGACGGTACGCGCTTCGCCATGCAGTTTACCGGCCCGAAGCAGTTCGTTGAGCACCGCCGGCACCCCGCCGGCACGATAGAATTCCTCGCACAGGTAGGCACCGGCCGGCATGACGTTGCTCAGCAACGGGATCTGATGACCCAGGTGCTGCCAATCGTCGTTGGTAAGCTCGATGCCTGCATGACGGGCAATGGCGATGATATGGATCGGCGCATTGCTCGAACCGCCCAGTGCCGAGCAGGCGACGATGGCATTCTCGAACGCCTCGCGGGTGAGAATGTCCAGCGGACGAATGTCCTCCCAGACCATGTCGACGATACGCTTGCCGGTATCGTAGGCGACGATGGAGCGTTCCTTGTACGGCGCGGGGATGATCGCCGAGCCAGGCAAGCTCATGCCCAGGCATTCCGCCATGGAGTTCATGGTCGAGGCGGTGCCCATGGTATTGCAGTGCCCGACGGACGGCGCCGAATCGGTAGCTCGCGAGATGAACTCCTCGTAGTCGATGTCCCCTGCCGCCAGACGCTTGCGAAGCTCCCAAATGATGGTGCCCGAACCGACACGCTCGTTGCTGCCACGCCAGCCATTGAGCATCGGCCCCCCGGACAGCACGATGGCGGGAATATTGACGGTGGCCGCCGCCATCAGGCAGGCGGGGGTAGTCTTGTCGCAGCCGGTCGTCAGCACCACGCCATCCAGTGGGTAGCCATGCAGCACCTCGACCAGGCCCAGGTAGGCCAGGTTACGATCCAGCGCCGCCGTTGGGCGCCGCACGTTCTCATGGATCGGATGCATGGGGAATTCGAATGGCACGCCGCCCGCCGCACGAATGCCATCTTTGACTCGCTTCACCAGCTCGATGTGATGACGGTTGCAGGGCGTCAGGTCGGAACCGGACTGAGCGATGCCAATAATCGGCTTGCCGCTGCGCAACTCTTCCAGCGTCACCCCATAGTTCATGTAGCGCTCGATGCAGATTGCCGTGGTCCCGGGGTGCTCGGGGTTGTCGAACCACCAGCGCGAGCGGAGCTGGCTAGGTGTGATCTTGGGATCGCTCATGGTCTGATGCCTTTAACCGATGAATCCGTGAACAGTCGAAACACAATCGATGACCAGCCTAAACATCCAGCCACCTTCTTCGGGAGAGTAGCCTATCCCGGAAACCGTGTATGTTGAACAAATGGATTATATGTACAACATAACAAGCCAGCTATCACTCATAGGTCATGGCTTCCAGTTCCCTACCCTTGGTCTCCTTGACGAACTTGACGACGAAGAAGATCGAGACCACTGCGCAAAGAGCGTAAAAGCCATAGGCTCCGGCCAGCCCAACCGACGCCAACATGATCGGGAAAGTCATGGTAATCGAGAAGTTAGCCAGCCACTGGAAAAGCCCCGAAATCGCCAGGCCCGAGCCGCGCATCTGGTTGGGAAACATCTCGCCCAGCATGACCCACATGACCGGCCCCCAGGAGACGTTGAAGAACAGCACGTAGGCGTTGGCCGACAGTAGCGCGATGACGCCCATCTCGTCGGATAGCCTCAGCGAATCATTGACCATGCTGGCCGTGGAAAATGCATAGGACAGCACGAGCAAGGTCACAGCCATGCCCACCGATCCACCCCATAGCAGGGGCTTGCGTCCGATTCTGTCGATCAGGGAGATAGCAATGAGGCAGGCACCGATGCTCACAGCACCACTGATGACATTGATCAGCAAGGCATCGTTCTCGGAAAACCCCACGGACTGCCAGAGTACCGCCCCATAGTAGAAGACGACATTGATGCCCACCAGTTGCTGAAAGACCGCCAGTCCTACGCCAACCCACACGATGCCATGAATCTTGCCGGTTGCCCGGTTGACGACATCTGACAAGCGCGGCTTGTGACGGCTGGACAGGGTCTCCTTGATTTCTACAACCTTCTCTTCAAGCTCGCTTTGCGAATAGGTCAGTGCCAACACTTTTCTGGCCTTGCTCTCCTTGCCGGCACTGATTAGGTAGCGCGGGCTTTCCGGAATGAACAGCAAGGCGGACAGAAAGAAGGCCGCCGGCAGAATCTCGATCCAGAACATCCAGCGCCAGGCCGCGAAGTCGAGCCACAAGGTCGATACTGACGAACCTGCGAGCTGTGCCAGCATATAATTGCTCAGAAACGAGACGAACAGCCCCGAGATGATGGCTACCTGCTGAATCGTTGCCAATCGCCCTCTCACCCGGGACGGAGCGATTTCGCTGATGTAGGCGGGCGTCATTACACTCGCCGCTCCTACCGCAATGCCTCCCAGGATGCGATAGAGGACGAACTCCAGCGACGATTCGGCGACGCCCGACCCCCAGGCACTTATGAGAAAGAACAAGGCCGATACCAGCAGCACGGTGCGACGGCCATAGAAATCCGCCAGGCGACCGGCGAAGAAGGCCCCCGCGGCGCACCCCAGCAGCATCGAGGCCACGTTGAAGCCTGTGCCCACACTGTCGGAATCGAAGGCCGCCTGCAGGCCATCGACGGTGCCATTGATGACTCCGCTGTCAAACCCGAACAGGAAACCGCCGATGGCAGCAATGCAGCAGATGATAAAAATGTAGACGGGTTGTTTTTTGTTGATGTCTGGCATGCTCGACTCCTTACGTCCTGTATTTGTTATTGCTCGTTAGCGTTGAATACGATGTGTCTGGACGAATGAATCAACGCCAGCCGGCATCGACCCAGTAGTTATGACCGGTACAGACGGCACCATCGTCCGAGGCGAGAAACAGCACCATGCTCGCAACGTGGTGGGGATGAATGCGGGTTTTGATGGCCTGCTCATTCATGATTTCCGCTTCCCCTTCGGGGGTGTACCACTTGGTCTGGCGTGGGGTGCGAACGTTGCCGGGCACCACGCAGGTGACACGGATGTCGTCACCTCCCAGCTCTCTGGCCATGGCGCGGGTCATCCCTTCGATGCCGGCCTTGGCCGTCTCGTAGAGCGCCAGATTCTCAAGTCCCAGGTGCCAACTGATCGAGCCGAAGTTGATCACCGCGCCGCCGCCGCGCGCCTTCATGCCCGGCACGACAGCCTGGGTTGCGAACAGCACATGACGCAGGTTGACCGCCATGCGGTCGTCCCAGTACTCGGGTGTTACCTCGCCCAGCGCATGACGATCGTCGTTGGCCGCGTTATTGACCAGTACATCGATATCGCCAATGCCCTGGATCGTTTCAAGGAGCGCATCAAGGTCGGTGAGATCGCAATGATGAAACGTCACATCGCCATCGAGCCGCTCAACGAGTTGCCTGGATGCTTCCTGCGCGATGTCCAGAAAGTGCACTTCAGCCTTCTGCCGGGCAAATGCCTCGACCAGCCCCTCGCCGATACCGGAGCCTCCGCCCGTGATCACGACACGCTTGCCTTCGAGACTGGGGTAGATCGCTGTATTCATGGAAGAAGAGACTCCTGTGGCGGTTATCGATTTACTTTATAAATTCTATGAACTAACCAATTTTGATTGCTAGGCGCCTATCAATCCATTGAACCATTGTCTATGCCCTGTAGCTGATCAGCAGGATCATCATGCGAGCCTCCTCTTCTTGCCTGCACAGGGAAGACTTGCGGCCATTTTTGATTCAAAGAATGAACCAACTATCTGGACGAATCGATTCCATCCCGAGCCGGTGACATAATGGCGTTTTTGCTCAATGAGCCGGCTCGACCATGACCACGCCCTCGCACTCTCACCAAGCAGGCGATCTGCTCTTCCTCAAGCGGCTCAACCGCAGTGCCATTCTGAACCTCGTACGCCGTTCTCCCGGCATGACTCGCGCCGATATCGCGACACAGGCTCGCCTTACCAAAGCCACGGTAGGTAGCGGTGTCCAGAAGTTGCTGGAAGCGGAATGGATCGTCGAAGGGGAACTGCAGAAAAGTAACGGCGGCCGCCCCGGCAGGGCGCTGCATCTCAATGAGCAGCGTCACGCCCTACTGGGTGCGGAGGTTGGTGTCCATGGGCTGCGTCTGGTGGCCTGCTCGCTGGCCGGTCACATCATCCACCAGCAGCAGATGCGTCTGGTACCCACCGCCCCCGAAGCCACTGCAGTTCTATTGGCCGAACAGCTTCGCGAATTACTTTCTCACCCCGAGGTAGCACACCGCTGCTGCCTCGGCCTCGGCGTTGCAGTTCCCGGTCCCATTGCCCCTTCGCAGCCGCTCCTGCGCCGAGCCCCCAATCTGGGCTGGCGAGACGTTCCCTTTCTGGAACTGCTGCGCACTCACCTACCCGATCTGGACGGCCTGTGGCTGATGGACAACGAAGCCAAGGCCGCAGCCTTCGGCGAGCTCTACTTCCGTACCGGCAACGTACCCACGTCGCTGGCCTACGTCAGTGCGGGCACCGGGATCGGCAGCGGCGTCGTCGAAAACGGCCACGACCCGCTGATTACGCGCGGCGTGCAGGGGCTTGCTGGTGAAATCGGCCACACCATACTTCAGCCGGGCGGACTGTATTGCCATTGCGGCAATCGCGGCTGTGCAGAGACGCTGGTTAGCGGCTGGTCGATACGGGCCGCCCTGGGTATCGGTGAGGAAGAGAGCCTGGTCGAGGCGCTCCAGTCTCGTCAGCACGACCCCGATGTCGAGATGACGCTACGCCGGGCTGGAGAAGCACTCGGCACTCTGCTGCTCAACCTTCACCATACAATGAACCCCTCGGAAATCGTGCTGGGCGGCTCCCTTGTCCAGCTTGGCCCTCTCCTGCTCTCCCCGGCGCTGGACTATTTCGAAGCCAACCAGAACCGTCTGCTGGGTACGACGCAACAGGTAAAGTTGAAAATTTTGGACGACAGCACCTTCGTCGCTGCACGCGGCGCTGCAGCTCAGGTGCTGGCAAGAGTGATTCACGGTTCCGTAGATATACCTTGAGTCAGGCCCCGGACAGGGATCCGAGGCCAAAGACCAGGCTTCACCGCACGAAAGGATCGAGCGTGCGAATAGTGCCATCCGGATTGTAGGTCAGCTCGGCTACCTTGATGTTGCGTAAGCGCGTCTCGTTGGAGAGCTGGGTATCATGGTAGAAGAGATACCATTCATCACCGACTTGTGCGATCGAATGGTGCGATGTCCAACCTTGAACCGGTTTGAGCAGATGGCCTTGGAAGGTAAAAGGCCCATAGGGCGAATCACCGATGGCATAATTGATATAATGCGTGTTACCGGTCGAATAGCTGAGGTAATACTTGCCATTGTATTTGTGCATCCATGCCGCTTCGAAGAAACGGCGATCATGATCGCCACCAAGTAGGGGCTCCCCTTTCTCATCAAGGATGACTGCATCACGGGGCGTCTCGGCGAATTGCAGCATATCGTCAGATAGCTTCGCCACTTTCGGCATCAATGCCGGTTTGTCGTCCTGCTGAAGATCGGTCTTGGATCCGTCCGGATCATATTGGCCGTTCTTCCATCGCTGCATTTGCCCACCCCAGATGCCACCGAAATACATGTAGCTTTCGCCATCGTCATCGGTGAATACGGCGGGATCGATACTGTAACTGCCCTGGATGGGTTCCGGCTCGGCCTGGAAAGGACCCTCGGGATTATCGGAAGTTGCCACCCCTATACGGAAAATATCCTGCCTATCCTTGGCCGGGAAGTAGAAATAATACTTTCCATTCTTGTAGGCTGCATCCGGTGCCCACATCTGTCGAGTCGCCCAAGGAACGTCTTCGACAGCGAGCCCGACCGGATGAATCGTTACCGGGCCGCCGATCCGCTCCATGGAAAGAACATGGTAATCGCGCATCTCGAAATGCGATCCCATATCATCTTCCGGTGTCGGACCGTCGATATCGTGGGATCCATAGATATATATCCGGTCGTTGAAGACATGGGCAGAAGGATCGGCCGTGTATATTTCGCTTACCAAAGGCTGGGAAAGGTAACGCAGACCTTCCGGCGAGCGCGGTTCGGATTTCGCTGTCCTGTCGCCGGCTTCGGATGGAGCCGCTCCCGTACCCGAGCAGGCCGTCAATGGCATCAATACGATCGCAGTAGCGAGCTTGCCCCCCATGAATCTCGTCATGGCGATTCTCCTCTTCAATATTCGAGTTGCATCCTTCACACCCAACAAATCAATTTGTAAACCTTCTAAACTAAAAGGATTGCTCGGAAGCATGCTATCGGAACCGGAACCAAAGCCTCCGGCCACTGCGCAATCAGGCGCTACGGGCATGTACCAGCGAAGTATCCATGCGTATGCCATTGGCATCGAAGCAATGCAGCAACTCATGCCGTGGAGTCAGGTACAGCGTGTCTCCCGGGTGAATGTCGGAGTCGCTGGATAGACGAACGATCATCGAGCCGGCCACCTCACTATCGATATAGGCAAAGATATCGGCCCCAAGCATCTCGATGACGCGAACACGGCCCTGCCAATCACCGCTGTCGCGACTGACATCGAGGTGTTCCGGTCGGATGCCGAGGGTGGTCGCCCCATACGACGCTGCCACCTGCCCCTCGATGAGGTTCATCTTGGGCGAGCCGATGAAGCCAGCGACGAATAGGGTCTTCGGTCGTTGATAGAGCTCCATGGGCGTGCCTGACTGTTCGATTCGACCGGCATTCATGACCACGATCTTGTCGGCCAGCGTCATTGCCTCGACCTGATCGTGAGTGACGTAAATCATGGTCGCATCCAGACGCTGATGGAGTTCGGCCAGCTCGACGCGCATCTTGTTTCGGAGAGCCGCATCGAGGTTGGAGAGCGGCTCGTCGAACAGGAACACGCCGGGATTGCGAACGATGGCGCGGCCGATCGCCACGCGCTGGCGCTGACCGCCGGAAAGTTCCGCCGGCTTGCGCTCCAGGAGTTCCTCCAGATGCAGCAGCCGGGCCGCTTCGTCGACCTTGGCCTGGCGCTCCTCGGCGGGAACCTTGGCCAGGCGCATGCCGAAATCGATGTTGCGGGCAACGCTCATGTGCGGGTAAAGCGCATAAGACTGAAAGACCATGGCGATGTTGCGATCACACGGCTCGGCAAAGGTTACGTCCTGCCCGCCGATGGAGATCGAGCCGCGGGTCACCGACTCGAGCCCAGCGATCATGCGCAATAGCGTCGACTTGCCGCACCCGGAGGGCCCCACCAACACCGTGAAGGAACCGTCATCGATGCGCAGGCTGAGGTCGGGAATCACCGTGGTCTTGCCGTGGAAGATCTTTGCGATATTGGTCAAAGTCACTTCAGACATAAGCATGTTCTCTTCGTCTGCGCGTAGCGTAGATTGTCGTGCGCTGTGCCCGGCATGGACTCAGCGCGGGGAGCGGCAGTAGCGGAACCCAGCGAAGTCGGCCGGTATGCCGCGGCCGCTGATATCGTGTGCCGCCATGCCCAGGAAATTACCCGTGAAGTAGCCATGCGCTCTGCCGCTGCCCTCGTCCGAAAGCAGCCCGGCATCCAGGACCGGACCGACCGGCTGCCAGTCGGCATCACCCTGAGCGAAGCGGAACTGCAGTTCGCGCTCTCGAATGTCGAGTCCCAGGCGCACCGGCTGGTCAGCATCGAGCACTACATCAGCGACATCGACGATATCGAGCTGTCCACTCGGCCAGTCGTCGCGGCAACTAATCACGCTGAGCGCCTTGTTGCCGGCATCGTTGCGGGTTACTGCGAGATAGTGGAACTTGAAGCGGTTGTAGTAGGCGATCAGTCCGGCGAACTGCTGGATATCGTCCGGCTCGAACGTAAGCTCGGTCTCGGCGCTGCAGTGGTGGTTATCCTGGCGCCGCGCTACCAGCGCTTGATCGAACCACGAGCCTACCGACTCGCGACCGAACAGGCGTAGGCAGCCGGGCCGCTCGGCCAACGAAAATAGCCGTTCGGGTTGGGGGGTACGCAGCCATTGGAAGTCCGCCGACAGCGCTCCGGGCTCGAACGCATAGACTTCCTCGCTGCTCGGGGCCCGCTGCTCTACACCGGATATCGAGACCACCGATACAGGCTTATTATCGCCATGTGCCAGGCGCAGCCAGCCATCCTCTCCCCACTCGGCCTTCTGGATCGCCGTCTCGCGCCCCAGCGGCGAGCGGCGTGTGCCGGGTAGCGGCCGGCTGCACAGATGCACCATGTAAGTCTCGCCATCGGGCGTCTCGACCAGGTCGGCATGACCGGCGCGCTGCAGCGGGTTATTCGGATCGTCGCGGGTGGTCAGCACCGGGTTGTCCGGGTGCACTTCGTAGGGGCCGACGATCTCGCGCGAGCGCGCCATGGTCACGGCGTGGTCGTAGCCGGTACCGCCTTCGGCCACCAGCAGGTGGTACCAGCCATCGCGACGATACAGGTGCGGCCCCTCGGTGAGTTTCATCTCGGTGCCGGCGAAGACATTGCGGATCGGGCCGACCAAGCGTCTGCGCTCGACGTCGTATTCCTGCAGCAGAATGCCGCCGAAGCGGTTCTTCCCTTCGGCCTGGCGATAGTCCCATTTAAGGTTGACCAGCCACTTGCGGCCGTCCTCGTCGTGGAACAGCGAAGGATCGAAGCCGCTCGAGTTGAGATAGACCGGATCGCTCCACGGCCCCTCGATGGCGGGTGCGGTGACCAGATAATTATGGCCATCCTTGAAGTTGCCCTCGTAGCGCTTCATGTCGGTATAGATCAGCCAGAACAGGCCATCGGCATACGACAGGCATGGGGCCCAGATGCCACATGAGTCGGGATTGCCGCGCATGTCGAGCTGCGCAGCTCGGGACAACGGCCGGGTCACCAGTCGCCAGTTGGCCAGATCGCGGGAATGATGAATCTGTACGCCGGGGTACCACTCGAAGGTCGAGGTAGCGATGTAGTAGTCGCCCCCGACCCGGCAGATCGAGGGGTCGGGATTGAAGCCGGCAAGTATCGGATTGCGAATGGTGTCGGTCATGATGGCGTCCTTTATCCCTTGACGGAGCCGCCGGTAAGGCCGGCCACGATGTATTTCTGTGCTGCCAGGAAGAAGACCACTGCCGGCGTGATGGTCAAGGTCACGAAGGCCAGGATCATGTTCCATTGGGTCAGGTATTCGCCCTGGAACTGCATCATGCCGAGCGGCCAGGTGTAGATGGCGCGATCATTGAGCACTACCAACGGCAACAGGAAGTTGTTCCAGCTCTGTACGAAGACGAACACGCCCACCGTGGCCAGAATCGGCGTCGACAGCGGCAACGTGAACGACCAGAAGAAGCGTAGGTAGCTGCAGCCGTCGACGTACGCAGCCTCGAACAGCTCCCTTGGCAACTGGTCGAAGAACGCCTTGAACAGCAGGATCGCCAGCGACAGACCGAAGGCGGTCTGCGGCAGGATTACCGCCCAGTAGGTATCGAGCAGCCCCAGATCGCGCACCTTGATGAACAGTGGCAGAATCGCCGCGGCAAAGGGGAACATCAGCCCCAGCAGCAGATAGGAAAGGATCATTTTCGAGCCGAAGAAGCGGATCTGCGAGAATACGTAAGCGGCTGCCGCTCCCACTACCAGGGTCAGGAACACGGTCATCGATGAAATCAGGAACGAATTGCCCATGTAGCGCCAGAAATCGCCATCGAGAAAGATCTCAATGTAGCGATCCGCATTCCAGCTATCCGGTAACCATAGTGGGTTGGTGCGTAGCTCGGCGTTGCTCTTGAAGCCACCCAAGAAGGAGGCCAGCAGGGGACCGATGACCACGCTGGCAACGACGATCAGCACGATCACGCGCAGCGTGTTGCGGGTCGTGAGGCTCTTCATGCCTGGCCCCCTTTCGCGGTGGTGCGCTGATAGAAGAAGGCGATACCGATTGCGAGGATGAACAGCACCACGGCGGCGGCACTACCGAAGCCGATGTTCAGCCGCGACAGGCCGAAAGTGTAGAGATAGGTGACGATGGTATGAGTCGTGTTCGAGGGGCCGCCATTGGTCAGCGGGATAATGATGTCGAAAATCTGCAGCGACCCGATAATGGCGAAGAAACCGCTCACCACGATGGCATGCTTGATCATTGGTATCTGCACGAACAGTGCCACTTGGCGCGGTTTGGCCCCCTCCAGCTTGGCCGCTTCGATCAAATCCTTGGGCACGCTCTGCAACGCCGCAATGTAGATCATCATGTGAAAACCGAAGTACTTCCAAACGATCACCGTCATGATCGCCGGGAAGGCCCACTGGCGGTCGGCCAGCACGTAGACCGACTCCTGCCCCAGGGCCTGGAACATGAAGGCGGTGATGCCGTAGTCGCCGTCGAAGACGAAGCTCCAGATCAGCCCAGCGGCCACTTCGGCGAGGATATAGGGCAGGAAGAACACCAGCCGGAACAGCGTGTTGGTCGGCGTCTTGCGATATACCAGCAGCGCCAGCCCCAACGCCAGTGGCATCTGGACAAGCAACGAGACGAGGATCAGCTTGGCAGTATTCCACAGCGCGGTATGGAACACCGAGTGGTCGAGCAGGCGCGCATAGTTCTGAGTACCGACGAAATCGCTCGGCGCTCCATAGCCGTTCCAGGAGAAGACGCTGTAATAGGCCGCATCGGCCAGCGGCAGGATGACGAAAAGCGAAAACAAGATGAGCGCAGGCGGCAAGAGGAGCAGCATTGCTGCAAGCTTGCCGCTGACCATGCCCTTGCGCATGCGCATTGCAAGCCCTCGCTTTTCGGCGACGTGCCTGGTCAGTGTATTCATGGCGGAACTCCATCCCGATGCGAAGTTGGTGGAGACGGTGCGATCAGGCGACGCTGTCTTGCCTCGCCCTTCCTGGTGGTATTATCTAAACTGCCAGGCCTCTTCGACCTTCTGAGCCGCCTCTTCTGGCGTTATGGCCCCCTGTGCCAGATCGCCGCTGATATCGTTGACCGTGGCACCGACCGAGGTCCCCAGAGCCTGATCGAGGAATACTTGGTGATAGGCGGATTCGCTGATGATCTCAGCCACCTTACGTGCATAGGGAGTGGCGAGTTCCTCTTCCGAACCATGGGCCACCGGTACGAAGATGCCGAGCCTGGCAGCCTCGCGCTGATTCTCTTCGTTGAGGAGAAAACGCAGGAAATCCACGGCTTCCTGAGGAGCATCGCGTGTTACGGCAAAGCCATTGAGACCGCCGAAGCTCTGTTCATTGCCGGCTCCCCTTCGACGCTGGGAAAGCGGATGAACTCGAGATCCTCGTCCGGCACCCCTTCACCGCTCGTCGACCGCTCCTTGGAAGGGATATAATCCCAATCCCCCATCAAGTGCAGAGCGCCCTCGCCATCGCCGAACATGGCACTGGCGCGTTCGTATGAGGTGGCCATGAAGCCAGGCTGGAAAGGATCCAGCTCGACGAACGACTGCAGCATTTCGCCCGCACGCACGAACTCCTCGCCAGCGAATCCCCCGTCCTCTCCCCGCTTGGCGGCCTCGATACCCTCGGCACCGGCAATCCGAGTGGCGAGGTATCCCCAATAGAAGTGCATGGGCCAGCCATCCATGCCACCCACGACAGCGGGCGTCACGCCATTCTCTCGCAAGGTGGCCACGGCCTGCTCGAGGTCGTCCCAGGTCTCGATGTTCGAGATGTCTACCCCGGCCCGTTCGGTCAACGCAGTATTGACCCAGAACCCCACCAGAGTGGCATACAGCGGTGCACCGTAGATCCTGTCGTCCAGGGTAAAGGCGCGTACGGCGGAATCGGGATAGAGTTCCTGCCAGCCACTCCGCATCTCCTCGGTAAGATCACGGACGAAGCCAGCCTCGACCTGATCACGCAATCCCTCACCGCCCCAGCTATAGAAGATATCGGGGCGTTGGTTGGACTGCAGTAACGTAGGCAGGCGCGTCTTGTAGGCCTCGTTGGCGATATATTCGAACTCAACGTTAATGTCTGGGTTCTGCGCTTCATATTCGGAAATGATGTCTTCGTAATACTGTTTCTCAACATCGCTGATTTCCACACGAAGCACCTTGATGTCGGTATCAGCCGAAGCCACGCAGGACCCAAGCACTGCGGCGGTGGCGATAGCCCTGGTGATCAGGGTCTTGCGGGCGGCAAAAAAGTGCATGGCAATCTCCTTTTTTATGCTTGTACATGGCGCAACTTTTCAGTCAGTTGGCTCCCGGCGATCTCGCCCCTCGGCGAAACATTTCAGGCACCGAAGCATTGGGAAGGCAGGGACTTAATTTAGTCTGTGAATTAAAGGCAATACCATGACACTTTAGTCTTCCGACCAAAGCCGAACCCGCCAGGTGGATGTATAGGAAAACCCATTACCCCGATCACGAATGCGTCAGGATGAAGCTAAGCTCTGCCTGAAAAGTCGGCGAGCGAGGGCCAGACAAGGCAAGAATCGGCGAAAAAGCGGAGTTTACGCGGTGTAAATGAGCATTTTGAGCCGGTTTTTAACGCCGTGTGGGCGAGCGCAGGCATTTTTCAGACAAAGCGTAAAAAGGCCTGAGCCCCGGTACGGGGCTCAGGCCTTGATCATCGGCTAAGTGAACCGTCCAGGCATTGGGTCAGTTCATTTCAGCCGGAGACGCCTCGTCTTTCATCGGCGTTAAAAGTAACTACCAGTCAGTGCGAGTGCCGGGGCACCTCGGCACCACGACAGCCGACCAGGAAATCGAAGTCGCAGCCTTCGTCGGCCTGCAGCACCCGCTCGATGTAGAGCTGGCGGTAGCCGCCGCTGGCAGCGATGGTCCGGGAGGCTTCGGTGGGATCGCTCTCGGCCAGACGCGCCTCGAGCTCCGCGTCGCTGATGTCCAGGTGCAGCTTGCCGGCATAGGCGTCGAGTTCGATCCAGTCGCCGTTGCGCACCGCGGCCAGCGGACCGCCCGCGGCGGCCTCCGGGGCGACGTGTAGCACCACGGTGCCGTAGGCCGTGCCGCTCATGCGCGCGTCCGAGATACGCACCATGTCGGTGATGCCCTGCTCGAGCAGCTTGGCCGGCAGGCCCATGTTGCCGACCTCGGCCATGCCGTGATAGCCGCGCGGCCCACAGTTCTTCATCACCAGCACGCTGTCGGCCGTGACGTCGAGATCAGGGTCGTTGATGCGCGCCTTGTAGTCGTCGAAGTCCTCGAACACCACCGCCTGGCCGCGATGGGTCATCAGCTCTGGCGTCGCCGCCGAGGGCTTGAGCACCGCCCCGCGTGGGGCCAGGTTGCCGCGCAGCACACACATGCCGCCATCCTCGCGCAACGGGCTGTCCAGCGGCCGGATCACTTCGTCGTTGTAGAGCGGGGCGTCCTTGACGTTGTCCCATAGGGTTTGGCCGTTGACGGTCAGGGCGTCCTTGTGGGGTAGGCGGTCGGCCTCGCCGAGCCGGCGCAGCACCGCGGGCAACCCGCCGGCGTAGTAGAACTCTTCCATCAAAAAGCGCCCCGAGGGCTGCAAGTCGACGATGGTCGGCGTGCCGCGGCCGATGCGCGTCCAGTCGTCGAGCTCGAGATCCACGCCGATACGCCCGGCGATGGCCTTGAGGTGGATCACCGCATTGGTCGAGCCGCCGATCGCCGCATTGGTGCGGATGGCGTTCTCGAAGGCTTGCTTGGTGAGGACCTTCGACAGCGTGAGGTCCTCATGGACCATCTCGACGATGCGATTGCCGGACAGGTGCGCCAGTACGTAACGGCGCGAATCCACCGCCGGGATCGCCGCATTGTGCGGCAAGGACGTGCCCAGCGATTCGGCCATGCAGGCCATGGTCGAGGCGGTGCCCATGGTGTTACAGGTGCCAGCGGAGCGCGACATGCCGGCCTCCGCGGCCATGAACTCATGGATCGATATCTTGCCGGCCTTGACCTGCTCGGAAAGCTGCCAGACCACGGTGCCCGAGCCGATGTCCTTGCCCTCGTGCTTGCCGTTGAGCATCGGTCCGCCGGTGACCACGATGGTGGGGATGTCGCAGCTTGCCGCGCCCATCAGCAACGCCGGCGTGGTCTTGTCGCAGCCCACCAGCAGCACCACGGCGTCCAGCGGGTTGCCGCGGATCGCCTCCTCGACGTCCATGCTCGCCAGGTTGCGAGTGAACATCGCGGTGGGGCGCAGGTTGGACTCGCCGTTGGAGAACACCGGGAACTCCAGGGGATAGCCACCGGCTTCCAGAACGCCCTTCTTGACGTGCTCGGCGATCTTGCGGAAGTGGGCGTTACATGGGGTGAGTTCCGACCAGGTATTGCAGATGCCGATGATCGGCTTGCCCTGGAACTCGTGGTCGGGAATGCCCTGGTTCTTCATCCAGCTGCGGTACATGAAGCCGTTCTTGTCGGCACTGCCGAACCAGGCGGCCGAGCGCAACGGTTTTGCTTGAGAGCCAAGCGGGCGTTTTTCATTGGACATGGAATCTCTCCTCTACGGTGGCTGGCGATCTAAGCACCACGCGTCTTTAACGTTATGAGTGCACGATACCGAGTAAATCGATAACCAAGAAATACTAATAAGGTGAATATTTGATATACATTCATGTATCAAAAATAGTTTCCCTTGCCATCCGGCACTGCTACGCAGAGCGACTCAGCCTCTTGAAACGCGGCTAAGGCATTGTTCAGTCAGACGTTCTGCACTAGCGCGACTTGAGCCACCTTACGCCGGGGTGGCACTGCAGGAACGCAGGGAAGCACCTACCCCATACGAAAGTATATGTTGAACATAAGCTCGCTATGTTCAACATTCTAAGGCCATCACGCAGGCTCAGTCATAACCCATACTGGATAGCTGCATGCCGAACGTGAATTCGACATCATCCGATGACCACCAAGCCACAACAACAAACGCTGTTTGGAGACAACACATGTTCAAGCTCAAACACGTCGTAATCGCCACCAGTTCGCTGATGTTACTCGGACTTTCCGCGGCTCAGGCCGCCGAGTACGAGTGGAAGTTCCAGGCCTCGGAGACCTCCGGCGAGCCTAGTTTCAAGATCAAGCAGGAGTGGGCCGACAAGATCGAGACCATGACCGACGGCCGCGTGTCGATCGAGGTCATGCCGATCAATGCCGTAGTGGGCCCGACCGAGACGCTACAGGCCGTGAGTTCCGGAATTCTCCAGGGCCACATGACCGATCCCAGCTACTTCTCGGGCCAGAACCCGGCCTTCGGCATGCTCGGCAACCTGGTCGGTGCCTGGCAGAATCCCTACGATTTCCTGGAGTTCATGAACAATGCCGGCGGCGAAGACCTCTACAACGAGCTGGTCGAACCCTATGGCGCCCACTTGATTTCCGCGGCGACCTTCCCGCTTGAGTCAGTGCCTTCCACGGTAGAGATCAAGTCCATCGATGACTTTGAAGGCCTCAAGATCCGCGCTCCGCAGGGCATGGTCTACAACATCTTCGAGCGCATTGGCGCCACCCCGGTCAACCTGCCCGGTTCCGAGGTCTACACCGGGCTCGAGAAGGGTGTGATCGACGCGGCCGACTCCACCGTGCTCTCCAACAACGATGCCCAGGGCCTGCACCAGTTCGCGCCCTACCCGCTGTATCCGGGGTTCCATTCCATGCCGATGATCGCCGTATCGATCAACAAGGAGATCTGGGATGGGCTGCCGGAGGACCTGCAGACCACGCTGGAAGTCGCTTTCGACCGCATGGCCTATGACCTGATTGCCCGCTTGAGTGCACAGGACATCGAGGTGCTGCAGAAGCTCGAGCAGGACCCGAATGTCCATCCGTACAACCTGCCCGCCGAGGAGCGCAAGAAGTTCCGTCAGGCCGCCGAACAGGAGTGGAAGGAATGGGCCGGTCGTAACGAGATGACCCAGAAGATCTATGATTCCGCGACTTCGTTCCTGAAGGCCCGCGGTCAGCTGTAAGCACCGGACCGTTGCGAAGCGTCGCCAGGCCAGGGGCCGGGCGCTTTGCACGGACTCATGACAGATCCAGGGGGCCGGCACGTCCGGCCCCATGAGCTTTGTGACCTATTCTGACCATGGCAGTGCCCTGCGCGTACTGCATGGAGGAAACATGTCCCCTTCGATCGACAAGGACAACCGCCCCGTGAAACACGAGGACGAAATTGCCGGCCCGACCTCCGGCGAGACCTCCACGGTCCCCGATCCGGTGCGCAGCACCTTCGACCGCGGCGTGGTGTGGTGCGCCCGCGGCGCCGCCTGGCTGGTGTTCGTCGCCATGG
>NZ_JAKRFI010000006.1 GCF_022348165.1 Halomonas sp. McH1-25
GCAGGTCGGTGGTGACCACGGCGGGCAGCTTGAGCGCGACGGTCTGCAGGCCGCCGTCGATCTCGCGAGTGACGTTGACCGTGCCCTCCTGAACGTCGACTTTCGAGGCGAAGGTGCCCTGCCCCCAACCGGTCAGCGCAGCGAGCATCTGCCCGGTCTGGTTGTTGTCGGTGTCGATGGCCTGCTTGCCGAGAATGACCAGTTGCGGCTGCTCGTCATCGATCACCTTCTTGAGCAGCTTGGCCACCGCCAGCGACTCGACGCGCTCGTCGCTGGCAACATGGATGGCGCGGTCGGCGCCCAGCGCCAGCGCGGTGCGCAGCTGTTCCTGGGCAGCCTTGGGTCCGACGGTTACTGCGACGACCTCCGTGGCGATGCCTTTCTCCTTGAGTCGTACCGCCTCTTCCACGGCGATCTCGCAAAACGGATTCATGGCCATCTTGACGTTGGTAAGGTCGACGTCGGAGTGATCCGCCTTGACGCGGATCTTGACGTTGTAGTCGATGACGCGTTTGACCGCGACGAGTACTTTCATGGTCTTCACCTGCTTCCCTGCCGAGTTACTTAACGACACCTTGCTCACGCAGCGCTGCTAAACGTTCGGCAGAGATGCCTAAGCTATCCATTACTTCATCAGTGTGTTGGGCATAGACAGGAGCAGGGCTACGGATCGTCGGAGGAGTCAATGATAACTTGCTGGGAAAACCAATCATCTTCATCTTGCCGATCACTGGATGTTCCACCTCCTGCACCATACCCCGCTCCAGGTAGTGTGGATCTTGCAAAGCTTGGGCGAAGTTATTGATCGGCCCAGCCGGCACTCCCGCTTGGTCGCACTTTTCCAGCCAGTATGACATATCGTCTTCAACGAAAATCTCTTCCAGTACTGACTCAAGGGTCTCTACATTCTGACCACGTAGATGGTTGGTTTCGAAGCGAGGATCTTCGAGCAGGTCAGGACGCGCGATCACTTCAAGGCACAGACGCTCCCAGGTGCGCTGATTGGCGCATCCGAGCATGATGTAGCCATCCCGTACTTTAATCGCTTGATAGGGCGCCGATACACGGTGACGCCAACCAGTAGGTTGTGGAACAGTGCCATTGGTAAAGTAGGCCGCCGCCTCCCAAGAGAACCAAGGCAGGCCGCACTCGGCAATAGCAACGTCGACCAGTTGCCCTTCACCGGTATTCATTTTATGAATGTAGGCCGCAAGGATGGAATAGGCAGCGGTGATACCCGCACCAATATCATACACAGCAATGCCTGTCTTTAATGGCCTACGCCCCGGTTCGCCGGTCATCGACATTAGCCCAGTCATGCCCTGAGCCACCAGGTCGAATCCGCCTTTATGACTGTACGGTCCAGTCTGCCCATAACCTGAGATAGAGCAATAGATTATGCCCGGATTGATCTCTTTGATCGTCTCGTAGTCGACCTTGAGAGTTTTGGCTACGCCCGTACGGTAATTTTCGACGATGACATCAGCATCCTTAGCCAGCTGATAGAATATTTCTCTACCTGCATCCTCCTTGAGGTTAAGAGAGATACTCTTCTTGTTGCGATTGATCTGAGCAAAGCAAGTAGATTCATCATTAACATAGGGACCCATCTGCCGGCTGTCATCGCCGCCATTGACCTTCTCTACCTTGGTCACCTCTGCGCCCAAATCGGCCAGTACCATGGTGCAGTATGGCCCCGCCATTATTTGTGAGATATCCAGCACCTTCATTTTCGACAACGCAAGCATTTCTCAATCTCCTAAAGCTTATTTGTCATTATTTGCCTAACCATGAGTGCGGTTTTTTGTTGATGAAGGCATCCACAGCGTTATGAAAGTCCTGACTGGTATAGCAGAGTTCAATCAGGTCTTTGTCCATGCCCGGCTCAGGCCGTCGACTGGCCTGGACTCGCCGAATCCCTTCCTTACACGCCCTAAGAGTTAGCGGTGCAAAACTACTTAGCTTGGCAGCGACAGCGCGCACTTCGTCCTCGATGGATTCTGGTTGGCTAACCTGGGTGATTAACCCCGCACTGAGGCTTTCATCTGCCTTGAGCAGGCGGGCCAGCATTAATACTTCCTTAGCACGGGCGCCACCTACCAAATCGACGATGCGGGCCATATTGTTAAGCGATACACAATTACCTAGGGTGCGAGCAATTGGGATTCCGAACTTAAGGTCTGGCGTGGCGTAGCGGAAATCACAAACCATAGCGATCGCAGCTCCGCCGCCGACGCAGAAGCCCTCAAGCATGGCAATGGTCGGTTTCTGGAGCGTCTCCAGACGCTCAATGACACGGTCGATACGCTGTTCGTAATCGATCGCATCAGTCGGACTGTTAAAGGTCTCGAATTGCTTGATATCAGTGCCTGCGATAAAGGCCTCACCGCCGCTACCGCGAAGGATTACGACATCAACGCCCTCATCCTGTTCTAGCTCGTCGCACAATCGCTCAAGCTCATCGTACATGCCCCAGGTCATGGCATTTCTGACTTCTGGACGGTTGAAGATCACCCAGGCGATACGCCCTTCCCGAATGCACTCCAGCTCAACAGATGTCTTGGGTTCCATAATCCCTCCACTATGAGGAGTGGCCGACCGAGGCCAGAAACCACTCAACCTATAATGGTGGAATTATGAACTCATAATTCATTTTAACAATATAGACCTTGGTCTACGCACAACCATGCTCACCCTAATAGACCTTTCTATTCAGCAACTTAAGAAATAAATCCTTTTTAATAAATGAATTTTGTATTATTGACTCATTATTTGGTTGTGCTTACCGTAAACTACTATGGGTCTGTGACGGGCCTAAGGCTGCACCGGACATGGAAACAACAACCGATAAGACGAGGACAAGCCTATGGCACTCTATGCATTGGGAGAGCTCTCTCCTGAACTTCTGCCAGGCGCATATACCGCCCCCGAGGCCGTGCTCATCGGGGATGTGAAGCTAGAGGAAAACGCCAGCGTCTGGCCCGGTGCCGTATTGCGCGGCGATAACGAACCCATCAAGGTCGGCAAGGGCAGTAATATCCAAGAGAATTGTGTACTTCACACAGATCCCGGTTTTCCTATTCACATCGGTGACAATGTCACAGTAGGCCACTTAGTGATGTTGCATGGCTGCACTATCGGCAATGGAAGTCTGGTCGGTATGCATGCCACTGTACTCAACGGCGCAACCATTGGCGAAAATTGTCTAATCGGAGCCGGCGCAGTAATAACAGCCAATAAGGAATTTCCGCCCAACTCGCTTATCTTGGGCGCCCCGGCCAAAGTCGTGCGTACTCTGAGCGAGGAGGAGATCGCTGGATTGGTACAAAGCAGCGAGAGCTATGTGGCACGTAAGGAGCGTTACAATAACGAGCTTAGGCGTCTCGACGACGCTTCTGTCTAACGGATACGGTGGGCGGATAGATAATCCGCCCACCGTTACTTTTAAACGCGGCTATCCTCTTCTGCAAGCAGGCTAATCAGTTCAGGAATAGTATCCTGCTCATGTCCAGAGGCTTTGGCAGCCTCAAGCACCGCATAAATTCCTTCCGCTGCCGACTGCCGCGCGTTAAGGTCGTTGGTCATCTCCAGGTAGTACCCTAAGTCCTTGTGCGCATTTGAGATGCTGAATTTAAAGCCAGAGTTATCGCGCTCGAGGATATAGGGCTGCAGGCGTTGCAGGATGGCACCGGCGCCACCTCCCTTTGCGAGCACTTCAACTAGCGCCTCTGCAGAAACACCACCGCGCTGAGCACAGGCCGCAGCTTCCGCCAATACAGTAGAAAACCCCAGCGAGACAAAGTTATGTAATAACTTAAGCTTATGCCCCGAGCCTACCGGTCCGGCATACGTGATATTTTCAGAAAAACTTTCTAAGAGTGGCTGCTGGGCCTCATAAAGACTGCGCTCTCCCCCGACAATGAGATTAAGTCGACCCTCCGCAGCTTCTTTCGGCGTGCGCGTCATAGGCGCATCCAGAAAGCGCCCGCCGGCCTCGTTCACTGCCTTAGCGATGCTTTCGGTGGAGCTGGGTACCGCCGTCGAGCAATCGATAATCACTCCATCCGGTCTGAGCCCTTTGAGCACACCGTCTTCGCGGAACAACACATCTTCAACCTGCGGCGAGCCAGTCACACAAATAATAACCACATTACAATGGGCAGCCAGCTCACGGCCACTGGTATACGCTTTAGCACCTTTGGCCACCAGATTATCCACTGGCTGGTTGCCAGGATGATCTAAAAAGCCCAGCGCCCAACCATTCTTCTGGATGTTGCTGGCAATCCCATGCCCCATCAGGCCGATGCCGATCACGCCAACCTGTACGTTCGCTCGATTATCGTTCATTACGTTATCCTTAGCGAAATGCTGCCCGGGTTCAGAGCCCACCCATACACATATACTTGATCTCGATATAGTCATCGATGCCGTACTTGGAGCCCTCCCGGCCGATGCCAGACTCCTTAACGCCACCGAAAGGTGCTAGCTCTGAGGAGATGATCCCTTCATTGATACCGACGATGCCGTACTCGAGAGCTTCGGCAACACGCCACACACGCCCAATGTCGCGGCTATAGAAGTAGCAGGCCAGTCCGAATTCAGTATCGTTGGCTTGGCGAATCACCTCGGCCTCGTCGTTGAAGCGAAGCAAGGGTGCCACCGGACCGAAGGTCTCCTCATTCATGAGCAGAGCATCGCTGGAGACTTCAGTGAGAATGGTGGGCGAGAAAAAGTTGCCACCTAGAGCATGTCGCTCACCACCCAGGTATACCGAGGCACCCTTGGCCTTAGCATCGGCTATGTGCTGTTCGGCTTTCTCTACCGCGGCCAGGTCAATCAGTGGCCCGATAGTTACACCCGATTCCAACCCGTCACCGATGTGCAGGGCATTGACGGCTTGAGCCAGTTTATCGGCAAAGGCATCGTAGACTTTGTCATGAACGAAGATACGGTTGGCACAAACGCAGGTCTGCCCAGCATTACGGAACTTCGACGCCATCACGCCAGCCACCGCCTGATCGAGGTCAGCATCGTCGAAGATGATGAACGGAGCGTTACCGCCAAGCTCCATTGACACCTTCTTGACGGTGTTGGCGCATTGGCTGAGCAGTACCTTGCCCACTTCGGTAGAGCCAGTGAAAGAGAGCTTCCGGACAATAGGATTGGCAGTCAACTCGCCACCTACGACCCTTGCCGAACCGGTCACTACATTGAGCACACCCGCCGGCACACCTGCACGCTCGGCCAACTCGGCCAACGCCAGTGCGGAGTAAGGGGTACTGGAGGCCGGCTTGACTACTACGGTACAACCGGCAGCCATGGCGGCGGCAGCCTTGCGAGTGATCATAGCATTAGGGAAATTCCACGGCGTAATGGCCGCGACCACACCGATCGGTTCCTTGGTGACCACAATGCGGCGATCGCTGGCATGGGAAGGAATTACGTCACCGTAAATGCGCTTAGCCTCTTCGCCGAACCACTCGATGAAGGCCGAGCCATAGGCGATTTCGCCCTTAGCTTCTTGTAGGGGCTTGCCCTGCTCAAGGGTCAGAATGGTTGCCAGGTCGTCCTGATGCTGCATGCACAGATCGTACCAGTCACGCAGGATTGCAGCGCGCTGCTTGGCAGTCTTTGCTCGCCATGCCGGCAGGCTGGCGTTGGCGGCGTCAATGGCAGCGGCCACCTCATCCTGGGATAGGCTGGGCACGCTACCCAACGAATCTCCACTAGAGGGGTTGGAGACTTCGAGAGTCGCACCACTGGAGGCATCGGTCCATCGTCCACCAATGTAGCACTGCTGTTTGAAAAGCGTCTTGTCCTGGAGGTTCATTCAGGTGTCCTCGGGTTGGAGTTGTTCGGATGATGGTGCAGGGCTTAGGTTTGGTCGGGAGGCAAGATACGTCCGGCGCTCATCAGCCCTTGCGGATCGAAGACGTGCTTGATGCCAGCGAATAATTGCTGCTCGGTGTCAGTGCTGCGGACTAGATAAGCCGCTTGCTTAGTGCGGCCGATACCGTGCTCGGCACTGATACTGCCATCGAAGCGGTCGACGACTTCGAAGAGTGCCTCCTCGAGACGGTGAAATAGCTCAGAGAGCGCAGCATCACTCTGGTCTGTGGGCGGTAGCACGTTGATATGCAGGTTGCCGTCTCCGATATGGCCGTAGGCGATGACTATAGCTTCGGTGGAAATGGCGGCCATGGCCTCGCTAGCCTCGGCGACACACGCGGCAATAGAAGCGATGGGCACCGAGACGTCGGTACGTAAATGCTTCCCACGCATCAGTTGCCCTTCGACCATGCTCTCCCGGATCTGCCACAACTGAGCAGCTTGAGCACTGCTGGAAGCCAGCACGCCATCGAGGACCATTTCTTCTTCCATGCCGCGTTCAAGCAAGTGTTCCAGCATCGTAGTTAGGTCTACCGGGCCGGCCGCCGCGAGCTCCATCAGCACATAATAGGAATATTCGTTATCAAGCGGATCACTGAGTTGTGAAGAGGCCTCAAAGGCCAGCTCCATACATTGGCGAGGAATCAACTCGAAGGCGGACAGCAGATCGCTGCAAGCGCGCCGTGCCAAAGTATAGAGTTTGACCGCAGCTTCTACCGAAGGTACCGCTAGCAACGCGGTCTGTGATTGCTCGGGAAGCGGGAATAGCTTGAGCACCGCTCCGGTCACGACCCCTAAAGTGCCCTCACTACCGATAAAAAGCTGCGTCAGGTTGTAGCCTCGGTTGTCCTTATGGAGCCCCTTCATACCATTCCATATACGGCCATCGGGAAGCACTACCTCAAGGCCTAGGACCAGTTGGCGCATCATTCCGTAGCGCAGCACATTGACGCCTCCCGCATTAGTGGCAATGTTGCCCCCAATTTGGCAGCTACCCTGCGCGCCCAGGGAGAGCGGAAAAAAGCATGACTGCTCCGCTGCCGCCTGTTTGGCCTCCTCGAGCACGCAGCCACTATCCACGGCCATGGTGAAACTGAGCGGATCGATACTGCGGATCCGATTCATGCGCTCCAGGCTGATCACCAATTCAGAGCGTACATCATCCGGTAGTGCACCACCAACCAGTCCGGTATGCCCCCCTTGCGGCACCGAGGCAATACCATGTTCGTGGCAGAAGCGCACCACCTGTGATACTTCTTCGGTGCTCCTAGGCCTGACAATCGCCAACGGCCTACCCAGTTGATTGCCCGCCCAGTCACGTATGTAACGCCCGATATCCTCATCCTCATGCAGGACAGCATTTGTGCCTAACATGGCCGTTAGCTGTACAATGATCTCTGCATCGTTGATAGTCATTAATCACCTGTGCGATAGACAGTTGCGCTTCATAGGTCCATTTGTTTTTCTTTAAGCATCACTCTTCTTGCGTGAGCGCAGGAATAGAGACTTCGCAAGCGGGTAAAGCACGAACAACAGGATCAGCGACAACAACGTGACCGCGATCGGACTATTAAAGAAAATCATTGGATCGCCACGTGAAATGTCGAGCGCTTGTCGCAGGCTGGTTTCGAGACGTGGCGTCAGCACAAATGCCAACAGTAGCGGCGCAACAGGATACTTGGCGACGCTCATGAAATAAGCGACGACACCAGAGCCGAGCATGAACCAGACATCGAACATGCTGTTATTTACGCTGTAAGAACCGACAACGCAGACGACTGCAATGACTGGGATCAGAATGGCATGAGGCACGCGCAGCAATTTCACCAAGAACGGAATGATGGCAAGTGCAGCGAGTACCGCCATGACATTACCCAGGTACATTGAAGAGATTAGCCCCCACACGAAATCGGCGTTCTGCTGAAACAGTAGCGGCCCCGGCTGAAGCCCCCACATCATCAGCCCACCCAAGAGGACGGCAGACGTTCCGGACCCGGGAATACCCAGCGACAGCAGCGGTGCGAAGGAACCCGCCGCCGCGGCGTTATTGCCAGCCTCGGAGGCAGCAACCCCCTCAATCTCTCCTTTACCAAGGTCCTGCCCCCGGCGCCCAACTTTTTTCTCCATTACGTACGCCAGAAACGAGCCTGTGGTGGCACCAGCGCCAGGCAGAATCCCTACGAGATTGCCTAACACGCCCGAACGCAGTGAAACAGGAAGAACGCGGAGCACTTCCTTACGGTCAAGCAGACTGTCTCGCAACCCCAGTTTATCGGTCAATCCAGAGGTGTTAATGCGGTTAACCATCATATCCAGCACCTGGCTGAAGCCGAACATGCCGATAACCAATGGAATGAAGGAGATGCCGTTGAGTAGATACATCGAGTCGAAAGTAAAGCGCGGTTGGCCGAATGCCAGGCCGAGCCCGATAGTCGAGAGCAGAATACCCAAAAAAGTGGAGATCAAACCCTTGCCGGGATTATCGCCAAGAAGCCAACCAATAGAGCACAGTGCCAACAGAATCAGCGCGGCAATCTCAGCGGGGCCAAATAGCAGTCCTACTTTGGCCAACACTGGTCCCAAAAAGGTGAGCATAATAATGCCCACGGTACCGCCAATGAATGATGAGAGGTTGGCGGTAAATAACGCCTTACCGGCTAATCCCTTTTGCGACAGAGGATAACCATCCAATGCGGTTACCACCGCCGGTGCGTCGCCCGGAATATTGAGCAAAATCGCGCTGTAAGAACCACCATACATACAGCCGTAGTACAGGGCGCCCAGCATGATAATCCCGGTAATAGGGTCCATCTGAAAAGTCAGCGGCAGCAGAAGGGCCACACCTGTCACGGAGCCAAGACCAGGAATGGCACCAATTACGATGCCTAAACCTGCACCGATCAAGGCAGCGAGAATATTCGAAAAGCTAAGGGAAGTGGCAAAGCCTTGTAAGAGTGATTGCAAAATATCCATAAGCACCGCTTATTGTAATAGCTGGATAATAATGCCCTGGGGAAAGGCAACCCTCAGCCAGAGCCCGAACAGCAGATAGAGCGCAATGCCGGTGCCAAGGCCGGTCAGCAGAGATTTCCACCATCGCTGGCTTTCGATTAAAGCCATCCATACCATGACGAAGATCGACATCGCGATGACCATGCCGAACAGTGGGATACTGGCGATGGCCAGCGCCATGCCAAGTGCCGGCCAGATGCTTTTAATGCCGCCACTTTCGGCCCGCTCTTGCTTGCGGAACAGTTCAATAAGGCCCAGAAAGAAGGCACCACTTCCCGCCACCACTGGGAAGAACCCAGCTCCCGGTCCGCGGTTTTGCCAGACGCCATATTTAAACAGCCCGAACGCGGCCCATGTCACACCTATTGCCACGATGAGTAGCGTTACTATTACCGGTAACCAAGGCCGTTTCTGTTGTGCATATGCACTTTCATTGTTCATGGCCGACGCTTCCTATTTTTCGTTTAAACTTACTTGACCAGCCGCCCATGTCTTGTGCTAAAGCCGTGTCCAAGTAGCGGATACAAAAAGGCGGCGCGTCTCTGCCCTGCTCCGCGCCGCCTATGCTCCTACTTATTCCACGAAGCCAACTTCCGCTAACTTCTGCTTATAGCGCTCCAGCTCCTTTCTATAATGCTCAGCACTCTCCTCGGCGCCCATAAAGGTGCCGATCAGATTATTCTTCTCAATATAATCGTTCTGCCATTTATCGGATTCGGAAACTTGCTTAAACACCTCTTCCCAGTAAGCGACTGCCTCGGCCGGCATGTCGGGCGGTCCGGCATAGCCACGGAAAATCATCAACTGCACTTCAGGATAACCGAGCTCGGCGAATGTCGGAACTTCATCTAAAGGCGCCTCGAGACGCTCGTCAGAAAATGCTGCTACGCTGCGCACTAGTGAGGGGTCGACCTGAGAACCAAGCTTGAACACAGCGGCATCGATATGTCCGCCCAGCAGCGCCGAAGTCACCTCACCGGTACCGCCAAAGGGCACGTATTGAAGGTCTGCATCCAGTTCGGAATTGAGCATGGCGAAGCCGAGATGATCCTCACCACCGCGGCCCGCCCCGCCTATGGTGACGCCCCCAGAATTGGCTTGGTCGATCAAATCCTCCAAACTCTGGATATCTCCGTCCGCCTTGACGCCGAGCAGCAGAGTGTCTTCTGCCAAGGTAGCGAGCGGAGTCAGGTCTTCGAGCTGCACCGGCGCGTCGTTGGTGACTGTACTCATCATCTGACCAGCATTGAAAGTCATCAGAGTGTGGCTATCGCCACCTTTGTTGTAGACATAGCTGTTGCCTACCGCACCTGAGCCGCCGGGACGATTATTGACCAGGACGGGGCGGTCGACTAAGTCGTTCTGGCGCATCGCTTCCACGACCATACGGGCATTGAGATCGCTACCTCCACCCGCACTGTAGGGGACCACAAACTCAATGTTGCGCTGCGGCTCCCACGCGTTCGCATTGCTGCCCACCAGAGCCATACACAAGGCGCTCGACCAGGCAGCCCGGCCTATCCATTTCGTCATCGTCATACTTTCACCCGATTGTATTTATATCGTGTTTGTCCGTAAGCCAACGCGGTTGTGATTGGCATGCTTGGAGATCCGCATGAGTGCTATCGAAGCCAACGCAGCCGCACCTTACGGCCCGACAGCTCAGCTTTGGCGCTGCGCAGCGGAGCTACAAGGGCAAGTATGAACACATAATTCATTATAACAACATAGACCTTGGTCGATTCGCACCCAGCCACTTTCCACATTTTTCCAAGCCATGTGAAAAGGATTTCGTCTCCGCCTCTAGACACCCATGCCATTGAGCGGGACTTCGACTTCGGTATCTTTGAGCCTGAGGCACCAGCAATAACTTATTCGAATCGTTAGAACACAAATTTCTATTAGCAGGTTATCAGGAAGGCATCGTAGGCTAGACAAGTAGATAACAATACGGACAAGCAGATTACGCCATGACTCTTATTTCCCACCTTGGAGAGCAGGACATAAGCTTCCCTACATCACGTTTGCTCGATGGTCCGGACGCAATGAACGCAGCTGCGGTTTATTCCGCCACCTACGCCCCCCTGCATGCAGATGGCGGTCCCGAGTTACAGGATCACGGACTAACGTTCACTATCGGGCGAGGCAACTCTTGAGGAAGGAGCACACCATGACCGACCAGCAACCTAGCATAGCCCTTACCTTGGGCGACCCAGCAGGAATCGGCGCCGAACTGGTAGCACGCCTACTCGATGACCCTGCTGTCGCAGACAGTGCTCGCATTGTAGTGGTGGGTGATCCTTGGCTATGGCAGGAAGGACAGCGTGTAGCCGGTACGCACCACGCCCTATCAGAGATAACCGATTTCGCTCAGGTACGCGGTACAGACCGTCCTGTACTGCTACCCGTCGAGAGTGTGTCTGCCGACGCGGTTACCTACGCCAAGGTCAGCCCAGCCGGAGGCGCTTCAGTATTAAACGTACTTAAACTTTGTTTAACGGCGGCGCAAGCAGGTCATATAGACTCCATATGCTTTGCTCCGCTTAACAAGTTGGCAATGAAGCAGGCAGGACTCACCCAAGAGGACGAACTTCACTTTTTCGCCGACCACCTTGGGATTGAAGAAAATGTATGCGAATTTAATACGTTAGGCAATTTATGGACATCGCGCATCTCATCTCATGTTCCTTTTAAGGATGCACCTCGCTTTGTAACTCGGGAGCGCATCAAGAGCGCCACACGCCTGATTTACGATTCGTTGCAGGCCGCTGGAATCTCCGCGCCACGCATCGCCGTGGCCGCCCTCAACCCCCACGCTGGCGAAGGTGGTACCTGCGGCCGAGAAGAGATCGATGTTATCGCTCCGGCCATTCAGGAATGCGTAGAGGCCGGTTATCCCGCCCAAGGGCCGTTTCCTGCCGACACTATCTTTTTACGCGCGCGGGATGGCGAATTCGACGGCGTAGTGACCATGTATCACGACCAAGGCCAGATTGCCGTCAAGCTGCTCGGCTTTGCGCGTGGCGTCACCGTCCAGGGCGGGTTACCGATCCCGATTACCACCCCTGCCCATGGTACCGCCTATGATATCGCCGGCCAGGGCAAGGCAAACGTCGGTGCAATGCGCCATGCCTTCGATATCGCCTGCCGCATGGGCACTAGCCACCTGGCTCATCATCAAGGTAGGCCAATGGCCCGCGAGTGACATGGCGAGCCCCATACAGATTAAAAAGGCCGCAGCAATGGCTGCGGCTTATGGTGTGTTTTCTCGAGGAGCTGCGACCAGCCTGTCATGTCTGGTCCGGCCTACCTTACGAATCGACCGACTCCGCTTTGTATTCGGCCATGTCGGCAAACGAGGAAACCTCAATCTTGTCCCGTAGATGCCGGCGCAGTACACGTCCAAGAGCCTCGGAATCGCGTTGACGCAGGGCCACGACCATATCTTCGTGGTCTTGGATCGCCTGTGCCCAGTACTCCTTGCTAAGCTCAGCGGTAAAGCGTACCCGCCGCACCCGCTGATTAAGGTTCTTGTAGACTTCGATCAGCACCGCGTTATTGGATGCAACCACTAGCGCTTCGTGAATCTGCTGGTTAACAAGCAGGTACTCTCGCATGTCACCATTCTTATAGTGCGTCACCATTTGGCGGTGTAGGGCTTCGATATCGTCGAGTTCAGTTTCAGTAATGCGCTCACATGCCAGCTCGCCGGACAGCCCTTCGAGTGAACTCATCACCTCGAAGGTATTCTGCAACGTGTCGCGGGTCAGCTTGGCAACGCGCGCGCCACGGTTGGGAAGTAGCTCCACGAAACCCTCCGAGGCCAGAACCTTCAAGGCTTCCCGCAACGGGGTGCGCGATACGCCGAATTGCTCGCATAGCTGCTTTTCCGGAACCCGGCTACCCGGCGTCAGCGTACCCTCATCTATCATGCTTCGAATACGGGTCGCGACCTCACCGTGCAGAGTGTTTTGCTTGATTTTTTCCATGAAGCTTTCTCAGATGACGACTTACTGGACAAGGCGCCAAGGCGCAGTACAAAAAGCATAACTATTTATTCTATATTTTGCATACGAAATACACAAGAAACTGGTTAGGCCATTTAGCTCATACATTAAGCCGGTACCAGTAACAGGCGTTACGGAACAGGACCGCATCCCGCGCTTGGGGATAAGTCTGGGCGATAGCTTCCTCCACAAGTGCCAGCCAATCTGCATAACTCACTTGCAATCCCGACACGGGGAAATTGCTAGCGTATAGGCAGCGCTCGGGGCCAAAAATAGTCAGTGCCTCACACAGTAATGGCAGATTGTCCTCACGCCGCCATGGATACCACGGCGAACCCAATTCTGAGAGTTTGACGCATACATTGGGATTGTCAGCCAGCCTGTGCATACCTTCGCGCCATGTTTGTAGCCCTGCCTTAGAGCGATCCCATGGTAAGCCTGTATGATTAAGGACTACGCGCAGCTCCGGTACGGCTTCTAGCGCTATGGCCGCATCCTTCAAATGCCAGGCTGGCACGCGTAAATCCCAGGAAAGCCTGCGCTCCTCCAACAGAGCCAGCCCCTCCAGCCAACGTTTATCTTGCAGCGTGCGGGGCTGACCATACATCGCTTTGGCCTGCTCCGGCCGAGGCGCTGTTACTGGTTTGGCGCGAACACCGCGAAACAGTGGGGATTTACATTGTGCATCAAGCACCGCCGCACATTCTCTCTTACCGAATGGCGCCCAGCCCACATGTGCGCTGGGGAGCCCACTGTGCCGAGACAGTTCTGTAATCCACTCAGTCTCAACCACACACTGGGTTCGCTCCGCCTCAGCCTCGCAGTGCACAGAGCCCAGCAGCCGGTATCCTTTGGGCACCTTGGCTCGTAACTCCTCAGGCAATAGCGTGCGACAGATAGCACGGTAGTCGCCGAGAAAAAACTCAACCGGTTGGTCGGTTAGCCATGGATAGTAGACATCACCGTTCAGATTCCAGAAATGGTGATGACTATCGATCAAGGCCTGATCTGCGTGGGATTGCGTCGCATGGTCCATTGCGGTTTCCTTTAATGAAAGCTAATGCTTTTCACCCAGCTAACCAACGAGCCGGGACAATAATCAGTTCGGGCACAGCAACAAATAGTAGTAAGATAGCGCCGTAGGCCAGCAGATACGGGGTCACACCGCGCACTGCGTACTCGAAACGAATCTTGCCGACACTGCAAATCACATTCAGCACATTGCCGACGGGGGGAGTGATCAACCCGATGGCGCAATTTAACACCACCATAATGCCGAAGTAGACCGGATCGATACCCGCCATTTTTACCAGCGGTAGCAAGATCGGCGTCAACACCAAGATGGTTGGGGTAAGGTCCATCACCATGCCGATAAGAAGTACCACTACCATAATGCCGAGCATTAGCAGACGCGGGCTATCCGTCAGGGGGCTAAGCAGGTCCACCACCATCATCGGCAACTGCGCCACACTGATCATCCAAGACACCATCATCGCAGCGGCAACCAGAAACATGACGATGGCCGTGTTGCGTGCAGCCTTAGCCAGTACAGCGTAAAGCTCGCTGATTGACAGCTCCCGATACACTACGACCGAGACCAAAATGGCATAGACTGCAGCTACTACGGCAGCTTCGGTAGGAGTAAAGACCCCCGTTTTGATACCGCCGATGATAATGGCCGGCAACAATAATGCCCAAAAACTCTCTTTTATCGCTTTCACCCGCTGGCCGGTATCGGCCCGGACACTTACAGCAATATCTTCATTACGGGTTAGCAGCAGCCAAATGCCCACCAGAGTCAGGCCCATAATCAGGCCCGGCACGATTCCGGCCAAGAACAACTTAGTTATCGAGATGCCTCCGGCCACACCGATTATAATTAGAGGTATGGATGGAGGGATAATTGGTGCGATGATGCCGCCCGCGGCTAACAACCCCGCGGAACGGCCCAGCGGATAATTGGCGTTGCGCATCATCGGCAATAACATGCTTGCCAAAGCTGCAGTATCAGCAACAGCGGAGCCCGACAGGCTGGCCATAATCATTGCGGCGAAAATTGCCACCAATCCTAGGCCTCCTTTACGATGACCAACAAAAGTCATGGCTAGGTTGACGATTCGCTTGGATAGCCCTCCTTGGGCCATGACCTCTCCAGCAACCAAAAAGAAGGGAATGGCCAGCAGTGTGAAACTGTCAGCGCCATCAACCAAGTTTTGCGCCAGTATCTGGGTATCGAACATACCCAGATACATCATGAGCACGACACCGCTGACCAGCAGTGCGAAGGCAATAGGCAATCCCATGCCGATGGCACCGAGAAGTGCCCCTAGGAAAAGAGCGATGGTCATGGCTGAGTTTCCTTGTGTCGTTCATGCGCATTACCATCAGCTACGAAGAATGGGGCTAGCAGGCGACATATCAGTTGCAAACTCATCAGTACGCCTGCAACGAAACCTGCCAAGTAGGAAATGCCACGCGGAATCTCACTGATAGGTGATAAGTTGTCCCAATTCAATACCGTCTGCTTATATCCTCCCACGGCTAGCATCAGAGTGCAGCCGAGCATCATCAGCAAACCGATCATACGTAGCGCTGTCTGAGGAATTAAAGGCAGCTTATCGATAAAAGTGGTAACTGCAAGATGTTGGTTATGCTGTAGCGCGATGACCGCGCCAATAAATATCGTCCAGACAAAAAGATAGCGGGATAATTCTACAGTTACGGAAATACCACTATTAAAGCCGTACCGCAAAACGACATTGACGAATACAAGTACTATCATCATTAACAGCCCCAAGACCAACAGGCCGTCAAGTAACCTCTGCAGTTGCAGGCCAAGAGCTGTCAGGTGTCGCATAGCTTTCTCCGCAACATAAGCTTCGGTTGGACCCAGCGCGTATCTTACTGCCATCCCGCCGTGATCATGGCAGGATGGCTAGCGGAGTCGTATGCCAGGTCATTTGGCCTGTTCGATGGCATTCAGCCACTGGCTGCCATGTTTCTCGATGAACCAGTCACGTACGGGCTTCCCGACCATGCGGCGCATGCTTTCACGATCGGGATCGCTGACAACCGCCATGCCTTGTTCTTTGAGATAAGCCAGGTCCTCTGCCTGTCGCTCATTATTTAGCTGGCGCTCGTATGCCGCCGCCTTTTTTGCCTCGTCTACAACAATCTGCTGGTACTCAGCAGGCAACTCATTGAATGTTCCCAAGTTCATGACGAAGGGCTCCGCCGTATAGGCATGTTCCGTCAGCGACAAATGATCCTGCACTTCATATAGGTTCGATGAACGAATCAAAGTGACAGGATTTTCTTGGCCATCTACAGTGCCGGTCTCTAACGCAGTGAACAGCTCTGTAAAAGGCATGGGCACAGGATTTGCCCCCAGCGAGGCAAAGGCCTCCAAATGCGCGGGATTTGGTGTAGTGCGTAGCTTTAGTCCAGCGATATCCTCTGCCGACTCCACTGGGCGGCGGGAATTGGTAATGTTACGAAAGCCGATTTCCCAGAAGGCTAGGCCCTTCAGTTGCTGCGGCTCCATTTTATCGAGCAGTTGACGCCCAACTTCTCCATCAAGAATCGTGTAGGCCTGCTCTCGAGAGTCAAATAGAAAAGGTAGGTCCAAAACATTCAGGTCTTCAATAAGGCCCGTGAAATACGGATTGCCGATAACCGCCAAATCGATCATCCCCGCCCGCACACCGGAGACAATCGCTTGATCGCTACCCAACTGGCCATTCGGAAATACGCGCACGCTTATCTCACCTTGCGTGCGCTCCTCCACATTTTTGGCGAACTGCTCAGCAGCCAGGTTGGTCGTGTCAGCGCTCGGAGCGGTATGCGCAAATTTTAGCGTCCAGTCAGCATGCGCCGCCTGACTCAACCCCGCAACTGCTACCCCTAGTACAGTGAAGACTACCGGACGAAACGCCAGTATCGCTTGGGAACTTATACCCATTTTTGTCACCTTGTTGTCATTGTCGTCTTCCCTGGCGGACTTGCAGCCAACCAATGGAGTCCTTTAATTCTGAACTCATAATTAAGTTTCGCAAGCAAGACTTTTGTCTATTCGTTCAAATTAAACTTTCAACGACAAGATCATCGGTAGCGCAATGATATAAAAGGAATTTTCCGCCTATGCAAAGGACCAAAGCCAACAGCTCTAGATCACAGATAGATGGCGCCCTTGACTTCGACGAAAGCATAAGATGTACATTATGAATTATGAGTTCATAATGACATAACACTAGAAAAGTGTGCAGGCAAGAATCTCTCTCCATAACAAGGACATGCAGCCAATCAGGCAGAACAAGACGAAATGGATCCATAGCGCTCTGAGCCAAGGAATTACAGAGACGAACTACAACAAAATCAGCCTTAACGGCACGTCAATAAAAGAGGTATAAAATGTTTCTCAAGAACAAGATTGCTCTGACAATTGCTACTTTAGCTGTTAGCTTCACTGCAACCTCCGTATCAGCCGAAACACTGCGCTATGCCCATGTCGGTTCGGAGGGCGATTCTCAGACACGCTATGCGTCAGAAGCATCAGCCGCCATCGAGGAGGCCACCAATGGTGAAATAACGATCGATCTTTTCCCATCAAGCCAGCTTGGCGGTGTCGCTGAAATGGTCGATGGTGTGTCACTTGGCTCGATCTCGCTAGCACATCATGAGTTTGCCTCGCTCGCCCAGATCGTCCCCGATATAGCCGTATTCAATGCTCCCTTCATTTATCGTGACGCCGAACATGCGCTGAAGGCCACCGATCCCCAGTCCCCGGTCGTCAGCGAGATGAATGAGCAGTTGGTCGAAGAAGGCGACTTACGCATCATTGGCCGGATGTACCGCGGGGCCCGGCACATTACCGCCAATTTTCCTGTTTACTCCCCCGCTGACCTGGAAGGTAAACCCTTCCGCGCTGTACCGCTCGATATTTGGATTTCCATGGTCAATGGATTCGGTGCTGACCCGACTCCCGTGGAAGTCTCCGAACTTCCAACTTCCTTGATGACCGGGCTAGTGGTTGGCCAGGAAAACCCGCTGACCATGCTTATGTCCAACAGTCTTTATGAAGTGCAATCGCACGTATCGATGACTGGGCACATGCACTCTATACTGGCCGTGTTCATTAACGAGAACACATGGCAGTCCCTGGACGAAGGCCACCAAGAGATTATTACACGAATACTCGAGGAGAAAGCCCAGGAATCCCTACAGTGGGCACAAGAGCGTGAGGCTCGTCTCGTTGAAGAGCTGACGGAAAAGGGCATGACCTTCATCACCGAGGAGAACGGCCTCGATCTGGACGCCTTCCGTGAACAGGTCCTTGCACAAATCAACGAAGACTACCCCAACTTCGACCCCTATATCGAAAAAATCTCGGAAATAGAGTAATAGTTTGGCAGCAAGGGCCAACGGGTCTTGCTGCCGCTACCTACCAAATGGGGTCGCAAGCATGAGAACCGGGAAAAGGCTGTTGGAAATTTTCTGCCTAGCCTTGCTGGCAGGAATGATATTTGTTCCTTTTATGCAGGTAATCACTCGTTCCGCATTCGGACTTTCCATTCCTGGTGCGGGTGAGCTAACTCGTTTCTTGCTAATTTGTCTGGTTTTTTCCTCTTATCCACTGGCCATATCGAGTGGTGAAAACATCGAGATGGCTGAGCTACGCGAAACGTTACCCAAAAAATTAAGGATGCCGATCTACAAAATCATAGCCCTGCTTTCCATCCTTGCATGTCTGTTTATTGCTTATGCTGCCTCCATCACGGTGCTGGCAAATCTAAACAAGGCAACCCCCGTGCTAAAGATTCCCTATTGGCTATTCTTCAGCACCACGTTCCTAGGTTTCGCTGGAGCAGCCTTCATACATCTTCGCCAGGGGTTAAAGTCTACTCGCCCTAAAAACAACATTGGCATATAGGAAAAGAAAATGGGCTTCATGATACTGGCATTTTTCTTAGTATTTTTTTTATTAGGATTCCCTGTCGTTTATGCCATCCTGATCCCTTCCGTGGTCTATGTTCTCATCGAAGGGTTTCCAGTAGGGCTTCTCGGTCAGCGTATCACCTATTCTCTCGATAGTTTTCCGTTGGTTGCCGTGCCCATCTTTATATTTGTCGGGAACTTGATGAACCAGTCCGGCATCACCGACCGAATTTTCCATTTCGCCAATACACTGGTTGGCAGGGCCCCCGGGGGACTGGCACAGGTCAACATTTTTTCGAGCTTGATATTCTCGGGCATGTCAGGTGCATCCCTTGCCGATGTGGGCGGGCTGGGCAAGATAGAAATCGAAGCTATGAAGAAACAGGGATATGGGGCTCCCTTCTCCGCAGCGGTCACGGCTTCATCGGCCGTCGTGGGGCCAATATTCCCCCCCAGCATTCCGTTGATAGTCTATGGATCCGTCACGAGCGTCTCCATTGTGCAGCTACTTCTCGCCGGGATCGTTCCGGCTTTGATCTGCACGGTACTGCTCATGATCACCGCGGCAATTCTGGCTATTAAATATGACATGCCTCGCGCCCCGAGATTACCTACGGCCAGGGAGCTGTATCAGTCGTTCTTACCCGCCCTGCCGGCGCTTCTGGCCCCCGTGCTGATGATCTCGGGCATGCTATTAGGCCTGTTCACCCCGACGGAAGCCGCAGCTGTTACCGCTGCCTATGTGCTGTTGGTCAGTTCACTTTTCTACAGAGAACTGACTTGGCCACACTTGATAAGCTCGATGATGGCCACATTGAAGACGACGAGTGCGATACTGATCATAGTGGCTGCAGCCTCGATGTTTGGCTGGATTTTGTCCGTCGAGCAGATTCCCCAGCAGTTTGCTGCATTCATACTGCAGATATCCCAAGACCCACTGATGCTGCTGCTCATCGCCAACCTGATATTCTTTATCGCTGGCATCTTCCTTGATTCGACCACTGCGACCCTTTTGATCGTGCCTATCGTGGCGCCCCCCATGGTACTTGCGGGCGTCGACCCGGTACATCTGGGTATCGTTGCCATCTTCAACCTGATGATCGGGTTGCTGACCCCACCAATGGGTCTGTCCTTGTTTCTCGTATCATCGATCGCCCAAGTTTCACTGCGTCAGCTCTTGAAAGCGTTGATGCCTTTTTACATCCCCCTGCTGACCACTCTGGCCATCATTACATTCTCAACTGATCTAGTGCTGTGGCTGCCAGGCTTCCTGCGCTAAGCCGCTTGGACTCGACCAGTGGCTACCCTTGCACGAAGGAGAAGTAAAAATGACAAACAAGCCAATTATCGGTTTCATCGGCCTCGGCAAGATGGGAGCCGGCTTCACCTCACGCCTCATCGAGAGTGGCTATTCGGTCATCGGCTACGACATCGACGACGCCTGTTGCCAGGCCGCCAAGGCCAACGGTGTCGACATTGCCGAGTCGCCGGCCAAGGTCGCCGAGCGTGCCGACATCATCCAACTGTGCGTGATCTCCACGACTGCCGTAGAGGCGGTCGTCCTTGGTGAGGGTGGCATTGCCGAGGCCACCCAAAGCCAAGGCAAGATCGTGGTCGACCACTCTACGACAGAGCTCGAGAGCACCAAGCGTATAGCCCAGGCCTTGCTGGAGCGAAGGGGCATACGATTCGTTGACGCCCCGGTATCCGGTGGTCCCGGCGCGGCTGCCGATGGGCGCCTGGCCATAATGGCCGGTGGTGACCAAACTACCATCGACGCTATCCAACCCCTGATGGCCACCCTTGGGCAATTTACCAGAATGGGTGAGGTCGGTGCAGGACAAGCAACTAAGCTGATCAACCAGGCGCTGGTACTCTCCAACTACTGCGTGATCGCCGAAGCCTGTAACCTCGGTAACCGTTTCGGTATCGATGTCAGCAAGATCCCCGCCGCCCTCTCCTCGGGCTATGCTGGCAGCAATCTGCTCAACGACCTTCTGCCCCGCATGGTCGAGAACGACTTCGAACCGCGTGGCTACGCCCGGCAAATTCTCAAGGATCTGCATATGCTGCAGGATGCCGCCAATGCCTTGAATGTTTCCATGCCAATGGCAAGTACCGCCAACTCCCTCTATAGCATGCTGGTTTCTCAGGGTAAGGGAGAGCTGGATGGCGCCGCTATCGTCTCACTTCTGGAAGGTGTCACGCCGGAGCGCTCGTCATGACGTCACTGCCCATCATCGATGCGCACCAGCACTTCTGGGACCTGGAGCGTAACTACCTACCATGGCTCTGTGACGAGCCGATGATTCCGTTTCGCTATGGCGATTACAGCGCCATCCGGCGCAACTACCTGCCCGAGGATTACCGGCGCGATACGGGGAGCTATCGAGTGGTCGGGTCGGTCTTCATCGAGACGGAGTGGGACCCTGCAACGCCAGTGCAGGAAACCCGCTGGGTCCATGAACTGGCCGAACGAGATGGGCTACCCAGCGTGATGGTGGCCCAGGCACGCCTCGATCAGCCGGATGTCGATGACGTACTGGCGGCTCACTGCGCCTATTCACGAACGCGCGGCATTCGCCATAAGCCCCGCGCCGCGCCATCGCCCAATAAGGTAGAGACCGGCGCCCCGGGATCCATGGGCGACCCGACCTGGCGCCGCGGCTTCGCCCGGCTAGCCGCCCATGGCCTCTCTTTCGACCTGCAGTGTCCATGGTGGCACTTCCATGAAGCGGCCGACCTCGCCGCGAGCCATCCCGACATCCAGATTATCATCAATCACACCGGGCTTCCTGCGGATCGTAGCGAGGCAGGGCTGCGCGGGTGGCGCCACGCCATGTCGGCAGTGGCGCAGCAACCCAACGTGGCGGTGAAAATCTCCGGCATCGGCGTTCCCGGCTCCCCCTGGACGGTGGAACTGAATCGACGCGTCGTGCTTGAGACGATCGACTGTTTCGGCGTGGAACGCTGTATGTTTGCCAGCAATTTCCCAGTCGATAGCTTGGTCGCTTCTTTCGCCACCCTCTTCGATGGTTTCATGACCATCACTGACTCTTTCAGCGAGGCGGAAAGACTCAAGCTATTCCATGATAACGCCCGACACTTCTACCGCATCGATCTCCCTGCAGCCGGCTGAGCCCATGGAAGAGGACAGAGCGACGTACAGTGTTCACTATTTGTCGCTGCGAAAGCGCGATATAAACCGGCCCGACCTGCGCCTTCATGACTTGCGGCACAGCTATGCGAGTCTGCTGGCTCAAGTCGGAGAAAACATGACGACGGTAAGGGGATCTACTGGACCATTCGAGCCTGATCGTGACGAGCCACTATATGCGCCTGTCGCCGGACCACTTGACTGGCGTCATCAAATTCGCGCTGAAAGTGCCTAGACACTTTATAGACAGACAAGTGGAAGAAGCTAGAAACGAACGAAGAAAGGGATGACGCTAACTTACTGATTGGGAAGTGGTGCCGATGGTCGGACTCGAACCGACACGCTATCGCTAGCGGCGGATTTTGAATCCGTTTTCGAGATAATTCACGGCCGCGCTTGCTACGGCACTTCCCTTTTAAACCATCCTCTTACAGCTTTCCCATTTGCGTAGATCGGAGCGGTCGCGCCTGATCTGCGACCAGAATAGCTAACCGTACCATCTGTCCAAGCTCCACCTCGCTCCAGAAACAAGGGGATTATTAGTGCAATTTTGCTAATGTAAGGATCGCGTCTGCAATGCGATTTTATAAGCGAAACAATAAGTTACTATTTCCCGCATCATGCACTTGTCACTCTGATTACGTGTAATCAGCAACCAATCCGCAACCAGATACACTTAGGTATCGGCCTCCAGGCTCAGTGTCTTCTCCTAGCCAGCCCCTTAGCGGGCAGCATAACCACCATCCACTGGCAGGATTCGAGCCAGTGGATAGCCTGCTTAGCCGGGGTGACTTGCAAGGGATGATGTGGATCATTTCGCTGGGATTCATCGGGCTCAGCCTCGGCGGTCTGCTGGAAAAGAAGCGCATGCTCTAGGTAAATTGCTCGAAAGCCAGGGCAAACGCTTACTGATCGTTCACTCCCCTCTCTATGCCAGCAGGAATGGCACCAATTAATGGAGGGCCATGGCTTGCCAAATAGCAGTCCTAGCAGAGATAACAGGGTCCGTGTTATCCGGTCGCGGTGTGGTCGGTCTCGCCTCAGATACTGCGCAGCCAGTCGGTTGTACAGTTAGGCTTGGGTGCAACGTAGGTAACCAAGGCCGGCTATATGTAGCCGGCCTTGATGCTCGAAGCCTTCAGGCTATCTAGGCTTAGCTGAGTTAACAAACTGGGAGAGTCGAAACATATCGCTCAAAACAGTTCAATCTTAAGGCCTTCTTCCTTGACTTCCTGGGCACGCCCCGTCTCTTCCAAGTGCCCCTTGTGCTGGGAGTAGGTCACGTAACTGTTCAGATGCATCTGCATACGCTGGTCCAGGTCAGGTAGCTCAGCGAGTTTGCCCTCGCGAGTGGTTATCTCCTGCTCGTAGACCTGCATGACCTCCCCGAGCGTGTCGAGCATTTCACTACTCTGGGCCAAGCGCTGACGCAAGGGATCCTGGAACTGCATGCTGGCGAGCACGTCAAGCACGTCCTGATTGATTTCCCGGCTGATTCCCTCGACATTGCCCACCATGTTGCCCAGCGAGTCGGAGGCGCTCACGAGATAGTTCACCATCGATGATAACTCCGCCCTCACCTGATCCAGACTACTACGAACCTGCATGTCGTTCTGCCGCTCCTGGGCAGCCTGGCACTCCTCCTCGAACCGGGACGTCAGCGTTTCGATGGTAGTGGAGAGGGAGTGAGCCGCTTCGGCGGTACGGGCGGAAAGACTACGCACTTCGCCAGCGACTACCGAGAACGCCCGGCCCGATTCACCTGCACGAGCCGCCTCAATCGCAGCATTGAGCGCCACCAGATTGATCTGTTTGGCAATGCCGCTGATCATTTCGATGAACGGCTTGGTCGCTTCAAAGTTCTTGTAAAGCCCTTTCAGGCGCTCGATGTCACTGCGCAGGCTCTCCTTGCGCTCATGCTCGAACGCCTCGAGCATGCCCAAGGTCTGCTCATTGCTTGCCTGATGCGCGCGCGCCTCAGTCGAGAGGTCTTGTACGCAACTGACGCCTTGCTCGATCTCATTGCGCAGGCTCTGGCTCGTCCGGTGAATATGGTTGAGATGCTCGATAGCCCCAAGGACGTTTCGCTCCGTCTCCTCGCTGACTTCCCTCAAGTTACGTTGAACGACTCGGCCGAGCCCAGGGACGGCAGCAACCAGGCCGTTCACTTTTTCCATTAATCCGGCTTGGTCATGTTCAGGCAAGACTAGCCTGGACCAGAAAGGCCCGGCCTTCGTCAAGCGCCGCCAAACCAGCCAGGCAGGCCCCGCCGAAAGGAGCCCCATTAGACCCATACAGAGGAGTACAGGCAGGCCAGCCAGCCAAGCCGTCCAAGCCGGTGAGCTGAGCCCTAGAAGCACAATGGTCAGCGGCAGGACAATTGCGCGCGATAAAGTGGGAAGTTTCATGTCGCCTCCTAGACGCCAGGCAGTACCTGCTTGATCACGCCCAATAAATCAGCGGAGTTGATCGGCTTTACCAACCAGCCTGTTGCACCATTGCGCTTTGCCTCGTCACGTTTCTCCTGCTGGCTCTCTGTGGTCAGCGCAAGAATGGGAGTGAAGCGCATACCGGGCAAGGCGCGCGCCTTGCCGATCAGCTCCAGCCCGCCCATGTTCGGCATGTTGATATCGGTAATGATCAGGTCTGGCTTGTAGCCGCCCTTAAGCCGGTCCATTGCCTGCATGCCGTCAGTGGCAGCTTCGACACGAAACCCGGACATTTCCAGGCTGCTGCGCAGGCTCATCAGCATGGTGGCGGAATCGTCGACGATCATGATGTTCTTGCTCATGGAATCTCCTAGCTATTCAGTGCGGCCTGAAGCCACAGTCGGGTATCAGTATCCTCAGGCCAGTGGGCGATACGTGCCCTGGCGGCCATCAGAACTTGCAGATTGGCAGCGTGAAGATGCTCCAGCGCCTGCATATCGACGCTGGCCGACGGGTGCTTGACCAGCCATTCAAGCAGCTCCTCGGCCTCCTCCACCGTCACTTGGCCAGCCATCACCGCCACGTCTGAGGTAAACGTCATGCTCATTCGAAAAGCTCCGTGGGGTTGAGGATCATCAGGATGGAGCCGTCGCCCATGACGGCAGTACCGGAGTAACCAGAGAGTTCGCCAAGAATGCCTACCATGGGCTTGAGAATGATGTCGTTGGAGCCATGGAAGTCGTCTATCAACAGGCCTACCAGTTCCCCACGGCTACGCAGCACCATCAGCGCATACTCATCGTCATCGTTGACCAGCTGCTCCATGTCGCAAGCCAGTAGCTGATTGAGGCTTTTCAGCGGGATGGTGCGCCCACGCAACTGAGCTGTCGGTTGTTGCTTGATGGTGTGAATGGCCTGCTGGGGAAGCCGCACGGTCTCCATCACCTGATCCATGGGAATACCGAAGCGCTGGCCGGCAGACTCGATGACCATGACCTGCGTGACAGCCATGCTCAGCGGCAATGACAGGCTAAGCTGGGTGCCCTTGCCGGGCTGGCTGGCCAGGCGTAGTTGGCCACCGACCTTCTCGATGCCCGAGCGCACCACATCCATGCCGACCCCACGGCCGGACAGGTCCGAAATCTGTTCAGCCGTCGAGAAGCCGGGAAGGAAGACTAGATTGATCAGTTCCTGATCACCCATGGCCTCCAGGCTGGCAACATCAACCAGCGCCTTGCTGGCCACCTTCGACTTGATCTTCTGCGGGTCGATGCCTCGCCCATCGTCCTCGATGGTGATCATGACATGGTCGGCATTCTGGCTGGCGCGGATACGCAGGGTGCCGACGTCCGGCTTGCCAGCGTCGACTCGCTCATCGGGCAGTTCCAGGCCATGATCCAGAGCATTGCGGATAATGTGGACCAGCGGGTCGGCCAAGGCTTCGATCATCGACTTGTCGGCTTCCGTGTCCTCGCCTTCCAGGACCAGGTTGACCTTCTTGCCCAGCTTGCGGGAAATATCCCTGACCAGGCGCGGGAAGCGCTGGAGTACAAAGGACACGGGCATCATCCGCACCTGCATGATGGCGTCCTGCAGGTCTTCGGCGATACGATTTACCACCGCGTACTGGGCCTTGATCTCACGGGCCAGTTCACGCTGGGCATACTGACTCTCAGCGCGCTCCGCCAGGTAGGGCAAGCCATTCTTGGCGACCACAATCTCGCCGATCAGATTCATCAACCGATCGATTTTCTCCTGCTCGATCTTGAGCACCTTTGGCGTAGCGCTGGTAACTGCCTCGTCCTGACGCCGGGTCGCTGTCCGGTCCACTGATGCATTGGGACGCTCCGCTGTTGCTGCCATAGCGGGAGCCGCAACAGATACGTTGGCCTGGGCTTCCCCCGAGCTTGCTGACAGCGCCGCGGATTCGGTCTCGCAAGTGTTCTTGTCTTGCGCTAATCCAAGCTTCAGCTCTGCAAGAGCGTCGAACTGTTCTGTCAACCAGTTCAGTATCGGTTCGGCGCTGGAGTGCGCCTGAGCCTGTTCCGTTACGTGCTTGAGGGTAAGAAACGCCTCGGGACTTGCCTGACGCGACAGTACACTGCGAAGCGTGCGAATAATGGCGGCCTGCTGCCCGCTCAGCCACGGCTGGCCCAGACAGGCGAGCAGCGCCGCCTGTTGCGTGCGGATAATGTCCAGGGCCAATGGCTCGATGCCGGTCAGAACGATAGTTAATGCATTAGCGGTTCGGAGCGGAACTGACCGCTTTTCGTCAGGCTCGCGTGGCGCTGATGTGACCGCTTGATAGGCAACCTGGTCCGAAACATAGCGGAAGTGCTCGTTCAGCTGGCTTTCGCTACTCAAAACTAAAAATTCGAAGCGTAGCCTGCACTCGTAGGCATCCAGCTCTCCCAGTGGCGGCCAGGGCTGGCACGGCGTAACGCGTCGCCACAGCACGCCATCCAACTGACGAACCAGATGCAGTGGATCCGTCCCTTGAAAGAAGCATTCACTGGCCGGTCGGTAGTCAACGGCGTAGACGCTCTGACCGTCGCGCAGGGCATCGTCCAACTGCTGAGCCACCTCTTCAGGCAATTCATTCAGCAGGCTGGGAACCCATGGGCTGATATCTTCAGCCGAAACATCCGACTCGGGTGTCGACGTCGGCGCCAGCCAATGACGCAGCCCCGTGATCAGCTCCTGAGGCGGCATCTGGAAAGCGTCGCCCGGCTGTTCCCGGCGCTCCACTTCATCCAGAAAGGCATTGACGTAATCCGCGGTGTCCAGCAGCTGGTCGGCCAGGGTCTGATTGAAGGTCAGGGCTCCCGTACGCACGCTGTCCATGACGTCTTCGGCAGCATGCAGCACACTGGTCAGCGCTGGGAAATCAAACAGCCCCGAGTTGCCCTTGAGGGTATGGACCAGGCGGAAAAGCTCATCCAGAGAGGCAAGATCCCCAGGATTGCGCTCCATGGTCAGTAGGGTATTACCGATCGACTCCAGTGCTTCGCGGCTCTCCTGGAGGAATTGCTGAAGCAGCGGGCTCACTGGTCATCCTCCCCGGTCAGCATGTCGACCAGTTGCAGCAGGACATCCGGCTTGACCGGCTTGATCAGATAAAAATTCGCTCCGGCTTCCCAAGCCTGGAGGCGGTCCTGTTCACCGGCTTCGGTACTGATGATCACGGCCGGCGCCTGGGTGATCGCCTGGGCACGCAGATTGCTCAAGAAGCTGAAACCGTCCTGCAGAGGCATATTGACATCCACCAGGTAGAGGTCGTAAGTCGTTAACAGGCTCCTCTCCAAAGCTTCGATGCCATTGATGGCTTCATCGACCTCATAGCCGGCTTTCTCGAGAATTTGCCGATTGAATAGCCGCACAGTGGCCGCATCATCGACGATCAGAATTCGTTTCATCGGCCCTCCAGCGGCTTCTGGTAAACAATCGCATCAGGAAACTTGCGTACGACAAATAGCGAGGAGATCCGGCTCATGGACTCAGAATGGCCAAGGCAAATCATCCCACCAGGATTCAGAGCATCGAAAAAGGTGTCGGCAGCCTGACGACGCGACAGATCATCGAAATAGATCAATAAATTGCGGCAGAAGATGACGTCGAAACCGCGATATTGTCTGACATCGGTCGCACTCATCAGATTGACCCGGGAAAACTCCACGCTCTGGCGCAACTCGTCGCTGATCTGGTAATCCCCACTCGCCAAGGGGCGAAAGTGCTTCTCCAGCAGGGCCGACGGCAGGTTGTGCACCGAGCGTGGGCTATAGATGCCTCTCCGGGCGCGATCGAGGATAGCCGTATCGATATCCGAGGCGATCAGCTCAACGTCCCATTCATTGATGCCCTTCCAATTTTCCAGCAGGTACATGGCAATGGAGTACGGTTCTTCTCCCGAAGAGGACGGCATGGACCAGATTCGAATCGGCGATGTATCGCGCTTGCGTCTCACCACATCTTCCAGCATGTGATTGACCAGGCACTTGAGCTGGTACTCTTCACGGAAGAAGTAGGTCTCGTTTACCGTCATCACGTTGACCAACTGCTGCAACTCGTCGCTCGACGACTGGAAGCGCAGGTTGATGAAGTAATCGCGAAAGTTCTCCGCGCCAGTCGCCTCGATGCGCTCGATCAACCGCTTGTCCACGAAGTAGCGCTTCGAATCCTCGAACTGAATGCCGGTCTTGCGATAGAAGAATTCGCGGAACTTGACGAAATCCTCCTGGCTGATGGCGAGCGCTTTTTTCACATTCACCGTCACAGCGTGCCCTCCCCTTGCAGACGCTGGATCGCCAGGCCTACCGCAAAATGCAGGTACTCCTCGTTGGGAAATCGCTCACTGCAACGCTCCAATGCCGGAATGGCGCGCCCACTGCCGATTTCACACAGCAAGTCCACGGCGCAGGCACATACATTAAGGTGGGCATCGTGGTCCAGGAGATCGATCAGCCACTGTTCTACGTCGGGGTGACGGAGCGATTCGAGGACACCGATAGCGAGAATCCGCACGTCCGGATCACCATCCTGCAAGGCTTCCTGAATGAGTGAGGGGTACAGTCCCCCTGCCGTCTTCAGTCCTTCAATCGCGTCATTACGCAGGGCAGCATCTTCGCTGTGCAGGCAATCGATCAGCGCCGTGACGGCGGTGATATCCGCCAGCGCGGCAAGACTGGTGATGATGGCCTCGCGAACAGAGCTATCGGATTCCTCCTCGAGACGTTCTGCCAATCTGTGGCTCGCTTCAGGAAAACGTGCCAGATCACGAGCCACCAGGCGACGTGTCGTGGCACTTTCGTCCCATAGCTTCGCGAGTAGCGAGGCGGCATCTTCTGCCGGTATTTCTTGCCGGATGTCAGTGGACGTGTTGCGAAGCAGAGCCATGGCGTTGCCCTTTCAAGTATGGGGATTTATGGGCGCACCACTGAATCAGGGTCGCGGCGATGTCGGTAGCGGGCAGGATGTCGCTGGCACCGCCTCGACGGATCAACTCCGCAGGCATGCCGAATACCACCGCGGATTCCTTCGACTCAGCCAGCGTACGACCGCCGCGGCGTTTCAGCTCGGTCATTTCCTCCGCGCCGTCGTGTCCCATCCCGGTCAACATGACTCCGGTCAACTGCTTGGCCGGATAATGCTGCAGGGCGGTTTCCACCAACAGGCTGACCGAGGGATGCCACAGATAGCTGGCTGATTCGGGCTTGGGCAGGACATAGGGTTTCCCCGCCCGTCGGCTGATGCACACGTCGCTGCCGCCCATGCCGATGTAGACGCGCCCCGCTTCCAGCGGCATGGGCCGGCTGGCCTCGACCACTTCCAACGCCGCCAGGTTGTTTACCCGCTCGGCAAACGCACGCGTGAAATTGGCCGGCATATGCTGGGCGACGACAATCGGATAGGGATAATTGGCCGGCAGCGGCACCAGTACGTCTTCCAGCGTTCGCGGGCCACCGGTCGATGAGCCGATCAGCACCAGTCCTTCGCCTGCCTCATCGATACAGGCAAGCGAGGCTGGGGCCAGCATGTCGGACCGGGAGGCCTGGCTGGGCTGGGAGTCCTTGGTGTTCGTTAACCGTGATTTCTTAGTTTTTACGTGTGCGGTTGCCGCAGCGCGCACTTTGGCAACTAGCGCCTCACGCACCTGGTCGATATTCAGCGAGATCGTACCGCCGGGCTTGGGGAAGAAATCGACCGCCCCGAGCGCCATTGCCTCCAGGGAGGCAATGGCGCCCTGCTCGGTGAGGGACGAGAACATCACGACGGATCGTGGCTGTTCGGCCATGAGCATGGACAGGGCGGTCAGCCCGTCCATCTCTGGCATGTTGATGTCCAGGGTAATGACGTCGGGATCGAATGCTCTTGCCAGCTCAATGGCTTCGACACCATTGCGCGCCACTTCGAGGTCGAAGTCCCCCTCGGCCTCGAAAACCTGTTGCAAGTGACGGCGCATCAAGGCGGAATCATCGACAATAAGTAGACGGATCATGACGGCAGCCCCCAGACTCAGGCCACGCTGGACAGGGCGTCCAGCTCCCGGTCAGCGAGAATCTGACGTGGCTCGACCAGCTGAATCATGCGCTTCTGGGCAGGCAGGTTGGCGACACGTCCAAACAGCCGCTGCTGCTCGCTGGAAAGCACCGGGGCCGGTTCGATCAGTGTGCGCGAGATTTTGAGGACCTCGGCCACCGAGTCGACGATAAAACCCGTGCGCAGGTTCTTGATAACGAACACCATGATGCGCTGGCGGTCATTGGCCTCGATGCGCGGCAGCCCGAAGCGGCGGCGCTGATCGATCACCGGCAGCACGACACCACGCAGGTTCATTACGCCTTCGACAAAGGGTGGCGCTTTGGGCACATGGGTCAGGTTTTCGGGGACTCGAACGATTTCCTGCACGCTGTCGATCGGAACGCCGTACTCCTCGTTCCCCAGACGGAACACAACCAGCTGTTCTTCATCGTCATTTTCAGCCTGGTCCAGCAACTCTTCGTCCATGCCGGGCTCCTTTGTTGTCGTCGTCAGGGCCTTTTGCACGGCCTGGTGATTCAGCAAGCGTTCGGCAGAGACCACCGAGACCAGTCGTTTGCCTTCCTGCAACCGGCACAGGCCGGTAATTTCCGCCATGGCCTGGTCACGCGCGAGCATCGGCGGCATCGCCTCAAGCAGGTTGGCCGGCACACGCAGCACCTCGTTGACGCTGTCGAGAATGATGCCCACCGACACACCCGACAGGCTGACCACTAGAATGCGACTGCGCTCATCGGTCGCCTGGCCCGGCAACTGGAACATCTCGCGCAGCGATACCAGAGGCAGTAGACGCTGGCGCAGGGTCATGACACCACGGACATGGGAGGCCGACTTGGGTACGGAGACGATATCGGCAGGAACCTGGACGATTTCCTGCACGTCTTCGATAGCGATGGCATATTCCTGCCCGGCCACACTGAAGCTGACCAGTTGCAGTTCATCGCTGGCCTCGTCTTCGGCTTCATCCCCCAGCAGGGCCATAGGCCCTGCGCTATTGGTCATACGCTGCAGCAGGCTGTTCTCGCTGAAGCTGTCGCGAATCAGCGATGCGAAATCGATGATCATGACCAGCTCGTGACCACCGACCTGCTTGAGCAGGCCGGTGAGAAGCTGAGTATCAATCGTCGTCTGGACGTTGCTGACCGGCTCGATCTGCTCATCCTCGACCATGATCACGCTGGCTACCCGATCCACCACGAAGCCCAGCGGCTGCCCCAGGTTGAGGACAATGGCTCGGGTCGCATCGTCCGCCTCGCGAGGTTCGAGTTGGAACAGCGTGCGCAGGCAGATAATCGGCAGTACATTGCCACGCAGGTTGGCCAGTCCATTGAGCGCCGGCGGGGTCAGCGGCACACGCACGACCTCGGGCACCCGAATGATCTCCTGGACCGGCAGCATCTCGACGGCGAACACTTCCTTGCCGACCGTAAAGGTCACGTACTGCTGCACCTGCCCGAGGGAGTCATCGTCTCCCTCGTCGCCCACGACAGGGGAGTTCGGCACGGTTTCTTGGCTCATGTCGTTCACCTTTGTCTCAGGCCTCATGCACTCTGCAGCTCGTCAGCCAGTGACGCGATCTCTTCTATGGCCGTAGACAGCTCCTCGGCACCCTGGGACTGTTGCTTGGAAGCAGCGGCGGCTTCCTGAGCGGCCTGCTCGGCCTCTTGGGCAGCGGAAGAAATCTGTTCGATGCCGGCCTTGACCTGGGCAATGCTGGCACTGATTTCCTCGGCGGACTTCAGAATGTCCGACGAGCCAGTTTCCACACTGGTGATGTCCTCGTTCATGCTATCCAGGTTCAAGGTGATGACTGTCGCCTTCTGCGCTTCGGCCAAAGCAGCGCTGATGATCTCCTCAAGATCCCGACCCACCACACCGATTTGGTCCTGCACCGCTTTCACCAGATCCTTGATACGGTCAGCGTTCTCGGCAGAGTCGTGGGCCAGGTTGCGGATATCGGTAGCGACGACCACGAAGCCCTTACCGAACTCGCCGGCACGCGCTGCTTCGATGGAACCGTTGACGGCCAGCATGTTGGTCTGGATGGAAACGGTGGTGATGGCATCGACGATCTTGTCGATACGCCGCGACACCAGTTCCAGCTCCTTGATCTGGGCAAGGCTGACCCGGGTCGCTTCAATCGATGTGGTGACCCCACGCACCAGGGCATCAATGTTGCCCTTGTTGGTCTCCATCAACGTCTTGATCGCCGTAGCTTTTTCCAGGCTGACGCTGGCACGCGACTGGGCGACGTCCAGGCCTGTCTCGATCTGATTGACGGCAGCCGCCGATTCCTCGGTTGCGGCGGCCTGGGTCTGGGCACCCTGGCGGATCTGATCGATGACTGTGGCGATCTGGCTGGAGGCGCGGTTGATTTCCTGCACTGCGGAAGAAAGCTCCTCGGCAGCCGAGGCAACCTCCTCGGCGCTCTTGCCGATATCGGTGGAGGTCTTCAACTCTTCGGCCAACTCGGAGAGGCTCTGTGCCGCTTGTTCGCACTCGGCCAAGGCTTGGGACTGCTCTTCGACCGTCTTGGCGGATTCTTCGGCGGCAGCGGATTGCTGTTCGGCAGCGGAAGCAATCGCTTCTGCACCGCGCAGGGCCTGCTGGGCAGCGGTACTGCTCTGTACTGCACCAGCCGCGATATCCTGTGCCCCGTTGACGATCTCGATGCAGTCCAGGCGGATCTGTTCGAGCTGGGCGGTGATCGTGGATCCTTTCTCCACTTCGCTCTGGATGGTTTCGGCAGATTGGTTGATACCCTGAGCGATGTTTTCGACATCGTGCTGAATCTTGCCGACCATGTCGGAGATCTGCTTGGCGCTCTTCTCGGAGGTTTCTGCCAGCGTGCGCACTTCATCGGCAACGACGGCAAAGCCCTTACCATGTTTGCCCGCACGCGCGGCCTCGATGGCGGCGTTCAGGGCCAGCAGGTTAGTCTGATCGGCGATACGACCCACGGCCTTGACGATCTCGCCAATGTTGGCAGCCTGCTGCTTGAGTTCTGCCACCCGATCCACTGATCCCGCCTGACGTTCGGCCGCGACACCGATATTGGTGATCAGCGCAGAAACATCATTATTGATGGTGGCTGCCAGGTTCTGCATGGCCTCGGACTTCACCTGAGCCACGGAGGCACTCTGCTGCTGAAGCTCGATGGATTTACCAACGATATCGAAGGCACGCAGCGACTGCTGGGCAGCACCGGACGCTTCCTCGGCCCCGCTTGCGATCTGGTCGGATGCCCGCTTGAGCTCTTCCGATGCGGCAGCCGCTTCGTTCACGCCAGTGGAAAGTTGGGCGGAAGCCGCAGCAATCCGCTCGGCAGCCTGTTGCTGCTTGGCCAATGTGCGGGCGCGCTTGCGTTGCACCTCGGCATCGCGGGCGACGGAGCGGGACACGACGGTATCTGATGACGCGGAAGTCGTGGCAGGTTTTTTCACCAGGGCCATAAGGTTTCCTCAAGACGGACTAGGTGTGACGAAAAAGGTGGATGCAGCTGAGAGCTGGAGCGCTCACGCCAAAGCGCCTGGGTTGTCTAGTAGGCAAAAAACGCTTCGGGTCGCCTGTCTTCCGCGACAGAGCCATTTAAGCGGAGAGGGAAAACCGGAACTATCAGGCAAACCCCGATAGCGACTCAGGAAGTCCCCTAGGGGAAACCCTGAGGGGGTCTAGTGACAAAATAGCCAGGCGAAAAGCCTGGCTATTGGGGGCAAGCCTAGCCAAGCGTCTTTTTGGCCAAGGCTGGAACGTTGGGAGACGAACTATTCTGACGTTTGAAACGTGGGCTCTGTCGATGTCAGAAAGCCTTCCTGGAAGGTATCGGGGGGGATAGGCGGGCTAAGCAGATAGCCTTGGACCTGGTCACATTTGAGCTCCTCAAGCAACCGCTTCTGCTCGTGTGTTTCGACACCTTCCGCCACAACGACCATGCCCAGCGAATGCGCCATTTCGATCACGCTGCGCACGATCGTTACGTCCGATGGACTGCTCTCCAAATCGCGTAAGAAACAGCGGTCGATCTTGACCGTATTCGGCACGAACGACCTGATGGAGCTCAACGTAGAGTAGCCTGTGCCAAAGTCGTCAACGGCAATTCTTACCCCCAAGGCCTTGAGTTCACTAATGATTTCGACAGTCTTGCCAGCTTCATGCATGATCGACTCGGTCAACTCCAGTTCCAGGCACTCTGCAGCGATGCCATAGCGCTGCAGCGCGCTTTCCACCTGTCCGACTAGGCCCGGCTGTAATTGCTTGAGCGATAGGTTGACTGCCACGACGAAACCATCCGATTGCTGCCTCTGCCAGAGAGCGAGCTGAGACAGCGCCTGATGAATGCACCATAGCCCAACCTGAACGATCAGTCCGGACTGTTCAAGCAGAGGGACAAAGCGCAGCGGGCTTACGAGCCCATGAACCGGATGGTTCCAACGGATCAGTGCTTCAGCGCCACAGATTCGCTGTGAATGCAGATCAAGCTTCGGCTGGTAGTAAAGAACGAATTCCTGCTTTTCCAAGCCACGATGTAGCTCTGTCTCTAAACGCAACGCGTCCCTATTACTTTGCAGCAGACCGGGAGTGAAGCATTGATAGCCTGAGAGCCCCGCCTGCTGCACAGTATAGGCCGCTGCCGTGGCGCTCTTGATTAAAACCTCTTCGTTATCGCCGTCTGCAGGGAAACGTGCCACACCGATACAAGCCGTCAATGTGACCAGTTCCTCGCCTAGCGTAAAGTGCTGCTTGAACTCGTCCAGCAACGCTTGGACCACGCCAGGGTAGTGTGTAACGTCTTCCTCTCGGCTGAGCAGGATAGCAAACTCGTCACTGGAAATACGCGCCAGATAGCCGCGACCATTCAAGGCAGTTTGAAGACGCAAAGTGATCTGGCCGACCAAGTCTTGCTTGACCTGCTGGCCGAAACATTGCCGGACCCACTTGAGACGATCCAGACTGAGCAACACCAGTAAAAATTCCTGGTTTGCCTGCTTCGCCTGGGCACACTGCACTTCCAGCCGGCTGGAAAACAGGACCTCGTTGGGCAGACCACTCATAGCATCAAGTTGCTCCAACGAGACCAACCGATCACGGTATGTTCGCGCTTCGGTAACGTCCTCGGCAATTCCCACGATACGCTCAGCCTTTCCATCAACATCGTAGAAAGGAAATGCCCGGTTGCGTACCCAGTAGACTCGCCCACTAGCATCCAGCGCTCGATACTCAACCTCAGCGGGTTCATGCCGGGTCAGTAGATTATTCTGGAACGCGAGCGCCTGTGCCTTATCATCGGGATGGACTAGATAAAGCCAGGCATCGACATCTTCATACAGGTAATGCGGCGCCATGTCCCAAATCTTCTCAAGCGCGGGGCTTACATAGCTGAATCCGCTCTTGATGACGTCATAGACCCAGTAGACATGCGGCAGGTATTCCACCATCTCCCGGAAGCGGGTTTCGCTGGCTTGCAGTTTTGCGACCAATTCATGCTGCTGGGTGATATCTTCATGCATGACAAGAAATTGCCTGCGCTCGGTCGCCATGGGCAGTGCGTTGACCTGAAATATCTGTTGCCCTTTAGCCAGATTGGCCACGTATTCCAGTGTGAAGGGGTCCCCAGTGCCACTCAGCAACGCCTCAATCCTACTGCTGAGTTCGGAGCCTGAAGAGTCACCACGCAGGGAAGCCCTATTGCATAACTCAAAGTAACTGCTGCCTATGCCTGTCCAGGCCTGCAAGTCATCGTTGAGTTGAAAGTGGTTTATCCATGCCTGGTTCGTAGAAAGGATGTCTCCAGCTTCATCAAGGACACAGAACGGCTGAGGCACTGCATCAATGACGCTCTTCGCATAGGCCTCTGCATCGACGAGGCGACGCTCGCGCTGCTTTTGTACTGACACATCCTGCATGCAACCTACTAACAAGCCTTGTGAATGTGCCTGAGATTTCAAAAGTTCGCCCAAGAGCTGGAAATCACGCCATGTGTCGGCATGAGCTGTATCGCGGAAACGGGCTTGCACGCTGAGGAACGTCTTGCCCTCGTTCAAGTCCAGTAACGCAGAAACAAGGGCCAGGCGGTCGTCGGGATGCATTTGACGCAGCCAACTATCTTTCGTGAATTCCGCCGTTAAGCTCTCCACGCCTAGTAGCGAGGCTGCCTGTTGAGAGAGAATCAATTCATTGGTTGCCAGATCAAACTGCCAATCAGCAAAGCCAGCAACCTTCTGGGTCAAGCGCAGCCGCGTTTCAGCCGCCTGACTTTGCTGCAGCGCCTTGACCTGGGCGGTAATATCACTGAAGAAAACGTAGATACCTTCCGGCTTGGGATAGGCATCAACACGGCACCACTTCTTTAAAGGTTCGAAATAGGCCTCGAAGTGCCGCGGTATACCGAATTCCAGTACATCACAGGAGGCCAGCGCGAAGTCGCCGACCAAAGCATCCGGAAACGCCTCCTGGAAAGTCATTTCTAGCAGTTCATCTGCTTTATGCCCGAGCAGCTCTTCAGCCTTGCTATTCAATTGCAGGAAGCGTCCTTTCCTGTCGACGCAGAAAAAACCGTCATTGAGGCTTTCGAGCAGGTCTTGGAACGTGTGGTTAGCTGTCTTTAGCTTCTCAAAACTATTCTGAAGATCTGACACGTCCCAGGACAATGCCAGAATCGACTCGACCTCGCCCTTCAAGTCGAAGATGGGTACAACCAGAACCTCCCACCATTTGGGAGTCCCTGCCAGCGTTGGACAGAACCCCGAGAAGCGCCCCGACCTCCCCTCTCTGGCTTCAGCGAAAGCATGTTTCACTGCACGGCGACTATCAGCCGGCCAGAATTCCAACCAGTTGCTGTCATGGAGCGGTGCGAAGTCACAAACCTCCATCAGTGCCTGGCCAGCCACATTCATGCTTTTTAACCGGCCCTGCAGATCGATCTCCTTTAGGCAACCATCCTCAAGGTGAAGAATCACGTCGCTGAACTGCGCCAACAGCCGGTTCCGCGTTGTCGAGCGAGCTAATGCACTTCGCAAGGCATATACCCGCCCGATCAGGTGACCGGTCAACATCCCGAGGCCAGTCATCAGTGGTTGTCCACTTAAAAGTCCAGCGAACCGGGGTTCAGTCATTTGCCATACCAAGCCAGCCACGCTGAGCATCAGTAGGCTGATGGTTATAGCCCTGTTCTTAGTATCGACAGCCCCAGCCAGGGCGAAGGCTCCCATGCACAGGCCAAGTGAGACCATGCCCAGCCCTAGGTGCAAACTTGCCAAGCCCCCGACCAGTGCAAGTAATGCCGCAAGCCATACTACCCAGGCAGGAATGAAATCAAACCTGCAGTGGAAGGCAGCATGCCGAGCCAGATAGCGTTCCAGAAAATCATCGGCATGAGGCGCAGACATAGAGTGCTCACTTTTTTTTGACCAGTAACCTAGTTTGCGGTATCGGGCCAAGGCCATCTATCGGGAATTCCCCTAGGAAACGGGGCAGGAACCACCTAACCGGTAAAAGGATCTCAGTCCTCGGGGCTGACCAGCCCCTCTCGAACCGCGTAAAGCACCAGAGACGGAATGTCATGCAGGTTGAGCCGATCCATGATCTGGGAGCGATGCGTTTCCACAGTCTTCATGCTGATACCCAGACCCTGGCCGATATCCTTAGTGGAGCAACCTCGCGCAATGAGCCTGAGTATTTCCGTCTGCCGGGGTGTCAGCGTAGGCGTGTTGACCTTGCTGCGGGCCGAGGGCTCGACAATGGCCGATTGAATGACAGTCTTGGCGACACCGGGGCTGAGGTAGGACTCGTTTCTGGCTAGTGCCTGCAAGGCCAGATCCAGCTCCTGAGCAGCGGCATCCTTCAATAAATAGCCACGTGCGCCCAACCTGAGTGCAGCTAGAACGTAGTCGGGCGTATCATGCATGGACAAGATCAGTACTTGTACGTCGGGAAATCGGGTGCGTATCTGCTGCAAGGCATCCAGGCCACTCAAGTGCTTCATGTTGATATCCAGCAACAGAATGTCAGGCTTGGCTTCGTTCAGGATCGCCTCTACTTCTCTGCCATCGCTGCCCTCCGCCACGACTTCATGGCCTGGTTGATCTTCCACGAGCGCCTTGAGCCCTGCCCTTACCAGTACGTGATCGTCAACTAACGCAACCCGCTTTGCTCCAGTCACTTCACTCACGCCCCACGTTGGGAAGGCAACCACGCAGTAACACGTGTCCCTATCCCCTCTAAACTGTTGATAGTGAGATGGCCTCCCAGAGAGGCCACTCGCTCCCGCATGCTGGTCAAGCCCAGACTTTGCGTCCCAAGGGCAACGTCTGAGGTGTCGAAGCCACAGCCGTCATCCAATATTTCAAGCCGTAGCCCATCTTCATCGCGACTTAGCATGATCCGCAGATTGTCCGCTTGGGCGTGTTTTGTGGCGTTGTTCACTGCTTCTTGTACGATTCTGAAAGCTGCGACCGCCTTGGCAGGTGATATCGTTTCAAGAAGTCCTTGTATCTGAAGTTCCCAAACTGTAGGCGTCGCCTCAAGAAAGTGAGACAAATGCCAGCGAAGTGCTGCTTCCAGGCCCAGGGTCTCCAACTGCAGCGGGTGCAACGATAAAGACAAGCGACGGACTTTCGCCAATGCCTGGTCGGTTCCTTCAACCAGTCCGTCCGTGATCGCTATAGCTTCTTGATTGTCGAGCTTGCGAATCAGCCGTTGCAGGTGAAGTTTCAGTCCTGTCAATTGCTGGCCGATATCGTCGTGGAGATCACGCGCAATCTGTCGCCGTTCGACTTCCTGGATCTCGATGAGACGCTGAGAGAGATACTTCAATTGTTTGTTAGCCTCTTCCAATTCGAGCCGCATCATCTGGTCCTGAGTTACATCACGCAACAGCCACTGGACGTCTCGACCGTCGTCACCCTCCACCAGCACTTCTGTAATCTCCGCGTCGAACTCGCTACCGTCTAGGCGCCTGAGTTTTAAAAGACGTGCCTGTTGTCCCTTGATTAACCCTTGTTGTAACGCATGGAGGCGATCCAACTCTCGCGCTTGGTTAGATGGAGGAACAAACCGTGACAGATCAAGGGTTGCCAGCTGTTGCCCTGATACGTTGCCCAGCATGCAACAAGCTGACGGGTTAGCACTCGAAATACGTGACTTGCAGAAAGTAATCAGGCCTTGTGGCAAGTTATCTACCAGACTCTGGTATGCAGTTTCCTGTCGACGCAATGCGGCATGGTGTTGGCTATATACAGATTTATCATTTATTACAAAAGCCGGAAGCAGACCAGCTTTAAAAAAGCTGGAACAGGGCTTCTCGACAGACTGATATAAAGCATGATCGCCTTGCTTACTCTTCCCTGACGTAGATGCTTGTTGTGCTCCATGCAGAACATGCCACGATTCAGCAATTTTTTTTGCATGATCTTTAATAAGTGACAACATTACTTCTGTGCCAGGCCCGGTCAGCTTATGAGTAGAGGGATTTCCCCAGTACGCGTCGGCTTACATCGAATTTTTATATTTTTTTGCAATACTACCTAAATGACAACAATAAACCGAGCTGGGGGGAGCGGTTATCTCGATTACGCGATACTGCATAACCATTTACTCACATATCGAAGAAGACAATGGCTCAGTAAGGCAAAGAACCTGGGCTTTTTTCACTCTTTTACCTCGTTGGTGGTGTGCACCATCATACACGCAGGGTAATTTACCATCATATTTTATCGGCGAGGCAGAAAAAAGATGAAAAAACACTAAAGGTTTTGGTATTCCTGCCGATAAGGATGATAGCTGACACGTCTTAGCCGAACGGTAGATAGACTATGTTGAGGTAGGTTACAATTGATATCCCAAGGCCGGGCTGAAAATCCTCTTTTGAAAACGCTGCACTAGTTTTTCTCTCGCTGTTATTTATCAATATATTGATTGCTCTGGCACGGCCAGACATTCACCCTGGGACTACATCATGTATTACAATCATCCCAGTTTGCTCTTATCTACTCCTGCCCACTCGCCTTGCACTCCCAACAACCCTTGTAGCTCTTATAGGAGCTATAATAGCTTATTACATAGGAGCCAGCTTCGCGCCCTATCGGCTTGGCAGCATATTAATGCTGCATATCTTCTTTCCTGTCGCTGGGATTTTTATTGTTTGCCACTTCTACACGCGCAGTCAATTCAAAACCGACAAGACTCTGATGGAAAAGGTTTTCCTCGACCCGCTCACAGGACTGTGGAACAGAGAGAAACTAATACAGGATTTTGAGATAGAAAAAAACCAGGCAATCATTACAGGCATGCCCTTAACTTTAACACTCATCGACCTTGATAATTTCAAGCTTATCAATAACAACCACGGGCACGATACTGGCGACGCAGCACTTGTTTCCCTCTCCAATCTACTAAAAAACCATATGCAAGGTATGGACTCAATTTACCGATTCGGAGGCGAGGAATTCGCCATTATCTTAAAGAACACAGATGCTAGTGTCGCAAAAAGGAAAACAGAGGAAATCAGAAAAGCTTTAGAGGAAAAAACAATCACTCATCGCGAAACAACTCTCAACATAACGCTAAGCGCCGGGATTGCTGAGTTAGGCCGAGACGGGCAAGATTGGCAGGCCATGTATCATTCCGCCGATAAGCGCCTTTATGCCTGCAAAAGAAACGGACGCAACTGTGTTGATAATGGGACCTCTGTGTGAAGGTTTCTGGACTTTACTCCTAGGGCTGAGACGGAGCTTCTCGGCACCGCGCTGACAATGATGACAAGTGGCTTCCTGAGTCTCGCGGTTGTTGCCGGTCAGCCTGCCGAACGATCGACTAGCCATGACGCGTTGCCTGGGCTCGTCGACGTCGTTCTTCTCGATATAGGAATCAACTGCAGCCCGGGCACTGCACGCTCGAGTGTGACAAAAAACTTGCGGCGGATGCGCTTGGGATCGGTGTTACGCAGATCCCAGGCAGAACGAATCCCCAGTTTGTTGCAACGCGTCTACGCTAGCCACAGCCGCCAAAGGGAGGCAGATCCCATGCCCATCCCTATTGCCAGTAATGGCCGGCGCAGACACAAGATGACGAGGCCGGCCACTATTGCAGCGAGACGGGCACCTCCGTCCCCCTCGATGACCAACGGCGTAATTACGGCGATCAGTACCGAGCTCGACATGGCATCCACGAAACGCCTTGCCTGCGGCCCAACCGGGATACGGGCCATGATGAGCAAGCCAGCCGCCCTGGAAAAGTAAGCAATTAGCACCAGAAGTCCAATGGCAGCTAGTGATTGCGTCGTCGTGATTGGAGCCATCAACGTTCTCCTGAAGCAGAACTCGGCCGTTGAACGACAGCAACTAGCCCTCCCGTGAGCGCACCTACCATCACATGCAAGTAAGGCGGCAAATACCAGTACGCCAGCATGGCGCTCACCGCAGCTGCCAACCAAGGTACATAGAGCGAGTTACGAGGCCCAGCGCCTATGACCATCACAAGCAGGAAACACAGCATGATGACATCCAACCCGTAGCGCCGGGGTTCGGCAATGCCCTCCCCCCACACCAATCCCATGCCGGTACCGATGACCCAGGCAGCCCAGAGCGCCAGTCCTCCGCCCAGTAATACACCAACATTGCGCTCACCATGTTGGTAGGCACTGAGCGACATCGCCCAGTTGGAGTCGGTGAGTAATCCGATCACGGCAAACCGCTGACGCTTGGGCAATGTATATAACCAAGGATGCAAGGCAGCGCTCATCAAGATATGCCGGGTATGAATAGCGAGTGTCGTGGTCGCCATGGCCAGCAGCGGCAGCGGTGATTGCCAGAGCTCAAGCGCCGCAAACTGTGATGGAGCCGCGAACATGAAAGCACTCATCAGCATCGCCTCCCAGCCTGCCATTCCGTTATTGGTAGCAGCGACGCCAAAGGCCAGACCAAACACTACCGTGAAGCCTGCCAGTGGCAGCATCTGGCGCATTCCTCTCCAGGTACCAGAAACATTCAGCCTGGCTGGCTCAGCATTGCGGTCCATGATTCTTCCCCTACGAAAGACTAAAAACAAACAAGCTCGCTTGTTTTTTAATTATCTGTCCATTAGGCTCGAAATTGGGGTTTAGAACAAGTTCGCCCCCTAAGTGACAGGTATCTAACAGCAATAATCGCCGACCGTCACGGCACTGGAGACAATAATGATCTGCAAGCCCAGTAAGCTGGCATTGGGAATGGCTGCGCTCGCCTTGCCCATTCTCGCCATCCCCGCGTCTGCTGCCACTTCCTTCATTGCTAACTCGTTCTATGATCAGCAGCACCCCCACTCGAAGTATGGATATATCGAGTGGGCAGAGAAGGTCCGAGAACTGTCTGGCGGTGAGCTGCAGCCCGATGTATACACAGGGACCGTCCTCTTGGCTCCTCGGGCCAGCCTGCAAGGGATTCGCGACAATGTCGTCCAGGTCGCTCACCATGCCGCCGTTTATACCCCTTCCGAATTGCCCGTCGCCAATGCGGTGCAAGAGCTTGGCTTTAACTTCGATGACCCGCTCATCGGGATTCTGGCAGTCACGGACTTCAGCCTGAACAATCCGACCCAGCTCCAGGAATGGAAAGACGTGGGGGTCGTGTACCTGGGCGCCTACAATACGCCGCCTTATGTACTGTTCTGCCGTGAGCCGGTGCGAACCTTGGAAGAGCTGCAAGGAAAACGGATCCGGACAGCAGGCTCGACAGTCTCGGCATGGGTCGAAGAGGCTGGCGGCATCCCCGTCAATGTGCCTTCCAGCGAGATGTACAGTGGCCTGGATCGTGGATCGCTGGACTGTGCCTCGAATGCCGCCAACGACCTGATTGACCGATCGCTCTGGGAGGTCGCCGAACATACCACGTTACTGCCAACAGGCATGTACTGGTCTGGTCCTCAGTGGGGATTCAATCCTGAGTTCTGGGCGGGGCTGAGCGATGAGCAGCGCGACGTCTTCAAGCAGGCCACCGCCCAGGCCATGACTCGCATGATCGTTCAGTACCTTGGCACAGCCGATGCCGCCCTTGAAGAGGCCAAGGCCAAAGGCAATAACGTCTATGAGCCCGGCGAGGATCTCATGGCGTCCGTCGAGGCCTTCCGTGAAAAGGCACTGACCAATATCTACGATACCGCACGTGATAAGTACGGTCTCACGAATTCTGAAGCGGTCATCGATGACTTCCTTGCGACCTATGACAAGTGGGTCGAACTGGTCGGCAACGTCGACCGGACGGATGAGAAAGCCCTCGCCGAACTGGCGATGCGCGAAATCTATGACAAGCTGCCGGCAGACTACGGCGTTTACTGACACCGTCTGGTTAACCCTGGGGACCGCCGAAGGCGGCCCCCGCGCCGATGAGGTATCAGATGACTCAGCGTCAGACACAAGAAGAGCGCTCCCGCCAGACACAGGCACGGATAATGAAAGGCACGCTGGCGTGCATTCTCAACAAGGGCATCCGCGCCACGTCCACGACCGATGTCGCCAAGCGAGCGGAAGTGTCTCGAGGTGCGCTGCTGCACCATTACCCGACCAAAGAATCCTTGATGCGTGCAGCCCTGGAAGACTTGCTGAGTCGCGAAGTAGAAAGCGTTCGCGACATGGCAGAGCGAGTCCGTGCCGGCACGCTGGACTTCGATACGCTGCTGGATACGCTCCATGAACATTTCAAGGGTGATTTGTTCATGGTCACACTGGAGTATCTGACGACTGCCCGAACCGACGATTCGATCAAGGAAGTGCTGATACCGCTAGCCGCACGCTTCAACGAGTCACTGGAGAGCATCTGGGAACACCTGCAGTCCAACACCCGTCACAGCACCCACGAGAACCGCGTGGCGCTGAATGCCACGTTGTGCATGATGCGTGGCATGGGCGCGCAGAGCATCTGGCGTGACGATCCCGCACTTTACCGAGACATGCTTCTGTTCTGGAAGCGGACCCTGATCGAGGCTGGCTTCACCAGCCGCCAACCGGCAAAGGACAATGGGAGACAGGTGACATGACTTCTCGCCCTTCCTTTCTGGAAAACATTAGCGCCTGGATCAGCAAGCTGGCTCTCGTCCTGGCGGCGGTGTTTCTCGTGCTGATGGCTCTGCATATCACCGTGGATGTAGTCCTGCGCTTCATCATCGGCAACTCCTTTCCCGGCACGCTGGAAATCGTCTCCTTCTACTACATGGTCGGTGTGGTGTTCCTGCCCCTCGCCTATGTCGAGCTGAAACGCGAGCATATCAGTGTGGATGTCCTGGTCGGACGCTTCTCGGCACGTATCCAGCTGGCTCTGTACCTTTTTGCCGGCCTGCTCGGCCTGGTGTACTTCGGCCTGCTGGGTTACCAAAGCCTGCTGGACGCCATACGCGCCACGAACCGACTGGAGACTGCCATGGCGAACTTCACGTTCTACCTGTGGCCCAGCCGCTGGGCACTTCCTGTCGGTTTCGCCGCCATGTGCCTGGCCATTCTCGCCAACCTTGCCAAGGCCCTTCGACTTCGCCAAGCGCTTTAGGAGTTCGTCATGAGCAATCTCGAAATTGGCATGGCAGGCATTGTCATTGCCTTGGCCCTGATCGCCCTGCGGGTCCCCATCGGCATAACGCTTGGCCTGGTCTCGATCATTGGCATCAGCCAGATGACCAGCATGTCGATTTCCTGGGGCATGATCTCCGCGACCCCCTTCGATTTCGCCGGCACCTGGGAGCTGACGGCGGCCCCCATGTTTTTGTTCATGGGGTATCTGTGCACCACGACCAACATGACACAAGGCCTGTTCCAGGCCATGCGGCTCTACTTGGCCCGGCTGCCAGGCGGCCTGGCCGTTTCCAGTGTCATGGCCTCGGCCTTCTTTGCGGCGGCCTCGGGCTCCAGTGTGGCGACCTCCGCAGCCATGTCGCGCATCGCCGTGCCCGAAATGCTCAAGCACAATTATGACAAGGGACTCGCGACCGGGACGGTAGCTGCCTCGGGCACACTGGGCTCACTGATTCCCCCCAGCGTCCTCTTGGTGCTCTATGGCGTATATGCTCAGGTCTCCGTCGGTCAACTCTTCATGGCCGGCTTCTTGCCTGGGGTGGTGTCCGCCCTGCTCTACATCGGGATGATCATGGTCAGGGCCAAGCTCAACCCGAGCTTGGCAGGTAACGCCACCGTCCAGTCCAGCTGGCAGGAAAAGTGGGACGCCTTCAAGGATATCTGGCCCCTACCGATGCTGATCGGGGCCGTGCTGGGCGGCATCTTCCTGGGAATTTTTTCTCCCACGGAGGCCGGCGCCGTCGGCACGTCGATTGCGGCTTTGATCGCCCTGGCAAGACGCACCCTGACCCTTGCTGCGATCAAGGAAGCGCTGATCAGTACCGCTGTCAGCACGGCCAGCATTTTCATCATCCTCATCGGCTCGCTTTTCTTCACGCGCTTTCTGGCGCTGAGCGGTGTGCCAACCGCTTTCTCCGAACTCATCCTGAGTGTAAGTACCGAGACCTGGTGGATCATTCTCGCCGTTACCCTGATCTATCTGGTCCTGGGCATGTTCATCGACTCCATCGGCCTCTTGCTGCTGACACTGCCATTGATTCTGCCGCTGGTTCAGGGCGCCGACCTCAACCTGGTGTGGTTCGGCATTATCGTCATCAAGCTGCTTGAAGTGGGGCTGGTGACGCCACCGATCGGACTTAATGTCTATGTCATCAAGGGCGCGCTGGGCAGCAGCGTTACCCTTCCCGAAGTGTTTAGAGGGGTAGGCTGGTTCATTGCGATGGATCTTGTCGCCCTGCTGCTGATTGTGCTGATACCGGCGCTGTCTTTGTACCTTCCCCAGCAAATGTTCTGAACGACCGTCAAGGAACTCCAATGACAACGATACGCTTCACAAACGCCAATGTTATCGATACGCGCAAGGGTCAGGTACTCGCCGATCACGAGGTGCGCATAAAGGATGGGCGCATCATCGACGTCAGCGCTGAGCCGTTGGATGGCCAGGATGAGCAGGTCGTGGATTTGAAGGGGCGCTACCTGATGCCCGGCCTTGTCGATTCGCATGTCCACGTCACGGCCATCACGCCGAATTTCGCCCTGCTCGAAACCCTGTCGCCGTTCTACGTAGGCGCCAAGTCGAACGAACTCCTTGAAAGCATGCTGATGAGGGGATTTACCACGGTACGTGATGCGGGCGGTGCGGATTACGGCCTGGCCAAGGCCATCGAGGAAGATAGCTTGATTGGCCCGCGCATTCTTTATTGTGGCAATGCCCTGTCCCAGACTGGCGGACATGCCGATATGCGTGGCCCTGGTCAGCAGACCTTTGAAGGCTGCTTTTGCTGCGCCGGCCTGGGGCGCGTATGCGATGGCGTTAGTGAAGTACGCCGTGCGGCCCGCGATGAAATCCGCAAGGGGGCAACGCAGATCAAGATCATGGCGTCGGGTGGCGTCTCCTCGCCTACCGACCGCATCGACAGCACCCAGTTCTCGCTGGAAGAGATCGACGCCATTGTCGAGGAGGCGACGGCAGCCAACATTCACACCATGGCCCATGCGTACACGGCTCGTGCCATCAACCGGCTTATCCCACGCGGCGTGAAAACGATCGAGCACGGCAACCTGATGGACGAGGAAAGCTGCCGACTGTTCCTCGAGTACGATGCCTACCTGACCCCGACACTTGCCACTTACGATGCCTTGGCCAAGGAAGGCGTCGAAGCCGGTATGGCTCCCCATCTCCAGCAGAAAGTTTATGACGTCCTGGATGCAGGCGGTAAGGCCTTGGAAATGGCCTATCGTCATGGAGTCAAGATGCTGTATGGCTCTGATCTGCTTGGTAGTATGCAGCGCCATCAACTCAATGAGTTTAACCTGCGTAAGGACGTGGTACCGGCTGACGATCTTCTGCGCGCCGCGACTTGTAATGCAGCCGATGCGTATGGTTATACGGGAGACTTCGGCGAAATAATTCCCGGGGCAAGGGCGGACCTGCTTGTCCTGGGTGAGAACCCTCTGGAAGACATCACGGTGATGACGCAGCCTGAGCGTTATCTGCTCGCGATCATGAAATTCGGGTCATTTTACAAAACAGAATTATAAATAATTTCATTTGCCAGGTTGGTTATCTCAGCTGTATAGGTGAGAACATAGCTAAGAGGCTTAAGCTAGCCTGGCTAGATTCGAATAAAGTTGAAAATTTATTTCGGCTGCGATCAGACCAGACAAAATCGGATAAAGCCTGAGTCTTGCCGGTGCCTAATGATGCACGACCTTGGCTCGAAGCGCTGCCGTTCGATACGACCCACGCCAAGCTACGACGTGCCGGGGAGAATGCCGAGGCGCGATATAGACCGGCCCGACCTGCGCCTTCATGACTTGCGGCACAGCTATGCGAGCCTGCTGGCTCAAGTCGGAGAGAACATGACGACGGTAGGGGGATCTACTGGACCATTCGAGCCTGATCGTGACGAGCCGCTGTGTGCATATGTTCGATGCTGGACTAGACGACATAAGCGTTCAGTTGCCAACACTGAATACGGCCTTCTGCGACCAAGCATTAAGCGAGGCTAAAACGGGAGGGAGGTGCTATTTGGCGGACACAGCCATCGAGAAATGAGGAAGAAATCTCCCCTATGCAACAGGAGCTGGAAACATCCTAATAAATTATTTAAATTATAAAATTAAGCTAAACGGCTCTGCATGAAGCGGGGCCGTTTTAGCGTAGGAACTTACGCTTAATATCACTCATGTAACCGAAAGATAGTGCCGACTTGTGGCCAGAGAAGGCATGCTTACGTATCTTGCGAGGTGCAGTGGGGAGAGGAATCTTTAAAAGTCTTTTTCCTGGTCACGAAACTTGCTGCTATCTCACCGCAAGGGCGAGACTCGGTGGGCGTCTTGTCATCAAGCTTGGCAGTATGACAGGACTACGCGCGGCCAGAAGCTTGCCTTGATCACGTCGTTACAATTAACATCATTTTTTCGAGAAAATGTAGTTTACTGTTCCACAAGTACAATTATTCAATAACATTGAGTTTCACTATGATCAATTTGCGCCAAATCGAAGCATTCCGCGCCGTCATGGTGCAAAAAACCATTACCCGTGCAGCACAGACGCTCTTTGTATCCCAGCCTGCTGTTTCTCGGCTCATAGCGGATCTTGAACATTACGTAGGGTTCTCGTTATTTAAGCGTCATAAAGGCAGGCTCATCCCCACTCCAGAAGCTTTAGCCCTTTACGAAGATGTGGAGCGTGCTTTCGTTGGCTTGGATAAAATTACGGATACGGCACGTGAGATCCGTGAGTTTCGTACGGGACGATTGTTTTTAAGTTGCATGCCTGCCTTGGCACTGAGTTTGTTGCCACAGCTAATTAATGATTTTTCAACGCGTCACCCAGGCATCACCATCTCCCTACAGGCCCATAGCTCGCAACGTGTGCTTGAATGGGTTGCGACTCAACAATGTGATGCCGGCTTGATTGGCATGAGCATCAATGATCCTGCGGTCAGCCTCGTTCCGCTACTGAACCGACCTCTACGCTTAGTCATGCCGCCCTTACATCCGCTAGCTGTCAAGCCCGAAGTGCATATTCATGACTTGGAGGGGGAGCCGTTTGTCTCGCTAGGCCAGTTACAGGACGTACGGCCCATAATCGACAAGGCATTTCAGGACGCTCAAGTAAAACGGCACATGCGCGTCGAGACCCAGCTTTCCAGCGTTGCATGCGAGCTAGTCATCGCGGGTGCCGGCGTTTCTCTCATTGATCCAGCCACAGCATGTTTTTACGACCAGCGCGGGCTAGTGTCGCGCCCTTTTTACCCAGAAATTCCCTTTCAATACAGTGCTGTACTGCCAGCTTTCCGGCCAGTATCTCGTCTAGTGGAAGAGTTTCTTGGAGAGGTACAGTGCCGGCTGGAGTCACTGCTTGGCCCTTCAAAGCCATAACATTTACACATAGATGTGCTACAAAATGGCATTAGTACTCATACCCGCCCGAATGCTAGCTTCATTGTATGTCGTATGCGCATAGCTTCATCTCGAGCTGTTATCTCCAGCTCGTAAATGCTCCACAAAAATAAACAGGTGAAAACTGATGAAACGACTGTTGTACCCCACCCTGACCGTGGCTGGCGTGATGTCTTTTGGCATGGGCCAAGCCATTGCCGATCCTCTCTATATCGGTGCCTATGGCGGTTCCACTGAAAAAGCCATGAAAGAGAAGATCATTCCAGCTTTCCTCGAAAATCACGATGCCGAAGTTATTTATGTACCGGGCAACTCAACCGATACCTTAGCCAAGCTCCAGGCGCAGGCAGGCAACCAGGAACTTGACGTGGTCTTAATGGATGATGGGCCCATGTACCAGGCCATCAATCTCGGTTTTTGCTCACCGCTATCCGGCATGAAGTCGCTTGACGATGTCTACGATGTAGCCCGCTTTTCAAATGACAATGCTGTTGGTATTGGCTTGGTAGCTACGGGGTTTGCTTACAATGCCGAAATGTTCAAACGCAATGGCTGGGCGCCGCCTTCCTCCTGGCAGGATTTAGCAGATAAAAAGTTTGAAGGAAAACTTGTCGTTCCTTCTATCAGCAATACCTATGGCCTTCATACCCTTGTCATGGCGGCTCGTCTCAATGGCGGGGGAGAAAACAATATTGATCCAGGCTTTGAATACATCAAAAATGAAGTGGCGCCCAATATTCTGACGTTTGAGCCTTCGGCAGGCAAAATGTCAGAGCTTTTTCAGAATGAAGAGATCGCTTTGTCTGTTTGGGGAAGCGGTCGGCTTCGCTCGCTAGCCAGTACTGGCTTCCCAGGAGCCTTTGCCTACCCTGAGGAGGGGGCAGTCGCTCTAATGGTCGCCGCCTGTGCTACGGAGGGCAGCGATGACCCAGAGCTGGCGCGAGAATTTATAACTCATCTGCTCTCTCCTGAATCTCAGCAGGTCCTTGCCGATGTACAGGGCTGGGGCCCTGCCCAGCGCCATACTGAGCTTCCCGATGATTTGGCCGCATCGCTTCCCTATGGCGACAAAGTGGACCAGTTGGTAACCGTAGATTGGGATGCTATTAACCCTAAGCGTCTCGAATGGACTAACCGCTGGAATCGTCGCATCGAACGCTAAGTGCGCTCTGGCTATCAACTATCCATCCACTAATGCATACCCTCTCTGTCTATTGGCAGAGAGGGCAGGAGAGCCTTGCCATGAGCTTTCTTCGATTGGAATCGTTGACTAAGCAGTACGGCGCTACAACCGCAGCAAAGAATATCACTTTGGATATCGCCAAGGGGGAATTCGTTTCTCTGCTAGGACCCTCAGGTTGTGGTAAGACGACGACATTGCAGATGATCGCCGGGTTCGTGGAGCCAACCCAAGGCCGTATCCTGATGGACGGCGTAAACATTACAAACCAAAAAGCCAATCAGCGTGGGATTGGCATCGTCTTTCAGAGCTATGCGCTGTTTCCACATATGACAGTCGCGGAAAATGCCCGATTCGGCCTAGAAATGCGCCGTGTACCTGTCGATGAGAGCCATCGACGAGTCTCTGAAACTCTTGAACTTGTAGGTTTGGATCACCTTGGAGACCGTTACCCGCGCGAGCTCTCAGGCGGCCAGCGGCAACGTGTTGCCCTGGCACGGGCCCTGGTCATTCGTCCTCCCCTACTTCTATTGGACGAACCGTTGTCCAACCTTGATGCCAAGCTGCGCGAAAACATGCAAATCGAGTTGCGCAATATTCAGCAACAAGTCGGCACCACAACATTAATGGTGACACACGATCAGTCCGAGGCATTATCCCTGAGTGACCGAGTTGTGGTCATGAACCAAGGGTGTGTTGTACAGGTAGATGAGCCATTCAATGCCTATGAGCAACCCAACGATACGTTCGTTTCCTCTTTCGTTGGCAAAACCAACCTATTATCGGCCCAAGTTGTTAATCGCAATGGGCAGCCATGTCTGCGGCTGGGGGAATGTATCTTTGATTTCCCCGTCACTGCTGGTCTCGAATCGGATGACATCAAACTCTCCATTCGTCCCGAAAGGCTCGAGCTGACCGATATCCATCATGGCCAGCTTATCGGTCGTGTCCGCACTAGACTGTTTCTCGGTAACCACTGGCTCTATCAGATAGAAAGCAATGCCGGCGACCTGCTAGTCACACTTCCCAATCATGGCTTCATGGCCATTGGTGTTGGTGATGATGTTGGCGTGCGTTGGCAGCCAGACGCTGTCCGCATACTAAAGGAGCAGGCTTATGGCTGAACTCACCTCGACGCTTTCAGAGACGCCGAATCCACCCGTATCCAAGCGATTAGCCCCTTGGCTATTGAGCGGTCCCGGCGCCATATTTTTCTTGACGCTATTGGGTATGCCTCTTCTGATGACGCTAGTCTTAAGCTTCAATAGCTTTGACTATTCAGAAGGCATCATTTCCACTTTTACACTGAACAATTATCTGGAAGTACTGACAGATAGCTACTTTCACGAAATATTTCTGCGAACTTATGGTATCAGTGTAGCCGTCGTCATTTTATGTATATTGATTGGGGTTCCTGAAGCCTACATCCTTTCCAGAATGCGCAGCCCTTGGCGCTCCCTTTTCCTAGTCGTCACCCTGGCGCCACTGCTTATATCTGTGGTCGTCCGTACACTGGGGTGGGTGTTGCTCATCGGTGGCAATGGTTTACTGGGCAAGACTCTGGAAGCTCTAGGGCTGGCTGAAGCCAGCGCCGGGAATCTGATGTATACCCATACGGGCGTGATCATGGCCTTGGTGCACGTATTGGTGCCATTCATGGTCATTTCCGTATGGGCCGCGCTGCAAAAACTGGACCCAGCCGTGGAGAATGCCAGCCTTTCCCTGGGCGCCAGCCATAGCATTGTATTCCGTCGCATTGTGATTCCGCAGATTTTACCCGGCATTCTTTCAGGCAGCTTGATCGTGTTTGCCCTGTCCGCCAGTGCCTTTGCAACTCCCGCCATCATCGGAGGTCGCCGCCTCAAGGTCGCTGCAACAGCAGCCTACGACGAGTATCTCAATACCATGAACTGGCCCTTGGGGGCAGCGATTGCCTTCATCCTGCTAGTCGCCAACGTTGCCCTGGTCATGACTTATAACCGCATGATGGAACGCCGCTTCCGTCGTACCTTGGGCTAGGAGGAAACATCATGCAACGTAACGGTAAATTCGCACTGCTGTTTCATAGCCTGTTCGTCGTATTTCTGTTGGCTCCGCTGGTGGTGGTTGTCCTTGTCGCCTTCACACCGAATGGCTATCTCTCTTACCCCACCTCAGGTTTATCCCTGCGCTGGTTCAAAGCCATACTCGATAATCCCGCGTTCATTCGAGCATTCTGGAATAGTATGTATCTAGGCATTGCTGCTGCGACCATTTCCGCCGTACTCGCCATCCCGGCAGCTTTGGCCATTGTGCGCTACCAATTCCGTGGTCGTGATGGGTTGGTCAGTTTGTTTCTTTCGCCCCTGATGATTCCTCATGTGGTGTTGGGGGTAGCCTTTCTCAGCTTCTTTTCGCGTATCGGTATTTACGGAAGCTTCCCGGCATTGGTCGCCGCTCATGTCATTATCATCATGCCGTATACCATGCGTCTGGTCATGGCATCCGTCTTTGGTATGGACCGCAGTGCCGAACAGGCTGCCCTATCGTTGGGTTCCTCTCAATGGACCGTGTTCCGACGTGTCACTCTCCCTATGATCCTGCCGGGAGTGGCGGGCGGCTGGGTACTCGCTTTTACGACCAGCTTCGATGAACTCTCGATGACGATCTTCGTAGCCTCTCCGAGCACTACGACATTGCCTGTGCAGATGTATAACCATATCGCCCACACCATCGACCCCCTCATCGCTTCGGTATCCACGGTACTGATTGTGATTACTGCTCTTTTCATGGTGGTGCTCGATCGCCTGTACGGCCTGGATAAAGTCCTGATCGGTAAGGGTTAAGGAGAACTCATGACGAGTTATGATTTTGCCGTCATCGGTGGCGGGTTGGTAGGTAGTGCCATTGCCTATGGCTTGGCCCGAGCCGGCCATCAAGTCTGCGTGCTGGATGAAGGCGATGTCGCCTACCGAGCCTCACGCGGTAACTTTGGCTTGGTCTGGGTCCAAGGTAAGGGGCAAGAAATTCCCTTGTATTCCGAGTGGAGCATGAGTTCCGCATCGCTCTGGGCGGGCCTGACCGACGAATTGTACGACCTAACCGGAATAAGGACTCAGCATCAGGCACCGGGTGGGGTTCATTTGTGTTACAGCGCTGATGAGTTGTCCAGCCGTCAATCTGCTCTTGAGTCCCTCTCCCGTGCCACACAGGGACGTTTCGATTTTGACATGCTGGATCACGACCAGCTTCGCCAATTGATTCCCGAGATCGGAGAGAGCGTGGTGGGGGCTTCCTGGTCACGCCTGGACGGGCACGCCAATCCATTGTATTTGCTGCGCGCCCTGCATGCTGGCATTCAACACCATGGCGGGACCTACAAGTCCTGCGGACCTGTACGTCGTATTCGCCCCGAGGCAGGAAGTTTTATTGTTGATTGCGAAAGGCAGCAGGTGCATGCAGCTCGGGTGGTGCTTGCCGCCGGCCTAGGCAACCGAGACCTAGCACCACAAGTCGGTTTGTCGGCGCCGCTCGCGCCCAACCGAGGCGAGATTCTCGTCACTGAGCGCATGAAGCCCCTATTGAATCTTCCTACTACTTACCTCAGACAAACCGGGGAAGGTTCGATCCTTATGGGAGACTCCCATGAGGATGTTGGCTTCGATGATGGTACGGAAACACACGTGCTATCACACATTGCCCAGCGTGCTGTCAGAGCCCTTCCTGCCCTGGCCAATACTCGCGTAGTCCGTGCCTGGGGAGCGTTAAGGGTGATGACGCCGGATGGCTATCCCTTGTATGAGGCTTCTGAAACTTACCCAGGCGCATTCGTTGCTTGCTGCCATAGCGGCGTCACCTTGGCGGCCGCTCATGTCAAGCGCCTAGCGCCCTGGATCGCTGGCGATACGCCACCGGCCGAAATTTCCCCTTTCACCGCGGAGAGGTTCCATGTTCAAACGGCTACCCCTGTCTGATACCACCTGCAATCGAGACGTGACGATAACTTTTGACGATCTGACCGTGACCGCACGTGAAGGCGAAACAGTGGCTGCCGCTCTGCTTGCCGCAGGAATGCGCAACTGCCGAACGACACCGGTGAGCGAATCTCCTCGTGCACCCTATTGCATGATGGGGGTGTGCTTCGAATGCCTGATGGAAGTCGATGGTGTGCCCAACGTTCAGGCCTGCCAAATGCTGGTTCGAGAGGGAATGCAGGTCCGGTCCCAACAAGGTGCGCGGAGGCTAGTCCATGATCACGCATGACCTGGTAATTCTCGGTAGTGGCCCGGCAGGAATGGCTGCAGCCATGACAGCGGCTCAGCATGGCCTCTCGCCTATCGTAATTGATGAGCAACCCGCCCCGGGTGGCCAGGTTTATCGGGCTATCGAAACCACGCCAGTCAATGATCGGCGCGTGCTTGGGCAAGATTATTGGTCGGGCGAAACCTTAGCGAAAGGGCTTCATCACCAAAATATAGACTACCAGCCCAATACTAGTGTTTGGCAATTGACGCGACAGCGCGACATTGGGTTGTTACATCATGAAGCTGCCTCGATGATCCGGGCCCGTCGGGTCATTCTTGCGACCGGGGCCATGGAGCGCCCTTTCCCTATCCCTGGCTGGACGCTGCCCGGCGTCATGACCGCGGGCAGTGCGCAAATCTTACTTAAATCTTCTGGCGTGGTACCGAATGCCCCAGCAGTCATGGCAGGTAGCGGCCCACTGCTATTTTTACTGGCCGCTCAGTACCTGCGCGCCGGTGTCCCTATCGCTGCGCTTCTTGATACGACGCCACGGGGCCGTTACCGCAAAGCCCTACCCTATCTCCCGGCGGCAGTGCGGAATATACCAACCCTGACCAAAGGACTTGGGCTGTTACAAGAATTGCGTCGTGCCGGAGTACGTCATATCAAGTACGTCAGCGCCTTGCGTGCCGAAGGTGACAACCAGCTGGAGCGTATTCGCTGGCAGACTGACGGGCAAGATACCTGGGAGTCCCTCGAAACGTCGACTCTACTGCTCCATCAAGGAGTCGTGCCAAATACCCAGATCACGCGCGCTCTGCATTGTGAGCATGACTGGAACGAACAACAGCTTGCCTGGCATCCACGCCTTGACGAGTGGTTGATGACCGATGTGGAAGGGATAGCCGTTGCAGGTGATGGCGGTGGGATTGTGGGTGCACAAGCCGCGGCGATTCAGGGACAGCTTGCCGGGTTAGGCGCAGCTATAGCGTTGGGAAAGGTGAAGTCTGACGAAGGCAATCGGCAGGCAGCCCAGCTTCGCCAGAAATTGGCACGTGAAACCTCTATTCGTCCCTTCCTTGATGTCATGTATCAGCCCGCTCTGCAATGGCGGCTTCCCTCTGATGACACTTTAGTTTGCCGCTGTGAGGAAGTCACCGCAGGAGAAATACGGCGCATTGCCCGTATGGGCTGTCGAGGCCCTAACCAGACCAAATCATTTTCCCGCTGTGGCATGGGTCCCTGTCAGGGACGCATGTGCGGCCTGACGGTAAGTGAATTGCTAGCTGATGCAAACCAACAAAGCGTTGAGGCAACAGGCTACTATCGCCTGCGTCCGCCTTTCAAGCCTATTACCTTAGGCCAACTCGCTCGTGCCGCGGAGGATAATCAGTGACGACACGCGTCGTGATCGTAGGGGCCGGTTTCCACGGCTGCAGTGCTGCTGTCCATTTAAGTTCCCAAGGGCATCAGGTCACTGTAATCGATAAAGCCTATGCAGGCCGCCACGCGTCCGGTGTCAACGCAGGGGGTGTTCGTCGCCTAGGCAGGCATCCTGCAGAAATCCCTTTAGCCACGGCAGCTTGGCAACGCTGGCAACGCATGACAGACCTTGTCGGTGACGACTGCGGCTTTCGTCCCGTTGGACAAATCAAAGTTGCCGAGAACGATGCTGACATGCAGCTTCTGGCTGATCGCGAGACACAAATCCGCTCGCTAGGATTCGATCATGAATATCTAATAGATAGGGAAGAACTGCGACGCCGAATTCCTAGTGTTGCCTCGCACTGTCCTGGTGGGCTGGCTTGTGATGGTGATGGGTATGCCAATCCGTACCGCACCGTCACCGCCTGGCGCCGTCGTGCCCAGCAGCATGGGGCTATCTTTCATGAAGGCATCGAGGTCACGAATCTGGACAGTCATAAAGGCGGCTGGGAAGTGACCGCCAGTGGACAGCGCTTTCAAGCAGATATTGTTGTCAACTGTGCCGGAGCTTGGGCCGGAACGCTATGTGAGCGGCTCGGCGAACCAGTACCTCTTACTGCCGAGGCGCCGATGCTGATGATTACTGAGCGTCTTTCCCCTTTCCTGCAGCCCGTAGTAGGTGCCACGTCACGCCCGTTATCTTTCAAGCAATTCGAGAACGGTACTGTGCTTATCGGCGGTGGGGTGCGTGGCGCTGTCGATTTTCAGCGAGACCTTGCCGAAACGCGCCTGGATGGCTTGGCTGAAAATGCCAATACCGTTGTGAGTCTGTTCCCCTTCATGGCTCAGGCTCGCATCGTTCGCACTTGGGCCGGTGTGGAGGCAGTCATGCCTGATCAGATCCCCGTGCTTAGCAGGAGCCATACACACGATAATGTTATTCACGTCTTTGGCTTTTCTGCGCATGGATATCAACTAGGCGCCATCACAGGAGAAATAGTTGCCGACTTGGTGAATCAAGCCGAGCCAAGTCTACCTATCACACCATTTTCTATTACGCGTTTTCAAGACGCCTGAATACCTAGTTGAATGCTAGCCCTGTATCCTCCTACCTATTATCGGTAGATCGGACAGGACAACTAACGCCCTCTCGGGCAATTTGGAGATACTCCATGATCCAACGCTATATCCGTACTCCCATTATGCATCGTGCCGTCGAAGCTAACGGATTCGTATTTTTCGGAGGTATCATTGCCGATGACTTAACATTAGACATGGCCGGCCAGACGAAACAAGTGCTGGATAAACTGGAAACTTACCTAGCCGAATCCGGTACTGACAAAAAAAATATCGTATCGGCAACCGCTTATGTTTCCGACCTTGGTCTAAAGAAAGGTATGAATGATGTCTGGACCGGGTGGTTTGCGCCAGAGAATTTACCATCTAGAGCCACGCTCGGTGTAGCTGACTTAGGGGAGAATGTCTTGCTGGAATTAGTAGTGACTGCAGTTAAGTCATAAATACAAGGGGGAGATAAATATCTCCCCTCCTATTCTCGTTTCATAAATAGTCATGAAAGCTGTAATGGTTGAATTAATTCAGACACCTACGTAGAACCCAGTGGCAACCATCCTCTTGAGCAGGGGTGCCTTAGTCGCATGCATTGAACACCGACTGATCAAGCCGGGAGTGACTCAGACGAAAAGGATGGAACGTTTCAATGACAGCATTTAGCGATGTGCTTTCAATTCGGCGATACGAGTCGAGAAACGAAATAAAACAGGTGATAAAACGCTGCTTATGGCTATACAATCATCATATTCCGCAAAAGGCGCTACACTTTGTTAAAGCTTTTAAGCTAGCGCAAGATGCTCGCTATCTACAGCGCTTGGGCTGCCTAGGCACTGGTCTGACAACTTTCTCGCCCAATGAGGCTATAGCTCCCACTCGGCCCGCCGATATCTAGCTCCCGACGATAATAATCTGGAGCTCCCCCCTGTGACGAAGACGGCCACCAAAAGACGAATATCCTTCAACCTGCAAACCAAAATTCTGCTGCTGACATTAGTGCCACTGCTGCTGGTGACCGGCTCCCTCGTTAGCTTGTCACTCTTTGAGCGCATGGAAGACAACCGGACCAATCTGGCCGAGCAGCGGGCCATGTTGATCGAAGCGCGCAAAGGCTCAGTGCGCAACGTGATCGAGACAGCCATGTCAGCGATCAGCCCGATCGTGGCGCAAGCCGGCCCCGATGATGCCGTTGCCCAACAACGTGCTCGTGACGTGCTGCGTAACCTGCGGTTCGAAGGTGACAACTACGTCTTCGTCTATGACTATGACGGCACCAACCTGGTCCTGCCCCACCAGCCACAAATGGAAGGCACCGCCATGCTCGACAAACAGGATCCCAACGGAAAATACCTGGTCCGTGACATGATCCAGATTGCCCAAAACGGAAGCGGTTTTTACCAGTACGGCTGGCCGCACCCAGGCACGGGCCAAGTAGAACCCAAATTCTCGTACGCAGCCGGCATCGAGAAATGGGGCTGGGTCATGGGAGCCGGGGTTTATGTCACCGATATCGACGCCGCCATGGCCGATGCCGAAGCCTTGGCCGCCAAGGAACTTGGTCAGTCAATCTGGTCATCGGTACTGATCGGTATCGTCATGTTTGCCGGTGTTGCCATCGTGGCCGCCTTCCTTGTGCGCCGTGCCATCCTCCCGATTCGCCGCATTGCCGAGGCTATGAAGGACATTGCCAGGGGTAAGGGTGACCTGACTCGCCGTTTGCATGCCGACAGCAAGGACGAGGTCGGCGAGCTGGCCAATCAGTTCAACGCCTTCGTCGAGCGCATGCAAAACACCCTGCGTGAAGTCCGCACCAGCACACGAAGCGTGAACCGGGCTGCCGGCGAAATTGCCCAGAGCAGTGAAGAACTGGCGTCACGTACCGATCAAGCTGCGGCCAATCTACAGGAAACATCGGCGTCTATGGAGGAAATCACCTCGACGGTCAACCACAGCGCCGAGTCTGCCCAGCAAGCCAATCAGCTAGTGCAGTCGACGGCCGACGTGGCCCGCCAGGGCGAAACGGCCATGACACAAGTCGAGAAGACGATGGATGACATCAACGCCTCGGCGGCGAAAATCAGCGATATCATCACCATGATCGACTCAATCGCTTTCCAGACCAACATTCTGGCGTTGAACGCCTCTGTCGAAGCGGCGCGTGCCGGCGAGCACGGCCGAGGCTTTGCCGTCGTTGCTCAGGAGGTCCGTACCCTGGCCAGCCGCTCTAGCGAAGCTTCCCGCGAGATCCGTGAGCTGATCGACGCCTCCTCGTCCCATACACGTTCCGGGGCCGAACTCGTCAGGTCGGCGGGTCAAACCATGCATGACATCGTTGCGAGTGTGGCCCGGGTTACCGATGTCATCGCCGAGATCAGCGCGGGGGCCAAGGAACAAAGCAGCGGCATCGGTCAGATCAATACGGCCGTGGCAGAAATGGACACCATGACCCAGCAGAATGCAGCCATGGTTCAGCAATCCTCTTCTGCGGCCAACGAGATGCGGGAGCATGCGCAGCGACTCAGCCGCTTAATCAACTCGTTCGTATTGGGTGACGAGGTAGCCGACATGAAAGGTGGCCCGGTTCCAGCATTACAGTCTCGGACCGCGCCAGCCGCCATGCCCAACCTGCCGGTTTCTAAGGCAGCCCTCGCGCGCCAGAGCCAAGCTGAGGAATGGGAAGAGTTTTGAAGCCGGAAAGCGGCTAATGATAGCTTAATAAACACACCCGGTCTGGCATCCCATGACCGGGTTTTTCATAGTTTCAAGGCAATCGATACGGCTCGAGCAAAAATGCTTGGCTTAAACCGAGGGTGTGATTGTCTCGGGTTCCGATTGTGAGCGATATGATAGATATGCACTCTCAGCAGGAAGGGCTTCTCCTCGAGGCGTTCATCGGGGCGTTTGGCGCAAGCGCGCTTCGATAGCGGTCGAACTGGTCATACAGCCGGGCAATGAACCTAAGCAACCAGGTCGAACCGTAAGCGGCAACCAACGTTCGACGGAATTCAGCAGTAAAGAGGATCTACTGGGCCACTCGAGCCTGATCGTGACGAGTCGCTACGCGCATATGTTCGATGCTGGCCTGGATGACATCGGGACTCGGTTGCCCAACCTGAATGCGGCCTTCTGCGACCAAATTGCGACCAAGCACTAAACGAGGCTGAAACTAGAGGGAGGAAAACGAAGCTAAGCAACTGATTTGGAAGTGGTGCCGGTGGTCGGACTCGAACCGACACGCTATCGCTAGCGGCGGATTTTGAATCCGCTGCGTCTACCAATTCCGCCACACCGGCAGCGGAGTCGCATTATACGGAGCTGGATCGTAACGTCAATGGCGGACTGACTTCATCGTCCTGCTCGGCTATCATAGGCGCCCTGTCCAAACGGTCCAGCAGTGAGCGGACCGTCGATGCAACATTCATAAGCTCTGGCCTTTCTTCATCCATGCAGCGTGCCGATTTTCACTACGACCTTCCCGACGAGCTGATTGCCCGCTATCCCAGCGAACAGCGCAGCGACTGTCGCCTGCTGTGTGTGGACGGCGCAAGTGGCGAGCTCGCGCATCGCCGTTTTCCCGACCTGCTGGACCTGCTTGCGCCCGGTGATCTGGTGGTGTTCAACGATACACGGGTCATCCCCGCACGGTTACATGGCCAAAAGGCCAGCGGCGGACGAATCGAAATGCTGCTCGAGCGGCCCCTGGACGCGCATCGCGGCTTGGCCCATATTCGCGCCAGCAAGTCGCCCAAGCCGGGCACCGAGCTGATTTTCGAAGGCGATGTCCGCGCCGTTGTCGAAGGCCGGCGGGATGCTCTTTTCGAGCTGCGCTTTCTCGGCGAGACGCCACTGATCGAACTGCTCGAGCGCCATGGTCACATGCCTTTGCCGCCATATATCACCCGCGAAGACGAATTGGCCGACCGCAACCGCTACCAGACCGTCTATGCCCGCCGCGACGGCGCCGTGGCCGCTCCCACCGCCGGCCTGCACTTCGATGAGCCGCTGATGGATGCCATGCGCGAGCGCGGTATCGAAACGGCCTTCGTCACACTGCATGTCGGTGCCGGCACTTTCCAGCCGGTGCGCGTCGACGATATCCGCGAGCATCACATGCACAGCGAGTGGATCGAAGTCGACGAGACCGTCAGCGAGCAGGTGCGTACCGCCCGGGCACGCGGCAACCGGGTCGTCGCAGTGGGCACCACCAGCGTACGCTGCCTGGAAAGCGCCTGTCTGAAGAGTGGCGACGGCGAGATCGCCCCGTTTCGCGGCGAGACCGATATCTTCATCTATCCCGGCTACGAATGGCGCTGCGTCGATGCCCTGATTACCAACTTCCACCTGCCGGAATCGACGTTGATGATGTTGGTGTCGTCGTTTGCCGGCTACGACACGCTGATGCGCGCCTATCGCGAAGCCGTTGACGAGCGCTACCGCTTCTTCAGTTACGGCGATGCCATGTTCCTGACACGCACGCCCACGCTTTCCTGATTTTCGAGACCCCGATGCGTAACGAATGCTTCATGAAGTTCGAGCGCCTGGCCAGTGACGGGCGCGCCCGTCGAGGCCGGCTGACCTTCCCCCGCGGCACGGTGGAAACCCCTGCATTCATGCCGGTGGGCACCTACGGCACCGTCAAGGGCATGACGCCACAGAGCGTCAAGGATATTGGTGCCGAGATCATTCTCGGCAACACCTTTCATCTGTGGCTGCGTCCCGGCACGGAAGTGATCGAAGCCCACGGCGACCTGCACGACTTCGCCCAGTGGGACAAGCCGATTCTCACCGACTCCGGTGGCTTCCAGGTCTTTTCGCTGGGCGCGATGCGCAAGATCACCGAAGAGGGGGTGCATTTCCGCTCGCCGGTCGATGGCGCCAAGGTATTCATGGGCCCCGAGGAATCGATGGCCGTGCAGCGCTCGCTGGGCTCCGATATCGTGATGATCTTCGACGAATGCACGCCCTACCCGGCCAGCGAGGACGAGGCGCGCAAGTCGATGGAACTGTCGCTGCGCTGGGCCAAGCGCTCGCGTATCGCTCACGGCGACTCCCCCTCGGCCCTGTTCGGCATCATCCAGGGCGGCATGTATCCCGAACTGCGCAAGCGTTCGCTGGAAGGCCTGCAGGAGATCGGCTTCGACGGCCTGGCCATCGGCGGCCTGTCGGTTGGCGAGCCCAAGGAAGAGATGATCAAGGTGCTCGATTACCTGCCGACCTGGATGCCGGATGAAAAACCGCGCTACCTGATGGGTGTCGGCAAGCCCGAAGATTTGGTCGAAGGCGTGCGTCGTGGCGTCGACATGTTCGACTGCGTGATGCCGACCCGCAACGCCAGAAACGGCCACCTGTTCACTGCCGAGGGCACGGTCAAGATCCGCAACGCCAAGCACCGCCACGACACACGCCCCCTCGAGGAAGGCTGCGACTGCTATACCTGCCAGCATTTCTCGCGCAGTTACCTGCATCACCTCGACCGTTGCGGCGAGATGCTCGGTTCGATGCTCAACACCATCCATAATCTGCGCTATTACCAGCGCGTCATGGCCGGTTTGCGCGGTGCTATCGAAGCGGGTACATTGGCGAACTTCGTGGAAACGTTCTATGCGCAACGCGGCTTGCCGATACCCGACGAGCCCCGCTGAACGGTCAGGAAGACCCGTTTACCGGCTGGACGCATGGCGCCCAGCCAAATCTCTGCAACTTTCTTCACTTGTCCAGGAGACGACAACACATGCTGGATTTCTTCATTTCCCAGGCGCATGCCGAAGGTGGCGCGCCTGCGGGCGGCGGCATGGCCCAGATCATCATGCTGGTCGGCTTCGTGCTGATCTTCTATTTCCTGCTGTGGCGCCCGCAGTCCAAGCGTGCCAAGCAGCACAAGCAACTGATCAACGGCCTGTCCAAGGGCGATGAGATCGTCATCGGTGGCGGCCTGGTCGGGCGCGTTACCAAGGTGAGCGATGAGTTCATCGCCATGGAAATCGCCGAAGGCACCGAAGTCAACGTGCAAAAGAACGCCGTCGCTGCGGTCCTGCCCAAAGGCACCTTGAAGTCCATCTGATCCCCCTCGCTGCCGGCCACCTGCCGGCAGCGTATTTTCTGCATCAGCAACAAGGACAGGGCTTCCATGCTCAACCGTTATCCCCTGTGGAAGTATCTGCTGATACTTATCGTTCTCGTCGTCGGTCTGATCTACGCACTCCCCAACCTTTTCCCCGAGGACCCGGCAGTCCAGATCGGCAGTGCACGTAGCGACGTCTCCCTGGACGAAAGACAGCTCGAACGCCTGCGCAGCGAACTCGACGAGGCCGGCATCGATATCAAGCGTATCGAGCAGGAACCCAGCGGCACGCTGATTCGCCTGCAGAACGCCGACCAGCAGCTCGCCGCCCGCGATATCGTCAATCAGGTGCTGGGCGAAGATTATACCGTGGCACTCAACCTCGCCGAGTCGACCCCGGCCTGGCTGGAGAGTCTGGGCGCCTCGCCGATGAACCTGGGGCTCGACCTGCGCGGCGGCGTACATTTCGCCCTCGAAGTCGACATGGAAGCCGCCCTCACCCAGCGCCTCGAGGTCAACGCCAGTGCGATCCGCGAGAGCCTGCGCGACGAGCGCATCCGCTACCGCGACACTACGGTCGAGGGCCGCACCCTGACGATTACCCTGGCCAACGAGGAAGATCGCAGCCAGGCTCGCGAGATCATCAGCCGCGAATTCCCGAATTTCCAGTACGAGAACCGTGACGGCGGTCGCGGCGCCGTGCTGGCGATGACCCTGACCGAGCAGCAGGTCAACGAGATCCAGGATTACGCGATCAACCAGAACCTGACCACGCTGCGCAATCGCGTCAACGAACTCGGCGTGGCCGAGCCGCTGGTCCAGCGCCAGGGGCCCAACCGTATCGTCGTCGAGTTGCCCGGCGTGCAGGACACTGCCGCGGCCAAGCGTGTGGTAGGCGCCACCGCCAATCTGGAATTCCGTCTCGCCGCGCGCCCCGACACCCCGGAAAACGAGACCGAGACCATTGCGTTCCGCAACAATGAGGACCGCACCGCCGAGGTGATGCGCGACGTCATCATCACCGGCGACAGCGTCTCCAGCGCCAGCCGCAGCTTCGACGAGAACGGCCGCCCGCAGGTCAACATCAACCTCGACGGCACTGGCGGCACGCTGATGAACCGCGCCACGCGCAGCAACATCGGGCGTGGCATGGCGGTGATCTACATCGACAACCAGACGCGCACGCGGATGGTCATGGAAGATGGCGAGATGGTCGAGCAGCGCGTGCCCTACACCGAGCGCGGCATCATCAGCCTGGCGACCATCCAGAGCGCACTGGGCAACAGCTTCCGTATCACCGGGCTGGACTCGCCCACCGAGGCCGAGGAACTGGCTCTGCTGCTGCGTTCCGGCTCGCTGGCGGCGCCGATCTACTTCGTCGCCGAACGCACCATCGGCCCGAGCCTGGGCAAGGCCAACATCGAGCAGGGCATCCTGTCGGTGGAGATCGGCATGCTACTGGTCGTGCTGTTCATGCTGGTGCGCTACAAGGCATTCGGCGTCGTGGCCAACCTGGCGCTGGCGACCAACCTGATCCTGTTGATTGCCGCCCTGTCGATGCTGGGCGCCACGCTGACGCTGCCGGGCATTGCCGGTATCGTACTGACGTTGGGCATGGCGGTGGATGCCAACGTGCTGATCTTCGAACGCATCCGCGAGGAGATACGCGCCAAGATGCCGATCCAACAGGCCATCCATGCCGGCTACGAACGCGCATTCACCTCGATCGTCGACGGTAACATCACGACCCTGCTGGTTGCGGTAATCCTGTTCTCGATCGGCACCGGGCCGGTGAAAGGCTTCGCCGTGACGCTGTCGCTGGGCATCCTGACGTCGATGTTCACGGCCATCATGGTGTCGCGTGCCATCGTCAACCTGACTGTCGGCGGCAAGCCGGTGAAGAAACTCTGGATCTGAAGGGGCAACGCGATGCGACAGTTCGATTTCATGGGCAAACGCCGCCTGGCCTTCATCGGCTCCGGCGTGCTGCTGCTCGTTTCCATCATCACACTGCTCTTCCAGCAGTTGAATCTGGGTCTGGATTTTACCGGGGGAACGCTGGTGGAAGTCCGCTATGCCGCTGCGCCGGCCCTGGATGCCGTGCGTCAGGCCCTGGAAAGCGCAGGCTTCCAGGACGTCTCGGTGCAGACCTTTGGCAGCGCCAATGAGGTGCTGGTGCGCCTACAGCAGGCCTTCGACCCCAACGTCGGGCAGCAGGTCACCCAGGTGTTGAGCCAGACCGGCGAGAGCGTCGACCTGGTGCGTGCCGAATTCGTCGGCGCCCAAGTCGGTGGCCAGTTGCGCGACCAGAGCGGCCTGGGCATGCTGGTCGCGCTCGGCGTGGTGATGCTCTACGTGGCCTTTCGCTTTCAGTACAAGTTCGCCTTCGGCGCGCTGCTGGCCCTGGTCCACGACGTGATCATCGTGCTCGGCGTGTTCTCGCTGTTTCAAATCGACTTCGACCTGACGGTCCTGGCGGCGATCCTGGCGGTCATCGGTTACTCGCTGAACGACACCATCATCGTCTACGACCGGATTCGCGAGAACATTCGCAAGTCACGCACCGACGACATGGCGGCGATCTTCAACGACGCCATCAACCAGACGCTGTCACGCACCCTGGCGACGTCGGGCACCACGCTGCTGGTACTACTCGCCCTGCTGCTGCTGGGTGGCGACATGATTCACAACTTCGCTCTGGCCCTGATCGTCGGGGTGGGTGTCGGGACGTTCTCCTCGGTGTATGTGGCCTCGGCGCTGCTGATCGTGCTCAAGCTGCAGCGCGAGGACCTGATCCCGGCGAAGAAGGAAAATGTCGAAGAGGAAGAGCTGCCCTGATACGGCAACCGCGCTGCCCTCTCGCACCCTCGCACCCCGCCTCGGCGGGGTGCTTTCGTTGGGGGTTAACTGCGCCCTTCACAGCGCAAGCCGTGCTTGCGCAACTTGCGCACGACGCTGGGCTGGCTGATTCCCAGCCGCACGGCCATCTCGTAGGTGCTGCGCGCCGTCATGCACAGCGAGGCCAGGATCCGCGCCTCGTAATCGTCCATGGCCTGTCGCAGGGTCTGTCCTTCGCTCAGCACGGCGCCATCGCCATCCACGTTCACGCGAGGCGTCGGCAATGCCGCATGCCCCTCCTCCCCCGGTGCGCCGATGACTCCGCCCGGTGCCGCCAGCCAGGCACGCTCCAGCCAGTTCTCGAGTTCGCGTACGTTGCCCGGCCAATCGCGACCCATCAACTCGGCCCACAACGACGGATGCAGCACCTTGGTCTGATCGTAGCGCTGATTGAGCCGGTCGAGTTGCAGTTCGACGAGGGCGGGAATGTCCTCGCGTCGCTCGCGCAACGGGGGCAGGGTGACGGGAATGACATTGAGACGATAGTAAAGGTCGAGGCGAAATTCGCCGCTTTCGACGCGGTGCGCCAGGTTCTGGTTGGTGGCCACGACCAGCCGGAAGTCGACCCGCCGAGGCTGGGTGTCGCCCAGGCGGGTCAGGTAGCCGTCCTGGATGACCTTGAGCAGCTTGGTCTGCATGACCAGCGGCAGCTCGGCGACCTCGTCAAGAAACAGCGTGCCGCCGTCGGCCATCTCCAGCACTCCCGCCTTGCCCTGACGGGCGGCACCGCTGAATGCCCCAGGCTGATAGCCGAACATCTCGGACTCGAACAACGACTCGGGTATCGCTGCGCAATTGACGTCGATGAACGGCCCCTTGCCGCGCCGGCTCCAGCGGTGCAACTGGCGGGCAAAGGCCGTCTTGCCGACCCCCGACTCACCGAGCATCAGCACCGTGGCATCGCTCGGCGCAACGCGCTTGAGCAGCAGCGCAATCTCGCGCATCACGTCGCTACGCACCTGTAGCGAGTCCAGGGACAGCTCGTCCCCCAGTGAGGCTTCAGCGCCACGTTTGAGATGCTCGCTGAAGCGCTGCTGGAGCAGCGTGTACTCATCCTGCAGCAGTTGTACATCGGTCAGGTCCATCGAGCGCGACACCACGCGCACCAACTCCCCGTCGACGAACACCGGGTAGGCCTCGGCGATCACACGCCGCCCGGTTCCCGTCTGCTGCATCAACTGCGCCGGGCGCCGGGTACGCAACACCTCTTCGGTGACTGAGGGGCGAAGAACGCCCTGGGCCACGAGATCATGGACGGTACTGGCCCTGAGTTCTTCGCGGCTCAAGCCGTAGACAGCCGCACACCCCGGACTGACATGCAGGATGCGGCCATCGGCGGCGGCAATGAACAGATGGTCGTGCGCCGTGTCGACGACAGTTCGGAGGATAGCGGCATCGATGTCCATGGGCATTCCGGCAATCAGGCGATGCAAAATCGTATCACGATTCGTCAGCGCATCATCCATGCGCCTAAAACGATTCACCTTTGAATCAAACGCCCAGGGAACATCCCACATATCAGGGCATTAGCAGTTGGCACACTTCCTGCTTGGAATCAGTCAGGCAGGATATATAACAACCGCTTCCGGAGCCCCCATGACCGACACCCCCTCCCGCTTCAACCAACCGCTTGGCGGCAACGAGATGCCGCGCTTCGGCGGGCCGGCCACCATGATGCGACTGCCCACCCAGCAGACCGCTCAAGGCCTGGATGCCGCCTTCATCGGCGTGCCGCTGGACATCGGTACCTCCAACCGTCCCGGCGCTCGCCTCGGCCCGCGTCAGATCCGCGATGAATCGCGCATGCTGCGCCCTTACAACATGGCGACACGTGCCGCTCCCTTCGACAGCATCCAGGTGGCGGATATCGGCGACGTACCGATCAATACCTTCAATCTGCAGAAAAGCGTCGACATCATCGAAGCCTTCTACAACGAGGTGCTTTCTCACGGCACCCGCCCGCTGACGCTGGGTGGCGATCACACCATCGCCCTGCCGATACTGCGCGCCATGAAGCGCAAGTACGGCAAGGTCGGGCTGATCCATGTCGATGCTCATGCCGACATCAACGAGCATATGTTCGGTGAAGCCATCGCCCACGGTACGCCGTTCCGCCGTGCCGTCGAGGAAGGCCTGCTCGATGGCGATCGTGTGGTACAGATCGGTTTGCGCGGCACGGGATACGCCGCAGACGACTTCGACTGGAGCCGCGAACAGGGATTCCGCGTGGTACCCGCCGAAGAATGCTGGCACAAGTCGCTGACGCCGCTGATGGACGAGGTCCGCGCCCAACTCGGCGAGGGGCCGGTCTATATCAGTTTCGATATCGATTCGCTCGATCCGGCTTATGCGCCGGGCACCGGCACGGCGGAAGTTGCCGGGCTAACCGTGCCGCAGGGGCTGGAAATCATTCGTGGCGCCTGGGGACTGGACATCGTCGGCGGCGATCTGGTCGAGGTGGCCCCGCCCTACGACCCCAGCGGCAATACCGCCGTGGTCGGCGCCAACCTGCTCTACGAAATGCTGTGCATCCTGCCGGGAGTTCAACGCAGAAGTTAACGCCCCGGACGTTGGCGCCGGTCGAAGAGAGACCGGCGCTTTGGCCATTTACGCTTCGACAAGAACAATGGTGTTTTTATGTCTTCTCCTCTCGACGCGACGCCCCCTCGCGCAGCCAATGGCGGAAAACTCAGCCGCCAAGGCCTGATCAAGTTCCTGATTCCCTCGCTGATCGGCGTCGGCATGTTTCTGGTGCCGTTTTCGATAGGCGATACCATCAATATCGGCATGGGCCTGCTGGCGGATGGGCTCAAGGCACTGCTTGGTGATGCCCTGCCTGCCATCGCGGTCGTTGTGCTGTGTCTGTCCGTGCTGCTCACTGCCTGGGTGAAGTTCGGCAATCCCCGCTGGGGGCGACAGCGCGCCATGAAGGAGCTATTCGACGTCGCCCCACTATGGTTCGGCATGCGTATCCTGGGCGCATTGTTTGCTCTGATGACCTATTTCCAGGTCGGGCCGCAATTCGTCATCGCCGATTTCACCGGTGGCGTCATGCTCAACGACCTCGCTCCGGTATTGCTGACGTTCTTCTTCTTTGCCGCTCTGCTGCTGCCCTTCCTGGTCGATTTCGGCTTCATGGAGTTCATCGGCAGCCTGGTGCGCAAGCCGTTTCGCCTGATCTTCGGCCTGCCCGGACGCAGCGCCATCGACGCCACGGCATCGTGGATGGGATCGGGCACGGTGGGCGTGCTGATCACTACCCAGCAATACGAACAGGGTTACTACAATCGCCGCGAGGCTTCGGTCATCGCCACCAACTTTTCCATCGTATCGATCGCCTTCGCCCTACTGGTGACTAGTTTCATCGGCATCAACCATCTGTTCATTCCGTTCTATCTCACCGTGGTGGTAGCCGGACTGATCGCTGCGGTGATCGTGCCGCGCCTGCCGCCGCTGTCGCGCAAGCCGGATACCTACTACGAACCGGTGGGTTGCCGGCTCGAGGAAGAGTTCACCGGCAACCAAGGCATCCTGCGCTTCAGTCTCGGCCAGGCCGTCGCCCGAGCCGAACAGGCCCCAGGGCCGCGGCAGCTTGCGCGCCATGCCGCCCTCAACGTTGCCGACATCTTTCTCGGCCTGCTGCCCCTGGTCATCGCCATCGGTACCGTGGCGCTGATCCTCGCCGAGTTCACACCGCTGTTCACCTGGTTGTCGTATCCGATGGTGCCGGTCCTCGAATGGCTGCGCATCCCCGAGGCGTCCGCCGCCGCCCCGGCCACGCTGGTGGGGTTTGCCGACATGTTCCTGCCCGCCGTACTGGCCACCAACATCGAGAGCGAACTGACGCGTTTCGTGATCGCCTGCCTATCGTTGACCCAGTTGATCTACATGTCGGAGATCGGCGCACTGCTGCTGAAATCCAAGATCCCGCTCAAGCTCTGGGAACTGGTGGTGATCTTTCTGCTGCGCACGGCGATCACGCTACCGATCATTGCTTTCATCGCCCATGTCTTCGTGTTCTGAGGCTGCCATGACCTGTGCCGAACTGCTGATCCGTCTGCTGCACGAGCGCTACCACGTCGACACCGTGTTCGGGATTCCCGGCGTGCATACCGTGGCGCTCTATCGCGGCCTGGAAGGTCAGGCCATCCGTCATGTCACTCCGCGCCACGAACAGGGCGCCGGCTTCATGGCCGACGGCTACGCTCGCGCCAGCGGCAAGCCAGGCGTGTGCCTGATCATTACCGGACCGGGCATGACCAATATCGCTACCGCCATGGGTCAGGCGCTGGCCGACTCGGTACCGATGCTGGTGATCTCCAGCGTCAACCGGCGTGACACCCTGGGACGTGGCCAGGGCCGGCTGCACGAGCTGCCCAGTCAGCAGCAGACCCTGGCCGGCGTGTCGCGCTTCAGTCACACCCTGCTCGATCCGGATGCCCTGCCGGAAGTGCTGGCCCGGGCCTTTGCGGTGTTCTCCTCGGCGCGACCGGGCCCGGTGCACATAGAGATTCCCATCGATCTTTTCGATGCTCCGGCGACACCGCCTGCGTCCTGGCAGGCTCCCCATCTGTATCGTTCCACGCCCGACCCAGAGGGAATCGCCAAGGCCGCCGAGTGGCTGCACGACGCCGAGCGGCCCCTGGTCCTGCTCGGTGGCGGCTGTGTCGACGCCCCCGATGCGGCCCGTGTCCTAGTCGAGCGGCTGGATGCACCGTGCGCCACCACCATCAACGCCAAAGGGTTGTTGGGGCGCAACCATCCGCTGGACATCGGCTCGAACACCTCGCTGCCTGCCGTGCGGCAACTGGCACGCGAGGCGGATGTGATCCTCGCGGTGGGCACCGAACTCGGCGAGACCGACTATGACGTGGTGTTCGATGACGGCTTCGTCCTCGAGGGCCGGCTGATCCGTATCGATATCGATCCCGAGCAACTGGCGCGCAACCAGATGACCGCACTGGGCCTGGTTGGCGACGCGGGGCGAGCCCTGGCCATGCTGCTCGAGCGCTTCCCCGACGCGCTATCCCGCGACGGCGCCCAACGCAGCCGAGCCGTCCGGGAAGCGTTGGCACTGGAGAGCGACCCGGGTTTCCTGCCGTTCGTGCCGCTCTATGCCACGTTGGCCGACCACTTGCCCGACGCCATCCTCGTCGGCGACTCCACCGCCCCGGTATATGCCGGCAATCACCTGGCCTCGCAGCCCGAGCCACGGCGCTATTTCAATGCCTCGACCGGCTACGGCACGCTCGGTTATGGCTTGCCGGCGGCCCTCGGGGCGCAACTCGCTCGGCCCGACCTGCCTGTGGTCGCCTTGGTCGGCGACGGTGGGGTGATGTTCACCCTCAGCGAACTCGCCACCGCCGTGGAGGAACGCCTGCCGGTGGTGATCGCGCTCTGGCACAACGCCGGTTACGAGGAGATCCGCCGCTACATGGATGCTCACGGTGTGGCCCGCCTGGGTGTGGATATCCAGGCCCCGGATTTTCAGCAGCTTGCCGCCGGCTTCGGCTGTGCCGCACAGCGTGTTGCAACGCCCGCCGACCTGGCACGGGCGCTGGCCTCGCGGCCGGCCTCGGCGCCCTGCCTGATCGAGATCGATGCGTCGGCCTGGCAAGCCTCGCTCAGCGCAACGCCCTGACTCCTTTTACAATCACAAGGGAAAACAACAATGGACACTGCAAAGACACCCTCGGCCTTCGGCCAGGACACCCTGGACGCCGTCACCCATGAGCGCAGCCTGGGGTTGCCCGGCACGTTCGCCCTGTGGCTGGGCGCCAACGTGGTGGTCACGACGATCCTCACCGGCATGTTCCTGGCGCCGGACCTGGCTTTCCTGCATGCAATGACGCTGGTGCTGCTGGGCTCGGCCATCGGCATCGTGCCGCTGGTATTGATCGGCGTGATGGGTCAGCAGACCGGCATGACGACCATGGTGCTGGCACGCGGTACGTTCGGCCGGCTGGGGGCCGCCTTCCCTGCCTGGGTCAATCTGCTGGCGCTGGTGGCGTGGAGCTGGATCCAGGCCCTGCTGGCCGGGATGAGCCTGGATTATGCCGTGCAGAGCCTGACCGGGTACTCCAACGTGGCGCTGTTCACGGTGATCTGCGAAGGCCTGGTCGTATTGATCGCTCTGCGCGGCCACCTGGGGATCGAGACCGCCGAGAAGCTCGCTGCGGTATTGATGCTGGCCTTGTCGGGTGTCGTGGTGTTTGCACTGGCCTCCAACTACGACCTGCCGAGCATCGTCGAGATGGAGGCGCGCGGGGGGCTGGGCGCCGGTGTGGCCTTCGATATCGTCATCGCCACCGCATTCTCGTGGATTCCCCTGGCGGCGGACTACAACCGCCACTGCAAGAGCCTGCGAGCAGCGGTGGTCGGCACCTGGGGCGGCTATGTCACGGCCACGCTCATCGCCATGGGCCTGGGTGCCGGCGTCTCGGCGCTGTCGGTGGCCATCGGCTTTCCGCAGACTTACGACCCGACCCAACTGCTGAGCGGCTTCGGCTTCGGTCTGCCGGCGGCGCTGGTGATTTTCTTCTCGGTACTGACCACCAATGTGATGTGCGTCTATAGCGCCACGCTCTCCTACATGAGCACCGCGCCGCGCACACCGTTCTGGAAACCGGCGCTGGTGATCGGCGTGATCTCGGTCGTGGGTTCCCTGATTCCCGGCATCCTCGATCAGTTCCAGACCTTTCTGCTGATCATCGGCAGCGTGTTCATCCCCGCCTTCTCGCTGATGATCGTCGACTACTTCCTGCTCGGTCGCGAGCGCTACAGCGCCGATCAGCTGCTCGGCCATACCGACGCCTTGCCCAGGGTCAATCCGGTCGCCTTCGTCAGCTACGGGGTCGGCGCCGCCCTGGCCTACTACTGGAACTGGGTGGCGCCGCTCGATTTCGGCGCCTCGCTGCCGGTCTTCGTGATCACCGGCGCGCTCTACTTCGTGGCCAGCCACGTCTCACGCCGTGCGGGCAGGGCCGTGGCATGAGCCTGCTGCGCATCGCTGCCGACCAGTGGTATCGCACCACGCCGCTTGCGGATGGCGTCACGCGGATCGACGAGCCGTGGATCCGCCCGTTCTACCGCTGCGACATATGGCACGTACGGGGGCGCGAGCGGGACTTGATGGTCGATTTCGGTCTCGGCGCCGTGCCGCTGCGTCGCCATGTACCACTGGTCGCCGAGCGCGATCTGGTGGCCGTGGCCAGCCACACGCATTTCGATCACATCGGCGCGGCCTGCGAGTTCGACACCTGTCACGTGCATGCCGACGAAGAAGATATCCTGGCCTCGCCGGACCGGGAACGCACCCTGGCCGAAGGGTTTCTCGACGATGCCATGTTCGAGGCGCTGCCGCCGGCGCCGTTCGAGTACCACACCTACCGCATTGCGCCGCCGCGCCGGATCGTCACGCTCGAGGACGGCGAGACGATCGATCTGGGCGACCGGCAATTCGAGGTCGTCCATACGCCCGGCCACTCGCCGGGCGGCATCGCCCTTTGGGAAGCTGCCACCGCCACGCTCATCTCGGGGGACGTGATCTACGACGGGCCGCTCATCGAGGATACCTGGCACAGCAATCTGACCGATTACGCCACCAGCCTGCGCCGGCTGCGGCAATTGCCGGCACGCGTCGTGCATGGCGGTCACTTCCCGAGTTTCTCGGGCGAGCGACTGCACACGATGATCGATGCGTGGCTACGCAACCATGACGCTTGAAGGAATGCCCATGCAACGTCTCGACAAGCAATTCATCGACAACCAGTGGGTCGCTTCGCAGGCGACCCGGACCCTGCCGGTCACCAACCCTTACAGCGCAGCGGTGATCGCCGAGGTCACGGCGGGCGATAGCGCCGATGTAGAGGCCGCGGTCGCGGCGGCGCGTCGTGCCCTGCCCGCCTGGCGTGCCTTGTCAGGAGCCCAGCGGGGCATTTACCTGGACGGCTTCGCCGATGCGCTGAACGCACGTCGTGACGAGCTGATTCGCCTGTCCTCGATCAATAATGGCAAGGCACTCGCCGAGGCCGGTATCGACCTCGACGATGCCATCGCCTGCTATCGCTACTATGCCGAGCAGGCCCATCAGCTCGATTCTCGACAGGGCCAGCCGGTGGATGTGGACATGCCGGGCATCGAGGCGCGTTGCTATTTCGACCCGGTCGGTGTGGTCGGGCTGATCACGCCGTGGAACTTCCCCTTGGTGACCAGCGCCTGGAAGCTGGCGCCCGCCCTGGCTGCCGGCTGTACAGTGGTGTTCAAGCCCTCCGAGGTGACGCCGCTACCCGAGCAGGCGCTGGCCGAGATCGCCGTCGAGGTCGATTTGCCCGTTGGTGTGTTCAACCTGGTGCATGGCGATGGCCAGGGCATCGGCGAACCGCTGACCCACCATCGACACATCGACAAGATCTCGTTCACCGGCAGCAACCGTGTCGGCGAAGTGGTAATGCGGGCCGTGGCCGACGGCAGCCGGAGCATTTCCCTGGAGCTGGGCGGCAAGTCGCCGATCATCGTCATGGACGATGTCGAGATCGAGGAAGCCGCCGATCATGTCATGGCGGGCATTTACTTCAATGCCGGCCAGATCTGTTCGGCCACCAGTCGGCTGATCGTTCACGAGGCCGTGGCCGACGCACTCTATGAGGCGCTGGGCCGACGTATCGATGCGCTGGTGCTAGGCGATCCACTGGATGAAGCGACGACTCAAGGGCCCTTGACCAGTGCCCGCCAGAAGGAGGCGGTAGAGCACTATCTGGGCATCGCCGCACAGGAGGGCCTGACCGCGGTTCGCGATGCCCGTGACCGTCCCCTGCCCCAACAAGGCTACTTCGTCGCTCCCACGCTCTACCGTGACGTGCCTGCCGATAGTCGCCTGTGGCGCGAGGAGATCTTCGGCCCGGTACTCTGCGGGCGCAGCGTGGCCAGCGAACAGGAAGCCATCGTCCTGGCCAACGACAGCGATTACGGACTGGCGGCGACCGTGGTCAGCGGCGACCCGGCTCGCGCCAAGCGCATCGGGCGTCAGTTGCAGGCCGGCAGCATCTGGTACAACAGTGAGCAGCTAGTCTTGCCGCAAACGGCCTGGGGCGGCTTCAAGCGCAGCGGCATTGGCAGGGAGCTCGGCACGTGGGGACTGGCAAGTTATCAGGAGGTGAAGCACGTCATCGGTCCGGCTGGCTAAGTGCTCGCCGGCATCAGCGGCCCCAAGCGCTTTGCCATCCGTGTCGCATAAACTTCACTTCACGTCGAAATAAGGACAATCCTTATCGCCTCTTCCCATACCATGGCGGCAACTCCAACAATAGGTGGAATCCGCCATGGTCTATACCGCAGCCATCGTGCTCAGTCTGATTGGCTATTTCATTATCGGCAACCTGGCCGGTCGCCGGGTCAAGGATCTCGATGACTACCTGGTCGCCGGGCGCAACGCCCCCACGCTAATGATTCTGGGCACGCTGGTCGCCAGCTACCTGAGCACCAGCGCCTTTCTGGGCGAGACCGGGTTTGCCTATCAAGGCTATCCCTTCGTCATGCTGATCTTCGCCGCCATCAGCACCGCCGGCTGCCTGCTCGGCGCGCTGGTGTTCGGTCGCTACCTACGTCGCAGCGAGGCACTGACGGTGCCCGAATTCTTCGGCAAGCGCTTTGCCTCGAAGCGCGTACAGATGATCGCCGGGCTTACCACCGTGTTCGGGCTCGGCGCCTACCTGCTGGGCGTCATGCAGGGCGCCGGCATCATGTTCGAGGAACTCACCGGACTACCCTACTGGAGCGGGCTGGTGCTGGTGTGGCTCACCTATACCGGCTTTATTCTCTACTCCGGCTCACAGGGCGTGGTGCTGACGGACACCGTGATGTTCGTGATCTTCTCCCTTGCTGCAGTGGGAGGCTCGCTCTACATCATCGGCGATCTCGGCGGCTGGTCCGGGGTGATCGAAGGGCTGCTGGTGCAGAGCGACAAGCCCGGCATTGCCCTGTGGCACGGCGTGACCGAGGGCGATGGCGCGAGTTTCTCGTCTCCTGGCGAAGCGCTCGTCTGGGGACTGACGCTGGGGCTCGTGTGGGCCACGGTGCTGGCAGCCAGCCCCTGGCAATCGAGCCGCTACCTGATGGCACGCAATGAGCATGTGGTAATGCGCTCGGCCATGCTTACTGCCGTGGTGCTGGCGATCTTCTACGCGCTGATGATGATGACCGGAGCGGCGATCAACCTCTACGACCCGACTCTCGATGGCGAGCGCGCCATGGTGTGGGCAGCGCTCAACGTGCTGCCGGGCTGGCTCGGGGTAACCATCCTCACCGGCGTGTTCGCCGCCGGGCTCTCCTCCTGCTCGACCTTCCTGTCGATCATCGGCTTCAGCCTTGCCAACGATATCCTGCCCGGCTCGCGCAGCGAGGTCAGCGCCATGCGGGCGAGCCGTATCGGTGTGCTGGCGGCCGGGCTGGTGGCGCTGTTGCTGGCACTCTTCCAGCCGCCGGCGGTGATGGCGGTAGTGTGGTTTGCTGCGACACTGTTCGCCTCCTCCTGGGGGCCGGTGGCCCTGTTGAGCATCTGGAGTCGGCGGATTACCGCTGCCGGCGCCGGCTGGGGCCTGACGGTCGGCTTCGTCGGCAACCTGATCCTGTCGCTGATGGTGCAGGCCGAGTGGCTCTCGCTGCCGGTCTACCTGCACCCGGTAGTGCTGAGTACCCTCGCGGCGCTGGTGGCCATTGCAATCGCCTCGCAACTGACCCAAGTCAGCCAGGCGGAGCGCGACTATCGCGCCTTCCTGCACCGCCCTCCAGTGCGCAACGAGCGAAGCTGGGCGACTGTGACCCGTCAGGTAGCCGTGATCACCATGCTAACCGGCGTCGCGGTGGGGGCCTTTTTGTGGTGGCAATACGCCGGCTCACTGGCGGCGCTGGCCGGGCGTTTCGGCGTGGCCGACAGCGCCGTTACCGGCGCCTACCTGCTGGCGGCGGGTTGCGGCGCCATGCTGGTGATTGCCGGGGCGGTGGGCTTCTGGCTGGTGCGGGCGCGACGCCACGAAACGTGCGACTCCCGCTTCGCCGAGACCTGGCAGAGGGACTGACGCGGGTGCAAGGAGTCTGTGCGTTAAAACTAGAACAGTGAATATTGGACGAACTCGCCACGCCCGCCCGGCATTGCCGGGCGGGCGTGGTGCATCTGGCGGGGGTGATTCAGCTTGCGATATGCGGCTTGAGTTGCTGCACCAATGCCTTGAACAGGCGCGGGCCGGCGGCCATGAGATCGCTCTCGGGGCCGACATTGGGGCTGCCGTCGGGACCGCCCACCAGCGCGCCGGCTTCCTTGAGCAACAGCGAACCGATCAGGCTGTCCTGCTCCTCGAGGCCCAGCACCAGCACCGCATCGGCGCGACCGGCGGCCATTTCGGCGATGTCCAGCAACGGACAACCCGTGGCGATCACGGTCTCTATCTGCGGACCGAGCTGCTGCTGCACACGCAGGTAGGTCGGAAAGTGGCGAGCGCGCAACCAGCTTTCGGGCAAACCCATCGCCAGGCGGATGCCGGTGACGTTGGTCGCCTTGCTCACGCGGATGCGCTTGCCGTTATGCTGGGCGCCGCGACCGCGGCTGGCCAGGTATTCGTCGTCGCTGAACGGACAGATCACTACGGCATGCTCGGGGCGCCCCTTGACCAGGCACACCAGCGAAATGGCGAACCCATTGCCGGCCACGCCAAGATTGGAATAGCCATGGAAGGGTTCGATCTTCCAAACGATGTCACGGCCTTCGCCTTCGCCGTCGCGATGCGGGGTGAAACGCCCGGAGACGCCATGCTGGGGGTAGCCCCGCGCCAGCTGACGCACGATCAGCGTTTCGGCATTGCGCGCGGTATCTTCCAGCAAGCCGTCGAGGTTGCGGTCTTCATGCGCAGTCTCGATGCGCTCACGAATGCGTACGAACTGTTCAGCGGCGCTGCGCGCGGCGCGCAACGCAAATTGGACCATCGGATGCATGATCGGGCCTTGAGGAGTCGGTCACTGTTAAAGAACGGCGGGCATGCTAACAAAAAGTCGCCACCTGGGCCATGAAAATCGCCCTGACCCGCCGTCATGCCACATCACATGGTAGACTGTCGGGTTCATCGTCAACGACCCCGGACTGCTTCCAGAAATGCCCGCTTCTGCCTTCTCTCTCGACCGACTGCGCATCGTACTCGTCGGCACCAGCCACCCCGGCAACATCGGCGGCACCGCCCGCGCCATGAAGAACATGGGACTAAGCGATCTGACCCTGGTGGCGCCACGTTGCGAGGTGCATTGCAGCGAGTCGATTTCACGGGCCTCGGGAGCGGATGAGATTCTTGCCAGGGCTCACGTTTACGACACGCTCGACGCGGCGCTGGGAGACACTACCCTGGCGGTGGGCGCCAGCGCCCGTTCGCGCACCCTGCCCTGGCCGATGCTCACACCGCGCCAGCTCGGCGAGGGCCTGAGGGTGGAAATGGGTCATGAAAATGCCCGCGTGGCGCTGGTCTTCGGCCGCGAGGATACTGGGCTGACCAACGCCGAGCTGCAGCGCTGCCATCGTCACGTGCACATTCCCACCAATCCCGAGTTCAGTTCGCTGAACCTGGCCGCCGCTGTGCAGGTGCTGGCCTACGAGTGCCGCCAGGCCTGGCTGGCATCGGCTCCGGAGGAGAGCGACTGCCAGGCGAACGCTCCCTTCGGTACCGAGTGGGACAGTCCGCTGGCCGACCATGCGGACCTGGAGCGCTTTTTCGAGCACATGGAACGCGCCCTGATCGCCATCGATTTCCACGACCCCGACAATCCTCGCCAGTTGATGGCCCGGCTGCGCCGCCTTTACCTGCGTGCACGCCCCGATCGCATGGAGATCAACATTCTCCGCGGCATTCTCACCGCCATGGAAAAGAGCGCCCGCGAGCGCTGACTGAGCCGGGCGTAACCTTTGCCCTGCACATACCTTGCAGGGCGATGGTCGCGCCCCAATAATGTTTGCCCCCTCGATTCATCGCTGCGGTCGACTATCGGCCTGGCCCGTGACAAGGATCGCTTCATGTTCAGCCGTCTGCGTGAAGACATAAACAGCGTATTCGCCCGGGATCCCGCGGCGCGCAATTTCCTCGAAGTGCTGACCAATTACCCGGGGCTGCACGCCCTGCTCGCCCACCGCCTGAGTCACTGGTTGTGGGAGCGTAACCTGAAGTGGCTGGCACGCAGCATATCGACGCTGTTCCGCTGGCTGACGGGTATCGAGATCCACCCTGGCGCACGTATCGGCCGGCGCTTCTTCATCGATCATGGCATGGGCGTAGTGATAGGCGAGACCGCCGAGGTCGGCGACGATGTCACGCTCTACCAGGGCGTGACGCTGGGCGGCACCAGCTGGAACAAGGGCAAGCGGCACCCCACGCTCGAAGACGGCGTCATCGTCGGGGCTGGCGCCAAGATCCTCGGCCCGTTCACGGTCGGGGCCGGCGCCAAGATCGGTTCCAATGCCGTGATCACCAAGGCGGTGCCGGCCGGTGCCACGGTGGTCGGGATTCCCGGCAAGATCGTCAAGCGCGCCGACCCCGATGTGGAGGAAGCGCCGACGTTCGATCCTGAACGGCGCGAAGCGATTCGCCAGAAGTTCGGCTTCGATGCCTATGGTGTCAGCCAGGACATGCCCGACCCGGTAGCTCGCTCCATGCAGGCCATGCTCGACCACATGCACGCCGTGGATCAGCGCATGGACATGATGTGCGAGACGTTGCGCAAGCTCGACGCCGGCTATCGCGCCGGGCACTGGCCGCAACTGCGCGACGAAGACTTTTCCGAGATCCTCGCCGATGTGGAGAGCTGCTGCTCGGCGCCTGAAGACAAGCTGTCGACGCAGGACGACGAACGGCAGGAAGTGCCGTCGTCTCTGTCACGCAAGCGCTCCGGGAATGAGCGCTGACGTCGGCGGGCAGAATTGTTGACCATTCTAGTGGGTTTTTCCATAATGGCTGCGCTTCACCGGAATGGCGTCGGCGTTCCGGTGGCATTTCGGCCATCAACACGCCCGTGTGACATTTTATGCGCCTGACCACCAAGGGACGCTACGCCGTCACCGCCATGCTCGACCTAGCGCTGCATGCCGACCAGACACCCATCTGTCTGGCCGACATTTCGCGCCGTCAGGAAATCTCCCTGTCGTACCTCGAGCAACTTTTCGCCAAGCTACGCCGGGCCAAACTGGTCAGTAGCGTACGTGGCCCCGGTGGAGGCTATCTCCTGGCGGTCTCGCCGGATACCGTATCGGTGGCCCGCGTGATCGATGCTGTCAATGAGTCGGTAGATGCGACCCGCTGCCAAGGACTGTCGGATTGCCAGCAGGGCAGCACCTGCCTCACCCATCATCTATGGTGTGAGCTCACGCGAGAGATTCACGATTTCCTCGATGGCGTGACCCTGGCCGACCTCATCGAGCGTCATGAGGTGCGCACCATTGCTGCTCGTCAGCGACTGCGCGCCGACGGCGACACCATTGCCGTGGATTCACCTTGATCGCGGCCCGATTTCGCTCAACGGTAGACAACACGTCATGAACGGACCCGTTTATCTCGACTATGCCGCGACCACTCCGGTCGACCCCCGTGTCGCTGACCTCATGAGCCGACACCTGACCCTGGACGGCATCTATGCCAACCCGGCGTCGCGTAGCCACATGCTCGGCTGGCAGGCCGAGCAGACCGTTGAGCATGCCCGCCGCCAAGTGGCCGACCTGATCGGCGCCGATCCCCGCGAGATCGTCTGGACCTCCGGAGCCACCGAGGCCGACAATCTGGCCCTGATCGGCTTCATGCGCGCCAACCGGGCGCGCGGCCGTCACCTGATCACCTCGACCATCGAGCACAAGGCCGTGGTGGATACCGCCAGCGCCTTGGAAGCGGAAGGCTTCGAGGTGACCTGGCTGACGCCGGGGAGCGATGGCCGCGTATCGCCCACGCAGCTGGCCGAAGCCATGCGTGACGACACCGTATTGGTCTCGTTGATGGCGGTAAACAACGAACTCGGTACGATCCATGACCTGGCGGCCCTTTCCGAGGTCGTCCACTCCCGTGGCGCCGCTCTGCATGTCGATGCCGCCCAGGCCTCAGGCCGTATCCCGCTCGACGTCAACCAACTGGGGATCGACCTGATGTCGCTATCGGCGCACAAAGTCTACGGCCCCAAGGGAATTGGCGCGCTCTACGTGCGGCGCAGTCCCGACATCCGTGTCGAGGCATTGATCCATGGTGGCGGTCACGAGCGTGGCATGCGCTCGGGAACGCTGGCGACCCACCAGATCGCAGGCATGGGCGAAGCCTTTGCCCTGGCCGAACGCGAAGGGCCGGACGATCAGGCACGTATCGCCCAACTGGCGAATCGCTTCCTCGACGGCCTGGGCGATCTGCCCGGCGTACATCGCAACACGGCAGTCGAGGTGGCAGTACCCAACATCGTCAACCTGGCCTTCGACGGGGTGGACGGCGAGTCGCTGCTAATGGCGCTGCGTGGCATTGCGGTATCCACCGGTTCGGCCTGCAACTCGGCGAGCGTCGAGCCGTCCTATGTACTGAAAGGTATCGGCGTCCCCCGATCGCGCGCCCTAACATCGTTGCGATTCAGCTTCGGACGCTTCACCACCGAGGAAGACATCGACGCTGCCATTGCCGAACTGCGGCACGCGCTGACTACACTGCACCATTGACACAGCGCTTCATCATCGAGGAGGAAACACATGGCTCAACTATCGATCACTCCCGCAGCGGCCAAACAGATCCGCCAGGTCCTCGACGAGCGCGGCCACGGCTTGGGCCTGCGGGTTAGCGTCAAGCCCAGCGGCTGTTCCGGCTATAGTTACGTGCTCGACTTCGCCGACGAAGCCGCCAACGACGACGTCGCCTTCGAGGAACATGGCGCCAAGGTCTATGTGGCACCGGATGCGTTGACGATGCTCGACGGCAGTGAAGTGGATTATGTCTCGGAAGGTCTCAACCGCTTCTTCCGATTCAATAACCCCAACGTCAAGGATCAGTGTGGCTGTGGCGAAAGCTTCAGCGTCTGAGCCCGGGCTCCTCCCGCCCGGCCACCTTACTGCAGGTGCGTAACGTCGGCCGAGCCGCTATAATGTCGCGATTTTCGGTTCCCGGCCAACCCGTTTGCCGAAACGTATCTTGCGCGCCGCTTCAGCGGCGCGCAGCCGTCTTTGAACCATACTCACTCAATGCAATCACGGAGTCTTCGCATGGCCAACCAGCGCACCCTTTCCATCATCAAGCCCGACGCCGTTGCCAAGAATGTCATCGGTGAAATCTACAGCCGCTTCGAGCAAGCCGGTCTGAAGATCGTTGCCGCCAAGATGCTGCATCTTTCCCAGGAACAGGCCGAAGGCTTTTACGCCGAGCACAAGGAGCGCGGCTTCTTCGGCGATCTGGTCGGCTTCATGACGTCCGGCCCGGTGATGGTTCAAGTACTGGAAGGTGACGACGCCATCGCCAAGAACCGCGAACTGATGGGCGCTACCAACCCCAAGGAAGCTGCGCCCGGCACCATCCGCGCCGACTTTGCCCAGTCCATCGACGCCAATGCCGTCCATGGCTCCGACTCGCCGGAATCCGCCGAGCGCGAAGTCGCCTATTTCTTCAGCAACGACGAGATCTGCCCGCGCTGATTCGTGGATGGCGGGGGCACGCCCCCGCCTGATGCGTACCATGCTTTCGAGCTTTTCTCGCTCCGTGCCCTACCGATAGCCGATTATGACTGCCACCACCCAATCCTCGCGCACCAATCTGCTTGGCCTGTCTCGTGAAGAGATGGAAGCCTTTTTCGTTTCCATCGGCGAAAAGAAGTTTCGCGCCGCCCAGGTCATGAAGTGGATCCACCATGAAGGCTGCGACGACTTCGAGGCCATGACCAATCTCTCCAAGGCGCTGCGTACGCGCCTGGCCGAGGTGGCTGAAATTCGCGGTCCCGGCGTGGTCTACGAAGGCACGTCCAACGACGGTACCCGCAAATGGGTGCTCGAGGTCGAGGACGGCAGTTATGTGGAAACGGTGTTGATTCCCTCGGATAACGGCACCCGCCGCACCTTGTGCGTGTCGTCCCAGGTCGGCTGCTCGCTGGACTGCAGCTTCTGCTCCACGGGCAAGCAGGGTTTCCAGCGCAACCTGACCGCCGCCGAAGTCATCGGCCAGGTGTGGGTCGCCCAGCGCAGTGTCGGGCCACGCCGCGATACGGCCAACCGACCGGTGACGAACGTGGTAATGATGGGCATGGGCGAGCCGCTGCTCAACTACGACAATGTCGTGCCGGCCATGAAACTCATGCTCGACGACAACGGTTACGGTCTCTCCAAGCGGCGCGTCACGTTATCCACCTCGGGCGTCGTGCCGATGATCGACCGACTCGGCGACGAGATCGATGTGAGTCTGGCCATCTCGCTGCATGCCGCCAACGATGAGTTGCGCAACGAGCTGGTACCGCTCAATCGCAAGTACAACATCCGCACACTGCTCGACGCCTGCCAGCGCTATCTGGCGAAATGCGACGACACTCGTCTGATCACCATTGAGTACACCCTGATCAAGGACGTCAACGATCAGCAAGAGCATGCCGAGCAATTGGCAGCCCTGCTCAAGGAGCTGCCCTGCAAGATCAACCTGATCCCCTTCAACCCGTTTCCGCACTCGGGCTACGCGAAGCCGTCGCGCAACCAGACGATGCGCTTTCAACAGTGGCTCTACGAGTTGGGCTACACCGCGCCGATCCGTACCACGCGCGGCGATGACATCGATGCCGCCTGCGGCCAGTTGGTCGGGCGGGTGAAGGACAGAACCAAGCGTCACGAGCGTTATATTCAATCGATTCAACTCGATGCCGACTGAATGGAAGGCCATCCTTGACTTCAACTGGTCACGGCGCTTTGATGAGTACGCTTCGAAGTTCACCATGACCGAGGTGGTCTGCTCATCAAGGCCAACCGTAAGAATTCACCCGAGGAGTGCATGATCCGACGCTGTCGTTCGTCATCGCTGACCAAACTATGTGCCGTCACGCTCGGCGTAGTCTGGCTGTCCGGCTGTACGACCACGACGCTGGAGAAGCCGACCCATACGGCCGACCTGGATCAGGCCCTCAGGCTCAATGTCACCATGGGTATCGAGTACATGGAGCAGGGCAACCTGCGCCGTGCCCAGAACAAGCTCGACCGTGCCTTGGAGATCGCTCCCGACGATCCCGAGGCACTCCAGGCCCAGGCCCTGCTCTACCAGCGCCAGGGCGAGACGGCACATGCCGACCGCTTTTTCCGGCAAGCCCTGGCGGAAGCGCCCGGTTTCACGCGTGCCCGTAACAACTATGCCGCATTCCTGTTTGCGCAGGGCCGCATCGAGGCCTCCTGCGAACAGCTCGAACGCGCAGCGCAAGACCTCAAGTACGACAACCGTGCCCAGTTGTATACCAACCTGGGCATCTGTCAGCGTCAGCTGGGCAACCTACAGGCGGCACGCGCCAGCCTGGAGCGCGCGCAGGCCCTCGACCCGCGCAACGCCCGCCCCTATTTGACGCTGGCACAGATCGACCACGCACAGGGCAATGACCAGCGCGCCTGGGAACAGCTGCAAACGTTTATCCGGCTGGCCGGCATGACCCCCGACGGACTTCGACTGGCACAACAGATTGCCAATGCCCGCGGAGATGCCGTGACCGCCGCTTTCTATTCACGCCAGCTCGACGAATACGCAGGCGCCCCCTGACCATACGCATCAAGAGGAAAGCTCAGTCATGAGCGAAGCACAAGAACGACAGGAAGCCAGCTTCGACCCTACCGGTCACGCCTCACCCGGTCAGCAGCTCAAACGTGAGCGTGAACGCCAAGGGTTGGGGCTCGAGGAAGTGGCCGTACAGCTCAACCTGCGCCCGGCCGTGGTTGCCGGTCTGGAAGGGGACCGTTACGACGAGGTGCCGATTCCGGCCTATCGGCGCGGATATCTGCGCGCCTATGCCCGCCTGATGGGCATCGATGAACGCCAGATCGTCGATGCCTACAACAATCAGTACGGCCGTGGCGATCTCGACCGCAAGGTAACGCCCGTCAACATAACCAAGCCACCGTCAAAAGTCGGCGCCTGGATCTTCAAGCTGGTTACCCTGCTGGTCATTCTCGGGCTGATCGGCCTGACGTTGCTATGGTGGCAGAGTCGCAATGGCAACGAGCTGATGGAGGGCTTGGGCCTGAGCGACTCGGTCGAGGTCAGTCCCATGGACGAGCAGGCGACGGATGACACGCCGCCCCAGCCCGAACCGGCAGCGGAAGAGGCCGAGAGTGACGACGCTCTGCCCCCACTGCCCGAAGACAACAGCGAGCTCGGCCTGGTGGATGACCAGAGCGCCAATGTCGGCGAAGCATCAGCGTCGTCCACGGACGAGGCCGATACGAACGCCTCCGAGCCTGCATCGACCACGCCGTCCGCCACCGCTGGCACAGCGAGTGTCGAGACGACCTCCAGCGAAGCGCAGGCTACCGGCGAGGCAGCACAGACGACAGCCACCAGCGACGCGGCGGACGACGCCGCAACCGAGCCAGAGACCGCCGAAGCCCAGTCGGCCGCACAGGACGAGACGCCGAGCGTCGATAATCGTCGTCTGGCACTGACTTTCAACGAACAGTCATGGACCGAGATCTACGATGCCAATGGCCAACGCATCTTCGTCGGCCTGCAATCGCCCGGCACCGAGGCGACCGTGGAAGGCGAGCCTCCGTTCCGCCTGACCGTGGGTAACGCCAGCGGTGTCGAACTACGCTATCGCGGCGAGCCGGTCGATCTCCGCGCTCGCGCCGGCGGCAACAATGTCGCTCGCTTCACCTTGGGAGAATGATTCAGGCTATGCACGCTCAGTCTCCGATCCAGCGGCGCAAATCACGCCAGATTCATGTCGGCTCTGTCGCGGTGGGTGGCGGTGCCCCCATCTCCGTGCAGAGCATGACCAACACCGACACGAACGATGTCGAGGCCACGGTGGCGCAGATCCAGCGTCTGGAAGCCGCCGGCGCCGATATCGTGCGCGTTTCCGTCCCGACCATGGATGCCGCCGAGGCCTTCGGGCGCATCAAGCGCCAGGTCCAGGTGCCGCTGGTCGCCGATATCCACTTCGATTACAAGATCGCCCTGCGGGTCGCGGAACTCGGCGTCGATTGTCTGCGCATCAACCCCGGCAATATCGGGCGTGAAGATCGTGTCCGTGCCGTGGTCGAGGCGGCACGCGACAATGGCATTCCGATCCGCATCGGCGTCAATGCCGGTTCGCTGGAAAAAGATCTGCAGAAGAAGTACGGCGAGCCCACCCCCGCCGCGCTGGTCGAATCCGCGATGCGCCACATCGACCATCTCGAGCGTCTCGACTTTCCCGACTTCAAGGTCAGCGTCAAGGCCTCCGACGTGTTCATGGCAGTCGCCGCCTATCGCGACCTGGCGACACGCATCGAACAGCCGCTGCATCTGGGGATCACCGAAGCCGGCGGGCTGCGCTCGGGCACCGTCAAGTCATCGATCGGACTGGGCATGCTGCTGATGGACGGCATCGGCGACACCATTCGCGTGTCGCTCGCTGCCGATCCCGTCGAGGAGATCAAGGTCGGCTACGACATGCTCAAGAGCCTGCGCCTGCGCGCCAAGGGCATCAATTTCGTCGCCTGCCCCAGTTGCTCGCGCCAGAACTTCGACGTGATCGGCACCATGAACGCCCTCGAAGAGCGTCTCGAGGACATCATGACGCCGCTCGACGTGTCGGTGATCGGCTGTGTGGTCAATGGCCCCGGCGAGGCGAAGGAAAGCGATATCGGCCTGACCGGCGGCAGCCCTGCCAATCTCGTCTACATCGACGGCAAACCGGCTTCGAAGTTGCGCAACGAGCACCTCGTCGACGACCTGGAACGCCTGATCCGCGAGAAGGTTCGTGAAAAACAAGCCGCCGAGCAGGACATGATCGCTCGCAGCTGAGGTTTCTTTTCGGCCGGGCAGTGAGCCGTGCCAGCTCATTGTCCGGCATGCCAGGAGTTACCCTTGAGCAAGAAGATCCAGGCCATTCGTGGCATGAACGACCTTTTGCCCGAACAGTCGCCGCTATGGCAGTACTTCGAGCATCAGGTCGAGGCATTGATGCAGCGCTACGGCTATCGTGAGATACGCACTCCCATCCTGGAGCAGACGGCCCTGTTCGCCCGCTCCATCGGCGAGGTCACCGACATCGTCGAGAAGGAGATGTATACCTTCGAAGATCGCAATGGCGACAGCCTGACGCTACGCCCGGAAGGCACTGCAGCGTGCGTACGCGCCGCCATGGAACACGGCCTGCTACACAACCAGACCCAGCGCCTGTGGTATCAGGGCCCCATGTTCCGTCACGAGCGCCCCCAAAAGGGCCGCTATCGCCAGTTTCATCAGGTCGGTGTCGAGACCTTCGGCATGGAAGGGCCCGATATCGATGCCGAGGTGATTCTGCTGTCGGCACGCCTGTGGAAGCAGCTCGGCCTCTACGAGCACGTCACCCTCGAACTCAACTCGCTGGGTTCGCTGGCGGCTCGCCAGGCCTACCGCGACATGCTGGTCGGCTATTTCGGGCAGCATCGCGACGTCCTCGACGAGGATTCGCAACGCCGCCTGTCGAGCAACCCGCTGCGCATTCTCGACTCGAAGAACCCCGACATGGCCGAGATGCTGTCCGGCGCGCCGCAATTGCTCGATCACCTCGATGACGAGTCGCGCGAACACTTCGAACAACTCACCTCGCGTCTCGATGCGGCGGGCATCGCCTATCGCATCAATCCGCGCCTGGTGCGTGGCCTCGACTACTACTCGCGGACCGTATTCGAGTGGACCACTACCGCACTGGGCAGCCAGGGTACCGTGTGTGCCGGTGGACGTTACGACGGGCTGGTCGAGCAGCTTGGCGGCAAGCCCATTCCGGCCGTCGGCTTTGCCATGGGCGTCGAACGCCTGATCCTGTTGCTCGAGACGCTCGACCTGGTGCCGGCGGAGAGCCAAGGCGGGCCGGACGCCTACCTGTTGGCCATGGGCGAGCGGGCGGAGCGGGAAGCGCTGCTCCTCGGCGAGGCCCTGCGCGACGCCATGCCGACGCTCTCACTGCAACTGCACTGTGGGGGTGGCGGTTTCAAGAGCCAAATCAAGAAGGCCGACAAGAGCGGTGCCCGCGTGGCGCTGATTCTCGGCGAAGACGAGGTCGAGCAGGGCACGGTCGGGGTCAAGTTCCTGCGTGAAGAGCGCGAACAGCAAAGCCTGTCGCGCAATGACATCGCCGAGGCGCTGACGTCCCTGCTGAGCTGAAAGCTCGAGCACCTACCGCCGCGTCGGTGCGCCCTGGGCAAGGCACAGCCAGTTTCAGACAGACTTTAAGGAGACCGCCTGTGGCGGAACTGCAAACCGAAGAAGAACAGCTTGACGCCATCAAGCGCTGGTGGAAAGCCAACGGCACGTCCCTGATCGCCGGTGTGGTGATAGCCGCCGCCGGTGTCTTCGGCTGGAAAGCCTGGCAAAGCTACCAGGCCGATCAGGCCGAAGCGGCTTCCATGCGCTACCAGCAACTGCTGTCGCTGGCCGGGCAGGACGAACTCGATGCCGAAGCGACGGCCCAGGCACAGCAGCTGGTCGGCGAAATCCAGGACGAGCATGGCGATACGCTATACGCCGACCTGGCCGCCCTGCTCCAGGCTCGCCTGGCGATTGCCGACGACGATCATGCGGCGGCCATGGACGCACTGCAGAATCTGATCGATACCACGCAACGCCCTTACCTGCAGGGCCTTGCTCGCCTGCGCCTGGCGCGCGTGCAACTCGCCGACGGCAACCCCGACACGGCGCTGGCCACGCTCGAAGCTGGCATTCCCGATGCCCTGTCTGCTCAGCAGGCCAACACCCGCGGCGACATCCTCGTCGCCCTGGATCGCGAGGACGAGGCCCGCGAGGCATACCGCAATGCACTGCGCCTGGCGCAGGAAGGCGGCCAGCCGGTGCCCGGCGTCCAATTCAAGCTCGACAATCTCGGCGCAGAGGATGCCACGCTATGAAGACTTCTTCGCTTTTCGTTCCTGCGGTCCTGGTCGCCCTGCTGGCCGGTTGCGCCGGTTCCGTCGAGCCCGAATATGCGCCGCGCGAGTTGACCGCCATCGAATCGCAGGTGGATATCGACCGTGATTGGAGCCAGGATATCGGCGAAGGTTTGGGCGTGGCCCGCTACCCGATCACCCCGGCGTTCGATGGCGGCGTGCTGTATGCCGCCGACCAGTCCGGTTTGGTCCGCGCCATCGATGCCGGCAGTGGCGAGCGCCGCTGGCAGGTCGAGCTAGGCACGCCCCTCTCCAGCGGCCTGCGCGCCGTTGCCGGCCGCGTCTATGTGGGGACCCGCAATGGCGAAGTCGTGGCCCTGGATCAGTCCAGCGGCGAGGAGCAGTGGCGCGCCCGCGTGTCCAGCGAGGTTCTCGCACCGCCCCAGGCCAACAGCCGGTTGCTGATCGTGCAGAGCGTGGACGGCGCCATTACCGCGCTGGACCGCACCACCGGCGAGGAGCAATGGGTCTACACCAGCAACGAGCCGGCGCTGACGCTGCGCGGTACCGGGACGCCTCAGGTCATCGATCAGGTGACGTTTGCCGGTTTCGCCAACGGCCGTCTGGTCACTCTGGACAACCGCAGCGGACAGCCCCTGTGGGACATGCGTGTCGCCGTGCCGCAAGGCCGCAGCGAAGTCGAACGTCTGGTCGATCTCGACGGCCAGCCGCTGTTGACCCGTGACGGCCGCCTCTACGTCACCAGCTACAACGGCCGCCTGCTGGCGCTGGAAGCGACCAGTGGCGAAGTGCTCTGGGAGCGCGAGATGTCGAGCTACCTGAGTCCCATGCTGGTCGGCGACACCCTGTACACGGTCAACGAAGCCAGCCATGTCCTGGCATTGGACGCCCTGTCCGGCCGAGTCATCTGGGAGTCCGATGCCCTGGAGGGTCGCTGGCTGACCTCGCCGACCTTCGTCAACGGCAGCATCGCCGTGGGCGACTTTGAAGGCTATATCCACCTGATCGATGCCCAGAGCGGCGAGCTGGTGGGACGGCGCAATGTCGGCGACAGCATCAGCCTGGAGCCCATCGGCAACGGTCAGCGCCTCTACGTGATGACCAATGACGGTGAACTCAACGCCTTCGATGTGTCTGGCGCTGGTAACTGAACCCCCGTGTGCAGGCATCCTGCCTGCACGTTTCCCGACATACCGCTTACGCTGATGGGCGCATCCTGGCCAGTAATGCTAGAATCGCGCCCAATCCAACAGAAACCGTGCCGGTTTCTGCCGACTCCTGACTCGACTCGCTAATACCATGAATCCCGTGATCGCCCTGGTCGGCCGACCCAATGTCGGCAAGTCGACCCTTTTCAATCGCCTCACCCGTTCGCGTGATGCCCTGGTCGCCGACTTTCCCGGTCTGACCCGGGATCGCAAGTACGGCAATGGTCAGCTTGGCGACAAGACCTACACCGTCATCGATACCGGCGGTATCAGCGGTGACGAGGAAGGCATCGATGCCGCCATGGCCGAGCAGTCCCTGCTGGCTATCGATGAGGCCGATATCGTGCTGTTCCTGGTCGATGCACGCGCCGGTCTGCACGTCGCCGACGAAGCCATCGCCAACCATCTGCGCGTCAACCAGAAGAAGACTTGGCTGGTCGTCAACAAGACCGATGGATTGGAAGAACACTCGGCCATGGCCGACTTCTGGGCCCTCGGCCTGGGCGACCCTCGCCCCATCGCCGCTGCCCATGGACGCAACGTCACTACGCTGATCGACGAAGTGCTGGCGCCATTCCCCGAGCGCGAGGAGAACGCCCCGCCACCCGCCACCGAACAAGGCATTCGCATCGGCGTGATCGGACGGCCCAACGTCGGCAAGTCGACGCTGGTCAACCGCCTGCTCGGCGAGGAGCGTGTGGTGGTCTTCGACGAAGCCGGCACCACGCGCGACGCCATCGAGATTCCCTTCGAGCGCCGGGGTCGCCGCTACGTATTGGTGGATACCGCCGGGGTGCGGCGGCGCAAGAACGTCAGCCTGGTCGCCGAGAAGTTCTCGATCATCAAGACGCTGGAAGCGATCAAGGAATGCCACGTCGCCGTCATGGTGCTCGATGCGCGCAGCGGCCTGGTGGAGCAGGACTTGCATCTGCTCGATTACGTGCTGAGTAGCGGGCGCGCCCTGGTGCTGGCGGTCAACAAGTGGGATGGCCTGGAAAGCGAGCAGCGCGAGAAGATGCGCGCCGACGTCAAGCGCCGCCTCGGCTTTGCCGACTATGCCGATCTGCACTTCATCTCGGCGCTGCACGGTACCGCGGTGGGCGATCTCTACCCGTCCATCGAGCGTGCCTTCAAGGCGGCGACCGCGCACTGGTCTACCAATCGTCTCACCAACATCCTTCAGGATGCGGTGAGCGAGCATCAGCCGCCGCTGGTACATGGCCGACGCATCAAGTTACGCATGGCCCACCAGGGCGGCAGCAACCCGCCGATCATCGTCGTCCACGGTAACCAGACCGAGGCGTTGCCGGAAGCCTACAAGCGTTACCTGACCAATACCTTTCGCAAGGTACTCAAGGTGCGTGGCACGCCGATGCGTTTCGAGTTTCGTTCGGGCAAGAATCCCTTCGACAGCAACGCCGACGCCACCGATCGCGAAAAGGCCCGCGCCCGGCAACTGGCACGCACCAAGGAAGCACGCCGCAAACGTCGCTGATCCCTGACGCCGGCGCTCTGCGAATTCACTTGTCGCTGTCCGGTGAGTGACCCTAGAATGCGCGCGCCTGGCCTCACTCGCCAGGCGCCCACCTTTCTTGTCGTCTGGGAGCGCTGCATGCCCTCTTTCCGTTCCGACCGTCACCAGTCCTGGCGTGGACTGCGCATTCTGCCCTTCTGCCTGGCACTGCTACTCGCCGGCTGCCTGGCCCTGCCGCAGACCGGCCTGTTCGCCATGCGGCTGACGCTCACCTCGCTGGGTGTCGAAAACGTCCGCGTCGGACCATATGACGTCCATGCCGGCCTGGACACCAGCGACCTCGCCTCGTTGCTCACCTCTAGCCTGGGTACCGGCAGCTTGCCGATCCAGGCCACTCTGGCCATGGGACTGGGCCTGCCCAGCGGTCTACCGCCCGTACAGCTCGACGGCTTCGGCTGGACCCTCGACGTCCCCGGCGCCGAGCCGGTCAGCGGCCACTATGACGAGAGCGTCGCATTGACGCCGGGAGACGATGCCGATGTGCGCCTGCCGGTAAGCTTCGATCTGCTCGGCGATAGCCAGAAACTGATGCCCATGGTCCAGTTGGCCAAGCAGTTGGCCAGCCGAGGTGAACTACCGGAAGGCAGCGAACTGAGCATCGATCCGGGCGATGTCAGTGGCCTGGGCGTCAAGCTGCCTGCCGGCCTGTGGATGCCGACCCTACGCTTCACCGTCGGCCCCCAGGGCAACCTGCAGCCTCAGCAGTAGCCCATCAGCGCTCGAGACCCTGCTGCCCGACCCACTGACAGGCGAACTGCCAGGCGGCCCTTCCGCTGCGCCCACCGCGCAGCGTGGCGAAGCGGACGGCCTCCTCACGGGCCGCATCGTTCCAGTCCATTCCTTCGCCGAGCTGACCGACCCAATGGCGGCAGGCCTCGAGATAGGTAGCCTGATTGAAGGGATGAAAGGCCAGCCACAGACCGAAGCGATCCGACAACGAGATTTTCTCTTCCACGGCATCGCCGTGGTGCAGTTCGTCACCGACCAGCCGGGTCTCGGTGTTGTCGCTGAGCGACTCGGGGAGCAGATGCCGGCGATTCGAGGTGGCATAGAGCAAGACGTTCTCGGGCGGCCCGGTCAGGGTACCGTCGAGTACGCTCTTGAGCGCCTTGTAGGCATCGTCGTTGCCTTCGAAGGAGAGGTCGTCGCAGTACACCACGAAACGCTGCGACTGATTCCGCAGTTGCTGGACCAGCGTAGGCAGCCCCACCAGGTCGTGCCGGTCCACCTGGATCAGGCGCAATCCCTCTCCCGAAAGGGTATTCAGCAAGGCCCGTACCAGCGATGACTTGCCGCTGCCGCGCGCCCCCCACAGCAGCGCATGGTTGGCCGGCAGGCCGCGCAGAAAGGCCCGTGTATTGTCGAGCAGGGCGCGTTTCTGGCGATCTATACCAAGCAGGTCGTCCAGCCTCACGGCATCGCGTACTGCGACTGGCAGCAGTTGGCCACCCAGGGCGTGGCGCTGCCACAAGGCGGCGACGTCCTGCGACCAGTCCAGCCGGGGCGGCTCCTCGGGTAGCCAGGCCTCGACACGATCAAGCAGACGGGAAAGACGCTGGGACAGCTCGGCATCCATCGTTTCTAGACTCCTAAGTCAATGGTTGACCCCGCAGGGCATCCGGGTATCTTGAAGCCCAACACGATCACGGTCCAGATGGACGGACGCCAGGAGACCACCCCATGAAATGGATGAAGCGTAGCGCCATCGGCGCCTTGATAGTCACCCTTGCCGCCTGCAGTCAGTCGCCCACCGGCCGCTCGCAGCTCACCCTGTTCTCCGAGGAGCAGCTCAGCGAAATGGGCGCGCAGAGCTTCGCCCAGTACGAGCAGCAGTTGCCGGTCGTCGGCGGTCAGGTAAACAGCTACGTGCAGTGCGTGGCGGATGCCATCACCAGCCAACTGAACTCGGGCGGTGCCTGGGAGGTCAAGGTCTTCAGGGACGAGTCGGCCAACGCCTTCGCCCTGCCCGGCGGCCACATCGGCGTCAATACCGGCCTGCTCGACGTGGCCACCAATCAGGATCAGCTGGCGGCGGTCATCGGTCACGAGATTGCCCACGTGCTGGCCGACCATGCCAACGAGCGCGTTTCCCAGCAGGCCGCCACGCAGACCGGCCTGTCCATTCTTCAGGCCGCCGCCGGCCTGGAGGGAGCCGGTGGCCAACAACTCATGGGCCTGCTCGGCGCAGGCGCGCAGTACGGCATTCTCATGCCCTATTCGCGCAAGCACGAAAGCGAAGCCGACGTGGTGGGCCTCAACCTGATGGCACGGGCCGGCTTCGACCCGCGCGAGAGCATCGACCTATGGCAGAGCATGTCGGCCAATAGCCAAGGCCAGCCGCCGGTGTGGATGTCGAGCCACCCCAGCCATGGCCAGCGTATCGAAGGGCTTCAGGCCCAGATGGACGAGGCGCTCGAACTGTACCGACAGGCCCAGGCCTCGGGCCAGACGCCCAATTGCCAGCGACCGGGCTGAGGTCATGTGTTTGGTTTGACAGCGGGATAGCCAGGCGAACGTCACCCGGCCGAAGCCGGGTGACGGGTCACATCTCGCCGCGCAGCAGTTCCCTGATCGGGGCCGTCTCGGGACGCCGGTTTCGCCACAGGAAGTACGACTCCGCCGCCTGCTCGATCAGCATGCCGAGGCCATCCACGGTCCGAGCCCCACGCTCGGCGGCCCAGCGTAGAAAGACCGTCGGCTCGACGCCGTACATCATGTCGTAGGCCAATGCGGCATCGGCGAACAGATCGTCGGGCAAGGGCGGAAGATCCCCTCCCAGACTGGCACTGGTGCCATTGACGACCAGATCGAACGTCCCGACGATCTCGTCGAAGCCGCCACCGGTGGTTTCTCCCAGATCGGCGAAGTCTGCGGCCAACTGATGTGCCTTGCCCGAGGTACGGTTGGCGATCATCAGCACTGCCGGCTGGGCAGCCAATAGAGGCTCGATGACGCCGCGCACGGCCCCGCCTGCGCCCAATACCAGGATACGCGCCCCTTCCAGGGGGGCGGCATGCGCCTGCAGGTCACGCACCAGGCCAACGCCATCCGTGGTGTCGCCATAGGTATCGCCCTGCTTGCCGAGTACCAGCGTATTCACGGCACCGGCACGCTGCGCGCGTGGACTCAGCACATCGGCCAGGCGAAAGGCGTCTTCCTTGAAAGGCACGGTAACGTTGGCCCCCTTGCCGCCATGCGCAAGGAAATCGCGCCAGGCCTCCGCGAAGCCATCCACGGGTGCCTCGATCGCCTCATAGGCAATATCGTCACCGAACTGCTCGGCAAACGCTGCATGAATACGGGGCGACCTGGAGTGACCGACCGGATGGCCGAACACGCAATAACGATCTGTCATCTCTCGACTCCTGTGTTGCCATCGCTCACGGTGAGGTGTGTTCGACCTCGCTCAGCCAGTCGCGCGGACGCAGATAGTCACGGTATAACACCTCTTCGCGACTGCCCGGTTGCGGGGTCCAGCCGTAATGCCATTCGGCGACCGGCGGCATCGACATCAGGATCGATTCGGTGCGGCCACCGCTCTGCAGGCCGAACAACGTACCGCGATCCCATACCAGATTGAACTCGACGTAACGTCCGCGGCGATAGGCCTGAAAGGCACGTTCGCGCTCGCCGTAGGTGTCGTGCCGACGACGCTGGACGATAGGCAGGTAAGCGTCCAGGAAGCTGTCGCCCACGGCGCGCTGGAAGGCGAAGCAGCGGGAAAAGTCCCAGTCGTTCAGGTCGTCGAAAAACAAACCGCCGACCCCACGGGTCTCATCGCGATGCTTGAGGTAGAAATACTCGTCGCACCACGCCTTGTAGCGCGCATAGACGTCGTCGCCGAACGGCTGGCAGGCATTGCGAGCCACCCGATGCCAGTGGATCACGTCTTCCTCGACCGGATAGAACGGCGTCAGGTCGTAGCCGCCGCCAAACCACCAGACCGGCGCTTCTCCAGCTTTCTCGGCGATGAAAAAGCGTACGTTACCGTGGCTGGTCGGCACGTGAGGGTTGCGTGGATGCATGACCCAGGATACCCCGACGGCATGGAAACTGCGCCCTGCCAACTCCGGGCGTGCCGCGGTAGCGGAAGGCGGGAGTGTCTCGCCGTAAACATGCGAGAAGTTGACGCCGCCCTTTTCGAAGACGGCACCGTTTTCGATGACACGTGAACGGCCGCCACCGCCCTCGGGACGATCCCAGGCATCTTCTCGAAAGTCGCCCTCGCCATCTTCGTTGGCCAAGGCCTGGCAGAGGCGATCCTGCAGATCGAGAAGATAAGATTTGACGTCATCGAGATGAGCGTGTGCCACACGTTGCTCCTTGGCTTGCATTCGTGGAGCCATGCCCACATGGGCATGGCTGCAGACCGCATTCGTTCAGTCGCGCAGTACCGCGTCGCTGCGCAGATCGCGGATGGTGCTGGGGCGCAAGTAACCACCGAGCGGTCCATCGATGACATGCACTGCCTCGCCGAACTGGCGGCGTACGCTGACTGCATCGCGTGCCGGCGGCTCACCGGCACGGTTGGCAGAGGTCGATACGACGGGTCCGCCAAAGGCGGCACATAGCTCACCGACCAGCGGATGATCGCTGACCCGCAGGGCCACACTGGGATGCTCGCCCCGCAGCAACGGATGCGAACGTCCGTTGTCCGGTACCAGCCAGGTATTCGGCCCCGGCCAGCTCGCGGCGAGCCGCTGTCGGTCATGTGCCTCCAATCCCGCCAGCCAGGGCTCCAGTTGCGCGATATGCCCGGCGATCAGGATCAGTCCCTTGGCAGGATCGCGCTGCTTGAGCCGAATCAGCGCCGCCAATGCCTCGGCATTGTCGGGATCGCAGCCCAGCCCCCATACGGCCTCGGTCGGATAGGCGAGGATGCCACCCTGGCGCAGGGCGGCGACGGCATCATCCAGTGCGTGACGTTCGGTCATCGTTTGCAGCTCGACTGAAAAACTGGGAAGAAATTCTACCATGCCCGCCACCGGCCAACAGCTATGCGGGCAGTCGGACCCAACCGCCCGGCGCCTGAGCCACCCGGCCTTCGAGCTCGAGCTCCAACAGCCGTTGCTGGCAATGACCGAACCCTTGGCCGGAGAGATCGATCAGCAGATCGAGTGGCGTAGGCGCATCGCTGAGCAGGGCCAGTAGCGGGTCTTCGGGAGTCTGTTCGACTGGCTTGCCCTCGCCTCCTTCCAAGCTAGGCAACGAGGCCGTTGGCAGCGACCAGTGTGTCAGTTCGGCGAGGATATCGTCGACGCAGGTGACCAGCACCGCCCCCTGGCGCAACAGTGCAAGGCAGCCTCTTGCCTGCGGGTTGTTGATGGAGCCCGGCAAGGTGAAGACGTCGCGGTTCTGCTCCATGGCCAGTCGCGCGCTGATCAACGAGCCACTCTTTTCGGCAGCCTCGACGACCAGCACGCCCAGTGACAGGCCGGTAATGATGCGGTTGCGGCGCGGGAAGAACGCCGGATTGGCACGGGTCCCCGGCGCATGCTCGCTAAGCAACAGCCCGTCGCACTCCAGCATCTGCCGGTAAAGTCCCGAGTGGCGTGAGGGATAGATCACGTCGATGCCACATCCCAGCACTCCAATGCTGGTACCGCCCGCAGCCAGCGCCGCATGATGAGCCTGGCCATCGACTCCCAGCGCCATGCCACTGACCACGGCCATTCCCGCCTTGGCGAGGTCACCGGCAAAGCGACCGGCATTGCCAAGCCCTTCACGGGTAGGCCGACGCGTGCCGACAATGGCCAGGCCAGGCACGCTCAGCGCCTTGAGATTGCCTCGCGCCCAGAGTAGCGACGGCGGATCCGGCAATTCGTCGAGCAGAGCCGGCCAGTCGGCATGCGCCGGAGTCAGCAGATGATGCGTGGCCTCGCGGGCCTCCCAGTCCAAGGCTCGCTCGACGTCCGCCTGGAGCGGACTGCGGGAGGGATGCTCCAGCCACAGCTGCAGAGCGTCGCGGGCCGGACCGGGCAGTAATGCCAGCCAGCCGTGAGGCCATTCGGGCTGACGAGCCCTGAAGGAGGCGAGCCGTCGTGCACCGAGCCCCGGTAATCGCGAGAGTACCAGCCACTCCCTGGCAGTTATGATCATGCGTCACTCGCCTCCGTTGTCGGCCAGCATGTTCTCGACCTGCGGCGCATGTACACGATCGCCCACCGCCAGACTGCGTGTGGCATGCATGACCAAGGCATAGCTGATCCGCTCATAGACGCGGAACACCATGAGCCAGCCGGCATCCTCCCCGGGCAACCGAATCGATTCCTGGGTGACGGGATCGGCGATCAACTCGCCCTGCTGCTCAACGGCAAGTACATGGCCGGGCTCGAGTCCGTCGCGCTCCCCGAGATCCAGAGCCACCACGTCCAATCTGCCGATGAACTGGACTCCGCCGGGAACCGACAGGATGTGCCCCTCGCTTGGACGACCAGGCCCGCGTGGCTGAAATTCCGGCGTTACCGGCAGCGACTCGAGGGGCAGCACCAGATCGGTATCGCGAATTTCCTGCCGCGAGGACACCACTTCGAGTATGGCGATATCGCCCTGCTGACGTATGAAACGCGCTTCGCCCAAGGTTTCGAGTTCCAATCCGAGAAACTCCCCCGTATCCGGATCCTCGTAACGCTGCCCCGGCCGGTAGAGACCGAAGCGCTGCATGTGCGGCAAGTCGCCTCGGACATAGAGGCGGTCACCGGCCCCGCTGATGAGTCGTCGGTTGTCGCCGGCCACCACATAGGGCACGTTCTCGATGCGACTCGGCTCGACGATGCGGTTGCCCTCGAGAAAGTTCTTCACGGTGTTCAGGGGCAGTGGGGGAATGGCCTCACGGCGCGGTATCCGACGCACCTCGGGCGATAGCCGCACGGTGCCGCCCTGACCTCGCTCGAGCCCCAGCCGTGGCTGACCGTTTGCGTAATAGAGATAGACGCTGTCGCCAGGATAGATGAGGTGCGGGTTACGAATCTGGGGATTGACGTCCCATACCTCGGGCCACTGCCAGGGGCTCTGCAGGAAACGCCCGGATATTCCCCACAGCGTATCGCCCTTGACCACCGTATAGCGCGCAGGCGCATCCTGGCGCAGCTCGGCCGTAAACGCTGCGGCGGGCATCGTGAGCAGAACGCCAGCCAACACCCCGCCCAACCAGCCGATTGGATGCGGGCGACGCCCCGCAGCGTCCAAGCTCTTTTTCATCCCCTGACCCTTATCGAGCGCCTGCCCTCTCGGGGCTGGCTTTTCTTTTTTCACCTGAACGCGACGGTCCCCGACACGGCCATGCCGGCGATATCGGCAGTCTATCGATGCGTCTCGTGATGCATCGCTTGAGCCAAGCGTATTGCATCGATGATGCTGCAAAGGTTCCGTTACCCGGCGGCGCGCACTACAATATGCCTAATCTTCTCGTCACTTTGCACAACGGTAATTTAAACGCCATGGCCAAGCTAGACATCCTCGAATTTCCCGACGAACGCCTGCGTACCAAGGCTGCGCCGGTCGATGTCGTCGACGATGAGGTACGCACCCTGGTCGACGACATGTTCGAAACCATGTACGAGGCCCGCGGGATTGGCCTGGCGGCGACGCAGATCGACGTCCATCGTCGGGTCATCGTGATGGACGTGAGTGACGATCGATCGCAGCCGCTGGTGCTGATCAATCCGCAATACACGCCGCTCGGCGACGAACGCGAGCCGATGCAGGAAGGCTGCCTGTCAATTCCTGAGTACTATGCCGAAGTGCCACGCGCCCTGCGCGTCCATCTCAAGGCGCTCGACCGTGACGGCCAGCCCTACGAACTGGAAGCCGACGGCCTGCTCGCCCATTGCATTCAGCATGAACACGACCACCTCGAGGGCGTGCTGTTCGTGGATTACCTCTCTCCTCTCAAACGCGACCGGGTACGCAAGAAGATGGAGAAGCGACACAGGCAGATGCAGGGCTCGTAGGCTCTCTCTCAGTCAGCCGAACGGCTGGCATCACCTGGACCGGGCGCATGTCCGGTCCAGGCGTTTTCGGTACCGGCATTTTCGACTTCCGCTCCCCTTCGCTATCATGCTTCTCATGCTTCTCCATCACGGATGCCTTTCATGACCCGACCCTTGCGCGTGGTATTTGCCGGCACGCCGACGTTTGCCGCTGAAAGTCTCAAGGCGTTACTTGCCAGCCAGCACGATATCGTTGCCGTTTATACCCAGCCGGACCGTCCCGCCGGACGCGGCCGTAAACTGACCCCGAGCCCGGTCAAGGCGCTGGCTCAGGAGCGCGGTATCGACGTCTACCAGCCCGCCACGCTCAAGGATTCCCAGGCCCATCAGACCCTGGCTGCGCTCGACGCCGATGTGATGGTCGTCGTCGCCTACGGCCTGTTGCTGCCCCAGGCCGTGCTCGACATTCCCCGTCTGGGCTGCCTCAACGTGCATGCCTCGCTGCTGCCACGCTGGCGTGGCGCTGCACCGATCCAGCGAGCCATCGAGGCCGGCGACAGCGAAACCGGGGTCACCATCATGCAGATGGATGCCGGGCTCGATACTGGCGACATGTTGCTGACCCGCCGTCTTCCCATCGAGGCGACCACCACAGGCGGTGCGTTGCATGATCGGTTGGCTCAGCTCGGTGGCGATGCCATTGCCGAGGCGCTCGACGCCCTATCCTCCGGCAGTTTGACGGCAACGCCGCAACCCAGCGATGGCGTTACCTATGCCGGCAAGCTCTCCAAGGCCGAGGCCGAGCTCGACTTCACCCGGGCGGCCGAGGAACTAGCTGCCCGGGTCCGTGCCTTCAACCCCTGGCCGGTGGCCTGGACACTGCTCGACGGCCAACCGTTGCGCATCTGGCTGGCCGAGCCTGAACGCGAGGCCACGGCACACTCCGCCGCGCCCGGCACCCTGCTCGAACCGGCCAACGATGCGCTGCGCATCGCCTGCGGTTCGGACGGAAAAGGCGTGCTGCGCGTCACTCAGGCACAGCTCCCCGGAGGCAAGCCCTTGGCCGCGCGCGATCTACTCAATTCACGTGCCGAGCGCTTCGCGCCCGGTAGCCGTGTAGGCCATTCGCATCAGGAGGACACGGCATGAACGACATGGCCAGTGGACAAGGAGTCCGCGTCGCCGCCGCACGTGCCCTGGTGCCGGTCCTGACCGGCAAGGGCTCGCTAGCCACGCTCGACGACAGCACTGTGGCGGCGCGCGATCGCGCCTTCCTGCGTGCACTCTGCTATGGGGTGTGTCGCACCTTGCCGCGTCTCGAGGCGCTCGCCGCCGAACTGCTGCGTAGCCCGTTCAAGACGCGCGACACCGATGTCAAAGCGCTGTTGCTGTTAGGTATCCACCAATTGCTCTACCTACGCGTACCGCCGCATGCCGCCGTTGGCGAGACCGCCGGCGCCGCGCGCCTGCTCAACAAGGAATGGGCCACCAAGGTGCTCAATGGCTGCCTGCGCCGTTTGCAGCGCGAGTCGGAGGCGCTCCAGGCCCGAGTCGATAGCGATACGCATGTGGCCCTGCTGCATCCCGTCTGGTTGATACGCTCGCTGCGCCAGGCCTGGCCCGATGACTGGCAGGACGTTGCCGAAGCCAACAACCGGCCCGGCCCGATGACGCTACGCGTCAACCGCCGCCTGACTACACGCGATGCTTACCTGCAGCGACTCGAGCAGGCTGGCAAACCGGCCACGCCCTGTCGATATTCCGTAGACGGCATTACCCTGGAAACGCCCTGCGATATCAATGAGCTGCCTGGCTTTGCCGATGGCGATGTCAGCATTCAGGACGAAGCTGCCCAACTGGCCGCTCCGTTGCTGGCCCCGGCGTTGCAGGGGCGCCCCGGCGCGCGCGTGCTGGACGCCTGCTGCGCCCCGGGAGGCAAAGCCGCTCACCTGCTGGAACGGTTCGACATCGACCTCACCGCCATCGACAACGACGCGACCCGCCTCACGCGGGTCAATGCGACGCTGACACGGCTCAAACAAACCGCTCACCTCAAGCATGCCGACGCCGGTGAGCTCGACTGGTGGGACGGCGAGCCCTACGCGGCGATCCTTCTGGATGCGCCCTGCTCGGGCACAGGGGTCATCAGGCGCCACCCGGACATCAAGCAGCTGCGTCGCCCCAGCGACATTCGCGACCTCGCCGAGCTGCAGGCACGTCTGCTGGACACCCTGTGGCAGACGCTCGCACCCGGCGGCTCACTGCTCTATGCCACCTGCTCGGTCATGCCCGAGGAGAACGCCAATGTCATCGACGCGTTCCTGAACCGCACGCCGGATGCCCGCAGCTCGACGCCGGTAGACGTCGAATGGGGCCGCCCCGCCAGGGCCGGACGCCAGCTTCTGCCACGCATCGATGGCCACGATGGGTTCTTCTACGCCCTGCTGGAAAAGCAGGCCGGTTAGACAGCAGGTGGCAGGGTGCACCTATACTGGCGAAGGAATTCGGCACTGCACGGGCGGTGCCGGGATACTTCACCGGTCTAGGAGGACTGCATGTCCAATCATGTCTACAAGCATATCGAGATCACAGGTTCCTCGCCCAAAGGCATCGAGGACGCCGTCGAGCAGGCCATCGCCAAGGCCAACGAGACACTTCACGACATGCGCTGGTTCGAAGTCACCGACACTCGTGGCCACATCGAACATGGCCGTATCGCGCACTGGCAGGTCACCGTCAAGGTCGGCTTCACATTGAACTGAATCCACCTGACGGGAGCGTTTCGGGTCCGGACTGGCCGGACCCTGTCCCCGGCGCCCCCGCTGGTTTATGCTAGCGCGTCACAACGGACCACCCGTATGCGGATTCTCCATCGATGAAGATCATCATTCTGGGCGCCGGTCAGGTCGGCGGGACGCTGGCCGAACACCTGGCCCATGAAGAAAACGACATCACCGTGGTCGATACCGACACGGGACGCTTGCGCGAGCTGCACAATCGCCTGGATATCCGCACCGTGACCGGTCCGGCATCTTATCCCATGGTGCTGCGTCAGGCCGGCGGCGAGGATGCCGACATGTTGATCGCCGTGACCAATTCCGACGAAGTCAACATGATCGCCTGCCAGGTTGCGCACACTCTGTTTCGCACCCCGACCAAGATCGCCCGTGTGCGTGCCGCCGCCTATCTGACCCGCAAGGGGTTATTCTCCAACGAGGCGGTGCCGATCGATGTACTGATCAGCCCCGAGCAGGTGGTCACTGACCACATCCGCCGCTTGATCGTTTACCCGGGCGCCCTGCAGGTCCTCGAATTCGCCAGTGGTCAGGCCCAGTTGGTCGCGGTCAAGGCCTACTACGGCGGCCCGCTGGTGGGACAGGAACTGGGCTTTTTGCGTCGACACATGCCCAACGTCGATACCCGTGTCGCCGCCATCTACCGCCGCAACCGGCCGATCATTCCACGCGGCGACACCGTCATCGAGGCCGATGACGAGGTCTTCTTCATCGCCGCTCGCAAGGACATCCGGGCGGTGATGAGCGAGCTGCGCAAGGTCGAGCGCGACTTCCGTCGGGTGATCATCGCCGGGGGCGGCAATATCGGCCAGCGTCTGGCCGAACAGCTCGAGCACAGCCATCAGGTCAAGATCATCGAGCATGACCTGGATCGGTGCACGGTGCTCTCCGAACGCCTCGATCGCACCGTGGTGCTGCATGGCAGCGCCACCAGCAAGCGCTTGCTGATCGAGGAGAATATCGAGGACTGCGACATCTTCTGCGCGCTGACCAACGACGACGAGGTCAACATCATGTCGTCGATGCTGGCCAAGCGACTGGGCGCCAAGAAAGTGCTGACCCTGATCAACAACGCCGCCTACGTCGATCTGGTCCAGGGTGGCGAGATCGATATCGCGATCTCGCCGCAGCAGGCGACCATCGGTGGATTGCTGACCCACGTGCGCCGCGGCGATATCGTCAACGTACACTCGCTGCGCCGCGGTGCCGCCGAAGCCATCGAGGCCATCGCCCACGGCGATTCGCGCTCGTCCAAGGTCGTCGGCCGCACCATCGACGAGATCGCCCTGCCGGCCGGCACCACCATCGGTGCCATCGTGCGCGGCCAGGAAGTGCTCATCGCCCATGACGATGTGGTGGTCGAGTCCGGCGATCACGTCATCCTGTTCGTGGTCGACAAGCGTCGCATTCGTGATGTGGAGCGCCTGTTCCAGGTAGGCCTGACCTTCTTCTGATGACACCGGACACAGCAACGACAGACATGCATAACCCGGAAAACACCGCGCCATGAGCCCACGCGTGACACTACGCATTCTGGGGCTACTGCTGATGCTGTTCAGCCTGACCCTGGTGCCTCCGATCCTGATCTCCTGGCTGCTCGACGATAGCGTGTGGGATGCCTTCGCCATTGCCATGGCGATTACTGCGACCACCGGTGCGGCGCTCTATGTGCCCAACCGACACGCCCGCAAGGAGTTGCGTACCCGGGACGGCTTCCTGATCACCGTACTGTTCTGGAGTGTACTGGGGTTGTTCGGCTCGCTACCGCTGATGCTGGCAAGCGATCCGGCACTGTCGTGGACCGATGCCGTCTTCGAATCGTTCTCGGGGCTCACCACCACCGGCGCCACGGTGATCACCGGCATCGACCTGCTACCCGATTCGATTCGCTATTATCGCCAGCAGTTGCAGTGGCTGGGCGGCATGGGGATCGTGGTACTGGCGGTCGCCATCCTGCCGACGCTGGGCATCGGCGGCATGCAGCTCTATCGCACCGAGATACCCGGTCCGCTCAAGGATTCCAAGCTGACCCCACGTATCACCGAGACCGCCAAGGCGCTGTGGTACATCTATGCTGCGTTGACGTTGGCCTGCTTTGCGGCCTATTGGGCCGCCGGCATGAACTGGTTCGACGCTCTCGGGCACAGTTTTTCGACCGTGGCCATCGGCGGCTTTTCCACCTACGACGCCAGTATCGGTTATTTCGACAGCGCCATGATCGAGACGATCTGCATCGTTTTCATGGTGCTGTCGTCGATCAGTTTCGGCCTGCACTTCGCGGCCTGGCGCGAAAAGCGGCTGGGTCAGTACATGCGCGACCCCGAGTTTCGCTTCTTTATCCTGTTTCTGATGCTGCTCAGCGCCATCAGTGTTCTGATCCTGCTGATCAGCAACACCTACAACGACATGACCGGAGTCCGGCATGGCATCTTCGAGGCCGTGTCGGTGGCCACCACCTCGGGCTTCGGTGTGGCGGATTTTTCAGCCTGGCCCGGGGCCCTGCCGTTCATGCTGTTCGTTGCGGCGTTCGTCGGTGCCTGTTCGGGATCGGCCGGCGGCGGTATGAAGGTCATCCGTATCCTATTGATCCTCAAGCAGGGCATGCGCGAGGTGCTGCGCCTGATCCACCCCAACGCGGTGATCGCCGTCAAGGTGGGGCGCACCAGTGTGCCGGACAGCGTCTCGCAGGCGGTGTGGGGTTTCTTCTCGGTGTACGTGATGCTGTTCTTCCTGATGCTCATCGGCATGCTCGCCACCGGGCTCGATCAGATCACTGCCTGGTCGGCGGTAGGCTCGGCGCTCAACAATCTCGGCCCCGGCCTCGGCGAGGTCGCCAACCACTACGGGGCCATCCCTGCAGCGGCGAAATGGATCATGGTAGTGGCCATGGTCCTGGGACGCCTGGAGATCTTCACCGTTCTGGTTCTGTTCACGCCCGCTTTCTGGCGTCGCTGACAGGGTTTGGCCTACCTTGGCCCTTCGTGGATAATCGAGCGTTCGATTTCACTGCAAGCGAGCGTCCATGACCGAAACCCAGGACATTCCCCACGAGGATACCCAGGACGGCCCCCGCCGGGTGATCGTGTGTGGCGATACCCGTTATACCCTGCTGGGTACCGCCCACGTCTCTCGCGCTAGCGCCGATGAGGTTCGCGAGTCGATTCGCTCCGGCGAATACGATGCCGTGGCCATCGAGCTGTGCGAATCGCGCTACAAGAGCCTCACCGAGCCGGACAGTCTGGCCAATCAGGACCTGTTCGAGGTATTCCGCCAGGGCAAGGCCGGGATGGTCGCCGCCAGCCTGGCGCTGGGCGCTTTCCAGCAACGGGTCGCCGAGCAGTCGGGCATCGAACCCGGGGCGGAAATGCGCGCGGCGGTCAAGGAGAGCCAGCGTGCCGCGCTGCCGCTGGTGCTGGTCGATCGCGATGTCGGCGTGACGCTCAAACGCATCTATGGCAACGTGCCTTGGTGGCAGCGGGCCAGCCTGATCAGTGGCCTGTTCGGCAGCCTGCTGTCGCGCCAGAAAGTGTCCAGCGAGGAAATCGAGCGGCTGAAGCAGGGAGACGTGCTGGAGTCCACCTTCCGTGAATTCGCCGAGCAGTCGGAGTCTCTCTACACGCCCCTGATCGCCGAACGCGACCGCTACATGGCACTGCGTCTGGCCGAAGATAGCCCGCCCGGGCGCTACCGTAACATCCTTGTCGTGATCGGCGCCGGACATCTCAAGGGGCTGGCCGAGCATCTATCGCAGCCGTTGCCCGATGACCCGGCCATCGAACGCCGCGAGCTGGACGAGACACCGACCCGGGCACGCTGGTGGAAAGCCGTGCCCTGGGTGATCACCGCGCTGGTGTTGGCCGGCTTTGCCATCGGCTTTTCCCGCGACACTCAGCTCGGCTGGCAACTGGTTGGCGAATGGTTCCTGATCAACGGTGTGCTGTCGGGCCTCGGTGCCGCCATTGCCCTGGCGCATCCGCTGACGGTGATCGCCACCTTCTTTGCCGCGCCGCTGACCTCGCTCAACCCCACCATCGGGGCCGGCTTCGTGGCTGCCGGGGTGGAACTCAGCCTGCGTCGCCCCAAGGTGCGCGACTTTTCCCGCCTGCGTCATGACGTCTCATCGCTCAAGGGCTGGTGGCGCAATCGCGTCTCGCGCACGCTATTGGTGTTTCTGCTCGCAACCATCGGTTCGGCGGCCGGCACCTGGATCGCCGGGTTGCGCATCGCCGAGCAGCTACTCTGAACGCCGCTCCAGCAGGCGGCGCATCGCCGGGGTCGGGGCATCGAGCTTGTGGTGCCTGCGACTGGCCGCGTAACTGTCGTTGAAGGCGTCGAAATAGTCGTCGAGGATGGCCGAGGCTTGGGTATTCCCGCTCTGGCGCAGCAACTCGGCGGCGACTTCGGCGGTACACAAGTGCGCGGCCGAGGCCGGCTTGCGCAAGTGATAACGGGTCAACCGGTCACTGTGCAGCGGCAACACCGGCAGACGATCCAGGTAGGGGCTCTTGCGGAACATGCGGCGCGCCTGACGCCAGGTGCCGTCGAGGACGATGAATACCGGAACACGCCCGGCATTCGACGCCTCGTCGACTGCCTCGATGCCGACCACGCGGTCGGCATAGTCCGGCTGGTCGTCGGGAAAGACGATGAAAGGCGCGAACCGCGCCTCCTCGAGGCGCGCCAGCAACGCGTCGTCAGGCGCCGTACGGTACCAGGTGAACACCTCGGTGGTGTCGAGGATGTCGCCAATGAGACGCCCGGTGTTGGTCGGCTTGTTGTGCTCCAGCGGATGCGTCAACAGCCAGAAGCGAGCCTGGCTGTGAGCGCTTACCCGGTACGGGCACAGGCAATTGAGCGTGGGCAGACGACACCCGTCGCAGCGCTCGACGAAACTGCCCCGCGCCTTGAACGGCCGCCGTGGCGGACGTCGACGACCGGTGGCCGGATCATACTCCCAAACGCTATCGTCGGAGCCGCTTTCAGCGGGTAAGAGGGCCTCGGCGCAGGTCGCCGTATCCGCATCGTCGCGCGTATCGCTCATCATCGTTCTGCCGGGCTTACCAAAGGGGTAAAAAAACGGGGCCGGCATTCTAGCATGCCCGGCCCCGTTTGCCGTGTCTCCGCGAGGTTCAATCGGCGACCGGGCGTGCCCCGCCTTCGGCATCCGCCACCGGGCGACGCTTCCAGTACCCGGCGAGCAGCGATCCCGACACGTTGTGCCAGACCGAGAATAGCGCACCCGGCAGGGCTGCCGTGGCGCTGAAGAATTGGTTGGCCAGGGCCACGGCCAGGCCCGAGTTCTGCATGCCAACCTCGATGGCGATAGTACGCGCCACCTTCTGGTCGAAGCCCAACAGACGACCCACGCCATAGCCACCGGCCAGACCGATGGCGTTATGCAGAACGACCGCCAAGGCGACCAACGGGCCCAAGGTGGCCAGGCGGCCAGCATTGAGCCCCACCACGATGGCGATGATCAGCACGATGGCGGCCATCGCGACAGTCGCCAGCAGCGGCTCGACTCGACGGATCTGCTGCCCCAGGAAATGATGGATGACCACGCCCAGGGCAATCGGGGCAATGACCAGTTGGGCAATGCTCATGAACATCCCTGCCACCGGTACCTCGACGCTCTGGCCGACCAACAGCCAGGTCAGCAGGGGCGTGGCGACCACGGAAATCAGTGTAGACACCAGCGTCATCGACACCGACAAGGCGACGTGACCGCCGGCCAGCCAGGTCATGACGTTGGACGCGGTGCCGCCGGCCGTGGCGCCGACCAGTACCATGCCGGTGGTCAGTGCCGCATCCAGACCCAGCGTCCAGGAAACCGCCAGGGCGGCCACCGGCATCACCGTGAACTGCAGCACCACCCCCACCGCTACCGGCAGAGGTGCACGCAGCACGCCGAGAAAATCGTGACGCGACAGGGTCAGGCCCATGGCAAACATGATGATGGCCAGCAGGAGCTTGATCTGCCCCGCCAGGCTGGTGAACCAGTCGGGTTGCCAGGCGGCCAGAATGGCGAAGAGGATCGCCCACACGGGGAACAGGCGATTGAGGCGTTCGAAGATCGACATGACGTGTCCTGATAGCGTTGAAACAGGAGATCGGCCGCTCGATGCGGCGCTTATGGTTTGCCGGCCATACGGGCCGGGCACGCTATCTTGCCCCATCTCGGCCGTTCGGTGAAGGCAACGTTCGCCCTCACCGCTCTACAGCCACTCCGGAACCCAGAGCCGGTTCTCGCGCTTCCACTGCCCGACCAGTGTCGGCACGCCCTCACTGGCCGGCGCATCGAGCGCCTTGACCCACTTGGGCGATAGCTGCGACGCCTTGGGATCGACGAGGATACACGGGCAATCCACCGGCGCCTGATCGACCAACATCGCTGCCGGCATGACGCTCAGCGAGGTGCCGACCACCAGTAGCAGATCCGCCTCGGCGACGATGTCGCAGGCATGCGGATAGGTGGGCACCGCCTCGCCGAACCAGACCACGTGGGGCCGCAACTGGCTGCCCTTGTCGCATAGATCGCCAAGCTTGATGCCGCCACGCGGCAACGGGTAGAGCAATCGCGGATCGATGCTCGAACGTGCCATGAGGACTTCACCGTGCAGGTGCAGTACATCGCGCGAGCCGGCGCGTTCGTGTAGATCGTCGATATTCTGGGTGACGATACGTACGTCGAAACCGGCCTGTTCCAACTCGGCCAGCGCCTGGTGAGCCGGATTGGGTTTGGCCCGGCGCACCTGGGCGCGGCGCTCGTCGTAAAAACGCAGGACCAGTTCGGGATCCCGGACCCAGGCTTCGGGGGTGGCCACGTCCTCGATGGCATGGTTCTCCCATAAGCCGTCGCCGTCGCGAAACGTCTTCAGGCCGCTTTCGGCACTGATGCCGGCGCCGGTGAGCACCACCAGACGCGGTTGGGAATGGGTCATGTCACATTGCCTGTTGACGAAAAACACGCAGCACAGCATAGCCGACACCGCCCCGAGGATGACACAGCGCGATCCGACGGCGACAATGGCGACCCACTCATGACCTGCTGAACGTTGCCATGTGTCAGGCATTGCCCATCGTCTATCAGGACGACACACTCGTCGCCATCCGCAAGCCGTCAGGCCTGCTCGTGCACCGCAGTGCCCTGGCACGCGGAGAGACGCGCTTCGCCCTGCAGATGCTGCGCGATCAGTTGGGCCGTCACGTCTATCCGGTGCATCGCCTGGACCGCCCCACCTCGGGACTGCTGCTTTTCGCCCTGTCGCCGTCGATGGCCACCGCCCTTGGCGAAGCATTCACCGCCCAGCAGATACGCAAGCGTTACCTGGCGGTGGTGCGCGGGGTCGGCCCCGAGCATGAGTGGCTCGACAACCCGTTGCGCGAGGAAGACGGCAGTCGCCCCAAGGCGGAGATGCCGGCCCAGCCGGCACGTACGGAGATACGCCGACTCGATAGCGTCGAGTTGCCGGTACAGGTGGACCGCTATCCACAGGCACGCTACTCGCTGATGGAGGCACGTCCGGCCACCGGTCGACGCCATCAGATCCGCCGCCACCTGTCGCAGCGCGGCTACCCGATCATCGGCGATGCCAAGCACGGCAAGGGACTCCACAATCGTTTCTTTCGCGACCAGTTGGGGTGTGGACGGCTGCTGCTTGCCGCCGTAGGGCTGAGCTTTCGCCATCCGGCCTACGATGCCGTGTTGCACCTGTCCGCCGCCGTGGATGACGACATGCACCGGTTATTCGATACGTTTGGCTGGGCCGGGCATCTGCCTTGCGACGACATCCATTGGCACGATGCGCTTTCGCCCTGCGTCGACGCCCCGCAACACGATCCACGAACCACCTACAGCCATGAACCTCTCTGAATCGGATGCCATGACTGACGACTACGAGTTTCGCTTCGGCGGGATCCGCCGCCTCTACGGCGCCCGTGCCGCTCACCGCTTCCGCCATGCCCACGTCGTCGTGGTCGGTGTCGGCGGCGTAGGCAGCTGGGCGGTCGAGGCCTTGGCGCGTGCCGGCATCGGCAAGCTGACCCTGATCGATCTGGATGACGTCTGCGTCTCCAATATCAACCGCCAACTCCACGCCCTTGACGGTACCATCGGGCGGCCCAAGGTCGACGTGTTGGCCGAGCGCTGCCGGGCGATCCATCCCGGCATCGAGGTCGTGGCCGACACCGCCTTCGTCACACCCAGCAATCTGGCCGAGCGCATTCCCGAGGATGCCGACCATGTCATCGATGCCATCGACAGTGTGGTCGCCAAGGCGGCGCTGATCGCCTGGTGCAAGCGTCGCAAGCTGGGCCTGACGGTCACCGGCGCTGCCGGCGGCCAGACCGACCCCACCCGCATCAAAATCGCCGATCTGACGCGTACCGAGCACGACCCGCTACTTGCCAAGGTACGTTCGCGGCTACGCCGCGATTTCGGCTTTTCGCGCAACCCCAAGCGCCGTTACAGCGTGGAATGCGTCTATTCTGACGAGCAATTGATCTATCCCGGCAGTGACGGCGAAGTGTGTCTGCAGAAGCCCGGCCAGGGCGAAGCCACCCGTCTCGATTGTGCCAGCGGCTTCGGCGCCGCGACATTCGTCACTGGCAGTTTCGGTTTCGTTGCCGCCTCCCGGGTATTGGCCCGACTGGCGCGCGAGGCCGCCCGTCGCGCCCAGCCCGACGTTATCGAGGAGTCCAGCGATGCCACATGACCATCCCCGCCCCGTACCGGGTATCTACCGGCACTACAAGGGTCAGACCTATGAGGTGCTCGGCGTGGCACACCACAGCGAAACCGATGAGCCTTTGGTCGTCTATCGTGCCTTGTACGGCGACTATGGGCTGTGGGTACGCCCGCTCGATATGTTCGTCGAAACCGTCGAAGTGCAAGGCGAACCGGTGCGACGCTTCGAGATCGAGACACCTTTTCGCTAGCGACGTCGGTGCAGCGGGCATGCTAGCTCCCCTCTGGAGTGGTATACTCCGGCGCTTCTTTTAGACGGGACAACCCGGGCCTGCATAAGGCCAGTCATCGGCGTAAGCGAATCGAGTGGAGGGAGCATGAGCGCACGGGTAGGCGTCATCATGGGGTCGAAGTCGGACTGGGCAACCATGTGCCACACGGTGGATACCTTGGAGCAACTGGGCATCGCCCATGAAGTCAAGGTCGTCTCGGCCCACCGTACGCCCGATCTGCTGTTCGAGTATGCCGAAACTGCTGCCGAGCGCGGGCTGGAAGTGATCATCGCCGGGGCCGGTGGCGCTGCCCACCTGCCGGGCATGGCCGCTGCCAAGACCTGCCTGCCGGTACTTGGCGTACCGGTCCAGTCGAGCATGCTCAGCGGCGTGGACTCGCTGCTGTCGATCGTGCAAATGCCGGCCGGCATTCCCACCGGCACTCTGGCCATCGGCCGCGCCGGTGCCATCAATGCCGCCCTGCTGGCCGCCGCCATGCTGGGCAACAAGTATCCCGACATTCGCCAGGCCCTGGAACGCTATCGTGCCGAGCAGACCCGCAAGGTCCTCGACCAGCCCGATCCCAGCCAAGCCAACGATCAGGAGACCTGAACCATGCGTATCGGAGTGATCGGTGGCGGCCAGCTCGGTCGCATGCTGGCCGAGGCCGGGGCCGGTTTCGATGCCCGCTTCGTGTTCCTCGACCCGTCGGACTCCGCGTGTGCCGCCGTGCACGGTCGGCATGTCCAGGCCGATTGGGACGACACCGCCGCGCTCGAGCAGTTGCTCGCCCACAGTGACGTGATCACCTTCGAGTTTGAAAACGTCTCGTCGGACGTCGTGGCCATGCTCGCCGAACAGCGCCCCGCCTATCCCCCGGCTCGTGCATTGGCAACCGCGCGTGATCGCTGGTCGGAAAAGAGCCTGTTCCAGTCGCTGGGCATCCCTCTTCCACCGGTAGCGAAAGTCGACAGTCAGGCCGATCTCGACGCCGCGGTGGCCGAGATCGGCCTGCCGGCCGTGCTCAAGACCCGTACGCTAGGCTACGATGGCAAGGGCCAGAAGGTGCTGCGCCAGACCGGGGATGTGACTGGAGCCTTCGCCGAGCTGGGCAGCGTGCCGCTGGTGCTCGAGGGCTTCGTCGACTTCGATCACGAAGTCTCGGTGATTGCGGTACGTGGCCGTGACGGCGAGACTCGGGTCTGGCCGCTGGTGCGCAACGAACATCGCCAGGGCATGCTGCACCGCTCGGTGCCTCAGGTAGACCACCCGCTGCAGACCCAGGCCGAGGACTACGCCAACCGCGTCCTGGCCGAGCTCGATTATGTTGGCGTGATGGCCTTCGAGTTCTTCGTCCAGGGCGAGACCCTGCTGGCCAATGAAATCGCCCCGCGCGTGCACAACTCCGGTCACTGGACCATCGAGGGTGCCGAAACCAGTCAGTTCGAGAACCACCTGCGTGCCGTCTGCGGCCTGCCGCTGGGTTCGACGGCACGTTTGGCACCCTGTGCCATGCTCAACATCATCGGCGCCCTGCCCGAGCGCGATGCCGTACTGGCAATTCCGGGCACCCGTTGGCATGACTATGGCAAGGCGCCCCGTCCGGGACGCAAGATCGGTCATATCACCGTGCTGGCGGCCAGCGAAGCCCAGTTACAGGAACGTGCGACTGCCGTGGAGCGGTTGCTGACCAACGACTTGGGCTGATCAATCTTCCATGTCTCACGTATAAACGCCAAGGGCGCCCATCGGGCACCCTTGGCGTTATAGCGATGCAGTAACGAAGACGATCAATCCTCGTCGGCGTGCATCTGCTTCTGCAGATAGTTCTCGATACCCACCTTGTCGATCAGGCTGAGCTCGGTCTCCAGCGCATCGATGTGCTCTTCCTCGTCATCGAGGATTTCACGGAACAGATCGCGGCTGACGTAGTCGCGCACCTGCTCGCAATAGGTGATGGCCTCGATCAGGTCGTTACGCCCCTTGTGCTCCGCCGCCAGATCGGCCTCGAGCATTTCGCGCGTGTTTTCGCCGATGTGCAGCTTGCCGAGATCCTGCAGGTTGGGAATCCCTTCCAGGAAGAGGATACGCTCGATCAGCTTGTCGGCATGGTTCATCTCGTCGATGGACTCGTCGTACTCCCACTTGGCCAGCTTCATCAGGCCCCAGTCCTTGTACATCTTGGCATGCAGGAAGTACTGATTGATCGCGACCAGCTCGTTGCCGAGTGTGATGTTGAGATGTTCGATGACCTTGGCGTCGCCTTTCATGGTGCTCTCCTCACAAGTGCTTTTTTGAGCGCAGGAAGTCACGCCCGCTTACCCAAGTGCAGGAAAGTATCGACCATTACGAGGAAAAAGTCTAATTACGCCAGTAAGTTACGAATCTTAGTCGCATTTGCAATAAATTGGCGAATGCCAATTGAAGTACGCCTAGGATAGGTTTGCAAGGTGTCAAACGGCGTAAGCGAGGTCCGCCCCGGCAACGAGTTCTCGCGCGACGGCATCGCGGGTGATGGACTTGCCCACACAGGCGCACTTACCGCACTGCGTGCCGCAGCCGGTCTGTTCGCGTACTTCACGCCAGTTGCGTGCCCCATCTTCCACGGCCTGCCGGATTGCCCTATCGGATACGCCCTTGCATAAACATACGTACATTGGATCACCCCGCTTGCTATCGCGAAGTTAAATGTAAATGATTCGCATAATGCACCGCAAGCAGAATTGTGTAACTCGATAGCTACGATAGATAAATACAACCGAAACAGCGATCGATGAGAAGACGTTACGCGGATGTCCGCTTTCGCCGCTCGGGCTTGGGCACGACGACGACCCGGGAGCGAGAAACGATATCGGGCCAGCTGCGCTTCTCACTATCGAAAAGGATCCACCAGTAGCCCAGTCCAAGGGCCGCCAACGAGACGATGGCAACGAGGAATCGGACCAGACTTTGCTGCAGCGTGATGGGGCGGCCCTCGTCACTCTGTACGCGTAGTCGCCATGCCTGCATGCCAAGGGTCATGCCGGCCCGCATCCAGAAGTAAGCAAAGAAAGCGAAGGTCACCACGAAGAGCATGCTGTGGAACAGTGGCGACTCGTTCGCCTCTCCCCCGTTGAGGGCCACGGCGATGAATCCCACCAGCATCCACACCGCCAGCAGCACCAAGGCATCGTAGACCATGGCCATCAGACGGCGCAGCAGACCGGCGGGCCAGACATTATCGAGATCGGAGAAATGGCGCATGGTCGATGTTCGCAACTTGATGGATGTCCGCCAATAGGCGAGCGATGTCGGCTCAGTCCTAGCCGCTACGTCGCAACAGGTATAGCCCGAGTATCACGCAGCCCAACGTGGGTGCCAGGACCGCCCACACCGGGGAAAAGCCGAACACGGTCGAGGCCGGCGCCAGCAGATCCTGCAGATACTTGAACGAGAGTCCCACGATCACGCCGTAAAAGACCCGCGTCCCCGCCGCCACGCTACGCAGCGGACCGAATACGAACGATGCGGCAACCAGCACCAGCGAGGCCATGGTCAGCGGCATCAATACCTTCTGCCAGAAGTACAGCAACGGCTGGGTAGCGGCCTGCCCCTGCTCGCGCAGATAGGTGGCGTAAGCCCACAGTTCGCTGGGCGCCTGGCTATCGACATCTCGCAACAGGCGATTGAGCTGTGCTGGCGTGAGCTGCGTCTCCCATGTCATGCGTTCGCGGTGCTCCGCCTCGGTGCGCTGCTCGAAGAAACGCGTCACATCGGCATCCTCGAGCACCCACCGATCCTCCATCCACACGGCGCGCGCAGCATGCGTGGCTTCGACCAACTGCTGGCCGTCGAACTGATAGCGAGTCAGGTCGATGACGGTATCATCGGCACGGATCGCCCCAAAACGGTAGAAAACATCGCCCTCACGCTGCCACCCGCCGCGCTGGGTCAACACGGCGCCTTCTCCGGCCATCTGCTCCAGCCGCCAGGCTTCGGCGAACTGCTCGGTACGCGGGCTGACGAATTCGGCAATCAGCAGAACGGCCACGATGACCAAGCCGATGGGCTTCATCACGCCCCACAGGATGCGGGTCAGGGAGCGGCCCGCGGCGCGCATTACGGTGAGCTCGTTACTCGAAGCCATCGCGCCCAGCCCGATCAGCGCCCCGATCAGCACCGCCACCGGCGCATACTGGTAGAAACGCCAGGGCAGACGCATTCCCAGGTAAAGCAGCACATCGAGCGCGCCGTAATCGCCTTCGACGTCCTTGAGATCGTTGATGAAGGCAATGACCAGATCGAGCCCCAGCAGCACCAGTTGCACCACCACGATGGCGGCCAGCACGTTGCGGGCAATATAACGGTCGAGACGATCAATCAGCATCAGCGGCCCCCTCCCAGCTGTGCCCGGCGGGTCATCCACAGTCCCAGCAGTAGATAACCGAGATGGATAGGCCACATGCCGATCGACACCGGCAGCGTCCCCCCGGCGATAGCATCCAGTCCCGCCAACAGCAGACTCAGATAACTGATATGCAGGAAAATCGCCGGCAACAGCTTGGCGAAACGGCCCTGACGCGGGTTGACCCGCGACAGCGGCAATGCCAGCAGCGTCAGGATCGGCACCATCAACGGCAGGCTGATTCGCCATTGCAACTGAGCCAAGGCCTCGGGCGTTCCCGTCTCGAGCAGCGCCTGCGTGGTCGCGTACTCGGGATCGTCGAGTTCACTGCTCTCCATGGCCCGAGACAGACGCACCGCATAGGTGTCGTACTCGAGACGCTCGGCCACGGCGCGTCCGGGGTCGACGCTGTAGCGCTCGCCATCGGCCAGGACCAGAAAGCGGCTGCCGGTCTCGGCATCGACGGTCTGGTAACCGCTGCTGGCTCGCGTCACCACCGTCTGCGGCGTGCCGTCATCGCGCCGCTGGCGTTCGCTGATGAATACGCCCTGCATACGGCTCTGGTCGTCGTTCAGGCTCTCGGTATAGGCCGTACGCCCGCTGCCGATATCCTGGAAGCGCCCCGGCACGAGTGCCGAGAAGTCCAAGCGACTTTGCTGCTCCTCGAGCAGGATCTCGTTGTGGATCGCCCCGGCCGGTGTCAGCCACAAACTGCACAACGCCACCATGGCTGCTACCAGCACCGCCGGCAGCATGGTGACCTGCAACAGCCGGTTGGGGCTCGTGCCACACGCGACGAGCACGGTGATTTCGCTGTTGAGATAGAGCTGCCCGTAGGCCAGCAGAATACCGAGAAAGAATGCCAGTGGCAGAATCAGCTCCAGAAATCCCGGTAGATGATAGAGCATCAAGGTACCGAGAATGCTGGCAGGAATGTCCCCCTCGGCCGCGTTGGAAAAATAGCGGATGAAACGGCTACCCATGATCACCAACAGCAGCACGCCGGCAACGGCGGCCATGGTGACCAGGATTTCACGTGTCAGATAACGAAAGATGAGCAAGACGGTCTCCCGATGTGGCTGGCTCCATGCATCGCACCTCGACAATGCCCGTTATCGGTGCGACATGCCTTCCATGAACGTGTTCGGTACCGAGTCGCGGTCCATGCAATGGCGCTCGCCTTTGCGTACACTGAGGGAAGTTCGGCCTCGTGCCGGCATTATCCAGATTCCTCAGACCCTTGTCTCGTCAAGAGACCCCTGTCTTGTGGAGAAGACCTTTGTCCAGTGGAGACGACATGGAATTTCCTGTTCTCACCGTCAATCCGGCCAAGGTCGAGACGGCCTGCTTCGTGGTCCCGGTGTTCAAGGAGGGTGACCTGCTACCGGCAGCGGCCAAGCTCGATGACGCCAGTGAACGACTGATCGGTCAATTGATCGAGCGTGGCGACTTCGACCCGGCTCTCGGTAACGTGCAGTTGATTCCCTTTGCCCCGGGCCTTGCTGCCGAGCGCCTGCTGCTGGTGGGTCTCGGCGACCGCGCGAAATGCAACGAGGGCAATTTCCGCAAGGCGCTCGACGCCACCTTCCCGACCCTGGCCCGTCTGCCATTGGACGAGGCCGTGGTCGCCTTCGGCGACGTGCCGGTCCCCGAGCGCGATGCCGCCTGGAAATCGCGCATGATCGCCGAAGCCACTCTGCGCGCCGTCTATCGCTTCGATACCTTCAAGTCCGAGCCGGCGCCTGCCCCGCGCCTGGAACGGGTCGGCCTGTCGGTCAGCGACAGTGCCGAAGCCACGGCCAGCGAACTGGGTGCACGCATCGGTCATGCCCTCGGTCACGGCATCAACTATGCACGTACCCTAGGCAACCTGCCCGGCAACGTCTGCACGCCCAGCTATCTGGCCGATCAGGCCGTGCAACTGGGACGCGATTCCGCAGGCAGCCTGTCCGTGGACATCCTCGACGAAGAGGCTCTCGAGGCGCTGGGCGCCCGCACCCTGCTCTCGGTCGGTCGCGGCAGTGCCGAGCCATCGCGCCTGATCGTCATGCGCTATCAGGGTGCCGAGAGCGACGATGAGGCACCCCATGTTCTGGTCGGCAAGGGCATCACCTTCGACACCGGAGGCATCTCGCTCAAGCCCGGCGCCGACATGGACGAGATGAAATTCGACATGTGTGGGGCGGCCAGCGTGTTCGGCACCATGAAGGCCGTGCTGGCGATCAAGCCCAAGCTCAACGTGATCGGCATCGTTGCTGCAGCCGAAAACATGCCCGACGGGCTGGCCACCAAGCCCGGCGATATCATCAAGACCCTCAAGGGTCTGACCGTCGAGGTCCTTAACACCGATGCCGAAGGCCGTCTGGCGCTGTGCGATGCCCTGACCTATGCCGAGCGCTTCGAGCCGGCCAGCGTGGTCGATATCGCCACCTTGACCGGGGCCTGCGTGATCGCTCTCGGCTCACATGCCACCGGCCTGTTCTCGAATGACGACGATCTCGCCCTGGACCTGCTGGAAGCGGGCGAAACGGCCTGGGACCGCGCCTGGCACATGCCGTTGTGGGACGAATACCAAGGTCAGTTGGATTCCAATTTCGCCGACATGGCCAACATCGGCGGTCGTCCTGCCGGCGCGATCACGGCAGCCTGTTACCTGTCACGCTTCGCCGACAAGTACCCCTGGGCGCACCTGGACATTGCCGGCACGGCCTGGCAATCGGGTAAGCAGAAAGGCGCCAGCGGCCGACCAGTGGGCTTGCTGACGCAGTACTTGCTGGATCGCGAAGAGGACGTGCGGGACATCACCACCGACGCGTGACCCGCTCGTCCGGGCGGATATGACAAGACAGAAGCAGCGGGAGCGATTCTCGCTGCTTTTTTAACGCTGCATGGCAAGCGCAGCCAGTTTCGGATAGCGAGTGATGACCCAGATCGACTTTTACATCCTTCCCGATACTTCCATCGAGGCACGTCTCGATTTTGCCTGCCGGCTGACCGAAACCATTTTCCGCAAAGGCTATCGGTTACACGTCCATGTGGCCGACGAAGAACTGGCCAAACAGTTCGATGACCGTTTATGGCGCTTTCGCCCCGACAGCTACGTGCCGCATGCCATCGTCGGCAATGCAGACGTTCCCGTTCCGGTCACCATCGACTGGCGCGAGCCCCCGGAACCTGGCGTCGAGGCGATGCTCAACCTGCACCCAGAGATTCCCGAATGGTTCTCCCGCTTCGAACGCGTTGCGGAAATCATCAACCAGAATCAGGACGTGCTGACCGCCAAGCGCGAATGCTGGCAGACCTACAAGCGCCGCGGCTATCCGGTCAAGGCCCATCAGATCGGCTAGTGCCCTGAAGCAGCTTGGCGGCACGCTCACCAGTGAGCCGCTTGGGACAATTCCGTAAACGACGCAACCCGCCGACATTGGCGGGTTGCGTTTAATGACACCCAGTGGATGGATAGCACGTGGGCTTAGGCGTCAGTGACGCTCTCGGCGCGTGCTTCCTGAGCTGCGTTCTCCACATCCCCGACGGGGCCGCCTACCGGAGCAGTAACATCGTCGGCCCTCTGTGCAGCGCGATTCTCTCTACCTGGCAGGTTGGCCTGGATAAACGCCTCCTGCCCTTCCAGATCCAGTACACGGGAGGTGTAGAGGCGAATCTCGCGCAATGTCTCAGGATTATCGGCCAGCTTCACGCCCAGGGAGGGGATGATTTCCTTCAGCTTGGTCTGCCACGCGTCGCTCTCGATCCGCTCGGGGAAGGCTCGTGTCAGCAGGTTGAGCATGATGGGCGGCGCAGTGGAGGCACCCGGCGAGGCGCCCATCAGCGCTGACATGGTGCCATCTTCAGACACGACAACCTCGGTGCCAAACTGCAGTTTGCTCCCCTCACCGGTCTTCTTGATGATCTGGACACGTTGACCGGCGTTCCACAGCTGCCAGTCGTCCGGGTTCAGTTCGGGGTAGTACTGGCGCAGTGCTTGGAGGCGATCTTCCCGGTCCTGCAATACCTCACCGACCAGATACTGCACCAGATTGAAGTTATCCAAACCGACTTTCATCATCGGCAGGGTGTTGCTGAAGGTCATCGACTCGAACAGGTCGGTCCAGGAGCCTTCCTTCAAAAACTTGGTCGAGAAGGTGGCAAAGGGGCCAAAGAAGAGGGCTGGCTGCCCATTAAGATAGCGTAGATCGAGATGCGGGACTGACATCGGCGGCGAGCCCTCGGCAGCCAGGCCGTAGACCTTGGCTGTGTGGCGCGACACCACGTCCGGATTAGTGGTGTAGAGGAAAGAGCCTCCCACCGGGAAGCCGGCATACTGGCTGGCCGCAGGGATGCTGGACTCCTGTAGCAGCAAAAGCGCCGCACCACCTGCGCCGTTGAAGACGTAGCGGCTGTTGACGGTGTGCGTCTCGCCGCTTTCGCGATCAGCGATGGTCACGCGCCAGGTACCATCGTCGTTGCGTTTCAGCCCACGTACTTCGCTGTTCATGGTCAGAGAGACGTTCGATTGGCGGGCCAGGTTCCCGGCCATCTGGCGCGTCAGTTCCCCGAAATTGACCTCGGTACCAAGATCCATGCGGGTGGCGGCCATCGGCGTGCCATCATCGCGCCCCTCCATCACCAACGGCATCCACTCGGCGATGGTGGCGTTATCCTCGGTGTATTGCATGCCGGCGTAGAGCGGGTTCTGCGACATCTGCGCGTAGCGTTCGCGCAGGAAGTCGATATTCTCCTGTCCCCACACCAGACTCATGTGAGGCACTGACGAGATGAACTCATTGGGGTCGGAGAGAATGCCCCGCTCGACCTGATGGGCCCAGAACTGGCGCGAGATCTCGAACTGCTCGGTGACGCCGATGGCACGGGAGATATCGACACCACCGTCATCCGTCGTCGGGGTGTAGTTCATCTCACAGAAGGCGGAGTGTCCGGTACCGGCGTTGTTCCAGCCGTCGGAACTCTCTTGCGCAATGCTATCCAGGCGCTCGTAGAGTTGGATGTTCCAATCAGGCTCGAGTTCGTTGAGGTAGGTCCCCAGGGTGACGCTCATGGTACCGCCGCCGATCAGGACGACATCGACGATATCGTTGTCATTGCGCGTGGCGCTTTCCTCCTCGGCCAGGACATAGCCGGGCAGCAGAGAAAGATTCAGACATAGCGCTGCGGTGAGTTGTCTTTTCATGGAAGTCTCGACTTGCTGATTTGCTGATCTCGAGCCTTTCTGCGCGATAGGTAGGCAGCGCCCATCACACGAGGACGGATCGTAAATCTCTAATAAAGTGCGGCACTATAACGCAGGGGGGGCGTAGCGCTCTGTTTATGTAAATATAAAAAGTGGCAGTGCTTGGTTGCCTGGCCCAGCCTCCAACAGAGGGGGGCACAGTGCCTTGACGGCAGCTTGAAACGCCGGCCTCAAGGCCGGCGTTTGCGTGGCGGGTTACGGTGTAATTCTGAAGCGCTTCACCACTTCGCTGAGGGCGAGCGAGCGCTGTTCCAACTCGCTCGCCGCTGCAGCGGTCTGCTCGACCAAAGCGGCATTGTGCTGGGTCGTCTGATCCATTTGGGCGACGGCATCATTGATTTGCTCGATACCGCTGGTCTGCTCACGGGCTGCCGCAGCGATTTCGCCAAGCAGATCGTTCATGCGCTGGATTTGCATGTCGATCTCCTGCATTTGCTCGCTAGCCATGCCAACACGTGTCGAGCCGGAGGTGACCTGCGAATTGGAGGCTTCAATCAACCCCTTGATATCCTGTGCGGCGGCAGCCGAACGGCTGGCCAGCTGACGCACCTCGCCGGCGACCACAGCGAAGCCCCGGCCCTGTTCGCCTGCTCGCGCCGCTTCTACCGAGGCATTGAGTGCGAGCAGATTGGTCTGGAAGGCAATAGTGTCGATGAGCGTGATGATGTCGGTGATCTTGCCGGCGCTGGCCGTGATATCGTTCATTGCCGTAACCGCCGCATTGATTGCCTCCTGGCCACTCCGGGACGTCTCCGTCGCCAGGCGCGCCAGCTGCCGCGCCTGGTCGGCACTGTCGGCCGTATGGCGTACCGTGGCAGTGATTTCCTCCATACTCGAGGACGTCTGCTGCAGCGCGGCTGCCTGCTGCTCGGTGCGCGACGATAGCTCCTGACTGCCCGAGGCAATCTCGCCAGCACCTCGGTCGACTGCCGAGCTGGAGGTATGAATGGTATGCACCGAGTCCATCAAGCCGTCACGCATGCACTTGATGTCATGCAGCAGGCTGTAGCCATCCCCCGCGCGAAGCACGACCGACGCCGTCAGATCACCACTGGCAATACGTTTGACAACACTAGCCGCATAGGCCGGCTCGCCACCGAGGCTGCGTAGAATGTTGCCGATCAGCAACCAGAACACCGCTGCCACTAATGCACCGGCGGCCAGCGCCACCAGCCCGGACTTGATCAGCTGTGCCATGATCGTGGCATTGACATCGCCCATGAACACACCGCTCGCTACATAAGCATCCCATGGCTTGTATTCGGCGACATAGGCCCGTACACGGGGCGTCTTCTCCGAGCCGCGAGCGAAGTTGGAGTGGTACTCGGCGAAGCCACGCCCATCGGTACGTGCCGCCTCGATCAGTGCCTGAAACAGCTTCTTTCCGGTCGGATCGGTGATTTGCGAGACATCCTGGCCAACAGGACGCTTGGGGTGGGCAAGAATATGCAGTGCACCGTCGACAGCATAGACATAATTGTTACCGCCTTCGAAGCGCATGTCACGAATGGCATCGAACGCCTGCTCGCGTGCCTGTGCTTCGGTTATCTCGCCGCTCTTGGCCAGTGTGTCGTAGTGGCTCATCAACGTCCTGGCCATGTCGACGGCGGTGATCATGCGCTGCTGGCGTTCCTCGAAAATCGCGCTGCGACTCTGCCAGGCATTGATCAACAACATGCCAATCAGGATCACCCACAGCACCCCGATACCGACCCCCAGTTGCTTACGCACCGATAAGGCAGACAGCTTGCCAATACGTTTGCCGGCCCCGACTGCCGCAACAGCCTCAACAGGCAATTGATTCTGATATCCCTGCGTCATTTCCATGGCGATCTCTTTTCTCTTGGCAGCATTCTTCCCAGGCTCAACGGGCCGCGGCAGCCAACGTTGAAGCAGGCTTGGCGGCACGACGTGCGCCACTCGACCTACAACTTTAGTCGCAGACAAAGCCGACCCCTTATCGGCCGTTTGTCTGCTTTCTTTAGCGAGTGGCCATACCGAGTCGCCATGACGTCGCCGGCCGTGTAACGCTATAATTGGCGCCATTTGCTAAACCTCTGCGTACGGGCCCGCCGCGCGGCGAGTGTCACCACGTTCAAACCGAGTCAGTCCATGGAAAAAACGTATCAACCCGAACAGATCGAAACCCGCTGGTACCAACGCTGGGAAGCGGACAATCGCTTCGCGCCTTCCGGTCAGGGTGAGCCTTTCTCGATCATGATTCCGCCGCCCAACGTCACCGGCAGCCTGCACATGGGGCATGCGTTCCAGGACACCATCATGGATACGCTGATCCGCTGGCGACGCATGCAGCAGCGCAATACGCTCTGGCAGGTGGGCACCGACCATGCGGGGATCGCCACGCAGATGCTGGTCGAGCGCAAGCTGGCCGCCGAAACCGGCCAGTCGCGTCACGACCTGGGGCGCGAGGCGTTCATCGACAAGGTCTGGGAGTGGAAGGCCGAGTCCGGCGGTCACATCACCCGCCAGTTGCGTCGCATGGGTGCCAGCGTCGACTGGAGCCGCGAGCGCTTCACCATGGACGACGGCTTCTACAAGGCGGTTCAGGAAGTCTTCGTGCGCCTATTCGACGAAGGGCTGATCTACCGTGGCAAGCGTCTGGTCAACTGGGACCCGACCCTGCACACCGCCATTTCCGACCTGGAAGTGGAGAATCGTGAGCAGCAGGGCCAGTTCTGGCATTTCCGCTACCCGCTGGCCGACGGCGTCACCACCGACGACGGCAAGGACTATCTGGTGGTCGCCACCACCCGTCCCGAGACCCTGCTCGGCGATACCGGCGTGGCGGTCAACCCCGAGGACCCGCGCTACGCCTCGCTGATCGGCAAGTTCGTCGAACTGCCGCTTGTCGGCCGTCGCATCCCCGTCGTCGCCGACGAGCATGCCGACATGGAGAAGGGCTCGGGCTGCGTGAAGATCACCCCGGCGCATGACTTCAACGACTACGAGGTCGGCAAGCGTCAGGGTCACGTACTGATCAATGTCTTCTCGCGTGACGCGCAGATTCTCGAGCGGGCCGAGATATTCGACCTGCAGGGCCGGCCGCTGCCCGGCGAGCACGACAGCCTGCCGGCAGCCTACGCCGGGCTGGACCGTTTCGCGGCGCGCGAGAAGATCGTCGCCGACATGGACGCCCTGGGCCTGCTCGAGAAGGTCGAGACCGTCAACAACACCCTGCCGTTTGGTGACCGCTCCGGCGATGTCATCGAGCCGCTGCTCACCGACCAGTGGTTCGTGGCCGTGGAGAGTCTGGCCAAGCCAGCCATTGAAGCCGTCGAGAACGGCGCTATACAGTTCGTTCCCAAGAACTACGAGAACATGTACTTCGCCTGGATGCGCGACCTGCAGGACTGGTGCATCTCGCGCCAGCTGTGGTGGGGGCACCGCATTCCGGCCTGGTACGATCCGCAGGGTAACGTCTACGTCGCGCGCAGCGAGGCCGAAGCCCGCGAGAAGTACGCGCTCAAGCCGGATACCGTACTGACCCAGGACGAGGACGTGCTCGATACCTGGTTCAGCTCCGGGCTGTGGACCTTCGGTACCCTGGGCTGGCCGGAAGACACGTCGGAACTCAAGACCTTCCATCCGTCGAGCGTGCTGGTCACCGGCTTCGACATCATTTTCTTCTGGGTCGCGCGCATGATCATGATGACCCTGAAGTTCACCGGCGAAGTCCCGTTCAAGACCGTCTACGTGCACGGCCTGGTTCGCGATGGGCAGGGCCAGAAGATGTCCAAGTCCAAGGGCAACGTGCTCGACCCCATCGACCTGATCGACGGCATCGACCTGGAAGCGCTGGTCGACAAGCGCACCGGCAACATGATGCAGCCGCAGAAGGCCAAGGCCATCGCCAAGGCCACGCGCAGCGAATTCCCGGAAGGCATCGAGCCGCACGGCACCGACGCCCTACGCTACACCTTCCTGTCGCTGGCCTCGACCGGACGCGACGTCAAGTTCGACATGGGCCGCCTGGATGGCTTCCGCAACTTCTGCAACAAGCTGTGGAACGCCTCGCGCTACGTGCTGATGAACACCGAGGGCGAGGACGTCGGCATCGATAGCGGCGACGTCGAGCTGTCGCTGGCCGATCGCTGGATCGTCTCGCGGCTGCAGCAGACCGAGGCCCAGGTGAGCAAGGCGCTCGAGGAGTACCGCTTCGATCACGCCTCACAGGCGCTCTACGAGTTCGTCTGGAACGAGTACTGCGACTGGTACCTGGAACTCTCCAAGCCGGTGCTGTGGGACGACAACGCCTCGCCGGCCGCCAAGCGCGGCACACGCCGCACGCTGGTTCGCGTGCTCGAGGCGATCCTGCGCCTGGCCCACCCGATGATGCCTTATATCACCGAGGAGATCTGGCAGCGTGTGGCGCCGCTGGCCGGCAAGATACGTGGCGATGACAACGCTTCGATCATGAACCAGCCCTGGCCGCAGCCGGAGGCTGACAGGATCGACGAACACGCCGAGCGCGACATCGAGTGGCTCAAGGGCGTGATCGTCGCCGTGCGCAACGTACGTGCCGAGATGAACATCGCACCCGGCAAGCCACTCGACGTGCTGTTGACCAAGGGCAGCGACGCCGACCGTCAGCGCCTGGAGAGCAACCGGCCCTTCCTCGCCAAGCTGGCCAAGCTGGGCAGCGCCGAGTGGCTCGCCGATCCGGCCGAGGCCCCGCTGTCCGCCACTCAGCTGGTCGGCGAGATGGAAGTGCTGGTCCCCATGGCCGACCTGATCGACAAGGAAGCCGAACTGGCCCGCCTGGCCAAGGAGCTCGACAAGCAGGACAAGTTCATCGCCGGTATCGAGAAGAAGCTGGGCAACGAAGGCTTTATCGCCAAGGCACCGGCGGAGGTAGTGGACAAGGAGCGCGCCAAGCTGGCCGACGCCCAAGCCAGTCGAGCCGTGCTTGCCGAGCAGCGCGACAAGATCACTGCCTTGTAATTTCTGCAGCGAGACGGTGCACGACAAGCAGGGGCCGGACATGCTCATGTCCGGCCCCTTCCACAGTTGCTTATGTAGCTTTCGGTACGTGTAGCGGGTACGAAGTGTCGCTCAACCGAAGCGTGACAGCCGTTGCGGTGTCGGCAACGGGTCTTCCTTGGCCGGCACCGTTACCCGGCGATCTCTGGCCACGATACGGTCGCGCCCGGTGCGCTTGGCCCGGTAGAGGCGTTGGTCGGCAAGCGCCACAAGGCCATTGAGGTCACTGGCTTGGCTGGACACGGCCACACCGACGCTGACACTCATGGGAAGACTTTTCCCGGCCACGGCGTAGGGATTTTCGCGCACCAGTGCAGCGAGACGTTCAGCTACACCCACGGCATCGTTCAGCGTCATGCCGTTGAGTACGACCATGAACTCCTCGCCACCATAACGCCCCAGCACGTCTTCTTCACGCAATCCCAGGCGCAGACATTCGGTCAGATGGCACAGAGCGCGATCGCCCACATCGTGTCCATACTCGTCGTTGATACGCTTGAAGTAGTCGATGTCGATCATCAGCATGGCGTAAGTCTGCTGGCCTTGCGCCATTTGCTCAGCCGCCCTGAAGACCGCACGCCGATTGTAGACTCCCGTCAATGCGTCATGAGTGGCTTCGCGACGATAGCTGCGCTCGAGACGTTCGGTCACCCCTTCCAGCCCCGTCAGGACCACGGCGAACAACACACAGACCAGCAACATATTGGCCATTAACACTATGTCGGGGATCAGCGATTCGTGGCGCCAATCGCTGGCCCGTTCACCAATGTCGATGACCTGCAGCGCCGTCAAGGCCAGTATCAGCAGGCTGATACCGAGCTTGACCAGCGGAGGCATGGCGCTGATGTAGATGATCAGCAAAATGACAGGGAAATAGAGTTCGAAGCCAACACCTGCTCCGTAGGCACTGATGGATTCGAGCATGTGCCAGGCCATGCTCGTCAGCACCAAACTGACGCCTGCCGTCATGTACCCCCGACGATGCAATTCGCGGGCAGCCAGCACGCTACTCAGGCCGATCAAGGTGATAGCCACCATCCGCTCGCTGCCCAACAGCCAGAACATGGGCAACAATGCCAATACGTAGGTCGCCGTAGCGATGACATAAAGGCGAGACAGTGTGTGAAAGTAGCGCTGCTGTTCGGGAGGCAAGGGACAAGCGGGCAACGCGAACGAACGCCACTTGTCCGAAATCTTTCGAGAGTTATAAGCAACCATGAATTCCCTTTCTCCTTCCGTCGCCAGAGCAGGCAGCGGAACGTTCTCATCGATGGCGTTGACGAAACCTCACGACCCCACCACCGACCCATGAATTGATCCAGTTCCAAGGTGCTTTGTTCTGAAAATCGTGCGTTGCGGTGCCACGCCTTATCCTTGGCGCTTGAAACCACCCAACACGTGCCCGTCGCGCCCCATCAGGACCAGACGATCATGATCAAGAAGATAACGGTAGGCTTGCGACAACAACTCAGCGACCTTTGGCGACTGAGGCAGGCCGGGACAGGCCATACGGGTTGTCGCCAGATCGGAGACCGCCAACCTCCGTCCATCGCCTAGCGTAGCCTCTCCTTGTAGAGTATTACAGCCGTCACTGCCCACAAGCTGCAATATTTTACCTTTTGGTAACAAGGTGAAATACGCCTTGCGCTCTCCTTGCCACCACTCGTCCGTCCCAAACAGCGTCAATTCCCACCGCGCCCCTACCAGGGGAGAATCGGCGACATACGAAGCCGGAGCGTCTTCCATCGCTGGACGGGAGGCGCCACACCCAGCCATGATTACCATGGATGACACTGCCAACCAGTGACGTCCACGTCTACTGACGTGACGCATGAGCTGTTCTTTCATACTTGCCTTCAATAACCGGGTCAGTTTCAAGCATTGTCCGCCGATGGCATTTCGGGTAGCAAGCGTGCCGTGACTCCCTCGCCCATTTCCGCTTCCCGTGACTCGCCTCCTTGCGCAAAGAGCTGGTTGCGTCCCGATGATTTCGCCAGGTAGAGCCTGCGATCGGCCAGGTCGACGACGTCACGCAACTCGTCGGCCTCGCTCGACAGCGCCAACCCCATGGACAGGGTCACCCCCAGATCGAGCGACTCCAGGCGGCACGGCGACCTGGCCAGCTCATTGCGCAGACGTGCCGCTACGCTCAGCGCGTCTTCCAGTGTGGTATCGGGCAATACCACCAGGAATTCCTCGCCCCCGACCCGACCGATAAAATCGTCTTCGCGCAGCGTGTTACCCAACAGTTGCGCCAAGTGACGCAGGACCTCGTCGCCGACACTGTGACCGTGATTGTCGTTGATACACTTGAAGTGATCGGCATCCAGCAACAGCAGCGCGAAAGGCTGCTCTGCCTGCCAGTAGCGCTCGACCTTATCAAAGACGGCGCGCCGATTCAGCACGCCGGTCAGCGAATCATGCGTGGCATCGGTGCGGAACCGCCGCTCGGTGGTTTCGGTAATGGCGTAGACCTGCAGAACGATGAACGTGAACAGCACGAAGGTGGCCACGACGTTCAGGGAAAACAGCAGCTCACGGCTCAAGTCGCTGTAAGGCCAGTTACCCAGGGTGCCGAACAGCAGATGCTCCGTGGCGAGAATAAGGCTGATCACCAGCGCACTGAGAAGCAGCTTGAGACGTCGCGTCAAATCGCTGATCAGCACCTCGAAGAGAAGGACGAAGAAGAAATATTCACAACCTGTCTCGTCACCCAGCATCATCCCCGCAGCGATGACCAGGATAATTACAGCGCCAAGCTTGATTAGCAGTGCCTGGGTGCGTCGGCCGTGGCGATGCAGCGCTATCGCCACGATGTTGGCCGCGATGCAGGCCAGGTTGAGCAGCATCAATACCGCAACATCGAGCGCGGCAAATATTGGGATGAACGATACATGCGTCGCGATGGCGAAGAGATAGACATGGATAAAAATCTGGTAACTGCGCCGCCGCTCGGGAGCGAGATCGGCAGGCGGGTGCGTCAAGCGTACCCAGCGCGTCTGGCATACACCACTGGACATAGCACTACCCCTGTATGCGGTCACCTTGCGCATTTTTGGTTGAGGCGACGGCAGCCCAAGGGACAATGCATGTCCACCTGGTCTGCTCCCTGCGTAGGTCGGCTCGCCTCCCGCATGAGGCTAGCTCATACATGGGCAAACTCATGGATTGATTCGTCTCGGCGTTATCCAATGCACCCGCTCTGACCCATTCGGATACACCGATGGCACCCTGAACCATCCCCGATCATAACGCTTCGCTACGTTGGTAGGCACTTCCCTGGATCAACCTATACGCCATGGTTGGCATGGTATCGTTGTCGCCCATTAGCGAACCCGATCGCCAAGTCTCGAAACGCCCATCGGCTTGCCATCAACCGAAGAGGATCTTGCATGCTTCAAGCACTGCACAACGATGCTGTCGGCAAACTCGTACTCCGGCTGAGCGTCGGCGTGCTGATTCTGTTGCACGGCGTTGCCAAGCTTCTCAACCCAGGCAGCCTGAGCTGGATCGGCGATCAGGTCGCCGGTCACGGCCTGCCGGTCTTTCTGGCCTATGGCGTACTGATTGGCGAGGTCGTCGCGCCGCTCATGGCGATTGTCGGCTGGCAGACGCGCATTGCCGGGTTGCTCATGGCGGCAAACATGGTCGTGGCCATCTTCCTGGCTCACTCCGGAGAGCTCTTCATGCTGGGCCGCAGCGGTGGCTGGGCCCTGGAACTACAGGGCATGTTCCTGTTCGGCGCCCTGGCCCTGGTGTTTCTGGGTAGCGGACGTTTGGCCGTGCGTCCGGACTAGTCAGCCTGGCGCAGCAGATCAGCTACCCCCAAGGCCTCGAGCCGCGCCTTCAATAAGTCAGGGAAACGCTTGAACCACGCCTGGTTCAAGGGCGAAGGATGCGGTAAAGGGGAAAGCCGAAACTCGGCTTCGCGACCGTCCTCCAGGACCAGCGTCGTGGTGTGGCTTTCCTCGAAGCGATCGTCGCGCTTCCAGAAGTCTTCCAGCGCCTGGCGCACCGCCTTGGGTTGGTTGATGCCGAACCACAGGAAAGCTTCGCGCCCCAGAGTGATCGCTTCCCGGCCCTGCCAATGGTCGATCAATACGCGCGCCATCAACGGCTGGAAACGCTTCTTGGCAGACATCGACCAGGCCTTGTTGCCGGTGGGCTTGTAGGGCACGGTGTTGGCCCAGAAGACATGCCTTCCAACGTCGCGTGACGCTTCGAAGTCGGGCATCGGTTCGCCGTGGATGGCCTGATAGAGCCCTTGGCGCACCTTCTGGCCTCCGCTACCGATGAACGGCTCGCCCCACTTGACTTCCTGCCGCCCCGGATCGCGCCCGAAGAAACCCACTGGAGCATCATGCGGGCCCAGGCCGATGATCGGCTCGCACGGATCCTTATCGAAATCGCGGTAGGTATCGAGATCGATGCCTTCTAACGTTTGCGCGGCATCGCGAAATTGCTGCTTGAGGTTGTCGTCCAATGGCATACGCTCGCTCCTTGAGCCTCTGATGGGCCAGACGGGCCGGGGCTCGTTGCCACCGGCCTCGCCATGGCCGCCTCCGTTGGCCGGTTGGCCGGTTGGCCGGTTTACCAGGTGCCGGTATTTTCCATCGAAGCCCAAGGTTCGCGTGGCTCGAGCGAGTCGCCCTTCTGCAGCAACTCGATGGAAATGCCGTCCGGCGAACGCACGAACGCCATATGCCCATCGCGGGGCGGACGGTTGATGGTTACACCGTTGGCCTGCAAATGGTCACACAACGCATAGATGTCATCGACACGGTAGGCCAGGTGTCCGAAGTTGCGACCACCGGTATACTCCTCGGGATCCCAGTTGTAGGTCAGCTCGATCATCGGCGCCCGATCTTCCCTGGCACGCGGCAAATCCTCGGAGGCAGCCAGGAACACCAATGTGAAGCGTCCCTTCTCGTTCTCCTTGCGGCTGACCTCAGCGAGTCCGAGCAGATCGCAATAGAAGTGCAGCGAAGCGTTGAGGTCGCTGACGCGAACCATGGTGTGCAAGTACTGCATGATCGTTCTCCCTTTTCGCTTACGACTCGTGTGTGTAGCGCTGATAGACATCGATGTCGCCGCCTTCCTGCCAGGCATAGACGGTATAGTCGTCGACGCGCCCGGTCTCCATACCTGGCGATCCGTGCGGCATGCCCGGCACGGCGAGACCGCTGACATCGGCTCCGCTATCCAGCAGGCGCTGGATATCCGTCGCCGGCACGTGTCCCTCTATCACATAGCCATCGATCACGGCCGTATGACACGACGCCAGTCGTTGCGGTACGCCATGCTCGGCCTTGACCGCCCCCATTTCACGACTGGCATGAAGCTGCACATCGAAACCGGCCTGCTCCAAATGTTCGGCCCAGGCGGTACAACAGCCGCAATTGGGGTCTTTCCATACCTCGGCCACGGGGCCGGCCCAGGCCGACCCGGCCATCAGCCCCAACACGAGACCGGCCATTCCCCGGCGCCATGATTGCATTGTCGATGTCGATTCTTGCATTGGTTGTCTCCCGCTTTGGCGATTGCCAGGAACTACGGCATCATGACCCATTATCCACCGGCGCGTCACGCCGGTCTTGATCCCCATCAGCCCGGCAGCCCTTAGAGAAAACACATGGCCGATTACTGCGACCTGGCGCCCATGCATCCGGTTCACCAACCCTATCATGACGAAGAGTACGGGTTTCCGGTAACAGACGACGACAGCCTATTCGAGCGCTTGGTGCTCGAAATCAACCAGGCCGGTTTGTCGTGGCTGACGGTACTCAACAAGCGTGCAGCGTTTCGCCAAGCGTTCGATGACTTCTCCATTGCGCGAGTGGCCGACTATGGCGACACCGAGCGCGAGCGCCTGCTGACCGATGCAGGAATCATCCGCAACCGCCTCAAGGTAGATGCCGCCATCCACAATGCCGGTGTGATTCGCGTGCTACAGGCCGAGCATGGCAGCTTCAAGGCGTGGCTGGAGCATCATCACCCATTGCCGCTGAATGACTGGGTTCGTCTATTCAAACGTACCTTTCGCTTCACAGGGCCGGAAATCGTCAATGAGTTCCTGATGAGTACCGGCTACCTGCCGGGAGCGCACCGCGAGGATTGTCCAGTGCATGCCCGAATCGTCGCCTGTCGCCCCGCCTGGACCAACGCCGGTTCTGAGGAAGCGCAGCAATGGATTCCCTGACCCAAGCCTGCCTGGGCGCCGCCATCGGCGGTGCCGTACTCGGCCGCCGGCTAGGGCGCAGGGCCGTCCTCGCCGGCGCCGCCCTGGGCACCCTGCCCGACCTCGACGTGGTCATCGATTACGGCGACGCCGTAGCGGACTACACCTATCACCGGGGCTTCAGTCATTCGTTGATCGTACTCACTGCGCTGGCGATCCTGCTTGCCACGCTGACCGCCCGGCTGGCCCCTGCCTGGGATATCCCATTGCGCCGCTGGGTAACGTTCTACGCCACCTGCTTGCTCACCCACCCGCTGCTCGACGCGTTCACGACCTACGGCACGCAACTGTGGTGGCCGCTGGCCACGCCGCCGGTAAGCTGGGCCAGCATCTTCATCATCGATCCGCTGTATACCCTGCCGCTGCTGGTCAGCGTTCTCTATGTGCTGGCACGCGGTTACCGTCCACGTGCCCTGAATTGGGGACTGGCGCTATCCACGCTGTATCTCGCTTTCTCGCTTGGCGCCAAATTGACGATCGATCAGCGCATGGCGCCGGTACTTGCTGCGCAGGGCCTGCAGGACGCCCCCCGTCTGGTCCAGCCCACGCCCTTCAATACGCTGCTATGGCGAATCACGGTCGTCGAGGGCGATCACTACTACGAAGCGCTGAGCGGTCTTCTCGATTCGGCACCTCCGACGCTGGAACGCTTTCCACGCGGCGGCCGTCATGCCGATGCCGCTCAGGCGCTGCCCAGTGGACAGCGCCTGCAATGGTTCGCCGGGCCCTTCCTGCGCTATCGGATTCAGCACGACGATGGCAACGCTTGGCTGATCGCCACCGACCTGCGGCTGGGCTTTCCGGGCTTCCACCCGTTCAACTTCCGCCTGGCCAGACGCGACGAGGGCGAATGGCAACCGGTCACGACACGTGAAATTCCCGGCCGGCCTGCCGACACCGCTGCCTTGATGAGGCTATTGAATCGCGCCATTACGCCTGACATGAGCCTATGCCCATCGGCGTTCCTGCAAGCGGAGAAGATGGCGGGACCGGGTACCTGCCCTTCATCCTGACACGACAAAGCCCGGCCTCAATGGCCAGGCTTGTTCTCTCTGGACCTGAACGTCAGAGCGTTTCGACCAGCGCATCGATTGCCTGTTGCGCTTCGCGCAGCGCCGCGCCACGACGTCCTTCGCCCATATTCAGGCCTTCGGCATAAACGAAATCGACCTCGGTGATACCCATCAGCCCCAGCATGTGACGCAAATGCGGTGTCTGGGAGTCGAGTTCGGTCCCCGCATACTGGCCGCCACGTGCCGCCAGGATGATGGCCCGCTTACCTGCCACCAGCCCCTGGGGACCGTTTTCGGTATAACGGAAGGTCTTACCGGCCCTGAGTACACGATCGAACCAGGACTTGAGCTGCGAAGGAATGCCCAGATTATAGAGCGGCACGGCCAGGACCAGCACGTCATGAGCCAGTAGCTCATCGACCAGGGCTTCGGAGCGCGCCGCCAGCTCACGCTGGGTGGCATCACGCTCGTCTTCCGCCACCATCCAGCTACCGACTTCGAGACCGTCCAGGTGCGGTAATGGTTCGGCGCCCACGTCGCGCTCGGTCAATGTCAGGCCGTCGCGTGTCGCAACTTGCGCCTTGAAATGCTCGGCCAGGGCACGCGACTGCCCACTGTCGCCGAGGATGGAGCTATTGATCAGTAGAAGCTTGGATGTCATCACGTGGCCCTCCGTTGAGTCCTTGAGATGACATCCATTTTAAATGGCCTTTTTCAAATGAAAATCGCAAAAAACCGCTTCGTAAATTCGATAAATACGAACGGTTATAACCCCTCGATTCCTTGGCCGCAGCCGCGTAGCGTTCGCTCCTGCCACTGCAATGTGACCTGCACCGGATAGGGCATGCCGCTCATCGAGTCGAAACACGCCTTGGCCTGCAGACGGGCCTGAAGAGGCTGATCGTCCCGCGTGCTGCGGAGCTGCACGGTAGCCTCCTGGCCATTGGCCAGCCGCTCTATCTTGTAAGGCAACGTCAATGTCTGCTGACCGTAGTCGGCAATCAGTCTCAGGTGCGATGTCTGACGATCGAGGATCATCATCCATCCCGGCTCGTTACCCTTGGCGAAGAAGATCGCATTGGGGCGGGTTTCCCGAGTGGTCGTTTCACGGCTCACGTCCTGTTCGCATTCGAGCCGGCCGTTGGCGCTCTCGACAACGGCTTCGCTGCCCTTGTTCCAGAACGACAGGTCGCCCTTTACGTATCGCGCCCCGGAAGCGACCACTGCCGGATCGAGCCGATAGAATCCCTGCCTCGACCACAGCCGTAGCTCGCCCTCGGGAGACGCGGCGATCAGATCCTGTGCCGGCGTGCAGCGCCAAGCCACGAACGCCGGCGCTCCATCGGCGAAGAAGGCCGATGGCAGCAACGGCGAGGTCGGCTTGGCTTCGGCCGTGTCGGCCTGTTCCACCGGGGCCTGTTCCGTCGAGGCATGGTTGAGGTCTTGGATGTCGGGCGGCGCGGACGGCGCCGGCGCCTGAGAGGCACAGCCGGCAACCATCAGCATGGCAGCGTACAGCGGGATGAGACGCATAGTGACTCCTGTATGACGTTGACAATCCCCAAGCGTTCAGCATATCAAGCGCTCACTCCCCTCGCTCCCGCCCGCTAACGACGTTTATCGCGCTAATTCAACCGTTTGGCCTGATTGGCTACGGTATATGCGATGCCCGGCTCAAGCATGCCGGCGACGCAGCTCGCGTGCCGCCTCGACCATGTGCTTCAGGGCCGGTTCGACTTCGGCCCAGCCGCGGGTCTTGAGGCCACAGTCCGGGTTGACCCATAGCCGTTCGGCGGGAATCTTCTCGGCCGCCTTTTCCATTAGCGCCACCATCCAATCCACGTCGGGAATGTTGGGCGAGTGGATGTCGTAGACGCCTGGCCCGATCTCGTTGGGGTAGGCAAAGTCTTGAAAGGCATCGAGCAGTTCCATGTCCGAGCGCGACGTCTCGATGGTGATCACGTCGGCATCCAGAGCCGCGATGGCCGCAATGATGTCGTTGAACTCCGAATAGCACATGTGGGTATGAATCTGCGTCTCGTCACGCACCACCGCTGCAGTGAGCCGGAAGCAGTCCACAGCCCAGTCCAGATAGCGCTGCCATTCGGCCTGGCGCAACGGCAGCCCCTCTCGCAGCGCCGGCTCGTCGATCTGAATGATGCCAATGCCCGCCGCCTCGAGATCGGCGACTTCATCGCGCAATGCCAGAGCGATCTGCCGGCAGGTAGCCTCACGCGACTGGTCATCGCGCACGAACGACCATTGCAGAATGGTCACCGGCCCGGTGAGCATGCCTTTCATCGGCTTGTCGGTAAGCGATTGGGCATACTCGCTCCAGCCAACCGTCATCGCCTGAGAGCGGCTGACATCGCCGAAGATCACCGGCGGCTTGACGCAACGTGAACCGTAACTCTGCACCCAGCCGTTGGCGGTAAAAGCGAAACCTTCGAGCTGCTCGCCAAAGTACTCGACCATGTCGTTACGCTCCGGCTCGCCATGCACGGGCACGTCCAGACCCAGAGCTTCCTGACGCTCGACGGCGAAAGCGATTTCCTCGCGCATGCGTGCCTCGTAGGCCTCGCGATCCAGCTCGCCCTGCTTGAAGGCGCGCCGTGCGGCACGAATCTCGCCGGTCTGGGGGAAGGAGCCGATGGTGGTGGTCGGGAACAGCGGCAGGTCGAAGCGGTCTCGTTGTGCACGGGCACGTGCCGGATACTCGCTCGTTCGCTGGCTGTCACGCGCCGTCACGCCAGCGATGCGCGCGCCGACGTCCGGCTTGTGGATACGCGACGAGCGCCGACGCGCATCGAGCGCGGCCGTGGCATCGGCCAGGCGCTCGGCATCTTTCATTGTGGCGCGGCCATCCAGCAAGCGTGCCAGCGTGGCAACTTCATCGAGCTTCTGGCGGGCGAAGGCCAGCCAGCCCTTGAGCTCCTCGTCCAGGGCAGTCTCGCCGGCCAGATCCACCGGCACATGCAATAGAGAACAGCTCGGCGCTAGCCACAGGCGATCGCCGAGGCGCATGCGCGCAGTGGCCAATGTCTCGCGCAGCGCAGCCAGGTCGGCGCGCCATACGTTGCGTCCGTCGATGGCCCCCACCGAAAGGATCTTATAGGTCGACAGGCGATCGAGTACCCGCTCGAGCTGTGCAGGGGCGCGCACCGTATCGATATGCAATGCCTCGACCGGCAGGCCGGTAGCCAACGCCAGGTTGTCGCCAAGGTCACCGAAATAGGTGGCCAGCAGCAATTTTACCGGCGCCGACTGCAACGCGTTATAGGCCGATTCATAGGCCTGACGCCATTCGACGGGCAGATCCTGGACCAGCGCCGGCTCATCGAGCTGCACCCATTCCACCCCTTGGCCGGCCAGGCGTGTCAGGATTTCGCCGTACACCGGCAGCAGTGCATCGAGCAGGTCGAGACGCTCGAGCGCTTTGCCGTCATCTCCCTTGGCCTTGCCCAGCCACAGCCACGACAGCGGACCAAGCAAAGCGACCTTGACCGGATGCCCTGCAGCACGAGCTTCGGCGACCTCATCGAACAGGCGCGAACTGGCAATCCGAAAGCGCTGGCCACGATGCAGTTCGGGGACCAGATAGTGGTAGTTGGTGTCGAAATACTTGGTCATTTCGCAGGCCGCCGCGGGCGTACCGGTAGGAGCACGTCCGCGCGCCATACGGAACGTCGTATCGAGATCGACCTCGCCGTCGGTCTGGCCGAAGCGCGGCGGCACGGCACCAACCAGCACGGAGGTATTGAGCACCTGATCGTAGAAGGCGAAGTCGCCGACGGTCACCAGATCGAGACCGGCATCGCGCTGGTCCTGCCAGTGGCGGGCGCGCAGTTCGGCAGCGGTGACTTCCAGAGCATCCTGTGTCAGCTCGCCTTTCCAGTAGGCCTCTACGGCGCGCTTGAGTTCACGTTTCGCGCCAATGCGCGGATAACCCAGTGTATGTGCCAGTGTCATCGTTATTCCTTGGCGTCTCTAACGGATAGAATTGACGATCGTGTCGCCTTGCGATGGCTAGGCAGTCTCACTGGCATCGTTAATTGAATCAAACTAAATTAATTAATCATTAAAGTGAATGGTACTCATACATGCTCGAGCTTCGTCATCTACGTACGCTGATCGCCTTGCGCGATGCCGGCTCGCTGGTCGAGGCGGCCGAGCGGGTTCACCTGACACAGTCGGCCCTGTCGCACCAGATCAAGGACCTGGAAGAGCGTCTCGGCAGCCCGCTGTTCCTGCGCAAGACACGGCCGGTCGAGTTCACCCGGGCCGGAGAGCGGCTACTGGCACTGGCCGAGCAGATCCTGCCCCAGGTACGTATGGCCGAACGCGACCTGGCCAGATTGGCCGGTGACGAACAGGGCCGCCTGCACATGGCGATCGAGTGCCATAGCTGTTTCCAGTGGCTGATGCCGACCATCGATCGCTTTCGCGACCATTGGCAGGAAGTCGAAGTCGACATTCCCAGTGGGCACAACTTCGATCCGTTGCCGGCGCTGGCCCGCGAGCAGCTCGATCTGGTGATCACCGCCGATCCTCAGCCACTGGCTGGCGTGCACTATGAGCCATTGTTCCGTTACGAGGGGTTATTGGCCGTGGCCAAGCAGCATCGTTTGGCCGGCAAGACGTTCGTCACGCCCGGCGATCTGGCAGAGGAGACGCTGATCACCTACCCGGTAGAACACGAGCGTCTGGACGTTTTCACCCAGTTCCTCGATCCGGCCGGTGCCGTACCGCGAGAGGTCCGCACCGCCGAACTCACGATCATGATGATGCAGTTGGTAGCCAGCGGTCGCGGCGTATGCGCCCTACCCAACTGGGCGTTGACCGAGTATCTGGAACGCGACTATGTTCGCGCCCTGCCATTGGGGGAAAGCGGCATATGGAGTACGCTGTTCGCCGCAATCCGCGAAGAACAGCGCGACCTACCGTGGATGGAAGACTTTCTGCGCACCGCGCGCGAGACCTCGTTCGCGGTACTCGAGGGTATCAAGCCCGCTTGATCAGCGGACCCATTCCAGCAAAGTGACGTAGCCGCCCTGCGGAATCTGCGGGCTCGGCTCGTCGGTGGATAGCACCAGACGGTCGCTTTCGAGAACGACATCACGGCTCAGGCGGGTGCCCTCCCAGAACGCCAGGCTGGCAATGTCCACGTCGTGGTGCACTCGGCCCGCTTCCAGCGACCAGTTGCCAGCGTAGGCGAAGCCACTGCGAAAATGCAGCGCCTGGCTGGCATCGCTATGCGGATCGAGCGCTGGACGTTCAGTCGCCATGACCTGAACCGACATGCGCCCGGGGCGCTCCCGGTCGAGCAGATAGATTAGCTGGCCGGCGGCGTTGCCGAGCGGTGCAATCTCCTCGCCATCGGGCCAGCGATAGACGAAGCGTGCCAGCCGCCACAGGCCACTGAGCGCTTCGGGTGTCGTCGTCATGAGGCTTTCCTCGTTGCCGGGTTGAATATGCCCTAACTGACCTTGGCCGAGGCGACAGCCCCCGGCAACAACAGACTGAAGCAGGCGCCTCCCAGCCTCTCGCTGTCTTCTATCACCACACTGCCACCGTGCCAGAGCATGATCTTTTGCACGATCGACAGGCCCAGCCCGTACCCCCCGGAGCGCCGGGTTCGGCTATTGTCGAGTCTGGCGAAGGGCTTGAAAACCTCCATGCGGTCGCCCTCGGGCACGCCAGGACCGTCATCCTCCACGTCCAGGCGTACGGCACGGGCGTCCTGACTCAAGCGAATCACCACCTGCGACTCGGCATGCCGACAGGCGTTGGCCACCAGATTTTGCAAGGCGCGCTGCAGGTAGCGGGGCTCGGCGATCACCTCGATGTCGTCGCCAGGCTCGACAGCCAGCGAAATCTGTGGATGCAAGGGTGCCAGAGTATCCACGACCCGTGCCGCCATGGCCCTGCAGTCCACGCTGTCGGTTTCCAGCGTAACGCCGCTGGCGTTGTCGCTGCCCAGCCGGGCATAAGTCAGGATTTCGTCGATCAATTGATCGAGCTCTTCGATATCGCTGTCGATTCCCTTCAACTGGCGCCGTACCGGCTCCTGATCCGTCATGTCGTCGACCATCTGCACCGCGAAACGGATGCGTGCCACCGGCGTACGCAGCTCGTGGGATACCGCACGGATCATCTCCTGCTGGGCGCGCAGCAATGACTGGACTTGAGCTGCCATACCATTGAAGGCCATGCCCAACCGTCCCATGAAATCACTGCTTTCGACCTTTACGCGGGTATCCAGGTAGCCCCCGGCAATGCGTGTCGCTGCCTTCTCGAGACGGGCCATGCGGGCTTCGAGCCCCCGCACGACCAGATAGATAGCTGCTGCCAGTACGATCAGCGCTACCAGCAACAGCCCCAGGGTGAGCAACAGCGGCATGGGATCGAAGGCATGCAGAGGGCCAACGCGAATCCAGCGCGAGACGCCGTCGCCGAACATCGGCTTGAGCCGCGCAAACGCCGATACCGTGCCCTCTTCGGCCAGCAGGTGCAGCACCACGGCACCGTCACTGAGGCGCTCGAGTTGATTGTCGTCGAGTGCTTCGGGTGGCGAGCTCGACAGCTCGACCGGCAAGGCCTGGCGATCGATCAGTGTCTGTAATGGTAGTTCGGGCGAGAATTTGCCTTCCAGCCAGACGCGCAAGCTGCCGACCAGACCGCGCAGCTGCTTCTCGGACAGGTGCGTCAGCGTCGCCTCGAGCAACAGCGGCTCGCCCGGCACCAAGCGCCACAGATGCCAGTCGCCGCGGCTGTCCCGTTCTACCAGCGGGCGGCCATCTTCCAGACGGGCACGCTGAAAATAATTGAAGTCCAGCTCATCGACGGCATGCAGGCTCAGCCGCATATCGAGACGCTCGCTCTGGTCAATAAGCCAGGACGCACGCCGCTCCGACGACACTTCGGACACCAGTGTCGTCAACAGCGCCATGGGCGCATCGGCCAGGTTTTCGCGGTAATACTCGCGACGCACCTGATCGACCATCAGATACCCCAGCATGGCCAGGCCGAACGTCAGCACCAGCGCCAGCAGCAAGGATGCATAAACCCGAAAGAACGTGCTGTCGGCCAAGGTGCGACGCATTGCGATCAGACATCCTTAACGAAAAGATAACCCTTGCTGCGTACCGTCTTGATGCGATGCGGCTGATTGGGGTCGTCGCCGATCTTGGGACGGATCCGCGACACGCGTACGTCGATGGAGCGATCCTGGCCGTCATACTTGATGCCGCGTAGCGACGAGAAAATCTCCTCGCGTGTCAGCACACGCCCGGCGTTGTCGGCCAGCAGCCACAGCAGGTCGAACTCGGCGCTGGTCAGGTCGATGCGTTCTTCGTCGAGCCAGGCCTCGCGGGTAGCGCTATCGATCACCAGCCCACCGAAGGTCAGCCGGGCCGAGCCGCTATTGCTTTCGGCCGGATCGGTGCGACGCATCAAGGCGCGCATGCGCGCCAGCAATACACGCGGCTGTACCGGCTTAGGCACGTAGTCGTCGGCACCCATTTCCAGTCCCAGCACCTGATCCATGTCGTCGGTGCGCGCCGTCAACATCAGGATAGGGCCGGCATACAGCGGCCTGACACGACGGCAGATCGACAGGCCGTCTTCACCGGGAAGCATCAGGTCCAGAATGACGATGTCGGGCACAAGTTCAGTGATTCGCTCGACTCCATGAGCGCCATCTGCCTCGATGGTGACCTGGAAACCGTTGGCCTCGAGATATTCCCGGGTCAGATTAGCCAGACGCTCGTCATCCTCGATGATCAGTACGTGGTCCTTGTCTTTACTGTCCAAGCTGTTACCCATCCTATTTGGCAAAAAGGGCATTGCTATGCCACTGATTTCCTGACAATGCTACACCTCGCTACAGGGGGTTACGAGATGGTCACTCTCAACCATAGCGGATGGGCGCGAATGATACCCGAAATCCTTCCCATTCTGTGCCATTCCACGAAAATTCTTCGCTTGACGACGCCCTGAAAGGCCTAGCCATGCGGCCGGCATCAGCTACCGTTTTCCCGCCTTGAAAGAGCCACAAGTTACTCACAGCTTGTCCACTTGCTGGGCGCCGCCGGACACACTATCTTGTGGCCCATCCATACCAGACCACTACATGATGTGCTAACTAGCAATTACCGCCTCGTATGTCAACGCCCTTGAAACGGGCCAACGACGCGGGTTTAACGCTCGAACAAACGCTAGTCGACACTGTCGCTGTCAGCGACTCATTCATCCAACGCAAGCGAGGGACACTCGGCGCCATGGAAACCACTCTTTCTCCCGACAAGACGGCTGTGAACGTGACCGCGCCCAAGCGCCTGCGCGTCATCAAGCGAGGCGGTGACGTAGACGCGTTCGATCCCAGCAAGATTTCCGTGGCCATGACCAAAGCCTTCATCGCGGTCGAGGGCGACAATGCCGGCACTTCCTCGCGCATTCGCGACTTCGTGGCCCAAGCCACTGACCAGATTACCGACGCGTTTCAGCGCCGCATGCCGGACGGCGGTACCTTGCATATCGAAGACATTCAGGATCAGGTCGAACTTGCCCTGATGCGCGCCGGCGAGCAGAAGGTCGCCCGCGCCTACGTGCTCTATCGTGAGGAGCATGCCCGCGCCCGCCAGGCCGCTGGCGGCGATATCGCCAAGCCGCACCCTACGCTCAACGTGACCCTGGCCGACGGTACCGTTCGTCCGCTGGATCTCGGCCGTATCGAGACGCTGGTATTCGATGCCTGCGAAGGTCTGAGCAACGTCGATCCCCAGAAGATCGTCGACGACTCGCTGAAGAACCTCTATGACGGCGTGGCCATGGACGGCGTGGCCACCGCGCTGATGATGACTGCGCGTACACTGGTCGAGAAGGATCCCAATTACACCTACGTCACCGCCCGCCTGCTGCAGGACAACCTGCGCCGCGAGGCGCTCTCCTTCCTGGGTATCGCCGACGAGGCCACCTTCGGCGACATGGCCGGCCTCTACAAGCCGGCCTTCCAGGCCTACATCGCCAAGGGCATCGAGTTCGAGCAGCTCGACCCGGCACTGGCCGAGTTCGACCTCGAGCGCCTGGGCGACGCCCTCGATCACACGCGCGACAACCAGTTCACCTACTTGGGCCTGCAGACGCTCTATGACCGCTACTTCATTCACCGCGACGACGTCCGCTACGAGTTGCCGCAGGTGATGTTCATGCGCGTCGCCATGGGTCTGGCGCTCAACGAAGACGACCGCGAAGCGCGCGCCATCGAGTTCTACGAGCTGCTCTCCAGCTTCGACTACATGGCCTCCACGCCGACCCTGTTCAACGCCGGTACCGTACGCAGCCAGCTGTCCAGCTGCTACCTGACCACGGTGCCCGACGAGCTCGACGGCATCTACAGCGCGATCCGCGACAACGCCATGCTCTCCAAGTGGGCTGGCGGCCTGGGCAACGACTGGACGCCGGTGCGCGCGCTGGGCTCCTACATCAAGGGCACCAACGGCAAGAGCCAGGGCGTGGTGCCGTTCCTCAAGGTGGTCAACGACACCGCCGTGGCCGTCAACCAGGGTGGCAAGCGCAAGGGCGCCGTCTGCGCCTACCTCGAGACCTGGCACCTGGATGTCGAGGAGTTCATCGAGCTGCGCAAGAACACCGGTGACGACCGCCGCCGTACCCACGACATGAACACCGCCAACTGGGTGCCGGACCTGTTCATGAAGCGCGTGTTCGACGACAAGGACTGGACGCTGTTCTCGCCGTCCACCTGTCCGGATCTGCACGACCTGTACGGCGTGGCCTTCGAGAAGCGCTACGAAGAGTACGAAGCGATGACCTACACCGGTCAGCTCAAGCTCTTCAAGCGCGTCAAGGCTAAGGACCTGTGGCGCAAGATGCTGTCGATGCTGTTCGAGACCGGCCACCCATGGATCACCTTCAAGGATCCGTGCAACCTGCGTAGCCCGCAGCAGCACGCCGGTGTGGTTCACAGCTCGAATCTGTGCACCGAGATCACCCTCAACACCTCGGTCGACGAGATCGCGGTGTGCAACCTGGGCTCGGTCAACCTGGCGCAGCACGTAGTCGACGGTGAACTGGATGCCGACAAGTTGAAGAAGACCGTGCGTACCGCCGTGCGCATGCTCGATAACGTCATCGACATCAACTACTACGCGGTGCCGCAGGCCAAGAACTCCAACTTCAAGCACCGGCCGGTGGGGCTCGGCATCATGGGCTTCCAGGATGCGCTGTACAAGCACGGCATCGCCTACGCCTCCGAGGACGCCGTGACCTTCGCCGACCGTTCCATGGAGCTGGTCAGCTATCATGCCATCGAGGCCTCCTCGGACTTGGCCGCCGAGCGCGGCAAGTACCAGAGCTACGACGGCTCATTGTGGAGCCAGGGCATTCTGCCGGTCGATTCCATCGAGAAGCTCAAGGCCGAGCGTGGCGCCGACTACATCGAGGTCGACACGTCCACCAGCCTCGACTGGGACCGCATCCGCGACAAGGTCTCCGGCCAGGGCATGCGCAACTCCAACGTGATGGCGATCGCGCCCACCGCGACGATCTCCAACATCTGCGGCGTGTCGCAGTCCATCGAGCCGACCTACCAGAACCTCTATGTGAAGTCGAACCTCTCCGGCGAGTTCACCGTGGTCAACGCCTACATGGTCAACGACCTCAAGGAGCGCGGCCTGTGGGACGAGGTCATGATCAACGACCTCAAGTATTACGACGGTTCCCTGCAGCCCATCGATCGCGTCCCGGAGGATCTCAAGGCACGCTACGCCACCGCCTTCGAGGTCGAGCCCAAGTGGCTGGTCGAAGCCGCCGCACGCCGCCAGAAATGGATCGACCAGGCCCAGTCGCTGAACCTGTACATCGCCGGTGTCTCGGGCAAGAAGCTCGACGTCACCTATCGCATGGCCTGGTTCCGCGGCCTGAAGACCACCTACTACCTGCGCGCCCTGGGCGCGACTTCGGTCGAGAAGTCCACCGTCGACCGCGGCAAGCTCAACGCCGTGAGCAACGACAGCGCGCCGAGCCAGCCCCCTGTGCCCAAGCCGGACGCTGCACCACAGGCCGAGGCTCCGCGCGAAGCACGCGGCATCGACGACTTCCTGACCGGCAAAGGCGGCAGCGGCTCACGTGCCCCTTCGGCCGGGGAAATCGATGATCTGGGCTGCGAGGCCTGCCAGTAACCGCATACGTGTGACGAAAAATTTCTGGTCCGGGCATAGCGCTCAGGACCACAGCCAGATAAAGGTGATGCCCATGCTGAACTGGGACGATTTCCACGAAGACGAGAACGCGACCGCCCCGGCCGCGGAGAAGCCGGCCCCACAGGCCGACGCCAAGCCGGCCGCTCAGCCTGAACCTGAGCCCGAGGCAGTCCGTGAAAGCGCCGGCACCTACAAGGTCGCCGACAGCGACCGCCTGGCGCGGGCCCGCAAGTCGCTGGAAGAACTCGATGTTGCCGCCGGTCTCGAGGAGCTCGAGATGGGCGCGGCGCGTATCGAGGTCGACGACAAGCAGATGATCAATGCCCGCGCCGACCTCAACCAGCTCGTGCCCTTCAAGTACGAGTGGGCATGGCAGAAGTACCTGGACGGCAGCGCCAACCACTGGATGCCCCAGGAAGTGAACATGAACGCCGACATCGCCCTGTGGAAAAGCCAGGACGGCCTGACCCCGGACGAGCGTCGCATCGTCGAGCGTTCACTGGGCTACTTCTCGACGGCCGACTCGCTGGTCGCCAACAACCTGGTGCTGGCACTCTACCGCCTGATCACCAACCCCGAATGTCGCCAGTACCTGCTGCGTCAGGCCTTCGAGGAAGCGATCCATACCCACGCCTATCAGTACTGCGTGGAATCGCTGGGCATGGACGAGGGCGAAGTCTTCAACATGTACCGCGAAGTTCCCTCGGTCGCCGCCAAGTCCGCCTGGAGTCTCAAGCACACCCAGTCGCTGGCCCGCCCGGACTTCCAGACCGGCACCCCCGAGACCGACCAGGAACTGCTGCGCAACCTGGTGGCGTTCTACTGCGTTACCGAAGGCATCTTCTTCTATTGCGGCTTCAGCCAGATCCTGTCCATGGGCCGGCGCAACAAGATGACCGGCGTCGCCGAGCAGTTCCAGTACATCCTGCGCGACGAGTCCATGCACCTGAACTTCGGCATCGACATGATCAACCAGATCAAGATCGAGAATCCGCACCTGTGGACGGCGGAATTCCAGGACGAAGTGACCCAGATGATCATCGAGGGCACCGAACTCGAGATCGCCTACGCACGCGACACCATGCCACGCGGCGTACTGGGCATGAACGCCGCGATCATGGAGGAATACCTGCACTTCATCTGCAACCGCCGCCTGGCGCAGATCGGCCTGAAGGAGCAGTACCCCGGCGCACAGAATCCCTTCCCGTGGATGAGCGAGATCATCGACCTGCGCAAGGAAAAGAACTTCTTCGAGACGCGCGTCACCGAATACCAGGTTGGTGGCGCGCTGAGCTGGGACTGATAGTCCGGCCAGCCGACGCTCTGGTGACTCTAAAGCCCCGCTCAGCGGGGCTTTTCTGGCTTGATGGGTATCTCATGGATACGAAGCGCGTCATTGTCATTTCGGCTGCAATCGTCCTTGACGACCAGCACCGACTGCTGCTGGTGCGCAAGCAGGACAGCGATTATTTCATGCAGCCCGGCGGAAAGATCGATGCAGGCGAGACACCGGAGCGTGCCTTGCACCGCGAGTTGCGAGAGGAGCTGAGCGTGACGTTGCGCTCGGTGCAGTATATCGGGACCTATCGAGCGCCTGCGGCAAACGAAGCCGATCACGTCGTGTGTGCGGAACTGTTCTGGGCCATGCTCGAGGGCAATGTCCGCATCGCGGCCGAGATCGAGGAGTCCCGCTGGGTCTCTCGGGAGGACGCGGGCCGATTGCGATTGGCGCCGCTGACCAGGGATGTGGTGCTGCCCTTGGTCGGCCAGCGCATCGCCTCGTCATCTTGCACCTAGCGTTACCGTCCACGGGATTTTCCTGCCTCAGCAAAACGGCCTTCGGCAGAACGCCACCCAGCGTATGCTAGCCTGCATTGCATCAATACTTCATCACGGCCTCCTCGAGGCCAGGCAATGACCACGGATGAACGCCAAGGAGAGTGCATGGAATCGCAGATGGAGTCCTACGAATGCCTCACCGCTACCGAGCTCCTCGTCCGGCTGCAGCGCTCCGATGTCACGGCGGTCGAACTGGCCGAGTCGGCACTGCAGCGCATCGAGGCACTGGACGACAAGGTCAATGCGTTTCGGCAGATCGACCGTGACATGACGCTGGAAATGGCCCATGCCGCCGACGAGCGCTACCGCGCCTGGCAGACCATGGGCCTGCTCGACGGGCTCCCGGTGGCGGTCAAGGATGCCTTCGACCAGATTGGCTGGGCGACACGCGACGGTTCGCGACTCACCGACGACAGCCCGGTCGGCCACGATGCGCCCACCGTTGCCGCCTGCCGCCGTCATGGCTTCGTACCGGTCGGCAAGACCAACATGCCGGAGTTCGGCTGGAAAGCCGTCACCGACTCGCCGTTGACCGGTATCACACGCAACCCCTGGAACCTGGACAAGACGCCGGGCGGCTCCAGCGGCGGCAGTGCCGCCGCCGTGGCCATGGGAGTAGCGCCGCTGGCCCTGGCCGCGGATTCCGGCGGCTCCACCCGGATTCCCGCCAGCTTCTGCGGCGTGGTGGGCTTCAAGCCGACCCATGGCCGCTCCCCGATGCACCCAGGCAGCCACTACGGCAAGCTTTCCCAGCCCGGGCCAATTGCACGTACCGTGCGCGATGCGGCGCTACTGCTCGATGTGATGACCGAGTCCGACCCCAGCGATCCCCGGCTGCAGGCCAACCAGCCGCGTTACCGGGACGTGCTGGACGGTGGCGTTCGGGGCCTGCGCATCGCCTACAGCCCCAGCCTGGGGCTGGATGTGGACGTCGATCCCGAAATCGCCGCTGCGGTAAAGCACGTCGCCGACAAGCTCGAGCAGTTAGGTGCGCGTGTGGTGCGTGCCGATCCGGACATCGGCGAGCTTCGCGAGACCTACCAAAGGCTGTTCTTCACGACCGGGGCACAGATGATCCAGGGCTACGACGATGCCGCACGGGAAAGCCTGGACCCCGGCATGCGTGAGGTGGCCGAGCAATACGCCAGGCTCACTGCACTGGAGTATCTGGAAGCGGACAACGCCCGGGTCGAACTCATGCATCGCATGAGCTTCTTCCATCAGGATTGCGATCTGGTTCTCTGCCCCACTGCCCCGGTACGCCCTTTCGAGGCCGGGCGCGAGGTCCCCGAAGGCTGGCCACAGACACGTTGGACCAGTTGGGCGCCGTTCACCTGGCCATGGAACATGGCCGGCCAGCCGGCCATCAGCGTGCCCTGCGGCTTCACCGGGGACGGACTGCCAATCGGCGCCCAGCTCATCGGCGCCCGCCACAACGATGCGTTGGTGCTGCGTGCCGCGCAGGCGTTCCAGCAGGTACTGCCGCTGACCCACGTACGGCCGCCACTGGTCGAGGACGGCCTCCAGCCCCAAGCCTAGCGAGCCAGGGCCGGCGTTGACAGCGGATGAATGCGCAGCAGGTCCTCGGCCAGGGTATTGTCGGCGCCGAAGACCTCGGGTGGATAATAGCCGCGATAACGGTCGAGATGCGCCCCCTCGGCCCTGGCGAGGGACTCGAACATGGCCCGGGACGCCGAGTTGGTCGTGCTGACCGTGGCCTCCAGCGTGGCGACATAATGGCAGACAGGACGCGCGAGGATGTGTTGTATCATGCGCACCGGCAATTTCTGGCCGCGGCCATGTTCATGGACGCCGATCTGCCAGAGAAAGTAGGTGTCGGGCTGCTTCGGATGAAGATATCCGGTCACGAACGCGACCAGCTCGCCCTGCGTCTCGGCGACCGCACAGGTCTCGGCGAAGTGGGTACAATGCAGCAGGTTGCAATAGACCGAATTCTCGGCCAATGGCGGTATGCGACGCACCAGATCATGCAAGGATGCGCTATCTTCCAGTGTCGGCTGTCTGATTGTCACCCCATGCCCGGCATGGCGAAGCGAGGCCATTGCACTCCTCCCTGAGTTCGTCGTGGCTCGCCAGCGACGATAGCAGAGGCGTTCATTGATTTCACGAGACGCTTCGCGCAGAGTGTCGCCGCAACTCGCCAGCCGGCCTGGATCCCAAATCCCACTGTTCTAGATTGTAAAAGGTACATACATGCAACTCGGTATCATCGGACTCGGTCGCATGGGCGGCAACATCGCTCGCCGCCTGATGCGTGACGGTCACGAGATCGTCGCCTACGACCGCAGCCACGAGACGGCTGTCGCTCTGGCCGACGACGGCGCCACCCACGCTGCCAGTCTCGAAGCGCTGGTGGAAAGCCTGGCGGCGCCACGTGCCGTGTGGGTCATGCTGCCCGCCGGCGCCCCGACCGAGGACACCATCGCTGCCCTGGCCGAGCTGATGGACGCGGACGACATCGTCATCGACGGCGGCAACACTTTCTATAAAGACGACATCCGGCGCGCCAAGACGCTGCGCCAGCAAGGCCTGCATTATGTGGACGTCGGTACCTCCGGCGGCGTATGGGGGTTGGAGCGCGGTTACTGCATGATGATCGGTGCCGAAGACGAGACCTTTGCACGCCTCGAACCGCTGTTCGAGACACTGGCACCGGGCTACGGCAGCATTGAGCGTACCCAGGGTCGCAATGCCCCCGACGACCGCGCCGAGCGCGGCTATATCCATGCCGGCCCGGTAGGTGCCGGGCACTTCGTCAAGATGATTCACAACGGTATCGAGTACGGGCTGATGCAGGCCTACGCCGAAGGCTTCGATCTGATGAAGACCAAGTCGTCGCCCGATTTGCCGGAAGACGAACGCTTCGATCTCAACCTGGCCGACATCGCCGAAGTGTGGCGGCGCGGCAGTGTCGTCTCGTCATGGCTGCTGGACCTGACCGCCCAGGCGCTGGCCGGCGACTCCCGCCTGGACGACTACACCGGAGCAGTCGCCGACAGTGGCGAAGGCCGCTGGACCATCGACGCAGCCGTCGAGCAAGGCGTACCGACCCCGGTGCTCGCCAGCGCACTTTTCGCGCGTTTCCGCTCGCGGCAGGAAAACACCTATGCCGACCGTCTGTTGTCGGCGATGCGCTTCGGCTTTGGCGGCCACGTCGAACCGCCCAAGTAAAAGTCCAAACGTTCCGGGCCATGCCACAAGACATGGCCCGGAAGCGACGTCACTGGCCGTTCATCTGCCACAGGGCCAACAGGGCGAACAGCGATGCCAGCGTAAGCATGACGCTCAGGCCGGCACTCATCGGGAACGGCAGATGGGGTATTTCCGAGCGTGGCAGCCACTTTTGCAACTGCCGCAGCCGCCAGGTGGCGATCACGAAGCAGAAGATGCTGAACGTGACCAACAGGAAAGTAATGATGCGAGTTTCCCAATCGTTGAGTACGTCGGCCATGAAGCGCATGACCGCGAGCCCGGCAATCAGCGCGGCGCAACCGGTTCGCAGCCACGACGCATAGGTACGCTCGCTGGCCAGCACGGTCTGATCGGAAGCGAGTTGTACCGTTTTCGAAGCTTCCTTGACGGTTTCGGTTTCCTTGTCCTGAGTCATGAAGTTCGCAATCCTTCCATCGCTTCGCTTTCCGTCGTCAGGCATCCTGCCTGCTGAACTCAGTGTAACCGTGATTTAAGCAAGGGAGCCTACACGGCCCCCTGCGTCTGCGCATCGTTGCCCTTGTCCATACGATGGATGGCCTCGTCGCCGCGCCGGGCCAGGGTGTCCAGTCGATCGATCTGGGCATCCAGCTTGGGCAGTGCCTCGCGGCGATAGCGGGAAACGTCGTCGATGGCCGCCAGTACGTCCTGGAACGCCTGCTCGAGCTTCTGCATGTCGAGCATCGCCGAAGACGAGCGGTTCTGGATATCCACGCCCTGTCCACGCAGCGCCTTGGCGGTACCGGCGATCATGTCGGAGGTTGCGGTGTTGATCGCCTCGACCCGGTCGAGGACCAGCCGCTGGTTGGCCAGCGCCATGGCTACCGTCACCGCCACCGAGAGTGCCGAGACGGTAACGTTGATGGCGCGGTCGACGCCGCGTATCAACTCGCGATTGTTGCGAATGACCACTTCCAGCGCCAGTACGCCCTGCTGACTGACGGTCAGTTGCTGCTGGAGGTCGACGATACGCTGGCGCAGCGGGAACAGCAGTTCCTCCTCGATGAAAGCGCGCTGCGGATCGTTTTCATCGAGTGCGGCGATGCGTCGCTCAAGGCGCTCGTCGATCAGCCGCCCCAGTTCGACCTGACCACGCAACTGCACGAGCGTGTCGTGCAGAGCGTCCTGATCGTCGCTGAGTGTCAGATTGTCCCGGCGCAACATGTCACGCCCGCTCTCGAGATCCTGGATGATGGCATCCAACGCCTGCTGGGCGCTTTCGTACTTGCGGAAGTAGCGCTGCAGGCTGCTGCCGACACCGGGAATGCGCGCCAGCACGCGATCGAGCCCGCCCCGCGACAGCGAATGGCGGTTGGGGTCGAGGCTCTGCATGCGCCCGCGTAGGTTGGTCAGGGCCTGAGCGACTGGACCGCCCTCGTCGCCCTGGTGGGCGAGCTTGCGCATGGGCGTCTTGAGCATCTCGCTCTGGTGGGCGGCCTTGCGCTGCACCTCGATACCCATTTCATCCACGGCCCGGCGCTGCGCCTCAGTCGAGGTTCCAGTCCCCTCATTTCTCAGCACCCTGTCGACGAAGGCATCGGCCTGGGCTGACAAATCGGCTGTCTCGTCGCGGCCGGCGCCGCGGTCATGTTCGAGTTGCCGCTCGATCTGCTCGACCGGCGGCAGAGCCAGCGGTTTGTCGGGGCGGTTTTCCCGCGTATTGCTCATCGGCTCGCTCCCCTGTGTGCCAATATCATTGGCGTTTTCCGGCTCATGTATCAGGCATTGCGATCGTAGCGACCTGCCCGCTCGACGAAACGCTGGAGGTCATAGAGCGCCTGATCGGCATCGACCGACGCCTGGGGCCGTCCGGTATCGATACGTGCCATGGCGATGGCGGTATTGTCCAAGGCCGTCAACGCTTTCTCGTTACGGGCAGTTAGATCGCTCAGGTGACGTTCGGTTTCCTCGACCAGGGCCAGTCGCCGCTCGAGGGCGGAACGCTCCTCTTCCGACAACGGCACGCCTTTCGCCAGCCTGTGCCGGGCATAGTCGCTATCGACACCGGCCATGCTGCTGGCCTGCGACGCCATGGCGGTCAGGTTGTCCACGGCGCCGAAGCATACCTCGCCGATCAACGCCCGCGAACGCTCATAGGCCAGTTCGCTGCTGTCGAAGCGTGCCTGCAACACCTCCTGAACCCGCAAGTAACGGCTATACAGCCGATCGGACTGAGCGGCAATATCCGGACGGTGCGCGTCCAGCAACTGCTGCTTGGCGCGGCACAGCGCGAGCACGACTTGATCGGCATCCGTCGGGGGGTGCGCAGGATCGAGCGTCACCAGGCCAGCTTCCCGGGCCTTGCGCTGCTCTTCCGCCTGGCGCCGTGCCGTCTCGGCGGCCATGCGCGATGCACGTCTGCGCTGCTTATAGCCCTTCCACCAGCGCCGTACCCGACCTTCGATCGGGAGTTCGACGGCAACCGCCACCAGGCCCGCCAACCAGCCCCACAGCGATGGGCCGAAGCCGCCCCATAGCGACGTCAGCCACAGCAACAAGGCAATGAACGGTACTGCCAGCCAATAGCGCACCACGACCTGCAGGCGGGAGGGGAACTCCGTAGGCAGGGCATGGCGCGGACTGACCATGCCAATCAGGAACCAGGGCAGGCAGGAGAGAAACAACCCGTAGGCCAACCCTTGAAGAAATTCGAGCATACGCGATGAGGCCTGCGTTCTAGGGAAAGCCTGATTGTAGAGGAAACCGTGAAGCCAGGATAAGGGGACAGACAACTACCGGTCCGTCCACGAAAAAGGGAGGAGCTTTCGCCCCTCCCTGCTGTCAGGCTTGCGTGGTGAATCGATCAGTTATCCCACGGCCCGTTGTATTGCTCGTAATCGAACACGTCCATATCGCCGATCTCGTTTTCTTCGTACGGCAGCGAATATGTGGTGTAGCCCGGCTCCCAGCCATAGCCGTAGCCATAGAAGGGATAGGCATAGGGGCCACCACCATAGGCGCTATCGGACTCGATCACGACCGCCTGGACCTGACCGTCCTGGGAGAAGAGCACGTTATCCACGTAACCGTAGCCGACGCCTTGGCCCACACTGGCATAGTCATCCAGCAAGTCGGAAAGTTTCCAGACGCGGTTGCCGGTAGCGACATCGTCATCGACCTGCTGGGTCTGGGAAAGATCCTGCTTGGTGATGAACTCGGTGTCGAACAGGCCATAATCGTCGGCATTGTCTTCGGTGATGGGAATCTGCACCCCATCGTCGGTCAGTTGCACTTCGTCCCACGGGACAAGCACATGAGTATCGCCGATATCCCAGAAGCCACCCACCTGAGCGATGATCGCGGCGATCTGATTCTGCTCGGTGACGAGCACATTCTCGACGCTGCCGATCTCCTCGCCCGTCTCACCGAACACTTCGGTATCCATCAGATTGTCTGCAGTGATACCACCTTGCTGGTAGAGCTCGTCGTAGTTCCACTCGCTGATGGCGCGAATCTGGTTATTCTGACCTTGGGCGTTGGCCTGGGACTGGTTGCCGTCGTTCTGCGCCTGAGCCTGGGATACGCCCATGGCAGCGGCGACGGCCAGTGCGATGAGAGAAACATTGCGTTGGAAATGCATACAACCTCCTTTTCGCTGCATTCACTTTCGCGACCTTCACTTGGCAACCTAGAAAAGCCGTCCCGAGCTGTAAAGCGATCCGACCGGCTTTATCGTTAACTTTCAGTAACTTATTAAAAGACTAACGATCTTCAAGCCTTTAGTTGCCCTGAGGATGCCGGCGTGACCGCAGCCACTTGGCAATCTCGTCGACAATCAGCAACGTGGCGGCAATCATCAGCAGGATGGCCCAGGTCTGCCAGGACACAGGGGAAACGCCAAGCACATCCTTGAGTCCGGGAATATACATTGCGGCGATATGAATGCCATGCGCAGCGACGATCGAGAGCAGCAACAGCGGGTTGTTACGCAACGGCACTTTGAATAGCGAACGGTTCTCGGAACGGCAGCTCAACAGGTGCATGTTTTCGAACAGCACCATCAAGAGCAGGGTAAGGTTGCGGGCCTGGCCTTCTTCCATGCCCATTACCGAATACAGATAGTAGTAGACCCCGAACGCCACCACGCCGATGTAGAGACCGGACACCAGCACGTTCTCGACCATGCGCCGGTCGAAGATCGGCTCGTCGGGGGAACGCGGTGGCCGATCCAGCACGCCGGGCTCGGTCTTTTCGAAACCCAGGGCCACGTCCTGAATCCCGTTGGTGACCATGTTCAGCCACAGCAGCTGTACGGCAGTCAGCGGAATCGGTAGCCCGAAGCCCAACGCCAGGAAGAACAGCAGCACCTCGGCGGCGCCGGTCGACAGCAATAGCCAGACCACCTTGCGCACGTTGTCATAGGCCGTGCGCCCCCATTCGATGCCGGGCACGACCGAAGCAAAGTTGTCATCGGTGAGGATCAGGTCACCAGCGCTACGCGCCACGTCGGTGCCGCTCGCGCCCATGGCGATACCGATATTGGCCCGGTCCAGGGCTGGCGCGTCGTTGACACCGTCACCGGTGACCGCCACGTAATGACCGTCACGTTGCAGCGACTCGACGATTTCGGTCTTCTGCAACGGCTCGACACGCGCAAAGATACGCGCCCGGCCGATGCGTTCGTCGGCGTCGCCTTGCGCATCGGACAACGCCTTGCCCGTAATCACCTGATCGCGCTCGTCGGCCAGCTTGAGCCCGCTGCCGATGGCATACGCCGTGTCAGGATGATCGCCGGTAATCATGCGTACCCCGACGCCCGCGCCGTAACAGCGCTCGATGGCCTCGGGCACTTCATCGCGGATCGGATCGATCAATGCCGCCAGACCGAGGAATCTCAGGTTACGCAGGCTCTCCTCGTTGGCGTCATCCACCTCGCCCCCGGCTACGGCAAGAATTCGAAAGCCTTCGTTGGCCCAGTCCTTCTGCTGTCGCTCGATGGCCTGGCGCGTATCGTCATCCAGTGAACACATGTCGACGATCGTTTCCGGCGCGCCCTTGGCATGCGCGACCAAGCGATCCTGCGATGTATTGAACGTGGCGCTGAAGAACTTGGACGCCTCGAAGGGAATACGCTCTTTCTCGGGATACTCTTCCGCCAGGCTAGGCTGCTCGATTCCCAGCTTTGCCGCCAGCACCAGGAAGGCAAGGTCCGTCGTATCGCCTTCGGCCTCTTGGATGCCGCCCTGTTCGATGGTCAACTCGCCCTCGCTGGCCAGGGCGCCGCCCGTGGCGAATGTGCGCAGGGTTTCGCAGGTCTCGTCATCCGGCGTTTCGCCATCGGCAGTCACCTCGCCCTCGAGGGAGCGCGCCTCGCCGCCGATCTCGGCCTGACGCTGCGGGCCCAGCCAGACCCGCTGGACGGTCAGCTTGTTGGCCGTCAACGTCCCGGTCTTGTCGCTGGCAATCAGCGTGCACGAGCCGAGCCCCTCGACGGCGGCCAGACGCCGCACGATCACATTACGCTCGGCCATGCGCGAGGACGCCACGGACAGGGCGACGGTGATGGCCACCGGCAGACCGGCCGGTATCGCCGCCACCGACAGCGCCACGGCCAGGGTGAAGATGTCGACGAAGGACTTGCCATTGAGAAACTGGATCAGCGCGACCCCAGCCACGGCGGCCAGCGTGAACAGTGCAATCAAGTGTGTCAGGCGCTTGAGCTTCTGCACCAGGGGTGGCGTGCCGCTTGCATTTTTCGCCAGCGACGCGGCGATCTGACCGATTTCGGTGTTCTGACCGGTACGGATCACGACCCCCATGGCCCGCCCGGCCATCACCGCGCTGCCCGAATGCAACAGCGTCCGGCGCTCGGCGAGCGGCGTGTCCTTTTCCAGCTCCGCGTCGGCATCCTTGTCGACGGGCGTGGATTCGCCGGTGATCAACGATTCGTCGGCCTGCAGGTTGGTACTCTCGATCAGGCGCAGGTCGGCGGGTACCGTATCGCCGGTCTCGAGCAGCACGATATCGCCCGGGACCAGTTCGGTGGCATCGACCTTGTCTTTCTGGCCGTCGCGCAACACACGCGGGCATATGCGCACCACGGATTGCAACGCCTGGGCACTGGATTCCGACTGGTACTCCTGGAAACAGCCCACGGTCGCGTTGAGCAACAGTACCGCGGTGATGAATGCCGCACTGGCGAAACTGCCAATGGCCAACGACACGCCTGCCGCAATCAGCAGGATGTAGATCAGCGGGTCGGTGAACTGACGCAGGAAGATACGTATCAGCCCGGCCCGCTTGTCTTCGGGAAGTTCGTTGGGCCCGTGGCGTTCACGACGACGCTGCGCCTCCTCGTGACTCAGCCCACGCTCCGCACTGCTTTCCAGGCGATCGATGACCGCCTCCGCCGATTCGGCGTGATACGCTTCGCCGGATTGCTCCTGGGTTTGTCCTTCCTCCGCCACACCGCCTCCCTGCCGACTAGGCCAGACCCATCATGAAACGCCCCGCCATCCTTGACGGGGCGCTAACGATTGCAAAGTGCCAGATCACGTTACGGCAAGTGCAGCGCTATCCCTTGGGCCCGAAGATCAGCCAGGCAATGAAGCCGATTAGCGGAAAGATCAGCAGCGCCAGAATCCACAGCACCTTAGCCAGCCCACTGGCCGAACTCTTCGCCACCTTGACGATGGCCCAAATAATGATGATCAGCCAGATCAAACCCAGAATGCCACCAACTTCGATATCCATCCGTCAGACTCCTTTGCTTGGCAGTTACCGCCTTTGTATGTGCCCTTCATGCTTAGCATAAACCGACGAAAATCAACAATGTTCGACGTAAATCCCAAATAGCTTACTCGTTCTTACCAAATGAAATGCAATGTCTCTCAGATCAACAAGGAGACACAATTCATGTTCTGTGGAGGCGCTATTTCTGGCTAGGGTGTAACTACATGCAGTGAAAAGGAGGTAGCTGACATGACTTATAGTAACCCTACCGTCGGATTTCGTAACATCTCCACCGCGTTGACGCTGGCTATCGCATCCGCACTGACCGCATCCCAAGTTCAGGCGCAGTCCACTAACGGCAACGTACAGGACCAGAGTGCTCAGGCGCAGCAGCCACAAGAGCAAATACAGCCGATCAGCGAATGGAATTACGACGAGGTTTACCAGAAAGGCAGGTTTCTGGCCTCGGGTCTGATGGGCACCGATGCGATCGGCCAAAATGGCGATGACATTGGCGATATCACCAATGCCGTGCTCAACGAGCAGGACAAGATCATCGCGATCATCGCCGAGGTCGGAGGTTTCTGGGATATCGGCGATACCCACGTCATCGTGCCTTGGGAACAGGTACAACTTTCCGAGCAGGGCGTACAAATCCCTGTCAACGAAGACAATATCGAGCAGTACCAGCTTTACGGAGAAGACTCGGTCGTCAAAAAGCAGGCGTTCCAACAGAAAGCTGCAATCGCAGAAGGCGCTGAAACTGGCCAACGCACCTGGAAGCTCAGTGAACTGATCAACGATTATTCCAATCTGCAAAGCGGCGCCGGGTACGGTTACGTGGACAATGCCGTGTTCTCGAAGGATGGCAAGCTACTGGCTGTTTTGGTGATGTCTTCTGGTAATTACGGGCCGGGCACCATGGCCTACCCGTTCTACGGTTATAGCTATGGCTGGCAGCCGGGCTTCAGTTCCTATCAGCTCCCCTATTCGGAGCAGGACGTCAGCGAGATGACTGCCTTCGATTTCGAGCAGTTCAATGGACTCTGGGAATCTTAATGGTCATCCCGCGTCATTGAGCAGTGAACAAGGAGGAAGCTGACATGACCTATCGTGTTTCCACCCTCGCGTTGATGATCGCCTCGGCGCTGGGGACTACTCAAGTGCAGGCTCAGGAAAATACCGACCAGAGCCAGCAATGGCAACAACAGACCAACCAACAGAACCAGCAGCGCGCCAACCAGGGCAATACTCAACAGAACCGACAATTGGCCGAGCAACGTTTCCAAATGCAGCCGCTGGACCAGTGGGATCGGAACGCGGTCTACCAGCAAGGGCAATTTCTCGGCGAGAATCTGCTCGAGCAGGATGTTCTCGGTCAGAACGGTGAGGATATCGGCGACATCAGTAATGCCGTGCTCAACGAGCAGAACAAGATCATCGCATTGATCGCCGAGGTCGGCGGTTTCTGGGACATCGGCGATACCCACGTGATCGTGCCTTGGGAACAGGCCCATTTCACCCGCGACGGCGTACGCTTGCCGATCAACCAGGACAACCTCGATCAGTATCAGCTCTATGGGGAAAACTCGGTGGTGGCCAAGCAGGCCTTTCAACGCAAGGCGGCCATCGAGGACGATGCTGAAACCGGCCAGCGCACCTGGAAGCTGAGCGAACTCTTCAATGACTACGCCAACCTGAGCAACGGTACCGGTTACGGCTACGTCAACGATGCCGTGTTCGCCAAGGACGGTCAGTTGCTGGCAGTCATCGTGGTGCCTTCCGGCATAGTGGGGCGCGCTGGGCCCATGGCCTATCCCTTCTATGGCTATGAATCCGGCTGGGATCCTGGCGACAACTCGCTGGAAGTGCCCTACTCGCAGCAGGAAAGAAACCAGCTGCCACCGTTCGATTTCCAACGCTTCCAGGGGTTCTGGGATACCCGCAACGCCCGCTACTGAGCCGGCTCGTAGTCATACCCGACACATTGCCCCGACGACGCGCCTTGTCGGGGCTTTCATCGTCTCGCCCGCCTACTTGCCGTTAGCGAACCCTTACAATATCGCCGTTGCCGTTGGTAGGCAGGCTTATCTACGCTCAACAGCGACACACCCAAACAGCGAGCAGGAGACCAGCATGAAAGCGATCGTCTACCATGGAATTGGTGACATTCGGCTCGACGACGTACCCGAGCCGAAGATAGAGGAACCTACCGACGCCATCGTGCGCCTGACGGCATCCGCCATCTGCGGCACCGACCTGCACTTCATTCGCGGCACTTTCTCGGACATGCAGGAAGGCACCATCCTCGGCCACGAAGGGGTAGGCATCGTCGAGGCCCTCGGCGACGATGTCCGCAACCTGAACGTCGGCGACAGAGTGGTGATTCCGTCCACCATTGCCTGCGGCACCTGCAGCTACTGCCGGGCCGGTTACTTTTCCCAGTGCGATGTCGCCAACCCCAATGGCAAGCAGGCCGGTACGGCCTTCTACGGCGGCCCCAAGCCCACCGGCCCGTTCCATGGGCTACAGGCGGAAAAGGCCCGCATTCCGTTCGCCAATACGGGGCTGGTCAAGTTGCCCGACGAAATCAGCGACGATCAGGCCATCGCCATGTCGGACATCTTTCCCACCGCCTACTTCGGTGCCGTGGAAGCCGAGATTTCCGACGGCGATACCGTGGCCGTGTACGGCTGTGGTCCGGTCGGCCTGTTTGCCGTGGCGAGCGCCAAGCTGCTGGGGGCCGGACGCGTGTTCGCCATTGACGGCAAGGAAGACCGTCTTGCCAAGGCCCGCGAACTGGGTGCCGAAACCATCAATTTCGAGCGTGAGAACCCGGTCGAAACCCTGCAACGACTGACCGGCGGTATCGGTGCCGACCGCGCCATCGATGCAGTGGGCGTCGATGCCCAGCATGCGCATCATGGCCCCGCGGCCCAGGAAGAGCAGATCCAGTCTCAGGAGCAGGAGTCGCAGGAGAACGCCCCACAGGCCAATCCCTCCGGCGACCTATGGCAGCCCGGCGACGGGCCGAGTCAGGCGCTGCAATGGGCCGTCGAAGGCCTCGCCAAGGCCGGGACCCTGTCGATCATCGGGGTATATCCTCCCGACTTCCGTAACTTTCCGATCGGCATGGCGATGAACCGCAACCTGACGATGCGCATGGGCAACTGCCCACATCGCAAGTACATCCCCAAACTGATCGAACTGACCCTCGCGGGCAAGATCGATCCTGCCAAACTGCTGACGCAGAGCCAGAAGATGCCCGACGCACTGAGCGCCTTCGAGGCGTTCGATCGCCGCGAAAACGGTTGGATCAAGGTGGAGCTGCTACCCCAGACGGGAACCTGACAGCCATGTCGGTCAGGCCTGATGGGTTACAGTGACTGTGCCGGACTCAGCGTCATCTGCGCGCCACGGATCTGGATGTCGAAGCGGTGCAGAAAGCTCATCCCCAGCAACACGATATCGCCCTGCATGCCCGGATTGATCGAGCCGGGCACGTCATGGGCGTTCACGCCGCCCAGCCCGACCCGGTCGAGCCGGGTCAGGTAGCCTTGGGCTCGGCCGTTGGCGGTGAAAAAGTCGGCGCTGGCACCCGGTTCGAGTCCCAGACGTTCGGCCAGATCCCCCGGGACCGCGACCAGGCTCGCCCCGGTATCCAGCAGGAAACTGACCGGTTCGCCGTTGATATGGCCGGGCGCCACGAAGTGACCCGCCGCATTGCGTTGCAGGGTAATCGGCAGGTCGGCTTCGTCACTGGTGGTGGCCAGATTGGCATTGGGATACTGGCGGGCCTCGATCAGGCGCTCGAACCACCACACGCCCAAGGCCATGAGCAGTAACCAGAACACCAGCATCATGCCCAGCCCGATGCGCCGGAGTGCTTTGTCTTCCGCATTCATCTCTGCGTAATCGGCTAAATTGCCGGTCCTTTTCTAATGATGTTCAGCGCACCTTATCGATGGTCAGCGCAGCAAAGCGGCCTCGAACGATAGCCCTGGGCCAAAACCCAATACGACGCAGGGACCCGCCGCTCCCTCTCGCCGCATCCGCTCGAGAACGAACAGCACCGTGGGTGACGACATGTTGCCATGTTCGGCCAATACCGTTTCCGAAGCATGGCTGGCCTGCTCCGGTAGCGCCAGCGCCTGACGTGCGGCGCGCAGAATTTCCGGCCCTCCCGGATGGATTGCCCAGTGTCTTACGTCACCGAGCCGCAGGTCATGTTCCGCCAACCACTGTTCGACCCACGTGCGCAAGGCGCCGCGTATGCGTCTGGGGACCTCGCTGGACAGCGTCATCTCGAAACCGTGATCCCCGACCCGCCAGGTCATGGCCTCGCTCGAATCCTCGGCCAGGCGACTGCGCGTCTCCACCAACTGCCAGCCCTGCTGATCGCCATCTTCGTCTCCTCCGAGCACTACGGCCCCCGCGCCATCGGCGAACAGGCCATTGGCAATGATCTTTTGCATGTCCCAGCCATACTGGAAATGCAAGCTGCACAGTTCGACGCAGCACAGCAGTACCCGGCCCGGGGACGAATCCTGTAGCAGCCCTTGCGCCGCACGCAGGCCATTCAGCGCACCGTGGCAGCCCATGAATCCCAGATTGAGCCGGCCGACATCCGGCGACAGTCCCAGGCGCTCGATCAGTTGTGCATCCAACCCCGGCGACACCATGCCGGTGCAGGACACCGTGACCAGGTGCGTAATGCTCGCGGCCGTAGCCTGGGCCTGTTCAAAGGCAGCGCGACAGGCGCGCTCGCCGAGCGGGGCGGCTTCCTGCACGAAGCGCTGAATTCGCGTCGCTGTGGTCGGTCCGCGCTCCTCGGCCGTGGCGGGTAGGGGGTAAAAACGCTCGAATCCCTCGGCGTGATGCCCTGGCTCGATCAGTACGCTGCCCCGCTGCCGGATGCCGCTATGTCGGTAGATACGTCGCAGCCAGGCACGCTCGCGCTCGGTAATACAACAGCGGGCCTGAGCCACGGCCGTCGCCGTTTCCTGATCCAGTTTTCCGGGGGGCACGGCCACGCCGATGCCCTGAAGCGTTACCGATACGGGCATCATTGCGCCTCCCGACGATGGCATGGGTAATCGCGATCGAGCCAGGCCGTCAATGGCGCGACACTCGCCGGCACGGCATCCAGCCATGGCAGCGTCGCCTGCAGCAGGCGCGGCCGGCGCAACACGGCCGCCACGCCATGGCAACCGCGCTGACGCGCCCGAACCACTCGCGCATGACGGGCATTCCAGCGTTCGACCAGGGCCGGCCGCCACGCGGAAATTCCCTCCAGCGCCAATGGCTCGAGGGCCGCCGCGCCCGCCACCGCCCAGCCCATGCCTTCGCCGGTAAACGGCTCTACATAACCGGCGGCATCGCCCAGGATCAGCACCCGCTCGCTGCCCAGACGGGTACGCCGTCGAGTCAGCTGCGGCGTACCGTGCCAGTCGGCCTCGCCCAGTGCATTCCAGCACGGGAAGCCGGTCTGGCGCAGCACGCCTTGCACCGCTGCAGCCGGACCGCCACAGCGCTTGATCCAGCCAGGATCGAGCGCCGCCCCGATATTGAGGCGATCCGACTCGACACGTACGAGACCGACGTAGCCGGACGCGGCACAGGCCATGTGGATGCGGCCTGCGGTATAGAACGCTGGCGCTTCGTCGAATGTCGTGCCGACACCGATGCGTGAACCCTCGGCCACCTGGAGTTCGCCGGGTGCCTCCTCACGCAACAGGCGGCTACCCAGGCCGTCACCGCCGATGACCAAGCGGGCGCTTATCGAGCGCTGCGTCTGTCCTTGGCGAAGCAGGATACGGCGCCGCCCGGCCTGGCTATCGACAGGACGTAACACGACCTGCGTCGAATCGAGAAACGCGACTCCCGCCTGTATGGCCTGTCGAACCAGCCAGGCATCCAGTTGCCGCCGACTGATGGCGCGACCCTCAGGCAACGGCAGGGTCGCCCGGCGGCGACCGCTGGCCAGCGCCAGTTGCGAGTAGGGCCGCCCCAGATGGCGGACCGCCCCCAGCCCCGCCTGATCCAGCGCACGCAGCGTGGCGGCGTTGAGACAGCCACCGCACGCCTTGTCGCGTGGCCAGGCGGCCTTTTCCGCCAGCAACACGCGCACCCCGTGACGGGCCAGACGATAGGCAATGACGGTGCCGGCCACGCCGGCACCAGCGACGACGACGTCCCAGTCGCGGGCCACTGCGTTCAGGCGCATGACGGGTCTTCTCGCGACGCTGCGGCCGACGACGCGGGGCGCGACCACGTCAATAGAAAGCGACTCGGCCAGTGACGTTCGAAGCTCGCTCCCGTCAGCCCCGCCCTGCTCGCCAAATTTTCGGCTTCGGGCAGGGTCAGGGCGGCACGCACCGATTTCAGGCCATCGACATGCACGATCGGGGACAGGGACAGCAACCGCGTCCCCAAGTAGGCCAGACCGTAGCCGGTACGGTTGCGCAGCAGGTCGCTGATGACCAGATGCCGGGCCTGGGAAGACCACGCCTCGAGCAACCCAACGATCTGCTCGTCGTGCAAATGATGCAGAAACAGCGTGGATACGATGATGTCGTAAGCGGCCGGCAGCGGCTCGGCGAGGATATCCTGAACGAAAAAGCGCACCTCGACATCGGCACGCCGGGCCTGCTCCTCGGCGACGCGCAGTGCAGTGGGACTAATGTCGCAGGCTTCGACACGCAGCGTAATGCCGTCACGCTGCGCGAGGCGCGCCAGCGCCACGGCAACGTCGCCACCCCCAGTGGCGACGTCCAGAAGGGAAAGCGGTTCGTCACGGCGCTGTCGGGCAATGCACCGAATCGTCGGCCATAGTGCCGCAGCCGTGCGGCTCGCCACGTTGATCCGTCGCAGGCCCCGCAACGCGGTGCGGTGCGCCTGAACGTCGATGTCAGGGTCGTCCATGAGTTCGCCTTCGAGCTGGCGATGCGTCAGCGACGTGAGCATGTCCTTATGTCCGTCGTCAATGAGTGAAGCGCGCCACGCGCTCTCTTCACTATCGTGAGCCTACGCTGCCCGGTCAAGGCAACTTAAGACCTGTCCACCATCCCGGCAGCAGGCGGCGGATTCGCGGCTGCGCGAATCGATCGTCGATCAGCGTGATTACGCCGCGGTCCTGCTCGGTGCGTATCACCCGCCCCGCCGCCTGGATCACCTTCTGCAACCCCGGGTAGAGATAGGCGTACTCGTAACCGGCCCCGAACTGGGTGGCCAGGCGTTGCCGGAACTGCTCGTTGACGGGATTGAGCTGCGGCAGTCCCAAGGTGGCGATGAACGCGCCGATAAGCCGGTCGCCAGGCAGATCGATCCCTTCGCCGAACGCACCGCCGAGTACGGCAAAACCGATCCCCTGACCTCGCGCGATGAAGCGGTCGAGAAATCCCTGGCGTGCCGCCTCATCCATGCGCCGTGCCTGCTGCCAACATGGAATGTCGGGGTGTCGGGCCTGAAAACGCGCGGCAACCTGCTCCAGATACTCGAAGCTGCTGAGAAAGACCAGATAATTGCCGGGCAGCGCCGCGTACTGCTCCGCGACGATCTCGACGATGGGCTCGAGCGAGGCGGCACGGTGTGAATAACGCGTCGATATCCGGTCGACGATCTGCAGCGTCACCTGCTCGGCAGAGAATGGCGATGGCGTTTCCAGCCAAGCGGTCTGCGCCGGTAGGCCCAGCAGATCGCGATAATACAGTTCGGGACTGAGCGTCGCCGAGAACAGCACGCTCGTGTGGCTGGCGTCGAAGCGCGGCGCCAGAAACCCGGCCGGTACGACATTGCGCAGACACAGCGTCGACACGCAACTGCCGCGACGCCCGGGGCGCAGGGTGAGATCGCACAGCGAATGGCTATCGAACGTCTCAGCGATTCGACAGAGCTGCATCGCCTCGAAATAGAATGTCTGCAGCGCAGCGTCGAGCCCATCGGGCTGCTCGGTCAGGTAATCGGTGATCGCAGCGACGGCCTGCTGCAATGCCGTCACCAGCTTGCCAGGCAGCTCCGCCAAGACACGGTAGCCTTCATCCCCCGGTCTGGGTGACGAGACATCCTGAATCGACTGCCCGTCATTCAGGGTTCGCCACTGGCGGTCGACCCGGGTCAGCGCCTTGCCCAGTGCCGACGGCGCGTCCCGGCGAACCGCCTTGACCGCTGTCTGGTCGAGCTGCGCCGTATACATGCCGCGTGCCCGCTCGACGAGATTGTGCGCCTCGTCCACCAGCACGCCGACCCGCCATTGGTTGGCGACGGTCAGTGCATAGAGCATGGCGTGGAAATCGAAATAGTAGTGGTAGTCGCCGACGACAACGTCGCTCCAGCGCGCCATCTCCTGGCCCAGATAATAGGGGCAGATGCCGTGCGACAGCGCCACGTCGCGCAATGCCGCTCGGTCGAGCGTCCCTCTCTCGACCGCAGCCTGGCGTGCCTTGGGCAGGCGGTCGTAGAAGCCGCTGGCCAGCGGGCAGGACTCGCCATGGCAGGCCTTGTCCGGGTGCTCGCAGGCCTTGTCGCGGGCGGTGAGTTCGAGGACGCGCAGGGGCAACGCCTCCCGGTCCGGCTGTGGCGCCGTCAGCGTCGTCAACGCCTGCAAGGCCAGCTGTCGGCCCGGCGTCTTGGCAGCCAGAAAGAATATGCGATCAAGCTGCTGCCCTGGCATGGCCTTGAGCAGCGGAAACAAGGTGCCCAAAGTCTTGCCGATCCCCGTGGGCGCCTGGGCCATCAGGCAGCGTCCGGTGCTGGCGGCCTTGTAGACCGTCTCGGCCAGTGATCGCTGACCGCGGCGAAAGTCGGGGTAGGGAAAACGCAACGTGCCGAGTGCTTGGTCCCGTACCTGGCGATGGCTACGCTCTTGTCCGGCCCAGGCGAGAAATCGCTGACATTGGTCGATGAAGAATGCCTGCAGCGACGCGGCATCATGCATTTCGCTGAGTACATGTTCACGCTGGCTGACGATATCGAAGTAGACCAGCGCCAGGCGAACCTCCGACAGGTCGCGCTCACGGCACAGCAGTGCGCCATAGACCTTGGCCTGGGCCCAGTGCAGCGCGCGGTGGTTGGCCGGCATGCGCTCGAGATCGCCGCGAAAGGTCTTGATCTCTTCGAGCTGGTTGCGTTCGGGATCGTAGCCGTCGGCCCGACCACGTATGCGCAGTTGGCCATACTCGCCATTCAGGGCGATTTCCCGCTGGTAACCTGCACTGCGCCGCGCCGCCACCACGGCATGCCCGGCGATGCCCTCCAGGGCGGAAGGCGATGGCGTGAAACGCAGATCGAGATCGCCCGCCTTGGCGGTGAACTCGCACAAGCTGCGCACCGCCACACTATAGGCTGGCGTATTGTCGACCTCCCCTGCCTGGCGTGTCGACTCGGTCATGCGTCCTGCCATTGCACGTAGCAGACCGCGACCGGCATGGCGTGGCGGTTACAGAACTCCAGCCAGCGGCGCTGATTGTCCTGCAGCCGATCCCCGGGGCCTTTCACTTCGATCATTCGATAGCGCCTCTCCTTCGGCCAGAATTGAATCAGGTCGGGCATGCCGGCACGATTGGCGGCGATATCCTCGAGCAGTCGCTCGAACCACAGCCGTAAATGCTCGGGCGGAAAGCAGGCCAGCGCCCGCTCGATCAACACCCTATCGAGCGCTTCCCAGAACACGAAAGGGGACACGATGCCCTGCTTGGCCTGATAGTTGGCAAGAATCGTGTCGCGATAATCCGCCGAGTTCAGTTGAGCCAGGCAGGTTTCGAACAGGCCCTGGCGTCGCGTCCGAAACCCGGGATGCACCAGATCCACCGGCCCACTGTGGAAGGGATGGAAAAAGGCCCCGGGCAACGGTGCGAAGATCGCTTCCCAGCATAGCAGCCCGAACAATGCCGTAATCAGGGTATTCTCGACGTAGTGGACTGGGCTCTGCGTCTCGTGCAAGGCGTTGCGCGCCGCGAGTTCCACCGGGGCACGACAGGCGAGGCGATCCAGCACCAGATCGATGCGCTCGACGTCGGCCGGTGCCCGACGCGCCGGACGGGGCAGCCCCAGCTTGCGGCACAGCCTGGGCATCAGGCGTTCGAGATGCTGCGCCTCGGCAGCGCTTTCCGGAGCGCACTCCGCCTCACGCGCCACGGCCAGAGCCTCCTCGAACCGCTCGCTACGTTCAAGTACCCGCAAGCGTCTCACACGAGCCCCCGGATGCATGCAGCCGGAGTAAAGCCGGCGCGCCTGATCCAGCTCACCGTGCCGTTCGCATGCCTGGCCCAGCCGGAACATCAACCTGGCGCGACGCGACTCCAGCCAGGCATTGTCGTATGGCCCCGGCAACGCGGTCAGGATATCGGCCACGGGCTCGCCAGCATCGAGGCGCTCACGACAGGCGTGAAGATGCAGATAGGCCTCGATATCGTCGCGACAACGAAAGGCTCGCGACTCGGGACTGAACGCCACTGTCTCGTAGCGGTAGATGCCCAGATCGGCGAGTACGAACTCGGACCAGTCCTGATGCAGATTGCCGAAGAACATCAGACGCAAGCGATCGCACAGCGCCATGAGGCGTAACGTATAGACCCGGTCGTCGCTGTGTGGGCACCACTGCACAAAACGCCGGGGCTCCCCTGCCACCGATTGCAGTTGTTCGATCAGCTCGGGCCTGCGCAGCTTCGCGTTGGGTTGATGGTGGCGAAAGGTCGCGACGAGTTCCGCCTTGGTCAACAGACTCCCGAGTTCCTCGAAGGTGAGAGCGGCGTCGGCATCCACCCAACCGGTATCCAGCAACGGCCTGGCCACCTCGTGGGTATCACCGATCTCGGCATAGCGCAGCTTGCTGGCCCGAAACAGGCTGCCTTTGCGCATGATCATGCGCACCAGTAGCGCACGCGCCGCTTCGGGCATGCCGGAAAAGCCTTCGATGAACCCCCGCTCTTCTTCATTGAGCAGGTCACGATAGCGTTCGTTGACCCAGCACAATACGGCCTGGAAGTTCTTCAAGTAGTAAAGCGGATCGTCGAGAGAGTTTGCTATCATCAGCGATTACGAATACTGTTTATTCATACATGATAACAACCGCCACGTGCACCGGGAACCCTATGCCGCTTCCCCTATTCTGCATCTCGGCTTGCGACGAAAGTTTTGTAGGCGTGCCCTACCGGGTAAGGTGAACTATGTTACGCTATGTATCTGCATGTTTCGTTTGCCACGGAGGGCATCGCAGTCATGTCGCGCATTCCTGACAGCGTCACCGCAAACCAGTTACGCCAAGCCATTGGCGGTCCGCCCTTCGGCCCGTCCGATGCACTGATCGATTACTTGGCACAGCATGTCTGCCAAGCCTTCTTCCGCACCTGTCGTGTCGTTCCCCAGGCGCTGGGCCGGTCGGAGGATGGCGGCCCCTGCGCCAGCAAGGGGGTCAGCACCGGCCAACCCCACCGCCCCGGCGATTACCGCCATGTCGCCGACTTCCTGGATGCACTCGCCGAAGGTCGAATCAGCGAAGATGGCAATCCTGCCAACTTTCGTCTGCGTACCATTCGCGATCAATTGGGCTTCCCTCTGGCGATGGCCGAGCATGTCGCCGCCCAGTTTCAGATCGACCCCAAGCGCATCGTGGAAAAACTGGCCAGCGACCCCTGCTTGTACGACTGGTGGTGCGACGTAGCCGACGAATGCGAACGGATCATCGGGGCCATACCGTTGTCGGCGTTGCTGTTCAAACACTCGGCACGCGCCCGAGCGACAATGCATCGGGAAGTGCAAGAAAAGGCAGCCGATGCCTCGGCCACCCCTCCACCGGCACATCAGCCTCACGACGCTCGCCGTAGCGGCAGCCTTGCCTCCTATAAGATGCAGGAAAACCGAATCAACGGCTTGTGCCGGCGTATCTGGATGCAGTTCCAGGGACAGGTACTTACTCCGGAGAGTGGCATGGGGCTTCGCCAGGCATTGGCTGCAATCAAGCAGGAACACGGCGCCAAGGTGACACGCTCGGTCGTCGTACGCTTGCGCACGCAATACGATCCGACCTCGCAATGGTGCACCCGCGCTCTTTGGAAACAGGTTTTCGAGGCCCATATTCCCCTGGATACCGGAACCCAGTAACCCCGTTACCGACCACCCAGGGTGGGCTGGGCATAAGTGTGAACATCGTTGTTCCGGCCACCCGGCAAACGTTGTGCTTGCCGGGTGGGCGCTAACCACCTTGCCCATCTACCAACGAATGGCGCCAAGCGACGTCACGAAAACCAAGACAAGGCTTCAAGGGACTCTATAACAATATAAGTTATGTATATTTAACCGCGATGTACTTTGAAGCCTTCAGACACCCAAGCGATAAGTATTAATACAACTCTTTTTACCCTTCCTTCTCCAGCCAAGCTCCACAGCAGCAGCCCTGCCACGAAAAAAGCCTTTTATTTCAACAAAATAATAACAAACATACGAATAATGCGGACCCTCGCTTGTGTATTGTTACGCCTGCAAGTCCGTTAGCTTTTATTAACCAATGAAAAAAAATGAAACCGCTTACCGTTTATCCTTGCGTATTCGCATAAGCAAACCTACGTTTCTCAATAACGGCGCTGATTAACGGCCCCAATATATTGGCTTAGCCAAGACGGGAAGTGAAAGGCATCACCGTTGAGCGTAATAGAAGGAATTGTTACGTACCTATTGATGGACGAAGGAGGTGTTAGTCATGGCAGAACATCGTGGTGGTTCTGGTAACTTTGCCGAAGACCGCAAGAAGGCTTCCGAAGCTGGTCAGAAAGGTGGTCAGCACAGCGGTGGCAACTTCGCCAATGACCCCCAGAAGGCGTCCGAAGCTGGCCAGAAAGGTGGTCACAACAGCGGCGGCAATTTTGCCAACGATCCGGAACGTGCCTCCGAAGCTGGCCACAAAGGCGGCCAGAACAGCGGTGGCAACTTCAAGAACGATCCCGAGCGCGCTTCTGAAGCCGGCCATAAAGGTGGCCAGAATAGCGGCGGCAACTTCGCCAACGACCCGGAACGTGCCTCTGAAGCCGGTCACAAAGGTGGCCAGAACAGTGGCGGCAACTTTGCCAACGATCCGGAAAAAGCCTCTGAAGCCGGCCAAAAAGGCGGTCAGCATAGTGGCGGCAACTTCGCCAATGACCCGAAGAAGGCCTCGGAAGCCGGTAAGAAGGGAGGCCAGCACAGCGGCGGTGGCAATCGCTAAGATGCACTGATTCGCTGACTCAAGGATGAGTGAACCAGGAAAACGGAATTTCCCTGGCACCGCCAACAGGTACGCCCTGTTGGCGGTTTATTTTGTCGGGTCGGAAACCAAGTGCAAGTGAGGGCCACGCCAAGTGGCGTCATAGGATCTACGTTCGTGCCTTGTACTAGTCGGCGATTGCAATGCCTACGTCGCGGCAGGTCTTTTCGAACTCGGTTTCACTGATCAAGCGATCGCCGTCCTGGTGCAATGCCAGGACACGCTGCGTCTTGTCCACTACGCCCACCTGTTGCAGGCAGGACGTCAGGGCTTCTACAGCGGTATGCCCTTCGCATTGCGACACCAATGCGCCGCCATGCTCGGCCTGGGCGCTGTAGCTTCCGGCATCATGCTCCAGGCGAATGGTCAACGAGTCGCTCTGTCGACCTTCATTCTGGACCTCTAAAAAGAAACGCTGCAGGTCAGCCATGGCATGATTCCTTTCCTATGTGCAAGCGCGACCGCTGTGAGCGGCCGCGTCGCATTCACTTGCGTAAATCGGGATTCAGCGTATAAGTGCCCGTTACCGTAGCCTGGTCGAGTATGTGGCCTTCCATCGCCTTGCGCGCGTCCTCTCCGGTGAACTCGCCAGCCAAACCCAGCGACTCGATGTCCAGTGCATATACGGTAAAATGATAATGATGCACTTGTTCATCGTTCCACGGCGGACAGGGACCATCGTAGCCACCGTAGGTCCCGCCCATGTCGGGGTCGCCGGCCAGGAAATCGGTAAAGGTATTGATACCCCGCAACCCGATCGAGGTCTGCCCCGGCGCCTTGCCTTTGGGCGTGACGCCATCGGAATCCTCGCCTTCGCCGATTGCCCGGGTTTCGCCGGGGATATCCACCACGACCCAGTGGTAGAAATCGACGCGGGCCATACTGGGTGGCAACGTCTTGCCTTCCTGGTTCACGTCGCTGGGATCGCCAGGCACATCCGGATCGACCACGAGTACGGCAAAGCTTCGAGTGTTATCGGGTACCTCCGACCAGGTCAGTGCCGGGTTGCGGTTGGCCCCCAGCGTCATCGGTTCACCTTCACCGGGCACACCGAAGGCGAACGTCTCGGGGATAGGCTGCTGGTCTTCGATGCCCTGAACGGTTAGCTTCATCGTTTTCTCCTATGTCGATGGATGACATCGGATTCAGACTAGCTTACGACAGCGGATGTCAGCCAGGCATGAAGCAGGCTAACGTAAGCAGTAAATGCCGTCCCCCCCGAACCCAGTTAATTGTAAGCGCAGGCTATTTTGAGGTTTGTCATGAGCGTCACCCCATCTACGCAAACTCCCACACCCGCTGAACTTGGCTTCTTCATGCCGGCCGAGTTCGCTCCGCACGATGCCTGCTGGATGCTTTGGCCGCAACGACCCGACAATTGGCGTTACGGTGGCAAACCGGCTCAGGCCGCCTTCGTGGCGGTGGCCAAGGCCATCGCCGAGAGCGAGACGGTCTTCGTCGGCGTCAACGACGACCAATACGAGAATGCTCGTCACCAACTGCCCGAGCATGTGCGTGTGATAGAGCTGTCGAGCAATGATGCCTGGATGCGTGACGTCGGGCCCACTTTCCTGACCCATCCGGACGGCCGCCTGGCAATGGTCGATTGGGAGTTCAATGCCTGGGGCGGCCTCAACGGCGGGCTCTATTTCCCCTGGGACAAGGATCGGCGCATTCGCCTGAAAATCGCTGAAATGCTGGGCGTCCAGCGCTTCTTCACGCCGCTGGTCCTGGAAGGCGGCTCGATCCATGTAGATGGCGAAGGCACCTTGATCACCACCGAAGAGTGCCTGCTCAATCCCAACCGCAACCCGAACATGACCAAGGCCGACCTGGAAAAACTCCTCGGCGACTTTCTGGGCGTAACCAAGGTGATTTGGTTACCGCGTGGTTGCTACCTCGACGAGACCGACGGCCATATCGATAACCTATGCTGCTTCGTCGCTCCTGGCGAGGTGGCCCTGACCTGGACCGATGACGAAAGCGATCCGCAGCACGCCATTTCCCGCGAGGCGCTGGAGATCCTCGAGGCGACCAGCGATGCCCAGGGACGTCGGCTCACCGTACACAAACTGCCGATGCCGGGCCCGCTGACCATTGCCGAGGCCGAGGCCAGCGGCGTCGACCGGCTGAGCAGCTCGCGTCCGCGCCAGCCCGGCGACCGCATGGCCGGCTCTTACGTCAACTTCTATATTGGCAATACGGTCGTGGTCATGCCATGTCTCGATCCGACGCACGACGACGAAGCCAAAGCCATTCTGGAAGGTCTCTTCCCCGGGCGCCGGGTGATCGGCGTCGATGCGCGGGAAATTCTGCTCGGCGGAGGCAACATCCACTGCATCACGCAGCAACAACCGCGGACATGAAACACCCCGCTTCGCTTGGCTGATACCCCGCCACTCTTCTAAGGTATGAAATGCTTCATATCAACCTCAGGGAAGGAGGAAGTCATGCAAGCGTTGCGACAAGGCGTGGTGCTCGCGATATTGGGTCTGGGCCTTACCGCCTGCGGGACAACGACCACCGAGCGAGCCACCAGCGGTGCCGGCATAGGGGCGGCTGTGGGGGCAGGAACGGCTGCGGTCACCGATACCGGCCTGCTGACCGGCACGGCCATCGGGGCCGCCGTTGGTGCAGCAGGTGGGGCGCTGACCGAAGAAGATACGGTCAATCTCAACGAACTGTCGCTCACCGATTAAACCCGCCTCAGCGACAGACATTGATGCTGCGCATGCCGAGATGGAAGTGGTCGGCATGCGCGGCGTTGTATCCGGGGCCGAGTACGGTACCGAACAGGCCGCAGGCGCCCTCTTGGGCCTGATGCAGAAACTCGCCAGCCTTCCCTTCGTCGTCCCAGCCGCGCAGCAGTTCTATGCGCTGTCCGCTTTCCAGCCGGAAGGCCGCGACATCCAGCGCGTCCGCAGTGGCATGTTCGCTGCGTCGGGCATTGGGCCGATGATAGATATTGCGGCAGGCGAAGCTGCCGTAGTGCTCCACACCCGCCACCGATTGCCCGAACATGTCGCGGGCCAGTGGCTGTAACCGGTGCCGTTCGTAGAGCACCCAGGCTACGGCCAGCGGACAGCTGGCCACGAAACTGCGATTGAAAGTGACATCGGTTCGCTGTATCCGTACCACGTTATCCAGCGGGCAACCTTCGACGGGCGTATGAGGCACCAGTGGCGTGTAGACCAACGACTCTTCCGGCGTCGTCTGTAGCGCAGCGAGACAGGCCTCCGGATCGCCTTCCAGGCGCTGCAGCTTCCACTGCGTGACTGGCGTGATCGGGTCGGCAACCTGCAACGGCTGCCAGGGATTCCATTCCCGCGGGATTGCCCACCACTGCTTTTCGAAACCGATACCCACCACGATCAGCGCCAGGCCAATCACTTCGCGTGCATGGATCTTCATGGCATTCCCGCTCCGTGGGTTCAGGCAGAGCGTAGCGCGTCATGGCGGTGGAAAAAATGAGGCCATCAACTCCACACGAGAATTAGTTAGCGTATTACCAATTAGCCCTTTCCCCCCGGTGAGCTTAGAATCGGCAGGTTCCTTCTTACCGGGAGTTTTCATGGCCAGCGATTCACCGCCCCGCTCCGACACGACGTCACAGGCACGGCGCATTCCCCTCGCCTTCTACTCTTTCCTGCTGTCGCGCCTGGCCGCGGTGTTCGCCATGCAGATTCAGGCGGTGGTCGTGGCCTGGCAGGTCTACGACATCACCCGCGACCCGCTGTCGCTGGCCTATGTCGGTCTTGCCCAGTTTCTGCCCATGGTCGTGCTGCTGTTACCGGCGGGAGATCTGGTCGACCGCTTCAACCGCAAGCACATCCTCGCCATCAGTTGGGCCATGCAGGCGCTGTGCAGCGCCCTGTTGCTGTGGCTGTCGTATACGGGCTCCAACGATGTGAGCGGCTTCTATGCCGTACTCGCCCTGTTCGGCTGCGCGCGCGCCTTCACCGGACCAACGCTGCAGAGCCTGCTGCCGCAGATCGTGCCACGCGACCAGCTCTCCCGCGCCATCGCCCTGAACAGCTCGATCATGAAGATTGCGGTCATCGGTGGCCCTCTGCTCGGCGGTATTCTCTATGCCTACGGCGGCAGCCTGACCTACGCCGTGTGCCTGGGCTGCTTTCTGCTCGGCCTGTTACTGCTGGCCACGGTCCCGGTGCGCTTCCGCAAGGAAGCCCGTCCGCAGGAAGCCACGGCCTGGAAGCGCTTCACGGCGGGTATCGCCTACATACGCAACAAGCCCATCATCCTCGGCGCCATCTCGCTGGACCTGTTCGCCGTCCTGCTGGGTGGCGTGATCGCCCTGCTGCCGATCTATGCCCAGGAGATCCTGCATGTCGGCCCCGAAGGGTTGGGTGCACTGCGTAGCGCCATCGCCATCGGCGCACTGCTGATGGGCATCTATCTGGGCGTACGCGAACTCAAGCGCAACGTGGGGTGGATCATGTTCGTGGCGGTGGCGATCTTCGGTCTCGCCAATCTGGTCTTTGCGCTGTCGACGGTGTTCTGGGTGTCGTGGCTGGCCCTGCTGGTGGCCGGGGCCGCCGACATGATCAGCGTCAACGTACGCATCACCCTGATCCAGCTCGCCACGCCCGACGAGATGCGCGGCCGTGTCAATGCCGTCAACATGCTATTCATCGGCTCGAGCAACGAACTCGGCGAATTCCGTGCCGGCACCAGCGCCGCCTGGTTCGGTGCCGTACCGGCAGCGGTAATTGGTGGGGTCGGCACCCTCGCCGTGGTCGGGCTGTGGATGCGTCTGTTCCCGTCGCTGCGTCAGGTGAGTCGTTTCGAGGACGCGACCCAGGAATTGCCGGCTCGGGAAGCCACGGCTTGAAAAGAGCTAACCTGCCAGCTCGCTCTCCTCGCGCAGCATCGCCGTGGCTACTTCTCCGACTCGCCGTACCGCCATGGCAATTTCCGCAGTGAGCGGCGCAGCATAGTTCAAACGCAGGCAATGACGGTACTTGCCGGAGGCCGAGAACAGCGAGCCTGGGGCGATGCGCACCCCGGCTTCGGCCAGTCGCTCGTTGAGGCGCACGCAGTCGATGGCCTCCGGGAGTTCCAGCCATAGCAAGAAGCCCCCTTGTGGGTAGCTAATGCCGGTACCCTCGGGAAAATGCTGCCCGACCCAGCCAAGCAGGATGTCACGGTGACGCTGATACTGGTGCACCATCTCGCGAACATGACGTTCGTAGTGCCCCTTGGCAACGAATTCCGCCACCGCCAGTTGCGGTAGGGTCGCCGAGGCGCCGGTGGATACGTACTTCATGTGCAGTGCCTGGTCGCGGTAGCGCCCTGGAGCCATCCAACCGACCCGCAGCCCCGGCATCAGCGTCTTTGAAAAAGCACTGCACAACAGCACCCGGCCATCATCGTCGAAGGATTTGAGCGTGCGCGGACGCGGTGTAGCGAAGGACAAATCGCCATAGATGTCATCCTCGACGATGGCTACATCGAAGCGTTGAGCCAGGCGCACCAGGGCACGCTTCTTGGCTTCCGGCATGGTGTAGCCCAGCGGATTGTTGCAGGTCGGGGTGACTTGAATAGCGCGGACGGGCCACTGCTCGAGCGCCAGTTCCAGCGCTTCGAGGCTGATCCCGGTACTGGGGTCGGTGGGTATCTCGAGCGCCTTGAGGCCGTTGGCCTTTAAAATCTGCATGGTACCGTAGAAGCTCGGCGAGTCGACGGCGACCACGTCGCCGGGCGAGGTCAACGTGCGTAGTGCTATGGCCAAGGCTTCCTGACAACCGGTCGTGATCAGTACATCATCGGGATGCAGCAGGCATCCCGAGTGAGTCGCCAGCTTGGCGATCTGCTGACGCAATTCGAGACTACCGATCAGCGAATCATAGGTGGCCGACAAGGCATCGCCGCGCCGATGCAGTCCGGCCAGCATGCGCTGTAGGGGCTTGAGCGTGGAGGCATCCAGATCGGGGATGCCCCTCCCCAGCATCAGTACGTCGTGATCGCGATTCATGCCCACCAGTTCCAGCACCTGATCCCACTGCGAGACGTCCAGCGGGCGCTGGGCCGGGCGAGTCATTGCCGGCAACTGGGCGGGAACCTGACGGGCCAGGACAAAATAACCGGATTTGGGGCGCGCCTCGACCAGCATCGCATCTTCGAGTCGTCGGTAGGCTTCCTGAGCGGTGGATACGCTAATGACATGCTCGCGACAGAGTGCGCGAATCGACGGCAGGCGATCGCCGACACGATAGACGCCGTGCTCGATACGTTGGCGCAGGAGGGCCGCGACTTCCTGATACCGGGTCATGACAGAATCTCTTTTTTTACTTCCGACAATACAGTGACGCTGGCAAACGTCGATACAGAGCGACATAGTGCTAGATCTGTATCCTTTATTGAACATTATTCTGCATCTGTATGGATTTCCGTGCCAGCCGTAGCCTGTAATGACTCAATCACAGGAGACGACTCATGCGCCTAGCTAGACTTTCCCGGTTCATGGCCCGGTTCGGCCTCTATCGTCAACGTCACTATTCCCGTCGCTGCCTGCTTACCTTGGACGACCGCCTGCTCAAGGATATTGGACTATCACGGACCGATGCTCTGCGTGAAGGCAGCAAACCATTCTGGAAGGATTGAAATGGATACGAGAGGAACGACCATGTCTGACGCTAGCAATGACTACTATCTACTCGATGTCTTTACCGAGCATGCCTTTGCGGGTAACCCGCTAGCGGTTTTTCCCTTTGCCGCTCACTGGGACTCGCGCCGAATGCAGGCCATCGCCAATGAACTCAATCTCTCGGAAACCGTATTCGTAGGCGAAATGGCCGGTGCCAACCGCTTTCCCATACGTATATTCACGCCAACTGCCGAGCTACCTTTTGCCGGCCATCCTACGGTGGGTACGGCTCACCTGCTGGCTCACCTTGCGTTGGTACGGCGTGATCAGCCTCTCGTCCTCAAGGCGGGAGTTGGCCCTCTCGAAGTCGGTTTCGATGGCTCCTTGGCACGCTTTACGACAGCACAACCGGTCGCGATCTCTGAAAGTTCTCTGAACAGGACCCGTGCCGCCGCATTGCTAGGTCTGCCGGAATCCGCTGTTATCGGCAACCCAGTGCTGGCCTCCTGCGGATTGCCTTTTCATCTTGTCGAGCTTAGTTCACTGGATGACTTGGCCAGAGCCATACCGAACCCTAGTGACTGGTCTCGTTGGGTGACGCCCAGTGGACAGGAAGCCCTCTATATGTATGTTGCCCAACCCACCACCACGCCGGGCGGCACGCTGCGCAGCCGTATGTTTTCAATGGAAAACAGCCTGCGAGAAGACGCCGCGACAGGCAGCGCGGCCGCTGCATTAGTAGGTGCCCTGACGGCTGGAAAGTCCTGGAGTGGACGCTGGCAATGGTGCATTGAGCAGGGGGTGGAAATGGGACGCCCCAGCCGAATTCATGGCGAAGTCGAACGGAACAGCGACGCCATTACAGCGATTCGTATCGCAGGTGAAGCGGTCTTGGTCGGCAAGGGGACGATATTCCTTTGAGCCCTCAGGCACCGGGCCCGCACTCGGTACACTGGTCGACCATCGCCGGCTCGAGCAGTAGCTTGGCGCTAAGATCACGTAGGGCTGTCCTTACGCCTTCTTCAAGGGTGGGATGATAGAACGGCATATCGAGCATCTCACGCACGGTCATGCGCTGTTGGCAGGCCCAGGCCAGCAGGTGACCGAGATGCTCGGCCTGAGGCGCGACGAGCTCAGCGCCCAGGAACAGGCCGGTGCCATACTCGCCATACAGATGCAGCCAGCCGCGATTCTGGCGCATCACCTTGGCCCGCCCCTGGTCCGCGAAATTCAGCTCGCCGATGGCGTAATCCTGGCCGAAGACATGGGTCTTCTCGATCTCGGTGCGCGTGCGTCCCACGCTGGCAATCTGCGGTTCGCTGAAAACGATAGTCAAGGGGACGCGTCGATAGCCGGCCCGCAGATCGGGAAAGCGCCCGGCGTTGTCTCCGCCGATGCGTCCCTCGTCGGTGGCCTCGTGCAGCAGCGGTTCGGCATGATCGGCATCCCCTACGATGAAGATGTGACTTGCCTTGCCCTGCACGTCGTAACATTGCAGGGTATGCCGGTCGTAAATGGGCGTACCCTTGTCGTTGGTCTCGATGCCTACCTTATCCAGCCCCAGTTCGGCCAGGTTGGGACGCCGCCCGGTGGCCGCCAGAAGATAGTCGAAGCGTTCGGTCAACCGTTCGCCGCTGTCGCGTTCGGTGAATGTCACGCTGACCCCATCGTCACCGCCTTGGACGTCGTGGGTTTCCGCTTCCGGATCGAGATAGAACTCTTCGTTGAACAGGCGCACGGCCGCGGAACGCAGCTGTTCGTTCTGCAGGCCACCCACCCCACCGCTGCGCCCGAACATGCGCACGCGCACATCGAGACGCGCCAAAGCCTGGCCCAGCTCCAAGCCGATGATGCCGGGCCCAAACACGGCAACCGACTCCGGCAATGCCTCCAGGTCGAACAGCGTGTCGCTGGTCAGGATGCGCTCGCCGGCGGCCCGTAGCGGCTCGGGAATGTGCGGCGATGAGCCGGTGGCGATGATGGCACGTGAGAAACGCACCCGGGTCTGATCGGCGACGGTCAGGGTATAAGCGTCCTCGAAGCGGGCCCGACCGCGCAACTTGTCCCCGGCGGGAAAGCCGTCGATCGAGTCGAGGATCGTGGCAACGAAAGCGTCGCGCTCGTCGCGTACCCGCTGCATCACGGCATGCCGGTCGATGGTGATGCGACTGTCGATGCGCGCGCCGAACGGCTCGACGTGCCGGGCATCGTGCACGGCATTGGCCGCGGCGATAAGCAGCTTGCTCGGCATGCAGCCGGTACGTGCGCAGGTCGTACCGTAATCGTCCCCTTCGATGAGAAGCACCGAGGGGGTATGTTTCTTGGCGGCACGGTAAGCGCTGAGACCGGCACTGCCCGCACCAATGATGACAACGTCGACGTTGCGCTCCTGCATCGGATCTCTCCCTGTCGGCCACTACTTACCGTAGCAGTTCGCAAGCGCTTTCATCCAAGTCCGATATCGTCGATCGGGTGAGCTAGCCGACGATCAAGTTAATGATCAACGCCGCGCAGCCCACCACCAGTGCGGTGAGCACGGCAATATCGAGCAGGCGGTTGAGCCAGCGATCGGCAGGGGCCGCATGGCGCCGGGTCGCCCCCCGCCGATGCCGACTCGAGGATTTGATGGATGATCGCATGACGGCGCTCCGCGCTTTCCTCCGCTAAATCCCTATTATGCGTCAGCCCATGCGTTTATCACCATCTCGGTCATGTGTTGATACGCCGATTGACCACATTGGGCGCACGACGATAGCGGTCCTCATCCGCCAGTGACTCGGCCTCGAAAGCATCCGCCCCGACCGGCGTCTCGCCATGGCGACGATAGAGCGAGGTCAGCATCGCCTTGCGATCGGCACGCAGTTCGTTGATCAGCACGAACATCATGCCGAAGATGATGAACGTGAACGGCAACGCCGAAAGCACCGCGGCCGATTGCAGGCCTTTTAGCCCCCCCGCGATGATCAGCGTCAGGCAGATGGCCGCGATCAACAACCCCCAGGCGATGCGCTTGAACAACGGTGGGTTGATCGAGCCGCCATCGGTCATCTGCGCCACGATGTAGGTCGCCGAGTCCGCCGAGGTGACCAGGAAGATGAAGATCAGCAATAGCCCGACGATCGACAGCACGTTGGAGAACGGCATCAGTTCGAACATCCGAAACAGCGCCACGGTGATGTTCTCGTCGGTGGCCTGGGCCAGGCCCACGTCCTGTGTCATCTCCATGTTGATCGCCGCGCCACCGAACACCCCGATCCACAGGCAGGCCAGCAAGGGCGGTACGATCAACACACCGAACACGTATTCCTTGATGGTGCGCCCGCGCGAGACGCGGGCCACGAAGGTTCCCACGAACGGCGACCAGGCGATGACCCAGGCCCAGTAGAAGATCGTCCAGTCGTTGGCCCAGGTGTTTTCGCTGTAAGGAGAGACACGCAGGCTCATGCCGATGAAATTCTGCAGATAGTCGCCGATGCCCAGCGTGATGGTTTCCAGGATCGCCAGGGTCGGCCCGGTGAACAAGACGTAGAGCATCAGCGCGAAGCACAATGTCAGGTTGATGTTGGACAGACGCTTGATACCCTTGTCGAGGCCCGACCAGGTCGACGCCATGTAGCAGACGAACATCGCTCCCATGATGGCGAACTTCCAGAACACGTTCTGCTCGACCCCGAACACGGCATTCAGGCCGCCATTGATCTGCAGCACGGCCAGGCCGATCGAGGTGGCCACCCCCATGACCGTGGCGACCACGGCAAAGATGTCCAGCGCGGGCGCATAGCGGCGCGACTTCGGATACTTGGCGGTGACCGGCGCCAGCACCGAGGAGACCAGGCCGGCCTGCCCCTTGCGGAACTGGAAGTAGGCAATGATCAACCCCACCATCGAGAAGGCGGCCCACTGATGCACGCCCCAGTTGAAGAAGCTGTATTGGATGGCATAGCGCGCCGATGCAGCGGTTTCCGGCTCCACGTCGCCATACGGGGGATGCAGGTAATGGGTCATCGGTTCGGCCATACCGTAGAACACCAGCCCGACCCCGAAACCGGCCGCCAGCAACATGGCCACCCACGAGAAAAAAGAGTACGAGGGAGAGCTATCCTGTGGTCCCAGGCGGATCTTGCCGTACTTGCTGAACGCCAGGACGAACAGAAACAGCACGAACCCGAACACCGAGAACAGGTAGAACCAGCCGAAATAGCGCCCGATGGTGCTCAAGGCAGCATCCGCTGCATCGCCAAATTGCTGCGGAAACGCAGCGCCCACAGCAACCAGCGCAAGAATGATGCATGCCGAAATGGTAAAAACACGGTGCCGTCCGAGGTTGGCCATAGAAAGATATCCTTCGTCCTTGTGTCGCTTCCAGCGAACGTATCATCTACTTTCACTTCATATTGGTTCGTACTTCTACTGTTAGCATGCGAGCTTTACAAACGTTAGGCAAATCCTGGGCAATACGGATACATTTTCCTTCATGCCGTTACCTTCCTTCACCTCGCTGACCTCGACCACGGCCTGGCTGAACAAGCTTTCCGAGTCGCGCAATGCGTACTGGCTGTTGTTCGTAGCCTCGATGATGGAAACCCTGATCGTCCCGATTCCCATCGAGGTGATTCTGATTCCGTGGATGCTGTGCCACCCCGAGAAGAAATGGCGCATCGCTGCCGTGGCCCTGGCCGGCAACCTCGCAGCTGCGTCGATCGGTTATTGGCTTGGCAATCTGGTCATGGATCAGTGGGGCGATACACTCATCCAGCTGTTCGGCGGCCAGGCGGCGTACTCCGATTTCCAGACCCGGTTCAATCGGGATGGCTTCATGGCCATCGCCGCCATCGCCGTGGTTCCGGTCCCCTTCCAGATCGCCATGCTGGTCGCCGGCGTTAGCGATTATCCGTTCCCTTTGTTCGTTCTTGCGGCAGTCATGGCACGCAGCATTCGCTATTTCGGGCTGGCGATCCTGGTGCAGATTTTTGGCAATGCGGCGATGCGGGTCTGGAATCGACACTCGAAACCGGTCGGCATCGGGCTGGTGGTGGTCTTCTTCGTGTGGGTAGGTTGGCAGTTCAAAGGCTCTTTACCTATCTAGTGGCTTGCAATTCTTCCAGGCCGGCCCAACCTGGAGATAGTTATTAAGGACGCTAACGAAGCGCTCCACGCATTCTCAGGGAGGCCCCATGAGCCGACTATCTGCAGTCCCCCTTTCCGTACTCGATCTGGCCCCGATTCGCCAGGGCGGCGACGTCTCCGATACCTTCACCGAAACCGTCGAGCTTGCCCGGCATGTCGAGACGCTGGGTTTTCAGCGCTACTGGCTGGCCGAGCATCACAACATCGACGGCATCGCCAGCGCCGCCACTGCGGTGCTGATCGGGCATGTCGCCGGGGCGACGCAGCGCATTCGCGTCGGCGCCGGTGGCATCATGCTCCCCAACCATCCACCGCTGGTGATTGCCGAACAGTTCGGCACCTTGGAGACGCTCTATCCCGGGCGCATCGACCTGGGCCTGGGCCGTGCGCCGGGCTCCGACGGCGTGACCATGGCGGCGATGCGCCGCGATCCACGTTCCGGCGTCAACGACTTTCCCGATCAGCTCGACGAGTTGCGCCGCTACCTGGGCGACCCAGCGCCCAACCAGCGTGTGCGCGCCATGCCCGGCCAGGGGACTCACGTTCCGATCTGGCTACTCGGTTCGAGCGGTTACAGCGCCCAGCTCGCCGCACGCCTGGGCCTGCCCTTCGCTTTTGCCGCCCAGTTCGCGCCCGGCTATCTGTTCGAGGCGCTGCGCCTGTATCGCGACCAGTTCCGTCCCTCCGCGGTATTGGACAAGCCCTACGCCATGGTCGGCATGCCGTTGATCGCCGCCGACAGCGACGAGCAGGCGCGTTTTCTGGCGACCACCGCCCAGCAGAAATTCCTCAACCTGATTCGCGGTCGCAGCACGCGCGCCCTGCCCCCGGTCGAGCAGCTCGACTGGTCGCCGCAGGAACAGGCCATGGTCAACCAGAATCTCGGCGCGGCGGTGATCGGTGGGCCGCAGACCGTGCGCGACGGCCTGGAGCGCTTCCTCGAACAGACCGGCGCCGACGAGCTGATGGTCGCTACCGATGTCTATACGCAGGCCGACCGGCTGCGCTCCTTCGAGATCCTCGCCGACGTCTGGAAGGGGTAGGAGCGATACACTAACGCAGGGCTTGCGGTCGGCTCGCTGAGCGGCGCAGGATACGGTTTCGCTAATATTTCACAGGCGGGTCGCATGACTTTTTCCCGTTCCAGCGATGCGAGACTGGATCGCGCCGGTACTCTGGACGGCATGCGGCGCATGGCGCCGTTGTGCCTGTTTGTGGTTGCCTTTGGCCTGGCCTTCGGTGTCGCTGCCGTACAACGCGGGCTGAGCGAGCTCGAAACCCTGCTGATGAGCGCCCTGGTGTTCGCCGGGGCGTCACAGTTTGCGGCCCTCGAGCTGTGGGGGCCGGAAATTCCCCTGGTCGCGTTGATCGCCTCGACATTCGCCATCAATGCCCGTCACCTGCTGATGGGCGCGTCCCTCTACCCTTGGCTGCGCGGCCTGTCGCCACGTCAGCGCTATCTTTCCGTGGGCCTGATGAGCGATTCCAACTGGGCCATGGCGGCGGACGACTATCGGCGCGGGGTGAGTAACGTCGGGATGCTGGTGGGTGGCGGGTTGGCGCTATGGCTGGCGTGGCTGCTCGGCACGTTGCTCGGCGTGCTGTTCGGTAGCGGGATCACCGAGCCCGAGCGCTACGGGCTCGACGTGATCATGGGCTGCTTTCTGCTATCGATGCTGGTCGGCGGTGTGCGCAGCCTGACCATGCTCATCCCCTGGAGCGTGGCTGCCATGGCGGCCCTCGCCGCCATGTACTGGCTGCCGCCCCATTCGCATGTCATCGTCGGGGCTCTGGCGGGTGGCCTAGCCGGCCTGTGGCTGCCTACCGACCGGGAGCGGCACGAGGAGCCGACGACATGAGCCTGGCAACCAGTCCGGGCGGCGCGCTGCTGGCAATCCTGATCATGGCGCTGGTGACCTACCTCACCCGCAGCGGCGGCGTGCTGGTCATGTCACGCATTCCGATCGGCCCACGTGTCGAGCGTTTCATCAATGCCATGTCCGGCTCGGTACTGGTCGCCGTCATCACGCCGATGGCGGTTGCCGGCGACTGGGGCGCACGCCTGGCCTTGCTGGCCACACTCGTAGTGATGCTGGCGACCCGCAAGCCGCTGTTCGCCATCGGCGCCGGCATTCTCTGCGCGGCGCTATGGCGTTTCCTGGTGCCCTGATCAGCGCAGGCGTTCGATCACACGCTCACCTCAAGCGCATGGCTTCTATAGATGTCCCGTTAATAGTTGCTGGTTTCAGTATGGGTGCGATTGTCCTTACGGTAGATATCGGCCAGTGGATGCCTTTGCAGGCTGGGTAATGCTAGACCATCGGCGCCGAACAAGTGGGCGCGACTGGAGGCGAATCCGAAGCGGGCCTTATCCCGGACTTGATGAGCGGTGTTGCCATCGGTCAGAGCAATAACCTCCGTCTCTTCCATTTGTACGTAGAGCGCGGTCGAGCCTCCCAGGCGTTCGATGACCTGAACCACCCCTACCAGCGGGCCTTGGTCGTCGAGCACCAAATGCTCGGGACGTATACCGAGCACTAGGTTCTTGCCGACATCGAGGTGGTTGCTGCCCACCGGCACGTTACAGACCCCACCGCCGGGCAGCCTGACGGTAACCCCCTCGCCACGCCGATCGACGACTTCCACCGTCATGAAGTTCATTTTCGGCGAGCCGATGAAGCCGGCCACGAAGCGGTTGCGCGGATGATGGTAGAGCTCCATCGGTGAGCCGATCTGCTCGACCACACCGCCCTGCAGCACGACGATCTTGTCGGCCATGGTCATGGCCTCGATCTGGTCGTGGGTAACATAGATCATCGTCGCGTCGAGCTCGTCGTGCAGCCGCGCCAGCTCGATACGCATCTGTACGCGCAGTGCCGCATCCAGGTTCGACAGCGGCTCGTCGAACAGGAAGATGCTCGGGTTGCGCACGATCGCCCGGCCGATCGCCACGCGCTGGCGCTGGCCACCCGAAAGGGCTTTGGGCTTGCGGTCGAGCAATGGCTCAAGCTGTAGAGTACGCGCAGCCTCGAGGACCTTCTGGCGACGCTCCTCCTTGGATACGCCAGCAAGCTTGAGGCTGAAGCCCATGTTGTCCTCGACGGTCATGTGCGGGTAGAGCGCGTAGCTCTGAAATACCATGGCCAGGCCGCGCTCGGCGGGCCCGACATCGTTGATGCGCTGGCCGTCGATGAGAATATCGCCATCCGAAGTGCTTTCCAGACCGGCGATCATGCGTAGCAGGGTCGACTTGCCGCAGCCCGAGGGGCCGACGAAGACGACGAATTCGCGGTCCTTGACCTCAAGGTCGACGCCCTTGATCACCTGGGTGCCACCGAAGTCCTTGACGATGTTGTTGAGCTGTAAGGTTGCCATGTCGGGTTCCTGGTGATTCGGTGTGGACGGTTATTCGAACGGCTGTTACCAGAGCGTGTAGCCGCCATCCACCACGACGATGGAGCCGGTCATGAAGCTCGAGGCGTTGCTGGCCATGTAGACGATGGTGGGGCCGAGTTCTTCAGGAGTAGCGGCACGCTGCATGGGTGCGTCGTCGATCCAGCGCGGCTTGAATCTGGGATCGTCGACCGGCGCCATGCTGGTCTTGACGTAGCCGGGGGCCAGCGCGTTGACACGGATGCCGTAGGGCGCCCATTCGGCGGCCAGCGACTTGGTCAACTGGTGCACGGCGGCCTTGGAGGCGTTGTAGGCGGGCTGCATCTGCGGGCGATTGACGATCATCGCTGAGATCGAGCCGATGTTGATGATCACCCCGCCGCGCGACTGCATGCGCCGACCGGCGGCCTGGGCGCAGTACCACAGTCCGTGAACGTTGATGTCGAAGATGTCGCGCCAGCGCTCGGGGGTGACCTCCAGCGCCGGCGCGTGCTGGCAGGCACCGGCGTTGTTGAGGAAAATGTCGACCGGGCCGAGGGTGGCCTCAACCTCGTCGAGCAGAACGTCCGCCGCCTCGGGTTGGGTAATGTCGATCTCCACCGCCATGGCGCGGTGCCCGGCATCCTGCAGAGCCTTGACCACTGCCAGGCTGCGCTCATGCCCGCGGGCGGCAATGGCGACCGCCGCGCCGGCCTCGGCCAGCGCATGGGCGAACGCCTCGCCGAGCCCGCCGTTGCCGCCGGTGACGACGGCGACTTTGCCGCTCAGGTCGAACTGCGACATCACGTTCATGGTTGTCTCCCTGTCCGTTGTAGAAGCGTTGTCGTGGGATCGGTCATTTCACGGCGCCCAGGGTCAGCCCCTGGACCAGCCAGCGCTTGACCAGCAGCCCGGCGATCGCCATCGGGCAGACCACGATAGTGCCGATCGCCAGCAGCTTGCCCCAGTCGATGCCGGTCTGGGTCAACAGCTGCGCCGCAGCGATGGGGATGGTCTGCGTGCTGGGCCCGGAAAATGTCTGGGCGAAGGCGTAGTCGTTCCAGGCGAAGATGAAGCACAGGATGGCGGTGGTCACCAGCCCGGGGGTCATCAGTGGCAGCACCACGTAGCGGAACGCCTGAAGCTTGGTGGCACCATCGATCATCGCCGCTTCTTCGAGATCGGGAGGCAGGTCGTCGAAGAATGCCGTCATCAGCCAGATGGCGAACGGCAGGTTGAAACTCAGGTAGGCGACGATCAGGCCGGCGTGGGTATCGAGCAGGTAGAGGTAGCGGAACAGCAAATACAGCGGCACGATCACCGCGGCGATCGGCGCCATGCGGGTGCTGATGATCCAGAACGCCAGATGCTGCTTGCCCTTGATGCGGATCCGCGACAGCCCGAAACCGGCCATGCAGCCGAGCACCACGGCGATCAGCGTCGAGACCCCGGCGATGAACAAGCTGTTGAGCAGGTAGGGCCAGAGGCTGTTGCCACCGCTGAACAGCGAGGCGTAGTGCTCCAGGGTCGGAGTGAAGAAGATCCGTGGCGTATCGGCGGTGATGATGTTGTTCGGCTTGAACGAGGATAGCACCATCCAGACGACCGGTATCAGCGTCCATAGCAGCAGCAGCGTCAGCAGGGCGATCTTGAACGTGAGGGGAAGCCAGCGCTTGGAGGCGGTCATGAGGCCTTCTCCTGGCGTTTGAGCAGTTTCGTGAACGCCGTGGCGACCATGATCGAGAACACCAGCATGGTAATGCCCACGGCAGCGGCATAGCCCAGGTCGAAGAACCGGAAGGCGATGTCGTAGAGCCGGATGGGGATGATCTTGGTGGAGTCCGCGGGCCCGCCGTTGGTGGTGATGAAGATGATCGCGAAGAAACGGATCGCATCCATGGCACGGATCAGCAGCGCCACCAGCAGGATGTTGGAGATCGACGGCAGGATGATGTAGAGCAGCTTCTGGCCGTACCTCGCGCCGTCCATCTCGGCCGCCTCGAGAACGTCCTCCGGCACCGAGGTGAGCCCCGCAAGGACGATCAGCGCGACCAGCGGCGTCCATTCCCAGACGTCCATGAGGATGACCGCGACCATCGCGGAGCCGACGCTGCCCAGGATATTGCCGTCGAACAGCCCGCTTTCATTGAGCATCCAGGCATACAGGCCATGGCTGGGGTCGAGCATGAAACGTCCCAGCAGCCCGACGATCACCGGGGCGATGAACATCGGGATCAACAGCAGCGAGATGATGATGTTGCTGCCCCGCGTCAGGCTGTAGACCAGCAGCGCCATCACCGTGCCGATGACCATCTCCAGGCCTACTGTGGCCAGGAAGTAGACCAGGCTGATCAGCCAGCTGGAACGGATGTCCGGGTCCGTGAACACCCGCTGCCAGTTATCTAGGCCCGAGAACTCGAAGGCCAGCCCGCCCATCAGGCTGACGTCGTTGAAGCTCATCCAGATGATCGAGAAGAACGGGACCAGCGTGATCAGGGCGAGCAGGAAAAGCGCTGGCGACATCATCGCCAGCTCGAATCCCTGTCGCCGCGACGAAGGTTTTCCGGTCATCAGCGCCATGCGTCACGCCCCCACGATGCGATCGATGCGCTGCTTGGCGCTCTGCATGGTTTCCTCGGGGGACATTTGACCCGCCAGCATCTTGGAGAGCTCGGTGAAGATTACCGTGTCGACCTCGTTCCACTGGGCGATCTTGGGCCTCAGACCGATGTGATCGTCCTGCCAGGCGACCAGCATGGTGTCCGCCGTGAGCATGTTGGGCATGTCGGTGGGCGGGGTGCTGGCGGCCTTGACCTCGGGCATGTCGTAGACCGACTGGCGCGTCGGGGTGCCGCCGCCGACCTCGCTCTTCAGCCCCATCAACTGGGTCTGTGGCGAGGTCGCCCAGACCAGGAACAGCCATGCCGCTTTCTGCTTCTCGGGCGAGGCGTTGGCGTTGATGCCGATACCCGTGCCGCCCCACAGGTTGGAACTGCGCACCGGGCCCTTGGGCAGCGGGGCGTAGCCGATCTTGCCCTGCAGGTCCGAGCTCTCCAGTGATCCGGCGAACTCGTGCCACTCGGGCATCATCGCGAACTCGCCGTTCTGGAAGGCGTTGGCGACGCCGGTCCAGTCCCAGCTGGTGCTGCCGGGGTGGGCGATCTTTAGCAGCTTCTGGTAGAAGCGCGCAGCTTCCAGCGCAGCCTCGCTGGTCAGCTGACAGGCGCCGGGGGAATCGGTGCCGAGCAGGCCGATCTGCTGGCCATCGGCGAAATAGTCACCGCCATAGGCGAACAGCACATTGGAGAAGTCGCACATCAGCGAGTCGTACTGCTGGGCCTGATGGCCGGTACCGTACTTGACCTCGCTGGCGTTGCCGTTACTGAACCACTCGGCGATCCGGTAGTACTGCTCCCAGGTGGTACTGTCCGAGGGCATCGGATCGAAGCCGAGATCCTGCTGCATCTGGTCGCGGTATTTCTCGAACAGATCGCGGCGGTAGATCCAAATCATCGTTGGGCAATCGTAAGGCAGGGTATACAGGCTTTCCCTGTCTTCGAAGCGGCCGGCGGCGGCCAGCTGCGAGGGGATGAAATCCTCGATGCCCTTGGGCACGACCGGCTGCTGGTCGTCGTTGATGAACGTATTTAGATCCACCAGGCCGCGATGGTACGGTGCGAGCACCTGGTAGGGGTCGGCATAGATCACGTCGAAGGAGCTGCGCCCGGCGCCGAAGTCCAGCGCGACCTTCTGCACTAGGGCTCCTAGCTGCATTTCGGTGATGTTGACAGTGATGCCGGTGAGTTCCTGGAACGACGCCAGGTTGGCGGCGATCGCCGTCGTCGGCGGGGTGTTCTCGGAAATGAATTGGATGGTGGTGCCGCTGGCCTGCTTCCAGGCCTCGTCGCTGGCCATGCCCTGAGCCAGGACCGTGCGCAGCGAGCCCGCGCCCATCAGCGACAGGCCGGCGAGCCCACCCATTCCCTTCAATATGTCGCGACGCTTGAACTGGGTCATTGTTGTTCACCTCTCATGAGTTCAGGTCCAGTGTGTTCTGGGCTGACGGGGTCAGGCATCAAGCGTGATCTGCAGCTTGACGTCATTGGGTCGTGCGCTCGCGGCGCGCTCGAACGCATCGATGCTCTGGTCGAAATCGAAGGTCTCGCTGATCAACGGCTTGAGGTCTACCTTGCCCGAGGCGATCAGGTCGATCGCCCGGTCGTAGACGTTGGCGTAGCGGAACACCGTCTCGATGCGCAGTTCCTTGGCCTGCGCCGAGACGATGTCGAAGGTGACTGGCTCGACGGGCATACCGACCAGCACGATCGCGCCGGCTGGCCGGGCACAGGCCAGCACGTCGTCGTAGACCCGGGGGCTGCCGCTGGCCTCGAACACCACGTCGGCGCCCCAGCCTTGGCCGCAACGCTTGTCGACGGCTGCCCGCAGCGATTCCCGCGAGACGTTGATTGGGGTGATACCATCGTAGCGTCCAGCGATCGCCAGTTTCTCCTCGACCAAATCGGAGACCAGCACCTCGCTGGCGCCACCCGCCAGTGCCGCCAAGGCGACCATCAGGCCGATCGGCCCGGCGCCGGTGACGACGCAGACATCGCCCGGTTGCATACGCGCCTTGACCACCGCCTGCATGCCGATCGCGAACGGCTCGATCATCGCCCCCTCGGCGAAGGACACCGAATCGGGAAGCGCAAAGGTAAACGTCGCCGGGTGGATGACCTCGTGGGTCAGGCAGCCGTGCACCGGCGGCGTGGCCCAGAAGCGGACGCTGGGGTCGACGTTGTAGACACCCAGCTTGGCGGCGCGCGAGGTGGGGTCAGGGATGCCTGGCTCCATGCATACCCGCTCGCCCACCCGCAGGTGGCTGACGTTCTGGCCGACTTCGGTGACCACGCCGGACGCTTCATGACCGAGGACCATCGGCTCTTGTACGACGAAGGGGCCGATCCGGCCGTGGGTATAGTAGTGCACGTCACTGCCGCATATGCCGACAGTGTGTACGCGGACACGAACGTCGTCCGGGCCGAGCTGGTCCGGAAGGTCGATCTCGCGTAACGACAGCTCGCGTTTCTTCTCCAGTACCAGGGCTTTGGCTTTCATGGCGCTCTTCTCAAGTCGTATTGAAAATAGACAAGACTGGCCTCGATCCACTGAGGTCTGCTCGCAGCGGTCTAGGTAATGAAGCTACGCGTCACACTGAAAAAACGGCTAGGCTATATTTTTCTCGATAGTGATACTTTTTTGCAGCCTTCGCTTGAACATCTGGTAATTGGCTGTTTTAAATGGTTATTTACAGCCATTGGGACGCCGACCCTACGCAGGAAAAAGTGCGAGTATTGACCAAAGTATAAAAGGACACCGGTCCGCTTTATTTCAAGATAGGAGAAGTCGCGAATACTCGAATGATGGGTGTCGTGTCGTGGCTGACGCAGCGCCGATAGATAAGCCGGCCTGATCAGCACACAGCAAGTGCTGAAGTCTTACATGAAGGCATAGCTGAAAGAGGCACTGAATAACTCATGATTGCTGCGCAGCTCAACGATACCCGTCTTGGTGCGCCTGTCTTCGAGAGCGTCAGTCAAGATCCGAAATTCAGTTTCTACTGGCATTGCCATGATTTCCCCGCACCGCTCGCCCGCTGGAATTACCATCCCGAGTACGAGTTGCATCTCACCCGGTACTCAGAAGGTCATTATTTTGTCGGTGATTACATTGGCCGGTTCGAGCCCGGTAACTTGGTTCTGGTGGGACCGAACATACCACATGCTTGGTTTAGCGACCTCAATGATGTACGCCCATTGATAAAGGGGCGAGATGTCGTACTGCAATTCAAGGGGGAGTGGCTGGAGCACATGATGGAACTATGCCCCGAGCTCAACTGTCTGTCGAAACTCATAGCGGACTCAGCCCTGGGTATTGAGTTCAAAGGAGAAGAAGCGGATCGCTGTGCTGACTTATTGGTCAGCATGAGCGAGCAAGACAATGCTGGAAGGCTGCTGACCATGCTAGCTATTCTTCGCAGTCTTTCGCAGTGTAACTATCGAACACTGGCTGGAAAAGGTTACGTATTAGATATTAAAGGCACCTCCTCCGAACAGGTAGATTCCATCTTACGCTACATACATGACCACTTTCATGAAGAGCTACGCATGTCGGCGTTAGCCGAAAAACACGGCATGACTCCCTCCACTTTTTCCCGCTTTTTCAAGCACGCTACTGGCGACACCTTCGTTGCGTTCCTTAGACGAATCCGTATAGATCATGCATGCCGCCTGTTGCTTGAAGGCAGACAATCCATCGCCGACATATGCTTTCGGGTTGGCTACAATAATCTTTCAAATTTCAATCGGCACTTCCGCGAACAAAAAGGTATGACGCCTCGACAATATCAGCAGAACACTGCTGAGCTGATGCTGACTCGCACTTAGTGCCGTTAGCCACGTTAAAGCCTACCTTATCCGCCGCGGTGGAGTATCATGTCGCGGATGTCGATCGCCCACGCGTCGAGCGTTTCACCACTGCCATGTCAGGCTCGGTCCTGGTCGCCATCATCACGACGGTAGCGGCTGATGATCCTGCCCTGAGCGCGCTAGCGAGAAAGTCTCAGCTTTGAAGGTTTAGCTTCCACTGTCATTCGCCAGCGAACCGAAACACAGGATACATTGATACGCGCTGCTCGACGCATTCTGCACGAACTGGCCTCGGCCAAGACAACGCGGATATTGCTCACTGGCGACCTGATGCACTAGTTATCCCACCATTGCTATTTCGGCTACTGAACAGCTTGTCGCTAATGGCATGCCCAACTTACTGCGACCCGACCATGACGAAACCTACCTGTCACCGAAGGGAAAGAGTATGCAAACTGAACTGATGCCGGAATTCACCTTGGTTCTGCGCGGCGAATCTTGCCCCTACCCCGTAATCTATACCCTTGAGACATTGGAGCAGATGGATAAAGGACAGCTGCTGCAAGTCATTACCGATTGCCCTGGCTCATTCAGGAACGTGCCCGAGGAAGTGGCTCGGAGGGGATATCAGTTCGCACAGGAACCGGTTAAGCAAGGCCAGGAAAACGTGTTCTTTATCATTGCCTAACCTTGGCTTGTTCGAATGACACGTTGGAATCCAGGGGGCAGCGTATAACGCTGCCCCCTGGATTAGCGCACTGTACTGGACTAAACCAGCGGCTTATCTTTTCAAGCGCTCGGCAAGCCTTTCTTCGAGAGACACCTGATCGGCATCGAAACGCCGGATGCCTTCGGCCAGCTTGTCGTTGGCCATGGGATCCTGGTTGTGCCCCCAGCGGAACTCGGCTTCGGTCATCGCCGGCAGGCGCTCGGAAGCCTCGCCCACGTCAGTGATCTTGCGCTCGACCTCGCCTTGTGCCGCGGCCAGTTCCTCGAGCAGTTGCGGTGAGATGGTCAGGCGGTTGCAGCCGGCCAGCGCGAGGATCTGCCCCGTGGTGCGGAAGCTCGCTCCCATGACCACCGTGTCGTAGGCATAATCGCTGGCATAGCGGCACACGCCGCGCACGAACTGCACGCCGGGGTCTTCTTCGGGCGCGTAGTCCTTGCCGGTTTCCTTCTTGTACCAGTCGGTGACGCGGCCGACGAACGGGGAGATCAGGTAGACACCGGCATCGAAGCAGGCACGCGCCTGGGCGTCGCTGAACAGCAACGTCAGGTTGCACTGGATTCCCTCGCGCTCCAGCACCTCGGCGGCACGAATGCCCTCCCAGGTCGAAGCCAATTTGATCAACACCTTGTCACGACCGATGCCGGCACGCTCGTATAAATCGACGATCTGATGTGCCTTGGCGATGCTGGCATCGCGGTCGAACGAGAGCCTTGCCGCCACCTCGGTCGATACGCGGCCGGGCACGATACGCGCAATTTCGCTGCCAATGGCTACCGATAGCCGATCGACGGCCTGCTCAATGCGCGCCTCGGTGTCGCTCACCTCGCCCTTGACCTCGGCCAGCGTGCGGTCGATGAGCTCCTGATGGCCGGGCAGGTCAAAGGCCTTGAGGATCAGTGACGGATTGGTGGTCGCATCATGGGGCTGGTAGCGACGAATGGCTTCCAGATCGCCGGTATCGGCGACCACCATGGAAAGCTGCTTGAGTGATTCGAGTTGCGTCATGAAAGATGTCCTGTACTGGCAATGAATGAGGGCGTCAGACCGGTAAATCGTAGCGTTCGGCCAACGCCTGCCGGTAGGTCCGGTAAAGTGCCTGGTAACGCGGTACGTTTTCCGCCTGGGGCCGGGTCAGCGTCTCCTGATCGAGCCCGACCAGGCCGTCGCAAAGCTCGGCCAGCGTGCGGTTCGCACCTCGCTCGTGGTCGTCGCACCACGCCGCCTGGATGGCCGCCCCGAGTGCCGCCGCCTCGGTGACGTTGGGGCAGATCACCTCGACACCCAGCACGTCGGCGACGATCTGACGCCATACCGGGCTCTTGGCGCCGCCGCCGACCAGTCGCACCTGGCTGGCGCGCTGCGCCAGCGGCCCGAGCAGATCGAGGCCATAGCGCATCCCGAACGTCGTGCCTTCCACGACCGCCCGACACAGGTTGGCCGGCGTGGTGTTGCGGCTGGTCAGGCCGACGAAGCTGGCAGTGGCATGGGGTAGCGCCGGTACCCGCTCGCCGTTGAAAAACGGCAATATCATCACCCCGTCCGCCCCTACCGGTGCGGCCGCGACCTGCTCGCCGAAGGTGGCGATGTCGAAACCGAACAGTTCGCGTACGCGAGTGGTTGCCGAGGTCACGTTCATGGTGCACACCAGTGGCAGCCAGCCGCCACTGCTGGCACAGAAATTGGCCACCAGACCGCTGGCCTCGACGACGGGGTGGTCGGCATAAGCGTAGACCGTACCCGAGGTACCGAGACTCAGGGTGACCAGCCCAGGGGTAATATTCCCCGTCCCGATGGCCGCCATCATGTTGTCGCCGCCGCCGCTGGCAACCAGGACATCCTCGCCGAGCCCCAACTGACGGGCCACTTCGGGGCGCACCCTTCCTGCCGGCTCGCGGGAATCGATGAGCCGCGGCAGCACCCGCTCGGGATCGAGTTCGGGGGCTATGGCCCGGAAGACGTCATGATGCCAGGTACGCGAGCGGGTATCGAAGTAACCGGTGCCCGAGGCATCGCCGCATTCGGCGACGCGCTCGCCGGTCAGCCAGAAATTGAGGTAATCGTGGGGGAGCAAGAGTGTATCGATGCGCCGATACGACTCGGGGTGCATGTCGCGCAACCAGGCTACCTTGGAAGCAGTGTAGCCGGTCTGCAGCATCAGCCCCAGTGTCTCCAGGCAGGTCTGATGACCACCCAGTTTCTCGACCAGCGCCTCGTTGTGCAGGGCCGTCTCGGTATCGCACCACAGCTTGGCCGGATACAGCGGCTCGCCGCGTTCGTCGAGCGCGACCATGCCGTGCTGCTGGCCGGACACACCGATGGCACGGATCGCGCGCGGGTCGATCCTGGCCTGTTCCACGGCGTCGGCAAAGGCGCTGCGCAGCGCCTCGATCCATTCCTCGGGATGCTGTTCGCGCCGACCGCCCTCGCCTTCGTCCAGGCGGTGCGCATGACTGGCCTCGCCGATCACGCCCTGCGCGGTATCGACGATAACCACCTTGGTGCTCTGGGTTCCGCAGTCCACTCCTGCGTACATGCGCTGTTCCTCGTTCGCCATCATCCGCTGTCGCCTGCCCGTACCGTACAGGATAGTCGTGACCTTCGCCCGCGAACTACCCCGCCACCAGGGCCTCTACCGTGGCCCGTGCGCCTTGGGCATGCAAGCGTTCCAGCGCATCTAGGTAGGCCCGGCGAAAGCGCTCGTCGTCGGCCAGGTCGCCGAACAGCTGACGATTCTCGATGAAGGCGGTCGGCCGCTGGCGATTGTCGCGGGCAATGGCGATCAGCGAATCCCTGAGCCGGTCGACGATCTCGATGGGTCGGCCCTGCTCGTCGGCGCCCTCGGCATAGCGCGCCCAGCTGGCGACCACCGCCGCGCTGCGCCGGATATCGCCATCGTGGGCGAGTTGCTCGCGAATCACCGGCAGCAGCCACTTGGGAATGCGGTCCGAGCTCTCCGCACACAGGCGCGCCAGGGTGTCCTTGATCTCGGGATTGGCGAAGCGTTCGATCAGGGTGCGCTTGTAGGCATCCAGATCGACGCCCGGCACCGGGCGCAGGGTCGGCGTGGCCTCGAGGTTCATGTAGTCGAGCAGGAAATCGACGAACAGCGGGTCCTGGCAGACCTCGTGGGCGTAACGGTAGCCGGCCAGGTAGCCGAAGTAGGTCAGCGCCTGGTGACTGGCGTTGAGCAGGCGCAGTTTCATCAGTTCGTAGGGCATGACGTCGTCGACGACCTGCACGTCGACCGTCTCGAAGGCCGGCCGGCCGAGGCTGAAATGGTCCTCGAGCACCCATTGGGTAAACGGCTCGCAGACCACCGGCCAGCGATCCTCGATATCGAAGCGCCGCTGCAGCTCCTCGATGTCCGCCGGCGAGGTGACCGGCGTGATGCGGTCGACCATCGAGTTGGGGAAGCTCACCTCGCGCCCGACCCAGGCGCCCAATTCGGTATCCAGCGCCCGGGCATGCGCGGTGAACATGCGATGCGCGACCTCGCCATTGCCCTGAATGTTGTCGCAGGACATCACCGTGAAGGGCGCCACGCCCCGCTCGCGTCGGCGGCGCAGCGCCTCGACGATCAGCCCGAAGGTGGTTTGCGGAGCCTGCGGATGCTCCAGGTCGTGCCTGACCTGCGCATTGGTCAGGTCATACTCTCCGGTGACATGATGAAAGTTGTAGCCGCCCTCGGTCACGGTCAGCGAGACGATACGGGTGGCCGGGTCGGCCATCCGCTCGATCACCGCCTCGGGATCGTCAGGGGCGAACAGGTAACCGACGATCGCGCCGATCACGCGCGGTTCGTAGTGGCCGTCGGGATGCTTGGTGATCAGAGTGTAGAGATAATCCTGGGTGGCCAGCGCCTCCTGCATGCGCCGGTCGCCCGGCATCACGCCGACCCCGACGATGCCCCAATCCAGGGCCTCGCCACGGTTCATCAGTGCATCGAGGTACATGGCCTGGTGGGCACGGTGAAAGCCGCCCACGCCGAAATGGACGATACCCGGCGTGACCGCGCTGCGATCGTAGCGGGGCACGGCGACGCGGGAATCGAGCTGGCCGAGAGTCTGGCGGCTGAGAGCGGTCATGGGCACTCCTTGCAGCAGTGGAAAAATGGAAAGGGTGGCGCGTCAGTACCAGCGGATATCCGGCTCGACCGACGCCGTCTTGATGAGTCGGGCATTGAGCATGTCCTTGTGGCGGGCCTTGTCGATGGCACCCTGCTGCTCCTGCCCCATGCCCAGCCAGCGCTGGATCAAACGCGCTTCCAGCACCTCGTCGGGCACCTCGAGAAACAGGCTCAGGTCGAAGCATTCGCGCAGGGCCGACCACGGCGCCCGGTCGAGCAGCAGGTAGTTGCCCTCGACGATGACGATGCGATGTTCGAGGGTGATCAGCCGACCGCCGGCGCGGGCCAGGTCGAGCGGCCGGTCGAACACCGGCACCGCCACCGTGCGGTCCGCCCGGCGGATGCGCTGCAGGTCGTGAAGCAGCCCGTCGGGATCGAAGGTTTCCGGCGCTCCCTTGATCGGCACCTGCCCGCGCGGCTCGAGCACGGCATTATCGAGGTGATAACCATCCATCGGCACGACCGCCGCGATGCCCGGCTGGCGAGCGTTGATCTCGCGGGCCAGCCACTCCGACAGGAACGACTTGCCCGCCGCCGGCGGCCCGGCCAACGCAACGATGAAGCGCTTTCTGTCGACAGCGGCAGCGATCAGCCGTGCCGCCATGTCGTGAATGCTTGGGTCCATTCAACTCATCCAATTGCCGCCGTCTATATTGAAAGTTTGTGAGACGACATAGTCGCTGTCCGAGGAAGCCAGGAACACCGCCGCCCCTGCGTGATCCTCGGGCCGGCCCATGCGCCCGTAGGGCACCGCCTCGCCGACCAGACGCTTCTTCTCGCCGAGCGGCCGGTTCTCGTAACGGGCGAACAGCGCATCGACCTCGTCCCACATCGGCGTGTCGACCACGCCGGGGGCGATGCCGTTGACGTTGATGCGATGCTTGATCAGGTCCAGGCCGCAGGACTGGGTCAGGCTAATCACGGCGGCCTTGGAGGCGCAGTACATGCTCACCAGCGGCTCGCCGCGACGCCCCGCCTGGCTGGCCATGTTGATGATCTTGCCGCCCTGCCCGCGCTCAACCATGGCCTTGGCCACCGCCTGCAGGGTGAAGAACATGCCTTTGACGTTGACGTTGAACTGCCGGTCGTAGCTCTGCTCGGTGACCTCGAGCACCGGCGCCATGTCGAACACAGCCGCATTGTTGACGAGGATGTCGATGCCACCGAAGCGCGCGGTGACGTCCCGTACCAGGGCGGCGATGGAATCCCGGTCGCAGACGTCGAGACGTTGGCCCATGATCCATTCACCGCTGGGATCGAGTGCCTGCTTGAGCTGGCCGACGGCCGCCTCGATGGCCTGCGTGTCGATGTCCGCCACGACGACGCGCGCGCCCTCCTGCAGGTAGCGCTCGACGATGGCCAGGCCGATGCCACGCGCGCCGCCGGTCACTACCGCCACTTTGCTGTCGAGTTTCATCGCATTGTTGTCCTTGGTTCTTGAGTCGGGTTACGCCAGGTTCCGTCCACGCCGGTCGCGCCAATGGGCGATCAGCGCCTCGAGCCCCTGCATGTCGTTCATGATCTGCCAGGCCCCGGCCTCGAGCAGACGTTGCTCGTGACCGGCCTCGATGTGGCTGGCGCCGGTAAAGCCGATCACGGTCATGCCGGCGGCATGCGCAGCCTTGACGCCCGACACGCTATCCTCGATCACCAGACACTCTGCCGGATCGCAGCCCATACTGCGGGCCGCCAGCAAGTAGACGGCCGGATCCGGCTTGGGCCGTTCCGCCTGATCGGCAGTGAACAGCGGTACGCTGCCCAGCCAGGCATCGAGCCCGGTCGCCTTGAGCGAGGCCACCACCCGCTGACGGCGGCTGTTGGAGACGATCGCCAGGGGCATGTCGAGACGCGCCACGACCTCGGCGACACCCTCGATGGCCAGCAGTTCGCGAGCCAGCCGCGCCTCGATATCGGTGTCGATACGTTCGAGGGCATCAATGGGCAGTGTGTGGATACTGCCCCGTTCGATCTGTGCAAGGATCGCCGCTGTGGTCATGCCCAGTGCCTGGCGCAGCGCCGAGTCGGGCTGGATATCGGGCAGCCATTCGCCGAGCCGCTGAATCAGCGTTTTCTCGGCGATGGCCTCACTGTCCACCAGCACGCCGTCGCAATCGAAGATCAGGGTTTCCATGCCGTTCCTCGGTGACGTGGTCAGTGACTGGCGGCCGCGCTGGGCGCCGAGCGGTTGTCCTGACGGCAGACGTCGGCCAGCGGATGCCGATGCAGGCTGGGCAGTGCCAGGCCGTCGTGGTCGAACAGGTGGGCGCGTCCGGACTCGAAGCCGAAATGCACGGTGTCGCGGACCTGAGAGGCAACATCGCCATCAGTAACCAGAATGACCAGCGTCTCGCCCATCTGCAGATACAAAGAGGTCGACCCGCCCAGGCGTTCGATGACCTGCACCTTCCCTTCAAGCGGGCCCTGATCGTCAAGGAGAAGGTGCTCGGGACGTACCCCGAGCTCGAGACGCTCGCCTGGATTCAGTGCGCTGCCATCCACGGGCACATGGCACTGTCCACCGCCCGGTAGTCGCACATCGACGCCCTCGGCACTGGCCGCGACGACCTCGACGTCGAGAAAGTTCATCTTGGGCGAGCCAATGAAACCGGCCACGAAGCGGTTGCGGGGGTGGTGATAGAGCTCCATCGGCGAGCCGACCTGCTCGACCACTCCGCCTTGTAACACGACGATCTTGTCGGCCATGGTCATGGCCTCGATCTGGTCGTGAGTGACGTAGATCATGGTGGCATCGAGTTCATCGTGCAGGCGCGCCAGCTCTATGCGCATCTGTACGCGCAGTGCCGCGTCGAGGTTCGAGAGTGGCTCGTCGAACAGGAAGATACTCGGGTTGCGCACGATCGCCCGGCCGATCGCCACGCGCTGACGCTGACCACCCGACAGGGCCTTGGGCTTGCGGTCGAGCAACGGCTCGAGCTGCAGGATGCGCGCAGCCTCGAGGACCTTCTGGCGACGCTCCTCCTTGGAAACCCCAGCCAGCTTGAGGCTGAAGCCCATGTTGTCCTCGACGGTCATGTGCGGGTAGAGCGCGTAGCTCTGGAATACCATGGCCAGGCCGCGCTCGGCAGGGCCCACGTCGTTGATGCGCTGGCCGTCGATGAGGATGTCGCCGCCCGAGGTGCTTTCCAGGCCGGCGATCATGCGCAGCAGTGTCGACTTGCCGCAGCCGGAGGGGCCGACGAAGACCACGAATTCCTTGTCGTTGACGTCCAGGTCGACACCCTTGATCACGCGGGTGTCGTCGAACTGCTTGACGACCTGCTTGAGTTGTAGCGTTGCCATGTTCAGCTCCTTGTTCTACTGAACGCTATTTGACGGCGCCGAAGGTCAGTCCACGCACCATTTGTTTCTGCGTGAGCCAGCCGAACACCAGGATGGGGGCGATGGCCATGGTCGAGGCCGCGGAGAGCTTGGCCCAGAACAGGCCCTCAGGGCTCGAGAACGAGGCGATGTAGGCAGTAAGTGGCGCGGCCTGCGACGAGGTAAGGTTGAGGCTCCAGAACGCCTCGTTCCAGGACAGGATCACCGATAGCAGCCCGGTGGAAGCGATACCCGGCAGGGTCAACGGCAGCAGCAGATGCCAGACTTCCTGAAAAGTGCTGGCGCCGTCCATACGGCCCGCCTCGAGGATGTCCTTGGGTAGGTCCTTGAAGAAGGTGTAGAGCATCCACACCACGATCGGCAGGTTCATCAGCGTGTAGACGATGATCAGGCCAGTACGCGTATCGAGCAGCCCGGTATCGCGGAACAGCAGGTAGATCGGCACCAGCACGCCCACCGGCGGCAGCATCTTGGTGGAGAGCATCCACAACAGCGTGCCCTTGGTGCGCTTGGTGGGTAGAAAGGCCATGGAATAGGCCGCTGGAATGGCCAGCAGCAAGGCCATCAGCGTCGACCCGAAAGCCACCACGACACTGTTCATGGCGAACTTGAAGTAGTCGGCACGCAGTTGCACTTCGACGTAGTTCTCGATCGTCGGCGAGAAGATCAGACTGGGATCGGCAATGGCCTCGGCTTCCGTCTTGAAACTGGTGACGATCATCCAGAAGATCGGGAAGAAGATCAGGATGGCCACGCCCCAGCCGAGCACGGTCAGCCATAGCCGGCGACTGCCGATGCCGCTCAACGCGGCGTTGCGTGGCGTCGCCCGGGTCCTGCTGTCATGGGCCAGAGGTACCTGGCCGGTCTTTACGGTCGTCATGATTCGGCTCCCCGATTAGCTTTCCAGGTTCTTGGCCACCATGCGGACCAGGAAGATGGCGACGATATTGGCGAGAATGATCGCGACTACCCCGCCGGCAGAGGCCATGCCCACGTCGAAGTCGAGCAGAGCGCTGATATAGATGTAATAGGCCAGGTTGGTGGTAGCCAAACCCGGGCCCCCCGAGGTCGTCACGAAGATCTCGGCGAACACGGTAAGCAGAAAGATCATTTCGATCATGATCACCACGCTGATCGCACGCTTGAGGTGCGGTAGCGTGATGTAGAAGAACACGGCCAGCGGACCGGCACCGTCCATGCGTGCCGCCTCGACCTGATCGTCGTCCAGCGACTGCAGCGCGGTGAGCAGGATCAGCAGGGCGAAAGGCAGCCACTGCCAGGCGACGATGATGATGATCGAGGTCAGCGGCAGCGACGAGAACCAGTCCACCGCCGGCAGGCCGAACAGTTCGGCGACCCAGGAGAGTACGCCGTTGGCCGGGTGCATCATCATGTTCTTCCACACCAGCGCGCTGACGGTGGGCATGACGAAAAACGGCGAAATGGCCAGCACCCGCGCAATGCCACGGCCGAAGAATTCCTGCTGGAACAGCACCGCCAACAGCGTGCCGCCGATGACGGTAATCGCCAGCACCGAGCCCACCAGAACCAGTGTGGTGCCCATTGCCGACCATAGCGCCGGATCGGTGAACAGGTATTGGTAATTCTCCAGCCCGGCGAAGCCATCCATGCCCGGCATCAGCAGGTTATAGCGCTGGAAGGAGAACCATACGGTCATGGCCAACGGTACGGCCATCCACAGAAACAGCAGAGTGACGGCAGGCGCCTGTAGGGACAGGGGACGCGTTCCCCCGACGGTGCGCCCGGAAGCTCGGACTTTGTTCATGGCGTTCACGCAGTAGGTTGGAGTGTCGCCCGGCCGGGGCAGCCCCCGGCCTGTGTGGAACGCCGACCCGGTGCAGACTCTCGCCAGGGCCGGCAGCGACGGGACGGCTTGGCCCGGTTACTTGGGATAGCCCGCGCGTTGCATGGTGCGCTCGGTCGAGCGCTGCGCCGAACTCAGTGCCTGCTCGACCGACATGTCACCGGTCAGGGCCGCGGCGATCATCTGGCCCACCTGGGTGCCAATGGCCTGGAATTCGGGGATACCCACGAACTGTACGCCCACGTATGGAGCGGGTTCCTGGGTCGAGTCGGTGGGATCGGCCTCGCGAATGGCATTGAGCACGAAGTCGGCGAACGGCGCGGCTTGTTGGTAGTTCTCGTTTTCGTAGGTGGATTCACGCGTACCTGGCGGCACACTGGTCCAGCCTTTGGTTTCACCGACGAGTTCGACGTAATCCTGCGAGGTCGCCCAGGTGATGAAGGTCTCGGCGGCATCCTTGGCGTCGGACGTGGCAGGCACCGCCAGCGCCCAGGACCACAGCCAATGCGAGCCCTTGGGAGTTTCGGCGACCGGTGCCGGCGCGAAGCCCAGCTGGTCGGCGACATCGGATTCGTCGGGATTGTAGAGCTTGCCGGCGGCGGAGGTGGCATCGACCCACATGCCGCAGTTGCCGCGCGCGAACAGCGCCAGGTTTTCATTGAAACCGTTGGAGCTGGCCCCCGGCGGTCCGTAGTCGTTGAGCAGGTCGACGTAGAACGACACGGCGTTCTGCCAGGCCTGGGAATCGAGCTGGGGATTCCAGTCCATGTCGAACCAGCGCCCGCCGTAGGTATTCACCAGGGTCGAGACGAAGGCCATATTCTCGCCCCAGCCCGGCTTGCCGCGCAGACAGATGCCATAGACCTCGTTCTGGGGGTCGTGGATCTGGCTGGCCCAGTCGCGCACTTCCTGCCAGGTCGGCTGCTCGCTCATCTCGATGCCGGCCTTCTCGAACAGCGCCTTGTTGTAATACATCATCGAGCTTTCGGCATAGAACGGCAGCGCGTAGAGGGTGCCGTCATGACTCAGGCCATCACGAACCGGCTTGAGCAGGTCATCGACTCGATAGTCTTCAGGCAGATCGTCCAGCGGCATCAGCCAGCCGCGTTCGGCCCAGATGGGCACTTCGTAGGTCCCGATGGTCATGACGTCGAACTGGCCGCCCTGGGTGGCGATGTCCGTGGTCATGCGCTGGCGCAATACATTCTCCTCGAGCACCACCCAGTCCAGGGTAATGTCCGGGTGCGCCTTCTCGAACTCGTCGGTCAGGCTCTGCATGATGACCATGTCGTTGTTATTGACCGTGGCCACGGTGATGGTCTCCGCACTGGCAGCAACGGACACCAGGGCCGTCGCCCCGGCAAGCGGGATGGCGTGACGTAACCGCATGGCTGGCTCCTTGAAGGAGATTGTTGGGTTTATTTTTGATCAATCTACTCAATGGCAATTCAAATGATCAGCTACGACCCCAAAAAAAGCAAACCCGTCACGCTTAGACTTTGGCCTAAGCTAGGCGTTCTGCTCGATGATGAAACGCGCCGCCTGTTCGTCGGTGATCAACCCCTGCAGCCAGCCGCCGCGCAGCGCCGCAAGGATGGCCGGCCCCTTGTCGCGCCCGCCTGCCAGTCCAATCAGCACCTGCCCTTCGAGCATGTCCAGCGGCAGGCTGGTGACGCGCTGAGTGATGGGGCAATCGACCAACTCGCCATCGGCACTCAGCGGCCAGCCCAGCAACTCGCCGACAGCACCGGCCTCGAGCAGCTCCTTGAGTTCCGCCTCGCTGATGAAATGGTCCTGAAACAACGTCGCCTGCGGGTCGATGCGCCCGATGCCGATGAAGCCCGCCTCGGCCTCCATGGCGACGCGGGTCACGGCCTGGACCAGTGGCTGGGCGAGCAGCGCCTGCTTCTCGGTCACCGACCCGGCGACCACGGGTGCCGGCAGCAGGAAGCGCTCGGCGTCGGTCTTGTCGGCGAGCACCATCACCCCATCATAACGGTTGGCCGAGCCGTCGCGGGCGACGTTGCCGACCAGCGAGACGAAACGATGCTGAGGGCGCTCCATGCGGCTCAGCGACTCCACCGTGGCGCGTATCGCCCGCCCCGTGCCCAGCGACAGAGTCAACGGCTCGGCCCGGTCGACGTAGCGCAGCAGGCGTTCCGCCCCGGCCAGGGCCAGAAACGCGGAGCTGTTGTCGCTGCGCTCGGGATCGGAAGGCACCACGTCGCAGAAGTCCAGCCCGAAGCGCGAGACCAGGGCATCCGCCATGGCCATGCAGTTGGCCAGCGGATGGTCGATATGCACTTTGACCAGCCCCTCCTGACGGGCCAGCGCCAGCAGGCGCTGCACCCCGGGCCGCGAAACGCCCATCTGGCTGGCGATCTCGTCCTGGGTGCGCCCGCCGACATAGGAAAGCCAGGCCGCGCGCGCCGCCTGGTCCAGCTTGAGCTCGAACTTGTCCATGAAGCACTACCTGTCATCATCACTTGGCAGGCATCATCGCAGCCCTGCCATGGCGGCACAATTAGCCATCCGCCGAGGACAGTTGACGGAAGGGGTGCGACACCAGGGTCCCGCCCGGTAGCCAGACATGCGCCGCCAGGCCGCCCAGCCGGGCACGCTCGAGCGTCAGCCGGCCGCCATAGAGCGTGACCAGCTCCTCGACGATGGCCAGCCCCAGACCCGAGCCCGAGCGCCGCTCGTCGAGCCGTGCTCCCCGTGCCAGCGCCGCCTCGCGTTGTTCGGGCGTCATGCCGGGCCCATCGTCCTCGATATGCAGCCCGGCGCCGCCCGACTCACCGACAATCTCCAGCACCACACGGCGCTCGGCCCAGCGCAGGGCATTGTCGAGGAGGTTGCCGACCAGTTCCTGAAGGTCCTGCGGGTCCATGCGCACATTGGCCGCTTCATCAATGTGCCGTTCCAGCACGATGCCGCGCCGCTGCGCCAGGCGTGCCAGCCCATCGACCACCGGGGCGACGACCTCGCCGATATTCACTCGTCCGGCAAGAGTCGCACCGCTGGCCGCCGAGGCGCGTGCCAGGTGGTGACGCACCGCCTCGTCGAGACGCGTCACTTCCTGGCGGACCTGTTCGCGCTGCGCATCGGGCAGCCGGTCGGCGACGGTGTGCAGCACACTGATCGGCGTCTTGAGTGCATGCGCCAGATTGCCGGCCGCCGCGCGCCCACGTTCGATCAGGCGTCGGTCGCGTTCGAGCACTTCGTTCATGGCGCCGGCCAGGTCGCTCAGCTCGCCCGGTAGCCGGGTATCCAGGCGCTCGACCTGCCCCGCCTCGACCGCTTCGAGGTTGGCCACCAGCCGTCGCAGCGGCGCCAGACCCCAGCGAATCTGGATGGCCAGCCCGCCGAGCAGCAGGCCGGCCAGCGCCACCAGCGATAACGTCAGCAGCCACTGGAAATGCGCCACCTCGGCCTCGAGCTCCTCGCGCGAGGCGGCCACACTGACATGCAGGGGGTACGGATGCCCAGGCAGGCGCACGTCGCGCTCGATCACACGCAGCGGCTCGCCGCGCGGTCCGATCAGATTGCGTAGCGTCATCCCGCCGGCCTCGGTCACCGGCAGGCGCTGATCCCACAGCGAACGCGATACCCGCGTGGTGCCATGCCCATCGGTGATCTGCCAGTACCAGCCCGAGAACACCCGGTCGAAACGCGCCTCGCCCAGCGACAGCGGCAATTGCAGCTGATGGCTGGCGGGGTCGATCTCCAGCTCGGCCAGCAGGACATGCAACAGCGAGGAAAGGCGCTGGTCGAACGACGCCGTCACCGCGGCGCGGAAGTTATAGGCCAGACCAGCCCCGGCCAGCGGCAACACGATCAGCACCAGCATCAGTGCCACGGCGAGCAGGCGCTTGCCCAGCGCCCAGCCGGCGGGACGCGCGGCCAGGGCACGCAAACGCGCCCTCACGAGGCCGTCTCGGCCGCCGTTACGCGATAGCCCTGGCCGCGCAGCGTCTCGATGTGCCCGCTGCCCAGCTTGCGGCGCAGCCGACTGATCTGCACGTCGATGACATTGGAATCCGGCTCGTGGTCGCGATCGTAGACGTGCTCGGACAGCTCGGTGCGGCTGACGATGCGTGGCGCGGCGTGCATGAGATAGGCCAGCAGGCGCGACTCCTGGGCGGTCAGCGTAATGGGCCGGCCGGCCAGGGTCACGCTGCCGGTATGCGTATCGTAGGCCAGGTCGCCGCAGGCCAGCACCGGATGCGCATGGCCGTGGCTGCGCCGCACCAGGGCGCGTAGGCGGAACAGCACTTCGGCGGTCTCGAACGGCTTGGTGACGTAGTCATCGGCCCCGGCGGAAAACCCCGCCGCCTTGTCCGACCAGCGTTCGCGGGCGGTGAGTACCAGTACCGGTACGTCGATGGCATCGTCACGCCACCGCGCCAGCCAGCGGGTGCCGTCGCCATCGGGCAAGCCCAGATCGAGTATCACGGCGTCGTAGCGCTCCGTGCGTACCAGGAAATCCGCCTCGCTACCGCTCGTGCTCGTCTCGACCAGCAATCCCGTATCGCGCAGCGCCTCGCTCAGCGCCGCCGAGAGCGCCTGATCGTCTTCCACAAGCAGGATCTTCATTACCGTCGCATACCCTCGATGTTGACGCCTTCGATACCCAGCAGCTCGCCATTGCTGGCATCGAACTCGAACTCGACCATCTGCCCCTGCGGGCCGAGCATCTCGATTTCGTAGATCGCCCGGCCATCGTCCCGTTCGAGTTCGGTTTCCAATACCGTGCCCTCGTAGCGGGCCTCCAGCCAGTCGAGCACGCTGGGCAACGAGACCAGCCGTCCGGCCTGCACCTGATCGTGCAGGTCGCGCCAGTCGTCATCGTCGGCCCGGGCCAGCGATTCCCAGGCGACAACCGCGCCGGTCAGCGATACCAGGGCAAAGGTAACCATAAGCATGCGTTTCATGCCTCTAGCTTGGCAAACACCACATGAACGCTCCATGAACGCCACATTCAACTTGGGGTCAGGTGAGCCGCGGCAGACTGGCCCTGCGTCGGACAGACCGAGCATGAATGCAAGATGAACGACGCCTTCAGGCTCCGGCAAGGTAACCCGGCGTACAACGATATCACCGGACATTGCCTCCGGTACCGAATGACACAGGAGGTTGATTATGAAACGCTTGCATTGGCTCGTGATCCCCGCGGCACTCAGTGGCGGCCTGGCAACCACCGTCATGGCCGACGATGGCACCCTGAGCGATAGCCAGCTCGACCGCATTCTCGAGCGCGCCAGTCAGTACGGCTTCGCCCAGTATGAGGAGATTTCGCTGGACGACGGCGAGCGGGTCGAGATCGAGGGCTGGCGTGACGATGGCTGGCACCTGGACGTGGACATGCTGGCCACGAGCGGTGAACTGGTTCACGAGGAGCAGCGCAAGAGTCAGATTCCCGGCTGGAGCCTGAGCGGCGACGAGCTTCGTCAGGCCCTGGCCAGTGCGCGTGAGGCCGGACTGCAACGATTCGGCCAGTTGGATGTCGATGACAATGGGCACCTCGAAATCGAGGGCTACGATACGCACAACCGTGAAGTCGAGATACGCATGAATCGTAACGACTTCTCGGTCATTGGAGTGGACCATGACTGATCAACGCAACGACCGCCAGTACAACGCCGCCTGGCAGGCGGCTCAGCAATGGCAGGAACGGGCGCGTCAGGCGCGCCCATCTCGCTCGATGAGCGGCCCCCGGCTATTCCTGACCTGGCTGATGTTCGGCGCGATGATGATCGTCGGCACCCTGCTCGGTCTGTTCTTTTTGCTGGTCGGCTGGCTGATGCTGCCACTCGTCCGGTACCGCATGAAGAAGCGAGTCGAGGCCTTTCGCGCCCAGCAGGCTCAGGATATCGGTGGCAGCTATCAGCGCCATGAACGACCACACGATTCGCAACACCACGTGCTGGAAGGCGATTACGAAGTCCGTGACGAGCGCAAATAACCGTGTCCGGGCATGAGCGATGAGGCCAGCCGGCAAGAAGGCAAAAAAAACCCGCGCAGGACGCGGGTCGAGGTAGGGGTGGAGCTAGAAGCATCTGGAAAGATGCCAGCATAACCCGTCTGGTTGGCCTCCAGACGTTGCTAATGTAGGTGACGCCATGCCGATTTAGCCAATGTATTGTCAACATGAAGGCAATAGCTTCTTACTAACGCGACATCTAGCGTTCGTCCGCTGCATCGTTGCGCGCCTCGCTGGCAGACGCCGTGTCTTCTTTCTGCACATGTTGCTGCCTGACCATCTCGGCACGTAGCGCGCGCACCTCCTCGGTGAGCAAGGCCACCTGACGATTCAGATGTCGGACCATCTCGCGATCGGCACGGTGCTGACGCGACTCCCTCTCGCCTTCGTCGGCGACGAAAAGTGAGCCGACATAAGCCGCAAAGCTACCGAACAACCCGACACCGCCAATCATCAGCAGGACCGCCACGATGCGCCCTTGCGTTGTGACCGGATAATAATCCCCGTAGCCTACCGTGGTGACCGTGACGATGGCCCACCACAGCGCCTCCTCGGCGGTGCTGATCGGGCTCTCGGGGTTGGGACTCTCGACGATCAACATGGTGATTGCGCCAAAGGCCACCAGCAACAAGGTCATGGTCGCCGCCGACGCGAACAGGCCCTTGGCACGGTTGCGGAACAGGATCAGCCAGATCATTTCCATCGACTTCAGCGCGCGCAACAGACGAATGATCTGCACGACACGGAAGGCGCGTGCACCCAGCAAGAGTCCTGCGGGTATGCTCGCCAGCAGATCGATCCAGCCCCAGCGCATGAAGCGCCACTTGTCCTTGGCGGCCCGAAAACGAATGCAGAAATCGATGAAAAAGAACACACAGACGATCACGTCCATGTAGTAGAGCAGCTCGGACATTTCAGGGGGCAGATCGAAGAACGTGTCGGCAACCAGCGCGCCAAGCACGTAAATGGACAGCACCAGAATGAACAGCTGAAACGGTGTGATGCGATCGTTCATGGCTTCGGTATGGCTCTCGGGATCAATGCGCCATGAGCGCTTCCAGGCGGTCCAACAGCCGCATGGTCGGCAGGCAACCAGAAAACGACGCCTCGGGACGACGCGTCTCGCGAATCGCCGCGATGAATTCCGCATCCTGCGCCTCGAAACCGCTGCCCGGCAGGGCGATGGGGGTATCTTCGTGATCGGTCAGAGCATCGCGGTAGGCCTTGAAGGTGTTCTCCTCGCCGATGTAGCGATAGAAGCCTCCGAATGGACCGCGGTTGTTGAACGACAACGCCAGCGTCGCCAAGGTGCCGTCACGGGCGCGCAGGCCGATGTTCATGTCCATGGCGATGCCCAGCTCGGGGTGACACGGGCCGGCGGCGCCCCAGACATCCAGCTCGAAATCGTCGAGCAGCCAGGCGAACAGGTCGACACTATGGCAGGCGTGATGCCACAGCAGATTGTCGGTCCAGCTTCTCGGCTGGCCGTGCATGTTGCGGTTGTCGCGCCGGAAGAACACGGTCTGACCGATCAGGTGCTGAAGATGGAACTCGCCCGTCTGCAGCCGGCGTTTGATCTCGCGATGCGGCGGGTTGAAACGCCGTGTATGAGCGACCATGCACACCCGGTCGGAAGTCTCGGCATGCGCCGTGATGCGCTCGGCAGCCGCCAGGGTCAAGCTCATCGGGATTTCGGCAAGAACATGCTTGCCGGCGGCGATGGCCTGTTCGGCCTGGTCGGCATGCTGATGACTGGGGGTGGCCAGGACGACGGCATCGATGTCGTCGCGCGTTATTCGATCGGCATAATCCAGGCTCACCTCGGGGATGCCCCACTGGTCGGCGAATGCCCGGGCGTCGGCTTCCACACCGCCGGCCAGGCAGACGATCTCGACACCGTCCATCTCGCTCAACACCTTGGCGTGCGTCCCGGCGATGGCACCTTCCCCGGCCAACAGGATACGAATGGTTGCGGTCATCTCGGCTCCTTGGCTGCGTGATTCGTTCATCTTACCCGAGCGAGCCGCGCTTGAACGATTCGCAGGCTCGATCAAAGCCAGCGCAAAGAAAGACCCGCCAAGCCGAAAGCCGGGCGGGTCAAGGAGAGCACTGTCAGAGGCAGTGTATTCGGTGGCTCATTCCAGCGATTCGTAGGGCAGACCCACGTAGTTTTCGGCAATGGTGGTCAGGCCGGCTCGCGAGCTGGTGTAGTAGTCGAGTTCGGCTTGTTGGATGCGCCGCTCGAAGTCCTCGCCATCGGAGAATTTGTGCAGGTTGGTGGTCATCCACCAGGAGAAGCGTTCGGCCTTCCAGACGCGACGCAAGCACACCTCGGAATAGCGGGCGATCAGGTCGGTACGCCCTTCCTGGTAGACCTTGGCCATCAGGCGGTAAAGCGTGTTGACGTCGCTGGCCGCCAGGTTGAGCCCCTTGGCCCCGGTCGGCGGCACGATGTGCGCGGCATCGCCAACCAGAAACAGGCGTCCGTACTGCATGGGCTCGGCGACGAAGCTACGCAACGGCGCTATGCTCTTTTCGATGGATGGGCCGGTGACCAGCTGGTCGGCGACATCATCGGGCAGGCGCGCCTTGAGCTCGTCCCAAAAGCGCTCGTCGGACCAATCCTCGACCTTCTCTCCTTCCGGGACCTGGACGTAATAGCGGCTACGGGTCTTGGAGCGCATGCTGCACAGGGCGAAACCGCGCTCGTGGTTGGCATAGATCAGCTCGTCGGAGACCGGCGGCGTGTCGGAGAGAATGCCCAACCAGCCGAACGGATAGACGCGCTCGAAGGTCTTGATGCGGTCTTCGGGGATCGAGCGTCGCGACACCCCGTGATAGCCGTCGCAACCGGCCACGTAGTCGCAGTCGAGCCGGCAGGTCTCGCCGTCCTTCTCGTAGGTAATGTAGGGATGCTCGGTCTCGAGGTCATGCGGCTGGACGTTCTCGGCCTCGTAGATGGTCGTGGCACCGACCGACTCGCGCGCTTCCATCAGGTCGCGGGTGACCTCGGTCTGGCCGTAGACCATGACCGACTTGCCGCCGGTGAGCCCTTTGAGGTCGACGTGTACGCGACGGTTGTCGAAGGCCAGCTCGAAGCCGTCATGCGGCATGCCTTCCTCGTCCATGCGCTTGTCGACCCGCGCCTCGCGAAGCAGATCGACCATGCCCTGCTCCAGCACGCCGGCACGGATGCGGCTGAGTACGTATTCGCCGGAACGCCGCTCGAGGATCACATTGTCGATGCCTTGCCGATGCAGAAGCTGTCCCAGCAACAGGCCGGAGGGACCGGCGCCGATAATGGCCACTTGGGTTTTCATAATCCTGTCCTCAATCGTGCCTGGAGCGCCTGCAGGCAAGCGCCCATCGATGACTTGTATTTTTCATCGATAAGCCGCCGCAAATAAGGCAAAATTCCCAGGCAAACTTGGACATATCCAAGATAGGGGCGCGACTTTGGTCTACTATCGCCCCCTCGGGCGTGTCACTAGCGGAGAATCGTCATGGAAACCCGGCAGTCAGCGGTTCCCGTCTTCAAGCTGTACGGCGAAACCCACCACTGGCCGACGCCGGATCTGCTGCACTGTGAATCGATCGCCGAGCGCAGCCGCCTGCACGACTGGCACATCCGTGCCCACCGTCATGCCGACCTGCTCCACCTGCTGCATATCCGCGACGGTGAAGTGGCGTTGCATCTAGAAGGCGCGGAGCGTCATCTGGCTGGCCCGCTGCTCATCGTGGTGCCCGCCATGACCATTCATGGGTTTCACTTCTCGAAGGACATCGACGGGCACATCATCACCCTGGCCCAGCCGCTGGCCGGTCATCTGAGCGAGCAACTGGAACAGGTGGGCCAGGTACTCGGCCGCGCCGCCCACTACCCGCTGGCGGGGCAGCCAGAGGCTGAAGCCATCACCGCTCTGGTCATGCAACTCGATGCCGAATATCGACACCCTGCCGAGGGCCGCGCCGCGCTTTTGCATGCATTGATTCAGGCCTTGGCCGTGCAGGTCACACGGCGCGCCGAGCGCCGTCGGCCGATCCTCACTCGCCGCTACGACAAAGGGCAGGACCACCTGCAGCGCTTCCAGGCCTTGATCGATGCGCATTATGCCGAGCAGCCCACCATCGAGTCGCTGGCCTCGCGCCTGGGCATGACCAGCACTCATCTCAACACCCTGTGTCGGCGCCTGGCCGGACGCAGCGCCCTGCAGTTGCTGCACGAACGTCTGCTGCTCGAGGCCAAGCGCCAGTTGACCTACACCAACATGACCATCAGCCAGGTCTCGGATGCTCTGGGCTTCTCCGAGCCGGCCTACTTCACGCGCTTCTTCAAACGCCACACCGGCTATTCACCCAAGGCGTTTCGACAGCGGCAGTAGCTTACTGGATCCAGAACGTCGCTTCAGGATGGCAGGGTGCCTGCGGGATCCAGATCCAGCAGTTCGCCATAACGCATCCCGATGTAGGCATGTTCACGCATCAGCATCTCGGCGCGCGCCCCCTCTCCCAGGCGCAGCGCCTGAAAGACCGTCCGGTGCTGCATCTGGGCGAAGTAGAGCTTGCGATACTCTCGATCCAGTGCCTCGGTATCCAGGATGATCGAGTCCGCCGAGGCGAACGGCAGGTGGTTGTTGCGCCCGATGGCATCGGCGATTACCAGACTGCCGGTGGACTCGATGATGGTGGTGTGGAAGACCTCATTGATCTCGCTCCAGCGAGTCACGTCATCCCGATCCAGATAACCCTTGGTCAACAGCTCACGGCCATCCTCGATGCACTGCGCCAGGCGCGTGTCAGTCTCCTCCGTCATCCCCTGCTCAGCCAGGCGCCGGGCGGCCAGCCCCTCCAGAACGCCCCTGACTTCGAGCGCGCACAGTACATCCGTCTCGGTGAATTCACGCACCCGATAGCCGCGCTTGCCGGCACGCTGCAGCAAGCCTTCCTGCTCCAGCGTGCGAAATGCCAGTCGTATGGGGGTGCGTGACACGCCGAGCTGCTCGGCGACATGCAGCTCGGCAATGCGCTCCCCAGGGGGGTAACGCCCTTCGCTGATCAGTTTTCGCAGACTCGCCGCGACACTCGTATTGCTCTTGCTCACCTGTGTTTCCCATTATCCGGCGCTGCTCGCCGCCATCCGTAGAGTTTCGCATCACAGCATACCCCGTCCCATGCTCACCCCAAACAGGAACGCTCGGTAGAGGGCATTGTCTTGTCGGACGGGAAATACCTTCGCAGGCGCGGCTCGCGGGAAAGAAAAAGTCCGCTCGTCGACGACGAACGGACTCGGTGCGGGAGCTGCCAGGCAGGTTACGCGGCGGTGCCCAGTGATGTATCTCCAGCTGTCTCCGTGAGGCTTCCTGCTCTAGCCCATCATGGCGTTGGGCAGCACCAACACAATGTCGGGGAAAACGATCATCAGCAGGATGGCAACGATCATGACCAGCCAGAAAGGCATGACCCCGATGAAGATATCCTTTAACGGCACCTGCGGCGCCGCCGACTTGACGATAAAGACATTCACGCCGACCGGTGGGCTGATCAACCCCATCTCGAGCGTCAATACCACCAGTACGCCGAACCAGATAGGATCGAAGCCCAGTGCGGTGATGACCGGAAAGAAGATCGGCATGGTCAACACCAGCATGGCGAAGCCCTCCAGGAAACAGCCCAGCACCAGGTAGCAGGCCAGAATCAGCAGCAGCACGCCATAAGGGCCGATATCCAGCGAGGTAAGATAATCGCCCAATGCCTGAGGAATATGGCTGAGAGCCAGGAAAGGATTCAGCATGTGTGCGGCGATGAGAATCAGCATGACCGTCGCGGTCGTCGAAATCGATCCTTGTGCAGCACGCCAGAATGAGGCCAACGTCAGCTTACGCATCGCTGCGCCGAACAGAACCATGAGCCCGGCCCCTACCGCCGCCGCCTCTACCGGTGAAAAGATCCCGGTGTAGATCCCCCCGATGGTCAACAGGATGACGAAGAGAATCGGCATTGCACCCAGCAAGCCATCGGTCTTCTCCCGCCGTGAGGTCTTCGGTCCGGCGGGGGCGAGCGCGGGCTTCAGGGTCGACATGAGCGTGATGGCGATGACGAACAGCAGACATAGCATCAGGCCCGGCAGTACACCGGCCAGGAACAGTCTTCCGATGGATTGCTGGGTCAAGATGGCGTAGATGACGAAACCCGTCGAAGGCGGGATGAGAATTCCCAGCGTGCCTCCGGCGGCTACGGCGCCAGTCGACAGCTTGGCGCTGTAGTCGTAGCGCTTCATTTCATCCAGCGATACCCGGCCCATCGTGAGTGCGGACGCGACGGAGGAACCACAAAGCGCTGCAAAACCGGCACAGCCAACAACGGTAGCTGACGCCAGCCCGCCACGGATAGAGCCGATCAGGGCATAGGCGGCATCGTAAAGCTTACGACTCATGCCTGCTTCCGTCGCGACATTGCCCATCAGAATAAACAGAGGAATCACGATCAGCTCGGCATTGGAGGCTAGCGTAAACGTCTCGCTGGCCAGTAGGCTGAGCGCCGAGCTTGGGCTATCCAGAATGGCCACCCCTCCCAAACCCACGACAAAAATCGAGAAGGCAACCGGAATTCTTAGAACGAGGAGAACCAACAGGACAAGGATGCCCAGGGCGCCGATCCACTCGGTACTCATAACTCTTCCTCATGGGCTTTCTTGTATTCGGTCTCGGGCGACAGGATATGCGCAACCGACCGCACCAGCATGGAAAGCGCCGTCAACGTCGCAAAGCCTGCAAGAATGTACTGGAAAGGCGCCTTGGGCAGGCCGATGGTATTCGTGCTCAGGTTGAGCAATCGGGCGAGTGCAGCCGCTTCCACCATGGTGTAAGCGATTGCGAAAAAGATCGCCGCTCCTATCAACCAACCGATGATATCCAGCCAGCGGTTCATCCTTCGTGGAAACTTGTCCTCGAATATGTCCACGGCGATATTGCCTCCCAGCTTGTCGCAAAGCGCCATACCGCCGAACACGATAATCACCATCGACATCTGGGAGAGATCCTGCGCCCCGGTCAGGGGAAAACCGACGAGTCGGCCTAGGACATCGACAAGCGTGACGCCGACCGCAAAAATCAGTGACAGGGTGCCAATGATGCTGGACAGGCCTATCAGCCTGTCCATGACCCCAGAGATGTATTTGGAAGAATCCATGCGCTTCACCTGACCCGGTTGCCTATCATTGACCTTGCATGGCGTTCAACACGTCAGTGGCATCGATCTCTTCGAGTTTCCTTTGGCGGAAGGCATTGGAAACTTCTTCGAACTTGGCGATCTCGGCATCGCTCAGTTCGATCACGGTATTGTCCGGCTCGGCGGCCACAGCCTCCAGAGTCTCCTGGGCGCGCTGATTCCACCCCTGCTCGCCGCTGCGCGACAGTTCGACACCGCTATTGGCATCGATTGCGGCTTTATATTCATCGGAAAGGCCATCGTATTTCTTCTGGTTCATGACCAGATAGAACATGATGTGGCCCAGTGGCGCGCCCACCGAATAGGAGTTCGCCACCTCGTCGAGCTTGAAGTCTTCGATGGCACTGGCCCCGGTGACAAGGCCATCTATCAAACCGGTCTGCAAGGCGTTATAGACTTCACCGGCACTCATCTGCACGGGCGTACCGCCATAAGCTTTGATCAGCTCTGCCGTCATCCACCCAGACACACGAATCTTGAGTCCCTCGAGATCTTCGGGTGAGCGGATTTCCTTGTCCTTCATGATGAAAATGTTGGGCTCACTGGCCCATAGCGCCAACGGCTTGGTGCCAGGAAACTCGCTTTTCAGATGGCCGTCATAGGCATTCCAGAGCATTTCATAGCCACTCATTCCCTCCGGAATGGCTCCCGGAAGCTCTACCACCATCGACTTGGTAAACTGCGAAGAAGTGTAGCCGGGCAGCCCCCACACGATGTCTGCCGCCCCCTGAAGAACACGGATATATTGCTCGGTGGGTCCAGAACCCAGTTCTCCCCCGGGATATACCTTGATCTCGAGTTCGCCGTTCGTCTCGGCTTCCACCCCCTTCTTCAAGGGTTCGGCAATCGAACTATTGACCACGTGTGCAGGCGATACGAAGTGCGCAAGCTTGAGCGTTTCGGCCGCGCTCAGTCCGGACTGCAAGGTAAGAGCTGCACCGGCAGCAAAAGAAAGAAAGAGGCGGTTGATGTTGTGTTTCATTCTGGCGGCTCCTGACGTTTTATTCTTTTCTATCGCTTAGAGGGGCTGCCATCGTACATACGAAAAATGCCTGAGCATGGCAGCGCTTCAGGCACCCTATCTTTTCGCCGCTCTCCGCAACAAATTCAAAACTGACGCTTTGGTATGCGTTTTTGCTATCCGCCACTTAGCGCTTGCTATCCAGTTGCCGTCCAATATCGAACAGAATGCGACGCAGCACCTGCAGCGCCTGGGTGGGAGAGTCGTCCGCCCTGGCCGTGATGCCGATGGGACGAAGGGTCCCCTTCAACTGGATGGGAAGCAGCACCAATTGGCCACTTTCGATTTCAAAATTCACCTGATGAGGCGAAACCAGAGTTACCCGATCGCTATCTAGCAACAGGGTGCGAATGGTACTCAGATTACCGACTTCCACTATGACTGGGGGCGGCTCCAACCCCGCGGAGCGAAACTCCTGCTCGAAGCTCCGCCGTGCTGGAGTTCCCTGACGGGGAGCCACCCACTGCGCGCCAAGCAAGTCATGTAGCGCCAGAGAGGATTGGCGGGTCAGGGGATGATCGCGACGTGCCACGACCGCCAAGCGGTCGTCGAAGAGTCGCTCCTGAACGGTATCCTCGCTCAAGTGCGTCTGACGCAGCGCTCCGATGAGGATGTCGATTTCCCCGCTACGCAGAGACTCGAAAAGAGCATCGTAAGTCCCGTCCAGAATGGTGACATTCAGACCGGGCAACTCTTTTAGCAGGGCATCGACCGCCTGAGGCACCAGCAGGGAACTGGAGAGAGGCAGCGTGCCGATGACGATGCGCCCCTTGACCTGCCCCTGCCAGGCCGAGAGGTCGTCACGAACGAGATGGACCTCACGCAATGCCACCTTGGCATGGCGAATCAACGCGGCGCCACAGTCCGTTGCCAGCATTCCCCGCTGTGTACGCAAAAACAACGCCACGCCCAACTGACGTTCCAGGTCGCGCAAATTGCCACTAATCGCGGGCTGTGTGAGTCCGAGCGCCTTGGCTGCCAAGGGTTCACTATGGAAATTGGCAATGGCGGCGAGCACCGTCAGATGTCGATACGACAATCGCTGGGCCAGGCGGTCGAAACATCCTTCCGGCTGTAATGCCAGCAGTCTCCGCTCGGCATCGCCGAGTTGCTGCAGCACTCGTCGAAAACGATGCAAAACGATTTCACCTGCCGTGGTACATAGCATGCCACTGCGATGGCGCTCGAAGAGTTCCAGCCCCAACTCTTTCTCCAAGTCGCGCACCGCACGCGTCACGGCGGGCTGCGAGAGATGCAACGCCTCGGCCGCACGTATGACACTTCCTACATCGGCGACTGCCACCACGGCACGCAGGCGACGCATATTGGGTTCGAAAGCGAAGTACTCGGGGTGCGCCCCTGACATGATGTTTCCCCAGTCTTTACAACCAGGCGCTAGCATGCGGGATATGCACGACTTCCGATATGCCTATATCGGAGCATGGCGTTCACGGACGGTTAAGCATAAGCAAAACGCATATCCGTCCGGGGGAAAGGCATTTTTCGCGCTTGATGGAGGATGACAGGATAGCTTCATCGCCACTCAAGCACAGGTTTCACAATGAATGCCGCACAAGAATCAAACACAGGCCTGGTAGTTAGCGCGCACTCTGCAGATTTCGTATGGCGGGCCGGTGGCGCCATTGCACTGCATACCCGACAGGGCTATGCCATGCACATCGTCTGCCTATCCTTCGGCGAACGTGGCGAATCCGCGAAACTCTGGCGCAAGGGCGACATGACCGAAGAGAAGGTCAAGGCCGCACGCCGTGACGAGGCTCAGGCGGCCGCAGAAGCCCTGGGCGCCAGTGTGGAGTTCTTCGATATCGGCGACTATCCCATGCGCGCCGACAAGGAGACGCTATTTCGCCTGGCCGACGTCTATCGACGTGTACAGCCGAGTTTCGTGCTCACGCATTCGCTGAAAGATCCCTATAACTACGATCACCCTCTGGCCACGCATCTGGCTCAGGAAGCGCGCATCATCGCCCAGGCCGAAGGTCACCAGCCGGGCGAGCGGATCATCGGCGCGCCCCCCGTTTACTGCTTCGAGCCACACCAGCCTGAGCAATGCGAGTGGCGCCCCGACGTACTGCTCGACATCACCGACGTCTGGGAAGACAAGTACCGCGCCATTCAGTGCATGGCCGGCCAGGAACACCTCTGGGAGTACTACACGCGCGTCGCGCTGCAACGTGGCGTGCAGGCCAAGCGCAACATCGGCATCGCATCGAGCAAGAACATCCGGTATGCCGAAGGCTACCAGAGCCTCTTTCCCCGCGTGACGGAGAATCTTTCATGAGCCGCTTACTGGACAGAACCGGGGTCGTGATACGCAATTTTCCGCGTGCCGATGCCGCACTGATCGAGGAACTGGGCACGCATGGCGTCGCAACGATACACGAAGCCCAGGGCCGCAAGGGCCTGCTCGATCCGGCCATTCGGCCCATCCAACAGGACCATGGCATCAGCGGCTCGGCGGTGACCGCGCTGGTCGCCCCCGGCGACAACTGGATGTTCCATGTCGCCGTGGAGCAGTGCCGGCCCGGTGACGTACTGGTCGTCGCGACGCGCTCCCCCTGCATCGATGGCTATTTCGGCGACCTGCTCGCCACCTCCCTGCAGGCACGTGGCGTGCGTGGCCTGGTGATGGACGCCGGTGTTCGTGACACCCGCACTCTGCGTGAGATGGGCTTTGCCGTGTGGTCACGCGCGGTGCATGCCCAGGGCACGGTCAAGGAAACGCTCGGCTCGGTCAACGTGCCGGTGATCTGTGCCGGCCAGTGGATCAATCCCGGGGATATCGTCATCGCCGACGACGATGGCGTGGTCGTCGTGCGCCGGGAGGAAGCCAGCTTCGCCGTCGAGGCCAGCCGCAAGCGGGCCGCGGCGGAGGAACAGAAACGGGTGCGTCTGGCCAATGGCGAACTGGGGCTGGACATCTATAACATGCGCCCGCGCCTGGCCGAGAAGGGGCTGAAGTATTACGACAGCCTGCAGGACCTGGAGGGCGAAGCGGAGGGCTCGACATGAGCCAGACCCGCATTCCCTGCCTGCAGATGCGCGGCGGGACCTCCAAGGGACTCTATTTCCTCGCCGCCGACCTGCCCCGCGATCCGAAGCAGCGCGATGCGGTGCTGCTGGCGGCCATGGGCTCGCCCGACGATCGTCAGATCGACGGGCTCGGCGGGGCGACATCGCTGACCAGCAAGGTCGCCATCATTGACCGCCCGACACGGGACGATGCCGACCTCGACTATCTGTTCGCCCAGGTGATCGTCGACCAGCCGCGTGTCGATTACGGCCAGAATTGCGGCAATATCCTCGCCGGTGTCGGCCCCTTCGCCATCGAGCGCGGACTCGTCTCCCCTCGGGAGGGCACGACACCGGTGCGCATCCACATGGTGAATACCGGCCAGCTCGCGGTCATTCACGTACCGACTCCCCACGCAAAGCTGGACTATGCCGGTGATGCGACGATTTCCGGCGTGCCGGGAAGCGCCGCCCCACTGATCATCGAATTTCAGGACACGGCGGGGTCGAGTTGCGGCGCGCTGCTGCCCACCGGGCAGGCCCGTGACGTGATCGACGGGATCGAGGTCACCTGCATCGACAACGGCATGCCTGTAGTCGTGCTGCGCGCCGGGGACCTGGACATCACCGGCACGGAAAGCTGTGCCGAACTCGATGCCAGCCAGGCGCTCAAGTCCCGCCTCGAACGCATCCGCCTCGAAGCGGGCACGCGCATGAACCTGGGGGACGTCAGCCAGCGCACCGTCCCCAAGATGTCGCTGATTGCCGAGCCACAGGCAGGCGGCGCACTGACCACGCGAACCTTCATTCCCCATCGCTGCCACGAAGCCATCGGCGTCCTGGGAGCCGTCAGTGTTGCAACCGCCTGTGTTCTGCCCGGCTCCGTGGCCGCCGATACGGCACGTATCCCGGCGGGTGACGGCAAACGTCTGTCGATCGAGCACCCGACCGGCGAGTTTACCGTCGAGCTGACACTCGACGCTGCAGGCCACGTTGCACGCGCCGGCCTGCTGCGCACCGCACGGCTGCTTTTCGACGGCCAGCTCTGCATTCCCCGCGCCGTCTGGGACGGTGCCCCTTCTCCTCACGACACGGAGTGCTCCCATGGCCATGAACGCCACTGACGCGCTGCTTCTGCCAGGCCTGCTCTGCGATGGCGCCATCTGGGCCGGACAGATCGAGCGCTTCACTTCGCTGCACTGCCACGTTCCCGACTATGGCGAAGCCGACTCGATCGGCGCCATGGCCGAGCTAGCGCTTCGCCAGGCACCGAGCCGCTTCGTGCTGGCCGGTCATTCCATGGGCGGGCGCGTGGCCCTCGAGATCTACCGCCGTGCCCCCGAGAGAGTCAGCCATCTGATCCTGCTGGATACGGGGTTTCAGGCGCGTCCGGCAGGCGAGGCGGGCGAAGGTGAAAGACAGGCGCGCATGGCGCTGCTAAAGCAGGCTCGCGACCACGGCATGCGCACCATGGGCGAGGCCTGGATGCAGGGCATGGTGCATCCCGACCGTCTAACGGACACGGCCTTGACCGAATCGATCCTGCAGATGATCGAGCGCAAGACGCCCACGATCTTTGCGGCCCAGATCCAGGCGCTGCTGGAGCGCCCCGATGCCACGCCCGTACTGAGCGACATTCGCTGCCCGACCCTGCTCGTCTGCGGCCGCCAGGACACCTGGAGCCCACTCTCTCGCCACGAGGAAATGGCCCGATCGATCGAGGGTAGCCGTCTTGCCGTCATCGAGGAAGCCGGCCACATGAGCCCCATGGAGCGTCCGGAAGCGGTCGCCTCGACCATCCATGACTGGCTGGAAACCGCCACTCCGGTCCTCTCCGATCGGCAGCGCGCGCATATCGAGCGCACCTGCACGCGCCTGGTACTGGATGCCGCCGACCGCACCGACCGTCAGGACTACCCCGGTCTGGCCGAGCTGTTTCATGAGAATGGCCGACTCTACCGGCCGACGGCACCGCAGCAGCCACTCGAAGGACGCGAGGCTATCCTGGCCGCCTATCGGCAACGGCCCGGCAACCGCGTCACGCGTCACTTCTGCAGTAATATTCGCGTCACGGTGGAGTCGGCCGGGTACGCCCGAGTGCACTGCTACGTTCAGGTGTTCGCGGCCAATACCGAACAGCCCGCCGATGGGCCTTTCGGCCTGCCGCTCGACGGTCGCGTGATGATTGGCGAGTTCGACGATGTGTGTGTCGCCGACAAAGGCGAATGGCGCTTCGCGGAGCGCCGTGCACGCTTCGTCATGCATCGGGGAGACTGACAATGACGCAGCGAACTCGTCGAGACCATGCCCAAACGAGCCATTCAGTATGGGGAACTGACGCCATTCTCCTGGAGGGAAGCGGTCGATGCCCTGACGAAACCGCATATGAACGAGGAGCAACGCCATGACGTCCAATAATCAGGATCGCTGGGAAATTCCCGGCACTTATGTGTTCGACCTGTCCCTGTCCCGACAGGGTTATCCCATCAACAAGATGTGCAATTCGCTCAAGGACCCGGAAAACCGTGAGGCGTTCAATGCCGACGAAGAGGCCTATATGGCGCGCTACGGCCTTTCGGAGGAACAGAAACAGGCCATTCGCGAGCGCGATTGGCTACGTCTGACCCAGCTCGGCGGCAACCTGTTCTTCTTTCTCAAGTTGGGTGCCACGCTGGGCTACGGCCTGTACACCATCGGCGCCCAGATGCGCGGCGAAAGCTACGAGCAGTTCATGGCCACCCGTAACGTTCCAGGAGCCGTCTAATGGCTAGCATCGTCGCCGGTATCGGCTCTTCCCACGTCCCCTCCATCGGTCGCGCCTACGATCAGAAAAAGCAGCAGGACCCGGCCTGGCAACCCCTTTTCGACGGCTATGAACCGGTCAAGCGCTGGCTGGCCGAGGAGGTCAAGGCGGATGTGGTCATCCTGGTCTACAACGATCACGGTACGGAATTCTTTCTCGATCGCTACCCGACCTTCGCGCTTGGCGTGGCGGACTCATACAAGGTCGCCGACGAAGGCTACGGCAGGCGCCCGCTACCCGATTTTCCCGGTGACGCGGCGTTTTCCGAGCATCTCGCCAACCATCTCGTTGCCGATGAGTTCGATCTGACGCTGTGCCAGGAGATGGCGCTCGACCATGGCTTCCTGACTGCCATGCCACTGCTCTGGACACACGATGAGGAGCAATGGCCGGTCAAGGTCGTCCCCCTGCTGGTCAACGTCATCCAGCACCCGCTGCCCAGCGGGAAACGCTGCTACAAGCTGGGCGAGGCCATCCGCCGCGCCGTGGAAGCGTACCCCGAGGACCTGCGTGTCGTGGTCGTCGGTACCGGGGGCCTGTCGCACCAGCTCAATGGCGAACGCTTCGGCCACATCAACGAGGAGTGGGATCGCCAATGGCTGCAGCGCATCCAGACCGAGCCCCAAGCCTTGGCATCCCTCTCCCACAAGGAAGTCATGACAGCTGCCGGCGCCGAAGGAGGCGAGGTCATCATGTGGTTTGTCATGCGGGGCGCCATGACCGAACGAGTCAATGAGGTTCATCGTTTCTACTATGCACCGATGACCACGGGCATTGGTTTGTTGGCCCTAGAAAACGCTGGCGATACCTCACCCTGAAGTCATTGATTCCTTCCAAAGAAAGCTACCTGCGCTAGCTCGACGGTAACCCTCCCATTGAGGGTTACCCTTCGCGAGTGCCCGCCTTTGCTCTTGCTTCAGAACGCTAACTCAGCATGTCGCAGCTGCGCGACGATGCCTTGCTGCGCTTATCCGCTTGTTTCTACAGCGTTATTCGGAATGCGCTTACCGACACCAATCGGGATCCAACTAAAGCATATATTGACCAAAATGCCCCTCAGATACTCTACTTTGGATCCAATAACGACAAAACACCTGACCCAATGATGAGGATATCGCTATGTTTCCCAAGAATACCTGGTACGTCGCCTGCACCCCCGACGAGATCGATGACAAGCCCCTGGGACGTACAATCTGCAATGAGCAGATTGTCTTCTTCCGCGCGGAAGAAGGAAAAGTCGCTGCCGTCGAGGATTTCTGCCCCCATCGTGGCGCTCCTCTGTCATTGGGGTTCGTACGTGATGGTCAGCTAGTGTGCGGCTACCATGGCCTGGAGATGGGCTGCGACGGCAAGTGCTCCAGCATGCCCGGCCAACGCGTACGCGGTTTTCCCAGCATTCGTGCCTACCCGGTAGTCGAGCGTCACGGTTTCATCTGGGTATGGACCGGTGATGCCGCGCTGGCCGACCCCAACGACATTCCCGAACTGCATTGGGCCAACGATCCCGACTGGGCCTATGGCGGCGGACTCTATCATATCAAGTGCGATTATCGGCTGATGATCGACAATCTCATGGACCTGACCCACGAGACCTACGTACATGCCTCGAGCATCGGCCAGCCCGAGATCGAGGAAGCGGCGCCGGAAACCAAAGTCGACGGCGATGAGGTCATCACCAGCCGCTACATGGAAAACATTCCCGCCCCGCCCTTCTGGCAGGCGGCCCTACGCGGCAACAACCTGGCCGACGACGTGCCGGTGGATCGTTGGCAGGTGTGCCGTTTCACCCCACCCAGCCATGTGCTCATCGAGGTAGGCGTCGCTCACGCCGGCAAGGGAGGCTATGACGCCCCGCCCGAGTTCAAGGCCTCGAGCATCGTCGTCGACTTCATCACCCCCGAGACCGACACCTCGATCTGGTATTTCTGGGGCATGGCGCGCAACTTCAATCCGCAGGATCAGGCCCTCACCGACCGTATTCGCGAAGGTCAGGGCACCATCTTCGCTGAAGACCTGGACATGCTCGAATCCCAGCAGCGCAACCTGCTCAAGTATCCCGATCGCCAGTTGCTCAAGCTCAACATCGATGGCGGCGGCGTCCAGGCTCGACGCATCATCGACCGCCTGCTGAAGGAAGAGGCTACGCCATCGTCCAGCGCTGCAGCGGCTAGTTAATACCCTTACCGATGACGGGCGGCGCGCCAGCGTGCCGCCCGAGCCAGATCACGGACCGGCCGAGCGCCGGACAGGATTCGAGCGATGAGCAATAGCACGCTTTCTTTATTTGTGCGGGTCACGAAGAAGGCCCAGGAAGCCGAGGACATCGTCAGTTTCGAACTGACCGATCCGCATGGTCGCCCTCTTCCGGCCTTCAGCGCAGGCGCCCATGTCGACGTGCGTATCAGGGACGGCCTGATAAGGCAGTACTCGCTGTGCAATCACCCCGAGGAGCGCGACCGTTACCGAATCGCGGTACTCCGCGAACCGGCCTCGCGAGGCGGCTCTACGGCCATGCACGACGAGATCCAAGAGGGCGACCTGCTGCAGATCAGTGCACCCAAGAACCACTTCCCTCTCGAGCCTTCCAAGCGCACTCTGCTGTTTGCCGGCGGCATTGGGGTCACGCCGATCCTGTGCATGGCCGAGCGACTGGCGCATACCCAGGCGCATTTCGAGATGCACTACTGTGCCCGATCCCGCGATCGCATGGCGTTCGTCGATCGCATCCAGCAGGGGGCCTACGCCGAGCATGTGCATTTTTATCACGACGACCAGCCCGACGCCGGCAGGCTGGATGTCGCCTCGCTGGCTGCCGAGCCCGACGACGATACGCATATCTACGTCTGCGGTCCCAGCGGCTTCATCGATCACGTGCTGTCCACCTGCAAGGCTCAGGGTTGGCCGAGCTCCCAACTGCACACCGAGTACTTTACCGGGGCGGTTCAGGACAGCGAGGACGACGAGAGTTTCGAGGTCAAAATCGCCAGTAGTGGCGCTTCCTTCACGGTACCCAAGGACAAGACCGTCTATGAAGTGCTCAGCGAGAACGGCGTCGAGATCATGGTCTCCTGCGAACAAGGCGTCTGCGGCACCTGCCTGACCCGTGTTCTCGAGGGTGAACCGGATCACCGCGACCTCTACCTTGACGATGAGGAGCATGCCGCCAACGACCAGTTCACGCCTTGCTGCTCACGCGCCAAGAGCAAGATTCTGGTACTCGATTTGTAAATTATCGGTTTGTCGGGTTCTATTCGACGACACCGCCCTGCAGTACGCCAACATCACAACAACACTAGAGACGACGACATGATGATGAGAAAGACAACGATCGGCCTGGCGATAGGCCTGACCGTAGCGGCAACTCCTGTTCTATCGCAGGCCAGCGAGGTGCTGCGTGTGGCACACGTCTGGCCCGGTGGGTCGCTGATCGACAAGGAGCTGTTCCAGGCGTGGGCCAAGAGCGTGGAAGAGGCTTCGGATGGCGAACTCAAGGTCCAGGTCTTTCCCGGCCAGACCCTGGCGAAGTCCGACCAGACCTACCAGAGCGCCGTCGAGGGAATCGCCGACATCGGCTCGACGGCCCAAGGCTACAACTCGGGACGTTTCCCGCTGACGCAGGTGATCGAGCTTCCCGGCATTTCCCACAGCAGCAAGCAGGGCTCGTGTATCCTGCAGTCGCTTTATGACCAGGGCACGCTGGACGAGGAATATCAGGACTCACACGTGCTGTTCATGTTCACCACCGGACCGGGTTACCTGCACACTAAGCAAAAACTGATCGAGACCCCCGAGGATATGGCCGGCTTGCGCATGCGCCGCCCCACGTCAGTGGTCGGCGACATGATGACCCGCCTTGGAGCACAGGCTGTAGGCATGCCGGCACCGGATGTATTCACCTCGATGCAACGCGGGGTACTCGATGGCCTGAGCTTCAACTGGGAAGCCATGAAGACGTTTCGTCTCAATGAGCAGACTCGCTACCACACCGAGGTGCCACTCTACGACCTGTCACTGGTCGCGACCATGAACCAGGAGCGTTACGAAGAACTGCCTGAACACCTGCAAAAGATCATCGACGAACACAGCGGCATGGAATGGTCGATGAAGGCCGCCGCCGTCTACGACAAGCTCATCGAGCAGGGTCGTCAGGAAGCCGTCGATGCCGGCCACGAATTCCTGGCTGTGGAAGCGCCATTGGAAGATCCCCAGTGGGGCCCCGTCCTGCAGCAGACCATCGACACCTATTTGCAAGACGTCGGTGGCCAGGCACAACCCATCTACGATGAAGCCATGCGGCTCACGAAGGAATGCCCGACCTGAGGTGTTGCTCGCTCCATATGCCGCTGCGATGAGCAGCGGCATGCTTTTCGGACGATCCCCCAGCCTTGCTTCTCTGTCAGGCAGTTCCGGACTCGGCCAAGTTCAAAACCAGCTCGCCTTCCTCATGCTCCCGCTGGATACGCTGATAGATTTCCTCACGATGCACACCGACATCCTTGGGCGCATTGATACCGATGCGAACCTGATTGCCCTTGACTCCCAGCACCGTCACGGTGACATCGTCGCCAATCATCAGGGTTTCCCCAACCCTACGCGTTAAAATAAGCATCTTGTTCCCTGTCAATGAACGATGAATATCCAAGCCTTACCGATGGCCAAACTGGCAATGCCTCATCCTGTAATCTATTTCCTACAAGAAAAGATAGGTAATACCTACATCAGATAACAACCTAGGATATCTATTCATTACAAAAATTGCGCACTGACCTGCCAAGAGTCAGCCCAGCATGGCGCGCAGATAGGGCCATCAGTGGGCACTCAGAAGATACGGCAAGAGATGAACGCGCCTTTGCTCCAGAGCCCGAACCTACCTAGCCAGGCTGAACCGCCTGACTGCCTCGAATGGGGCTGGTTGGCACGGTAGGCGACGCGACCCCGTCATGGCCTATCGCCGGACGCAGTCGCTGCGCCGCTTCGCATCACTCAGACTCAGCCAGCATATGCCCGAGCTCGTCAGGCACCTGCACGTCTTCCTGATTCGTAGCGCGATGGATCCGCTCAAAGATTTCTTCTCTATGAATGTCAACGCTCTTTGGCGCCTCGATGCCAATACGTACCTGGTTTCCTTTTACCGACAAGACGGTAACGGCGATATCGTCACCGATCATCATTGCTTCTGTGATTCGGCGGGACAGAATGAGCATGGGAGTTTCCTTCAGTCGTCAGGCTGGCTGTGTCGTTACGCTAGCGGCCAATGCGCGTAACGCCTTTATTACACAGGCATTTTCTTATAAAAATTTAGGTCTACGTACTACAAGTAAAAGCAATCCAGGTTCTCTCTTGCATTTGGGAAACATGAGAGATTAAGCGGCTTACACAGGATGTGTATTGAAGGAACCCGAGCAGGACGCTCGATGAACCAAGGAGGCACGAGCAGGACGCTCGCGATGATCGCAAGGACGCACAGCGCGACTTGCGCTGCAAAGCCCGGCCCTCACAGGCCGGGCTTTATTTTTGGCCACCAAGTAGAGTTCCTTCAAAGACAATGGCACTTCTTTCACCTGAAAATTAGCCTCTTAATTTTTCAAGCAATTAATGTGCCAACTTTGCATATTATTATAACCAATTGTTTTATAATCATAAAATTATGACGTCGTGATGAGTTACATGGTTTTTTTGCATTAACCCAACAGACAATGAAAAAATGACAGTGACAAACTGACAACGGATCGTCAAAAGATCACTATGACGTCTCTCCTTCTCGCCATGGGCCATCTGCTCAGTCGCATGAGCGACGCCTGTCCTGCAGTTACGCAACGTGATGCTTGGGCGCAGTTCCTCGAAGCGCTCAACCGCTATTATCCTGCCGATGCCTGCACCTTGATGATTGTGAATCGCGAAGGGCTACGCCCTCTCGCTGCCCTGGGGCTGCCTGAAGATATTCATGGCCGGCGCTTTTTGTTGAGCGACCATTCACGCCTGGCCGCAATTGCCACTGAGCCTGGGGTTTCCCGCTTCGCGTCGGATTCCACCCTGCCTGCGCCACTGGAGGGCCTGATTGGCCAAGGGCAGGATCGCGTTCGTGACAGCCTTGGCGTGGCGCTACGTCACGAGGACCAACTGCTGGGCATTTTGACCCTGGATGCACTGACACCCGCGCATTTCGATCAGGTCGATACACAGGAGCTGCATGCGACGGCATATATGCTCGCCAATATGCTTCGCGTGGCATCCCGGCTCGAATCATCCCATGCCCGGCTGGATGCAACAGACGACAGACCATGTTCCGCCCCAGTCGCAATCCAATGGCACAGCCCTGCCATGCGACGTCTTGATGAAGCCGTCAAGCTGGTGGCGCCTACCGACATGAATGTGCTTTTGCATGGTGATACCGGGGTCGGCAAGGAACGGGTCGCTCAGCAACTGCATACGCTTTCCGCTCGGCGAGACAATCGCCTGGTCCGTGTCAATTGCGCAGCATTACCGGAGCATTTGATCGAAAGTGCACTGTTCGGGCATCGGCGCGGTGCGTTCTCGGGCGCCATCAAGGATCATCGGGGCTATTTTGCTGTCGCCGATGGCAGTACTCTGATGCTCGACGAGATCGGTGAATTACCTCTCTCGCTTCAGCCCAAGCTCCTGCGCGTTTTACAAGAAGGCGAAATCCAGCCTCTCGGTAGTGAGCATACTCAGCGAGTCGATGTCCGTATCATTGCCGTCACCAATCGCGATCTTGCCAGCGAGGTCAAGGCCGGTCGCTTTCGCGAGGATCTCTATCATCGCCTGAGTGCGTTTCCGCTTCAGGTACCCGCCTTGCGGGACCGCAAAGAAGACATACCGATCCTGACCGGCCGCTTTCTGGAAGAGAATCGCGTGCGTCTCGGCCTGACCAACCTGCGTCTGACCGAAGACGCGGAAATGGCACTACAGGCTTGGCACTGGCCGGGCAATGTACGAGAACTGGAACACACGTTGAGTCGAGCTGCCTTGCGGGCGCTCGGCGACAGGCTACACGAAAACGATGCGCTGGAGTCGCCCCAGCAGCGTGGCGCTCTGTACATCACCCGCACGCATCTGGACCTGCCGGAAGACAGCGTGGACGCGCCATTTGCGGAGGAAGCCATCCTGCCGGCGTCGAAGAATCAGACTGTCTGGATGGCACTGCGCGAGGCGACGGACAATTTCCAGCGGCGCTATATCTATCGGGCCCTGGCAAGCCACGACGACAACTGGGCGGCAACGGCGCGCGCTCTGGCCACGGACAGTGGCAACCTGCATCGGCTGGGAAAGCGCCTGGGGCTGAAGTAATCCGTAAAGAACGGCCGCAGCCTGCCATGCCGTCCTTTTTCTCATATCAATAGGGGTTCCCGCCGGTGCAACAGGACGTAAAAGCCAATGTGCTGCTGAGAAACAACGTAAAGGTCACCGGCCATGGCACGCAGGCCATGATCTTTGCCGCGGGGTTCGGCTGCGATCAGAATATGTGGCGATTCGTGGCGCCGTCTTTCGCCGATGACTACCGTATCGTCCTGTTCGACTATGTCGGAGCGGGCCAGTCAGACCTTTCGGCGTATACATCGGAGCGATACGCCAGCCTGGACGGCTACGCACAGGACGTGCTGGATGTGCTGGCCGCCCTGGATATCCGCCGCGCCATCTTCATCGGTCACTCGGTGAGCGGCATGATTGGCCTGCTCGCGTCGATCCGCGAACCCGAGCGTTTCGAACGTCTCGTCATGGTCGGTCCATCGCCTTGCTACCTGAACCATCCACCCGACTACATGGGCGGTTTCGAACAGAGCGCCCTGATCGGGCTGCTTGCCATGATGGAGAAGAACGACCTGGGCTGGGCCGGCTTCCTGGCGCCCACCATCATGAGTCATGAGGCGAGACCGGAACTGACGGAAGAGCTGCAAGAGAGCTTCTGTGCCACCGACCCGGCCATTGCCCGCAATTTTGCCGCCGTCACGTTCTTTTCCGACAACCGCGCCGACCTCCCCCAAGCCACGGTGCCTGCCTTGGTCCTCCAGGCCCGGGAAGATGCGATTGCCTCGCCGGCCATCGGGGAGTATGTACATCAACACATGCCTCGTAGCACCTACAAGCTCATGTCCGCTACGGGACATTGCCCGCACATGAGCCATCCCTCTGAAGTCATCCGCGCGATCCGCGAATACCTACCCTGTCCGGCCTATGCGCCGGTAGCGTCATCAGCCGGCTCGCTCTATTCGTTACCTTGCGGCTTTCTGGCATTCACGATGGAGGGCAAGATAACGACGGCCAACGATAAGCTACAGCAGTGGCTGGGCTATTCCCCCGATGATCTACAAGGGCGCTCGGTAGATTTCATCCTCACGGACGCCAGCCGACTTTTCTTTCAGATGTATCTATTCCCCATGGTCCGTCTCCAGGGCAAGGCCGAGAACCTACGTCTTTCTTTATTGACGCGAGATGGCAGCGAGCTCCCTGTCCGGGTGAACGGAACCTGCCAGAACGTGCAGGGGCAGTTGATCGTCGAGTGCGTCATGCTGGAAGACACGGCAATCGAGAGGGAGCCGCGTCCAACGGCTTGAGCCGTTACCGCAACCTCACTGGCACATGAACCTGACCCACCGGCGAAATCTGCAATCCAAATGGTTGCCGGCCGTAGATCTCGGCCGGCTTCAGCTACGTCGTCACCTACCTTGCGACTCCTGGCGATAAACCTGACGCTTGCGATAGCGGCGATGCAATAGGGCATAGGCTACACAGCCGATCACCACGCCCCAGAAGGCAGCTCCCAGGCCAAACAGGCTCAGTCCCGAGGCGGTGACCATGAAAGTGATGACGGACGCCTCGCGATGATCCTCCGCCTCGATTGCCGTCATGATATTGGCGCTGATGGCCCCGATCAGTGCCAGACCGGCCAGCACGGCCACGAACGCTCCCGGCAACGCCGTGAACAAGGCGACGATGCTGCCCGCAAAACACCCTCCGATGAGGTAGAACAGGCCGTTGGCGATGCCGGCGACATAGCGCCTGCTCGGGTCTTCGTGAGCGTCCTTGCCGGTACAGATGGCCGCCGTGATCGCTGCGATGGCGGTGGTGACACCACCGAAGACAGCCACGATCATGGAGGTCAGGCTGGTCACGCTGATGATCGAGCGCGCCGACGCCGGGTAGCCGGCACCGCGCAGGATGGCCATGCCGGGCAGGAACTGGCCCGTGAGGCTGACCAGCACCAGCGGAATCGCCAGGCTCAGGGTCGCGTGCCAGGTCCACTCGGGCGCGATGAATACCGGTGACACCAACTGCCAGCGCACGCCGTCCAGCGAGGCGCCTTCCAGGCCGATGGCCAGCCCGGCCCCGGTCACGAGCAGCAGGATCAGGCAGTAGCGGGGCGCCAGGCGTTTGAACAGCAGGTAGGCAAGCAACATGCCGACCGCCAGCAGGGGTGTCCCCTCGATGGCCTGGAAGGCCCCCAGCCCGAACTGGAAGAGGATGCCCGCCATCATGCCCGCCGCGATGCCCCGGGGAATCACGCTCATCAGCCGGTCGAAGGTGCCGGTGATACCGATCGCGAAGATGATGAGTGCAGCCGTGAGATACGCGCCTACCGCCTCGTTCAGCGACAGACCAGGGAACAGCGTGACTAGCAGCGCCGTGCCGGGCGCCGACCAAGCCGTGACCACTGGAATCTTTAGCCAGGCACTCAGCGCAATACCCGAGACGGCGGCCCCCATCGAGATGGCCCACACCCAGGACGTCATCATCGCGGACGAAACATCCGCGCTCTGCGCCGCCTGGAAGAAGATCGCCAACGGCCCGGAATAGGAGATCAATACCGCGAGAAACCCCGCCGTCACGGCGGGCAACGACCAATCCTTGAACATGTGCTTTTCGCTCCTTTCGGGGCGTATTGTTATGAATACTCCCGAATAACACAAAAAACGCCCGCGAGGCATCGCGGGCGAAGAAGGACCCTAGCCAGGGTACGTCCGTCAGCCTCCGCTGGGGGCTATGGAGGAGGGCTGCGCTCCCGTGCGTGCTGCCTGGGCATCACCGACGCGTCGGCTGACCAGGAACACGGCCACGGCAGCAATCACGCCGGGAATGGCAAAGGCAATGAAGTTGAGATGGTGCGGCAAGGCCAGCGCCAGCAGACTGCCACCCAGCAGCGGCCCGACGATAGCACCGTTGCGGCCGATCCCCGAGGCCCACCCTAGCCCGGTGGAGCGGATCGCGATGGGATAGAACTGGGCGACGTAGGCGTAGAGCAGGATTTGCGAGCCGATGGTGGTCGCCCCGGCAACGGCGACCAGGCTATAGAGCACCCACATCGGGCTCTCGAAGCCGAGCAGGCTGAGCGATGCCGCAGCGAAGATGAAGAACACCACCAGCACGGTCTTGAGATGGAAGCGATCGGCCAGCCAGCCGCCACCCACGGCCCCGACGATAGCGCCGATGTTGAGCACCATCAGGAACATCAGGCTCGAGCTCAGCGCGTAACCGGCCATGGACATCAGCTTGGGCAGCCAGGAGCCCAGCGCATAGACCATCAGCAGGCACATGAAGAAGGCGGTCCAGAACATCAGGGTGCTGAGTGCACGGCCTTCTTTGAACAGGTCGAGCACGGGGGCCTTGGACTCCTTGGCGGCAGGCAACGCCAGCGTATCGGATGTCGAGATGTCCTGGCTTGGGTCGATGGCTTTCAGAATACGACGCGCCTCGTCGTCTCGCCCTTGGCGGAGCAGGAAGCCGACGGAGTCCGGCAGGAACTTGATGATCAGCGGCAACATCAGTAGCGGAACGGCCGCCAGGAAGAACATCACTTGCCAGCCGAAGGTCGGCACGATCCAGATACCCAGGCCGGCCGACATCATGCCGCCCACTGCATAGCCACTGAACATCACCGCCACCAGCGTGCTGCGTGAGCGCTTGGGTGCATACTCGGTCATCAGGGCCACAACGTTCGGCATCACACCGCCGATCCCCAGCCCGGCAATGAAACGCAGGATGCCGAACTGCCAGGGCGTGGTGGCGAAGCCGTTGATCACCGTCGTCGCGCTGAACAGGACGACGCAGAGCAGAATCGTCTTCTTGCGTCCCCACTTGTCGGACAGCGTGCCGAAGGACATCGCGCCGAACATCATGCCGAACAGGGCGCTACTCCCGAGCAGCCCCGCCACCATGGGACTGAGTTGCCACTGTTCCATAAGCAGGGGCAGAACCACCCCGTAAATGACCAGATCATAGCCATCGAAGATGATGACCAGGGTGCACCAGAACAGCACGTTCCAGTGGAACGGCGTGAACCGGGCGTTATCCACTACCTCGTTGACGTCGATCGTACGCATTGTCGTGCTCCATAGTTATACAGTTGTCGAGCAGCAGGGGATCGTCGCCGCCACAGGCGGCGACAGCTGGCGTTGGTGTTGATAGTGATGTGTACGACTAGCCCTGATCGCCTCCCGCCACCGGAACCACGTTGCCGGTGATGTAGCTGGCCTCACCCGATGCCAGAAACAGGATGGGCGCGGCCTGTTCGTCCAGGGTCCCGTAACGGCCGAACAGGCAGCTCTGCTTGGTCTGATCGATATGCGCCTGGAACCAGGCCTGTTCCTGGTCATTGCGCGGCTCAGGGGTGCCGCGCGAGATACGCCGCGGCGGCGCCTCGGTACCACCGGGAGCGGTGGCAACCACGCGGATGCCATGCTCGGCATATTCGAAGGCCAGCGAGGCGGTGATCGCGTTGATCCCGCCCTTGGCTGCCGAGTAAGGAATGCGATGGATGCCGCGGGTCGCCGCCGACGAGACATTGACGATGACGCCGCTGCCCTGCTCGACCATGGTTGGCAGCGCCGCCCGGCAACACCACAGGGTCGGCATCAGCGAGCGGGTGATCTCGGCGCTAATCTCGGCGTCGGTAAACTCGACGAACGGCTTGAAGTTGATCGCCCCGCCGACGTTGTTGATGAGGATGTCGATCCGGCCGAAACGCTCGCGGGCCTGGCGCAGGGCATCCTCGGCACCTGCCCAGGTTTCGAGATCGGCCTGGATGGCAATCGCTTCGCCGCCCTGGCCAGTGATGGCTTCCACGACCTCATGCACCACGTCGGCACGGTCGATCAGCGCCAGGCGAGCCCCCTCCTCGGCAGCCCGCTCGGCGACCCGCCGCCCGATGCCCTGGGCGGCACCGGTCACGACCATCACGTGATTCTGGAAGCGTGAGGCTTGAACGCGGGTAGTACTCATGCGACCTCCTCGCTGGCGGGCGTCAGGCTCGGTGCGAATTTCTCGTAGTGGAAATTGGCTGGCGTGAAGTCCTGTTCGCGGAAGTGCTTGAGCACGGCATCGACCATTGGCGGTGGCCCGCACAGGTAGACGTCCACGTCGCCATCGTGCAGCACCTCAGGTGCCATGTGGCGCGTCACGTAGCCCTTGCGCGGGTGTTGGCTCGCCTCGTCGGCGACCACGGTGGTATAGCTGAACTCGGGCAACGTCTCGGCAAAGGTCTCAAGCGCATCCATCTTGACCAGGTGATCGTCGCGGCTGACGCCGTAGATCATGTGAATCGGCTGATCGCAGCCCTTCTCTTCCAGCAATTGCAACATGGACAGGAACGGCGCCAGGCCGGTGCCACCGGCCAGCATCAGCAATGGGCGCTTCACTTCACGCAGGTAGAAGCTGCCCAGCGGCCCGGTCATGGTCAGACGCTCGCCGGGCTTGGCCGCGCCGGTCAGGTAGCCACTCATCAAGCCATCCGGCACGTTGCGGATCAGAAACGACGCGCATTTGTCGCCTGGGCGCGAGCTGAACGAGTAGGAGCGCGTCTCTTCGCTGCCCGGCACCTGGATGTTGATGTACTGCCCAGGCAAGAAGGTCAGCTCAGCGTCTTCATCCAGATCCACCGCCAGCTCGATGCTGTCCTCGGAGAGCTGCTCGACCCGAGCCACCCGGCCTGTGAGTTCGCCGACCTGGGTCTTGCACAACGTCGACGCCACCGGTACCTGAATGACGCAGTCGGACGACGGTACCATCTGGCAGGTCAGCACCTTGCCCTCGGCCTCCTCCTCTTCGGAAAGCGCCTCCTCCAGATAGTCATCGCCCATGTCGAAGGCCCCCTGCTCGCAATGGCCCTTGCAGGTTCCGCAGACGCCATCGGAGCAATCCATCGGCAGGTTGATCTTCTGGCGATAGGCAGCGTCGAGCACCGTTTCCCCTGCCTTGCAGGTGATGAAGCGGGACACGCCGTCCTCGAAGTTGAGCGCAATGGTGTAACTCATGGTCGTTCTCCTCCCATCCGGTCGCCGTTCAGACGTGATACACGTCGATGACCTGATGGATGTAATCGTTGTTGAGGATCACCGTCTTCCGCTCGATCAGCGGGGTGTCCCCGGACACGTCCAGGGTGTAGAAGGACGTGCCGAAGTAGGCATTGGTCTGCTGGTAGCGGTGGCTCAGGGTGTGCCAGTTGAAGCGCAGCTCGACCTTGTCGCCGTCCTGGCTCAGTACCTCCAGGTTGGAGATCTGGTGGGTGGTGCGCGGCTCGGGAATGCTGGTCGCCCCGGAGCGCTCGGTCTTGATGCGGTAGACCCGATCCTCCAGCCCCTCGCGGTTGGGGTAGTAGATCAGCGAGATCTCGGACTGCGGGTCCTGGGTCAGCCGGTCGTCGTCGTCCCAGGCCGGCATCCAGAACACCACGTTCTTGCTGTAGCAGGTCAGCCACTCGTCCCATTCGCGGTCGTCGAGCAGACGCGCTTCCCGATGAACGAAGGCCTGGATATCCAGAAAGTTCATGCTCATGGCGATATCCTCCTTTACGACGCGCTCGTTGCTACGGGCGTGGTGGGAATGAACTGGCTGCGTTCCTTGTCGATGGCACGCAGCATCTCGGCGACCCAATGCTTGTGATGCATCACGTACAGACCTTCGTCCTCGGGTGACGCGCCACTGCGCAGCGGCTTCATGTCGATCGCCTTGGCATTGTCGTCGGCGCCTTCGATCCACTGCTTGGCGCCACGGGAGAGGTCGTTCCACTCGGCATCTAGGCCGGCATAGCCGCTCTGACAGGCGCGGAACTCTTCCAGATCATCCGGGGTACCCATGCCGCTGACGTTGAAGAAATCTTCGTACTGGCGGATACGCAGCGCGCGGCTCTCGGCGGACTCGCCCTTGGGCGCGAAGCAGTAGATGGTGACTTCGCTCTTGTCCACGGCCAGCGGGCGGATGACACGAATCTGCGTGGAGAACTGGTCCATCAGGTAGACGTTGGGATACAGGCAAAGATTGCGGGTCTGATTGACGATGGAGTCGGCCCGCGCTTCGCCGAACTCCTTTTCCAGCCACTCCTTCTGTGAATAGACCGGGCGCACCTCGGGGTTGAGCAGGCGCGTCCACAGCATCATGTGGCCGTTCTCGTAGGAGTAAAAACCGCCCAGGCTCTTCGACCAGCCATTGGCATCCACCGCCTTGGTGCCACCGGCGTCGTAGTTGCGCCGCTCCATGGTCGAGGAATAGTTCCAGTGCACCGTGCTGACGTGGTAACCATCGGCACCATTCTCGGCGCCCAGCTTCCAATTGCCGCTGAACGTATAGGAAGACGTGCCGCGCAGGACCTCGAGGCCTTCCGGGGCCTGATCGACGATGTTGTCGATGATCTTGGTGGTCTCGTCCAAATGCTCGGTGAGGGGTTGGACGTCAGCGCTCAGGCTACCGAACAGGAAGCCGCGATAGTTCTCGAAGCGCGCGATGCGCTTGAGGTCGTGCGAGCCGTCCTGCTTGAAGCCTTCCGGGTACGCGCCGGTCTTCTCGTTCTTGGCCTTGAGCAGCTTGCCGTCGTTCTTGAAGGTCCAACCATGGAACGGGCAAGTGAAGGTGCCCTTGTTGCCACGCTTCTTGCGGCACAGCGTGGCGCCGCGGTGGGCGCAGGCATTGATCAGCGCGTGCAATTCGCCCTGCTTGTCGCGGGTGATGATTACCGGCTGGCGGCCCAGGGTCACGGTCATGTAGTCGCCCGGCTCAGGGATCTGGCTCTCGTGGGCCAGGAACAGCCAGTTGCCTTCGAAGATATGCTTCATTTCCAGCTCGAAGAAGGCCGGGTCGGTAAACATGCTGCGGTGGCAACGGAAGATGCCGCTCTCGGGGTCATCGACGACGGCACCGCGAACCCGCTCCTCGAGACGATCAAGCTGAGTGGTCATGATCATGCTCCTCATGGTGTCTTGGTCGCCGCTGCTTCCCCGTCTGTCTCGGCATCCGGCCAGGGTGCCCCACCCCATCGTCAGGGCGACGGTAAGTCAGCGGTGATCAGTATTCGTCAGGGATGTGCCGAATCAGGCCTCGGCCACGGCCGTCTGAGTCCGCACCTCGATGTCTTCCTCGAGGGCACGTGGGCGCTTGTGGCGGCTTTGCTGTTCCGGGTCGGATGTCTTGGCCAGCTCGACATCGAAGATCACTTCGGTGAACGGCCCTTCCAGGCCACGCTTCTCGGCCTCGGTCGCGTTCTCGATACGCTGAGCTTCTACCACCAGCTCTTCACGGGTGGCGAAGGCGAAATCGTCGAAGGTGTAGGGGTCGCCGGCCAGATTGATCTGGGTAGTCAGATGACGGTACCCCGGCGCAGAGATGAAGAAGTGAATATGCGCCGGGCGCTGACCATGGCGGCCCAGGGCCGACAGCACCTGGTCGGTGGGGCTTTCCGGGGGTACGCCGTAACCGGAAGGAATGATGCTGCGCACCCGGTAGCGGCCTTCGGCGTCGGCCATGATGGTCCGGCGCAGGTTATAGTCCGACTGGGACGGATCGAAGAAGGAGTAGTTGCCCTTGGAGTCGGCGTGCCAGATCTCGACCTGGGCGCCCGCAATCGGGTTGCCGTCGGTATCGCGGACCTGCCCGGTCAACCACATGACCTCGGCGTCGGCTTCCGTGCCATCATCCATGCGTGCCTCGCCCTCACTGATGGGGGCACCGGCCACGTATAGCGGACCTTCGATGGTGCGCGGCGTGCCACCGCTCAGACCAGCCTGTTCGTCAGCCGCATCCATGCGCATGTCCAGGTAATGGTCGAAGCCCAACCCCGGCGCCAGAAGACCGAATTGGCCGGTCTTGCCCAGTTCATTCAACAGGCTGACGGTGGACCAGAACTCCTCGGGAGTGACGTCGAAGTCATCCATCAGCTGGTACACATCGGACAGCAGGCGATGCATGATCTGCTTGGCGCGCACGTTGCCGCCGGCTTGCTCGAAGCCACTGACAGTATTCAGAAATTCCTGAACTTCGCGGGTATCGTAAATCTTGACGGTCATGGTCGTTACCTCACTTGTTGTAGTCATTGGTCGTCTATGAACTGGCGTGGCTAGATGTACCTGGGGCCTGCAAGGTCTCGCTCCCGTTCAGACATCCCCATCGCGTACGGACGACGGGTGGCGGCATAGCGGCTTGACGCGGATTTCCATGTAAGGGAACAGCGGCAGGCCACTGATGATTTCCTGGAGTTCGGCGTTGTCCTCGACATCGAAGACACTGACGTTGGCGTAGCTGCCAGCGACCCGCCACAGGTGGCGCCACTTGCCCTGGCGCTGCAGCTCCTGTGCATAGGCCTTCTCGGTCGCTTTGATGTCGACGGCCTTCTCGGCCGGCATGTCGGGGGGCAGCTTGACGGTCATTTCGACGTGAAACAGCATGATCGGTCTCCCAAGTGGATGATTGGCCTCGAGCCTCAACCGTCCTTGCGGCGGTAATGGCTCAGCTTGTCTTCATCGAGGGTGATGCCCAGTCCCGGCCCCTTGGGCAGCTCGACCCCGAACTCCTGATAACGCAGCGGCTCGGCAACGATGTCGTCCTTAAGCAGCAGCGGGCCGAACATCTCGGTGCCCCAGGCCAGGGTGTCGAGGGTCGCCCAGGCATGCAGCGAGGCGGCGGTGCCGAGCGTGCCTTCGAGCATGGTGCCGCCGTAGAGACCGATACCTGCCGACTGGGCTACATGCGCCAGCTCGAGCGCTCCGCACGGCCCGCCGGACTTGGCGATCTTCAGGGCATAGGCACCGCTGAAGCCGTCCGCGGCCAGCGTGAAAGCGTCACGTGCGTCCTGGATTGCCTCGTCGGCGAGCATCGGCACCTGGAAGCGCTTCGACAGGCGAACCAGGCCGGCGAACTCCCGCGCCGGAATGGCCTGCTCGATCAGCTCGATGCCAGCGTCTTGCAGGGCGGCGATACCGCGTACCGCCGTGGCCTCGTCCCAGGCCTGATTGACGTCGACGCGAACGCTGGCGCGGTCACCCAGGGCCGCCTTGATGGCCGCTACGTGACGTACGTCGTCGTCGACGGCATTGGCGCCGATCTTGAGCTTGAAATCGCAGTGGCGACGGTCGTCGAGGCGCTGGAAGGCTTCGTCGATGTCCTTGCGGGTATCGCCGCTGGCCAGGGTCCACAGTACCGGCAAGTGCTCGCGCTGCGCCCCGCCGAGCAACGCGGCCACGGAGAGCCCCAGGCGCTTGCCCTGGGCATCGAGCAGCGCAGTTTCCAGCGCCGACTTGGCGATGGCGTTGCCGCGCACATGGCGATTCATGCGTGTCCGCAGCAGATTGATATTGGCCGACGGCTGGCCGATGAGCAGCGGTGTCAGGTAGGTATCGATGTTGCGCTTGATGCTTTCCGGGCTCTCCGGACCGTAGCTCAGTCCACCGATGGTGGTGCCCTCGCCCAGCCCCTCGATGCCATCGGAGTGGCGCATGCGTACGATGACCAGCGTCTGGCAGGCCATGGTGGTCATCGACAGCTTGTGCGGCCGGATGGTCGGCAAGTCGACCAGATGGGTTTCGATGGTGTCGATCACGGCGGACATGCGTGGCTCCCGAATAGCGCCCTGTGATGGATTGAAGGCAGTTTGATTGCGCGCCGGAGGGGAAACCAATATCGTTTGGGTGTCCTGCCATACCCAGGAGGTATCATGGAACTGCGTCACTTGCGCTATTTCTGCGTCGTGGCCGATGAGCTGAACCTGACCCGGGCGGCGCAGCGCCTACACATGGCCCAGCCGCCCTTAACAAGGCAAATCAAGCAGTTGGAAGACGAAATTGGCGTTACGCTGTTCGAGAGGAGTCGACGCGGGCTGACCCTGACCACGGCGGGCCAGTTCTTCTATGAGCATACCTTGCAGGTAATGGAAAAACTCGACACGACAGTCACGGCTACCCGGCGCATTGCGCGCAGTAACCTGTTGATGTTCGGGATAGGTTTCGTCCCTTCGCTGTTCTATGGCCAACTGCCGCTGCTGGTACGCGGTTTGAGACAAAAGGATAATGTCGAGCTGTCGCTGGTCGAGCTGACCACGGTGCAACAGATCCAGGCGCTCAAGGCCGGACGCATCGACATCGGTTTCGGCCGCCTGCAGATCGACGATCCGGACGTGGAGCAGGAGATCCTGTTCGAGGAGCCGATCATCGCCGCGCTGCCGGCCGGGCATCCCTTGGAAAACAGCCAGCCGACCCTGGCCGAGCTGGCCAGGTATCCACTGATTCTGTTTCCGGCATCGCCCAGGCCGAGCCTTGCCGACGTCACGCTGGGTCTGTTCCGGCGCCGCGGGCTCAAGGTCAGCGTGGCTCAGGAGGCCAACGAACTGCAGACGGCACTCGGCCTGGTGGCCTCGGACCTGGGTATCACCCTGGTCCCCGAGCAGGTCGGTCGGCTCAAGCGCGACAACATCGTCTACGTGCCGCTCGCCGAGAAGCACATCACCACGCCGATCATCTGCAGTCGCCGCCGCGGCGAGCCGCCCTCGCCGGTCATGCAGGAGGCCAATGCCATCCTCGAGGTTCTGGTCGAGAACCGACGCAGCGGCCGATACCCCTGACAAGACGTGTCCATGACTCGATATGAACTATCGATGTCGGACCGGAAACGGTGCCAACCAATAGGTGACCATGACGCGTCTGCCTTACGATGACAGACGGGAGCATTGCCTGAACCAACTAACAGAGGAGCCTCGCAGTGGCAGGATGGGTTTATTGGCTGGACCTGGCGGGCGTGATCGTCTTTGCGCTCTCGGGAGTGATCATTGCCTGCCGCTCGAGGATGGACCCCTTCGGCATGCTGGTGCTGGCGGCAGTGACCGGCATCGGCGGCGGCACGCTACGCGATCTGCTGCTCGGCGTGCGCCCGGTGTTCTGGGTCAACGAGCCGACCTACCTGTGGGTGATCATCGTCACCGTCACGCTATCGATCGTGGGCTTTCATTACATTCACCGGCTGTCGCGCGTCGTGCTGCCGGTGCTGGATGCCTTCGGCCTGGCGCTGTTCTCGATCATCGGTGCCCACAAGGCGCTGACGCTGGGCCATGCCGGTATCGTCGCGGTGCTGATGGGGCTATTGACCGGCGTTGCGGGCGGCATGCTGCGCGACGTCCTGGCCCGTCGCGTGCCGATGGTCCTGCGTCAGGAAATCTACGCCACCGCCTCCATCGCGGGCGCCTGCACCTACGTCGTGCTGAGCGACCTGGCTATCCATGCCTACCTGACCAGTACCCTGGGCATTCTAGTGACTCTGGGATTGCGCCTGAGCGCCATCTATTGGCACCTTTCCCTGCCGGTGTTTGCCTGGATCACCACACCATCCGCGCCAGCGCCGCCCCAAGCCGCTGACGACGCGACCGGGACAGGCAACGAACCGCTCAGTCAACGCCGCTCGAAAACTCGCGTGCGCATGATTCCCCCGGGACGGCGTCGCAGATAACTTCGTCCGGCATCACGACGAAAAACGCCGCCACCCTCTCGGGTGGCGGCGTCTTGTCCTGGTCTTGCGTTCGAGAATGATCAGGCCAGGCGCGTTAACCAGCCATGAACGTCTTCACTGCGTCCGTACTGGATATCCAGCAATTGCTTGCGCAGGGAGCGGCCGACTTCGCCCCCATTCTCGCTGGTACAGACGATGCGCTCGTGCTCGCTGACCAGCTGGCCGATCGGTGTGATGACGGCAGCCGTGCCGCAGGCGAAGACCTCGGTGATCTCGCCGGAGGCCACGCCCTCGCGCCACTCGTCGATGCTGATCTGGCGCTCTTCGGGCTTGAGCCCGGCATCCTTGGCCAATTGCAGTACCGAGTCGCGGGTCACACCCTCGAGGATGGTGCCGGTCAATGCCGGGGTCACGATGCGCCCGTCCTTGAACACGAAGAACAGGTTCATGCCGCCGAGTTCCTCGACCCACTTGTTCTCCACGGCATCCAGGAACGCGACCTGATCGCACTGGTGAGACTCGGCCTCCTTCTGGGCGGCCAGCGATGCCGCATAGTTGCCGCCACACTTGGCGAAGCCGGTACCGCCGGGCGCGGCACGGTTATAGGTCGAGGAGAGCCAGATCGACACGGGCTTGATGCCGCCCTTGAAATAGGAGGCGACGGGCGAAGCGATGACGTAGTAGTCGACTTCCTTGGACGGCCGCACGCCGAGAAACTTCTCGCTGGCGATCATGAACGGACGCAGGTACAGGCTCGATTCGTCGGCTTCGCTCGCCGGTGTCGGCACCCAGTCGATATCCTGGGCCACCAGGGCTTTCAGCGAGCCAACGAACGTCTCGGTGTCGAGTTCGGGTAGCGCCAGGCGACGCGCCGAGGCACGAAAGCGTGCGGCGTTCTTCTCGGGACGAAAGGCCCATACCGAGCCATCGGCGTGGCGGTAGGCCTTGATGCCCTCGAAGATTTCCTGGGCGTAGTGCAACACCGAAGCGGCAGGATCCAGCGTCAGCGGCCCGTAGGGACGCACCTCGGCGTTATGCCAGTCGTCGCTCGCCGTCCAACGCACATGCGCCATGTGGTCGGTGAAGAAACGGCCGAACCCGGGGTTGGCCAGGATTTCCTCGCGCACACGGGCATCGGTCGGGTTGGCATTCGGAATCAAGCTAAAGCCTGCTGTGGCCACGGGTATCGCTCTCCAGTACTGAATGGCGGAAACGCTGAAATTCGGCGTGAACTAAACGCTAATCATGACACGAATGCTCGATGCCGAGGAAGCCTGCAAGCAGTTTTGAGGAGCGGGCTAACAGGTAGCCCCTAATTCCGCCAGCCATACGAAAATGCGCTGCGACCGACGGGTCGCAGCGCATTCCAAGGCATCTGGCAGCGCTGTTCAGAAATCGAAGAACACTGTCTCGCCTTCACCACGAATACGAATGTCGAAGCGATAGCGCACCTTGCCGTTTTCGCCCTCTTCGCGTCTGGCGATCAATGTACGGCGACGGCTCTCGGACTCCACGGCATTGAGCACCGGGCAAGCCGCGTTGGCCTCGGCCTCGTCGTCGAAGTACAGGCGCGTGTTCAGTTGCATGTTGATGCCGCGGGCGAACACCGCCAGGTTGATGTGCGGCGCCATGGGCTTGCCATTCGCGGCGTTGACGATACCCGGCTTGACGGTGATCAGCGACCACTCGCCGCCGGATTCCACCGTCGTCGCAGACCGCCCGAAGCTGTTGAACGGCTTCTCGAGATCGTAATCGCACTGGTATTCGCCGTTGGCATCGGCCTGCCAGGCCTCGATGAAGGTGTCGCGTATCAGATCGCCGCTACCGTCGATCACGCTGCCCACCACCTCGATGTGCTGGCCGTCGGCCTCTGGCGTGGCCATGCGGTTCCAGATCTCTTCCTGACGTGGCGGTAGCCCGGCAATACTCAGGGCCAGGCCGATGTGTACGTACGGCCCGGCGGTCTGCGAGGCGGTTTCACGCAGCATGAGTTCGGTGGTCGGCGTTGAGTTCGGCTGTTTCATGACATTCCCCTCACACGTTCTCGAAGTAGGTCTGCAGTTCGCCACGCGTCACGATGTCGAAGCGATAGGCCAGGCTATCCATCGGCCGGCTATGGGCCATGTCGAGGCGACCGACCATGGTCTGCACGGCTTCCGGGTCGTTGAGGGTGCGCACGATGGGGCAGATCGGAATCAGCGGATCGCCTTCGAAGTACATCTGGGTAATCAGACGTGTGGAAATCGACGGTCCCATCACCGAGACGTGGATATGCGACGGACGCCAGGTGTTGATGCCGTTCGGCCACGGGTAAGGACCGGGCTTGATGGTGCGGAAACGGTACCAGCCATCCTCGTCGGTCAGGCAACGGCCCACCCCGCCGAAGTTGGGGTCGAGCGGCGCCAGGTACTGGTCCTTCTTGTGGCGATAACGGCCGCCGGCGTTGGCTTGCCACATCTCGACCAGGGTGTGCGGCACCGGCTTGCCGAACTGGTCGGTGACGCGACCGAACATGATGATGCGCTCACCCACCGGCAAACCGTCCTGGCCGTTACCCTCGCGGTAATTGAGCAGCAGGTCGTTGTCGTGCGGTCCCATGCGCAGATGCTGGAAATCGGGTCCGCTGAGTTCGGAAATCGTCGGTGACTGCAGACTGACCAGCGGCAGGCTGGGCGAGCGGGCCACGGCCGTTTTGTAGCCGGGTGTATAGGCAACGGGATGCCAGGTGCGGTCGCGCTCGACGAAGCGCTTGCCCTTGTTGAGCGGCATGGGGTTATCTCCTTTGAGTGCCTTTGTTATGCGGCACATTGTCGCCCACTGGGGAGATTAACCAAGTGAAAAGTCACCCATCTTACATAACCTATGGGTTATGTCCTATCCGGATCATGCCGTTCGGCCTGCCCGTCCAACGCAACTATTTCATGGCGTCACGGTCAGTAACGCGTATACGGTTCTACCCCGGAGTTCTGCCATGCTGATCCGCTCACGCCACCGCCTTTCCCTTGGCGAGAACGACGTCACCCCCGAGTCGATCTATCTGTCGCGTCGCAAGTTTATGAGCGGTGTCGTCGGGCTAGGGCTGGCAGCCAGTCTGCCGCGTGCCGCCCTGGCCGGCCCCGACTACGAAGACGTAACCAAGGCAAAAGGCCCCGAATGGTTCGAGGCCCAGTTGGCCGACACCCGCTGGAACGCGATCACGGCAGAGGACAAGGTCACGCCGTTCGACGATGCGACCCACTACAACAACTTCTACGAGTTCGGCAGCGACAAGAGCGACCCGGCGCGCTATGCCGGTCAGCTCAAGACCGTGCCGTGGACGGTGGCCGTAGACGGCGAGGTGGGCAAGCCTGGCCAGTATGCGCTCGAGGATCTGATTACGCCGAGTCGCTTCGAGGAGCGCATCTATCGACTGCGCTGCGTCGAGGCCTGGTCGATGGTGATCCCCTGGCTGGGCATTCCTCTGGCCGATGTGATCAAGCGTGCCGAGCCTACCGGCAAGGCCAAGTACGTGCGCTTCGAAACACTCGAGGACCCCAAGCAGATGCCCGGTCAGGCATCGCGTTTCGGACTGATCGACTGGCCCTATCGCGAAGGCCTGCGCATGGATGAGGCAATGCATCCGCTCGCCTTCCTGGCCGTCGGCATGTACGGACGCGTGCTGCCCAACCAGAACGGGGCGCCGCTCCGCCTGGTAGTCCCCTGGAAGTACGGCTTCAAGAGCATCAAATCGATCGTACGCGTCTCGCTGGTCGAGTCCCAGCCCGAGACGTCGTGGCACATGCTGGCCCCCAACGAGTACGGCTTCTATGCCAACGTCAATCCCGAGGTCGACCATCCGCGCTGGAGCCAGGCTACCGAACGCCGCCTACCCAACAGCCTGTTCAATCCCAACGTCATCGACACCCTGCCTTTCAACGGCTATGCCGAGGAGGTCGCAGGGCTCTATCAGGGCATGGATCTACGGAAGTTCTATTGATGGCAGGACAATCCCGGCACATTCTCGCCTGGCGTCTGCTGGTCTTCGTGGCTGCGCTAGCGCCGATCCTCTGGTGGTCCTACCACGTCGCAATCGGCGCTGCAGGACCCGAGCCCGGACGCTACCTGCTGCTCAATCTGGGCCAGGGCGCACTCATCCTGCTGCTGTGCACGTTGAGCCTGACGCCACTGACGCGGCTGACACGTTGGAAGGGCTTCAGCGTGATCCGCCGCCAGTTGGGGTTGTGGACGTTCGGCTACGGCGTGCTGCACCTGCTCTGCTACCTGCTGTTCATCCTCGGACTCAACTGGACGGCACTCGGCGAGGACCTGCAGAAGCGTCCCTACATCATCGTTGGCGCCCTGGCACTGCTGATCCTGCTGGCCCTGGCAGTGACCTCCAACCGCTACGCCATGCGCAAATTGGGCAAGCGCTGGAAGCCACTGCACAAGGCGGTCTATCTGGTGTTGGCGCTGGTGCTACTGCATTTCCTGTGGATCGTACGCGCGGACCTGACGGAGTGGAGCGTTTACGCCGCGGTTGCCTTGGCGCTGATGCTACTGCGCATCCCCACGGTCGCCCGACGCCTGTCGCGGCTAGGTGGGCAAATGAGGCATGTCCGAGCCTGACCCGGCTCGATCAACGCATTATCTTGAAACGAATGCTCAGGGGTCGCGCTTGCCCGCCAGGTTCCGCAACTGCTCGATCAGGCGTTCGGCCGCCGGCGATAACGCCCGGGTCGCATTGATGCACAACCCGACCGAGCCGCCATGTGCCTCGATATCGATAGGCAAGCGGATCAGGCGTCCCTCGGCCAGATCGCTGCGCACGGCATCCAGCGGCGCGACCCACAACGCGTCGGTGCGCTGCACGTAGCGGCGGCTCAAGGTCAGCGATAGCGTTTCCAGTGCGATGGGCGGCGGCGGGCCGCCCTGCTCGACCCAGAAGCGTTCGACCTGCTCGCGCAGCGTGGTTGGCGCCGGTGGCACCACCCAGGGATAGTCGCCCAGCAGGTCGGCACTCGACTGCGTACGCGGCAGGCTCGCCAGGGCGTGCCCGGCGCGAGCCATCAGCACCAGCGGTTCGTGGTAGAGATGCTCGAAGCTGAACCCCCGGCTCTCCCGCGCCTCGCTCATGCGCCCGACGACCAGATCCAACTCCCCCAGCCCGAGCTGCGAAAGCAGATAGGCACTCGGCCCCGAATGCACTTGTAGACGTATGTCGGGAAAGTGTTCATGCAACGCCTGGGCGGCCTGCGGCAGCAGCCCCTCCTCCACCGTCGACAGTGCGCCGATCCGCACCACTGCTTCGCCACTTGCCGGCTGGCGTACGGCGGCCAGTCCCTCCTGGAGCAGATTGATTGCCGGCCCGGCGTGACGCAGCAGGGCCATGCCCGAGGGAGTCAGCGTTACCCCACGTGGCCCGCGCTCGAACAATGATGCGGCGACCGCCTCTTCCAGTTCACGGATGGTCTTGGACATGGCCGGCTGGGTAATGGCCAGGGTATCGGCCGCCCGGGCGAAACTGCGCTGCCGGGCGACTTCCAGAAAGGCCTGCAAATGACGCAGCTTGATGCGAGGGTTGAGCATGATCAGCTCGCCAACAGGCGCCGCGTACCCAGCATCGCAACGACGCTCACCGCCAGCGTGGGCAAAAATGCCAGCGCCACATGACCGCTGACATCGTTGAGCCAGCCACCCAGCACAGTAATCGCGAAGACCAGCAGATAACCGAAGAACAGCATACCGCTCATCAGGCGTGGCAACTGCTCGACGCTGACCAGCCAGGCAGGCAGTGCCAGTACGAAAATGAACAGTGAGCTGGTGAAGAACCCGAACACACCGGCAGACCAGACAATGCTTTCTCCGGGCGATGCCAGCATGACCGGGATCGCGACCAGCGCGCACAGGGTAATCACGATCAACGGCCAGCGCTTGCCCAGTAGACGGTCGGCCCAGATCACCAGCAGCGCCGAGGACAGCATCTGTGCGGCGTTGAGCGACGCCAGACTGGGATCGAGCAGAGCCAGGCGCTGGCTGCCTTCGAGAATCGGCGGTAGAAAAACGTTGCCACAGAAATACAGCGCCGCGGCAGAGCCCAGCAGCCACACGAGCCGCCACATGCGTCTGTCATGCACGTCGGGCAGCGTCAGTCCGCCCCGGCCGGCCGATGTCCCGGCTGCCATCGGCAGCGCCTTGCCCGCCAATGACAGAACCAGCATCAGCAGCGGCACCGGTGCCACCCACAACGCAAAGGCCCACTGCCAGTCCTCCTGAAGCCAGGCGGCTACCAGCGGCCCGGTAGCACCGGCAGCGAGCAGCTCGCCAACCAGCAGGCCATTGGTGTAGATCGCCGAGGCACGTCCGACACGCCCTGGCACCCACAGTTTGGCGAGCACCGGAATGGCCGTCTGCATGAAGGCAATGCCTGCGCCCATCACTACAGTGGCCAGCAGGAACGGCAGGAAACCTTCCGGCATGGAACGCAGCGCGCTGCCCAGCGCCATGATCGCCAGCCCCCCTAGCATGCAGGCACGTGCACCCAAACGTGCCAGCAGCCAACCCGCTGCCAGCGCACCGCAGGCCAGCGTGACCAGCGGTAGGCTGGTAGCGATCGCCACGTCACCGCTGGAAAAACCCAGCACGCGCTTCAGTTGCGGAATCAGTGGCGGCACGATCAGGATCGACAGGCGTAGATAGAGCCCCAGACACCATAGCAAGCCATAGGCGAGCCAGCGCTCGCCGGTGTTTTCCGTATCGATTGCGCCCTCGAAGGTGCGGGACGTCATACCGTGTTCCTTGTGTCAAAAATCAACGCAGGCCTACCCCCACGGCCCCCGTCCCGTCGAGGGAGGCATCAGGAGATGACCGTCGCGCCGTCCGTTGCCTCTTTCAGTACCTGGCGAATCGCCTCGGCAACGATATCCGGATGATCCTCCGGATTGAAGTGTCGTGCACCGGGGATCACCTCAACGGCTGGCGCGCCGAGCAACATGGCCAGCCGCTCCGCCGAGTCTACGCTCAACGGATCCTTCTCGCCCCAGACAATGCGCACCGGCAGCTCCGGCCGGGTTTCCAGCCGCGTGGCGACTTCCAGCGTATCGGCGGCACTCAGATAACGTGCCTGGTTGGCGAAGCCGGCCGGCCCCGTTGGACGGCTGTAAGGCTCCCACAACAGCGCCGCCGACTCCATGCCGCGCCCGGCGTCATCATGGCCGAGATCTCGAATTCCGGTATGGAACAGCGGCTTGAGTGCGGCCGGCGGCAGCATGTCGACCATCGACTGGCTCTGCTGCACCAGTTTCATCATCGGCACCGGCCAGTTGTCGAAGGCCACCGAGTCCACCAGTACCAGACCGGCAAAGCGCTCGGGATGGGCGGCAAGCAGCGCCTGGACCACGCCGCCACCGACATCGTGCCCGACGAAGACCGCCCGCTCGATGCCCTGCGCCTCGAGCCAGGCCTGCAGATACTCCGCCTGGGCGGGAATCGAGATGTCCCGTCCCAAGCCTTCATCGATCGAGTAGCCATAGCCGACCATCTCCCAGGCCAGCCGGGGCGAACCCGAATCCTCGAGCTGCGGAATCACGTAGCGCCAGATACGCGGATTGGTCGGAATACCATGCACCATGACGATGGGCAACTCGCCCGAGGTGCGTTCGCCGTGCTCCTCCCAGCGCATCAGGATCCCTGCCACCAGCGCACTACGCGACAGTGCCGGTGCGACGGGCACGTCATCGGTCCCATAACGACGCGCCTTGAGCGTCTGGCGTTTCTGATAGGCAGCGTAGGCGAACCAGGCGGCCGTACCCAGCAGGGCCAGCCGACCGAGGCCCGACGACTTGCGAGAACGTACGTTGTCCATAACGACTCCTGAGCATGACGGTGTACCGAAAAGGTCCCGCCGGGCGCGGGACCTGTCGTCAGCTTAGGCCTTGTCTCACACTGCTGCGCAATACCCGGTGTTTCACCGCCTCAGCTCGGCGCTTGAATGGGACCGCTCAAATGGGATAGTGGCGCGGGCCGAGCTGCAGGGTCATCCAGCGCAATTCGGTGAACTCCTCGATCCCCGCCTTGCCGCCGAAGCGCCCGTAACCGCTGGCCTTGACCCCGCCGAACGGCATCTGCGGCTCGTCGTGCACGGTCGGCGCATTGATGTGGCAAATGCCCGACTCGATCTGTCCGGCTACACGCATCGCCCGCGCCGTGTCGCGGCTGAATACCGCCGCCGACAGGCCGTACTCGCTGTCGTTGGCCACGCGGACCGCCTCGGCCTCGTCGGCCACGCGCATCATCGCCACCACCGGCCCGAAGGACTCCTCGCGGTACAGGCGCATGGTCTCGGTCACGCCGTCGATCAGGGTCGGCTGCATGATCACGCCGTCGGCCTTGCCGCCCGTCGCCAGGCGGGCGCCCTTGGCCACGGCATCGTCGATCAGCGCATTGAGCTTCTCGCCCGATTCGCGGTTGATCAGCGTGC
>NZ_JAKRFI010000007.1 GCF_022348165.1 Halomonas sp. McH1-25
GGACCCTCGAAGACGACGAGGTCGATAGGCGGGATGTGGACGCGCAGCAATGCGTTGAGCTAACCCGTACTAATGGTCCGTGAGGCTTGACCATATAACACCCAAGGGGCCTTGCCAGGCCCGGGTGGCGGTCGCCACGACACACGGATACGCGAGTCGTATCGCTGTCAGCTTGATCACGTTGTAAAGCGCACCAGGTACTTGGGTGCTGCCCCTGGCAGCACGCCACGGTTACGCCTGACGACCATAGCGAGCGGGTCCCACCTGACCCCATGCCGAACTCAGCAGTGAAACCGCTCAGCGCCGATGGTAGTGTGGGGTCTCCCCATGCGAGAGTAGGTCATCGTCAGGCATCTTTTCGAAAACCCCAGCCAACCGGCTGGGGTTTTTTCGTTTGCGCATCGGGAAAATGGCCGCAGCAAAATCCTGCGATTGACCCACTTTGGTCGCTATCGTTCCCGCCGGGTAGGCGCTTCCGCTAGAATGACGGTTTTTCGACGGGACGGAAGACATGACGATCGGTGAGTTGATCCGTCTGCTTAGCGATGGCGGTTACCATTCTGGGGAACAGTTGGGAGAACGCCTCGGTGTGACCCGGACAGCCGTCTGGAAACAGCTCAAGAAGCTCGAGGCCCTGGATATACCGCTGGAGGCGGTCAAAGGCCGGGGGTACCGGCTGACTTCGCCCATGGAGCTTCTCGACGGACCGGCCATCATCGCTGCCTTGTCGCGGGAGTCGCGTCGTCACCTCGTCAGGTTGTTCGTCGAAGAGTCCCTGCCATCTTCCAATCTATTCCTGCGTGATCGCTTCCTGCACGGAGCGGGGCATGCCGAAGTGTGCCTGGCGGAGAGCCAGACGGCAGGCAGGGGCAGGCGCGGACGCCAGTGGATGAGTCCATGGGGGCGTAGCCTGCTGTTTTCTATCGGCTGGCGGTTCCAGGGTGGGGCGTCGGTACTCGAAGGCCTGAGTCTGGCGGTTGGCGTGGTAATCGCTGAGATCCTGGAGAAGCACGGTCTCGAGGTCGCGCTGAAGTGGCCGAACGATGTCTTGCTAGTAACCGAGCGTGGCCATGGCAAACTGGCCGGAATCCTGCTGGAGCTCAGCGGTGATGCCGAGGGGCCCTGTGAAGTGGTGATCGGCATCGGCCTCAATGTCGTGTTACCCGAGTCGCTACGTACAGGCGTCGATCAACCCATCGCTGCCGTTGCCGATCAGGCCGAAGGGGTGTCTCGCAACGTTTTGGCGGCTGAATTGATTGAGGCGCTGCTCGACTTGCTCTCTGGATTCGAGCAAACCGGCTTCGAGCCGTGGCGGGAAGCCTGGAATCGACGCAATGCCTATGCAGGGCGGGATGTCGACATCATTCAAGGGTCACGGCGCTATGTGGCTATTGCCGATGGGGTCGATGCGGCGGGCAATCTGATCGTCAGGCGCGATGGCGAGGTGCAGCGCCTCGTGGGAGGAGAAATCAGCGTGCGTGGGCGTCCATGATCCTCGATCTCGACATTGGTAATACGCTGTCCAAGTGGCGCCTCAAAGACATTTCCAGCAGCGAAATCCGTTCGCGAGGGGCTGTATGGACACGGGAGGAGTGGCGTCCTGGCGCAGACATTCCCGATCTGGATGTAGTTAGTGCGGTGCGTATCTCCAGCGTAGCGCGGCGTGCTGTGCTGGAGGATACCGTAGCGCTGCTGCAGCGCCGGGTGGGGGCGGTGCATGTCGCCCGCTCAGTGCGCGAAGCCTTGGGCGTAACCAGCGGTTACGAGGAGCCGGGGCGCCTCGGGGTCGACCGCTGGATGGGCGCGCTGGCCGGTTACCAGCTGACAGGTGGATGCTGCAGTGTCGACTGTGGCAGTGCCATCACCATCGACTTTGTATTGCCTGGCGGACGGCATCTGGGAGGCTACATCATCCCCGGGCTGCGCTTGATGAAGGAAAGCCTCAAGCTGGGCACGCGCAATGTGGCGATAGATCCCGACAGTGAGGCCGATGAGCTACTGGCTCCCGGCAGGAACACCGTCGAAGCCGTCAATCATGGCATTTACATGGCAGCGGTGAGCGCAGTCAATCGTATCTATGCGGAAGTCTGTGACCGGGAAGGCGTGGCGTTACCGTTGCTGCTTACAGGAGGCGATGCCCGGGTCGTATCGCGAGGGATACGGGTACCACATGCCATCTGGCCGGATATGGTCTATGCCGGGCTTGAAGCGTGTTACCCGCTGACCGCTGCAGAACGTGCCGGCAGAATGGCGGGAGCGCCGCATGTACCTTTGCCGGCACCTCTGGAAAGAATCCGCGCAGGGCTTGCATTCTCGACGCTGCTTTGACACAATGCGCCGCGTCTTGAGGCCTTGGGCCGGCACTGCAAGTGTTGAAGAAACAAGTACTTGACAGATCGCTTCGAGATGATAAAATTTGCCGCCACGTTGGAGGGGTTCCCGAGTGGCCAAAGGGAGCAGACTGTAAATCTGCCGCGAAAGCTTCGAAGGTTCGAATCCTTCCCCCTCCACCAGTTTCGATGTCGCCGCGCTACGCGTCGATAGCAAGAGTAGGGCAGGCGGGCATAGTTCAATGGTAGAACCTCAGCCTTCCAAGCTGATGATGCGGGTTCGATCCCCGCTGCCCGCTCCAGGTTTCAAGCTCATGTAGCTCAGGGGTAGAGCACACCCTTGGTAAGGGTGAGGTCGACGGTTCAAATCCGTCCATGAGCTCCAGTTTCAAGGCGAGCCGCGGCTCGCCTTTTCTTTCTGTAGTGGTGGGTGAGTGAGGGGTTGTCATGACGGGTATTATCCGTTATCATCTTGCCCGCTGTTGCATGGCCGCCTGCAAGAGGCGGTAGGAAAGTGTTCCAGGCCAGTAGCTCAATTGGCAGAGCAGCGGTCTCCAAAACCGCAGGTTGGGGGTTCGATTCCCTCCTGGCCTGCCAGTCTTCCCCAGGCTGGCTTTTTCTCATACAATTCCGTCTTTTCGATTGCCGCGCCTTGAGGAGTCCCACGTCATGAAACATAACGCCGAGGTGCAGGAGTCGCGCCACGACGGGATCAAGTGGGCGGTCGTCGTCATTCTTGTTGCGTTGGCGGTGATCGGTAATGGCTATTTTGCCGATCAGGCTCTGCTTTATCGCGTTCTGGGCGTGGTGGCCTTGTGTGCCGCCGCTGCGGCGGTAGCGCTCACGACTGCCAAGGGACGTAGCCTCGTCGAGCTGGCCCGTAGTGCACGCAAGGAAATTCAGCGTGTCGTCTGGCCGACCCGTCAGGAGACCATCCAGACGACGGCGATCGTGCTGGTGGCCGTGCTGTTGGTCGGTTTGATGCTGTGGTTGATTGACACCGTTCTTGGCTGGGCGATGTCCGGCATCATAGGTTAGGAGAATCCATGTCCAAGCGTTGGTACGTCGTTCACGCCTATTCCGGCTTCGAGAAGCATGTCATGCGCTCGTTGACCGAGCGCGTGAAGCTATATGGCATGGAGGATCAGTTTGGCGAGATCCTGGTGCCGACCGAAGAAGTCGTCGAGATGCGCGACGGCAAGCGCCGCAAGAGCGAGCGCAAGTTCTATCCTGGCTACGTGTTGGTCGAGATGGAAATGAACGATCAGACTTGGCATTTGGTCAATGAAACGCCGCGCGTAATGGGTTTCATCGGCGGTACGCCGGAAAAGCCGGCGCCGATCACCAAGAAGGAAGCCGATGCCATCCTGCGCCGTGTCGAGTCGGGCGTGGACAAGCCGCGCCCCAAGACATTGTTCGAGCCGGGCGAGGTGGTGCGCGTTACCGATGGGCCGTTTGCCGATTTCAACGGTGTCGTCGAAGAAGTCAATTACGAGAAGAGCCGTCTGCAGGTGAGCGTATTGATTTTCGGTCGCGCTACGCCGGTCGAGCTCGAGTTCGCGCAAGTCGAAAAAGATTGATTGCCAGCCTGATAGCAGGCTGGCGAGCTATTCATCGGGCCCGTAGAGGTCCGTTAACCCGGGGAGCCGAAAGGCGCTATTACCCAACTGGAGTGCATTATGGCTAAGAAAGTCCAGGCCTATATCAAGCTGCAGGTTGCAGCTGGCAAGGCCAACCCTAGCCCCCCCGTGGGCCCGGCGCTGGGTCAGCACGGTGTCAATATCATGGAGTTCTGTAAGGCATTCAATGCCGAGACCCAGGATATCGAGCCGGGTCTGCCGACGCCCGTGGTCATTACCGTCTATTCCGACCGCAGCTTCACCTTCGTCACCAAGACGCCGCCGGCGGCCGTCCTGTTGAAGAAGGCTGCTGGTATCAAGTCCGGTTCTGGCGAACCGAACAAGACCAAGGTCGGGACCGTGACCCGCGAGCAGCTGGAAGAGATCGCCAAGACCAAGGAGCCGGATCTGACGGCTGCCGATCTCGATGCCGCCGTGCGTACCATCGCCGGTAGCGCCCGTAGCATGGGCCTCAACGTGGAGGGTCTCTGATCATGGCTAAACTGTCCAAGCGCGCACAGATGATCCGCGAGAAGGTCGATTCCTCCAAGGTCTATAGCATCGAGGAAGCGGTCTCTCTGCTCGGCGAGCTGTCCAAGGTCAAGTTCAAGGAATCCGTGGACGTTGCCATCAATCTCGGTGTCGATCCGCGTAAATCCGATCAAGTGGTACGTGGCGCAACCGTCATGCCCAACGGTACCGGCAAGGACGTGCGTGTTGCCGTCTTTACCCAGGGTGCCAACGCCGATGCCGCCAAGGAAGCCGGTGCCGATATTATCGGCATGGACGACCTGGCCGAGCAGGTGAAAAAGGGTAACCTGGATTTCGACGTCGTCATCGCTTCTCCGGATGCCATGCGTGTCGTCGGTCAGCTGGGCCAGATTCTCGGCCCGCGCGGCCTGATGCCTAACCCGAAAGTGGGCACCGTGACCCCCGACGTCGCTACCGCGGTCAAGAACGCCAAAGCGGGTCAGGTGCGCTTCCGTACCGACAAGAACGGCATCATTCACACCACGCTGGGTAAGGTCGACTTCTCGTCAGACGCGATTCGCGGCAACCTCGATGCGCTGGTCAACGACCTCAAGCGTCTCAAGCCCAGCACCTCAAAGGGTGTGTATTTCAAGAAAATGACCCTGTCCACTACCATGGGGCCGGGTCTCACCGTCGATCACAGCTCATTCGTGTGATCGACGGGAAACTGGCAGTAACTTTGCGGTCCCCGTGCCAAGCGGGCGGGGCACCGTCAAAGACCGCAGGCGTCGCCTGAGGGCGGCTTAATGGCTCGCACCCTGTGTGCATGAAGAGCCGCCTGCGCAGATGGTGTGCCCCGCCAGTACGCTGGTGAGCACCATCAACCCAAGCCTCCCTTGCCGAACGGCAATGGAGAGATGGTAACCACCGGGACATCCTCGGCTGTCCCGGCACGAAGGAGTGAACACTGTGCCACTAGGTCTCGAAGGCAAGAAAGCGATAGTTGCTGAGGTCAGTGAAGCCGCTCAGGCTGCTCTCTCCGTCGTTGTTGCCGATTCTCGCGGTGTGTCTGTCGGTGCAATGACCGATTTGCGCAAGCAGGCTCGCGAGAATGGCGTCCAGATTCGTGTTGTCCGCAACACGCTGGCACGTCGCGCTCTGTCCGGAACTCCCTGGGAGATTCTGGACGAGACCTTCGCTGGTCCGACCCTGCTGGCTTTTTCCTATGAGCACCCGGGCGCTGCTGCGCGCTTGTTCAAGGAATTCGCCAAGGGACAGAAGGACTTCGAAGTCAAAGCGCTGGCCTACGAAGGTGAGTTGATCCCGGCTTCCGATCTCGATCGTCTGGCGACTCTGCCGACGTACGACGAGGCGATTGCCAAGCTGATGTCCGTCATGAAGGAAGCTTCTGCCGGCAAGCTGGTACGTACCCTCGCCGCTCTGCGCGACCAGAAGCAGGAACAAGCCGCATAAGCGTCTTTTCCGGCTCGTCGCCTGACTCGTCAACCCAGTTATCGAGCGCAAACACTCCAGGGCGCGCTCCGCAAAGTTTAGGAAAGCAAACATGGCACTGACCAAAGAAGACATCATCAACGCCGTCGCCGACATGTCCGTGATGGAAGTCGCTGAGCTGATCGAAGCGATGGAAGAGAAGTTCGGCGTTTCTGCCGCTGCCGCTGTCGTGGCTGGCCCGGGTGCCGGTGGCGATGCCGCTGCTGCTGAAGAGCAGACCGAGTTCGACCTGGTTCTGACCGCCGCTGGCGACAAGAAGGTCAACGTCATCAAGGTCGTCCGCGAGATCACCGGTCTCGGCCTGAAGGAAGCCAAGGGTGCCGTCGACGGCGCACCGGCGACCATCAAGGAAGCGATGTCCAAGGACGACGCCGAAGCAGCCAAGAAGAAACTGGAAGAAGCCGGCGCTTCCGTGGAGCTCAAGTAACCCTTGTGCCCCATGGCTTCGCGCGCTGCGTAAGCTTCCACGGCTGGTGGCGGGATGCCCGCTGCCGGCCTTTTTCTGTTGTCACTAGCGTTCTATCGTGAAAGTCATCGCTTGGATAAGACGCTAGACGAATTCCGACGGCGAGCCTCTACCGGGGCTTGCCGTCAGCGCCTGACGGGGATGCCTCGTCGGGTGGCGCCGACCACGCATCGGTCACCCATGGTGAACAAGCTGGGGAATACAGATGGCTTACTCATACACTGAGAAAAAACGCATCCGCAAGGATTTCGGCAAACTGCCCCAAGTGATGGATGTGCCTTACTTGCTGGCCATCCAGCTTGACTCCTACTACGACTTCCTGCAGCAGGACCGGGCGCCGAACTCGCGCCTGGATATCGGCCTGCACGCCGCCTTCAAGTCCGTATTCCCGATCGAGAGCTTCTCCGGCAACGCTGCGCTCGAGTACGTCAGCTATCGCTTCGGCACTCCGGCGTTCGACGTCAAGGAATGCCAGTTGCGTGGCGTCACCTATTCGGCGCCGTTACGGGTCAAGGTTCGTCTGATCATCTACGACAAGGAATCGTCGAACAAGGCTATCAAGGATATCAAGGAGCAGGAAGTCTACATGGGGGAAATCCCCCTGATGACCGAAAACGGCACCTTCGTCGTCAATGGTACCGAGCGTGTCATCGTTTCCCAGCTGCATCGCTCGCCGGGCGTGTTCTTCGACCATGACAAAGGCAAGAGCCACTCCTCGGGCAAGCTGCTGTATTCCGCTCGGGTCATTCCTTACCGCGGCTCCTGGTTGGACTTCGAATTCGATCCGAAGGACAACGTCTTCGTGCGCATCGACCGCCGCCGCAAACTGCCGGCCACGGTGCTGCTGCGCGCACTGGGCATGAGCGCCGAGGAGGTACTCGATACCTTCTTCGACACCAGCACGTTCCATATCGAGAAGTCCGGCTTCTCCGTGGACCTGGTGCCGTCGCGCCTGCGCGGTGAAACCGCCACCTTCGATATCAAGGATGTCGACGGTAGCGTGATCGTCGAGGAAGGCCGACGCATTACCCAAAAACATATCCGGCAGATGGAAAAGTCGGGCCTCGAGCGCCTCGAAGTGCCGATGGATTATCTGTTCGGCAAGACACTGGCCAAGGATCAGGTCGATCCCAATACCGGCGAGCTGATCTGCGAATGCAATAGCGAGATCACTCCCGACCTGCTCGAGAAGCTGGGCCAGGCAGGCATCAAGACGCTCGAGACGTTGTATACCAACGATCTCGATTGCGGTTCGTTCATCTCCGATACCCTGAGGCTGGATACGACGCGCTCCCAGCTCGAGGCGTTGGTCGAGATCTACCGCATGATGCGTCCCGGCGAGCCGCCCACCAAGGAAGCGGCCGAGACGCTGTTCCACAACCTGTTCTTCACCGAAGACCGCTATGACCTCTCCGGTGTCGGTCGCATGAAGTTCAACCGTCGTCTGCGCCGCGATGCCGATACCGGACCGGGCGTCCTCGACAATGCCGATATCCTTGACGTGCTCAAGGAGCTTATCGCCATTCGTAACGGTTTCGGTGACGTCGACGACATCGATCACCTGGGCAACCGCCGCATTCGCTGTGTCGGCGAGATGGCCGAAAACCAGTTCCGTGTCGGCCTGGTGCGTGTCGAACGTGCGGTCAAGGAGCGTCTGTCCATGGCGGAGAGCGAAGGCTTGATGCCGCAGGACCTGATCAATGCCAAGCCGGTGGCGGCAGCGGTCAAGGAGTTCTTCGGTTCCAGCCAGCTGTCCCAGTTCATGGACCAGAACAACCCGCTCTCCGAGGTGACCCACAAGCGTCGTGTCTCGGCACTCGGCCCGGGTGGCCTGACCCGCGAGCGCGCTGGCTTCGAGGTGCGTGACGTTCACGCCACTCACTATGGCCGTCTGTGTCCGATCGAGACGCCGGAAGGCCCGAACATCGGCTTGATCAACTCGCTGGCGACTTACAGTCACACCAACAGCTACGGTTTCCTCGAAACACCGTACCGCAAGGTCGTGGATCGTCAGGTGACCGACGAGGTGGTGCATCTGTCGGCAATCGAGGAGGGCGATTACATCATTGCCCAGGCCTCGGCGACCGTCGACGAAGGCAACAAGCTGATTGATGACCTGGTACAGGTTCGTCACCGTGGCGAGACCACCTTCATGGCGCCTGACAAGGTGACCCTGATGGATGTGTCGCCGCGTCAGGTGGTGTCCGTGGCGGCAGCCCTGATTCCGTTCCTCGAACACGACGACGCCAACCGCGCTCTGATGGGCTCGAATATGCAGCGTCAGGCCGTGCCGACCCTGCGTGCCGACAAGCCGCTCGTCGGTACCGGCATGGAGCGCTTCGTGGCGCGCGATTCCGGTGTGTGTGCCGTGGCGCGTCGTGGCGGAGTGATCGACTCGGTCGACGCCAAGCGTATCGTGGTGCGTATCAATGAGGATGAGATCATCGGCGGCGAAGCCGGCGTCGATATCTATAACCTGACCAAGTACGTACGTTCCAACCAGAACACGTGCATGAATCAGCGGCCCATCGTGCGTCCGGGCGACGTCGTGGCGCGCGGTGACATCCTGGCCGACGGTCCGTCCGTCGACATGGGCGATCTGGCCCTTGGTCAGAACATGCGCATCGCGTTCATGCCTTGGAACGGTTACAACTTCGAGGACTCGATCCTGGTCTCTGAACGTGTGGTGCAGGAAGATCGCTTCACCACCATTCATATCCAGGAACTGACCTGCGTGTCTCGCGACACCAAGCTGGGTGCCGAGGAAATCACCTCCGACATTCCCAACGTCGGCGAGTCTGCGCTGTCCAAGCTGGACGAGGCCGGGGTGGTCTATATCGGTGCCGAAGTCGGTCCTGGCGATATCCTGGTCGGCAAGGTCACGCCCAAGGGCGAAACCCAGCTGACGCCGGAAGAGAAGCTGTTGCGCGCGATCTTCGGCGAAAAGGCATCCGACGTGAAGGATACCTCGCTGCGTGCGCCGACCGGCATGAAGGGTACCGTGATCGACGTACAGGTATTCACCCGTGACGGCGTCGAAAAGGACTCGCGGGCACTGTCCATCGAGCAGATGCAGCTCGACGAAGTGCGCAAGGACTTGCAGGAGACCTACCGCATCGCCGAGGACGCCACCTTCGAGCGTCTCAAGCGCCAGTTGTCCGGCCAGGTAGTCAACGGTGGACCCAAGCTCAAGAAGGGCGACGAGCTCTCCGATGAGTATCTCGAAGAATTGCCGCGTCAGCAGTGGTTCAAGCTGCGCCTGCAGGACGAGGCGCTCAACGAGCTACTGGCCCAGGCCGACGAGCAGCTCGAGAATCGCCGCAAGGAGATGGACGAGCGTTTCGAGGACAAGAAGCGCAAGCTTACCCAGGGCGACGACCTGGCGCCGGGCGTGCTCAAGATCGTCAAGGTGTATCTGGCGGTCAAGCGTCGTATCCAGCCGGGTGACAAGATGGCCGGGCGCCACGGTAACAAGGGCGTCATCTCGGCGATCATGCCGATCGAGGACATGCCGTTCGACGATCAGGGCGAGCCGGTCGACGTGGTCCTCAACCCGCTGGGCGTACCGTCACGCATGAACGTCGGGCAGATCCTCGAGACCCACCTGGGCATGGCGGCTCGTGGCCTTGGCGTGAAAATCGACGCCATGTTGCGTGACGCCCGCGAACAGCAGGTTGCCGAGATCCGCGAGTTCCTGGGCAAGGTCTACAACACGGCGGGGACTCGCCAGGAGGACATCGCCTCGTTGAGTGACGAGGAAGTGATCGCCCTGGCCAAGAACCTGCGCGGTGGCGTACCCATGGCTTCGCCGGTCTTCGACGGCGCCAAGGAGCAGGAGATCAAGGGCTTGCTGACGTTGGCCGATCTGCCCGAGTCGGGCCAGATGGATCTCTACGATGGCCGTACCGGCGAGAAGTTCGACCGCCCGGTCACTGTAGGTTACATGTACATGCTCAAGCTCAACCACCTGGTGGACGACAAGATGCACGCACGTTCCACCGGCTCCTACTCGCTGGTCACTCAGCAGCCGCTGGGCGGCAAGGCGCAGTTCGGTGGACAGCGCTTCGGTGAGATGGAGGTGTGGGCGCTCGAGGCGTATGGCGCAGCCTACACGCTCCAGGAGATGCTCACCGTCAAGTCCGACGACGTGGAAGGGCGTACCCGCATGTACAAGAACATCGTCGACGGCGATCACTCCATGCAGGCAGGCATGCCGGAGTCCTTCAACGTACTGGTGAAGGAAATCCGCTCGCTGGGCATCGATATCGAGCTGGAAGGCTAAACGCCGGACGCTGAAGAATGATGGTCCGCGGGACCCGGAAACTCGGGTCCCGCTCATGACAACTCCGCAACGGAGCCGACCCCATGAAAGATTTGGTGAAAGTCCTCAAATCGCAGGCACAGTCCGAAGAGTTCGACGCGATCAAGATTACCCTCGCGTCGCCGGACATGATCCGCTCCTGGTCCTATGGTGAGGTCAAGAAGCCGGAAACCATTAACTATCGTACCTTCAAGCCCGAGCGTGACGGCCTGTTCTGCGCCAAGATCTTCGGGCCGGTGAAGGACTACGAGTGCCTGTGCGGCAAGTACAAGCGCATGAAGCACCGCGGCATCATCTGCGAGAAGTGCGGCGTCGAAGTCACCAAAGCGGCGGTTCGTCGCGAGCGCATGGGCCATATCGAACTGGCCTCGCCGGTGGCGCACATCTGGTTCTTGAAATCGCTGCCGTCGCGTATCGGCATGTTCCTGGACATGACCCTGCGCGATATCGAGCGTGTGCTCTATTTCGAAAGCTTCGTGGTCATCGATCCGGGCATGACGACGCTCGAGCGTGGTCAACTGCTCAACGACGAACAGTACTTCGAGGCGCTCGAAGAGTTCGGCGACGATTTCGATGCGCGCATGGGCGCCGAGGCGATCCAGGCGCTGCTCAAGGACATCGAGCTGGGCGAGGAGATCGAGCGTCTGCGCGAGGAAATTCCGCAGACCAACTCCGAGACCAAGATCAAGAAGCTTTCCAAGCGCCTGAAGCTGCTGGAAGCCTTCTACAATTCCGGCAATGCGCCGGCGTGGATGGTCATGGAAGTGCTGCCGGTGCTGCCACCGGATCTGCGTCCTCTGGTCCCGCTCGACGGTGGCCGCTTCGCGACCTCGGATCTCAACGATCTGTATCGCCGCGTCATCAACCGTAACAACCGCCTCAAGCGGTTGCTCGATCTCAATGCGCCCGACATCATCGTGCGCAACGAGAAGCGGATGCTGCAGGAATCGGTCGATGCGCTGCTCGACAACGGCCGTCGCGGCCGGGCCATTACTGGTTCGAACAAGCGTCCGCTGAAGTCGCTGGCCGACATGATCAAGGGTAAGCAGGGGCGTTTCCGTCAGAACCTGCTGGGTAAGCGTGTCGACTATTCCGGTCGTTCGGTCATCACCGTGGGCCCGACCCTGCGTCTGCACCAGTGCGGTCTGCCCAAGAAGATGGCGCTCGAGCTGTTCAAGCCGTTCATCTATTCCAAGCTGCAGTCGCAGGGGTACGCCTCGACGATCAAGGCGGCCAAGAAGATGGTCGAGCGCGAACTTCCGGAAGTCTGGGATATCCTCGCCGATGTCATCCGCGAGCACCCGGTATTGCTCAACCGTGCACCGACCCTGCACCGTTTGGGCATCCAGGCCTTCGAGCCGATGCTCATCGAGGGTAAGGCGATCCAGCTGCATCCGCTGGTGTGTGCCGCCTACAATGCCGACTTCGACGGTGACCAGATGGCCGTTCACGTGCCCTTGACGCTGGAAGCCCAGCTCGAGGCGCGTGCGCTGATGATGGCGACCAACAACGTGCTGTCGCCGGCCAATGGCGAGCCGATCATCGTGCCGTCGCAGGACGTCGTCCTGGGACTGTACTACATGACCCGTGAGCGCATCGGTGCCAAGGGTGAAGGGATGGTGTTCGCCAACCTCAATGAGGTCGAGCGTGCCTTCGGTACCCAGAGCGTGTCGCTGCATGCCCGCGTCAAGGTCCGCCTGACCGAGTATCTGGCCGAAGAAGAGGATGGCGAGCTGGTCGAGAAGCGGTCCATCTTCGACACCACGGTCGGTCGTGCCATGCTGTTCCGCATCCTGCCGAAGGGCGTGCCGTTCGAGCTGGTCGACCAGCCGATGAAGAAAAAGGCGATCTCGCGTCTGATCAATGAGGTCTATCGCCGCAGCGGGCTCAAGGATGCGGTGATCTTTGCCGACCAGCTGATGTATACCGGCTTCCGTCTGGCGACCTGGTCCGGCGCTTCCATCGGCGTCAACGACTTCGTCATTCCCGACGAGAAGAAGGCGATCGTCGATGCGGCCGAGGACGAGGTCAAGGAGATCGAGGACCAGTTCTCTTCCGGTCTCGTGACCGCAGGCGAGAAGTACAACAAGGTCATCGACATCTGGTCCAAGGCCAACGACAAGGTGGCCAAGGCGATGATGGCGGGCATCTCCAAGGAGACCGTCGTTAACCGTCAGGGCGAAGAGGTCGAGCAGGACTCGTTCAACAGCGTGTTCATCATGGCCGATTCCGGGGCGCGTGGTAGTGCGGCCCAGATTCGCCAGCTGGCAGGTATGCGTGGCCTGATGGCCAAGCCGGATGGCTCGATCATCGAGACGCCGATCGTGGCCAACTTCCGTGAAGGTCTGAACGTACTCCAGTACTTCATCTCCACACACGGTGCACGTAAGGGCCTGGCGGATACGGCGCTCAAGACCGCCAACTCCGGTTACCTGACACGTCGTCTGGTCGACGTGGCGCAGGATCTGGTCATTACCCAGCCCGACTGTGGTACCGAAGAAGGCCTGACCCTGCATCCGGTCATCGAGGGCGGCGACATCATCGTCTCCCTGGCGCAGCGTGTGCTGGGGCGTGTGGTGGCGCAGGACGTCATCGATCCGGCGAGCGAAGAAGTGCTGATTCCGCGCGGCACGCTGCTCGACGAAGCGTGGTGCGAGCAGCTCGACACCATGGGTGTCGACGAGATCGTGGTACGCAGCACCATCGCCTGCGAAACGCCGCACGGGGTGTGTTCCGCGTGCTACGGGCGCGATCTGGCACGTGGGCATCAGGTCAACACCGGCGAAGCGGTGGGTGTCATCGCCGCTCAGTCGATCGGTGAGCCGGGTACCCAGCTGACCATGCGTACGTTCCACATCGGTGGGGCGGCCTCGCGGGCATCCGCGGTGGATAGCGTACAGGTCAAGCACGGTGGCAGGGTGCGCCTGCACAACATCAAGCACGTCGAGCGTGCCGACGGCAAGCTGGTGGTGGTATCACGCTCCAGTGCCCTGGCAGTCGCCGACGAGCATGGTCGTGAGCGCGAGTACTACAAGCTGCCCTATGGCGCCGAGCTGTCGGTCAAGGACGGCGATCACGTCGATGCCGGCCAGGCCGTGGCCAAGTGGGATCCGCACACTCACCCGGTCGTCGCCGAGGTGCAGGGCAAGGCGCAGTTCATCGACATGGACGAAGGCATCACCATCCACCGCAGCGTGGATGAGATGACCGGCCTGTCGTCCATCGAAGTGATCGAGGCGGCCTCGCGGCCGGCGGCAGGTCGCGACAAGCGTCCGATGATCATGCTCACCGACGAAGCGGGCGAGTACGTCACGCTGCCGGGCTCCAACACGCCGGTGCAGTATCTGTTGCCCGGGCGTGCCATCGTCTCTGCGGAGAACGGCGCCCAGATCGGTGTCGGTGAAGTCATTGCACGTATTCCGGTCGAGGCGTCGAGCAACAAGGACATCACCGGGGGTCTGCCGCGTGTCGCCGATCTGTTCGAGGCGCGCAAACCGAAGGAGCCGGCGATTCTGGCGGAAATCAGCGGTGTGGTCAGCTTCGGCAAGGAGACCAAGGGCAAGCGCCGTCTGACGATTACCCCGGAATCCGGCGATCCGTTCGAGCTGCTGATTCCCAAGTGGCGTCAGATCGCGGTGTTCGAGGGCGAGAGCGTCGAGAAGGGCGAGGTGATCTCCGACGGGCCGAGCAACCCGCACGATATTCTGCGGCTGTTGGGCGTGGCGGAGTTGGCCAAGTACATCACCACCGAGATCCAGGAGGTCTATCGCCTCCAGGGTGTGGGCATCAACGACAAGCACATCGAAGTCATCGTGCGTCAGATGCTGCGTAAGGTGGAGATCACCGACTCCGGCGATTCCAGCTTCATTCCGGGGGATCAGGTCGAGTTGGTGCGCGTGCTCGAGGAAAATTCACGTCTGGCCGAGCAGGACAAGTTCCCGGCCAAGTACGAGCGCGTCCTGTTGGGTATCACCAAGGCGTCGCTGGCGACCGAATCGTTCATCTCTGCGGCCTCCTTCCAGGAGACGACCCGCGTGCTGACCGAAGCGGCGGTCACCGGCAAGCGCGATTACCTGCGCGGCCTGAAGGAAAACGTGGTGGTGGGACGTCTGATCCCGGCCGGTACCGGCCTGACCCACCATGCGGAGCGTCGTCGCAAGCGCGAGGAAGCCGAGCGCACGCTCCATCCGTCGGCATACGATGTCGAGGCGGAACTGGGCGCCCAGCTCACTGCCCTCGATGCGGATGACGACGAATTGTAAGGCGAGCCGTTCGCGTGTCCTGGCCGGTCCTTCCTGGGGGCCGGCCTTGACGTCGCTTGCGACCAGACATTAGAATGCGCAGCCTTTAATAGTGGGGCGGGTGCGCCCCTATGCGTTATATGACGCAGAAGCAAGGCAACCATTGGAGTCAGCTACAGACTATGGCAACGATCAATCAGCTCGTGCGCAAGCCGCGCAAGCGCCCGGTCGCCAAGAGCGATGTGCCGGCGCTGCAGGCCTGTCCGCAGCGTCGCGGGGTTTGTACCCGCGTCTATACCACTACCCCGAAGAAGCCGAACTCCGCACTGCGTAAGGTGTGCCGCGTTCGTCTGACCAACGGGTATGAAGTCACTTCCTACATCGGCGGTGAAGGCCACAACCTGCAGGAACACTCCGTGGTCCTGATTCGTGGCGGCCGTGTCAAGGACTTGCCGGGTGTGCGTTATCACACCGTTCGCGGCGCCCTCGACACCTCCGGTGTACAGAACCGTAAGCAGGGCCGTTCCAAGTACGGTACCAAGCGTCCCAAGGCCTGATGCCGGACGCCGTTTACTCCTACGTCACAATGGTCAGATAAGAGTAAGGTCGAGTGTCGCTCGCATGGCGGGCGGGAATCTCGGGTTTACCTGAAGGACCCTTCAACCGAGGGCTTATCATGCCTAGAAGAAGAGTTGCTGCTAAGCGCGAGATACTTCCGGATCCGAAATTCGGAAGCGAGCGCCTGGCGAAGTTCATGAACCACCTGATGATCAGCGGCAAGAAGTCTGTAGCCGAGCGCATCGTTTACGGCGCGCTCGACCGGGTTGCCGAACGTGGAAAAGACGAGCCGCTGGACATCTTTGACAAGGCGCTGGAAGCCATCCAGCCGATGGTCGAGGTCAAATCCCGCCGTGTCGGTGGTGCGACCTACCAGGTGCCCGTGGAAGTACGTCCGTCGCGTCGCCAGGCGCTGGCCATGCGCTGGCTGGTCGATGCTGCCCGTAACCGTGGTGAGAAAACCATGGTGCAGCGTCTGGCTGGCGAAATGCTGGACGCCTCCGAAGGCAAGGGCGCTGCTGTGAAGAAGCGTGAAGACGTGCATCGCATGGCAGAAGCCAACAAGGCCTTCTCACACTACCGCTTCTAACCAACGGGGAATTCCATCGTGGCACGCAAGACTCCGCTTAAGCGTTACCGCAATATCGGTATCGTTGCTCACGTCGACGCCGGGAAGACCACCACTACCGAGCGTGTCCTGTTCTATACCGGCCTGTCTCACAAGGTTGGCGAGGTTCATGAAGGCGCAGCCACCATGGACTGGATGGAGCAGGAGCAAGAGCGTGGTATCACTATCACCTCGGCGGCGACTACCTGCTTCTGGCAGGGCATGAGCAAGCAGTTCGACGAGCATCGTATCAACATCATCGATACGCCCGGGCACGTCGACTTCACCATTGAGGTCGAGCGTTCGCTGCGTGTCCTCGACGGCGCCGTGGTCGTGCTGTGTGGTTCTTCCGGTGTGCAGCCGCAGACGGAAACCGTCTGGCGCCAGGCCAACAAGTACGAAGTTCCGCGCATGGTGTTCGTCAACAAGATGGACCGCGCCGGTGCCGACTTCTTCATGGTCGTCGATCAGCTCAAGCAGCGCCTGGGCGCCAACGCCGTGCCGATCCAGATCAACTGGGGCGCGGAAGAGGACTTCAAGGGCGTCATCGATCTGATCGAGATGAAGGCCATTCTTTGGGACGAAGATAACTTCGGCATGAACTACGAGCTCGTCGACATTCCGGCCGAGCTGCAGGAAACCGCTGAAAAGTATCGCGAAGAGATGGTCGAGGCGGCAGCCGAGGCGTCCGAAGAGCTCATGGACAAGTACCTCGAAGAGGGTGAGCTCTCCAAGGAAGACATCAAGGCCGGCCTGCGTCGTCGTACCCTAGATAACGAAATCGTTCTGATCACCTGTGGTTCCGCGTTCAAGAACAAGGGCGTGCAGGCAGTGCTGGACGGTGTTATCGAGTACATGCCGTCGCCCACCGAGGTCAAGGCCATCGAGGGTGAGCTGGACGACAAGGATGGCACCATTGCGACGCGTGAGGCCGACGACAGCGCGCCTTTCGCTGCTCTGGCCTTCAAGATCGCCACCGACCCGTTCGTCGGTACCCTGACCTTCATCCGGGTCTATTCCGGGGTGTTGAAGTCCGGCGATAGCGTCTATAACTCTGTCAAGCAGAAGAAAGAGCGCGTCGGCCGTATCGTCCAGATGCATGCCAACTCCCGCGAAGAGATCAAGGAAGTTCTGGCCGGCGACATCGCGGCCTGTATCGGCCTTAAGGATGTCACCACCGGCGATACGCTGTGCGACATCAACGAGAAGATCGTTCTTGAGCGCATGGAGTTCCCGGATCCGGTCATCTCCGTGGCGGTGGAGCCGAAGTCCAAGGCTGACCAGGAGAAGATGGGCGTAGCACTGGGCAAGCTGGCTCAGGAAGATCCGTCTTTCCGCGTCAAGACCGACGAGGAAACCGGACAGACCATCATCTCCGGCATGGGTGAGCTGCACCTCGATATCATCGTCGACCGCATGCGTCGCGAGTTCAAGGTCGAGGCCAATATCGGCAAGCCGCAGGTGGCCTATCGCGAGACCATTCGCCATTCGGTCGAGCAGGAAGGCAAGTTCGTACGTCAGTCGGGCGGTCGCGGTCAGTACGGTCACGTATACCTGCGCATCGAGCCGCTGACGGCCGAAGACAAGGGCGAGGACGAGGAGATGCACTTCAAGTTCGCGTCCGAGATCGTCGGTGGCGTGGTTCCCAAGGAATACGTGCCGGCCGTCGAGAAAGGGGCCTATGAGCAGCTGCAGAACGGTGTCATCGCGGGTTACCCGATGATTGACGTCAAGGTTACGCTGTTCGACGGTTCCTACCACGACGTGGACTCTAACGAGACCGCGTTCAAGATCGCCTCTTCCATGGCGATCAAGGAAGGTGCTCGCAAGGCCAAGGCAGTCCTGCTTGAGCCGGTGATGAAGGTAGAGGTCGTGACCCCCGAAGATTTCATGGGTGATGTCATGGGCGACCTGAATCGTCGTCGTGGCCTTGTGCAGGGTATGGATGACTCTTCTTCCGGCAAGATCATCCGTGCCACGGTTCCGTTGGCTGAGATGTTCGGTTATGCGACCGATCTGCGTTCTCAGACCCAGGGCCGCGCAAGCTACACTATGGAGTTTGCGAATTACGAAGAGGCGCCGTCCAGCGTCGTCGAAGCCGTCATCAACCAGAACGGTTAACCGTTAGCTAACGTAAAGAGGTTATAGCAGTGGCTAAGGAAAAATTTGAGCGTTCCAAACCGCACGTCAACGTCGGTACCATCGGTCACGTCGACCACGGCAAGACCACGCTGACTGCAGCTCTGACCCGTGTCTCCGCCGAGGTATTCGGTGGTGACTGGCGCGCCTTCGATACCATCGACAACGCTCCGGAAGAGCGTGAGCGTGGTATCACCATCGCGACTGCTCACGTCGAGTACCAGTCCGAGACGCGTCACTACGCCCACGTCGACTGCCCGGGGCACGCTGACTACGTCAAGAACATGATCACCGGTGCTGCCCAGATGGACGGCGCTATTCTGGTCTGTTCTGCCGCTGACGGCCCCATGCCGCAGACTCGCGAGCACATCCTGCTGTCTCGCCAGGTTGGCGTTCCATACATCGTCGTGTTCCTGAACAAGGCCGACATGGTCGATGACGAAGAGCTGCTCGAACTGGTCGAGATGGAAGTTCGCGAACTTCTCGGCGAGTACGACTTCCCGGGTGACGACACGCCGATCATCATCGGTTCTGCACTGATGGCTCTCGAAGGCAAGGATGACAACGGCATGGGTACCACTGCCGTTGCCAACCTGATCAAGGCGCTAGACGAGTACATCCCGGAGCCGGAGCGTGCCATCGACCAGCCGTTCCTGATGCCGATCGAAGACGTGTTCTCCATCTCCGGTCGCGGTACCGTCGTGACCGGCCGTGTCGAGCGCGGTATCGTTCGCACCGGTGACGAAGTCGAGATCGTCGGTCTCAAGGACACCACCAAGACTACCGTTACCGGTGTCGAAATGTTCCGCAAGCTGCTCGACGAAGGTCGTGCTGGCGAGAACATCGGTGCTCTGCTGCGTGGTACCAAGCGTGACGACGTCGAGCGTGGTCAGGTCCTGGCCAAGCCGGGTTCCATTACTCCGCACACCGTCTTCGAATCCGAAGTCTACATCCTGTCCAAGGAGGAAGGTGGTCGTCACACGCCGTTCTTCAAGGGCTATCGTCCGCAGTTCTACTTCCGTACCACCGACGTAACCGGTACCTGTGAGCTGCCGGAAGGCGTCGAGATGGTCATGCCTGGCGACAACGTCCAGATGACCGTCACCCTGATTGCACCGATCGCCATGGAAGACGGCCTGCGCTTCGCTATCCGCGAAGGCGGTCGTACCGTTGGCGCCGGTGTCGTCGCCAAGATCATCCAGTAAGTCCTGGACTTCAGATGATCGAAGGGGGCTCCACAAGGAGCCCCCTTTCTGCGCATGTTTGACTCTGCAAGTCTGCATGCCTATAATGCGCATCCTTTAAATGCGTGGGTAGGCGGCGAAGGCCGTCGACATCCATTGGAGTTTAGGGCTAATGCAGAACCAGAAGATTCGCATTCGGTTGAAAGCCTTCGACCACCGCCTGATCGATCAGTCCGCTCAAGAAATCGTGGATACCGCGAAGCGAACTGGGGCTCAGGTGCGTGGACCGATTCCGCTGCCGACCAATCGTGAGCGTTATACCGTACTGATCTCTCCGCACGTCAATAAAGACGCGCGCGACCAGTACGAAATTCGCACACACAAGCGCGTGCTCGATATCGTCGAGCCGACGGAAAAGACCGTCGATGCGCTGATGAAACTCGACCTCGCTGCTGGCGTGGACGTACAGATCAAGCTCGATTAATCCACACTAGACACTTGCGGCAGGCTGCCTAGAGGCAGCATGGTCGCCACGCCGGGATGGCGTCACACAATGTGCTAGTGGAATGCTCTGGAAAGGGCAGCCATAGCGGGTGATAGCCCCGTACACTATAGGAGACTGAACATGACTATCGGTTTAGTCGGTAAGAAGAGCGGTATGACCCGCATCTTCACCGAAGATGGCGCCTCCGTGCCCGTAACCGTTATCGAGGTTGAGCCTAATCGCGTGACTCGCGTCAAGAACGTCGAAACCGACGGCTATAGCGCGATTCAGGTAACGACCGGCTCCCGCAAGTCCAAGCACCTGAGCAAGGCGGCTGCAGGCCAGTACGCCAAGGCAGGTGTCGAGGCTGGCCGTTCACTGATGGAGTTTCGCCTGTCCGAAGGCGAAGACGCTCCGCAAGTGGGTGGCGAACTCACCGTATCCCTCTTTGAAGCTGGTCAGAAGATCGATGTGACCGGCACCTCCAAGGGTAAGGGTTATCAAGGCGCCGTTAAGCGCTGGAATTTCCGTACCCAGGACATGACCCACGGCAACTCTCTGTCCCACCGTGCGCCTGGCTCCATCGGCCAGTGTCAGACCCCGGGTCGCGTATTCAAGGGCAAGAAGATGGCCGGTCAGATGGGCAATGCCCGTACCACCGTCCAGAGCCTGGAAGTCGTACGCGTCGATGCTGAACGTAACCTGCTGCTCGTCAAGGGCGCTGTTCCCGGTGCACCGGGTAGCGACGTGATCGTTCGCAGTGCCGTGAAAGCTCGCTGAGGGGTAATTACCGATGAATCTGAATCTTGCAGGTGCCGGCGGTACCGTCGAAGTCGCCGACGCAACCTTTGGCAAAGAATTCAATGAGGCGCTGGTTCACCAGGTGGTCACTGCCTATCTGGCGGGTGGTCGTCAGGGTACTCGCGCCCAGAAGACCCGTTCTGAAGTCAGCGGCGGTGGCAAGAAGCCGTGGCGTCAGAAGGGTACCGGCCGTGCCCGCGCCGGTACCATCCGTTCGCCGATCTGGCGCAGCGGTGGTGTGACCTTTGCGGCGCGTCCGCAGGATTACACCCAGAAGGTCAACCGCAAGATGTATCGCGCAGCGATGCGTTCGATCCTCTCGGAGCTGGTTCGCCAGGAGCGCCTGGTGGCCGTCGAGGAGTTCGTCGTTGATGCGCCGAAGACCAAGCAGTTGGTTGCCAAGCTCAAGGAGCTGGGTCTGGAGAAGGTGCTTATCGTCACCGAGGAAGTCGACGAGAAGCTTTATCTGGCCGCACGCAACATTCCCAACGTGGATGTCGTGGATGTCGCCGCTGCCGATCCGGTGAGTCTGGTTGCCTTTGACAAGGTGCTGGTCACCGTCTCCGCTCTGCGCAAATTCGAGGAGAAGTTGGCATGAACCAGGAACGCGTATTCAAGGTTCTGCTCGGCCCGCACATGACCGAGAAGGCCGCATTCGCCGCCGAAAACAACCAGTACGTGTTCAAGGTGGCCCAGGACGCAACCAAGCCCGAGATCAAGAAGGCCGTCGAGGCGCTCTTCGGCAAGAAGGTCGATCGGGTTCAGGTCCTGAACATGAAGGGCAAGACCAAGCGTACCGTGCATGGCACTGGTTTGCGCAAGGGCTACCGCAAAGCCTACGTTAAGCTGGCTGCGGGCGAGACCCTCGAAGACTTCTCTGGCGCCGAATAAGGGCAGGAGTACGGATCATGGCAGTAGTTAAGACCAAACCCACATCCGCCGGTCGTCGCCACGTCGTCAAGATCGTTGGCGAGGAACTGTACAAGGGCCGCGCTTACGCGCCGCTGCTCGAAAAACAGTCCAAGTCTGGTGGCCGTAACAACCACGGTCGCATCACCACCCGCCACGTGGGCGGTGGGCACCGTCAGCACTATCGTCTGGTCGACTTCAAGCGCACCAAGGATGGCGTTCCGGCCATCGTCGAGCGCCTGGAACACGACCCGAACCGCAGTGCACACATTGCCCTGCTGAAGTACATGGACGGCGAGCGCCGCTACATCATCGCGCCCAAGGGCGTGAGCGCTGGCGACAAGCTCGAGTCCGGTGTCAATGCAGCGATCAAGAAGGGCAATTGCCTGCCGCTGCGCAATATCCCGGTGGGCTCCACCGTACACTGCATCGAGCTCAAGCCCGGCAAGGGTGCGCAGATCGCTCGCAGTGCCGGTGCCAGCGCCCAGCTGGTCGCTCGCGAAGGCAACTACGCCACCCTGCGTCTGCGCTCCGGCGAGATGCGCAAGGTACTGGCCGAGTGCCGTGCCACCCTCGGCGAAGTGAGCAACTCAGAGCACAGCCTCCGTCAATTGGGCAAGGCCGGTGCCAAACGCTGGCGCGGTGTGCGTCCGACTGTTCGCGGTGTCGCGATGAACCCGGTGGATCACCCGCACGGTGGCGGTGAAGGCCGTACCAGTGGCGGTCGTCATCCGGTCTCGCCGTGGGGTGTCCCGACCAAGGGCCACAAGACCCGCAAGAACAAGCGCACCGATAAGCTGATCGTTCGTCGCCGCAAGGCCAAGTAACAGACTTTAAGAGGTAACGGCTGTGCCACGTTCACTGAAGAAAGGTCCTTTTATTGACCTTCATCTGCTGAGGAAGGTTGAGACTGCAGTGGAGAAGAACGACCGCAAACCGATCAAGACCTGGTCGCGTCGTTCCATGATCCTGCCCAACATGGTCGGGCTCACCATTGCCGTCCATAACGGTCGCCAACATGTCCCGGTGCATGTCTCCGAGGAAATGGTTGGCCACAAGCTGGGCGAATTCGCTGCTACCCGCACCTACCGCGGCCATGCGGCGGACAAGAAAGCCAAACGGTAAGCCAGAGAGGATTGAGAGATGGAAGTCACAGCTAAGCTGCGTGGCGCTCGTTTATCCGCCCAGAAGGCCCGTTTGGTGGCTGACCAGGTGCGCGGTAAACCGGTCGCCGAGGCGCTCGACCTGCTGGCCTTCTCACCGAAGAAGGCTGCCAAGCTGGTCAAGAAGGTGCTTCAGTCCGCCATTGCTAACGCGGAAGAAAATAACGGCATGGACATTGACGAGCTGCGTGTCTCGACCATCTGCGTCGATGAGGGCATGACGCTCAAGCGCATCCAGCCGCGCGCCAAGGGCCGTGCGGATCGCATTTTGAAGCGCACTTGCCACATCACCGTCAAGGTAGCCGAGAAGTAGGAGTCGACCAGATGGGTCAGAAAGTAAATCCGACAGGCATTCGTCTCGGTATCGTCAAGGACCATACATCGGTCTGGTATGCCGAGCGCGGTGCTTATGCCGACAAGCTGAATAACGATCTCGAAGTGCGTCGCTTCCTGGAGCAGCGTCTCAAAAACGCCTCCGTGAGCCGCATCACTATCGAGCGCCCCGCTAATAATGCGCGTATCACTATCCACACGGCACGTCCGGGGATCGTGATCGGCAAGAAGGGTGAGGACGTCGATCGTCTGCGTCGCGAAGTCACCGAGATGATGGGCGTGCCCGTTCACGTCAACATCGAGGAAGTTCGCAAGCCCGAACTCGACGCAGCGCTCGTCGCTCAGAATATCGCCGGCCAGCTGGAGCGCCGCGTGATGTTCCGCCGCGCCATGAAGCGTGCCGTCCAGAACGCCATGCGTCTGGGTGCCGGCGGCATCAAGGTGCAGCTGTCCGGCCGCCTCGGTGGTGCAGAAATCGCACGTACCGAGTGGTATCGCGAAGGTCGTGTGCCGCTGCACACCCTGCGCGCGGACATCGACTACGCGACCTACGAAGCGCACACCACCTATGGCGTTATCGGCGTCAAAGTGTGGGTCTTCAAGGGTGAAATCCTCGGGGGCATCGAAGAGGTGCGTGCCAAGCAGAAGCAGCCGCAAGGCCAGCCCGCGCCCAAGAAGAAAGGTTCCAAGTAAGGGGAGATGTAGTCGATGTTGCAACCCAAGCGTACTAAATTCCGCAAGATGCAGAAGGGCCGCAACCGTGGCCTGGCGCATCGCGGAAGCAAGGTGAGCTTCGGCGAGTACGGTCTCAAGGCCACGGGTCGCGGTCGTATCACCGCCCGTCAGATCGAAGCCGGCCGTCGTGCCATTACCCGTCACGTCAAGCGTGGCGGCAAGATCTGGATTCGCGTCTTCCCGGACAAGCCGATTACCAACAAGCCGTTGGAAGTCCGTATGGGTAAGGGTAAGGGCTCCGTCGAGTACTGGGTCGCCCAGATTCAGCCGGGCAAGGTGCTCTACGAAATCGAAGGCGTTTCCGAGGAGTTGGCGCGTGAAGCGTTCTCCCTGGCGGCGCAGAAGATGCCCGTATCCACCACCTTTGTGAAACGGACGGTGATGTGATGAAAGCCCAGGAAATTCGTGAAAAGTCAGTCGAAGCGCTGCAGGAGCAGCTTTTCGAGCTCCTCCGCGAGCAGTTCAACCTGCGCATGCAGAAGGCCACCGGCCAACTGAGCCAGACTCATCTGCTCAAGCAGGTACGCCGGGATATCGCCCGCGTGAAGACTGTGCTCAACGAGAAGGCAGGTGACTGAGATGGCCGAAGAGAAGAAAGCCCGTACGCTCACCGGCAAGGTGGTGAGCGACAAGATGGACAAGTCCATCGTCGTAATGATCGAACGCCGCGAGCGTCATCCGATCTATGGCAAGTACGTTAAGCGCTCCACCAAGCTGCACGCCCACGACGAGGCGAACCAGGCGAAGCAGGGCGATACGGTGTCCATCGCGGAATGCCGCCCGCTGTCGAAGAAAAAGGCCTGGACGCTGGTCGAGGTGGTCGAACAGTCCAAGGGCTGAGTTCGAGACACGCCTCAAGAGCCAGTGCAGCCAGATTAGGTTTGGAGAAAACCGATGATTCAGACACAGACAATGCTGGATGTCGCCGACAACAGCGGCGCGCGCCGGGTGCAATGCATCAAGGTGCTGGGCGGTTCTCACCGCCGTTACGCCCGCGTGGGTGACATCATCAAGGTAACGGTGAAGGAAGCCATTCCGCGTGGCAAGGTCAAGAAAGGCCAGGTCATGAAAGCGGTCGTGGTGCGTACGCGCAGCGGTATCCGTCGTCCCGACGGTTCGCTGATTCGCTTCGATGGAAATGCGGCGGTTTTGTTGAACAACACCAACGAACAGCCGATCGGTACCCGTATCTTCGGGCCGGTAACTCGTGAGCTTCGTACCGAGAAGTTCATGAAGATCATTTCCTTGGCGCCTGAAGTGCTGTAAGGAGCGAGGCGGATATGCAAAAGATCAAACGTGACGATGAAGTGATCGTCATTGCCGGCAAGGACAAGGGTAAGCGTGGCACGATCAAGCGCGTCCTCAAGGACGGTCGCTATGTCGTGTCGGGTGTGAACATGATCAAGCGTCACACCAAGCCCAACCCCATGCTGGGCAACCAGGGGGGTATCGTCGAGCGCGAGGCTCCGATTCACGCGTCCAACGTGGCCATCTTCAATGCGGAGACCGGCAAAGCGGATCGCGTCGGCTTCCAGATGTCGGAAGACGGTACCAAGGTACGTATCTACAAGTCGACGCAGAAGCAGATCGACGCCTAACGCGAGTCGGATAGCAAAATGGCGAACTTGAAAGAACGTTATCAGAACGAGGTGGTGGCTCAACTCCAAGAGCAGTTCAGCTACGCCAACGTGATGCAGGTGCCCCGGATCACCAAGGTGACCCTGAACATGGGTATCGGCGACGCGACCAGCGACAAAAAGCTGATCGACAATGCCATCGGTGACCTGGAGAAGCTTTCCGGTCAGAAGCCGTTGGTGACCAAGGCGCGCAAGTCCATCGCTGGCTTCAAGGTCCGCGAAGGATGGCCGATCGGGATCAAGGTGACCCTGCGCAGCGAGCGCATGTGGGACTTCCTGGATCGCCTGGTCAACATCGCGATTCCCCGTGTTCGCGACTTCCGCGGTTTGAACCCGAAGTCGTTCGACGGGCGTGGCAACTATTCAATGGGTGTGCGTGAGCAGATCATCTTCCCCGAGCTCGAGTATGATAAGATCGATCGAATTCGTGGGCTGGATGTCACTATCACCACCACTGCCAACAGCGATGAAGAAGGCCGTGCGCTGCTGAGCGCGCTGAACTTCCCGTTCAAGAAATAAGGGTGGGATCATGGCAAAGAAAAGCATGATAGAGCGTGAGCTCAAGCGCGCGAAGCTGGTCGACAAATATGCCGCCAAGCGTGCCGAGCTCAAGGCAATTATCAACAGTGTTGACACTTCTGACGAAGAGCGCTTCGACGCCCAGCTCAAGCTGCAGTCGTTGCCGCGCGACTCCAGCCCGGTTCGTCGGCGTAACCGCTGCCGCATGACCGGTCGTCCGCACGGCTACTACAACAAGTTCGGGCTGGCCCGTAACAAGCTGCGTGAAGCCGCCATGCGTGGCGACGTTCCCGGACTCAAGAAGTCCAGCTGGTAACGCCACGTCGAGAATCAGGAGCGCAACGTAATGAGCATGCAAGATACTCTGGCGGATATGTTCACTCGTATCCGCAATGCGCAGATGGCCACCAAGGAGGCGGTTACCATGCCGTCTTCCAAGCTCAAGGTAGAAGTGGCCCGCGTACTCAAAGAAGAGGGCTACATTGGCGACTATACCGTCGCTGAAGGTGCCAAGCCCGAACTGTCCGTCACTCTCAAGTACTTTGAGGGCAAGCCGGTCATCGAACACATTCAGCGTGTGTCCAAGCCTTCCCTGCGTCAGTACAAGGGCAAGGATGCATTGCCGAAAGTCGCCGATGGCCTGGGTGTCGCGATCGTTTCCACCTCCAAGGGCGTGATGACCGATCGTGCGGCACGTCATGCTGGTGTCGGTGGTGAAGTCCTCTGCACCGTATTCTAGGAGTTTGGAATGTCCCGCGTAGCCAAATATCCGGTTAAATTGCCGAACGGCGTCGAGGTCAAATTCGACGGCGATCAGCTCACCGTCAAGGGTGGCCAGGGCTCACTGAGCATGACCGTTCACCCTGACGTGGTGATCGGTCAGGAGGAAGGCCAACTGACCTTCACTCCGAGCGAGACCGCCAAGAGCTGGGCAATGGTCGGTACCTCACGTGCACTGGTCCAGAATATGGTCACCGGTGTCTCCGAGGGCTTCACCAAGTCCCTCGAGATCAATGGCGTCGGCTATCGTGCCCAGGCAAGTGGCAAGACGCTCAACCTGACACTCGGCTTCTCGCACCCGGTCGAATACACGCTGCCTGAAGGTGTCACGGCGGAAACGCCCAAGAACACCACCATCGTGCTCAAGAGCGCGAACAAGCAGCAGCTCGGCCAGGTCGCGGCGGAAATCCGCGCCTTCCGTCCGCCCGAACCCTACAAGGGCAAGGGTATCCGGTACGGCGACGAGCAGGTCCGCCGCAAAGAAGCCAAGAAGAAGTAAGGCAGGGTTATGAACGCGAAGAAAGAATCTCGTCTCCGTCGTGCCCGCCGTGCTCGCGCCAAGATTCGCGAGCTGGGCGTGTATCGCCTGTGCGTCAACCGTACCCCGCGTCACATCTACGCGCAGATCATCTCGCCGGATGGTGGCAAGGTGCTCGCCAGTGCTTCCACGCTGGACAAGAGCCTGCGTGAAGGTGGTACCGGTAACGCCGACGCCGCCGCCAAGGTGGGTGCGCTGATTGCTGAGCGCGCCAAGGAAGCAGGCATCACTCAGGTAGCCTTCGATCGTGCCGGGTTCAAATACCACGGCCGCGTCAAGGCCCTGGCCGACGCCGCTCGTGAAGGCGGCCTGGAATTCTAAAGGGTTTTACGATGGCGAAGAACGAACAGAACGGCGGAGATCTGCAAGAGAAGCTGGTGCAGGTCAACCGTGTCGCCAAGGTGGTCAAGGGTGGCCGTATCTTCGGCTTTACCGCTCTGACCGTCGTTGGCGACGGTAATGGTCGTGTTGGCTTCGGTCGTGGCAAGGCGCGCGAAGTGCCGGTTGCGATCCAGAAGGCCATGGACCAGGCGCGTCGCAACATGATCAAGGTCAGCCTCAAAGGCAGCACGCTGCAGTATCCGGTCAAGGCCCGTCACGGTGCCTCCAAGGTTTACATGCAGCCGGCTTCCGAAGGTACCGGGATCATTGCTGGCGGTGCCATGCGCTCCGTACTCGAACTGGCCGGCGTCCATGACGTCCTGGCCAAGTGCTACGGTTCTACCAACCCGGTGAACGTGGTGCGTGCGACCATCAATGGTCTCTCCTCCATGCAGTCTCCGGATGACATCGCCGCCAAGCGCGGCCTGTCCGTCGAAGAGATCGCGGGGTAAGGCACCATGGCAGCAAAGATCAAGGTCACTCAGACCCGTAGCACCATCGGCGTGCTGGAAAAGCACAAGGCCACCATGAAAGGTCTTGGCCTGCGCCGCATCGGTCATACGGTCGAACTGGAAGACACCCCTGCCGTACGCGGTATGGTGAACAAGGTCAACTACCTTGTGCGTGTTGAGGGAGAGTAATCCATGAAACTCAATAGCCTGAGCCCGGCACCGGGTTCCAAGCACGCCGAGAAGCGTGTCGGTCGCGGCATTGGTTCTGGCCTGGGCAAGACCGGCGGGCGTGGCCATAAGGGCCAGACGTCACGCTCCGGTGGCAGCATCAAGCCAGGTTTCGAAGGCGGTCAGATGCCGCTGCAGCGCCGTCTGCCGAAGTTTGGCTTCACTTCCATGAAGTCGCTGGTGTCCGAGGAAGTCCGCCTGGCCGAGCTGGCCAAGGTCGAAGGTGATGTCGCCGACCTGGACACGCTCAAGCAGGCCAACGTGCTCAAGGACGCCACGCAGTATGCGAAGGTGATCCTCTCCGGCGAACTGAACAAGGCGGTTACCGTTCGTGGTCTCAAGGTCACCAAGGGTGCCCGCGCCGCGATCGAAGCTGCTGGCGGCAAGGTAGAGGAATAAATGGCTAAGTCAGGAAACATGCCGGCCATGGGAAGCGGGTTGAGTGAACTCTGGGCGCGCTTGCGCTTCGTGTTCCTTGCCATCGTCGTGTACCGTATTGGCGCACATATTCCCGTGCCTGGCATCAATCCTGACCAGCTTGCTGCCTTATTCAGGGAAAATCAGGGCACCATCCTGAGCCTGTTCAACATGTTCTCGGGTGGTGCGCTGGAGCGCATGAGTATCCTCGCGCTGGGCATCATGCCTTACATCTCCGCGTCGATCATCATGCAGCTCCTGACTGCGACCTCGCCTCAGCTCGAGCAGCTGAAGAAGGAAGGTGAGGCCGGCCGTCGCAAGATCAGCCAGTACACACGCTATGGTACGGTGTTGCTGGCGCTGATCCAGGCGACAGGCATGGCAGTTGGTCTGGTCGGGCAAGGCGTGACCTATACCAGCGATTTCAGCTTCTACTTCACGGCGATCGTGTCTTTCGTCGCCGGTGCGGTGTTCCTGATGTGGCTGGGTGAACAGATCACCGAGAAAGGGATCGGCAACGGCATTTCCCTGATCATTTTTGCGGGTATCGTTGCAGGATTGCCCAGTGCGATCGGTCAGTCCTTCGAGCTGGCCCGTAATGATGGTGCATGGAATATATTGCCGCTGCTGGCACTGACGGTGCTGGCGATCGCCACCGTGGCGTTCGTGGTGTTCATCGAGCGCGGCCAACGCCGCATCACGGTGAACTATCCGCGTCGTCAGGTGGGTAACAAGATGTATGCCGGGCAAAGCAGCTATCTGCCGCTCAAGGTCAACATGGCCGGTGTCATACCGGCGATCTTCGCTTCGAGCATCTTGCTGTTTCCGGCGTCGATCGGCCAGTGGGTCGGGTCGGCGGATGGCTTCCAATGGTTGCAGGCGGCCTCGCAGTCGCTGGCCCCGGGGCAGCCGTTGTACATCTTGCTTTTCGCTGCGGCAGTGGTATTCTTCTGCTTCTTTTACACAGCGCTGGTCTTCAACCCCAAGGATGTCGCCGACAATCTCAAGAAGTCGGGCGCCTTCCTCCCGGGTATCCGTCCTGGTGAGCAGACCGCTCGCTATGTCGATAAAGTCATGACCCGTCTGACACTGTTCGGTGCCCTCTACATCACCGCGGTTTCCTTGATGCCCCAGTTCCTCGTTGTGGCTTGGCAGGTACCCTTCTACTTCGGCGGTACTTCCCTGCTTATCGTGGTCGTGGTCATCATGGATTTCATGGCTCAGGTGCAGTCGCACCTCATGTCGCACCAGTACGAGTCAGTGATGAAGAAGTCCAACCTGAAAGGCTACGGTAGCGGCGGCATCATGCGCTAAGGCGCAGCCGGCCGCGTAATGGAGAGAACGATGAAAGTTCGAGCTTCCGTCAAGAAAATGTGCCGTAACTGCAAGATCATTCGACGCAATGGCGCTGTGCGCGTCATCTGCATCGAACCGCGGCACAAGCAGCGCCAGGGCTAATAAGCCCTGGCCTGAAGCGGGCGCCGGCATACCCCTTGTCCTCATCGGGACAAAGGGGTATGCTATTGCGCCTTTTACAGATGACCAATCGAGCAAGCCGCTCAAATTTCGGAGTAAGCTGATGGCCCGTATTGCAGGCGTCAATATCCCGGACAACAAGCATGCGGCGATCTCGCTGACCTATATCTTCGGGATTGGCCGTACTCGCGCACAAGAAGTCTGTGCTGCAGCCGGCATTGCGCCGACCACCAAGATTCAGGACCTGTCCAGCGATGAGCTGGATACGCTGCGTACTGAAGTCGGCAAATATACCGTTGAAGGCGACCTTCGTCGTGATGTGACCTTGAACATCAAGCGTCTCATGGACTTGGGTTGCTACCGTGGTCTGCGCCATCGTCGTGGTCTTCCGCTGCGTGGTCAGCGTACCAAGACCAACGCGCGCACCCGTAAGGGACCGCGTAAGCCAATTCGTAAATAATACGCACGTACTGGCGTTTAGACAGGAAGAAACATCAACATGGCTAACCCGCGTAGTAACCGTAAAAAGGTGAAAAAGCAGGTAGTGGATGCGGTTGCCCACATCCATGCCTCTTTTAACAACACGATCGTGACGATCACAGACCGCCAGGGCAACGCTCTCTCTTGGGCGACTGCCGGTGGTTCGGGTTTTCGTGGTTCTCGTAAGAGCACCCCGTTCGCTGCCCAAGTGGCAAGCGAGCGTGCAGCGACTGCTGCAGCCGAGTATGGTGTGAAAAACGTAGACGTGCTGGTCAAGGGCCCCGGTCCTGGCCGTGAGTCCGCCGTGCGTGCCTTGAATGCCGCCGGCTTCCGCGTGCAAAGCATCACCGACGCGACGCCCGTTCCCCACAACGGCTGCCGTCCGCCGAAGAAACGCCGCGTTTAAGGAGACAGACTCATGGCTCGTTATATTGGACCGAAGTGCAAACTGTCTCGTCGCGAGGGTACCGACCTCTTTCTGAAGAGCGGTGTCACTCCCTTCGAGAAGAAGTGCAAATCCGAACAGATTCCGGGTGTGCACGGCCAGCGCCGTCAGCGTCTTTCCGACTACGGCTTGCAGCTTCGCGAGAAGCAGAAAGTGCGTCGCATCTACGGCGTACTCGAGAAGCAGTTCCGCAACTATTACCAGGAAGCGGCCCGCATGAAGGGCGCGACCGGTGAACTGTTGCTGCAGCTTCTCGAATCCCGACTGGACAATGTCGTCTATCGTATGGGCTTTGGCTCCACGCGTGCGGAAGCACGTCAGCTGGTCAGCCATAAGGCGATTACCGTCAACGGCCGCACCGTCAACGTAGCGTCGTACCAGGTCAAACCCGGTGACGTGGTTGCCGTGCGCGAAAAGGCCAAGAACCAGGCGCGTATCCAGCACGCCCTGCAACTGGCTGGCCAGCGTGGCGATGTCGCCTGGATCGATGTCGATTCCAAGAAGATGGAAGGCACTTTCAAGGCTGTCCCGGAACGCGGCGATTTGTCTGCCGACATCAACGAAAACCTGATTGTCGAGCTGTACTCGAAGTAATCGCGCCGCCGCGTGATGCCGGGTCTGTGGATGGGCCCGGCCAAGAGTACCAAGTATCCGTTTGGCAGCCTGAAAGGTGTACATATGCAGCGTTCAGTGACAGAGTTTCTCCGTCCTCGCGACATCAAGGTCGAAGAGATCAACGCGCACCACGCGAAGATCGTGCTCGAGCCGTTCGAGCGCGGTTTCGGCCACACCCTGGGGAATGCTCTGCGTCGCATCCTGCTGTCTTCCATGCCCGGCTGTGCGGTTGTGGAAGCTGAGATCGCCGGTGTCGATCATGAGTACAGCGCGATCGAGGGCGTGCAGGAAGACGTTATCGAGATCCTCCTGAATCTCAAGGACGTGGCTATCAAGATGCATAGCCGCGACGAGGCCGTGCTGACGCTGAACAAGCAGGGCCCCAGTGTCGTGACCGCTGGCGATATCGCTACCGACCACGACGTGGAAATCGTCAATCCCGAGCACGTGATTGCCCACGTCAACGAAGGCGCCGAGCTGAAAATGCAGCTCAAGGTGGCTCGTGGTCGCGGCTACGAGCCTGCGGATACCCGTGCCGACGCGGAAGACGAAACCCGGGCCATCGGCCGCCTGCAGCTTGATGCGACCTTCAGCCCCGTGCGTCGCGTTTCCTATGCCGTCGAAGCGGCGCGTGTCGAACAGCGCACCGACCTCGACAAGCTGGTCATCGACCTGGAAACCGACGGTACCCTGGATCCCGAAGAGGCTATCCGTCGTAGCGCCACCATTCTGCAGGAGCAGTTGGGTGCGTTCGTCGATCTGGAAGCCGACAAGGAACAGGAAATCGTGGAGGAAGAGGATCACATCGATCCCATCCTGCTGCGCCCCGTAGACGATCTCGAGTTGACCGTCCGCAGCGCCAACTGCCTCAAGGCCGAGAATATCTATTACATCGGCGATCTGATTCAGCGTACCGAAGTCGAGCTGTTGAAGACCCCGAACCTCGGCAAGAAGTCCCTGAACGAGATCAAGGACGTATTGGCAGCACGTGGTCTGTCCCTGGGCATGCGGCTTGAAAACTGGCCGCCCTCAAGCCTGAAGGACGACAAGGCCTCTGCGTGAGCGTCGACTCGAGTCCCAGTTTGGTAAGGAACTACAACCATGCGTCATCGTAAGAGTGGTCGTCATCTGAATCGTACCAGCTCGCACCGCCAAGCCATGTTCAAGAACATGTGCGTGTCGCTGGTCGAGCATGAAGTCATCAAGACTACCCTGCCCAAGGCCAAGGAACTGCGTCGTCATATCGAGCCGTTGATTACCTTGTCCAAGCAGGACAGCGTCGCCAACCGTCGTCTGGCCTTCAGCCGCACCCGCTCGAAGGAAGCGGTCGGCAAGCTCTTCAACGAGCTGGGTCCGCGCTATGCCAACCGTCCCGGTGGCTATGTGCGTGTCCTGAAGTGCGGCTACCGTACTGGCGATAACGCTCCCATGGCTTATGTCGAGCTGGTCGACCGTCCGGTCGCCGACGAGGCAGCCGGCGAGGAGTGATCCTCGTTCTGCCTGGGTGTTGTTGCCCAGTGCAGCACCAAAAGCCGACCTGAAGGTCGGCTTTTTTTGTGCTTGTGCATGGGAATAGGGAACGCATCGAGCCCTATCCCGTTGGGGCTTGGGTGGATTACTTAACGTTTCATTAAGTTACCTCAGGGCGAAATTTTTCTCGTGTGCCGTCAAGTCTCGTAGTGCCAACGTTTGATAAGCTATTGACTGCTTTACAGGACACGAGCGCTTAGCCGCTAGTACGGAGATCGGGGAATCATGACGGAGCTCGAGCAGGAAGAGGCGCGGTTGGCCGGTACCGATGCCGAAGCGTATCTACGGTTAGCCAATGCGATGAGCGATGCCGGCATCGCCTCGGTGACACCGGCTTATCTGCGTAAGCTGGCCGAGAAGCTGCGTCGCGAAAGCGAGCAGCAGGCAGACTGAACGGCGTTCGGCGAGGGCTTGTTGATGAGTCCTCGACACCGTTATCATCCCTTTCGCGCCGGCGTAGCTCAGTTGGCAGAGCAACGCATTCGTAATGCGTAGGTCGGTGGTTCGAATCCACTCGCCGGCACCAGGTATCTCAAAACCGCTGGGAAGATCGAGCGATCTGTACAGCGGTTTTTTTGCGTCACTGGCGCCTGAATCTACCCGCATCAAGCGAGTCGCTGCAGCCACGACGACAAGTTGATTGGCTGGAATGAATTCTTTTGGAGCTGCACGTCCGATGCCTACGCCCCTGATCTATCTTGCCGCAGCTCTTGCCGAGATTGCAGGTTGCTTCGCCTTCTGGGGCTGGTGGCGCTTGGGGAAGTCCATGGGCTGGCTACTGCCGGGAATGGCAAGCCTGGCGCTGTTTGCGTGGTTGTTGAGCCTGGCGGATGCGGATACGGACTATGCAGGTCGTGCCTATGCCGCCTATGGCGGAGTCTATATCGTCACTTCAGTGTTATGGCTATGGTTGATCGAACATCGTCAGCCCGACCGCTGGGACCTGATAGGGGCCGGTGTGTGCCTGGTCGGTGCCGGAGTCATTCTCCTTGGCCCGAGAAGCGGCTAGCCAAAGCGCTATGCCATGCCGAGCTCAGTAAGGGCCAGGCCAGCCAGCGGTGCGATGATTACCACGCCCCATAACGGCAGTCGTGCCAGACGCAACAGAGCCCAGAGGAATACGACGATGGCCATGGCGGCAGGGCCGGTCACGGCAGAGACGAATACCGGCGTATAGAGCGCGGCCAGGAGTAAACCTACGGTGGCAGCGACGACCCACGCCAACGCACCCGCCAATCGTGGGTTTTGCCGAAGGCGTGCCCAGATCGGCAAGATGGCCATGAGCAATAGCCAGCCGGGCAGAAAGATGGCGACCAGCGCTACCAGGCCCGACAGCAGCGAGCCGTCGAGTGCACTGCCGAGATATGCGGCGAAAGAGAACATCGGCCCCGGTACGGCTTGCGCCAGGCTGTAACCGGCCAGAAAAGTATCTTCGCTCATGCCGTCGCGAATGAGTGGCTGGGCATCCAGAAGCGGCAATACGACATGGCCGCCACCGAATACCAGGGCGCCGGCACGGTAGAAAGCATCGAAGACCGCCAACTTTCCTTCGGCATCCAGCCAGGGGAGAAGCAGCAGCAAGCTGACGAATACGGCCAGGAAGAGGAAACCCAGACGGGACAGGGTCTGTGAAGAGCCCCGCTGAGGTGACGCCTCGATAGGCCGCAACGCGCCGATCATGGCGGCCAAGGCAATGGCGGCCAGTTGCGCCGCCATGCCTGGCCACAGCCAGACCGCAGCTGCCGTGAGCAGGGCAATGCCCTGACGCGGTCGGTCGGGGCAGGCGGTGGCATACAGTTTGACGACGGCATCGGCGACGACCGCCACGGCGAGTAACTTGAGGCCATGTAGCGCCGCATTGGTGATCTCGTTCATCTCCGCCTGGGCCAGCCACAGGCCGGCGACCAGCATCAGTAGCGCGGATGGTAGAGTGAAGCCGAAGAACGCCGCAAGGCTTCCGGACACCCCGGCCCGACGATAGCCGATTGCCATGCCCATCTGGCTACTGGCCGGACCGGGGAGAAACTGACAGAGCGCCATCAGCTCCGCATAGTCCCGGGCCTCGACCCAGCGAATCTCGTCGACGAAGCGGCGATGGAAGTAGCTCATGTGGGCCGCCGGACCGCCGAAGCTCATGCAGCCAAGCTTGAAGAATTCCGTGAAGATGGAGGCGATGGGCATAAGGCTCGCTTGGTTGGCCTGGGGTTGAAAATACCCTATCAGGATCGCATAAGAATATTGCAATCAGATGCACTACCTCTGGTTGCAAATTACCATTCGTCATTTAGGATAAATGACGCCCAAGCAACAGGATCCTCTATAGAAGCAAGACACGGCAGTTCATGGCACCCTATGGACACTGCTGGTAACGCATGATTCGCCAGCGCGCTTCTTCTGGCGTGCCGAATGCCGGACTGGACCTGAACCTGATCACAAACTTTTGGAGGTGATTGGATGTCAGTACAGACCGCATCCCCATCCCGGGTCGCTACAGCTCCCGACCGACGTGACAACTATCCCACCCGACTCGCGCGCCCCATGGATTTGCCATGGATTCACCGCCAGGAAGCGGTGGTCAAGGGCAAGGCCGAGGACGGCCCGCTCAGCCAGGAGAAACTCGACGACTTCGCGCGCAACGGTTTCCTGTTCGAGCCGAATTTCCTGTCTGGCGACGAGGTCGCCGCGCTACGCGACGAACTCAAGGTCCTGCTCGATAACGATGCCTATCGCGGCAAGGACTTCAGCATCACCGAGCCCGACAGTCAGGAGATTCGTTCGCTGTTTGCCGTGCACTTCCTATCGCAGCGGTTTGCCCGCCTGGCCAATGACCAGCGCCTGACCGGTCGTGTCCGGCAGATTCTCGGTGGCGAGGCGTACGTTCACCAGTCGCGCATCAACTACAAGCCGGGCTTCCAGGGCAAGGGCTTCAACTGGCACTCGGACTTCGAAACCTGGCACGCCGAGGATGGCATGCCGGCCATGCACGCCGTGAGCGCATCCATCGTGCTGACCGACAACCATCACTACAACGGTCCGCTGATGCTGGTTCCCGGATCGCACAAGGTCTTCGTGCCCTGCCTGGGCGAAACGCCGGACGATCACCACAAGCAGTCACTGAAGACCCAGGAATTCGGTGTTCCCAGCCCCGAGGCGCTGGAGCGCCTGATCGAAGCCAACGGCATCGAGGCGCCGACCGGCGCTGCCGGCGGTCTGCTGTTGTTCGACTGCAACACGCTGCATGGTTCCAATGCCAACATGTCGCCCGATCCGCGCAGCAACGTGTTCTTCGTCTACAACCGCGTCGACAATGCATGCCGCGAGCCTTTCGGGGCGCGTCGGCGCCGGCCTTCCTTCCTGGCTCATGCCCCGGGCGAGGAGTGGAAGCCCGAGTAACGATAAAGACATGTTTGGAGCATGTGTCACTGCGGCCCTGACGGGGCCGCAATCGTTTATAGGCCACGTCACTCTGCATGGCAGGCCAGGCATGCGGTAGACTCTTCAGACACGACTACCCGTGTCGTCAAAGGAGACCCGAATGCCGTTCGTTCCGCGCTTTACCGATGGCCAATTGATGGGCCAGCCACTGGGCAAGATCGTCTGTGTCGGCCGCAACTATGCCGAGCATGCCAGGGAGCTCAACAACCCGGTCCCCAGTGCACCGATTCTCTTCATCAAGCCGGCAACCAGCGCCACGGCACTCGAGGAGACCGTCGAGGCCCCCTTTGCACGCGGTGAGGTACATTTCGAAGCCGAGCTGGCATTGCTGATTGGTGAGACGCTCAAGGACACCACGCCGGAAGCCGCCGAGCGGGCCGTCGTCGGGCTTGGGCTGGCACTGGACCTAACCTTGCGCGACGTCCAGTCACGTCTCAAGGAAAAAGGGCATCCATGGGAGATCGCCAAGGGCTTCGATGGTGCATGCCCGCTGTCGTCGTTCGCCGTGCTGCGCGACGTACCCAACTGGCGCGATCTGCAGTTCAGTCTGGACATCGACGGTGAGCGCCGCCAGACCGGCAACAGTGGCGACATGCTGTTCACCGTGCCTGAATTGCTCGCCGAGATGAGCCGGCATTTTACACTGGCACCGGGCGATGTCGTCCTGACCGGCACGCCGGCAGGCGTCGGCCCGCTGCCGCGCAATGTCGAGCTGCACTTCCAACTGCAGGCCGGCGCCAGTCACGCTGGGCTGGACTTCGTGACCCGCACCGGTGAATGACGAGACCGTCTTTGTCAGGCTCTCAAACGCAAGCGCCGCCCTCTCGGGCGGCGCTTGACCTGCCGGGCAGGGGCCCCATCATTCCAGATAGGTGTAACCTTCAAGGCCGGCAGCCAAATCGTCGAGAAATTCGGCATGCTCGTCGCGACTCAGGCCGCTGCCGTCGAGCTGGGCCTTGAGGCGTTCACGTAGTACGCCGGCATCGAAGTTCACATAGCGCAGTACGTCGCCGACACTGTCGCCATGCTGAAGGTTGCTCAGACGCCATTGACCGTCGCCATCGAGTGCGGCATCTACCGAGTCGGTGTCACCGAACAGATTGTGCAGGTCGCCGAGAATCTCCTGATACGCACCGACCAGGAACATGCCCAGCAGCTTGTCGTCGTTGTCGTCCCACTCCGGCAGCGGCAGGGTGGTCTCGAGCCCCTGACCGTCGACATAGTTATCGATGCGGCCGTCCGAGTCGCAGGTGATGTCCTGAATCACGCCACGCCGGGTCGGGTCGCGGTCCAGCCCGGTCAATGGCAACACGGGGAAGACCTGCTTGATGCCCCATACGTCAGGCACCGACTGGAAGAGCGAAAAGTTGACGAACAGCTTGTCGGCCAGCTTCTCGGCCAGTTCATCGGCAATATCGCGGTGGGCTCGGTTGCGACTGTCCAGGCGTGAGCGCAGACGCTGGCAGGCGGCAAAATAGACCGACTCACCCTCGGCACGGGCATCCAGGTCGGCCAGGCCCATCACGAAGCGCTCCTGCAGTTCGCCGATCGCCTGCACCAGGTCATGATAGGCCTCGACCTGGCCACGCGGCTCGCGCATGGTCTCGAGGCGGTCGTAGACGCGCCACAGCTCGTCGACCTGCGGGTCGTCCTCGGCACGCCGACGCGTGGGTGCGGTCTCGCCGACATGCTCCTCGTCGATGACGTTGGTGATCAGTACCGCATGGTGCGCCGTCAGCGCCCGTCCCGACTCGGAAATCAGGTGCGGATGCGGAAGGCCCTCGGCCTCGCAAGCCTGGCTGAATGCCCACACCACGTTGCTGGCATATTCGCGCATCGAATAGTTGATCGAACAGAAGCTGCGCGAGCGTGTGCCTTCATAGTCCACGCCCAGGCCGCCACCGACATCGACGGTGTCGATCGGCGCACCCATTTCGCGCAGCCCCTGGTAGAAGCGCGCACATTCACGCAGGCCGCGCTGGATGTCGCGGATATTGGCAATCTGCGAGCCGAGATGGAAGTGCACCAACTGCAGGCTGTCGAGCGCGTTTGCGCTGCGTAGCCGCTCGACCACATCGATGACCTGCGTTGCGGTCAGGCCGAACTTGGACTTTTCGCCACCCGAGTCCTGCCACTTGCCCTTGCCCACCGAGGCCAGGCGAGCACGCAGGCCGATGCGCGGCGTGACGCCGAGACGCTGGGCTTCCTCGAGGATCAGGTTGAGTTCCGAGAACTTCTCCACCACCAGATAGACGCGATGGCCGAGTTTTTCGCCCATCAGTGCCAGGCGAACGTATTCGCGGTCCTTGTAACCGTTGCAGACGATCAGTGACGAGCCATCGGCGGAAAGGGCGAGCACGGCCAGCAATTCGGGCTTGCTGCCGGCCTCCAGGCCGACGCGGCCATGGCCGCGCTCCTGAGTGGCGAGGATTTCCTCGACCACGCGGCGCTGCTGGTTGACCTTGATCGGATACACCGCGGTATATCCGCCCTGGTAGGCCTCTTCCTGCATCGCGGCATCGAAGGCGGCACACAGCTGTTCGACGCGGTCATGCAGGATGTCGGTGAAGCGTACCAGCACTGGCAGGCGTAGGCCGGCTTCGCGAATCTGGTCGACCAGGGCGTCGAGAGGAAGCGCCGGGCCCTCGACCTCGCTGCCCAGGGGACGAACCACGGTGTGTCCCTGGTCGTCGACGTCGAAGTAACCACTGCCCCACTGGTCGATATTGTACGTGCGACGTGCCTTGGCGGCGGGTGAACTCATGGCACTCTTCTCCTGCGCAGTCTTCCGGGTCGAAAACGGGGCCGCATTATGCGGCCCGTGTCATTCCATGACTAGAGGAATAACGGTCGTAGAGCCTAATGCATCGGGCGCCAGGGGGAAAATTTCCTAGCCTGGCAATGGCAGGGCACCATCCGTGATGCGCCGGTTGAGAATGGTGCGAAATTGCTCGGGATCGTGTGGCGTCAGCTCATGGGCCGGTGGATCGACGTAGACCACCAGCAGCCGCGATAGCCAGTAGCGCAGCGCGGTCATGCGCAGCATCAGCGGCCAACACTGCCGCTCGGTCTCGGTCAGCGGACGCCGTGACAGGTAGGCGCGCAGCAGCGCGTCGTGGCGCTCACGGTTGAGACTGCCATCGGCATCGCTGGCCCAGTCGTTGATGACGATCGCCAGATCGAACAGCAAATCTCCGGTACAGCCGTTATAGAAGTCGATGATGCCACCCAGGCGGTCACCATCGAATAGCGTATTGTCGCGAAACAGGTCGCCATGAATCGCTCCCTGGGGCAATGCATCTGCGCCTTCGAACGCCCCCTGGTAGGTGTCTATCTCGTCGCTCATCAGCGCCTGGTCGCTGGGCGAGAGATAACTCAGCACCTGGTGATGGGTCGAGAGCAGCCAATGCAGATCGCGCGGGTTGGGGCGATGCCCCTCGAAGCGCTGCGATACGAAGTGCAGACGACCCAGAGCGTCGCCCAGCGCTTCGCACTGGGCCAGATTGGGATGCTTGGGGTACTTGCCGGGCAGCCGCGGGAACAGCAACGCCGGTTTGCCGGCCAGGCTCTGCAATGCGATGCCCTGGCGGTCGTGGACCGGCCCCGGGACCGGCAAGCGGTGCTCGGCAAGGTAGTCGAGCAGATCGACGAAGAACGGCAGCTCGTCGTGCTCGCCCTGTTCGAACAGCGTCAGTACCAGCGATTCCCGATCGCTGGTAACGAAATAGGTAGTGTTCTCGGTGCCGCTGGCAACCCCTTCGAAAGTGACCAGACTGCCCACGTCGAAGCGTCCGAGGAAGCCGGACACCTGAGCGTCGTTCAGCGGAGTGAATACGGCCATGTTGTTCTCGCCCTGAGGTTCAAGCGCGCTATTGTAGCGGCTTGCCGCCCGGCCTTGCAGGGGCGTCGTCGATGCCGGCCCGGAAAAAGCCGGCACGATGGCCTACCAGGAGATCAGCACCCAACTGGGAATGGCGATACGTTCGTTGTCGCTGCGTCGGAAATCGCCGTCACCGTCGTCATCGACCAGAAAATAGGACGGACCGACCCTGGGCTGGATCTCGATGGCGTAGAGCTGGCCGTTGACGCGATACTCGCGAACGGTGCGATCCTCTTCCTGACGGACGGTGATGTCCGGCTCGACGGTATTGTCCTGCTGCGCCAGGGTCAGCAGCGGGGTACCCAGCAGGATGAGGCCGAAAAGCATGGCCTGGGCGGGGCGGGACACGTTCATGATTGCCTCCGAGCGTCTGCAGTCGACGAGATAGTTGCAGTGTATGCGCAAATTCGGTGGGCTTGCACTCACTGCGACAATTGCGACGCGGCGATGGGACGTTGTGCCAGCAACCACCCGAAGATAATGAAGGCCAGCATGCCGACGAGGATGACGCGGAAATCGAATCCGGCATCGATCAGCAGGCCGAGCACCGCCGGGGCGATACCGGTGGAGAAGACGATGTTGGCGCAGCAGTGCAAGATAGCTCATGGATATTCCTAGCCAGGCGGTACATGGAGTACTGCACAGTTCATGACGGGCCTGTCATGACGGACGCAGCCATTCCCGGGGCGTGGGACGACGCGCAATCTCGCTCAGGGTCCCCTGGGCGAGTAGCCAGCTCACCACCAGCAGGACCAGCATGCCGCCGAGCAGTGTCGCGAAACCCGTGTCCAGGTCGAGCAGGATACCGAACGCGGCAGGTGACAGTCCGGTGGCGAACACGATGCTGGCGCTCAGGGCGGCCCGGGCCCGCCCCAAGTGTTCGCTGCCCCATAGGCTGACCATCAGGCTGTTGGCCACGGGCTCTTGCATGCCGACCACCAGACCGCCGCCCAGCATCAGCGCCCAGATGGCGATGTCGCCACCCACGGTCAGCGCAATGACCAAGGCCAGGGCAAATGGCAGCTGGTACCACCGCCCCAGGCGCTGCTCGCCGAGTTGATCGACCCAACGACCACCCATCAGTGCACCGGGTATGCGCGCCAATCCTTTGCCGGCCAGAGCCAAGGCGTACGTCGCCGCCGCGGCGCCCAGGTCGTCGGTCATCTGGGCCTGATAGAGAAAGATACCGGTCATGGTGACAGGCAATATCATCAGCAGCGGCAATAATCGCCAGAAGCGCGCATCGCGTAATGGACGAACCGTCGGAGTTCGGGCCTCGGCCGCTGTCACCTGGGGTGCCGGTGGCCAGTTCGCGCCGAGCGTCAGGAGCAGCCAGGCGACGATCAGGACCAGAGCAAACAGCCACCAAGCCTCCCGCCAGCCCAGCCACACCAGTAACAGGGCCACTGTCGGCGTCAGCACGATTTCACCCAGCGGCATGCCCAGGCTAGCCACGCCAACCGCCTGACCGCGCTGGTCGCCGAACTCGCGGCCGGCCAGCGTAAAGCCCAGATGCACCAGCAATCCCTGACCGCACAGCCTGACCAGTCCCAGGCCCAGTACGGCGGCAATGAGCCATGGCGACAACGTCATCAGCAGTACGCCGGCGAACAGGCCGGTCAACACCGCCAGCGCAAAGCGGCGGGGCGACACCCAGTCGAGGCTGGGGCCCAGGCGCAGGACAATGAACCCGGCGATTAGTGAGACTATCGAATACAGCGTACCGAACGTGCCGGCACCGATTTCCAAATGGTGGGTAAGCGGGCGCTGGAACAGACCGATAAAGAAACTCTGGCCCATGTTGCCCGAGAACACGGCGAGAAAGGCAATGCCCAGCAAGCCGCAACGATCCTTCAACAGGCGGCGATAACTCATCCGTTCCTCCCTGACGGCATGACTACAGTCTAGCGGCTTGTCCGGCGACGACTGACGACCACCGCCGGCTTGCGTATCATGGGGGTATTGTCTGTCTTTCGTTTCCCAGGGATGCCTTATCCATGGCCGCTACCCCCATCGTTCTCGTCGACGGTTCATCCTACCTCTATCGGGCCTTTCACGCCCTGCCACCGCTAACCACTTCCAAGGGCAAACCCACCGGGGCGGTGAAGGGCGTGATCAACATGCTCAAGAGCCTGATCAAGCAGTACCCCAACAGCCCCATGGCGGTGGTCTTCGACGCCAAGGGCAAGACGTTCCGTGACGAGCTCTTCGAGCAGTACAAGGCGCACCGCCCGCCGATGCCCGACGATCTGCGCGAGCAGGTCGAGCCGTTGCATGCCTGCGTGCGCGCCCTGGGCCTGCCGCTGCTATGCGTCGAAGGGGTCGAGGCCGACGACGTCATCGGCACGCTGGCGCGCCATGCCACGGAGGCAGGCCGCGATGCGGTGATCTCCACCGGTGACAAGGATATGGCGCAACTGGTCAATGGCCACATAACCCTGGTCAACACCATGAAGAACGAGACGCTCGATACCGAGGGCGTCACCGCCAAGTTCGGCCTGCCGCCGGAACTGATCATCGATTTCCTGGCGCTGATGGGCGACAAGGTGGATAACATTCCCGGCGTGCCCGGGGTGGGCGAGAAGACCGCGCTCGGTCTGTTGCAGGGCATCGGCGGACTCGATGCGATCTACGCCGACCTCGACAGAGTCGCCACGCTGAGCATTCGTGGCGCCAAGTCGTTGCCCAAGAAACTCGAGGAGAATCGCGAGCAGGCCTACCTGTCGTATCGGCTGGCGACCATCAAGACCGACTGCGATTTGCCGGTGGGGCTCGACGATCTGGACATCGCCCATCCCGATCGCGAGGCGCTGCTCGAGCTTTACCGCGATCTCGAATTCAAGGCCTGGCTGTCCGAATTGCTGGCCGGCAAGGATAAAGGCGTCGATGACGTCGCGGGCGGAGCGTCGGCCGGTGCGTCGACGCGCGATACGCCCGCGGCAGGCGAAAACGCCGTGGACGAGCCGGTCACGCTGGCCAAGCCGGATCGCAACGATCATACCCTGCTGACCCAGGACGACTTCGATGCCTGGCTGGCGCGGCTGAAGGACGCCGAGACGTTCTGCTTCGATCTCGAGACCAACAGCCTCAACTACATGGAAGCCGAGATCGTCGGCATCGGCCTGGCTCTGGAGCCCGGCGAGGCGGCCTACATCCCGCTGGCCCACGACTACCTGGACGCGCCTGCACAGCTCGCGCGCGATGCCGTGCTCGCTGCGCTCAAGCCGCTGCTCGAAGACCCTGCCAAGGGCAAGATCGGCCAGAACCTCAAGTACGACATTTCGGTGCTGGCGCGTTACGACATCCGGGTCGTGGGGGCGCTGACCGATACCATGCTCGAGTCCTACGTGCTCAACTCCACGGCCACACGCCACGACATGGATTCGCTGGCGCTCAAGTATCTCGGCGAGAAGACCATCACCTTCGAGGAGATCGCCGGCAAGGGCGCCAAGCAGCTCACCTTCAATCAGATCGCGCTCGAGCAGGCCGTGCCGTATGCCTGCGAGGACGTCGACGTCACCCTGCGTCTGCACCGCGAGTTGCGCCCACGCATCGAGGCGGAGGGACGCCTGAGCGAAGTGCTGGACAGCATCGAGCGTCCCATGATCCCGGTGCTCTCGCGCATGGAGCGTATCGGCGTGGCGCTCGATGCCGAGCGTCTGCACCGCCAGAGCCAGGAGCTCGAGGCGCGCATCCGCGAGCTGGAAAAGGAAGCCTTCGACATTGCCGGGCGCGAGTTCAACCTGGGCTCGCCCAAGCAGCTCTGCGACATCCTCTTCGAGGAGCAGAAGATTCCGGTGATCAAGAAGACGCCCAAGGGCGCGCCGTCCACCGCCGAGGCGGTGCTCGAGGAACTGGCGCTGGATTACCCGCTGCCCAAGGTGATCATGGCCCACCGCGGGCTGACCAAGCTCAAGTCGACCTACACCGACAAGCTGCCGCTTCTGGTCAACAAGACGACCGGGCGCATCCACACCAGCTACCACCAGGCGGTGACCGCGACCGGCCGGCTGTCATCCAGCGACCCCAACCTGCAGAACATTCCGATCCGCACCGACGAAGGGCGCAAGATCCGTCAGGCCTTCGTCGCCCGGCCGGGTTATCGCATCGTCGCCGCCGATTACTCGCAGATCGAGCTGCGCATCATGGCGCACCTGTCCGAGGACAAGGGGCTGCTTGATGCCTTTGCCGAGGAGCGCGACATTCACACTGCCACGGCTGCCGAAGTGTTCGGCGTAGCGCTGGAGAACGTGTTGCCCGACCAGCGGCGTAGCGCCAAGGCCATCAACTTCGGGTTGATCTATGGCATGAGCGCCTGGGGATTGAGCAAGCAACTCAGGGTCGAGCGCAACCAGGCGCAGACTTACATCGATCGCTATTTCGACCGCTACCCCGGTGTGGCGCGCTTCATGAACGACACCCGGTCGCAGGCCGCCGAGGATGGCTTCGTCGAAACCGTGTTCGGACGCCGGCTGTACCTTCCCGAGATCAACTCCCGCCAGCATGCCCGCCGTCAGGCCGCCGAGCGCACCGCGATCAACGCGCCGATGCAGGGCACCGCCGCCGATATCATCAAGCGCGCAATGATCGACGTCGACACTTGGCTGAACCCGCGCGAGGGCGCCGCCGAATTCGATGCCTGGATGGTCATGCAGGTGCACGACGAGTTGGTCTTCGAGGTGCGGGAAACTCAGGTCGAGGATTTCATCGGTGCGGTCAAGCAGCGCATGCAGGACGCCGCCGAGCTGCGCGTGCCACTGATCGTCGAAGCCGAGGCAGGGGGGAATTGGGACGAAGCGCACTAGGCTGCGCATGACACCGGCGCCCGGCCACCCGGCGTTCACTCGACAGTGAACGCCATGGTCGCCTGCACGGCCTGACGCCAGCCGTTGTAGAGCCGCTCGCGTACGTCTTCCGGCATCGCCGGTTCGAAGCGCCGGTCGGTGGCCCACTGGCGCGCGATGTCCTCGCAGCTTGCCCAGAAGCCGGTAGCCAGGCCGGCCAGGTAGGCCGCGCCGAGCGCGGTGGTTTCCGTCTCGCGCGGTCGGCACACCGGCACACCGAGAATGTCACTCTGGAACTGCATCACGAAGTCGTTGGCCACGGCACCGCCATCGGCACGCAGTTCCTTCAGTTGCAGGCCGGCATCGGCTTCCATCGCGGCGAGCACGTCACGGGTCTGGTAGGCCATCGACTCCAGTGCCGCGCGGATGAACTGCTCCTTGGACGTGCCTCGCGACAGCCCGAACACGGCACCGCGTACGTCGCTGCGCCAGTAGGGGGCGCCCAGCCCGACGAAGGCCGGCACCATGTAGACTTCCTCGTTATGACCGGCGCGTTCGGCGTAGGCCTGCGAGTCGCTGGCCTTGCCGAGCATGCGCAACCCATCACGCAGCCATTGCACCACCGAGCCTGACACGAAGATGCTGCCCTCCAGGGCGTACTCCACCTTGCCGTTGCGGCTGCAGGCTATGGTGGTGATCAAACCGTTCTGCGATTGAACGGCCTTGTCACCGGTATTCATCAGCATGAAGCACCCGGTGCCGTAGGTGTTCTTGACCATGCCCGGCTCGAAGCAGGCCTGGCCGAACAGGGCCGCCTGCTGATCGCCTGCCACCCCGGCAATGGGTACCTCGCTGCCGAAGAAATGCTGGGGTAACGTGTAGCCATAGACCTCGCTGGACGAGCGCACCTCGGGCAGCATGGCGTGCGGCACGTCGAGCATGGCCAGCAATTCGTCGTCCCACTGCAGCGTGTGGATGTCGTACAGCATGGTGCGAGAAGCATTGGTGTAATCGGTGACATGGGCCTTGCCACCGGTCAGGTTCCAGATCAGCCAGGTATCGATGGTGCCGAACAGCAGCTCGCCACGCTGGGCACGTTCGCGGGCACCCTCGACGTGATCGAGTATCCACTTCACCTTGGTGCCGGCGAAGTAAGGGTCGATCAGCAGACCGGTCTTCTCGCGAACCAGCGACTCGAAGCCATCGCTGCTGAGCTGGTCGCAAATGTCCTTGGTCTGGCGCGATTGCCAGACGATGGCATTATGGATCGGCTGGCCGGTGTGGCGATCCCAGACCACGGCCGTTTCGCGCTGGTTGGTGATGCCGATGGCGGCGATCTCGGCCACGTCGACCTGGGAATTCTTGATCACCTCGGTAGCGGTCACCAGCACACTGGTCAGAATGGCGCGCGGATTGTGCTCGACCCAGCCTGGCTGGGGAAAGATCTGCTCGAATTCGCGCTGGGCCGAGTCTACGGTGTGGCCTTCCCGGTCGAACAGGATGGCGCGTGAGCTGGTCGTGCCCTGATCGATGGCCAGGATGTATTTCTTGTTCATGAGGCTCCTCGGTCTTCGTCGGTCACGATCGGCATGGGCCGGAATGTCCTGACCTGCCAACGAAAGGTAGAATGCCATGACCGCTACCCGGACGTAGCGTAGCGCGACATGGAACGACTTTTTCGTTATCGAACATTTGCAAGGTATTCGTCTCACTCGACTATTACAATCGAATTGGGAATCGTTGGCCTTAGACCATGGTCCAACGCTTGGGGCCTGTCGCGAGCCGAGGCCTGTTTTCCATCCGGATCGATCGCCAGGACACGACCATGCCCCAGCATCATCGCCACAGTGCCATTCTCGAACTGATCAAGCGGCAGGGATACGCTTCCATCGAACAACTGACGAAGCATTTCGATGTGACGCCGCAGACCATCCGTCGCGATCTCAACCAGCTCGCCGACGACAATCTGATCCGCCGGGTTCATGGCGGGGCGGGGCTGGTCGACTCGAGCACCGTCAATGCCTCCTACAGTACGCGCAAGACGCTCAACCTCGAAGCCAAGCAGCGTATTGCCCGCTGTGTGGCCGAACATATCCCCGACCACAGTTCCCTGTTCATCAATATCGGCACGACAACCGAGCTGGCCGCGGAGGCGTTGCTCGAGCATCGCGGGCTGGAAGTGATCACCAACAACCTCAACGTGGCCGCCATCCTCCAGCGCAAGGAGGATTTCAACATCATCGTCGCCGGCGGTGTGGTGCGTTCCCGGGACGGCGGCATCATCGGCGAGGCCACCATCGACTTCATTCGTCAGTTCAAGGTCGATTTCGGCATCATCGGCATCAGCGGCATCGACGAGGATGGCTCTTTGCTCGAATTCGATTACCAGGAGGTGCGTGTCGCCCAGGCGATCATCGAGAATTCGCGCCAGGTCCTGCTCGCTGCCGATCACTCCAAGTTCTCGCGCAATGCCGTGGTGCGCCAGGGCAACCTCAGTCAGGTCAATGCGCTATTCACCGACCATCAGCCGCCGCAGCCGATCCGCGAACTGATGCGCGCCCACGGTGTGGAGCTGCATGTCGTCGACGAATGAGTCGGGCCGCCTATGCCCGGGCAAATTTTCGCTTGATGTTCGTTTGCGCGTTGTTTATGTTCGATACAGAACATTTATGACGCATCAGTGCGTAATGCAGCGGTAAGCGAAAGGCCTGTCTGTGTGCCGCTACATTCCCTGACTCGCGACTTCAGCGGAGCGGCTCATGCATTCCCAGCGTCCAGACATCCTTGACCTTTTCGTGATTGGCGGCGGCATCAATGGTACCGGCATCGTCAACGACGCGGCGGGGCGCGGCCTGCACGCGGGGCTTTGCGAACAGGGGGATCTCGCCGGCGCCACCTCATCGGCTTCCAGCAAGTTGATCCATGGCGGTTTGCGCTATCTCGAGTATTACGAGTTTCGCCTGGTGCGCGAGGCGTTGCACGAGCGCGAGGTGCTGATGAAGAAAGCGCCGCATATCGTCTGGCCACTGCGCTTTATCCTGCCGCATCGGCCTCATCTGCGTCCGGCCTGGATGCTGCGCGCCGGACTGTTCCTTTACGATCATTTGAGCCGACGCAACGACCTGCCCGGGGCAGCGTCGCTGCGTTTCGGTGCCGACAGTCCGCTGAAGCCGGACATACGCAAGGGATTCGAGTATTCCGACTGCTGGGTCGACGATGCGCGTCTGGTGGTACTCAATGCGATCCAGGCTCGCGACGCGGGGGCGGAAATCCTGGTGCGCACACGCTGTGTCGGTGCCGTGGAGGAAAACGGCATCTGGACGATCACCCTCGAGGACCACCGCGACAAATCGACGTTTACCCGTCAGGCGCGAACGCTGGTCAACGCGGCAGGCCCTTGGGTCGAGTCGTTCATTCGTGGACAAACGCGGCGCTCGTCGCGCTACGCCATCAACATGATCAAAGGCAGCCACATCGTCACCCGGCGCATCAATACTGATGAGCGGGCCTATATCCTGCAGAATCGCGACAATCGCATCGTCTTCGTGTTGCCCTATCAACAGGATTACAGCCTGATCGGCACCACGGACATCGGTTATCAGGGCGATCCGGCCGACATCGCCATCAGCGATGCGGAGATCGACTATCTGCTCGAGGTGATCAACGACCACTTCCGCGATCCCCTGACCCGTGACGATATCGTGGCGAGCTATGCCGGGGTGCGTCCGTTATGCGACGACGAGGCCGACAACCCCTCCGCCATGACCCGCGACTACACGCTGAGCCTTGACCGGGGCCAGGACGACCGCAGTGCCCCGATGCTGTCGGTGTTCGGTGGCAAGATCACCACTTACCGTAAGCTCGCCGAAACGGCGCTGGCGCAACTGAAGCCCTATTTGCCCACCATGGGGCGTTCCTGGACCAGCGAGGTGGGCCTGCCGGGTGGCGACATCCCGGGCCGGCTGGCGTATGCCGACGAACTGGAGCGACACTATCCCTTTCTCGGTCGGCCGCGTGCCGAACGCTTCGCGTCCAGCTACGGTCGCCTGTGCGAGCGTTTCCTGACGGGCAAGCAATCTGCCAGTGAGTTGGGCGAGGACTTCGGCGCCGGACTTACCCGCGCCGAAGTCGATTACCTGATCGACCACGAGTGGGCCCGCGAGACGCGGGATATCCTATGGCGTCGAACCAAGCTGGACCTGCAGCTAACCGAGGCTCAGAAGCGGCGACTGGACGATTACCTGCACTATCGCCAGCAGCCTTCAGCGGTGCTGGCCGCCGAGCCGGCCGTGGTGCGCAAGTAACCTGCCTACGGACCGAGTCATGCGGTCAGCTACATGGTATTGGCCAATGGCGCCGATAGTTTGCTTGGCGCTGCGGATGGCCGCCAAGGTCACTATGATGGGTTGAATAATACCGCCTATCATAGTGACTGCACGGAGAACACCATGTCGCAAGCTCCCCAGGACGCCAAGCCGATGCCGGATGAAGAGACCATCGAACTGGCCACCAAGCTATTCAACTGTGCGCGAATCGGCGATACAGAGACCTTCCGCGAGTGGCTACCCCAGGGGCTCCCGCCCAATCTCTGCAACCAGAAAGGCGACAGTCTGGTCATGCTGGCCAGCTACCATGGTCATATGGAAACCACACGTGTACTGCTCGAGCATGGCGCCGACCCCGAAATGCGCAACGATCACGGTCAGAATCCCCTGGCAGGCGCCGCTTACAAAGGCAACCTGCCGATGGTCAAGCTGCTGTTGGAGCATGGCGCCGACGTCGATGGCTGCTCGCCGGACGGCAAGACGGCGCTGATGTTCGCCGCCATGTTCAACCACGTCGAGATCGTCGATTTTCTGCTTGCCAGCGGGGCCAATCCGCAGGCCACCGAAAGCCGTGGCATGACCGCCCGCGACCTGGCCCAGGCCATGGGCGCCGAGGATACCGCGGCTCGTCTGGCAGAATGAGCTGGCCTCCGTAAGTCGCTATACGGTGGACGACTGACGAGGGGCCTCGCTCGGTAGCGACAGGCCACCGTCCAGGTATTTGCCGTCGAATTCCGCGACGCAGGCAAGGGCATGGACATCGGGGATCTCGACCCACTGACGTTTACGAAATACCAGGCCCTGCTCGCGAAACACGGCGAAGGTCCGTGAGATATGCACGGTGGAAATGCCCAGCAAGTCCGCGATGAGCTGTTGGGAAAGCGGTAGCTCAATGCGGTTGGCATTGCAGGCGCCGATACGCTGCATGCGTTGCAGGGTTTCGTAGAGGAAGTGCGCCAGCTTCTGCTGGGCGTTGCGGCGGGCCATGTTGATCAGCCGCTCGGTCAGCAGCGCCTGGTGGTGGCCGGCGATGGTGAAGAACAGCGAGGTCAGCGTCGATGACTCGTCGAAGACTTCCTGCAGGTGCTTGTGCGGGAAATAACATATCTCGCTCTTGGTGAGCGTAACCACGGTGTTCAGACGATGGTGGAAGGCGTACTCCCCGAGTCCGATCACGTCACCCGGGATGTGAATATCGAGAATCTGCCGCGTGCCGTCTTCCATGTAGCGGCAGGAAAACGCCCAGCCCTGCGATAACACGCCGAAGCGGCCGGCGGGGTCGCCGGTTTCCCACAGCGTAGTCCCGGCGTTCACACTGACCGGGTTGACCTCGAGTTTCTTCAGAAGGTGCTTGTCCCTGTCGGACAAAGGGGCGAAGTGACTGAAATGACGTATGAAACAGCTATCCGAGGGGCTCACATCCTGGCTCCTGTGTCGATTGACGGGCTAGCAAGCCGCACTGCATCACTGAGTTATTCAGTAGAATTATCGTGACATATCCTGCAGCGAATTGCCTCATCATGCCATCGGGTTTGCGTTAGCGCTTCGCCCAAGGTCGCCTTGTCGTGTCTGCTGCGCCCGGCAATGCTGGAGCGACACGCATCATGCAGGGGACGCTCCATGGGGAATGCGCTGTTTTCAGTGCCGGCGGAGACATCGATCTCCCCGCTGCTATTGCATGGCCTCGATGCCATGAGCGAATGGCTGGTGGTGGTCGACGGCGAGGCGCGTATCACCTACCTCAATGCGCCCTATGCCGATTTTCTCGAGGTGGACCCGCTGGCCGTCGTGGGGAGGCCGGTGGCCGAGATCATCGAGAATACACGTATGCCCGAAGTGCTGGCGTCGGGCAAGGCCGAGCTGGCGCAACTGCAAAAGGTCCGCGGCCACCATATGATCGCTCACCGTTACCCGATCCGTGTGGATGGCAAGGTGGTGGGGGCCATCGGCACGGTGATTTACCACGACACCTGGGAATGGCGGCAGATGAACGTCCAGGTCAAGGCGCTCGAAGCCGAGGTGGACTACTACCGGCAGGCATTGGACGCTCGCGCCGGCACCCGTTGGCAACTGGCCGACGTGATCGGCGAGAGCGAGGCGATCCTCACGCTCAACGACAAGGTGCGCAAGGTCGCGCCGGGCGATGCCTCGGTGTTGATCCGTGGCGAGTCGGGCACCGGCAAGGAACTCTACGCGCATGCCCTGCACCGGCTATCGGAGCGCGCCAAGGAGCCGTTCATCAAGCTCAACTGCGCGGCGATTCCCGAACACCTGCTCGAGGCCGAACTGTTCGGCTACGAGGAAGGCGCCTTCACAGGGGCGCGCAAGGGCGGCAAGCCGGGCAAGTTTCAGCTCGCCCATGGCGGCACGCTGTTTCTCGACGAGATCGGCGACATGCCGTTGGCGATGCAGGTCAAGCTGTTGCGCGTACTGCAGGACCGTGAGGTCGAGGCGGTCGGCGCCACGCGGCTGGTGTCGGTCGATGTGCGGGTCATTGCCGCAACCCACCGCCCGCTGGAAAGTCTGGTCGAGCGCGGCGAGTTCCGTGAAGATCTGTTCTACCGCATCAATGTCGTACCCCTGACCATTCCCCCTCTGCGCGAACGCCGCGAGGATATTCCCGGCCTGGCCCGTCACCTGCTGGCGCGCCTGGCCGAGAAGCGTGGCCGACGCTGTCCGGGGCTCAGCGAGGCGGCACTGGCCTGCCTGTGCCGCTACCACTGGCCGGGCAACGTGCGCGAACTCGAGAACGTGCTCGAGGCGGCATTCTACCTGGGTGGCACCCGGCTCGATGTCGACGACCTGCCGGAAGCGCTGCGCTGCGAGCCGGCAGTCACTCCGACGCTGGGCGTGTCGCTCAAGGCGACCCTGGCGCGAGCCGAACGCGATGCCCTCGAGCATGCCCTGGCGGAGAGCGGCGGCAACCGTACCCGGGCCGCCCGGCGCCTGGGCATTGCCAAATCCTCTTTCTACGAAAAGCTGGCACGCCACGGCCTCGCCGATTCCCTATCGCTAAATACATCCGGTTAACCGGACGGTGACCGGTTAACCGGACGCTTCGACAAGAGATGGTCAGGGCGCTTCGCTCGCTGGCGTCCGAATTCTCGGACGCTTTTTGCGCCAGCTGCTCGATTCACGCCTTCGGAGAGCCGTCCGTCCACCGGCATCATGCGTTAAGCGACTATCACTCATGATTTTTATTGGGTTTGGCAGCGCCTTTGCCAGTGCTATGTCAGCCCCTTTGGGCCGGACAACAACAACAGCAAGGAGTCAGCCATGCCAAGCAACCCAAGCACGCCATTCGCTCGCACCCTCATCGCCGCCGGTATCGGCGCGGCCGTGGCTGCATCGCTGAGCGCCCCGGCGATGGCCGAAGGGCCCAAGCGTCTCGATGTGGCGAGCACCTTCTCGACCCAGAACTTTCTGGGCGAGGGCGCCGTGCATCTGTCCGAGGAACTCGAGAAGGCCACCGGCGGTGAAGTCACGCTGCGCGTCCATGAACCCGGCGACCTGGTCCCCGCCTTCGAGGTCTTCAACTCGGTGTCGTCGGGCGCCGTCCAGGCCGGCTGGGACTGGATCGGTTACTGGGCAGGCACGGTGCCCATCACCAACCTCTACGGCGCGTTGCCGTTCGGCCCCACGCCCGAGGCGTTCATGTCGTGGATGTGGGCCGGCGAGGGCACCGAGCTGCTGCAGAAGGCCTACGACCCGTACGGCGTAAAGGTGCTGCCGTGCTTCATCTCGCCGCAGGAAACCGGTGGCTGGTACAACAAGGAGATCAACACGCCCGAGGATTTCGAGGGCCTGTCGATGCGCATTTCCGGTCTCGGCGCCAAGGTGCTCAACAAGCTGGGAGCCTCCACGCAACTGGTGCCGGGCAGCGAGATCTACCTGGCCCTGGAGCGCGGGCGTGTCGACGCCACCGAGTTCTCGGTGCCGCAGGTCGATGCCGCCATGGGCTTCGACGAGGTGGCCGAGTACTACTACTTCCCCGGCTGGCACCAGAGCGCGAGCTGGTTCTCGCTGCTGATCAACCAGCAGGTCTGGGACGAATACAGCGACGAGCGCAAGGCGCAGTTCGAGACCGCCTGCCGTGCCACCCTGCAGTGGGCCATGGCCGAGGCGCCGCCGGAGCAGGTGCGTACCATTCATCAGCTCGAGGAGAAGGGCGTCAAGGTGCGCCGCTTCCCCGACGAGGTCATCAATGCACTGCAGGATGCCTGGGTCGAGGTGCGTCAGGAAGAGATGCAGAGCAACCCCGACTTCAAGGAAGCCTACGAGTCGCTGATGCAGCACGTGCAACTGATCGATGAGTGGTACGAACTGCAAGCGTTGCCGGCACCCAAGCCGATCCAGGGCGAGAACCAGCCCACGCCGGTCCAGGCTGAAGGAGACGCGTGATGGCCGACGCCCGCCTTGCGCCCTGGCGTGAGCGCGGTGCGGCGGTGTGTGCCGCCCTGGCCAGGCCCCTGGTCTGGCTGGGGCTGTTCGTGGGTCGTGTCACCAGCTGGCTGGTCCTGCTGGTGATGCTGGCCGTACTCACCACCGTCACGCTCAACGCCCTGGGCATCAACGAAATCGCTCGCTGGCAGGAGGACGTGCTGCTTTTCGGCAATGCGCTGACCATCAACAGCGTGACCGAGCTGCAGTGGCATCTGTTCGGCGTTCTCACTCTGCTCGGCGGCACCTATGCCCTGCATCACGACACCCATGTGCGCGTCGACCTGGTCTACCAGAAGCTCTCGCCGCGTGGCCGGGCCATCGTCGACATCCTGGGTCATCTACTGATGCTGATCCCGTTCTGCCTGCTGATCGCCTGGCTGTCGCAGCACTTCGTGGCGATGTCCTACGTGTCCGGCGAGCGCTCCAACTACGGCGGCCTGACCGATCGCTATCTGATCAAGGCGATGCTGCCGATCGGGCTGGTCTTCCTGGCCATCGGAGCGCTGGGCCAGGTGCTCAATAATCTGGCCGGCCTGTTCGATCCGTCCCGTCTGGCCGCGCCCACTCACGACAAGGAGCCGATCCATGGCTGAGTTTCTGGCCGAGTACGCCCTGGCCATCGCCATGGTCGTGGCCCTGTTGGCGGGGATCTTCACCGGCTACCCGGTAGCGTTCCTGCTTGGCGGGCTGGGCATCGCCTTTGCCTTCATCGGCGGCATTCCAATCCCGTTTTTGGGGACGGTAGGATCGCGTATCTTCGGTGGGGTGATCGAGAACTGGCTGATGATCGCCATTCCGCTGTTCGTGTTCATGGGCCTGATGCTGGAGCGCTCGGGCGTCGCCAAGCGGCTGCTGTTGACCCTGCAGCGCCTGTTCGGGCGCACGCCCGGCGGTCTGGCCATTTCGGTGGCGATTCTCGGTGTGGTGATGGCGGCGAGTACCGGCATCATCGGCGCCTCGGTGGTCATGCTGGGTCTGCTGGCATTGCCGGTGATGATGAAGCAGGGCTACCGCGCCGAGATGGCCTGCGGCGTGATCGCCGCCTCCGGCACGCTGGGCATCCTGATCCCCCCCTCGATCATGCTGGTGCTGATGGGCTCGATCCTGCAGGTGTCGGTGGGTGCGCTATTCAAGGCGGCGATGATTCCCGGGCTGCTGCTCGGCGTGCTGTACATCGTCTATCTGCTGGTCACCGCCTGGCTCAAGCCCGACTGGGCGCCCCTGGCCGACCCCGATGCGGTGGACGCCGACACCACGCCGCTGCCGCTGGCACTGCTGCGCGACCTGCTCGGGCCGGTGGTGTTGATCGTCGCCGTGCTCGGTTCGATCATGGCCGGCATCGCCACCCCCACCGAGGCGGCGGCCATCGGCGCTGCCGGCAGCCTGCTGCTGGCGTTGGTGATGCGCAGCCTGGACTGGGCGACCCTGCGCGAGGCGGTACGCGAGACGTCGCGCACCTCGGCGATGATCCTGTTCGTGGTGATCGGTGCGACCTGCTTCTCGGTGGTCTTCAAGCGCCTGGGTGGCGACTACATGATCGAGGAGATGATCACCGGTACCGGCCTGGGGCCCTACGGGCTGCTGCTGTTGCTGATGGCGTTGATCTTCGTGCTGGGCTTTTTTCTCGAGTGGATCGAAATCAGCTTCGTGGTGCTGCCGCTGGTGGCGCCGGTAGTCGAACTGCTCGATTTCGGCCTTGGCCTGTCGGGTCAGGCGCTGCTGATCTGGTTCGCCATTCTCGTGGCGATCAACTTGCAGACCAGTTTCCTGACGCCGCCATTCGGTTATGCGCTGTTCTACCTCAAGGGCATCACCGAAGGGCAGATCGGCATCGGTACCATCTATCGCTCGATCATTCCCTTCGTGCTGCTGCAGCTCACCGGGCTGGCATTGTGCATTGCCTTCCCGTCGCTGGTGCTGTGGTTACCGGGGCTGCTGTGAGGAGCGCACATGGCCAAGCGTGTACTGATCGCCGGCGGCGACGAGCTGCTCGAAGCGCTGGCGCGAGCCTTCCTGGAAGAGGGCGCCACGGTGGCCCTGCTGACCCCCGAAGCCACCAGCCTGGAGCGGGTGCTCGACGGCTTGGGCGGCGAACGTGACGACCGCTTCGGCCTGGTGGCGGGCGACGGAGCGCTGGATACTCTGCTGGGCCGTCTGGGCCGCCTTGACGTGCTGGTCTGCGCGCCCCAGGCGTTGGCCCGCAGTGTGCCGCTGGAGCGTCGTCTGGTGGAGCAGGTGGCAGGCCCGTCGAGCCTGTTGCAGGTCGCGCGAGCCTGGATGCACGGCCGCGGCGGCGGGCGCCTGGTAGCCGTCGCGCCGGATGGCGATACCCAGGCAGCCAGCATGGTACGCGACGCCCTGGCGGCATTGGTGCGCAAGCTTGCCGATGCCAGTGGGCCGGGGGTGCGGGTCAACCTGCTGTGTCCGCAAGGCGCGTCGAGCGCTGCGGTCGCCGATTGCGCGCGTTTCCTGGCCGGCGGAGCGGGCCGGGCGCTGAACGGACAGGTGCTGACGCTGACCTGATTCGGCGCTAGTCGATTCGGGACGCCACGGCGCCACGCAGGAACAATGTCACGCAGCGCTGCGCACGCGCATCGCACTGGGCATCGCTCGGTGAGATATCTCGACCCAGCAGGGCATCGACGTGCCACTCGCCGAGCAGCATGCCGATGAACATGCCGGCGGCCTCGCGGGGGTCGTCCAGGGCCAAGCCGCCCTGATGCACCTGCTCCTGCAGATAGTCGGCGAGCTGGCTGCGCGTGCGGTCGGGGCCGTGGCGCAGAAACAGCTCGCCGAGGTTGGGTGCACGCTCCGCCTCGAAGGCCAGGCCGCGAAACAGGCGAATCACCGGCGGATCGAAGACCAGCGCCAGCATGCGCCGGCCCAGCTCACGCAGCACATCCTCGACGCGCTGATCGCTGCGCCTGCCTTCCTCGATGGCCGCCCAGGCAGTCGCCACATGACGCTCCATGGCTGCCATGAACAGCCCTTCCTTGTTGCCGAACAGCTTGTAGAGCGTGGCCAGCGACCCCCCGGCGCGAGTCACTATCTCGTTGACGCTGGCGCTGGCATAGCCCTGTTCGAGAAACACGTCTCGAGCAGCGTCGAGCAGGCGCTCGCGGCGGGCCTGGCCGCGCAAGGTGAGGGGAGTGGGGCAAGTCGAAGGGGGGCGTTGCGAAGATGGCATAGGCGCAGGATCGAAAATCATGGAAAGTGTAGTGTAGCATTCATTACACTATTGCCCAGTAGGTGCGATGCCTGGTCCGTCGTACCGATCATCGACATGAGGCAGCAGCATGAAGCAGGGCGGCAAGATAGTCGTGGCGCTGGTCGCCGTGGTGGCGCTCGGCGCCCTGGCCTGGTGGGGCGTGACCTGGTGGAAGACCGGGCGCTTCATCGAGGAGACCGACAACGCCTACGTGCATACCGACAGTGTGGCGGTACGCTCCGAGCTGTCGGCGCGCATCGTCGACGTCGCCGTGACCGACAACCAGGCGGTGCGGCAGGGCGATCTGCTGGTGCGCCTGGACGCTAGCGACTATCGCACCCAGGTGGCCCAGGCCGAAGCCCAGCAGGCCGTGGCGGCGGCGGACATCACCCAGGCCAAGCGCCAGGTCGCCCTGCAGGAAGCGGCCATCGACGAGGCGAGGGCGCAGATCGATGCCGCCGAGGCCGACGTGCGCCAGGCGCGCCAGCACCTGCAACGCTCGCAATCGCTGGAATCGCGCCAGTATGCCTCGCAACAACAGCGCGAGGATGACGAGGCGACCTTGCGCGTCGCTGAGTCGACGCTGGCCGCGCGGCGTGCCGCGCTGGTCTCCGCCCAGCGTCAGTTGGATGTGGCCCAGGCCAGTATCGAGAGTGCCCAGGCCGGCTTCGAGGCCGCGCGTGCCGATCTCGACTACGCCCGCAACCAGCTTGGCAAGACCCGCCTGACCGCCCCGCGTGCCGGCGTGATCGGCAACCTCTCTGCCGAGGTCGGCGATCTGGCCCAGCCGTCGCTGACCCTGATGCAACTGGTGCCGGTGGAGTCGGCCTACGTGATTGCCAACTTCAAGGAGACCCAGACCGCCCGCATGCGCGTCGGCCAGTCGGTCGAACTGCATATCGACGCCTACCCCGACACGACGTTCGAAGGCGTGGTGGATAGCCTGGCGCCGGCCACCGGCACCGAGTTCAGCCTGCTGCCCAACGACAACGCCACCGGCAATTTCAACAAGATCGTTCAGCGCGTACCGGTGAAGATTCGCGTCACTTCGCCCGAGGGGGCACTGGGCCGGTTGCGTGCCGGACTCTCGGTGGTACCCGAGGTCGATACCCGCGAGCTGAACACCGAAACCTTCTATCACCGGGTCGCCACCGGCCCGGCGGTCGAGCCCTCCGCTTCGTGAGCGACGCGACCGCGACCGGTAACGGCCATGTCGCCAGCGATATGCCGTCCTGGCGCCAGCGCATCGGCTTCATTGCCGCGGTGTTCGGCATGTTCATGGCGATCCTGGACATCCAGATCGTCGCCAGCTCGCTCAATGAGATCCAGGCCGGCGTCTCGGCCAGCAGCGACGAGATCTCCTGGGTCCAGACCGCCTACCTGATCGCCGAGATCGTGATGATCCCGTTGTCGGGAATGCTCAGCCGCATTCTCTCGACGCGTATCGCCTTCGCGATCTCGAGCGCCGGCTTCACCCTGGCCAGCCTGGGCTGCGCGCTGGCCGGTTCCATCGAGCAGTTGATCGTGCTGCGTGCCATCCAGGGATTCATGGGCGGGGCGATGATTCCCATCACCCACGCGGTGAGCTTCTCGATCTTCCCGCGACGGGTGATGGGCAGCGTGCAGGCGGTGATCGGCATGGTGGTGACCATGGCGCCGTCGGTTGGCCCCACCATCGGTGGCTACATTACCGAGTTTGCCAGCTGGCACTGGCTGTTCCTGGCCAACGTGATCCCGGGCATTCTGGTGACCTGGGCGGCCTGGTCGTTTCTCGATATCGACAAGGGCGATCGCACAGCGGCGCGCCGCCTGGACGTGGTCAGCCTGGCGCTGATGGCGGTGTTTCTGGGTACCCTGGAGTTCACCCTCGAGGAGGGGCCGGGCGAAGACTGGTTCGCCAGCGAACTGATCGTGACGACGTCGCTGATCTGCCTGATCGCGGCGCTGGGCTTCTTCCGGCGAACCCTGACCAGTCGATATCCCATCGTCGACCTGCACGCCTTCACCAACCGCAACTTCGCGCTGGGTGCCGGGCTGGGTTTCGTGATCGGCATTGCGCTTTACGGGCTGGTCTATCTGATGCCGCTGTTCTTCGGCTACGTACGCGGCTATTCCAGCCTGCAGATCGGCGAGGTGATGTTCGTCACCGGCGTGGCGATGTTCTTCTCCGCGCCGCTGGTCGGCAAGCTGACCAATCACCTCGACCTGCGCGTGCTGCTGTTCTTCGGCCTGCTGCTGGTCGGCATCGGCACGCTGATCAATGCCAATCTCACCGTGGAGTCGGGATTCTGGCAGTTCTTCTGGCCGCAGGTGATCCGCGGACTGGGACTGATCATGTGCTTGATTCCCGCCTCGCGCATCGCACTCGGTACGCTGCCTGCCCATGAGGTGGGTAACGCCAGCGGCCTGTACAACGTCATGCGCAACCTGGGTGGGGCGTTGGGCCTGGCGCTGCTGGATACGGTGCACGACTGGCGCGTCGACTATCACTGGAACCAGTTGATTCCCGCCATCGGCAGCGGGCGGGATATCGTGGTGAGCGAACTCGCCAGCTATCAGGCGCTGTTCGAAGGGCATGTCGCCGACCCGTACCGCAGCGGCGTCGCCATGCTCGCTCAACGCGTGACCCAGCAGGCCGAGGTGCTGGCCTATAACGACATTTTCCTGTGGCTGGGGTCGATCTATGTGGTGTGTGTGCCGCTGGTGCTGTTTCTCAAACGTATCGAGGCCTGAAGAACCGCAGCGCTAAGCGACCACTATGCGAACACGACGCCGGGACAGGGCGGAGTGAAGGTCATTCGTCATGGATGATGAATGTGGCGCCCAAGGAAGGGGTATCACGCCTTCACGAAGACCTGCCCCGGGGCACCGAGCCAGGCCTCCGCCACGCCGAGTGCAGTAGCTCCGCAAGTCGTTACATGGCTTCCTTGATGCCCTTCTTGATCAACCACCAATTGATCGGGTAGGACGTCATGAAACCGAAGAGCATGGCGATCTGCATCATGAACCAGAACTCGACCGAGTTGACGTGCAATGTGTGGTTGAACACCACGGCGAACAGGTAGAAATGCGCGAAGGCCATGAAGCCGTACATGCCGATCTGCCAGGCGGTCAGCGACAGGAAGTCGGCCTTGGTGGCCTGGACCAGGCCCTGGCCGGGCGACAGGCCGCGCATCGGCTTGATGGTGAAATACTGGAAGGCGATGCCGAACAGGAAGGCCAGAGTGTAATCGAAGACCCACACAGCGTAGATTTTCTCGCCGAAGATCGCCTGCCAGCCGAACCAGATGGCAATTGCCGGGATCAGGAAGGCCAGCGTCTCGGCAATGATATCGCCCAGCGTACAGCCGCTACCGCAGTGCAGAGCGCCCTTGGCGACCTTGAGCGGGAAGGGGGTCTTGGCCATGTGCGGCGGCGTCTCGTCGTTCTGCATCGCCGGGTGGGCGATTTCGTGGGCGGCCAGGCGGCCATACTTCAGATAGAACGGTACAATGACGACGTGGCCGAACAAGGCGCATAACGGCCAGACATAATTCATGATCTTCATGTGCTGGGGGTGTTTCCTGACGTCCAGCGCAATATAGGCGGCACAGGCGAAGCCCAGCAGCACGGATATCCAGGCAAGGACATGCAACCAGGTGGGTATCATGGCAAGAACTCCTTTTCTTGGCGCGATAAAACCAGAGCGTCTTTAACGTAGGTGAAACTTCATCGTTATCGCAAACCATGGAGGCAATAGAAAATGGCCATGGTTCGAATACGTTAGCTACTCATTAGTGAGTGATTGGCGGTGCGCGTCGGTTTGTCGTTCCGGTCATCCTCTCCTAGGGTTGTACTAACCCTGCCCGACGGCCCCGAAGCCGTCGACGGTATCTCGTGAGGTACCGCTTACAAGGATGATGAGGAGTCGGCATGATGGAACCTTCCGAAACGGCGGCGCAGTCCGCCGAGACGGTCACCGTGAACCTGATCGTCAATGGCGAGCCGCGCCAGCTGCAGGTCACGCCCAATGTGGTCCTGCTCGATGCCCTGCGTGACGAGTTGCGACTGACCGGAACCAAGAAAGGCTGCGACCACGGCCAGTGTGGCGCCTGCACCGTGCACGTCGACGGCATGGCGATCAATTCCTGCCTGCGCCTGGCCGTGATGTGCGAAGGACAGCACATCACCACGGTCGAAGGCCTGGCGCGGGACGGCCAGTTGCACCCCGTGCAGCGCGCCTTTCTCGAACACGACGCCTACCAGTGTGGCTACTGCACCCCCGGCCAGATGATGTCCGCCGCCGCCCTGCTCGAGGATGAACGCATCGCCGCCGATGACGCCTCGGTGCGCGAGGCGATGAGTGGCAACCTGTGCCGCTGCGGCGCTTACAAGAACATTCTCGAGGCGGTCCAGGACGCACGCCGGGAAGTCGCGGCAGGCACGGAGGAGCGCTCATGAGATCCTTCGCATACTGCACGGCCGACGATGTCTCCCAGGCCGTGACCAAACACGGCGCCGACGATCGGGTCGCCTACGTGGCGGGCGGCACAACGCTGCTCGATCTGGTCAAGCTCGACGTCATGCGTCCGGCGCAACTCGTCGACATCAACCGCCTGCCGCTGGACGAAGTGGAGACGCTCGACGATGGCCGGTTGCGTATTGGCGCCACCGTGACCAATACCGATCTGGCGCACCATCCCGAGGTCAAGGCGCATTACCCCCTGCTCTCTCAGGCCTTGCTTGCTGGGGCCTCGACGCAGTTGCGCAACATGGCAACCACCGCCGGCAATGTCATGCAGCGCACGCGCTGCCCCTACTATCGAGACGCCTCGGCGGCCTGCAACCGCCGCGAGCCGGGCAGTGGCTGCGACGCCATGCATGGCATCAACCGCATGCACGCGGTGCTGGGTGTGAGCGATCAGTGCATTGCTACCCATCCTTCAGACATGTGCATCGCCATGGCGGCCATCGGCGCGACTCTGACCCTGGAGGGGCCCGACGGTAAACGCGAGATAGCCTTCAACGACTTCCATCGCCTGCCCGGCGACCAGCCCGAGAAGGAGCATGAACTGCGTCCCGGCGAGCTGATCACCCACATTACCCTGGATACACCGATCGAAGGGGCGGGGGCGTATTATCTCAAGCTTCGTGACCGGGCTTCCTACGAGTTTGCACTGGCGTCGGCCGGCGCGATAGTCGCCGTCGAGGATGGCGTGATCCGCGAGGCGCGCCTGGCGCTCGGCGGGGTGGCCACCAAGCCGTGGCGCTCCCACGAGGCCGAGCTGGCCCTGCACGACCAGCCGGCTGCAGTCTCGACATTCGAGATGGCAGCCGAGGCGGCGATGCAGGACGCCGTGCCCCACGAGTACAACGCCTTCAAGATCCCGCTGGCGCGTCAGGCGATCGTGCGCGCGCTGCGCGAGGCCTGCAGGGATGCCGAAAACGCCAACCAGCAACGCTGAGGATCACCACGGATGGATACCCAAGTCATCGGTCATCGCACCCCCCGGGTGGATGGCGAACACAAGTTGACCGGCCGCGCGGACTACACTACCGACTGGTACGTCGACGACATGCTGCACGGTTATCCGGTGCCGGCGAGCATCGCTCATGGCACGCTGGAAGCGCTGGATATTGAGCCGGTGCTGGCCATGCCCGGCGTGGTGGCGGTCTATCACCACGGCAACTTTCCCAAGCTCTATCGCTCGCCGAGCAGCCAGGCCCACCAGGACCAGGTCAGCGAGGTGCGCCTGCCTTTCGAGGATGAACGCATCCATTACGACGGCCAGTACGTGGCCATGGTAGTGGCGGAGCGCTACGAGCAGGCGCGTGCAGCGGCGCACGCTCTGCAGGCCCGCTACCGCCAGGACGACGGCGCGCGGCCAGGCCTTTTGCTGACTCGCGAGGATGGTCGGCCGATGGAGTCCGAAGGCGGCTCGCGCGGCGATCCCGACGACGCTTATGAACGCGCGCCGGTGAAGATCGATTGTATCTACGGCATCGCACCCGAAAGCCACATGCAGATGGAGATGCATGCCACCCTGGCGCAGTGGCGCGACGGTCGGCTCATCGTCCACGAATCGACTCAGGGTGTGGTCTACCAGCACAAGGCCATGGCACGCATCTTCGACATGCCCGAGGAGCAGGTCGAGGTCATCTCCCACTATATCGGCTCGGGATTCGGCAACAAGCTGTTCATGTGGCCGCATGCAGTGGCCGCGGCGGCGGCGGCCCGTGAGCTGGGACGGCCGGTGAAGACCGTGCTGTCGCGCCAGCAGGACATGGCCAGCGGCGGCAACCGGCCCGCCTCGCGTCAACGCCTGCGCCTGGCCGCCGATGCACAGGGTCGGTTGCAGGCGATGCGCCACGACAGCACCACCGAGACGTCCTTCGTGCATCCCTATGTCGACTCGGTGGGCTCGCCGACGCTGAGCCTGTATGCCTGCGACAATGCCGCGATCAGCCATCACCTGCTCGAGGTCAATCACGGCACGCCATGTCCGATGCGCGCGCCAGGCGAAGTGTCGGGCATCTATGCCCTGGAGTGCGCCATGGACGAGCTGGCCGTGGCGCTCGATATGGACCCGCTGGAACTGCGCCGGCGCAACTATAACCATGAGGACCCTGCCAAGGGGCTGCCGTGGTCGAGCAAGCATCTTGACACCTGCTACGACAGTGCGGCCAAGCGCTTCGGCTGGGAGCGCCGCGACCCCCGGGTCGGCTCGATGACGGAGGGTGACGAAATCATTGGCTGGGGGATGGCGACCAGTTCGTGGACTGCCGGTCGTCAGCCATGCATGGCACGCGTCGAGCTGCGCGCCGACGGCACGGTGATGGCTGCTTGCGGTACCCAGGACATCGGTACCGGCACCTATACGGTGGTGGCCCAGACCGTCGCCGAACTCACCGGGGTACCGCTGGATCGCATCGAGGTGCGCCTGGGCGAGTCCAGCCTGCCGGCCGGGCCGCTGTCCGGCGGGTCGATGGCCACCGCGACCACGCTGCCTGCCGTGGCGGCGGCGGTGCGCGCCGCCATCGACGAGCTCAAGGAGGTTGCCACCGACGAGGATGCGCCCTTCACCGGTGCCGACCCGGAGGGCCTGACCTTGCGTGACGGCGCGCTGGTCGACGAGCAGGGCAAGCGGGTCGCCTTCGCCGAACTGCTGGCCGGGCAGAAGCTGGGCAGTGTCAGCGGCGATGGCCAGGCGGCCCCCGGCGACGAGCAGAACCAGTACAGCTTCCGCTCGTTCGGCGCGCACTTCGTCGAGGTGCGCTGGGACCCGGCCATCACCCGGCTGCACGTGTCCCGGGTGGTCAGCAGCATTGACATCGGCCGGGCGGTGAATCCCGCCACGGCGCGCAACCAGGTCGAAGGCGCCATCGTCATGGGCATCGGCATGGGCCTGTTCGAGAAGCTCGACTACGATCCGCGCGATGCCCGGCTGATCAACAACAACTACTCGGACTACATCGTCGCCAGTCACGCCGACATGCCCGACATCGATGTCGAGCTGCTCGACAATCCCGATTACGCCTTCAACGAGTTCGGCGCGCGCGGTGTCGGCGAGATCGGCCTGACCGGCGTCGCCCCGGCCATTGCCAATGCCATCCACCACGCCACCGGCAAGCGCATCCGCGACCTGCCGATCACCATCGACAAGCTGCTGGTGGGCTGACTGCCGGGTTGCGCCGGCCAAGGCTGGCGCAACCGGCTTGCGTGGCGCATGCTAGGCGCCATGGTTTTTCTCGATACTCTCCATGCACTCTGCGACCGCTTGAGCGAGCGTCGTCAGCGTGCCCTGCTGTGGGTTGCTGCGCCAGCGTCCGAGGCGATCTCGCGTGCCCATGCCCTATGGCGGGGACGGGGCTGGCGGGCGCCGCTGTGGCTGGGGCCTGATCCCGGCCTTGACGGGATCGCCGCCCTGCCGGCCGCCAAGGCCCGCATCCGGCTGGGCGGCGAGCACGACCTGGTGATCGTCGACGCGGTCTCTCCGTCGGCCGGGTTCGACCCGGATGCCTTCGGCGCCATCTCGGGCACGTTGCGCGGCGGTGGCTTGCTGGTCCTGCTGACGCCCGAGACCTGGCGCAGCGGCGTGCCGACACCGGACAGCGACTATGCACGTCTGGCGGCCTGGCCGCACACGGCGGAGTCGCTGAGCGCACGCTTTCTGGCGCGCCTCGCACGGCGACTGACCGAATCGCCACAGGTGCTGCGCTGGTCGTCCGATACGGCACCGCTCGCGTCTGGCCTGCCCGACGCGGACATCTCGACGGCATCGGCCCCGCCGGACGATCCGGCCTGCTTGACGCTAGATCAGGCCCAGGCCGTCAGAGGTTTGACCCGACTGCGCCGGCGCCGGCCGCTGGTGCTCACCGCCGACCGCGGACGCGGCAAGAGCGCAGCGCTGGGCATTGCCGCCGCTCGACGCCTGCAGGCCGGCGAGCGGCGCCTGTGGGTCACCGCGCCGCGTCCGGCCTCGGTCGCGCCGTTGTTCGAGCGTCTCTCGACGTTGCTGCCCGAGGGGAGAAGCGAAGGAAATACATATCACGCTCGCATCGGCGACGCTGAGGCCGAGGTGCGCTTCCTGGCCCCGGATGCACTGCTCGAGGCGTTGCACGAAACTGACGTCGACCCCAAGTCGCCACCGACACTGTTCGTCGACGAGGCGGCGGCGATCCCCACCCCGCTGCTGGGTCGCTGGCTGGCAGCCTTTCCGCGCATCGCCTTTGCCACCACCGTGCATGGCTACGAGGGCACGGGGCGCGGTTTCGCCCTGCGCTTTCGCGAGCGTCTCGAACGGGAGAGCCCCGACTGGCGGGAGCTGCACCTCGTTCAGCCAGTACGCTGGGCCGAGGGCGACCCCCTCGAGGCGGTGACCCGCGAGATCTTGCTGCTCGATGCCGAGCCCGCCGACGAGGCGCGGGCTGCCGAGGCGCTGGCCGCGCACCCTCTGCGGATCGTGCCGCTCGACCGGGATGCACTGGCCAGCGACGACGACCGCCTGGGCGAGCTGTTCGGTCTCCTGGTGCAGGCCCATTACCGCACCACCCCGGCCGACCTGCGCCAATTGCTCGACGGCCCCGATACCCATCTGCTGGCGGCCTATGTGGGCGAGGTCTGCATCGGCGTCTGCCAGGCGAGCGAGGAGGGTGGTTTTCCTGCGCATCTGGCCCAGGCCATCGCCTGGGGTGAGCGACGTCCGCGTGGGCATTTGCTGGCGCAGTCGTTGGCGGCGCATGCCGGTCAAGTCACGGCAGCCGAGGCGCGCTGGTGTCGGGTCACACGCATTGCGGTGCATCCGGCGGCGCGACGCCGGGGAGTGGGCCGCGCGTTGATCGATGCATTGGCGCAAGGCATGGCGGGCCGAGGCATCGGCCGCCTGGGCGTGAGCTTCGGGGCCGAAATCTCCCTATTGGCATTCTGGCGTACGCTGGGTTTCGTCTCCTTGCGCATCGGGCTGTCCCGCGAGGCAGCGAGCGGCGAGCACGCCGTGATGATGGGCCGTGCACTCGACACGCGTGCCGCCGCCGAGCTGGCGCAGTTCGGGCGCGATTACCGCAGGCTTCTGCCCAGCCTGCTGGCCTTCGAGTTGGGCCGGCTCGAGCCCGAGCTCGCAGCAGCGTTGCTGCGGGAGGGCGAGCCGCCTGTCATCGATGAAACGACGCGAGCACGCGTGGCGTGGTTTGCCCAGGGCGGTGGTGAACTGGCCGCGGTCAGGCCCTGGCTGGCGATGGCCTGGCTGGCCTGGTGGCGTGATCCGGGACGCATGCAGGGCGATGCCGAGCTGGTTGCCTTCGCCGGGCCGGTATTTCAGGGCGGCGATGGCTCACCGTCCGCTGGGCGCAAGGCCCGGCTGGCGCATTGGCGGGACCTGGCCGGGCGGCTGCTGGCATGGCTGGAAACTCGACGGCGCGAGAATCCGCCGCTACAGCCCGGGATTGCCGATGGGGCCGGGCATATCGGGGATCGGTGAACAGCCGCTGAGCCACGGCAGCAGACCCAGGCCGAGCGTTGACGCTTTCGGGATGGGACGGAACATGACACCTCCCGTGGCGGTGAGTGGTTCGCCATCCTAGACGGGTGACGTCGCTATCGAAAGCTTGCGTCTCACGATACGCGGCGTAAGGTATCGGAGTCTCAAGCAGGGGTGCTGTCATGAACGAACATCTGGATACGCTATCGCCGGCCATCGTCTGGCGACACTTCCGCACGCTGTGCAATACGCCGCGTCCCTCCGGCCAGGAGGAGCGTCTGGCATCGATCATCGAGCGCTGGGCGGATGAGCGCGGTCTGGCACACGACCGTGACGCTGCCGGCAACCTGCGGGTCTGCAAGCCGGCGTCGCCCGGCTGCGAGTCGGCACCCGGCGTGATTCTCCAGGGCCATCTGGACATGGTCGCCCAGGCCAACGCCGATCATCCCCACGACTTCGCCACGGATCCCATCGACACCTATATCGCCGATGGCTGGCTGCATGCCCGCGACACCACGCTGGGCGCCGACAACGGTCTGGGCGTGGCCGCCGCGCTGGCCGTGCTCGAGGACGATACGCTGCGCCATGGACCGCTTGAAGCGCTGTTCACCGTCGAGGAGGAGTCGTCGATGGGCGGCGCGCTCCAACTGGCCGAGAACTGGCTACAGGGCAGTTTGCTGCTCAATCTCGACTCAGAAGATCGGGGGCAGGTCTATATCGGCTGTGCCGGCGGTGCCGACGTGGTGGTCTCGGCCAATCTGCCGACCAGTGCCCTGCGCGACGACGAACAGGCCTGGCGGCTGTCGTTGACCGGCCTGGTCGGCGGGCATTCGGGCATCGATATCCACAAGGGACGCGGCAACGCCAATCGCTTGCTGGTGCGCGTGCTGCGTGCCCTGGAACCCTACGGGGCGCGGCTGATCGACTATCAGGGCGGGACCCTGCGCAACGCACTACCGCGCGAGGCCTTCGCCACCCTGGCGTTGGATGCCGACGAGGGCGAGGCGGCTCAGGTGCGAGTCGCCGAGCTGCAGGACGAACTGGTCGCCGAGTTGGCCGGGGTCGATGAGGGGCTGACGCTGGAGCTGGAAGCCCTGCCTGCTGCGCCGGGCGAGGCGCTGACCCGCACCGCCAGTCACATGCTGGTCGCCGCGCTGCATGTCGCCCCCTGCGGGGTCGAGCGGATGAGCGTCGAGGTGCCGGGGGTGGTCGAGACATCCAACAACCTCGGCGTGGTAACGCTCGGGCATGGCCGCTTCCGCCTCTGCGCACTGGTGCGCTCGCTGCGCGATAGCGCCACGGCTGACATTGCCGACCGTTTCCGGGCCCTGTTCGGCCTGATCGGCGCCGAGACGCGGGTCGAGAACGTCTACCCTGGGTGGACGCCGAACCCCGAAAGTCCGTTGTTGGCTCGCTTTCGCCGTTTGCATCAGCGCCTGCTGGGCAGCGATCCGGACGTCAGGGTCATCCATGCCGGGCTGGAGTGCGGCATTCTCGGCGGCAAGTATCCGGCGTTGGAAATGATCTCGTTCGGGCCGCAGATTCGCGGCGCACACTCGCCCGACGAGCGGGTCGAGCTCGACTCGGTCGAGGAGTTCTGGGCGCTGCTGCGTACTCTGATCGAGGACCTGGCGGAGCGCCAGGCGGCTTGACCCCGCGCCCCCCTCAGGGGGGCAACTGGTTTTCCCGGTGAGTCTCCTGTTTGACCGCCTCCAGCCCGGCCGCGGAAATCAGGCCTTGGCTACGGGCGTGCTCGGCCATATGCACACTATCGGAGGCCAGCACCAGATCGCAGCCGGTTTCGGCGACCTCCTTGGCGAGGCGAACGATGGCATCGTCGCGAGAGGCGTCATGGTTGACGTTGCGGATGTAGATCGCGCGGATACGGCCGGGATACGCATGCACGATACGCGCATAGGTTTCCGGGTCGTGTTGACCGCTGTCGCCGATCAGCACGAAGGGCAGGTCGCTATACAGCCCCAGCATCTGCTCGATCAGACGCGCCTTGTGCTCCGTGGCGCGGCGGGGCAGCGGCCGCTGTAGGGTCAGACCCCATTCGCGCAGGAACAGGATGGGCCCCACGGGGATGCCGTTGCGCTGGAAGAACTCCTCGAGCACTTCGTAGATGCTCCATGGCCCGCGCGACACGTAGAGCATCGGCCGCCGGCGCTGGCCATCGGGACCGGCGAACAAGGCCTGGTAGAACGCGGCGACGCCCGGAAACGCCGTGCGCTGATGAGCTTTCTTGAAGAATAGCCGGTACATCATCTTCAGCTTGTTGGCGACGCCGGTATACATCACCGTGTCATCGATATCGCTGATCACGGCCAGATCGACGGCGGCGGGCGGTACATAAATTTCCGCGGCGCTGTTGACGGTGCGCTGACTGGGCATGGTCACGCTGAGCTCGCCGCGATGCCAGCTGCGATCGGCCGGTAGCATCGGCTGGGTGATCAGATGAACGTCGAAATAGCCGTCGCGATCGGTGGTGACCGTCTTCTGCCGACCATTCAGGTAGAGCGTCACCTCGACATGCTTGACGCCCCAGCGAAACAGCCGGCGCACGACGTCGACCACATCACGCAGCAGGGTGCCTTCCCGGAGCGGCAGGCCCAGGCTGGGCTGGCGGAAGACCCGGCCCATGACGAACACTTCCTTGGTCGAACCATAGCCGCGATAGGCGTGAACCACGACACCGCCGCGTCCGCGATCCGACTTCATCGGCCGGGCGAGCAGATGCAGTAGCCGGCGAGCGGTCTTGCGTAGCGGCGAAGGAACGTGTCGTGGCATGGCGGCCCTCCGATGGCCGGTAGGATGAGTCTCTTTCAGTGTACACGCACACAAAATACCCGCCTCACGAAGAGGCGGGCATTCAGTACGCTCATGCCGTAGTCTCAAGCATGCTGATTGGTGTGCTTGCCTTCGCAGATCTCTTCCACCAGCTTGCTGCAGAAGGCGTCGAGATCCTTGGGGGTACGGCTGGTGACTAGCCCGCTGTCGACCACCACTTCCTTGTCGACCCATTCGGCGCCGGCATTCTTCAGATCCTGAGATAACGAGGGGAACGAGGTCATGGTGCGCCCCTGGACGACCCCGGCGTTGATCAGGACCCATGGGCCGTGACAGATGGCGCCGACCGGCTTGTGCGCCTCGAAGAAATGCCGGGTGAAGGTCAACGCCTTCTCGTCCTGGCGCAGATTGTCCGGGTTGAACAGACCGCCCGGCAACACCAGGGCGTGATAGTCGGTCGGGTTGGCCTCATCGAGGCTCTTGTCGACATCGTAGGTTTCGCCCCAATCGGTCTTGGCCCAGGCGCGGATGCCTTCCTTGCTGGGCGCGACGATATGCACGGTCGCCCCGGCGTTTTCCATGGCTTTCCTGGGCTCCGTGAGTTCGGATTCCTCGAAACCGTTGGTGGCGAGAATGGCGACCTGCTTGCCGTTCAGTTGCTGACTCATAGCTACCTCCTTGCTCCTTGCAGCCACGAAAGCGGCACTGAATCGACTCCGGTAGACTGGAGCCGGGGTGACCGGATACCTTCGCGGCGATCCATGAAACCTGTCAATCGCTACTATCCCTGTCCTTGGGGTTGCCGATGACGATAACAAGGGACAGGGTGTTACAGAACGTACAGCGAGTCGCGCTCGTCGGGCACGACTCTGAAAGGATAGAAGATGATTAGCGTCCTACAACTGTTGGGGAGCCTCCGTGCATGGCAGCAGTGAGCGAATTGCTGTCTTCGTCGGCCTGGCAGGCCGTCATGGCGGCGGGACTGGCCGTCGTGATCGGTCTGTGGCTGGCGACGTGGCGGCGGGCGAAACAGCGCCAGCAGGCGTTGATGCAGCGTCTCGACGAGAGCGAAGCGCTGCGCCAGCGCCTGGAACAGGAACTGGCCCATAGCGATGCCCAGCTCGACGGCGTGCGCGAACAGTTGACCGAACGCGACCAGCGTCTCGACGCGCTCAACGAGCGTCTGGCGGGGTTGCGCGAGCGCCAGGCGCGTCTCGAGGCCGAACGCGACCAGCAGCGTACGCACCATGCCGAGAAGCTGGCCTTGCTCGAGGAGGCGCGCGAGCGTCTCAAGCAGGATTTCGAGGTGCTGGCCGGGCGCATCTTCGACGAGCGTCAGCGTACCTTCGCCAGCCACAGCCGGGAGAGCCTGGAGGCGCTGCTCAAGCCATTCCGCGAGCAGGTGGGCACCTTCCAGCGTCGCGTCGAGGAACTGCACGGCCAGGACAGCCGCGAGCGCACTACGCTGCGTGCCCAGATCGAACAGCTCGCCGGGCTCAACCGTCAGATGAGTGAGGAAGCCGCCAATCTGGCCAAGGCCCTCAAGGGCGACAAGAAGATGCAGGGCAACTGGGGCGAGATGGTGCTGGAGACGGTGCTGGAGCGTTCCGGCCTGCGCCGCGACATCGAGTACCGTCGTGAGGTGTCCATCGACGGCGATAATGGCCGTCAGCGTCCCGACGCAGTGATCTACCTGCCCGACGACAAGCACCTGATCATCGATGCCAAGGTCTCGCTGAACGCCTACGTCAGCTACGTCAACGCCGAGGACGACACGGCGCGTGCCGCGGCGCTCAAGGCGCACGTCCAGTCGGTGCGCAGCCATGTCGAGGCCTTGGTACAGCGCGACTACGCGCGCCTGCCGGGGCTGACCTCGCCCGATTTCGTGTTCATGTTCATGCCGGTGGAGCCGGCCTTCGCGGTGGCCTTCGAGAACGATGATCTGCTGTTCCAGGATGCCTTTGCCCGCCACGTGGTGGTGGTGACGCCGACCACGTTATTGGCGAGCCTGCGTACCGTGGCCAGCCTGTGGAGCCTGGAGCGTCAGAACGAGAATGCCCGCCTGATCGCCGAACGTGCCGGACGACTGCTCGACAAGTTCAGTGGCTTTGCCGAAAGTCTCGAGGAGGTGGGAAGGCATCTGGAGCGAGCCCAAAGCAGTTACGGACAGGCCATGAACCGGCTCAAGACCGGGCAGGGCAATCTGGTCAGCCAGGCCGTGGAACTCGAACGCCTCGGCGTACGCATGAAGAAATCCCTACCCGAGCAACTGCGACGCGAGGCCGAGCTCGACGAGGTGGAGCGACCGAAAATCAGTTGGGACGAGCAGGAGGGGACGCAGTGAGCGACCCAAGACAACGCCGCCCGAAAAGGGCGGCGTGATGTGCAAGCGATGACCTGCGGATCATTCAGCCCAGGTAGGCGTTGAGCATCCAAACGGCTTTTTCCTGCTCGCCGATGTAGTCGCTGATCTGTGAGGCAGTACCTTCGTCGTCGGCCTCGGAGGCGACGACGAGCACTTCGCGCTGGAGCCCGATCAGGGTCTGATACCCCTTGACGATACCGCGTACGCAATCCGAACCGTCCAGAACGTTCTTGTCTTCGGCGATACGCGTCAGCTCCATGTAATCGCTGTAGGCATGGATCGGCCGATAGCCCAAAGTCAGGATACGTTCGGCGACCTCGTCGATCTTGGCCAGCAGGTCGGTGTAGTGTTCCTCGAACTTGTCATGCAGCTCGAAGAACTGCTTGCCGCGCACGTTCCAGTGATAGCCGCGCACGTTCATGTAGAAAACCTGATAGTTGGCCAGCAGCGCATTGAGCTTGTCGGCCAGCTGGCTGGCCTTCTCGGCATTCAGGCCAATGGCATTGGTGTCGGTCATGAACTTTCCTCCATGAGTGATGAAACCTGCCTCAAGGCTAGCGTATTGGCCAGGGAAGAGACAGGCAACGACGTGCATAGCCTATATAGGATTGAGCAATCGATTCATTCATGGTGATTGGCAGGCACGCTTTCAAGTGCATCGGGATTGCCTGGCGCTGCGTCAAACAGCCGCGCAATGCCCTCGGCGCGGTCGGCGAGCAGCTCGGCGCAGCGCGGCAGGGCCTCGTCCAATGTCATCAGCCGGTCGGCGAGAGCGAAGGCGGCGGTGACGCCCTCGTCGTAGGCTGCCTGCCAGCCGCTGCCCAGCCGTCCGGCAAGCACTACCACCGGCACGCCATGCCGCCGGGCGGCGCGTGCGATGCCGATGGGCGTCTTGCCGGAAAGGCTCTGGCCGTCGAGCTGCCCTTCGCCGGTGATCACCAGGGCTGCGTCGTGCAGGTGACGATCGAAACCGGCCTGGTCCATGACCAGCTCGATTCCCGGACGCAGCTCGGCGTTGAGGAACGCGCGCGCTGCAAAGCCCATGCCCCCGGCGGCACCGGCACCCGGCAGATCGCGATGATCTTCGCCCAACGCGTCGGCGACCCGGTCTGCGAAATGCGCCAGTGCGGCGTCGAGGCGTTCGACATCCGCTTCGCTGGCCCCTTTCTGGGGCCCGAACACCGCACTGGCGCCACGTGGCCCGAGCAGTGGGTTGTCGACATCGACGGCGGCATCTACCCGTAGCCGTGCCAGGCGCGGATCGAGCTTCGACAGGTCGAGCCGGTGCAGATCGGCCAGGGCCGCCCCGCCTGGCGGTAACGGACGGCCCTCGGTGTCGAGCAGGCACGCCCCCAGCGCCTCGAGCATACCGGCACCGCCATCGTTGGTGGCGCTGCCGCCGAGGGTCAGCAACAGGCGCTCGGCGCCGGCATCCAGCGCGGCGAGGATCAGTTCGCCGACACCGCGGGTGGTGCTGTGCAACGCGGTGCGCTGCTGCTGGGTCAGCGCCTGGAGGCCGCTGGCCTCGGCGAGCTCCACGTAAGCTGTGCGAGTGTCGGCATGCCAGCCCCAGCTGGCTGTGGCCAGGCGACCCAGGGCATCATGCACATCGGCCGTGCGTCGTTCGGCGCCGGTAGCGGCCAGCAGGGCGTCGAGCGTACCTTCGCCGCCATCGCCCATGGGGCATTCGATGAGCTCCGCCTCAGGCAGGGCGCGGCGCAGCCCGGCGGCAATGGCCGTCGCGGCAGCCCGGGCCGGCAGGGCATCCTTGTAGCTGTCGGGAGCGATCAGGATCCTCATGCGTTCCTCGCTGGGTTATGGTTATCGTCATGACTATCGCGCACTCCGTGGACGACGACAACGCGCGTGCCGGTGCATGAGCGACATAGACTATTGCTTCCCGGCATTCGCTCGGTCGTGACTACGCTCAATTCAGGCCGGGCGCTAACTGCCAGGCAACAACCCTGCGTGAGGTGAACCATGCTCAGCTTGCGAAGCAGTTTGATCGTGATGGGCGCCGTAGTGCTTGGCGGCTGCCAGTCCCTGTCTTCCCAGGATCCCTTGACGACAGCGGAGGCCGACGTGCCGGCGCAGTGCCAATGGGCGCGCAGCGGCGAGGTTACCCGCGAGCGCTGGATGCGCGCAGCGGTAGCCGAGCTCGAAGCGCGTAATTACATGATTACCAATACCGAGGCCGAACTCGGCGTGATCAGCGCCGAACAGCACACGCGCCGCCCGGGACTGGGCGCGGCGGGTGGCCCCTGGTTCGGGTTCGGTTCGATGTGGGGAGGCTTTGGACGTCGCTCCGGCGTGTCGATAGGCTATGGGGTGCATTTCGATGACGACCCGCTGGAAGTCGAGCGTCTCTCGGTCGTCATCGACGAGGACAGAGTGACCGTGACCCGGGATGCCAGCGTCATCGATGATGGCTACCTGGTCGATGCACGTCCGATCAACCGGCCCGATTTCTGCCGCGATTTCAGTGCGGCCATCGAGTCCCGCCTGCTCGTGGAGGGCCCCTTGCAATGAAACGCTTGTCGATAGTGCTGCTGTCGTTGGCGCTGACGGCATGCGCTGCAACGCCGACACCCTTGCCCGATCGTCAGCTCCGTGTCGAGGCATCGCCCGAGCGGGCGCTGGAGGTGGGGCTGGATGCGCTGGTCGAGCGCGGCTTCGTGATTCGCCTGGCCGATGTCGAGCTGGGACGTATCGATGCCGTGCGTGCGGCGCGGCCGGGCTATGTGGTCCATTACAAGGTGCGGGAGGAAGCGACCGGCACCTGGATCGTCCTGTCGGGACGTCGTGGCACGGGGGCCATCGAGCCCTCTCGCTTCGATCCGTTGCTGGATGACATCGCCGCGCGTTTGGAGGCGGCGCAGTGAGGGAGAGGCGCCGACAAGGTTTGCAGCGAGGATTGATAGGGGGCCTGAGTGTCCTGGTCGTGGTATCTCTGTGGTGGGTGTGGCACTGGCAGCTTACCGGCGAAACCCGCGAGGCCATCCGGCATGCCGAAAGCCGTCTGGCGCTCTACTCGAGCAGTCTCGAGGGCGCCCTGCAGCGCTTTACCTATTTGCCCGGCCTGCTGGCCCGACAGCCCCTGATTCGCAGCGCCTTGACGGAAGAAGCGGCGACGGGGAGCGAGCGCATCAATGAGCATCTGGCGCGTGTCGCCGAACGTTCGGGGGCCGAGGCGATCTATCTGATGGATACGCAGGGCGATACGCTGGCGGCCAGCAACTACGCGTCTGCGCAGAGCTTCATCGGTCATCGTTATCATTACCGCCCCTATTTCATCGAAGCCATGCGCGGCAATCAGGGCGAATTCTTTGCGGTGGGCAGCACCACCGGACGCCCCGGCTATTTCGTGTCGGCTCCCGTATATGCGGGTGGCGATGCCCGGCGGATCATTGGTGTACTGACGGTCAAGGTGTCGCTGGAATCGCTGCAGGCGGATTGGCGTCAGGCCGACGAGAAAGTGCTGTTGACCGATGCCAATGGCGTGGTGATCCTGTCCAGCCGTCCGGCCTGGCGATTTCACCGCCTTGGATCGCTCGACGACGACGCCTTGGCAACCATCCGCAGCCAGCGCCAGTTCATCGGCAATCCATTGGCCCCGCTGGGCTATCGGCTGGCCGATGGCTCCCTGCTGATCGGCTCGGCCGGGGTCGGCGAACGCTTCTTTACCCAGGCCAGCCCACAAGGCACGCTGGGCTGGACGATGCACTATCTGGTCCCGGTCCGCCCACTATATGCCGGTGCACGCAATGCGGTACTCGCCGGTATCGCCGTGTGGCTGGCGCTGGTACTGCTCGGGTTGTGGCTGCGCGAACGTCAACAGCGCCTGCGCCTGCGGTTGCGCGAGGCCAGCATCATGCGCGACGCTAACGAGCGTCTGGAAACCCGGGTGGCCGAACGCACCCGCGAGCTCGAATCGGCCCAGGCCGAACTGGTCCAGGCCGGCAAACTGGCGGCGTTGGGCACCATGGCGGCGGGCATCGCTCATGAGCTCAACCAGCCGCTGGCGGGCATTCGCACCTATGCCGCCAGCGGTGCCCGGCTGCTCGAACGTGGCCGCCAGGAGGCGGCCGCGGACAACTTCCAGCGCATCCAGGCCCTCTCCGATCGCTTGGCCACCCTGATCCGCCAACTCAAGCTGTTCGCCCGCAAGGGCGGCGCCCGAGAACCGGTCGATCTGCTGGCACGTCTCGATTTCGTACTCGAATTGCTCGGTGAACGACTCTCCCGCCAAAACGTCGCGTTGCATCTCGACCTGCCCGACGAGCCGTTGCGGCCGGTCTGGGTGGCAGGTGACGATATCCGTCTGGAACAGTTGCTGACCAACCTGCTGCGCAATGCCTTGGACGCCCTGCGCGAGATCACGTCCCCCAGCCTGGAAATCCGTGTCGCAATGCATGACGAGACGGTCGTGCTGACCGTTACTGATAACGGACCGGGTATCGATGCGCAGGCGCTCAAGCACCTTTTCGACCCGTTCTTCACCACCAAGCGCGTCGGTGATGGGCTGGGCTTGGGCCTGTTCATTTCCTACGGCATCGTGCAGGATCTCGGCGGTCGCATCCATGCCGACAACCGTCCGGCATCGCAGGGCAGCGGTGCCCGTTTCCGCGTCGAGCTGCCTGGGCTGCAGGGCAAGCGGCAGACCCGGCCAACCCGCGAGGAGACCCTGACATGAGCGAGCTGCCTGTATGGCTGGTCGATGATGACCCAGGCGTGCGCGAATCGCTGACCCAATGGTTGGAACTGTCCGACCTGCCGGTGCGGGCCTTCGACTCTGCCGAGACGGCGCTCGCCGAGCTCTTGAATGGCGCCGATTGCGGCGTGCTGATTTCGGACGTGAAGATGCCCGGTCTCGATGGCCTGGAACTGCTGCGCCAGGTGCAGGCGTGCGATGCCGGTCTGCCGGTCATGCTGATTACCGGCCACGGTGACGTGCCCATGGCGGTCGAGGCCATGCGCGAGGGGGCCTGGGATTTCATCGAGAAGCCCTTCGAGCCCGAGCGGCTGGAGGAGCGGGTGCGACGTGCTCTGGAGCGGCGCCTGTTGCACCACGAGAACGACCGTCTGCGCCAGGCGTTGCGCCAGGGCGATCTGGCGGCGCGCCTGCTCGGCGAGTCGCCCGGCATCCGGCGCCTGCGCGATCAGATCGGCAACCTGGCCTCGACACGGGCCAACGTGGTGATCCGCGGCGAGACCGGCAGCGGCAAGGAAGTCGTTGCACGCTGCCTGCACGATTTCGGCATGGCCCGGCAGGCACCGTTCGTGGCACTCAATTGCGGCGCCATCGCTCCCGATCTGATCGAGTCCGAGCTGTTCGGCCACGAGAAGGGCGCGTTCACCGGCGCGCTGGAAAGCCGCATCGGCAAGCTGGAGCATGCCAGCGGCGGCACCCTGTTTCTCGATGAGGTCGAGTCGATGCCGCTGTCGGCCCAGGTCAAGCTGCTGCGTGCCCTGCAGGAAGGCGAAATCTCGCGGCTGGGCAGCAATGACGTGATCCGCCTCGATCTGCGCGTAGTGGCTGCCACCAAGCTCGATTTGCTGGACCTGGCGGCGCAGGGCGAGTTCCGCGAGGACCTCTACTACCGGCTGGCCATCGCCGAGCTGGTCATTCCGCCGCTGCGCGAGCGCCACGAGGATATCGGCATGCTGTTCATGCATTTCTGCCGGCAGGCGGCCGAGGTTCACCAGCGTCCGCCGCGCGATCCCGACGGCGAGCTGCTTGCCGCACTCGGCCAGCATGCCTGGCCCGGCAATCTGCGCGAACTGCGCAACGTCGCCACGCGCTTCACGCTGGGGCTCGACGTGCCCCAACTGGCCGAGCCGGCCAGCGACAGCGAAGGCTCGCTCAGCGAGCAGGTCGCCGCCTTCGAGTCCGCCTTGCTGCGCGCCGCCCTGGTTCGTCATCGCGGCAATATCCAGGCGGTGCTGGATGAGCTGGAGCTGCCGAGGCGGACATTGAATCAGAAGATGCAGAAGTATGGACTACGTCGCGAGGCCTTCCTCTAGCTCATATCTGAAAAGTGCCTGTGCGCGGCCATACGGCGTTAAAAATCGGTTCGGAGTGCTCATTTACACTTAGTAAACTCCGCTTCCTCACCGCTTTTGCCTGGTCTGGCCATTGCTCGGCAACTTTTCAGATACGACCAGAGGGCTTGGTTAGAGCCTGTGCTCGTGACGGATGCCGGTGGCTTTTACGCTTCAGTGCGCTGCCAATTTCCACCGTCTTGCCGATTTATCCAAGAATTCCATCTCTGTTGGCTTGCCAGCGAGAACCTCACTTGGGCCCGTCGGGCAGGGTGTTGACGAGCATCAACAGCTGATCGCGTATCTCGGCGAGGGCATGGGTGTCGTAGGGCTGACGCTCGCCGACGCCCCACACCGGAGCCGGCCAGGCGGCGTCGTCCTGGCGGCGCAGGATGACGTGGACGTGGAGCTGCGGGACCTGATTGCCGAGGGTGGCAATATTCAGCTTGTCGCCGTCCAGGACGGTCTTCATGCCATGCGCGAGCGAGGTGGCTTCGCGCCATAGCTGGGTCTGGTCCTCCGCCGACAGTTCATGGACCTCACTGATGTCGGCGCGCCGAGGCACGAGAATCAGCCACGGGAACCGCGCGTCGTCCATCAGGCAGACCCGGCACAGCGGCAAGTCGGAAAGGTGGTGCGTGTCCGCGTCCAGACGCGGATGGAGCTGGAAGTCGTTCATTGCCGCTCTCCTCGGACATCCTTCGTCGACCTATCGGCAATTTTTTGCCGATGCGTCTCGGCGCTATCGGCGGAAACTTGCCAATGGCGTCGATGCTCGCCTGCCATGCTATCTGTAACGTTATGATTAATCGGTGATTTCGAAATTTGGCAAGGCCCTTGCAATATGACTGATGCAGACAATAAACGCCAGTTTCTCCAGGAGAACAATATGCACAAGCGTCAGTTCCTCAAGACCACGCTGGGTCTCGCCACGGCCGCTGCCCTTGGTCTGTCCGCTTCCGCCGCCATGGCCCAGGAGCAGGGCGCCCAGTACATCATGGGCACTGCGACGACCGGCGGAACCTACTATCCGGTCGGCGTTGCGCTCTCCACGCTGGTCAAGGTCAAGCTGGAGCCGAGCACCGGCATCTCGCTGTCGGCGATCAGCTCCGCCGGGTCCGGTGAGAACCTCAAGCTGATGGACGAGGACCAGGCCCAGTTCGGCATCCTGCAGGGGCTTTACGGCGCCTATGCCTGGAACGGCACCGGCCCGGTTCCCAAGGCGTACAAGAACCTGCGCAGCGTGTCGATGCTGTGGCAGAACGTCGAACACTTCGTGGTCGACAACGAGATGGTCGACTCGGGCACCATCGAAGACATGACCAACCTCTACGGTGAGCCGTTCTCGATCGGCGCGCGCAACTCGGGTACCGAGGGGTCAGGTCGCTACATCCTCAACCAGCTGGGTATCGATCCGGAGCAGATGGACCTGGCCTACCTCGGTTATGGCCCGAGCGCCGATGCGCTGCAGAACGGCACCATCGAGGGCATGAACATTCCTGCCGGTGCACCGGCTTCGGCAGTGACCCGTGCCTACGCCAACATGGGTGGCGACATCACCACGCTGGACTTCACCGAAGAACAGCTGAAGAAGGTCAACAGCGAGTTCGACCTGTGGTCGGCCTACGAAATCCCGGCCGAGACCTACCCCAACCAGACCGAAGTCATCAACACCATTGCCCAGCCCAACATCCTGGCGGTGCGTGCCGACGTGCCTGCGGATCACGTCTATGCGCTGACCAAGGCGATGTACGAGAACCTGCCGTTCCTCAACAACATCCACCCGGCCACCAAGGCCATGGCGCTGGAGAAGGCCATTGCCGGCCTGCCGATGCCGCTGCATGAAGGCGCGGCCCGCTACTTCGAGGAGCAGGGCCTGGAAATCCCCGAGCGCCTGCAGCCGGTGCCTGCCGAGTAAACCGTCCCGACCTACCCAGCCCGTCGAGGGCTGGGACAAGCGAGCCGTCCGGCGATCATGTCCGGTCGGCTCGTTACCGATCCTGAGGAGTGATCCGTGAGCGACCCGAACATCGAAAAGGTCCGCGACGAGAGCGCCAGCGAGGCCGAGGAACGTCTTCAGCATCCCTGGCTGGGGCGTTTCCTGTTTGGCTTCGCCATCGTCGTGTCCCTTGTCCATCTCTATTTCAATACGTTCTCGACGCTTTCCACGCTGTGGACGAGCGCGATGCACTTCGGCTTCTTCGGTGTGCTATGTGCCCTGTCGGTGCCAATGGCGAAAGTGCAGGGCGCTGGCGCCAAGCGCCTGGTGCTGGGTGTGGACATACTCCTGGCCCTGGCGACGGCAGGCTGCGTCATCTATCTGATGACGTTCGAAGACGCCCTCTACGCGCGTGGCGTGACCTTCGTGACCTCGGACTGGATCGTGTCGAGCGCTGCCGTCGCTCTGATCCTCGAATTCGCCCGTCGCACCACCGGCTGGTTCATCCCCGTGCTGTGTATCGTCGCACTGACCTATGTGGCCTGGTGGGGCCAGTACGTCGATGGCGTGTTCAACTTTCCCGGGCTGAGCTGGGAAACCGTACTGTTCCGTAGCTACATCGGCGGCGAGGGCATGCTGGGCTCGATCGCGCGGATCTCCTGGACGTACGTGTTCATGTTCATTCTCTTCGGCGCCTTTCTGGTCAAGTCCGGCGCCGGGGATTTCATCATCGAGCTGGCGCGCTGCGCCGCCGGGCGTTTCGTCGGCGGCCCGGGCTTCGTGGCGGTGTTTTCCTCCGGCCTGATGGGCTCGGTGTCCGGCTCGAGCGTGGCCAATACGGTGTCCACCGGGGTCATCACCATTCCATTGATGCGCAAGGCCGGCTTTCCGGCACGCTTCGCCGCCGGCGTCGAGGCGGCGGCCTCCACCGGCGGGCAACTGATGCCGCCGGTGATGGGGGCGGGGGCGTTCATCATGGCTTCCTACACCCAGGTCTCCTACCTGACGATCATCGGTGTGGCAGCCTTGCCGGCGCTGCTGTACTTCCTGTCGGTGGCGATGTTCGTACGCATCGAGGCCAAGCGCAGCAATGCGCAACATCTTGCCGATCCCAATGCGCCGAAGATCGGCGAGGTACTCAAGGGTGGCTGGCACTTTCTGTTGCCGCTGGTGGTGCTGGTCGCTGCGCTGATCTACGGCTTCACACCGACCTATGCCGCTGCCATTGCCATCGTTTCGGTGATCGTGGCGTCATGGCTGTCAAAGAAACCGATGATGCCGCGTGACATCATCGACGCGTTGGTGCTGGGCAGTCGCAACATGATCACCACCGCCATCCTGTTGATCACGGTGGGCCTGATCGTCAACGTGGTCTCGACCACCGGTATCGGCAATACCTTCTCGCTGATGATCACCGACTGGGCCGGTGGCAGCCTGCTGGTCACCATCTTCCTGATCGCCGTCGCCTCACTGATCCTGGGCATGGGCCTGCCGGTCACCGCGTCCTATATCGTGCTGGCCACGCTGTCGGCACCGGCGCTCTACAACCTGATGGCGCATGCCCAACTGCTCGACCTGATCGTCGCCGGCAACCTGCCCGAGCAGGCCCAGGCGATCTTCATGATCGCCGCACCCGATCAGATGCAGGCGCTGTCGGGTCCGATGAGCATGAGCGAGGCCAAGGCGCTGCTCGACAAGGTGCCGGATACGTTCTCGAGCCAGCTCTACGAGCAGGCGCTGTCGCCGGTTTTCCTGACCATGTCGCTGGTCGCCGCGCATATGGTGATCTTCTGGCTGTCGCAGGACTCCAACGTCACGCCGCCGGTGTGCCTGACCGCCTTCGCCGCGGCGGCCATCGCCGGTACGCCGCAGATGCGCACCGGCTTCACGGCCTGGAAGCTGGCCAAGGGCCTGTATATCGTGCCGCTACTGTTCGTGTGGTCGCCGCTGATCACCGGGACGCCAGTGGAAATGTTCACCGTGTTCGTGTTTGCGCTATTCGGCGTCTACGCGATCATCGCCGGCCTGGAAGGCTATCTGGAGCATGAGCTGCCGTGGTGGCTGCGTCTGCTGATGTTCCCCATCGGCGCCCTGATGCTATGGCCGCATGGTATGCTGAGCGTCGATCTGGCCGGCGTGGCGATTTTCCTCGTCGTCCTGGTGTGGAGCGGCCGACAGGGGCGTTCTACCCCCCGCCTGGCATGAGCGTTCTTGTGTGACGTGACGACGCCCGCTCGTGTATCGAACACCGGCGGGCGACAGGGTGTTGACGTCGTTAAGGAGAGGCAATGAGCCTGCTGGAAGTCCTGGCTCTGGTGGCGATCGGTGGCGTGGCCGGCTTCATCAATGTGTTGTCGGCGGGTGGTTCGATGCTGACGCTGCCTTTGCTGATGTTTCTGGGGCTGCCGCCTCAGGCCGCCAACGGCACCAACCGGGTCAGCATCGTGCTGCAGAGCGTGGCGGCGGTCAGCGGCTTCTTCCGCGCCGGGGCGCGTGAGATCGGCATTAGCCTGAGGCTCTCGGTACCTGCCGTGCTCGGCTCGCTGCTCGGCGCCTGGCTGGCCCTGCAGGTATCGGATGCCGTGTTCGAGGCGGTGTTGATCGCTGCCATGATCGCGGCCTCGGTCATGATGCTGTTGCCGCAGCCCCGCCTGGATACCCGCACGCTGACCCCCGAGCGTCTGACCCCGGTCGTCTATCTGGCGATGTTCGTGATCGGTCTTTACGGCGGCTTCATCCAGGTCGGTGTCGGTGTGCTGTTCATCGCCGTGCTCTATCGCCTGCTGCGCATCGATCTGGCCCAGGTCAATGTGTTCAAGGTCTTCATCATCCTGCTCTACACCCTGCCGGCGTTGGCGATGTTCGTGCTCGACGATCAGGTGCGCTGGGGCTACGGCTTGTTGCTGGCCGTGGGCAGCATGGCGGGCGCCTGGCTGGCGGTCAGGGTCAATCTGGGCCCGCGCGGCGCAGTCTGGGTAAAGTGGCTGACCCTGGCGGTGATCATGGCGATCGTGGTGCGGCTGGTATTGTTCTGAGCGTCGGGCCGTCAGTTTGGCTACCCCTTGCCGAGAGGCCTCGCATGGGGGATAACAATGCTTTGAGTGGTCGAGCAAGGGAAACGTCATGAACAGAGTCGTGTGGATATCCGTGGTGCTGATGCTGGTGGCGCTGACAGGTTGCAATACCATGCAGGGCTTCGGCCGGGATGTCGAAAAGGTCGGCGCCGAGATCGAGGAGGCGGCCAACCGGTAACCGGTGGGCAGAGGGTGCGTAACGCTCGGTTAACTGTTACGCTGCAGACAGGTGGTCTTGCCGCCTGCTTTTCCGAATCCCAAGGAAATCACGTTAAGGAGGACATGATGAAAAAGATTTGGACGCTGACTTTCGCCCTGCTGATGGCCGCGACGGTACTGACCGGTTGCAACACCCTGGAAGGTGCCGGTGAAGACATCGAGCAAGGTGGCGAGGAAATTCAGGACGCTGCCTGATCGACTATGCATTCCAATCCCTGGTGGGTGTCTACCCGCCAGGGATTTTTCATTTCCAGGGCTCATTCCCCGAAGGTGAAGCGCCGCTCCAGGCGTTCGAACAGCAAGTCGCTGACGATTGCCAGCAATCCCACCAGTACCGCTCCCTGAATCACGTAAGCGATGTTGTTGCCGACCAGGCCGGCAATGATCGGTGTGCCTAGGCTCTGGGCGCCCACCGTCGCGCCGATGGTCGCCGTGCCGATATTGATGATCACCGACACGCGAACCCCGGCAATGATCACGCGCATGGCCATGGGCAACTCCACGCGGCGCAGGATCTGGCTCTGGGTCATGCCGATGCCGCGTGCCGCCTCGAGTGTCGTCGGCGGCACGGTGCCCAGTCCGGCGATAGTGTTCTGCACCACGGGCAACAGGCCATAGAGTGTCAGGGCGACGATGGTCGGCACGAAACCGAAGCCGGCCAACGGCACCACGATGGCGAGCACGGCCGCCGGTGGAAAGGTCTGGCCGATGGCGGCCAGTGCCGACACCATGGGCTCGAACTCGCGCCCGCTGCGTCGCGTCACGAACAACCCGGCGCCCACACCCACGCTGACCGAGATCAACGACGACACCAGCACCAGCAGCAGATGATCCAGCGTCAACTGCAGAAAGCTCTCGCGCCGATAGACAGGATTGTTGAGCTCGGGGAAGAGCGTCCGGAACACTGGCGCCAGATGCTCCATGAACAGGACCAGCAACACCAGTAGCACGCTCAAGGCCACCAGCAACCGGTCCCGGGATGCCGCAGGGCGTTTCAGGCTGGCTACGCGCATGGTTGCTGACCCATCACGCCGTGCATGGTGACCTCGCCGATCAGCCGTCCCTGGTCATCGAGTACCGGCAATACCATGACTCGGAACCACACCATGCGTGAGAGGGCCTCCTTCATGGTCATACCGGGCGTTGCACTCCACTCTTGGTTCACCTCGGTGCGCTGTTCCCTGTCCTCGGCATTCAGCCGACCGCCATGCAGGCAGATGGGGCGTCCCTCGGCATCGGTTTCCCAGGTGTAACCGGTCTGGGCTAGCGAAGCATCCTGCACTGTGGCGTGCTGCTGGTACTGATGAACCCAGCGCCGCGAGAGCAGCTTGAGGCCCAGGTCGGCCTTGCCGATGAAGCTGCGCACGAAATCGTCGGCGGGACGGGTCAACAACTCGATGGGACGGTCGTACTGCACCAGCCGTCCGGCGTTGAGCAGGGCGATGCGTGAGGCCAGCTTGAGCGCCTCGTCCATGTCGTGCGTGACGAAGACGATGGTCTTGCGCGTGTGCTGGTGTACGCGTAGCAGCTCGTCCTGCAGCACCTCGCGAGTCAGCGGATCGACGGCGCCGAACGGCTCGTCCATCAACAGCACTTCGGGGTCTGCCGCCAGGGCGCGGGCCACGCCGACGCGCTGGGCCTGACCGCCGGAGAGCTGGTGCGGATACTTGTCGCGCAACTCTCCTGCATCCAGATGAAACAGCGCCATCAGTTCGTCGACACGCTCGGCGATACGCGATTTCGGCCATTTGAGCAGGCCGGGCACCACGGCGATGTTCTCGGCCACGCTCCAGTGCGGGAACAGCCCAATGGATTGGATGGCGTAACCGATGCGTCGTCGCAGTTGTTCGGCGGGCAGACGTGTCACATCGTCGTCACCCAGCAGGATTCGCCCGCGCGAGGCTGGGATCAAGCGATTGATCATGCGCAGGGTAGTCGACTTGCCGCAGCCCGATGGGCCGATCAGCACGCCGAATTCGCCGCTGTCGATGCGTAGCGAAACATCGTCGACTGCCGCCTTGTCGCCGTAGATCTTGGTCAAGCCCTGGAGTTCGATCATGGGCTCCGCCTTGGGTTGAAAAGGAAAGACGTCATCGCGTGCCTGCCGGTTTGCTCAGCACGACCAGAATCTGCAAGAGGAAATCGGCGACCACGGCCAGGGCGATGGTCGGCACGGCGCCGAGCAGCACCAGGTCGATGGCGTACTGGCCCAGACCCTGGAAAATGAAGGCGCCCAGGCCACCGGCCCCGATCAATGCCGCAACGACGGTCAGGCCGATGGCCTGCACGGTCACGATACGCAATCCCGAAAGGATCACTGGCAACGCCAGCGGCACTTCGACCCGCCACAGGATCTGGCGTGAAGTCATGCCCATGCCGCGTGCCGCCTCGATGGTCGTGGCCGGCACGCCGGCGAAACCGGCATAGGTGTTGCGCACCACGGGCAGCAGGGAATACATGATCAGCGCGATGATCGCCGGCGCTGCGCCGATCCCACCGACACCCAGCGCCTTCAGCCAGGGCAGGGCCTCGCCGAGGGCCGACAGTGGCGCTACCAGCAACGCGAAGAGGGCTATCGAGGGAATGGTCTGGAAGAAGTTGAGCACCCCGAACAACGGGCCGCGTGCCGTCGGGCGGCGGCGCGCCAGCAGGCCCAACGGCAACCCCACCAGCAGCGCCGGTCCCAGCGCCAACCCGACCAGGCGCAGGTGAGTCAGGAATTCCGCGGTGAATGTGTCCCGGTTGTTGGCATATTCGCGCATGATCGACAGCGCATCGAAGATGCCGCTGGCAAACAGCGCACCGATCACGACACCCAGGCCGACCGTATACAGGCCGCGCAGGGCGAGACCGATGTTCAGACGCTGGAAGGCGTCGACGATCATCAGTACCGGGCAGAACACCAGAATCCAGAAGGCGGCCCCCTGCGAGACGCGAGCGGCCGACGAGGCATCCTGCAGGGCGCGGGTAGCGTAATCGCCGAGACCGTAGAGCACCAGGAGCAGCCACAGGGGGGCGGCGCCCAGCGTCACCCAGCGCGCTGCCCGGGCGGGAAAGGGACGTGGCAGGGCGCAGAGCGCCAGCACTCCAGCCAGTGCCGCCAGGGACAGCCACTGCCAGGGCAGCAAGGCTGTCGTCACCCCGACCGACTGGCCGGACATCAGCCGGTTGGGTGCCATCGCCGCGAACGGCAACAGCGCGGCACCCAGCAATGCGGCCACCAACAAGGTCAACAGCACCCGGTTGGCTATGACAGGACTGATGCGACGCTCCTCTGGGGCTCGCCCATCAGTCATGGCATGCCGGCCCTGTCACGGATAAGCGGTATATCGGCGGCATCAGTCCAGAAAGCCCTGGTTCTGCAGGTAGTCGCGCGCGACCTGGTTGGCGGGCTGCCCTTCCACCTGGATGCGGCTGTTGAGTTCCTGCAGCGTCTCGCGATCCAACGACTCGAACACCGGCGCAAACAAGCCTTCGATCTCGGGGTTGGCCTCGAGCGTCTCCTGACGGATCACCGGCGCCGGTGCATAGACCATCTGCACGCCTTGGGTATCGTCCATGACCTTGAGGCCGGCCGGCTTGATGGCGCCGTCGGTGCCGTAGACCATCGCTGCGTTGGTGCCGCTGGTGCCCTCGGCTGCAGCGCGGATCGTGGCGGCCGTGTTGCCCCCGGAGAGCACAAGCAGCTGGTCCTGGTCGAGCTGGAAGTCATAGGCCTGTTGAAAGCTGGGCAGGGCGGCCTCGCTCTCGACGAACTCCGCCGAGCCGGCGAGCTTGACGTCGCCGCCCTGGCTGACCCACTGACCGAAGTCTTCCATGCTCTGCAGGTCGTTCTTTTCGGCCACGTCGTTGCGCACGGCGATGGCCCAGGTGTTGTTGGCCGGCGCCGGCGTCAGCCAGACCACATCGTTGTTCTCTCGATCCCACTGGCGGATCTTCTCGTAGCCGGCCTGGGCATCTTTCCAGGCGGAGTCGTCCGTGGTGTCGGTGAAGAAGGCGCCGTTGCCGGTGTACTCGGGATACAGGTCGATCTGATCCTCGAGCAGCGCGGTACGCACGATGTTGGTCGGGCCGAGCTGGAGCTTGTCCTCGACCTCGTAGCCGGCATCCCGCAGCAATTCGATCAGCATATTGCCGAGTAGTGCGCCTTCGGTGTCGATCTTGGATGCCACGCGAATCGGGTCGGCAGCCATGGCCTGGCTCACGGTCAGAGCCGTGCCGAGCGCGATGCCGAATACGTTGCCAAACCTGCTCATTAGCTTTCATCCTCTGGTTGCAATGCGACGGTTCCTTTCGCGTGGCGTAGCGGTCCTGACCGGGCCCTGACACGCGGTGACAACCAGAGCCTAGCGTATTCTGCATGTGAGGCTCTACTTTCAGTAAGTTACCCAGGTGCACGAGGCGCCGCCAACCAGTAAGGAGAAACGACATGAAACGAATCGCGCTGTCAGGTGCCTGCGCCATGCTATTGGCAGGTTGCGCCCCGTCACCCTCCCCCGACCCGGCCCCACCGCCACCGCCCATGCAGGAAAGTGGCGGGGAGTGCGATGCCACGGCGATCCAGGACTACCGCGGTGAAGAATACCGCGCCGCCCTGGAACAGATACTCGCCAACCAGAGCGGGGCGCAGCGGGTACGGGTCATCCGGCCCGGCGAAAGCTATACCATGGACTATCGCCCCGAACGCCTGAACATCCACCTCGATGAGCAGGGCACGATCAGTGAGCTGAGCTGCGGCTGAACCAGTCAGCCCAGGATGAAGATCACGCAGGCGGCGGTCATGGCTCCCATGGTGACGTTGAAGACACGCCAGCTACGTGGCGTATGAAGCAAGCGCCCGATGGCGATGCCGAAGCCGGCCCATAGCGAGATGCAGGGTAGAGCGATGAGTTCCGCAAAGCCGGCCAGCAGTAGGGCGTTGAGCCACGTGCTGCCGTCTGCCGGCAGAAACCCGGCCATCAATGCCAGGCCCATGACCCAGGCCTTGGGATTGGCGAACTGGAAGGCGGCCGCCTGCCACAAGGTCAGTGGGCGGCCCGTACCGCGTAGGGCCAGATCGGGAGGCGGTGCCGAGGCGATCTTCCAGGCCAGATAGAGCAGATAAGCGCTACCGAGAATCTTCAGCAGCGTCTGGAACAGCGGATAGCGTTCGAACAGCAGCCCCAGACCCAGGGCGATTGCCGTGAACAGCACGAAGCAGCCGGCCATGATGCCTAGAATGTGCGGGAGTGTGCGCCAGTAGCCGTAGTTGGCGCCGGAGGCCGTCAGCATGAGGTTGTTGGGGCCGGGAGTGATGGTCATCGAGATCATGTATAGAGCGGCGGGCCCAAGGAATGCCAATCCTTCCATTTTGTATCCATACAATTTTGATTTTTAGTTCAACACTTTCGCTATATCGGAGCATAATGGGTACAAATGCTGCGTCAACGGAATTATTGTCACCATGACAATCTGGGTTCCTCAATTACCGGCCACGGGCGTGCGTTATCGGGCGCTGGCCGATGCCATTGGCGATGCGATCGCCAGCGGTGAGCTGGACGAGGGTATGCGGCTGCCGCCCCAGCGGCGCCTGGCCGATACACTGAGCGTTACCGTGGGTACCGTGACGCGCGCCTATGCCGAGGCCGAGCGGCGGGGACTGGTCGAAGCCAGGGTGGGTAGCGGTACCTACGTGCGGGGCCGTCAGACCACTGCAGCGTTTCGGCAGGTCGCTGCTCAGGCCGACGAAAGCTGCATCGATCTCAGTCTTAGCCTGCCGCCACCGCATCCCGACCGGCCGCGAGGGCTCGGCGACATCCTCGAGGCCATTGGCCATGACCCGCAGGCACTGATGCAGGCGGTGGATTATCAGCCGGAGCAGGGCGTGTTCCGCCATCGCGCCACGCTGGCGCACTGGATGACCCGGCTCGGCCTCCCCGTCGATGCCGATGAGCTCATGATCACGCTTGGCGGCCAGCATGGCATCAGCCTGGCCCTGCAGGCCCTGGCTCAGCCCGGCGAGCGCGTTGCGGCCAGTGCATTGACCTATCCAGGACTGATCGCGGCGGCCCAGCAGCTGTACCTGAAGCCGCTGCGTGTACCGTTGGACGATGAGGGCATGGATATCGATGCCCTGGCCCGCTTGTGTGCCCAGCAGGCGCCACGCCTGGTGTATATCACGCCGGACATCAACAACCCCACCGGCGCCTGCCTGTCCGAGGCACGCCGGCACGCCTTGGTTGCGCTGGCGCGACAGCACGATTTCTGGATCGTCGAGGATGGCGTGCAGTACCTGCCCGCCGAGGAGCGAGGAACGCCACTGTATCGGCTGGCACCGGAGCGCACTCTCTATCTGTTCAGTACCTCCAAGGTCATCGCCGGCGGGCTGCGTATCGGCACGCTACGGGCGCCGCCTACCTTGACCGAGAGACTGGGGGCCCTGCAGAGAGCCCAGAGCTGGATGGTGCCTCCGCTGATGGCCGACATCGTCTGTCGCTGGATCGACAGCGGTGCCGCCGAACGCCTGCTCGACTGGCAATTGGGAGAAATCGCTGTGCGCCAGGCGCTGGCTCAACGTTATCTGGCCGGCTACGGGGCACGTGGACGACCGCATGGCTTCCATCTCTGGCTACCGTTGCCGTCCGGACTTCGCGCGGCAGCCTTGATTCAGCAGCTCGAGCGGCGCCAGGTGCGTGTCACCAGTGCCGAGCCGTTCTGCGTCGGCAGCGAGCCGGCCCCGCAGGCGGTCAGGCTTTGCGTCAGTGCTGCAGCGAACCGTGACGCGCTGAGCCGCGCGCTCGAATTGCTGGTATCGCTGCTCCAGGCGCCGCCGGCCAGCCCATGGCGCACGCTGTGACTTGCATTTTTCGTCGCTGCAGAGCAGCGTCGTAGTACATCGAACGATCAGGAGACGACATGATTCGAGCCAAGGTACTGTCTCACGGCACCGTACACTGCTTCCCCGCCGGCTTGCGCGACGAGCGCGAGAGACTGGTCAACGCCGAAGTGTCGGCCGTGGTCTACGACGGCAGCCGGCTGATCCTGGCCAGCGACAAGCCGGTACCCGGTCATGGTCGTTCGCCGGTGTTCGCCGTGGACATCGATGAGCGGGGCATTCCGGACGACTCGACCCTCTGCTACTTCACGGCGGACGCCATCGTTCGCGCCACCAAGTACGAAGACTTCGCGCTGACCGTCGAGGGCAAGCACATTCTGGCCACCACCGGCTTCGATCGCATCGACGACGTCAGTCACGACCTCAACGCCTATAACCATCTGCTGATCTGGCCTCTCGGTGAGCCGGAGCGAGTCCAGGTCGTCGATCCCGACCCACGCGATGGTGTCGAGGGATCGCTGGAACTGCGCGCCAAACTCGATGCAGCCATCGGCACTCCCTATTACAAGATCGAGGGGCTGGCGGCGATACCCGGCGAGCAGGGCGACGGTCTGCTGATGTTCGGGGTCCGCGAACAGGGCAATGCGCATGACGACTTCGATTACGTCTGTCGTACGGTCGGCGCGCACTATCGGATCACGTCTGCGGGGAACCTGGAATTCATCGACGAGCTACGTAGCCTGTATGCCTTCGATCCGGGAATGCATGCCGGCGTGAACCACACCTGCGGCCTGTCGAGCCTGGAGTACGATCCTTACAACGCGCGTCTCTACCTGCTCACCAGTTTCGAAACCGAGGCGGAGGGCGTGGCCCAGATCGGAGGTTACCTGTGGGTGATTTCCCTGGAGGATTTGGCTGCCGGACGCGAGCCTCAGTTGGTCTGCGACGAGCAAGGCGAGGTGCTGGTGTTCGAACACAAGGCCGAGGGGCTCGCCGTGCTCGACGAGACGCGCCTGTTCGTCGCCTACGACAACGACCGTCATCTGGGGCTCGGCTCGATCGACGAGCGGGACGAGCGCCACGCCTGCGAGGCGCCGTTCACCGTGCTCGCCATGAACGAGTGAGCGGACCGCATGCCTCATTGGGGCGGGGCCATGTCGTGCTCGGCGTATTTATCGCGCCATTGCTTCACGGCCACCTGCTCCTTGAGCAGTTCCAGCACATCGATCAAGACGCGCTCGGTGATGCGATCGGTACGCCGGTCGGTGATCAATAGCGCGTCGAAACCGCTGTCGGCCATCTGGCGTATCAGTTGGGTGAACTCGGGAGAGTTCAGACCGACAATCGCCTCGCGCACCAGCCGGTTGGCGATATCGCTGATGGTCTGGTCCATGGCGGTGGCGAGCTGATCGCCGAACGGCAGGCGGCGCAGGCGCTGTATCTCGGGACTGTCCTGCATGGTGCGGCCGACCAGCGCGCTGACATAACGGGCGATCAGCGGCTGGTTGCGACGGCAGGTGTCGCCGAGTGTCGCCTCCAGTCGCTGGGTGATCTCGTCGACCAGCTGTTGCTTGCGTGGTGCGATGATCTCCTCGGCGATACGCCGCGAGAAGGCGTCGCTGTTGCGGATCTCTTCCTGGACGCTGCCGATCAGCCGGATCGCTACACGATCAGAGACCTCCTCGAGAAGAATGTCGTAGTACTTGGCGATGCCTTCGGCTAACGGCCAGGTGCGGACGTCGATCAATCGCAGGCGCTGCAGGCGATAGAGCAGCGAAAAGACACGCAGGGCGCGCAGCCAGCGCAGCCCGGCCAGTGGAATGCAGCCGAGCACGTCGTACCAGTGAACGAAAGGATAGTAGAACCAGCGTGGATAGCGCCGTTCGGCGATGGCCACCGCCCAGCCGAGCAGGACATCGAGCAGGAAGATACTTACGAATACCAGGTCGATGGTGAAGAAGTTCTCATGAATCGTCTCGTCGTAGAAGCGATACCCCTGCGGGGCGACGGTCTCGAACGCGGTATTCAGCGCCGGAATCAGGAACAGGCTGTCGATGATCAGCAGCGCCAGGTTGATGATGACCAGCGCCAGGATTGTCAGGTCCCAGATCAGGTGCACGCGCTCATTGCCCCGATGCAGGCCACGGTGGGGTGTCTGCGTCGTCATTCGACCTCCTTGTCGCTATTCACGGTGGTTGTCGGATCAGCCGATCCGCTGGCCGCCCGGCTGTTCGGCGTAGTGGTTCTCATGGGTTCGTCGCGCTTCCTCCTCGGCTTCCTTGCGTAGCTTCTTGCGCAGTGCCGCCTTTTCGAAGCGCAGTTTCTGCAGGGGCGTTTTCAGTGCCAGGGGTGGCACCTTGGCGGGACGTCCGTTTTCGTCAACGGCCACCATGGTGAGGTAACAGCTATTGGTGTGTCGAATCACCTTCTCGCGTATGGATTCGGCCACCACCTTGATGCCGATTTCCATGGAAGAGCTGCCGACATGGTTGACACAGGCCAGGAACGTCACCAGTTCTCCAACATGGATCGGTTGCTTGAACAGCACCTGGTCCACCGACAGGGTCACCACATAACTGCCGGCGTAGCGACTGGCGCAAGCGTAGGCGACCTCGTCGAGTTTCTTGAGGATCGCCCCGCCATGCACTTTGCCGCTGAAGTTGGCCATGTCGGGAGTCATCAGCACGGTCATGGATAGCTCGTGCTGGCGGGGAAGGTCGTCGGGCGTCATGGTCGATTTCCGTCAGGTTGATTATTTCGACTAGGGTTATCCTGTTCGCAGGGGATTGTCCTAGCCTGCGAATTCCTCGGGCGGCTTGGTATGCTGGCCGGGAAATGTGCTGTACTGCAAGATAAATGGATCGTTTCGAGTGAGGAGGAGGAACCGCATGGAAACAGCATATCGCGTAGGTGCCGAGGTATGGACCTCCGGCAACGAGAAAGTTGGTACGGTGGATGTGCTTGGTGACAACTACGTTCGCATCGTCGCGGCGGATGGCAACGGCTCGTTCCGCTGGATCGCTTATGATCTGCTGGAAGCCAGCGGCAGCGATCACCTGATTCTGCAGGGAGACGTCAGTCGGATCCTGACCTCGCCGCCGGTGGGCGAAAGCGATGCCATCGCCGACGAGGCCAGTGCCGACTCGTTTCCCGCCAGCGATCCGCCGGGCTATACCCCGGACAAGACCTGATTCGTACACCAGGACTGTCCTATAGGAAAGTCAGGCCCAAGGCGATGATCGCGCCGGTGATGACCAACTGGATCAGGCAGAATCCCATGATGTCCTTGGCTTTGAGCCCGGCAATGGCCAGTACCGGCAGGGCCCAGAACGGTTGCAGCAGGTTGGTCCAGGCGTCCCCCCAGGCCACGGCCATGGCGATCTTGGGGACGCTGGCGCCAAGCGCCTCTGCAGCCGGCAGCATCACCGGTGCCTGCACTGCCCACTGGCCCCCGCCCGAAGGCACGAACAGATTGAGAATGCCGGCGCTGATGAACGACCAGAATGGCAGGCTGTCGGCGTCGGCAATCGACACGAAACCCTCCGACAGCGTTTCCGCCAGTCCCGACTCCACCATGATCGCCATGATGCCGGCATAGAAGGGGAACTGGATGACGATGCCCGCACCGCCCTTGATGGCTTCGTGCAGGCTGTTCAGCAGCGCACGGGGCGTGCGATGCAGCACCAGGGCCAAGAACAGGAACAGGAAATTGACGATGTTCAGGTTGAGCCCGCCGCCACGCAACACGAAGTGATCGAGCAGAAACAGCAGACCGGGGATGCCCACCAGCCAGGACAGCGCCACACTGTTTTCGAGATGTTCGGCCGGGCGCGCCGGCAGATAGCGGTGCGGTGGTGCATCCTCCAGCCTGTCGCGCTCGACGAATACGCTCTCTTCCTCGTCGGGTAGCATCCAGCGGTTCACTAGCGGCACCACGACGAACAGCACGGCCACGATGGCCAGGTTGTACAGCGCAAAGATCGTCTCGCTGGTGGGGATCACACCGATGCGATCCGCCGCGAAATGGCCTTCGGTGGCAATGACCAGCGGGATCGAACCGGCCAAACCGCCATGCCAGACGACGAAGCCCGAATAGGCGCTGGCGACCAGCAGCCGATAATCGACGCGTACCTGGCGGGCGAGTTCCTTGGCGAACAGGGCGCCGACCACCAGCCCGAATCCCCAGTTGATCCAACTGGCGGCCAGCGACACCACACTGACCAGGACGATGGCCTTTGCCGCGTTGTCGGCCTGTGAGGCGAGCCTGGCGAGCAGGCGCCTGACCGGCGGTGAACTGGCCAGCATGAAGCCGGTGACCAGCACCAGCAGCATCTGCATCGAGAATGTCAGTAGATTCCAGAAGCCGTCGCCCCAGTAACGCAGCACGGCAAGAGGCGTCTGCCGTTCCACGCCGATGGCCGCAGCGGCGGCCACCAGCGTCAGCAACAGAACGAAGACATAAGGGTCGGGCAGGTAGCGCTCGACCAGCTTGACGGCTGGCCGAGAAAGGAACTTGAGCATGAGGGTTCTCGACAGAGCGGATCCTTGAGTAACGTAGCGTAAGTTGGCGGCTTTGCCTGTACCTCTCTGGTCGCACGCCGCTGCGATCAGGTTGCTGTGGCTGCATTCCAGTATTTGTGCCGGTAATGACGGTAGTAAGCGCCGAGCGTGGCCGAGCGCACCAGGGTGAACAGAGTGAAGGACAGCCACAGGCCATGATTGCCGAGCCCCGCTCCGATGTGCTGCGTCAGCCACCAGGCCGGTAGATAGACGGCCAGGCCGGCAAAGATGCTGTTACGCATCTCGCGGGTGGCGGTGGCGCCGATGAACACGCCATCGAGTAGATAGCTCCACACCGCCAGGGCCGGCATCAGCACCATCCACGGCAGAAATTCCGCTGCGGCGGCACGCACCGTGTCGAGATCGGTCAGCAAGGAGATCAGCCACTCGCCAGCAAGCGCGAAAACCAGCATGGCGGCACCGGCCGTCACTAGCGAGAAGCGGGTGGCGGCACGCACGAAGGCCGTGAATGCCGGCCAGTCGCGGCTACCGATGGCGCGTCCGCTCAGCGCCTCGACGGCGTGGGCGAAGCCATCGAGACCATAGGACGTCAGCATCACGAACTGCAGCAGCACGGCGTTGGCGGCCAGTATGACGTCGCCCTGGCTCGCTCCCTGCGAGGTGAAGAACGCCATGGCGAACAGCAGGCCCAGCGTGCGCACGAACAGATGGCCGTTGACCTGGAGCAGCTCGCGATAGGCCAGCAGCTTCAATAGGCGATCGCGCAGAAAGCGCCCCTGTAGCGAGACGAGCTGACGCTTGACCAACCACAGGCCGAGCGCCAGGGCGGTATAGTCGGCAATCGCCGTGGCCCAGGACACCCCATCGCTGGTCATGCCCAGACCGACCACGAACCACAGGTCCAGCGCGATATTGACGCTATTGGTGGTGATCATGAGGATCAGCGTCACGCGGCTGTTCTGCTGGCCGAGGAACCAGCCGAGGATGGCGTAGTTGGCCAGCACGGCCGGCGCCGAAAGGATGCGGATGTGCGCATATTCTTCGGCCAGGCGCGTGGCCTCGGCGCTGCCGTCGAGCAGCCACAACCCCAAGGCGATCAGCGGCTGCGAAAAGACGATCAGCAGCATGCCGATGACGCCGGCCATGAAAAGCGCTTGGCCGAGCAGGTTGCGGACTGTCGTATCGTCCTCGCGGCCGGCGGCCTGGGAGGTCAAGCCGGTGGTGCCCATGCGCAGAAACCCGAAGCCCCAGTACAGGAAACTGAACAGCGTGGCCCCCAGCGTCACCCCCGCCAAGTATCGCGACTCGGGCAGGTGGCCGACCACGGCGGTATCCACCAGGCCCAGCAGTGGCACGGTGATGTTGGACAGAATAATGGGCCAGGCCAGCATCCATACGCGCCGGCCTGCCGAGGTGGACATGTTCACTCCGCTTCCTTGGGCTGCTCATCGGTGACGCGCGCAGCATACCATCGCAAGGCGCAATCGCGGGCAGGACGCCATTGGCTTGATCCGCCCTGCGTCTTCTAAGGTAAAGGGAATCGTTGCGTCCGGTTCGGCTTTCGGCGTGCCAGGGCGCAATCTGCCCGGCGATCCCAAGGAGACACCGCCATGATTCGCCCCGTGTCGAGTTCCCAGCTCCGCTTGCTCCGGCTGTTGCCTGGCCTGGGGGGCGCGGTTTTGCTGCCGATGACGTCGTTCGCGGCCGTGACCGACCTCGATTACGTCGAGGCCGGCATCAAGCCACCCTCGGCCCCGCATACGTTGTACGAAAGCGTCGATGGACGTCGTTACGTCAACGCTGGGCTGATGCTCTACGGATTCGGTGCAGTGACCGACGACGTCAACTTCGGCTCGGCGTACAGCATCGACGGGGCAGCCCCGACCCAGGAGGATCCCGCCTGGTGGGAGGCCGTGATCCAGCCTGCCCTGACGGCCGGCTGGAATACCCGGGCAGGCACGTTCTTCGCCGGCCTGCAGGGCAGCTATGCGCTGACCCGGGGCAGCCGTTACGGTGACGCCGCCGGTGCGACGCCGGGCCACCCCGAGCATGCCCGCCTCGATCGTGCCTACGTAGGATGGCGGAGCGCAGGCCTGTGGGCGGATTCGTTGGGCGAAGATGCGCTGACCCTGTCTTTCGGCGATCAGAAATTCATCTTTGGCGACGGTTTCCTGGTCGGCGATGGTTATACCGACATGGGCCGCTATGCCGCGTATTACATCGGTCCTAGTGAGAGCTTCGAGAATTCCGCGATTCTATCGCTGGATAGCCACAGCTGGCACGGCGACCTGTTCCATCTCGAGCAGGAACAGGACATCGGCAGCGGCGACGAGGAAAGCACGCACGCCAATGGCGTCAACGTGGATTATACCTGGGGCGACCGGGCCAAGATCGGTGCCGCCTATGTGCATACCTACGCCAGCGATATCGCCACCCGCGAGGGCATGGATGTGTACAACCTGCGTGCCAAGGGCAAGCCGCTGGCCAGTGTGCCCGGGCTGGCGCTAGGCGGCCAGTGGGTTCACGAGACCAACGACGAGCAGAACATCGACGAGACCGGCTGGTACCTGCAGGCTACCTACACCTTCCATGACAGGCCCTGGCGGCCCCAGGTGCTTTATCGCCGCGCGGAATTCAGCGAGCGCTACGACACGCTGTTCTACGATTTTGCGGGCGGCTGGGGCAACTGGTTCATGGGCGAGATCGTCGGTGAGTACATGTTGTTCAACAGCAATCTCGACATCGACATGATCAAGGCGTCAGTCAAGCCACGCGACGACCTGGAAACCGGCCTGATCGGCTACCGTTTTCGCTATCACGACAGTGCCGCGGCAGGGGCCGACGACAAGGATTTCGCACGGGAGCTGAACCTGTATGCCGACTGGACGGTGACCGAGCGGTTCTTCCTATCGGCAATCTATGCCGTGGCCTTTCCCGGAGAGGGCGCTGACGAGCGCTTCATGGGCAACGATGAAACGGCACAGCTCTTCGAAGTGTTTGCCTCATACCGCTTCTGAGGGCTCGAGCCTCGAGGGGCCATCCTTGGCCGTGCTGCGTTGCATCCTGCTTGGGTAAGCTAATGTTAATTTGCATTAAGTAAAAGATGGATTCCATCATCGCTGAGCATGAAAATGCCTCATTGATGGTGGGGCGTTACGAAAAAGCGCGGCGTCATGACATGACTGCCTCGCGATGCAGGGCGTCGCGAGGCAGCGAATCGGATAACGGAAAGCGACGGTCGGCAACGAAATCAGGCAGCAACGATGATGTGATACTTTTCCATCAGTTGCTCATGGGTTTCCTTGCGCTCCGGGTCGAGCGGTATGCAGTCGACCGGGCACACCTGCTGGCATTGCGGTTCGTCGTAATGGCCTACGCATTCCGTGCACCGATTGGGATCGATGACGTAGATCTCTTCGCCGGGGGAAATGGCGTCGTTGGGGCATTCGGGCTCACAAACGTCGCAGTTGATGCATTCGTCGGTGATCATCAGGGCCATGCTTCAATCCTCGCTGCGTGGTGAGCGACCATCACTGGCCAGGACGCTGAACGGAATCATAGTGCGCGCGCAGCGCGTCAGCGACCCTGGGATGGACCAGCCGACTGACGTCGCCGCCCAGGCGCGCAATCTCACGCACGATGGTGGCGGAAATATAGGAGTTCTCGACCGCTGGCGTCAGGAACAGACTTTCGACATGCGGTGCCTGGGCGCGGTTCATGTTGGCCAGCTGCAATTCATATTCGAAGTCGGACACCGCACGCAGGCCGCGCAGGATGATGCGCGCCCCCTGCCGATCGAGCAGTTCGGTGAGCAGCGAGGCGAAGCCGACGACCTCGACGTTGCCGAGCCCCTCGGTCACGTCACGTGCCAGATTCACGCGCGTGTCCAGGTCCAGCGTCGGTTTCTTGCCGGGGCTGGCTGCCACGGCAACCACCACCCTGTCGAAGATGCGTGCGGCACGCTCGATCAGGTCGAAATGGCCGTTGGTGATGGGGTCGAAGGTGCCGGGATAGACCACGATATTCATGGGTGCATCCTGTGCCGGGGCGGAACGTCCCGGCACAGGAAGTGCCGGGGCAATAGGGTACCCGAAGCGTCTGTCAACGACAATTGGCGTCGCTGGTCTATGCCTCGTTACATGACTCGTCGTCGAGACGACCGTAAGGGTTGTCCACGGCCAGTGAAACCGGCTTGGCGTACCCTGGAATATGGATGGTCTGGGCATCGATCGCCAGCTCGGGTCCTTCCAGTACGCCTTCGCCGAAACGATAGATGACGCTGAAGTTCGCGGCATCGGCGCGCTGTAGATAGGCGTCGCTGGCGGCCTGGGTCACTTCGCAGCGCCGTTGCCAGCGCGTCACGGCCTCCTGGCCATGGCGCTGGACCAGCAGTCGCTCGGTCACCTCGGGTGACAGCACCACCCCGGTGGCGTTGTTGCCGCCGAAGCCCTTGGCATTGATGAAGGCGACATCGGCCGTGAAAGGCAACGGATCGAGGAACAGGGCCAGGCGCTCGGCGTAGACGTCGTCGGCCACGGCGTCCAGGTGCGGCAGGCCCGGGATCAGGCCATGCGCGAAGGAGCCCAGTGCGCTGGCCAGCTGATCGCCGGCGGCGCTGCCCTGGGAATGGCCGACGAAGGTCTTGATGCCGGCCACCGGCCACGAGTGGATCTGGTTGGCACGTGCGATCTCATCGAGCACATGCGACTCGGTAACCCGGTTCTTGGGCGTGCTGGTGGCATGCGCATGCACGAAGCTGCGCTCGCGCACGGCGCGCTCGCCGAGCATCTCCGTGGCCAGCCGTACCGCCTTGCCGAGGGTGATGTAGTTGCCGATCCCGGGCGCCGAGATCGAACGCTTCCAGCCGTCGGCATTGACGAACACGCCGGGCACCGACCCGAGGATACGCGCCCCGGTTTCCAGGGCGAGGGTGTCGTCCATCAGCAGCAGGAACTGGCTGGCCTCGGCAATGGTGAATCCACAGTTGCGGGCGAAAGGGCGGCAGGCGCGCTGATAGTCGGCGTCGGTCAGCAGGGTCAGTGCATCCAGTGCCTTGAGGCTGTCGTCATCGGCCAGCGCGCCCATGGCGCGAAACCCCTCGATGACCTCGGGAGTGATCGGCGCATCGCTGGTACCGACCATGACGATGCGACGGCGGCCACTGCGAATGTCCTCGACGCCCAGGCGCAGGTTATAGAGGAAGCTGGCACAGGCACCCTGAACGGCGCCGGTAGCTCCCACGCTGCCCAATACGTAGGCATTGAGAAAGTCGGCGGGCATCTGGCCGTACCCTAGCGGCATCTGCTTGGAGGTGGTGCGGTTGCCCGATACGAAACTCTTGAGCAGGCCGCCCCAGCCTGGGTCGTCCAGCTGGCCGATGGAGTTGCCGGCATACACGGCGATCTGGTCGGGATCCAGGGAGTCGCGCAGACGTTCCCAGTCCAGTCCGCTCTGACCCAGACAGTCGCTGGCGCCGAACACCGCCATCGACAGGCCGCGGGGATGGTGTACGCTGCGATACAGCTCGCTGGGCTGGAATCCGCTGGGCAACTGGCCGGCGGTGCGCACCTGGGCCGAGCGACGCTCGGGCATGAGAACGTCGAGCGTGCCGGGCGGGATGCTGACCTCGACTTCCCGGTTGTCCAGTTCGCGCACGTCCCAGTCTAACGGCAGCGGCTCCGGAAGCTGGCGGCGGCGTACGCGAAAGACCAATGGTGTGTCATGGCGGAGCTGAGCCTGACGATTGGCGGGGATGCCATCGACGTCGAAATGCGTCGGCTCGATGCGGCGGATCAGCGTCTTCTCGAGGATTCGCTGACGATAGCGCGCCACTACCTCATCGCCCTCGAGACGCTCGCCCTCAGTATCCAGCCAACGACCGTCCGGCTGGCGTTCGACGAGATGCATCATCGCCGCCAGGGCAAGTAGGGTGTGGGTCTGTTCCTGGGCAGGCAAGGCATCGAGTACGGTACGCCGAAACGCCTGATGGCCTGATGTCCTACCTGCGGCATTGACACCGCCCATGCCGACGATCACCGGTAACTGTGACAAGCCGCATCCCTCGTATGCTGTGAGTCTCTACGCGTATGCATATCCTGCGTGGCACGAGTCAGTGCCGATCGATTCTGGGGCGCGATGATAGCACTTGGGCCGTAGTCCCGTCATGACGTCAAGCATGAGTCCTGTCGCTCCGACATTCCAGGCGCTTTGCTGGTAGACTGACTGCCGCTTCCCGATCATTGCCTCGTTTGAGTATGCAAGCCAATTCGCGTTCCATCACGACCAATCAGCACGGGCCGCATGACGAGCTATCGCGGCGGGTCGAACGCGGCCTTACGCACGCGTTGCGCAAGCCCGTAGCAGAGCACACGCAGCAAGCCTTCGCCCATGCCGATGCCTGGCTGAAGGCGCAGCGCGCACCGTTGATTTTCGATGCCGGCTGCGGCGTGGGATTGTCGACTCGGCGCCTGGCGCTCATGTATCCCGACCACGCCGTGATCGGGATCGACCGCAGCGCGGATCGTCTGTCCCGCGAGCATGGCGAGCCGCCATCCAATGCGCTGCTGGTCCGAGCCGACCTGGTCGATTTCTGGCGACTGGCGCTGGCCTCGGGCTGGCAGCCTAGCAGGCATTATCTGCTCTATCCCAACCCCTATCCCAAGGCGGCCCATCTCAAGATGCGCTGGCACGGCCATCCGGTCTTTCCCGCCATCGTGGCGTTGGGCGGGTGGCTCGAGGTGCGTTCCAACTGGCGTCTCTATCTCGAAGAATTCGCCTTGGCCGTCGAGCAAGCGGCAGGCCAGCGGCCCAAGGTCGTCGAGCATTATCCGGCAGGGGAGGGCCTGACTCCCTTCGAGGCCAAGTATCAGGCCAGTGGCCAGGCGCTATGGACGCTGGTGATGGAATTGCCTTATCGGCCCGAGCTGCTGCCGGGGTTAAGCGATATCCGCTAGTGCGCAGCAGCGTCCTGGTTTTCCCGAATGTGCGCGGGGGCTAGACTGTCGTTCCCGTTGCGGTGGTCGATCGTTGAGGAGCGTCTCCATGGGCTATGTGTATCTTTTCGTGGCCATAGTGGCCGAAGTGGTGGGCACCAGTGCCTTGAAAGCGTCCCAGGAGTTCACGCGTTTCTGGCCGAGTGTCGTGGTGGTGGTGGGCTATGGGATTGCCTTCTACATGCTGACCCTAGTGCTGCGCACCGTCCCGGTCGGTATCGCCTATGCATTGTGGGCCGGGCTGGGTATCGTGCTGGTCACGCTAATCGGCGTGCTGGCATTCGGCGAGAAGCTCGATGTGCCCGCCGTGCTCGGCCTGGCCCTGATCATCGCCGGCGTCGTGGTCATCCAGGCGTTTTCACAAGTGTCGGCCCATTAAGCTGCCAGCATGCCCTTTCGCTCTCTTCCGCTATCAGTAAGGTCCTTTTTCATGCCACGCCCGCTCGCCATCTTGCTCAGTCTCCTCGTGCTGAGCGCTGCTCCGCTGCCTGCCGCCATGGCGGCAAGTTTCGAAAACATTGCCCGTCTGGCAAACGAAGGTTATGCGGTGGGTGCCAAGGCTCAACTGCTGGACAGCGGCGACGTGTTGGGTGAAATCGCTGCCGAGCGGCAGCTGTCGCCGGCCTCGGTCACCAAATTGTACGCCTCGGCGGCGGCGCTGGAGCGCTGGGGGCCCCAGCATCGCTTCACGACGCGCCTGGTCACGACGGGGAACGTGGATGCACAGGGAATCCTGCGCGGCGATCTGGTGCTGGAGGGCGGGGGCGACCCGGCGCTGGCTACCGAGGATCTGTGGCATCTGGTACAGGGACTGCGCCAGCAGGGCGTGACAGCGGTGGACGGCACGCTGGTCATCAGCCAATGGCGTTATGGTCCGGTCGAATGCATCACCACCGACCGTTGCGAGTCGCAGGTGCGCTCGGCTCATGCCTACGATGCCCGGCTGTCATCGGCGGCCGTCAATTACGGGAGCTGGTGCGTAAGCGTCAAGCCGGCAGTCCAGGCGGGACTTCCGGCACGCATAGTGAGCTGCGATACCCTCGAGCCGGCCACGGTGGTGGATAACCAGACCACCACCGTGGCCGCCGGGGAGAAAGTCCGCCTGAATGCCGAGCGTGTGACCCAGGAGGGGGTCGACACGCTGCGCATCAAGGGACAGGTGCCGCTGGGCAGTGTGCCTTATCCGGTCTATCGCTCCAGTTCCGATCCCGCACGTCAGACCGGACGTACGTTGCTGGCGTTGCTTGAGCAGAGCGGCGTAGCGGTGAGCGGTGGGTTCGCGACCGGCGACACGCCGCCGCCATCCACGGCCAGACCGCTGGCCGCGGTAGAAGGCAAACCCCTACAGGAGTTGTTGTTGCGAACGCTGAATTATTCCAACAACTTCATGGCGGATGTGCTCAGTCTCAACCTGGTTGACGAGCCGCGCGCCTCGTTGGCTCAAGCCGGCCAGACACTCGAGGCGTTTGCCGAAAGCCTGCCGGGACATGGGCCAGTGACGCTGCTCAGCGGCAGTGGGCTGACCACAGAGAATCGTACCTCGGCGCAGGGCGTGAATGCCTTGCTCGAGGCCATGTATCGGCGTCCTGCCTTGTTCCCGACCTTCGTGGCCGGCCTGCAGTTGCCGGCCAATGGGCCGATGCGCTTCATCCGGCGGGGAAGCGAGACTTTCCGGAGTCACGTCATGCTCAAGACCGGAACGCTCAACGAGCCATTCGCGGTTCGCGCCGTCGGGGGCTACTTCCGAACCCAGAACGGTCGCTGGGGCAGCTTCAGTGTGCTGGTCAACGGCAATGGCGAGACGCCCTACCTGTCCTGGTCCGAGGTGCTGGATCCCCTGGCCGAGGATCTGACGGCAATGATCGAGGCCTATTGACGGTAGCGGCGGGCATTACCAGCTATAGAGCAGCGAGGCGGCGGTGGTGCGGTCGGTGTGCTCGTCGCCGGCCTCGGGCGGGTCGGAGTTGTTCTTGAGCTCATAGGAAATGCGTAGCGCCAGGCTGGCGTTGAGCTGAGTGGTCAAGGCGGAAAAGGCGCGTGTCGTGACGTTCTCGTGAGTGCCCTCGACGGAAAACTCCTGCTGGAAATCCGAGCTGTCGGAAAATTCCCAGAGATAGTCCAGGGCGCCATAGCCGACCGCCAGGTCCTTGTTTTCGCCTTCCTCCAAAGCATCGCGCCGATAGCCTGGTCCGGCTTCGACCGACAGCGTGTGGGTCGGGCCATCAAGCACCTGCCGGCCGTAACCGGCAATCGTCGTGAGCTGATAGTCGTAACCGCTGAAGCGGTCCTTTTCCCAGCGGGCGAAACCGAACAGGTAGTGCGGCCCATCGAGCTCGTAGCGCTCACGCCCCGCGATCAGATATTGCTCTGCGCTGGTGTCTTCATTCTCCTCCACCTTGCGTGTCTCGCCACGTAGGCTGTGTATCCAGCGATCCTTTAGCCAGGTGAAGCGACCCTTGGCAATCAACGTCTCGTTGTTGGTGTTGCCGGAGAGGTGGGTGTAGCCCAGTTCGGCCTGACCGGTGAACTTGGGGGCATCTTCACTGGGTGCCGGTGGCGCATAGAACGCGGCGGCCAGCGACGGCACGAGACATGCCGCTGCGCTGGTAGCGATGAGGGCCGCAAGCCATGGACGAGGCATGTCGAAAACTCCCGGTTCTCTTCGTCATGCAGACAGGTGTCAATACGATCGGTGAAACGTCGCCGCCCGCCGGGACATGCCAGGCGGGCGGCCGTTTTCAGAAGATCGCTTCGTAGGTGCCGGTACCCTGCGAGCCGCTGCTGGTTTCCAATTCTCGCTGGATGCGGCGCGGTGCATAGTCTGGCAGGTTGTCTTCGCGGAACAGCTCCTCGACACCGCCCGGCTGATCGTCATGCAAGCGGCGACCCGTATCGGGATCGATGCGCGCCGTGACGATGCCCTCGGGGCGTTCGGGAACGCTTTCGGGGGTGCCTTCCAGTGCCTGACGCATGAATGCCTTCCAAATCGGCAGGGCGGCCTGGGCGCCATACTCGCCCGTGCTTTCGTTGCTGTCCTTGCCGACCCAGACCGTGGTCACCAGCTCATTGTTGAAACCGGAAAACCAGGCATCGCGCTGCTCATTGGTCGTGCCGGTCTTGCCGACGATATCGCCACGATTGAGTTCGAGCGCTGCGCGTCCCGTACCGTGTTCGATGACGTCGCGCATCATGTCGCGCAGAATGTAGAGCGCCTGCGGGTCGACGACACGTTCAGCGATCGGATAGGTCTTGCCGTCGATCAGCGTCTGGGTGGCGCCCTCGGCACAGTCGGGACAGGCGACCTTGGGGGTTGCCTCGGCTAGCGGCTCTTCCTGGCCGGCCTGCATGACGCGCTGGATATACCACGGCGACACCTTGAACCCGCCGTTGGCGAGGACGGCATAGGCATTGGCCATTTCCAGCGGCGTCAGCGAGGCGCTACCCAAGGCCAGCGACAGACCGTGCGGCAGGCGGCCCTCGGCGAAACCGAAGCGTTCGAGGAACTCCAGGGCGTTGTCCAGGCCCAGCGATTGGAGCACCCGAATGGTGACCAAATTGCGCGACTGATAGAGGCCCACACGCAGACGAGTCGGCCCGCGGAACTCGCCTTCGGAGTTGCCGGGGCGCCAGTCGCCACCGACGTCGCTCATGACTACCGGTGCATCGTTGACCACGGTGGCGGCCGTCATGTCGCCTTGTTGTAGCGCGGCGAGATAGATGAACGGCTTGAAGATCGAGCCGGCCTGGCGGTTGGCCTGGATGGCCCGGTTGAACTTGCTGTGCTCGAAATTGAAGCCGCCCTGCAGCGCCCGGATGGCGCCGGTCTTGGGATCGAGCACCACAATAGAGCCTTCGATACCCGGAGGCTGCGACAGGCGCCAGTTGTCGTCGCCGTCGCGCAGAATGCGCACCAAGGCACCACGCTCGGCGATCTGAGCGGCACTCGTCGGCGCCTCGCCGCGCCATTTCGGGCTACGGTAAGGGCGCGCCCAGCTCATCGCCTCCCAGTCCAGTGTAATCAGCTCGGCATCCCGGGTCAGGACCCGCATCTGCTGACCGTCGGTGGACACCACGATAGCCGGCTGCAACGGTCCGAGTACCGGCGTGCGGTCGAGTACCTTGAGCCAGTTGCTGACATCGCCTTCGATGCCGCTGACCTGAGCCTTGCTGCTCTGTGCCGCCTGGCGCGCAGTCTCCATGACTTCCGGCGATTCGGAAAGCTCTTCTTCCAGGCCTTCGCGCTGAGTGCGGTCCTGCGCCTCGACCAGGCTCGGCGGGATACCGGTTTCCTCGGGGCCGCGCCAGCCATGGCGGCGATCGTACTCGATCAGTCCCTCGACCAGGGCCTGGCGTGCCAAGGGCTGCAGTTCGCTGTCGAGGGTGGTGTAGATACTGTAGCCGCCGGTGTATGCCGCGTCGCCGTACTGCTCGACGGCGTATTGGCGCGCCATCTCGGCGATATAGTCCGCTTCGACCTCGACCTGGACCGTGTGGCGGTGGGCGGTCAGCGGGGATTGCACGGCCTGCTCGTAGGCGGCTTCGTCGATGTAGCCCAGATCGCGCATGCGATAGAGGATCCAGTTGCGCCGGATCAGCGAACGTTCCGGGTTGGCCAGCGGGTTGAAAGCCGACGGCGCCTTGGGCAGGCCGGCGATCATGGCCTTCTCGGCCAGGGTCAGCTCGGCCAAAGGTCTGTCGTAGTAGGTCTCGGCTGCCGCAGCGATCCCGTAGGCCCGGTTGCCCAGGAAGATCTTGTTCACATAGAGCTCGAAGATCTCCTCCTTGCTGAGGATCTGCTCCATCTGCAGGGACAGCAGAATCTCGCGAATCTTGCGGGTGAAGGTGCGATCCAGGGTCAGAAGATAGTTGCGCGCCACCTGCATGGTGATGGTGCTGCCTCCCGACTGGATGTCGCCGCCGCTGGCGATCAGCTCGAAGGCGGCACGCGCGAGGCCCTTGGGGTCGACACCGGGATGGTCGAAGAAGCTGGCATCCTCGGCGGCCAGAAAGGCCTGCACCATGTCCTCGGGAATGGTGTCGTAGGTCACGGGCATGCGCCGTTCCTCACCGAATTCTCCGATCAGCTTCTCGTCACGGGTAAAGATGCGCAGCGGAGTCTGCAGTTCGTAGTTCTGCAGTTGGCGCACGTCGGGCAGGCCGGGCGCGAAATACAGGGCGGCACCGATGACGGCCAGGATGGCGGCAGCGCTCAGCGAGACGATGAGCCACAAGGCCGAAGACAGCAGGCGTCTGAAAAGCTTCATTGAAGGCGGTATCCGTGGTGTTCGGGGGGTGGTCCGGCCGCGAGGAGCAGGTCAATCCATGAAACTAGGCATTATAAGAACCTGGCGAGGCAGCGACCAGCGTTGATGGCCAGCTTCGCTCGTATGGGTGTAAACGATGGAAACATTAGGGGAACTCGTGATTTAGTGGCGCTCAAGAATGAAGGATGTCAGCCGATACTACCAAGGCGGCATGCCGCGCATGGAACCGGGAGTGCACTAATTGTTTGGGCTCAGTAAGTCTACCAACGGGCTGATCGGCGTGGATATCACTTCCGCCACGGTCAAGCTGATCGAGCTCAGACGCAGCGGGCAGCAATTTCGCGTCGAAAGCTACGCCGTCGGACCGTTGCGCGAAGGCGCGGTGGTCGAGCGGCGCATTCGCAACATGAGCGAGGTCGTCGACGTGTTGCGTCGCGTCGTCGACCGGGCGCGACCGCTCAGTCGGCGTGCCGCGGTCGCCGTGCCTGCCAGTGCCGCCATCACCAAGACCCTGACCTTGCCCGCCTCGTTGAGTGACGAGGAGATCGAGGCGCGTATCCAACTCGAGTCAGACAAACATATTCCTTTTCCGTTCAACGAGGTGGCCTTCGACTTCCAGCGTCTGGGTCTGAACGCGCGTTTCGGCGATCAGCAGGACGTGTTGCTGGTGGCTTGCCGCCAGCAGGATGTGGGTCAGCTCACCGATGCCATCGCTCAGGCGGGACTGGAACCCGAAGCGGTGGACGTCGAGACCTTCGCCCTGGAGCGAGTATACGGCGAACTGCGCCAGGCGGCTCGCAACCAGAGCGGCGCGGACGAATGTGTCGCCGTGGTGGATATCGGCGCGACCATGAACTCGTTTCATGTCCTGCGCGGGGGGCGCATCATTTACAGCCGTGACACGGTGTTCGGTGGCCGTCAGCTGACCGAGGAGATCCGCACCCGCTACGGCTTGAGCCTGGACGAGGCGGGTCTGGCCAAGAAGCGCGGCGGACTGCCTGACGACTACCGTCCCAATGTGCTGACACCCTTCCTCGACACGTTGATCCAGCAGGTCGGGCGTTCCCTGCAACTCTACTACACGGCTGGGCGCAACCCCGAAGTCAAGAAAGTCATCCTTGCCGGTGGTTCCAGCGTGATCCCCGGTCTCAGCGAACGGCTGGCCACCGATAGCGGCATGCCGGTGGAAGTCGCCAATCCGTTCCTGCGCATGAAGGTCAGCCCGCGCATCGATATCCACACCTTGGCCGGCGATGCACCCGCCATGCTTACCGCCTGCGGACTGGCGATGAGGACCCGGGCATGACCATCGATATCAACCTGCTGCCCTGGCGTGAAGCGCAGCGCGAGCGTCACAGTCGGCGCTTCCTGATCATCCTGTCGCTGGCCGCCCTGCTCGGCGCCGCAGGTGCCTGGGGATTGTCATTGTGGTACGAGCAGGCCCTCGACGTACAACGTCAGCGCAATGATCATGTCGTGGCGCGGATGCAGCAATTGAACAAGGACCTCGAGGCTATCGAGGATTATCAGGTATTGCGCGAGCGCATGCTGGCCCAGATCGAGCTGATCAGCGAGTTGCAGGCCAGCCGACCACAGACCGTGCGCGTCTTCAATCAACTGGTCACCAGTCTCGAGGAAGGCGTTTACTACACGCACCTTGCCCGCAAGGGCCACCAATTGGCCATCACAGGACTGGCGCAAACCAACCGGCAGGTTTCCGACCAGATGCGGGCCCTGGCGGCTACCGAGGTGTTCGCTACGCCGACGCTGTCCGAGGTGCAGGCAGAGGAAAGCAGTGGGCGGCGGCGTTTCGACATGAGCGTCGAGGAGGCGATGTCGGCGGTGAATGCGAGTGAAGGGGAGGCGACGCCATGAGTCTGAGCGCCGAACTGCGCCGCCTGCGCGATCTCGACTGGCGTGAGCTCAACCTGCGCGAGGCAGGAGGCTGGCCGGTATCGCTGCAGGTGATCAGTTGTCTGCTAGTGCTGGCAGCGGTGTTCTGGCTGGTGCAGTGGTTCGTGGTGGCGCCGCAGGCCGACTCTCTCGAGCGAGCGCAGGCCCAGGAGAGCGAACTGCTGGATCAGTACGAGGCCAAGGCTTACCAGGCTGCCAATCTACCGACGATGCGCGAACAAATGGGCGAGCTCGAAGCGCGCATGGCCGAGTTGCTGCAGATGCTGCCGACCGGGGCCGAAGTGCCCACACTGATCGACAATATCAGCGACACCGCGCTGGAAAACCAACTCATCATCGACTTCATTCGGCTGCGTACACCGGTACCGCAGGCGTTCTATACCGAGCAGCCATTCGATATCCAGGTGCGGGGTGACTATCACCGCATCGCGGCCTTCCTGTCCGGCGTTGCCGGGCTGCCGCGTATCGTCACGCTCCACGACTTTACGCTGACCCCGCTGGACGAGGCCGGCACTTTGCAGTTGTCGATGCTGGCCAGAACCTACAGTCATCGCGAGGAGGCGGCGCCATGAGTCGCTTTGCCGGCGTCCTGGCGTTGAGCGCCGTCGCGGCGTTGACGGCTTGTAGCGATGCCGAACTGGCATCTCTCGATCAGCGCCTGAGCGCACTGCGCGACAGCCCGACCGGAACGGTTGAGCCGTTGCCTGCCGTTTCCGACTATCGCGCCGTGACCTACGACCAGGCCGGGCAGCGCAGTCCGTTCCTTCCCGAGCGCCCCGAGCAGCAGGACGCCACGCAAGGTGACGATCTGGCACCGGACCTCACCCGCCCGCGCGATCCGCTGGAAGCCTATCCGCTCGACGACTTGACGATGGTCGGTACGCTGCTGATCGACGGTGGACGCTCGGCATTGATTCGGGATCCGCAGGGGAAGGTCCATCGTGTTTATCTCGGCGATCATCTGGGGACCGATTTCGGTCGCATCGTGGCGATTACCGAGGGCTCGCTGCAACTGGTGGAAATCGTCACCAACGGTCAGCGGGGCTGGATCGAGCGCAGCCGGACGCTCTCTCTCAATAACGACGACACCGGCCGGCGCCAAGGGTAGCTGGGCAGTTGCGCAGGGGAAGGATGTTTTGATGATTAGATACGTTCGCAGGCTGCTGGTGGCATTGCTGGGGGTGGCCGCTTGCAGCTCGGCCTGGGCGCAGTCTGCCTTGAACGGCCTGGACTTCGGCCAGCGTGCCGACGGCCAGCTCGAAGTGACGCTGCATTTTTCCGGCGAGGTGCCTGAAGTGCGCGGCTATCGCATCGATTCGCCGCCACGCTTGGCCATCGATCTGATGAATACCGCGAGCCGGCTGGAGCGCCGGCGCTATGAACTGGGGCTGGTCGGGGTCAACGATGTCGTGGCGCTGGAGGCCGGTGGCCGGACCCGTCTGGTATTCAACCTCGACGCGGCGATTCCTTATGCGATCCGTGAACGGGGCGATGCTCTGGTGCTCAGCCTGGGCGAGAGCGCGGCCGACGTGCAGGCCTCCGTGCCGGACGCGACCGGGGCGGTACCCAATGCGTCGCTGGATAGGATGCCCAGCATCGAGAATATCGATTTCCGTCGCGGCGACGACGGGGCCAGCCGTCTGATCGTCACCTTCGACCGCGATGGCGTGGATGCGCGGGTCAGCGAGCAGGGCAGCGACCGCATCGTCGCCGACCTGGACAATGTCGAACTGCCGGCGGCGTTGGCCCAGACGCTCGACGTCAGCGACTTCGGTACGCCGATACAGCGCATCACGCCCGTCGAAGACGTCGACGGTACCAGGTTGTCGATCCAGGCCAGTGGCGACTACGCCATGCTGTCGACCCAGAGCGGCCGACAGTTGATCATCGAGGTGCGTCCCGTCTCCCGTGCCGAGCGCGAGATACGCCAGCGCGAAATGTTTCCCTACACCGGCAAGCGAATCTCGCTCAACTTCCAGGATATCGAAGTACGCGAGGTGCTGGCGATCATTGCCGAGTTCACCGGTCTCAATCTGGTGGCCAGCGACAGCGTGCAGGGCAGCGTGACGCTCAACCTGGAGGACGTGCCGTGGGATCAGGCGCTCGATCTGGTACTGCGTAGCCACGGATTGGCCAGTCGCAAAAACGGCAACGTGCTGGTGGTGGCGCCGGCCAGCGAACTGGCTTCCATGGAGCGCCAGGAACTCGAGACCCGGGCGCAGATGCAGGAACTGGCGCCGCTGGCCACCGAGTACCTGCAGGTGCGCTACGCCAAGGCGGCGAGCCTTGCCGCCATGCTGCGCGGCGCCGAAGGCCTGGGTCTGCTCTCGGAGCGTGGCCGGGTGAGTATCGACGAGCGTACCAACACGCTGATCATCCAGGACACCCGCGAGCGAATCGAGGAAATCATTGCAGTCGTCGATCAGCTCGACGTTCCGGTGCGCCAGGTGCAGATCGAGGCGCGCATCGTCATTGCCCGTGACAGCGTGGCTCGCGAGCTTGGCGTGAACTGGGGGCTTTCCTCGAATGGAAACGGCAAGCTGAATCTCGGCGGTGCATCCTCTGGGCAGCCGTTGAGCAGCGATGGTCAGCGCTTTTCTCAAGGCACTTATGCCGGGCAGTGGCAGGAGCCTGATGCGACCCTCTTCCAGCGGGGAGGGTTGGCGGTGGATCTGGGCGACAGTGCCAACCCCTCATCGGCCTTCAGTTTCGGTTACATCTCCGGCGATATTCTGCTCGACATGGAGTTGCGCGCACTGGAGAGCGAGGGCAAGAGCCAGACCATCTCCCAGCCCAAGGTGATCACCGCCAACCAACAGCCGGCGGTGATCAAGCAGGGCCAGGAAATTCCCTACCAGGAGGCGACATCGAGCGGGGCGACCAACGTCGAGTTCAAGGAAGCCGTGCTGTCCCTGCAGGTCGTACCGCAGATCACCCCCGACAACCGCATCATCATGGAGCTCAACATCAATAACGACGATGTATCGAGCACCGAATACGACGGCGCGCCGGCGATCGACACCAACGAAATTCAGACCCAGGTGCTGGTCAACGACGGTGAAACCGTGGTTCTGGGCGGTATCCTGCGCACCGAACAACTGCGCCAATTGTTCAAGACCCCATTGCTCGGCGACCTACCACTATTGGGTCATCTGTTTCGCTATACCGAGGAGAGCAATGAGAAGGTAGAATTGCTAGTCTTCATTACCCCGAAAATCATCGAGGATGGGCTGGCGATTCGCTGATGCAGGATTTTCCCAATCTTTTCCTGGTCGGCCCCATGGGGGCGGGCAAAAGCACGATCGGCCGCCTGTTGGCGGCCGAGTTGCTGCGCGATTTCGTCGATAGCGATCACGAAATCCAGGCGCGCTGCGGTGCCGACATACCCTGGATCTTCGATGTCGAGGGAGAAGCCGGCTTTCGCGAGCGCGAGGTGCAAATGGTCGACGAACTGACGCGGCGCACCGATATCGTGCTGGCGACCGGTGGCGGTGTGGTCATGAACGAAGCCAATCGTCGGGCGTTACGCGAACGCGGGACCGTGGTCTATCTCTACACGACGGTCGAGCAACAATTGCGTCGCACCGCCAAGGACCGCAACCGGCCGCTGTTGCGTAGCAAGGACCCCGAAGCCGTGCTACGCAACCTGTTCGAGTTGCGCGATCCGCTCTACCGGGCGACGGCCGACCTGGTGGTGCGTACCGATCGGCGCGGCCCCCGCTCGGTGGTCAACGATATCCTGCGGCGAGTGGCACGGCTCGTCGATCCTTTGCAAACCAAGGCTTAACCATGACCGCGATCTCGTCCTCGCCACGCTCTCTCAACGTCGACCTCGGCGAACGCAGCTACCCCATCCATGTCGCTCCGGGGGTGTTGGACGACCCGCAGGCGATACGCCCTTACCTGGCCGGTCGCCAGGTCATGATCGTTACCAACGAGACGGTGGCGCCGCTGTATCTCGAGCGGCTCAAGGATGGTCTGGGCGAGGGGCTCGAGGTACGCGAAGTGGTTCTGCCCGACGGCGAGCACACCAAGACGCTGGCCTCGGTGGAGCGCATCTGGGATGCCCTGCTGGCGGCGGGGTTCAATCGCCGCTGTACGCTGGTGGCGCTGGGCGGTGGTGTGATCGGAGACATGGTCGGCTATGCCGCAGCCTGCTATCAACGCGGCGTGGCCTTCATTCAGGTGCCGACGACACTCTTGTCGCAGGTCGATTCCTCGGTTGGCGGCAAGACCGGCGTCAACCACCCGCGCGGCAAGAACATGATCGGGGCGTTCTGGCAGCCCCGGGCCGTACTCATCGATACCGGCACGCTGAACACCCTGCCCGATCGTGAACTGAGCGCCGGTCTGGCCGAGGTGATCAAGTACGGCCTGATCCGGGATGTCGCTTTCCTCGACAGGTTGGAAGCGAACATGGACGGGCTGCGTGCCCGAGATGCCGATCTGCTCAGCGAAGCGATCCTGCAGAGCTGTGCAATCAAGGCCGACGTGGTCGCTGCCGACGAAACCGAGCAGGGCGTGCGTGCCACCCTCAATCTGGGACACACCTTCGGCCATGCCATCGAGGCGCACCAGGGCTATGGACAGTGGTTGCATGGCGAGGCCGTCGGCGCCGGGATGCTTATGGCCGCGACGCTTTCGCAGCAGTTGGGCTGGCTGAATGGAGCCGATGTGGCGCGGGTCGCTCGGATCATCGAGGCGGCCGGTCTGCCTCTGGCCGCGCCGGCGGCCATGGATGCCGATGCTTTCCTCGAGCGTATGCGTCTCGACAAGAAGAACCTCGACGACCGGATCCGCTTGGTGCTGCTGCGTGACCTGGGAGAAGCCTGCATCCACGACGAGACGCCGGCAGACCACTTATATGCCTTCCTGAGCGAGTATCCGCGCGCCTGACGGCTTGCGATGTTCGTTCCCTAGAGCCTGCGTCTTGGATGCAGGCTTTTTTTATGTGCGATAGCCAGCGCCAAAAGGTGGCGTGAAGCTGCACGATTCGCATGTCTTATGCACGATCGGCATGACTTGGTGTCGTTGAACTCAACTAAAGTTGTAGACAATGCCGCTTTTAGCCACGTTGGGCTAACTCTTTGAACGGGCTATGGTTTTGGCTGGATCGAGAAGCTAACGGCGCGATTTTGCAACGATTTCTTGGGTGAAAGATGGGGCGGGGAATTGCTTTGGGCGACCGGCGTGGCTATGCTGGTCGGCCTTTTGACATCAGAAAGACGGCTGTTAAACGCCGCAATAAAATAAAGCTAACCGACTAGTGTACCCCGCCTTCTTTCTGGACACAAGTTTCTGCATTCTGTGAGGCACGCCCAATGATGAGAGGTCTCCACCAGCCTGGTGAGTTTCGCGACAACTGTGGCTTTGGCCTGATAGCCCATATGGAAGGGCAGGCCAGTCATGACCTGCTGAAGACCGCCATCGAGTCGCTGACCTGCATGACTCACCGTGGCGGCATCAACTCGGATGGCAAGACCGGTGACGGCTGTGGCCTGCTGCTTTCCATGCCCGATGCCTTCATGCGCGCGGTAGCCCGCGATGAACTGGGCTTCGAACTGGGCGAACAATATGCCGTGGGCAGTGTATTCCTGCCCGATGAAGATACTCGCGAAGCCCATGCGCGCGATGTGCTGGAAAGCACACTGTCAGAGCGTGGCCTCAAGGTGCGCGGCTGGCGTGCCGTGCCCCACGATTCCAGTGTCTGCGGGTCCATCGCCCTGGCCTGCCAGCCGCGCATTCGTCAGATTTTCGTCGAGCCGGGCGACGCCCAGCGCAGCGAAAGTCACCTGTTCAACGTCGATCTGTTCATGGCGCGCCGTATCGCCGAACAGCGTCTCAAGCACGAAGAAGATTTTTATGTAAGCTCGCTGTCCACCAAGGTCATCTCCTACAAGGGACTGATGATGCCCGAGGACCTGCCGACGTTCTATCTGGACTTCGGCGACGAGCGCATGGAAATCTCCATCGCCGTTTACCACCAGCGCTTCTCGACCAACACCGCGCCGCGCTGGCCGCTGGCTCAGCCGTTTCGTTATCTCGCCCACAACGGCGAAATCAACACCATCGAAGCCAACCGCAATTGGGCCAATGCGCGCAAGGAGAACTTCGTCTCCGAGCTGCTGCCCGACATCGGTGAGCTCGACGAAGTGGTCAACACTGACGGGTCCGACTCATCGAGCATGGACAACATGCTCGAGATCCTGCTGACCGGCGGCATGGAGCTCTACCGTGCCGTGCGCCTGATGGTGCCGCCGGCCTGGCAGAACGTCGAGACCATGGATGCCGACCTGCGGGCCTTCTACGAATACAACTCCATGCACATGGAGGCTTGGGATGGCCCGGCCGGCATCGTGGTGACCGACGGTCGCCATGCCGTGTGTATGCTCGATCGCAACGGTCTGCGTCCGGCGCGCTGGGTGATTACCGATAACGGCTATATCACGGTCGCGTCCGAGATCGGTGTGTGGGGCTACTCCCCCGAAAGCGTAGTGGCCAAGGGGCGTATCGGGCCGGGACAGATTCTGTCCGTCGACACTCACACCGGTGAAGTGCTGCACACCAGCGATATCGATGAGCGTCTCCGGTCAGCCTATCCCTACAAGCGCTGGCTCAACGAGAACGCCAACTATCTCGAGTCGTCGCTGACCGAGCTGGCGCGTTTCCAGCCGATGGAGCCCGACGAACTCGCGGTCTATCAGAAGATGTTCCTGGTTTCCAACGAGGAACGGGACCAGATCCTGCACGTGTTGGCCGAGACCGGTCAGGAGGCCGTAGGCTCGATGGGCGACGACACGCCCATGGCCGTGCTGTCGCGTCAGCCGCGTATGCTGACCGACTACTTCCGCCAGAAATTCGCCCAGGTCACCAACCCGCCGATCGATCCGCTGCGCGAAGCGATCGTAATGTCGCTGGAAACCTGTTTGGGCGCCGAGCGTAACGTTTTCAATGCCACGCCCGAGCATGCGCACCGCCTGATCCTGACTACGCCGGTGCTCTCGCCGCGCAAGTTCACGGCGCTGACCACGCATGACGATCCGGCGTTCGCCAGCGAAACGCTGACCCTGGCCTACGATCCCGAGACGACCGGCCTCAAGCAGGCCATCGTGGCGCTTTGCCAGCAGGCCGAACAGGCCGCCCGCAACGGCAAGGTCGTGCTGGTGCTGTCCGATTGCGGCCTGGCCAAGGGACAATTGTCCATCCATCCCGCGCTGGCCGTGGGTGCCGTGCACCACTACCTCGGTCGCAAGGGGTTGCGCACCCACGTCAACCTGATCGTGGAAACCGGCTATGCCCGCGACTCGCACCAGATGGCCGTGCTGTTCGGTGTCGGTGCGACGGCTATCTACCCGTACCTTGCCTACCAGGTCATGGCCGACATGCACCGCACCGGCGACCTGCTCGGCGATCCGGCGGACTCCCGCGAGAACTACCGCAAGGGCATGCAGAAGGGGCTCTACAAGATTCTCTCCAAGATGGGAATCTCGCATATCGCCTCCTACCGCGGCGCCCAGTTGTTCGAGGCGGTGGGTCTGTCGTCCGAAGTGATGGAGCTGTGCTTCCCGGGAATGGCTTCGCGCATCGAGGGGACCGGCTTTGCCGAACTGCAGTTGCAGCAGGAGCTGCTGGCCCGCGACGCTTGGATTCCGCGCAAGGGCCTGCGCCAGGGCGGCCTCTACAAGTACGTGTACGGCTATGAGTACCACGCCTTCAACCCGGACGTCGTGCGCGCCTTGCAGGCGGCGGTGCAGCAGGGCGACTACGGCAAGTGGAAGGAATTCGCCCGCCTGGTCAATGAACGTCCGGTAGCGACCATTCGCGACCTGCTCAAGCTCAAGCCGGCCGTGGAGCCACTGCCGCTGGACGAGATCGAGGCGGTCGAGGACCTGATTCCGCGCTTCGACAGTGCCGGCATGTCGCTGGGCGCCCTGTCGCCCGAGGCTCACGAGGCGCTGGCTCAGGCCATGAACGAGACCGGCGGGCGCTCCAACTCCGGTGAGGGCGGCGAGGATCCGGCACGCTACGGCACCATTCGTAGCTCCAAGATCAAGCAGATCGCCTCCGGGCGTTTCGGTGTGACGCCTGCCTATCTGGCCAATGCCGAGGTGTTGCAGATCAAGGTCGCCCAGGGTGCCAAGCCCGGCGAAGGCGGCCAGTTACCCGGCAGCAAGGTCAATGGCCTGATCGCGCGATTGCGCTATGCGGTCCCCGGCGTGACACTGATCTCGCCGCCGCCGCATCACGACATCTATTCCATCGAGGACCTGGCGCAGCTGATCTTCGACCTCAAGCAGGTCAACCAGGACGCGCTGGTGTCGGTGAAGCTGGTCTCCGAGCCCGGCATCGGCACCATTGCCACCGGTGTGGCAAAGGCCTATGCCGACCTGATCACCGTTGCCGGTTACGACGGCGGCACCGCAGCCAGCCCGCTGACCTCGATCAAGCATGCCGGCAGTCCGTGGGAGCTGGGTCTGCCCGAAGTGCACCAGGCGCTGCGCATCAATGGCCTGCGCGACAAGATTCGCCTGCAGACCGACGGTGGTTTGAAAACCGGCCTCGATGTGGTCAAGGCGGCGATTCTCGGCGCCGAGAGCTTCGGCTTCGGTACCGCGCCGATGGTCTCGCTGGGCTGTATCTACCTGCGCATCTGCCACCTCAACAACTGTGCCACCGGTGTCGCGACGCAGAACGATTATCTGCGCGACGAGCATTTCCGCGGCACGGTCGACATGGTCAAGAACTACTTCCGCTTCGTCGCCGAGGAAGTCCGCGAACTCATGGCGCTGCTCGGCGTACGCAAGCTCACCGATCTCATCGGGCGCACCGATCTGCTCGAGAAGATCGAGGGCGAAACCAGTTCGCAGCAGAAGCTCGTGCTCGACTCGCTGCTCGACAACGACTGGGTGCCGGCGGATGCGCCGCGCTTCTGTGAGGTCAAGCGCAACATGCCGCACGACCTGGCGACCAAGAACGAGGAAATCCTCGATGTGCTGCGCGAGGCCATCGAGAACAAGCGCGGCGGTGAGTTCACGTTCCGCATCAGCAACTGTGACCGCTCGGTACCGGCACGCGTCTCCGGTGAGGTTGCCAAGCGCTATGGCGAGCCCGGCCTGGAAGATGCCCCGGTAACGCTGCGCCTGACCGGCGTGGCGGGGCAGAGCTTTGGTGTTTGGAATGCACGCGGTATCAACCTTTACCTTGAGGGCGACGCCAACGATTACGTCGGCAAGGGCATGAATGGCGGCAAAATCGTCATCACGCCGCCTCAGGGCAGCCGTTTCGAAAGCCATAAGACGGCGATCATCGGCAACACCTGCCTGTACGGGGCGACCGGCGGCAAGTTGTTTGCCGCAGGAACGGCCGGTGAACGTTTTGCGGTACGCAACTCAGGTGCGCATGCGGTCATCGAGGGTGCCGGCGATCACTGCTGCGAGTACATGACTGGTGGCCTGGTCTGCGTGCTTGGCGATACCGGACTCAACTTCGGTGCGGGCATGACCGGCGGTTTCGCCTATGTGCTCGATCAGGATCGCACCTTCGTCGACCGCTATAACCACGAGCTGGTCGAGATCCACCGCGTCAACACCGAGGCCATGGAAGCGTATCGGCGCCACCTGCGTGAAGTGATCCAGGAATATGTCGCCGAGACCCAGTCGGCACGGGGCCAGGAGATTCTGAGCAATTTCTCCGACTACATCCGCCATTTCTGGCTGGTAAAGCCCAAGGCAGCGAGCCTCAACAGTCTGCTCGCCGAGTCCCGTCGTCGGCCCGAGTAAGAGGAGTCACCGAACATGGCTAACCGTCTCAATAACGATTTTCAGTTCATCGATGTTGCGCGCAAGGACCGTACCAAGAAGGACGCTCGCTTGCGCGCCAAGGAATTTACCGAGATCTACGAGCCCTTCCGCCCGCAGGAAGCGGCCAGTCAGGCGCACCGCTGCCTGGATTGCGGCAATCCCTATTGTGAGTGGAAATGCCCGGTACATAACTACATCCCCAACTGGATGAAGCTGGTCAGCCAGGGCAACATCCTTGCCGCGGCGGAGATGTCGCACCGTACCAACACGCTGCCCGAGGTGTGTGGCCGCGTGTGCCCGCAGGAGCGCCTGTGCGAAGGCGCCTGTACCCTCAACGAGGGTTTCGGCGCGGTGACCATCGGCTCGATCGAGAAATACATCTCCGAGACTGCTTTCGCCATGGGCTGGCGGCCGGACATGTCCAAGGTCGCCTGGACCGACAAGCGCGTAGCGGTAATTGGCGCCGGCCCGGCCGGGCTTGGCTGCGCCGACATCCTGGTGCGCAACGGCGTCAAGCCGGTGGTCTTCGATCGCTATCCCGAGATCGGCGGTCTGATCACCTTCGGCATTCCCGAGTTCAAGCTCGAGAAGCACGTCATGCAGCGTCGTCGGGCCATTTTCGAGGAGATGGGCATCGAGTTCCGTCTCAATGTCGAGATCGGTCGCGACATTCAGTTCCAGGAGTTGCTCGACGAGTACGACGCCGTATTCATGGGCATGGGGACCTACAAGTACATGGAAGGCGGCTTCCCGGGCGAGAACCTGCCCCAGGTACACAAGGCGCTCGACTTCCTGATCGACAACATCAACCACAACCTCGGCTTCAACGTGGCGACCGATGAGCACGTGTCGATGAAGGGGCGGCGCGTGGTGGTGCTGGGCGGCGGCGATACCGCCATGGACTGCAACCGCACCTCGATTCGTCAGGGCGCGACCAGCGTGACCTGCGCCTATCGTCGCGACGAGACCAACATGCCCGGCTCCAAGCGCGAAGTGGCCAGTGCCCGCGAGGAAGGCGTCGAGTTCCTGTTCAATCGTCAGCCGGTGGCCATCGTCGGCGAAGGCAAGGTGGAAGGCGTCAAGCTGGTACGTACCCGCATGGGCGAGCCCGACGAGAAGGGACGTCAGCGTGCCGAGGTGGTGCCGGGCTCCGAAGAGATCGTACCGGCCGACGAGGTGATCATCGCCTTCGGCTTCCAGCCCAGCGAGATCGCCTGGTTCGATACCCATGAAATCCAGGTCGACGAGCGTGGCCGCGTGATCGCCAAGGAGCAGGGCAAGCTCGACAAGGGCAAGTTCGCCTTCCAGACCTCCAACGAAAAGGTCTTCGCCGGCGGCGACATGGTGCGTGGCTCCGATCTGGTGGTCACGGCCGTGTTCGAAGGTCGTCAGGCTGCCGAAGGCATTCTCGATTATCTGGAAGTCTGACACGCCCGACCAGCCTATTGCGCCCCGGCCCTGCCGGGGCGTTTTCGTTATGGCCCGGCCCTCGTCTAGACTGATGGCAGGCATTCGGAGCCAAGGAGGCGACAATGAACGACCGATTGACAGCACTGGGCCTGCAAGGTGGGACCAACGGCTCGGTAACCCCTGAGCGCCTGACTTTCGATGACGACGGTCGCATTCCCAACACGCGCTTGGCGACCCTGCTGTTCCGTTCGCAGGGGCTGGATGAGTCGCTCGATCGCGAGGCCATAGCCGAGCGCTTCTCGGCGATATTCACTGCCAACGGCTGGACACCGAGCTGGCGAGGCGGTGTCTACGATTACCACCACTACCATTCGATCGCCCACGAAGCGTTCGGTGCGCTCTCCGGTTGGGGACGGCTGCGCCTGGGCGGGGAATCCGGTCAGGATGTGGAAATTCGTGCCGGCGATTCGCTGGTGCTACCGGCGGGGACGGGCCACTGTTCGCTGGAGGCGAGCGACGATTTCCTGCTGCTGGCGGCTTATCCCGCCGACCAGACCGAACTCGACCTGCTGCGTGCCGACCCGGCCGAGCACGATGCCGCCGTGGCGCGCATTCGTCAGGTTTCCCGTCCCGAACGCGACCCGCTGGGCAATTCCATCGATCAGTGGTGGTAGGCGGCCGACGTAGCGTATTGCGTAGGGCACTGAAGTCGGGCGTAAAATTGAGCGCCCCGGTCGAATCTGCTATCCTGGCGTCCCATCCAGGCCCGGTTCCCTCCAGGGCCTTCCGTTCAGATTCGACAGGTTTTCCATGACACGATATATCTTCGTGACCGGCGGCGTTGTGTCCTCTCTCGGCAAGGGCATTGCGTCGGCCTCGCTGGCGGCGATTCTCGAGGCGCGCGGCCTCAAGGTCACCATTCTCAAGCTGGATCCGTACATCAACGTCGATCCGGGCACCATGAGCCCGTTCCAGCACGGCGAGGTCTTCGTCACCGAAGATGGCGCGGAAACCGACCTCGATCTGGGGCATTACGAGCGTTTCATTCGCACCAAGATGACCCAGGGCAACAACTTCACCACCGGGCGCGTCTATGAGCACGTGCTGCGCAAGGAGCGCCGCGGCGACTACCTGGGCGGTACGGTGCAGGTGATCCCGCATATCACCGACGAGATCAAGCGCCGGGTGATCGAGGGTGGTGAGGGTTGCGACGTGGCGCTGGTGGAAATCGGCGGCACCGTGGGTGACATCGAGTCGCTGCCGTTCCTCGAGTCGATCCGTCAATTGCGCAGCGAGGTGGGGGCCAACCGGGCGATCTTCATGCATCTGACACTGGTGCCTTACATCAAGACGGCCGGCGAGACCAAGACCAAGCCGACCCAGCACAGCGTCAAGGAATTGCGCTCGATCGGCATCCAGCCCGACATCCTGATCTGCCGCAGCGAGGTGGAGCTCGAGGAGAGCGAGCGGCGCAAGATCGCCCTGTTCACCAACGTCGAGGAGCGTGCCGTCGTGCCGCTGCAGGATGCCGACACCATCTACCGCATCCCGCTGATGCTGCATGAGTTCGGCCTCGACGAGATCGTCTGCGACAAGCTGCGCATCGATGCGCCGCCGGCCGATCTTTCCGAGTGGATCCGCGTCCTCGACGCCAAGCTCAATCCGCTCAAGTCGATCAATATCGCCATGGTCGGTAAGTACATGGACCTGCTGGATGCCTACAAGTCGCTCAACGAGGCGCTGATTCACGCCGGCATTCAGTCGCGGGTCAAGATCAACATCGATTACATCGACGCCGAGATCATCGAGCGTCACGGCACCGAGCGCCTGGCCGGCAAGGACGCGATCCTGGTGCCCGGCGGCTTCGGTGAGCGCGGCGTGGAAGGCAAGATCATGACGGCCCGTTATGCGCGTGAACAGGGCGTGCCCTACCTGGGCATCTGCCTGGGCATGCAGGTGGCGGTGATTGAATACGCACGCCACGTGGTCGGCTGGGAGGACGCCAATTCCACCGAGTTCACCCACGACACTCGCCACCCGGTAGTGGGGCTGATCACCGAGTGGGTCAATGCCGAGGGCAAGATCGAGCTGCGCGACGCGGCGACCGACCTGGGCGGCACCATGCGCCTGGGCGGCCAGGTCTGCCACCTCAAGTCGGGCTCCAGAGCGCACCAGGCCTATGGCTTGGAAGACATTACCGAGCGCCATCGGCATCGCTTCGAGGTCAACAACCAGTTCGTCGACGATCTCGAGAAGGCCGGCCTGGTGATCTCGGGCAAGAGCGTCGACAATTCCCTGGTGGAGATGATCGAGCTGCCCGACCATCCATGGTTCGTGGCCTGTCAGTTCCACCCCGAATTCACCTCCACGCCGCGTGACGGCCACCCGCTGTTCTCGGGATTCGTCAATGCGGCACTGGAGCACAAGGCGGCCCGGTCGCGCACCCAGGGCTAGGTCGAGTTGCCACGCAGGAGCGACGCCATGGCAGACACCCAACGCAACATCGAATTCGCCGGCCTCAGGGCCGGCAATTCATTGCCGCTGATGCTGTTTGGCGGCATGAACGTGCTGGAATCCCGCGAAATGGCGCTCGAGGTCGCCGAGACCTACGTCGACGTCTGTTCGAGGCTTGGGATTCCCTACGTCTTCAAGGCCAGCTTCGACAAGGCCAACCGCAGCTCCATCCATTCCTATCGCGGTCCGGGCCTGGACAAGGGCCTGGCGATTCTCGACGAGGTCAAGTCGCGTTTCGGCGTGCCGGTGATCACCGATGTTCACGAGCCCTGGCAGGCCGCGCCTGCGGCCGAGGTCGCCGACGTCATCCAACTGCCCGCCTTTCTTGCCCGTCAGACCGACCTGGTCGTCGCCATGGCCGCCACCGGCGCGGTGATCAACGTCAAGAAGCCACAGTTCGTTGCCCCCCATGAAATGCACCATATCGTTGCCAAGTGCCGCGAGGCCGGCAACGATCGGATCATTCTCTGCGAACGTGGCTCGAGCTTCGGCTACAACAACCTCGTCGTCGACATGCTCGGTTTCGGTGAGATGAAGCAGACCGGATATCCGGTAATCTTCGACGTCACTCATTCGCTGCAACGCCCCGGCGGACGCGCCGACAGTGCCGATGGCCGTCGCGCCCAGGTCTTCGAACTGGCCCGCGCCGGTGTCGCGGTCGGGCTGGCCGGGCTGTTTCTGGAAGCGCATCCCGATCCGGACAAGGCATTGTGCGATGGGCCCTGTGCCTTGCCGCTGGACAAGCTCGAGCCGTTTCTGAGTCAGTTGAAACAGCTCGACGCCCTGGTCAAGGATTTCCCGGAAGTTGAAGTTCAATAACGCGACTTTGCCCAACCACAACCGATTAAGGAAGATACGACATGGCAGAAATCGTCGACATCCGCGCTCTTGAAGTCCTCGACTCGCGTGGCAACCCCACCGTGCAGGCCGATGTGATTCTGGCCAGCGGCGCGCATGGCAGCGCCTGCGCCCCGTCCGGGGCATCCACCGGTTCCCGCGAGGCGCTGGAACTGCGTGACGGCGACAAGTCGCGCTATCTGGGCAAGGGTGTGCTCAAGGCGGTCGAGGCCGTCAACGGCAAGATTCGCGATCGTCTGAAAGGCATGGACGCCAACGATCAGCGGGCACTGGACCAGGCCATGCTCGATCTCGATGGCACCGACAACAAGGCGAATCTCGGCGCCAACGCCATCCTCGCCGTGTCGCTGGCCGCCGCCAAGGCCGCCGCTGCCGAGAAGGGCGTGCCGCTCTATGCGCATATCGCCGAACTCTACGGTCAGCCGGGCAAGTACACCATGCCGGTGCCGATGATGAACATCATCAACGGCGGCGAGCATGCCGACAACAACGTCGACATGCAGGAGTTCATGATCCAGCCGGTGGGCGCGCCGACCTTCCGCGAGGCGCTGCGCATGGGCGCCGAGGTGTTCCACGCCCTGAAGAAGGTGCTGGCATCGCGCGGCCTGGCCACCTCGGTGGGCGACGAGGGCGGCTTCGCGCCGAACCTGGACTCCAATGCCGAGGCGCTGGCGGTCATCAAGCAGGCGATCGCCGATGCCGGCTATACGCTGGGCAAGGACATCACCCTGGCGCTCGACTGCGCCTCCTCCGAGTTTTTCGAGAACGGCGAGTACAATCTGGCCGGTGAAGGCAAGCGCTATGACGCGGCCGGTTTTGTCGATTACCTGGCCGAGCTGGTCTCGCAGTATCCGATCGTGTCCATCGAGGATGGCATGGACGAGTCCGACTGGGACGGCTGGAAGCTGCTGACCGAGAAGCTCGGCGACCGCGTGCAGCTGGTCGGCGACGACCTGTTCGTGACCAACACGCGCATTCTCAAGCGTGGCATCGACGAGTCCATCGGCAACTCTATCCTGATCAAGTTCAACCAGATCGGCTCGCTGTCCGAGACCCTGGATGCCATCAGAATGGCCCAGGACGCCGGTTTCACTGCAGTGATCTCGCATCGCAGCGGCGAGACCGAGGACACCACCATTGCCGACCTGGCCGTGGCGACGTCAGCCGGGCAGATCAAGACCGGCTCGTTGAGCCGCTCGGATCGCATCGCCAAGTACAACCGCCTGCTGGTCATCGAGCAGGAACTCGGCGACAAGGCCGTCTACCCCGGCCTCAAGGCCATCAAGGGCCAGGGCTGAGTTCGTCTGAGCCCAGACCGTCTGCGGCGCCGGTGTGTCCGGCGTCGCGGCGCTCTTCCTCTACCTACCCCTTTCCCCGCTACTCGCCTGTTTACCCGCCATATACTCCCCTTGGCGATAATGTCTTCAAGTTTTGTAAGAAATTACCTACGACATGCGGTCGCTTTTGTAGACGAAAAATGCCAGTGCGCTGCGAATTGGCGACTGGTTTTTCATTAACCTGCTGTTTTATAAGTCATAAAATAAGCAGCTAAAATCGATGAGCCTACGTGGCGGATAAGGGGACCCCTTTGCGGAAACGCAGGAGGTTGAGACAATGCTCCCGGGATTTGGAGAGTGGGCTCGCCCACGACCGGCAGGATGCTACGGGATACAGCATAAGGCTCGTTCGGTGCCTCGGGGAGGCGGCTTCCGGACAGGGAATAGAGCCACAGGATTTCGGACAAAAGGAAGTGTCCAAGGACAAGAGGGAAGCAGGCGGCCTACGGGCCGCCTTTTTTATGCTGACGCTTTATGCGGTACTCGCGGAGCGCTCGCTGAGTGGCGCTCCGGGAAGTGGCTATCGGTGTCCCCGATTAGCGCTCGAGATACTTTAGCTTGTCCGTCTTGCCGTCCCACTCCTCGGCTTCCGGCAGCGGATCCTTCTTCTCGGTGATATTGGGCCAGACCTCGGAAAGCTCGGCGTTGATCTCGATGAACTCTTTCTGGCCGTCCGGTAGTTCGTCTTCCGAGAAAATGGCCTCGGCGGGACACTCAGGCTCGCACAGGGCACAATCGATGCATTCGTCGGGATGGATGACCAGGAAGTTCGGCCCTTCGTAAAAACAGTCGACCGGACAGACCTCGACGCAATCGGTGTACTTGCAGCGAATGCAGTTTTCGGTGACGACGAACGTCATGGGGTGTCTCCCTCAATCTTGGTGCTCCGGTGCAGCGGGCGCCGGGACCTCATCAGCTAGGTTATAAGTCGTCAAGCCTATATAAGGCTTAATTCTAAAATGGAAGCCATTCTAGAGGCCCCGCCTATCCATCGGCAAGCCAGCGCTATGAACGTTTGGGCATGAGGAAATAGCCTACCCCCTACACGCCTAGACGTTCTCGCGCCAACGGTAAAGCAGTTCCAGCGCCTGGCGTGGAGTCAGTTCGTCGAGTGCAAGCCCCGTCAGTTCCTCGATGACCGGATGGGGAGCAGTGGCGAACAGGTCGGGCTGCTGGGGGGCCGGGCCGGTCGATGGCTCGCGAAGGTCCGACTTGCGTTGGCCCTGGTCGACCTCCTGCTGCTCGAGGCCCGCCAGTTTCTCTCGGGCTCGGGCGATCACCGGCTGCGGTACGCCGGCCAACTGCGCTACCTGCAGGCCGTAGCTCTGGCTGGCCGGCCCGTCCTCGACCCGGTGCATGAAGACGATGCCGTCGCGATGCTCGGCCGCCGTCAGGTGAACATTGACCACGCCGTCCATCTGTTCGGCCAGGGCAGTCATCTCGAAGTAGTGCGTGGCGAATAGCGTAAAGGCCTTCACGCGGGCCAGGTGCTCGGCACTGGCCCAGGCCAGCGACAGGCCGTCGAAGGTGCTGGTGCCGCGGCCGATTTCGTCCATCAGCACCAGGCTTTGCTGGGTGGCGTTGTGCAGGATGCTGGCCGTCTCGGTCATTTCGACCATGAAGGTCGAGCGGCCCCCGGCCAGGTCGTCGCTGGAACCGATGCGCGTGAAAATGCGATCCAGCGGGCCGATCTCGGCGCGGTCGGCGGGCACGAAGCTGCCGCAATGGGCGAGCAGCGCAATCAGCGCGGCCTGGCGCATGTAGGTGGATTTGCCGCCCATGTTGGGGCCGGTGATCACCAGCATGTGGCGGCTCGGGTCGAGCTTAAGGTCGTTGGGCACGAACGGCCGGTCGCTGACGTGTTCGACGACCGGGTGGCGCCCGCCCTCGATGCAAAGTCCCGGCGTGTCGAGCAGTTGCGGGCGTACGAAGTCCAGCGCCTGGGCGCGCTCGGCGAAGGCCGCCAGCACGTCGAGGGCGGCCAGCGAACGTCCGGTGGCCTGCAGGGCACCGAGTTCGGCGTTGAGTGTGTCGATCAGGCTCTCGTAGAGCAGCTTTTCCCGGGCCAGGGCACGCGACTTGGCCGACAGCGCCTTGTCCTCGAACTCCTTGAGCTCGGGGATGATGAAACGCTCGGCATTCTTCAGCGTCTGACGACGGATATAGTCGGCCGGCACCTCGCGGGCCTGGGCACGAGGAATCTCGATGTAGTAACCGTGCACCCGGTTGTAGCCGACCTTGAGCCCGGACAGCCCGGTACGCTCGCGCTCGCGGGTCTCCAGCTTGACCAGATAATCGCCGGCGTGCTCGGCCAGGCCGCGGTATTCGTCGAGCTCGTCGTCGAAGCCCTCGGCGATCACGCCGCCGTCGCGGATCACCACGGGGGGGTTGTCGACCAGTGCACGGGTCAGCGTCTCGGCCAGCTCGGGGTAGGGGCGTACATGGCGACGCAACTCGTCCAGGGCGGTGCCTTCGTCGAGTTCATCCAGTTCGCGTTGCAGCTCCGGCAGCGCGTTGAGGGCATCGCGCAGGCGTGCCAGATCGCGCGGCCGTGCACTGCGCAGGGCGACCCGCGCCAGGATGCGCTCCACGTCGCCGATCTGCTTGAGCATGTCACGCAGCGCAATGAAACCTTCCTGAGCCAGCAATAGCTGCACGGCGGCCTGGCGGGCGGCGACCTGCTCGCGGTTGCGCAGCGGCCGGTTGAGCCAGCGCTTGAGCAGGCGCGAGCCCATCGCCGTGGCTGTCGTGTCGAGCACGCTGGCCAGGGTGTTGTCGCCGCTACCGCCGAGGTTGGTGTCGATTTCCAGATTGCGGCGGCTGGCGGCATCGATGACCACCGCGTCGTCGCGACTTTCCACTCCCAGGGCGGTGACATGCGGCAGACGCGAGCGCTGGGTGTCGCGGGCGTAGTCGATCAGTACGCCCGCCGCAGTGATCGCGCATGCCAGATGGGCACAGCCAAAGCCGCGCAGATCGGCGACGCCGAACTGGTCGCAGAGCAGGCGATTCGAGGTCTCCAGATCGAACAGCCATTCGCTCTGACGCTTGAGTCCGGCACGGTCGGACAGCGCCGGTGCCAGCTCAAGCCCTTCGGCGATCAGCAGCTCCGCCGGCGCCAGGCGGTGGACCTCGGCGAGCATGTCCGCCTCGCCGTCGACCTCCAGCACACTGAAGCGGCCACTGGACAGTTCCAGCCAGGCCAGGCCCCAGCGCTCGCCCTGGCAGTGCAGGGCGAGCAACAGATTGTCGCGCTTCGCATCGAGCAGTGCCTCGTCATGCAGCGTGCCGGGCGTGACGATGCGCACCACCTTGCGCTCCACCGGTCCCTTGCTGGTTGCCGGGTCGCCGATCTGCTCGCAGATCGCCACCGATTCGCCGGCACGCACCAGTCGCGCCAGGTAACCCTCGGCACTGTGATAGGGCACGCCGGCCATGGGGATCGGCTTGCCGCCCGACTGGCCGCGCTGGGTCAGGGTGATGTCGAGCAACTGTGCGGCACGACGGGCGTCGTCGTAGAACAGCTCGTAGAAGTCGCCCATGCGGTAGAAGAGCAGCACCTCGGGATGCTCGCGCTTGATCTTCAGATACTGCGCCATCATCGGCGTGTGCTGGGGGCTTTTCGTCTCGACCGCGTCTTGCATGAGATTTCGCATTTCCCGTATGACAGTGGGCTGGGTCGCCCTGGGGCGTTGCTGGCTGGACATTCTATCGCAGTCCGGTCAGGGGCCGACAGGCCGACATGCACCTGTCCGTCATGGTTATGTCGTCTACGCTCGTAGGGACGCCCTCCGTGATCAGGACGACAGAGGGAGCGACTGACTCGCAGGTAACCGACCCAGGGAGTGGACGTGGCTAAGGCAGCTCGACGTATTCTCGTGACGCTGGCCTGCATCGTGGTGTTGTTGGTGGCCGGCATGTTTCTGCTCGAATCGCAGTGGGCCCGCGCATGGCTGGAAGATCAAGTCAGCCAGCGTTTGAATGGGCGCAACGTCGAGATCGGCAGCCTGAATATCGACTGGGGCTGGCCGCTGACGGCGCATCTCGAGGAGATTACCATTGCCAACCCCGATTGGGCACCGCACGACCGGATGGTGGATATCGAGGCGCTGGAGGTTGCGGTGAATCCCGGGGCGTTACTGACGGGGCAGATCGAGCTGCAACGGCTCGGACTGAGCCAGCCGGTGATTCATCTGGCCAGGCGCGAGGATGGCACCTCGAACTGGGGGGCGTTGACCGACAATCAGGATCAGCAAAGCGGTGGCGGGCTGGGTATCAGTCCCGACATCGTCAGGGTTGACGATGGGCACCTGACCTACCGGGATCCCAACCTGGAGGCGGATCTGAGCGTGGATTTCCATACCCGTAGCGGCGATGGCGGTTCACGCGAGCTGATGATCGAGGCGCAGGGGCGCTTTCAGGGGCTGCCGCTCGAACTCAGTGGCCATGGCGGTTCGCCGTCCGAGGCCTTGGCTGGCAGCGGTGACAACGCTTACCCGGTCACGTTGCAGGGGCATCTCGGCCAGTTGCAGGCGAGCTTCGACGGCCGTCTTCGCGATGTTTCCCAGCCGGCCAGTCTGGAGGGGCAGCTGGCTATGTCCGCCCCTCAGACGGCAAACCTGGCCGCCATGCTCGGTCGCCCCCAACTGGAACTACCCTCGCTCGACGTGCAGGGCCGGATCAGTCATCAGGATCGGCAGTGGTCGTTCAAGGACGCCACGGCCCGCCTGGGCGAGACTCAAGTGCAAGGCTCGGTCAGCGTCTCCCTGGCGGGAGAACGGCCCGAGATCGACGCCCAGCTTCAAGCCGACCGGCTCGATCTGTCTCACTGGGGCTTGCTCGGTGCCGATGGGCAAGCACCGGCGGACCAGGAAAGTACCTCATCCGATCGATCGGTCCCATGGGACCAGCAACTGGCGCAAAAACTCGCCCCGTTGCAGAACTACGATGCGCAGTTCGATCTGGCGGTCGGCCGCCTCGCCTACGCCGACACCGCACTGCACGACGTGACGCTGAAGGGCTCTCTGGAGCAGGGAACGCTGACCGTTCAGCGACTGCATGCCGCACAGGATCAAGCCCAGGACCAGGGGCAGTTCACGGCCCAGGGCCAGGTCGACATTCGCGACGACACGTTGAGCGCCGATCTCGAGGCGCAGCTTTCACAGCTCGACATGGACGCAGCCCTGGCTCCGCTGGGCTATGACGGACTGGGCACTTGGGATGGGCAGCTCGACCTGCAGTTGCCGGCCAATGCCGCAGAGCCGGGCAATCGGCCTCAGATCAGCGCGCAGCTCGATATCGGCCATCTCAACCTGACGCAACTGGGCGTCCTGCCGCAGGACGACCAGTCGGCGGCGTCAGGCGATTCGCAGGAAGAGATGGCCTGGGACCGCCAGTTGGCAGAGCAGCTTGCTCCGCTGCGGCGTGTCGATGCGCAGGTCGATCTCACGGTCGACCGGCTGAGTTATGGCGACTCCCAACTCAATGATATCGCGCTGCAGGGTAGCCTCGATGCAGGCACGGTAGACATAGAACGCCTGCATGCGACCCAGGATCAGGGCGAGCTGACGGCACAGGGCCAGGTCGATATTCGCGAAAAGACACTGACCGCCGACCTCGAGGCTCAGCTGTCCCAGGTCGACATGGACCAGGCGCTGGCCCCGCTGGGCTACGGCGGTCTGGGAACGTGGAATGGGAAACTTGGCCTGCAGTTGCCACCCAACGCCGCAGAGCGGGGCAATCGCCCGACGATCGATGCGCAGCTCGACATCGATCATCTGGACCTGGCGCAGCTGGGCGTGACGCAGGGGGCCGATGAAGAAACAGCCGAGGATGGTGAGACGCCGGGAGACAGTGCCGCCTGGGACCGCGATCTGGCGGAAGGGCTCGAGCCGCTGCGGCGTTTCAATGCACAGGCCGACTTATCGATAGGTCGGTTGAGCTATGGCAATACCCAGCTGCGCAACGTGGCGTTGCAGGGCAGTCTCGAGGCGGGCCGGCTGGATGTACAGAACCTGCATCTGGACCAGGACCGGGGGGCGCTGACGGCCCAGGGCGTACTGAATATCCAGGCGCAGACGCTGAGCGGCGACATCGATGCGCAGCTGTCCCGGTTCGACCTGGGCGAGGCGCTGGCGCCGTTGGGCAGCGGCGACCTGGGCATGTTGGACGGTCGCCTGCATGTGCGACTCGAGGACGGCGAATTGGTGGCGGACGATACCACGCTCGACTATCGCCTGCCCTCGCAGGACCTGTTTCTGCACATCAACGCCGATACCATCGAGCTGGCGGGGGCTTCGGTGCCTGGGGTACGTCTGCAGGGCTACGGACGGCACAACGGCGAATCCTTCGAATACGACCTGCAGGTCGGGCCCTTGCTCAACCTGCGCGACCCCGACAAGCCCTATCCCGTCCAGGGACAAATTACCTCCGATCGATCCAGGTTGATCGTGGACGGCACGATCGAGAAACCGCTGGAACTTGGCCGCATCCAGACCGCGTTCGAACTGTCGGGGCCCAACCCGGCCCGTCTGAACGCACTGACCGAGCTGAACCTGCCCGCCTTGCCGCCCTATGAACTGCAAGGCGAACTGAGAGTCAGGGACGATCTGGTTCGCATGCTGAACCTCGACGGTACGTTCGGCGACAGTGATGTCAGTGGTGACGTTCGCCTGCGCCTGGGTGAACGCAACATGCTGTGGGCGACGCTTCACTCACAGCAGCTGGACCTCGACGATCTGGCGCCGCTCACCGGCAGTCCGCCTGAAACGGGCAGCGGAGAAGCGGCGTCACCCGCCCAGCAGGCACGGGCCCTCCAGGAAGAAGAGCGTCAAGGGCTGTTCCCCGATCGCGAATGGAATCTTCAGGGGCTGCGCAATATGGACGCCGAGGTGCGTTACAGTGCGGACAATGTCGATTCCGAATACGTCCCGCTGTCGAACGTGTCGCTGGACCTGAGCCTGGAAAATGGCGTGCTGACACTCGAGCCGCTGCGCATGGGGCTTGGGGGCGGCACCGTCCTCGCCCAGCTACGGCTGGATGCCCATGGTCAAGTGCTGGATGGCAGTCTCGACCTGTCGGCCCGTCAGGTCAATCTCAAGCCCATCTTGCGCCGTGCCGGCGCGCCGGAAATCGCCGAAGACTCCGCAGGCACGCTGGGAGGCCAGGGGCAGGTGCGTTTTGCCGGTGACTCAATGGACGAGCTCATGGCGAGCCTCGATGGCCGGCTGGAAATGGCGATGTCCGGAGGACGCCTGGACATGCTGCTGATGGAAGGTGTGGGGCTCGATGTGGGCGAAGGGTTGATCGCTGCCTTGGCCGATGCCGACAAGGTGCCCATGCAGTGTGCCTATACTCGGCTGGCTGCCGACAGCGGCATTGCCGCGGTCGAGCAGTTCTTCATCAGTACCGTCGATTCGAACATCACCGGCGGGGGGGAAATCGATCTGGATCGTGAACGCCTGGAGCTGGTCTTCGAGGCGCATCCCAAGGATCCCAGCCTGCTGGCCTCCGACTCACCGATCAGGGTCCAGGGGCCCATCACTTCGCCGCAGATCGGCGTGGTGTCCCGTGAGCTGATCGCACGAGGCGTACTCTCAGTGCTGGGTGCCGTGGTAGCGCCGCCGCTGGCGGTTCTGCCCTGGGTGGAGCCGGGGCTGGGCGAAGGTGTTGGTCCTGGCTGCCGGCAGGTGCTCGACGAATCGCGGGCGCAGGCTGCATCGGAGAACTGAAGGCGCGGGGGTTTCTTCCAAGGGCCATGGCTTCTGTTAAGCTGCGGGGATAGATGTTTCTGGTGAGGAGCCTACGTGACCCCAAACGACGCTTCCCCTGACGCCGAACTGCAAGTCCTTAGCGAGCGTCTGCAGCACGCCTGCCTGGCGCGGCGTCGGTCGGTGACCACCGCCGAATCGTGTACCGGCGGGGGGGTCGCCTGCGCGATCACCGACATCGCGGGCAGCTCCGAGTACTTCGAGACCGGCTACGTAACCTACTCCAATGCCGCCAAGATCCGGCTGCTGAACGTGCCGCAGGCGACCCTTGATGCCTACGGCGCCGTTAGCCGCGAGACGGTGATGGCGATGGTTGCCGGGGCCTGTCGCGAGAGCGGCGCCGATGTCGGCGTGGCGATCAGCGGTGTGGCCGGGCCCGGTGGTGGCAGTGCGCAAAAGCCGGTGGGAACGGTGTGGTTTGCCTGGGGAAACGTGCAGACGCAGCAGGCCGAATGCCAGCGTTTCGATGGCGATCGCCGGGCTGTTCGCGAACAGGCGGTACGCGTTGCCCTCCAAGGATTGATCCGCTGGCTGGAGGAGGCGTGAGCGGTTCGGAATGGGGCATATTTATCCTTGCCGAGGAGTAGGCGAATGGCGAATTTTTCGTCATAATACTGTCTAGCCATACAGTGATTGGCAATGCCAGTCGACGCTGGCGATGCGAGCCCAGAACCGGGTATCGCGCCAACCTACACGTGCTATCAGGAGACATTCATGGCACAGGACGATAACCGTTCCAAAGCGCTCAACGCGGCGCTCTCGCAGATCGAGCGTCAGTTTGGCAAGGGTACCGTGATGCGCCTGGGCGACACGCCTCGTGTGACGATGCCGTCGATTTCCACCGGCTCTCTGGGTCTGGATATCGCTCTGGGCATCGGCGGTCTACCGCTGGGTCGTGTCGTCGAGATCTTCGGGCCGGAGTCCTCGGGCAAGACCACGCTGACCCTGTCGGTCATCGCCCAGGCCCAGAAGCAGGGCAAGACCTGCGCCTTCATCGATGCCGAGCATGCGCTCGATCCGAGCTACGCCGAGAAGCTGGGCGTCAACCTCGACGACCTGTTGGTCTCGCAGCCGGACACCGGCGAACAGGCGCTGGAAATCTGCGACATGCTGGTGCGCTCCGGCGGGGTCGACGTGATCATCATCGACTCGGTGGCCGCCCTGACGCCGCGTGCCGAGATCGAAGGCGAAATGGGCGACTCTCACGTCGGCCTGCAGGCCCGCCTGATGTCCCAGGCCTTGCGCAAGATCACCGGTAATATCAAGAACGCCAACTGCATGGTGGTGTTCATCAACCAGATCCGCATGAAGATCGGTGTGATGTTCGGTAGTCCCGAAACCACCACCGGCGGTAACGCACTCAAGTTCTACTCCAGTGTGCGCCTCGATATCCGCCGTACCGGTTCGGTCAAGCAGGGCGACGAGGTGACCGGCAACGAGACCCGCGTCAAGGTCGTCAAGAACAAGGTGTCGCCGCCGTTTCGCCAGGCCGAGTTCCAGATCCTCTACGGCAAGGGCATCTACCATGCCGGCGAGGTGGTCGACCTGGGCGTACAGTGCAAGCTGGTCGATAAGGCGGGCGCCTGGTACAGCTATCAGGGCAACAAGATCGGTCAGGGCAAGGCCAACGCGGCCCAGTTCCTCGAGGACAATCCGGCGATCATGGAAGAGATCGAGAGCCAGATCCGCGCCCAGTTGCTGACCACGGTCGAGCCCAAGGCCAAGGATGCCCAGCCGGAACAGGAAGCGGCGGCCATCGACGACGATAACGACGATACGCTGCTGTAACCTCCGTCATGTCCGGCCGCGTTTCGCCCCAGGAAAGCTCGCCACGCGACGATGCCATTCGCCTGCTGGCTCGGCGCGAGTACGCTCGCGCCGAGCTGGAGCGCCGCCTGGGCGCCAAGGGTCATGCGCTCGATGATATCGAGCGGGCCCTCGATGCGCTGGCCGCCGAAGGGCTGCAATCCGACGAACGCTTCGCCGAGATATTCGTGCGTTCACGCATCGCTCGCGGGCAGGGCCCGATCAAGATTCGTGCCGAACTCGGTGAGCGCGGCATTGCCGCCGAACAGGCCCGACAGGCATTCGACGAGGCCCAGGCCCGCGAGGCGGTGGACTGGTGCGCGCTGGCCTGTGAAACTTTGGCCAAACGCTTTACCGGCCCCGGCGAGGGGCCGCGGGAACGCGCCCGGCGGGAACGCTTCCTGGCCGGGCGCGGCTTCGACTTCGACCAGGTGCGTCATGCATTGGCGCATGCCTGGGACCACGCTTAGTTTCCCTCCTTTCCCTTTTGCCCCTTTAGTCGCTTGACAAGTGCGTTATACTAGTGCGCCTTGCTTACGGCCCCGGGTGGCGCCTTTTCGTTCACGCCAAGCCATCGGCTACCCAAGTTTTGGGTGGTGACCGCTCGCCCGCAGCGCCAAACGCTCATTTCCACGGGTTTTCTATGAAAAGCGCAGACATCAGACAGGCCTTTTTGACCTTCTTCGAAGAGCAGGGGCACACCATCGTACCGTCGAGCTCGCTGGTGCCGGACAACGATCCGACCCTGCTGTTCACCAATGCCGGCATGGTGCCGTTCAAGGACGTCTTCCTGGGCCGCGATCCGCGCCCCTACGTGCGCGCGACATCGGCGCAGCGCTGCGTGCGCGCGGGCGGCAAGCACAACGATCTCGATAACGTCGGCTACACCGCACGTCACCACACCTTCTTCGAAATGCTGGGCAATTTCAGCTTCGGCGACTATTTCAAGCGCGATGCCATTCGCTTCGCCTGGACGTTCCTCACCGAGCGCCTGGGGCTACCCGCCGAGAAGTTGTGGGTCACGGTGCACGTCAGCGACGACGAGGCCGAGAAGATCTGGAAGGAAGAGATCGGTATCGACCCCGAGCGCTTCTCGCGACTCGACGAGGACAACTTCTGGCAGATGGGCGATACAGGCCCCTGCGGCCCGTCGTCGGAGATCTTCTTCGATCACGGCCCCGACGTCTTCGGTGGCCCTCCCGGCAGCCCGGACGAGGATGGCGATCGCTACATCGAGATCTGGAACCTGGTCTTCATGCAGTTCGATCGCGATGCCGCCGGCAACCTGAACCCGTTGCCCAAGCCGTCGATCGACACCGGCATGGGGCTGGAGCGTGTCGCCGCGGTGCTGCAGGGCGTGCATTCCAACTACGAGATCGACCTGTTCCAGAACCTGCTCGAGGCCGCCGCCGAGATCATCGGGCACGGCGATACCACGACGCCGTCACTGCGTGTCATTGCCGACCATATCCGTTCCTGTGCGTTCCTGATCACCGATGGCGTGCTGCCCTCCAATGAAGGACGCGGCTACGTGCTGCGCCGGATCATTCGTCGCGCCATCCGTCACGGTCACAAGCTCGGTGCCCGCGAGGCGTTCTTCCACAAGCTGGTCGCCGCACTGGATGCCGAGATGGGCGATGCCTATCCGGAGCTGCGCAAGGCGCGCGCGCAGATCGAGAAGGTCCTGCTCAAGGAAGAAGAGCAGTTCGCGCGTACGCTCGATCACGGCATGGGCCTGCTCGAGGCGGCACTCGGCGAGCTGTCCGGCGATACGCTGCCCGGCGAAACCGTCTTCAAGCTCTACGACACTTACGGCTTCCCCTACGACCTGACCGCCGACATCTGCCGCGAACGCGGCGTGACCCTGGACGAGGTGGGCTTCCAGCGCGAACTCGAGGCGCAGCGCGAGCGGGCGCGTGCCGCCAGTCAGTTCGGTGCCGATTACTCGGCCAGCGTCGAGGTCGAAGGCAAGACCGAATTCACCGGCTATGACCAGTTGGAGGGCGAGGCCCGTATCACCGCCCTGGTCGACGAGAGCGGCAATGCTCTCGCTGAACTCGACGAGGGCGCCAAGGGCGTGGTCGTTCTCGACCGCACCCCGTTCTACGGCGAGTCGGGCGGCCAGGTCGGCGATACCGGTTATCTCGAAGCCGACGGCGTGCGCTTTCAGGTCACCGACACCCAGAAGCAGGCCGGGCATCACTTGCATCATGGGGTAGTCGTCGCTGGCCGCCTGAGTGTGGGCGGCACGGTACGCCCACGCGTCGATGCCAGTCTGCGTGCCGCGACCATGCGCAATCACTCGGCGACCCACCTGCTCCACGAGGCGCTCAAGCGGGTGCTCGGCGATCACGTCCAGCAGAAGGGCTCGTTGGTTAGCGCCGAGCGGCTGCGTTTCGACTTCAGTCATTTCGAGGCCATGACCCGCGAACAGCTCGCCGAGGTGGAAGCCATCGTCAACCAGCAGGTCCTGGCCAACGCCGCTACATGTATCGAGCACATGACGCTCGACGAGGCCAAGGCCAAGGGAGCGGCTGCGTTGTTCGAAGCCAAGTACGGCGACGACGTGCGCGTGCTGACCATCGGTGCCGACGATTTCTCCATCGAACTATGCGGCGGCACCCATGTGGCGCGCAGCGGCGATATCGGTGCCTTCCACATTCTCGCCGAGACCGGCATTGCTGCCGGCGTGCGGCGCATCGAGGCGGTGACCGGGGAGGGGGCACTCGACTACTTCCGCGATCAGGAAGCCAGCCTCGTGCGCCTTGGCGAACGCCTCAAGGCCAAGCCCGAGCAGGTCGAGGAGCGTGTCGAGTCGTTGATCGAACGCAACCGGACCTTGGAGAAGGAACTGGAGCGGCTCAAGGCCAAGCTGGCCAGTGCAGCGAGCAGCGACATGCTGGCCGAGGCCAGTGACGTTGCCGGCGTCAAGGTGCTGGCCAAGCAGGTCGAGGGCGTGTCCGGCAAGGAGCTGCGTGGCCTCATGGATCAGCTCAAGAACAAGCTGGGCTCCGGCATTTTGGTGCTGGGCGCGGCGGAAGGTGGCAAGGTCAGCCTGATCGCCGGCGTGACCGACGACCTGACCTCGCGCATCAGGGCCGGTGAGCTGGTCAATCATGTGGCGGCTCAGGTCGGCGGCAAGGGGGGCGGCCGGGCCGACATGGCCCAGGCGGGGGGCAGCGATGGGGCTGCGCTGCCCGGCGCGCTGGCCAGTGTGCCGGAGTGGGTCTCGTCGCAACTGAGCTAGAATCGAGTCAAGGGCCGGGTGGCGGATTGCCTCGGCCCTTTCTTGTATGTGACGTTCGAGCTTTATAGTTGACGTTCGGGTTTCGACGTTTTCATTCACGAACACCACGGATAGGCATGTTATGGCGCTATACGTACAGAAATTCGGCGGCACCTCGGTGGGCTCGGTAGAGCGCATCAAGGCCGTGGCCGACAAGGTCAAGCGGTTTCGTGACGATGGCCACCAGGTCGTCGTCGTCGTCTCGGCAATGAGTGGCGAGACCAATCGCCTCATCGAGCTTGCCGGGCAGATCAACGACGAGCCGACGCCGCGCGAGATGGACATGCTGGTGTCCACCGGCGAGCAGGTGACGATCTCGTTGCTGGCCATGGCCCTGCAGAAACTGGGGGTGCCGGCGACGTCCTACACCGGCGCGCAAGTCGGCATCCAGACCGACAGTGCGCACACCAAGGCGCGTATCCAGCGCATCGAGACCGACGATGTGCGTGCAGATCTTGCCGAGGGCAAGGTCATCGTTGTCGCCGGCTTCCAGGGGGTCGATGAGGAAGGCAACATCACCACGCTAGGGCGCGGCGGTTCCGATACCACTGGTGTGGCGTTGGCTGCAGCGCTCAAGGCCGACGAGTGCCAGATCTATACCGACGTCGATGGCGTCTACACCACCGACCCGCGTGTCTGCGCCAAGGCGCAGCGTCTCGAGACCGTTACCGTCGAAGAGATGCTCGAGCTGGCGAGTCTGGGCTCCAAGGTCTTGCAGATCCGTGCCGTCGAGTTCGCCGGCAAGTACAACGTGCCCCTGCGCGTGCTGTCCAGCTTCGAGGATGGCCCGGGGACCCTGATCGTCGCAGAATCAGATGAAGAAGAGGATTCCATGGAAGAGCCGCTCATTTCCGGCATCGCCTTTACCGCTAACGAAGCCAAGCTGACCCTGCTCAACACGCCGGACGTGCCGGGCGTGGCCTCGCGCATCCTGGGCCCGATCGCCGATGCCAACATCGAAGTCGACATGATCGTCCAGAACGTGGCGCCGGCAGGAGATTACACCGACTTCACCTTCACCGTCGCCAAGGGTGACTACAAGCAGACCATGAAGATCCTCAAGGATCAGGTCATTCCCGACCTCGGGGGCGGTGAACTGCGTGGCGACGACAATATCGCCAAGGTGTCTCTCGTCGGTGTCGGCATGCGCTCCCACGCCGGGGTGGCGTCCAAGATGTTCCGCACGCTGGCCGAGGAAAACATTAACATCCGCATGGTCTCGACTTCAGAAATCAAGATTTCAGTCGTTATAGATGAAAAGCAGATGGAATTGGCCGTGCGTTCCCTGCACAAAGCCTTCGGTCTGGACAAAGACAGCGTGGAAAGCGAGTAACGGAGTGCAGAGTTGTACATGCGTTCTACGCTGGGGGTGTAGGGATACCGAAAGGCCGTGGTCGGCCTTTCATTCAACGAAACTATCAGGTGTCATTACGCCCCAATTGGTCATGGAGTCGTGTATGTCGCATAATCGTGCCGGCCCAGGTTCCAAATAGGCGCAGTGCACCCCGTTGGAAGAAGTCTGAAAGGAGATCAGCATGCTCATCCTGACTCGCCGTGTTGGCGAAACGTTGATGATAGGTGACGAGATTACCGTCACCGTGCTAGGTGTGAAAGGTAACCAGGTTCGCATTGGTGTCAATGCACCGAAGGACGTTGCAGTACATCGTGAAGAGATTTATCAACGCATTCAGCGCGAACGATCCGATGACGATGACAATAGCGGCAATCGCTGAAGTGTAGCGGGGTGTTGTGACAGCAATAAAACAATAAGATGCCAGGGCCCCGTAGACGTTCGTCCAGCGACGGGAGTTCGGTCATTCCGGTGGGCTCCAGTGCCACTTGTAGAAAAATCCCGCTTGAGGGTGGACAAGGACCAGCAGAATCGGTAACCTACGCGCCGTGTTGATGAGGGAGAGATGGCCGAGTGGCTGAAGGCGCTCCCCTGCTAAGGGAGTATAGGGTTTATAGCCCTATCGAGGGTTCGAATCCCTCTCTCTCCGCCATTCAAAGCTGTGGAATGGCATCGGCACAGCAACGATGTCCATGGTTCGCCATGAGATCAAGCGCCCGTAGCTCAGCTGGATAGAGTACCTGACTACGAATCAGGTGGTCGGAGGTTCGAATCCTCCCGGGCGCGCCATCTTGCTTATGACAGAGTCGCTTGTAGCTGAAGTAATGAAACGCTCTGTCATGTTCCGGATTGCGGAACGCGCCACAGATATGTTCGATTAGCGCCCGTAGCTCAGCTGGATAGAGTACCTGACTACGAATCAGGTGGTCGGAGGTTCGAATCCTCCCGGGCGCGCCAGATTCCTTACACGCCCTCCTTTTGGAGGGCGTGTTCTGTTTTATACGACAGATTTTTCCATGACTGCATAGAAGGCTTTGCCATCCGGTGAAGCGTTCGTCGATCGCTTCAGGCGTGCCCTTTGTGGCACGCCTTTTTTTCGTTCACGGCGGCGTCGACGTGGGTCTTGGCTCCTAGGCCCGGTTACCGTGTTGGGGCGAGCAGGGTTCGGGAGACGTCAGGCCTGCCAGGAACGCTGCCAGGCGGGTCTCCCGGCGCAGGATGGCAAAGCGCGCAGCAGCTTCCGCGTCCCTGGCGCGCATCTGGTTCAACCACTGCTTGAGCAGCGAGACGACGACCTTGTCGGGCAGGTTGGCCTGCTGACGGCGAGCATAGGCTTCCAGGATGGCGGCGCGTCGTATCCAGGGGGTGTCGGGTAGGCGCTCTCCGCTGCGCTGCCAATGCCGGATGCGTTGAGCCAGGTCGGGGTCGGCGAGCATGCCGCGCCCCAGCATCACATCCTCGCAGCCGGATAGGCTGCGTGCCTTCCAGTAATCATCGAGTGTCCAGATATCGCCGTTGGCAATGACCGGTATCGACAACTGATGACGGATACGCGCGATCCACTCCCAGTGGGCCGGCGGTCGGTAGCCTTCGTTACGCGTGCGTGCGTGCACGACCAGATGACGGGCACCACCGGCCTCGGCGGCCTCGGCACAGGCCAGCGCCAGTCGCCGGTCGGCAAAGCCCAAGCGGACCTTGGCAGTGACCGGCACGGCACCGTCTGCCGCATTGGCGACCGCCTCCACGACGCGAAAGACACGCTCGGGATCGCGCAGCAACGAGGCGCCGCCGTCGTGGCGATTGACCGTCTTGGCAGGGCACCCGAAGTTGAGGTCGAGCCCCGTGGCGCCGAGGCGAATGGCCTGGTGGGCATTGGCTGCAAGCGCCTGCGGGTCGGAGCCTAGCAACTGTAGGTGCACCGGAATGCCGCTGGGGGTCGCAACGCACGGCTCGCGCAGTTCGGGACAATGCTTATAGAACACGCGCGGCGGCAGACGGGCATCGACCACGCGTACGAACTCGGTCACGGTCCAGTCGAGACCTTCCTGCATGGTCAGCAGGTCGCGGGTGATCGCGTCGATGGTGCCTTCCATGGGCGCTAGGCCGATTCGGCCACGATGTAGTAAATTAACCACGAGACAACCCAACCATGGTGTGATTGCAAACGCCGTGAATTCAGGCAGGTTATTGTACCAAGTGCAATGCCGCTGCCGAGGTGCAGCGACAGGATACAGGCTGCTGCAGTGATAGGAGACCGCGATGAGTGACTCGCAGCTGATACAGGAAGGGTTGAGCCTGATGGCCTTCGGCATGGGGTTCGTGTTCGTCTTCCTGACGTTGCTGGTGTTCGCCACGACCGGAATGTCTCGCCTGGTGATGCGTTTCGTGCCGGCGCCCGTGAAGGAGGAAGCGTCTCGTCAGGCGCCGCCTCCTGCACGGACGGACGACGACGTGATGGCAGCGATCAGTGTGGCGGTGCACCGTTACCGCCAGCGGCACCGGCGCTGAGGCAGACAAGGAAATCAGGCCGGGCGGGAGCTGCGTTGCGCCTCGTCCAGCATCGTTCAAGGGATACAAAGGGCCATAATCCATGACCGAGAATCGACGTCCACTGGGCATCACCGATGTGGTGCTGCGCGATGCCCACCAATCGCTATTCGCCACACGCCTGCGCCTGGACGACATGCTGCCGATCGCCGAGAAGCTCGACCGGGTCGGTTTCTGGTCGGTGGAGTCGTGGGGCGGGGCGACCTTCGACGCCTGCATCCGTTACCTGGGCGAGGATCCCTGGGCGCGGATTCGCGCACTCAAGGAGGCGATGCCCAACACGCGTCAGCAGATGCTGCTGCGTGGTCAGAATCTGCTCGGTTACCGGCATTACGCCGATGATGTGGTGGACCGATTCGTCGAGCGTGCGCGCACCAACGGCGTCGACGTGTTCCGCGTATTCGATGCCATGAACGACCCGCGCAACCTGGAACGCGCACTGCAGGCAGTGATCGAGCAGGACGGTCACGCCCAGGGCACCATTTCCTATACCGTCAGCCCGGTGCACACGCTCGAAGGTTGGGTCGATCTGGCCCGGCGCATCGAGGGCATGGGCGCCCACTCCATCGCCATCAAGGACATGGCCGGTCTGCTCACGCCATACACCGCCTATGAACTGGTGTCGCGCCTCAAGCAGCATCTGTCGATTCCGATCCAGTTGCATTGTCATGCCACTACCGGCCTGTCGACGGCGACCATCGTCAAGGCGGTCGAGGCGGGCATCGACACTGTCGATACCGCGATCTCCTCGATGTCGATGACCTACGGCCACAGTCCCACCGAATCGGTGGTGGCGATCATGCAGGAGACCGAGCGCGACACCGGGCTCGATCTGGCGCTGCTCGAGGACATCGCCGCCTACTTCCGCGAGGTGCGCAAGAAGTACGCGGCCTTCGAGGGCGCACTCAAGGGCATCGATTCACGCATCCTGCTGGCCCAGGTGCCGGGCGGCATGCTCACCAACATGGAAGGTCAGCTCAAGGAGCAGGGTGCCGGCGACAAGCTCGACGACGTGCTCAGCGAGATCCCCAGGGTGCGTGAAGACCTGGGCTTCATCCCGCTGGTCACCCCGACGTCGCAGATCGTCGGTACCCAGGCGGTGATGAACGTGATGATGGGCGAGCGCTACAAGTCCATCTCCAAGGAGGTCCAGGCCCTGCTCAAGGGCGAATACGGTGCCGCGCCAGCTGAGTTCAACAAGGAACTGCAGAGCCGCGTACTCGAGGGTGGCGAGCCGATCACCGTGCGCCCGGCGGACAACCTCGCCCCCGAAATGGATCGCCTGCAGGAAGAGCTGCGCAGCAAGGCGCGCGATGAGGGTATCCGCCTGGAGGAGGGCGAGCGCGAGATCGACGACGTGCTCACCTATGCGCTGTTCCCGCAGATCGGCCTCAAGTTCCTCAAGAACCGCGACAACCCCGATGCCTTCGAGCCGGTGCCGCAGGCGCCTGCCAAGGACGCGCCGACAACGCCGGCGGCGAGTGCCCAGGCAGAGGCGAGCGGGCCGGAGACCTACACGGTCACGGTCAATGGCAAGCAGTACGTGGTCGAGGTGGCCGAGGGCGGCGACATCAGCCAGGTCCAGGCCGGTGGCGGACAAGGCGCCGCTAGCGGTACCGCCGTCTCCCGCGACGAGGCCTCGGCGCCGTCGTCCGGCGAGACGGTGACGGCACCGCTGGCCGGCAACATCTTCAAGGTCAACGTCAAGCCGGGCGACAGCGTCGCCGAAGGCGACGTGGTGATCATTCTCGAGGCCATGAAGATGGAAACCGAAGTGCGTGCCGCCAATGCCGGCACGGTATCCGAGATCAAGGTCAAGGAAGGCGACAGCGTATCGGTCGGCGATACCCTGATCGTGCTTTAAGGATACCGCGCCATGGAAAAACTGCTGACACTCTGGTACGGCTCGGGGCTCTACAACCTGGGCCTCGGCCAGGCGGTGATGATCGTCGTCGGGCTGTTGCTGCTCTATCTGGCCATCGCCAAGAAATTCGAACCGCTGCTGCTGGTGCCGATCGGCTTCGGCGGCATTCTCGCCAACATTCCCGAGGCCGGGCTGGCACTGTCGGCCGCCGAACAGGCTGCACACCTGGCCCGGCCTGCGGTGCTCGAGCAGGTCGCCGCTGCGCTCAACCTGGGCCTGGACGCCACGGCTGGGCTCGACGCCTGGCGTCACCAGATCGGAGAGGTGCTGCATGGCGACGTTTCACCGGCGCTGATCCGGGCCGCCAATGATGTCGCCATGGATGCCGGTTTCACCCACGGCATGCTCTACAACTTCTACAGCGTGGCCATCGCCTCGGGCATCGCGCCGCTGGTGATCTTCATGGGCGTCGGCGCGATGACCGATTTCGGCCCGCTGCTGGCTAATCCGCGCACCCTGTTCCTGGGCGCCGCGGCGCAGTTCGGCATCTTCGCCACGCTGCTCGGTGCGGTGGGCTTCACGGCACTGGGCTGGATGGACTTCTCGCTTCAGCAGGCCGCTGCCATCGGCATCATCGGCGGCGCCGACGGGCCGACCTCGATCTATGTCGCCAGCCTGCTGGCGCCGGAGTTGCTGGGGGCGATTGCCGTGGCCTCCTACTCCTACATGGCCCTGGTCCCGCTGATCCAGCCGCCGATCATGCGCGCGCTGACCACCGAGGACGAGCGCCGCATCGTCATGAAGCAGCTGCGCCCGGTCTCCAAGGTCGAGAAGATCTGCTTCCCGCTGGTGCTGCTGATCCTGGTGGTATTGTTCCTGCCCGATGCCGCACCGCTGCTGGGCATGTTCTGCTTCGGCAACCTGATGCGCGAATGCGGCGTGGTCGAGCGACTCTCGGACACCGCGCAGAACGCCCTGATCAACATCGTCACCATCTTTCTCGGCCTGTCGGTGGGCTCCAAGCTGATCGCCGACCGTTTCCTGGCCGTGGAAACGCTCGGCATCCTCGGCCTGGGGATCGTCGCCTTCGGCATCGGTACGGCCTGTGGCGTGCTGATGGCCAAGTTGATGAACCGCGTGAGCAAGATGCCGATCAATCCGCTGATCGGCTCGGCCGGGGTCTCCGCGGTGCCCATGGCGGCGCGCGTCTCCAACAAGATCGGCCTGGAATACAACCCCCACAACTTTCTGCTGATGCATGCCATGGGACCGAACGTGGCGGGGGTCATCGGGTCGGCCGTGGCGGCCGGCGTAATGATCAAGTACCTGGGGTGACGACTTACGATCGTGACAGAGCGAGCCTTGTCCGGATGTCAGTCGAGGCGGGCGATATTGCCTTTGAGGCGGGCTTCGAGCGGGGTGAGGTCGACCGGTTCGTCGCTCGGCCAGCCGACGGTGAGCATGACGCCGCTGCCGTCGTAGTCGGCGGCAGCGATGGGAATGGCCTGGCCGGCGAGCCAATGGCGGGCTTCCGCCTCGCCGGCGAAATCGAGGTGTAGCCTGACGTGACGGCGTTCGGTGAATTCGGCCAGTGGCAGGGTCTCGAGCGCCTTCTGCACGGCCTGGGAGTAGGCGCGTACCAACCCGCCGGTGCCCAGCTTGGTGCCGCCGAAGTAGCGCGTCACTACGCAGCCGATCTGGCCGATGGCGGCACCCTCGAGTACCTGGAACATCGGGCGGCCGGCGGTGCCGCCGGGCTCGCCGTCGTCGGAGAAGCCGATGGCGGTCTGTTCGCCGGGCGGGCCGGCGACGAAGGCGCTGCAATGATGACTGGCGCCCGGATAGGTCGTGCGGGCCCGGGCGAGCAGAGCCTCGAAGTGCGCCGTATCGGGGGCATGGCATACCCAGGCGATGAAGCGGCTGCGCTCGATCTCGATTTCGGCGACGTGGAACGCCCCTTCATCGAGGCGGGGGATGGCGTAGGGCATCAGGCCGCCACACTGGGTTGCCGCATCACGCCCATCACCAGCCCAAGCACCTGCACGTCGTCGTTCTTCAGGTAGATCGGTTCCATGGTGTCGTTGGCCGGCTGCAGGCGGACGCCGGACTTGTCGATATAGAGCTTCTTCAGCGTGACTTCCTGATTGTTGATCATCACCACGGCGGTTTCACCGTTCTCGGCGGATTCGTAGCGCTCGATGATGATCACGTCGCCATCATGAATGTTGCAGTCGATCATCGAGTTGCCGCGTACGCGCAGGGCATAGGTGTTGCGACGCACCATGCGCGAGGGAATCCTGACGCTGCTTGCATCCGGACAGGCCTCTATCGGCAGGCCGGCTGTGACCAGGCCAAGCAGGGGGATCTCGACGAGATCGGTCGCGTCAATTTCTTCCCACGCGCCATCGATCAGTGGCAGGTTGGGTAGACGGTGCAGGTAGTGCGGAGTCGTTTGCTGCATGACCTTCTCCCTTGGGAATCGCGCTGGGTGGTGAAGAAGTGCCGGCGTCCGCGCCTGTCGCCACCTCGAGCATCGATCCATGTAGCGATTCCTGACGATGAAGCCAGCATCATAGCAAGCGTGGCGGGGCGGGCAAATGCGGCACGTACCGCAGGTGCGCCATGCATTCAACGGCTGCGACGGGCTGACGCAGCAGCGCGGCTGGTCGCTCATTGGCTTTGCGTGTAAAGTGCCGAGCGAACCATGAATGGTGGGAGAAAGGGGTGACGTTCCGCCTTGAAGGGCGCAGCCTGGGCTGCGAGCGCGACGATCGCTGGCTGTTCGCGAATCTCGATCTGAGCGTAGAGCCAGGTGAGATGCTGCGGGTCGAAGGGCCCAACGGCAGTGGCAAGACCACACTGCTCAAGATCCTGTCGGGGCAGCTCGCCGAACATGACGGAGAACTGCTCTGGAACGGGCTCCCAATGCGGCGCAACCGCACCGCCTTTCTCGCCAATCTGCTTTACCTGGGCCATGCGCCCGGCGTCAAGTCGGCCTTGAGCCCGCTGGAAAACCTCGCCTGGTACCAGGCGTTGAATGGCGAACGGGGTAGCGAGGCGGATCGGATGGCGGCCCTCGACGAGATCGGTCTGTGCGGCTTCGAGGACGTACCCGTCGCTCAGCTGTCCGCCGGCCAGCAACGCCGGGCGGCGCTGGCCCGTATGCTGCTTTCGCCGCGCCCGTTGTGGGTCCTCGACGAACCCTTTACCGCTATCGACCGGCAGGGCGTCGCTGCGCTCGAGGCTCGCCTGCAGGCGCATGTCGCCCGAGGCGGCAGCGTGATATTGACGACGCATCACGAACTGGCGCCCATGGCGGCATTGCGTCGTGTGTCGCTGGGCGTATCCTGAATGACCGAGTCGTTGGAAGAGAGCATGCAAGTCGTTGAACCCAGCACCGGTTTGGCAGTCGCCGTAAGAGCGATGATAAAGCGCGACCTGACGCTGATGCTGCGTCGGCGGGGCGAGGTGATCAACCCGCTGGTGTTCTTTGCCCTGGTGATTATGCTGTTCCCGCTGGGCATCTCTCCCGATACCGACCTGTTGGCCGAGATCGCCCCGGGGTTGCTGTGGGTCGCTGCGCTGCTGGCCACGCAGCTTTCGCTGGACGTGTTGTTTCGAAGCGACTTCGACGACGGCAGTCTGGAGCAGTTGTTGCTTGCACCCCAGCCGCTACCGGTGATGGTGTTGCCCAAGGTATTGGTGCACTGGCTGCTCACCGGGCTGCCTCTCGCCGTGATGGCGCCGCTACTCGGCGTGATGCTGGCGCTACCGCCCGGGAGTTATGTCGTACTGGCGCTGTCGCTGGCGTTGGGTAGTGCGTCGCTGAGCCTGATCGGTGCCATCGGTGCCGCCTTGACGGTAGGGCTGGCAAGGGGCGGTGTCTTGCTGTCGTTGCTGGTTTTGCCCCTGTACATCCCGATTCTCATCTTCGGGGCCGGTGCAGTACAGGTTGCGGTATTGGGGGGAAGCGCCGCGCCACATCTGGCGCTGCTCGGGGCCCTGCTGGCACTGGCCCTGATGCTGGCCCCCTGGGCCATTGCCGCCGCACTTCGGATCAGTATCAACGGTTGAGGTAGCCGCATGTGGGCCTTCATACATAAGCTGGGTTCGCCCAAGTGGTTCTATGCCATCAGTGCGCGGCTGCTGCCTTGGTTCTGGGCGGCGGCAGCGACGTTGCTGGTGGTGGGAACGGTCTGGGGGCTGGCGTTCGCCCCGGCCGATTACCAGCAAGGCCACAGTTTCCGGATCATTTATGTTCACGTGCCGGCAGCGATTCTCGCCCAGTCGTGCTTCGTCGCCCTGGCGGTCGCCGGCGGTATCTTTCTGGTCTGGAGGATCAAGCTCGCCGATATGGCGGCGGCCGTCATCGCTCCGTTCGGTGCCGGGATGACCTTCGTGGCGTTGTTTTCCGGCGCCGTGTGGGGCGTGCCGACCTGGGGAACCTGGTGGGTGTGGGATGCCCGGCTGACATCGATGCTGATCCAACTGTTTCTGTACCTGGGGGTCATTGCCCTGCGTGGCGCCTTCGCCAGTCGCGATAGCGGCGCGAAGGCGGCCTCGGTACTGGCCCTGGTCGGGGTCGTCAATATTCCGATCATCAAGTATTCGGTGGAATGGTGGAACACCCTGCATCAGCCCGCGACCTTCTCGCTCACCGAGCGACCGGCCATGCCGACGGAAATGTGGCTGCCCCTGCTGGTGATGGTGCTGGGCTTCTATTGTTTCTTCATCGCCCTGATCCTGATGCGTACGCGTAGCGAGATACTGCGCCGGGAGTCGGCCAAGCGCTGGGTACGTGAGCTGGTCGAAGAGCGGACCGGGGGACGACACTGATGGCCTTCGATTCGTTGCATGCCTTGATCGTCATGGGCGGACATGCGCCCTATGTGTGGTCCGCCTGGGGGGTGACCGCGGCGTTGTTGGTAGCCAGCGTGCTCCATGCCCGCGCTGAGCGTCGCCAGCTGATCCGTGAACTTCAGCGGCGCAATCGCAGGGAGCGTAACCTGAGCGAAAGAGAGCCCCATGAACCCTAAACGCAAGCAGCGACTCTATCTGATCCTCGGTCTGGTGACCCTGGCCGCCATCGCCGTGGGACTGATCTTGTATTCGCTGAGCAGCAACATCAATCTGTTCTTCAGTCCGGCGCAGATTGCCAGCGGCGAGGCTCCCCTGGAGCGCCAGATTCGCGCCGGTGGCATGGTCAAGGCCGGTAGCGTGCAGCGTGACAGTGAAAGTCTCGATGTCTCTTTTCTGGTGACCGATTACGAGAGCGACCTGGAAGTGCGCTATAGCGGCATCCTGCCCGACCTGTTCCGCGAAGGGCAGGGGGTGGTGGTGGTCGGTGAGTTGGTTGGCGATGGGCTGTTGCGGGCCGACCAAGTGCTTGCCAAGCACGACGAGAACTATATGCCGCCCGAGGTGGCCGAGGCCCTGAAGGGCAAGATGCCCACCGAGACCATCGCCAAGTAGGCAGAGGCAAGCCCATGCTGGACAAGATCATTCCCGAAATCGGCCACTTTGCGCTAATCCTGGCCCTGCTCATGGCCGTACTACAGGCGACGGTGCCGATGGCCGGTGCGGCGACGCGGCGTCCACTGTGGATGGCCTTCGCCCGACCCATGGCCAACGGGCAGTTCCTGTTCCTGCTGCTGGCCTATTTCTGCCTGACCGCCAGTTTCCTGATCGACGATTTCAGCGTGGCCTACGTCGCCAACAACTCCAACTCGATGCTGCCCTGGTACTACAAGTTCAGTGCCGTGTGGGGCAGCCACGAAGGGTCGGTGCTGCTGTGGAGTCTGTTGATGGGCGGCTGGGGTTTCGCCGTCAGCCGTTTCTCGTCACAACTGCCCCACGACATGCTGGCCCGGGTGCTGGGCGTGATGGGCTGGGTCAGCGTCGGCTTCATTCTGTTCATCCTGATCACTTCCAATCCCTTCGAGCGTTTGCTGCCCGACGTGCCGCAGGACGGCGCCGACCTCAACCCGCTGCTGCAGGATTTCGGCCTGATCATTCACCCGCCAATGCTCTACATGGGGTATGTGGGCTTCTCGGTGGTGTTTGCCTTTGCCATTGCCGCCCTGATCGGTGGCCGCCTGGATGCCGCCTGGACGCGCTGGGCGCGGCCCTGGACGAATATCGCCTGGGCGTTTCTGACCGTGGGTATCGCACTGGGCAGCTGGTGGGCCTACTACGAGTTGGGCTGGGGCGGCTGGTGGTTCTGGGACCCGGTCGAGAACGCCTCGCTGTTGCCTTGGCTGGCCGGCACGGCGCTAATGCATTCGCTGGCGGTGACCGAGAAGCGCGGCAGCTTCAAGAGCTGGACGGTGCTGCTGGCGATCATTACCTTCTCGCTGTCTCTGCTGGGCACCTTCTTGGTCCGCTCCGGGGTGCTGACCTCGGTGCACGCCTTCGCCAACGATCCGGCGCGCGGTACCTTCATCCTGGTGCTGCTGGGACTGACCGTGGGCGTGTCGCTGCTGATCTTCGCCCTGCGCGCGCCACGCGTCAGTCACCTGGTGGGGTTCAGCTGGCTGTCGCGCGATGCGCTGCTCTTGGCCAACAACATTGTGCTGGTCATCATGACCGTGACCGTACTGCTGGGTACCATCTATCCGCTGCTGCTCGATGCCCTGGGCCTGGGCAAGATCAGTGTCGGCCCGCCGTACTTCAACGCCTTGTTCGTGCCGCTCACCGTGCTGCTGTGCATCGTCATGGGACTCGGGCCGGTGGCGCGCTGGAAGCGCATGCCCGGGCGTGAATTGTTTCGGCGTCTGGCCTGGGCCGGCCTAGCGGCGCTGCTGCTGGCCGCCGTAATGCCGCTGCTCTACGACGGCGAATGGAACCTGTGGGTGTCGTTGGGCCTGGCCACGGCGCTTTGGCTGGCGTTGTCGCTGGCCTGCGATCTGTTCGACAAGCTGCGCAATGCCGCGTCCCTCAATGTCGGGCTGCGGCGCCTGACGCCGGCCTACTGGGGCATGTTCCTGGGCCATCTGGGGTTGGCGGTGACGATCGTCGGGGTCACCGTCGTGTCTCACTACAATATCGAGCGTAACGTGCGCCTGGCCCCGGGCGACAGCGCCGAGGTCGCCGGCTATGTCTTTACCATGCAGGATTTGCGTGAGCGGCGCGGCCCCAACTTTATCGCCGATACCGCCACCATTGCCGTCAGTCACGATGGCGAACATGCTTTCAACATGTATCCGGAAAAGCGCGTTTATCTCGCCCGGGGCATGCCGATGACCGACGTCGCGCTGCGCCCCGGTCTGCTGCGCGACCTGTACGTGGCATTGGGCGAGGATCTCGGCGATGGCGCTTGGGCGCTACGCATTCAGTACAAACCGTTCGTGCGCTGGTTGTGGCTTGGCGGTCTGCTGATGGCGCTGGGTGGAGTGTTGGCCGTTGTCGATCGTCGCTATCGGCGGGTACGCCGTACCGCTTCGCAGCCACATGAGGAGTACGAGGAGGCCCGGGCATGAAGCGTCGTCTGTTGCTATTGATTCCCCTGGCGCTCTTTGCCGTCCTCGCCGTGTTCCTCTATCAGGGGCTATCGATGAACCCCAGCGACCGCGACTCGGCGCTACTGGCCCGCGAGTTTCCCGCCTTCGAACTGGCCACGCTGGAGGATCCCCAGGCCACGGTCGACGAATCGTTGTTGCAGGGGCAGGTCACGCTGGTCAACGTGTGGGGCGAGTGGTGCCCGACCTGCAAGCAGGAGATGCCTCAGTTGCTGGAACTGGCCGAGCGCGGCGTACGCCTGGTGGGTGTCGACTACAAGGATACCCGGGCCAAGGGGCAGGCGTTCCTCGATGAGTTCGGCAACCCTTTCGAGGTCAACGTCTTCGATCCCGAGGGCAGCCTAGGCTTCGATCTCGGCGTTTACGGCGCACCGGAAACCTTCCTGGTCGATGCCGACGGCATCATCCGCTATCACCATACCGGGTACATCACGCCCGAAGACGTCGAACGGACGATATGGCCAGAGGTGCAGAAATGGCGAAGCGAATGACAAGTCGCAAGTTGCTGTCTGCCGCCCTGATAGCCTTGGCGATGATCGTCGCCGGTGTGGCGACGGCAGCCATCGAGGTACGCCAGTTCGACGATCCTGTCCTGCAGCAGCGCTACGAGTCCCTGGTCGACTCGCTGCGCTGTCCCAAGTGCGCCAACCAGGCCATCGGCGACTCCAACTCGCCGATTGCCGAAGACATGCGCGAGCGCGTCGCGCAACTGCTCGAAGACGGTCGCTCCGACCGCGAGATTCAGGATTTCATGATCGATCGCTTCGGCGATTACGTACTCTACAATCCGCGCCTGAACGATCGCACCTGGCTGCTGTGGGGGCTGCCGGCTGCCCTGGTGCTGCTGGGGGCCGTCGTCATCGCCCTGATCGTCCGGGCGCGGCGCAATGCCTCGAACCGCGCCTTGAGCGATGAGGAGCGTCAGCGGCTGGATGCACTGATCAACCGGGAGAGGACACGATGAACCTGCTGTGGATAGCGCTGGGGCTGCTGTTGCTGCCGGCCCTGTGGCTAGTCGTGTTGCCGCTGCGGCGAGCCGCCGAGGTGCATGCCGCCCAGCAGGCCTACGAGACCGAGCAGCGCGACGAAGCGCAGAACGTGGCTGCCTACCGGCGTCGCCTGGCATCGCTGGAAGCGGCACGCGAGCGTGGCGAGATCGATGCGGCGCGTTTCGAAGAGAGCCGCCTGGAGCTCGATCGCAGCCTGCTCGAGGATACCCAGGCCCGCCGTCATGCGCCGCTCAAGTCGCCGCGGGCGGGCCGGGCCCTGGTGCCGGTGCTGATGGTAGCCCTCGCAGTGGCCAGTCTCGTCTGGTATCAGCGCGAAGGAGCCGAAGGCGACCTGGCGCTGTTCGCCGCGCGCCAGGCGGTGGTCGACTCCCCCGATGCCTCGTTGACGATGCTGATCGAACGCTTCGAGGAGCAGGCCGAACGCCAGCCCGACAACCCCAAGGTCTGGCTGGCGCTGTTTCCTCTCTACCGCGACAGTGGCCAGTTCGACAAGGCCATCGTCGCCCTCGAACGGTTGATCGCCCTGGAAGGCCGGCAAGTCAACCTTTTGGCCCAGTTGGCGCAGATGGAATTCTTCGTCGCCAATCGCACCCTGACCGATGACGTCCAGGCGCTGGCCGACGAGGTGCTGGCCCGTGACCCGCGTCAGCCTACGGTACTCAGCATGTTGGGGCTCGAGGCCTTCGATCATGGCCGCTATGAGGATGCCATCGATTACTGGCGGCGAGCCATTGCCGGCATGAGCAATCCCGACGCCGCCGAGGCCCTGCGCAGTGGTATCGCCACCGCCCGGCAGCGCCTGGGTGTGGCACCCGAATCATCGGAGACACCGAGCGATGGCCCGTCGCTGACCGTCAATGTCAGCCTCGCCGAGCACCTGCGTTCGCAGGTAAGCGAGAGCGACACGGTATTCGTGGTGGTCCGCGACGTCGAAGGCAAGCTGCCGCCGCTGGCCGTCGAACGCGCCACGGTGGCCGATCTACCGTTCGAGGTGACGCTTGACGATAGCGATGCCATGGCGCCCATGGCGCGAATCTCGCAGGTCGATGAGGTCAGCCTGACGGTGCGCGTCTCGGCCTCCGGAGAAGCCATGCCCCAGCCCGGCGATCTGGTTGGCCAGGCCGGGCCGGTGACGTTGGCCGACGCCAAAGATCCGGTGGCCGTCACCATCGACGGCATCGTGGACTGAACATGCGCCTCAAGTCGATCCGTTTAGCCGGTTTCAAGTCCTTCGTCGATCCCGTGACGGTGCCGTTCGACGGCAACATGACGGCGATCGTCGGTCCCAATGGTTGCGGCAAGTCCAACGTCATCGATGCGGTGCGCTGGGTGATGGGCGAGTCGTCCGCCAAGACCCTGCGCGGCGAGTCGATGACCGATGTCATCTTCAATGGCTCCACCGGACGCAAGCCGGTGGGGCAGGCCAGCATCGAGCTGCTGTTCGACAATCGCGACGGCAGCATGGGCGGCCCGTATGCCCAGTACGCCGAGATCGCCGTCAAGCGCACCGTGACCCGTGACGCCCAGTCGAGCTACTTCTTCAACGGCCAAAAGTGCCGCCGCCGCGATATCGCCGACCTGTTCATGGGTACCGGCCTGGGGCCACGTTCCTACGCCATCATCGGCCAGGGCATGATCTCGCGCCTGATCGAGGCGCGCCCCGAGGAGCTGCGCTCGACGCTCGAGGAGGCCGCCGGCATCTCCAAGTACAAGGAGCGCCGCCGCGAGACGGAGAATCGCATGCGGCGCACCCAGGAGAATCTCGAACGCCTCGACGATATTCGCGAAGAGCTGGACAAGCAGCTCGAGCGTCTCAAGCGCCAGGCCGAGGCTGCGCGCCGCTACCAGACCCTCAAGCAGGAAGAGCATCGTCTCAAGGGTGAGCTGGCACTGCTGCGCGGACGTGCCCTGCGCGCCCAGCAGACCGAACAGGAATCGCGGGTACGCGAGCTCGAGACCCAGGTGGAGCGCGAGATTCTCGGCAGCCGCCAGTGCGAAAGCCGCCTCGAGGAGGCGCGCCTGGAGCATGACCGCCTCGCCGAACAGCTCGAAGGCCATCAGGCCCGCTTCTACGAAACCGGGGCTGCCATCGCCCGCCTGGAACAGCGTCTCGAGCACGCCCGCAGCCAGGAACAGCAGTTGGCGCGCGACTTGGAATCGACCCGGCGTGAGCTGACCGAGCTCGACCGTCTCGGCGAGACGGACGATCAGCGCCTGGCCGATCTCGACGAGCGCCTGGAGACGCTGGGGCCCGAACAGGAGGAAATCGCCGAGTCGCTGGCCGAACTCGAGGCCGCCCTGGAAGAAGCCGAGCAGGCGTATCAGGACGCCCAGCAGCGCTGGGAACAGTTCAGCGAAGCGGACCGGCAGGCCGGTCATGAAGCCGAGCGCAGCCAGGACCGGGTGCGTCACCTTGAGCGCAGCCTGGAATCGCTGGCCGCGGATATCCAGCGCCGTCGTCAGCAACTCGGTGAATTGCCCGATCAGCAGGAACTGCGCGAACGCCGCGAGGAACTCGGTGAGCAACTGGCCGAGATCGACCTGCAGCTTGAGTCGCTGGAGGCGCGCCGGGAAACCTTGCAATCCGGCCGCGAGCAGGCTCGCGAGACGATCCGCCGGCTCGAGGCCGCCCGCGAGCAGGAGCGCCAGCGCCGCAGCCGGCTACAGGGTGAACTGGCCTCGCTGGAGGCGCTCGTCCGGGCCAGTCTCAGCGACAGTGACAGCGATATCGAAGCACTACTCGAGCGGCATGGCCTGGCGTCGGCACCGCGGCTGGCCGAACGTATCCGCGTGGCCCAAGGTTGGGAGGACGCCACATCCTGGGTGTTGGCTCCGTGGCTCAATGCCCGTTTGTTGGCCGATTCAGCGCGTGAAGCGTTGGCCGAGCGCCTTGAAAGCGGCGAACTGGCGTTTCTCGGGCTGGAGAGCGAGGGGGAGGCGCCGGTACATAGCCTGGCCGCCAACGTCAGTGGGGCCGGGGCAGCCTCGACGCTACTCGCCGCCATCCACTGTGCCGATAGCCATGAAGCGGCCTGGCAACTGCGTGAGCGACTCGGTCCCGGTGAGAGCGTGCTGACTGCAGACGGTCTGTGGCTGGGGCGGGACTGGGCGCGTCGTCGCGGGCAGGGCGACAGTGCCGACAGCGTGCTGACGCAACAGCGTCGTCGTGACGAGGTCGCCGCCGAACTGGAGAGCGTGGATCGGCAGCTGGTGCAACAGGAAGAACGGCTGACCGAGGCTCAGGCGCAGGACGCCGATAGCGAGCGGACGCTCGAACAGTGCCGGGTCGAGGAGCGTGAGCTGTCCCAGCGACGTCAGCAGGTCGCGTTGCAGGAAGCCAATCTCGTTTCGCGTCTGGAGCACGCCGATTCCCGCGCGCGCGATCTCGATGAGGAAATTGCCGGCCTTGATGAAAGCCGCGAAGAGCGGGCGCTGGAACTCGAAGAGGCGCGCGAGCGCTGGCAGGCGGCCATGGCGGCCCTCGAACATAGCAGCCGGCAGCGCGACGTTATCGCCCAAGACCGTCGCGAGACCCAGGAAACGCTATCGGGGCAGCGTGCCCGTCAGCGCCCCTTGCAGGAGCGCGCCCAGCAGCTCGCCCTCGAATCTCAGCGTTTGACCACCGAGCGGGCCGGCCTGGTACAGCAGCGCGAGCGCAGCGGAGAAACACGCACCCGCCTCGAGGAAAAGTGTGCCGAACTCGAGCAACAGCGCGAGGAGCTGCGCGAGCCAGGCGAGGAGAGTCGCGAACAGCTCGACGAACTGCTCGACCGACGAGGCCGTGAGGAAACGGCGCTCAATGCCTGTCGCGGCGAGGCTCAGCAATTGGCGGAGGTGTTGCGCGAAACCGAGATCGCCCGTCAGCAGCATGAGCGCAATCTGGAAGGTATCCGCAGCCGGCTCGAAGAAGGACGCATGCAGGTCCAGGCGCTCAAGCTCAAGGCCGATGCTCAGGACGAGGCACTGACCGAACTCGGCTTGGCTGCAGCGGAACTGGAAGCGTCGCTCGATGCCCATGCCACCGAGTCGGCCTGGCAGGCGCGGCTGGAGGAAATCGGCGAAAAGATTCGCCGACTCGGAGCCATCAATCTGGCAGCGATCGAAGAATATGACCAGCAGGCGGAACGTCGGGACTACCTTGAAGGTCAACATGCAGAATTGACCGAGGCGCTCGAGACCCTGGAACGGGCCATTCGCAAGATCGACCAGGAAACGCGGACCCGCTTCAAGCAGACTTTCGATCAGGTCAACGAAGGCTTTTCGCAGCTTTTTCCCAAGGTCTTCGGTGGCGGCGCAGCCTGGTTGACCCTGACCGGTGACGACCTGCTGGAAACCGGGGTGGCGATCATGGCGCGACCGCCAGGCAAGAAGAACAGCACGATTCATCTGTTGTCGGGGGGAGAAAAGGCGCTGACGGCACTGTCTCTGGTATTTGCGATTTTCCAGCTCAACCCGGCGCCGTTCTGTATGCTGGACGAAGTCGATGCGCCGTTGGACGATGCCAATGTCGGACGCTACGCAAAGCTGGTCAAGGACATGTCGGAGTCGGTACAGTTCATCTATATCACGCACAACAAGATCGCCATGGAAGCAGCGGGCCGTCTGATGGGCGTGACCATGCAGGAACCTGGGGTGTCTCGTCTGGTTGCGGTGGGTGTCGAAGAAGCGGCGGAACTCGCCGAAGCATGAGCGACAGTTGTCTTGTATAGAAAAAGTTAGCGATAGTGTTTTACTGAAAAAGAATCAGGGAAAGAAGGGTGATTGCGCTGGGGCTGAGGTAAAAACTTGACATTCAAAAAAAGTAGCCCTTTTTTTGATAATCGCGCTATGCTAGTCATGAATAAATATGGCATGGCGCCTTAGCAAACAGGCAAGACGACCCATGGAACTACGTGAATGGTTGATAATTCTGGGGCTGGTTCTGGTGACGATCATCGTCGTTGACGGTGTGCGTCGCCTCCAGCGTCAGCGCAAGGTACCCCGTCTGGATCAGGTCGATCGTGGCGTGGGTGATGACGAGGGCGCGATGGCCGATCCTGAAGAGGCGGCTCGTCAGGAAGAGATCAACTGGGAATTGCCCAATGGAGGGGCGAGGGTCGTCAGGTCGGCAACGCAGCCAACCGTCGTGCCGAAGCCCAAGCTTCAGCGCCAGGATCATCCGGGGCCATCCAAGGTCTTTTCGCGCATGGCCAAGGAGCAGGAGGATCGCACGACGGCAGCCAGGGCGAGTGCCGGGTCAGCGAAGCCGACGGCCAGCGCGTCGCGTGATGCTTACCACGGCAGGGACGAGGCGACGACCGCCTCCCCTGACGCGCCGGCCCATGCCCGGCATGCGGCGCCGAGCGAATCGCGAAAGACACAGCCACGAGAGACGTCGCGAGACACAAGACACGCCACACCGGCTGATGAGCCGACCGAAGCGCCGACAGGGCGCTTCAATCGCGCCGGCATGGCGGCCGCCCTGCGTTCCAGCAGCCAGCGGGCCATGAGCAAGATGTCTTCCGCATTTCATCGCCACGATGACGAGGAGCATCCGCCGCATCGCGAGCCCTCGCTGGGTGAGTCCACGCAAGATTCACAAGGTAAGCCGGGCGAGATGGAGCCGGCCATCACGGCGCGGGACGCGGCCGACGAGCCGAGCGTCCGCCATGACCGGCCAGAGGCACCGGCCTTCGAGCCGCCCTTCGAGCCTGTAGGGTATCGCGATCACGCTGCGGCCTATGCAGATGACGTGGTTGACGAAAGCGCTTATGGGGAAGACGAGGCCGTGTCGGAGACACCGCCCAACGATGTCGTGACGCCGCATCCGGTGGTCGAGAAGGCGCGCCGTCATAACGTCAGTGCCCAGCGTGCCCGGGAGACCTTGGCCGGCGCCGATGAAGTCATCGTGATCAGTGTGCTGGCGCGTAACGAAGAGGGCTTCTCGGGGACTGCACTGCTCAATCTGATGCTGGCCTGCGGCCTGCGCTACAGTGAAATGGGTATCTTCCTGCGCTATGAAACGGAAGACGCCGAGAGCGAGTTGCAGTTCGCCATGGTCGATGTCGTCAAGCCGGGCACCTTCGATCTGGAAGCGATGGACGACTTCTCTACGCCTGGCGTGACCTTCCTGATGCCGCTGCCTGGCGCCCAGGACTCTGCCGCCGCCTTCGAGGCGATGGTCGAGACCGCCATGGTGTTGGTGCGCAATCTGGGCGGCGAGCTCAAGGACGAAAACCGCAGCGTGATGACGGCGCAGACCGTCGAGTTTGCCCGTCAGCGTGTCCAGGAGTTCGAACGTCGCAATCGCCTGCATCGTTACCAGGCCAACTGAATTTTTTGCAGTCCAAGCGGTACCATAGAAGACAACCCTGTGACGCTCTCACAGGGTTGTCTTGTTTACGCTCCATGATTCGACCGAGACTCACAACGGCATGAGCCAGATCGATCCCACTGTTCTTGAAGATGTCGAGCGCCTGCGCAGGGAGCTCGACGACGCCAACTACCGTTACTACATCCTCGACGACCCGCTGCTCACCGATAGCGATTATGACCGGCGCCTGCGTCGCCTGCAGGAACTGGAAGCCGCCCATCCCGAGCTGATCACGTCGGATTCGCCCACTCAGCGTGTCGGCGCCTCGCCCGCCGAGGGCTTTCCCGAAGTGCGCCATGCCGTGCCCATGCTCTCGCTGGACAACGCCTTCGGCGAGGATGAGATCGCCGCCTTCGTCAAGCGTCTCAACGAGCGACTCGAACGTAGCGTCGACGATCTGGCATTCTGCTGCGAGCCCAAGCTCGACGGGTTGGCGGTGTCGCTGGTCTACGAACAGGGGCGGCTGGTGAGCGGAGCGACGCGTGGCGATGGACGCACCGGTGAAGGCATCACCGCCAACCTGAAGACGTTGAACACCATTCCGCTCAGGTTGCGTGGCGACTCGGTGCCCGAGCTGATCGAAGTGCGCGGCGAGGTCTACATGAGCCATTTGGGATTCGAGGCGCTCAACGAGGCGGCCCGCGAAGAGGGGCGCAAGATCTTTGCCAATCCGCGCAACGCCGCCGCCGGCAGCCTGCGTCAGCTCGATCCGCGTATCACCGCCCGGCGTCCACTGGAGTTCTGCGCCTATCAAGTGGCGCGTATCGACGAGGCCCTGGTGGCCGACAGCCACTCGGCGCAGATGGCCGGGTTACGTGAGCTGGGCTTTCGCACCAATCCCGAACTGGCCGTCGTGCGGGGCACTGCGGCACTGCTCGACTACTGCCGGCATCTCGGCGAGAAACGCGAACGTCTCGATTACGACATCGACGGCGCCGTGATCAAGGTCGACGACCTGCGCCTGCAGCGCGAGCTTGGCTTCGTGGCGCGGGCGCCGCGTTGGGCCGTGGCTTTCAAGTTCCCCGCCCAGGAGCAGACCACGCGGCTCAACGACGTCGAGTTCCAGGTCGGGCGTACCGGGGCGATCACGCCGGTGGCGCGTCTCGACCCGGTCAACGTGGCCGGCGCCATGGTTTCCAACGCCACGCTGCATAACCAGGACGAGATTGCCCGCCTCGGCGTGATGATCGGCGATTGCGTAGTGATACGCCGCGCCGGCGACGTCATTCCACAAGTGGTCCGGGTGCTCGAAGAGCAGCGCCCGGCGGATGCCCGGCCCATTGCGTTTCCCACGCATTGTCCGGTGTGCGGCTCCGAGGTCGAGCGCACCGCGGGCGAAGCCGTGGTGCGCTGCCCGGCGGGACTGTTCTGCGCCGCCCAGCGCAAGGAAGCGATCAAGCATTTCGCCAGCCGCCGCGCGCTGGATATCGACGGTCTTGGCGTCAAGCTGATCGACCAACTGGTCGATCGCGAATGGGTCAAGACACCGGCCGATCTGTTCCACCTCAAGGCCGAGTCACTCATCGAACTGCCGCGCTTCGGCAAGAAGTCGGCGGACAACCTCATCGCCGCCTTGGACAAGGCCAGGCATACGACGCTGCCGCGCTTCATCTATGCCTTGGGCATTCGTGAGGTCGGCGAGGCGACTGCCGCCAACCTGGCGCGCCACTTCGGTACGCTCCAGGCGCTGATGGACGCCGACCTGGCGGCGCTCGAGGCGGTCGAAGACGTTGGCCCGATCGTCGCGGCACATATCCATGCGTTCTTCGAAGAGGGCCATAATCGCGATACCGTCGCCCAATTGATCGAGGCCGGCGTCGTCTGGGACGAGGCGGAAGTGACCGCTCGCCCCCAGCCGCTGGTCGGACAGACCTGGGTGCTCACCGGCACGCTGGAGAACATGACCCGCGACGAGGGCAAGGCGCGCCTGCAGGCGTTGGGTGCCAAGGTGTCGGGCAGCGTGTCGAAGAAGACGGCGGCGGTAGTGGCCGGGCCGGGAGCCGGCAGCAAGCTGAACAAGGCCCAGGAGCTGGGTGTCGAGGTGCTCGATGAGGACGCCTTCCTGGCCCGTCTGCGCGAATGGGAAAGCGAGTGATCGATCACGAACGATCGGCCAAGAGGACAATGCGATGAGTGGACGCTTCGTCGAAGTTCCCTACAGGATGCTGCCCGGCGAGACGCTGGATGCGCTGCTGGAAACCTTCGTCACCCGTCAGGGCTATGACACCACCGATACCGGCGAAGGCATGCGCGGTTGGGTGGCAGGGCTCAAGCGCCAACTGGAGCGGGGCGAGCTGATCATCGCCCACGACCTGCAGACCGAGACGACCGAGGTCATGACTCTGGCGCAGTGGCGGGCATTCGGACGCCAAGTCGCGGATGACGAGGAAGGTTGAGACTTGCCGGCAACGACAACGGCGCCCTCAGGGGCGCCGTTGTCTTGGCTTCGGCTATCCAGCGGTCAGGCGAAGAACAGCGGCACGACCACGCTCGAGATCAGCAGGATCAATGCGCCCCCCAGCCGCGAGGAAATCTGCGCGAAGGGCATCAGCGACATGCGGCGGGCCGCGGAGAGTACCGCCACGTCCCCGGTGCCGCCCATGTTGGCCATGCACAGCCCGGCGGTGATGGCCGACTCGATGGGGTAGAAGCCGACCAGCTTGCCGACCAGCCCGGCGCCGAAGGCTGCCCCGGCGACCACCGCGAACACGATCAACACGTAGGTCACTGAGATGGCGTCGATGACCTGGCCGAGGTCGGTATAGGCGATGCCGATCCCGAACAGCAGGGCGAACGTCCAGTTACGGGCCACGAACTGGAACCACTGCGCCGCGGATTCGTTGATGGATTCCGGTACCACGTTGGCGACCTTGAGTGCCGCGACCAGAATGATCATCAGAGCGTAGGGATGCAGCGGGATGAAGGCGCCGAGTATCTGGCCGGCGGTGAAGAAGGCCAGCGCCGCGACCACACCGACGCCCAGCTTGCCGATGTCGGGGGTGCGTTGCTGCTCTTCGACTTCCACGCCCGGCATCATCTGGCCGTTGCCGGACAGCCCCGGGAAACGCTTGGCCAGGCCATTGAGCAGGCCGGCGATGATGATCGCAAACACGTTGCCCAGCGCCAGGGCCGGCACCAGGATCGAGATGTAGTAACTGGCCGGCTGGCCCAGCAGTTCCTGGTAGATCTGGCTCATGGGCACCGCACCGGCACCCATGCCGCCGCCCAGGATCGGCATGGCAATGACCACCACGGCATCCTGAGCGGAGAAGCCGAGCAAGGTGCCGACGACGACCGCGAACAGGGCGGCGAACAACACGGCGCAGAGCAGCGGCAGGGCATAGCGTGAGCCGACCTTGACCAGCACGCGGGAATCCATGCCCAGGATGCTGCCGGTGATCAGCGCGGCGATATAGAAGTTGAGAAAGCCGCCACCCTTCATGAAATCGGTGACGTTATCCACCACCGGCGCCGGCAGCCACTGCAGGTAGACCATGGCGGCGGCCCCGAAGATGGCCAGAATCGCGCCACCGCCCAGGTAGGTCTTGACGATGGGCAAACGATCGCCGATGAAGCCCAGCAACTCGCCGAGCAGCATCATGACCAGCAGGGCGCCGATCATGCCGGTGGGCAGGGTGTCGGTGGCAATCGCCGCAACCATCACTGCCAGAGCGATGGCGAACAGTGGCAGGCTCATGCCGAAAATGCGTTGCGAGAAAAGCGGGTTGTCGCTAGCGGCCCGCGAATTGGCAGTGTCCGTCATGCTGTGACTCATCGACGGTCTCCCTCGAACGTGTCAACGCCATGCCGCCGGGCATGGAGTGACGGTGATCGAAACTGTCCGGCCTGGCTGATGCAAAGGGCCGAACAGACGTGATGCCGCCGAGGATAAGCGCTACGCAAACGCGGCCAAGGTTGGCAAAGTTATTAAAGCGTTATGTAAATAACGAAAGTCGCGGTGGGCTTGACGGCACAACACCGTGGTGTTGGGAATGCCACCAAGGTCGAATATATGATGTTCACACCGTTGCGTTCCGGGCCGATGTCGAAGTCCGCTGTCGAGGAGAGTGAAACCGTGAAATTCCTTCGGTTGCGTCTGAGTCGCCTGATCTTCCTGCTGGTGGCGGTGATGGTGGTGCTGTCGTTGGGCCTGGCGCTGTGGCTGTTCAATGCCCAGTTGCGCGACACCCTGGAACAGGCCCAGGCGTCGCGGGTCACCAACCTGGCGCAGACGGTGGCCGGCAAGGCCAGCGTGCGCAGTGCCCTGCAGGAGGCGGAGCGGGCAGCGTCGACGCCCCGCGCCGCGACTTCCCTCCAGACCGAGATCGATGCGCTGCGCGAGCGGCTCGGCGTCGATTTCATCGTGGTCATGAACCGTCAGGCGATCCGCCTGACGCATCCGGACCCCGAGCGGGTCGGGCGTCACTTTCGCGGCGGTGACGAGGGGGCGGCCCTGGCCGGGGAGTCGTATGCTTCGCGCTCGGTGGGCACATTGGGAACCAGCATCCGCGGCTTTGCCCCGGTGCGTGGCGATGACGGTGACGTGGTTGGCGCCGTCGCCGTGGGGGTGACTCAGGCGTCGCTGGCCCCCCTGCTCGCCGAGAACCGTCGCGACGTCATGCTTGGCGTGGCCCTGCTGATGATCGTTGGCGCGCTGGGGGCGAGCTGGCTGGCACACTATATCAAGCGCGTGCTGCTGGGGCTGGAGCCCTACCAGATCACGCGGCTGGTCGAAGAGCGTCAGGCAATGCTGTCCTCGATCCATGAAGGTATCCTGGCGGTGGATCGCGAGGCCCGCATCACGCTGGTCAATCCGGCGGCCCAGCGTATGCTGGCCGATGCCGGACTGGGGCCGCCGACGCTGGGAATGCGCGTGACGGACTATCTGCCGGGCAGCGGCCTGCCCGAGGTGCTCGACAGTGGCCGCGAGCGGCTGGATCATGAGCTGAGCTTCAACGGCCGCATCGTGCTTGCCAATCGCCTGCCGATCCGTCACCGGGACGCGGTGATCGGGGCCATCGCCACCTTCCGCGACAAGAGCGAGCTCAACGCGCTGGCCGAACAGCTCACCGGAGTGAGTCGCTATGCCGAGGCGCTGCGTGCGACGACCCACGAGTTCAAGAATAAACTGCACGTCATGCTCGGCCTGGCCCAGATGGGCGACCTGGCGGCATTGCGCAGCTACCTGCGCGACCTGGCCGACCATCATGTGGCGCCGTCCACGGCGCTGGTCAGAGGCATCGACGATCCGGTGTTGGCGGGTTTTCTGCTCGGCAAGCAGAGCGAAGCCCGCGAGCGCAACGTGATCCTGCAGGTCGAGGTCGAGCGTCCGGTTCCCGTGCCCCGCGAGCCGGCATTGGTGCATACCCTGGTCACGGTGCTCGGCAACCTGCTGGAAAACGCCTTCGACGCCGTGGAAAATCGCCACGAGCGCCGCGTTACCCTGACGCTGGAGCACGACGAGGCGCTACTCTCGCTGCACGTGCAGGATACCGGTCCCGGCATCGACGAGGCAGTGCGCGAGCGGCTCTTCGAGCCCGGCGTGTCGACCAAGGGCGAGCGGCGCGGTCTGGGACTGGCGGCGGTCAGGAACCAGGTCGATACTCTGGGCGGCACCCTATCCGTCTATTCCGAGCCAGGGCGCGGTACGCTATTCGAGGTCGAGTTGCCGTATCCGCCGAGCGAGTGAAATCATCGAGCGAGGACTGACATGCGTGTGCTGATCGTCGAGGACGACCCCATGGTCATGCGCCTCAACGTCGATTACCTCAACCGCCTGGACGAAGTGCAGCTGGTCGCCCAATGCGACAGTGTGCCGAGTGCCATCGACGTGCTCGATCAGGAGCGCGTCGATCTGGTGTTGCTCGACGTCTACCTGCGCAATCGCAGCGGCCTGGAAGTGATCCGCCATCTCCAGCGCACCGGCTGCGATACCGATGTGGTGCTGATAACCGCCGCGACGGAAACCGAAACGGTACGCGCCGCGCGGCGTCTCGGTGTCAGCGATTATCTGGTCAAGCCGTTCACCTTCGAGCGCTTTCGCGACGCCGTGCAAGCATGCCGTCAGGCGCGCAAGACGCTGGAAGGACTGTCCGACCGGGTCGCGCAGCAGGACATCGACCGTCTGTTCCAGCCGATGTCGGCACCCGAGCCCCGCCGCCCCGGCGATCTGCCCAAGGGCCTGACCGCGACGTCGTTGTCGCAGGTCGCCCAGGCCATTCTCGCGCTGCCGGACGGCAACTTCACCACCGAGACGCTCATGCCGGCCACCGGCATGTCGCGGGTTTCGGTGCGCAAGTATCTCAAGTATCTGGCGGAAAGCGGTGTGCTGGCCGAATCCTTCCATTACGGCCAGGTGGGCCGCCCCTCGTTTACCTATCGGTGTCAGGATCGTACTGCGCTGGAGCGGTTAATCACCTCTGCGCATTGACGTTCGGCCTAGCCATGCTTGCCGCGAACCAAGTCGGCGATCAGCCGCCGCCCGGGATGGAGATGGTCGACCAGTTCGCGCTCCAGCGGCAGCGGTTCGGCGCAGATCCGCGAGGCGAGCAGTTCGGCACATAGCGGCGCGCTGGCCAGCCCGCGCGAGCCGTGGCCGGCGCTTATCCACAGGCCCGGATGGTGCTGTCCCGGTGTGGCGGGGATGCGGCGGGCGTCCTTGGCAAGGTCGGCATAGTCGCTAAGCCAGCGTTCGGCGTCGGGGACCGGGCCGGCGTAGGGGGTCTTGTCGGGCGTGGCGGCGCGCAGGGCGGCGCGCCCGCTCATGTGCGCCGGATTCCAGTCGACGCCGGCCTTCGCCAGGGCGGCGACATACGTCGGCAGGGTGCGCTGGAGTTCCGCCAGGTTGGCGGCGTGGTCGGCCTCGCGCAGCTCGGTGCCGGTGTGGTTTGGGGCGAAGGTCGCCCCGAAGCACTGTACGCCATCCACGGCCGGCGGAGCGTAGCCGCCGGCACATACCACCCGGGACAGCGTCGGTGCATCCGCCGGCACACGGATTTCACTGACCTGACCGCGAATCGGACGCAACGTCAACCAGCTCAGTTGGGTCAGTTGCGGAGCCTGCCAGGCCGTGGCCACCACGACCTGATCGGCCGCGATGGCTTCGCCGTCGGCCAGCGCCAGTTGCCAGCCCGTATCGGTCGCCGTCAGCGCCATCACCTCGCCGTGGCGGAAGTGAACGCCCGCTGTCGCCGCCAGGCGCTGGCACAGGGCGGCCGGGCGTACCCAGCCAGCGCCGGAGTAATCCAACCCGCCCCGAGCAAGCGGTGTGTCGGCGAGTTCACCGGCCCTGTCCGCATCGACGCTCTCGATCACGTCGGACGGCAGGCGGTGAGCGTCCATGAAAGCGGCCTGACGTAGCGCCTCCTTGTCGGTCTGGGCCAGTTGCAGCACACCGCAGTCCTGCCAGAGTTCACCGTCTGGATCGAGACGTGCCAGCCAGCGTCGGGTATGCAGCAACCCGGCCAGATAGACGCGGCTCTGCAGATTGGTCTCGGCGGCGAGCTTGACATAGAGCGCGCCCTGGCGATTGCCCGAGGCGCCCGTCCCCGGCGCCTGCCTGTCGAGCAGGGTGACCTGCACGCCGCGCCGGGCCAGCGCCTCGGCAACGCTGGCACCGGCCAGCCCGGCGCCGATTACCGCCACATGGCGTGCCGGCAGGGCAGCCGGTGATGTGAACCAGGGGGTAGCCTGGCGCGACGCGTCAGTCAGGGGGGTATCGATACGACCGCGCAGCATCTCGCGCTTGCGCCCGAAACCCGCCACCTTTTCCCAGGCGAAGCCGGCAGCCTTGAGACCGCGCTTGACGAATCCGGCACAAGTGAACGTCGCGAAGGTGGCGCCGGGATGGCTGTGCGCGGCCATGGCCTCGAACAGCGCCGGCTGCCACATGTCGGGATTCCTGGCCGGGGCGAACCCATCCAGGAACCAGGCATCGGCCTTGCCGTCGAGACGCGACAGGCGCTCGGCGCTGTCGCCGAAGTGCAGATCCAGCGTGACTCTGTCGTCCAGGATCAGACGGTGCACGCCACTGACCGGCTCGGGCCACTGCGCGACGAGGGTACGCGCCTTGTGGCTGAAATCCGGCCATGCCGCCAGGGCGCGCTCAAGGTCGTCACGCCGCAGTGGATGCTTCTCCGTGGAGACCAGATGCAGGCGGGCCGAGGCCGGGGCACATCGCTCGAAGCAGGCCCAGGCGCACAGCATGTTGAGTCCCGTGCCGAAGCCGGTCTCGCCGATCGTGAACGGGCGCGATGCCTGCCAGGCGGAGAAGCGTTCGGGCAGGCGGTTGTGCCGGATGAAGACGTGTTCGGTCTCGGCACGGCCATCGTGGCGCGAGAAATACACGTCCTCGTAGCGGGTAGAGTGCGGCGCCTCGCCGGTGGCATCCTCGCGCCAGTCCAGCGTTGCGCACTCCAGCGCAGTCAGTGGCGGCAGGGGGTAGGGCGGTACGTAGCCGGGCGGGGATGGCGGGCTCGACAAGGATGACTCCGAATTGTCACAGGCTGGTCATTTTTTGACCGATTCTGACGAGGCGGCTAGCCTTGCCGCTTTGAGCAGGGCATCCGCCGCCTCTTCACAGGGTTTTCCACAGGAGGTGTGAGCAAAACCGCTTGTGCATAACTTGCTGTGAATAAGCGCCGCTCACGCCGGCGCCGTCAGGGCAGCACCTTCTTGAAGGGCTTGACGCTCACCTTGGCATAGACGCCGGCGATCATGTACGGATCGGCATCGGCCCAGGCGCGGGCGGCATCGAGATCCGCAAACTCGGCGACCACCAGGCTGCCGATGAAACCGGCGTCGCCGGGGTTGTCGGCATCGATGGCCGGGTGCGGGCCGGCCAGCACCAGGCGACCTTCGTCGCGCAGTTTTTCCAGGCGCGCCAGGTGATCGGGACGGGCCGCCATGCGCTTTTCCAGGCTGTCCTTGACGTCCTCGCTGATGATCGCGTAAAGCATCGTCGTTTCCTCGGTTATGGGGTCTTGTCGACAGGGTCGGGCGTCGTCGCGGCGCTCATGTGGCGGCTCATGTAGACGCCCTGGGCCAGCACGAAGGCCAGGGTCAGGCCAAGCATGCCGAACAGCTTGAAGTTGACCCAGGTGGCTTCGTCGAACGTCTTGAACACGTAAACGTTGAGTGCCGCCATGGCCAGGAAGAACACTACCCAGGCGGTATTCAGCCGCTGCCAGATGGCGGGCGGTAACGTGACGGCACGCTCCATCATGCGCTGGATCAGGGTCTTGCCGCCAAACAGCGGCGAGACCAGGAAGGCCACGGCGAACAGGACGTTGACCACGGTGGGCTTCCACTGGATGAACGTGGCGTCATGGAAAAGCACCGTGGCGCCGCCCATGACGACCAGTAGCGCCAGGGTGATCAGGTGCATCTTTTCCACACGCCGATAGCGCCACCACAGAAAGCCGACCTGAGCCAGCGTGGCGGGGATCAGTACCAGGGTGGCAAGCACGATGTCACCGCTCAGGTGATAGACGGCGAAGAAGATCGCGATGGGCAGAAAATCGAGCAACAGCTTCATGGAAGAACCTCATGCAAAGGCGCATTGACCCCGAAGGGCGGGGCGCGCACCATGTTGCGCCTATTCTGACAAAGACGCCCGACGGCGTCATGCGATGATGCCACTTCCCGATACGTTCGACGATACTGCCCGCCTCGACCTGCACATGCATTCCACCGCCTCGGACGGCGCCCTGTCGCCGACCGAGCTGATGCAGCTTTGCCATGCCCGTGGCCTGAGCCATGTGGCGCTGACCGATCACGACACCGTGGCGGGGGTCGCCGAAGCCGCGACCGAAGCCGAGCGCCTGGGATTGCGCCTGATCTGCGCCAGCGAGCTGTCGGCACAGTGGCGCGGGGTGACGATCCATGTGGTGGCGTTACTGCCCGATGGCCCCCAGGGGGCACTGATCGACGGCTTCGAATCCCAGGCCCGGGCGCGCGATGCACGTGGTGAGGAGATCGCCCGGCGTCTCGAGGCCGTCGGGCTCGACGACGCACTGGCCCGGGCGCGCGAGCAGGCGGGCAGCGACCGGCCGCTGGGGCGGCCCGATTTCGCCCGGGCGCTGGTCGCCGCCGGGGTGGTGCCGGACATGGCCAGCGCCTTCAAGAAGCACCTGGGCGCCGGCAAGCGTGGCGACGTCAAGGCGCACTGGCCATGGCTGAGCGAGATCGTCGGTTGGATTCGCGATGCCGGCGGCGTCGCCGTGCTGGCGCATCCGCTACGCTACGGCATGACCCGCCGCAAGCGTGGCCTGCTGCTCGATGATTTTCTAGAAGCGGGGGGCGAGGCCGCCGAACTGGTCAGTGGCTACCAGAATCCCGACACGACCCGCGATCTGTCGCGACAGTTGCAGGAACGCGACATGTTCGGCTCGCTGGGCAGCGATTTCCATGCCCCCGGCGGCCCACTTGCGCCGGGCAGCATGAGCGAGGTGCCGCGCACGGCGTTGCTGCCGGTATGGCGCCATCCACGCCTGGCCGGCTTTGCCCGGTGACGTCGCAGTCGTCGGGAAAAGGGCGGGTCGACTAGGCTATAGATTGTCCGTCCTGGTTCGATGCCGTGCCTTGGCGGAGTGTGACCGATCAGGAACCCAATGCTTAGGAGTAGCGATGACCCAGTTCTTCCAGATTCACCCCGACAATCCCCAGGCGCGCCTGATCGACCAGGCCGTAGGCATCATCCGCAGCGGCGGGGTCATCGCCTATCCCACCGATTCGGGCTATGCCTTGGGCTGCCACCTCGGCGAGAAAAAGGCCATCGAGAAGATCAAATGGCTGCGCTCGCTGGATGACCGCCACAACTTTACCCTGGTGTGTTCCGACCTGTCGGAAATCAGCACGTACGCGAAGTTCGACAACGTCGTCTTCCGCATGCTCAAGAACCATACGCCGGGGCCCTATACCTTCATCCTCAACGCCACCAGCGAAGTACCGCGTCTGTTGCTGCATCCCAAGCGGCGCTCCATCGGTGTGCGCGTGCCGGACCATCGCATCACTCATGCACTACTCAAGGCGCTGGGCAGCCCGTTGATGAGCGTGACGCTGATTCCCGCCGACGAAGAGTTGCCGTTGACCGATCCGGAGGACATTCGCGAGCGCTTCGGCGCGCATCTCGAAGCGATCATCGATGGCGGCGCCTGCTCGCTGGAGCCGACTACCGTAGTCGACCTACGCGAACAGCCACCGACCATCGTGCGCGAAGGGCGCGGCGATCCGACGCCGTTTTTGTCCTGAGCCCCTAGGCTCAGCCTTGTATGGTGCAGCAGGGTCGGGCGCCATCGTCTCTGGCGGCGCCGATGGCTCAGGTGCCAGGGTCGGAGTCGATGACAAGGCGGTAACCGATACCGGGTTCGGTGATGATGAGCGTAGGTTTCTCGGGATCGTCGCTGAGCTTGTTGCGCAGCTTGCTGATGACGATCCGCAGGTAGTGCGTGTCGTGTTTATGGACGGGGCCCCATATGTCATTGAGCAGTTGGGTCTGCGTGATGAGTCGTCCGGGATACGTCGCCAGCATGGACAGGACGGCATATTCCTTGGGCGTCAGCTTGACGGGGGCGCCGGCCAGCGTGATGCGACGGTCGGCAAGATCGATGAGCAACTCCCCCGCTTGAAGCCGCTTGTGCACAGGTGAAGCATGGGTTGGAGTGCGCTGCCTCAGTGTCGCTCTGACGCGTGCGAGCAGTTCCTGAATGCCGAAGGGCTTGGTGATGTAATCGTTGGCGCCGGCATCGAGACAGGCCACTTTTTCGCTTTCCGACGCCCTGACCGAGACGACCATGACAGGGATATCGCTCTGCTCGCGGATGGCCTGGAGCACTTCCTGGCCATCGATGTCGGGCAGCCCCAGGTCGAGCAGCACCAGGTCCGGGCGCTCGCTGATGGCCTTGATCAGTCCTTCGCCCCCGCTCTCCGCCTCGATCACCTCGTAGCCCTGCGATGTCAGGCTGATCCGCAGGAAGCGGCGAATCTGCGTTTCATCATCCACGACCAGGATACGCTGCCGGTCAGTGCTCATTCTGGGACTCTTCCTCCAGGTCGGCATTTGGCGAATCGGTCAGCGGCAGGCAGATGAGGATACTGGTACCTGTCCCATTGGGGTTGCCTTCGGCACTGATCGTACCGCCATGCGCGCCGACCATGCCGCGACAAATGGCCAGCCCCAGGCCGCTGCCATGCCTGCCCCGGTCCCCTTCACCGCCCGTGAAGAACATGTCGAAAACCTGCTCCCGCAGGGGCTCGGGAATGCCGGGCCCTTCATCGCTGATACGAATGAGCAGATCGCTTCCCTGGCGTTCGCCGCGGATGACGATGCGTCCTCCGGGTGGAGAGAAGCGAATGGCATTCTCGATGACATTGACCAGAGCCTGCTCGATCAGCGCCGGATGGACGTACAGGAGTGGCAGGTCGGGCGGCCATTCCCGCTCGATGCCGATATGACCCAGGGCCGTCTCCAGCCGCTTGAGTGCAGCATTGACCAGATCGGCCAGGGTCACCCAGTCCCGCTCTAGCTTCAGCGTGCCATGGCCCAGTCGCGTCATGTCCAGCAAGTTCTGGATGTAGCGGTTCAGGCGCTCGCTTTCGCCCAGCACGCTGTCGAGCAACTCGCGCTTGTCGTCACTGGATAGTTGGACATCCAGGTCGCGTAAGGTGCTGGCGGCCCCGATGATCGAGGCCAGCGGCGTACGCAGATCGTGTGAGACGGAAGATAGCAGCGCCGAACGTAGCCGTTCGTTTTCCTCGGCCAGTCGTGCGGCGCCCAGGTCGTGGACCAGGCGCGTGCGTGCCAGGGCCATGCTCAACTGGTTGAGGAGCGTGTCGACCAGGATTTCCTGATCGTGATCCAGCGAGGCCTCGCGATCGGCCAATGCCAGCCCCACGACACCGAGAATGCTCTCTTTCTCGACCAGGGGAACGAATCGCCAGCGCTGGGTCGCCAGCGTCTGCGAGCCATGGCCGCTGGGACGCCGGTGATGCCAGGACCAGGCGGCCGCCTGCCGGGCAGTGTTGTCCAGGCCGATTTCGCCGGGATGCGATTCGGTAATCTGCAGATCGTCGTCCCCGGGCGTGCATTCCAGAAATACCACCGGGACCTCCAGCCAGTCCGCCAGCGTAGTGACGCCCGTGGCCCGGACGCTGGCATGATCGGCCGACGCCGAGAGGGCCCGGGAAAACTGAAGCAGTCGCTGCGTCTGGTCCCGGCTGGCGCGCAAGGCGATCAGTTGCCGGCGGGCCCGCCCCGCCAGTTGGCCGCCAATCATGGCGACCACGAAGAACAGAAAGACTGTCAGCAACTGGTTGCGGTGCACCATCGCCAGGGTATAGCGGGGTTCGGTAAAGAAAAAGTTGTAGATAAGAAAGCTCAGTACGGCGCTGAGCATGGCGGCACGCGTCCCGCTATACGCCGCCGTGATCAGCACCCCGGTAAGAAAGATCAGCGATAGGTTGGCAAGGTCCATCGCCTGATCGATAAGCAGTGATACGCCCAGCGTCAGAGGGAGCAGGGCCAGGGGAAGCAGCCATTCCCGGCGAGTCATGGCAGACCAGGGCCGGCTCGACAAGGCATGGCGCTTGCTGCGTTCGGTCTCGGCGATGATGACTAGGTCGAATTCCCGCGCTTCCTTGAGCAGTTGCTTGCCCAGCGAGCGATGCCAGAAGCGCCAGAGTGACTTTACGGCCCGGCCAATGACGAGTGTCGTGACGTTGTTGCGGCGTGCGTAGTCGAGCAGTTCCATGAGGCGGCTCTGGCCCGGCAGGACCACCATGTCGCCTCCCAGGCGTTCGACCAGTTGACTGCTCCTCTCGATCTCGAGACGCATCGTCTGGGATGGGTTGCCCGTGTCGACATGCACGGCCCGCCACGAGGCGCTACGTCGCTCGGCCAGTCGATGGGCGGCACGAATCAGGCTGGCATCCTCAGCCCGGCCGCTCAGGGCGACGAGAAGCTTGGGCCGCACCGGCCAGGGGCCTTGCTCGCCGCGCGCGCCCATGGAGTCGCGCACGTCGCTATCCACGCGTTCGGCCATGGTCTGCATGGCCAGTTCACGCAGCGCGGTCAGGTTGGCCACGCTGAAGAACCCGTCCAGCGCTGCCCGGGCCTGCTCCGGCACGTAGACCTTGCCCTGTCGCAGGCGCTGGATGAGTTCGTCGGGGGTCAGGTCGATCAGCGTGATGTCCCGCGCTCGCGCTATCAACGAGTCGGGAACGGTTTCACGCATGCGAATGCCGGTGACTCGGGCAACCGTGTCGTTCAGGCTCTCGATGTGCTGGACATTGAGGGTGGTCCAGACATCGATGCCGGCATCCAGCAATTCCTCGATATCCTGGAAGCGGCGTGGGTGGCGTCCGCCGGGAATGTTGCGGTGGGCCAGTTCATCGACGAGCACGATAGACGGCCTGCGCGCCAGGGTGGCGTCGAGGTCGAATTCCCGAAAGGTCCGCCCGCGATGCTCACGCTCGACAAGCGGGATGCGCTCGATGCCGTCGCATAGGCGCTCGGTTTCCTCGCGGCCGTGGGATTCGATGACACCGATCACGATTTCCTCGCCCTCGGCGATACGGTCCTGGGCGGTGCGCAGCATGGCAAAGGTCTTGCCGACGCCGGGTGCGGCGCCCAGGAAAACACGCAAGCAACCGCGCGCCTCTCGGCGCGCAGTTTTGAGCAGGGCATCCGGATCGGGACGTAAGGCCTCGTGGTTTCCCGCTCCGCTCATGGCATACCGGTCATTCGTCGGTCGGGCTCCGTTCGTTCAGGGCCCTTTCATTCAGGGCCAGGTTGAGGCGCAGGACATTGACGGCAGGTTCGCCCAGCAGCCCGGTGTATTCGGTCGCCGCCTGGATGGCGTTTTCGACCGCTGGCAGGGGCAGACCTCGCGCCTGGCTGACCCGGGGCGCCTGGGCCAGGGCAGCCGCCGGCGTGATATGCGGGTCGATGCCCGAGCCCGAGGCGGCCAGCAGGTCGACGGGAATCTCGCCCGCTGACAAGCCGTCTCTTTCCTGCAGTGTGCGGACCTCGTCCAGGGTACGCTCGCGCAATACGGGATTGCTCGGCGCCAGGTTGGAGCCGGCGGCGGCATCCGGCGCATAGTCCGCTGCCGAGGGCCTGCCATGGAAGTACTGGGCCCCCAGGAAGGGCTGGCCCACCAGCGTGGAGCCCACCACGTTACCCTGGGAATCGTACAGCAAACTGCCGCTCGCCTGATGGGGAAAGAGCAGGCCGCTCAACGTCGTGACAACGAAGGGATACAACAGGCCCAGCAGTACGGCAAGCACGACCATCAGGCGCAGCGAGGCCAGCAGCGAGGTGCGTGTCATCAATGAAGTGTTCATGGCTTGGCTCCTAGAACAGGCCGGCGATCATCACGTCGAGCAATTTGATGGCGGGGAAGGGCAGCAACAGCCCGCCGAGGCCGTAGACCAGCAGATTGCGGCGCAGCAGCCCGGTGGCCGAGGTGGCCTTGAAGCGCACGCCGTGCAGTGCGAACGGAATCAGGGCGGGAATGATCAGCGCATTGAAGATCACCGCCGCCAGCACGGCCGACTCCGGTGAATGCAGGTCGAGAACGTCCAGCACCTCCAGTGCCGGAATGCTGGTTGCAAAGAGCGCCGGCAGGATGACGAAGTACTTCGCCACATCGTTGGCCAGTGAGAAGGTGGTCAGCGCGCCGCGGGTGATGAGCAGTTGCTTGCCGATCTCCACGGCGCGCAGCAGCTTGCCCGGGTCGGAATCGAGGTCGACCATGTTGCCCGCTTCGCGTGCCGCCTGGGTGCCCGAGTTCATGGCCAGCCCCAGGTCGGCCTGGGCCAGCGCCGGGGCATCGTTGGTACCGTCGCCCATCATCGCCACCAGACGTCCGGAGGCCTGCTCCTCGCGGATGATCTCCAGCTTGCGCTCTGGGGTGGCCTCGGCCACGTAGTCGTCGACCCCGGCCTCCGCCGCGATGGCCGCCGCCGTGATCGGGTTGTCGCCGGTGATCATTACCGTCTTGACGCCCATCTCGCGCAGTTGGGCGAAACGCTCGGCGATGCCCGGCTTGATGACATCCGACAGGGCGATGACGCCGAGCAGTCGGCCTCCCTCGGCAACGGCCAGCGGCGTGGCGCCCTCGCGGGAAACGCGCTCGACCAGTCGCTGGTAGGTCGTGGGCACGTTGCCGCCATGGGTCTGGATGAATGTCGCGATGGCGTTCGGGGCGCCCTTGCGCAGTTGCGTGCCGTCGGGCAGGTTGACGCCGGACAGCCGCGTCGACGCCGAGAAAGGGATGAACTCGGCCCGCTTGTCCAGGGTCGATGTCGCGCCCTGATCCCTGGCGAGCGTGACGATGGAACGCCCTTCCGGGGTCGGGTCGTCCAGCGAGCACAGGTAGGCCACGTCGCGCAGCCGGCCGATGGCGACCTTTTCGCAGGGCGCGAATTCGGTGGCGTGGCGGTCACCCAGAGTGATTGTACCGGTCTTGTCGAGCAGCAGGGTGTCGATACTGCCGGCGATCTCGACCGCCTTGCCGGACTTGGCGACCAAGTTGGCGCGCATCGCCCGCTCCATGCCGGCGATGCCGATGGCCGGCAGCAATCCCCCGATCGTGGTGGGGATCAGGCAGACCAGCAGCGCCACCAGCATGATCGTCGATGGCACGATGCCGACGAATGCCGCCATGGGCACCAGCGTCACGACCACGATCAGGAACACCAGCGTCAGGGTGGCAAGCAGCACCGACAACGCCAGCTCGCTGGGCGTCTTCTGGCGACTGGCGCCTTCGACCAGCGCGATCATCCGGTCGAGCAGCGACTCGCCCGGGTCGACGCTGACTTCGATGACCAGTTCATCGGAGAGCAGCTTGGTGCCGGCACTGACGCCGCTGTTGTCGGTGCCCGCCTCGCGCAGGACGGGGGCGGACTCGCCGGTCACGGCGGACTCGTTGATCGAGCCGGCACCCTCGACGATCTCGCCATCGGCGGGGATCAGCTCGCCGGCCACGACCCTGACCCGGTCGCCGCGGCGCAGCGTATCGGCGGCCACCATGGCTTCGCTGCCATCCCTCTGCAGTTTGCGCGCCCTGAGCTGGCCGCGTGTGGCGCGCAGGCTGCCGGCATGGGCCTTGCCGCGGGACTCCGCCAGCGCCTCCGCCCCATTGGCGAACAATACGGTCGCCAGCAGGACCAGGGTCACCGCCAGGGCAAAGGCGATGCTCTCGCCTCTGGCCGCCGCCAGGCCGGTATAAAGGGCACAGACAAACGTGCCGATGCCGACCACGGCCATTACCGGATTGCGGGCCAGGGAGCGTGGTCCCAGGCGCAGGAAGGATTCCCTGATCAATTGGCCCCACTGGAAATGCCCTTCGGCGCGATGCGAAGAGTGATGAGTTTGGGTCGAGGTGGACATGGCGTCTTTTCTCCTCAGAAGCCGAATGTCAGCTGTTCCGCGACCGGGCCGAGCACCAGCACCGGGAGGAAGCCCAACAGGTTGATAATGACGATGACGCTCGCGGTCAGGCCGACGAAGGCGCCACTGTCCATGTCCAGACTGCCGCGCCCGGCGGGAGCCGTGCGCTTGCCGGCCAGCCAGGCGGCAACCGCCAATGGCGCGAGCATGGGCAGGAAGCGCCCGACCAGCAGGGCGATGACGCAGGTCAGGTTCCACCACGGCGTGTCATCGCCCAGCCCCTCGAAGCCGGAGCCGTTGTTGGCGAAGGCCGAGGTGTACTCGTAGAGCACCTGCGACAGGCCGTGAAAGGCCGGGTTGGAATTGCCGGCCAGGCCGGGCAAGGCAACGGCCAGCGCCGTCAGGCCGAGGATGACCAGCGGTTGGGCGAGGATCGCCAGCGAGATCCAGCGTATCTCGCGGGTCTCCAGCGGCTTGCCCAGCAGTTCGGGGGCGCGGCCGATCATTAGCGAACCGACGAAGGCTGCCAGCATGAGGTAGAGCAAATAACCGATCAGGCCAACACCGATACCGCCGAAGGTCACGTTGACGAACATGTCCATCAGCGTCACTGCGCCACCCAGCGGATTGAAGCTGTCGTGCATGGCGTTGACGGAGCCGTTGGAAGTCTGGGTCGTCCAGCTGGCCCACAATGCCGACATCTCCGGGCCGAAGCGCACCTCCTTGCCTTCCATGTTGGGGCTGCCGGCGGCGGCCAGACCCTCGAAAGCGGCATTCGGCATCTTCTCCGAGACGATCATGGCCGCCGTCGAGGCCAGCGAAAACGCCAGCATGACCGCGCCAATGCCCGTCATCAGGCGGCGTCGGCCCGTCATCACGCCAACGGCGACGAGCAGGGCGACGGGGAACAGCAGCAGGGATACGCTCTCGATGACGTTGGACAGCGGCGTGGGATTTTCCAGCGGCACGCTGGAATTGGGTCCGTACCAGCCGCCGCCGTTGGTGCCGAGCTGCTTGATGGCAACCATCGAGGCGACCGGGCCGCGAGGAATGACCTGGCTTTCGGTGACTGCACTGTCCAGCGGCTGTAGTGTCTGTGCACCCTGATAGGTACTCGGCACCCCCTGCCAGGCCAGCAGCAGGGCCACTACGGTGGCCACCGGCAACATGACGCGCAGTAGGGTCCGCACCAGGTCACGGTAGTAATTGCCTACGCCGACGGGCTGTACTGCCGTTTCGGAGAAACGCGCGACGCTCGCCTTGCTGAGCAGCACGCGGGCAATCGCCAGCAGCACCGCCAGGCCCGTGGCCGGCGTGACGAACTGCAGGGTCACGATGGCGAAGGTCTGGCTCAGGTAGGAAAGCTGTGCCTGCCCCGAGTAGTGCTGCTGGTTGGTATTGGTGGCAAACGACACGGCCGTGTGCAGGGCGGTGTCCCACGGCATGCCGGCAACGCCGTCGGGATTGAGCGGCAGCAAACCTTGTGCCATGAACACGCCCCAGGCCAGCAGAACCAGCAACAGGTGCAGCTTGAGGACGGCCCAGGCATAGGCCTGCCAGGTCATCGTGCGCTGCGCATCGATGCCGGCCAGACGATAAAGCATGGACTCGAAGGGGCGAAAGAGCCCATCCAGAGGCGCCTTTCGGTCATCGTTCAGGGAGCGGGCCATGTACAGGCCCAGGGGAAGCGCCAGTCCGATGACCAGCGCATGGCAGAGTATGACCTCGTTCATCGCCGGCCTCCTAGAATCGTTCGGGCCACAGCAGGGCGGTGAACAGATAGGCGCCGACGGCGAAGGAAAGGATCAACAGCAGGATTTGCATAGCCTTGGCTCCAAGGGGGAGAGGTAAGCCAAGGCTAGAGAGAGCGGGCGTAAAAAATCGATGTCGTTATACGGGCACCGCCGTAAAAGTTTCGTAAATCGTGTGGTGGCTAGGTGTCGGTATCGGAGCTGTCCGATGGCGGTTCGCTGAGCGCCCTGTCTACCTTGCGTGGGTCGGGTCGCTCCTCGTCGAGCCAAGTGCCGCAGCGCAGGCAATAGCGGGCCTTATGCTCGTGACGGTCGTAACCGCAACCCGGACAGGCCTCGTTGGAATAACGCTCTTCACGGATTGAGCGAATCACCTCGGCGGAAAACACGCCCGTGGGTACGGCAATGATCGAATAGCCAATGAGCATCAGCATGACCGTGATTCCTTGGCCTAGCGGGGTTACCGGCACAATGTCTCCATACCCTACCGTCGTCAGGCTGACGATAGCCCAGTAAATGGAAATGGGAATGCTGGTAAAGCCAGCCTCGGCTGGCTCGAGCAGATACATCACCGAGGCAAAAATCGTTACCAGCGTGAAAATGCTGAACAAGAATAAAATTATCTGATGGAAGCTGCGTTTCAGTGCATCGATCAGAAGCTGCCCTTCTCCGACGAACTGCATCAATCGCAAAATTCTGAAAATCCTTAGAACCCGCAACAAGCGAACGACGAGAATCGACTGGCCACCAGGGATCACCAATGCGAGCCAAGTGGGCAATATCGAAATCAGGTCTATCAGGCCAAAGAAAGACCCTAAATACCTTAAAGGACGCTCCAGACAGTAGAGGCGTAGGGCTAACTCAAGCGTAAATAATAGAGTGAAGCCCCACTCGGCGAAGTAAAAGATGTCTCCAAACCGGGCGTGATATCTATCGACACTATCAAGTATGACGACTAGGACACTGGCCAGAATCGTTACGATTAGGGCAATGTCGAAGGATTTAGCGGCTCGAGTGTCCGATTCGAAGATGATCTGAAATATTCTCGTTCGAATACCGACACCTGCGGGTCGAAGCTGTGGCAAATCGGACTCCTGTCGTTTTGCGTGGCATTGCAAGATTCAAGCGGGATGCAGCGCTGCCTGCAAGGCCAGGCTGTGCTGACCGAAGGCCAGCGTCAGCCAGCTCTCCCGGCTCAGGGCATCGGCCAGAGCGCGGGCATGCTGTTCCACGTCGTCGGCCTTAGCTGTCTGAATCAGCGTATCCAGCTCGGAGCGCGCCTGATCGAGAAACGCGGGCTGGCCGCTGTCGCGGTAGGCGTCCAGGTACAGGATGGCCCGGTCGAAGCAGCTCGCTGGCGAGTCGTCACCTGCCGGCACATGCCAGCGATTGTCACACAGTGCGCCACCGCGTGCCGCCTTGCTGGCATTGGCCGGGCGCAGGGCGATGTCTTCGGCCAGGCGGCGGGCCAGTCGCCACAACGCGGTAGGCTCGCCCGCTTTGAGCTCGAGTTCCAGTTCGTCGATGGCCACGCGCCGTTCACCGGCACGGATCTCGCCACGGTCGAGTGCCACCTCGATGCGTGCGCCTTCGTAGTCGATCAGCCAGGCCTGGCGCTCGAAATCGGTGGTGAAGCGTGGCTGCAACGCCTGAAGCACATCGCGACCCAGCGTCTGCATGGGCGGCAACGCCGTCAGCCCCTCGAGATCCAGCGCATCGCCGTCGACTTCCCACTCCCATTCGCCCCGCGCGGAAAGACCGCCACTGCCATGCCCCGCGGTCTTCAGTGTCTGCAGGGTGCGCTCGGGGGTGCGGCGCAGACGCAGCGCCACCCTGGCGGCTTCCAGGTCGCCTGCCGGCGTGTCGTAATAGGTGTTGGCCAGTCGCTTAGGTTGTGCAGACGTTTCGCCGAGTGCCGGGTGGCGAGACAGCTTGTCGGCTTCGCCAGGCGCCAGGGCCAGTTTGAGTTCGATTTCTTCAGCCATGCGGCAATATGTCCGTTCGATGACAGGTGAATGATTTTTTCATGACGTCGGCCAGGCCAATCACTATACTGACGCCGCCATTCCTAACATACGAATGACGCTATGGTGACTTCCAATCCGTTTTCCTCGCTGTTCGGCCGTTCGCCGTTTCAGCCGCTCCTGGCACACATCGTCAAGACCAGCGAATGTGCCGACCAGCTGCTTCCCTTCCTCGATGCCGCCATGGCCGGGGACTGGGAGGAAGCCGCCAGGCATCGCGAGGCAGTGACCCACCTCGAGCACGAGGCCGATCAGCTAAAGACCCAGCTGCGTCTCAACCTGCCCAACACCATGTTCCTGCCGGTGTCGCGTTCCGATCTGCTGGACCTGATCAGCGTACAGGACAAGATCGCCAACCGGGCACGCGACATCACCGGCATCATGCTGGGTCGCTGCATGAAGGTGCCGCCGGCACTGGCGCCGCCGATGCGCGACTACCTGACGACCGCCGTGGCCGCCGTCGCCCAGGCGCGCAAGGCGCTGGAGGAGATGGACGATCTGCTCGAGTCCGGCTTCGGACGCAACGTCTCGGATCTGATGCAGAACCTGATTCGTGAACTCCACGATCTGGAGCACCAGGCCGACGAACAGGAAATCGCCATCCGTCGCCAACTGTTCGATCTGGAGTCGCAGTTGCCGCCGGTGGATGTGATGTTCCTCTACAAGATCATCGACTGGATCGGGGATCTGGCGGATCGCGCCGAGCGTGTCGGTAGCCGCCTGCAAATCCTCACCGCTCGCTAAACCCGAAATGCCCTCGGCATTTCGGGTTTTTTAACGTCACTCATAAAGAACCTTGCCTATGTCCATCATTGCGCAATACGGCGACGTATTCATCATTCTCGCCTGTGTTTTCGGTTTCTTCATGGCCTGGGGCGTCGGTGCCAACGACGTGGCCAACGCCATGGGGACTTCCGTCGGCTCCAAGGCGATCACCATCAAGCAAGCCATCATGATCGCCGTCGTCTTCGAGTTTCTCGGCGCCTGGCTTGCCGGGGGGCAGGTCACCGATACCATCCGCAAGGGCATCATCGACCCGACGCTGCTGACCGAAGACCCTCATCTGTTGGTCTACGGCATGCTGGCTTCGCTGCTGGCGGCCGGCCTGTGGCTGCTGATCGCCTCGGCCAAGGGTTGGCCGGTCTCGACCACGCACTCCATCGTCGGCGCCATTGTCGGCTTCGCCATCGCCGGGCTGGGTGTGGACTCCGTGGGCTGGCCCAAGGTAGGACAGATTGCCGCCAGTTGGATCGTTTCGCCGCTGTTGGCCGGGACCATCGGCTATGTCCTGTTCCGCTCGGTACAGGTGTTGATCTTCGAGAGCCGCGATCCGTTCGCGGCCGCCAAGCGCTACGTGCCGGGCTACATCTTCCTGGTCGGCTTCATCATCGCCATGGTGACGCTGGTCAAGGGCCTGTCGCATGTCGGCCTCGATCTCAGCTTTATCCAGAGCTTTTTGATTGCGGTCGTCATCGGCATCGCCATCATGGTGCTGGGCATCCTGCTCGAGAACCGCATCGGGCGTGGCAAGAAAGGCACCGGTGACAGCTTCGACTTTTCCGGTGTCGAGCGGGTGTTCGGCGTGCTGATGATGTTCACCGCCTGTGCCATGGCCTTCGCTCACGGCTCCAACGACGTCGCCAACGCCGTCGGCCCCTTGGCGGCGGTGGTCAGCGTGGTCCAGTCGCACGGCCAAGTGGGTGGCGAAGCGATCCTGCCGTGGTGGATCCTGGTGCTCGGTGGCGGCGGTATCGTGGTCGGCCTGGTCACCTACGGCCACCGCGTCATCGCGACCGTGGGCACCGGCATCACCGAACTGACGCCCAGCCGCGGCTTCGCTGCCACGCTGGCGGCGGCGACCACCGTGGTGTTGGCCTCGGGCACCGGCCTGCCGATCTCGACGACGCATACGCTGGTCGGCGCGGTACTCGGCGTGGGCCTGGCGCGCGGCATGGCGGCACTCAACCTGCGCGTGCTCGGCACCATCGTCATGTCGTGGCTGATCACCTTGCCCGCCGGCGCCGGCCTGTCGATCCTGTTCTTCTTCACTTTCAAGGGCATGTTCGGCAGCTAACGCCTCGAACAGGCGACGCTGATGACAAGGCGGGGCCCTTCGGGTGTCCCGCCTTTTTGCCGGCTCTGCTATAGTCGCCGTTTCACCCCTTCGTTCACCGTACTGCCGGAGTGCAGGCCTTGGATACGCGCTTCCCCTTCGTCGACTGGTTCCGCAACTCCTCGCCGTACATCAACGCCCACCGCGGTCGCACCTTCGTCATCCTGATCGAGGGCGAGGCCATGGCCAATGGACGCGGCGACCAACTGACCCAGGACTTGGCCCTGTTGCAGACCCTGGGCGTGCGCGTCGTGGTGGTCTACGGTATCCGCCCGCAGGTCAATCGCGTGCTGGAAGAGGAAGGTGTCGTGGTGCAGCGCCACGCCGGGCGCTGGGTCGCCGACGCCGCCATCATGCGTTGCGTCGAACGGGTCGCCGCCGAGCAGCGTCTGTGGCTGGAGGCGCGACTGTCGCTGGGCTTGCCCAATACGCCATTGCACGGGGTCGAAGTGACAGTGGTGTCGGGCAACCTGGTCATGGCCAAGCCGTTGGGCGTGCGCGATGGCATCGACTACGACCGCAGCGGTGAAGTGCGGCGGGTCCGCGCGCAGGCCATCGAGTCGCTGCTCGATCGTGGCACGCTGGTGGCCTTGCCGCCGCTGGGGTTTTCCAGCACCGGCGAGGTCTTCGACCTGAACGCTTCCGATGTCGCCCAGCATGCGGCGATCGCGCTCAAGGCCGACAAGCTGATCCTGCTCGGCGAAGCTCAGGGCCTGCACGACGTGAGCGGCCAGCTGCAGCGCCAGTTGACCCCGGCCGAGGCCGAGCCGCTACTGCGCGATGCCGACCCGGGCAGCGAGCTGGCACGTCACCTCAGTGCCGCCTGCGAGGCGGCGCGACATGGCGTGGGGCGCACCCACCTGCTCAGTTGGCACGATCACGATGCATTGCTCGGCGAGCTGTTCACCCGCGACGGGGTGGGCACGATGATCACCCAGCACCGCTACGAACAGCTGCGGCCGGCCGAACTCAGCGACGTGGCAGGCCTGCTGGAGCTGCTGCGCCCCCTCGAAGAGCGCGGCATGCTGATCGAGCGCTCGCGCGAGCGTCTCGAGCACCAGATCGATGACTACATCGTCATCGACCGCGACGGCATGATCGTCGGCTGTGCGGCGTTGCACCCGTTTCCCGAGGCGCAAATGGGCGAGCTGGCCTGTGTGGCGGTGCATGTCGACTACCGGGGCGGTTCGCGCGGTGCGCTGCTGCTCGCCGAGGTCGAGCGTCGCGCACGCCGGCAGGGGCTGACGTCGATGTTTGCGCTGACCACCCACACGGCGCACTGGTTCTTCGAACACGGCTTCGGTCTGTCCACTATCGACGTGCTGCCACCGCTCAAGCGCGACGCTTACAACCACGCCCGCAAGTCGAAGGTCCTGCTCAAGACCCTTGCCTGAGTCGCTCGCCTGTGCGGCATGGCCCACTGTCGCCGCCTTTCTCGGTCATTGACCTCGTTGTCGCTAATCCAGTACACGCTAATTGGCTGATCTGCTTGGCTATTTTAGTTTTTTCTCAATATGTGTCGGTAAGCGGCGACGAAAAAAGCCATATGCATGCCCGTTTTTCGCCTCATGCCCGAGTTGCAGGTAACCTGGCATAAAAGTAGCTTTCGTAAACTACTGTTTTTTAATGGGTATATGGAAGCTTGGCACGCCTATCGCAATAGTTAGGACGTGAGCAAGCGGGAAGCGGTTCAAACGGCTCGAGCCACTTCCCGACTGTGCAGGCAAAGAAGTCCCATACGTTACGTGTGCCGACCTCGATCCTGCCAGTAGCGTCTGCTCCACGCGATGTGTGACTTAGGTTGCGATGAGACAGGTACGGCCTGGCGGCAAGGAGAGTACCTAAGGGCAAGGACGCCCCGGCAAGGATGCCACCACCCCCTTCGGGGGGACCCATTGCGATGCGACGCCAAGGCGGCGCATCCACAGGACGAAGCCGGCGGTGCGACCGCCACAGGTGAAATCGCCAGTCCCTGGAAGATGTCGACGCGATTTCATGGCTTCGGGGCCTTCAGGGCCCGATCTGAGCGCTCATGCCGTCTGTCCAGGCAGACCCCAGCGAGAGCTCACTTGACCCTTCAGTTCCCTGCGTACCTTGGGCCGGCTATGCCGGCCCTCTTTTTTTACTGCAGGTTTTTGTAACGTAGGACGCCATTCATAGGGCTTGGGACGGCGATAACTCTGTTATGCTGTGCGGATAGGACATGACGCTTACCTTCTTCCTGCATAGAACCGTTATCATGACCTCCCAGGTCTCACGCCGCTGGCGCCCAAGATCTCTACTGCAACTGGTCCTGCTGGCCTTTCTCGTGGTGATGTTGCCCATCGCCGTGCTGATGTTCCAGGCGGGGCAGGCCCTATCGGAACTCTCGATCCTGGCGGATATCAGTGCCCGCCAGGCGGTGGAGCAGACCCGCCGTGCGCGGGAGCTTTCCAACCTGGCGCTGGAAATGGAGCGTAGTGCACGGCAGTATGCCGTGGTCGAACAGCCGGGGTTGATGGATATCTTCTCGGCCAAGCTGGGCGAGTTCGCCACGCTGCTCGATGCCCAGCGGCGCCTGCTGCCGGACAACCAGGATATTCGCGCCCTGCAGGGGCAACTGCAGTCGTTCTCCGACCTGCCGACGCTGACGGCCGCAGAGATCGCTGAGCGTCTCGATGAGTTCACCAGCTTCGCCGAGCGGACCAGCGCCGTGCGCGATGCCACCAACCTGTATATCGACAACCGTATCGAGGGCATCAGCGCGCAGGCCAGCGAGGTGCGTCAACGCTTATGGCTGCAGACCGCCGCTCTGGTCTCCGCCAGTCTGGCACTGATGCTGCTGTTTACCTGGCTGATCATCCGCCCGATTCGCCAGATCGAGCGTCGCATTCTCAACCTCGGCACGGGTGTGGAGCCGGCCTCCGCACAGCTCATCCAGGGGCCGGCGGAACTGGTCAATCTCGGTGAGCGCATCGACTGGCTGTCGGCTCGTCTGGCCGAGCTCGAAGCGCAGAAACAGCAATTCCTGCGTCACATGTCGCATGAGCTCAAGACGCCATTGGCCAGTGTGCGTGAAGGCACCTCGCTGCTTTCCGACGGTGTGGCCGGCGAGCTGTCGCCGCGTCAGCTCGAAATCGTCGAGCTGATCGACAACAGCGGGCTGGAACTGCAGCGCCTGATCGAACAGCTGCTCGACTACAACCTGTTGCAGCACAACCAGGTGGTCAATAATGACCTGTTCGACGTGTCGATACTGATTCAGGACGTTCTCAACAAGCACCGCCTGGCGCTGGACAAGAAGGGCATGCAGGTATCGGTGTCCGCGTTGCCCATCGACTGGAGCGCGGATCGCGACCGCACGGCGCGTATCGTCGACAACCTGGTCTCCAACGCCATCGCTTATGGCGAAGACGGGGGGCAGCTCGAGCTGCGTGCCTATCACCGGGGGCCCACGCTGGCGATCGAAGTGGCCAATAGCGGCGAGCCGATCGATGCGGCCGACCAGGAGCGCCTGTTCGAAGCGTTCTATCAGGGACGTGCACGCCGCAAGGGGGCGATCAAAGGCTCGGGCATCGGCCTGTCGGTTGCCGCGGACTGCGCACGGGCCCAGCATGGCCAACTCACGCTGGTCGACGACCCTGCCATGGCAGTGTGTTTCCGCCTGACCTTGCCATGGAGCGGCGACAGTGTCAGCGATAACGATAAATGGCTAGAACATAGCATGCCGACATTAAGTTCGGACCGTACCGACGCAAGGAACTGAACATGAAGACATTGCCTCTACTGGCCAGCCTGCTGGCCATTTCGCTTTTGGCGGGGTGTCAGGCCCTCAACCCGTCGGCTAACGATCCCTTCGACATGGCGTCGTCGGATTGCCTGTCCGACGTTCCCGACTTGCAGGACACTGCGTGTCTGCTCGAGTCCTGGGTCGATTTCGGCCTGGCCGCCCAGCGCGCAGACGACGCTTGGCGCGAGCGGACCCTCGAGCGTGTCGAGGGCGAGCTGGCCAGCGAACGTCTGGCGCGTGCCGTGGTCTACTCGTGGGACGATTCCAGTCATTGGGACGACGCTGCGGAGCTGTTCAAGGCCGACCTGGCATTGGCGCCGAGCCGCCTTCAGCCGCTGCTGCGTCAATGGCTGAATGGCTTGGAGGCCCGCCGCGAGCTGGCCAGCCGGGTCGATCAAAGCGAGGCCGCTCGCCGACAGGTCACGCGCGAGCGTGACGAGCTGGCCCAGAAGCTCGACGCATTGACCGAAATCGAACAAAGCATCAATTTGCGCAACCAATCCCCCTGACGCAGTCCGTGGGGAGTAACGCCAGTGCGCCTAGGAGTCGAAACGTGAAGCAAGCCGCCCATATTCTGCTAGTGGATGACGACGTCAGCCTGCTCAAGTTGCTGGGGATGCGCCTGGAGAGCCGGGGCTATCGCGTGACCACGGCCGAAAGTGGGCGCGAGGCGCTGGACAACCTGGAGCAGACCCGGCCCGACCTGGTGCTTTCCGACCTGCGCATGGACGAGATGGACGGCATGGCGCTGTTCCAGCAGATCCAGAAGCGCATGCCGGGCCTGCCGGTGATCATCCTGACCGCGCATGGCTCGATTCCCGATGCCGTCAGCGCCACGCGCCAAGGGGTGTTCAGCTTCCTGACCAAACCGGTCGACCGCGACGAGCTGTTCGGCGCCATTGCCGATGCGCTTCGCCAGACATCGAATGCCAGCACCGATGGCGACGACGCCTGGCGGGCGGAAATCATTACGCGTAGCCCGCATATGGAGCGTGTTCTCGAACAGGCGCGCATGGTGGCCGGTTCCGACGTCAGCGTGCTTGTCACCGGCCCCAGTGGGTCGGGCAAGGAGCTGCTCGCCAACGCCATTCACCGCGCCAGCCCCAGGGCCAAGAAGCCGTTCGTGGCCATCAACTGCGGGGCCTTGCCGGAGCAGCTGCTGGAAAGCGAGCTGTTCGGCCACGCCAAGGGCGCCTTCACCGGGGCGATCAGCCAGCACGAAGGCCTGTTCCAGTCTGCCGATGGCGGCACGCTGTTCCTCGACGAGATCGGCGACATGCCGCTGACGTTGCAGGTCAAGCTGTTGCGCGCACTGCAGGAACGCCAGATTCGCCCGCTGGGGTCGACCACCTCGATTCCCATCGATGTGCGTATCATCTCGGCCACTCACCGCGATCTCGACAAGGCGATGCAGGAAGGCGATTTTCGCGAGGACCTGTTCTACCGGCTCAACGTCGTCAACCTGCGCCTGCCGCCCCTCAAGGAGCGTGCCGAGGACGTGCCGCTGCTGGCCAAGCATCTGGTCACCCAGGCTGCCGCGCGTCACAAGCCGTTCGTCAAGGGCTTCTCGCCCGAAGCGCTCAACCTGCTCGCGTCAAGCGCCTGGCCGGGCAACGTGCGCCAGCTCGTCAACGTGGTCGAGCAGTGCGTGGCGCTGACCAGTGCGCCGATCATTCCCGAAGCGCTGGTGTCGCAGGCGCTGATGGCCGAAGAGAATGCCTTGCCCTCGTTCAATGAGGCGCGTGCCGGCTTCGAGCGCAGTTACTTGATCAAGGTACTCAAGATCACCGAAGGCAACGTCACCCAGGCGGCACGTATCGCCGGACGCAACCGTACCGATTTCTACAAGCTGCTCGGACGCCACGACCTGGAGCCGAGCACCTTCAAGCCCGGCGCCGAGCAGCCCGGGTGAGACGATACCCTCAGGCCCGGCCCGGACTGGCGGGCTCGAAGTTCCCGGGGAATCTTCTCTATAGTGAATAGGGAGCGCACGACAAGGAGGTAGTATGTCAGCACGTACAGGAATGCGAGGTATCGGTCTGGGAGCGGCACTGCTCATGATGACCACCACGGCATCCGCCGGGACGGCCATGGCCATCGAGAGAACGCCCAGGGACGACCAACCGCTGGTCGAGGAATGCCGCCAGCTCGCCATGGAGCATTCAGGCCATGATCTGGAGCACAAGGAGATCAAGGACAGCAACCTGCCGGAGTATGTGCCTGGAGAGGAGTTCGAGTTGCGAGTCAGCTTCCTCGGCCACGGCAATACCTTTCATAACGTGACCTGCCAGATCGACGAGCAAGGTGAGGTCTCCTACAAGGACGCCACTCAGGAAGGCCTGCCCAGCCTGGGAAGCTGAACACTGGCTGACGCCGCATCCCGCCACACCAACCGGTCCCGTGCCTTGCACGGGGCCGGCCTCAGACGAAAGTGGGCAGCCCTGGCAATGGCCTTGCGCGTTATGATTGCCTATCGGCCATCGCGCTACTTTCTATAGCGACGTTTGACCTCGACCGTCAGGCGACCCTCGCCCAGGCGCGCATTGAGCCTCTCGCCCGGCTGGGTATCCTGGGCGCGCTTGACCACCTTGCCGTCGCCGTCCTCCAGAATCGCATAGCCCCGCCCCAGCACCGCCAGCGGGCTGACCGCGTTGAGCTCGCGGGCCAGGGCGTTGAGCCGGCTGCGCTCGTGCTGCAGGCGTTGGGGCAGGGTGGCGTGCAGGCGCGCACTGGCGCGCTCCAGCCGATTGCGCGCTTCGCTGACCTGCTGCGCAGGCACGAAGCGGTACAAACAGCGCTCCAGGTGCTGGTGATGCTGGCGGGCGCTCGCCAGCCGTTGCTGCATGGCTCGCTTGAGACGCGCCTCGAGCTGATCGAGACGCTGACGCTGCTGGTCCAGGCGCTCGCCGGGGTGACGCAGGCGGGCGCGCAGGTGGTCGAGGCGTTGCGACTCGCTGTCGAGCCGGGCCAGCTCGCAGCGGGCCAGACGCTGCATCGCGTCCTGCAGGCGGCGGGTCAGCTCGCGGCGATCCGGCACCAGCTGTTCGGCAGCGGCGGAAGGGGTGGGGGCGCGCACGTCGGCGGCGAAGTCGGCCAGCGTGACGTCGACCTCGTGTCCTACCGCCGACATCACCGGCAACTGCGAGTGGAAGATCGCCCGCGCCAGATGCTCGTCGTTGAACGCCCACAGGTCTTCCAGGCTGCCGCCGCCGCGTGTGACCAGCAGCGCATCGAAGCGCCCCTGGCTACGGGCCAGATGGTTGGCCAGGCCAATGGCGCGGATGATCGCCGGCACCGCCTCGCGGCCCTGGACCGGTACCGGCAGCACGGTCACGTCGAGCATCGGCCAACGTGCGGCCAGTACCGCCAACACGTCGCGAACCGCCGCCCCGGTCCCTGAGGTAATCACCGCCAGATGGCGCGGCGGGCAGGGCAGTGGCCGGGCATTGGCGAACACCCCCTCGGCGGCGAGCTGATGCTTCAGGCGCTCGAAGGCGGCCAGCAGCGCACCCTGACCGGCGGGCTGTACCGCCTCGACGATCAACTGGTAATCGCCACGCGGCTCGAAAACCGACACCTTGCCGCGCAGGCGGATATGATCGCCATTGTTGAACGGTGCGGCGAAACGCGCCCGGGTGCGAAACAGGGCGCAGCGCACCTGGGCGCGATCGTCCTTGAGCGTGAAGTAGCAATGCCCCGATGCCGGCCGCGCCAGCCCCGACACCTCGCCCTCCACCCAGCAATCGCCGAAGCCGCGCTCCAGCATCAGCCGGGCCTGACGGTTGAGTTCGCTCACGGAAAGGGCGGTAGGGTCGTTGTCCTGCATGGCCGGTCTCGGGTCGCGGAGAAAAGCCCAGCCTACCTTGCAAGACAAGGAATGTCGCTCATGACGACCTTGCAATCTTTTGTCAAACGATAAATATTATCACCATAATTATCATCTGCGTTGGCTCTGTAATATCGCGCTTACAAACTACGCCTTTCGCTCAACGAAAAGGCACAAGGCGGCCTTCGGGGTTGCCGGATCATCGAGGATGTCGCACATGACTGATCGCAGGAGCAAGCCCAACGCGTCATGGCCACGCTGGCAACGTACCACTACCGCCCTTGTATGCTGCACGCCGCTGGTTGCCGTTCCCATGAGCGGGAACGCACAAGACGCAGACGGCGGCAATGAGAGCGAGCAGGGGACGTATCGCCTCGCGCCCATCATCGTCAACGCGCAGGCGGAAGCCGACGATAACGCGAACACGGTGGTGGCCCAGGAACTCTGGGTGGGCGGCAAGGTCGCGACCAGCATCCTCGATACCCCCGCCTCCGTATCGGTCATCACGGAAAAGGAAATCGAACAACGCGACGCCAATACCACCGAGGAAGTCCTGCAATACACGCCCGGGGTCATCACCGAGTACTACGCCACCGACGACCGCAACGATTATTTCAAGGTCCGTGGATTTCAGGCCACGACCTACCGTGATGGGATGACGCTGGGCTCGATGCGCGGTGTTCGCGAGGAACCCTACGCCTACGAGCGTGTCGAGGTGCTGCGTGGGGCCAACTCCACCCTGTTCGGTCCGGCAGACCCGGGCGGTTCGGTCAATTTCGTGAGCAAACGGCCAAGGTTCGAGTCGTTTGGCGAAGGCTACGTGGCGTATGGTTCATTCGACCGTAAAGAAGCCGGACTCGATGTGGGCAACACGCTGAACGCCAGCGAGACCCTGGCCTATCGCGTTACCGGCAAGATCAAGGACAGCGAGCGCGAATACGAGCATTCCCGGGATGACGACGAGTTCATCATGGGCGGCCTGACCTGGGAGCCGACGGATTACACCTCGGCGACGCTGATCTTCGATTACCTGAGCCATGACAACACCCCCAACAGTGGCGGCTATCCGTTCGACCGGGAGTACGACCGCGACGAATTCTTCGGTGAGCCTGACTTCAATTACCAGGATGTCGAGCGTACCAGTGTCACTGGGCTACTCACCCATGACTTCGATAACGGCCTGACCTTGCAGGGTAACCTGCGTTACAGCGACCTGACCGACGACTACGGATACGTTTATATCACTGACTCCGTGGCACGCACCGGCACGGTGGTCGGCCGTAGCTATATCGGCGGGGACAGTGAAGCAAGCGAGCTGATCGGCAACGCCATCCTGCAATACGATGCCAGTTTCGACTACATCGACAGCAGTACACTGGCGGGTGTCGAATATCGCGATGCATCGAGCGAAGGTACATCGGTATACGCGCCGGCAGAGTCGATCGATGTCTCAGATCCCGTTTACAGCGGTCCCCCGAGCAGCCTGGTTGCCTACGACGATACCGAACAGGACTACAAGACCCGGTCGCTCTTCCTGACCCAGAACCTGTCCTTCTACGACCGCTTTATCGTCACGGCGGGTGTACGTCACGACGACTTGGACCTCTCCGAGAAAGACTTCCTCGCCAACACCGATTCTTCCGACGACTTCTCGGAAGTCTCGGTCCGCGGCGCGCTGACCTACAAGGTCACCGACGAGGTGTCTACCTATGTCAGCTATGTGGAATCGATCGCACCGCCATCGATCGGCACCGAGCCCGAGCGCGGCGAGCAGTACGAGATCGGTGTGAAATATGCGCCTTTCGGCATGAATGCGCTGTTCTCGGCGGCGGTCTATGACCTGACCAAGGACAATGTGAGCATCGCGGTCGCGCGGGACGACGGTACGGGTATCGACCGGGAAACCATCGGCGAATCCCGCGTGCGTGGCCTGGACCTGGAAGCCAAGGCCGAGTTGACCGACAACCTGAGCCTGATCGGCGGCTATTCCTACATGGAATCGGAAGTGGAGCGCGGCACACTGCGGGATGGGACATCGATCGAAGGCAATGAATTCACCGAAACACCGACACATACGGCGTCGCTCTGGACTTACTATACCCTGCCAGATAGGGACATGAGCTTCGGTCTTGGCGCCCGCTATACCGGTTCCTACTACTTCGATGCCGAGAACTCGGCCAAGAGCGATGCAACGACGCTTTATGATGCGGCCTTCAGCTACCAGTTCATCCAGAACACCGACCTGACCGTCAACGTCAACAACCTGCTCGACGAGCAGCACGTGGTCGGCTCCGGCACGGCGGATTACTACAACCAGGGCCGCGAAGTCGTGGCCAAGGTGAGCTATCGCTGGTAAGGCGATACTCTGGCTAAAGAATGTCCTCTTCGGGCCGATAATTGAAAGTGTCAGTGGCCAGTTGAGGGAGAAGATCATGAGTGAAGTTCATCGTTATTGGTACGAGGCCGCGACGCACACTGCCGAAGCCCAGGCCGTGGTTCAGGCGTGGCTGGAAAAGAAGTAACCAGCCGCCGTTCTGCGTGAGGGGAGTCGTTACGCCGTTCGTCATGCTCGCCTGTGTTGCACCGTAGGCCCTGCGAAGCTCGCAGGGCCTTTTGCGTGGTGCCTGGCCTGATGCGAAGCGGCAGACAGGCGGTTGGCCGGTTTGCCCAGAACCCAACCTAAGTCGTATAATACTCGATTAACTTCTCCACACCCCTTCTCCCCACAATCTGCTCATTGGGTGTTTCCGACATGCTACGTATGGCGCAAGAAGCTCTTACGTTCGACGACGTATTACTCGTACCCGGCTACTCGGATGTCCTGCCCAAGGACGTCAGCCTCAAGTCCCGCCTGACCCGCAACCTCAACCTCAACATCCCGCTCGTCTCGTCCGCCATGGATACCGTCACCGAAGCGCGCCTGGCCATCGCCATGGCCCAGGAAGGCGGCATCGGCATCATCCACAAGAACATGACCATCGCCGGCCAGGCGGCGGAAGTGCGCAAGGTGAAGAAGCACGAGAGCGTGATCGTCAAGGACCCGGTCACGGTGGGGCCCAAGGCCAAGCTCGAGGATCTGCTGGCGATGGCCGACGAGTACGGCTATTCGGGCTTCCCGGTCGTCGAAGGGGAAACCCTGGTGGGTATCGTCACCGGTCGTGACATGCGCTTCCAGCCCGACCACAGCGACAGCGTCGAGGCGATCATGACGCCGCGCGAGAAGCTGGTCACCGTGCCGGTGGGCACACCGCTGGACGTGATCAAGACCAAGCTGCAGGAAAACCGCATCGAGAAGATCCTGATCGTCGACGATGCCTTCCGCCTGCAGGGGCTGGTCACCGTGCGTGACATCGAGAAGGCGCGCACCTACCCGATGGCCGCCAAGGATGCCGACGGCCGCCTGCTGGTCGGCGCTGCGGTGGGTACCGGTGCCGAGACCCCGGATCGCATCACCGCGCTGGCCGAAGCCGGCGTCGACGTAATCGTGGTCGACACCGCCCATGGCCACTCCAAGGGCGTCATCGACCGCGTGGCATGGGTCAAGGAGCACTTCCCTGACATCCAGGTCATCGGCGGCAACATCGCCACGGCCGAAGCCGCCAAGGCCCTGGCCGAAGCCGGCGCGGACGCCGTCAAGGTGGGTATCGGCCCCGGCTCCATCTGCACCACGCGCATCGTCGCCGGTGTCGGCGTGCCGCAGATCACCGCCGTGTCCAACGTCGCCGAAGCGCTCAAGCCCTACGACATCCCGCTGATCGCCGACGGTGGCGTGCGTTTCTCCGGTGATCTGGCCAAGGCCATCGCGGCCGGCGCTAGCTGCGTGATGATCGGCGGCCTGCTGGCCGGTACCGAGGAAGCCCCGGGCGAAGTCGAGCTCTACCAGGGCCGTACCTACAAGGCCTACCGCGGCATGGGCTCCATGGGTGCCATGTCCCAGAGCCAAGGCTCCGCGGACCGCTACTTCCAGGACAAGACCGAAAACGCCGAGAAGCTGGTCCCGGAAGGCATCGAAGGCCGCGTACCCTACAAGGGCATGATGAGCGCCATCGTCCACCAGCTGATGGGTGGCCTGCGCGCCTCGATGGGCTACACCGGCTGCCGCAGCATCGACGAGATGCGCACCAAGCCGGAGTTCGTCAAGATCACCGGCGCCGGCTTCGCAGAATCGCACGTGCACGACGTACAAATCACCAAAGAGGCACCTAATTATCGGGTCGGTTGATCGCGATAATTGAAAGAACTTCGCGGCGGGGGCAACCCCGCCGCTGGCTTTTGGATCACTGTTGCGACCTCGCCCGTCGCCGCTCAACAGAGAGCCCACGATGCAAGACATTCACGCCCACAAGATCCTGATCCTCGACTTCGGTTCCCAGTACACCCAGCTAATCGCCCGCCGCGTGCGCGAGATCGGCGTCTACTCCGAAGTGCGCGCCTTCGACATCACCGAAGACGAGATCCGCGAGTTCGACCCCAACGGCATCATCCTCTCCGGCGGCCCGGAATCCACCGTCGCCGAAGGCTCGCCGCGCGCCCCGCAGTGCGTGTTCGAGATGAAGCTGCCGGTACTGGGCATCTGCTACGGCATGCAGACCATGGCCGAGCAGCTGGGCGGTCGCGTCGAGGGCTCCAACAAGCACGAGTTCGGCTACGCCCAGGTCAGGATCGAAGGCGACGACGACCTGTTCAAGGGCATCAAGGATCACATCGATGCCGAGGGCAACGCGCTGCTCGACGTGTGGATGAGCCACGGCGACAAGGTCGCCGAGGCGCCGGAAGAGTTCACCGTCACCGCCTCCACGCCGAGCTGCCCGATTGCCGCCATGACCTGGCCGGAAATGCGCTTCTATGGTGTGCAGTTCCACCCCGAAGTGACCCACACCCTGCAGGGCCAGCGCATTCTCGAGCACTTCGTGCTGGATATCTGCGGCGCTGAGCGCCTGTGGACTCCGGCGCGCATCATCGAAGACCTCGCCGCCCGCGTGCGCGACCAGGTCGGCGACCGTCACGTGCTGCTCGGCCTTTCCGGCGGCGTGGACTCCTCCGTGGTCGCGGCACTACTGCACAAGGCCATCGGCGACCAGCTTACCTGCGTGTTCGTCGACAACGGCCTGCTGCGCAAGAACGAAGGCGACCAGGTGATGGAGACCTTCGGCCACCACATGGGCGTGAAGGTCATCCGTGTGGATGCCGAGGATGAGTTCCTCTCCAAGCTCAAGGGCGTCGACGACCCCGAAGCCAAGCGCAAGGCCATCGGCAACACCTTCATCGACGTGTTCGATCGCGAGGCGGCCAAGATCGACGGCGTGGACTTCCTCGCCCAGGGCACCATCTACCCCGACGTGATCGAATCCGCCGCCAGCAAGACCGGCAAGGCCCACGTCATCAAGTCGCACCACAACGTCGGCGGCTTGCCCGAGACCATGAAGCTCAAGCTGGTCGAACCGCTGCGCGAGCTGTTCAAGGACGAGGTACGCAAGCTCGGCCTGGAACTCGGCCTGCCCTACGACATGGTCTACCGCCACCCCTTCCCGGGGCCGGGCCTGGGCGTGCGTATCCTCGGCGAAGTGAAGAAGGAGTACGCCGACATCCTGCGCGAGGCCGACGCCATCTTCATCGAGGAACTGCACAACGCCGACTGGTACCACAAGACCAGCCAGGCCTTCGCCGTGTTCCTGCCGGTCAAGTCCGTCGGTGTGGTCGGCGACGGCCGCCGCTACGAATGGGTCATCGCCCTGCGCGCCGTGGAAACCATCGACTTCATGACCGCAAGATGGGCCCACCTGCCGTACGAGCTGCTGGAGAAAGTCTCCAACCGCATCATCAACGAGATCCGCGGCGTATCGCGCGTAACGTACGACGTGAGCAGCAAGCCGCCCGCGACGATCGAGTGGGAGTGAGCAGTCGCCTGCTTCCCGAGACTCAGAAACCCGCCGCAAGGCGGGTTTTTTTCTGAGTGGTAACAATGACACCTAGCACTCGGCTGAAGTAGCATAATTCAATGATTTAATTCAAATGAGTCTTCAATGCAAAGTACCGAACAGCAATTTTTGAACGCGCTTGAAGACAAGCTCTGGAAAGCTGCGGACAAGCTGCGCAACAACCTGGACGCGGCCAACTACAAGCACGTGGTGCTGGGGCTGATCTTTCTGAAGTACGTCTCCGACGCGTTCGAGGAGCGCCAGCGCGAGCTGCTCGAACTGTTCAAGAACGACGCCGACGACAATATCTACTACCTGCCGCGCGAGGATTACGACAGCGACGCCGAGTACGAGCAGGCGCTCGAAGATGAACTGGAGATCCTCGACTACTACCGCGAGGCCAACGTATTCTGGGTGCCGAAAGAGGCGCGCTGGAGCACGCTGAAAGAGAACGCCGCATTGCCTATCGGCTCGGTGCTCTGGCAGAACAGCAAGGGCGAAGACGTGCGCCTGCGCTCGGTGAGCTGGCTGATCGACAACGCGCTGGAGGCCATCGAAAAGAGCAACGGCAAGCTCAAGGGCGTGCTGGAAGGCATCAGCCGCTTTCAGGTCGATAACGACAAGCTGATCGGGCTGATCAACTCCTTCTCGGATACCTCTTTTACCCAGCCGACCCTTAATGGCGAGCCGCTGAACCTGCGCAGCAAAGACATTCTCGGCCACGTCTACGAGTACTTCCTCGGCCAATTTGCGCTGGCTGAGGGCAAGCAGGGTGGGCAGTACTACACGCCCAAGAGCATCGTCTCGCTGATCGTCGAGATGCTGGAGCCCTACAAGGGCCGGGTGTACGACCCGGCGATGGGTTCCGGGGGGTTCTTTGTCTCATCGGACAAGTTCATCGAAGAGCACGCCCGCGAGCACCATTACGACCCCGCCGAGCAGAAAAAGCATGTGTCCATCTACGGGCAGGAGTCGAATCCTACCACCTGGCGGCTGGCCGCCATGAACATGGCCATTCGCGGCATCGACTTCAACTTCGGCAAGAAAAACGCAGATAGCTTCCTCGATGACCAGCATCCGGACCTGCGCGCCGACTTCGTCATGGCGAACCCGCCTTTCAACGTCAAGGACTGGTGGCACGAGTTACTGGCCGAGGATGTGCGCTGGCAATATGGCACCCCGCCCAAGGGCAACGCCAACTTCGCTTGGCTACAGCACATGCTGCATCACCTTGCTCCTGTGGGCAGCATGGCGCTGCTACTCGCCAACGGCTCGATGAGCTCCAACAGCGGTGGCGAGGGCGAAATCCGCCGCCGCCTAGTCGAAGAGGATCTGGTCGAGTGCATCGTCGCCCTACCGGGTCAGCTCTTTACCAACACGCAGATTCCTGCCTGCATCTGGTTCCTCACCAAGGACAAGACCGGCGGCCTCTCGCCCAACGGCGTTGAAAAACGTCGGCGTAAAGGCGAAGTGCTATTCATAGACGCCCGCCAACAGGGCTATATGCGCGACCGCGTGCTGCGCGACTTCACCCGTGAAGACATCGCCAAGATCACTGACACTTTCCATAGCTGGCAGCGCACCGACACCTTTGAAGACGTCCCCGGCTTCTGTGCCTCAAAAGATCTGGCCGCCATCGAAAAGCACGACTTTGTGCTGACGCCGGGGCGCTATGTGGGCGCTGCAGCACAGAAAGAGGACGACGAACCCTTCGGCGACAAGATGACGCGGCTGACAGCGCAGTTGAAAAACCAGTTCGAGGAAAGCGACCGGCTGGAAAGCGAGATCAAGCGGAATCTTGGGGGGCTGGGTTATGAGCTCTGAATGGACTCCATTGGTATTATCCGAAGTAATTGAGGTAAAGCATGGCTGGGCATTCAAGGGTGATTATATGTCTGAGGATGCCGGTGAGGGGCCAGTCGTTGTTGCGATAGGAAACTTCGATTACAGCGGAGGTTTTAGGTTTTCCAGCACAAAGATTAAACGCTATTCGAGTTCATATCCAAGAGAGTACGAGCTTCAGGGCGGAGATATTTTGCTAGCCATGACTTGTCAAACTCCCGGTGGTGAGATTTTAGGCCTTCCAGGGATGATCCCCAGTGACGGTGAGCTATATTTGCATAATCAGCGGCTGGGTAAACTTATCGTTAAAAATCCTAGTCGTGTGTGTCCTCAATACTTGTACTGGATTTTTCTGTCGTATGATTTTAATCGGTACTTGGCGGGTAGTGCTACTGGCACAAAAATTCTCCATACTTCGCCTAGCAAAATTGTCTCTTATGAAACTAGGATGCCTCCTCTTGAGGTGCAAAAGGACATATCTAGATTTCTATGGGCTATCAGCGACAAAGTCGAACTCAATCAAAAAATCAACCAAACCCTCGAACAAATGGCCCAAGCCCTCTTCAAAAGTTGGTTTGTCGATTTCGAGCCGGTCAAGTCCAAGATCGCCGCGCGCCAGCGCTGGCAGGCGCTCCAGCCAGGCAACGAACCCGCATCCCCCGTCTGCTACGCCACCGAGCTGGACGAGCAGCCCTATTTAGGCGATCTGGAATCCTATATGAACCGCGCCGCGATGCAGGCGATTGCCGGCAAGACAGCGGCGCAGCTCGACACGCTGCGTGCTGAAGACCCTGAACGCTATAGAGAATTATTCGATACCGCCGCTCTGTTTCCCTCGGCGATGCAGGACAGTGAATTGGGGGAGATTCCGGAGGGGTGGGAGATATCAACGGTCGGCAGAGAGTTTGATGTGACTATGGGCCAATCTCCACCCGGAGATACCTATAATGAAACCGGAGAAGGTACACCATTTTTCCAAGGGCGTAGAGATTTCGGAGAGAGATTTCCGAGTAATCGAGTGTACTGTACTCAACCTAAGCGAATGGCAAAGCGGGGCGATACACTTCTGAGTGTGCGCGCCCCAGTAGGTGATACCAACATCGCTTTAACTGACTGCTGTATTGGACGTGGCTTGGCAGCGATTAGACATAAATCCGGCTGCTCATCTTTCACTTACTATTCTATCATTCAGCTTAGCTATGAGCTTTCGTCGTATGATTCTGAAGGAACGGTTTTTGGTTCTATAAATCAAAAAAACCTTAAGGATATTTCGCAGCTTGTGCCACCTCATGAGGTGCTGTCTTCTTTTCAGAAAGCTGCCAAAGCTCTTGACGAGCTAATCAAAGTAAATAGTGAAGAACTGGCTTCGCTTGCTGCGATGCGAGATACCCTTCTCCCCAAACTTCTCTCTGGCGAGATTAGTACAGTTAATAGGGGGGAGGCATGACAGAGAAATGGAACGGACTTGTAAAGACCATTCAAAAATTCAAAAGTTCAGTCAAGGAAGAGCTGGATAAGTCTAATGAAGACTTTCATTTGGAGCTGAATGGTGAAACCCCCCTTTCTATCAAAGGTTTGGGCGTAAGGGAAGATGAAATAAATGAATATTTTGTTGACCCAAGTGATGTTTTGTTTTGGCACGATCCCACCGCATATATTGATGAGCTAGAGCGTTGGGAAAACCAAAAGGTAATAGATACGTATTCCGAAGTTAAGAGGTTTTTAAATAGTAGTGATCAGGTCAGCGTTTTTAAAAGGTTTGTGGAGTCTATAAAAAGGAAAAGGGTGTCCCCTTTTGTTGGCGCCGGTCTGTCAGCTCCGTGTGGCTTTCCATTATGGGGTGAAGCATTAGAAAAAATGGTTAAGAAGCTGGAGAGTGTTTCAATATCAAATCAGCGTGCAGGTCAGCCACCTTTGGAACATATTGAAGAGATTAATGGTTGCATTAAAAGCTGGAGATATCTTGAAGCAGCTCAGTTGCTTTATGAAAATCACAAAATATATTTTGAAAGTTATGTTCGCAACACCTTTGATGGTGCAACACCTGATAATGTTGGAGATGTGGCTTCACTTTTGCCGAAGCTATCGGATGGCTGCGTTATAACAACTAATTTTGATGAGGTTGTCGAGAAAGCATTTATAAAAGAAAAAAAGGTGATAGAAGGCTATATGCATGGAACGCAATCGCAGAATCAGTTTGCTTCCAAGCTAATTCAAGGTGAAAGGTGTATCTTGAAGTTGCATGGGCATTTTAATTCACCAGATACATATATATTTTCAAAAGCTCAATATGAAGAGGCATATGGAGTTGGAGGTATTGATTACACTAAGCCTTTGGCTAAAGTTTTGCGACAAGTTTTTATCAGTCACTCTCTTGTGTTTATAGGATGCAGTCTTGCTCAAGATAAAACGCTCGAACTGTTTTCCGATGTAGCAAGCTCAAATGAGTTTGATATCCCTTCACATTTTGCTTTTTTGCCAGACAATCAGAATGATAACATCAAATTTGCAACTGAAGACTATTTAGGGCAGGCGAAGATAGACCCAATATGGTATTCCGTTACCTCGGACGACAATGGCCTACAAGACCACTCTCAGCTCCATGAGCTTTTAAGTTTTGCTGTCGACTGTGCGCACGGGAAGGCTTCCTTTTGAGGAGAATCAAATGAATGAAGAACAACTGGAAGCCTTGTGTCTTGAGTGGTTTGTCGAAACCGGCTGGGAAATCGCCCACGGGCCGGACATTGCCCACGATGGCACCTCACCGGAGCGCGACGATTATAAGCAAGTGCTGCTGCGTGGTGATCTCGAAAAGGCCATCATAAAGCTCAACCCGCAGTTGCCCGATGACGCCATTCAGCAGGCCGTGGCACAGGTCAGCAAACCGCAAAGCCCTGACCTCGTGCTCAGTAACCGCGCCTTCCACCAGTGGCTGCTCGATGGCGTGCCGGTGCAGTACAAGCACGATGACGACGTCGTGTATGACCACGCCTTTCTGATCGATTTCGAGCGCGTCGAGGCCAACCGTTTCCGCGCCATCAATCAGTTTACCCTTCAGGGCAGCAAACAGCCCCGCCGCCCGGATATCGTTTGCTTCGTCAATGGCCTGCCGCTGGCGGTAATCGAGCTGAAAAGCCCGAGCAGCGAAACTGCTGATATCACCGGCGCCTTCAATCAGCTGCAAACCTACAAAACTGAAATTCCTGATCTATTCGTCACCAACGAAGCGCTGGTGATCAGCGATGGCTACACCGCGCGGGTTGGCTCGCTGACGGCGGATCAGGAGCGCTTCATGCCGTGGCGCACCATCAAGGATGAACACGACAAGCCGCTGCTGGAATGGCAGTTGGAAACCCTAGTGCGGGGCTTTTTCGACCGGGCGCTGTTGCTCGATTACCTGCGCTACTTCGTGTTATTCGAGACCGACGCCGAGCGGGTGATCAAGAAAATCGCCGGGTATCACCAGTTTCACGCCGTGCGTGAAGCGGTGAAGGCGACCGTGATCGCCGCCGAGGCGCCTGCGGCAGGCGTGGGCGAGAAACGCGCCACCTACGGCGATGAGGTCAAACCCGGCAGTAAGAAAGCTGGGGTGATATGGCATACCCAGGGCTCGGGCAAGAGCATTTCAATGGTCTGCTACGCGGGCAAGCTGTTGCAGCAACCGGCGATGCATAATCCAACACTGGTCGTGGTGACCGACCGTATTGATCTCGATGGTCAACTATTCGGCACCTTCAGCAGCGCACGCGACTTGCTCAAGCAGGACCCGGTACAGGCCGAGGGCCGCGAGAGCCTGCGCCAAAAGCTCGCCGAGCGGGAGTCAGGTGGGATCATCTTCACCACTGTTCAGAGATTTGCTTTGCTGGACGGCGAGAGCGGCCACCCAGTTCTTAATGACCGCCATAACATCGTAGTGATTTCGGACGAAGCGCACCGTAGCCAGTACGGTCTGAAAGCCGACCTCAAGCAGGACGGTCAATATAAATTTGGCTTTGCCAAGCACATGCGGGATGCGCTGCCCAACGCTTCCTTCATCGGCTTTACCGGCACGCCCATTGCCAATGAAGACAAGGATACCCGTGCCGTCTTTGGTGATTACGTCTCGATCTACGATATTCAGGATGCTGTCGACGACGGCGCCACCGTGCCGATCTTCTACGAATCGCGCCTGGCGCGCCTCGACATCAACCGTGAGGAAATCAACCAGCTCTCCGAGCAGGTCGATGAGCTTATCGAGGATGATGAAGATACCGGCGCGCGGGAGCGCACCAAGGGCGAGTGGAGCCGCCTCGAAAAGCTGATGGGTGCCGAGCCGCGGCTAAAGCGTATCGCCTCGGACCTCGTCGAGCACTTCGAGACGCGCAACAAGACCATCGAAGGCAAGGCAATGATCGTCGCCATGAGCCGCACCATCTGTGCGCAGCTCTACAACGAGATCGTTGCGCTGCGCCCGGACTGGCACGACGACGACCCGGAAAAGGGCGCGATCAAGGTCATCATGACCGGCTCGGCCGCCGACAGCCCGCTGCTGACGCCCCACATCTACAACAAGACAACCAAGAAACGGCTGGAGAAGCGGTTCAAGAACCCGGCGGACCCGCTCAAGCTGGTGATCGTGCGCGATATGTGGCTGACCGGCTTCGACGCGCCGTGCTGCCATACCATGTACGTCGACAAGCCCATGAAAGGGCACAACCTGATGCAGGCCATCGCTCGGGTGAATCGGGTGTTCAAGGACAAGCCCGGCGGGCTGGTGGTCGACTACATTGGCATCGCCAACGAGCTGAAAAATGCCCTCAAGATATATACCGACTCGCGCGGCAAGGGGCAGCCCACCTACAGCGCCGAGGAAGCCTTCGCGGTGCTGGAAGAGAAGCTCGATATCATCCACGGCATGTTTGCCAAGGGCGCCAACCGTGAAGGCTTCGACTACAGCGGCTTCGAAGAGGCGCCGCATAAACTGCTACCGCCGGCGGCCAACTACATCCTGAGTCTGGAAAAGGGTAAGCAGCGCTTTCTCGATACGGTATTGAAAATCAATAAGGCGTATTCGCTGTGCAGCACGCTGGATGAGGCCAAGGCGTTGCACAAGGAAATCGCGTTTCTCTCGGCCATCAAGGCGGCACTGGTCAAACATACCAGCGTGAATCGCTCGCGCAGTGAAGAGCAGAAAAATTCCGCGCTCAAGCAGATCCTCGATAACGCCGTAGTGGCCGAGGACGTGACGGACGTGTTCGCGCTCTGCGGGCTCGACAAGCCCAATATCGGGCTGCTCTCCGATGAGTTTCTTGAAGACGTACGCCAGATGCCGTATCGCAATCTGGCCGTTGAGCTGTTGGAGAAACTGCTCAAGGACGACATCAAGGCAAAAACGCGCACTAACGCCGTGCAGGAGAAAAAGTACTCGGATCGCTTGCAGGAGACGCTGCGCAAGTACAACAACCGCGGCATCGAAACGGCGCAGGTGATCGAAGAGCTGATCGCCATGGCCAAGCAGTTCAAGGCCGATATGGAACGCGACGAGGCGCTGGGCCTGAACCCCGACGAGATCGCTTTTTACGACGCCTTGATCACCAACGAAAGCGCGGTACGAGAGCTGGGTGATGATAAGTTGCGGGCACTGGCGGTCGAGGTCACCAACAAGCTGCGTGGCTCGACCACCGTCGACTGGCAGGTGCGGGAAAGCGTGCGCGCTAAACTGCGCATTCTGGTGCGCCGAACGCTGCAGCGCTACAAATACCCGCCGGACAAGTCGCCGGAAGTCATCGAGCTGATTCTCAAGCAGGCCGAGCTGCTTTCCAATCAGTGGACATCCTGATTTCATCGCTTTGGAGCCCGTATGACTCGCAGTCAAGCCGGCTCCACTTCTAGGCGCTTACCCCTATAGCTTGATACATGTCCGATAAGCCCCACATTTCAATCAACGTTCTGGACGAAGTTTTGGCCGGTGGGCTGTACTTGTCCGGCTATTGACTGTAGCCCGTTATCGATGGCACTGCCTGCCACCAGGGCTCGGCCATGCGGAGTGAGATGGGTATTCCGTCACGACAGTCGCCCCGCGATCCGTAGTCACCACCGTATGCTCATACTGCATCACAGGTGCACGGGGTTTGTTGTAGGGCGCCAGCCGTCATCGCCTTCGGCGGAGTATCCCTGCGCCGAGTCAAATTGCACCAAGCGGGCGCCCGCTTTCGTACTGACTTCACCTTCAGAAGCGATCAACGCGGAACGGGGCCATATCCACTGCGGGTTCTTCGCCATCCATTATCTGGGCGAGCCATAGCCCTGCCTTGTCGGGGGCCGGGCCGATCACCGGTTTCATGTCGGGCAGGCAGGGGCGGGCGCCTTTCCAGGGCTGGCTGTCGCGACGCTTGCCCAGCGGGAACAGCTGGCACGCTACCTTCTCGGTGGCCAGCTGCTGTACTGGAGCGGCGATTCTGGGGAGGCGAACTCGGCCACCCTACGACATGGTCTACCGCCACCCCTTCCCGGGGCCGGGCCTGGGCGTGCGCATCCTCGGCGAAGTGAAGAAGGAGTATGCCGATATCCTGCGCGAAGCCGACGCCATCTTCATCGAGGAGCTGCACAACGCCGACTGGTACCACAAGACCAGCCAGGCCTTCGCCGTGTTCCTGCCGGTGAAATCCGTCGGGGTGGTCGGCGACGGCCGCCGCTACGAATGGTTCATCGCCCTGCGCGCCGTGGAAACCATCGACTTCATGACCGCCCGCTGGGCCCACCTGCCGTACGAGCTGCTGGAGAAGGTCTCCAACCGCATCATCAACGAGATCCGCGGCGTATCGCGCGTGACCTACGACGTGAGCAGCAAGCCGCCCGCGACGATCGAGTGGGAGTGATCAGCCTGGTAGGGCAGGCGAGAGCCGCCTAAACCTACTGCATCACCCGTCTCATACGAAAGCCTGCCTTTACTGGCAGGCTTTTTTGTTGCAAAACGTTACTATGCTAAGGCTAACTATGGTTAAGGCTCCGAGGAAGCGGCCGATAGAAGATGGAAAGAAATGATGCGTAGGAGGTCGCAGGGAAAGGATGTCATCACCGGGCGATGGGGTGGCTGGATCAATTTTTTATTAAACACTGATCGATTTTAAGGATGTGATTTTTTAATTTTAGAGACGGACTTATGAAAAAAAGTAGTTTGACAGGATTTAGATTCAGGAAGCATATGTCGATTGGTAGGTTGGGAGCAGAAGAAGATCATGCTTTCTTACAGAGTTGCTTTATAGATACCGGGGACTACGAAGTTGCGATTGATGTAACATCGTCGCACAGTATTTTGTTGGGGAGGACAGGTTCAGGAAAAAGTGCCCTATTAGAAAAAATAAAAAATGATTGCGAGCATACTGTTGAGATACACCCTGAAGAGCTTTCTTTAAGCTATATATCTAATTCAAATATTTTGAGTTTTGTTAGTCAGCTTGGTGTTAGTCTCGATTTGTTTTTTCAGCTATTATGGAGGCATATTTTTGCTGTTGAGTTGATAAAGTCAAAATATAAAATAACTAATGAGGATCAAGTTAGAGGTTTCTTTGATAGATTTTCTTTTAGCTTTAGTAGAGACAGAAAGCGTGAGCGGGCTATAGAGTATCTTAAGCAATGGGGTGATAAGTTCTGGTTGGAGACAGATGTAAGGATACAAGAGCTGACAAAAAGAATAGAAGATCAGCTTTCGGCAGGTATAAATGCTTCAGATTACGGAGTGCCTGTTACTGCTGAAGGAGCTAGAAAGTTAACGGAAGAGCAAAAGATAGAAGTATCCGAGAGAGCTACTAAAATAGTTAACAGTGTACAAATACAAAAGCTGAACGAACTCATTAGGTTTATGGGGGAGGAGGTTTTTACAGACCCCCAGAATAAATACTATTTAGTCATAGATAAGCTGGATGAGAATTGGGTTGATGACAGCTTGCGTTATCAGCTCATTAGGTCTTTAATAGATACCATTAAAACATTTAGGAATATTGAGCCTGTAAAAATACTGATTGCTCTTAGGAAAGATCTTCTAGATAGGGTTATTGAAAAAACAAACTACCAAGGGTTTCAGCCGGAAAAATATAGAGATCTTTATTTGCCTATAAAATGGAGTAGAGAAGATCTGTATGATTTAGTTTTAAAGAGGATAGGACAGCTTCTTAAAGAGCAATATACATCTAAGTCTGCAAGGTTCGAAGATGTTTTTCCTAGTCATGTGGGCAACCAAACTTGCATGGATTTCATTATGGATAGAACCTTGATGAGGCCGAGAGATATAATTGTTTATATTAACCAATGCATAGAGCTTGCTCAGAATCGTTCTCAGATTACTGCAAGTTTAGTGAGAGAAGCCGAAATTGCATATTCCAAAGAGAGGATATCTAGCCTTGGTTACGAGTGGGGAGCAGACTATCCTCTTTTCTATCGCTATGTAAACCTGTTAAGAAGGAAAAGGTCAACTTTCACACATTCGGATGTTTCTAAAGATGAAATTGATGAGTTTGCGTATGACATGATTGTTGAAGAGCAGGCTGGCAATGACCCTGTTAGGAAATTGGCAGTATCATATTATGAAAACAGTGAGATAAGCAGGTCTTCTTTTCTCAATAAGTTTATTACGATACTTTACCGAATTGGCGTGATAGGCGTGAAGCAAGATGCATACTCAAGTGTGGTTTGGTATCAAGATAATGATTTAATGTTATCAGAGAGTGAGGCAAAAAGATCTTCCTTCTTTCATATACATCCTATGGTTTGGCGGGAGCTGGGAGTTGTGCCAGTTGGAAGCGCTAAGAAAAGATAGTGGTATTGAGGTTTCCTTTTGAAATTCAGAAATTATCGTTGCGACGTTAGTTTGACAAGAATAGTTCGATCAACAATCTATAACATTCTGTTATTGAGCGCTTTTTGACTAGGTCGACATGAACGAACAGCGTCAGATACTAATCTACGAAGATGCCTACAAGGCCGTCGAAGTTCGCCTGGACGAAGGTCGCGAGACAGTATGGCTGACACAGCGGCAGATGACCGAGATGTACGACACTTCGACAGGCAATATTAGTCTTCACCTCAAAAATATCTACGCTAACGAAGAACTTGGAGAAAGCGCAACTACCAAGGAATCCTTGGTAGCTCGCTAAGAGGGCTAGCGTCAGGTACGGAGGCGAGTCCGGCTCTCATTTCCATGGGCTACCGCGTCAACTCCCGGCATGCGGTTCGTTTTCGCCAGTGGACACGCGTGTCCTGTGCAATCACCTGATCCATGGCTGGACACTGCACCGCAACGCTTCGAAGCCAACGCGTGGGAAGCGGCGATGGCACTGGTGCGCAAGGCACGAATGGATGGTTGCCAAGGGACAGAGGAGTCGCAAGTAGATAGCATAAAGCGGGCGCCTCAAGGGCGCCCGCTTCCGTATTAACCTCACATTCAAAAGCGATCGACGCGGAACGGGGTCATATCCACCGCGGGCGCTTCGCCTTCCATCATCTGGGTGAGCAGTTCGCCGGTGGCCGGGCCCAGGGTAAAGCCCTGATGGCCGTGGCCGAAGGCGAGCCATAGCCCTGCCTTGTCGGGGGCCGGGCCGATCACTGGCTTCATGTCGGGCAGGCAGGGGCGGGCGCCTTTCCAGGGCTGGCTGTCGCGACGCTTGCCCAGCGGGAACAGCTTGCGTGCCACTTTCTCGGCGGCGGCCAACTGCTTGTACTGGGGCGGCGAGTTCAGGTCGGCCAGCTCGGCGCCGGTGGTCAGCCGAATCCCGGCGCGCATGGGTTCGAGCAGGAATCCCTTCTCGGCATCCATCACCCAGTGGTTGAGCTTGGCCTCCTTTTCGGCGGAGTAGTGCATGTGGTAGCCGCGTTTCACGAACAGCGGAACCTTCATGCCCAGCCTAGCCAGCAGTTCACCGGTCCAGGGGCCCATGGCCACCACCACCTGCTCGGCTTCCAGATCCCCCTCGCTGGTCTTGACCTGCCAGCCACCCTCCACCTGGTGCACGTCTTCGACGCTGGCCTGCTTCACCTGGCCGCCCTGTTCGGCAAAGCTGCGGGCATAGGCCTGCACTAGGCCGCCGGGGTCCGAGACCATCCAAGGCTGCGTCCAGTGGATCGCCCCGATCAGCCCCTTGCCCAAGTGCGGCTCCTTGGCGTAGAGCGCCTCGGCACCCAGCACCTCGTACTCGACTCCGAAGCGCTCGTGATTCTCCTGGGCCACTTGCTGGCGTTCCTCGAACTCCTTGCAGGTGCGGTAAAGCTCCAGCCAACCGCCCTTGCGCACCAGCGCCTCGGCACCGGCGGCTTCGATCATCGGCGCGTGGGCCTCCTGGCAGCGCATGATCAGCGATGCCCACTCGCGCACAATGCGTGCGTAGCGCTCGCCGCTCGAGTTCAGCCAGTAATCCAATAGCGGGCCCGCCGCACTCATCATGCCGGTGGGGCGGTAGCGGATATCCACCTCGCGGTTGGGCAGCACCCGCAGCAGGGTGCCGATATCCCGGGGGAAGGCGTAGGGGCGCACTGCCTCGCGCTGGATGATGCCGGCATTGCCGAAGGAGGTCTCGAGCCCCGGCTCGCGGCGGTCCACCAGCGTGACGTCATGGCCGCGACGCACCAGGTGCCAGGCCACGGATACGCCGACCACGCCGGCACCCAGAACGATGATATTGCGGGCCATGAAGGTCTCCTTGCCAGTGGATACGAGATGCTCCGCTGGTAGCAGAGCCGTTATGTAAAGGAGTCTATCAGCCCTTCCCATAAAATCGGCTACGTGCTGGTAATTAAGGTTATGGTCCTGTATTTAGGGAAGAAGGCCGAGTATTTATCCAGAAGTATGGTGTTAAAAAGCATTTTTTCCGTAGCTGGTTCCTGGGCCTGCACGGGCTATTATCGAAGCGTCGAGGCGCTGTACAGCTGAGTGCCATAGCCTGCGTTGCGGCGGGTACGTGGATTAACGCGTTTCAGGCCTGACGCAGGTCGGCCAGGACGCGACGCCCGCGCAGGCAGTCCTGTTCGTGCGCGTCATCGCGCCAGGTTTCCTGTATGCCTTGTTCCACCCATGCGCTAACTGCCGGATGGGCGAGCAAGCGCTCCGCATAGGCCTCGGCCTGTGCCGATAGGGTCAGCCCATAGGTGCGGTAGCGAACCGCCACGGGTGCGTAGAACGCATCGACCGCGCCAAATGTCTCGCCTGCCAGCCAGGGTCCACCGAAGCGCTTAAGGCCATCCGCCCACAGTGCCATCAATCGAGTCAGGTCTTTCTCCAACGCCGGGCTTGTTGTCCCGAGTTCGATCCGCAGGGCACAGTTCATCGAGCATTCATCGCGTAGGGCCATGAACCCCGAATGCATTTCCGCACACGCCGAGCGTGCCCAGGCGCGGGCCGTTCTATCCGCTGGCCACACGTCCGGGTGGGCTTCTGCCAGGTACTCGACGATGGCCAGGGAATCCCAGACCAGTAAATCCTCATCCTTTAGGCAGGGCACCTTGCCGGTGGGCGAGAACGCCTTGAAGGCATATCTGACCGGAGTGCCGAAACAGGAGAAAATCCCATTCTATATCAATTGGATACGCATAATTTACAGTTGGGAAGTTGAATAAGTTTGATGGCTATTGTTCTGTATGCTATACGATAAGTACAGCATACCGAACAATATCCGTTCCATGTGCCCGGTAAGCTGGCGTTGAGAATCGTATGGCGAACAAAGGAGGGAGCGATGGTTACCCCCTGTGTCGGAATAGGCAGAGATTCTGAAATTAATGGAGATTCTGATCTCAACATAGAGTCCGCCTTAATTGCGAAGTTTGAAACTAATGCTGTTTTTTACGCTAATGAGATAGCGGTTAGCGATCAGGAAAAAACATTGACCTATGAACAACTAAATGTTCGGTCTAATAAGAGGCGGGACCAGCTAGCTGCACGTGGAATAAAAAAAGGAGATGGAGTTGCAATATCACTATCTCACACATGCGAACTTGTTGTAAGTATGCTCGCTGTGCTGAAATTGGGAGCTTATTATATCCCGATAGACTTGAGGAATCCTCCGGAGAGAACGGATTATATAATTAATGATTCTGAGCCCAAAGCAAAGATATATGAGTCATCTGGGAGAATTGAACTATCGAAGCTGAATAGGAGTAAAGAGGAAAGACAGCCTTTTAATGAACGACGCGATCCTTTGGCTTATGTTATTTATACGTCTGGCACTACCGGAAGCCCTAAAGGCGTAGGCGTTACCCATAACAATATTGCACAATTGCTAACGAATACAGAAAGCCTCTTCGCTTTTGACCACAGTGATGTCTGGATGCTCTGTCATTCGTTTGCCTTCGACTTCTCAGTGTGGGAAATTTGGGGAGCACTATGGCATGGAGCAAAATTATTAGTACCCAATGAAATAACGGTTCTCGAAAGCAGCGCCCTGGCAGAATATATTATTAGTAACGGGGTTACTATTTTAAATCAAACTCCAACAGCTTTTAAAAAGCTTCAGGAGGGCTTGGTTGTAGAGAGCTCTTGTAAACTACGTTACATTATATTTGGAGGAGAGAGGCTCAATGCTAAAGTATATGGCGATGCATTTGAATTTCTCAAAAGTTCAAAGGTAAAAATTGTAAATATGTATGGAATAACTGAGGTTACAGTCCATGCTACCTACCACGAATTAAATGAGCAAGATCTTATAGGAGAAGGGTCGAATATAGGTAAGGTCCTGCCGGGATTTGATTATGAAATACTTGATAGTGACGGAAACCAAGCTGAAGTAGGTGAGCTATACCTGTCCGGATTGCAAGTTTCAAAAGGATATGTGTTTGATAGTGCGAAGACGAAGAGTCGCTTCGTTAGGTTAGGTTGGAAAAGAGGTGTCTTTTACAAAAGTGGCGACGTGGTAAGAAGGTTGTCTAATGGTGATCTTGAGTATTTGGGTCGCAATGATAATCAGGTAAAGATTAGAGGACATAGAGTAGAGCTTGCTGAAGTTGAAGCTAGGCTTTCTTCAATTTCTGCATTGTCACTTACTGCAGTAGCTCGTGTTGATAATGAGGTCAGTGGCGGTGATTTAGCATGCTTCTACATTTTGCAGCCGGGGCAGGAAATTACAAGGAGAGAGCTAAAGGTTATGGCTAGGAGATTGTTACCGCATTATATGGTCCCAACCTACTTTATTGCTGTAAAGGAAATTCCTCATACGGTAAATGGAAAGGTTGACAGAGATTTTCTTGTGGAAAAATGGAGTTGCAAATGAAAAATATGAATAAACAAGAATATGAAGCTATTTTCCTGAGCTGGGTTAGAGAAGCGTTGGATGACGGGGATATTAGTGGTGATGATAACTTCCTTGATGTAGGAGGAAACTCCCTCCTAGCGGTTGAGCTACTTGATAGATATGAAAAGAAATATGGAAAGAAAATTTCTATGCTCAGCTTGTTACAGCAAAGTATTAATAACGCGGTAGCAAACTCGAATTAATAGGAGTGATATGATATGACTAACCAAACGCAAGTGTATAGTCTTACAGCTAATGAGCTAGTCCAATTCGAGAAGAATGGCTTTATTGGCCCTTTCACAATCTATACGCCAGATGAAATGGATGCCTTATGGGATAAGATCAGAAGGCAGCTCCCAGATAGAAGCCATGCAGCATATCCGGTAGATGCGCATGGCGGAGTTACCAATATTTCAAATTATGATCGCCATTTGGATATTGATGAGCTTGCTTGCCATATCTGCAACAAGAAAATAGTTGACCGTGTGACATCTATTTTAGGAGAAAATGTTCTTTGCTGGAGGACCGAGTTCTTCCCCAAATATCCAGGTGATGAAGGGACAGACTGGCATCAAGCTGATACATTTGCTAATGCCAGCGGTAAACCACAAATATTATGGCCGGGCGAGAACGAAGATAACTTCAATGGAGGAACTATAACAGTCTGGACAGCTTTTACAGACTCTACGAAGGAAAATGGGTGCTTGCAACTTATTCCTGGAACGCATAAGAAAATGAATTATGATGAGCGGAAGACCATGGTGTTCAATCCTGAACGAATAAATGCAGTTGATAAAGAAGGTTTAAGTCAACATTAATGCATGCATCACTTCCTAACATACACACTGATCGAAAACAATATAGAATGGGGTTTGCAACTCGCTACGTTCCCTCTAATGTCATCGTTTATCCCAACACTGATGTGGTTCAGGAATACGGTGGAATAATTCCTCTTGACAATTTTGGCAATGTGCTTGTTAGCGGCAAGGACATGACTGGTGGTGTCAATAAATATCGCGATACTACTCTCAAAGGCACTCCTTACATTGTTAAGTGTTAATGTGTTCTTGAGGCGAGATAAGGCCTGGGGGAGTTTAATGTAATCCCGGGCCTTGTTCCAAGGGGGCAGCATGCAAGAGCAAGTATACTTAAAAAATACATATAAGTTTACCCAAAAAAGCACATACACAAAAGTTAGCTGCATAAATGAAGCTAACTGGATAGCGCTTGAAAATAACATTTTTCACCCTAAAGGTGGCGGTCAGCCGAGTGATACAGGCACCGTAGAAAATGTTGAAGTTATAGAAGTGAAAAAACTTGAGAGTGGCCTAGTGTGCCTCCGTTTGGCTAGCCATTGTGAATTTCCTCGTTTAGTAACAGCGGAGTTAGATGCTGGCAAACGTAAGAATCTGGCAGCTCTTCACACAGCAGGGCATATACTTAATGCTGTGATGGCTGCCAAGGGATTTACCTACCATAGTTGTAATCACGAGCCAGGAAAATCCCGGGTGGTGTTCAGTCTTGAAGAAAAAATGGATAGTTTAGATTTAAAGGAATCAATTGAATATGAGGTTAGTAATTTAATCCGGGGAGACATTAACGTATCGGACTCTTATCTGTGCAACGGACTAAGGGAGGTCCGTATCGGGAATATTAGAGATCGCTGCGCTGGCACGCATGTCAAAAGCACAGGGATGATAACGGACTTCAATGTTCGATCTATTAAGAGCAAAAAAGGACAACTGTTAATAGGTTATGATTGCAGCCATATATAATAGCATAAGGAAATAACATGCCACACGTCAAAGTCGCTAAGGTACAAGCTAGTAAGCGAGCTATTGTTACGGATGTTAGCGTTCTAGGTGTTGCCATTGTCTGGGGGTCTAGCTATGTAGCTATGCAGGAAGTAGGAAAGTATCTAGATGTGCAAACATTTTTGGCCGCAAGGTTTTTGTTCTCGCTTCCGATCTTACTTTATTTGTTTAGTGGGAATCTTATAAAAATAAGCAAGTTGGAAATTGGTATTGGATTTTTTCTTGGCCTTTTTTTGTTTGCTATTCTTTCGCTCGAGACGACTGGGGTTAAATATACATCTGCCGCTAATGCTGGCTTTCTTATAGCTGTTTCCGTTGTACTTGTCCCCTTGTTTGAAAGAATAATTGGGGGGGTTGAAAAAAGAGCTGCAGTTTATCTGCTGGCTATTCTCGCTTTGGTTGGATGCTATTTGTTAAGCAAGCCAACTTATTCTGGAGTAAACTTTGTTTTTGGAGATTATATAATATTATTTGCTGCAGTAGTAAGGGGGCTGCAGATTTTTCTATTCGGACACTTGACAAAGGGCGTGAATGTGTCAACTACCAATATTACCCTTGTAGAGTTATCGCTTGTGGCTGTGCTTGCTAGCTTTAGTACTTTTTTTATTGGCCATGTTGAGGATGTGGATTTTACAGTAATTCCAAACTACGTATGGTTGGTAGTTATTTACTTGGGGGTTGTTGGAACATCATTTGCTTTCTTGGCCCAACTTAACGCAGCACAAAAAACTAGTTCTACCAGGGTGGCGTTGATTTTGTCAACTGAGCCGGTGTTCGCGGCTTTCTTTGCATGGATGATCGCGGGGGAAACAATCTCATCCATACAGCTTTTAGGTGGTGTTTTAATTTTTATCTCGGCTTTTCTTGGAAGATTGATTGAGGCCTAATATGGCTGCTGAAACGCAAGATCCTTACATATATTTGCTCCCATTTGCTGGTGGTGGCGCTGCAGACATGAAAAAGCTACGCATAGAACTAGAAAAAAAGTATAAGACAATTTGCTTAGAGCTCCCCGGCCGAGGGAGGCGCTGGAGGGAGCCTTTTTTAATTAATTCAGATGATGCTGTTAAAGATTTATGCTCCCAAGTTGAGCCTCATGCTAAAGATATGGTTATTGTTGGGCATAGCCTTGGGGCATATTTGGGTTACAAGGTCGCCTGCTATTTTTCAAAATATTTTTCAATCAATTTCGTGGCGTTATCCAATGTTGCGCCTTCCGCAAATAATAAGATTGTGGGGAATGTTTCTTTAAAAAGTAGTTGTGATCAAATTAGAGAGCTTGCTGGATATTACGAGCCTCTTGAGAAGCTTAGGAATTATGATGAGAAAGTTTACTCGCTAGCCATGACGGTATTAAAATATGATTTGTTATTGTCCGAGCATTTTTTGAAATATTCTGATAAGCTAATGTTGCCTTGTAACATACACCTGGTTTATGGTCTCGATGAGGGCTACTCTAAAGATGAAATCAATGAGTGGGAGTTGTTAACAGATAGAAGTTTGTACACTTATTCTATTGAGGGTGATCATTTCTTTCCACAGCGATATCCTGAGTGTACGGCGTCAATCATATGTTCCATCTTGGGAAAAGCTGAGGTATATTGTAGTCATTTATAGAGCATCGCTGGGTAAAGAAATGACTCATATAAAAACTCAAGCTTCATCTTCTGCAGAAATAGGCGCAAAAATTAAGAATCTACGCTTGCAGCGTGGGATTGGTTTAGGTGAATTGGCTAGACTGGCTGGAATAGGCAAGGCAACGTTATCTTCTTTAGAGTCTGGTAACGGAAATCCTAGGCTGGAGACTCTGGATGCAATATCGGTAGCGTTGCGGCTTCCGCTTGGCGATTTGATTACTCCAGATATCTCTGAACAAGAAGTAATTGTACGGGCTACCCCTGATCCCGAGGTGTTCAGTCAAGAACTTCTTTTTCGTCTTCCTAGAGGGCTATCAACTGAGATCTGGCATTTAAGAATGCGTCATAATGAAGTGATTAAGAGTCCGGCACATGCGGCCGGCACGACTGAGCATATATTTGTTTTTTCGGGGGCATTGGAAATCAATTACAATAACAAGGAAATAGTTATGGGCCCAGGTGATTTCGTAAGAATAGTCACTGATGTACAGCATTCTTATACAGCGATCGGTGATGTTGATGGTTTGGTGCTTATGGCTTATTCCTTGTAAAATATATACCAAGATATAATTGGTTTTTCTTTTTAAGAGTGCAATTAGATTTTGAGTATGTGTGGTGCGCGCTTTAATTATTGGTATGTGTAGTATCGTTTAAGCTCAATGATTGAGTCGCTATAGCGAGGATGCCATTTATAGTCATTATTGAGTATGTCGCGGAATTGTTTCAATGTTGTTTTATAAGAACGGTAGCGTGGTTATCGCTGACAGTTGCCGTTAGATTTGAATTACGATGGGCCGAAAATGAAGAATGGGGGAGAGTCGATTTTACAAAGGCGGTAGGGGATTGACCGAGCACCTTGCGAAACATGCTGGAGAAGGCGCCCGGATTGTCGTAGCCGAGTTCCAGAGCGGTTCGGGTAACGGAGCTACCGGAGAGTAGTCTGGGGAGGGCGGCCATCAGGCAGGCCTGCTGGCGCCATACCGCGAACGACATGCCGGTCTGCTGACGGAACAGGCGATTGAAGGTGCGTTGGCTGCGATGCAGTTGCCGCGCCCAGTCCTCGGGCAGGCTACGGATATGCGGCTGGGCGAGAAAATCCTTACACAGGCTGGCAAGCTGAAAATCTTGGGGCATAGGAGCGAACAGTGGCAGTGACGGCGCCAGTTGCAGCTCGTACAGCAATAGCTGAGCGAGGGCGCCATCGCGACCGCTCTCGTCATAGCGCGCGGGCATGTTTGCGGAGGCCAGCAACAGGTGATGCAGAAGCGGCGTCACGACCAGCACTTCGCAGCTGCGGGAGGGGCGCGGAGCCGCGAGAGGCTCGATATACAGGCTACGGGTACTGACGCCGTTCATCCGCACCCGGTGGCGCTTGCCCGCCGGCAGCCAGACACCGCTATAGGGCGGTACCATCCAGGTGCCGTCATCGGTATCCACTTCCATCAAGCCCGTCATGCCGTAGAGAAACTGGGCACGGCGATGGGTATGAAAATCAAGCACGATGCCGGGGCTGTAGTCGGTGCCGATGGCCACGATGGGCCGGGCCACATGTTCCACGTCCGCCAGAGGAATATTGAGCATTTGTTGTCAGCGTGGCCGAAATACAATGATTATTGGCCAACCGACGAAAGTCGGCCACTCCTTACCGGAATATCGTTCCTGTCGTTGAGTTCCATCAGGAGAGTTCCGGTGTATGGCGTATTGCTTCTCTGCGGCGGGTTGGCTGGGGTTACCACCGTGTTGTTCGGTTTCGGTGGCGGCTTCGTCGTCGTTCCCTTGATGTACACCTTACTGGTTGCCGTCCATGGGCCGGATAGCGCAGCTGGCCTGGCGGCCATGCATATCGCGGTGGCCACCTCGACCGCGCTGATGATCTTCGCGGCTTCCCTGGCGACATGGCGTCACCACCGGCGACGGACAGTGCAATGGCATCTGGTGCGTCCGCTGGTCGGCTATATCGCTATCGGTGCCGTGCTCGGCGCGGCGGCGGCAGTGTCGTTGAGCGGTGACTGGGTGCGCTGGGTGTTCATCGGCTATCTGGCGATCACGATTGCGGATGCCATCCTGCGGCCTGGCTTCCTGCATCAGGTGAGTGGCGATGTACGTCCCATGGGCCGCCGGGTGACAGCGATGACAGGCACGTTCATCGGCACTGTCGCCGCCTTTCTGGGTGTTGGCGGGAGCGTGATGACCGTGCCATTCATGCGCCGCAGAGGGGCCAGCATGACGGCGGCCACGGCGATGGCCAATCCGTTGTCGTTGCCGATGGCGGTGAGTGGCACCGCGACTTATATACTGCTGTCGGCCAGCGATACCGCTCTGGGCCCCTGGTATGCGGGATATGTGGATCTGCGCGCGTTGCTGGCGCTGGCGGTGGGGTCATGGCTCGGCATCCGCCTGGCGTCGCGATGGATCGGGCGCATTCCCGATCGCATCCATGCCGGGGTGTACCTGTTGTTGCTGACGGTGGTACTGGTGGTGATGGTCGTCATGCACTGAATCGAGTCGGGGCTTCCCTGATGGTGGTGAATTCCACCATGTTCTCGGTAAACAGCGCTGATGGCCTGATGGTATTCATGACTGGCACTTCGATGTCATAACCGATCCTGCCGGATTCGTCGGAGAGGGCGTGCCATGGTCGGTTGACAGTGAACTCACTCGAACAAGGCCGGTATGAGCGAACAACCTCCAATCCTTATCTATCAAGGTGCCCTAGACAGGGCTCGACCCGAAGGGCCGAACCCTGTATGCCAGATATTTGCCTGTTGGGAATAGCTCTGCATCGAGTTGGCGTAACCATCTACATTTGAGATAAAAAAGCCGATAAACGTTAAAATATGACGTCTGGCCTGGAACTGGTCCAGGACCAGTTGCCCCAATGAGTACGGGCAGCCGGTGGGGAAAAACGAAGGCAAGGCCGTCGGAGGAGTCGGTAGGAGAAGGCGGGGCCACTGTTGGCGATGAGTTCGAGGACTTTTGATGGCGAACAAGAAAGCACAACGCCAGGATCTCGACATCCATCTCGGTACGGATGGGGAGTTCTCGATGAAAGCACTATGCGTCGGCTTGCCCGGCTGACCACCCAGCTAGGCTATTCTTCGATCTGCTTGGCAAATAAACTCTTATTCACCAAGGATCGTTACTGTATTGGTCACAGGTAAATCCTTGACCGACTGAGCCTGTGCCAGGAGTTGGGAAACGATCGTGTTGAGAGGGCAATCCTTGGGCGCAAGCATACAACCTATAACAACATTTTAATCAGTGAGGTATGAAAATCTTAGCGATTTTAGTAAAAGCTCTTGTGTTAGCTGGCGCTTTGAAGCAGCTAGATGCCCTGCAACGCCTTGGTTGGCATACTGCCCCGGGTGATGACGTTGGACGTGGCGGCGGTCACAGCGTGCATTGGAGGGCTGAGGCATGGCTCCCGATGTTAGCTGCAATGATGAAAGCGGCCGACAACGTCGATGCGACCTTGGATCGCTGTTTTCTGCCGTCAGCGCCGTGCCGTGGGGCGTTCTTCGCAACAGCTTGACCTCCAGGCGCTGCTCCAACTGGCGGAGGTAATATAACCTATTTACTGCACAAGCGCGTTGAGAAGGACAGATGATAAACGTTCGTCCTTTTGGCTCTGACAATGCGGAGCAAGACTCCGCATTGTCATCTGTAATCGAGAGCACCCTGAGGCCGAGATGTACGCTGATCAGGCGGGATCCGAGATATGCAGGCTGCCACCGCGCTTGATCAGAAAGGCCAGGTAGAGCAGGCCGATACCGATCCAGGCCACTCCCAGCAGTTGTGCGAAGTGGCTCATGCTGAGCAGTACATAGCCGATGATCGCCAGGCCGACGGCCGGGAAGGCCAGGTGGGCCAGCCAGCGCTGCGACCCTTGGCGGAATACGTAGTGATTGATCACCGACAGGTGCAACAGGCAGAAGCCGGTCAGGGCGCCGAAGTTGACCAGCGTGGCCAGCACGTCCGGTGCGTCGAGGAAGACGATGCCGATCCCCAGCGAGAGCACGGCCACCAGATACAGGCTGATATGCGGGGTCCGGTAGCGGGTATGAACCCGGGCCAGCGCGCCGGGTAGCTTGCCGTCGCGGGCCATGGAAAACAGCAAGCGTGACACGGCGGCCTGCGAGACGATGGAGACCGCTACGCCCCAGGCCAGTGCGGTGGCAATCGCGGTGAGCGTGCCCAGCCAGCTCCCGCCGGCGGCTGAGGCGATCTCGTAGAAGGCGGTGTCCGCGGTCTCGAAGGTCATGCCTACGGCCAGGTCGGTGGCCAGCCAGGTCTGCAGGATGAAGATGCCCCCCATCAGGAACAGGGCGATCAAGGCCGCGCGGCCGATCTGGCGGCGCGGGTCGCCCTTGACCTCTTCCGAGAGTGTCGAGATGGCGTCGAAGCCGAGGAAGGACAGCACCGCCACCGAGACGGCCGTCATCACCAGGTTGAGATCGAAGTTGGCCGGGTCATAGAACGGCACGATAGTGAGCTCGCCACTGCCCATGCCGCCATAGAGAGCCTTGAAACCGAACGTCAGGAACAGGGCGAGGACGATCAGTTCCCCGATGAGGAACAGTTTGTTGGCCCGGGCGGTAAACGTGACGCCCCTCAGGTTGACGAGGGTGGCGCCCATCAGGAACAGCAGCATCCAGCCCAGCTTGGGGATCATCGGGAAGAAATGGTGCAGCGCCAGGGCACTGAAGATGTAGAGCAGGGGCGGAATCAGCAAGTAGTCGAGCAGCAATACCCACCCGGCGATGAAGCCCAGGTGCTCGTGAATGCCTCGCTGCGCGTAGGAGTAGACCGAACCGGCGATGGGAAACGCCTTGGCCATCTGCCCGTAGCTCAATGCGGTGAACAGCATCGCCACCATGCCGATGAAATAGGCCAGTGGCACCATCCCCTCGGCGTCGGCGTATACCCAGCCGTACACGCCGAAAGGGGCGATGGGAATCATAAAGATCATGCCGTAGATGACCAGGTCGGTCAGGCTAAGGCCCCGTTGCAGTTGTTGTTTGTAGCCGAAGTCTTCGATGGACATGGGGGGATCCTCGGGTTGTTGTTCTCGATGAGGCAGGGGTCAAAGCAACGGAGACAGTCGCCTGGTCCAGACGTCGATCGACCGCTCGTCGCCTAGCAGATCGTTGCGAAGCTCGAGCAGGACACAGGGCAGGCCGCGGGCATCGCCGTGGACCGGTACGGCCACGTCCTCGTTGGGGTGAATCTGGTAGGGCTGGTTGTCACCGACGTGGATGCCTTGCCGGGCGAGTGGCAGCAACAGGCGCTGGGCATAGTCGTGGGCATCCTGGTACAGCACCCCCAACTCCCAGGGGCGCTCGACACCATTCAGGGTGGGGTTGAACGAATGTACCGCGACCACCCGCGTGGGGAGTCCAAATCGTTGGCGCCTTTCGAGCAGCCTGGCGACAGCGCCATGGAAATCGCTGAACAGCCGTTGCCGCGCATGGCGCTCGGGCTCGTCGATGTCCCGGTTGCCGGGAATCGACCAGGTGTCGCTCCGGGATGGGATGCTGTCCGGCGCATGCAGGGGGCGGTTGAGGTCGATCAATAGCCGCGAGTAATTGGCGGCGATCAACGGCGCATCCAGCTCCTCGCTGAGTCGCTGGGCCAGGGCCAGGGCGCCGATGTCCCAGCCGATGTGATTGAGCTCCGCGCCCTCGGGAATCCCGAGGTTGGCGTAGGCCGGCGGGATATAGGGACTGGCGTGCTCGCAGAGCAGCACCACGGGGTGCGTGCCCTGTTCACGATGAACCGTGTAGGCCGGTCGGTCGAAAGGAAGGGCGGCGGTAGTGTTTGGGCTGGGCATGGCGCGTCTCAATAGATCCGGGCGTAGTGATCGCACAGGGCGTCGTTCCCGAGCCCGTCGACATTCGAGAGTTCCTGGCGCTTGACCGCCCGGTAAGTGGCAAGCAACGCCTCGGGTATTTGCGCGATTAAGGCTTCGGCCTGGTTCAGTTCGCTCAAGGCCTCGTTCAGGGAGCGCGGCAAGGCACGGATACCCAGTGCCTGACGTTTGGCGGCGTCCAGCGAGTCGGGGTCCTGATCGGCGCGGGCGGATAGAGGCAGGCGTTGCTCGATGCCCAGGCGACCGGCGATGAGGATGGCCGCGAGCGCCAGGTGCGGGTTGGCCGTTGCATCGAGTGCGCGGTACTCCAGGTTGAACTGCCGTGCCTGCGGCGTGGCGCTGAGGGTCGTGGTCGGGCAGATGCGCAATGCCGCTTCGCGATTGCGGACCCCGAGGCAGGTATAGGCGGAACTCCACTGGTGGGGCTGCAGGCGCAGGTAAGACACCGGCGATGGTGCGGTGAGCGCGCACAGCGCGGGCATGTAGTGCAGCACCCCGGCTGCCCAGTGGCGCCCGAGGGGCGAGAGCCCGTCGGCGTCTTCGCTGCCGGGGAGGGCGGGCCTTCCCTGGTCATCGGTAAAGCTCAGATGAAGATGCACGCCGTTGCTCACGCTGCCGACACGGGGTTGCGGCGTGAAACTGGCGTGAAGGCCGCACTGCCTGGCCACGTCGCGCACGATCTCGCGCAGGTTGACGGCCCGGTCGGCGCTGGCCAGGCCCAGGGCCGGCCGGCAGGTCACTTCGTATTGATGCCGCCCGTATTCCGGCAGCAGGGTTTCCGGCTCGTTGCCGCTCGCCGCCAGGGCGTCGGCCAGGCGAGAGAGGAAAGACCCCGCCGCACGCTGGGCTTGTAGCGAAAACGCGGGCGCGTCACCGTCGAGCCCCGAGAGAGTGAATTCATGTTCGAAGGCGGAACACACCTGCCACCCCAGCGTATCGGCATAGCGCGTCAGCTCACTGGCCAGCATAGTCCGTGGGCAGGCGGACCAGGGTTCGCCATCCAGGGTGCGCAAGTCGCCATGTACGAAATGCAGGTCCGGCTCCGACTCGTTGGGGCGGGGCACGTGCATGCGGCTTTGGGGATCGGGTACCAGGCGGAGATCGCCGTGCGACCCCCAGGGGTTGGGATCGGCGATGATGTCCTGCGGTGTCAGCGCGCTGTTGGCGGGCACCCAGCCACAGCCACTTGCCGCATGGTTATCCAGGGCTTCCAGCGGCACGGCGCGGCCTCGGGTGATGGCCGTCAAGTCGGTAGTGACGATATTGATCAGGTCCATGAGGGGCTCGTCTTGTCATTGTTGGGGCATCGAATCAGCGCGCCGGCATCGCTGCCAGGCGCTCGAGTACGCCGTCGGTGTCGGTGATATGGCAGTAGCCGGCGATGGCATCGAGACAGGCTCGGTGGCGGGTATCGTCGTGGGTCGCGCAGGCGTCGTCGACCAGCGTGACGAGGTAGCCGCGATCGGCGGCGTCGCGCACCGCCATGTCCACGCACTGATCGGTAACCACGCCGCAGACGATCAGCCGCTCGACACCCAGGTTGCGCAGCACGTAGTCGATGGCGGTGGAGTTGAAGACCCCCGAGGAGGTCTTGGGCAACACGATCTCGTTGGGCGTGGGGGCCAACTCGTCGATCACCCGGGCGTGAGGGTGGCCCTTGGGCAGATGTATGCCCGACAGCTTGTGATCCAGGGAGCGGTCTCTGCCATCTTCGGTCAGGCTTTCGATGATGGTATGGAGCACGTTCTCGCCGTTGGCGCGAAAGGCATTGAGCAAGCGAACCTGGTTGGGAATCACGGTTCCGTTCAACCGGGCATAGTAGTAATCGCCAGCCACTCCCTGGGTGTGTGGATCGAGCCCCGGACGCGCCCAGATCTCCTGCATGTCGACGAACAGTAGCGCGGTGGCATGCCGCAGGTAGGGGAGGTCGCGGGGCGAGTCGGCCGGTGCGGTCATCTTCATTCGTCCTCGATCAGGTGGACATGGAACTGGGCGCGGATTTCGTCGATACGGGCCAGGCGTTCGTTCAATCCGGACTCGGCGGTCAGGGTGAGGCAACGCACCAGGGCCTCGACCTGGGCCATCGCAGGCAGTAGCGAATCGAAAGGGGATGGCGACTCGACGGGGGCGCTGATGATCAGGTCCGCCAGGGTCCGCAAAGGTGAGTCGTAGACATCGGTAAACAGGACGAGGCGTGCCCCCTGGCGCTTGGCGATATGCACCAGGGTTGCTGCCTGAGCCTGATAGCGGCGGTAGTCGAACACGATGAGGACATCGCGTTGGCCCAGGTCGATCAGACTGTCTATAGCGCTGGCATCGGCCAGCAGGTGGCAATCGCCACGCAGTAGCTTGAGATGCGCATGGAGATAACCCGCCAGGAAATGACTGTAGCGGCCGCCATGCAACCAGATGCGTTGCCCGGGCGAGGTGAGCATTTCACTCAGGGCTAGGATATCCGGCGCCGACAGCAGATGACGGGTCTCGTCGATGAGCTTGCCGGCCCCCACCAGGTAGTCGTCCCAGGCTTCCGGCACCGGATGGTCATAACGCTGTTTGTCGAGTTGGAGGCGTGGCGAGCGTAGACGCTCGTCGACTTCCTGTACCAGCGACTGCTGGAAGCTGGCATAGCCGCTGTAGCCGAGCTTTTTCACCAGCCGCATGACGCTGGGCTCGCTGACACCGGCCGTGGTTGCGAGGCGCGCCATGCTGCTCAGACCGGCGCGCGGAAAGTCATCGAGCAGCGCGCGTGCCACCTTGCGCTCGGCCGAGGTCAGCCGCGTGGGAGGGTCGTTCAAGAGATATTTGAGATCGGGCATGATGAGCACTTATTTTGTAGTGCATCCGTCTATCGATGCATGATTATTATATTTTCGTAGTAAATGCTACATTTTTGCCGGTGTCAACGCCATGATGGGTCCGCTTCGCCGGCGAACGCCAGGGCGTCCATACCGCCCGCTTCGGCGAGATCGAGCAGCGTGGGATGGCGCTGATTAACGACGAGCATCAGCGTGTCCTGGCCGAGGTATTCACCGAGTTCTCGATACGGAAGCGGAGCTGCGCCGTGAGAAGTTGGCCTTCTTCGAGTATCGGCTGACCGAGGCCGGTCGCCAGTCGGGCAAGGCGGAGGCTAGCGATATAGCGCGCTGATTGAGCTGGGGTTGTTGAAGTACGGCCATTTATTTTCGCGATGTAAATTATGCGAATGAATAAATGGGGCGTGTTGACAGTCGTGAAACGACGCGCTCATATTGATTTGACGAAATAACAATACTCATCAATAAGCGAGACGATCATGAATGGAATAAAAGCATCGCTTCTGCCTGCCGCTCTTATGGGGACAATGGCTATTGGCAGCGGGCTAGCTACGACCGCTTTCGCACAAGATCCATATACAGTCGGTGTAGAGGCGTCCTTCCCTCCTTGGGCTTATGTGGAGGCGGGGGAATTCAAGGGAATCGCAATCGATGCTATGGAGGCGATAGCCGAGGAAACCGGCATCGAGATCGAGTTCCAAGACATGCCATTCCCATCGCTGATCCCGGCACTCGCAGCGGAGAAAATCGACATTCTCGCTACCGGCCTTACGGTTACCGAGGAACGTAGTGAGAACATCGATTTCACTATTCCGTGGTGGGAAACCAACGATGTAGTGCTGGTGCCCGAGAATTCCGACCTGAACGTCTTCACCGCCGTGTGTTGTGGGGCTCGCGTAGGCGTTCAGGGCGGCTCTTCCCAGCAAGCCTGGATGGAAGAAAACGTTGTTAATTCCAGCGATATCGATGTCGAGCTGGCCAAGTACGACAATTACGTCACTGCAGTCAATGACATGGCAATCGGGCGCATCTCCTCGGTCATTGTCGACGATACCTCTGCTCAGGAGTACATCAACGCGGGCAAGCCAGTGAAAATGGCGGGCAAGATCTTTATTCGTGCCCCCTTGGCACTCGCGGTATCTAAAGGCGACCCTCAAGAGATCCTAGGTGATCTGAACCAGGGTATCCTCGCCATTTACGAATCCGGTGAGTGGAGCAAGATCGTTGAGAAGTACATCCCTGGAGTCACCGTACCTGCGATTCCAGGCCACATGCCCGATTATGTCGATACTTATCAGAAACCGGTGGCCGGTCTTCCTGAGCTCGGTAACGACTAAGTCGCTATGACAGCGGGCGCTTTCACGGTAGAGAAAGCGCCCGTTGCGTTAGGAAAGCCGGTATGGATATATACGATGTATTGCTTCGCGATTTTCCCTTCCTACTGAAGGGACTTGGGGTGGCCATCGTGCTGTTGGCCGCTTTGTTGATGATCGGTTTCGTGCTGGGCTTGGGCATCTGCCTTGTCCAGCTCTATGGTCCTAGGTCTCGGCTGGTGCAGTGGCCGTTGGTACTCTACGAGCGCGTCTTCCGGGGCGTGCCGATTATTATCATGCTGTTTATCTTCTTTTATGGCATCTCAGGAGTTTGGGACATCTCGGCCTTCGGTGCTGCGGTGTTGGCCATGGGGCTGCGCTCGGCGGCCTACCAGTCGCAGATTTTCCGTAGCGCCTTCCAGTCGGTGCCTGCCGGGCAGATGATGGCTGCCCGGGCGATGGGTATGTCTAAGATAAAGGCGATCCGCCACATCGTTTTCCCTCAGGCGGGGCGGCACGCCATCGGCCCCTGGACGAACGAATTCTCCTCGCAGATCAAGGAAACCTCCCTGGCCTACGTCATCGGTGTGGTCGAGCTGACTCGCCAGGCGCATTACATCATCACCAGCACTCAGGGCAATGTGCTGACCGTATTTGCCGTGGTGGCGTTGCTGTATTTTATCCTCAATCGGGCGGGCAATAGCCTGCTGTACGCCTTCGAACGCAAGCTGGCCGTGCCTGGTTTCGAAAAATAACGCGAGAGGAACGCCAATAATGGCCGACGATCTGATTCTGGACGTGCAGGACATAAAGAAGGCCTACGACGGCTTGGAGGTACTCAAGGGGATCGGCTTTGGGCTGCGCAAGGGGGAAACCAAGGTGCTGATCGGCCCCTCTGGCTCGGGCAAGAGCACCCTGTTGCGCTGTATCAATTACCTCACGGTGCCGGATGCCGGACGCATTTATCTCAATGGCGATGAAGTGTTGGACAGCAATATCGACGCCATGCGAGCGCGAATGGGTTTTGTTTTCCAGGACTTCAACCTCTTTTCACACCTGACGGTGCTCGACAATGTGCGCATTTGCCAGGTCAAGGTCAAAGGCACGGACAAGGCGGCAGCTACCCAGCGTGCGCATCGCGAGTTGGAGCGGGTTGGTCTGAGTGACAAGGCTGACGCCTACCCGGCTGAGCTATCCGGCGGCCAACAGCAACGTGTTTCCATCGCACGGGCTCTTGCCATGGACCCCGATGTACTGTTGTTCGACGAGCCCACCTCGGCGCTGGACCCGGAATTGACCGGCGAGGTGGTGAGAGTGATGCAGCAGTTGGCCGTTGAAGGGATGACCATGGTAGTGGTAACCCACGAAATGAGCTTCGCTCGCCAGGCCGCCGACGAGATCATTTTCATGGAGAAAGGTCACATCATCGAGCAGGGTTCACCGGAAACCATGTTCACCGAGTCCACGCACGAGCGGACCCGAGCCTTCCTCAACGTTATAGCGGAGCACGGGTGAGCCATGCAGGAATTCATTGAGTTCGGCATCGAGTGGCTACCCGAGTTGCTCATGGGCGTGCCGGTCACGTTATCGCTGTGGGTGATTGCCATCACCCTGGGCTTCTTCCTTGGGCTGATGCTTTGCTGGGCCAGGGTCTACGGGAACCGGCTCTTCTACTGGATCAGCACCGCCTACGTTGAACTATTCCGCGGTACGCCAATGCTGGTTCAGATGTTCTTCATTTATTTGGGGCTGCCCCACCTAGGCATCGTCTTTGATGCCTTTACGGCAGCAGTAATCGCCATCACTCTCAACAGTGCCGCCTATCAGGCAGAGTACTTTCGGGGTTCGGTGCTGTCGGTGCCTAAGGGGCAACTAGTGGCGGCTCGATCCTGTGGCATGACTCAGTGGCAAGCGATCCGCCACATTCTGTTACCCCAAGCGCTTCGCCGGGTGATTCCTCAATGGTCCAATGAGGCGATCATCGAGCTCAAGTTTACCTCTATCGCCTACACCATCGGCGTAGTGGAGATTACGGCCATCGCCTCGGATATCGGTTCGCGTACCTTGGACTTCTTTATGGTCTTCCTCTGGGCTGGGGTCATTTATCTGGTGCTCACCTCCACGGTGGCGAGTCTACTGGGGCTCATTGAGCGGCGAATCTATGTGCCCGGAGTGACGAATGTATGAAGCTTAAATGCCATTACATGGCAATGCTGGCCCCAGGCGGCTGCCAGTTCCCGCACCCACACTGCCGACTGGAGCGGTGTGCAGTGCTGTCGAGGGGTTAATAGCGGAGTTTTTTCCCAGGATTATCTACCTCGATGCGGATTATCGCGCCAGTGGCCGATTCCGTCATGTAAAGCATCCGCCGATCAGGCCCGCCAAAGGCGAGATTGGTCAGGGTTCGGCCCTTGGTCGGCGAGCGCAGTCGCCAAAGCGGTTCGCCGTGGGGATCGAAAACCCACACACACCCGTTGCCGGCATCGCAGACGAAAAGATTTCCCGCCTCATCGAGCGCCAAACCATCCGCGCCGGAAACACCGCCCGCCAACTGCACGAACATGCCAACCTTTCCGGCCGGTCCTTGGTCTTTCAAGGGAATGCGCCAGACCCCGTTGCCCCGTGTCATCGCAACGAACAACGCCTTCTCCGCTAAGTCGCACACTAGCCCATTGGGGCTGATGCCATTGTTGATCAGGCAATCGAGTCGACGCGTATCGAGATCGTAGCGATAGGCCCGGCCAGTGGGATCCTGAAGCCCGGTTTGGCCCTGGTCTGTAAAGTAGAGGCGGCCTCGCTGATCGAAGAAGAGATCGTTGACGCCTTTGAACCGTTCACTGCCCACATGCGTCAGGATAGGCTCTGGCTGGCCGCCCTGGGGTGAGAGGGCGAGAATGCCGTGACGATAATCGGCGATCCATAAGCGACCGTCGGGGCCAAAACGCATACCGTTTGGCCAGCCGTCGTAATGCGCGATGCATGACCATTGGCCTTCGGGCGTCACGCGCAGGATACGTCCATGGGGAATATCCGTGACGAAGAGATTGCCTTCAGCATCGAAAACCGGCCCTTCCAGAAAGCTGGGGACTGACTGGCCGGGCTTATTGGCATCGATCCATTCGGAAGGTGCATCGTACAGCTTGAGACTCTCGGGAATTTCGCTGAAGACTTCACACCAGCGTGTTTCAGGGGGCGCATAAAGGCTCATGGCGATACCTCCCGGTGTGTCGAGGATGGTCCGTGGCTGCGGTAGGCATGCCACATCAGGGCCGCGGTTACTACTGAAGCGATGACCGAAAGCAACAGTCCTTGAGTCAAAGCGATGATGCCGGCCAACACCATTGCCAGGCGTTCGACGGGGTTGAGCTTGCGGCGGAAGAAGCCAACATTCGCGGCGCTGATCCCGATCGTGGCCAGGATCATCATGGCGATGGTCGCTATCAACGAAGGCAGATTTTCAAGGTATTGCGGTTCCAGGTTGATCTCGGGATGATAGACCCAGGCAAAGGGGAGCAGGAAGGCCACCAGGGACAGCCGCAGTGCACTGAAGGCAATGCTGAGCGTACGTTCCCCTGTGATGGCGGCAGCGGCGAAAACAGCCAGGGCGACCGGTGGCGTAATGGCCGACAGGACAGCGTAGTAAAAAACGAAGAGGTGGGTTTGCAGCTTATCGACACCCAGATCCAGGATGGCCGGGCCGGCGACAAAGATGACCATCAGATAGGACGCGGCGGTCGGCAAGCCCATGCCCAGTAGAATCGAGCAGAGTGCGGCAAGAACAAGGGCCAACAGCAAGTGGCCTTCACCCAAGCCCACAATGGCTTGGTTGAGCGTAACGCCAAGGCCGGTGACATTGACGGCACCGATCACGATGCCGATTGCGGCACAGGAGATCAGCACAGCCAGGCCATCTCTCCCGCCGTCGACGATGACATCCTTGAGCCCGTTAAGTGACAGGCGGGTATCGGGTAGTAGCATGGCGATCGCGAGTACGACTGTCGCGGCGGACATGCCGCACCAGGTGGGCGAGTAGCCCATCATCAGCAGGGTGATCAGCGTAGCGAATCCTCCCAGCAACACGATGCCCTGGGACTTGCGTCGATGGTCAAACGGGTCGTTTCCGGTCTCTTCGGGCTTGAGCTGTAGGCGGCCCGCTTCGAAGGCGACTGCCGCAGACAAGGCAAGCAGATATAGGAAGGCCGGAACGATGGCGGCCAGCGCGATCATGGGATAAGCAATGCCCGAGATTTCGGCCATGATGAATGCGCCCACCCCCATGATCGGTGGCATCAACTGACCCGAGCAAGAGGCCACGGCTTCCACCGCACCGGCGAAGCGGCCTTGGTAGCCAGCGCGCTTCATCATGGGAATGGTCAACACGCCTGTCGACATCACATTGGCAGGGGCTGAGCCGTTGACGGAGCCAAACATGGCCGAACCAATGATCGCGGCTTGCGCTGCCCCCGAACGGCGCCCGTTGGCTAGCCGCAGCGCCAGGAAGTTGAAGAAATCCCCGGCACCGGTATGGCGTAACGCGGCACCGAGAATCACGAACATCAACACGACATCGACGACAGCGCCCAGAGCGATCCCGTAGATTCCCTGATAGCTGTAACTGACTTCAAGCACTTGATCGAACCACAGCTTGCGATGGCCTAGCTCTCCCGGGAGATAGTGGCCAAAGAAGAGATACAGCAGGGCACCGCCGGCAATTGCGACAAGCGTCCACCCCTCGACTCGCCGTGCGGCCTCCAAGACCAACAGCGTCCCGGTGGCATAGCAGAGGATATCCCAAGTGTTGGGAAGCCCCTCGCGGAAGGCAGCAATATTGTCATATTCGATCAGGTAGTAGCCGCTGCTGGCGAGACTGAGCAGAATCAGCAAAACGCTCAGCCCCTGATCCAGCTTGGGAAAGCGAGGGGCGAGCAGGCCAGGTTTCAAGGAGAACGTGGCAATAAGCCCAAGCAGTAACGCAATGCCATACATGATCTGGGCCGGATAACGCACACCCAGCGTGGTCCAGACGATGAACAGGGTCAGTGCGGCGCAGGCAGCCAGGCCCAGACCCCGCAAAGCGGGGTCGGGTAGCGCGGTGGGTTGCGGTGACATGGCCATCTCTCGAAGCGCGTTATTCGATCAAGCCGATTTCGCGGAAGTAACGTTCGGCGCCGGGGTGCAGTTCGGCCGTCAGTCCCGTTGTCGCTTCGTCACGGCGCAGCAGGTTGAGCGCGGCGCTGGTCTGCTTGATGGAATCCAGGTTGTTCCACAACGACTTGGTGAGTTCATAGGCGGTCTCTTCATCCATGGCCTTGTTGACGACGAACATGTAAGGGAACGTCCAGAAGTTGACGTCGCCATCGGCCTCGACACGCCCTTGGTAGGCGTTTTCGATCTCCTCGCTGGAAATGGATTTCAGGCGGTAATGCTCTCCGGCCGTGATGTTTTCCCTGAAGGCATCCATCCTGTCTTCGCTGGGGGAAATGAAGCGCAGGTCCATGGTGCGTGAGGCATTGTCGATTGCTGCCTGAGGCAGGCCGCCCCAGACGAACGTGCCATCGAGCCGCCCGTTGGACATCTGGTTGAAGGCATCGCTGTAATCGATGTATTGAGTATCGACGTCTTCGCCAGGTTCGAAGCCGTAAGCTTCCAGAAAAGCGCTGCTGACTCTGCCGGCATTACCGCCCGGGCGACCAATGGCAATGCTGTGCCCATCCAGGTCAGCGAAGCTTTCAATGCCCGCATCTTCGCGCACGACATATTGGCCGGCGCTGGTACTGATGGCGAAAAGGCTGCGAAGGTCCTGGTAGGCCTCGGACAGACGGTCCGGATCCTGGCTGAAATTACCACGCTTGTTGACGGCGTCGAGATAGTGCGGAGCGCCAATCACCGCGATATCCAGGCGCTTGGAAGCCAGTTGCCGAAGACCGTTGACGCTGCCGTTGTCGACGACGGTGAGTCGGTTATCCCCGTCGCTCCTGGCCAGTTGATTCGACCATGCCACGGCCAGCGCATAATCATCAGAAGTTTGTGAGGTCGCGCTGACGACCAGGTCATCGGCATGCGCGGTACTCAGACCAATCGTCGTTGCTGCGAGCAGAGCGAGCAGGGTGCGAGGCGTGCTGTTCACTTTCATTGTTAGTTCTCCAGGATTGCCGGTGATACCTTCGGTGCGTATTGAAATTGTTTTATCGTGCGTCGCGCTCGGGAACCGCGCGTTGTTCCGGACCGCCATAGGGCCATAGCCAGCCCTTGGGAATCGGTCCTTTGTTGCGGCCGCCCTGGCATTTCTGTTCCCAGGCGTGGGCGAGTATGCCGACCGAGCGGGACAGGCAGAACAGGCCGCGAGCCAGCGGTGCCGGGAAGCCCAGCTCGGCGTAAATCACCGCAGTCGCTCCGTCGATATTCAACGGAATTGGTTTGTTTTTCCTGGCGATCAGCTGGCGTTCGATTTCACGCGCGATCGCCACGAAGCTGCCTGCCACTTCGTGACGAGCGGCAGCTTCTTCCACCAGGCTCAGCAGCTTCGGGCCACGCGGGTCGATGGGGTGAAAGCGGTGGCCGAAGCCGGGAATGATCTTGGTGCGTGTCTGCTGCCATTCGGCGATGCCGTCGCTGACAGCGACGTCCAGAGAGCGGCCCTCGTTCTGTAGTTCGAGAATACGTTGGTAGAGTTCCACGGCTTGTTCTCCCGCACCGCCATGTACGTCATCGAGGACGTTGACGGCCGATGCCATGGCATTGTTGAGGCTGCTGCCACAGGTCATGGCCATACGAGCAATAGCGATACTGGGCGCTTGCGGGCCGTGGTCGACGGCACTGACCAGCGCAGCTTCAAGCAGCGTCGATTGGGCGCGGCTGGGCAACTCGCCCCGGGTCATGAGCCACACCATGTCGGCGAAGTTGACCTGGCCAATGAGTTCCTCGATAGGATATCCGCGATAGCGGATCTCCCCTGGACGCATGTCGATGATGTCGGTTTGCCACCACTGCTGGGCCTGGCGTGCGTCAAGGTCTTGTGCTGCGTCGTTTAGCTGAGTCATGGCGTTATCGTCCGGTTGATCATTCATCGTTAGCGGCATGTGCGGGCAGCAGCTCTTGATTGTCTGCTCCCAGGCGTGGGGGCGGGGTGGCAACTCGGGGAGCCTGGCCATCAATTCGGTAGCCTCCGCTGACAACTTCCAGGGGACGGCCCACCTCGCTCTCGTCGAAGCGCTCGATCAAACCGCGGTCACGCACCTGGGGATGGGCCAAGGCTTCGGCAACGCTATACACCGGCCCGGCCGGGACGCCGGCCTCGACCAATGTACGCCACCAATGCTCGGTAGTTGCATTGCCCAGCGCGGCTTCGATGCAGTGGGTCAGCTCGGTACGGTGGTCCAGGCGCGCCTGTCGCTCGGCAAAGCGAGGATCGTGACACCACTCTGGGTGGCCGAGGATGTGGCAGACCGCCTCGAACTGCTCCTGCTTGTTGGCCGCGATGTTGATCAAGCCATCACCGGTGCGGAACGTCCCCGAGGGGCTTGCCGTCACGTTGTCATTGCCGAGTGGGCGGGGCTCCTTGCCGGCGATGAGCAGGTTGGAGACCGCCCAGCCCATCGTGGCCAGCACCGATTCCAGCATCGATATATCGATGAAATGGGCGCGACGAGGCCGCTCTGCCAAGGCGGCGTTGATGGACATGGCTGCAGTGAGACCGCCGACAGTATCGGCGAGTGGATAGCCGACCCGGTAGGGCGCATTGTCAGGCGCGCCGGTAATGCTCATCACGCCTGCCATACCCTGGATGATCTGGTCATAGGCGGGATAGTTGGCCAAGGGGCCATCCTGGCCGAAGCCGGAAATGGCACAATAGATCAGCTCGGGATTGACCTCGCATAAGGCCTCATAGCCTAATTCGAGGCGCTGCATTACACCGGGACGAAAATTCTCGACCAGCACATCGGCTTCCCTGACCAGTTCAAGGAAGCGGCGACGGTCATCGGGCTGTTTCAAATCGAGGGTGACTGAGCGCTTACCGGCATTTTGGGCCAGAAAGGAAACCCCCATGAGATCGCGGTTGAGCTCGGGATCGGCACCTAACTGACGCGCCAGGTCCCCGCCTTGGGGGCGTTCGACCTTGATCACCTCGGCTCCCAGGTGGGCTAGTTGATGGCAGCAGAACGGCCCTGCCAGAACGTTGGTCAGGTCGAGAACGCGGTAGCCAGAGAGTAGTGCGCTCATGTGTTTCCCTAGATAGAACAAGTTTTGACTAAGAGAATATGAGCGGGGTCATTTCGTTGCAAGCCAGTTTCGTCTATCAGAACATTAGCCTTTGGTCCCATTTAGGAGAAGCTCTATGAATCAACGACGCGTCGAGGCCGTCGAGCGGGCGTTGACCCTGTTGGAGGCGTTCTCAGCCGACCGGCGCGAGTTTTCGCTGACCGAGTTGGCAAACGCGACCGGCTTTTACAAGAGCACCATCCTGCGGCTTATGGCATCGCTTGAAGTCTTCGGTTATGTGGTGCGTGACGAACGCGGTATTTATCGGTTGGGACCAGCATTCGCCCGGATGGCGCCGCTGGCTGGCGAGGGGCCACAACTCGAGAATCTGGTGCGGCCCATTCTGGAATCGTTGCGGGATGCGAGTGAGGAAACCGCTTCGTTCTACATCCGCCATGGCGATGAGCGAGTCTGTCGTTTACGGGAAAATGGGCGGCTGGAAGTTCGCCATCACCTCGAGGAAGGTGTGCGCTTACCCTTGGGGCGAGGGGCGGCAGGGCGTGTGCTTAACTATGAGATCCCGCGAGGGCAGGTCTCCGTTTCCAGTGGGGAGCGCCAGGTAGGGCTGTCTGCAGCAGCGATCGGTATTTATAACTCTGAAGGCGAACTCATGGGCGCATTGGCACTTTCCGGCCCAAGCGAGCGATTCAATGCCTTGGTCCGTGATCGCTACGTTCCCCTTCTGACCCAGTATGCAGCGGTATTGGAGCGGCAATGGCCTAAAGCACTGCGCCCAGCTTGAGTCGGCCTGACAGACCTATAGGCAAAAGCCCAGCGCCCAGCGGCGTTGGGCTTTTTCATGCCCAGAAGATAGGCAGGCCGGCAGATTGGATGCGTGTTGCTATTCCAGCCGGGCAAAATGCTCTTGCGACTTTAGTTGGCATTTCGCTGTTCACCATTGACGAAGGGCAAGCGTGCTCTCTAGATTCCCTTCTATAAAACAAGTTGCATTGCATAGAACAACGAGTCGTTAATGGAGCACACCATGAAAAAGGCCCTTCTCAGCGCAGCAGTCGTCGCCAGCACCGTTGCCTTTCCTTTTGCCGTTAGTGCCTATGAACCTCAAGGCAAGGTCGAGTGCCTCGCTCCAGCCGACCCGGGTGGTGGCTGGGATTTCACCTGCCGAAGCGTCGGGCGAACCTTGGAAGAGCTGAACCTGGTTCCCGGCAGTGTTCAAACCATCAACATGCCGGGCGCCAGTGGAGGCGTGGCCTTTGCCCACGTCATCAGTAAGCGAGCCGGGGACGAGGAGCTGCTCGTGGCTGCCTCAACGGCAACGACGACCCGGTTGGCGCAAGGGCAGTTCAGGGGAATGAATGCCGATATGGTCAACTGGATCGGCGCTCTGGGTGCCGATTACGGCATCATTGCGGTGGCCGACGACTCCGCGATCGAGAATTTCGAGGACCTTCTTGGCACACTCAAGGAAAAGCCGAACTCGGTCAGCTTCGCCGGAGGCAGCTCAAAGGGCGGGTGGGACCATCTCAAGGTATTGATGCTGGCAAAGGAAGCCGGCGTGGAAGGTCTTAGCCGCATCAAGTACCTGCCTTTCACCGGGGGTGGCGAAGCCATGACCCAGGTGGTTGGCGGTCATATCGATGCGTTTACCGGGGATATCAGCGAAGCTCAGGGCTTTATGGAATCCGGTGACCTGCGCGTGCTGGCCGTTCTCGCCGACGAGCGTCTGCCCGGCGATCTCAGCGACATTCCCACTGCGAAGGAGCAGGGCGTGGACGTGGTCGGGGCTAACTGGCGCGGCTTCTACATGCCGGCGGATATCTCCGACGATGCCAAGCAGTACTGGATCGATACCCTGGATCAGTTGTATGCCAGTGATGAGTGGCAGGGCGTCATGAAGCAGAATGGGTTGATTCCTTTCGATGTACAGGGGGAGGAGTTCAGGCAGTTCGTTGAAAATCAGATCAACGACATTGAGACCCTCTCCAAGGAAGTTGGAATCATCCAGTGACCCAGCTCAACGACCGCATCTTCGGCATACTGATGCTCGTCCTGGCCGTCGCGTACGGCTGGGGCGCCACTCAGTTCCCGGAACCGTTCGGTGGGGCCGAGTCGGTCGGCCCCGAAACCTTTCCCAAGGTAA
>NZ_JAKRFI010000008.1 GCF_022348165.1 Halomonas sp. McH1-25
CCGTTCGGCGGGGTCAAGGCCAGCGGTTACGGGCGCTTCGGCGGCAAGGCGGGGATCGAGGAGTTCACCGAATTGCGCTGGATGACCCTGCAGCTCGGCCCGCGCCACTATCCCATTTGAGCGGTCCATTCAAGCGCCGAGCCAAGGTATATCGCGCCAGCACTCACTCACCTATCTGGAGAAATACAATGACGATAAGAAAAACCCTCCTGACCAGCCTGTTCTTCGCCAGCGGCATGTCCCTGGCGACGACCGCACTGGCACAAGACACCGTCACGCTTCGTCTACATCATTTTGCGGCACCGACAACACCGGTCCAGGTTCAATACCTGGAGCCTTGGGCCGAGCGGATCGAAGAGCAATCCAACGGGGTCATTCAGGTCGAGATATTCCCCGCCATGCAACTGGGAGGGTCCGCGCCATCGCTTTACGATCAGGCCAAGGATGGAGTCGTCGATATCATCTGGACCCTGCTCAGTTATACGCCTAATCGCTTCCCCGAATCGGAGGCCTTCGATCTTCCTTTCATCCCCACCACTGGCGAAGCGACCAGCATGGCCGCTCACGAATACGCCACGCAGCACATGCAGAAGTCGCTCGAAGGCGTCTATCCGATCGCCGTCTTTGCGCACACGCCCGGTAAAATCCATACCAAGGATGTCACGATAGAAGATGCCGACGATGTCGAGGGCCGCACACTCAGGGCCCCCTCGAAAGCCATGAACCGCTTCTTCGCCAACCTGGGTGCGCGGGTCGTCGGTATGCCCTTTCCCCAGATTCCCGAAGCGGTTTCCCGGGGCGTCATCGACGGACTGACGCTGCCGTTCGAAAGCGCCGATGCCCTGGGCGTGCTCGACATGGCGAAAAACCATACCTTCTTCGAGGGAGATCATGGGCTGTATACCGCCATGATGGTGCTGGCCATGGATCAGGACTCCTACGACCGGCTATCGCCCGAGCTTCAGAAAGTGATCGATGACAATTCGGGGCTTCAGGAAGCTCAGCGCATCGGCCAGGTCATGGACCAGGCAGAGCAGGCCGCCATCGATAAGGTGGCGTCTCGCGATGACAGCAAGATGATCTATATCGCTGCAGATGCTCAGGCTGCATGGAAATCGGCGGCCGACGATACGATTCAAGAGTGGATTGGCAATATGAGCGAGCGCGGCCTGGACGGTCAGCAACTGTATGACGATGCGACAGCGCTGGTCGAAAAATACACCCGTCAGACTCAGTAACCTCTCTCCGGCCCCTCTCGATCACGAGGGGCCTTACCTACTCGCTTTTCCCGTTCAGTCCAGCGTGTCGAGCGCCAACGAATAACCCTTGCTGCCCAAGCCGGCAATCACGGCATCGGCGCGCAGCGAGACGTACGAATGGTGGCGGAAGCTCTCGCGCTTGTGAATGTTGGAAAGGTGCACCTCGATCACCTTGCCCTCGAAGGCATTCAGGGCATCGAGGATCGCTACCGACGTGTGAGTGTAAGCTGCCGGGTTGATCACGATCAGCCCGGTGCCGTCACGCCGTGCGGCATGGATGGCATCGATCAGTTCGCCTTCATGGTTGCTCTGCAGGCACTTGATATCCCATCCATTGATCGCCGCCTTCTCGTAAAGGCGGTTATTGATGTCGTCCAATGTCTCGTAACCGTAGATTTCCGGCTGGCGTTCGCCGAGCAGGTTGAGGTTGGGTCCGTGCAGGACGAGCACCTTGTGCGAACTCATTGACATTGCTCCTTCAGCAGCTTCTGTTTGTAGTGGGCGAACAGGGTCTCGGCCTGTTCGTCGGCGAGCTTACGCGTCTCGCCATCCTCGCAGAAGAACTTGAAAGCATCCACGCCCTGAAACACGAACAGGCTGACGCCACTCATCACCTGGGCGCCGGCTTTGCGGGCCGCCATGATGAATTCAGTGACCGCAGGCACGTAGACGGCATCGAAGATCCAGTGTTTCGCCTCGATGAGGTCCTTGGGCAGCGGACAGCCCGGGCTCTTTTCGTGGCCGATCGGCGTACAGTTGACCAGACCATCGCAGCGCCGGGCAGTATCGGCCAGGCTGCCCGGCGCTATCGTCGAGGCTGGAAAGCCGGCCTGGTTCAGCTCGTTGGCCAAGTTGGCGGACTTGCTCTCGTCGAGATCCATCAGGATGACCTCCTCGGCACCGAGCTTGCCCAGCCCGAAAGCAACGGCCTTGCCCACCCCCCCGGTACCGATTAGCAGCACACGTCCGGGAGGACGCTCGCCCAAGGTAGCCCGATAGCCGCTGATGAACCCGCTGAAATCGGTGTTCTCGGCCTGGATCTGCCCGTCTGAGAAGACCAGCGTGTTGGCCGAACCGACCAGGCGGGCGCCTTCCGATGCACGATCCGCAAGATGAACGGCGGCTTCCTTGTAGGGATAGGTGACATTGACACCCCGGTAGCCTTCGGCCATGACCTTGCTGACCTGGCTTTCCAGCGATTCGATGGGCATCTCGTTGGCATCGAACAGGTCATAGGTGGCTGGAATCCCGGTCAGTTCGCCAAGCCGCCTGTGCAGGTCCGGCGAGCTGGAATTCATGATTGCCTTGCCGATCAGGCCGAGTCGCATTGGCATTTCTCCTTATCGTGAAACCGGTCGCTTCTGGCTAGCCTGGGCTGCCAGGCGGATCGGCGCGTTGACGGCGCCGAACTGCGTATAGTTGCCACGCCGCTCGACCACTTCGAAGAAGAAGCGCCCCATGAAGGTCTCGGTATAGGCGTGGAAAAATTCCCCATCATCGTTGCGATCGTAGAGGATGTTGCGAGACCGCATGGCCTCGAGCAGGTCGTCATCCAGGTCGAAGCGTGCCGCCAGGTCGTCGTAGTAATTGGCAGGAATTCGCAGCATCGGCAGGCCACGGGCGCGCATGGCGTCGATGGTGTCGAAAATTTGCCCGGTGGCAAAGGCAATCTGCTGTACGCCTCCCTGATGCTCGGACAGGAAACGCCCCGGCAGGGTGTCCCGGGCGGAGGAGACGGTCAACGGAATGCGAATCGAACTGTCGGGGCTGATAGCCGCCTGGCTGACCACCATGCCGCGCGGGTCGGCAATTTCATGTTCACTACCGGCATCGAAGCCGAATACGGTGCGATGGAACAGCAGCCAGCCGAGCAATTGGGTCGGCGGCAGCACGTAGGACAGGTGGTCGACATTGAGTAGCCCGGCGTCGTCGACGTCACCATCCTCGAATAGCATGAAGTCGGTTTTCCACTGCACGTCGCGAGCCTGCGCATCGTTGACCAGATAGACCAGGCTGCCTTCGATACCGCGCAGGGCGGGAATTTCCATCTCGCCCTCGCCCACCGGGCCATGGAATACCGGTGCCTTGTAGAGCTTGGCCCGCGCCATGGCTGCGTCGAGGTCACCTACCCGGAATCCTACGGCACAGACCGAGGTGCCATGCAGCAGACGGAAAGTGTGCGCAAAACTATCGGTTTCGAAGTTGAGAACCAGATGAATGTCACCTTGGCGCCACAGCTCGACATTCTTGGAGCGATGCCGCCCGATATGCCGGAAGCCCAGTGCGGACAGGAATTCGCCAAGTGGTGCGGCACTTTCCTCGTCCAGGGTGAACTCGATGAAATGAATGCCCGAGTAGGCGGAGGCAGGCGGCTCCGCCAGTGACCAGGCTGCTCCCTCGGCGAGTTGCTCCAGCCAGATCAGCGAGCGCAGGCCATCCAGGGCAGTGGCCTCGGTTGGTGCGGCACGGAAGGCGTCATTGAAGATTTCCAGCGATAGCGGCCCTTCATAGCCGGTCTTGACCAACGCCTGCATGAATTCACGCAGCGGCAGACGGCCCTGGCCAGGGAAACAGCGGAAATGGCGACTCCACTGCAACACGTCCATGTCCATCAATGGTGCATCGGCGATCTGCACGAAGGCAATCTTGTCGGCGGGAATACTCGCCATGGTGTCGAGTTCGAGTCCACGCGACAAGATGTGGAAGCTGTCCAGTACCACCCCCAGTGCCGGATGGTCGGCGCGCTTGACCGCCTCCCAGGCATCGCGATAGTCACTGATGTGCCGCCCCCAGGCCAATGCCTCGAACCCAATGCGCAAGCCGCGCCTGGCGGCCCGCTCGGCTAGCTCGCGCAGGTCAGCGGCGACCCGATCCAGATCGTCGATGCACTGTGGCGACACGTTACTGCAGACCAGCAGGAAGTCCGTGCCCAGCTCTTCCATCAGATCGAACTTGCGCTCGGCACGCTCGAAGTTACGGGTCCGCTGGGGTTCCGGCATGCCCTCGAAGTCGCGAAAGGGTTGGAACGCCACGATCTTCAATCCCAGGCGTTCGCACAGGGTACGCAATTCAGAGGGGGTCCCGTCGAACGACAGCAGGTCATTCTCGAAGATTTCGACGCCGTCGTAACCGGCACGTGCAACAGCTTCCAGCTTGCTTCGCAGGTCACCGCTCAGGCATACGGTGGCAATGGCTCGCATGACAGTCTCCTGATGGCCGGGGGAAGTGACGCCATAACCAAGGTTAGTCACGACTGCCGGCAATGTTCGCATAGCGTCCTTTAGTTCGCATTATGGACGTTTTTCTGGACCTATTGTCAAGCAGGCCTACCGCTACAGAAAGCCTCTCGGCCGATTTTAGGGGGTGGTAAAGTAGCCAAGGCTACAAGCATATAGCGATATGACGCGCTTTTGTGAAACTGCGTTCTACATTAGTCGTAACCATGCGGAAAGTACATTGACACCATCCTGTGTCGACTCTAGTTTTGTTCGCAGTAAGGACGAGCATTCGGTTGGCGAACAAGCGCATTCAAAAGCCGCATTACTGCATCAAAATAATCAGATCCTCGGAGGACACCTGCCATGATGAAGAACATTCTAGCGACCTTGGTCGTTTCGACTGGCACGCTGGCCTTAGCTGCCTCTGCCTTCGCTGACTATCCGGAACGCAATATCGAAGGCATCATCCAGTGGGGCGCCGGCGGCGCCACCGATAACGTGGCACGCAGCCTGACGCCACACGTCGAGGAAGCGCTGGGCACCAGCATCGTGCTGACCAACCGCCCCGGTGGCACCGGCGTCATCGGCATGAACACCGTGCTCACCAAGCCGGCCAACGGTTACACCGTCCTCTACGGGGCCGAAAACCCTCAGCTTTACCCGATCATGGGCCTGGCCGACTTCACCTACGATGACATGACGCCGATCAACGTGATCGGCCAGGGCTTGGTCGTCATCGCCGCGCCGGCCGACAAGGAGTGGGCCAACTTCGGTGACTTGCTTGATGAGGCGCAGGCCAACCCGGGCACCCTGCGCATGGGTGGCACCGGCGCCGGCGGCCTGCCCAGCACCGTGCTGGCAATGATCAATTCCGTCGACGAGCTGGACGTGCGTAATGTCACCTTCGGTGGTGATGGCCCCGGCATTACTGCGATGCTGGGTGGACATATCGACTTCATGCCGCTGAGCCTGGCAGCCGCACAGGAACACATCGCGTCTGGTCGTCTCAAGGGCTTGGCTATCCTGACCAAGGAATCCATCGAGGAATTGCCGGACGTACCGCCGATTACCGAGTCTCTACCGCAGATCGAGTCCTACCTGCCGTGGGGTCCGTTCTGGGCAGTTGCCGTGCGTGAAGATACGCCCAATGACATCGTGAAGACATTGTCCGATGCCTACGAGCAAGGTGTCGCCAATGAGCAGTTCCAGCAGTTCCTATCCGAGAACGGTGCCCAGTCGCTCAACCTTCAGGGTGAAGAAGCAGAACAGTTCCTGAATCGTTGGCAGTCCGTCACCGCCTGGGCGCTGGAAAAGGCCGGTTCCGCCAAGGTGTCTCCCGAGGAAGTCGGTATTCCCAAGCCGTAACATTAGCGCGTAGAAACGGCGGAAGAGGCATGCCCCTTCCGCCGTTTCTACATGGAGATTCCCATGTCCAAACACACCAAACTCCAGCCAGGCGAGCGCGTTTTCAATATCTTGCTGCTGCTGTTCAGCCTGGGGGTACTTTACGAGGCATACCGGATTTCTGGACCGGGCTTCGAGTCGATCAGCTCCCCCGGCGCCTTTCCCGTTGGTTTGGGCCTTATTCTGATCGCCTCGATGATCGTGATCATCGCCGGCCAGTTTCGCAAGCCCAAGCCGGACACCAAGGGTGCCCTGGACGAAGCCCGGCAGTTCCTGCAGTTACACTTTCCGCTGCCCATCGTCGTCTTCTCTGCAATGGCCATCGGTTACCTGCTCTTGCTCGAACCGCTCGGCTTCGTCATCGCCACCTTGCTTTTCCTGTTCGTATCGATGGTTTACCTGCGCCATGGCCGCTTCGTGTCTTCGGCCATCATTGCCGCCGTTGCGATCGCCATCATCTACGCCCTGTTCAAACTGCTGTTCCAGGTCTACCTACCCTGACGAGGTCTTCCCATGGCTGACTCGCTTGCCTATTTCCTAATGTCGTGGACCGACCTGTCGCTGTTGACTCTGACGGCAGTCGGGACCTTTGCAGGCATCTATATCGGCGCCATCCCCGGTCTCTCGGTGACGATGGCGGTATCGATCCTGATTTCCTTCACGTTCGCCTGGGACGTCAACGACGCCTTGGCACTGATGGTCGGCGTGTTCTGCGGTGGCGTCTACGGCGGCTCGCGCACAGCCATCCTGCTCAATATCCCCGGTGCCCCTTCGGCAGTGGCCACGTCGTTCGACGGCTATCCGCTGGCCCAGCAGGGTGAGGCCGGGCAGGCCATTGGCCTGAGCACCGTCATGTCAGTCATCGGCGGCCTGCTCGGCGTTCTGGTGCTGGCCAGCACCGCGCCGGTGCTATCGGAATTCGCATTGCAGTTTGCGCCGCGCGATTACTTCCTGATTGCCGTGCTCGGTCTGCTGCTGGTGGGTAGTCTGGCAGCGGAATCGCTGTCACGCGGCATCTTCGCGGCTTCGCTGGGCGCCGTCATCGGTCTGGTGGGCATGGACCCGGTCACCGCCGAGGGCCGCTTCACCATGGGCAGCATGCAACTGTTGGGCGGTATCCACTATGTGGTGGTGATGATCGGTCTGTTCGGTGTCGCCGAAGCGTTCTTCCAATTGCATCAACTCAACGTCAAACCGGTACGTCAGAACGTCGAGAAAATCATTCCGTCGCTGAATTTGGTGCTGAAATTTTTGCCGCTGTCGATTCGCACCTCGATCATCGGTGTCATCGTCGGTGCGCTGCCCGGTACCGGTGGCGATATTGCCTCGCTGTTTGCCTATGACCACGCCAAGCGCTCGGTCAAGAATCCCTCCAAGCCGTTCGGCAAGGGTGCCTATGAAGGCCTGGTTGCCCCGGAGAGCGCCAACAACGCCGCCGTCGGTGGTGCCTTCGTGCCCATGCTGACGCTGGGCATGCCCGGCGACGCCGTGACCGCGGTAATGATTGGCGCCCTGGTCATTCATGGCCTCAATCCCGGCCCGATGCTGATGGTAACTACGCCGCATATCTTCTGGTTCGTGGTAGGGGCATTGGTACTTGCCAATATCTTCCTACTGATCTTCGGGTTGATGGGCATCAAGCTGTTCGCCAAGGTGGTCGAACTACCCAAGGCGATCCTGATCCCGCTGATTCTGGTGCTGTGTGTGGTGGGTAGCTACTCGTTGAATAACAGCATGACCGAGGTCTACTGGATGCTCGGCTTCGGTATTGCCGGCTATTTCCTGAAGATATTCGGCTTCCAGATGGGCCCGATCATTCTCGGCGTGATTCTTGGCCCGCTGATGGATAATTCCTACCGTCAGGCCATGGCCTCGGTGGGTGACAGCCTGCCGGCGTTCTTGACCGAGCTGATCACCAATCCGCTGTCGATCGTGCTCACCATTGCCATCGTCCTGTTGCTGTTGAGCAACTTCCCGCTGAAGCGGATGATACGGGGCAGCAAGAACGCCTCGTGACGACCTGCCCGGGCCAATACCCCGGGCATGCTTTTCTGTTGGAGTACTTGGATGAGGTCATCCTGGGATAGCCGCTTCGATGCCCTGGTCTTCGACTGTGACGGCGTGATACTCGACTCGGCAAGCCTAAAGCGGCAGGTCTTTGCCGATTTCTATGTCGACGAACCCGAGCCTTCTCGCAACGCCATTCTGGCCTATCTGGCCCGCGGCGGCGGCCAGCCCCGGGACGTCAAATTCCATCATATCGAAGCCCATATCCTCGGTCGGCCCATCTCGGAGACACGCATACGCGAGTTGTCTAGCGCCTTCGCCGAGCGCGTCGAAGCCAGGGTCGCCGAGGCACCTACCATCCCCGGTGCGATCGACTTCCTACGACGCTGGCATGACGTCCTGCCCTGCTACCTGCTGTCAGCTACCCCGCAGGCAGAGCTGCGGCGTATCATCGCCCAGCGCGGTTACGATGCACTATTCGAGGATGTCATTGGCGCCCCACCCGACAAGGTCAACGGTCTGCTCAACCTGATCACACGCCACGGCTACCGTCCCGAACGCACCGTGATGATAGGCGACTCCTATAATGACTATCGCGCCGCACGCTCCAACGGCACGCATTTCCTGGGCATCATCGATACAGATGCCGCACACTCACCGTTTCCGGGCAATGTACTAACCACACCGGACCTACATGGGCTGAATGCTGCCCTGGAAAAGCTGGGGTAATACCGGTAGCGAGCAGGCGTCCTTCATGCCGAATCCGCCTCGCTACTGGCCCGGCGTATCGACGAGGAAGATGTGAAATTCTTGCTGTTGAGCTCGGCGACCATCCTGCGCAACTTGCGGCGCTGGCGGATCGAGGCCAGACGCCGGGTATCCCAGGTCACCGGGGTCAAGGTGCAATAGTGTTCATTGTCGATCAGGTCGAAGCTACGCTCGGAACCTACCGGCATATCCTCCGATCCATAGACGCCGATAATGCGGATGGTCAGGCACTCGAACTGCAAATCTGCGCTCTTGGGACGATGGCCGGCCATCTCGATGTCTCCCTCGCGGGCCAGGCGCTTGATCAAGCCATCGAACGTGCCGATGTGCAGGAAGCCACCGGAATCGAGCGGCCCCTGACGCGTATTATCGCTGACATTCCCCTGCGTCAGGGTCCGCCGTTGCCCATCGCTGCCGTTACCCGGGTCGTCATCCTCGCTGTAATCCTGCTCGAAGTCGGTCACGTCCATGGTGATGGTGCCTTTCGAGGTCTTAAGCTCGGCGATGATGTACTCGATGAAGATCGACTCGGCACTCATGTTGCTGATGATGCACAGTGCATCGATGTCTTTCTTCTTGCCGCGGTTGATGATCAGGCGCGGGCGACGCTGACGCCGGAAGCCCAGATAGAGCAACTGGGCATACACCAGCCAGATGAGCAGCGTGCCAACGTTGGTAAAAAACATCAGCACTTTCGAATGCTGCGATATCCAATCAAACATAGACTTCCCTGTCTCTCGGCCGACTCGATCCGGCTTACAGCTTCCTGCCGTCATGCGATGCCGCATGTACCGGGATGGAGCGTAACCATGGCCCGTCATGCACGCTTCGGCATTATCCTGAATCAAGCATAGATCAAAAAAGCGCCACCCTTTCGGATGGCGTCCGTCATACGCCGCTCTGCGTATCAGCTCGTCCCGCCCGCTGCATCGGGCTCCAGCCAGCGCTGCCACAGGGCGGTCACGGTCTTGCGGTGATCATGGTAGTCATCGTCTCTTACCCGAGCAGTGGCTTTGGCCAGCGCATTGCGGTGCGATACGTGCCGATAGGTCAGGTAGGCATCGCGCAAACGCGCGGCATCGCCGGCGGTAAGCCGGCCGCTGGTCTCCAGGGTCTCGAGAATGCGCATGTTGTCGCTGTACTCCATCAGTGCCGGCGTCTCGGCGCTCATGGCCAGCACGGCATACTGGCACAGGAATTCGATGTCGATCATACCGCCGGCATCCTGCTTGAGATCGAACAGCCCCTCTTCACGGTCGCTCTGGCTGCTGCCCAGATGCTCGCGCATCTTGCGGCGCATCTTGACCACTTCGCTACGTAGCGCCTCGACGTCCCGCTCACGCCCCAGGGTCTCGCGGCGGATCTCGGCGAAGCGCTCACCCAGGCTGCGATTGCCGGCGACGACCCGGGCGCGTACCAGCGCCTGGTGCTCCCAGGTCCACGCCTCGCGACGCTGGTAGTCGGCGAATGCGTCCAGCGAGGCGACCAGCAATCCCGAATTGCCCGAGGGACGCAGGCGCATGTCGACCTCGTAGAGCGCCCCGGACGGCGTCACGGCGGTCAGCAGGTGAATGATGCGCTGGCCCAGGCGAGTGAAGAAGACCGCATTGTCGATGGCGCGCTTGCCGTCGGTGCTGCCCTGCGGCGCGCCGTCATGCAGGAACACCAGATCGAGATCCGAACCGTAACCGAGCTCGATGCCCCCCAGCTTGCCGTAGCCGACGATCAGGAAGTTGGGCTCGCTAGACCGTGAGCCATCCTTCGCCATGGGTAGGCCATGCTTGCGCGTCAGGTGGCGCCAGGCCATGACCAGTACCTGCTCCAGCACGACCTCGGCGATATAGGTCAGGTAGTCGCTGACCTTCATCAGCGCCCGGGCGCCGGCAATGTCGGAGGCCGCGACGTGCAGTACCTGGGCGTGCTTGAAGATACGCAACGCCTCGAGCTGGGCTTCCTCGTCCTCCTCGGGAATGCGCGCCAACGACTGGCGCAGCTCGTCGGCCAGCCGCGTCTTGTCGGCCGGCGTGTAGAGCGTCGCGGGCGTGAGCAGCTCGTCGAGCAGGATCGGATGCCGGGCGATCTGATCGGCGATCCAGGGACTGGCGGCGCACAAGGTCATCAGATGCCCCAGGGCTTCGGGGTTCTCGCGCAGCAGCGCCAGGTAGGCTGTTCGCCTCAGCACCCCTTCGATGAGCGGGAGGACGCGTTCGAGCACGGTGTCGGGCACCTCGCTCTCCGCCACGGCGGACAACAGCAGCGGCATGAGTGCGTCCAGACGCTCGAAGCCGATGCGCTGCATGCTCTGCACCGCTCGAGATTGACGCAGCGTGCGCAGCCGGCGCGCCGCCACGTCCGGATCGCCGAAACCGGCGCTCTCGAGCAGGTCGCGATCCTCTGCCTCGGTCAGCTCGCCACGCCACAGCGCACGCCACTCGTCGAGGGGTATCTCGTCCTCTTCGGTGGCTTCGGCAGTCGACTCTGGCGCCTCGGAGGTTTCCTCCGGGTCGGCGATCACCGCGTCGAAATGCCGACGTATCCGCTCGCGCACCTCCTCGAGCGAGGCCACCAGGGCCGGCCAGTCGTCGTACCATTGCTGTCCCGGACGGCTCATCGCCAACGCCAGGCGCTCCCGATCGATGTCGTCCTCGGGCAGCGTCTGGGTCTGGCGATCTTCCATGGCCTGCAGGGCATGCTCCAGATCGCGCAGGAAGACATAGTCGGGTTCGAGCTCGTCGATGACCTGTTGCGGCAGCAGGCCGAGCTGCGGCAATCGCTGCATGGCCGTCTTCAGCGACGTGACTTGCAGTTCGGTATCGCGCCCGCCACGGATCAACTGGAAGGCCTGGACGACGAACTCGACCTCACGGATGCCGCCGGGACCGAGCTTGATATTGCCGGCGATGCCCTTGCGGCGCACCTCGCGGTTGATCAGCGCCTTCATCTCGCGCAGCGATTCGATGGCGCCGAAGTCCAGATACTTGCGATAGACGAACGGGCGCAGGCTGGCCAGCAGTTCGCGGCCCGCCTCGATATCGCCGGCCACCGGCCGGGCCTTGAGCATGGCGTAACGCTCCCACTCGCGACCCTGGTCCTGGTAGTAGCTCGTCAACATGCCGAAGTTGCCCACCAGCGGCCCGCCATCGCCCAGCGGGCGCAGGCGCATATCGACGCGGAACGCAAAACCGTCGGCAGTCACTGCATCCAGCGCGGCGATCAGCTTCTGGCCGAGCCGGGTGAAGTACTCCTGATGGTCGTATTCGCGCTTGCCACCCTGGGTGGTGCCCTTCTCGGGAAACCCGAAGATCAGGTCGATGTCGGACGACAGGTTGAGTTCGCCGGCGCCCAGCTTGCCCATGCCCAGCACGATCAGGCGCTGCTCGCTGCCGTCCGCGCGCGGCGCGGGACGTCCCCAGCGCGGCGCGAAGTGTGCCTCCAGCCAGCCCAGCGCGCCATCGAGGCAGACCTCGGCCAGGCGCGATACGCTGGCTGCGGTGTCCCACATGGACAGGCCGTTCGGCCGGGTCAGGTCGCGCCACACGATGCCCAGCATGCGTGCCCGGCGGAAGCGGCGCACGGCAGCGTGCATCTGCGCCTCGTCCCCGGCGCTTTCCAGCGCATCAGCAAGCATCTGGCGCATCGTCTCGACGTCGGGCGCAGCGTCCAGTTCGCCACCCTCGTCGAGCATCGCCAGCCAGTCCGGAAACCGCATCAAGGTCTCGGCAGCGAACTCGGACACCACCATCACATGGGCCAGCTGCTCGCGATGTGCCGTTGATAGAGCGAGCCAGGCCTCACTGGGCGGCTCTACCCGGCGCATTTCCGCCAGATTATCGGCCTGACTCAACGACTCGCGCAGGCGTTGCTCCACCCTGCGCAACGTGTCGTGAAGCGAGGTGGGAATATCCGTCGCCGGCAGAAAGGAATCGGGAAGGGCCATGGGCATCTCGTGCTGAGTGATCGAATGCCCCTCAGCATAGCGAACGGGCCATGGCGGAAGAAGGGGCGGCCGCACGACCAAAGTTCACCCCGAGAATCTTGCCGCCTGGTGCGTGCGGCATCCATAGTTATTCAGCCAATGGTCTGCGTTTCGTATTGTATGAAAGGTCGACCACTATCGATGACGTTCTGCAGGGGTTCGCCACACCATGAGACTCAACAACAAGACGGCTCTGGTCACCGCTGCCGGGCAAGGCATTGGCCGCGCCACGGTCGAACGCTTTGTCGCCGAAGGCGCCCGGGTGATCGCTACCGACATCGACCCTCGCCTGCTCGAGAGCCTGGAAGGCTCGGGATGCGATATCGCTCCGCTCGACGTGACCGATCGTCATGCCATCGAACGCCTGGCCGACGAAACCGACGACCTGGACATTCTCTTCAACTGTGCGGGGATGGTACCCGGCGGCACGATCCTCGACTGCGACCGCGAGAGTTGGCAGCGCAGTCATGCTCTCAACGTGACCTCGATGTTCGACATGATCCAGATCTTCCTGCCGGGCATGCTCCAGCGCGGCGGAGGCAGCATCATCAACATGGCGTCGCTGGCGTCCAGCATCAAGGGCGTGCCCAACCGCTTCGCCTATGGCACCACCAAGGCCGCCGTGATCGGCCTGACCAAGTCGGTGGCCACCGATTTCATGACCCAAGGCATCCGCTGCAACGCCATCTGTCCGGGCACCGTGGAGTCGCCATCGCTGCACGAACGGATCGAGGCCCAGGCCCGTCAACAGGGGCGCGCCAAGGAGACGGTCTATCAGGAGTTCATCGATCGCCAGCCGATGGGCCGCCTCGGCCGTCCCGAGGAGATCGCCGCCCTGGCGGCCTTCCTGGCCTCCGACGAATCGGCCTTCATCACCGGCACCTGCCAGTTGATCGACGGCGGCTGGGCCAACTGACCTTCGCCAGCACGACAATCGAGGAGACTCGGCACCATGCAAACCGTAGTCTGTACCCAACCGCAGCAAATGACGCTGAGTGACGTGCCCGAACCGACCTGCGCGCCCGGCGAGGCCCTGCTGCGGATTCGTCGGATCGGCATCTGCGGCACCGACATTCATGCCTTCGGCGGCAACCAGCCCTACTTCGACTATCCGCGAGTGCTGGGCCACGAACTCGCCGGCGATATCGCCGCCGTCGGCGAGGGCGTCGACGCCGAACTGGTCGGCCAGAGCGCCTACGTCATCCCCTACCTGCATTGCGGCGAATGCCGGGCCTGCCGCCAGGGCAAGACCAACTGCTGCCAGGCCATCCAGGTCATCGGCGTGCACCGCGACGGTGGCATGGCGGATTATCTCAGCGTGCCCGTCGATCACCTGGTGACCTCGCCACGCCTCTCGCCGGACCAGCTCGCGCTGGTAGAGTGCCTGGCCATCGGTGCGCATGCCATCCGGCGCAGCGCCATCCAGCCGGGCGAACTGGCGGTCATCGTCGGCGCCGGGCCGATCGGCCTGGGCATCCTGCAGATCGCCAAGGCCCGGGGAGCCCGCACCGTGATAGTGGACACCAACCGCGACCGCCTGGCCTTCTGTCGCGACACCTTCGGTGCGGACGACGTACTGCATGCCATCGACGACGATCTGGAAGCCAGTATCGCGCGTCACAACGACGGCGCTCTGGCGGACGTCGTGTTCGACGCCACCGGCAACCCCGCCGCCATGAATCGCGGCTTCGATCTGGCCGGACATGGGGCGCGTTACGTACTGGTCAGCATCGTCAAGGCCGACATTACCTTCAGCGACCCTGACTTCCACAAGAAGGAACTCACCCTGCTCGGCAGTCGCAATGCCACCCGCGAGGACTTCGAGACCGTCACCCGGCTCATCGAGAGCGGCGACCTACGGCCCACGGCGATGATCACTCATCGCGGCCCGCTGGCCGAGGTGCCAGCGCTAATGCCGCAGTGGTGCGACCCCGCCACCGGCGTGATCAAGGCCATGGTGACCTGCGACACCCATCCCGACTGAGAGAGACGCCAAGCATGACCAGACAGCTTTCTGCCCAGGCGTCCATCGTCCAGTTCGGTACCAGCCGATTTCTGCTGGGGCACGTGGCTGCCTTCGTCAGCGTCTCGTTGGCGGCCGGGCACAGCGATCAACGTATTTTAGTGGTTCAGACCTCCTCCCGAGAGGAAGGCAAGCGCAAGGCCCGCGCCCTGGCCACACAACGCACCTACCCGCTGCACCTGCGCGGGCGTCGCGACGGTCGGGACATCGACGAGCAATGGACCGTCGACAGCGTGGCCGACGCCGTGATTGCCGACGAGGAGTGGCACACGCTGGAGCGCCACTTCGTGGCCCATGCCACCCATGTCGTCTCGAATACGGCGGATGCCGGCTATGTAGTCGGTGACGACAGCAGCCTTGCCCCGGTGCCCGCAAGCTTCCCGGGCAAACTCACCAAGCTGCTCAAGGCCCGCCACGCCGAGGGCAGCGCGGGCCTGATCCTGCTGCCCTGCGAACTGGTCACCGACAACGGCCAGCGTCTCAAGGCCCTGGTGGTCGACCTGGCCCGACGCGACTACCCCGACGATGCGGCTTTCCTCGACTGGCTCGAGACCGAATGCCTATGGGCCAACACCCTGGTGGACCGGATCGTCTCGGCGGCGCTCGAACCGGTGGGAGCGCTTGCCGAGCCCTATGCTTTATGGGCCATCGAGGAACAGCCCGGCCTGACCCTGCCCTGCCGACATCCCGACGTGATCCAGGTCGACGACCTGACGCCGTTCGCGATGCGCAAGCTGCACCTGCTCAACCTGTCGCATACCTATCTGGTGCATCGCTGGCAGCAGGCGGGGCGCGACACGCCACTGACGTTCGTTCGCGAAGCAATGGCCGACCCTGCCCTGTACCACGATCTGAAACGGGTCATCGACGAGGAAGTGATTCCGGCACTGGCGACACGTCTGGAGCGTGAGTCGCTGGTACGTTATCGCGACGAGGTCTTCGAGCGCTTTGCCAACCCCTATCTCGATCATCGGCTCGCCGATATTGCCCAGAACCACGCCATGAAATGCCAGCGGCGAATCCAGCCGGTCATCGACCTGGCCGAGCCTGCCGGCATCGCCACACCCGGCCTCCACGACGCCATGCAGGCCAGCGACGACGACTGGTCATAGAATTTGGGGTTGCTGCGCCTCTTGTGGCTTGGTCAAGCCCGCGCCAAGCTACGCTCTATCTGAAAAATGCCTGCGCTCAACCATACGGCGTTAAAAATCGACTCAAGATGCTCATTTACCCATGTAAACTCGAGCGCGAGCCCGGTCCGTCTTTCGTCAATTTTTGCCTTGTCTGGTTATCGCTCGCCGATTTTTCAAACAGAGCTTAATGTGATGTTCTGCCAAGGAGGGGCACATGCAGCATCTGGATCTACAAGTCATCGAACGGGCCATGCGCTGGGCGAATGCCGGCGAGACCGTCTGGCTATGCACGGTGCTCGCCACCTTCGGTTCGTCGCCGCGCGAACCCGGCTCGATGCTGGTGGCACGCGGCGACGGCAGCCACGTCGGCTCGCTGTCGGGGGGCTGCGTCGAGGAGGACTTTCTGGCGCAGTTGCGTGACGGCACCTTTTCCCAGCCCGTCGAGGTCATCCGCTACGGCAACAACGATGCCGATGGTCCACAGGTGGCGCTGCCCTGCGGCGGGATTCTCGATGTCCTGATCGAGCGGCTGGAACCCAGCGACAGCAACCTGCTGCACCTGGAAGTCCTGCATGCCACCCTGCTCGGCCGCCGGCCACTGATCCGCCGTGTGCTGCTCGAGGACGGCCGGGCGCATTTCGTCGAGGGCGATGCCCAGGGACCGCGTGTGGAGCGCGATGCCCAGAGCGTCAGGGTGCGTGTCGGTCCGTCGCTGCGCCTGATCGTTGCGGGCATCTCGCCGGTCGCCGCGGTCTGTGCCGATTTCGCCCGTACGCTGGGCTTCGAGGTGATCGTCTGCGACCCGCGCGCCGAGGCTCGGGCCGGCTTCGACGTGCCGGGTGTCGAGGTGCAGAACGCGATGCCGGCCCTGTTCATCGCCTCCGGTGCCTGCCATGCCGCCACGGCGGTCGTGGCGTTGACCCATGATCCGCGTATCGACGACCTGGCCATGATCGAGGCGGTGCGCACCCCGGCGTTCTACATCGGCGTGATGGGCTCGAAGAAAACCTCCGAGCAGCGCGCCGAACGACTCGCGCGCTCCGGCGGGCTGAGCGACGACGAGATTGCCAGGATTCGCATGCCGATCGGCCTGGACCTGGGCAGCAAGACCCCGGCGGAAATCGCCATGGCGGTCATGGCCGATATCCTGCGTGTGCAGCGCGGTCGGCCCCGGGATGCGCTATGAGCGGCCCACCCGCACCGACTCGCGTCATTGCGCTGGTGCTCGCCGCTGGCCACTCCCGGCGCTTCGGCACCGACAAGCGTCGGGCCCGTCTGGATGATGGCCGCCCCCTTCTGGCGGCCACCCTGGGCTTGGCCATGCGCTGCTTCGAGGAGGTCTGGGTGGTCCTTCGCCAGAGCGAGCAGCCAGCCGAGCTGGGCATCGATCCAGACTGCACCGTGGTGCAGGCACCCGGTGACGCGATTGGCCTGGGTACGAGCCTGGGCGCTGGCGCCAGGGCGCTGATCGAGGCGCAGGTCAACGCCACTGCCGTCGCCGTGATGCTCGGCGACATGCCGTGGATACAGCCGGCGACATGCCAGGCATTGAAGGAAAGAGCCAGCCCCGAACGTATCGTGCGCCCCCGTCATGCCGGCCAACCAGGCCATCCGGTCCTGTTCGGATGCGACTTCTGGCCCGACATGGCCCGTCTACGTGGCGACCGGGGTGCCCGTGACGTATTGAGCGCTCATGCTGCGGCCTGCCGTTACATCGACGTGGACGATCCCGGCATCCTGCTTGATATCGACGTTCCCGCCGACCTTGATTGTTGAGGTGCGAATGTTCATCGAAAAGTCGGCGAGCGCAGCCATTGTCTAACCGTGTACTCTTTCCCAGAGCAACAATCCCCAGGTTAGCCCGGCCATGATCAACGACAGCATGACCGCCGCCGAGCCGATGTCCTTGGCACGCCCGGACAGCACATGATGCTCGGGGCCAATGCGATCGACCACGGTTTCCACCGCGCTGTTGAGCAACTCGACGATCAGCACGAACACGCAGCTGCCGACCAGCAGGATCCATTCCACCGGCGTCTCGCCGATCCACCAGGCGAAGGGCAGCAACAGGGCGCAGATGCCCAGCTCCTGACGGAAGGCCGCCTCATTGAGAAAGGCGGCCTTGAGCCCCTTGTAGGAATAACGGGTCGAATGCTTCAGGTGGTTCCAGCCGGTGTGGCTCGGTTTCATGCGCAGGCTCTCGTGATGTGCCGAATCGACAATATTCAAAGAAAAAGCAATGCCATTCCAGACGTTATCCTACATGCAGCCGCAAACGGGAAAGTTTCATCCTGTCGGTTTCATTCAGGCCTGCAGCGTAGCGAGACAGCCTCAGGGACCATGGTCGCGTTGCCCGTAGTGCGCCTCAGAGACTAGGCTGAAGCATCGTTTTACGCATCGATTGACCATCCGTCGCATCAACGCCAGGAGAATGCCATGCCCCGTGTCTTGATGGTCCGTGATCAGCAGCCGCGCTGTCAGGTCGAGGACATCGACGACGACCAGTTGCCGAACCGCGCAGTCACCGTCGATATCGAGTATTCCGATCTGAATTACAAGGATGCCATGGCGGTCACCGGCAAGGGCAAGATCGTACGCGACTATCCGATGGTGCCGGGCGTGGATTTTGCCGGTGTCGTACGCGAGTCGAGCGACGACCGCTATGGCCGCGGCGACCGCGTGATCCTTACCGGCTGGGGCGTGGGCGAGCGCTACTGGGGCGGCTATGCCGAGACCATGCGCGTCGATGCCGGCTGGCTGGTGCCCTGCCCCGACCCGCTGACCACCCGTGAGGCCATGCAACTGGGCACTGCCGGACTGACTGCGATGCTCAGCGTGATTCGCCTGGAACAGGCCGGCCTGCCGGCAGGCAGCAAGGTGCTGGTCACCGGGGCGACCGGGGGCGTGGGCAGTTGGGCCGTGCAGATGTTGGCCCATCTCGATTACGAGGTGCATGCCGTCACCGGCAAGCCCGACCAGAGTCAGTGGCTCAAGACGCTCGGGGCGACGGAAATTCACGACCGCGCCGAGTTCGAGTCCGATACCCGTGCGCTGGAGAAAGGCCGCTGGGCCGGGGCGGTGGACAGCATCGGCGGCAAGGTGCTGGCCAATATCCTCGCCCAGATGGATTATCACGGCCGTGTCGCGGCGGTCGGCCTGGCCGGCGGCGCCGACCTGCCGACCACGGTGATGCCGTTCATCCTGCGTGGCGTCTCGTTGTTGGGCACCGACAGCGTGATGATTCCCTTCAAGCAGCGTCGGGTTGCCTGGCAGCGCCTGGCAGCGCTGCCCAACGGACTGTTCGCGAAGATGCATGTCGACGAGATCGGCCTCGACCAGGTCAGCGACGTCGCCGAGGCGATGATGGCCGGCAAGACCTACGGACGCGTGCTGGTCGACCCGCACAAGTAACGCTTTCACAAGGGCAGGTTGGCGCGCCTTGGTAACTCACCCTGGCTTTGCGCTAGAATCAACGCCTTGCGCTCTTAATGGATCGGGTTCGCCAGCCATGCCCCTGCGTATTGCCATCAACGGTTATGGCCGTATCGGCCAATGTGTATTGCGCGCCCTCGTCGAACGGCGCGCCCAGGCGGGCCTGCAGGTCGTAGCGATCAATGAGCTGTCCGACCTCGCCACCATCGCCTACTTGACCCGTTACGACACCACGCATGGGCGTTTTCCCGGCCACGTCGACACGCGAGGCGGCGAACTGCTCATCGATGGCCAGCCCATCCGCATTCTGTCCGAGGCCGACCCCGACCGCCTGCCCTGGGCCGAACTGGACATCGACCTGGTTTTGGAATGCTCGGGCAGTTTCAAGGATCGCGCCACTGCCGAGCGCCACCTGACCGCCGGGGCCAAGCGTCTGCTGTTCTCGCAGCCGGCCGAGGCGGACGTCGACGCCACCATCGTCGGGGGCATCAATGAACACACACTGCAGCCCGACATGCGGGTCATTTCCTCGGCCTCGTGCACGACAAATTGCCTGATCCCGATTCTCACCGTGCTCGACGAGGCATTGGGCATCGAGCACGGCGTGACCACGACCATTCATTCGGCGATGAACGACCAGCCGGTGATCGACGCCTACCACAAGGCCGACCTGCGCCTGACACGCTCGGCCATGCAGTCGATCATTCCCGTCGACACCGGATTGGCACGTGGCATCGAGCGTCTGATGCCGGCCCTGGCCGGACGTTTCGAATGCCTGCACGTGCGTGTGCCGACCATCAACGTCTCGGCCATGGACATGGCGATTTCCGTTCGCCGGCGCACCGATGCCGCCGAAGTCAATGCGCTGCTGCGCGACGCCAGCCAGACCCGCCTGGCCGGCCGGCTTGGCTACACTGAAGAGCCCATGGCCTCGGTCGACTTCAACCACGACCCGCGCTCGGGTATCGTGGACGCCACCCAGACCCGCGTGGCCGGCGGCCACCTGATCAAGATGCTGAGCTGGTTCGACAACGAATGGGGCTTCGCCAACCGCATGCTCGACATCGCCGAGCGCCTGGCAGGTTTCGAGGCCCCCAGCGAACCCGCCCTGCGCCAGCACCGCTTTGAAACGTAACGCCGGTTTGCAACGAAAAGAGGAACGAGCCACATGAACGTGCGCAAGATGACCGACCTGGACCTCGCTGGAAAGCGTGTACTGATCCGCGAAGATCTCAATGTGCCGGTCAAGCAAGGACGCGTCACCAGCGATGCCCGCATTCGTGCCTGCCTGCCGACCATCCAGGCGGCGCTGGATGCCGGCGCCAAGGTGCTGCTGATGAGCCACCTGGGCCGCCCCACCGAGGGCGAGCCGGCCGAGGAATTCTCCCTGGCGCCGGTAGCCGAGCACCTGAGTGGACTGCTGGACAAGCCGGTACGCCTGGTCAAGAACTATCTCGATGTCTCCCTCGACCTGATCGCCGGTGAGGTGGTGCTGCTCGAGAACGTGCGCTTCAACGAGGGTGAGAAGAAGGACGACGAGGCGCTGGCCCAGGCCTACGCCAAGCTCTGCGACGTCTACGTGATGGACGCCTTCGGCACGGCCCACCGCGCCCAGGCCTCGACCCACGGCGTGGCCCGCTTCGCCCCCGACGCCTGCGCCGGCCCGCTGCTGGCCAAGGAGCTCGAGGCGCTGGAGAAGGCCCTGGCCACACCCGAGCGGCCGATGGTGGCCATCGTCGGCGGCTCCAAGGTCTCGACCAAGCTCGAGGTGCTCAACGCACTGTCCGAGAAGTGCGACCAGTTGATCGTCGGTGGCGGCATCGCCAACACCTTCATTGCTGCGTCCGGTTACAACGTCGGTAAGTCGCTGTATGAAGCCGACCTGGTCGATCAAGCCAAGGAACTGATGGCCAAGGTCGAGATCCCGCTGCCTACCGACGTGGTCGTTGCCACTGAATTCTCCGAGTCCGCCGATGCCGTGATCAAGCCGGTCGACGAGGTCCAGGACAACGAGATGATCCTCGATATCGGCCCCGAGACGGCATCGCTCTTCGGCGGGCTGCTCAAGAATGCCGGTACCATCCTGTGGAACGGTCCGGTTGGCGTGTTCGAGATCGACCAGTTCGGCAAAGGCACCGAGGCATTGTCCAAGGCCATCGCCGAGAGCAACGGCTTCTCCATCGCCGGCGGCGGCGACACCTTGGCCGCCATCGACAAGTACGGCATCGAGGACAAGGTCTCGTACATTTCCACCGGGGGTGGTGCCTTCCTCGAATACGTCGAGGGCAAGGAACTTCCCGCCGTGGCTGCATTGGAGGCGGCCGCGAAGTAAAATACAGGGACAGCCAACCCTAGCGTCTGCCGGACGTCGGTCACGAGACCGAGTCCGGCTATTCAATTCAGGAAAGCAGAAACACATGGCCCTGATCAGCCTGCGTCAATTGCTCGACCACGCCGCCGAATACGGTTATGGCGTCCCCGCCTTCAACGTCAACAATCTCGAACAGATGCGCGCCATCATGGAAGCCGCCGACAGGACCGACTCGCCGGTCATCGTCCAGGCCTCCGCCGGTGCCCGCAAGTACGCCGGTGCGCCCTTCCTGCGCCACCTGATTCTCGCCGCGGTCGAGGAGTTTCCGCACATTCCGGTGGTCATGCATCAGGACCACGGCACCAGCCCCGCCGTGTGCCAGCGCTCCATCCAGCTCGGCTTCTCCTCGGTGATGATGGACGGCTCGCTGGGTGAGGACGGCAAGACGCCGACCAGTTACGAATACAACGTCGACGTGACCCGGCGCGCCGTCGAGATGGCGCATGCCTGCGGCGTCTCGGTGGAAGGCGAGCTGGGCTGCCTGGGTAGCCTCGAAACCGGCATGGCCGGCGAGGAAGACGGTATCGGCGCCGAGGGCAAGCTTTCCCACGAGCAGATGCTCACCGATCCGGAAGAGGCCGCCGACTTCGTCAACAAGACCCAGGTCGACGCCCTGGCCATCGCCATCGGCACCAGTCACGGCGCCTACAAGTTCACCAAGCCGCCCACCGGCGACACGCTGTCGATCTCGCGCATCAAGCAGATCCACGAGCGTATCCCCAATACCCACCTGGTCATGCACGGCTCCTCCTCGGTGCCGCAGGAGTGGCTGGAAATCATCAACGAATTCGGTGGCAAGATTCCCGAAACCTACGGCGTGCCGGTCGAGGAAATCGTCGAGGGCATCAGGCACGGCGTGCGCAAGGTCAACATCGACACCGACCTGCGCCTGGCCTCCACCGGCGCCATTCGCCGCTTCCTGGCCCACAATCCGGCCGAGTTCGACCCGCGCAAGTATCTCAAGGAATCGGTCAGCGCGATGCGCGATCTGTGTATCGCCCGCTACGAAGCCTTCGGCACCGCCGGCAATGCCAGCCGGATCAAGCCGCTCAGCCTGGATGCCATGTTTGAGCGCTACGCGCGCGGCGAACTGGACCCGCAGGTGAACTGAGACGCCCCGTCCTCAAGAAGGTCTTTCCCCCGGGAAAGGCCCTCAGGTTGATGACAAACCCGGTCCAGTTGGACCGCGAATGCTAATGAGCAGGATCGGGGCAGGCTGGCGCGAAGGTCATTCGGCATGGATGCCGAATGTAGCGCCCATGGATGGGTTCATAGCGCCTTCGCAAAAGCCTGCCACGATCAGGAACAGCACTTTGTCAGTAGTCTCAAGGCTTTTCCCTGGGAAAGGCCTTTTTTGTGGCTATCCTTCGGGGTCATGCAACGACTCAGGGAGGAGTCCGTGACGGGAAGTTTATGGATCATTGCCGCCGCCTTTCTGTGGGGCATCGGTGGCGGCCTGGCCGGCATCCTCATCGAGCGGGGCTGGGATCCGCTGGTGGCGGCTTTCTACCAGGGAGCCATCGGTTTCGTCTTGCCGTTCGTCTGGCTGCTGCTGCAGCCGAAGCGTCGCTGGCAAGGCAATCGCGCCCTGACTGCCTGGTCGGTGCTTGCCGGCCTGGGCATCGCCGGCAATATCTCGCTCTACTTCCTTGCCATTCAGCACATCAATGTCGCGGTGGCGGCCACATTGATGTACACCGCACCGATCTATGTCTATCTGGTGTCTTTCATCGCCGGGCTCGAACGCCAGACAGTCACCAAATGGCTGTGCATCCTGCTGGTCATGGCCGGGACCGTCCTGCTGACCGGCGTGCTTGGCACCGAGGCATCCAGCCTATCCCTTGCCGGCGTCGCCGCCGGGATCGGGGCCGGGCTGGCCTATGCCGTGTTCATTTTCGGTTTCAAGCATGCCTCGTTGTTCGGACAGCCTCATCTGGCACTGAATATCGTCCTGTTGACGTTCGTCGTGGTGCTGCTTCCGTTCATCGATTACCGACAGGCGGCCAAGGCCGCCGTATCCAGCGATATCGGCTGGTTCATTCTGCTGGGGCTGTTCGGCACCGGCATTTCGTTCCTTTTCTACCTTTACGGGCTGCGCCGCACCTCGCCCACGATTGCCTCGATCGTTGCCATGGTGGAACCCGCCACGGCATCCCTGTTCGGCGTCGTGATCCTCGGCGAGACATTGAATCTGGCCCAAGGTATAGGCATGGCGCTCATCCTGCTGACCGTGACCTACCTCAGCACACGCCAGGCTTGAGCATCCTCGTCATGCGATTCAGCGGGACGTATCGAACGCCAGCAGGTTGTCGAAGGCATCGGAGAAATAGCGCTCGTAGGTATCCTTCTCCACGTAGCCCAGATGCGGTGTGGCAACGAGGTTGGGCAAATCCAGCATGGGGTGCGCGAGCAACGGCTCCTGCTCGAAGACATCGATTCCGGCACGCCCCGGCCGCCCATGACGTAGCGCTGCTTCCAGCATGCCAGGGCCGATCAGCTCGGCACGGCTGGTATTGATCAGCATGGCATCGGGCGACATCGCCGCCAGATCCTCGGCGCCGACGATGCCGCGCGTATCGTCGTTGAGGCGCAGGTGCAGGCACAACACGTCGGCGCGTTCGAACAGGTCGCGCTGGCTGGCGGCCACTTCGAGCCCGGCGGCGCGCGCCCGCTCCTGCGAGCCCTCGCGGCCCCACACCAGCACCCGCATGCCGAACGCCTGCCCATAGCGGGCCACCAGGCTACCGATCCGCCCCAACCCGAAGATGCCCAGCGTGCGGCCATGCAGGGCGGTCCCCAGCGTGCGCTGCCAATGGCCGGCCTTGAGGTTCTCGACCTCCTGGGGCAGATGACGCGCCGTCGCCAGCACCAGCGCCCAGGTCAGCTCCGCAGCGGCGTGCGGCAGTCCGGACCCGGTGACGACCTGCACGCCGTGCCGCTCGCAGGCCTGCCTGTCGATATGGGCAGCGCCGCCGCCGGTCTGGCTGATTACCTTCAGGTCGGGCAGGCGCGACAGCAGCGCTTCGTCGATGCGCGTGCGCTCGCGAATCAGTACCAACCCCTCGACGCCGACCAGCCGCTCGGCCAACGCCTGCGGGTCACGGCAGGTGTCGTTGAAGACCAGCACCTCATGCCCGGCGAGACGGGTGAAAGCGTTCAATGTACGTACCGCATCCTGGTAATCGTCGAGAATGGCAATTTTCATGGCGAACCTCATGAAGTGGGGTAACGGGACGGGGAAAACGCTGACTGCCTACGACACAGTACGAGTCGGATGATTTGCCTGCTACACTTCGGGCCCTTGCCGTTTCGCCGAGCCCACCTTTCGATGCGTAGGACATAGCATGGTTTCCTCTTCCCCGTCTCTTCATCCTTCGCTAACGCTGCGTCACGGTGTCTGTCTGGCCGCCATTCTCGCCGTTCTGGGCTACCTGCTGTTGGGTCCGGCAGAGCCTATGCTATGGCGGGCCAGCGTTATCATTGCGCTTTCCATCGCACTGTGGGCCACGGGCTGGCTCCCCCAGTGGCTGACGGCATTCGTGTTCTTCACGCTGTGTACGGTCGCCGGTGTCGCCCCGGCCGGTACGGTGTTCGAAGGCTTCGCCTCGGCGGCGACCTGGCTGGTGTTCTCGGGGCTGGTGATCGGTGGGGCCATCCATCACACCGGACTGGGCAACCACCTGGCCAACCGGGTAGGGCCCCGGCTCTCGTCGTCGTACACCACGGCGATCGTCGGCGTGGTAACGCTGGGGGTGTTGATGGCGTTCGTCATGCCGTCGGGCATGGGACGCATCGTGCTGATGGTGCCGATCCTGATCACGCTGGCCGATCATCTCGGCTACGCAGCCGGCCGCCAGGGACGCACCGGCATCGTCCTGGGCGGGATCATGGGTACCTTTCTGCCCACCTATGCCATCCTGCCTGCCAACGTGCCCAACACTGTGCTGATGGGGGCGGCCGAAGCCGTTCTCGGCGAGCCGCCGACCTACAGCGGCTATCTGCTGCTGCACTTCCCCGTGCTCGGCCTGCTCAAGGCGATACTCCTGACGGGACTATTGCTGAAACTCTATCCCGATAGCGATCCGACTCCCCTTTCCCGGCCCACCCCCGATAGCGCCTCGCTGGGATGGCATGAACGTGCCCTGGCGTTGCTGCTGGGCATCGCCGTCGTGTTGTGGTTCACGGATAGCTGGCACGGAATTTCTCCGGCCTGGATCGGCATGCTCGCCGCCCTCGCCTGTCTGTTTCCCGGTACCGGGCTGATGCCCGACAAGCCGATGCAGTCGTTGAATTTCGAGCCGTTTGTGTATGTCGCCGGTATCGTCAGCCTGGGCGCACTGGCCCATGACAGCGGTCTGGGCGATCGGATCGCCGAAGGCGTGCTGACGCTGTTGCCGTTATCGACGGCAGCCGACTGGCAGATATTCGGCATGCTCTCGGGCCTGGCCACCGCCCTGGGCACATTGATCACGCTTCCTGGTGTGCCGGCCGTCCTGACCCCATTGGCCCCGGAACTGGCCAATATCACCGGCTGGTCGGCAGACGCCATCTACATGACCCAGGCCGTGGGCTTCTCGACCGTGCTGCTGCCTTATCAGGCGCCCCCACTCATCGTCGGGATCCTCATGGCCAAGCTGTCGCTTCGCGAAGCAACACGGGTCTGCTTGATCATGGCAGCAGCGAGCATAATCCTGCTCTGGCCGCTCGATTACCTGTGGTGGCAAGTGTCGGGCTGGCTCTGAAGACGTCCGAGCTTTCCTATAAAAAGCGAGCGCGAAAATGATGCTCACCCGGAGCAGTATCGTTGTACACCGCTTCGAGCAGTAACGGGTCCAGCGCCGGATCGTCTACCTCCAGCAGGCCACACTGGCAGAGCGCTTGGCGCAGGGTCATTTGTGCATCGAGGCGCTCGTAAATCACCCGTACGCAACAGGGCATACGCTCGCTATTGTCGGCAACGCCCAGCTTGAGCCCGGACAATCGCGATACGCGGCTTTGAAAGCTGGGAAACAGGATGGTCTGGGTGAGTTCGTGCCCATTGATGGTTTCGTGATCGATGAGGAAGATGCGTTCGGCGAGCTTTAGCGCAACCCCTTCGTAGCGGTTGTGGCAGGGACGCCCACCGGGATGGGGGTGGAGGCGCTCGGTACGCTGATAGACGATGCCGTCGCCGCGGGACTCGAGAAACACCAGTGTGCGCAATAGTTTGCCCGGCTGCGCCATCGAGCGGTAATACTCGAAGTAGCGTCCAAGATAGCGCTCCATTCCCTCGCTGCCGCGTGCCCAGAGCGCTGCAGGCCAGGCCGGCTCGCCAGCGGGCACTGCCGCCTTGCGCCCTGCCTGCACCAATGTCTGGAAGGTCTCGTGCGGCATCGCCAACTCGTCTTCCTTCACGCCGAAAAAGGTGCAGATCTGTCGCAGCGCAACATTGCGCGGCCGATAGCGCCCGCTGAGATAGCGGTTGAACTGGGCACGGTTGATCGACAGTCGCCGGCAGACATCGGCAATGGAAGGGTAGTAGCTACAAAGCAGGCGCAGGTTGGCGGCGAAATCGTCGTGCATGGTTGTCGTTCCCAAAGCCTGTCGTTCTGTCAGGCAGGTGGTGCAGTCTGGTGCAGTCGATGCCGCGCATAATGCACCAGAGTGCAGCGCAGCGCCAAATTCCGCATCCGGTTCCAACTGGTTAAATGTTCTCCGCGCTACCAACAACACAACAGCGGAGGCATCTGCATGCTCGATTTTCTCAATGACCTGCTCTGGGGCAAGGTCCTCCTCGTACTATTGGTTGCAGTGGGAGTTGGCTTCTCGCTGGCTTCACGTTTCGTCCAGTTTCGCTATTTCGGTCGCATGTTCCGTATCCTTGGCGCCAGCGAGGCCTTTCGCAAGGACAAGTACGGCCATCTCAGCTCCTTCCAGGCTCTGGTCCTATCAGTCGCCGGTCGCGTCGGTGGCGGCAATATCGCCGGCGTTGCCGTGGCGATCACGTTGGGCGGCCCCGGCGCGGTATTCTGGATGTGGGTGGTCGGCCTGATGGGCATGGCCACCAGCTTCCTCGAGTGCACCCTGGCGCAGACCTACAAGCAGGCCGTCGGCGACGGTACCTACCGTGGCGGCCCGGCCTATTACATCGTCAAAGGACTGGGCAAACGCTGGGCCTGGCTGGCTGGCCTCTATTCGCTGCTGCTGTTGCTGACCTTCGGCTTCAGTTTCACTGCCCTGCAATCCTATGCCGTGTCCACCTCCTTCAGCGATGCCTTCGGTGTCCCGGTCCTTTACAGCGGCATTGCGCTGGCCATGGTCGTCGGCCTGATCATCTTCGGCGGGATCAAGCGCATCGCGCGGATTTCCGAAGTGCTGGTACCCATCATGGCCGGCGGCTACCTGCTGATCGCCCTGCTGGTGTTGGGTCTCAATATCGAGAAATTGCCCGAGGTTTTCGTGCTGATCGTCAAGAGCGCGTTTGGCCTGGAGCCTGCCGTGGCCGGCGGTATCGGCGCCGCCATCATGATGGGCCTCAAGCGCGGCCTGTTCTCCAACGAGGCCGGGCTGGGCAGCGCTCCCAACGTGGCTGCAGTCGCCTACGTGCCGCACCCCGCCAACCAGGGCGTGGTCCAGGCCTTCTCGGTGTTTATCGACACCGTGGTCATCTGCTCCGCGACCGCGTTCCTGATCCTGCTCAGTGGCATCTACGATCCGGCTGCCGGCGGCAGTGTCGAGGGTATTGCCCTGACCCAGGCCGCATTGGCCGACCACGTTGGTGAGTGGGGCCGTGCCTTCGTCAGCGTCGCACTGCTACTGTTCGCTTTCAGTACCATTCTCTACAACTATTATCTGGGCGAGAACAGCCTGAACTTCTTCAGCCGCAACAACCAGAACCTGTTCAATGCGTTTCGTGTCGCCATCGTATTGCTGGTGTGCTGGGGTGCGACCACGGATCTGGGCACGGTCTTCGGCTTTGCCGATGTCACCATGGGCCTGTTGGCGGTGGTCAACCTCATCGCGCTGATTCTGCTGTTCAAGCAGGGCCTGCGCATCCTCAAGGACTTCGACAACCAGATTCGTGACGGCATCGACCATCCGGTCTTCGATGCCAACCAGCATCCTGACATGAACCTGGATCCAGCCTCCTGGGAACTCGAGCCGGAAGATCGTGACCGGTTGCATCGCCGACTCGGCAATGCACCGGATGTCCCCTCGTTCTGAGGCGACTTGCCCGCCCCCTCCAGCGGAGCCCCGTGCACGGGGCTCCGCTACGCTGCTTCCCTGAAAAAGCGAACGCCGACATGAATACAGTGACAGAAACAGGCCTGACAGCTGGCAAAAACCCGGTGGCGCCTTCACTGCCTGATAATGTGTGCATGCCGAGCCTCTCGGTGGGAGTTTGCCCATGACGCGTGTGCTTGTGCTACATACCGGCGGCACTATCGGCATGCAGGCGTCTGCGCATGGCTACGTGCCTGCGCAAGACTTTGCCGAGCGACTCGCCACGCACCTCGTCGCCGATGCCCGGCGATCATTGCCTGACTACGACCTGGAAGAATTGCATCCATTGATCGATAGTGCCGACCTGGCGCCGAACGACTGGAATCGCCTGGTCGCTCGGCTGGCCGTGCACTGGCCGGCCTATGATGGCTTCATCGTATTGCACGGCACGGACACGATGGCCTATACCGCCTCGGCGCTGTCGTTCATGCTCGGCGCGCTGGATAAACCCGTGCTGCTGACAGGCGCCCAGATTCCTCTCGGCGAGCCCCGCAGCGATGCATTGGACAACCTGGTCACGGCGTTGCAAATGGCGGTGCACCCTGATGTGCCACGTGAGGTGGGGATCGTTTTCCATCAGCGCCTGTTGCGTGGCAACCGCGCCCGCAAGGTGCATAGCCAAGGCATGGCCGCTTTCGACTCGCCCAATGCCCCTTGGCTTGGCGAGGCCGGAATCCAGTTGCGCTTCACTTCTCGAGGTCTGCCAGCAGGCGCCGCGCCCGATTTCACGCCGGTGGGTTTCATTGCTGATGCGGTAGCACTATTCACGGTGCATCCCGGTCTCTCTGCGACACTGCTTGATAATGTGCTGGAGCACGCCGGGCTGAAGGCGCTCGTATTGTCCACTTACGGAGCCGGCAACCCACCGGGACTCGAGGGCCGGCTCGTCCCGGCACTGCATGAGGCTAGCCGACGCGGTGTCGCCATCTTCAACCTGACGCAGTGCCTGCAGGGCCATGTCATCCAAGGGACGTACGCAACGGGAGGGGCATTGACGGCTGCCGGGGTGACCGGCGGGCAGGACATGACGCCCGAGGCCGCGATCAGCAAGCTTCACGTACTGCTAGGACGTGGCGTGACCGGGGAAGCTCTAAAGGTGGCCTTCCTGTGTCCGGACCGTGGCGATATTACCCCAGGTTGAGCTGACAGCTCCTGCAATGCCGAGTCAAGGCTCCAGCTTGTCCAGTACCTTGCGGGCCCGGCTCGCCCCGCGGGCCCGACGCACGGCTTCCTGGCCGGCACGCCGTCCGACAACACGTGCCACGCCCGCCAGCATCCCGGTCGCCGCGCCCCACACCAGGGCATCACGCCATTTCACATCGGGATCGTCGGGGTTCATGGGCGGCTTGCCCAACTGACGCTCATAGGCTTTCACGGCACATTTGCGTGCCGTCACGCCGGCGGCAACCGCGACACCCGTACTGAGCAATGACCAGAGTCTGTCCTCGCGCATGATTAATTCCTAATTGAGCAAACGTCACACTACGTCAGCGTAGACGCGTGTCAGTCATCATGTCGAAACCTAGGTTATTGCAGCGCAGCAAAAACTAGCCTATCAATGGTGGCGTATTCTCGCCGTTTCACTCCAGCATCCCTTGCGACAGGAGCCTCACCATGCGCCAGACATCGCACAATTCCCCTCTCTCCACTTTCTCACCAGCGGCTTTTTTCGATATCTGGAAAGTCGGGGTCATGTCGTTCGAGCTATGGACGACCTCGCTGGCGACCATCGCCATGCGTAACCAGCTCTGGTGCACCCAGGCGCCGCACAGCGCAAACATGATCAAGGAAAACCAGCGCATGGTGACCGAAAAGCTCGAGGCGAGCATGGAGATCGGCCTGGCGCTGCAAAAGGCCATGTTCAACATGGCTGCCGGCACTTATGCGCCCTGGTGGGTAACCAGCCGCAGCGCCCTGTTGCCGCTGCATCGCCGGACCATGGCCAACTCGCGTCGGCTTTCCCGGCGCCGGTAAGATCGATTCCGCATTCTTCTTGATCTGCGTCTTGGTAGGACATGTTCGATCTTTCTACAGTGAAGTCAGGCACTGCTTCGCCAAGGAGAGAGCGGCATGAGATCCCAGTCGATATATCGCAATACCTTCGCCATGCTACTGGCTGCTGGCCTAGGGGTGTTTTCCGCCACCGGCCAGGCCCAGGAGAACGCCGACGCGAGTATGGTCCGTTCCATAGAGCAGGCACCCTACGGCACCTATCTGACCGATCAAGAGGGCATGAGCCTGTACCTGTTCGATCAGGATACCCAGGGTGGCCCGAGTACCTGTCTCGATGCCTGTGCCAACGCCTGGCCTCCCTATACCACCTCACTGCCGCCCGAAGCCGGCGAAGGAATCAGCGAAGACAAGCTCGGGACCATCCAGCGCGAGGGAGGCACCCAACAGGTCACCTATGCCGGCTGGCCGCTGTACTACTTCCAGGGTGACAAGCAGGCCGGCGACGCGCTCGGCCAGAACATCAGCAACCTGGGGGGTCGCTGGTTCCTGGTCTCGCCCGAGGGCGAACCGATCACCGAAGGGCAACGCAGCGAAGAACCCGCCATGGAGATCGCCCCCAGCGAAGGTGAGGAACCGGCCAGCCGGGGCCAGGAGGTTCACGACCGCACCGAGGACGTCGAAGGCGCGGATTACGATACCTGAGGGCTGATCGCGCCCCAACGTGTCGGGCATCAGCGTCGTCCGACACGTTCCCTTCCCCATCGCCTCCGTTCGTCTGCTACCATTCTCGGCTTCGTCGACTTCCGTGGTACTGCCATGACGTTGCTTCGGGGCTTTCTGCTACTCACCGGTTTCTTTCTGCTCGGCGAATCGATCGCCTTCGTTCTCGCCTGGCCCGTCAGCGGCGGCGTGGTCGGCATGATCCTGATGACGCTGTTCCTGATGCTGCGCGGCCGCGTCAATGAAGACCTCGGTACGGCCAGCCAGTCGCTGATCGCTTTTCTGACCATGCTGATCATGCCCGGCGTGGTGGGAATCTATTTCCTGGGCGAGGAACTCGCCGGACAATGGCTGGCGATTGCCGGCAGCCTGGTCGTCGGCACGCTGTTGAGCGTGCTAACCACGTTGTGGCTGATGGCACGTTTCATGCCCCGCGCAGACCGGGAGACCACGCGTGACTGATCTGGTTCAGCGCTGGCAAGCCCTGCCCGAGCATTTGCTCGATACGCCGCTGCCGGCCATCGCCATTACCCTGCTGGCGTTCATGCTCGGCACGCGCCTGTTCCGCCTGCTCAAGCAGCCCAGCTGGTGCCCGCCGGTACTGATCGCCAGCGCCGTGGTCGCCCTGCTGCTGTGGGGGCTCGACATCGAGTTTTCACGCTATCGGGAGGGCGCCGCATGGCTGATGCTGCTACTCGGCCCGGCCACGGTGGCACTGGGCGTGCCGCTCTTTCAGCAGTTTCATCACGTTCGCGCCCTGTGGCGGCCCGTGCTGCTCACCCTGCCGCCCGCGGCGATGCTGGCGGCAGGCTATGCCGCCGGGCTGGCCTGGGCGTTGGGCGCCTCGCGCGAGGTCATCGCCTCGCTGGCGCCCAAGTCGGTGACTGCCCCCATCTCGCTGGGGATCATCGAACAGACCGGTGGCTCGGCGTCGGTACTGATGGGCGGACTGCTGGCCACCGGCGTGGTCACCACCTTGGCGGTCAGCCTGTTCGCCCCGCGGCTGGGTATTCATGACGAGCGTGTGCTGGGCTTCGTGCTGGGAATCAACGGACACGCCATCGGTACGGTGCGCGCCTTCGAGATCAGCCCGACCGCCGGCGCCTTCGCCTCGCTGGGCATGGGCCTGACCGGGATCTTCACCGCCCTGTTCCTGCCGCTGGCCTGGGCGCTGATCGCCGGTCAGTAGCCGGCCGACGGTTCGCTGGTCTGCATGTCGCCGCGATAGCGCGCCAGGGTATCCACCGCCGCCTGGCGCAGCAGGATGATATCCAGCGCCACGGCAATGAAATGGCATCCCAGCGCCGCATAGCGGCGGGCGTCGTCCTCGAGTGGCGCCAGGATGCCGCAGGCCTTGTTCGCGGCCAGCGTCGCCTGGATGGCATGTTCGATATGCCGCTGGACTTCGGAATGGTTCGGCTCGCCGGGATAGCCCAGGGCGGCAGACAGGTCCATCGGCCCCACGAAGACCGCATCCACTCCCTCCACGGCGGCGATCGACTCGACGTTTTCTACGCCCAGTTGCGTCTCCACCTGTACGATCAGGCATATTTCCTCGTGCGCCCGGGCCATGTAGTCGGCAACGTCACCCCAGCGCGAGGCGCGTACCAGCGCGCCACCCACGCCACGCATGCCATGGGGGGAATAGCGCATGGCGCGCACCAGGGCGCGAGCCTGCTCGGCAGTCTCGACCATCGGCACCATCAGCGTCTGGGCGCCCACATCGAGCAGTTGCTTGATCAGAGCCGGGTCGTCATTGACCGCACGCACCACCGGGGCGGTGGCATACGGCGCCACCGCCTGCAATTGTGCCAGGATCGAAGGCACCGTATTGGGCGCATGCTCGCCGTCGATCACCATCCAGTCGTAGCCTGCCGTAGCGCACAGCTCGGCCGCATAGCCGGTGCCGAAACCGGCCCAGATGCCATATTGCGGGCCGCCACGCGCGACCGCCGTCTTGAACAGGTTGGGAGGCAATTCCATGGTTCGCTCTCGCTGACTGTATGAAAGGATACCACCTGAAGTGTGTCCGCTACGGCAGCGAATGGCGAGGAAATACCGACCGACACGACTAACGTCTACCCCGCCTGAATTGCCTAGGCCCTGCGAGCCACCTAGGATGGGAACGGTTCCATCGACACCGGACCCAGCATGTCCTCGCTACCCGCCGCCTCGCGCTCCACCATTCTCGAAGTCGCCCGCGATGCCGGCGTCTCCAAGACCAGTGTGTCGCGCTATCTGGGCGGCGAGCGCCACCGCCTATCGATCGCCATGCAGACACGAATCGCCACCGCCATCCAACGCCTGGACTATCGCCCCAACCAGATGGCGCGAGGCCTCAAGGGTGGACGCTCGAAACTGGTCGGCATGCTGGTGGCGGATATCCGCAATCCATTCTCGGTAGCTGTCCTGCACGCTATCGAGCAGGCCTGTCGTGCCCGCGGCTTTTCGCTATTGGTCTGCAATACCGACAACGACCCGGACCAGGAGCGCGATCATCTGGCCTTGCTGGCGTCATATCGCGTCGAAGGCGTGGTCATCAACGCCGCCGGGCGGCCCAGTGCCCAGCTCAAGGCGCTGGCCGACCAGGGAACGCCGATCGTACTGCTCGATCGCAGCCTGAACGACGTCGAAGCCGATGCGGTCGGCCTCGACAATGCCGGTGCCATCGACATGGCGCTGGGCCACCTGCTGGACCGGGGCTATCGCCACGTGCTGTACGTGAGCGAGCCGCCCGAGGGTGCCAGTTCGCGTCAATTGCGCCTGGAACGCTTTCGTCAGCGCCTGGCCCAGGTACCGGAACTCACCGGCGAGACGACCTGCCTGCCCATGCAGCGCGACAACGATGCACTGCGCCAGACGCTCCACGAGTTTATGTCCGGGGGCGGTCCGGTGCCGCGAGCCATCCTCTGCGCCAACGGCAACGTCACTCTGCAGGTGGCGCATGCCTTGAACGCCCTAGGAGTGACCCTGGGCGAGACAGGCCTGCTGGGTATCGATGAGCTCGACTGGTGCGCCCTGGCCGGCCCCGGCATCACCACCCTGGCCCAACCGACCGAGGCCATCGGTCAAGCCACTGTCGCCAGTCTCATGCAGCGCCTGGAACCCACGGGCCGCCAGGCGCCGCCGCGACGCACCGAATATGCCGCACGCCTGATCGCACGCGGCTCGACGCGACGCCCCTGATGGCCCATTCATTCATGACTGCCCCATCCGCTCGACACCAGGAGCCACCATGACACGACAGACCGCCCCCGAGATACTGACTTTCGGCGAAGCCATGACGCTGTTCGCCGCCGAGGAAACCGGCGACCTGGCCGAGGTCGAGCGTTTCCGGCGCGGCATCGCCGGCGCCGACACCAACGTCGCCATCGGCTTCGCCCGCCTGGGATTCCATGTCGGCTGGCTGAGCCGGGTCGGTGACGACAGCTTCGGCCGTTTCATCCAGCATACGCTGGAAGCCGAAGGCCTCGACTGCCGCCATCTGCAGCATGACCCCGACCATGCCACCGGCCTGGTCTTCAAGACCCGCGCCGAGCGTGGCGAGGATCCGCATGTGGAATACATACGCCGCGGCAGCGCCGCCAGTTTCCTGTCCACGGCGGATGCCGCGGCGGTGGAGTTCCCGGCGGTACGTCACCTGCACGCAACCGGCATCCCCCCTGCACTGTCTCCCTCGGCACGCGAGCTGTCGAACCACATGCTCGAGCGCGCCCGCGACGCCGGCGCCAGCATCTCCTTCGACCCCAATCTGCGTCCCAGCCTATGGAAAAGCGAACGGGAGATGTGCGAGACCATCAACGACCTCGCCGCCAAAGCGGACTGGGTACTGCCGGGGCTTGCCGAAGGTCGCCGTCTGACCGGGCTGGAAAGCGCGCATGACATTGCCGGCTTCTATCTCGATCGTGGCGCCAAGGCGGTGATCATCAAGCTCGGCCCCGAAGGCAGCTTCTACCGTAGCCATGAGGACAGCTTCACTGTCGAGGGCTTCAAGGTCGTCGAGGTCATCGATACCGTAGGGGCCGGCGACGGTTTCGCCGTAGGGGCGGTCAGCGCCCTGCTCGACGGGCTGTCGCCGCGCGCCGCGGCACGTCGTGGCAACCTGATCGGCTCGTTGGCGGTGCAGGTGCCCGGCGACATGGAGGGCCTGCCCCATCGCGACACGCTGACTGCACTCGAAGCCAAGCTTCCGGCGCTGGACTGAACCGACAACAACCTGGATACCCCACAATGAAAAAACGCATCGTCGCCTTTCGCCGCCTCAACGACCAGCAGATCGCCCAGCTGCGCAAGCAGTTCCACGTCGACTACTTTCCCTCGCTCGATGGCGTCGACGATCCCGGCTTCCGCGAAGCCCTGGCCGAGGCTCACGGCCTGGTCGGGGCCAGCTTGAAGATCACGCCGGAACTCCTCGACGAGGCACCTCACCTCGAAGCCATCGCCAGCATCTCGGTGGGCTACGACAACTATCCCGTCGACGAACTGACCCGGCGCGGCATCCTGCTCTGCAATACTCCCGACGTACTCACCGAGACCACCGCCGATACCGGCTTTTCGCTGATCATGGCCACTGCCCGCCGGGTGGTCGAACTGGCGGAATTCGTCAAGCGTGGCGACTGGAAGGAGAGCATTGGCGAGGCGCAGTTCGGTTGCGACGTGCATGGCAAGACACTGGGCATGATCGGCATGGGGCGCATCGGCGCGGCCGTGGCACGGCGGGGCGCCCTGGGCTTCGGCATGAATGTTCTCTATAGCTATGCCTCGCCCAAGCCCGAACTCGAGACCGAGCTCGGAGCCCGGCGCTGCGAGATGGACGAGCTGCTCGAGCAAGCCGACTTCGTCTGCGTAACTGTGCCGCTGACGCCGGAAACCACCCACCTGTTCGGCGCCGAGCAATTCGCGCGCATGAAGACGAGCGCCATCTTCATCAATATCGCCCGCGGCAAGGTGGTCGATGAGAAAGCCCTGATCCAGGCGCTGAACGACGGCCAGATTCGCGGCGCGGGTCTCGACGTGTTCGAGCAGGAACCGCTGCCTGCCGACTCGCCCCTGCCGCACATGGCCAACGTAGTGGCCCTGCCGCACATCGGCTCGGCGACTCACGAGACGCGCACCTCCATGGCCCAGCGCGCCGTCGACAACATCACTCTCGCCCTGACCGGCGAGCGGCCGATCAGCCTGGTCAACGAACCCGCCTGGACCGCACGCTCACGCTGAAAGGCCGGTTGGCCGCGCCGGTTCTATCGCGCCCCGGCATCCCAGCCGGGGCATCGCTTGCCTGAAAAAGCGAACTTGTTCTACGACTTTCGGTCTAGATGTGAGAAGCGCGACGAGATAAGCTACGCTGTTAGTGAACGCTGTTCGTAAAGTCGTGAAATTCACCCTCAATGATGGGCTTCGCCCGCCGATAACAGAAAAACAAGGCTAGTAAGCTCAAGAAGAGACCGTAAGAGGTCACTATGTCACAACCCCTGTGTTTGTTGTTCGACTGTGACGGAACGCTTGTAGACAGCGAACCCCTGCTCGGCCAGGTCATGGCCGATGTCCTGCCCCGTGCCGGCCTGCCCTTTTCCTCCGATCAGTACCTGGAAGAGTTTCGTGGCGTGCGCTTCATGAACATCGTCGCCGAGCTCGAACGTCGCCATGGCGCCCTCGACGATGCCGTTCGCACCGCCGCCGAAACCGAGATGCGCAGCACCCTGGCCGAGCGCATGAAGCATGAGCTTCAGGTCATTCCCAACGTTCGCGAAACCCTGGATTTGCTCGCCGACCACCCGCGCTGCGTGGCCTCCAATGGGCCCGAGCACAAGATCCGTACCGCTCTCGACAGTACTGGCCTGCGTCCCTATTTCGAGGATCGCCTGTTCAGCGCCTATACCCTGAACGCCTGGAAACCCGAACCCTTCCTGTTTCTGCAAGCTGCCCGCAGCATGGGCTACGAGCCCGAGCAGTGCGTGGTGATCGATGACGCTGCCGTGGGCGTCACCGCCGGATTGCGCGCGGGTATGCGCGTGGTCCATATCAACCGCTTTGGCGAGGCGACGCCGCAGGGCGCCATCCGCATGACCGACATGGCCCAGTTGCCGAGAATCGTCGCCAGGCTCGGTCAACTCGAGGCTGCGGTCGCCAAGTAATGCCGGGCGACGCCTACGGGCGTCGCTGCATGTCGCCAGCTGCGCTATCATCGCGACGATGAATCGCTAGCGACAGGAGTTGTTATGGCCTCCCTTCAGGACCAGCTACGCGGCCTGGTCTATTCCACCGAACACGGCGAGACCTGCCCCGCCTGCCGGCGGCCCCTCGCCGAGTGCGAATGCAACGAACGCTCCGAAGCCGAGCGCATCGCCGCTCTCGATGGGGTCGTACGTATCCGCCGTGAAACCAGTGGCCGCAAGGGCAAGGGCGTGACTACCGTCAGCGGTGTGCCACTGATCGAGGCCGAGCTCAAGGTGTTGGCCAAGGATCTCAAGAAGCGCTGTGGCACCGGCGGTGCCGTCAAGGACGGCGTGATCGAGATCCAGGGCGATCACCGTCAGGTCCTCAAGTCCGAACTCGAAACCCGCGGCTATACCGTGAAGCTCGCCGGCGGCTGAGCTGAATCCGCTTTCCTACGCCCGGAACGCAATCCGGCGATCCTCAGGAGTCCTGACATGCCCTTGTGTATTCGTTGGCCCAATGTTGCCATATCACTTACGCTGGCCTTCGCCTTGATGGCCGGCCTTGGCGCCTGCGCGAGCGGGCCGAATTTTGCCAACCTCGAAGCCCGGGTCGTCAGTGACGAACCGCTCGACCTACCGCCCGATGCCGAACTCAGCGTACGCCTGACCGACATGAGCCAGACTGGCGCCAATCTGATTGCCGAAGCCAGCTACGTGCGTCTTGGCAACGGCCCCATTCCGGTCATGCTGCGCTACGACGCAGAGGCCATCGACGAAGGCGATACCTACGTGCTGCGTGCGGATATCCGCACCGACGACCGGCTGCTCTATACCACGACCGATCCTGTACCGGTGCTGACCGGCGACGCGCCGGACAACGACGTGACTCTGGCCGTCGAGCGCGTCGAACGTTAGCGACGTAACTTGTCAGTTGGGCGGGGGGCGGCCACTCTGTGTACGTTGATCAGTGACGTCATGGAGTGAGACGAGACATGCAGACCCTGGAAATAGCGAATACCGGTATCAGTGCCTCTCGCATCGGCCTGGGCACCTGGGCCATGGGCGGCAGGCAATGGGGCGGCGCCGACGACGCGCAGGCTATCCGCACCCTGCATACTGCGCTGGATCGCGGTATCACCCTGATCGATACCGCGCCGGCCTACGGCTTCGGCCATGCCGAAGAAGTCGTCGGCAAGGCGCTTGCCGAGTCCGGCCAGCGCGACAAGGTGGTTCTCGCCACCAAGGTAGCGCTGGAATGGGGCGAAGGTATCGCCGCCGTAGTGCGCAACGCCACGCCCAGGCGTATCGAGAAAGAAGTCGAGGACTCGCTGCGCCGTCTGGGCGTCGAGGCCATCGACCTCTACCAAGTGCACTGGCCCGATCCCAAGACACCGATGGAAGAGACGGCACGCACCATGGAACGCCTCTACCGAGACGGTAAGATTCGCGCCATCGGGGTCAGCAACTTCTCCCCCGAACAGTGCGACGCCTTCCGCGAGGCGGCCCCGCTGCATGCCGTCCAGCCGCCGTTGAACCTGTTCGAACGCGAAGCCGAACGCGACATCATCCCTTACGCCAAGCGCGAGGGACTGACCATGCTGACCTACGGGGCCCTGTGTCGTGGGCTGCTATCCGGCAAGATGCGCCGCGACATCACCTTCAACGGCGACGACCTGCGCAACACCGACCCCAAGTTCCAGCAGCCGCGTTTCGACCAATATCTGGCCGCGGTAGACGCGCTGGATAATTTCGCCCAGGAGCGCCATGGCAAGCGCGTTCTGGCGTTGGCCGTGCGTTGGCTGCTCGACCGTCACGACAACGGCATTGCCCTGTGGGGCGCACGTCGCCCGGATCAGGTCGATCCCGTCGCGGACATCGTCGACTGGCAGCTTTCCGACGCTGATCTCAGCGAGATCGAACGCATCGTCGACGAACACGTCAAGGATCCGGTGGGCCCCGAGTTCATGGCGCCGCCGACCCGCGACGTGTAAGGCTTTTTGACCCTGCAACGACAATGCCCGGCCGTTGGCCGGGCATTGTCGTTTAGCTGGCAACCGCTCAGAAGGTGTATTCGATACCCACCACGGCGACTGGATAGACGCTAAACTCATCGACGTCATCCTGCAGGTCGTCTTCTTCCTGCTGCAGGTCACGCTGAAAGTCCGGGTCGTTGGCAACAGGCCCAGTGGCGCTGAGATTCACTTCGGCATCGGTGAGGAACACGCCGACCTGACCGAACAGACCGAAGCCCGGCTTGTGGCTGCCGCGCCAGCCCAGGCCCAGATAGGGCTGGATGGAATCGCCGAGCACCACGTCGCCTTCCAGCGTGCCGACCTGGTCGGAGGTATAGGTCTCGCCGTTGAATTCATAGCTCTGGCCTGCCTTGGGGCGCCCCACCACGCTCATGGCAATGTCCGGGCGCACGGCGCCGGCGGACAGGAAGAAACGTCCGGCAAACGGAAAATAATCCAGCGTCAGGCCGTACACGTCGACATCGAAATCGCCTTCGTAATCGGCGTCATCGCTTTCGTAATCCAGCCCGTCGTAAGTGAAGCCACTATAGCCGGCGCTCAAGGCCAGATTGTCGTGGAAGCGGTAGCTCACGCTGCCGCCATAGCCGGTGGTACCGACACCGGCGCCTACCGACCAGTTGTCGGCGGCCACTGCGCCGGCAGGTACGCTCAGCGCGACCAGCGCGCCCGCCATTACGGCATGGTTGATGAATCGCATCGTTTTCCCTGTCGCTATGTCGTTATGGTTATCGCCTTCTGGCGAGGCGATAACCGCACTAACGGCACGACTTGGGAAAACTTGAGTCACGGCATCATCACAACCGCGCGGCCAACTGCGTCAAGGTTTGCCCTATCGGCGCCTCGACCTTGAGGGTGTAGAGGTCGTCGGCACGGGTGCGCCCCAGGTTCAGGCAGGCAATGGGCTTGCCGTCACGTGCCGCCTGACGGGCGAAACGGTAGCCCGAATAGACCATCAGCGACGAGCCGACGACCAGCAACGCATCGGCGTCATCCAGAGCGGCGAAAGCCGCATCGACTCGTGCACGCGGCACGTTGTCGCCAAAGAACACCACGTCGGGCTTGAGTACGCCACTACCGCAGCGTGAGCAGTCCAGCACCCGGAAGGACGAAAAATCCAGGCCGTCGAGATCGGCATCGCCATCGGGACCCACGGCGGCATCGAGATCGAGCCACGTCGGATTGTTGGTGGCCAACTCCGCATGCAAGTCGTAGCGCATGCGCTGACTGCCGCAGCTCATGCAACGCACCATCTCGGCCCTTCCGTGCAGGTCGATCACCCGACGCGACCCCGCACGCTGATGCAGCCCGTCGACGTTCTGGGTTACCAGGGCCGTGACATGACCCAGCGCCTCCAGGCGTGCCAGGGCATGATGGGCAGGCCCCGGTCGCGCTTCCTCGATGGCCCGAAAACCGATCAGGCTGCGTGCCCAGTAGCGCTGACGCGTCGCCAGGCTACCCATGAATGCCTGATGCTGTACCGGTGGCTTGCGCTTCCACTCGCCCCTTGCGTCGCGGTAATCGGGGATCCCGCACTCGGTACTTACCCCAGCCCCGGTCAACACCATCAGACGGGGATATTGGTGCAGAAAATCGTACAGCGCTTGGCTATCGGCGCCTGCCAGGGCGAAGGAAGCGCCCTGAGGCGCAGAATCATTGGTCGAGAGCATGCGGATCGCTACCGGCTGAGTCACGGATGGAATTGGCTGTTCTTGGCTCGATTTTTCAGATCCCTCCTGGGACCACAATAACCTAGGCTAGTTTGCCATGCGTTACGCATGGCCCCCGCCGCGCCCCTTGGCTAAAATGGACGCTCGGCTCACCCTCGGGCAAGGACACACGATGGCCTGGCTGGAATACCTGTTACCGCTGATCTTTCTGGCTCCACTCGGGGCCACCACGGTCGTGGTCCTGGCCCTGCGCAACCTTCACGATGCCCGGATTCGCTCACCGTTCGACGCTCATCTGCTGCGCGAGCCCGGCCAGGCGCTACGCGACCGGCTCGACCGCGCCTTCGCCCGCCTGTTTCTGAATGGCGCCCTGGGGCCCATCGCCGTGCTCACGCCGATGGTCTACGGCATGGGCCGCATGCTCTTCGCCGCCGACCAGAATTGGCTGGAGTGGATGCTCTACGGCCTGCTGACGACGGCACTGGCGTTGCTGTTCAGCATCCTGCTGATGCGCGACTACCAACGCATTCGGCGTCTCAAGCTCGGCCTGGCCTGCGAACTGGCCGTGGGCCAGGAACTCGAGCGCCTGATTCGCCCCGAGGCGCATCCCTATTTCGTCTTTCATGACATTCCCAGCGATACGTTCACCATCGATCACGTGGCGCTGACGCCGCGCGGCGTGTTCGTGATCGAGACGCGGGCGCGCACCCATCCGCTCAGCCCCAGCGGCGAGCCGCAGCGCACGGTGGCAGTGGAGAACGAACGCCTGCGGTTTCCCGGCTGGAGCGAGCGCCAGCCGTTGCGCAAGACCCAGCAGGCGACCCGCTGGATGCGCCACTGGCTGGCTCGCGAGTGCGGTGTCGAGGTGCCGGTTCGCGGCGTACTGGTGCTGCCGGGCTGGTACATCGACACCGAACAATCTCACGCCGAGCTGGTAGTGGTCAGCGGCGAGGGGCTGGCCAAGCTACTCGCCGAGGCACGCCCTGGCGAGCTTGACGACGCGACCCACAACCGCGTTGCCCGTGCCCTGGAGCGCCGCGGGGCGCTGCTCGACGATGGCCGCCTCGAGCGGCCATCGGTCTAGTGGCGTCAGGTCGTTTCCTCCATGGGCGAAGCAAGGTGGGCCATTTCGCTCAATACGGCAGGCTTCAGTGCCGTCAGTGTTTCGCCGGACAAGCCACTAATGACCAGCACCCGATGCCGCTTTCGCTGCCTGGCATACCCCAGCCAGATCGGTAGTTGCACCGTTTGTGGCGACTCTAGCGCTAATGACGCTTGCCAGCGTCTCAACGTCATCATGCGCTCCCAGAACCATAGCCGGGACACAGTACCGCGATCCGGCGGCGGCCGCTTGGCCAGGACCAGTTCGTCATGGGGCGGGGCGTTACCGGCAGGCAACGCCTCGCCCAGCAGTAGGGCCCGATGCATGTCAGCATGGCAAAGCAGCCAGGCGGCAGGCGCCTCCTGACTGGTGGTAACGGCATAAGCCCACAACCGCAACCATGCCGGCTCGAGGCTGTTTGCCCCCAGCCGATGCAAGCGCCGCATGGCCTGCGCTTCGTTGCAACGGCGAAGCAAAGCGCTCTCAGGCATTGGCCCACCCCTGGAATATCGCCAGACCGGCCAGCAGCACGAAGAACCAGATGATGAGCCCCAGGCAACGGCGCCGGGTAAGTCGCGCGTCGGGACCCATACTGTGTGCCCGCTCGGCACGTTGAGACAGCAACGCCTGCATGTCGGGCGCGGTTTCCTCGATCACCACATCGCTGAGTTGTTCCCGGCGCGGGGCCGCGGAAAACAGGCTGACGCCATAGCCCACCCCGACCGAGGTCACCACACCGATCAGATTGTTGTAGAGCCAGGATATATCCAGCGAACTGGAGACCCACCAGACCATGGCCATACCGGCAACCAGCCCACAGAAGGCGCCGCGCGCGTTGGTGCGATGACTGAGCATGGCCAGCAGGAATGTCCCGAGCAGCGCGCCATAGAACCACGAGCCGATGCGATTGACGGCTTCGATCACCGGGCCGAGATTGCCGGCAAAGAAGGCGAACAACGTCGCATAAACGCCCCAGAAAACCGTCGCCCAACGTGACACCTTGAGATAATGCGCTTCGCTGGCATCGGCGCGCACATAACGCGTGTAGAAATCCCGCACACTGACTGCAGACAACGAATTGAGCGCGGAGTCGAGGCTCGACATGGCGGCGGCGAACACTCCGGCGATCACCAGCCCCGCCAGTCCCGACGGAAAGGCGTTGACCACATAGCGCGGGAACAACTCGTTGAGATTGTCCGGTGCCGTCAGGCCGTGCTGGTCGTAGTAGGTCGCCAACATCACCCCGATGAACAGGAACAACAGCATCTGCGGTACCAGCAGATAGCCGCCGATCAGCAGCGAACGCTGCCCCTCCTGAATGCTCGGGCTGGTCAACACGCGCTGGATCTGGCTCTGGTCGGTACCGAAATAGGCGATATGCAGAAACACACCGCCGAAGAGCCCTGCCCACAGCGAATAGGTCACCGATGGCGACAGGGAAAGGTCGATGGCATTGAACATGCCTTGCGCCGCGCCGTAGCTGAACACATCCGCCCAGCCCCCGGGCAGGCTGGAGATCATCAGGAACATGCTGACGATGGCGCCCATCCAGAGCACGAACATCTGGATGACATCCGTCCAGATGACTGCGCTGATTCCGCCCAGCACGGTATAGCTGACTGCAAGCACGGCCATCACGACGATGGTCAGGTTGACGCTCCACCCCGTCACCACCGATAGCACCAGCGCCGGCGCATAGAGCACCACACCGGTCGCCAGACCACGAGCGATCAGGAACAACAAGGCACTGAGGCTGCGCGTCGCCGGCCCGAAACGACGCTCCAGCAGTTCGTAGATGCTATAGATGCCTGCGCGGTGGAAGATCGGCACGAACAGGAAAATCAGCACTGCCATTGCCAGCGGCACATTGAGAAAGGTGACCAGGCGTTCCAGACCGCCCTCGAATCCCCAGCCCGGCGCCCCGATGAAAGTGATGGCGCTGGCCTGGGTGGCCATCACCGACAAGCCGATCGCCCACCCGGGCACCTTGCGCCCACCGAGAAAGTAGTCCTGTGTGCTGGCCTGCCCGCGCCCGACCCGTGCACCGATGAAGGCGATGGCCACTATGTAGACCACCAGCACCACGCTATCCAGCCAAGTGAACTCGCTCACATCCTTGTCCTTATCGAGAGCCTGCTACCAAATTAGCAGAGTTTCGAATCGGACTGCGCTGCAGCAAATCTCATTCCAAGCCGGGCGGAGCAGCGAGGCGTACCGTCGGCGCGCAGCGCCCGCGCCGCAGCGGCACCAGGCTTTGCGCCTGCGGAAAGTCCGCCAGTCGCTCGGCATCGATGCCGATACGCACCTCGGTCAGCACGCGATTGCCGCGACCGTCGCACTGCAGGCTCAGCGCCCTCCCCGTGTCTTCGCCGAACGCCGCCTCGAAGGCCTGAATCAACGCATTGCGTGGTACCTCGCCGCCGCGATGAATCATCACGTAATCGACGAAGGCGCTGGCGTTGACGACTTCCAGCAGATCGACCGCCGTATCGAAGTAATCCTCGGCGGGTAGCGACAGGCAAGCGGCATGCTTGGCGTACTCGTAACGATCCAGGCAACTGGCACGCCCCGGCATGGCGCGGTCGAGTTCGTCATCGAGCGACTCCTCGAAATCGAACGGTGCGTGAGCGCGGCAGAAGCCGCCATCGGCACGCGGGCGTTCGAGAAAGCAGCCCTGCGACCACCAGCGCTGGCGGGTCACGCCATCGTCGGCAAAGCGCTCGGGCAGCGACGGCCATAACCCGTGCAACACGAAGCCGTCACGCGCACCCGCGCTCAGCGACGGTTCGCGGCATTCTCGCGGCGGGCTGCCCTGTGTCTGGCAGAAGCCGGGATGCCAGGTCAGCGCCAGGGTGTAATGCTCGAAACCCTCGGCTTTCAGCGTTTCACTGGCCGGAGCCACGCCACTCACCACGCTCCACAACACCACGGCAAGCCAGCCCAACGCCACCGTCAATCCTTTCCTGGTCATCGCCATGAGTCGCCTCGCTCCGGCCGTCCAAATGTCGTATGAAAAAGGCGCCAGCAGGGGCTTGCCGGCACCGTAACGCTCGCTATAATCCGCCGCGTCGTAGCTCTCAGGAGACGGCGCTTTCGCCACCCGATGAATATCGTCTCATTCGATGCATTTCGCACCCTGGGCCTGCCTGGCGTCCGCTACATCAAGCCCGAACGCATGTATGAGCATCTCGACGACATCCAACGCGCCGACTGGGTGCTGTTTCCCGAATACTGGCAAGTCCATACTCTGGTCTATGCGCTCAAGAAGCGCATCTTTCCCAGCCTGGCCAGCTACCACCTGGGCCATGACAAGGTAGAGCAAACCCGCGCCTTCCTGGCGATCTGCCCCGAGCATGTGCCGCCGACCGAGATCCGAGCCAGCACGCGCGACAACGTCGAGCTGATCGACACACGCTTCGCTTATCCCATGATCGCCAAACGCATCAAGAGCTCGATGGGCGAAGGCGTATCGTTGATCGAGAATCGCGCCCAGCTCGAACGCCACGCCGAGGCGGAACCGGTACTCTACGTACAGGAGCGCCTGCCCATCGACCGCGACCTGCGCATCGTGCTGGTCGGCGACGAGGTGCTCACCGCCTACTGGCGCGTCACCCCGCTGGGCGGCTACCGCTCCAACGTCAGCCAGGGCGGCCAGGTGGACTACGCCGCCATTCCCGACGCGGCTATCGCTCTGGCACGGCGCCTGGCCAAGGAGCTGGGCATCAACCATGCCGGCTTCGATATCGCCATGGCCTGGGGCCACCCCTTCGTCTTCGAGTTCAACCGCCTGTTCGGCAATCAGGGCATTCCCGACAGTTCGCGGCGATTGGGCCAGGCCATCCTGCGCGCCCTGCAGCGCGAGGACGACATGGGCCCCGGCAGCCGCCCGCCGTTCGGCCTGACCGGCTAGTCGCCCTTGAGCCGCCCACCCATCTCCTGGGCCAGATCCACCGCGTAGTGATCGGTCATGCCGCCGATGAAATCGAGCATGCGCCGGTAGCTGTCGTAGCGCGACTATCCCAGCCTAAAATAATCCTCACGCTCGCAAGGATCATTTGGGCCATCCTAGAATCTTTGGTGTTATCCTCACAGGCGTAAGGATTTTCTAAGCCGTTTACCGCTAACGGTTACGTATCCTCTGGTACGTGAGGTTCAACGTGAAATACATCCTCGATTCTCCCAAGACCCTCGGCACCCTCATTCGTGCCAGCCGCAAGGCGATGACGCTTCGTCAGGATGATACAGCCGGCAGCATCGGAGTCAGCGAGAACTTCCTCGGCAAGGTGGAAAGCGGTAACGACACCGTACAGTGGGGCAAGCTTTTCCGGGTCATGACCGAGCGTGGACGTGCCGGACGATTTTGCCGAGCGCACGGAAATGTACCGGAAATCGCTTCGTGACAAAGAGCAACACCTAGCCCAGCCGCCTTCTCCACGTGAGGCTGAGTGAGGCGGCCCTTTAGTCTGGCGTCTTTTTATGACCTGCTGTGTACTGCCGTCTACGCGACACGCGCGTACGGCTAGAAAGAATAAGTGGCCTGACTTGACGAGTCTGGTCTGGCCCGTGCAGGGAACGCAACGCCTGAACGAGATCGACAAACCGACGCTCATTGCAGCCGGCGAAGCCATGGGCATCAAGGCGGCTACCGCCCGCAACGCCATTACCGCTTTGGTCTCGGCAGTTCCTCACAAAGCTCGGGCGCTGCTGGACGAGACGAACCACTTCTTCGCGGGGCTACACATCTAGCAATATCATGCTGGTGAGGACTGATTTGGCTCTTGCAATGAAGTGGGCCAGCGAGCCTTTTCGACACTGCTTGTCTATTGGAGAGCCATGTACAAAGTTATGTACGTAGCAAAATCACCAATAATGATGTGGGTAATGATAATTAAAAAACACAACTGGTTAAAAATATAGATACTGAGTTACTCCACTATAGCCAATAGCAATAAAAAAACATGTATAGCATTATACCCCAGCCGCAAATATGACAAATAATAGGCCATAATGCGGCTGAGATAAAGAAGCTTTTATATATTGTCCATGATAGAGAAAGAGGAATCTTTAGGCTCATCCAAAGATGATTGAGGAAAGCCATGCGCTTTGCAAACTTCTAACCATACGCTATTAACTGATTCAAATGAATTAAATATGCTGGCATTTACAATCAAGCCATCTAAAACTATTTGCAAAAGTCCAGATGTCACCTGAGGCGAAGGCACATGCAGGTCCGAAAGGACTTGACGAAGCAACTCGGCCACCCAAAGCTTGTGCTCGCGTGATACCGAAAGGAACTCATTAGTATCGTGAAACTCTCCTGTTGCTTTAATAAACATACATCCATGGAAGTCTTGCGAAAAAAACCAACGAGCATGCCAGTTAAATATTTCCTTAAGCTTATCATAGGGCTTGTCAAAGCTAGCCACAGAAGATTCAAGAGAATATTTAAACAAATCATGGCGCAGCTTTAACACCTCCTCAACCAACTTTTCTTTATTTGAGAAATGATTATAAAGTGTCATTTTAGATACTTTGGCTTCATCTCTAATACGGTCAACGCCTACGGCATGGTAACCATGCTCGTTAAATAGCTTTAGAGCTGTTGAAAGGATATCGTCTCGCTTGCTCATAGATTAACCCTATTAAAAACTTGTTTCCGATAGGCAAAAAATGGCTTGAAGCTAAGCCAAACGTTACCTAATGTACAGACCTGTCTGTACACATTAGCACAGAGGTTCACAAATGTTTCATAAAATGAAAGGTGTTGGGGTTTGTCCCGCTCGTCCCACCTACCTACAGATACTAACAGGCTTGCTGGGTGGAGTTGCTGGTATCGGTGCGATTGCTTATCTCACCCAAATAGCTGGAGTCCCACTGCTCATGGCTCCCTTCGGAGCGACATGCGTTTTGTTGTTTGCAGCCCCTGCTGCTCCCTTGGCGCAGCCACGGAACGTGATTGGCGGCCACCTGATATCAGCCTTGGTCGGAATGGTGATATTGCATCTATTTGGCACCGGGTTGTGGCAGATGGCTGTAGGGGTAGGGGTCGCGATTGCACTAATGCAACTTTTACGTGCCGTACATCCTCCAGCTGGGGCGAACCCGCTTGTCGTGCTTACGGCTGGGGTTGAGGACTGGTCATTTTTGATCACTCCAGTCCTGGTTGGCTCGGTAATCCTCGTACTTATCGCTTTGTTCATCAACAACGTCGGCACAGAGAAACGCTGGCCACACTATTGGATCTAAAGGGAAGCAACATGCCTATTATAAATGTGATTTTCAAACTGGGCGACGGTTCAAAACTGAACAATGATTCATTTGGTTTATTGGCACAGCGTCTTACTGAGAGCACAGTCAGGGTCTTGAAAAAGAAAAGAGAACTAACCGTGGTTCGTATCAACCATGATACAAGTAACGCTCAATGGTTCTCAGGCGGCAAACCGCTTCTAGGAAACGCCTTTGAAATAACAATCAAGATCACGAATAAATCCAATACTCAAGAAGAAGTCAGTACATGGTCAAGAGAGGCCTACGAAAGCGTTATCCACGAGCTAGGCGGTTTTGAAGGACCCAACTACATATCAGTCCTTCAAAATGACGAAACTAACTGGGGGTTTAATGGATTGACACAATATGCAAGAAAGCAATGGGCGTCTTAGACAAAATTTAAACACTCAAAAAGTAAGAAAAGGGATGAATATGGAAGCCATTTCTAGAAAATTTGAGCAGAGTCAAGAGGATGAAAGGGATCACAGAAGCCGAGCATTGAAAGAGACCGAAACCTTCCCTGATCATCCGGAGGCGCAAGATAAGGTTATTCGATTACTAATGAGTGAAGCAAGGATTCCAGACATTGACTTCACACCAATGGAGCCAGGACTCAGAGATAATGTCTTAATACACGTATTATTCGACAATAAAGGTAGCGACCCTACTGGATCGGATGCAGCTTTAATTAAGTATCTTCCAGGAGCATTTGTCCCACTACATTTACACAGAGGTTACGAAATGGTCTTGGTCCTTCAAGGTGAGTATATTGAAAATGGAGAATCACACATGCCTGGAAGCTTGATAATAAGAGCACCAGGAACCACTCATAGCATGCGTTCAAATACAGGATGCATAATTTTGGCGATGCGTGACATTCCTGTTAAACAGTTAACATAAGCATCTTAGGCGAGGAATAATAATGGAGATAATGACCCCGCCTCAGGCTGTCAGTTTAATAAAGTCGGGAGCCACCTTGGTTCCGGGAGGATTTGGAAGCTGCGGCCATCCCGACCTATTAACTGAAGCGCTAGAAATAAGGTACTGTGAAACTGGCCAACCGAATAACTTAACATTGCTTTTTGCTTCAGGCGCTGGAGACAGAAAAAAACGAGGGCTAGATAGGCTGGCCCATTCTGGGCTTATAGCAAAAGCTATAGGCGGCTTTTGGAATCTCTGCCCAAAGCTGCGAGATCTCGGAGAGAAAGGTGAAATAGAAGCTCATAACTGGCCGCAAGGTGTGATAAGCAAGCTCTTTTCAGCAATTGCAGAAGGCTCTCCAGGCATTATCACTAAGACGGGCTTAGGCACATTCATAGACCCTAGAGTAGAAGGCGGTAGCTTTATTCCTAGTGAATACAGGTCACTACTTGAAGTGATATACCTGAAGAATGAGAATTACTTATTCTATCCATCTCTGAAGGTTGACTTTGCGCTTCATAGGGGGACAGTGGCCGATCATAGAGGTAATATATCTCTACGGGAAGAAGCTTCACGAATGGATGCCTTTTCGCAGGCTCAGGCTGCAAGAAATAGCGGTGGAAAAGTTTTAGTACAAGTCAAAGAAGTAACAGACAAAAAATTAGAGGCTGAAGACGTAGCCATTCCAGGGCATCTGGTGGATGTGGTTGTAGTGGCAGATAGTCATGACCACCCTTTCACCTATGGATATGCCAAATGCCCAAATGATACTGGCAATATGATATACAGCGAATTGCCATTAGCTAGGAAACGAATAATAGATAGAGCACTAGAAGAGCTTCCGACCGGACCTTTTCACAAAAAGGTCATAAACTTCGGCATTGGAATCCCTGCCGAAGTAGGAGCATGCATGACATTTAAGCAGAGAAATTCTTACACCATAACAATTGAATCAGGTGTAATAGGTGGTACTCCTCTGTTTAAAGACGCATTCGGCGCCTCAATACAGCCTGATGCTCGGATAGATCAATCACAACTTTTCACTTTCTACGACGGTGGCGGTATAGATAAGGCGTTCTTGGGATTCGCCCAGATAGATAGCCTTGGACATGTCAACGTTAGTAAATTTAACGGTTGCAGGCCTGGAGCTGGTGGCTTTATAAATATAACCATGAATGCAAAAGAGTTAATATTTTGCGGCACCATAACTGCCAATGGCGTAAAAAAACTGGTAGAAAAAGTTGAACAAATCACTTTTAATCCAGTGACATCAAAATGCAACCGTATAAAGATTATAACTGAGCTGGCTGTCTTTGAAATAAAGCGCAGCCGACTAGTGCTCACAGAGTTGCTAAGTAACATAGGTATGGATGAGCTTCGCTCATACATTGATTCCTCATTTACAGTTGATCCTGACATTAAAATCAAACCATTGTAATCTGGAGCTGAACATGGAACGGGTTCTGTCACTTATTGGTGGTGGCGCAGCATCAATCGCCTTTATTAACAACTTTCTAAAAAAATAAGCTCTAAAGAGCCTTATCGCTATACTATTTACGTTATTGAAAAAAACTCGACGTTTGGCCCTGGCGCTGCATACAACGATGACCTAGAAACAAACCTGCTAAACACGAAAACAGGTTATATCACTATTTTCCCTGAAAAAAAATCTGACTTTTTTAACTGGCTTCACAATCACCCTGAAAAATGGCAGTGGAAGTACCCTTCTTTTGTACCTGATGAAAATAGCTATGCTCCAAGACCATTGTTTGGACAGTATCTCCAGCACTCTTTTGCAACGTTGATAAGCTACGGTGTAAAGAAGAATGTAAAAATTATCCCCGTTAATGCAGAGGTCGTGGATCTGAAAAAAATGCGTGACAGTTATTCAGTGATAACTGCATGCAATATCACTATTAGATCGGACTATGTTTTTCTTATGTGCGGCACTTTGGAGAACAAGAAACAAGACACTCCAAAAATGAAAAAAGGAGTGATTAGCAATCCTTACCCTGTTTCAAAATTAACAAGCCATTTCAACAGAGAGGCTTCTGTCGCAATCGTTGGCTCAAGACTGAGTGCAATAGACACGGTTATTGCTTTGAAGGAGTCTGGGCATGTTGGCACAATCGATATGTTTTCACGTAGTGGTTTTTTTCCTTCTGTCAGAGGAACCCAAGGTAGGTATACTCCCAAGCACCTTACAACAGAGAAATTGAATAACATAAGATTGGCAAAGGGCTGCCTAAATCTGTCTGATTTATCTTCTCTGGTAGTTAAAGATATTGATCAGTACCATATTGAAAACCCAGATCACCCACGTGAGCCACTAGCGATTCCCTCACCTGCTGAGTGTCTTTCCACATTTCTAAAGAAAGAAATAGCACTTGCTGAAAAACCAAGAGGCTGGCAAGCAGTACTTTATTCTACAAACGTCATCATTGATAAAATGTGGAATTCACTAGATAATAATGAACAAGAAAGATTTAAAAACAACTTTCTAAGCACTTTCCTTTCCTACCGGGTATCGATTCCGATGGAAAATGCCGTAAAAATTCTTTCTTATCTAAACGACGAAAGTTTAAGGTTTTTCTCGGGGCCAATATCTATCAGCTATAATGATTCAGGAAAACCTGAAATACTAAATGATGCGACCTTGGATAAGACTGCGTATGACCATGTCGTAATAGCGACAGGAAGCCCCAAGTCATATAAAAATAGCAACTCTCAGCTATTGGCTAGTTTAGAAGAGCGCGGCTCAATTTCGCCGCATCCATTTGGTGGAATAAACGTAGATGAAACCACATACAATATTATTGATAGGAACAATATCGCTGATGAAAAAGTCTACGCAATAGGGGAGATCACTTCTGGAAAATTCTTTTTTACAAGTGCTTTGGATATTATTTGCCGTCATGCCGAAAACTGCGCGAACAGCTTTTACGAAGCTCAAAATTTTTCCGAGAAGCGTAAGCTAAGCAAAGTTTATTAGAGTATCGATATACCATTTTTATAATCTGCTGATTAGTTACAAAAAAGACGGGGTGTTTGCCCCGCCTCCTCGTTTAATGCTTTTGTAAGTTCCTTTTCGAACGCTAGGTGTATGGTCCTGCGAAGAAGTGGCTCGGGTCGTCATGAGGTATCTGGGGTACTGTTTGCCATTGCTCAAGGAGAAACCCAATCAGTGTTTTGCCCTTGAGTGCCCTGAGGGGTCGGGCACTTTTATAGGCCCATGGATAGTCCGTCAAGTGGGATTGCAATTGATCCAGCCAGGCATAGTGAAATGCCCGGGTCGTCGCCTCCTTGGTGGTGCGATTCATCGTTCGTCCTGCCCGTTGGTCCAAGGATGGAGGGGCTTCGTCAACCGGTGCTCGATCCCGTGGCGGAAGCAGACAACATCGAAGATATGCGGCTTGTAGGCTTCTGTCCCGGCCTTCTTCGCGAACTCCGTTATCAGTCAACACCGTGTGGGCGCGGTAAGCCAGAGCCTGCAGCGTGTCTTCGGAAGCGATCTGCCTCGTCATCTTCCGGTATAGCTGCGCATGGACGGACTTGGAGGTTCGATCCACGGCGATAAACAGGTAGGCTTTGCCCTCGTCGGTACGGATTTCGCTGATATCAATGTGCAGGTAGACAATCGGGTAGCGCTTGAAACGCTTATTCTCGCGGTTCTGGTTGCCAGCCTTAGACAACTGACTGATGCCATGTCGCTAGTAAAGCCGGTGCAGGCTTGACCGAGTGAGCGAAGGGTCTCGAGCTGGAGGGCATGAAGGCAGTCATCGAGAGGCAGCAAGGTCTTTTTGCCGGAAGGGGACGGCCGCGGCTTCCTTTAGGGGCGTCAGCGACGTGGAGCGAGCCGCCTTGGGACCCATTCGAGAGTCTTCGACGGTATCCCGGCTGCGCCATTTGCGTACGGTCTTGGGGTTGATGCCGTAGCGACGGCTCAGCGTCGCGATCGAATCCGTCGATCGCTGTATTTTTGCTCGGATGGCGTGCGTGTTCTTGGCGCGTTGATGAAGAATCTGAGCCATGCTCATCCTCCGATAGGGGCTCGTAAAATAGACCATCACTCCACGGGACCACACACCTCATAAACATTATCATGTTCGAAATGGCGAACCGACTGACATGACCGCTGGCCTGATCAGCTAAGTGCCAGCCAGGCTTGCCTAGTCGCCCTTGAGCCGCCCGCCCATCTCCTGGGCCAGATCCACCGCGTAGTGATCGGTCATGCCGCCGATGAAATCGAGCATGCGCCGGTAGCTGTCGTAGAGGTTCCAGGAGGAGCGTGGCGTGTTTTCGCCGATCAACGCCAGCACGCGCTGATGCTTGAACGACGAGCTGCCGTGATAGTGCAGCTCGTGAGCCGCACCGATAAAGGCCTCGAGCAGGATACCCAGCGTGGTATAGGCGCCGATCTCCAGCTTGGCCTTGCGCTCGTTCTGGAAGATGCGCTCGCGGGCCAACTGCTTGGCCGCCTGCACGCCCCAGCCAAGGTCGGGATGGCAGAGTTCCAGCAGGTCCTCCTGCAGCGCCCCATTGAGCAGTTCCTGCTCGTGCTGGACGAACACCTCGCCCACCTCGTTGACCGCGCGTTCCATCGCCGCGCCACGCAGCGCCGCGATACGTCGCCGCTGGGATACCCCATCCTGCCCCATGCGGGCATATTCCGGCGGCTCGCCTCCGGCAATCTGGATGAGTACATCCGCCACTTCGTCGTAGCGCAGGATGTCCATCTCCAGGCCATCCTCGAGATCCAGCAGCGCGTAGCAGATATCGTCGGCGGCCTCGACCAGATACGCCAGCGGATGGCGACACCATGCCGACTCGCTGCGTGAACACATGCCCAGCCGCTCGGCGACCTCGACCAGCATGTGCTTTTCCGACTGGTAGGCGCCGAACTTGCCCATCGTGCCACCGTGTTCCACGGTCCACGGATATTTCAGCATCGTGCCCAGCGTCGCGTAGGTCAGACGCATGCCGCCGCGAAACTGGTTGTATTCGATCTGCGTGACGATGCGAAAGCCCTGGGCATTGCCTTCGTAAGTGAGCAGATCGGCGCGCTGGGTGTCGGTCAGCCCCTCCAGTAACCCGCTGCCGTCCTTCTCGGCGCGCTTGAACCAGTCGCGGATCGCGTACTCCCCGGCATGGCCGAACGGCGGATTGCCGATGTCGTGCCCCAGGCATGCCGCCTGGATGATCACCCCCAGGTCGGCCGGGGTGATCCATGCCGGCATCCGCTCGCGCAGCCCCTCGCCGACGATCATTCCCAGGCTGCGGCCCACGCAGCCCACCTCCAGCGAATGGGTCAACCGGGTGTGGATATGATCGTTGTCGGTCAGCGGGTGGACCTGGGTCTTGCGGCCCAGCCGTCGGAACGAGCCGGCGAACACGATGCGGTCGTGGTCCTTGTGGAACGGGCTACGCCCGATCTCATCCCGCGAGCCGCGGGGCTTGTCGTTGAGGCGATGCGGGTCGAGCAAGCGCTCCCAGTGCATCTGCGTCATGAAACGTCCTCGGTCGGGGCGCGAAGGCGCGGTGGCGAATGGTGGGAGTAGTTTACGCCACAAGATCACCAAATGGAGGGGAGCCTCATGGTCCGCTTCCGGCCAGAAGCCGCCCTTCAGTGAAGGCTGATATAGTGCCACGTTCACCGAATTGTACGGCGCTACACTTTATCATTAACTCTCTTTGTCTTCTTCCTCTAAATCAAGGACAAGACTGTTTTCAGGCCAGCCCTCTCTCGAGAAATCTTGATACTTCCCATCGAACCCGATTTTCAGAAGAAGTAAGATGTTAAAAAGATTCTGACATTTATAGATATCATCAATATAGCTTTGAAGCTCGCCTATGTCTTCGTCTAGGCTGTCTGCATGTGCAGATTTATTTCTGAGCGAAACCCAAGCATCTACCATGGCCTTATCCACTTTTCCTTCATCGGCAAGTCTATACAATGCATTCTTTGGGCTAGATGATTTAACTTGGCCAATATTTGATTGTATTCTGCTCTTTATTCGTTCGCCAATGACTAGCTGCTTAATTAGATGTTTTGCCTCATTCGCTTGCTGCACTATCTCATCGTCCGGAAAACCATACGTCGAGTAGTAATGCTTAATTATCCCTTCGATCGCTGTAGTTATGGTAAGTGCCGCACTTTCAATCCCACCTTGCCATGATCGATTTATCTTATGCCAATAGCCGAAAAATGCATCGTGCTTAACTTCGAAGCTATTGAGATATTTTTCTATGAACTCTTGAAAGTTTGAAACTTCCCAAGGAGCATGATGCTTGATTGGAGAAGCAATTTTTTGATTTGGCGTGTTTCTTGAAATACTTCTAAGAACAGTTCTTCTCGTGTTATTCTCAGAATATGAATAATATAAGACAGGACATAGCTTGCCGAATACGATGCTTATCGCCTCGATAAAGCGCTCTTTGAAGCTTTCGCCCATACTTCCAGCAGGGTCTTCTGCTCTTACTGTTAAACTGTTTTCTCTATCTTTGATTACAAAATCGACACCCAAAATATTTAACTTGCAGGTATTTAATGTCCAACCCCCTCCTTTACTTTCTTCTCGCTCATTACATGGAATCCTATGCTTTCCGGGGATAATCAGGAAAAAGAAACTTGATGCTTTATTAACAACACCTTCTCTCTCGTTCTCACAATATAAGCTCCTAATTCTACTTTCGACAATCTTTCCTGTTGCAGGTAGAGAGAAGCCATCGGGCACAGAGATGTCATCCGCTGTCCATATATTGCCGGACATATCCACTGCCTCCATGCTAAAAACTCTTCTTTACCAATAATTTTTCCAGGCACACTATCACCAAGCTCTGGCATCAACTCTTTGGTAACATCCTTAAAGGAATGGTAAAGCTTTAAGTGAAAATCTCCATCTGGCTTCTGTGTTATTGATCCAGGCCCGCAGTAAATAATTTGATCATCATTTTTTTGTTGCTTTAGTTCAATTTTAATACAGTCAATTTCAAATTGGTTAGCCAATAACAGCTTTAGTTTTTTATCGTTAAGATCCACTAAATTTCCTCATTAGGCTTGCATAACGTCGCTCAGCACGCGCGGCTACGGAATGGAGGCGAAGCCCCAATGGGGTAGACGTCGCCATGACTGGCATAGTTAGAAATAGTTCAACAGGACACAATTATTCCTGTACCGGCTCCCGTTTAGTACTTTTTACTGTCACCTCGTCACCATTGATGACACATGCTTGAACGCACAGCATAACTATTGACTGCGCCGACGAATCGTAACCACTGTGAGAAGTCGAAACTGAATATCCGCCACTATGGTGCACAACGACACGGCCTTTTGGCTCGGCAGTATGGCCCCAATCATAGTGCCGGCTGCATAACATGGATGGATAAGCTGGCCTCCTTGCTGTCATGGCCGCTTTGGGTCGGCCCGCGACTGGTGGCGAGGTCAAGCCCACGCTAGGCATGGATTGAGCCACACTCTCCTCTCCACCTGTGGGAACCATGCCATGAATGCTACAATAATTACAATCCGTGAGCCTTGGAACAAAGGCAAACTGGTCGGCCAAAAAGCACCGCTTCGACTCAAAGACATCTGGGCTATTCGTGTTCGGCTACAGCTTGCTGGGAAGCCACGCGACCTAGCGCTTTTCAATCTTGCGATAGACAGCAAGCTAAGGGCCTGTGATCTGGTCACTCTGCGTGTCCGAGATATTGTTCATGGAGACCGCGTATCGCCAAGAACCGTTGTCATGCAGCAGAAGACCCAGCGGCCAGTGCAGTTCGAGATAACCGAGCAGACACGCACGGCCTTAACCGACTGGATTCAGAGTGCTCGGCTTCGAAGCGAAAACTATCTGTTTCCGAGCCGCCTCAGTAGCTCAGAACACCTATCGACACGACAGTATGCTCGTATCGTCAAAGCTTGGGTAACCTCCATTGGCCTGGATCCTTCAATCTATGGTACGCATACACTGCGCCGTACCAAAGCATCGCTGATATACCGTCGGACGAGAAACCTGAGAGCCGTTCAACTGCTCCTAGGCCGTACGAAGCTGGAAAGCACTGTCAGATACCTTGGGATTGAGGTAGATGATGCCTTGGAGATGGCTGAGCAAACGGAGGCATAGCAGGAGCCGGAGACGGCCTGGTTCGGGCCGCCTCTACTGGCCAAGAGCGGACACTTGGAGAAGACGGCACGTTAGCGATTTCTACTAATAGTTATCCATTCACGCATGCACACGAGAGGATCAAAGGTAGTAGCTAACTCTAATAATAGCACCCAAAGAGACGATATCTTACCTTTATGAATTCAGATGGTGATTGAAATCTCAAGCGTATAGAAACCTACCACGGCCTTGTTGGATTGGCATGCTCTGGTATTGATGTCAGGTCATCGCCATATCTGTTACCCATCCTGCAACCAGTGCGCCTACGATCCCCAGGGTCAGATAAAGGCCAAAAATGGCTGGGCGCACCAGGCTCCATACCGCAATGGCCGAGTATAGACTGATGGCCGCTCCTGAAATCAGAAAGGCCATCGCGGCACCGAGTGTCAGCCCCATATCGATCAGCCCTCGCAGCAGTGGGAGGGCTGCATATCCTTCTATATACAGCGGACCACCGATAGCTACCGCTACAGGTACCGCCCAAACACTATTTGCCGCGGTGAGTATCGAGTAGCCGACGTCTCCGAGATGAACGCGAACCAGGGCTTCCAAGGTCAGCGCGAAGGCAAGCCAACGCACGACCAGGCCGAAGGTAGCTTTTGCCTCGGCGACAAAGCGCGACTGCGCTGATAAATCGCAGGAGGAGGTAGCACTTTGCTGCAAGGCTCCTTCGCGGACCCAGCGAGACTGTGGCTTCCAGTAACTCAATATCTGCGCAACGACACCGGCAACCAAACCGAGCAATAACGCTGCAAGCAGTTTTCCGATAGCGAATGGCCACCCGAGGATGCCTGCCGTCAGGATCAACATGCCTGGATCTGTAATCGGGGAGGATAGCCAAAAGGCCATTGCTGCAGCTATGGGAATACCCTGCCGCAGCAAAGCGGCCACCAAGGGTACACTGGCAATACCGCAAACTGGTGTCACGGTACCAATCAGAGCGGCAAAGAAGATGGCGTGCCATGGACGACTGTCTAACGTGTTGCGCAGCCGATTCGCTATTGTGCTCGATGCAAGCCAACCCGCCATGAGGGCAACGAACACGGTTAGCGGCAGCAGCGTGACGAGCTCGCCAAGCATGGAGCGAAGCAGCCCGGTTCGGGGCTCGGGCCATAGCGACCCAAGGGCCAACATCGCCACGGTGACCCACCAGACGAAAGAAAAGCGCGTATTCATGAATGATGCTCCTAGAACTGTTGCTTGGCTCTAGGATGCGTCTGGCTATAAAATAAGAGAAACGAATTTATATTATCCCATGTATCAGGAACTCTGATGACAAGAGGCTTGAGAGGCGACTGGCTGGTGGCTTTCGTCGCTGTGGTAGAAACGGGAAGTTTCACGGGTGCTGCGAAACGAATGCATCGCACTCAATCTGCGGTCAGCATGCAAATTCAGCAACTGGAATCGGTGGCAGGCACGGCACTACTGGTGCGCGAGCGTGCCGGAGTCACGCCTAATGCCGCTGGCGAGCGGCTCCTACCTCACGCTCGGCGTGCCGCCGAGGCACTTCATGATGCTGCAACTTTATTCGAGGCCCCCGATGTGGCATCGGGGCCGTTGCGAGTCGGCATACCAGAAGAATACTCCGGCATCGAGCTCCCCAAGTTACTGAGTCATTTTCAGCGCAGCCAACCGAGCGTCGAACTACTCGTTCAATGTGCCAGCAGTGATCGACTGGAGGCGGCAATCGCGCAAGGCGACTTGGATCTGGGGCTCATCGTGGCGGACGATAAAAGACGCCGCGGTGATGCGTTACTGTACGATCCGACATGGTGGGCCATGGCAGAGACATTGGAACTGCCAACACACGGGCCGCTGCCACTCGTGCTCTTCGATCAGGCCTGTTGGTGGCGGCAATGGGCGCTGGACCGGGTAAGTGAAACCAAGCGCGAATGGCGCATCGCTTATACCAGCGATAGCATCGCTGGCGTTGCCGCTGCGATTCAGGCCGGGCTTGGCATCGGTGTGCTAGGACTCAGTACGGTACCCAAGGGAGTCAGGCAAGTGCCGGAAGCATTGGGGCTACCCACTCTGCCAGGATCTCACTTGATGTTGCAGATGACAGATCGCGATGCGCCGGGAGCGGTAGAAATGGTGCGGCTGATTCGACAACACTTCGCTGCGCATGGCCATTATTTCCGGTGACGGTATCCTCACCGCACTAGCGGCCCGAAGCGTACACCTCTTTCAGAAGACCCCCATTCCGCCGGCAGCCCGAGCGCCATGATTGCGCTCAGCAGCACTAATCGGCCAGAAGCCGCCATTGAGACTTTCCTGATGTAACGCCTACATTCAGCAGCGGCCTTTACGTAGCGAAGCGGAGAAAAGGCTGCCCGGTGGAGGGGCGAAGGCCCGGAACGAACTAGATTTTTAGTTAGATTGAAACAATATCTGCACGGCCTGCGCTGCCTGATGCGACTCCGAGCAGGTACTGAAAGCCGCCGCCACGCTCATCATGCATACCCGACGGGTGACCGGAAGCGAAATGCAGTCGTTGATCTAAGGTTAGAAAAACGGATACCTGATTTCCGACCACGGACATGTCTGATGACTGACTACTTTGTTCAGGCGTTTATTTACCTGGTGGCGGCGGTAATCGCGGTGCCGCTGGCCAAGCGGTTCGGGCTGGGGTCGGTGCTCGGTTACCTGGTGGCCGGTGTGGTCATAGGGCCGGTGACCGGACTGGTGGGCCAGGAGGCCGTCACTCTTCAGCATTTTGCCGAGTTCGGCGTGGTAATGATGCTATTTTTGGTAGGGATGGAGCTTGACCCCAAATCCCTCTGGGCCATGCGGGTCCGGCTGCTCGGTCTCGGCGGCCTGCAGGTTATACTGACTGCAGCCGCCGCCACCGGTTTTGCCTGGTCCCTGGGGATGGCCTGGCAAACAGCCGTGGCGGTCGGGTTCCTCTTCTCCCTGTCCTCAACAGCGATTGTCCTGCAGACGCTTACCGAAAGGGGCCTGGTCAAAACCGAAGGTGGCCAGAGTGCCTTCTCAGTGCTGCTTTTCCAGGACATTGCGGTGATTCCCATGCTGGCCATCATCCCGCTGCTGGCCGTGTCCGGAATCTCCGCTAGTGGCAGCGAGGGCGGACACAGCAGCCTCAGCCTGGTTGAGAACCTGCCGGGCTGGGCGCATGGGCTGGCCGTTGTCGGTGCGATCGTGATCGTGATTGCCTGTGGCCATTACCTGAGCCGGCCGCTGTTCCGCTATGTGGTGCAGTCCCGCATGCGGGAGATATTCACAGCTACATCCCTGATGTTGATTATCGGAATCGCGGCGCTCATGAGCCTGGTGAACCTGTCGCCGGCGCTCGGTGCTTTCCTGGCCGGTGTGGTTCTTGCCAACAGCGAATTCCGGCATGAGTTGGAAGCAAATATCGAACCTTTCAAGGGGCTGCTGCTGGGGCTTTTCTTCATTACCGTCGGCGCGGGGATCAATTTCGGTGTTCTGGCGAACTCCTGGGATACGGTCTTTCTTCTCGCCCTGGCGATTATCATTGGCAAGGCGCTGATTCTGACTGGCCTGGCTTTCACATTCGGCATCCGCGGCAGTGAAGGCTGGCTGTTCAGCCTCGGGCTGGCCCAGGCCGGTGAGTTCGGGTTTGTGCTGCTGACCTACAGTACCCAGAATCAGGTTATCCCTGCAAACACCGCACAGGTGTTTTCACTGGTGGTGGCCCTGTCCATGTTCCTGACGCCGCTGTTGTTCATCGTCTATGACCGGGTGGTGCTACCGCGCTATCAGAAGGCATCCAATGAAGAAGCGGAGCCGGATGAGATAGAAGAGCAGGCCCCGGTGATCGTGGCAGGGGTCGGCCGCTTCGGACAGATCGTGTGTCGCTTGCTTCGCGCCAACAACATTCCCAGCGTTGCCCTGGACCATGCCCTGGATCAGATCGAAAATCTGCGCCGGATCCAACTGAAAAGTTACTTTGGCGACGCCACCCGCATCCAGTTGCTGGAAACCGCCGGCATTGCCGAGGCACGCCTGCTCATTGTCGCCATCGATGACCGTGACCGGGCCGTGAGCCTGGTGCGTCACGTCAAACAGCTTTACCCGGAGGTCTGGATACTGGCTCGCGCCTTCGACCGCGGCCATGGTTACGAGTTACGTGAAGCCGGTGCCGACGACGTGGTGAGCGAGACATATTACTCCGCCCTGGAACTTGGCAGCGGGGCCCTCACGGCCATGGGCGTCCACCCACAACGCGCCCGCCGGATGACCCGCTCCTTTATCGCCAGCGAAAAAGCCCACGAAGATCAGCTGTTCGACACCTGGCGCGATATCGAAGAAGGCATCCACTTCAGCCCGCGCTACGGGGAGTTGTTCATGAAGCTCGAAGAGTCAATGGGGCACGCCATGAAGGAGGACGCACGACGAACCGAGGACGAAGCACCGGCGTGGACACCACCAAGGGATAATGGCTGACCGCGAAGACAAAGAGGCACTAGAAGGCCGTCCCGCGTTTGTTTGCGGTTTTCTTTGTCGCGCGTATCAGCGCTTATTCGCTTCTTGGTTGCGGCGTCGCTGCCGGTACCCGTAAGTGGCGTTCCTGACGGTTTCTTCATCTTCCAATCCGGCCCCCAGGGCGCCAACGATGGTGGCCACGGAGGTCGCGAGCCAGGCGAGAACGATGTAGTCGAGAAGCCCGGCCGCATGACCGATATTTGATTCCAGCATGCTGGCCGGAACGAAAACGAGAACCGCGAGACAAAACAACCCCAGCAGGATCGCGTAATAGAAAACGACACCGGCGCCCAGCGTTAACACGGTGACAGCATTGTAGAGGCGAGCCAAGTGTGGCGAAAAAGCTTTTCTTACCGATTCCCAGAGATTGTGAGCAAGAATGATCCAGGCGACCATGGCCACCATGGCGACGCTCATCAGCAGGACGAGTCGTGGCCCGCCATAATTGGCGCTGAGCTGCCAGAGGGTGGGAAATACCAAGCCATAGGCGCCAGTCGCGAACGCGGCGGCAATGACGCCCTTGAACGCCGGGAAGATGGTCCAGGGACGGTTGGCGCGTACCATGCCAGCGAGAATACGAAGATTGCCGTTGATCCAGGTATCGGCAATGAAGCGTACGTCGAAGGAATCTCCCTTGCCCGGCAGCGTTATCCGCCGTATCGGAAACAGCTTCTCGTAGAGGTGTCTACCCAGTAGTTTCCGGGCGCCTTTGCCACGCAGGCTCTCGTGGACTTTATCGGATTGCTGGGTGCGCTGCTCTTGGCGAGCACGGTCCTCTTCCGAACTGCCATGATGCAATTCGTTGACCAGTTGCAGAATCGCTTCGCTCAGGCGATGGCGTATCGCGGTAATGCCGAAGGCAGGCAATGAGACCATCGCAACGCCATGCACCGTGCTGGTTTCAGCGATCACGAAGCGTCCATGCTTGTAGATTGGCAAATCGGTGATACAGATCGCGTAGTCCCACTGCCGATCCCGCTTGTACTCGAGAATACTTTCGATGATATCGGTGGAAGCCTCTGCAGCGCCGATCAACGGATCGACGATCAGTTGCACCTCCCAACTCAACCGGTCATCGACGTAGTTGGCCAAAAGTTCGGGCAAGTGGTCGATTATCTGTTCGGCCATCTCAGCGGACATCTCCGGGGCGGGTACCAGGCCCACCACCTTTCGGCATGCGTTGACCGTCCGGCTCCCTTCCTCTGCTGGTTCCTTGGCGTAGACCTCGTTCCGGGCCTTGGACATAAGCTCTCCTGACGACGTAGCCAGCGCATTAGGGAGTGGCCCTGTAAAAAACCACCTTGGCATATCCAAGCTTAGATGAAGATCCGCATACCGCGACTCACGCTGTAGTCATTGAAAAACAGATATGTCCCGGATTTTGTTAATTCTGATGGCCTTGGCGAACCACCTGCCTTGACCGTTTTGCTACCCGTTTGCGCTCAGGGCCCGGTGGCACCCGGCCACCCCAAAAGACCCAAGGCACTTACCAACTAACAGGTATTAAAATGCAAAGTATATCGGATGAACGTGTTCACTGCCTGTGCCCGCATGGCCGCTTTGGGTCGAGAGCCGCCCTTACATACTCCAATCGGCAGTTGCCCATTATTCTTTACCCTGTCTTGCAATCTATCTTCGCTGTGGAGCTAGAAACGTACGCTCCGGCCGAGCCTTATTGCAGTGCATGGTACGAACCAGGGCTCATAAAAATGCCCCAGCGAGCCGGGGCAAAGCAAACACAGCCCATACGCAATGGGCATACCCAGTGTTGTAACCAGCATGGATTAGCACAACCTGATAGAAGCCATCGAAAGCATAGACGTTGCCTATCGGTATCTAGCCCAGAGAGAGGCTGGAGCCATGCCTCTGGTTGAGAATCGCCCCGCCTACGCGGGGCGATGATAGAGCTACGCTGTTCGGCCCAACGCTTGCTCGGGCTATTCAAGCTATCTATCCGTTCGGCTCAGAACTCAGCCCACTCCTCCTCTTGCGCCACGGCCTTCTTGGCCGGCAAAGCTGGCTGCTTGGCCTCAGGTTGCGGCAGCCCCCGAGACTGGGGAGCACGCGCTGCCTTGGCCGCCTCGGCAATCCGGAACGTGGCGATCAGGTTGGCGAGCTGCTGGGCCTGTTCTTCCAGCGATGCGGCGGCCGCGCTGGTCTGTTCCACCAGTGAGGCGTTCTGCTGGGTCACGGAGTCCATCTGGGTGATGGCGACGTTGATCTGTTCGATGCCGCTGTTCTGTTCGCGGGTAGCGGAAGAGATCTCGGACATGAGCTTCGAGACCTGACGGATCGAGGTGACCGTTTCGTTGATGGTCTCTCCGCTGCGTTCGGCCTGTTGGGCGCCGGTTTCGATCTGGGTGGTCGTCGCTTCGATCAGGGCACGAATCTCCTTGGCGGATGCCGCACTGCGGCTGGCCAATGAGCGAACTTCGCTGGCCACCACGGCAAAGCCACGGCCCTGCTCGCCTGCACGCGCCGCTTCGACGGAGGCGTTCAGCGCCAGGATGTTGGTCTGGAAGGCGATGGAGTCGATTACCGAGATGATGTCATTGACCTTGCGAGCGCTGGCGGCGATCTCGCGCATCAGTTTGACGGTCTGCTGTACTTCCTGTCCGCCATTTTCGGCAGCCTGGGAGGCCAGCCCTGACAAGCGGTCGGCTTCGAGAGCAGAATCCGTGCTGTGACGCACCGTCGAGGTCATCTGCTCCATGCTGGAGGCGGTTTCCTGCAATGCTGCGGCTTGCTCTTCGGTACGCGATGACAGGTCCTGGCTGCCGGAAGCGATTTCACCGGCGCCGGTGAATACGCTATCGCTACTGCTACGCAGCGACTTCACTAGCGTAACCAGATTTTCCTGCATGCCTTTCAAACCGGCGTAAAGTTGGCCGATTTCGTTGGTACCCCGGCTTTCGACCTTGCCGGTCAGGTCGCCCTTGGCAATCCTGTCGAAGTGGGCAAGGGCACCATTCAGCGGGCGAATCACGATTCGGATCAACCCGACTCGCAGGATGATCGCGGCTCCCAACGACAGGATGAGCAGCACGATGCCGGTAATCTCGACGAATTGGCTGGTGCGATCGGTCTCGGCGATCAGTTCCTGACCGCGCGTTTCAGCGTAGTGAATGAAATCTCTGATCGCTTCGTCCAAGGCAATGGAGCGCTCGGTTAGATCACCCTGCGCCATGCGAATTTCGAAACGGTCCGGGTTGGCCAGCAGCGGCTCCATCGTTTCGACGACCAGTGCCTGATACGCCGCCTTGATGGCATCCACATAGGGATCACGGCGACTGTCTTCGCCGACCCGGATGGTTTCGAAGGTAGCGAAGCGCTCTTCTGCACGCTCTAGTGCCTTTTTCGCTTCGACCGGCAACTGCTGAATTTGCGCATCATCCTGCGTCGCTGTGCTGGCGGCATACTGCTCCAGCATGATTCGGGTGCGCAGGATATTGACCTGCGTACGATTGAGCGTATTGCTCTGCTTGACGTTGATTTCGGTCAGCTCGCTGAGCGAGTCACCACTGATGTCGTTCGAGTAGAACCCCAGCCCGCTGATGGCGGCACTCAGGGCGACCAGCAGCACGAGGGCTGCGGTCAGGCTGTTTTTTATTGACCAGTTCTTCATGTTCTTCTCATGTCGTCGCTACGGGCCGGGTAGCCAGGGAGGAAACGGCCCGTACCCCCTATCGGCAGACAAGTCGATAGGTGTAGCCACCTGCCATACCGTAAGCTGGCCAGGCGGCCATTTCCGGATAGTTGTTGACGCCCTCTCTCCCGCTTTCTACGTTGCAGTTAACCATTGATAACGCTAGTGCAGCCTCTTTGTGGGCTGTCTTGCGGTGGCGTTTTGCATGGATCGGCAATTGAAACGCACCGTAGGGAAATACAGGCCAGCCGGCCTGGATTCATCGCATCGATGTCTTTCAATGAATGGACATATGGAGAAAGGAGTCACTATGAAACATCTACATCGCTTGATCCCGCTCTGCGCCGCTGCCCTGCCCTTCGCGGCGATGGCGGCGCCCGAGGACCTGAGCGACTGGCAGAATCAGCGCGGCGACCCCTCGGCGTCCTGGGCGATCACTCAGCTATTGGGCGACGACGTGATCGCGGGCGAGAACACCGAGGTCGGGGAAGTGGCCGATGTGATTCTCGATGCTCAGGGCAACATCCAGTCGCTGCTGGTCTATTCCAACGGCAACGCCGTGGAGCGTGGTTTCTATACGACCGAATGGCCGGTGAAACTGTTCGAACCGTCGGATGTGCTGCTGTCCATCGACCAGCAGCCCGAGGAGTTCGCCGACCAGCAACACAGCACCTCGCCCCAGCAGTTCTTCAACGAGGACCAGTACAGTGCCAGCTCGATCCTCGGCATGGGCGTGCAGGTCGAGGAATCGGCCTATGCGGAAGTCGAGGATCTGGTCGTGAACGATCAGGGCCAAGTGACCAGCGCAATCATCGACCCGGATGGCATGGATACCGACAACTACTGGGTGCCTACCGATCTTGGCTGGGTCAATCCGGCGTGGATTCTGGTCGTGCCGTATTCGCAGAGCGATATTGAACAGTCCGGGGCATATCAGGGCAATATCGGCAACGGTAGCGCTAGCGGCAACAACGGCGGTAGCGGCAACAGCGGCGGTAGCTCTGGGTCGTCTTGAGCGGCATTCGGGATGCCTTACTCCCATAATGATGCATAAAAAACGGCAGCTGAGTTCTCAGCTGCCGTTTTTCTTGCCAACGCTCGAGCTATGACTTAGCTGCCATAGACGTCTTCCACGCTGGTCAGCGGATAGTGCGAGGGATACGGTCGACGGGCGACGCCGGTATCGACGGCGGCCTGGGCCACGGCGGATGAAACGCGGTCGAGCAGGCGCGCATCCATCGGCGTGGGGATGATGTAGCCACGGCCGAACTCCAGCGTGTCGACTTCGTAGGCGTCGAGAACGTCCTGAGGCACCGGCTCGCGGGCCAGATCCTTGAGGGCATGCACGGCCGCGATCTTCATTTCCTCGTTGATGCGCGTCGCACGGACGTCCAGCGCACCGCGGAAAATGAACGGGAAGCCGAGCACGTTGTTGACCTGATTGGGGTAATCGGAGCGGCCGGTCGCCATGATCACGTCGGGGCGCGCTTCGTTGGCCACGTCCGGGTGGATCTCTGGATCCGGGTTGGAGCAGGCGAAGACCACCGGATTGTCGGCCATCTTCTTGAGCTGCTCGGCACTCAGCAGATTGGGGCCGGACAGACCGATGAACACATCGGCGCCTTCGATGGCTTCGTTCAGGGTGCGCAGCTCGGTGTCGGTGGCGAACATCGCCTTGTACTGGTTGAGGTCGTCACGGCCGCTGTGAATGACGCCCTTGCGGTCGAGCATGTAGATGTTCTCGGCCTTGGCGCCGCAAGACACCAGCAGCTTCATGCAGGCAATGGCGGCAGAGCCGGCACCCAGGCAGACGATGCGTGCGTCTTCGAGTTTCTTCTCGGCGATGTCCAGTGCGTTGAGCATGCCGGCGACAGTCACGATGGCGGTGCCGTGCTGGTCGTCGTGAAAGACCGGAATGTTGCATTGTTCGATCAGCGCGCGCTCGATCTCGAAGCACTCCGGCGCCTTGATGTCCTCGAGGTTGATGCCCCCCCAGGTATCGGCAATGCGTGCCACGGTATCGATGAAGGCTTGCGGACTCTCGGCATTGACTTCGATATCGATGGAGTTGATACCGGCGAAGCGCTTGAACAGCAGCCCCTTGCCTTCCATGACCGGCTTGCTGGCCAGCGCGCCCAGGTTACCCAGGCCGAGGATGGCGCTACCGTCGGAGATGACTGCGACCAGGTTGCCCTTGCCGGTGTACAGGTAGGCGTTTTCGGGATCCTTGGCGATTTCGCGAACCGGCTCGGCAACCCCGGGGCTGTAAGCCAGTGCCAGATGTTTGGCGGACGAGGTCGGCTTGGTGATTTCAACGGATAACTTGCCGGGAATCGGCTGGGAATGATAATCCAGCGCTGCCTGCTTTTTCGCGTCTGTCATGCGTCTTAATCCGGTATGATCTTTGAGATGTCCGGCAAGAATATAGAAAAAAGCACTGCCGAACAACTTGAGCCAAGTTGCTGTCTTTCCTAACTTTTAGCCGCTCGTTTGAAAACGTTTCCAGATATTTGCTGCAGCTTATGCCTGCCGTTGCCAGCATAAGTCGCAGCTTATTGCCGTCCACATTCAGGCAATAAAAAACCCGCCTCGAGGGGCGGGTTTTTTCACCAAGCGATGATTAACCACGCTTGAGGGCGGCACCGAAACGCTTGTTGAAACGCTCGACGCGGCCACCGGTGGTCGCCTGCTTCTGCTTGCCGGTATAGAACGGATGGCAGTTGGAGCAAACGTCCAATGACATGTCTTCGCCAGCGGTGCTGCCGATCTGGTGAACAGCGCCACAGGAACAGGTCGCCGTGACCTTCTTGTATTCCGGATGGATAGCTTGTTTCATCTTGATGCCTCACGAGTCTGTGTACCGCCACCTGATCCTGGATCGGTTAGGTCAGGCACCGCACACGGGTTGAGTGAACCGGATTCCTGCGACGGCGCGAACAAGCAGCGCCATTCAGGAAGGCCGGGTATTATAGCAGAGCCATCATGGGAGTCCAATTGCCTTCATCGCCCACCACACCGCCCGCCCCCAAGGTTCTGGGCGTTGCCGTTCCCACCCCGCTGCGCAAGCTGTTCGACTATCGCCCCTGCCAACCGGGGCCGTCCGATGGCTGGCAGCCTGGAATGCGCGTCAGGGTGCCGTTTGGGCGTCGCGAAGTCGTGGGCATCGTCGTCGAGTGTCGCGACACCAGCGATCTCGAGCTTGCCTCGCTGAAACCGGTCAGCGCCTGTCTGGACAGCCAGCCATTGCCGGCGGACTGGTTGTGGCTGTGCCGCTTCACGGCGCGTTACTACCAGCACGCCCTGGGCGACACGCTGCATCAGGCGATGCCGGTGCTGCTGCGCCAGGGCCGGCCGCTGGAGGCGCGTACCCGTGAGCGCTGGCAACTGACCGCCACCGGCCAGGCCACGGACGCCGCCAGCCTGGGTCGGGCGCGCCGCCAGGCCGAGCTGCTCGAGCTGCTGCGCCAGCATCCGCGTGGCGTGGTGGGCTCGGTGATCAGCGCCCAGGGCTTCACCCGCGCCCAGCTCAAGGCGCTGGCCGAAAAGGGCTTGGCCGAGTGCCATGAAGAGCCGCTCACGGCCGCGCCTGCCACGCCGGGCGGCGCATTGCTCGCCGAGCCGGCACTGACATTGAATCGCGAACAGGCCACGGCGCTGAGCGAGCTGCACCAGGGGCTCGACCGCTACCATCCCTGCCTGTTGCAGGGGGTCACCGGCAGCGGCAAGACCGAGGTGTATCTGCAACTGATCGAGGCCATCGTCGCCCAGGGCCGCCAGGCGCTGGTGCTGGTGCCCGAGATCGGCCTGACCCCGCAGACCCTGGCGCGCTTTCGTCGGCGTTTCCGGGTACCGGTGGTGGCGCTGCATTCCGGGCTGACCGATGCCGAGCGCCTGGATGCCTGGGAAGCGGCGCGCGCCGGACGCGCGCCCATCGTCATCGGCACGCGCTCGGCGATCTTCACGCCGTTGGCCCGGCCCGGGGCGATCATCGTCGATGAGGAGCACGACGGCTCTTACAAGCAGCAGGACAGCCTGCGCTACCATGCCCGCGACCTGGCCATCGCCCGCGCCCACAAGCATGACATCCCGATCGTGCTGGGCAGCGCCACGCCGTCACTGGAAAGCTTGGTGCAGGCGCGTGCCGGCCATTACCGCCACCTGCGCCTGACACGCCGCGCCAGTTCGCATGCCCCGGCCCGCCTGGAATTGATCGACCTGCGCGGCCGCTCGCGCCAGGGCGGATTGATTCCGCCGGTGATCGATGCCATCAAGGGCGCGCTGGGCGCTGGCGGCCAAGTGCTGGTGTTCATCAACCGGCGCGGCTTTGCCCCCACCCTGGCCTGCCACAACTGCGGCTGGCTGGCGGAATGCGACTGGTGCGATGCGCGCCTGACCCTGCATCGTCAGCCGCCGCAACTGACCTGCCACCACTGCGAGCGCCAGCGCAGCATTCCCGAAGCCTGCCCCGACTGCGGCAGTGCCGATCTGCGCCCGCTGGGCACCGGCACCGAGCGCAGCGAAGAGAGCCTGGGCGAACTGTTTCCGGGGGTCTGCGTGCACCGCATCGACCGCGACAGCACCCGGCGCAAGGACGCCTTCGAGAACACCCTGAACGAGATACGCCGCGGCGAGCCCTGCCTGCTGGTCGGCACCCAGATGCTCGCCAAGGGCCACCATTTGCCGCATGTCACCCTGGTGGTCGTGGTCAATGCCGATGCCGGGTTGTACGCCAGCGACTTCCGCGCTCTGGAGCACAGCGCCCAACTGTTGATCCAGGTTGCCGGCCGGGCCGGCCGGGCCGAGCGCCCGGGGCGCGTGCTGGTCCAGACCCTGCACCCCGACGACCCGCACCTGCGCCTGCTCGCCGAAAGCGGCTACGACGCCCTGGCCGAAAACCTGCTCGAAGAGCGCCGCATCGCCGGCCTGCCGCCCTACCGCTACATGGCGCTGCTGCGCCTGGAGAGCCCCCGCGAGGCCGATGGCCTGACGCTGGCCGGCGAGGCGGCAGGCGCCCTTCGCCAATGGCTGCAGGAACGCAGCTTGGCGGTGGACTGCCTGGGCCCGGTGCCGGCGCCAATGGAGCGCCGTCAAAACCGCTATCACGTGCAGGTCATGCTCTCGGCGGCCAAGCGCAGTCCGCTTCATGAAGCCTGCGCCTACCTGACCGGCTGGATGGAACAGTCGCCACTGGCCCGTCGCGCCCGCTGGAATCTGGACGTCGATCCGCAGACGTTGAGCTGAAGCGTGGATCGACAGAGGTTTAAAGCCGAGCCGCAATTGCCGATAATGTGCGGCCATGCTCGAAAAATGAGCGACGTATCGACGCCGCTGCACCGCCGCGAGAATTTCGGTTGCCACGCGCTCGCGCACCGCCAGGGCCACAGGACAAGCACGCATACCCATGAAAGACACCATCACCGCACTGCTCGAAGAGGCACTGGCCTCGCTCAAGCAGCAGGGCCTCGTGCCCGATGACGTTTCGCCCTCCTTCAAGGTCGACCCGACCAAGGACAAGGCCCACGGCGACTATGCCAGCAACCTGGCGCTGATGCTCGCCAAACCCGCCGGCAAGAAGCCGCGCGATGTGGCCGAGGCGCTGATCGAGGCACTGCCGGCCACCGACGCCGTGCGCAAGGTGGAGATCGCCGGCCCCGGCTTTCTCAATTTCTTTGCCGCCACCGATGCCGTGGCGCAGATCGTGCCGACCATCCTGGATGGCGGCGACACCTTCGGCCGCAGCCTGCGGGGCGCCGGCGAAAAGGTCCAGGTGGAGTTCGTTTCCGCCAACCCCACCGGGCCGCTGCACGTCGGGCATGGCCGTGGCGCGGCGATCGGTGACTGCCTGTGCCGCCTGCTCGAGGCCACCGGGTATGACGTGACTCGCGAGTTCTACTACAACGATGCCGGCGCTCAGATCAGCAACCTGGCCTTGTCGGTGCAGGCACGCGTCAAGGGCCTGACGCCCGAGGATCCGAGTTGGCCCGCCGACGGTTATCGTGGTGACTACATCACTGACGTCGCCAACAGCTACCTGGCCGGCGAGACCATCGACGCCGACGACCAGCACGTCACCGGCGCCGCCGATGCCGACGATCTCGAGGCGATCCGGCGCTTTGCCGTGGCCTACCTGCGCCGCGAGCAGGACCTGGACCTCAAGGCGTTCGGCGTCGAGTTCGATGTCTATTTCCTGGAATCGTCGCTGTACCGCGACGGCAAGGTCGAGCAGACCGTGCAGCGCTTGATCGATAACGGCCATACCTACGAGCAGGACGGCGCCCTGTGGTTGCGTACCACCGACTTCGGCGACGACAAGGATCGGGTGATGCGCAAGACCGACGGTGGCTACACCTACTTCTTGCCCGACGTCGCCTATCACCTCGACAAGTGGCAGCGCGGCTTCAAGCAGGTCATCGACGAACAGGGCGCCGATCACCATTCCACGGTGACCCGTGTGCGTGCCGGCCTGCAGGCCCTTGAAGTGGACATCCCCCAGGGCTGGCCGGACTACGTCCTGCACCAGATGGTGCTGGTGACGCGCTCCGGGGTGGAGGTGAAGCTTTCCAAGCGCGCCGGCAGCTACGTCACCCTGCGCGACCTGATCGACGAGGTCGGCCGCGACGCCACCCGCTACTTCCTGGCGGCCCGGCGCGCCGACTCGCAGCTGACCTTCGACATCGACCTGGCGCGCTCGCAGTCCAACGACAATCCGGTCTATTACGTGCAGTACGCTCACGCCCGCCTGTGCAGCGTGATGCGCAAGGCCGAGGCCGACGGCCTGCCCTTCGACCGCGAGCTCGGCTTCGCCAACCTGGCCAGCCTCGAGACCGACCAGGAAAAGGCACTGATGAACCGCCTGGCGCGCTTCCCCGAGGTGGTCGAGCACGCCGCGTTCAGCCGCGAACCGCAACAGATCGCCCAATACCTGCAGGATCTCGCCGCCGACTTCCACACCTGTTACAACGCGGTCAAGGTGATGGTCGAGGACGCCGCGCTGCGCAATGCGCGTCTCGCCCTGGGCCTGGCCACCCGCCAGGTGATTCGCAACGGCCTGGACCTGCTGGGCGTCAGCGCACCCGAGGAGATGTAAGCCATGGCCCGCCGCAGCGCTTCGCAAGGTTCCAGTCGTCGCGCCCCGCCCAAGGGCGCCACGACCCGCCGCGCCCCGCGTCAGAAGGAGCACCGCAGCGTACCCGGTTGGCTGTGGGGGATCACCGGTCTGATCGCCGGCTTCGCGCTGTCGCAGTATCTGCAGGAAACCGCACCGCCATTGGCTACCGTGGTGCCCAAGCCGCCCAGCGCGCAGCAGGCCAGTCAGCCAGCGCAGGCGCCCTCCGGCGACAAGCAGCCCGCGGCCGCCAGCGAGCCGCGCATGCCGACCTTCGAATTCTATACGTTGCTGCCTGAATCCGAGGTCATCGCGCCCAAGGTCGAGGATGTGCCGAGCACACCGGCCACCACGGCGGTCGCCGACGTGGTCGAAGCCAGCGCACCGGCCAGCACGGCCACCCAGAAACCGACCGCCCCGCCCCCGTCCGAGAGCCAGGCGAGCTACATGCTGCAGGCTGCCTCGTTCAAGGAGCCCGCCGACGCCAAGCGGCTCGCCGGACGCCTGCAGGACTTCGGCCTGCTGGCCAAGATCACCGAGGTCAAGGCCCAGGGCAACCAGACCTGGCACCGCGTCCAGGTCGGCCCCTATCAGGACACCCGCGAGCTCAATCGCGCCCAGGATCTGATGATGACCCAAGGCATCGAGCCTCTGCTGATCAAGCTTCAGAACTAGTACGCTTGATTTCCGGGCAGCGTGCCCACACTTCCTGTCAATGATTCCGGATCGGGGCGTGTCTCGTCGACACGCCCCCCCATTCATCGGGCGGGCCTTGCCTGCCCCCAGGGAGTTTTTTCACATGACGACGATCGTATCCGTGCGTCGCGGTGAACAGGTCGCACTCGCCGGTGACGGCCAGGTATCACTGGGTGATACGGTAATGAAAGGCAACGCCAGCAAGGTCCGCCGCCTCTACCGCGGCAATGTCCTGGCCGGTTTCGCTGGCGGCACCGCCGACGCCTTTACCCTGTTCGAGCGCTTCGAGTCGCAACTGGAGAAATACCAGGGCCATCTGGTCAAGGCCGCCGTCGAGCTGGCCAAGGACTGGCGTACCGATCGTGCCCTGCGGCGCCTCGAGGCAATGCTCGCCGTCGCCGACAAGAACGCCTCGCTGATCATCACCGGTACCGGCGACGTGCTCGAGCCGGAACGCGGCATCATCGCCATCGGTTCCGGCGGCAACTATGCCAAGTCGGCCGCACTCGCCCTGCTCGAGAACACCGACCTGGGCGCCCGCGACATCACCGAGAAATCACTGAACATCGCCGCCGATATCTGCGTCTACACCAATCATCACATCACGCTCGAAGAGCTGTGAGCAACGAGTCCGGAGCCATGTCCCAATCCCAGATGACGCCTCGTGAAATCGTCCATGCGCTGGACCAGTACATCATCGGCCAGCACGATGCCAAGCGCGCCGTGTCCATTGCCCTGCGCAATCGCTGGCGCCGCATGCAACTCGACGAGACGCTGCGCCAGGAAGTCACGCCCAAGAATATCCTGATGATTGGCCCCACCGGCGTCGGCAAGACCGAAATCGCTCGCCGCCTGGCCAAGCTGGCCCGCGCGCCGTTCATCAAGATCGAGGCCACCAAGTTCACCGAGGTGGGCTACGTCGGCCGCGATGTCGAGTCGATCATCCGCGACCTGGTCGAGATGGCGATCAAGATGGTTCGCGAGCAGGCCAAGGAAGAAGTGGGCAACCGCGCCGAGGATGCCGCCGAGGATCGCATCCTCGATGCCCTGCTGCCCCGCCCGCGTGGCAGCGAGTACGACAGCGCCCGTGACGATTCCTCAACCCGTCAGATGTTCCGCAAGAAACTCCGCGAGGGGCAGCTGGACGACAAGGAGATCGATATCGAGATCACGCCGCAGTCTGCCGGCATCGACATCATGACCCCGCCGGGCATGGAAGAGATGACCAGCCAGCTGCAGAGCCTGTTCTCCAACATGGGCAAGCAGAAGACCGAAACCAAGCGGGTCAAGGTCAAGGACGCCTGGCAGCTGCTGCGTGACGAGGAAGCCGCCAAGCTGGTCAATGACGAAGAGATCAAGCGTCGCGCCGTCGAGGCCGTGGAACAGAACGGCATCGTGTTCCTCGACGAGATCGACAAGGTCGCCAAGCGCGGCGAGACCGGCGGCACCGATGTCTCCCGCGAGGGGGTGCAGCGCGACCTGCTGCCGCTGATCGAAGGGTCGACCGTGTCGACCAAGCACGGCATGATCAAGACCGACCACATCCTGTTCATCGCCTCCGGCGCGTTCCATCTCTCCAAGCCGTCCGACCTGATTCCCGAATTGCAGGGTCGCCTGCCGATCCGCGTCGAACTCGAAGCGCTGTCTCCGGACGATTTCAAGCGCATCCTCACCGAACCCTCCGCCGCGCTGACCAAGCAGTACCAGGCGCTAATGGCCACCGAGGGGCTGGAAATCCAGTTCACCGACGACGGCATCGCACGCATCGCCGAGATCGCCTGGCAGGTCAACGAAGGCACCGAGAATATCGGCGCCCGCCGCCTGCACACGGTGATGGAGCGCCTGCTCGAGGAGGCCTCGTACCAGGGCGGCGACATGCAGGGCCCGCTGGTCATCGACGCCGACTACGTCAATTCCCAGCTCGGCGAGCTGGCGATGGACGAAGACCTGTCGCGGTATATCCTTTAAGCCATGCGCGATGCACTCCGGCCGCCCGTCGCTCGGGGTGCATCGTTCCATGTGCGCAGCCAGGAGACAGTCATGAGCGCCCCGATTCCCACCCGCGTGCATTATCACAAGCAGGCCCGCGAACTCGAGCTGGGTTACGCCAACGGCGAGACTTACCGGCTGAGCGCCGAGTATCTGCGCGTCTATTCGCCCTCGGCCGAGGTGCGTGGTCATGGGCCGGATACCGAAGTGCTGCAGACCGGGCAGAAATACGTCGGCCTGCAGAACATCAGCCAGACCGGCCGCTACGCGCTCAAGCTGCATTTCGACGACGGCCACGATACGGGCCTGTACAGCTGGGAGTACCTCTACGATCTGGCGACGCACCACGACGCCTACTGGGACCACTACCTGCGCCGTCTGGAAAAGGCCGGCGCCTCGCGAGAGCCGCTGGGGATCCCCGTCAAGCAGGTGTAGAGGCGGTATCGATACAGGTGCGTCAAAACCGCTGACGCAGCCGAGACGAAAAAGACAAACGCTACTGGGCGACGCTACAATGTCGCCCAGTTCTTTTTATCCTGCCCGGGCCCGACAAGGATCGACGACCAACATGGAAAAGCGTACGACTCACTTCGGCTATCAGGAGGTACCGGTCGAAGAGAAAGCCGCCAGAGTGGCTGATGTCTTTCATTCGGTGGCGGCTCGCTACGACATCATGAACGACCTGATGTCGCTGGGCATCCATCGCCTCTGGAAACGCCTCACCCTGGAGCGCGCCGGCGTTCGCCGCGGCCATAGCGTGCTCGATATCGCCGGCGGTACCGGCGATCTGACGCTCAAGTTTTCGCGCCTGGTCGGCCCGACCGGCCGTGTGGTGCTGGCCGACATCAACCAGTCGATGCTTCAGGTAGGCCGTGACAAGCTGCTCGACAACGGCGTTGGCGACAATGTCGAGTACGTCCAGGCCAATGCCGAGCGTCTGCCGTTCCCCGACAATACCTTCGATTGCATCACCATTGCCTTCGGCCTGCGCAACGTCACCGACAAGGACGCCGCTCTGGCCTCGATGGCGCGCGTACTCAAGCCTGGCGGCCGTCTGCTGGTGCTGGAGTTTTCCAAGCCGGCCAACCCGGTGCTGTCGAGGGCCTACGACAACTATTCCTTCAACGTGCTGCCACGCATGGGCCAACTGGTCGCCAACGACGCCGACAGCTACCGTTACCTGGCCGAGTCGATCCGCATGCACCCCGACCAGGAAACGCTCAAGGCAATGATGGAAAATGCCGGGCTGGAACGGGTGGAATATACCAACCTGACGGGGGGCATCGTCGCCCTGCATCGCGGCATCAAGCTGTGAGGATTTCATGTCGTTGACCCCGACACTGCTGTTGGCCTGTGCCGAAAAATGCCTCAACGCCATGCTCACGCGCGACCCGGCCGCACCTACACGGCTGCGTCGACTGGCCGGCAAGCGGCTGCTGTTGCGCCTGGAACGGCCGCGTGTGGACCTGCTGGTGGCCTTTCATGAGCATGGCCTGGGCCTGATGCGTCATCCGCATGCCGAGGAAGGCGATGCCAATGCCGTCGTCGAGGTCGACAGCGAGACGCTGGGCAGCCTGCTGGCCGGCGAGTCGCTCGAGCATCTGATGTTCAACGGCCGCCTGTCCATCCGCGGCCAGACGCATCTGCTCGAGGACGCCCGCGCCTTGCTCATGGATCTCGACCTCGACTGGGAAGGCGCCCTGGCCGAATGGTTCGGCGACCTGCCCGCCAGCAGTCTGGCCGAGGGCCTGCGCCGCTTCGCCCGTTTCGGCATGCGCAGCCAACGCGAGCTGCGTGCCGATCTCTCCGAGTACATTTTCGAGGAGGCTCGCCTGCTGCCCGGCCATGCCCAGCGCGAGACGCTGCGCGACCACTTGACCGAACTCGAGGTCGCCACCGACCGGCTCGAAGCGCGCCTGGCACGCTTGCAGCGCAAGCTCACCGACCGTCAGGAGAGCAGCGAGTGAGCCTGCGTCTGCTGCGCATCTTCTGGATGGTGTCCCTGTACCGCCTGGACACCCTGATTCCCCTCGAGCGACTACCGGCACTGCTGCGCCTGGCTTTCCGGCTGTCGCCGCTGCGGCTGATCCCGACCCGTGGCCGTTCACGCGGGCAGCGCCTGCGCCTGGCCCTGGAGTCGCTGGGCCCGGTATACATCAAGTTCGGCCAGATGCTGTCGACGCGACGCGACCTGCTGCCGCCCGATATTGCCAACGAACTCAAGCGTCTGCAGGATCAGGTGCCGCCGTTTCCCGGCGACCAGGCACGGGCCCTGATCGAGGAAGAGCTCGAGCGCACCATCGACGAGTGCTTCGCCGAGTTCGACACTGCGCCGATGGCTTCGGCCTCCATCGCCCAGGTGCATGCAGCGCGACTGCACACCGGCGAGGACGTCGTGGTCAAGGTGATTCGTCCGCGCATCGAGCATGTCATGCGCCAGGACATTGGCCTGATGTACGCCTTCGCGCGCCTGCTCAAGCGTATTCCCGAAGCGCGCCGTCTACGCCCGGTGGAGGTGGTTGCGGACTACGAGTCGACCCTGCTCGACGAACTCGACCTGCGCAAGGAAGCCGCCAACACCTCGCAGCTCAAGCGCAACTTCAAGTATTCGCCGCTGCTTTACGTACCCGCCATCCACTGGCCGCTGACCCGGCAGCGAGTGATGGTACAGGAACGCATCCACGGCATTCCGGTCGCCGACATGGAGCAGCTCGCCGAACAGGGCACCGACCTGCGCAAGCTGGCCGAGCGCGGCGTGGAGATTTTTTTCACCCAGGTGTTCCGTGACAATTTCTTCCACGCCGACATGCACCCGGGCAACATCTTCGTATCCCGGGAGAATCCCGACGACCCGCAATATATCGCCATCGATTGCGGCATCGTCGGCAGTCTGACCCGCGAGGACCAGGACTACCTGGCACGCAACCTTCTCGCCTTCTTTCATCAGGACTATTACGAAGTCGCCGTGCTGCACATCGAGTCGGGCTGGGTCGGCGAAGGCACCCGAGCCAACGAGTTTGCCGCGGCGATTCGTACCGTGTGCGAGCCGATCCTCGAACGCCCGCTCAAGGAAATCTCCTTCGGCCAGGTACTGCTGGGCCTGTTCCAGACCGCCCGGCGCTTCAATATGGAGGTTCAGCCGCAACTGGTCCTGCTGCAGAAGACGCTGCTCAACATCGAGGGGCTGGGCCGCCAGCTCTATCCCGACCTGGACCTGTGGACCACGGCCCGCCCCTACCTCGAACGCTGGATGAAAGATCGTGCCGGGCCGCGTGGATTCTGGGCCTCGTTGCAAAAGCAGGCGCCCGAGCTCAGCCAACAGATTCCCGAATTGCCGATGCTGGCGCACCAGGCCCTGTCCCGGGCGGACACCGACCTGCGCCAACGGCGTCAGCAGGCCGAGGCGCTGACCCGCCTCGATCAGCAATTGACCAAGGCGGGGCGCAGCGGCCGCCGCTTGCGCCTCGGTCTGTTGATTCTCGCCCTGGCGCTGGCCTGGCAACCATTGTCCGTGTGGGCCATGAATCAGCCGTGGCCGGTACTGGCCGCCGCCGCCCTGGGAGTCATTCTGCTCGTCTGGCGTTAGCCCGCGAAAAACCAAAACTAACGTATTGAAGTGCTTTGCTTTCTTCTACACTGACTCAGGATTGTCATCGATGAGCGATATTCTTCACCAGCTCGCCGAGGTTCTCGACCAACGCCGCCACGCCGACCCGGATTCTTCCTATGTGGCCTCGCTGCATCACAAGGGGCTCAACAAGATTCTGGAGAAGGTCGGCGAGGAAGCGACCGAGACCATCCTTGCCGCCAAGGACGCCGAACACGGTGTTGAGCGCGAGCGACAGGCAGTGGTCGCCGAAACCGCTGACCTGTGGTTTCATAGTCTGGTGATGCTGTCGCATCTGGGCATCGACTCGCAAGACGTGCTCGATGAGCTGGCACGCCGTTTCGGCATATCCGGGCTGGACGAAAAGGCCGCCCGCACAACGAAATAATTGGGTTCCGGCCCGACGGGAGAACGACATATGTTAGGTGGCATCAGTATCTGGCAACTGCTGATCGTGCTCGGCATCATCATTCTGATTTTCGGCACCAAGAAACTGCGCAACGTGGGCGGCGACCTGGGCGGTGCGGTCAAGGGCTTCAAGAAAGCCATGAGCGATGAAGACGCCGACAAGAAGGAAGACGACACCACCCATCGTCAGGTCCAGCATGGCGGCAAGGGCGAGACTTACGACGTCAAGCCCGAGCAGCGTATCGAAGACAAGGAAGAGCGGAACTAACCCGCCATGTTCGATATCGGCTTTCTCGAACTGTTGATCATCGGCGTAGTGGGCCTTCTGGTGCTCGGTCCCGAGCGGCTACCCAAGGCCGCTCGCACCGTGGGCCTGTGGATCGGCAAGACCAAGCGCACCGTGGCCAATATGCAGCGTGAAATCAATGCGCAACTGGAAGCCGAGGACCTTCGTCAGAAACTCAGTGAGCAGGAGAAGAAGCTCAACGCGAGTCTCGACCGGGCCCGGCAGGAAGTCGAAAGCTATGCCGACTCGCCAACGGCCAAGACCCAGCCCGAGGCTTCCACTGACGACCCCGTGGCCAGCGGTGAAGGGGCGTTACCCCGCCATGACGAGGCAGGTAGTAGCGTGCCCCATGCCGTGCCTTCCGAACACGAACCGGTCGCACCGTCCACGACGCCGACGTCTTCCACGGCCTCCGATGACAAGGATTCCCAGTCGCGATGAGTGAAGCCTCCTCCCCACGTGACAAGAAGCCGAAAACCGAGCACGCCCAGGCCCCGCTGATCGAGCATCTCATCGAGCTGCGCTCGCGTCTGATGCGGGCGGTCATCGTGGTCGTGGTCGTTTTTCTGGCGCTCTACGCGTTCTCGAACGACATCTATGCCTTCGTTGCCGACCCGCTGATGGCGCTGTTGCCTGAAGGCTCGCAGATGATCGCCACAGAGGTCGCCTCACCGTTCCTGGCGCCTTTCAAGCTGACGCTGGTGGTCGCCGTCTTCGTGGCCATCCCTTTCGTTCTGCATCAGATGTGGGCCTTCGTCGCCCCCGGTCTCTACGAAAACGAGAAGCACCTGGCGATACCGCTACTGGTCTCCAGCGTTGCGCTGTTCTATGGTGGCGCGGCCTTCGCCTATTACGTGGTGTTTCCACTGCTGTTCGACTTCTTCGTGCATACCGGCCCGGAGAACGTCGCGGTGATGACCGACATCAACCAGTATCTCAATTTCGTTCTCAAACTGTTCTTCGCCTTCGGTATCGCCTTCGAGATTCCGATCGCCACGTTTCTGCTGATCTGGACTGGCGCGACGACCGTCGAGAGCCTGTCGAAGAAGCGCCCCTACGTCATTCTTGGCTGCTTCGTCATCGGCATGCTGATGACGCCACCGGACGTGATCTCGCAAAGCCTGCTGGCGATCCCCATGTGGCTGCTCTATGAGATCGGCATCATATTTGGGCGTATCGTAAAACGCAGACAGATCAGGAAAGAGCAGGAAGAAGAACCTCAGGAATGATTCGATACCCCCGCCGAACGGCGGGGGTTTTTCGTTCATGAGGTCCGCCTAGTCCATCATCTCGCTGAGCTTGTCGACCAGTTTGAAAATGCCCTTGGCCGCCTCGCTGATCCGCGTGGTCAGCATGAAGGCCGGTGTGGTGATCACTCGATGTTCCCGATCGATGACCACGTCTTCTGCGCCACAACTCTTGTGCAGTCCCCCCATGCTGCTGATGGCCCCAGCAACGCCGGCATCCTGACCCACAGTGACGGGTATGGCCTTTCCCAGTAGTCGGGGCACCAGCACCGATGCGATGCACATCATGCCGATGGGCTTTTGGGCCTCGAAGAACGGCAATATCTTGTCGCGCAGCAGTGGCAGCACGGTCATCTCGGAGCCGGCTTCGGCGAAATCCGACAGATTGCGGGCCACCCCGAAGCCGCCAGGCAGCACGACGCCATCGAAATCCTCGGGGTCGAGATCGTCCAGCGAATCGATGTCGCCACGTGCCAGACGCGCGGACTCGACCAGCACGTTGCGCGACGCTTCGGGCATCGGCTCGTCGGTTAAATGGTTGATGGTCTGGTGTTGCTCGATATCGGGCGCAAAACAGCGATAGCCGATACCCAGTTGATCCAGGCGCAGCAATACCAGAGTCGTTTCGTAGATTTCCGAGCCGTCCTGGACACCGCAGCCAGAGAGGATCACTGCAACCCGTTTGCTCATGCCGTTCTCCTTGTCGATTGCCGGCATCTTGCCGTTTCACTATCGGAAAGCCACCATGCCGGAATGCACGGCGAAATTACAATCTAGAATGTCGCCCAAGGTGCGACAAGACGCCAAAAGCATCCCATGCCGCGCCGTTGCTATACTGGCAAACCCTTTGCCGCCGCTGTCATCGTATTGTCATCGCTCTGCCGCACACTCGATGCCACGGCGGTCGCGCCCCAACGACTGGAGAAGGTGTTTTGAGTCAACTCACTTCACGTCAGTACCCTGCGACACGCATGCGCCGTATGCGCAAGGACGATTTTTCGCGCCGCCTGATGCGCGAATCGACACTCACGCCGGATGATCTGATCCTGCCGGTCTTCGTGCTCGACGGCGACAACCGCCGCGAGCCAGTCACCTCGATGCCCGGTGTCGAGCGTCTGTCGATCGACCTGCTGGTCGAGGAAGCGCGCGAGGCCGCCTCGTTGGGCATCCCCGCCCTGGCTCTGTTCCCGGTGGTCGACGCCAGCCACAAGAGTGAACTGGCCGAGGAAGCCTACAACGCTGGCGGCTTGGTCCAGCGCACGGTACGCGCCCTCAAGGACGCCTGTCCCGAGCTGGGCATCATCACCGATGTAGCGCTCGATCCTTACACCAGCCACGGCCAGGACGGTATTCTCGACGAGCAGGGCTACGTCATGAACGACCGCACCGTCGAGACCCTGCTCAAGCAGGCCCTGTCGCATGCCGAGGCCGGCGCGGACGTGGTCGCCCCTTCCGACATGATGGATGGCCGGATCGGCGCGATCCGCTCGGTACTCGAGCAGGAGCACCTGCACAATGCCCGGATCATGGCCTATTCGGCCAAGTACGCCTCGCGCTACTACGGACCGTTCCGCGATGCCGTAGGCTCGGCGGCCAACCTCGGCAAGGCCGACAAGTGCACCTATCAGATGGACCCGGGCAATAGCGACGAGGCGGTCCATGAAGTCGCCCTCGATATCGCCGAAGGCGCCGACATGGTCATGGTCAAGCCCGGCATGCCGTACCTGGACGTGGTCCGCCGCATCAAGCAGGAACTCAAGGTGCCGACCTTCGCCTATCAGGTCAGCGGCGAGTATGCGATGCATATGGCGGCCTTCGAGAACGGCTGGCTGGATGCCGACAGCGTGATTATCGAGTCGTTGATGTGCTTCAAGCGGGCCGGCGCCGACGGCGTACTGACTTATTTCGCCAAGCGCGCGGCCCAGTTACTGAATCAATAACGGGAGAGCCGCACCGACTCTCTCATCGACGCAGGAGCCAGTGCGATGGACGAGTCGCGTGCCCAGGAACCGTCAGGTAGCCAGGAAGACGGTCAGGAATCGCTCAACACCGAGTCGGCCAACGATGCCCCGCTGCGGGTCAACCGGACCCGCACCGGCATTCATGCCAAACCGACGCCCTCGCCGGAGGCCGACCTCAACGACCCCTCGCTCTATTTCAATCGCGAGCTCTCCCACCTGCAATTCAACATCCGTGTCCTAGAGCAGGCGCTGGATACCGCGCATCCGCTAGCCAACCGGCTGATGTTCCTGCTGATCTTCTCGTCGAACCTCGACGAGTTCTTCGAGATCCGCGTTGCCGGCCTGAAGCACCAGCTCATGCTCGGGCGCGAGGACACCGGCGCCGACGGCATGACGCCGCAACAGGTACTCGCCGAGATCTCACGCATCGCGCACGATCAGGTGGATCGCCAATACCGGATTCTCAACGAGTCGCTGATTCCCGCCCTGGAAGAACAGCGCATTCGCTTCATTCGGCGTGACCAGTGGACGGACGCTCAGCGCGCCTGGGTGCTCGACTATTTCGAGGACGAGATCATGCCGGTGATCAGCCCCATCGGTCTCGATCCCTCGCATCCCTTCCCGCGGCTGGTCAACAAGAGTCTCAATTTCATCGTCGAGCTGGAGGGCACCGACGCCTTCGGGCGCGAAGGCGGGCTGGCGATCCTGCCCGCGCCACGCTCGTTGCCGCGCCTGATTCGCCTACCGGCGGAACTCGCCGGCGAGGGCTATACGGACTACATTTTCCTGTCGTCGATGATGCACGCCCATGCTCAGGAAGTCTTTCCGGGCATGCAGGTACGCGGTTGCTACCAGTTCCGCCTGACCCGCAACGCCGACCTGTCGGTGGATCCCGAGGAAGTCTCCGACCTGGCCTCGGCGCTGCGCGGCGAGTTGCTGGCACGCCGTTATGGCGACGGCGTACGCCTGGAGGTCGCCGAAAACTGTCCCGACGAGCTGGCAGCCTTCCTGCTCAAGCAGTTCGAACTCGAGGAGCAGGACCTTTACCGTGTCTACGGGCCGGTCAATCTGGCCCGGATGATGGCGATGCTCGACGACGTGGAGCGCCCCGACCTGCGCTATCGCCCGTTCACCCCCGGCCTGCCCAAGAACCTCAAGCCGGAGTGCAGTCTGTTCGACACCATTCGTCAGGGCGACGTGCTGCTGCATCACCCCTTCCAGTCGTTCGCCCCCATCGAGGACCTGATGCGCGAGGCCGCCCGCGACTCGTCGGTGCTGGCCATCAAGCAGACCCTTTACCGCACCGGCGCGGAATCGCCGATCGTCGGCGCCCTGGTCGAGGCGGCTCGCAACGGCAAGGAAGTCACGGTGGTGATCGAGCTGCGTGCCCGCTTCGACGAAGCCGACAACCTGGCATTGGCATCGCGCCTGCAGGAAGCCGGCGCCATCGTGATCTATGGTGTCATGGCCTACAAGACCCACGCCAAGATGATGCATATCGTGCGTCGCGAAGGCGGGGAACTGCGCTATTACGTGCATTTGGGCACCGGTAACTATCACTCCAAGACGGCCAAGCTGTATACCGACTACAGTCTGCTCACCGCCAACGAGACGCTATGCGAAGACGTGCACATGGTCTTCCAGCAATTGTCGGGCATGGGCAAGCCACGCAATATTCAGACTCTGCTGCATGCTCCATTCGTCCTGCATGGCAAGCTGATCGAGATGATCCAGCGCGAGACCAGGATTGCCGAAAAAGGCAAGCGTGCCCATCTGATCATCAAGTGCAACTCGCTGACCGAGCCCAAGCTGATCCGGGCACTGTACAGCGCTTCACGCGCCGGCGTGCAGTGCGACCTGATCATTCGCGGCATGTGCTGCCTGCGTCCCGGCGTTCCCGGCATTTCCGAGAACATTCGCGTACGCTCGATCATTGGCCGCTTTCTGGAACACACCCGGGTGTTCTACTTCGCCAATGGCGACAAACCCGAAGTCTGGGCGTCGAGTGCCGACTTCATGGAGCGCAACATGTTCCACCGCGTCGAGACCTGTTTCCCCATCCTCGACAAGAAGCTGGCCCAGCGTGTGCGCAAGGACCTGGAAACCTACCTGGTCGACAACTGCCAGAGTTGGATTCTATGCGAGGACGGCAGCTATCAACGCAACGAATCCGGTGAGGCCGCCCCCATCAGTGCCCAGGAGACGCTGCTCTACGCCTATGCCGCGAAATCCTGACGCCGCCTGCCGATACGAAAAACCCACGGCGAAAGCCGTGGGTTTTTACTTGTCACTGTAGTGCGGAAAGGAGGCTGGCCGATGCCAGCCTCCTGGCCTTAGACGCCGATCTGGCCGCCATCGGCCTTCTGGATTACCACTGTCGAGGCACGCGGACGCACGTCGCCGCTGGCTGCGTTAGTGGCTGGCTGCGTAATGGCCCCGGGATCGGCCGGCCAGTTGCCCGGATGCTGGATGTTGATGAACAGTGCCGTCTTGTCAGGCGTGGCGAAGATACCCGTTACCTCACAACCGTTCGGGCCCACCGCGAAGCGCTTGAGCTGCTGCTGCTCACTGGGATCGATGACGGCTGCATCGCCTTCACTCATGCTGACCGAGTTAGGCACGACGGCCAACAGCTGATCGTTGGTGTAATCCGTGACCCCTTCGTAGCCGTTGTCAGTCTGGATCCACAGGATACCTTCACCGTCACCACGCTCGTCGTACCACAGACCATCCGGGCTGGCGAACTGGTTGAGCTCGGTCAGTCCGGACAGGTTGTCCTGGTCGCCTGCCGCCGCGCCGAAGACGAACACTTCCCACTCGAAGGTGGTCTCGCCCGCTGACGGCTCGCGCCAGCGAATGACCTGACCGCCTTCGTTGTTGGCACGCGGGTTGGGTCCATTGACCGGCGCGGTGGCGTAGCCCACACCCAGTTCGTCGGTGTCGCTGCCGCCATTGGTGTAGGTCGGGTCCGTGCCTTCCTCGGTGCGCCGGCTATTGTTGGTCAGGGTCATGTAGACCTCACCGGAAACCGGATCGACGGCACCCCATTCCGGACGGTCCATGGGCGTGGCGCCCATCAGATCGGCGGCATCGCAGGTGTGGATGATGATCCCTGCCTGATCGTCGGCAGCGAGGCCCAGTGCGCTGGCAAGGGTCTGGCCGTCGGGCGTCCGAGTGCTCGGCGTCAGCGGCAGCCACTCACCGGTACCGTCGGCATTGAACTTGGCGACGTAGAGGGTGCCTTGGTCCATGTACTTGGCGCCGATGGCCAGACGGTCATAGTTGCCACCGGCCCGATTGGCGTCGGCCGGATCCCAGACAGCGTCGGAGACGAACTTGTAGATGTACTCGTTGCGCGAATCGTGACCGGAATAGAAGACCACCGGCTGGCCCTCGACCAGCTTGCCCGGCCAGCAGCCTTCGTGGCGGAAACGCCCCAGGGCGGTGCGCTTGACGGCACGTGTGTTGGTGTAGGGGTCGATCTCGACGATATAACCGAAGGCGCGCGGCTCGTTGCGGTAATCCTCGGCCGCGGTGGCGCCTGTCGGATCCGCAATGAAGCGGGCGAACTCGGCATTGGTCTCAGATGCGTCACCGGCAGCGGTTTCCCAGCCGTAGCGACCGCGTCCCTCGCTGATACCCAGGCGTCTATCATCGATACGACGGTCGGTATCGCGGATGAAATAGCCCGGCCAGTTCTCTTCGCAGGTCAGGTACGTGCCCCACGGGGTATAACCGCTGGCACAGTTGTTATTGGTGCCGCGCGTCATGGTGCCGTCGGTTGAATAAGCGGTAACGACATATTCGCTACCACGCACCGGCCCGGCGAGTTCCATCGGCGTGGCCGACGTGAAACGACGGTTGTAAGGCGAGTTGGGAACGTGCGCCCAGGTACCGTCCGACTGCTTCTGTACGCGAACGATAGTTACGCCGTGAGCGTTGATTTCAGTGCGCACTTCATCGGCGGGGCGACTCTCGCCAGTGCCAGTACCTGTAGGCCCACCCTGTGGTGCCCACAATGCACTTTGATCGATATATTCGTTATTCAGGGCGAGCAGAAAATCATTGGACGCGTCTGCTTCACTCAACGGGAAATGGTACATGCCATCGTGGTGCATGCCGACGCTATTGGCCTGAATTTCCGGCGTCATCGAACGGTCGGCAGACCAGTCAGGCGCCATGCTGTTCAGCGGCGTCCCCCAGGGAATCAGGACCTGAGCGGTATAACCTTCCGGCACCACCACGGCATCGGTCATCGAGCCGGCAATCGACTCGAAAGCCAGGGCCAACGCGGTCTTTTCCGGCAGTTCACCTGCTTGTGCACCATCATCGTCGTCGCTATCGCTACATCCCGCCAGGCCGAATCCGCCCAGTACCGACATCGCAGCGACCCCCAGGCCACCCTGCATGATACCGCGCCGCGAGACATGCTTTTCCAGGATGGAAGAGAACGGCTCATTGCTGCTGCGGTTCAGAATGCGATGATCTTCGATTTCCTTGCTCATGATCCCCTCACTAGTAGGTACGTAGACGAATTTTTTCTGTTGGTAACATCAGCCTGACGCGGGGAAAGACGATAGAGCCGAAAAATGACAAGCAGGTTAACGATATAGGTCAGCCATAAGTATTTATTGTGAAAGGTCGCGCTCATGCCATCACAAAACTGTCATGGACCAGTCATTAACATTCACGCATTAGCGAGGGAGATTGCCCAGCTTTCCTTGCCACTACCACGTCAATAATTACCCATTGGGCAGGAAAGAGTCCGTCCAGTATGGCTTTGTTCATCGACCGCAAGACATCCCGCTCGTCCAACGATCCCGAGCGCAATACTGGCTTTTTTTCGCGCCGTCATATCCTGCAAGGCGCCGGAGCTGCCTTGTTGATGCCGTGGTTCGCCGGCTGCGCCTCGACGGGAACCCAGCGTCGGATGAGTGCGGCAAGCGGCTCGCCCCGGGTCGACGTGCTTTATTACGCCGATACGCTGGATACCCGCCAGTCCGGGTTCCCCATCGTGCCGGCAACGCGGCTGGGCCCCAGCGAGCGTCTGGGGCAGGCCCCTTGGGCAACCGCCGCTGGCGTGGCCGCACTGACCGGGCCGTTGGACATGACGATGCGCCAGCTTACCGACCCGACACAAGCCACCCAGCAGCGCTTCGGAGGCTACGCCCGACTGGCCGCCAAGCTGGCCCATTTACGCCGCCAGTTGGGCCCGCAGACGCTGACGCTGGAAAACGGCCAATGCTGGAACGGCAGCGGCCTGAGCCACTTCACGCAGGGGCGTTCCGGCATCGCGGGCAGTCGTCTGCTTGGGGCCGATGCCCGGGTCAGCAGCGACGAACGCGTGATCTGGCCGGACAGTGCCGCGTCCTGTTACCGCGAGTTCGCTGCGCCGGTGCTGGGCACACTCACTGCAGAGCAAATCCCCGAGGATACGGTGCTGCCCTTCGCCCTGTTCGAGCGTGGCGGTATCAACGTCGCCGCAGTGGGCGTGAGCGACCCCTATGCCCACGATGAAACCCGATCATTGGACGCCTGGTACGACGACGTCCGCCGCCAGGTACAACTGGCCCGCGAGCAGGCCGACCTGGTCGTGGTGCTTGCCGACACCGGTACCGGTCCGGGCCTGTGGCTGGCCGAACGCCTGGAAGACGCCGACTTGATGCTGTGCGCCCGCGGGCAGGATTTCTGGCCGGAAACGGTCGACGTGGCACGCCGCAACGGCAGCCACATTCCTGTGTGCCTGGCCGGAACCCGCGGCATCGGCGTGTACCACCTCGCCTGCGAGTTCCGCGATGGTCGCTGGCAGGTCGATGGTCGATTCCATGCAGTCACCGCATCGACGCTGAGCGCCGAGGAAACGCGCGAGGCGGAAGCCCTGCAGGCATCGCTCGATGCCGAGCGAGCGCCCTATGCGGCATGGCTCGATCGCCCGTTGGCCAATGCCCCCGATTGGCTGTGGCGGCGCGATGTGGTCAGCGGCAGCTGGGATGCACTGATCGGCGCCGCACTGCGCCGCGAAGTGGCGGACCGTCATACGCTGTCGCCCGGCTTGCGCTACGACGTGGTCGTTGCGCCTGGCGAGGCGATCACCCGTGAACATCTCATCGTGCTCAGCGGTGGCCATGACGCCCCGGTCTTCACCATCGATGCCGGTCACGAGTCGATGCATGCACTCTTCGAACGCGCCTGCGACCAGAGCTTCGGCTACCCCCTGCTGCTCGACAATGCCGAGGACCTGCCGCGCCTCGACGCTGCCGACTGGCAATGCCGCTATGGGGCCGGCACCGGTCGACGCATCACCTTGCAGACTGGCGACATTTCACAGTTGGTGACCTGGAGCATTCATCCCGATGCACCCGAGGGCGAGCCGCTGTGGCAGGTCATGGAGCGCTTTCTCACCGATCAGACCGCGGACTGGACGTTGCCCCAGCGACCGGGGGGCACGTTCACTTACGTCGACGGGCATCCCGGCTGGCATCCTGAAATCCGACTCGGCTCATGAACTCGCTACGCTCCCTGCTCATGGCCACCAAACGGCTGAAGCCGGTGGGCTATTGGCTGGCCTGGTGCCTGCTGGCCTTGCTGAGCGCTCGCGTGATCGCCGATGGCGCCAGCCTGGCCTGGCGTCTCTCCCACTCCTCGTCAGCGACGCCATCGGCCTATACGCCGCCCGTGGCGGCATTGCCGGTGACAGGCAGCGCGCTTTGGCAGGACGAGCGCCCCGCTCAAGGGCCGGCGCTGCCAGTGACTCGCCTGCCGCTGACCGTCGCCGGCGTGGCGCGCGGCATGCCATTGAGCCACTCGGTTCTCATCCTCGACATGCCGCAGGGACAGCAGGTGGTGACATTGGGCGAGCGCATCGACGATCAGGTGCGCCTCGTCGACATCACTACCGAAGGCCTGATACTCGATAACCGGGGTCGTCAGGAGCGTCTGCCATGGCCGCAAACCCAGCCAGCCAGCCGAGATCCCGTCGTTGTCGCGACATCCCAACCTGAGGCCTCTCCGAGTCCCTCACCCCAAGCGGACAATGTCGAGGCGACACCGCGGCCGGTCGACTGGCCAGACAGGGCGTTTTCGGCCCGCTTCGGCGCGGACTACCGTCAGTCGCTGTTCAATGACCCCACGCCACTGCTGCGCTATTTCCAGGCGGCCCCGGTGCTGGAAGGCCAACAGCTAAAGGGCTATCGCTTGCGCCCCGGCACCGATGCCTCGCTGTTCGATGCCCTGCCATTACAGAGCGGCGACGTACTCGTCGGCGTCGAGGGGCACGCCATCCGCGACAGCGACGCCCTCGCCCTGCTTCAGCAGCGCCTGAGCCAGGCCAGCTCGTTATACGTCCAGTTGCAGCGCGACGGACGTCCGATCACGTTGAAAGTGGAGTTTTCCTCATGACGATCCGGCATACGCTCGTTGCCTTCCTGCTCACGACGGTCGTTTCGTCGGCACTCGCCCAGATGGTCGACCCGGTGGCTACCGAGAGCGGCACGACTCGCTACGCGATCGATTACAACGATGTCAGCCTGCAGGAATTCATCGACAGCGTCGGTCGCATCACCGGCAAGCACTTCATCGTCGACCCCCGGGTACGCGGCAACATCAGCCTGGAAAGTCAGCGCAGCCTGAGCGCCGAGGAACTCTACAGGGTCTTCCAAAACCAGTTGCAGATCAATGGCTACGCTACGGTCGAACTCGGCGACGGACAGGTGCGCATCGTGCCTGACCAGGTGGCACGCAGCCAGCCGTTACCGCTGGGCAGCGAGACCGACAACGGCAATGTCATGGCCACCCAGGTCATCGAGACCCAACACCTGGATGCCGCGACCCTGGCCAGCATTCTTCAGCCATTGGTCGATGCGCGCGTCGGCACGCTCACGCCGTACCCGGACAGCAACATGGTGGTGGTCACCGACTGGCGCGACAACCTGCAGCGCCTGACCCGCCTGGCCACGCTGCTCGACAGCAACCGCGACACTGGCGCCGAGGTGGTGTCGCTCGACTTCGCCGATGCCGAGGAACTGGCCGAGACCGTCGACAGCGCCATCCAGGGCGAAGGCGGCAACACCCGCGTTATCGCCGCGCCCCGCGCCAATGCGCTGGTGGTGTTCGGTACCCAGCGCGATCGGCAGCGCGCCCAACGCCTGATTGCCGCCCTCGACAAGCCCAGCGAGAACCAAAGCACCAATACCCGCGTCATCTATCTCAACCACGCCAGCGCCGATACCGTCGTCGAGGTGCTGCGCAACCTGCGCGACGGCGGCGGCTATGTCTCCAGCATCCAAACGACCGAGTCCGACACCCGCAACGTGATGGGCATACCGGTCGGCGACGAGGACGTTTCGCCGGGTGATACGGCCTCGGCGCTGGGCAACGGTGGCCTCACCGCCCGAACCCTGCGCGTATCCGGAAGCGACAACGTGGCCTTCGCCGTGCACCCGTCGACCAACGCGCTGGTGCTGACCGGCCCGCCCTCTCAACTCGACGCCTACGAAAGCATCATCGAGCGCCTCGACATTCGCCGCGCCCAGGTCGCCGTGGAAGCGATCATCGCCGAGATCACCGAGTCCCGGGCCCGCGAACTCGGCGTGCAATGGCTGTTCGCCGACACCAGCGGCAGTGGCACCTTTCCCGTCGGCGGCGTCAATTACTCCACGTCGTCGTCACCGGGCATCAACCAGCTCGCCGCCGCCGTGGCCAGCGACGACACCAGCGCGCTGGGATCGCTGCTCGGCAGCCTCAACGGCGTCACCCTGGGTGTCGGCAGGCTCAGCGACAGTGGCATCAGCTTCGCGGCGCTGCTCAACGCCCTGCGCAGCGACTCCGACACCAATCTGCTTTCCACGCCGTCGCTGACCACCCTCGACAATGCCGAGGCCTATATCCTGGTCGGCCAGGAAGTGCCGTTCGTGACCGGCTCCACCACCGTCGACAACGCCAACCCCTACCAGACCATCGAACGCGAGGATGTCGGCATCAGCCTGCATATTCGTCCCTCGATCAGCGCCGACAATACCATCCGCATGGAGATCACCCAGGAGGTCTCGTCGATCGCCGACAACGTCGACGCCAGCGACGTGGTCACCAACAAGCGCGAGATCGAGACCACCGTGCTCGCCCAGGACGGCGGCATCATCGTGCTGGGCGGTCTGATCAGCAACCAGAGCAGCAATACCCGACAACAGGTGCCGCTACTCGGCGACATCCCCCTGCTCGGCAACCTGTTCCGCTATTCGGGCCGTTCCAACGAGAAGCAGAACCTGATGGTGTTCATCCGCGCCCGGGTGCTGCGCGATGCCCAGACTCTCAATGCCGCCACGGCGGAGAAGTACCGTTTCATGCGGGCCCAGCAGTTGCTCAACGATTTCGACGCCGACCAGACCCTGCCGGCGCTCGACACCCGGGGCGGTACGCTGTCGATTGACACACTCTACCCATCGGCGCGCGACCGGCTGGGAGCGCTGGCCCAATGAACGCGCCGCTCGACAGTCTCAAGGCGGTCTCGCCGGCCCCCGACTTCAGGGATCATGCTGCCGAGCGCCTGTTGCCCTATCGTCTGGCGAAGCGTGCCGGGGCCGCCATCGAATGGCGCAATGCGGGCTACCACCTCCTTTGCCGTGACGACGTCGATGTCGGCATCCTGCTGGAGATCCAGCGCGTGCATGGCGATCCGCTGAGTTGCGAGTGGCTCGGCGACGATGTCTTCGACCACCGCCTCGGACGCCTCTACGATGCCAGCCGGGCAAGCACCGAAGCGCTCATGGAGGGGCTCGCCGAGCACGTCGACCTCGACCATCTGCTGCAGGAACTGCCACGCACCGAGGATCTGCTCGACGCCGAGAACGAGGCGCCGGTCATTCGTCTGATCAACGGCATCTTCTCCGAGGCCCTGCGCCTGGAAGCCTCGGACATCCACGTCGAACCGTTCGAGCACGAGCTGGTGGTACGCCTGCGCGTCGACGGGGCGCTGCGCGTCGCGCTGCGCCCGCCACGCGTGCTGGCGCCGATGCTGATCTCGCGCATCAAGGTCATGGCCAAGCTCGACATCGCCGAGAAGCGCCAGCCCCAGGACGGGCGCATCACCGTGCGCACCGCCGGGCGTCATGTGGACATCCGCGTCTCGACGCTGCCCGGCATTCACGGCGAACGCGTGGTCATGCGTCTGCTCGACAAGCAGGCTTCGATGCTCAACCTGGATGCCATCGGCATGCCCGAGTGCATGCTCGCGGCCTACCGGGCGACCCTGGCCCGCCCCAACGGCATCCTGCTCAACACCGGCCCCACCGGTTCGGGCAAGACCACCACACTCTACGCCAGCCTGGCCCATCTCAACGACAGCCAGCGCAACATCCTCACCGTCGAGGATCCGGTGGAATACGCCATCCCGGGCATCGGCCAGACGCCGGTCAACCCGCACGCCGGGCTGACCTTCGCCCGCGGGCTGCGCGCCATTCTGCGCCAGGACCCCGACGTGATCATGATCGGCGAGATCCGCGACGTGGAAACCGCGGCGATTGCCGTCCAGGCCAGTCTCACCGGCCACCTGGTGCTATCCACCCTGCACACCAACAGCGCCCTGGGCGCCGTGACCCGCCTGCGCGACATGGGCATCGAACCGTTCCTGCTGGCGACCAGCCTCAAGGGCGTGATGGCCCAACGCCTGGTTCGGCGGCTGTGTCCGGACTGCCGACGCTGGCGGGCCGTAACCGCCGCCGACACAGGACGCCTCGATGGCCTGGACACGCTAGAGCGTATCGCCGAGCCGGTCGGCTGCGAGTCCTGCGACCACACCGGGTTCCGTGGCCGCCTGGGTATCTACGAGTTCATCGCCATCGACGACACCCTGGCGGGCATGATTCACGACGGCGCCGCCGAGTCGGACATGACCCGGCATGCCTTCGCCACGCACATGACGCTGGTGCAGTGCGCCGCAAATCGTCTGCAAGCGGGAGACACCAGCGTCGACGAAGTGCTGCGGGCGATTCACCAGTGAACGACCGAAAACTGCAACATGCTTTTGCCACGCTGAGGCGTGACAACGAAACCAACCCGGGAAGCCCATGCCGACCTATCGTTATCTTGCTCTGACAATCGATGGCGCCCGCCGGCGCGATGTCCTGCAGGCCGATAGCGAGCGTCAGGCGCGCCAGTTGCTGCGCGACCAGGGGTTGTTTCCCCGCCATCTGGTAGCGGTGCGCGACAAGGCCAGCAGCGTCTCCCGGCGTGGCCGGGTGGACAACGACACGATGGCGCTACTGACGCGTCAGTTGGCGACACTGGTCGACGCCGGCATCCCGATCGGCGATGCCCTCGATGCGCTGTCGCGGCAGGCCCAGAAGGAGCGCCCTCGCGCGATGCTGCTGGACATCGTGGCCCGCGTGCGTGAGGGCTACAGCCTGGCGGACAGCCTGGGCACGCATCCGTCGACCTTCGACACGCTCTATCGCTCGCTGGTCGCCGCCGGCGAACGGGCCGGACGCCTTGCCCAGGTGCTGGAGCGCCTGGCCGATCATCTGGAACGGGTCCAGCAGCAGCGTCAGAAGGCACGCACCGCGCTGGTCTATCCACTGGTGCTGGTTGGCGTGTCGATTGCCGTCGTGGTGGGCTTGATGACCTACGTGGTGCCCCGCCTGGCAGAACAGTTCGAGCGCTCGGACATGGCATTGCCCTGGCTGACGCGGGCACTGATTGCCTTCTCCGAACTCCTTCAGCTTGCGGGGCCGGGGCTACTGGTCACCGGCGTACTCGGGACCGTGATTCTGCAACGGCTATTGCGCCGGCGCGCCGTGCGCCAGCGCTGGCACGCCTGGCTGTTGCGCCTGCCGCGCCTGGGCGAGCTGATCGTGCTGTTGGACACCGCCCGTCTGACACGCACGCTGGCCATCCTCACCCGCAGCGGCATTCCCCTGCTCGATGCACTCAAGGTCAGCCGCGACACGCTCGGCAACCTGGTGATGCGCAACGCCGTCGACCTGCTGAGCGAGCGCGTTGCCGCCGGGGTCAGCCTCAATCGCGCCATGACCGAAAGCGGCCGCTTTCCGCCGACCATGCTGCACATGATCGCCAGCGGCGAATCCAGCGGCACGCTCGACCGCATGCTGGAGCGTGTGGCCGACACCCAGGAAACCACCTTCAACCGCCGCGTCGACATGGCTCTGGCGCTGTTCGAACCGGTGATGATCCTGACCATGGGCGGTGTCGTGCTGACCATCGTCCTGGCCATTCTGCTCCCGATCATGCGCCTCAATGGCGCCATGCAATACTGACCGTCGAGGACATTCCAATGACACGCTCACGCCTCTCCCGCCCTTCCCCCGTTTGCCGTCGCGAATGCGGCTTCACCCTGCTGGAGATCATGGTGGTGATCTTCATCATCGGGCTATTGGTCGCCATCGTCGCGCCCAATGTGCTCAGCAATCAGGACGACGCCATGCAGCAGAAAGCGCGCGCCGACCTGTCGACCCTGGAGCAGGCCTTGGACATGTACCGCATGGATAACTATCGCTACCCCTCCACTCGCCAGGGCCTGCTGGCGCTGGTCGAGGCGCCGAGCCAGGAGCCGCTGCCCAAGAACTATCGCGAAGAGGGTTACATTCGCCGCCTGCCCAGCGACCCGTGGGGCAATGAGTACCAATACCGTAGCCCGGGCGAGAACGGCAGCGTGGACATCTACAGCCTGGGTGCCGACGGGACGCCCGGCGGCGAAGGAATCGACGCCGATATCGGCAACTGGATGCTATGAACTGCAGTCACGCTCGCGGCTTCACGCTGCTCGAGCTGCTGGTCGTCGTCGTGATCGTCTCGCTGGCAACGACGCTCAGCGTCGCCTGGCTGGGTGGCGACGATCACCGGCGCCTGGATGCCGCCGCCGAGCGATTGCACAGCGACCTGAACCTGGCGCGTGACATGGCCTTTCTCGATCAGCGGATCATCGGCTGGCAGGCGGATGCCCAGGGCTATCGTTTCGTCACCTGGCGCTACGTGCCGGACAGCGGTGTGTGGCGCTGGGTCCCGCTGGAAAGCCAGCGCCTGACGCCGCAGCCCTGGCCGATGCCACTCGCGGTGGAAAGCGTCACTGCCAAGGCATCGTCGGCCGACGATACCGACATGCCCCGGTTGGTGTGGTGGCCCAATGGCGAAGTGATCGGTGGGCGCTTGGTCCTGGACCATGACGGCGCACGGCGTGCCCTGGAAGTCGATGCGCTGGGCGTCTATCGGGTCAAGGCGACAGATCTATGACACGCGTCACCGGCAGGCGCTCAGGTAGCGGCTTCACCCTGCTCGAAGTCATGGTCGCCCTGTTCATCCTGGCCATCGTTGCCGTGACGGTCAGCCAAGGCGTTCATCAGCGCACCCGAGCCAGCCTCGTCGAGACGCAGCGCGTACCGTTGATCCTATGTGCCCGCGCGTTGGGCAATGAGTTCACGCTGACCCGCTACTGGCCAAGCACCGGCCGCCACGAGGGCCAGTTCGACCAGGCCGGCCAGACCTGCTTCTGGCGTCTGGACGTCGGTTCCACACCAGTGCGCAACATGCGGCGTGGCACGCTGAGTCTGTTCGACGAGGCCGCCCGCGAACACGCGGACCTGAGTTTCACCCTGTTCTTTTCACCATGACTCGGCTCTTTTCGACATGACGCGCCACCCTCGGCAACGCGGCTTCACCCTGCTCGAAGTCATTGTCGCCATCGCCCTGACCGCATTGATCGGCGTCACCGTGGCTGCATTGGTCAACGGCGTGGTGACGACTCGTGAGCGCTTCAACGAGCCACCGGCGCTACGCCAGGATGCGCGTCTCGCTCGATTTCTCGAGCAACGCCTGGAGGCGCTGGTCGTGCGCCCCGTGCATGTCCAAGGGCAGCGTTTGCTCAACGCACCGCTCGACTACTTGCCCGCTACCCAGACAATGGAATGGGTGGCCCAGGGCGACTGGCCATTGCCGATGGGCGATCACCACACCCGGCTGCGCCGCCAGCGGCTGGTATGGGATAGCGACGAGCATCGCCTGTGGCTCGGATCGACAGGCCTGCTCGATGACGCCGCCACGCCGCAGTGGCAGACCTCGGCCCAGCTCGACGGCGTCGAGCGGGTGCAGTTCGAATTCTATGACGGTGCCCGCTGGCGGGAGGCGCCTTCCGACGATGCTCTACCGACGGGCATTCGCCTGCAGTGGTGGCGAAACGGCGCGCGCTTCCAGATGAGTGCCTTGCTGCCGTACTGGGAGGCCTCGTGATGCTGCGACAGCGTGGCGTTGCCCTGCTCATGGTACTGCTGTGCCTGGCACTGGTCGGCATGGTTCTGGCCTCGCTGGCCGAGGACGGCCGCAACGACATCCATCGCCTGGGCTTGCTGCAGGCCGAGACCCAGGCTCGCTTCCACATCCAGGGCGCCGAGATCATCGCCCGACGTGCGCTCACCGATGCCGCCGTGCGCCAGGCCAGCCTGTGGTGGCAGAGCCTGGCCGGCAAGCCGCTGGAGTACCCCACCGATGAGGGCCGTATCCGCCTGGTGGTGCGCGACCTGCGCACCTGCTTCAATCTCAACGCGCTGGCGGGTAGCGACGCAGCGCTGGCCGGCGAACAACTGTCCCGGCTACTGGCCGACCGCCAGCCCTCGACCCTGGGCGGACTGACCCCGAGCGCCTTCGTGGCTCGCCTCGCGGACTGGATCGATGCCGACACCCAGCCGCGCGAGAACAGTCTGGATGGTGTCGATTACGCGCGTGGCTCGCCCCCACGGGTCAGTGGCGACACGCCATTGGTGGATCTCAGCGAAATCAACTGGCTGGAACCGCTCGACACTGCCCGCTTCCAGAATTTCCAGGACCTGTGCGTGCTGCCCGACACCGGTGCCTGGCGTCTCAATCTCAACAGCGTGCAATTGACGCAACTCCCCCTGCTCGAGGCGTTGTTCGAAGGACAGGTGGCGCGTGGTGACCTGATTCGCCTGATCAATGCCCGCCCCGCTATCGGCTATTCGGGGATCGATGCCGTACGTGCACAACTGGGCGGCGATAACGAATGGCTCGAACGCTATGGCGACCGCCTCACCTTGACACCCGATTACGTCGAACTGGCCATCACCGTCGAGGTGGGCGGCTATCGCTTTCATGCCAAGCGCCTGCTCAAGGCCGAAGGCGTCAGTAGCTGGTCGCCGTACGCTCCCGCCTCGCGGGTACGCATTGTTTCCCGCAGCGACGACCTCAGCGCCTGGATGATGTCGCCCGCCTCCTTACCCCAAGGGTCTGCCCCATGAATGCCTTGCTACGTTCTCTGTCTATCGACCGGCATCGCTTGTCTGCCCGTCGGTGCGGCGTCACCGGGTCGTCGCGCCCCAGGCTACTGTTGCTCTGCGAATCGCCCGAGCCTCCGTCGGCGGAAACCGATCATGTCGCTATCCACTGGATCGCGACAGGCCTGCCTGGCCACGCCGGAAGCGGGCGGATCGCCGCCAGCGATGACACAACGCCTGCTCATCTGGCGAAGCTCAGCCAGCAATACGATAGCGTGCTGTTGCTGAGCCCCACCGCGACCAGTCATTTCCATCTGGCCGCGCCCAAGGGGCTGCGCCAGCGTGAATGGCCGCTGCTCATCGAGGACCAACTTTGCAGCGACGACACGCCGGAGCTGGCGGCACTCAAGCAGGGCCGCGACCATCTCGAATTGTTGGTGACCGGACGCGAGCGTCTCCTGGGCTGGCAGCGCTGGCTATCGACACGCGGCATCCGTACGACACACTGGGCCTCGGTCTTTATGGCCCTGCCGGCACCGGCATCGGCCGGGCATGCCAATATCGTGAATCATGGCCATCATCTGCTGATCAAGACACTGGCGGAACCGCCGTCCCCCCATGCGCCAGCGACAGAGCACTGGCTGGCCTGGCCGCGCGACTGGCAGGCTCATTTGCCTGTGACGCTACGCGAGAAGACCTGGCATTGGCCATGGCAGGACAACGACGACACAGCCAGCCCCGATTCGTCCATGCGTTTGCAGCACTATGCGCGGCACCTGCCGAAAACGCTGCCGACCATGCCCGGCAACAAGTCGACCGCGTTTTCTCTACGTCATGCGGCCCTGCCCCTGGGCCGGCCCGCCCGCCGCTTGGCCGCGGCCATTGCCGCTCTGGCGCTGCTGAACATGGGGACCATCGGCTGGCAGGGCTATCTCGACCAACGCGCCCTGGCCGCCGATACGCAGGCTCGCCTCGAGAGCTTGTTTCCGGTCGATACTGGGGCTCCTTCCCTACGCTGGATGCAGGATCGCCACGTCGCTCTGCGCTCCCTCCAGCAACGCAACCAATGGCTGACAGAAGCGCTCGAGCGCATCGACCGACAGACCCGTTCCCTCCCGTTGAAGCTGGCCTATCTCAGCGTCACCGGCACGCAGTTGATCCTGCATTGGCAGGTCGTCGATGACGTTACCAGCGACGGTCCCGAACTCGCCGCACACCTTGCCAACCTGGGCGAGACCGAATGGCACGCCGAGACGCAGCGCCTGTCGCTGCACGTGGCACTGACCGAAGAGACGCCGCCCGAGGAGGCCCACTCATGATGCTCGCCAAGCCACTATTCACGAATGCGCGCCAGGCCTGGCAGCGTCGCCCTGCGGCAGAGCGACGGCGTCTGAGTATCGGCACCGGCATCAGCCTGATGCTGGCCGGCTATCTGCTGATTCAGCAGGTCGACTTCACCGGAATGACAGGCACTGGATCGGGTGATGCGCCTTCCCTGCGCGACGCGCGCCTGCTCACCGCCCTGCCTCCCGTCACGTCGATGACCGCCGATACCTGGCGGCAGGGAGCGCTGCGTCATTCCCTGGTCCTGGATCGCCTGGAGGCGAGCGACGATGGCTGGCGATTGGCAGGTCGCGCCGACAGCCTAGAAGCGTTCGAACGCTTCAGCACCTGGGCCGCCCAGCAGGGCTGGTGGGCACTCGACTGGTCGCTGTCGCGAGACGACGAGACCGGCCTGGCCGTCGAGGCGCGTTTCGTTGCCCAACTCGAGCGCGAACCGACAGCGGCATTCGAGGAGACGACACCATGATGCGCTGGCTATGGCGTGGCCTGGCGGCAGCCTCCGTCGCGCTGATCTTTCTCGTCACCCTGGCGCTCTACTGGCCATTGCCTGTGCTGGCAAGCTGGGTGAAGGACGATGGGGGAATCGGGATCGGCTGGCAAGGGGTCGAGGGCCGCCTGCTGGATGGCCATATCGAACGACTGTCCTTCGCCCCGCAAGGCGCCTTTCCCCTTGCAGTCGGTCCCGTCAACTGGCAGGTAACTTGGCCGGGCCGCCTCGATCTTACGCTAGGGGAGCCCGCACGGGCCTGGACATTGACGGCGTCGCTCGATGGTATGGCTGTCGACTGGCAGCTCGAAGGCGGCTCGCTGCAAGCCATCGACACGTCGCAGTTGCCACTCAGCCCGGCCGGCGATTGGCTGGGCAAGCTTGTAGTGACCACGCAGGGCCAGCGTTGCATCAGGGCGCAAGGCGGCCTGACCAGCAATGCGCTGAGACTACTGACGCCGGATCCCGTTTCGCTGGGCCAGGCACGCCTGACGCTGGGCTGCGATGACGACGGCTATCGCTGGCAGCTCACCATGAACGATCCGCCGGGTCTCGAACTGACCGGCACACTCGCCATGGCCGCCAGTGGCGGTGCCCGGGGGGAACTGACCGGCCGCCTCGCTCAGGATCATCCGCTGGCGACCTGGCGGCGCCTGCTGGAGCCGAACGCCACCGACGACACGCTGCACCGGGAATTCGGCTGGTAGCCGACAAGAAGACTACCGAAACGCGTCCAGCGTCCTGAGGTCGACACCGTCGACCTCATCGGGAAGTCGACATTCCTCGCGTGCCTGGCGGACCCGCAAGCGTTCGGCCAGCCGAACTGCCCAGCCACGACCACCGCAATGAATTTCGCCTTGCGACGATACTGCCGAGGATCGTGGGTCTAGAAACGCAAACGCATGCCGGACAGTCTCCTGCGTGTCATGTCGGGTTGTTGTCGCGCAGCCGAGCTGCCATAAGGTCGAGCAACTGCTCGGTGGTTTCCCATCCCAGGCAGGCATCGGTTACCGAGACACCGTAGCGAAGCGCCTCCATCTCGAGCGCCTGCTTGCCTTCGTTGAGATGACTTTCGAGCATGACGCCGACGAGTGCAGTCTCGCCAGCCAGACGCTGCGCCAGCACATCGAGCAACACCTCGCTTTGACGCCGATGATCCTTGCGCGAGTTGGCGTGGCTGCAGTCGACCATGAGGTTGGGCCGCAGGCCGGCTTCTTCCAGTTGACGGCGGCTGTCAGCGACACTTTCGGCATCGTAGTTGGGCCCACCATGACCACCACGCAGCACGAGGTGCGTATACGCATTGCCCTGCGTCTCGTGCATGACCGGCCGACCATGAAGATCCATGCCGAAGTGGCGATGCCCGTGGGCAGCGGCGCGCATGGCGTCGATGGCTACGCCTACGCCACCGTGAGTGGCATTCTTGAAACCGACGATCGCTTCCAGCCCACTGACCATTTCGCGATGAATCTGCGACTCGGTGGTCCGCGCCCCGACTGCCGCCCAGGCGAGCAGGTCGTCGAAATAGGCCACTGCCATGGGTTGCAGCAATTCGCTGGCGACAGGCAGGCCCAGCCTGGCGACATCGCGCATCAATCGGCGCGATAACGCCAGACCGTGGGCCATATCGTCGCTGCCGTCCAGGTGGGGGTCGTAGGCCAGTCCCTTCCAGCCCACCGTAGTGCGCGGCTTTTCGACATAGACGCGCATCACCAGCAACAGGCGGTCCTCGACGCGCCGGGCCAGTGCCGCCAGGCGCTCGGCATATTCCAGCACTGCACGGGGGTCGTGGACGGAGCATGGCCCGACCACCACCAGCAGGCGATCGTCCTCGCCATCGAGAATGGCCTGAATGGCCTGGCGCTGTTCGGTCAGGGTCTGGCGAAGTTCATGATCGAGAGGAATCTGCCGGCGCAGTTCGGCAGGGGTCGGCAAGACGTTCCCCGGCTGGCGGGTGGGGGTGGAATCGATCAGGGTGTCGAGTTGGGACAATGAAGCGGTCATGGGTGCAATTCCTGGCTTGCTCGCAGCGGCGAGCGTCAATGATTGACAAGACATCGAGATTGTCGTGTGCCACCCAGGATGCTCCGGCCGGAGGCGGCAGACTGAACCGACCGGGCGACACTAAATCGCCAATACCCCTCGCCATAGCCGTAATAATGCTTGCCATGCGTGGTGGGGGCGACGGGTGCGGTGGTCATCTGCTTGGCTCCTTGTCGAGAAGGTAAGTTATGCGGTACTGAAACGAAAAACCCCCGGTCGGGTTGCCGACCGGGGGTTTTCAAGTGGAGGCAACCCTGCTGGTCAGGGTGCGCCTCTTGGCTCAGGCCGTATCGGCCAGGCCGTCGGGCGCACCGCGACTAAACCAATACCAATAGCCATAACCCGCCCAACGGCACGCACGCACTTCCACCAGCGACTGCTGGGCAAGGCTCGTGTGTGTGGCAAGCATGAGGTACATGGTTGTCTCCGGTATTCGTAGGCTGCAGACATGACGCGTCGCAGCGTTTTTTCATCCTACACGGAAGATGCCGTTTGGCAACCCCGCCCTAGGTCAACGTTACAGCCCGAAATATTTGATCCATACGATGGTCGCCGGCAGACAGCTCATGCCGATCACGACGACCAGCCCCAGAAAGAGCGTCATGAATCCGCTGGAGTCCTTGAAGTTGGGATCGTACTCAGCCATGTGGTGGTCTCCTTGTCGTTACCGGGTCAGATTGGCCTGCATTCTAGCCTGTTCCGACGATGCCCGCAGGTTCAGCGCAGGTGCCGCCCCCCATCCACGGGCAGGGTAATGCCGGTGACATAGCGGTTGTCGAGCAGATAACGCAGGCTCTGGTAGATCACGCCCGGCCCGGGCACCATCTCCATTGCCGACTTGGCCCGCGCCTTGGCGGCGTACGCCTCGTCGTCGTCCTCGTTGAGCATGATCAGCGCCGGAGCGATGGCATTGACCTGAATGTCCGGTGCGTACATGGCCGCGAACGACAACGTGAGGTTGTCCAGCCCCGCCTTGGTGGCAGCGTAGGCAGCGTGCTTTTTCGAACCTTTGCCGGCGACGTAGTCGGTCATGTGCACGATATCGCGCTGCGGCTCGCTACAGGCATCGAGCAACCCGCGGCAATGCAGGTTGATCAAGTACGGCGCCTGCATGTGGACGCGGAACAAGCGTTCGAAGTTGCTTCCGGCATCGTCGCCGCTCGAGTCCGGCGCCCAGTCGCTGGCATTGTGCACGATGGCACGTAGCGAGCGTGTCTGGGACTTCAGGCGGTCGATGAAATCGAGAATGCCAGCCTCGCTGGAGAAATCCCCCGGCAGCGTGACGATCCCCTGCTGTCGCAGCGTATCGAGTTCGGGACGCTCACGGCGATAGGTGACGATGACCTCATGTCCATCGGCAGTCAGCCGTTCGGCGCAGTGACGGCCCAGACGCTGGACACCGCCAGTGATCAGGATCGGCGAGGCGCTCATGCTCCGCTCTCCGGCGAATCGTCAGGTGACGATGGAATCAGCGGGTCGCGCGGTGCGTAGGCGAAGACATCGGAGCGCACGCGGGCTGCATCGAGCCCACGCGGCGCCAATGCATCGACACAGGCATAGACCATCCCCGGGGAACCGGACAGATAGACGTCATAGCCGGAGACGTCCGAGAGCGTGGCCGCCAATGCCTCATCGATGCGGCCCAGGTGAGCATGGATGCCGGGACCAGCGAAATCGTCGTCCAGCAGGGTCTCCGACACGGCATGAAACGTGAAATTGGGATGCGTCTCGGCCCACTCGCGAGCCAGCGTTTCCAGATAGAAATCGCGCCGCTCGCGCACCGCCCACCAGAACGAGACCGGCAGGTCACGGTTGGCTGCGAAGGCTGCCTCGAGCAGGGCTTTCATCTGGGCGAAGCCGGTCCCCGCCGCCACCATCAGCATCGGCCGGCCACTCGTTGCATCCAGTATGCATTCGCCGCTGGGCATGCGAATCGTCAGGCGTTGCGACTGCTGGATCATCTCGCGCATACGCTGCGAGTTGGAGCGCTCCGGCCAATGCTGAATGTGCAGCTCGATGATGCCGTCGCCGCGATGGGCATTGGCGATGGAGAATGGCACCCAGGTGTGTTCATCGAGCAGCAGCTCGAGGTACTGCCCGGGCGCATGGGCGACCGCCTCGCTGCGGCCTTCCAGTTGCACGCGAAAGACGTCGGGGGTCAGATCCTCTACCGAGATGACCCGGCAGGTCAGGGTCCTTGGCGTCATGCTTTCCTCAAATGGCTTGATCGGGGCGCATCAGCGATGCGTTGCAGCGGGCAACGGGATGCCCAACTCGTCCCAGCGTTCATCGACACGGGTTTTGATTTCGCCATCCATGACGATGGGTGTCCCCCACTCGCGCTCGGTCTCGCCGGGCCACTTGGCGGTGGCGTCGAGCCCCATCTTCGACCCCAGCCCGGCTACCGGCGACGCGAAGTCGAGATAATCGATGGGCGTGTTCTCTACCATTACCGTATCACGTGCCGGGTCCATGCGCGTGGTAATGGCCCAGATCACGTCCTCCCACTGACGGGCATCGACATCGTCGTCGAGTACGATCACGAACTTGGTGTACATGAACTGGCGCAGAAAACTCCATACCCCCATCATCACCCGCTTGGCATGACCGGGATACTGCTTCTTCATGGTCACCACCGCCATGCGATAGGAACATCCCTCGGGCGGCAGGTAGAAATCGACGATCTCGGGAAACTGCTTGCGCAGGATCGGCACGAAGACCTCGTTGAGCGCCAGCCCAAGGATCGCGGGCTCGTCCGGGGGGCGACCGGTGTAGGTCGAATGATAGATGGGATCGCGACGATGGGTGATGCGCTCGACGGTAAACACCGGGAAGGTCTCGACCTCATTGTAGTAGCCGGTGTGGTCGCCATAGGGGCCTTCCGGGGCGGTATCGTCGGGATAGATGAAACCTTCCAGCACGATCTCGCTGGATGCCGGCACCTCGAGATCGGCATGCCCGCATTTGACCAGCTCGGTGCGCGAGCCTCGCAACAGCCCGGCAAAGGCATACTCGGAGAGCGTGTCCGGTACCGGCGTCACCGCGCCGAGGATGGTCGCCGGATCGGCCCCCAGCGCCACGGCCACCGGAAACGGCTCGCCGGGGTGGGCCTGCTGCCACTCCTGAAAATCCAGCGCTCCACCGCGATGCGACAGCCAGCGCATGATCAGGCGGTTCTTGCCAAGTTTCTGCTGCCGATAGATGCCCAGGTTCTGGCGCGTCTTGTGCGGGCCCTTGGTGACCACCAGCGCCCAGGTCACCAGCGGCGCCACGTCGCCGGGCCAGCAATGCTGGATGGGGATGCGATCGAGGTCGACCGCATCGCCTTCGAGCACGACATCCTGCACCGGCGCCTTGCGCAGCGTCTTGGGGCCCATGCTCATTACCTGACGGAACACAGGTAGCTTGTCGATGGCGTCGCGGAACCCCTTGGGCGGCTCCGGCTCCTTGAGAAAGGCCAGCAACTCGCCCACTTCGCGCAATGCCTCGACCGATTCCTGCCCCATGCCCAGCGCCACTCTTTTGGGGGTGCCGAACAGGTTGCCCAGCACCGGCATGCTGTGTCCCTTGACGTTCTCGAACAGCAACGCCGGACCGCCGGCGCGCAGCGTGCGGTCGCATATCTCGGTGATTTCCAGGTAAGGGTCCACCTCGGCACGTACCCTCACGAGTTCGCCGGATTCCTCCAGCGCCGCGATGAATTCACGCAAGTCCTTGTACTTCATGCGGTAAACCCTTCTCCCGAACGACAGAAGGGGCAGCATATCATGCCACCCCTTCGGGGGTTTCGTTCACATTGCCATTCAGCGCCAGAGGCGTTGAGAGATGGCAGTGCGAACGAAGACGATGCAAGGCGGAAAATAGCGACAAATCGTCAGGATCGGCGATTTGGGCAGCTCCGCTGCTCGCAGAGCGAGCGACATGGACGTCGCGAGTCCAAAGCGGAGTTTACTGTAGTAAATGAGCAGCTTGAGCTATTTGCCAACACCGCATCGTCGAGTGCAGCCGGCCAGCATCAACGCCTTTTCATGGCCTCGAAGAACTCCAGATTGGTCTTCGTATCTTTCAACCGATCGATCAGGAATTCCGTCGCCGCCACGTCATCCATCGGATTGAGCAGCTTGCGCAGGATCCACATGCGCTGCATCTCGTCCTCGGAAGCGATGAGATCTTCGCGACGCGTGCCGGAGCGGCGGATGTTGAGTGCCGGGTAGACACGCTTCTCGGCCAGTTTGCGGTCGAGGTGGGCCTCCATGTTGCCGGTACCCTTGAACTCCTCGAAGATCACTTCGTCCATCTTGGAACCGGTGTCGACCAGTGCAGTGGCGAGGATGGTCAGACTGCCGCCCTCCTCGATGTTGCGCGCGGCACCGAAAAAGCGCTTGGGCTTTTCCAGGGCATGCGCATCGACACCCCCGGTGAGTACCTTGCCGGAGGACGGCACCACGGTGTTGTAGGCACGCGCCAGACGAGTGATCGAATCGAGCAGGATCACCACGTCCTTCTTGTGCTCGACCAGACGCTTGGCCTTCTCGATGACCATTTCGGCGACCTGCACGTGACGCGCCGGCGGCTCGTCGAAGGTCGAGGCGACCACTTCGCCGCGCACGGTGCGCGACATCTCGGTCACTTCTTCCGGGCGCTCGTCGATCAGCAGCACGATCAGGTGACACTCGGGGTTGTTGCGGGTGATCGAGGTGGCGATGTTCTGCAGCATCAACGTCTTGCCGGCCTTGGGCGGCGAGACGATCAGGCCACGCTGGCCTTTGCCGATGGGCGCAGTAAGGTCGATGACGCGGGAGGTGAGATCCTCGGTGGAGCCGTTACCCAGCTCCATGACCAGGCGCTCCTGGGGGAACAGCGGGGTGAGGTTCTCGAAGAGGATCTTGTGCTTGGCGTTTTCGGGCTTGTCGAGGTTGATCTGATTGACCTTCAACAGCGCGAAGTAGCGCTCGCCTTCCTTGGGCGGACGAATCTTGCCGGAAATCGAATCGCCCTTGCGCAGGTTGAAGCGGCGGATCTGCGAAGGCGACACGTAGATGTCGTCCGGGCCGGCCAGGTAGGAACTGTCGGCACTGCGCAGGAAGCCGAAGCCATCCTGAAGGATTTCCAGCACGCCATCGCCGTAGATATCTTCGCCACTCTTGGCGTGCTTCTTGAGGATGGCGAAGATGATGTCCTGCTTGCGGGAGCGTGCCAGGTTATCGATACCCATTTCCTGGGCGATTTCCAGCAGTTCCGGCACGGATTTTTGCTTGAGTTCGGTAAGATTCATCGGTTTGTCAGAAATTGCTCTTGTCAGCGTGGCAGCGTGAGCTGATATAGGACAGGAGGCGGTGACGATGCGCCGCGCGGTGCGTTCAGAGCCCTGGGATTTCCTCTCGCCGAAGATAGCCGTTGGACGACGACTCCCATGGGGAGGTCAGAAGCATTATCGGAATCGAGGGAGGCGCTGTTCCTTATCGCCTGGTATTCACTGCAGAAACGAAACAGCGGGCTTACTGACGGCTTGGAAACTGACCGCGTGGCGGCCCGGAAAGCTTTTTGGAACAGGCGAACGTCTGGATGGTAGTTAAGCCGGACGGTAAACGCAAGCCCCCTGTATGCCTGCGCTTCATACCGTACGCTGAAATTATACCAGATCAAGGGCGCAGTTACAGCGCCGCATCGATGAAGGCGTTCAACTGGTCGTCATCCAACGCCCCGACACGAGTCGCCTCGAGGTCGCCATCCATGAACAGCACCAGCGTAGGCAGGCCGCGCACGCCATACTTCTGCGCCGAGGCGGGATGCTGGTCGGCATCGATCAGATAGCAGCCCAGCTGTGCCGGGTAGCGGCTGGCCAGCCTGTCGAGACGCGGCGCCAGTGCCTGGCAGGGCGGACACCACTGCGCCATGAACACGACCAGCGCCATGCCCGGCTGGGTCAGCAAATCCTCCAGTCCTTCGTCCGTAAGCCATTCCATGGACGTGTCGGCCATCGTTTACTCCATCAGCGGTTAGCGCTCCCATTGGACGCTGCCAGAACGCGATTGACAAGCTTACCGAGGCCCTACAACCTTAACGCAGAACAGCATAGGGATAGCGCATGAGCGGGACGCCTGCGGAAACACGGACTCCTCGCCGCCTGGCGGCCATCGATCTGGGGTCGAACAGCTTCCACCTGTTGGTGGCCAATTATCATGAACAGCAGTTGCAGGTCGTCGCCAAGCTGGGTGAAAAAGTGCAATTGGCTGCCGGCCTCGATGAGGATGACCACCTCAGCGAAGAGGCCATTCAGCGTGCCCTCGACTGTCTGGCCCGGTTCGCCCCTTTCATCACGGATGTCGCGTCGCGCAACCTGCGTGTCGTGGGCACCAATGCCCTGCGCAATGCCGCCAATAGCGAGGCGCTGATCCGCCGTGCCGAAGCCTTGCTCGGCCACGAGATAGAAATCATTGCCGGACGCGAGGAAGCGCGCCTGATCTATCTGGGTGCCGCGCATGCCTTGGCCGACGTGCATGGCAAACGGCTGATCGTCGATATCGGCGGTGGATCCACCGAGTTCATCATCGGCGAGCGTTTCGAGCCGCTGGCCCTGGAAAGCCTGCATATGGGCTGCGTGGCTTACACCAGCCGTTTCTTCGCCGATGACGAAATCACCGAGAAGCGCTTTCGTCAGGCCGAACTGGCAGCCCTGTCGGAATTGGCCAACATCCGCCGGCCCTATCTCGCACTGGGCTGGACCGACCCGGTCGGTTCCAGCGGTACCATCAAAGCCGTTTCTGCCGTGCTTGCCGTCAATGGCGACAGCCCGGACGGGCTGATCCACCGTGAAGGGCTGATGAAGCTGCGCAAGCAGTTGATCAAGACCAAGCGACTCGACAAGGTCGCCATGGAAGGACTCAAGGCCGATCGCGCCCGCGTGTTTCCAGCCGGGGTGGCCATCCTTTGCGCCATTTTCGAGGCGTTCGATCTCGACTACATGCGCTACTCCGACGGGGCGCTGCGCGAAGGCGTGCTCTACGACCTGGCAGGCCGTAACACACCCGAGGATTCCCGCTTTCAGACGCTAGGCGCCTTGCAGCGCCGCTACGGTGTAGAAACCCGTCAGGCTGACAACGTGGCGGCCAGTGCCCGCCATGCCTTTGAGCAGGTACGCGATACCTGGCAGCTCGACGACGAGCAGAAACAGTTCCTGACCTGGGCGGCACAGATCCATGAGCTGGGTCAGGCCGTGTCGCACAGCCAATTCCATCGCCACGGCGCCTACCTGCTGGAACATTCCGATCTGCCGGGCTTCTCCCGGCCGGAGCAGAAATCGCTGGCCTTCCTGGTCCGGGCCCATCGGCGCAAGTTCCCTACCAAGGAGCTCGAGGCCCTGCCCGAATCGCTGCGAGGACGCTACGCCCGGCTGGCCCGGCTGCTGCGTCTCGCCGTCATTCTCAATCACTCGCGTCCCGAGCATCCTGTCGTCGACTTCACCCTCGTCGCCGAGGGCGATGCCCTGCGCCTGACCCTGCCCGAAACGTTCACCGAACACGTCCTGCTCATCAACGACCTGCAGCAGGAAATGGCGTTGCAACAAGCGGCAGGTTTCACCTTCGAAATCGAGCCGGAGCCAACCGACGCCTGACGTTACCCGGCAGCCATCTCCCACCCCTCGGCAACGGCCACCCCCAGGACGGCGACCAGCGTATCGCCGTCCCAGGCCAGTAACTGTCGATCGCGCAGCCATGGAGGGATACCGGCGTCCTGCAGCAGTCGCTTGACGTCGCGCCGGCCACGTCCGGCAACGCGCAACGTCTCGCCCCCTTTCCGCCAGGTCAGACGCAACCGGCATGGCCGCGCGTTGCTGGGTACAAGGCTCACTTCGACCGGGCCTGCCGGCGTCCTCATCCCTGCATGCCCGTTCCACTCGGCTTGCCAGTTTTCCGGCACGGGCACCAGCGGCGCCTGCAGATAGAGCGCGCCGCGCCAGCGTCGTGCTTCGCCGCCCGGCCACTCGATGGCCACCTTGGCATCCTCGCGGGCGCCGAGTTGAGAAAGCAACGCGGCCAGACGGCCGGCAGGCGGCGTGGGCAATGCCAGCCGCTGGCAGGCATGACGGATCAGCAACCGCTGACGTGGCGGCGAGAGTGTCATGAGGTATGCCAGCGCCAGACGACCGGCATCGCTTCCTGCCGCCTCGAGATCGAGCGCCGCCAGTTCGTCGAGCAGGGTATCGGCTTCACCGGACAATGTGGCGCTGCGCGCCAGCGACGAGGACGCTACCGGCCAGCGTGCGGCAAGACGAGGAAGGATATCGCGGCGTAGGTAATTGCGATCGATTGCGAGATCCTGGTTACTCGGATCGTTCACCCAGGCCACTCCCCGCGCCTGCGCCTCGCGCTCCAGCTCGCCCCGCGTGAAGGCCAGCAACGGCCTCATCAGGCATCGTCCCGCCCAGTCGCGCTGCGCCGGCATGCCGGCCAGGCCGCGCACGCCGCTACCGCGCAGCGCCGCCAAGAGCAGGGTTTCGGCCTGGTCGTCGGCGTGCTGCGCCAGCCACAGTGCGTCACCGACACCTACCCGTTGCGCAAAGGCCGCGTAGCGGGACTCGCGTGCTGCCGCTTCCAGCCCCTGCCCTCGCCTGTCGACCCTCACCCGCTCGACGTACAGCGGCACCCCTAAGCGGCTGCACAGCACGCGGCAATGATGCTCGAAGTCGCCTGCCGCCGTTTGCAGGCCATGGTTCACGTGAAGGGCATAGATCGGGTGGGGATAGCGACGTGACGCCTGTACGGCGAGCGTCAGTAACAGGCAGGAGTCGAGGCCGCCCGACAAGGCGACCCAAACAGGACGCCCCGGCGGTACAGCCGCCAGGGCGTCATCGATCGCGGCGTGCAGCGGCACTGGGTTATGCAGGTGCTCCATAACTCATCAGCCGCTCATAACGCCGCTCGAGCAACGCATCGGTCTCCATGGCCTGCAGTCGGTCGAGGCTGGCCAGCAGCGCCTCCTTGACCCGCTCGGCGGTGGTGGATGGATAGCGGTGCGCCCCACCCAGTGGCTCTTCGATCAGGGTATCGACGAAGCCCAGCTCCTTCAGGCGCTCGGCCGTAATCCCCATGGCATGGGCGGCATCAGACGCCTTTTCGGCGCTCTTCCACAGGATGGAAGCGCAGCCCTCGGGCGAGATGACCGAGTAGGTGGAATACTGCAGCATGGCCAACTCGTCGCAAACGCCGATGGCCAGGGCCCCACCGGAACCGCCCTCACCGATCACCGTGGAGATGATCGGTGTCTTCAGCCGCGACATGACCGCCAAGTTGTAGGCGATGGCCTCGGACTGGCCGCGCTCCTCGGCATCGATGCCCGGATAGGCGCCCGGCGTATCGATGAAGGTCAGGATCGGCATCCTGAAGCGCTCGGCCATTTCCATCAACCGGCACGCCTTACGATAGCCTTCGGGACGCGGCATGCCGAAATTGCGACGCACCTTCTCCTTGACGTCGCGCCCCTTCTGGTGACCGATCACCATGACCGGCTTGTCGTCGAGACGCGCAATGCCGCCAACGATGGCCGCGTCATCGGCAAAGTGGCGATCGCCGTGCAACTCATCGAAGTCGGTGAAGACGTGGTGCAAATAATCGAGGGTGTACGGGCGCTGTGGATGACGCGACAGTTGCGACACCTGCCAGGCCGTCAGATCGCGGAAGATCGACTCGGTGAGCTTCTGGCTCTTTTCCTCGAGACGCCCGATCTCGTCACTGATGCTGATCTTGCTGTCGTTGCCGACCAGGCGCAGTTCCTCGATCTTTGCCTGCAGTTCGGCGATGGGCTGTTCAAAGTCCAGGTAGTTGGGATTCATAGGGCTTCGCTTTTTGAAGTAGACAGCCTGGAGGCCACGGCTGAAACGCGACAATGCGCAATCGATAACTGCGCATTATCGCACCTTGACTTGCACACGCAAGGCACGTCTCTCGGCGAGACGCTGGCAGATTAACCGCGATAGCGGAGTCTGACGCCATCCTGCCCTTCGACATCGTGCAAGGCAGCCATCAGCTCGTCGGCCGGCGACACTTTCCAGTCGTCACCCAGCTCGAGCCAGCCACTGGCTTGGGCATTGCGATACTTTAGGCGCACCGGCAGGCCGTCGTCGCTGCGCCATGGATCGAGACTGCCGCGCAGGCTGGAAATAAAGCGACCATTCAGGCGATTGCCGTCCACGGAGAGTTCTACCGCCTCGCCATAGCGCCGGCGCGCATCGACCATCATCGTGATCTCCTTGCCACGCAGACGCAAGCCGCCGGAGAAATCGTCGCTCTGCACTTCACCTTCGACGATCAATACCTGGTCCTGGCCGAGCGTGGCGCGCACTTGGTCGAACAGTTCACCGAACAGCGAGGCCTCGATGCGGCCGGTGCGATCGTCGAGGGTCACGAAGGCCATGGTATCGCCGCGCTTGGACTTCATGGTGCGCATCGCCACCACCAGTCCGGCGACCCGCTGTGGTTCGCGGGACGGCTTGAGCGAACTGATGCGCGTAGAGACGAAACGCGTCAATTCCTTCTCGTACTCGTCGATGGGATGACCGGTCAGATAGAGCCCCAGGGTATCCTTCTCGCCGGCCAGGCGCTCCTTGTCGCTCCAATCGCGTACCTGACGGTACTCCGCATAGGCGTCGCCGGCCTCGGGCTCGGCGAAGGCCTCGCCGAACATGTCGATCATGCCCAGGTTGGCATTGGTGGTGCTCTGCTGCGCGGCCTTGATGGCATCGTCGAGCGCAGCGGCCAGCACCGCGCGTGACGGCCCCAGATTATCCAGCGCGCCGGCGCGGATCAACGCCTCCAGGGTGCGCTTGTTCATGCGCTTGGCATCGACCCGGCGGCAGAAGTCGAACAGGTCGCTGAACGGGCCGTCGACACGACGGGCCTCGACGATCGCCCCGATCGGCCCCTCGCCAACGCCACGGATCGCGCCCAGGCCGTAGACCACGCGGCCCTGTTCATCGACGGTGAACTTGTAGTCGCCGACGTTGACGTCCGGCGGGGTCACCGTCAGCCCCAGATTGCGACACTCCTCGATCAGCGGCACGACCTTGTCGAGGTTGTCCATGTCGGTGGACAGCACCGCGGCCATGAACGGCCCCGGGTAGTGGGTCTTGAGCCAGGCGGTCTGATAGGACACCAGGCCGTAGGCAGCCGAGTGCGACTTGTTGAAGCCGTACCCGGCGAACTTCTCCACCAGGTCGAAGATATTGCCGGCCAGATCCTTGTCGATGCCGTTGGCCGCACACCCCTCCATGAAGCCCGCACGCTGCTTGGCCATCTCCTCGGGCTTCTTCTTGCCCATGGCGCGACGCAGCATATCGGCCTGACCGAGCGTGTAGCCGGCCAGCACCTGGGCGATCTGCATCACCTGCTCCTGATAGAGGATGATGCCGTAGGTGGGCTCGAGCACCGGCTTGAGCAGCTCGTGCTGATAGTCGGGGTGCGGGTAGGATATCTCCGCCCGCCCATGCTTGCGGTTGATGAAGTCATCGACCATGCCCGACTGCAGCGGCCCCGGACGGAACAGCGCCACCAGGGCGATCATGTCTTCCAGCGAGTCGGGTTGCAGCCGCTTGATGAGCTCCTTCATACCGCGCGATTCGAGCTGGAACACCGCCGTGGTCTCGGCCTTCTTGAGCATGTCGAAGGTCGGCGCATCGTCGAGCGGAATGCTGGCGATGTCCAGCGGGCCCTCGCCGCTGCGTGCTCGCACCGTATCGACCATCTCCAGCGCCCAGTCGATGATGGTCAACGTGCGCAGGCCCAAGAAGTCGAACTTGACCAGCCCGGCTTCCTCGACGTCGTTCTTGTCGAACTGCACCACCAGACCGCTGCCATCCTCGTCGCAGAGAAGCGGCGAGAAGTCGGTGAGTTTGGTCGGCGCGATGACCACGCCCCCGGCATGCTTGCCGGTACCTCGGGTGATGCCTTCGAGCTTGACCGCCATGTCCCAGATTTCCTGGGCTTCCTCGTCGTTGTCGAGAAACTCCTTTAGGGCGGGCTCCTGCTCGATGGCCTTGGCCAGGGTCATGCCGACCTCGAACGGAATCAGCTTGGAGAGCTTGTCGCCCAGCGAGTAGGGCTTGCCCTGGGCACGTGCCACGTCGCGCACCACCGCCTTGGCAGCCATGGTGCCGAACGTGACGATCTGCGACACGGCATTGCGCCCATAGCGCTCGGCGACGTAGTCGATCACCCGGTCGCGCTTCTCCATGCAGAAGTCGACGTCGAAGTCGGGCATCGACACACGCTCGGGATTGAGGAAGCGCTCGAACAGCAGATCGTATTCCAGCGGATCGAGATCGGTGATCTTCTGCGCATAGGCGACCAGCGAGCCGGCCCCGGACCCACGTCCCGGACCTACCGGAATGTCGTTGTCCTTGGCCCACTGGATGAAGTCCATGACGATCAGGAAGTAGCCCGGGAACCCCATCTGGGTGATGATGTCGAGTTCGAAATCCAGCCGCTGACGGTAAGCCGGCTCGTGCTCTTCGCGCGAACGTCCTGCATAGATGGCATTGGGCCCATCGAAGAGTTGTTCGAGACGTTCGGTCAGGCCGTCGTGGGACACCTTGCGGAAGTACTCGTCGAGGGTCATTCCGTCGGGAATCGGGAACTCGGGGAGAAAGTACTCGCCGAGGCGCACGTCGACGTTGCAGCGCGCGGCGATCATTACGCTGTTCTCCAGCGCCTCGGGGATATCGGCGAACAGCTCGGCCATTTCCTCGGGGCTCTTGAGGTACTGCTCCTCGCTGTAGCGGCGTTCGCGGCGCGGATCGTCGAGCGCCTTGCCCTCGCCAATGGAAACCCGGGTCTCGTGGGCCCAGAAATCCTCACGGGTCAAGAAGCGCACATCGTTCGTGGCCACCACTGGCGTGTCGGTTTCGGCGGCAAGCCGGACCGACAGGTGGACGCACTCCTCTTCATGCTGACGGCCGGTGCGCGTCAGTTCCAGATAGAACCGCCCGGGGAAATGGCGCTGCCATTCGGCCAGCAGCTCGCGGGCCTCATCGTCGTGCTCGGCGAGCAGGAAACGTCCGATTTCTCCTTCGCGACCGCCGGATAGCGCGATCAGCCCGTCGCTCTGCGCGAAGACCCACTCCTTCTTGAGGATCGCGAGCCCCTGACGCTGGCCATCGACCCAGCCCCGCGAGATCAGCTCGGTCAGGTTACGATAGCCGTCGTTGTCCATGGCCAGCAGCGTCAGCCGGTACGGATGCCCTTCGTCGAAGGGATTTTCGAGCCACAGGTCGGCGCCGATGATCGGCTTGAGCCCAGCGCCTTGCGCATTCTTGTAGGCCTTGACCAGGCCGAACAGGTTGGCTTCGTCGGTGAGCGACATGGCGGGCATGCCGGCCTCGGCGGTGGCCTGGACCAGAGGTTTGAGGCGCACCAGACCGTCGACGAGGGAATATTCGCTATGCACGCGAAGATGAACGAAGGGCGTGGTCATATCGGACTCGCAGTTATTCGTGCAATGGCGGCTGCGGAGAGGCATCTCTTGCAGCGTATCAGAGAGCGGTGGAATAAGATCGACGCTTCACTAACGATCGATCAAAACAGCTCGAGTTGTTTCTTGACCGGTGCAAAGGAACGCCGATGCTCGGCCAGCGGCCCAAGCCGAGTCAATGCCGCCAGATGCTCGGGTGTAGGATATCCCTTATGGCGCGCGAAGCCGTACTCGGGAAAGCGGGCATCGAGCGCCACCATCTGTGCGTCCCGCGTCACCTTGGCGAGGATCGATGCAGCGCCGATCGCCGGATGACGGGCGTCGCCCTTCACTACCGCCTGACCGGGAAGATGATGTCGCGGCAGGCAATTGCCATCCACCAGCAGGTACTCGGCAGCCACTTCGAGCGCATCGATGGCGCGCCGCATGGCCAAGTGGGTGGCATGGTAGATGTTGAGTTCGTCGATCTCGGCCGGCGACGCTTCCGCCACGGCAAACGCCAAGGCACGTTCACGAATCAGTGCATCGAGCTCCAGGCGGCGCTTCTCGGTGAGCGCCTTGGAGTCACCCAGACCGTCGATGGGACGGCACGGATCGAGAATCACCGCCGCCGCAACTACAGCGCCTACCAGCGGGCCACGCCCCACCTCATCGATGCCAGCCAAACGTTCGCCAGTATACTCGACGATCAACTCGGGAAACTCATTCAGCGGGACTTTGCGTTTCTTCTTATCGGCAACCTGCTTGTCAGGCATGACCAGGGTCATGAGTCTTTCTCCAACACATCCGGCGCCACCTGCTGCGGCAGCGCTCGCCGCTGGGCCAAAGCGAGTACCGTGTCTGCAGCACGCTCGCTGGCGCCACGTTGCAATTGTGCATGCATCGCTGCAAAACGCGCCTCGAGCGATTGCCGCGCTTGCGCATCGCCGAGCCAAGCCATCAGCCGCTCGGCAATCGCACCGGGCGTGGCGGCGTCCTGGACCAGTTCGGGCACCAGCGTCTCGCGAGCGATCAGATTGGGCAACGATATCCACTCGGTCTTGACCAGGCGCTGCGCCAACCAGTGTGTCGTCGGTGCCATCTTGTAGGCGACCACCATGGCACGATGGCAGAGCATGGCCTCGAGTGCGGCCGTGCCCGAGGCCAGCAGCACGGCGTCGCTGGCGGTCATCGCTTCACGGGACTGGCCATCCACCAGTCTGACCCGACCCGTCAATGCAGGATACTCGCCCAGCAACGCGGATAGTTCCTCGCGGCGCTGCGGCGTTGCCGCCGGGATCACTACCTGCAGCCCCTCGATACGGTCGTTCAACTGGACGGCAGTATCGAGGAAAGTGCGCCCCAGAAAGCGAATCTCGTTACCTCGCGAACCGGGCAGTATCGCCAACACCGTTGCATCGGCCGGCAGATCCAGTGTTTGGCGCGCCGCAAGACGATGATTGTCGAGTGGCAGCTCGTCGGCCAAAGGGTGGCCAACGAAGGCCACCGGCACGTCATGACGTTCATAGAATGCCGCCTCGAAGGGCAGGAAAGTCATCATGACGTCCACCGAGCGGGCGATGCCCTTGACCCTCCCCTGACGCCAGGCCCACACGGAAGGGCTGACGTAATGCGCCGTCGGGATGCCGCTTTCACGCAGCTGCCGCTCCAGCCCCAAGGTGAAATCCGGCGCATCGATGCCGACCATCACGTCGGGCTGCCAGGCCAAGGCATCGCGTCGCAAGTGACGGCGCACACGGATCAATCCAGGCAAGTGCTTGATCACCTCGACGAGCCCCATGACCGATAGGGTTTCCAGCGGATAGAGGCTATCGAAGCCTTCGGCGATCATGCGCGGGCCACCGATACCGCGAAACTCGATATCGGGATGGCGCACTTTGAGGGCACGCATCAGGCCGGCGCCCAGTATGTCACCGGACAATTCACCGGCCACCAGATAGACACGCATGAGCTGTCGCCTTCTAGCGGGTAATGCCGCGGGTCGATTGCTTGAGTGAATCGATGAAGACCTCGACTTCCGGCATGCCGGCATAGCGCGACGTCAGGGTCTGCAATGCCTGATCCAGAGTCAGCCCCTGCCGGTAGACGACCTTGTATGCCTCGGAAAGCGCCTTGAGCGCCTCGCGAGAAAAGCCGCGGCGCTTCAGACCGACGAGATTCAGGCCATGTGCCTGGGCCGGATTGCCATTGACCATTAGGTAGGCGGGAATGTCCTTGGTCACGATCGAGCCGCCGCCGCACATGGCATGGGCGCCAACATGGCAGAACTGGTGCAAGGCCGAGAGCCCACCGAGAATAGCATGGTCTCCCAGGGTGACATGACCGCCCAGCGTGGCCTGATTGGCAAGGATGCAATCGTTCCCGATCACGCAGTCGTGGCCGACATGGGCATAGGCCATGAACAGATTACGGCTGCCGATCGAGGTCACTCCGCGGTCCTGCACGGTACCTCGATGTAGCGTGACCCCTTCGCGAATGACATTGTCGTCGCCAACCTCGAGGCGCGTCGGCTCGCCGGCATACTTTTTGTCCTGGCAGTCCTCACCCACCGAGGCGAACTGGAAGATACGATTGCGCTCGCCCAGCCGCGTCGGGCCTTTGACCACCACATGCGGTCCCACCACGCTCCCGGCACCGATCTCGACATCCGGGCCGATCACGCTGAACGGGCCGACCTCGACGTCATCGGCCAAGCGGGCGGTAGAGTCGACGATGGCGGTAGGATGTATCAAGCGACCTTCCTCTCAGCACAGATGATCTCGGCCTCGCAGGCGAGTTCGTTATCAACGGTGGCACGGCAGGCGAACTTCCAAATACCGCGCTTTTCGCGTACCACTTGCGCTTCCAGACGCAGCTGGTCACCGGGCATGACGGGACGCTTGAAGCGCACGTTATCGCTACCGACGAGGTAATAGACGTAACCGTCACGCGGTAACTTGTTGACCGTCTTGAATCCCAGAATACCGCAGGCCTGAGCCATGGCCTCAACGATCAGGACACCCGGCATGATGGGGTGATGCGGAAAGTGGCCATTGAAGAACGGCTCATTGATGCTGACGTTCTTGTAGGCGACGATGCGCTCCCCCAACGTGATCTCTACCACGCGATCCACGAGTAAAAATGGATAGCGGTGTGGCAGATACTCACGAATCTCGTTGATGTCCATTACCATCGATGCAACCTCTGAAAGTGCGTAATGCCCACCGGACAGGGTGGGCATTCTTGAGCGGATATCCGCTGATTGGCTTGGCGGTGGATTATAGCGTCACGCTACGGCGCTGACAGCCGTTCACGCCCGATTGTCACGCTCAAGTCGCGCCAAACGCTTGGCAATATCGTCGAGCTGCTTGAAGCGTACGGCATTCTTGCGCCACAAGGCATTGTTCATGGCGCCGGTTCCCGACGAATATACGCCCGGCTCGGTGATGGAATTGGTCACCAGGCTCATGCCGGTGACCTGCACACCGTCACATATCGTCAGGTGACCGGCCAGCCCCACACCGCCGCCCAACATGCAGTGACGGCCCACCTTGGTCGACCCGGCAATCCCCACGCATCCGGCCAGCGCCGTGTGATCGCCAATCTGCACGTTGTGCGCGATCTGCACCTGGCTGTCGATCTTGACGTCATTGCCGATCACGGTGTCGCCCAAGGCCCCGCGATCGATGCTCGAGCAACTGCCGACCTCGACATCGTCGCCCAGAATCACACCGCCGAGCTGGGCGATCTTGTGCCAGCCGCTGCCGTCATGGGCGAACCCGAATCCGTCGGCGCCAATGACGCAGCCACTATGCAGAATGGCTCGTTCACCGATGACCACGCCATGATAGACAGTGACATTGGCATGCAACAGAGAGCCGGCGCCGATTACCGAGTCGCACCCAACGACACTGCCCGCACCGATGATGACGTCGTCGCCAATCGTTACGCCGGCCTCGATCACTGCCTGGGGCCCCACACTCACGTTGCGCCCCAGCGACACGCCTTCGGCGATCCACGCTGTGTCATGGATGCCAGCCTCGACTTGGGCATTGAAGGGGTCGAACAACCGTGACAGCTCGGCATAGCCCAGGTAAGGGTTATCGAGTTCGAGCCGTGCCGTGGGGCAATCGGCGGCATGCGCCGGGTGGATGAGTACCGCCGCGGCCTGCGTCTCGGCGAGGTACTTGAGATAGGCCTTGTTGGCCAGAAAGCTTATGTCCTGTGGGCCGGCATCACTGAGTGTCGCCAGACCGCCCACGCGGCGTTCCCCGTCGCCGACGAGGGTAGCACCCAGCCGCTGGGCCAACTCGGCGAGGGTGCAGGTAAAGGGTGTCGTCTTTTTCATAGCATTGGCGAGCGGACGTCCGGAGACGCGCCGAACGATCACTTATCGTTGAGTATATCGGTGACTTCCTGGGTCAGGTCGAGTCCATCGGCCATGTGCACCACCGAATCTCGATCGACCAGCAACTGTACGTCATGTTTGGCGACGACCTGCTCGATGGCACGATCCAGTTGCGGCTTGGCGGATTGCAGGAATTTCTGCTCCGCCTGCTGCTGAGCCTGCTGGATCTGAGCGCGCAATTGCTGGAACTCGGCGCCTTTGCGGCGCAGTTCCTGAGCTACACTGTCACGCTCGGACTCGGACATGATGTCACCGTCCTGCTGCAGCCGTTGCTGCAGCTGTTGCAGCTCCTGGCCCAGGCTCTCGGCACGTTGACGCTGGCCGCTGGTCTGGTTGCTCAGTTCGTTCATGGAGCGCTGCGCCGCCTCGGAACTCATCAGCGCCTCGCGCCAGTCGAGCACCGCCACTTCCGCGGCATGAGCAGGTATGGAAAGCATACCCAGCAGGCATAGGGCCCCTGTCATCTTGCGCATGAAATGCTCCTTGTCACGTTTCCCGGCGTCGACATCAGAATGTCTGGCCAAGGGAGAACTGGAAGGTCTGGGTATCATCGCCTTCCTGCTCGTTGAGCGGCTTGGCCACACTGAATGTCAACGGCCCCACAGGGGTCAGCCAGGACAGCCCAAGGCCCACGCTGTAACGAAGCTCACCGAGATCGACACCGCTCTCGCAATTCGACTCGTAACCGTCAGGAACGGCGTAGCAATCGGTGAGGTAGGTATTGCCGGCATCCATGAAGATGGACGTCTGCAGGGAACGACGATCCTCGACCCAGGGGAAGGGATAGATCAGCTCGACCGAGCCTTCGACCAGCACATTGCCGCCCAAGGTATCGTCATCACCGTCGTTACGCTCGGTGGTGGCAGGCCCCAGCGTGTTGCCGGAGAAGCCACGCACCGACCCCAGGCCACCGGAATAGAAGTTCTCGTAGAACGGATATGGATCGTTGCCGATGGTGTCGGCATAGCCCAGCGCCGTGCTGAACTTGAGCGACCAGTCCGGCCTGAACTCAAAAAGTTTCCTGCCGTTGTAGCGCAGCTTGTAGTACTCGGCATCGGAGCCGGGCACGGCGGTTTCCAGCGCCACGCGCTGATAGCTGCCATCGGTCGGCATGATGCCGCGATTGAGATTGTTGCGCGTCCAGCTGGCGGTGAGCTTGTAGCTCATCGCATCGTTGCCCTGATCGTCGACGTACTCGACGATCTCGGCCGGCGTATCGTTATAGGTCTCGATGGAGAGGTCTTCGAGGCCGACCCCGAAATTCAGACGGCTCAGGTCGTTGATCGGGTAACCGAAATCGATACTGCCACCGTACGAATCGGTGGAGTATGTCGAGATGTCGGAGTCCTCGTAGTCGGTTTCGCGATAGAACAGGTTATAGCCACGCGAAATGCCGTCGAGCGTCCAGTAAGGGTCGGTATAGCCGAAGTTCAGGTTGGTATAGGTATCGCTGCGCTGGGCGCCGACATTGACCCGGTTGCCCGTGCCCAGGAAGTTCTTCTGTGACAGTGACGCACCGTAGATGACGCCGGCGGACTGAGAATAACCGACACTGGCCGAGATCGAACCGGACGGTTGCTCCTCGACGTTGTAGGTGACGTCCACCTGATCCGGCTCGCCGGCTACGGGACGGGTCTCGACATCGACCTGGCGGAAGAAGCCCAGGCGCTCGAGACGCTGCTTGGACTGGCTGATCTTGTCGGTAGATGCCGGCGCGCCTTCCATCTGAATCATCTCGCGGCGCAACACTTCGTCCTGGGTGGTGGTGTTGCCCTCGAAGTTGATCCGGCGCACATAGGCACGCCGACCGGGATCGACCCGGAAGATGACATCGACCGTATCGCCCCCTTCGGCGACCTCCGGCACACTCTCGACGTTGGCGAAGGCGAAGCCCTCGGCGCCCAGTGCCTGACGCAGCGCTTCGGCGGATTCGGTCAGCGCGCTGCGCGAGTAGATATCGCCGGACTCGGCCGTGACCAGCGAACGGGCCTGGCTCTCGGGCAGGGTCAAGTCGCCCGCGAAGCGAATGTCGTCGATACGATAGCGGCGTCCCTCGTCGACGTTGATCGTGACGTAGATCTTGGACTTGTCGGGACTGATGGCGACCTGAGTCGAGGTAATCGCGAAATTCACGTAGCCGCGATCGAGATAGTACGAGCGCAGTGTCTCGAGGTCCCCGGCCAGCTTCTCCCGCGAGTATTCGTCGTCCGAGAACCAGCCGAAGAACCAACCCGGCCGATCCTCGAGCTGAATGAGGTCACGCAGCGTCTCGTCATCGAAGGCCTCGTTGCCGACGACGTTGATCTGGCGGATCTTGGCCACGGCGCCTTCGTTGACGTCGATGTTGACCTGGACGCGGTTGCGGTCGACCGGCTCCACCGACGTATCGATACTGGCACTGTATCGCCCTTGGGAATGGTAGAGCTGTTCGAGCTGACGCTCCACTTCCTCGAGCGAAGCACGCTGCAACACCTGCCCCTCGGCCAGGCCGGTCTCGGCCATCCCCTTGAGCAGATCCTCTTCGGCGACCTGCGAATTGCCTTCGATCTCGATGCGGGAAATGGACGGACGCTCGACCACGTGAATCACCAGAACGTCACCGTCCCGGGCCAGACGGACGTCTTCGAACAACCCCGTGGCGAAGAGCTGCTTGGCGGCTTGCGCCAGCTCGCGATCGTCTACACTTTCGTTAGCGCTCACCGGGAAGGCGTTGAATACTGATGCGGCCGAAACGCGCTGAAGGCCTTCTACGCGAATATCGGACACCGTGAAGTTGGCCGCCATGGCCGCCTGGGTGCTGGTTGCCAGCATTACCGCCAATCCGAGGGTCTTGAGTTTCATGCAGTCGCTTCGCCCGATCTGTTCTGCTCGCTCGCCGAACAGGCACCTTATACATTTCCCGGGGTAACTGACAAGGCCAAGCGTGATACTGCCGGCATGCCGCCCCAGACCGAGAGACGCCCAGGGCGCCCAAAAAATTCAATGCAACATCAAATCGTTACAGTCGTAACGTGTCACAGTCGCATCAAGTCGAAGTACAACGCCATCACCATCAGCGTCCCGACCAACGCCAGACCAATCCGCAGTCCCACCGCCTGGACCGTCTCGGATACGGGACGACCCCGCACCGCCTCGATGAGGTAATAGGCCAGATGCCCCCCATCGAGTACCGGAATCGGCAGCAGGTTGAGCACACCGAGGCTGATCGACAAGTACGCCATGAAGCTGATGAAACTTTCCATACCGCTACGTGCGGTATCGCCGGCAACCCGTGCAATGGTGATCGGCCCCGACAGGTTGGAGGGCGCAATCAGCCCGACCAGCATCTTGCGAATCGAGTCGAGAGTCAGCACGGTCATCTCGGCGGTACGCGATACCGATTGCCCGACCGCGGCCAGAGGGCCATAGCGAATCTCGCGCCGATACTCTTCGGGCCAACTGACCGGTTCGACACCGGCACCGATGTAACCGACCGTCTCGCCCTCCACCTCACGGCTGCCTGGTGTCAACGCCAGGTCCTGCAGCTCGCCGTCACGCTCCACGCGTAGCGCCAAGGTTTCGCCGGGACGTTGGCGTACCCGTTCGACGAAGTCCAGCCAGTCCTCGACCGGCGCTCCCTCGATAGCCACGATGCGATCTCCCGCCTCGAGGCCGGCCTGGGCCGCCGCCTCGCCCTCGAGGACCTGGCCGAGCACGGCCGGCATCTCGGGACGCCATGGCGTAACGCCCAGTGTCTGCAGAGGCTGAGGGGGGTCTTGTTGCGCCAGCCAGTTGTCCACGCTGACACGATGTACCTGGGCCTCGGTGCTTTGCGCTCCACGCACACTGACGTCCAGAGTGCCGCTGAGCCCGATCCGCGAGATCAACTCCAGATTGACGTCTTCCCAGGAGCGGGTCCGGTCGCCCTGAATGGCAACGACTTCCTGCCCTGTCGTCAGACCGGCCTGCGCTGCGGGCGAGCCCGGCGCCACATCGCCGATGACCGGCACTACCGTCGACGTTCCGGCAACGAAAAGCAGCCAGTAGGCAATCAAAGCCAGCAGAAAATTGGCCAGCGGGCCGGCAATGACAATGGCAATGCGTGCCCACACGCTCTTGCGATTGAACGCCCGATGCTGCTCTTCGGGGGCGACCGGGCCTTCTCGCTCGTCGAGCATCTTGACGTATCCGCCCAAGGGAATCGCCGCCACGGCGAATTCGGTACCGTGACGGTCGAAGCGCGACCACAACGGCTTGCCGAAGCCGACCGAGAAACGCAGCACCTTGACGCCGCAGCGCCGCGCAACCCAGAAGTGCCCGAACTCATGAAACGTGATCAGCAGGCCAAGAACGACGATGACCGCTAAAATATTCTGTATCGCACCCATAGCGCTATCCTCCCGGCTTAGCGTGCCAGATGCCGCTCGGCAACGCGGCGGGCGCGTGCGTCCTCGGCAAGAATGACGTCCAGTTCATCGGCGGCCTTGACGTCGCAGGCGTCCAGTACGGACTCGATGATTCCGGGAATTCGGGTGAAACCCACCCTACCGGTGAGAAAAGCCTCCACCGCTACCTCATTGGCTGCATTCATCAGCGCCGGGGCCGTGCCTCCTGCCGCCATTGCCTCGCGAGCCAGGCGCAGACAGGGAAATGCCGCCTCGTCGGGGGCCTCGAAATCGAGCCTGGCCACACTGAACAGGTCGAGGTGCTCGACACCAGCGGCAATCCGCTCGGGCCAGGCCAGACCATAGGCAATCGGCGTGCGCATGTCGGGGTTACCCAGTTGAGCGATCACCGAACCGTCGCTGTAGGCTGCCATCGAGTGGATCACGCTCTGTGGATGCACGACGACCTGAATCTGTTCGGGGCGCGCATCGAACAGCCAGCACGCCTCGATCAGCTCCAGCCCCTTGTTCATCAAGGTTGCACTATCCACCGATATCTTGCGCCCCATTGCCCAGTTGGGATGGGCGCAGGCCTGTTCAGGCGTCACCGCAACCAGTCGCGTAGCGTCCCAGCCTCGAAAGGGTCCGCCGGAGGCGGTCAACAGCAGTTGGGTCACGCCGATTTCAGCGAGACGCCCACGATGTCCGGGGGGTAGACACTGGTAGATGGCATTATGTTCAGAATCGATGGGCAACAATATCGCTTCATGGCGCGCCACCTCCTCCATGAACAGTGCCCCGGACATGACCAGCGCCTCCTTGTTGGCCAACAGCACGCGCTTGCCTGCACGCACCGCCGCCAATGTCGGCAGCAGGCCGGCGGCACCGACGATGGCCGCCATGACCACATCGACCTCGTTCGCCCCGGCAACCTCCTGTAGTGCCATCTCGCCGGCTCGCACTTCGGTGGACACACCGGCACGGCCCAACTCGTCGCGCAGCCAGGCTGCATCGTGCTCATGCGCCAGCACGGCGACCGCCGGACGATGGACCAGGCACTGATCGCGCAGCGCTTCGCGACGGGTACAAGCCGTCAAGGCATGTATCCGGTAGCGCTCGGGATGCCGGGCCAGGACATCCAGGGTGCTGGCCCCGATCGAGCCGGTGGCTCCCAAGACCGTGACCGACTGACGGTCGTACGACGTGGCGATATCGAGCATCAAATGTTCCTCAGCCCCATAACCTGAACAGGGCAAACAGCGGAATGGCGGCTGTCAGGCTATCGATGCGATCGAGTATCCCGCCATGCCCGGGCAGCAGGCGGCCGGAATCCTTGATGCCGCGTAGACGCTTGAGCATGCTTTCCAGTAAATCGCCAAGTACCGACATCAGCGCCACGACCAATGTGGCAACGACAAGCCAAACGCCTTGCGCCATCCCCATTTCCAGCCACGAGGCGAACGCCAAGGCCAGCAACGCGGTCGCGGCCATGCCACCGTATACGCCCTCCCAGGACTTACCCGGGCTGACGCGCGGGGCCAGCTTGCGACGCCCAAACCGACGGCCGGCGAAGTAGGCACCGATGTCGGCGACCCAGACCAGCAGCAGCACGTAAAGCAGCCATTCGGCACCGATGGCTCGCAACTGGTTGAAACCGATCCAGCAAGGCAACAGCACCCATACGCCCATCGCCATACGCACCGCTGAAGCACGCCACTGCTCGCTCGTGTGCGGATAGCTGGCCACCCAGTAACCACTGACCAGCCAGCCGATCGCTCCCAGCCACAACGGCCAGACGGCCTCAACCGCCCCCACCAGCCAGGCCAGGAACATCAACGCTGCCAAGCCGGCAACGTAGGCCAGGCGTTGTGCCGGACGCGCCAGGCCCGATAGGTTGGCCCACTCCCAGCCTCCCCATAGCACCACGGCTCCCGTAAACAGGGCGAAGCCACCTTCAACGAGGCCGAACAGCCCCACTAGCGCCAACGGCGCGAGCACCAACGCCGTCAATATGCGTTGCTTAAGCACCCTGGGCCTCGATCTGTTCCTGGGTCATGCCGAAACGGCGCTGACGGCCGGCAAAGGCCTCGATGGCCTCGTCGAATGCCTCGGCATCGAAGTCCGGCCATAGCCGGGGCGAAAAGAAAAATTCGGAATAGGCCAGTTGCCAGAGCAGGAAGTTGGAAATGCGTTGTTCTCCACTAGTCCGGATACACAGGTCCACCGGCGGTGTACCGTTCGTGGCTATTTCCCGATCCAGCGCCGCCTCGTCGATGTCATCGGCCTGTAACTCGCCGTTTTCGACCCGAGCCGCCAAGCGCCGGGCCGCCATGGCGATGTCCCATTGACCGCCATAGTTGGCGGCAACGATCAAGTGCAGCCCTCGATTGTCGCGAGTCAACGCCTCGGCGCGCTGAATGTGCTGCTGAATCGACTTGGAGAACGCATCCCGCTCGCCGATGATGGTGAGACGGATATCATGCTCATGCAACTTCTTGACCTCGCGCTTGAGCGCCATCAGAAACAGCTCCATGAGCGCTCTGACCTCGCCGGCCGGGCGTTTCCAGTTCTCGCTGGAAAAGGCGAACAGCGTAAGGGTCTCGACGCCGCGCTCGACGGCGCGGCGAATGACGGCACGGACAGACTCGACACCGGCGTGGTGACCGCGGATGCCGGACAGCCCATGCGACCGGGCCCAGCGGTTGTTACCGTCCATGATGATGGCCACGTGGCGCGGCACTTGGGAAGACTGCGGTGACGTCATGTTAACTCGCAAGGATGAGTCAATTCGGGCGGCCATGTGCCGCCCGTTTACAGCTCAGACCTGCATCAGGTCGCGCTCCTTGGACTCCAGCAGCTTGTCGATCTCGGCGACATACTTGTCGGTCAGCTTCTGGATATCGTCCTCGGCGCGGTGCTCGTCGTCTTCGGTGATTTCCTTTTCCTTGAGCAGCGCCTTGATGTCGCCATTGGCGTCACGACGCACGTTGCGTATCGCCACACGAGCGTTCTCGGCCTCGCCACGCGCCTGCTTGATGTAGTTGCGGCGCGTCTCTTCGGTCAGCGCCGGCATCGGCACACGTATCACGCTGCCCGCCGTCGACGGATTGAGCCCCAGGTCGGACGTCATGATCGCCTTCTCGATCTTGGGCACCATGGGCTTTTCCCAAGGCACCACGGCCAGGGTGCGGGCGTCTTCGACGTTGACACTCGCCACCTGGTTGAGCGGCATCTGAGCACCGTAGTAATCCACGGTCACCGCATCCAGAATGCTGGGATGGGCACGCCCGGTACGAATCTTGTGAAAGTTCGCCTGAAGCGACTCCAGGCTTTTCTTCATGCGCGTTTCGGCGTCTTTCTTGATGTCGTTGATCACGATTTTACCCTCTGTCTATCAGCGTGCCTTCCTTTCCGCCCACGACCAGGTTGAGCAACGCGCCCGGCTTGGTCATGTCGAATACGCGTACCGGCATGTCATGGTCCCGTACCAGACAGATAGCGGTCAAATCCATTACGCCCAGCTTTTGGTCGAGTACCTCGTCATAACCCAGGCGATCGTACTTGACGGCTTCGGGAAACTTGACGGGATCCTTGTCGTAGACCCCATCCACCTTGGTGGCCTTGATGATCACGTCGGCATCGATTTCGATGCCGCGCAGGCAGGCTGCCGAGTCGGTGGTGAAGAAGGGGTTACCGGTACCGGCCGAGAAGATTACCACGTCGCCGGAGGTCAGGTAGCGGATTGCCGTACGGCGATCGTAATGCTCGACTACCCCGCTCATCGGGATCGCCGACATGACCCGGGAACGGATGTTGGAGCGTTCCAGTGCATCGCGCATCGCCAGGGCGTTCATGACGGTGGCCAGCATGCCCATGTGATCGCCGGTCACGCGCTCCATGCCGGCGGCATGCAGGGCGGCGCCACGAAACAGATTGCCGCCACCGATGACGATACCCACCTGAACACCGATACCGACCATTTGGCCGATTTCCAGTGCCATGCGGTCCAGCACCTTGGGGTCGATACCGAAATCTCCGTCTCCCATCAGCGCTTCACCCGAAAGCTTGAGCAGGATGCGCTTGTACTTCGACTTGGCACTACGGTCGGGATTGGCGGTCATGCGTAATCTCCTGAGAGGGCGGCGGAATTGACGACGAGTGGCCGGCGGCCAGATACACGATGGCGTGCGCTCTCGCGCACGCCATCTCGAAAGCCAGAAGCTAGGACCTCAGCTACGACGAGCCTGTTCCATCACTTCCTTGGCGAAATCGACTTCTTCCTTCTCGATGCCTTCGCCCACTTCGAAGCGGGTGAAGCTGACCACTTCACCGCCATTGGCCTTGACGTAGTCGGCCACGGAGGTGTTGGGGTCCTTGACGAAGGGTTGCTCGGTCAGACTGTTCTCGGCCAGGTACTTCTTGAGGCGACCCTGAACCATCTTCTCGGCGATCTCCGCCGGCTTGCCGGCCATGTCCGGCTGCGCCAGGATGATGCTCTTTTCCTTGTCGAGCTGCTCCTGCGGCATGTTCTCGGGGCGCGCCACGGCCGGATTGATCGCCGCCACGTGCATGGCGACGTCCTTGGCGACGTCGGCATTGGCGCCCTTGAGCAGGGTCAGCACGCCGATGCGGCCACCGTGGACGTATTCGCCGACCACGCCACCTTCCGGCGCATCGACGACAACGGCACGACGCACGGAGATGTTTTCACCGATCTTCTGGACCAGCTGCTGGCGGGTCTCTTCCATCTCGCCTTCCATGATGGTGGCGATGTCTTCGGACTTGGCCTCGAAGACCTTGGCCAGCACCTTGTCGGCGAACGCCTTGAAGTTATCGTCGCGGGCCACGAAATCGGTCTCGGAGTTGATTTCGAGCATCACACCGTAGCTGCCGTCCTCGGCAACACGGGTCACGACGGCACCTTCGGCGGCGGTACGGCCTGCCTTCTTGGCGGCCTTGAGACCGGAATTCTTACGCAGGTCCTCAATGGCCTTTTCGATGTCGCCATCGGCTTCGGTGAGTGCTTTCTTGCACTCCATCATGCCGAGCCCGGTGCGCTCGCGCAGTTCCTTGACCAAAGATGCGCTGATAGCTGCCATGATAGTTAACCTCTAGATATTTTCGACGTCGGATATACGGAAAACGCTATCTTCCTGCGTGACTGCCACAGCGTGACAAAGGGGGCCTAGGCCCCCTTCGCCCGCCTCCCGACCGTCACCTCCCCAGCTTGGGCGAAGAACATGACAGCCAGGATAGGCATGCCGGCATCACTCGGCGACTTCGTCGCTCTCGGTGACTTCGACGAATTCCTCGGAGCGACCTTCCTTCGCCTTGGCGCAGGCATCGGCAATCGCAGTCACGTAGATCTGGATGGCCCGAATCGAGTCGTCGTTGCCGGGAATGACGTAATCGACGCCATCCGGATCGGAATTGGTATCGACCACGCCAATAACCGGAATACCCAGCTTGTTGGCTTCGTTGATGGCGATACGCTCATGGTCGACGTCGACCACGAACAGTGCATCGGGCAAGCCACCCATGTCCTTGATACCGCCGATGGAGCGCTCGAGTTTGTCCTGCTCGCGAGTGGCCATCAGAACTTCTTTCTTGGTCAGCTTCTCGAAGGTGCCATCTTCACGCATGGTTTCGAGATCGCGCAGACGCTTGATGGACTGGCGAATGGTCTTGTAGTTGGTCAACATGCCGCCCAACCAGCGGTGGTTGACGAACGGCTGACCCGAGCGGCTGGCTTCTTCCTTGATGATCTTGCTGGCGGAACGCTTGGTGCCGACGAACAGGATCTTGTTGTTGGAAGTCGCCATCTTCTCGACCACGGATACGGCGTCATTCAGCGCCGGCAGGGTGTGTTCGAGGTTGATGATGTGAATCTTGTTGCGAGCACCGAAGATGTACTTGCTCATCTTCGGGTTCCAGTACTTGGTCTGGTGGCCGAAGTGGGCGCCTGCCTTCAGCAGGTCACGCATGTTGACTTGTGCCATGGATGACTCCTGGTATATCGGGTTAGGCCTCCATGCACCCCATGGATCCGACCACGACGAGTCCGTAGACGGTCTCGTTCGCGGCACCCGGGACCATGTGCCGGTGCATGTGTGTTTTCAAGGCATTATGCTTGCTTGCGCTTTCAGCGAATCGAGCATGGGCTGAACTCGGGAGGAGTCAGCGACGCGGATTGCAGGAAAGCGCGCGGCTTTATACCATATAACGATGCCAAGATGAAGTCGCCAACCCCGTTTTACACGGGCATCTCCCCGCTGGCGGCGCTTCCTCACACCTTGATACGAGACTTCATGAACGTTCCCATCAAAACGCCCGAAGAGATCGCCAAAATGCGCGAAGCCGGTCGTCAGGCCGCCTCCGTGCTGGAAATGCTGACTCCCCATGTCCAGGCCGGCGTCTCCACTGGTGAACTCGACCGCCTTTGCCACGAGTACATCGTCCACGAGCTGGGTTCGCAACCGGCGCCGCTCGACTATCACGGCTTTCCCAAGTCGATCTGCACCTCGCTCAATCATGTGGTGTGCCATGGTATCCCCGACTTCGACAAGAAGCTGAAGAAAGGCGACATCATGAACATCGACATTACCGTGAAGACCTCCGACGGTTACCACGGCGATACCAGCATGATGTTCGTGATCGGCGAGACCATCCAGGGCATGCGCCTGTGTCGCGTCACCCAGGAGTGCCTGTACAAGAGTATCGCCCTGGTCCGTCCCGGCGTGCGCCTCTCCGAACTCGCCAGGGTCATCGAGCAGCATGCCGATGCCAACGGCTATTCGGTGGTGCGCGATTTCTGCGGCCATGGCATCGGCGCGGGGTTTCATGAAGACCCGCAGATCCTGCATTATGACGGTTATGCCCCCGAAGCCGACATCACGCTTGCTGCAGGCATGTGCTTCACCATCGAGCCGATGATCAATGCCGGCGGCTATCGCACCAAGGTGCTGCGTGATGGCTGGACCGCCGTCACCCGCGACAAGAGCCTGTCCGCGCAATGGGAACACACGCTGCTGGTTACCGATAACGGTGTCGAGGTGTTGACGGCACGCGGCGACGAGGATTTCTCGTTTCTCGCCGCCTGACCGCCTTCCGGGACCGGCCGGCGCCTGTCCGGTCCCTCCCGACCCCATGAACCGTCTTCGCCGGATGGATCGGTACCGGCGTACCGATGCCTGAGTGCCTGCAGGGAGAAACACGCCGCATGCTTCTGCATCACTACCACTTCGTTCCCGACGAGACACTGTTCGACATTGCGGCATTTCGCACCGAACTCGATACCGGTCGCTCGCCGGTGGTGCTGTTCAAGCAGGCGCTGCGCGAGATCCAGGCCAGCCTCGATGCGCGCTTCCGCGCCGGCGCCGACATTCGCGACTTGGTGCATGGGCGCGCCTGGTGCCTGGACCGGCTACTGGAATGCGCCTGGGCCCGCCATGACTGGCCGGATGAAGGCATTGCCCTGCTCGCGGTCGGCGGCTATGGGCGCGGCGAATTGCACCCCCATTCCGACATTGATCTGATGATGCTGCTCGAGCACGACGACGACACGCCCTACCGCGAGCCGCTCACCGCATTCATCACCTTTCTGTGGGATATCGGCCTGGAGATCGGCCAGAGCGTACGTTCGCTGGCCGACTGCGAACGCGAGGCCCGCGCCGACGTCACGGTCATCACCAACCTCCTGGAGACCCGCACGCTGGCCGGTCCCGAAAGGCTCCGCGAGGCCATGCGTGCGCGTCTGTCGACGCAACACATGTGGCCATCGGACCGTTTCTTCGAGGCCAAGTGGCAGGAGCAGATCGCCCGCCACTACAAGCACAACAATTCCGAGTACCATCTCGAGCCAAATATCAAGAGCTCACCGGGCGGACTGCGCGACATCCAGATGATCGGCTGGGTGGCCAAGCGCCATTTCGGCCCGCTGCGCTACGAGGACGTGGTCGCTCAAGGCTTCATGAACGACGCCGAGTTGCGCATCCTCAGCCAGGGCCAGGCGTTCCTGTGGCAGGTCCGCTATGCCCTGCATATGCTGACCGGCCGTGCCGAGGACCGCCTGCTGTTCGACCATCAGCGCACCATCGCCGAACTATTCGGCTATCGCGACAGCCCCGAGCGCCTGGGCGTCGAACAATTCATGAAACGCTACTATCGCCACGTCACCGCCCTGGCGGGGCTCAACGACATGCTGTTGCAGCATTTCGACGAAGTGATACTGCACGCGGACGAGGAACTCGAGACACGGCCACTCAATGCCCGCTTCGAAATCAAGGGCGGCTATATCCAGGCGCGCGACCGGCGCGTCTTCAAGCGTCGCCCCGCCGCCTTGCTCGAGCTGTTTCTGCTGATGGCCCAGCATCCAGAAATCGAGGGTGTACGCGCCGACACCATTCGCCTGATTCGCGATCATCGCCACCAGATCGACGACGCCTTTCGGGAAGATCTTCGTCACCAGAGCCTATTCATGGAACTGCTGCGCAGCGGCGGCAACGTGCCACGCCAGCTGAGACGCATGAATCGTTACGGCGTACTCGGCAAGTATCTGCCCGAGTTCGGTCAGGCGGTGGGGCTCATGCAGCACGATCTGTTCCATATTTATACGGTCGACGCCCACACCCTTCGCCTGCTCAAACTGATCCAACGCTTTCGCGAACCTGCCGGACGCGAATCGTTTCCGGTGGCGGCCACGCTGATTCACCAGTTGCCCAAGCTCGAGCTGCTGTGGATCGCCGGGTTGTATCATGACATCGGCAAGGGTCGCGGCGGCGATCATTCGCTGCTCGGCGCCCAGGACGTCGCCGCATTCTGCGAGCGTCACGGCCTTACCCCTCGCGACACCCGCCTGGTCACTTGGCTGGTGGAGCATCATCTGCTGATGTCGATGACCGCTCAAAAGCGTGACATCACCGATCCGGACGTGATCCGCGAGTTTGCCGCCCAGATCCGCGACGAAGTCCACCTGGATTATCTCTACGTGCTCACCGTCGCCGACATCACCGCGACCAATCCCTCGCTGTGGAACGGGTGGCGGGCCAGTCTGCTGCGCCAGCTGCACGGCGAGACCAAGCGCGCTCTGCGTCGCGGGCTGGAAAACCCCATCGATCGCGACGACTGGATCAACGATACACGCGCCGAAGCCCTGGCACTGTTACGTACGGTCGGCGCCGACATCGCCCGCGTCGAACGGCTGTGGGACACCCTGGGCGACGATTATTTCATGCAGTACTCACCCAGCGAGATCGTCTGGCAGACCCAGGGCATTCTTTCCCACGCCGGCTCCGAGCTGCCGCTGGTCCTGGTCAGCGCCCCGGCCGAGGACACCAGTGAGGGCGGCACCAAGGTATTCATCCATACCCGCTCGGTGGAAGATCTGTTCGCCGCTAGCGCCGCGGCCATGGATCAGCTCGATCTGTCGATTCACGATGCGCGCATCGCCACCTCGAGCAACGACTGGACGCTGAACACCTTCATCGTGCTCGACGACAACAACGAGCCGATTCGCGAATCCGCACGCCTGGACCGCATCCGCCAGCATCTGGTCGAGGAACTCGACGATCCCGACGACTACCCGCAGATCGTCAGCCGCCATACGCCGCGTCAGCTCAAGCATTTCCGCGTCCCCACTCAGGTCACCATCGAGCAGGACCCGGCCAACGAGCGCACGGTACTGGAACTGATCGCCCCCGACCGACCGGGCCTGCTGGCCCGCGTCGGGCGCATCTTCGTCGAGCAGGACATCGCCCTGTCGGCGGCCAAGATCGCCACCTTGGGTGAGCGCGTCGAGGACGTGTTCTTCATCACCGACAAGCGCGGCGACCCGATCACCGACCCCGAACGCCAGGCGCGCCTGCGCGACCGGCTATGTGACGTGCTGGATGTCTAGCGGCGTCCCGATTTGAGGCGCCCCGGCGGCTTCCCTATAATCGGTGGCTTCTTGCTCGCCCGATAATAACGATCGCCGTCCGCACTCGGCGGACATCGCTGGAATGCCGATGAATCCCGAACTCGCTGCTCTCAAGCCCTACCCTTTCGAAAAGCTCGCCGCGCTCAAGGCCGGCGTGACGCCGCCGCCGCTGGCGCACATCCCACTGTCGATCGGTGAGCCGCGCCATGCGCCACCGGAGGCGGTGCTCGAGGCGCTACGTCGCCATGAAGGCGACATCGCCCGCTATCCGGCCACCGCCGGCCTGCCCGAGCTGCGCCAGACCATGGCGGCCTGGGCGACACGTCGCTTCGGCCTGAGCGTGGGCAGTCTCGATCCGGAGCGCCACATCCTGCCCGTCAATGGCACCCGCGAGGCGATCTTCGCCTTCGTTCAGGCGGCCCTGGATCGCACTCGCCCGGCGCGTGTCGCCATGCCCAACCCGTTCTACCAGATCTACGAGGGCGCGACCCTGCTCGCCGGTGGCCAGCCAGAGTATCTGGACTGCCGGGCCGACCGAGGATTCCGCCCCGATCTGGAAGCGGTGCCTGCCGAGGTCTGGCGCGACACGCAGATCGTGTTCGTCTGCTCGCCTGGCAATCCAACCGGCGCGGTCACACTACTCGAGGAGTTCACGCGCCTGATCGAACTGGCCGACGAATACGATTTCATCGTCGCCTCCGACGAGTGCTACTCCGAGCTTTACCTCGACGAGGACGCCCCACCGCCCGGACTGCTGCAGGCCTGTGCCGCGCTCGGCCGGCATGATTACCGCCGTTGCATCGTGTTCCACTCGCTATCCAAGCGTTCCAACCTGCCCGGCTTGCGTTCCGGTTTCGTGGCCGGCGATGCCGAACTGATCGTGCCATTCAAGCGCTATCGCACCTACCACGGCTGTGCCATGCCGCTGCAGGTTCAGCATGCCTCCATCGTCGCCTGGAACGATGAGCGGCACGTACAGGCCAACCGCGATGCCTACCGCGAGAAATTCGCGGCGGTGACTGATATCCTCGCCCCGGTCATGGATTTCCAGGCGCCCGCGGCGAGTTTCTACCTGTGGCCGGCCGTACCGGGCGGCGACGATGAAGCGTTCGCGCGCGATCTGTTCGCCGAACAGCACGTCACGGTGCTACCCGGCCGCTACATGTCTCGCGACAGTACAGCTGGCGGCGAGTGCCTCAACCCGGGCAGCGGCCGTGTGCGCCTGGCGCTGGTCGCCGAGCTCGACGCTACCGTCGAGGCGGCGAAGCGCATTCGCCGTTTCATCGAGTCCCGCGGATAATCGAGAAGACGACAGCTCATGATCACGCTCTACGGCATCAAGACCTGCGACACCTGTCGCAAGGCACGCAAGACCCTCGACGCCCAAGGTACGCCCTACCAGTACCATGACCTGCGCGAGGACGGCCTGAGCGCCGAGCGGCTAGAGGCATGGCTCGCCCGCACCGAGCTGGCCACCCTGCTCAATACCCGCAGCACGACCTGGCGGGCCCTGGCGGCGGAAGAACAGCAGGCGGCCAAGGCCGATCCCGATTACGCCTGCAGACTGATACTTGCCCAGCCGACCCTGCTCAAGCGCCCCTTGCTGGATAATGGCGAGCGCCTGCGCGTCGGCTTCAAGCCCGACGAGTATGCCGCCCTGGCCGGCTGAGCCATCCACCCCGAACAGAACCCATCCGGAGATCCCCCATGCTGAGCTTCGCACTCGGAATCGGTAACCAGAACAGCCAAGGCGACTGGCTGGACGTCTACTACCCGGCCCCGCTGTTCCAGCCCGACACTGCACTGGTCGAGGCGGCCCGCAAGGCCCTCGACGCCCCGGCCGGCAATGCCGTGGTCAGTTTCCTGCCGGAGCACTGCGCCGCACTGGCCCAGGCCCTGAAGGAGGCGGGCAGCGAGGAACAGGCCGAACTCGCCGAGGCTTTCGCTGCCAGCCAGCGTCCGCTCGTCGCTACTTTCCTCGAAACCGACCAGCCGCCCGAAAGCGCTCCGGAGGTCTACCTCAAGCTGCATCTGCTCTCGCACCGCCTGGTCAAGCCGCATGGCGTCGACCTGACCGGCATGTTCGGCCTGCTGCGCAACGTGGCCTGGAGCAGCGAAGGTCCCATCGACATCGAGGAGCTGCCGGCGAGGCGCCTCAAGGCACGCCTGGAAGGCCGCCCGCTGTCGGTGGACTGCGTCGACAAGTTCCCCAAGATGACCGACTACGTGGTGCCCAAGGGGGTGCGTATCGGCGACACCGCACGGGTGCGGCTGGGCGCCTACCTGGGCGAGGGCACCACGGTCATGCACGAAGGCTTCGTCAACTTCAACGCCGGCACCGAAGGCCCGGGAATGATCGAAGGCCGCATCTCGGCCGGCGTCATGGTCGGCAAGGGCTCTGACCTGGGCGGCGGCTGCTCGACCATGGGCACGCTGTCCGGTGGCGGCAACATCGTCATCAAGGTCGGCGAAGGCTGCCTGATCGGCGCCAATGCCGGTATCGGCATTCCGTTGGGCGATCGCTGCACCGTGGAAGCCGGCCTGTACATCACTGCCGGCGCCAAGGTCGCGGTGCTCGACGACCAGGGCCAGGAAGTCAAGACCGTCGCTGCCCGCGAACTGGCCGGCCAGGACGATCTGCTGCTGCGCCGCAACTCGGTCAATGGCCGTATCGAGTGCCTGACCAACAAGAGCGCCATTGCACTCAACGACGCGCTTCACGCCCACAATTGATGCCGTGCGCCCGTGTCGCGGGCGCCATTCACTGCCAGCAGGACTTTTCATGCCCTTGCCCGATACCGCCGCTCCGGCGACGACGCTGTCACCGACGCTCGAACTGGCCATCGATCTGATGCGCCGACCTTCGGTCACTCCTGACGATGCCGGCTGCCAGGAGGTGATGATCGACCGTTTGGAGCGCCTCGGCTTCCACGTGCAGCGTCTCCCGTTCGGCGATGTGGACAACTTCTGGGCAGTACGTGGCCATCACGGGCCGGTCCTGGCCTTTGCCGGGCACACCGACGTGGTACCCAGCGGCCCGGAAAGCCAATGGCGTACCCCGCCCTTTGCGCCGCAGATCAATGCCGAAGGCGAGCTATGCGGGCGTGGCGCCGCCGACATGAAGGGCAGCCTGGCGGCGATGGTCACCGCCGTGGAGCGTTTCGTCACGGCACACCCGGACCATGATGGTCGAATTGCCTTTCTGATCACTTCGGATGAGGAAGGACCGGCCCAGGACGGCACGCGCGCCGTGGTGGAGCACCTGCGCGAAGCCCACGAACGCCTCGACTATTGCATCGTCGGCGAGCCGTCGTCTACCGCGCGCCTCGGTGACGTGATCAAGAATGGCCGGCGTGGCTCGCTGGGGGGTGTGCTGCATGTGCATGGCGTGCAGGGTCACGTCGCCTATCCGCATCTGGCGCGCAATCCGATTCATGAGGCGGCCCCGGCGTTGGATGCGCTGTGTCGCGAGCACTGGGACGCCGGCAATGCCTTCTTTCCTGCGACCAGCTTCCAGATCTCCAACATCCGCTCGGGCACCGGGGCGACCAATGTCATTCCCGGTGAGCTCGAGGTGGTGTTCAACTTCCGCTACTCCACGGAAGTCACTCACGAGCAGCTCCGTGAGCGCACCGAGGCGATCCTCGACGCCCATGGCCTCGACTATCGCCTGGACTGGACACTCAACGGCGAACCGTTTTTGACCGCCGAAGGCGAACTGGTCGATGCCACGCTGGCCGGTGTGGAGGATATCGTCGGCCAGCGTCCCGAACTATCGACGGCCGGCGGGACGTCGGATGGGCGTTTCATCGCCACCCTGGGCAGCCAGGTGGTCGAGCTGGGCCCGCTCAATGCCACCATTCACAAGGTCAACGAACGCGTGCGTGCCGCCGATCTGGATACGCTGAGTCGTATCTACGAGGCGATCTTACTGCGCCTGTTCGCCTGAGGTTCGCCATGCAGCGCTATCCCGACATCGAGATCTATCTGGCCAAAGCCGACATTCCACGCATCGAGGCTTGGCTGCGCGACACCCTCGACGCCGATCCGCTCAAGCCTGCCGGCAAGCGCAAGTGGCGGTCCCGGGGTCATTGCGACCAGGCGGAGATTCCCATTCTCCTGGTGGAAGCGGTTGCCGACGGCTTCGCCACCCTGTGGTTCGACAGTGACGCTACGCCATGGCCCCGGGATACCGACTGCGCCCGCGACGCTGCGCAGCACTTGGCCTGCGAGGTGCGCTGTTCTCTCGGTGGCTGGCAACCCGGCGACGACCCCGATCGCTTCTGGCAGGTACTGCCCAATGGCAGCGAAGGTGCCATCCACTGGCCCGACTCTGGGCAGTAAGCCGAGCCAGAACGAAAACACCCTACCGTATGGGCAGGGTGCATGTTATTCATCCAGCACAACCGAGAGGAAACTCATCGAGCGATGATCAGGCAAGGCGAGAGGGCATCGAAAGTGCGGAGTTTACTTTGGTAAATGAGCAACTTGAGATGTCCTTTCAACGCAGCATGATCAAGCGCAGACAGTTTCTTTAAGTGATGACGGTGACATCATCGGCCTGCAGGCCCCTCTCGTTTTCCACCACGTAGTACCGCACCTTCTGCCCCTCGGCCAGCGTACGGTGCCCCTTGCCCCGAATGGCCCGGAAATGCACGAAGACGTCTTCCCCGCCATCATCTCGGGTAATGAAACCGTACCCCTTATTGACGTTGAACCATTTGACCTCGCCGATTTCACGATCGTCGTTTTCGACGTCGGCAATCGTCGCCAAGCGTGGTGAGAGCATATGCATGGCGAGAGTGGCAGCGAGTAGCAGCAGGAAAACTGCCAGCACAGTCGCAATGTAGACCTGTACCATGCCGACACCGGCCAGCATGTCGGCAACGGCACCGCCGAACAGCATGACGAACAAGGCAATCAGAAGCGGGGCGGGGACGGCGAACAGGAGGCTGACAAGACTGCAACGAAGTATGACCTTGCGATTCATGGACCTCTATTTCTCTTGTTGTGATACAAACGAAAGCCACGGTGTGCTGTGCATGCCGGGCAATGACCAAAAGGTGTCGCGATGAACGGCAACACGCAGCGCAGCGATTCTAACATGCCCAATGACAATACGCTTGACAGGCTGGAAAAACGCCTGGAAGCCCTGGAAAGCCGTCTCGCCTACCAGGAGCATTGGCTGGACACACTGGATCGAGCCGTGGCAGGACAGGAGCGCAGGTTAACGCAGCTCGAGCGTTTAAGTGAACTGTTACAGTTGCGGTTACGCGAACAGCATCAATTGCTGCAGGCCAACGACGGCGGGCCCGGAGAAGACGACTACCGGATGGAGGATGAAGTTCCTCCGCATTATTGAGGTTCTTTCGGACGCAAGCCCGAAGCCAAGAGCATGGTCCTGGTTCGGGCTTGCGGTCGCGATTCAGGTCATCGGCGGTTCGGCCGGTAAATCATCCAGATAGCGCTCTGCATCCAATGCCGCCATGCAGCCGCTACCCGCCGAAGTAATCGCCTGGCGATAGACATGGTCCATGACGTCACCGGCGGCGAACACCCCCGGCACACTGGTGGCAGTGGCGTTACCGTCGAGACCGGACTTGACCTTGATGTACCCTTCGGCCATGTCCAGTTGCCCTTCGAAGATCCCGGTATTCGGCGTATGACCGATGGCAATGAACACGCCGGGGACAGCGAGATCCTTGCTCACCCCGTCCACGGTAGACTTGATGCGCACACCAGTGACCCCCGTGGCATCGCCCAGCACTTCTTCGACTTCATGATTCCATTCCACGGCCATGTTGCCGCTATCGACCTTCTCGAACAGCTTGTCCTGAAGGATTTTCTCGGCACGCAGACTGTCACGGCGATGTACTAGCGTCACCTTGGACGCGATATTGGACAGATAAAGCGCCTCTTCCACGGCCGTATTGCCGCCGCCGACCACGACGACTTCCTGGTTGCGGTAGAAAAAGCCATCACAGGTGGCACAGGCCGATACCCCTTGTCCCATGAACTGCTGCTCGGAGGGCAATCCCAGGTAGCGTGCGCTGGCACCGGTAGCGATGATCAATGCGTCGCAGGTGTAGGTACCGTTATCGCCCTTGAGCGTGAACGGACGCTGGCGCAGTTCGACTTCGTGAATATGGTCGAACAGAACCTCGGTGTCGAAGCGCTCGGCGTGCTTGCGCATGCGCTCCATCAGCTCCGGCCCCTGCACACCGCTATCGTCGCCCGGCCAATTATCGACATCGGTGGTCGTGGTCAGTTGGCCACCGGCCTGCATGCCCGTGATAAGTAGCGGCTTGAGGTTGGCCCGCGACGCATAAACGGCCGCGGTATACCCGGCGGGACCGGAGCCGAGGATGATCAGACGTTCGTGGCGGACTTCACTCATGGGTGACCTCTCTTGCGATGGACGCCGCGACCGGGCGCCGGCAGGTAACGACGGGATTCATGAACTGGGGTCTGAACTCGCCGATGGCAAGCACAGACCCCAGTTCACACATGGCAGGGCGGCTGCCCAGACGATAAAGGGCGGCCCTTGGGCCGCCCCGTCAGCACGAAAGCTTACAGCTCCTTGGAGTATTCACCCAAGTACTTGGCAACGCCTTCGGCGTTGTCCTTCATGCCTTCTTTGCCTTCTTCCCAACCGGCCGGACAAACTTCGCCGTGTGTCTGGTGATGTTTCAGCGCCTTGACCATGCGCAACATTTCATCGACGTTACGGCCCAGCGGCAGGTTGTTGACCGTCTGGTGCTGAACGACACCCTCTTCGTCGATCAGGAAGGAGGCACGCAGTGCCACGCCGGCTTCCGGGTGCTCGATGCCGTAAGCCTGGGTAATGTCGTGCTTGACGTCGGCTACGATCGGGAAACCGACTTCCCCAATGCCGCCTGCGTCGGGAGACGTCTTGCGCCATGCATAGTGGGTAAACTGCGAGTCGATGGACACGCCAATGACTTCGACGCCAAGATCCTTGAACTGCGCCAGGCGATTGTCGTGGGCGATGATCTCGGACGGGCAGACGAAAGTGAAGTCCAGCGGCCAGAAGAACAGGACGCGCAGCTTACCGTTGCTGTCGGACAGCTTGAAGTTCTCGACGATCGTTCCATCGCCCAGGACGGCAGCGGCTTCGAAATCGGGTGCTTGGCGGCCAACCAATACGCTCATGTGGATCTCCTTGTTTAAGGTATTCACCGGGAGTGAATGAAAAGACGAGACCGAGAGTACCCTCCGGCTCCGGAATTGCCAATTTGATTAGACTAATGGCGTATATAGGCCATGTCTATCGCACTGTATTGACAAATACTATCTAAACGGCAGTCGGGCTAAAGTTATCCCTATTAAAATGGTTGGCTGACACGCCTCGACTCTCAAAGTACGTCGTCGTCACGACCCAGCAAGATATTTTCCAACTCCCCCGATTGAGGCGACACGTTCACCTCGATCTGTATCGGCGCACAGCACCTCGGGCAATCATCCCAAGTACGGTGCGTTCCCTGACTCACATCGATCAGCAGGTCGAAGCGGGTGCTACAGTAGGGACAGGTCACTTCGTGTGAAGTCAGCAGTTCTTCATGCATGGCATGCATGCTCCAAGGCCGGTCGGTTATGCCTACCTTGAGATTGACCTTACCCCTTTTCAAGGTTTTTCCGGGCTTTATTCCCGGCTGGTCACGTCACCCTGTGTATCCTGTCGGTGTGTTGATATCGCGATTGCGCTGGCCGACGCTTGAAAACTGCACCTATCATGACCATGTGTGTAGAGACAGGGACGTGTCGACAATCATCGCCCTGAGACCAGAATCTTGTGGTCGTCGTCCCGAAACCTGACATGCGGGCGACCTAGCGACCCACATGCCGGAGCGGGCTACCCATGATGGAGCGCGTTCCGACAGCAAGGACAGAAGAGGAGGAGTTCCATGAGCGCCGAAGATACGCCGAATACCTTGAGTACCCTCGAAGCCGGGGGCCATACCTACCACTATTACAGTCTTCCCAAGGCTGCCGAGGCTCTGGGCGATATCAAGCGGCTTCCTTTTACGCTCAAGGTCCTGCTCGAGAATCAGCTCCGTTTCGCCAGCGAGCCCAGTGTCTCCCGCGAGGACATGCAGGCTCTGGTCGACTGGCAGCAGGAAGCCCGATCGTCGCGCGAAATCGGCTATCGTCCGGCCCGCGTGTTGATGCAGGACTTCACCGGGGTTCCCGGCGTGGTCGATCTCGCCTCGATGCGTGACGCCGTACAGCGCCTGGGTGAGGACCCGGCACGCATCAATCCGTTGTCACCGGTGGATCTGGTCATCGACCACTCGGTCATGGTCGACCATTTCGGTGACCCTTCGTCCTTCAAGGATAACGTCGCCATCGAGATGGAGCGCAACAAGGAACGTTACGAGTTCCTGCGCTGGGGTCAACAGGCCTTCGACAACTTCCGCGTGGTCCCGCCGGGCACCGGCATCTGCCACCAGGTCAACCTGGAGTACCTGGGCAAGGCCGTATGGACCAAGGAAGAAGACGACAAGACCTTTGCCTATCCTGACACATTGGTGGGTACCGACTCGCATACCACGATGATCAACGGCCTGGGCGTACTGGGCTGGGGCGTCGGCGGGATCGAAGCCGAGGCCGCCATGCTCGGCCAGCCGGTCTCGATGCTGATTCCCGAGGTCATCGGCTTCAAGATCACCGGCAAACTGCGCGAAGGCATCACCGCCACCGACCTGGTACTCACCGTCACCCAGATGCTGCGCAAGAAGGGCGTCGTCGGCAAGTTCGTCGAGTTCTACGGCGATGGCCTCAAGGACATGCCGGTCGCGGACCGTGCAACCATTGCCAACATGGCGCCGGAATATGGTGCGACGTGCGGCTTCTTCCCCATCGACGAGCAGACGCTGGATTACATGCGTCTGACCGGTCGCGACGACGACCAGATCGCTCTCGTCGAGGCTTATGCCAAGGCGCAGGGGCTGTGGCGCGAACCCGGCCACGAGCCGATCTACACCGACACCCTGCAGCTCGACATGGACGATGTCGTGGCCAGCCTGGCCGGCCCCAAGCGCCCTCAGGATCGCGTTGCACTGACCGACATGAAGCTGACCTTCGAGAAGCTGATGGACGGCGAAGCCACGGATGCCTCGGCACAAGCCCAGGCCCGTTGGCAGTCCGAAGGCGGCCAGCCGGCGGATTATGACCGGCACAGCCACTTCGAGAATACCGATAGCCAGGTCTGCGAGATGGATGGCGAGTCGTTCAAGCTCAATCCTGGCGCGGTGGTCATTGCCGCGATCACCTCGTGCACCAACACCTCCAACCCCAGCGTGATGCTGGCGGCCGGCCTGCTGGCGCGCAAGGCCGTCGAAAAGGGCTTGTCCACCAAGCCGTGGGTCAAGACCTCGCTGGCACCCGGCTCCAAGGTGGTTACCGATTATTTGGCCGCAGGCGGCGTTCAGGAGGATCTCGACAAGCTCGGCTTCAATCTGGTGGGCTATGGTTGCACGACCTGTATTGGCAACTCCGGCCCGCTACCCGAGCAGATCGAGAAGGCCGTCGACGCCGGCGACCTGACGGTAGCCTCGGTGCTTTCCGGCAACCGCAACTTCGAGGGTCGCGTCCACCCGCTGGTCAAGACCAACTGGCTGGCTTCGCCGCCGCTGGTGGTGGCCTATGCGCTGGCCGGCAACGTGCGCCTGGACCTGACGAAAGAGCCTATCGGTAACGGGCACGATGGCAATCCGGTCTATCTCAAGGATATCTGGCCGTCCCAGGCAGAGATCGCCGAAGCCGTGGAGCAGGTCAAGACCGACATGTTCCGCAAGGAATATGCCGAAGTATTCGAAGGCGACGAGATCTGGAAATCGCTCCAGGTGCCGGAAAGCAAGGTCTACGAGTGGTCCAAGGAATCCACCTATATCCAGCACCCGCCGTTTTTCGAAGGCATGGGACGCGAACCCGAGCCGGTCGAGGACGTCAAGGACGCCAAGGTACTGGCGATGCTCGGCGACTCGGTAACGACCGACCATATCTCGCCGGCCGGCTCGATCAAGCCCGATAGCCCTGCCGGTCGTTACCTTCAGGAGCACGGCGTGCAGCCCAAGGACTTCAACTCCTACGGCTCACGCCGCGGCAACCACGAAGTGATGATGCGTGGCACCTTCGCCAACGTGCGTATCCGCAACGAGATGCTCGATGGCGTCGAGGGTGGCTATACCCGCCACGTCCCCTCCGGCGAACAGATGGCCATCTATGATGCCGCCATGAAGTATGCCGAGGACAGCACACCGCTGGTCGTGGTCGCTGGCAAGGAATACGGCACCGGCTCGTCACGCGACTGGGCGGCCAAGGGGACACGCCTGCTTGGCGTGCGTGCAGTGATTGCCGAATCCTACGAGCGTATCCACCGCTCAAACCTGATCGGCATGGGCGTGCTGCCGCTACAGTTCCCCGAAGGCGAGGACCGCAAGTCGCTGGGCCTGACCGGCGACGAGACTTTCTCCATCGAAGGCCTGAATGACCTCGAACCGGGCGGCACTGTTCGTGTAGTCATCAAGTCTGACAAGGGCGAGAAGGCCATCGACGCCACCTGCCGCATCGATACCGCCAACGAGATGGAATACTACCGTCACGGCGGCATTCTGCATTACGTGCTACGCAGCATGCTGTAAGTGCAAATGCGCCGGCCTCCGGCGCATTTGGTCATCAAAGAAACGCCCCACTGCGAGCTCGCAGTGGGGCGTTTCTTATTAAACGAACCATCATGGATTCCCTGCGAAAAGGCAGCGAGCGCAGCCACTTTTCGTTGGAATCTTAGAAGGCGCGGCGACGATACCCCCGATACCGCGGATACCAGAAGTTCCGCTCGATCGCCTCCCAAAGCACCTCGTCACTGGAACGCAGCGCCACGCCATCTTCCTGCGCCTGCTTGGCTACGTCGAATGCGATGGCCTTGCTGATCTCGCGAATGTCGCCCAACGACGGCAACAGCGCACCCTCACCGTGCTTGACGATAGGCGCCCCCTCGGCCAGCGCATTGGAAGCTGCCATCAGCATGGCATCGGTCACACGTGTGGCGTTGGCTGCCACGACACCCAGGCCGATGCCAGGGAAGATGTAAGCATTGTTGCACTGGGCGATAGGGATGCTGCGTTCGCCCACCTGAGCCGGCGGGAACGGGCTACCGGTAGCGACGAGCGCTTCGCCGTTGGTCCAGTCGAGAATGTCCTGCGGCTTGGCCTCGACGCGCGAGGTAGGGTTGGACAGCGGCATGACCAGCGGATTGGGACAGTTTTCATGCATGGCACGGATTACCGCCTCGGTAAACAGGCCGGGCTGTCCCGACACGCCGATCAGCACGGTGGGATGCGCATTGCGGACCACGTCCAGCAGCGTCTTACCCGGCCAGTCGGCGACTTCACCTTGGGCGTGGGTCAGGCGCTGCTGGAAATCGTAAAGATCGTCCATATCATCGGTAAGCAGACCGAAACGGTCGACCATAAAGATGCGCTTTCTCGCCTCGGCATCACTGAGGCCTTCCTCGGTCATGGCCACGATGATCTGCTCGGCGATGCCACAGCCGGCCGAGCCGGCCCCCAGGAATGCCACGCGCTGATCGCTGACCTTGACCCCACGCGCCTTGCAGGCGGCCAGCAGCGTACCCACGCAGACCGCCGCAGTACCCTGAATATCGTCGTTGAAGCAGCACAACTCGTCACGGTAGCGCTCGAGCAACGGCATGGCATTGGTCTGCGCGAAGTCTTCGAACTGCAGCAGCACATTCGGCCAGCGACGCTTCACCGCCTGCATGAACATGGCGATGAATTCGGCGTACTCCTCATCGCTGACGCGCGGATGACGCCAGCCCATGTACATCGGATCGTCGAGCAGGGCCTGGTTGTTGGTACCCACGTCGAGCATGATGGGCAACGTATAGGCCGGACTAACACCGCCGCAGGCGGTGTACAGCGACAGCTTGCCAATCGGTATCCCCATGCCGCCGATGCCCTGGTCGCCCAACCCCAGGATGCGTTCGCCGTCGGTAACCACGATGACCTTGACCTTGTCCTTCGTCGCACTGCGCAGGATGTCATCCATATGCTCGCGGTCGGGATAGGAGACGAAGATGCCGCGATGGTTACGATAGATGTTCGAGAACTCCTCGCATGCCTCACCCACGGTCGGCGTGTAGATGATCGGCATCATCTCTTCGAGATGTTCCTCGAGCAGTCGGAAGAACAACGTCTCGTTGTCGTCCTGGATCGAGCGTAGATAGATATGCTTGTCGAGGTTGGTGGCGTTCTGGCGATACTGGAGATAGGCCCGTTCGACCTGTTCCTCGATGGTCTCGACATTCTGGGGCAGCAGCCCGACCAGATTGAACTCGATACGTTCTTTCAGCGAGAAGGCACTACCCTTGTTGAGCAGTGGCATTTCCAGCAGTGACGGACCGGCATAGGGAATGTACAGGGGACGTTTGGCTTGCTCGCTCATGTCTCGGCTCGTAGTGGTACGAAGGTGAATGGATGGCTGCCGAACCAACGGTGCGTGAATACGCTCCGGGCCTCGAACGATGTTCTGTGCGCCTAGATTAACACGCTTGCCGACAATGAGCGCGACGCACACCGCCCGACTCCCGCTTTCGAGCCCGGGCCTCGGTCGCTATGGTTACGCTTACGCTTAGCGAAAGATTTTCCGTTTTTTCAGGAGCCGGCATGCGCACGTTCTACCATGACGACCAGGCCCTGCATCATCCGTGCAGCTATTTCTCGCGCGGCAAGATGCGTACGCCGCAAGAGGTGCCGACACGCATCGATCCGCTGCTCGCGGCCGTGGCATCCTTGAACGCCTCGTGCGAGCGCCCCGGGGATGCCGGCATGGGCCCCATTGCCGAAGTGCATACCCAACCCTACCTGCGTTTTCTGGAAAGTGCCCATCGACGCTGGCCCGAAGACTGGGGCGGCGAGGTCATGTCCAACGTCTTCGTGCGCGAACCCAATGCCCTGCGTGGCGTACTCGCCGAAGCCGGCCGTTATCTGGCCGATGGCAGCGCGCCGCTGGGCGAATTTACCTGGCAGGCCGCCTACGCCTCGGCACAGAGCGCCATCGCCGCCGCCGACACCTTGATCCAGGGCGAGCGCCAGGCCTATGCACTATGTCGTCCGCCGGGCCACCATGCGCGCGCCGATGCGGCCGGCGGCTTCTGCTATCTCAACAATGCCGCCATCGCGGCCCAGCGGCTCAGTCATCACCATTCGCGCATCGCCATTCTCGATACCGACATGCACCACGGCCAGGGAATCCAGGAAATCTTCTATACCCGTGACGATGTACTTTACGTTTCGATCCACGGCGATCCGACCAACTTCTACCCCGCCGCTTGCGGCTTCGAGGACGAACGCGGCCAAGAATCCGGCTACGGCTACAACCTCAACCTGCCGATGCCCCACGGCGCTTCGGAAGCCGACTTCTTCGCCCGGCTCGACGAGGCCTGCCGCGCCGTTGCCCTGTATGCCCCCGACGTGTTGATCCTGGCCCTGGGTTTCGATATCTATACCGACGATCCCCAGGCCAAGGTCAGCGTCAGTACGGAGGGCTTCGCCCAGCTCGGCCAGATCGTCGCCGGGTTCAATCTGCCTACGCTGGTGATCCAGGAAGGTGGTTACGCCGTGGATAGCCTGGAAGTGAACGCTCGCTCCTTCTTTCGCGGACTGCTGGGCTGAAACGACGACGCCCCGGCAAAGGCCGAGGCGTCAGGAGCGGAAAACGGCTGGTACTCAGTTGCTGCGTGCCACGGGCTGTGCGGGGCGACTGAAGAACCACGGGCGCAGCTTGACGCCCAAAATGTTGCCGGCAAAGGCCGCCACCAGCCACAACCAGCCATGCAGACTGCCCGAGGCAATGCCGCCAAAATATGCGCCGATATTGCAGCCGAACGCCAGACGCGCCCCGTAACCGAGCAACAGGCCACCCACAACCGCGGCAACGACCGAACGCAGCGGAATATTGAACTTCGGCGCAAACTTGCCGGCTAGCGAAGCAGCCACCAACGCCCCCAGAATGATCCCCACATTCATCACGGTCGTAATATCGGACCACACGCTTGCCTCGAGCGCGGCAGCGTTACCAGGGGCCTGCCAGTAACCCCAACTGCTGACATCGCCGCCCAGCACCTCGAAGACCTTGGCGCCCCAAAGCGCAAACGCCGACGTGATGCCCCATGGACGGCCCGCCAGCGCCAGGGTAATGAAATTGAGCAGCGCCAGCGCAACGGCGCCGAACAGCAGCGGCCAGGGGCCACGCAGCCAGCGTGAACGCTTGTCTTCGACCTGAGGGGCTGACTCCAGCCGGCCATGGCGATGCCGCTCCATGATCACTGTGACCGCGGCAATCAGGGCAAAGACCGCCAAGCTGACCGCAATACCGCCACCGGCACCGAACACCTCGACCAGCGAGGTCGGCCGAAAGGCCGGCAGGCTCTGCCACCAGGTAAAGTGCGCCGTACCGATCAAGGAGCCGACGATGAAGAAAGCTAGGGTGATGAGCATGCGGGCATTGCCGCCACCGACCGTGAACAGCGTGCCGGAAGCGCAACCGCCGCCGAGCTGCATTCCCAGGCCAAACAGAAAGGCACCCACCAGCACCGATACCCCGATCGGCGCAACATAACCCGACACTGGCGTGCCGAACAGCGTACCCGCCGCCAGCGCCGGAAAGAACAGCACCACGGCCAGGGCAAGCATGAGCATCTGGGCACGCAATCCGCGCCCACGCCGCTCGCTGATAAATACGCGCCAGGCCCCGGTGAAACCGAACGCGGCATGATAGAGCACCATGCCGAAGGCGCCACCGACCAGCATGAGTGCAGCCAGCCGCGGGCCGAAGGCGATCGCCAGCCCCAGCATACCCAGCAGCAACGCCCCCGCCCCCAGCCAAACCGCGGGAGCCGGGCGTTGCGGCGCCAATGTCATGTCCGTCATGGACTCCTCCTGATTCGTGAGCTCATCCGAGCAAAGCCGGATAAAGCCTACCTTTTTACTCAAGAATCAGGAAATAGATAAGCGCGATGAATTAATTAGCTTTAGGAATAATTAACCCGCTTACAATAAGCGCCCACGTGGGGCGCTCTCGGCGTCGCAGGCAGGTCGACTAGACGAAGCGTCCCAGCCCCACCGCATGGCGCAACTTGTCCATCAGCGGCGCAGCCTCGGTGCGGGCACGCTCAGCCCCTGTCTTCAGCACCCGCTCGATATGACCGGGATCTTCCATCAGCGCCTGGTAACGCTCGCGCGGCTCGCGCAGGTGGGCGTTGAGGTGCTCGAACAATTCGTTCTTGGCCTCGCCCCAACCGATGCCTTCGGCATAACGTTGGCGCATCGCCTGTGTCTCTTCGGCACTGGCGAAGGCCGAATAGATCTGGAACAGCGTGCAGGCATCGGGATCCTTCGGCTCGCCGGGCTCCAGCGAGTTGGTCTTGATCTTGCGGACCAGCTTGAGCAGTTTCTTCTCGCTGACGAACAGCGGAATGGTGTTGTTGTAGCTCTTGGACATCTTGCGTCCGTCGAGCCCGCCCAGCACCTCGACCTTCTCGTCGACCACCGCCTCGGGCAGTGTGAAGTACTGGCCCTTGAACAGGTGATTGAAGCGCCCGGCCATGTCGCGCGCCATTTCGATGTGCTGGATCTGATCACGCCCCACCGGCACCTTGTTGGCATTGAACATCAGGATGTCGGCGGCCATCAGCACCGGGTAGCCGAACAGGCCCATGGTCACGCCCTTGTCCAGATCCTGCTGGCCCGCGGACTCGTTCTCGGCCACGGCGGCCTTGTAGGCATGCGCCCGATTCATCAGGCCCTTGGCGCAGACGCAGGAAAGCATCCAGTTCAGTTCGGGGATCTCGGGAATGTCCGACTGGCGATAGAAGATGGCATTGTCGGTATCCAGGCCCAGCGCCAGCCAGGTGGCGGCGATCTCCAGACGTGACTCCTGGACGCGCTTGGGATCCTGACACTTGATCAGGGCATGCAGATCGGCGAGAAAATAATAGGACTGTACGTTGGGGTCCTGGCTGGCGTCGATCGCCGGCTTGATGGCTCCGACGTAATTGCCGAGATGCGGCGTGCCGGTGGTGGTGATACCGGTAAGAACGCGAGTTTTTTCCATGAGTAGGCGTATCTGCGTAAGCGAGGGTAAATACGCCCTAGTGTACAACGCCGGTGCTTTTCAAAGCGACCGCCGGCCATGGACCGGCAGTCCGGTAAGTTTCATGCCGTCACGCTACGCGGATCGACGCTTTCCAGGCCGAAGGCTTCGGCCACCGCCGGGTGCGTCACCTGGCCGGCATGCACGTTGAGACCGGCCAGGAAGTGGGGATCGTCGCCGAGCGCCTGTTTCCAGCCCCGCTCGGCCAGGGCAATGACGAAAGGCAGAGTGGCATTGGTCAATGCCTGAGTGGAGGTGCGCGCCACCGCCCCGGGCATGTTGGCCACACAGTAGTGCACGATGCCATCGACCACGTAGGTGGGTTCGGCGTGGGTCGTGGCTTTGCTGGTCTCGAAACAACCGCCCTGATCGATGGCGACGTCGACGAGCACGCTGCCGGGGCGCATCTCGCCCAGTTGACCGCGAGTGATCAGCTTGGGTGCAGCGGCGCCGGGCACCAGCACCGCACCGATGATCAGATCGGACGTGCGGATCGCCTCATCCAGCGCGTCGGACGTCGAATACACGGTGCGCAGCCGGCCCTGATAGCGATGATCGAGCGTCTCCAGGCGTGACAGCGACTTGTCGAGCACTGTGACTTCGGCCCCCAGACCCAGCGCCATGCGTGCGGCATTCTCGCCGACCACACCGCCGCCGATGACGGTCACACTGGCCGGCGCCACCCCCGGCACCCCGGGCAGCAGCACACCCGAGCCCCCTTGCGCCTTCTCCAGACTATGCGCGCCGGCCTGCACGGCCATGCGCCCCGCCACCCGACTCATCGGCGCCAGCAGCGGCAATCCGCCATCACGGTCGGTGATGGTCTCGTAGGCGATACAGGTCGCGCCGGATTTCATGAGCCCGCGGGTCAAGGTTTCCTCGGCGGCCAGATGCAGGTAAGTGAACAGGGTCTGGCCTTCCTTGAGCCGGGCAACCTCGTCGGGCTGCGGTTCCTTGACCTTGACGATCAGCTCGGCATCGCGCCAGAGCGTGTCGACGTCCTGCTCGACGTCGGCACCGGCGGCCTGGTAATCGGCATCGGGATACCCCGATCCCTCTCCCGCCGAGGCTTCCACAGCCACCCGATGGCCGCGTTCGATCAGCTCGCGTACGCCGGTGGGCGTCAGGGCGATACGATATTCGTGGTTCTTGATTTCCTTGGGAACGGCGATCTTCATGACCCCTCCTGCGCACGATGGAGTAGAGCGAATTACCCACCTAGTACAGCACAAGGCCTCAAACACATTAAAACGGCGCCATAAAAAGAAAAATCGTTCTCTTCAATATGACAGACAGAGTCGTTTTCCTTGCCAGCGCTGCCAACAGCAGAACATTCCTCGGCATCACACCGTCTCGTCGACCAGCGCTCCTCCATAGACATCGACGTAAGCCGCCGGCAGGCGTCGCGGGCGACCCGACGAGAGAGCGATACAGGCAAAGCGGGTACGTGCCCGCAGCAGCGTCACGCCATCGTCAGGCCGCAGGAGCTGGAAACGACGCGTCAGCGTCATACGGCCATCGCAGGCGACGATCCATGTCGCCATCGCCAGTCGGTCGCCGGCATGTGCCGGAGCCAGATAATCGAGCTCGTGGCGATGCACGGCCATGGCTCGATCATGCTGGCGATAATCGTCGATATCCAGGCCCAGAGACTGGGAGTGCGCCCAGCTTACCCGCTCCACCCAGCGCAGGTATTCGGCATTGTTGGCATGTCCGTAGGCGTCGATGGCCGCCTCGGTAACCGTAATATCGATGACGAAGGGATCGGCCAGGTCCCAGCTCATGGCGACTCCTTGGGCTGCGTTGCGAAGAAGCAGGCTAGCAATGCCGCTCTATCCTGTCATTCCATGTCGCGGGGCGTGCCGCACTGCCAGCAGGTATCGAATACACCGTCGAGCATCTCGCCACACTGCTGGCAACGCCAGGCCGACGGCATGTCATCCGGGCCGTGCAGGGCTGCTTGCAACAGCAACTGGGCATGCGTGTAGTCACACGCCGCAACCCAGACTTCCGGCTCGCATTCGCTCAAGGGCAGCTCACCGGCGCCGCCACCGAGCGACATGTTGCGTAGCTCGCAGGCGATACCGGCAGCCTCAAGCACGTTGCACACATGACTGACCAACAGCGCATTGGAATGCGCGAACAGGCACAGCTCGCCGGCAACCGCCACAATGGCCTCGCTAGTCGCGGAAGACGCGTACGCCCAGCGCCTTGAGGTAAGCCGTCTCGGGAATCGCCGGATGCACCGGATGATCCGGCCCCTGGCCACCCTGATAGATGATCTGGCCATGCCGGTCCTGATGACGTACCGCACCACGCACGCATTCGACCAAGCGCTCGGGCGCCAGGTGCATCGAACACGAGGCGCTCAGCAGCAGGCCGTCGCGTCCCAGCAGGCGCATGGCCTCGCGATTGAGACGCGAGTAGGCACGCTCGCCATTGGGAATGTCCTTGCGCTTCTTGATGAAGGCCGGCGGGTCGAGCACGATCACGTCGAATTGTTCGCCCTCGGCCTTGAGCGCAGCCAGTGCCTCGAAGGCATCGCCCTCTCCGATGGCCACCTGCTCGGCCAGACCATTGAGTGCAGCATTTTCGGCGACGCGCTCCAGCGCCTCGGCAGAGCTGTCGATGCACAGCACTTCCGTCGCCCCGTGGGCGGCCGCCTGTACGCCCCAGCCGCCGACATAACTGAACACGTCGAGCACGCGCTTGCCGGCCACCAGGCCATTGAACCAGGCGCGATTGGCACGATGATCGTAGAACCAGCCGGTCTTCTGACCATCGATTACCGGCGCCACGAAACGTACGCCGTTCTCTTCCAGCAGGACCTGCTCCGGCAGCTCGCCGAAGACCACCTCGACCTGACGCTCGAGCTGCTCCTGACGCCGTCCGGACGAATCGTTCTTGAACACGATGGCCCGCGGCGACAACACCTTGTCCAGTGCAGCGACGATCTCATCGCCCAGATGCTCCATACCCAAGGTATTGAGCTGAACGACCAGCACGTCGTCGAAGCGGTCGACGATCAGGCCCGGCAACAGATCGCCCTCGCCATGAATCAGCCGATAGAACGGCTTGGCGAACAGCCGCTGACGCAACGCCAGCGCCTGATTGAAGCGATGCACCAGCAACGAGCGATCGAGGCGCACATTGGCATCACGCGACACCACCCGCGCACAGATCAGCGAGTGCGGATTGACGTAGGCCACTCCCAGCGGCTTGCCGTTGGCGGCCTCGATAATGGCTTGGGCACCGGGCTCGACACCCTTGAGCGGCGTCGCCTCGATATCGATCTCGTTGGAGTACAGCCAGAGATGCCCCGCCTTGAGGCGGCGATCGGCGTTCTTCTTGAGGCGCAGGCGTTCGGACACGGAACTCTCCGTCAGGATGAAAGGACTGCGCGTATTCTAACGCGCCAGGATGACAGGAAGAAAAAGGCACAACGATAATATGGCCCCGGCTTGCCAGAAAAGCTGGCGCGCGACGGCCATGCGCCGCGGCTTTCGATCAGGTTTGGCAGTGCGCACAGTAAACGCTCGCTCGCTGCCCCAACGTAATCAGGCGCAGCTCATCGCCACATCGCCGGCAGGCCTGCCCGGCCCGGCCATAGACATTGAGCCGCTGAGCGAAATAGCCCGGTTCGCCGGTGCCGCTGACGAAGTCGCGCAGCGTGGTGCCGCCCTGGGTGATGGCGGCAGCCAGCACCTCGCGTACCGCCTCGGCCAGCCGCAGGTAGCGTTCGCGCGAGATTCTTCCCGCCGCCCGGCGTGGATCGATACCTGCCATGTACAAGGCTTCGGTGGCGTAGATATTGCCCACGCCCACGACGACGGCGTTATCCATCAGAAACGGCTTGACCGCCAGACGCTTTCCGCGCGACAGCGTGTACAGCCGATCCCCGGTGAAATCCGGCGATAGCGGCTCGGGACCCAGTCGGCGGAAGCGGGAATCGCTACCGATGCCGCCCTGCAGCCAGTCGACGAAACCGAAACGGCGCGGGTCGTGATAGCGCAGGACGCTGCCATCCTCGACGATAATGTCGACATGGTCGTGCTTCCTGGGAAGATCCCCGACCCGAGCGATGCGCAGGCTGCCCGACATGCCCAGATGCCAGATCAGCGTCCGCTCGCCACCCTCCGACGCCTGCAGCGGTAGCAACAGGTACTTGGCGCGACGTCCCAACTCACCGATGCGACGGCCAATCAGGCTATCGGCCAGATCGTCGGGAACCGGAGTACGCAGACGCCGTTCGCGGACGATCACCTCGCTGATTTCCTGCCCCACGATATGCGGAGCGATGCCGCGGCGCGTAGTTTCGACTTCGGGTAGCTCGGGCATGGCGGGTCTCACAACATCCGGTACAGATACGAAAAGACCCGGCCTGGGCCGGGTCTTTCTCGGCAGAGCGGTTTTTTGAAACCCGATCTGCCATGGAGGCACTCAGATCACTTGATCTTGGCTTCCCGGTAAATCACGTGCTTGCGAACCACCGGATCGTACTTCTTGAATTCGAGCTTGTCCGGCGTATTACGCTTGTTCTTTGCCGTGGTGTAGAAGTGGCCGGTACCGGCACTGGACACCAACTTGATCTTGTCACGCATGATGCAACTCCCTTAGATCTGCTCGCCGCGCTTGCGGATGTCTACGAGCACCTCTTCGATGCCCTTCTTGTCGATGATGCGCATGCCTTTGGACGAGACGCGCAGCTTGACGAAGCGCTTCTCGGCTTCCACCCAGAAACGGTGGGTGTGAAGGTTGGGCACGAAACGACGACGCGTCTTGCGCTGGGAGTGGGATACGTTATTACCAGTCACCGGACGCTTGCCGGTAACCTGACATACTTTGGACATGAGAGCCTCCAACCGCTGGGCGAGTTGTTCAAAACCTGTCGGGCAAACCGGGAAGAGAGAATGGCAGGTAACCGCCTTCCGCCCCTTAATTAACCCAAGGAAGTCAAAGGGCGTACTTTATACCAGAGAGATGCCGCCACGGCAACGTTTTCCACGCCAAGAAACTCTATACCCGCAAGCCGAGTGCAGCAAGTTCCGCACTATAGCCAGCCACGTTCCGCAAACGACACCACATCGCCATCGCCCACCACGAAATGATCCAGCACGCGAATATCGAACAGGCTCAGTGCGTCCTTGAGCCGCTCGGTGATACGCCGGTCGGCTCCGCTGGGCTCGGCCACGCCCGAAGGATGATTGTGAGCGAAGATCACCGCACCCGCACCCAGCTCCAGAGCGCGCCGGGCCACTTCCCGCGGATAGACCGAGGCGCTGTCCAGCGTGCCGCGAAACATCGATTCGAAACGAATCACATGATGCTGGGTGTCCAGAAACAGGGCAGCGAATTCTTCATGGCCGAGATGACGTAGGTGCGAGGCCAAAAAGACTCGCACCAGGGCGGGCGACGTCAGCGCACCGCCACGTTCGATCTGACTGGCCAAGTGACGCCGGGAGAGCTCAAGCACCGCCTGCAGTTGCACGAACTTGGCCTCGCCCAGACCATGCTCGGCGCAGAATCGCGTACGGTCGGCTTCCAGTAGTTGGCGTAGCCCACCAAAGCCGCTCAACAAATCCCGCGCCAGATCCACCGCCGATCGGCCCTTTACGCCCACGCGCAGAAAGATCGCCAGCAGTTCCGCATCCGACAGCGCGGCCGCCCCCAACGACAACAGCTTCTCGCGCGGTCGCTCGCCCTCGGGCCAGTCCCGAATGCCCATTGCCTCTCCCCGTTACCCGAAAACACCGGGACTTACATTACGCGACATCCACGACTAGCCTGAATCGGCAACCTGCTCTTTTCATGTACGCCATCACTGACAGTGCCACCGCGCCCGAACGAGTGGTCGCGCTACGCAAAGGCGTGCATGTAATGGTAAGGTAACCCCCCAGGATCACTAGGATTGCTTGCCATGTCGCATCTGGCCGGAAAGCGCATTCTGCTGGGCATCAGCGCCGGCATCGCCGCCTACAAGAGCGCGCACTTGGCGCGGCTACTGAAGAAAGCCGGCGCCGAGGTTCGCGTGGTGATGACCGAGGGGGCCCAGGCGTTTATCACGCCATTGACGTTGCAGGCCCTGACCGGCGAAGCGGTACGCACCTCGCTGCTCGATCCGGAGGCAGAGGCCGGCATGGGGCATATCGAGCTGGCCCGTTGGGCCGAGGTGGTATTGATCGCCCCGGCCACGGCGGACCTGATGGCACGTCTCGCCCACGGCCATGCCGACGATCTGCTGACCACCCTGTGCCTGGCCACCGAAGCCGACTGCCTGATGGCGCCGGCCATGAATCAAGCCATGTGGCGTCACCCGGCCACCCAGGACAATGTCACCCGCCTCGCGGAGTACGGCTGGCAGCTGCTCGGCCCAGATGCAGGTGACCAGGCCTGCGGCGATATCGGCCCCGGCCGCATGCTGGAGCCCGAGGCCATCGTTGCAAGACTGACCACTCAGCCGGACACGCTGCCTTTCGACTCGCCTCTTGCCGATGGACCGGACAGCGCCACGCCGGACGATGACAAGACGCTCGACGCCTTGGGCCTGACCATTACGCTGACCGCCGGGCCGACACGTGAACCGCTGGATCCTGTGCGCTACCTGACCAACCACAGCTCGGGCAAGATGGGCTACGCTCTGGCCGATGCAGCTGCCCGACGCGGCGCCCGGGTTCGCCTGATCAGCGGCCCGGTCAACCTGCCCACGCCGGCGGGCGTCGAGCGCATCGATGTCGAATCGGCCAGCGAGATGCACGAAGCGGCACGCCAGTCGATCACCGATAGCGACATCTTCATCGGTTGCGCTGCCGTCGCCGACTATCGCGCCGAGCGATTCAGCGAGCACAAACTCAAGAAGACACCGGGCGAAGAGACACTGATGCTGCGCCTGGTCAAGAATCCCGACATCGTTGCCGCGGTGGCCGCCGCAGAGCCACGTCCATTCGTGGTCGGTTTTGCCGCCGAGACCCGCGACGTCGAGGCCTACGCCCGCGACAAGCTGCTGCGCAAGAACCTCGACATGATCGTCGCCAACGATGTCAGTCAGGCCGGCCTTGGCTTCGGTGCCGACAAGAACGCCGCGCTGCTTTTGTGGCGCAGCGCCGCCAGCGGCACAGGCCGTCTCGAGCTGCCCGCCCAGAGCAAGGCCACCTTGGCCGATACGATCATCGCCGTCGTCGTGGAGCGCTTTCATGCCAAGCAACACGAGACGCTGCAGACGCCCCAACAGGACACCCCATGAGTGACGTTTCGACACCCGCTGCAACCCGCGGCGCCCGGCTTTCCGTCAAGATTCTCGACGAGCGGGTCCATCAATACCCGTTGCCGCACTATGCGACCCAGGGCAGCGCCGGCATGGATCTGCGCGCGCTGCTCGATGCCCCGCTGATGCTCGCGCCCGGCGACTGCGAGCTGATACGTACCGGACTGGCCGTGCATATCGCCGATCCCGGCCTTGCCGGCCTGATCCTGCCGCGCTCGGGCCTGGGCCATAAGCATGGCATCGTGCTGGGCAACTTGGTCGGCTTGATCGACTCGGACTATCAGGGCGAGCTGATGATTTCCGTCTGGAACCGTGGCCAGCAGCCGTTCACGCTGGAGCCCGGCGAACGTCTGGCACAATACGTGCTTGTGCCTGTGGTACAGGCCGAACTCGACGTCGTCGAGGACTTCGACGTCAGCTTGCGCGGCGAAGGCGGCTTCGGCCACTCGGGCCGCCGCTGAGCATGCGTATGCGCACGTTGCGTAACGCTTACAGGAAACATCCCGGCAGCGTGCCGGGAGACATAGCGACATCCGTCGACACCAAGGAGGGATCATGACCCAAATAACCCCATCCATCTTCCGCGCCTATGACATCCGCGGCATCGTGGACGACACATTGACCGACGAAAGCGTCGAGCTGATCGGTCGGGCCATCGGCAGCGAAGCCGCCAAGCGCGGCGAGTCTACCGTCGTGGTCGCCCGGGACGGGCGCCTGTCGGGCCCACGCTTCAAGGACGCTCTGACCCGTGGCCTCAACGCCGCCGGGCGAGACGTCATCGACCTCGGCATGGTACCGACGCCGGTTCTCTACTTTGCCACTTACGTACTCGACGGCACCGCCTCGGGCGTCATGGTCACCGGCAGCCACAATCCGCCGGACTACAACGGCTTCAAGATCGTGCTGGGCGGCGAGACACTGTCCGGGGACGCCATCACCGCACTCTACGAGCGCATCAAGAACGACGACCTGGAAAGTGGCGAAGGCGCGGTGCGTGAGCACGACATTCGCGATGCCTACCTGGAACGCATTCTCGGCGACGTTACGCTGAGCCGGCCGATCAAAGCCGTGGTCGACTGCGGCAACGGCGTGACCGGCGAGCTGGGCCCCAAGCTCATCGAGCGCCTGGGCGTCGAGACGATCCGCCTGTTCGACGACATCGACGGCACCTTCCCCAACCATCACCCCGATCCCGGCAAGCTCGAGAACCTCGAAGACGTGATCGCCAAGGTCAAGGAAACCGGCGCCGACATCGGCCTGGCCTTCGACGGCGACGGCGATCGCCTGGGCGTGGTCACACCCAAGGGCGAGGTGATCTATCCCGATCGCCTGATGATGGCTTTCTCCGAGGACATGCTGACGCGCAATCCCGGCGCCCGGGTGATCTTCGACGTCAAATGCACCAGCAACCTGGCGCAGGTGATCGAAAAGGCCGGCGGCACGCCGGAAATGTGGCGCACCGGACATTCGCTGATCAAGGCGCGCATGAAGGAGACCGGCGCCCAACTGGCCGGCGAGATGAGCGGCCACATCTTCTTCCAGGAACGCTGGTACGGTTTCGACGACGGCATCTATGGCGCGGCGCGCCTGCTCGAGATCCTCTCCAAGCAGGATGACGACGCCGACACCTTCTTCCATCGTTTTCCGCAGGACCTCGGTACGCCCGAGCTCAACGTCAAGGTCACCGATGACGACAAGTTCGATATCGTCGCCAAGCTGGCCAAGGAAGGCGATTTCGGCAACGATGGCGTGAAGACCACTCTGGACGGCATCCGTGTCGACTACCCCGATGGCTGGGGTCTGTGCCGCGCCTCCAACACCACGCCGGTGCTGGTGCTGCGCTTCGAAGGCAAGAACCAGGAAGCGCTCGAACGCATCCAGGCCAGTTTCCGCAACGCGCTCAAGCAGGTGGCGCCGGATGCCGAGCTGCCATTCTAGGCCGTGCCTGAAAGCGCCTGCGCCTGGCGGCTTTCAGACACACCCTGAACGTCTTGTCGTCGGCCTGCGGGCCGGCGACGCGTTTGATACTGAGGAGACCGATCGCCAATGAGCGAACAACCCCGCGATCCCCGCCTGGTGGTGGAGGTACTTTCCGAAGCTCTGCCCTATATCCAGCGTTTCTCCGGCAAGACCGTAGTGGTCAAGTACGGCGGCAATGCCATGACCGAGGAAGCGCTGGTCGATTCCTTCGCCCGCGACATGGTGTTGATGAAGGAAGTCGGCATCAACCCGGTGGTCGTGCACGGCGGCGGCCCGCAGATCGGCGAACTGCTCGGCAAGCTCAAGATCGAGTCGCGCTTCGTCAACGGCATGCGCGTCACCGATGCCGAGACCATGGACGTGGTCGAAATGGTGCTCGGCGGGCTGGTCAACAAGGGCATCGTCAACCAGATCAACCAGTGCGGCGGCAAAGCGATCGGCCTGACCGGGAAAGATGGCGGCCAGATTCGCGCCCGCCAGCTCAAGGTGGAACGCAAGAGTCCCGAGATGACCGTGCCCGAAATCATCGATATCGGCCACGTCGGCGAGGTCGAGCACGTCTCCACCGAGCTGATCGAGATGCTCACCGCCCGCGACTTCATTCCGGTGATCGCGCCGATCGGCGTCGACGCCAAGGGCAATAGCTATAACATCAACGCCGATCTGGTCGCCGGCAAGGTTGCCGAGGCGCTGCGCGCCGAAAAGCTCATGCTGTTGACCAACGTCGCCGGCCTGATGAATGCCGAGGGCGAGGTACTGACCGGCCTGTCGACCCAGCAGGTCGATGCGCTGATTGCCGACGGCACGATTCACGGCGGCATGCTGCCCAAGATTCGCTGTGCGCTGGAAGCCGTCAAGGGCGGCGTGGCCAGCTCGCACATCGTTGACGGCCGTGTCCCGCACGCCACCCTGCTGGAGATCTTCACCAATGCCGGTGTCGGCACACTGATCACCGACACCGCCCAACCTGTTGACTGAACGCCTTTATTTACGCACTGCACGCCGGTGCGGTGCGTTGTCTCGCCATTGAATGTTGCCGTTTGCCCTGGCTCGTCCCCCCAAGTACGATTAGCGGAACCATAAAATATTACTAGAAGAACGCCATGACGCAGGCTACTACCAAGCAGAGTCGCCGGGAGCAGATTCTCCAGGCGCTTGCGCTGATGCTCGAAGAAGATAGCGGAAAACGCATCACCACCGCTTCGCTGGCTCGTCAGGTCGGCGTTTCGGAGGCCGCCCTCTATCGCCATTTCCCGAGCAAGGCGCGCATGTTCGAGGGATTGATCGAATTCATCGAAGAAAGTCTTTTCGAGCGCATCCGACGGATCCTCGACGAGACGTCCGACGCTCCGTCCCGTTGCCAGCATATTCTGACGCTATTGCTGGGCTTCGCCGAAAAGAATCCCGGCCTGTGCCGGCTGCTCAATGGCGATGCGCTCACCGGTGAGACCGCACGATTGCGCGTGCGCATGGGACAGCTTTTCGAGCGCCTGGAAACCCAGCTCAAGCAGGTCCTGCGCGAAGCCGAGCTACGCGATGGCTTGCGCACCACCCTGCCGGTCTCGTCGGCGGCCAACCTGCTGCTGGCCTACGCCGAGGGGCGCATCGGCCAGTACGTACGCAGCGACTTCAAGCGGCTACCCACGGAGTACTGGAGCGAACAGTGGTCGCTATTGTCCAGTCAGCTCCTTGCCCCGATCCCGACGATAGCCCGCGCCTGAGCTGATCGCGCCGTCCTGATACGCAAAAGCGCCCGGCAATCTCTTGCCGGGCGCTTTCATCGGGCGGAACTCTCGTTTCTAGCGCCGCCGTCAGGCGGCCATTGCCTCGCCCAGTTGCTGACGAATCTTCTTCATGGCGTTCTTTTCGAGCTGCCGGATACGTTCGGCGGAAACACCATAGACATCGGCCAACTCGTGCAGCGTGGCCTTGTCTTCGGCCAGCCAACGGCTCTGCAGAATGTGGCGTGAGCGTTCGTCGAGGCTAGCCAGAGCATCCTGCAGGCGGCGGGTGGAATCCTCTTCCCAGTCGCTGTCCTCGAGCTGGACTGCCGGGTCGTAGCGGGTATCCTCGAGAAAGTGCACCGGCGCCTGGTAGGTCTGCTCTTCGTCGTCGGAGGGCGAAGCATCGAAGCCGGCATCGAATGCCGAGAGACGCCCTTCCATCTCGCGCACCACCTCGGGCTTGACGTCGAGATCCTTGGCGATGGCATCGACTTCGTCATTGTTCAACCAGGCCAGGCGCTTCTTGGCGCTACGCAGATTGAAGAACAGCTTGCGCTGGGCCTTGGTGGTAGCGATCTTGACGATGCGCCAGTTGCGCAGCACGAATTCGTGAATTTCCGCTTTGATCCAGTGCACCGCGAAGGAGACCAGACGCACGCCCTGATTCGGGTCGAAGCGCTTGACCGCCTTCATCAGGCCGACGTTGCCCTCCTGGATTAGATCGGCCTGCGGCAGCCCATAGCCGGAATAACTGCGTGCAATATGCACGACGAAACGCAGATGCGACATGACCAGACGGCGTGCAGCCTCCAGGTCGTTGTGCTCATGCAGACGAAAGGCCAGTTCGCGCTCTTCCTCGACAGTCAGCACGGAAATGCTGTTGACTGCCTGGATGTAGCCATTCAGATCATGGCCCGGCGAAAGCTGGCCAATAGGCTGAAGACTGGTGCTCATGCAGGATGTCTCCATGTTGCCCAAGAAGCGGGGAGCCATGCTATGGCTCGACCCAACAATAATTAGACGCCTAACATAGCTGTGCGATCATAGGACCGCAACTACAGCGTGAAGTTCCACCAACTGCAAGACAGTCAACGATCGCCTTGCCTGCTCAGGTTAGCGCGGCCGGATGTCCTTTAGATGACGGCTCACCGCTATCCAGCTACCCAACCAGCCTAGTAGTGTACTAGAAACCAACAAGATTGCCGAACCTTCCGTCCCCAGCGACGGCATGACGAAGGTTGCCCCGTAGCTCTGCGCCAGTGCCTGAACCGGTGCGGCCAACCACTGTCCTCCCAAGGTCAACATGCCCCAGGCCAGCAGCCCCCCGCCCAAGCCGTACCAGGCCCCACTGTACAGGAAGGGACGGCGCACGAAGGCATGGGTGGCGCCGATCAGCGTCACTACTTCGATCTCCTGACGGCGGCTCTCCACCGCCAGTCGGATGGTGTTGCCAACGATCAGCAATACGCCGAGACCAAACAATACACCCAGCGCCAAGGTCAGACGTTGACCCAGCTCAGCCAGACGATTCAGCCGTTCGAGCCAGGCCATGTCCAGGCGCACCTCATCGACGCCCTCGACATCGTCCAACTGCCCGCTCAGCTCATTCACGGCCTGCGGAGACACGTCGCGGGGCGAGACGATGATACTCGCCGGCAGCGGATTCTCCTCCAGTTCGCTCAGCGCATCCTCGAGCCCCAGGGCCTGCTGGAATTCGGCCATGCCTTCGGCCGCCGTGACCAGCCGGGCACCGGCCACGCCGGGTTGGGCACGCAGCGTATCGGCCACGTCCATGGCCTGATGTTCCCCGAGCGAGGCCGACAGGTAGACCGTCAACGTGGCGCTCTCGTCGAGCTCGGTATCCAGCGCCTTGGCGCTGTCCATGACCAACCACAGAGCGCAGGGCAGGATCAGAGCGATGGCAATGGCCACCATGGTCAGCAGGCTGCCCAACGGCCGACGTAACAGCCGATGCGCACTGTCGCGGGCCATGGCCCGATGGTGGCGGCTCCAGGCGCGCAACCGACTATCCAGCCCGGTGCGATGACTACGCGCACCTCGTCGCGGCGCGGCGGCACGGGACGCCGGCGCCGCGGCTCGTCCTTCATTGCGTCTGGAAGCACCGGAGCTCATACGGCCTCCCGGGCGGCATGTTCGTCGGCGATCAGACGACCATCGCGTAGCCGCAATACCCGATGGCGCAGCCGGGCGATCAGCGCCAGATCGTGACTGGCGATCATGACCGTGGTGCCGATACGGTTGAAGTCCTCGAACAGACGCATGATATCGGCCGATAGCTGGGGATCGAGGTTGCCCGTCGGTTCGTCGGCCAGCAGCAGCGCCGGCTTGTTGACCACCGCCCGCGCAATGCCGATACGCTGCTGCTCACCGCCGGAGAGTTCGATGGGCAATGCCTTCTCGCGATGCAACAGGCCGACCTTGTCGAGGGCGGCCCGCACGCGCCGGGCCGCCTCGTGAGGCTCGACGCCCTGGATTTCGAGAGGCAGCGCCACGTTGGCGAACACGTCGCGGTCGAAGAGCAACTGGTGATCCTGAAAGACTACACCGATCTGTCGTCGGTAGAAGGGAATCTGGCTGGTATGCAGCCGGTCGATATCGTAGCCGGCCACCAGGATACGCCCCCGGGAGGGACGCTCGAGACGCATGATCAGGCGCAGCAACGAGCTCTTGCCGGCCCCCGAATGACCGGTCAGGAAGACCATCTCACCGCGCTGCACACTGAAATTGATGTCGGCGAGCGCCTCGAAGCGCCCACCGTAACGCTTGCCAACATGCTCGAAAGCGATCATGCCGCGTTCTCGTCATCCTGCGAGAACAGTGCGTTGACGAAATCATCCGCCGCGAAGGGACGCAGATCGTCCAGCGTTTCGCCGACGCCGATGTAGCGGATCGGCGTACCCAGCTGCTTGGCCAGGGCGAAGATGATCCCACCCTTGGCGGTGCCATCGAGCTTGGTCAGGGTAATGCCGGTGACCGGGATCGCCTCGTTGAAAGTGCTCGCCTGGGCCAGGGCGTTCTGGCCGGTCCCGGCATCGAGCACCAACATCACTTCATGAGGCGCCGCCTCGTCGAGCTTGGCCATTACCCGACGCACCTTCTTGAGCTCCTCCATGAGGTGGCCCTTGTTATGCAGTCGCCCGGCCGTATCGGCAATCAGCACATCGACCTTACGCGCCTTGGCTGCAGCCAGGGCATCGTAAATCACCGAGGCACTGTCGGCGCCGGTATGCTGGGCGACGACCGGCACGTTGTTGCGCTCGCCCCAGACCTTGAGCTGCTCCACCGCGGCGGCGCGGAAAGTGTCGCCGGCAGCGAGCATGACACTACGCCCCTCGCCCTGGAAGCGCTTGGTCAGCTTGCCGATGGTGGTGGTCTTGCCGACCCCGTTGACGCCGACCATGAGGATCACGAACGGCCCCTCGCCCTTGGGTGGCAGCGCCAGCGGCGTGGCCACCGGAGCGAGCAGTTCGGTCAGCTCTTCCTGCAGCGCCCGATAGAGCGCCTGAGGATCGTTGAGCTCCTTGCGCGAGACCCGGGCCGACAGGTTGTCGATGATCTCGGTGGTCGCTTCGATGCCGACGTCGGCCATCAGCAGCTGGGTCTCGAGATCCTCCATGAGTTCGTCGTCGATCTGTTTCTTGCCCAGAAACAGGTTGGCCAGGCCGTCGGTCAGGTTGGCGCGCGTCTTGCCCAGACCAGCCTTGATGCGTGAAAACCAGCCCCGCTTCTCACTCTTGGGCTTGTCGCGCCCGGCCGTGGCCGCCGAGGTATCGTGGGGCACCTCGGCGACGCTGCCACCGTCGATGCCGCCCGCCTCTTCCTGACGGCGCACTTCCTCATGAGCCTCGTCGGCCGCCTGAGCCTGCGTATCCGCCTTGACTTCGTCATCACGGGCGTCGCCAACGTCCGCTGTCGTCGCTTCGGGCTCGGGCGCCAGCGGCTCCCCTTCCGTCACTGACGCCTCATCCTCCGTCAACGCTTCGTCGGCAGGCAGTTCGGCATCGGGCCGCTTCACCTCCTCGGCCAGCGACTCGTGCGGAGTGTCCACCGGCACTTCATCGAGCGCAGTGTGGGCTTCGCCCGTGGCCAGCTCGCCATCGAGCGCCTCACGAGAGGCTTCCTGCTCCAGTTCGTCGGGACGATACTCCGCCGCCTGCTGGGCCTCGGGGTCGTGTTCGCGTACCGCCTCTGCCGCGGCGGGTTCCTCATCGGCAGTGCGCTCCTCGGCCTCAGTGGCCTGTTGCTGCTCGAGCGCTTCCTGCTGATCAGATTCCTGCTTCTTCTTGCGCTTGAAAAAACCGAACATGGGCGAGTTCTATGCTGTAGAGGTTGTGAATCGAACCATCCTATCACTGTGCACTACCACTGTGGATAAGGCACACGTACAATCCAGCGACCATGACCCGACAACGCCCCTCCCGCAACCGCCGCCGCCCAGCCACGTCCACGCCGGACCGGCCGCGTGGAAAACTACGCATCATCGGTGGCCGCTTTCGTCGCCGGCTGCTTCCGGTGGCCGACAGCCCCGGCCTGCGCCCGACGCCCGACCGGGTCCGCGAGACCCTATTCAACTGGCTGGCCTTCGACCTGGCCGGTCGTCGCGTCCTGGATCTCTTCGCCGGCACTGGCGCGCTCGGCCTGGAAGCCCTGTCGCGCGGCGCCGATCAGACGCGTTTCGTCGAGACCAATGCCGAAGTCGCGCGCCTGATCGAGGCCAACCTGGCCACGCTGGGCGCTACCGGCCAGGTCGTGGTGCGCAATGCGCTCGACTTTCTGAACGAGCCCGCCACGCCTTTCGACGTCGTGTTCCTGGATCCTCCGTTTCGCCGGGATCTGGCCGGACCGGCCTGCGATTTGCTCGAGCGTCGAGGCTGGCTGGCTGACGATGCGCTGATCTACGTTGAAACCGAGGCTGGCTTGCCACCCCAAGTGCCGGGATGCTGGACGCTGCATCGCGAGGTCAAGGCGGGCGATAGCCACGGCCGGCTCTATCGACGCACGCCGTCAGCCTTTGGAGACGCTTGCTGAGCGGCAGGACGCAGCGTACGCTGGCGGCTGGCCAGTCGTGCCAGACTACGCAAGACATCAGGAGAATAGGATGAGCATCGAACTCTTCAACCAGCTCGAGCAGAAAGTCGCCAATGCGGTCGAATCGCTGGAAATGCTAAAAATGGAAGCCGAGGAACTCCGCGAGGAGAATGCCCGGCTCAAGCAGGAACATCAGGAATGGGAACGTCGCCTCAATGGCTTGCTGGACAAGTTCCGCGAGCTGGAAAGCAGCGAAACCAGCGTCTCCTGAACGCCAGTAAGCGCTCCTGCTGTTCTGCGCCGGCCGGGCTCACGCCTTGCCGGCAGCCAACATCAACGACATGAGCCACGCATCCTCACGCCCTTCCTCGCTACGATAATAGCCTCGCCGCACTCCGTCGTGCTGGAATCCCGCTCGCCGGTACACGGCAATGGCGGCCTGATTCGAGGCGCGAACTTCGAGCAGTAGCCGTTCACTGCCCCACTTGTTCGCTTGGGCAACCCCCGCTTCCAGCAAGGCCGAGGCAACGCCCTGACGACGCATCTGGGGTGCGACCGTAATCGCCTGCAGCTCGGCCTCGAAAGGCAAGCGGTAGAATACGGCAAAGCCCTGCAGGCCAGCGTTCTCCTTCATGCCCCAGACCTGGGCCCGCGCGTCCACAAGCGCTTCGTGTAGCTGGGCTTGCGACCACGGATGAGGCTGGCCTTCGCTCTCCAGCGCCACCAGGCGCGGCAGGTCATCGAGCGTCAACAACTCAGGACGCATCGTCAGGTTCACCGTCCGCCGCGCCATGCCAGGCCTCGCGCCAGTCGACCATGGCCCGCCACAGCTCACGCTTGGCGTCGGGTGACATCGCCAGCGCCTCCAGCGCAGGCCCTTGCCAGCCATCGATGTTCAACAGGCTACAGCGTCCATCCTTCAACGCCAGGACAGAGCTGAGCGTTGCGTCCTCACCGAAGACCAGAACGCGTTCCGGACGCCAGCCACGACGACTCTGACCTTCCACGAAGGCACGTAAGCCATCGCACGCCTCGTCAAGCGGCGACTCGGCAGGCGCCCCTTCGACGACCGGCCAGCGGAATTCCTGAAAGCCCGGCGGATTCCTGGGCAAAATGCCAGCCGCCTGAAGCAGATTGTCAAGCAGGCGCCGACTCGTAGCGTCGAGCGGCTGACGCTGCGGCACGATCACCAGCCAGCGCCCATCCAGTGCAGCGACCTGCAGCGTGAAACGCAGCGATTCCTGAGGCCCACGCTTGCTGGCCTCGGCCGGTGCCTCTTCCAAGGCCGGTGCCGTAGCCGATGCCTGCTCGGGAACCTCCACAAGCCCCTCGGATTCGAGCAATCCCCGGGCCCGCTTACGCTGGCGCGCAGCGGGTGCCGTCTCCACTGGCGAGCGCGGAGGCGCCTCGACCGGCGTGTCGAGCAACGCATGCAGACGTTGTGCTGGTGGCCGCTCGGCAGGCACCTCGGGCTCGAGCCATTCGCAGGCCGGCGTTTCGGCCGCGTTCGGCAGGCGATAACGGCTGACCCAGACGGTCAGCCCCATGGCCTCGAGATATTGCGAGCGTTGCGGTTCGGTGATCATTCAGCGGCTGCCACCGCCTCGACAGTTGGGCGAATCCGGACGTGATCCACCCCGCACTTCCCACTCGTCCGGGGTGTAAAGATGCAATGCCAAGGCATGGACCGGTCCGGCTTTCTCGTCGGCCAGGATGGCATAGACCTGCTGGTGGCGTTTCACGGGCATCAGCCCCTCGAAGCGGGGCGAGACCAGCGTTACCTTGAAATGCGTTTCCGAATTGGGCGGCACGTGGTGCATGTGACTCTCGTTCTCCACGGCCAGGTAGACGGGTTCGAGAGCCTGCAACTTGGTTTCGATCTGTGCCTGGATGCTCATGCTGTTTGGCCTCCTGTGGCGAAGCGATTATTGTAACGTGTCGTCCAGGTGGGACGATATGTTCAGTGGCGAGCTGCCAGCGGTATGCGCCACAGACTCAACGACAGCGCGACCACCACGAAAACGCAGCCCAGCCAAAGGGCCAACTGCAGCGAACCGTACGACAGCGCCAATACGATGCCGACCAGTGCGGTACCCAGTGACTGTCCGAAGGTGCGCACCGATGCCAGCACCCCCGATGCATTGGCGCTGAGCTCCAGCGGCACGCTACCGATCATTTCACGGTTATTGGGCGCCTGAAACAGCCCATACCCCAATCCGCATAGTAGCGTACGCCAGATCACATCCAGCGGCGCTGCCGCATCCGGCATCAGGGCCAGCGACAACATGCCCAGCAGGAAGATGCCCAGCCCCAGCGACGATAGCTTGGTGGGATTGACCCGGTCCGCCAGGCGCCCGGCCATGGGCCCGGCAAACATCAGCGCCAGCGGCCACGGCGTGAACATCAGCGCGGCCTGCCATGGCGATAGCCCCATCAAGTTCTGGTAGAAGAATGGCAGGCCGACGAAGGCGGCTCCATTGGCGGTGAACGCCAACATCGAAATCACTGCTGCGTAAGAGAAGCGTGGCTCGGCGAACAGAGCCGGCGGCACCAGAGGGCGCGACGCCCGGCGCAGGCGCCAGACGAACAGGCTCGTCAATACGCCACTCAGCACCAATAGGGCCACCACCTCGACAATCGACGCACCATGGCCCATGCGATCGATACCATAGACGAAGCTTCCCAGCATGCCGGCCGACAGCACGGCCCCCGGCCAATCGAGCCGCCCCGGCTGCGCCGCCTCACGAGGCAGCGCCCTGCTCGCCAGCCACAATGCAACCAACCCAACCGGCACATTGATGGCGAACAGCCACGGCCAACTGGCCACCGCCAACAGCAGACCGCCGAGCGACGGCCCCGAGGCGATGCCGAATGCCACGACCAGGGCCCCGAGCCCAATAGCGGACCCCAGCAGGCGCGACGGAAAGATGACCCGGTACATGGAAGGCCCGATGCTGAGCATGGCGGCCGCCCCGATTCCCTGCAGGATACGCGACAGCAGCAGCGTGTTCAGCGACTCGGAGAGCGCGCAGCACAACGAGGCAAACGAGAACACCGCCAGCCCGCCCATGTACAGCCGGTGTCGCCCGACCCGACGGCTCAGCGCCGCGAAAGTCAGCAACGAGGCTGCCGTCACCAACTGATAGGCATTGGTCACCCAGACGATGCGCGACTCGGCGACCTGCAGCTCGCGCGCCATCGTGGGCAGGGCGATATTGACGATACCCCCATCCAGCACGGCCATTAGCGTTCCCATGACCAGTACCAACAGGGCAAGCTTGCGCTGCGGCCCCGGCAAACCATCGTCGTCGGGACGCGTCTCGAAAAGTCGGCTCAATAGCATAAGAAAACCCGGCAGAGCCGGGCAGACAACATCATATGGCGGAACGAATGCAGGCTAGCCCTGCTTATTCTTCATCGGTTTCCAGCAGTATCGCATCGTCGAAATCGGCGATTTCCAGCGGTGCCTCGTCATCGAGGTCGATGGCAAGGTAGCTATGTTCGACCGACAGAAAGCGCTGGAACAGCGCCCAGTCGATGGACTCGGGCCATTGCCGCTCGTCCTCCTCCCAGGCGCGCAACTCATTCTCGAGAATGTCCATGTAACGCTCGCGCACCCAGGCGTCGAGCGCTTCCTCGGTATCCATCTCGGGAATCAGATAGACGGTGTTCTCGCGATCGATGTCGTCGATGGTCAGGTCATCGTTACCGACCATCGGCTCCAGCGAGTTGATCCAGTCGACGAACGCCTGGGTTGGCTTGACGCTCAGCGCAGAGCGATTGAGCAGTTTCATCGGGAGTCTCCTCGGCATGCGGTCTCGACATCGAAACGCTGACCATTATGGTCGCTCGCCACGCGACTTACCAACTATTCCGGTCGCATCGCCGGGAACAGCAGCACATCGCGAATCGATGGGCTGTCCGTGAACAGCATCACCAGGCGATCGATCCCGATACCTTCGCCCGCCGTCGGCGGCAGCCCGTACTCCAATGCCCGTACGTAGTCGGCATCGTAGTACATCGCCTCGAGATCGCCGGCCTCCTTCTCGGCCACCTGGGCGGCAAAGCGCTCAGCCTGATCCTCGGCGTCGTTGAGCTCGGAGAAGCCATTGGCAATCTCCCGGCCGCCGACGAAGAACTCGAAGCGATCGGTGACGAACGGGTTGGCATCGTTGCGCCGCGCCAGCGGACTGACCTCGGCCGGGTACTCGATGATGAAGGTCGGCTGATCGAGCCGATGCTCGGCGACCTCCTCGAAGATTTCGGTCTGCAACTTGCCGAGTCCCCAGCCCTCCTTGACCTGAAGCCCCAGCGTCATGGCCGTGTCGCGGGCCGCCTCGAGGGTATCGATATCGGCATCGGCGATGCCGTCGCCATGCTCGAGGATCGCTTCGCGCAGCGTCAGCCGGCGGAACGGCTTGCCCAGGTCGTACTCGGTGCCCTGATAATTGAGCACGGTGCTTCCCAGGACTTCCCGGGCGGCGTTGCGGATCATCTCCTCGGTCAGGTCGAGCAGATCCCTGTAGTCCGCATAGGCCCAGTAGAACTCGAGCATGGTGAACTCGGGGTTGTGACGCGTCGATAGCCCCTCGTTGCGGAAGTTGCGGTTGATCTCGAAGACCCGCTCGAAGCCGCCCACCACCAGGCGCTTGAGATACAATTCGGGCGCAATGCGCAGGTACATGTCGATGTCCAGCGCATTGTGGTGAGTGATGAACGGTCTCGCCGTGGCCCCGCCGGGAATCGGCTGCAGCATCGGCGTCTCGACTTCCATGAAGCCACGCGCCTCGAAGAAACGCCGGATCGAAGCGATCACCCCGGCGCGCACCTCGAAGGCCCGGCGCGACTCGGGGTTCATGATCAGATCGACATAGCGCTGACGGTAACGCGCTTCCATGTCGGTCAAACCATGGAATTTGTCGGGTAGCGGACGCAGACTCTTGGTGAGCAGCTTGGCCTCGACCATCATCACATACAGGTCGCCCTTGCCGGACTTGTGCACCGGCCCGCGCGCAGCGACGATGTCGCCAAGATCCCAACCCTTGACGTCCTCGAGGATTTCCTCGGGCAGGCCCTTCTTGTCGACATAGAGCTGGATCTGGCCGGAAACGTCCTGAATGACGATGAACGGTCCACGCTTGCGCATGATCCGCCCCGCTACCGCCGCCTGGCGATTGCGGCTCTCCAGCTCAGCCTTGTCGAATTCGCCCAGCTCGGCCTGTAGCTCCGCCGCCAGGCTATCGCGGCGAAAGTCGTTGGGGAACGCGCTGCCACCATGCTCGGCGGCTTTCTCGCGGCGGGCAGCCAGTTTGGCCCGCCGCTCCGCGATCAGGTGGTTTTCGTCGTGCTGGGGAGAATCCTGGTTCGCCATTGCTCTGCCTATGAAAAAATCGCTAATTCGAAAGCTGCCCAGTCCACTCACGCCGCGGGGCCGACGCGAGCGATGCCAAGACAAGGCGAATCTCAGCGAACAAGCGCAGTTGGCGGGGGGCCAATGAGCATTGTGAGCTGAGATTCAACGCCGTATTGGCGAGCGCAGCAGGCCCTATAACCCCTGTTTGAGGCTGGCCACGATAAACTGATCCAGATCCCCATCCAGCACCTTCTCGCAGTTGCTGGTCTGCACGCCCGTACGCAGATCCTTGATGCGCTGATCGTCGAGCACGTAGGAACGGATCTGACTGCCCCAGCCGATATCGGCCTTGCTGTCCTCGGCCTCCTGCTTGGCGGCATTGCGCTTCTGCATTTCCAGTTCCCACAGCTTCGCCTTGAGCTGCTTCATGGCGAAGTCGCGGTTGGCATGCTGACTGCGCTGAGTCTGACACGACACCACCACGCCGGTCGGCTCGTGGGTGATACGCACGGCGGAATCGGTGGTGTTGACGTGCTGACCGCCGGCGCCACTGGAGCGGTAGGTATCGACACGCAGATCGGCGGGATTGATCTCGACTTCGAAGTCGTCGTCGATTTCCGGCGACAGGAACACCGAGGCGAATGAGGTGTGACGGCGCCCGCCGGAGTCGAACGGGCTCTTGCGCACCAGGCGGTGAACGCCGGTCTCGGTACGCAGCCAGCCGAACGCATGATCGCCCTGGACGTGCAGGGTCGCCGACTTGATGCCGGCCACCTCGCCACCGGAAATCTCGACGATCTCGGTCTTGAAACCGTGATGCTCGCACCAGCGCAGGTACATGCGCAGCAGTATGTTGGCCCAGTCCTGGGCCTCGGTGCCGCCAGAGCCGGACTGAATGTCGAGATAGGCGTTATTGGCATCCATCTCGCCGGAAAACATGCGCCGGAACTCGAGCTTTTCGAGCAGCGTGTCCAGATGGGCAAGCTCTTTCTTGACCTCATCGACGGTCGCATCGTCCTCTTCCATCACTGCCAGCTCGAGCAGTTCCTGGTTGTCCACCAGGCCGCGATCCAAGGCATCGATGGTTTCGACGACGGCCTCGAGCGAGGCACGCTCCTTGCCCAGCTTCTGGGCATAATCGGGATCGTTCCAGACGTTGGGATTTTCGAGTTCGCGGGAAACTTCTTCTAGCCGATCCTTCTTCTCGGCATAGTCAAAGATACCCCCTCAGGACGTCTGTCCGCTCGGACAGGTCCTTGATGAGGTTGTTGATCGGATTGATCTCTTGCATGGTCGTCCTGTGTCGGCTTGCGGTGACTCCGCAGTCAAAGGCACCGGGCAGAGCCCCGGCGCACGCGAAAAGCCCTACATTGTAGCCAAACCGGGCAGCACCGTCATCCTGCCACTAGGGTGACGAGCATCATCGGCAACATGCGCCGATACTGCCTATCATACAGAAACACAACGATCCACAAGGTTTCCATCATGTTCAGGAGCCAGGCACCTACCGGTCTGGTCATCGTTCTTGCCGCCGCTCTTACCACACCGCAGACCCTGGCTGCTACCGTCTACGAAACCCCCAGCGACAAGCTAATCTTTAGTGGACGCATCTCCGTCGGTAGCAGTTTCGTCGACAAGACCGACGACGGCCACGATCTCGCCAACGTTGGCTCACGCGCGCGACTGATTCACGAACACGACTTCAAGGGCGGATGGTCGTCCGTGGCCCGTGCCGAGTGGGGCTTCGATCCATTCTTCGAGGACGCCGACGACGCTTACTCCAAGCGCCAGCTCTACGCTGGGGTGAGACACGACGACTACGGAACGCTACTGATCGGAAAGCAGGAGTCTCTATGGTATGACATGGTCGCCGACTGGACCGACTGGTTTTGGTACAACGGTGCCACCGCCCAGGGCAGCTTCAACGGAGCGGCCGGCGACGGCGGCTTCGAGGGCAACGGTCGTGCCGACGATGCGGTGTCTTACAAGAACGCTTTTGGTGACTGGACGGTCGGCATCCTCTACCAGCCTCCCCGAGACGGCATGCCCCCTAACGCCGACTACAGTGGCAACCTGACCGGCTACACGCGCAATTACACTGGCCAGGGCGCGGTCGTCTACAAGCCCAGCGAGGATTGGTCGTTCGGCGCCGCTTACACGCACAGCGACATTGACGGCAAACTCGCAAACGGCACCACCTCGGCAAATGTCGATGCCGGCCTGCTGGCGGCCCGCTGGACACCGAGCAACTGGTATTTCTCGCTGAGCGGAGGCGAGTATCGCAACCTAGTGCGTGACGGCAGCTTTAGCGACGTCGACGAAGTTGACGGCATCATAGACAAGGCGCGCGGCTTCGAGGGTGTCGCACTGTACAATGTCAAGAACCGGATTCCTGGCAAGGTGCAGATCTACTCTGGCTTCAATCGCCTCGAGGACACTGGTTCCGATGCACGCAGCGCCTTTTATCTGGCTGGCGCAGCGTGGCTGACCTTGAACGATGATCTGATCGTCGCACTGGAGCGCAAGTTCAACGACTCTACCGATGCCGAGGGCGGCAATGTCGACAGCGACGAGACCGACCTGCTGGTGCGCTACAATTTCTAGTATCTACTGGCAAACGCGCCCCCGCCCTCCTTGCCCTAACGCGAAGGTCGCCCCGCCGCCATAAAAAACCCGGCCGCTCGGCCGGGTTTCTCGTTACAGGAATGGAATTTAGAAGCGATAGGTCGCCTGGGCACCGAAGCCGTGGGCTTCGTTTTTGTAATCGGCAGTGTATGAAGTAGCCCCAAATCCATTCAAAGAGTCATCTCGGGACTGACTAATCCTCGTACTACGCTCAGTCAAGTAAGAGTAGGCCAGATCAACTGTAAAGTCGGGAATGGGGGTCCACCCGGCCCCAACCGAGAAGATACGGCGATCATCCGAAGGAATCCTGACGCTGCGGTCTTCATCGTTAGTAGGCGTATTGTCGAGTGCCAGCCCGGTACGTAATATCCATTGCGGGTTCAGTTCGTACTGTGCCCCTACTGCAAAATTCCACGCATTCGAGTAGTTCTGTGCTTCATTGGTGATTTCATCACCTTGGGTACCATTGACGAGAATTCGCTCGAATCGGCTCCAGCGAGCCCATGAAGCACCGGCCATGAGCGTGAGGCGGTCAGTCATTTCCTGTGTAATCGAAAAATTTACCGTTTCCGGAGTCGTCAGGTCCAGGCTGGCATCGTCCTGTCTCACCACGGTTCCATTAGGCGCTGTGGCTCGAAAATCGCCTTTCAGTGTGTAATCCACTTTAGAGCGGTAGGTCAGCCCTAGTGTCGTTTCGGGCACAGGCCTATAGATCACGCCGATGTTATACCCCCATGCTTCATCGTCACCATCGACACGCGCATCGACATCGCTCGCCGTGCTAAAAGGCTGTGGAACATTAGGAATCTGGCGCCGCAACTCACCCTCTACTTGGTTGTAAGTCACACCCGCGCCGATAGCTAACTGATCGTTGATCTTATAGGAAAGGGTCGGCTGTGCACTGACGACCTTGACTTCTGTGTAATCCCCGAAATAACGTCCTTGAAAATCATCTTCATAATCTGTCTTGGAGCCGAAAGGCGCATACACCCCAAAACCGAAATGCAGACGGTCACTGATCGGCTGAGCATAAAATGCAAAGGGCACAAGGGTACCAGGCACCATGTCGCCATCGGTGCTGCCGGATACAGGTCCGAGAGGGAATTGAACACCACTTGGAGCCCCTCCAGCCGCCAATCCAGAGTCTATTGAAGTGCTGGATTCGACAGTATCTATATCCGTACTTACGTCCAGATAGGTGGCACCGGCCGTAACTTGTGCGCGATCCAGAAACGACATCCCAGCCGGGTTACCGAAGACGATAGTGGCATCCTGAACATTCGAACTACGCCCTGCATGGCTATAGCCCTGCCCGCTAACGCTCTGCTCATTTAACTGGAATCCACCGGCCACGGCCTGGCCGGACATCGCTGCGGCAACAGCGATGGCGACGGTGAGCTTGTTGATCTTATTTTGCATATTTTTCGAAATCCTGTTCCCAATGAGGCTAGACGTTGACACTGATCTGCTCATACGCAACGGCAGTCTGCCTAACCGTTTTGGCTGATGGACATAATCAAGTCAAGAACAAACGACTGTTTTAATCGCGCGACTGCACATCCATTAGTAGTAGATGCCGTTATCAGCAAAGCGTCATCGCTACCGGAGCGCAGCCATGCCCGGCTTATCGGCGGGCCGATTCATTCCTTTACCTGACACCTTGACCTAGGTGTTACCCACAGGTTCTAGACTAAAGGCATCCCACTCAGGAGGCAGCCATGAAAGTCGGTGAATTGGCCACGGCAGCTGGCGTCACGGCCGAGACGGTACGTCACTACACACGCGAAGGACTGCTGTCGCCTCGTCGCAACCCGGACAATGGCTATCAACTCTACGACAGCGACGATCTCAATCGCCTGCGTTTCATCCAGCGGGCGCGCACCCTGGGCTTCAGCGTCAAGGAGATCAGCGATATTCTCGAGCACGCCGATCAGGGCGACTCTCCCTGCCCGCTGGTACGCGACCTGCTAGCCCAGCGCCTGCCCACGATCCGTCAGCGTATCGCCGAGCTCGAAGCGCTGGCCGCTCGCATGGAGCAGGCCCTGGACACGTGGCGGGACATGCCCGATGGCGTCCCCAATGGCCATAGCCTGTGCCGCCTGATCGAGAGCTTTCCCGACGACAAGCGCGCCGAGTCACCAGTCCACACAGGAGACGACCAATGACTGCGCCAGCCAATCATCTCTCGCGCCAGGTCGGCGGCATGAATTGCCAGGGCTGTGTGAGCAAGATGCGTCGCGCCATCCAGGCCCACGATGCCGAGGCCGAAGTCGTGGGCACGCCCGCCGAAAAGCGCCTCGACGTAACGACGACACTCGATGGCGATACTCTGGATAACGTGCTCCGTGAGGTCGGCTTTCCGCCTGAGGAAGCGCCGACTGCTACCGGCAGCGACTCGGAGCCTCGCAGCGAGGCCAGCGTTTCCGAGCCCGTCGTCCCGTCACGCTCCACTGCGTCGCCAAGCGCCGCGGGCAGGGCCCCGGAAAGCGACGTGATTCGTCTATCGCTGACCGGCATCACCTGTGCCGGCTGTGTACGCACCATCCAGCAGGCGCTCGACGAGACCCCCGGTGTGCGCCGTGCCGAGGTCAATTTCGGCTCGCGCACCGCCCAGATCCATGGCGACGCCAATGCCACCCAACTGATTCGTTCGGTGGTCGAGGCCGGCTACGGCGCCGAGGTGATCGAGGACCTGCGCCAGGCCGAGCAGACCCGGGAAGTCAACGAGACTCGGGAGTATCGCAAGCGCCTGCGTGACACTGCACTGGGTCTGGGTGTCGGCATCCCGCTGATGCTCAGCATGTTCTTCCATCATCCCCATCTGGCCGGCAGCGAACGCTGGCTATGGCTGCTGGTCGGCCTGATCACCCTGGGTGTACTGGCCACCGCCGGGCGGCGCTTCTTCGTCAATGCCTGGAAGGCGTTCCGTCACCATCAGGCCAACATGGACACGCTGATCGCCGTGGGTACGGGCACCGCCTGGATCTACTCGATGGTGGTGGTCCTGTTTCCCGAGGCGATTCCCGTCGCGGCCCGCGGTCTCTATTTCGAAGCCGCGGCAATGATCATCGGCCTGATCAGCTTCGGCCAGGGCCTGGAACTCAAGGCACGCGGCCGTACCAGCCAGGCACTCAAGCGGTTGCTCGACCTGCAGACGCGTAGCGCAAGGATCATCCGCGACGGGCAGGAGCGTGAGGTCGGGATCGATGAGGTACGCAGCGGCGATCGCATCCGCGTGCGCCCCGGCGAACGTCTGCCGGTGGATGGCGAAGTCGAGGATGGCAGCAGCTATATCGACGAATCGATGCTCACTGGCGAGCCGGCCCCCGTGGCCAAGCAACCCGGCGACGAGGTCAGCGCCGGGACCGTCAACGGCCGCGGCGGGCTGGTCTATCGTGCCACGCACGTCGGCGCGGATACCCGCCTGGGACGCATCATCGACCAAGTTGCCAAGGCCCAGAACTCGCGTCCACCAATCGGTGAGTTGGCCGACAAGGTCTCGGCGATCTTCGTGCCCAGCGTGATGATCATCGCCGTACTCACCGCGCTGGCCTGGTACAACCTCGGTCCCGAACCGCAGATCATCCACATGCTGGTCGCCGCCACCACGGTGCTGATCATCGCCTGCCCCTGCGCGCTGGGTCTGGCGACGCCGATCTCGACCATGATCGGCGTAGGCAAGGCCGCCGAGCACGGCATCCTGATCCGTGACGGTCAGGCACTGCAGACCGCCAGTCGCCTGACCACATTGATTGTCGACAAGACCGGCACGCTCACCGAAGGCAAGCCACGGGTCACCGATGCCGAGATATTCGCCGGCCAAGAGAGTGAGGTGCTGGGCCTGATAGCCGCGCTGGAGCGTAGCTCCGAACACCCGCTGGCGGCAGCCCTGCTGGGCTATGCCGAGGCGAGGAACGCCGAGCCCGCCACGATCCGCGATTTCGACGCAGTCACCGGACGTGGCGTCACCGCCACCGGCCCCCTCGGGGAGCGGCTGCGACTAGGCAACGCCACGCTGCTCGACGACGCCGGCATTACGCTGGGCCAGGCCGAGCGCCGGGCACACGAGCTTGAAGACGAAGCGCGCACCGTCGTCTACCTCGCCGTGGATGACAGGTTAGTTGCCTTGTTCGGCATCAGCGATCCGCTACGCGCCGACAGCGTCGAGGCCGTACGCCGCCTGCAGGCAGATGGGCTCAAGGTAATCATGCTGACTGGCGACAATGCGCATACCGCTGCCGCCGTGGCCCGTGAAGTGGGTATCGACGATTACCGCGCCGGCCTGATGCCCGAGGACAAACACGCGGAGGTGCAACGCCTGCAGCGTGCCGGAGAGATCGTCGGCATGACCGGCGACGGGATCAACGATGCTCCCGCGCTGGCCCAGGCCGACGTCGGCTTCGCCATCGGTCAGGGTACCGACGTCGCCATCGAGAGCGCCGGCATCACGCTGATGCGCGGCTCGCTGCACGGTATCGCCGACGCCATCGAGATCAGCCGGGCTACGCTGACCAACATCAAGCAGAACCTGTGGGGCGCGTTCGGCTACAACAGCCTGGGCATTCCGATCGCGGCCGGCTTACTCTACCCGGTTACCGGCCTGCTGCTGTCTCCGGTGATTGCCGGGATTGCCATGTCGCTGTCGTCGGTGACGGTGGTCAGCAATGCCAACCGGTTGCGCCTGTTTCGCCCCAGCGCCGCACAACGCAGCAGCCGATCCGGTACCCGGTCATCACTGCAGGAGGCAAGCACATGAGCTGGCTGGTCAATCTTGGTGGCATCGCCCTGATCGTATTGATCGTATGGTGGTTCTGGTTGCCGCCCAGGAAGAAGAACTAGACGACGAAAGGCTGGCCAGGCACCGGCCAGCCTTTCTATGCTGACGGAAACACGCCGACACGGAAATAACCATGCCAACGCTCGATGGCGTGCTGGAAACGGCACTTTACGTGGAAGACATGGAGCGCGCTCGGGCGTTCTTCGAGGAAGCGATGGGACTCGAGCCGTTCACCGCCGATCACCGTTTCACGGCCTACGATGCCGGACGTGGCACGGTGCTGTTGCTGTTCCTTAAGGGCGAGACGCTGGATACCGTCACCCTGCCCCGTGGCATGGGCACCATTCCGCCACACGATGGTCAGGGACCGGTTCACATGGCCCTGGCCATTCCCGCCGATCAGCTCGACGCCTGGGAAGCCCAGCTCAACGCGCATGGCATCGAGATAGAAGGGCGTACCCACTGGCCCAAGGGCGGTGAAAGCCTGTATTTCCGCGACCTGGACGGCCACCTGCTGGAGCTGGCGACACCGGGCGTGTGGCCCTGCTATTGAGTCCAGTGCAGCGAGCGTCGTCTAGCTGATGCCAATATAACGGCCTGCGCGATGGTTGAGCGCCACGATCTGATTCATCGCCAAGGCGCCGAGCACCGAAAACACGACCTGTAGCGGCGCAATCACCACCAGTGCCGCCATCAGAATAACCGCATCGACGGCCAGTTGAACGTAGCCGGCACGCAGGCCGTAACGATCCTGCAGAAAGAGGGCCAGGATCGTGATGCCACCCAAGCTCATGCGGTGCCGAAAAAGCACCAGAATGCCCATGCCCGTCAGACTTCCTCCCATCAGGGCAGCGTAGAGCGGGTGCAGGTTCTCGATCGCGATCCAGTGCGGGGTCAGTTGGGAAAACAGCGACACCAGCAGCACCGCAGCGAATGTCTTGACGGTAAAGAGCCAACCCATGCGCCGAATCGCCAGGTAGTAAAACGGTAGGTTGATGAGAAAGAACACCAGCCCGAAGCCGGCCCCGGTGGAATACTGCACCAGCAGGGCCAGGCCGGCGGTACTCCCGGTGAGCAGACTCGCCTCGGTATAAAACGTGATGCCCAGCGCCACGAACAGCGTGCCAAGCAACATGGCAAGTGCGTCTTCGTATGGGCGATGCCTTTGGCCGCGCTCCTGAACCATGACTGTTTCCGATCAGTGAAAAGAGAGGCAAGCGCTCAGCACTTACAATGGCTCGGCATGCTCGATCATCAACTGCAACGACTCCCGTCCCTTCCAACGGTTGCGCGACAGCTTGTAGGCGCAGCGCAGTCGTGCACCGAGGCCGAAGGCCGGCACTTCGCCGGGTGTCAGCGCGCGGAACCAGATGGCACGCGCCGTCACTTCACTGCACGCCAGCTCGAGCATCAGATGGCTGCCGTCGGCGCCAACCACACGCAGATTCTCGACCAGGAATTCGCCGTCGAACAGCGGCGCATCGAACTCTCGGCCATAGGGCGAGAGGCGCTCCAACTCGTCGAGGGTCGCCAGGCAGAGCTGCGGCGCGGTCAGCTCACCATCGGTAAAGACGCAGGGGTACAGCTCGCATACGCCAAGCTGTTCGTTAACGGCCTGACGCAACACAGCGGTGAAGGTACCCAATTGCTCGGCCGGCAGGCCAATACCCGCCGCCCCGCTATGCCCACCGAAACGCGGCAATGCCTGCGGGGCAAGATCGTGGGCGCGCTGCAGGGCGTCACGCAGGTGCAGCGCCTCGATGGAACGTCCCGAGCCGGTAAGCATGCCCGGTGCCGCCGCCCTCGTCAGCACCAGAGCCGGTCGCCCGAAGGCCTGGACCAGCCGTGAGGCGACAATGCCCTGTACCCCGGCATGACCGTCCTCGAGATAGACCACCAGCACCTGTTCGCCTGCCGCCACTTGCTGCATGGCCAGGGAGCGGGCTGTCTCGGTCATGTCGGCCTCGATGGCCTTGCGCGACTGGTTGTCCTGATCGAGCACGTCGAGATGCCGGCGTGCCGTGTGCTCATCGGCAGCCAGCATGAAGTGCAGTGCAGCGTAGGGATCGTCGAGGCGCGACCGGGCGTTGATGCGCGGCCCCATCTGGAAGGCCAGCGTCTCGGCGTCGAAGGGTACGCTATCGGCACCCAGGCGTTCGGCCATTGCCCGCCAGCAGGCGGCTTCCATGCGGTTGATGAGCGTCAGCCCCTGGGTCACCACCGCCCGGTTGATGGCGCTACCTCCCAGCGACACGCAATCGGCCACGGTGCCCAGCGCCACGTAGGAGAGCCACGGCGACAGCTTGGGTGTGGACGGCGACAGTGCGCCGAACTCGATCAGTACCGCTCGGGTCAGCGACATCACCAGCCAGGCCACCATGCAGCCGGCAATGGTGCGATCGGGAAATTCGCAGTCGTTGCGGGTCGGGTTGACCGTGGCGTAGGCCGAGGCCGGCGGCCCTTCCAGTGGCAGCGCGTGGTGGTCGGTGACGATGACCTCGATGCCGGCTTCGCGCAGGCGAGCGATGCGCGGTTCGTCCGACGAGCCGCAGTCGGCGGTGATGACCAAACTGGGTCGCGGCTTCAGCGCTAGCGTGCGCTCCACCAGCGGCAGGCTGATGCCGTAGCCATCGTTGATGCGATGGCCGATCAGGCTATGCAGCTTCTGTGCAGGCACGCCGAACAGCTCGTTGAGGGTGCGCAGGATGACCACGTGAGACGTGATACCGTCGACGTCGTAGTCGGTGAGAATCCCGATGTGCTCGCCCTCGGTCACCGCCCGGGCGATGCGCTCGGCGGCACGCCGGGCGTCCTTCAGCTTCTCGGGATGCGCCAGGTAACGCAGACCGGGCGTGACCAGCGGATCGAGTTCGCCTCCATAGCCCGGCAGACGGCCGGCCAGGATCCGCGACTGAAGCTCGGAAAGCCCCGCCGCCAGACAGCGCTGATACAGCGTCTCGTCACGGCGACGTGGCACGATGCGCCGGCGCATGAATTCGGCCAGGGGGCGTTGCACACTCTCGGTTTCCACAAAGGCTCCTGTGACGCAGCGCGCCCGGCAAGCCGGGCGCGATCAGGCATCGAAACGGCTGACGAATGCTTAGGCCCTGCGGCGATGCTCGGCAACGAAAGACTGCACGGCAGTCAGCTCCGCCGGCAGCACGCTGTAGCGCTCCTCGCGTTCGAGCAGGTCTTCCATATGAGCAGGCAACGGCACACCGGGGAAGCCGGCCTTGACCACCGCCTCGGCGAACTTGGCCGGGTGAGCCGTGGCCAAGGTAATCATCGGCGTGGCGTGATCACCATGGCACACCTCGGCGGCGCGATAGCCAGTGGCAGTGTGCGGATCGAGCAGTGCCTTGGTGCGATGGTGCGCCTCGCGGATCACCTCGAGAATGGTGGCATCGTCGACGCTGTGACTGGCGAAGCGCTCGCGCAGTTTGGCCAGGGGAGCCTCGGCAAGCGCCGCCGGCTCGTTCTGGAAACGCTCGAGCAGGGCACGCACGGCATCGCCGTCGCGGTCGTAGGCGTCGAACAGCAGGCGCTCGAAGTTCGACGACACCACGATGTCCATCGACGGTGCCAGGGTCGCCTCGAGATCGCGCTTGGAGAAATCGTTATCCGCCAGGGTGCGATGCAGGATGTCGTTGGCGTTGGTGGCAATGACGAAGCGCTCGACCGGCAGGCCCATCTGGTAGGCCATGTAGCCGGCGAAGACATTGCCGAAATTGGCCGAGGGCACACAGAAACTAACCTTGCGGTGCGGTGCGCCCAGCGCCACGCCGGCGGCAACGTAGTAAACGATCTGGGCCATGATGCGTGCCCAGTTGATCGAGTTGACCGCTACCAGTCGCGTGCCGTCGAGGAACGCCTGGTCGGCGAAGCTGGCCTTGACCATTGCCTGGGCGTCGTCGAAGTTGCCTTCGATAGCGATATTGAACACGTTGTCGGCCAACACCGAGGTCATCTGCCGGCGCTGCACCTCGGAGACACGGTTGTGCGGATGCAGAATGAAGATGTCGAGATTGTCGCAGTGGCGGCAGCCTTCGATCGCCGCCGAGCCGGTATCGCCGGAAGTCGCGCCCATGATCACCGCACGCTCGCCGCGCTTCTTCAGGAAGTGATCCAGCAGACGCCCAAGCAATTGCAGGGCGACGTCCTTGAAGGCCAGCGTGGGCCCGTGGAACAGCTCGAGCAGAAAGTGATTGGCGCCGAGCTGGTTGAGCGGCACGATCGCCTCGTGGCTGAACGTCGCGTAGGCATCACGGATGATGGCACGAAAAGTGTCGTCGTCGATCTCGCCGCCGACGAACGGTTTCATCACCCGGAAGGCGATTTCGGCATAGGATAGCCCGGCCATCGCTGCCAGCTCGTCCCTGGATAGCTGCGGCACGGTTTCGGGTACGTAAAGCCCCCCATCGCTGGCCATGCCGGTCAGCACAACATCCTCAAAGTTCAGCGCCGGCGCCTGCCCGCGCGTACTGATATAACGCATGATCGTTTCCCCTATCGCCACCGGCCACGGAAAGCCGACGACCTGGTGTCCACCCGACGATTGAAGCCAAGCTACGTGATCGCCTGGCACTCATGATTTGGCGCCGCGCCTCATTGCTGCTCGTCGAGGCACTCGACCCGGATCCGCGTAATCGGCCCGGCGATATCGGCCAACGACTCGAGCTGCCGGATGGCTTCGTTCATGTTCTTCTCGCGGGTGCGGTGTGTCAGCAGGATGATCGGCACCAGCTCGCCTTCGGTGGCTTCCTTCTGGATGATGGCCTCGATGGAAATCCCCTGCTCGGAAAGGATGGTCGCCACGCGTGCCAGCACCCCCGGGCGATCGACAGCCAACAGCCGCAGGTAATAGGCGGTGACGATATCCTCCATGGGCAGGATCGGCAGGCTATTGTCGCCCTCGACGATGCCACTGAAGGCCAGATAGGGCACCCGGTAGTGGTGGGCGGTGGTGATGTCGCGAGCCACGTCGAGCAGATCGGCAACCACCGCCGAGGCCGTCGGTTCGGAGCCGGCACCAGCACCGTAATAGAGCGTCGGCCCGACGGCATCGCCCATCACCGCAATGGCGTTCTTGACGCCATGCACGCTTGCCAGCAGGCGCTCCTTGGGGATCAACGTCGGATGCACACGCAGCTCCAGGCCGGCCTCGGTGCGCTTGGAAATCCCCAGATGCTTGATGATATAGCCAAGGTTATCGGCTTGCTCGACATCTTCGGCGGTAATTCGCGAGATGCCTTCGGTGTAGGCCTTGTCGAACTGCAGGGGAACGCCGTAGGCAATAGAGGCCAGGATGGTCAGCTTGTGCGCTGCATCGATGCCTTCGACGTCGAAGGTCGGGTCGGCCTCGGCATAGCCCAACGCTTGCGCTTCGGCGAGAACGTCCTCGAAAGCCCGCCCTTCGTCGCGCATGTGAGTGAGGATATAGTTGCCGGTGCCATTGATGATGCCGGCCAACCATTGGATGCGATTGGCACCCAACCCCTCGCGCAGCGACTTGATCACCGGAATGCCACCGGCAACCGCCGCTTCGAAGGCCACGATCACGCCCTTGTCGTGGGCCGCCTTGAAGATTTCGTTGCCATACACTGCAATCAATGCCTTGTTGGCGGTGACTACATGCTTGCCGTTCTCGATGGCGGTCAGCACCAACTCACGCGCGACATCGTAGCCGCCCACCAGTTCTACCAGTACGTCGATATCGGGATTGCGCGCCACCTCGAAGATATCGCTGGTGACCTTGACCCCGGTGGTATCGCAGTCGGGATTCTCACGCCGGGCGCCGACCTGCTCGATAACGATCGGCCGTCCCGCCCGACGGGCAATCTCGTCGGCATTGCGCGTCAGCACATTGAAGGTCCCGCTACCGACGGTCCCCAAACCACAGATCCCCACTCTCACCGGTTTCAACGTCGTGCTCCCTTCCTATTCGTTCGATTTGCAAACTGATCAATTTTTGATCAGAACGACAAGGTAAAAACCCTCTGACGGGGTGTCAAACGTGTGTCCAGCGGCCTTGTTTTCGAAAGGCAGCGTCATTCCTCGATGCCGAGCATACCGGCCAGCCGTTCGGCCGGCACGTAGCCTGGCACCATGCGACCATCGGGCAATACGATGGCCGGCGTACCCTGTACGCCGAGTTCGAGACCCAGATGATACTGATCGATGACCGGGTTGTCGCAATCCGGAGCATTCTTCAAGCTATCACCACGCTTGGCGGCGCTCAGCGCTTCGGCCGGGTTGTCCGCACACCATACCTGAGCGAGGTAACGTGCGCCCTCGGAGCCCAGGCCGCTGCGCGGAAACGCCAGGTATTGCACCTCAATGCCCATATCGTTGAGGCGTGGAACTTCCTCGTGGAACTTGCGGCAGTAGGGACAGGTCACGTCGGTAAATACCTGTATCGTCGCACGGGGCGCCTCCTTGCCGCGATAGACGATGCGCTGATCCTCCGGCACTTGGGCGAGCCGTTCGGCGCGTTCGGCGTTGCGTGTCTGCTGGGTCAGGTTGACCAGTCCGCTCTCGCCGTTGGCGAATAGATCCCCGACGATGAAATGGCTTCCCTCGGCGTCGCTATAGAACGTTTCGCCGCTTTTCAGACGCACTTCATAAATATTGTCCAGCGGCGTCTCGCTCACGCTCTCCACGGGCATCGGCTCACCGTTCACGGCCAGTCGCTCGGCCAACGTTTCCGCAGTCGGCGCGGCCAGCGCCAGACTGGAAGTGAGTGTCAGGGTTGCGAACAGTGCGCACGACAGCGCCTTGAAACCACGAATCATCATTCAGCCTCGAGGATGGTGTTCGGCATGTAGCGTCTCCAGGCGCGCCTGGGCTACATGGGTGTATATCTGCGTCGTCGATAGATCGCTATGACCCAGCAACATCTGTACGACACGCAAATTGGCTCCATGATTCAATAGATGCGTCGCAAATGCATGACGCAGAGTATGCGGCGACAGTGGCCGATCGATACCGGCAAGCCGGGCATAGTGCTTGATGCGATACCAGAATGTCTGGCGCGTCATGAACGCATCACTACGGCCAGGAAACAAGGGCGGACGCCGTATATCGCTCATCAACTCGCTGCGACCGGCACGTAGGTAGCGCTCTACCCACGCCTGGGCCTCCTCCCCCAACGGCACCAGCCTCTCCTTGTCGCCCTTGCCGACGACACGTACCACGCCCTGGCGCAGGTTGACGTTGTCCAGACGCAAGCCGATCAGTTCGGAAACGCGCAGACCGCAGCCATATAACACTTCGAGCATGGCACGATCCCGCAAGCCCAATGCCGTCGTATCGTCCGGTGCAACGAGCAGACGCTCGACTTCGTCTTCATCCAGGGTATTGGGCAAACTGGCGCGCACTGGCGGCAAGCGGACCTCACCGAGCGGATCGCCATCCAGACGCCCCTGCTCGAGCTGCCAACGATAGAAACCACGCAGACTCGACAACAGCCGGGCATTGCTGCGCAGTTGATACCCTGCGGCACGTCGCGTTTCCAGCCAGCGAGGCAACACCTCGGGATCGGGCGAGAGCAGTCGGCTACCGCTCTCATGAATGTGGGTGCGCCAGGCTTCGAGATCCCGCCGGTAGCTCGAGAGCGTATGCTCGCTGGCTCCCCGCTCTAGCCACAGGGCATCGAGGTAGGCCTCGATCAGCCCGCTGTCGTCATCTGACTCCGCCATGGCACATTATCTTCGTAAGCAACTCACAGATGCAACGAAACCCCGCCCCGCATTCGCGGCGACGGGGTTTCGTGAGATGGCGACAAGGCATGCCTCGCCGCCAACGGCCAACCGCTTAGGCCAGCTTTTCCTTGATGCGCGCTGCCTTGCCGCTGCGCTCACGGAGGTAGTACAGCTTGGCCTGACGCACGTCGCCACGGCGCTTGACCTCAACGGAAGCGACCAGCGGGCTGTAGGTCTGGAAGGTACGCTCGACGCCGACACCATGAGAAATCTTGCGCACGGTGAAGGCGGAGTTCAGACCGCGGTTACGCTTGCCGATCACCACGCCTTCGAAGGCCTGCAGACGCTCGCGGTTGCCTTCGACGACCTTGACCTGGACGACAACGGTATCGCCCGGCGCAAATGCCGGTACTTCCTTGCTCATCTGCTCGGCTTCGATCGCCTGGATCACTTTGTTCTTGCCACTCATGATGCAACTCCTTGACTGATTTGGGCCACGCGGGCTCGCTGTACTCTCTCGGCATCGTCAGTGACGATACTCGAGACGCGCCTGCCTGGCGTGTGATCCCGACGCGCGATGACGCGGGAACGACAATATGGGTGACGTGGGGCCTACCGGTCCTCGCCTCGGGCCTGGTCGGCATCGGGCCGCACCGGTTCGCCACACTCCTCCGCCGGGTTGGCGTATTCCTCGATGAACTCATCGAGCAGCTTACGCTGCTCATCGTTCAACGTTCGGCTCTTTAACAATTCGGGTCGCCTGAGCCAGGTGCGTCCCAGTGACTGCTTGAGGCGCCAGCGCCGGATCGCGGCATGATTGCCGCTAAGCAGCACATCCGGCACACGCCGTTCATCGATGATTTCAGGCCGTGTGTAATGCGGACAATCCAGCAGACCGTCGGCAAACGAGTCTTCGATTGCCGAATCCCGATGCCCCAGCACGCCGGGAACCAGTCTGGCCGCGGCATCGATCAGCACCATGGCCGGCAGCTCGCCACCGCTCAGGACATAATCACCGATCGACCACTCTTCATCGATGTCGCTTTCCACGACGCGCTCGTCGATGCCTTCATAGCGTCCAGCCACTACGACCAAGGGGCCACCGGACGCCAGTTCCTGCACGCCACGCTGATCCAGAGGTCGCCCCTGAGGCGACAGATAGATCACCTTGGGAGGCGTGCCGTAACGCCGCTCACCGCTTGCTCGCGCCTCATGAATGGCACGCCGCAGGGTATCGACCTTCATCAGCATGCCCGGCCCACCGCCATAAGGGCGATCATCCACCGTGCGGTGGCGATCCGTGGCGTAATCCCGGGGGTTCCAGAAATCGATTTCCAGCAACCCCTGCTTGACCGCTCGCCCGACCACCCCGTAACCGGTCAGGGCCTCGAACATTTCCGGGAACAGGGAGACAACACCAATCCACACGGCAGATCCCATGGAGCCGGAGCCATGGCCGGCCCGTCGTGTCAGCGCCCGATCACGCGTCGCATCAGAACTCAGGGTCCCAGTCCACCGTCAATGTACCGGTCACCAGATCCGTGTCGCGAATCACTTCATCGGGCAGGAAGGGAAGTAACCGCTCCCTGTCGTCGATGCTCTGCGCATCGCCCTTGACGACCAAGACATCGTTGGCGCCGGTTTCGAACAGGTAGTCGACACGTCCCAGGTCGGCGCCTTGCAGCGTCACGACCCGAAGCCCTTCCAACTGATACCAATAATAATCACCCACCTCGAGTTCGGGCAGGGTCTGCTTGGGCAGAAGAATCTCCGCCCCGGCAAGCTGCTCCGCCTGCTCTCGCGAATCGATCCCCTCGAGACAGGCCACGAGGCCTTTCCCCTGACGACGCCCCTGGACGAGGCGGCGGGCCGTACGTACCCCGCGCTGCTCGATCATCCATTCGGCGTAGTCGAGGATGCCCTCCATCGGGCTGGTGTACGAATACACCTTGAGCCACCCTTTCACGCCGTAGGGGCTGGTCAGCTTGCCCAGCACCACGTACTCGTCCGACTGGCCGGCTTGCGGCGCGCTCGATACGTCATTCGGCATGAGGCGGGGCTCGGCTTACGCTTGCTGCTTGCGCGCTTCTTTGATCAGCTCGGCGACGCGGTCGGAGACCTGCGCGCCCTGCCCCTGCCAGTGGCTGACACGGTCGAGATCGACGCGTAGACGCTCTTCCTGGCCGCGGGCGACCGGATTGAAGAAGCCAACACGCTCGATGAAACGGCCATCGCGTGACTTGCGAGAGTCGCTCACGGTCAGGTGATAGAAGGGACGCTTCTTGGCGCCACCACGTGCCAGACGAATGGTAACCATTGCGTTAACAATCCTTCGGTTGAGTTCAGTATTTACGCCACAGATTCATGACTGCAGTCGCAGTCGTCAGCTACGCACGCGCGCAGCCTGCCACGAAGACGCAGCATTCTACGGAAAACGACGGGCGTTGGAAACCTTTTTCCTCGCTCCGCCACATTATAGCCTCAACGCCGCGGGAAGCCTCCACCGCCGCCAAGACCGCCCGGACCACCCATGCCACCCGGGCCGCCGCCCATGCCACCGGGACCACCGCCCATGCCGGGCGGCAACATGCCGGACATGCCGCGCATCATCTTTTGCATGCCGCCCTTCTTGCCTACCTTTTTCATCATCTTCTGCATCTGCTTGTGCTGCTTGAGCAGGCGATTCAGGTCAGGCACCTGCAGGCCGGCGCCGGCCGCAATACGCCGTTTGCGCGACCCATTGATGATCTCCGGCTTGCGGCGTTCCTTGGGCGTCATGGAGTTGATCAGCGCTTCCAGCTTGCCCAACTCCTTCTCGGGCCCGGGACCCTGCGCCATCTCGGCGAATTGCCCCATGCCCGGCAACTTGGACATCATGCCGCCCATGCCGCCCATCTTCTTGAGTTGCTGTAGCTGATCGCGAAAATCCTCGAGATCGAAGCCCTCTCCCTTCTTGACCTTTTTGGCGAGCTTCTCCGCCTTGCTCTTGTCGACGCTACGCTCGGCCTCCTCGATGAGCGACAGCATGTCGCCCATGCCCAGGATACGCGACGCCACACGGTCAGGATGGAAGGGTTCCAGGGCGTCGACCTTCTCGCCCACCCCCATGAACTTGATCGGCTTGCCGGTGATATGGCGCACCGATAACGCAGCACCGCCACGTGCATCGCCGTCGGCCTTGGTCAGGATCACCCCGGTGAGAGGTAACGCCTCATGAAAGGCCTTGGCCGTGTTGGCGGCATCCTGACCGGTCATCGCATCGACGACGAACAGGGTTTCCTGAGGCTGGGTCGCCCGATGCAGCGCCTGGATCTCATCCATCATGTCGCTATCGACATGCAATCGACCCGCCGTATCGACCAACACCACGTCATGGAACTGGATCTTGGCGTGCCTGAGGGCCGCTTCGGCGATGTCGACCGGACGCTGGTCGCTGGTCGACGGGAAGAAATCGACCTCGACTTCACGCGCCAGGGTTTCGAGCTGATCGATGGCCGCCGGACGATAGACGTCGGTGGACACTACCAGGACTTTTTTCTTTTCACGCTCGCGCAGGTAACGCGCCAGCTTGGCTACGGAGGTGGTCTTGCCCGCCCCCTGCAGACCGGCCATCAGCACGACCGACGGGCTGCCCTTGAGCGCCAACCCTTCATTGGCCTCGCCCATGATCGCTTCCAGCTCCTGCTGGACGATCTTGACGAACTGCTGACCCGGCGACAGACTGCGCGACACCTCCTGGCCAACGGCGCGCTCGCGCACCCGCTCGATGAAGGCCTTGACCACCGGCAGCGCGACATCGGCTTCGAGCAGGGCACGACGCACCTCGCGCAGCGTATCCTTGATATTGTCTTCGGTCAGCTTGGCCTGACCGGTAACCGACTTGAGTGTCTGCGACAGACGCTCCGAGAGATTTTCGAACATGGGGCTCTCCATGCTGGGATGCCTGGATGTCTGCTTCGCCGTAGGGCGATATCACATCCACTGTTTGGCGAAGAATTATACGCCTTCACGGCGTCAGTCTCCATGCAGCTATAGCCACGGCCTCTTCTCACCGCCCTGCCGTGGCTGGGCGAGAAGGTCACGATTCGGTATAGTGGCGCTGCAATCGATTCTCTTTTGCCATGGCACACCTTCCGAGGTCAGCAGGGCCTAACCATGCAGGCGCTTCCCTTCGCACTACTTGCCATTATTTTTTACCTAGGCGCCGGCTCCTGGCAGGGCCTGACGCTGCTGCGCCGCGTCCCTCCGCGGCCGGCCCTGGTCAGGGGCGTTGGTCTGTTGGCCGTGGCCTGCCACAGCGCAGTGGTCTTCGTCACGCTGAGCAGCACCGACTCACTCAACCTCAGCCTCTCCAATAGCGTGTCGGTGTTCAGTTGGCTGATCGCCCTGCTGCTGTTGGGTGTCAGCTTCGTAAAGCCCGTGCTGAGCGCAGCCGTTGGCCTGTTCCCCCTGGCGGCACTGGCTTTGCTACTGGTCGTGGGCCTTCCTACGCATAGTGAGCGCGAAGGACTGCCCCCGGGCATTGCCATTCATGTCCTGACCTCGACACTGGCATTTTCACTGTTCGCCATCGCTGCCGTGCAAGCCATGCTGCTGGCTCGTCAGAACCAGTCCCTGCGCAAGCACCATACGCGCGGCATCGTTCAGGTATTGCCACCCTTGGTCACCATGGAGCGTCTGCTGTTCGAATTGATCTGGGCCGGCATGCTCCTGCTCACGGCATCGATCGTCAGTGGCATGCTCTTTCTCGACAACCTGTTCGCCCAGCACCTCGTCCACAAGACCGTACTCTCGTTTGCCGCCTGGATCATCTTCGCCCTGCTCTTGGCCGGGCATCACATTCTCGGCTGGCGCGGCGCCAAGGCCGTGCGCTGGACACTAGGCGGTTGCGCGCTGCTATTGCTGGCCTATTTCGGTAGCAAGTTCGCCTTGGAAATCGTGTTCAATCGGCCCTGAGCCGTCATGTGTGGCTACCCTGCCTTGACACCGGGGCGGCCTATTCCCTACAAACGAGCCTGTCATGCAATTTAGGATTCCCAGCCCTTGAACGACGACATCCCTTTGGGACTGCTGTTCGGCCTGCTATTTCTTCTCATCTGCCTGTCGGCGTATTTCTCCAGCTCCGAGACCGGCATGATGTCCATCAACCGCTACCGCCTGAGCCATCAGGCCAAGAGCGGCGACCGCGCCGCCAAGCGGGTGATGCGGCTGCTCGGGCGGCCCGATCGCCTGATCGGCGTCATCCTCATCGGCAACAACTTCGTCAACAACCTGGCGGCGTCGATCGCCACCATTATCGCCATCCACTTCTTCGGCGAAGTCTCGGGGCCGGCCATTGCCACTCTGGTGTTGACCATCGTAGTGCTGATCTTTGCCGAAGTGACACCCAAGACCTACGCCGCAATCAAACCCGAACGCATCGCCTATCCTTCGTCGCTGGCCCTGGAACCGCTGCTCAAGGCGCTCTACCCGCTGGTGTGGCTGGTCAGCGCCATTTCCAACGGCCTGCTACGCTTGCTCGGGGTACGCAATCTCGAAGGCGGTGCGGACAACCTTACCCGCGACGAGCTACGCACCGTGGTGCACGAAGCCGGCACCATGATCCCGCGCCGTCACCAAGCCATGCTGCTGTCGATCCTCGATCTCGAGAACGTGACCGTCAACGACATCATGGTGCCTCGTCATGAGGTGTCGGGCATCGACCTGGACGATGACCTGGACAACATCCTGGCCCAGATTCGTGCCAGCCAGCATACGCGCGTGCCGGTCTACAAGGGTGACATCAACAACATTATCGGGATTCTTCATCTGCGCAATGCAGCCCGATTCCTGTCCAAACCCGAGGTCACCAAGGCGGCGATCGTCCAGGAAGCGCGCGAGCCCTACTTCATCCCCGAATCGACGCCACTGCATACCCAGCTGCTCAACTTCCAGCAGCAGAAGCGGCGCATCGGCATCGTGGTCGACGAGTACGGCGACGTAGAGGGGCTGGTCACGCTAGAGGACATCCTCGAGGAAATCGTTGGCGAATTCACCACCAACGTCGCCGGCATGCACAAGGAGATTCACCTGCAGGACGATGGCAGCTATGTCATCGAGGGGACGGCGAACATTCGCGAGATCAACAAGATGCTGGGCTGGCAATTGCCCACCGACGGCCCCAAGACGCTCAACGGGCTGATCCTCGAACATCTCGAGTCCTTCCCTGACGCGCCAGCATGTTTGCAACTGGGCGCTACGCGAATGGAGATTCTGCAGGTCAAGGACAACCTGATCACGGCGGCACGCTGTTGGCAGCAGGTGCGCCGTTCACGCCTTGGCTAACCCCTCTGGCGATGTCTCCTCGCTCACTCGAGAATGCGTCGCTCGGCGGCGGTCTTGAGTTCACGAACCTTGGCCTCGAGGGTGCCACTGCTTGCCTCTTGCGGGGCCATCGGCTCACCGAACACCAGCGCCACTTTGGCGCGGAACCGGCGCGGTCGCTTGGTCAGTGCCGCACCTTCGCAATTCGAAGTCCACGACCCCCATAGCCCAGCCAATGCGGCCGGCACGACCGGAACGGCATCGCGCGACAGAATCATGTCCACGCCGCGTCGGAAGCGATATACATCGCCATCCGGCGTGAGCCGCCCTTCGGGAAACAGCATGACGACTTCACCGCTGCGCAAGGCCAGGCTGACCTGTTCCAGCGCACGACGTATCCCGCCCGGATCGCGACGCTCCGAGTCCACGGGAATCGCCCCGGCAATACGGAAGAACCAGTTCAACCATGGCGACTCATAGATCGGCCGGTCCATGAGAAAGCGCAACGGGCGCGGACAACCGCCGCCCAGAATCAACGCATCCATGAAGCTGACATGATTGCAGACCACCAGCGCCGGCCCTTCCGCAGGAACGTGGCTACGCCCGGTGAAACGCAGGCGATACAACACATGCATCAACGCGAAAATGGCCAGTCGCAATACCGAGCGCGGATTGGCCAGCAGTGCATAGACACCCGTTGCCAGGGCGATGCCCGCCAGCCAGACGAAGAAGACGTGCAGCGACGCGCCGAACAGGCTCAGCACCACGATACCGAAGGCCGCAGCCAGGATCATGAACAGGGCATTGAGCAGGTTGTTGGCGGCTACCATCCTCGCGCGATGCTCGTCATGGCTGGCTAACTGGATCAAGGTATACAGAGGCACGATATACAATCCGCCGCCAACACCGACCAGAGCCAGATCCAGCACCATGTGCCAAAAGCCAGGCATGGTCAAAAGCGTCGCCAAGCCCAGTTGCTCGCCAACGATGGCTGGCTGCAGCGCCAGGTCGAGCCCGGCGGCACCGATGATCAGCGCCCCCAGGGGGACCAATCCCACTTCCAGACGTCCGCCGGACAGCCGCGCGCACAACAGCGCGCCCCCGCCTACGCCCAACGCAAACGCCGCCAGCAGAGCGCTGACGGCGGTCTCGTCGCCATGCACCACATCGCGCACCCAAGCCGGCAGTTGCGTGAGGTAGCAGGCACCCAGGAACCAGAACACACTGACTCCCAGCAGGCCACGAAAGATGCGCGGATGCTGCCAACTGTTGCGCAATACCTGAACACTGCCCGACAGTGGCCGCCACGTCACGGGCCCCGGCGCACTGGACGGCGCAGTGGGTACGCCCAGGCTGACCAAATAGCCGGCCAGGGCGATCCCCACCAGCGTGAAGGCTATCGCCCCACGGGACCAGCCGCCCTCCAGCGAAGCCAGCACGCCGGCCAACAGCGTTCCCAACAGGATCGAGACGAAAGTTCCCAGGTTGACCCAAGCGTTACCGCGCACCAGTTCGGTGGGGCGCAGATGCTGCGGCAGGATGGCGTACTTGACCGGCCCGAACAGCGCCGATTGCGTCCCCATCATGAACAGCAACCCGAGAAGCACGGCAAACTGCTCGAACCAGACCGCCGCCGCCGCTGCACACATCGTGATCAACTCGAGAAGCTTGAGACGACGAATCAGGCGCTGCTTGTCGAGCCGGTCGGCCAACGCGCCGCCCCAGGCGGAAAACAGCAGGAAGGGAAGGATGAACAGCCCTGCCGCTAAATTGTTGAGCAGCCCCGTGTCCCAGCCATGCCGGGGCACGGCCACGAAAGTCAGCAGCAGCAGCAATACGTTCTTGAATAGATTGTCGTTGAAGGCGCCCAGGGCCTGGGTCCAAAAGAACGGGGCAAAGCGGCGCTGCGTCAGCAAGGACTCACTCACCATGTTCGGATGACGACCTAAGGCCGGCCAGGATGGTGGACAGTAATTGATCGAGCAGTTCCCCGACCTCGAGCGCCTGGCCCTGCCAGTAACCGAGGCGTTCATTGAGTCCCAACTGCACCAGACCGTGCACACTGCCCCACAGGGTGCGTGCCATACGCCGCGCCTCGAGTTCCCCGAGGGCCGGCTGATACTCCTTGAGCGTCGCCTCGACGCGTGTGAACAGTGCCTCGATCATGCTGTTCTGGCGCTGGTCCAGCTCACCTTCCTGAGCCAGAGGATAGTCGAAGAGCAGTTGCCAGCGGAACGGCTCTTTCTGCGCAAACTGCCAGTAAGCCGTCGCCAGCGCCTTGAGTTGCGGTTCGGGCGTCGCGCCACTCAGGTCTTCGACTGCGGCACGCAACCGATCGAGCGTCTCGATGTTGACGTACTGCAGCAGGTTGTTGAAGCTGCCATAGAGCTTGAGTAGCGTACTGGGTGCGCAGCCTATCTCGCGCGCCAGGGCGCGCAGAGAAAGCGAGTGCACAGGATTCTCCCGCAGCCATGCATCGCACGCGGCCATGACCTGGGCATGCAACGCCTCGGGCGCGTGCTGTCGGGGACGTGCCATCGTTAACCTCGTTTCGTAGATCGCGTCCGTGCGCGCTCGGATGCGACAATGATCGAACACTGTTTTCGCTCAGCATATCGACACCGTACGTAAACGCAAGTCCGGAACGCATGCCGTAGCCCGCCAATGGCTGCCGACCCGGGCAGCGATAGGCTGAAAACGCCTTGTGACTCACCAGCTAGAGACCGCAACCATGGCCGGACGCCTGCATATTGCCGCTTTTCCCCTCGACGGCCTGCTGCCCGGGCTCAAGGCCACCCAACCGTTGATCACCAGCCCCAACCGGGCGCCACGCACCCCTATTTCCATCATTCGTCACGAGCAAGCGACCTCAAGTCTGACCACGGCATTCTGGGGACTGACCCCACCCTGGCTCAAGATCCTCGACCACGCGCCACATTGCGCGCGAGCCGAGTCGCTCGACGAACGCGCCATGTTCCGTGACGCCTTTGCCGCTCGACGCTGCTTGATCCCGGTCAGTGGAGTCTATGTCTGGAAACCTCAGCCACGCATGAAGCAGCCGTTCCTGGTGACCCGGGTCGACCGAGGCCCGTTGCTGTTGGCCGGAATCTGGTGCCGTTACCATACGACATTGACCCACTACAACGATTCCACGGCACTGATTACCGTTCCCGCCAACCAACTTTTGGCGCCGCTCACCGACCGCTTTCCGGCCATCGTCGCTCCGGAAAATGCACACCGCTGGCTATCGCCGGATACCTCGCAGGAGCACGCACGCACTCTCCTTTCTCCGTCTCCCTTGGAACTGTTGGGCATTTTTCCTGTATCAAGACGGGTAAACGATCCGTCTTACCAGGACTGGGCCTGCGGTCGACCGACCGGCAACATGGTCCGCTGGCATAGCGAACAGGAGACATGATGCGACTACCGCGATCCCGCCGCGCCCTCGGGCTGGGCCTATGCTGGCTCGGCCTGACACTGTCGGCAGGCCAGACCCTGGCCGAGGGCGAAGCCACCACCGCGCCAACCGACGAGGCGCCAATCATCAGCCCCAACGATGACCGGGACTATCGCGCCCTGACGCTGGACAATGGCCTACAGGTATTGCTGGTCAGCGATCCCGACGCCGACAAGGCGGCTGCATCGATGAACGTTTCGGTGGGCAGCGCCCAGAATCCGGAATCGATTCCCGGCCTGGCGCATTTTCTCGAACACATGCTGTTCCTGGGCACCGAGCGCTATCCCGAGGCGGACAGCTATCAGCAATACATCAACCAGCACGGCGGCAACCACAATGCCTTCACCGCCAGCCAGGACACCAACTATTTCTTTTCCATCGAGCCGGATGCCCTTTCCGGCGCACTCGACCGCTTCAGCCAGTTCTTCATCGCCCCACTGTTCAATCCCGATTACGTCGATCGCGAGCGTAACGCCGTGCATTCGGAATACCAGGCCCGCCTGCGTGACGATGCCCGTCGCCTGAACGAGGCCATGGATCAGGCACTCAATCCCGACCACCCGGACACCGGCTTCTCGGTGGGTAGCCTCGAGACCCTGCGTGACGGCGAATGGCCACTGCGTGAGGCGCTGATCGATTTCTACCAGAACCATTACGGTGCCAATGTCATGAACCTGGCGGTAGTGGCACCACAGTCGCTGGACACATTGGAGACCTGGGTGCGCGAGGACTTCAGCGCCGTCCCCGACCGCGGCCTGACTCGTCCGGAGATCCCGGAGACACTGCTGACCCCGGAACTCGTCCCGGCCAAGATGCAGGTCCAGAGCCTGGAAAACCGCCGTCAGGTGCATTTCCTGTTTTCCACTCCGGACCCGATCGAGGATTACCGTCACAAGTCGCTGGACTACGTAGCCAATCTGCTTGGCCACGAAGGCGAAGGCAGCCTGCTCGCCGCGCTACGTGAGCAGGGCTGGGCCGATGGCCTGTCGGCCGGCAGCATGCGCGGCGACGGTGACGACGCCCTGTTTGCCGTTAGCGTCAGCCTGACCCCCGACGGGGTCCAGCATCTCGACCGCATCCAGGCCAGCCTGTTTGCCATGATCGGGCGCATTCGCGAACACGGCATCGAGACCTGGCGCTATGAAGAACAGGCGCAACTCTCGGAACAACGATTTCGTTTCCAGCAGCGCGGCGAGCCCATTCATCTTGCCAGCCGACTGGCCATGAACATGGCGCTTTATCCGCTGGAGGACGTCCAGTACGGTAGCTATCGCATGGAAGGACTCGAAACGGACGAAGTGCGCAACTTGCTCGCCTCGCTCACCCCCGAGTCACTGCTGCGCGTCTACAGCGGCCCCGACGTGGAGGGCGAGCAGCGCAGCCAGTGGTTCGATGCGCCTTACACGCTGACCCGGGTCGAACAGTGGCCCGAGGCCGAACCATTGCCCGGCCTGGCGCTGCCCGAACGTAACCCGTACATCGCCGAGGACCTGGAGCTGCTCGACCTGGAAACCCGGGACCCCGAAGCGCTGATCGACGGCGAGCACTTTGCGCTGTGGTATCGCCCCGACAGCGAGTTCGGCACCCCGCGTGTGGAATGGCGCTTCAGCCTGCAGAACCCTGAAGCTTCGAGCAGTGCCCATGATGCCGCCCTGGCCCGACTGCTGGCCGGCTGGCTGAACGACAGTCTCAATGAAACGCTGTATCCCGCCCGCCTGGCTGGCCAGGACGTGTCCGCCTACGCCCACTCCCGTGGCATTACGCTATCGCTGTCCGGCTGGCGCGATCAGCAGGAAAAAGTGCTGAGTCGAGCGGTGGAGCAGCTGCAACAGGGCGATATCGACGGTGACACCTTCGCACGAGTCAAGATGGGCCTGGAACGCGAATGGCGCAATGCCCCGCAGTCGCCGCTCTATGCGCAGATGCAGAACACCCTGGGAGCGGCGCTGATTCGTCCGCAGTGGAGCGAAGCCGCCTTGCTCGAGGCCATCGGCCCGCTCGACGTCGAAGATCTGCGTGACTTCCGCACGCAATTCCTGAATGGGCTCTACATCGAGAGCATGGCGGTCGGCAACCTGACGCCGGAGCAGGCCCGCCGCAAGGGACTGACGGTAGCCAATGCCCTGTCGCCCCAGTTGGACGAGGCCGCCATCCCCGAGCTGACCCCCCTTGATGTACCGCCTTCGGCACCGGTGCTGCATCCGCACTCGACGCGCAACGATGTCGCCGTATTGCGTTACCTTCAGGGCCCCGATCGCTCACTGGACAGCCAGGCCACCCTCGCCGTACTCGGCCAGATGATCGACACGCCGTTCTATGCGCAGCTGCGCACCGAGGAACAACTCGGCTATATCGTCACTGCCGGCTATCAGCCATTGCTCGATGCACCGGGCATCAACCTCCTGGTCCAGTCGCCAAGCGCGGATATCGACAAGGTCCAGTCGCGCATCGACGCCTTCCTGGAAACGTTCGATGCCCGCATCGACCAGGCCGACGAGGAGACGATCGCTCCCTATCGCAATGCCGTACGCGATCGACTGCTGGAACGCGATCCGTCGCTCTCCAGCCTGACCAATCGCCTGTGGTACGAGCTGGCTTACGACCATACCGAGTTCGACCGTCGCGAGCGGTTGGCCGAGCGCGTCTCGCAGTTGGATGCCGCCACCCTGCGCCAGGCATGGCAGGCGCTGCGTGAAGCGCCGTCCCAAGTGGTCACTTTCGCCAGCGGGATGTCGCCCAGTGACGTCTCGGCGCTGACCGAGGACTATCAGCCCCTGCCCGAGGCACACTGAACTCGTTCTGAAACGATACCGCCCGCGCCGTCAATGTCGGCGCGGGCGGTTTTTCCTGTCCTGTCCAGTCTGCAAAGCCCGAACTCAACCGAATGCCTGTGGCGGCATGATTGACTCCACATGCATGACCAGCTCTTCGAGCACCTGTCGCTCACGATCGCCCAGTGCAGCTTGATTCAACCGTTCTATTTCACGGGCAAATGCCTGCAGGGTCAGCACACCCAGCGTGGCGTCATTCATCCGCGACCAGCGATAGGCTTCCCACTGCGACTGCTCTTCACTGGTCAGCGTATCGGGATAATTGCGCGCTCGCAGACGGAACAGCATCTCCTCGAGGCGTGGATCCTGAAACGCGAACGCCATCTCGCCCAACGCCTCGGGTGGCGTACTTAGCACCCGTTGCATCTCCTGACGATCCGCCGGCGAGAAAAACCCGCCGCTGTAGAGCATCAGATCGGGATCCTGCGGGCCCTGTGCAGGGCCTTCGGCAAATACGGCCGCCGCCTTGCGGGCTGCCTCGGGGTGCGCGCACAGCGCCTTCCAATGCTGGCGGCAGGCCACCACGTCGAGCCCCAGGCGTTCGACGATCGTGCCGTATTCGCCCTGGTGAGGCCCACTGACATCCTTGAGGAACGTAGCCGGCATGACGACCGGACTACGGTTGATGTGAATGACCTTGAGCGGAATCCTCGACTCCCCCTCGGCCAGCTCGTCCGCACTGGCGAAGACCCTGGCGCGTATCTCATCGACGGACAGTTCGAACAGCGGCGCCGGATCCACCGACAGGTCGTAGACGACGACGCCATTGGCATTGGAAGGATGTTCGGCCAACGGCATGACCAACGCACTGCAGCCACGGCTGGCAGGATAGCGCCGAGAAACATGCAGCATGGGCTTGCGCCCGGGAATGTCGAGCTTGGCGGCCACGTCACGCTTGTTGTGCAGCCCGAGCAAGTAGTCGAAAAGCTTGGCATTGCGCGAACGCAGCAGTCGTGCCAGCGCGATGGTGGCCCGCACATCGGCCAGCGCATCATGGGCGCCCGCATGTTCGATGCCGTTGGCCGCCGTCAGGTCTTCGAGACGAAAGCTCGGCGAACCGTCCTCACGCTGTGGCCACTCGATCCCCTCGGGGCGAAGAGCGTGGAAGGTACGCACCACGTCGATGAGGTCCCAGCGCGAATTGCCGTTTTGCCATTCGCGGGCATAGGGATCGAGAAAGTTGCGATACAGCAGGTGGCGGGTCACTTCGTCGTCGAAGCGCAGGCTGTTGTAACCCAGCACGCAAGTGCCTGGCACGCTCATCTCGGCGTTGATACGCACCGCGAACTCGACCTCGGGCAGCCCGCGCCGCCGCGCCGTTTGCGGTGTAATGCCGGTGACCAGACATGCTTGCGGATGCGGCAGGAAGTCGTCGGCCGGCTTGCAGTAAAGCGTCAGCGGCTCGCCGATCTCGTTGAAGTCGGCGTCGGTGCGAATGGCCGCGAACTGTACAGGCCGATCGCGCCGTGGATCGGCCCCAAAGGTCTCGTAATCGTGCCAGAGAAATGTTCGCTGTGTCGCGCCAAGCTGCGCCATGACCGCTCTCCACACCCATCGAAAGCGACCAGACTAGCACAGCTAAAGCCAACGCTCAGCCGCTACGCGGCAGCGTGACGTTGAGCTCCAGAACGGAACAGTCATCTTCGCGGTCGAGACTGATGTTGATGGCGTCCTGGTCGACATTGACGTAGCGGCGGATGACCTCCAGCAGTTCGCGCTCGAGCATCGGCATGTAATCGGGCTGATCGCGCTGGCTGCGCTGATGGGCCACGATGATCTGCAGACGCTCCTTGGCGACGGACGCTGACTTCTTGCGTTCACGCTTCAGGAATTCGAGTAACTTCACCGACGACCTCCTCCGAACACGCGGGAGAGCAGGCTCTTCTTCTGGTACTCATGAAAGCGTAGCGGGATGTCTTCACCGAGCAGGCGCGAAACGGTGTCGACATACGCCTGGCCGGCATCGCTCTTCTGGTCGTGGGTGACCGGTACGCCCTGGTTCGAGGCCCGCAACACCGCCTCGGATTCAGGGATCAAGCCAATCAGGTGAATCGACAGGATTTCCTGGATGTCCTCCAGGTTCAGCATGTCGCCATGATTGACCCGCTCCGGGTCGTAACGTGTGATCAACAAATGCTCCTTGACCGGATCCAGACCCTGTTCGGCACGCCGGGTCTTCGACCCCAGCAAACCCAGAATCCGATCCGAGTCGCGCACTGACGAGACTTCGGGGTTGGTTACGACTACAGCCTCATCAGCGTAGTACATGGCCAGTTGCGCACCGCGCTCGATGCCGGCCGGCGAGTCACAGACGACGTAGTCGAAATCCTTGGAAAGCGTATCGAGCACCTTCTCGACGCCCTCGGCAGACAGGGCATCCTTGTCGCGCGTCTGGGACGCCGGCAGGATGTGCAGGTTGTCCACCCGCTTGTCGCGGATCATGGCTTGATTGAGACCTGCCTCGCCTTGGATGACGTTGATGAGGTCGTAGACCACGCGACGTTCGCAGCCCATGATCAGGTCCAGGTTACGCAGACCCACATCGAAGTCGATCACCACTGTTTTCTTGCCGCGCAGCGCCAGCCCGGTGGCGATGGCTGCTGCACTGGTCGTCTTGCCGACCCCGCCTTTGCCGGAGGTCACTACAATAATCTTGGCCAAGGTAAGCTTCCTGTTGCTAGTTTCTGATGATCATTGAGCGTTAGGTTCAAACGAGCGGCGCGATGGTCAACTGGTCGTCGTTAAGGCGCACCTGCACCGCCTTGCCGAGCAACTGAGGATCGATATCCTCGAGGCGCTTGTAGTTCCCGGCCAGGGAAAGCAGCTCGGCATGCAATTCGTGACAGAAGATGCCCGCTTCGCGGTCGCCGTGAATCCCGGCCAGGGCGCGTCCACGCAGCGCCCCATAGACGTGCACGTTGCCACCCGCGAGCACCTCGGCGCCGGCATTGACCGAACCGAGCACGATCAGATCGCCTTCCGCTGCACTGACCTGCTGGCCGGAGCGGACCGTGCCGCGATGAATACGATTGGCCACCGGGACGACACCTGCCGGCGCCGGACTTGGCGCCTCCTCTGTCTCGGCCACGGATCGCGATACGCTCTCGAGATTGCGCACGCGTTCTTCCTGCGGAGGAAACCAGCCTAGCCCCAGGGCCCAGGCCGACTGTTTGACGGGGTCCGTTCCGCCGCGCACGGCAACCGGCAACAGCTTATGGGCACGGCAGACGGCGCAGATCCGCTCCAGTGCCAGGTGAGGCTCGGCGAGCTTTTCCACGCTCAGCACCACCGGCGTATGCTGGAAGAAGGCCGGCGATTGACTGACCTTGCTAGCCAGCTGCTCACGTATCTGTTCGGGATCTGCACTGGTCAGTTCCATGACCGTCATGGGCAGCATGCCACCCTTGAAAGAAAAGGCCGTACCTGCCCTGTCCACGTTGAGGCTCATTGCCGGTCTCCGCGTCGGTAATGTCACTAAGCTAAGCGAGGGGCTGCCTGGCTGCAACTGATGATACGCCCAGCCCCGCCGACTTGTCAGTGTCGCCGGATGCCGACGCTCCGGGCTTTTCCCCCGGCGATGCACATGCTTAGATAGCAGGATGTGCTTTCGGTAGCGGACGCCGGAGCGACAACAACCACTTTATCTTTTTATTTACGCCTTTTCAGGGATGCCTGTTCTCTCATGTCAGGAATTTTTGAACGTTTATTCGGTCCCCGCTGGCAGCACCGGGACCCCTCGGTACGACGTCAGGCCATAGATCGTCTCGATCCAGGCCAACCCCGGGATCGCCAACGCCTGGAGCGCCTGGCCAGCGATAGCGATTCCGGCGTACGCCAGGCGGCACTTGCCCGACTCGACGATCCTGCTCGCCTGCTGGCATTGCGCGCCGACCAGGAGTCGCCTGAGCTTCGCGCCCGCCTGAAGGCACTGCTGTCCGGCCAGGTTGGCAACATCCCCTTGAGCGAACGCATGGCGCTGATCGACCGCCTCGATGATCCGGCGCTCTTCGCCGAGCTGGCATTGCATGGCGACAACCAGGAGTTGCGCCTGTCGGCATTGTCTCGCCTGGACGATGAGCCGGCACTTATCCATCAAGCCTGCGAGAACAGCATCGCCGCCGTACGTCATGCCGCGGCCGAGCGCGTGACGTCCGAGGAGGGGCTGGCTCAGTTGGCCCGTCAGGCACGGCGCGACAAGCACGTGGCACGCCTGGCACGCGACCGCCTAAGCCGGCTGCGTGAGGACGCCTCGCAAGCCGAGGCGCAGCGCATCGAGAGAGAGCGCATCCTTGAAGCCCTGGAACAGCATGCTCGACATGCCTGGGAACCGCTCTATGCCGGTCGCTATCGTCATCTGAAACGCGAATGGGAGCGGCTTCCCGACCTGGCATCGGCGGAGCAGGAACAGCGATACCAGGAAGCCAGCCTACGCTGTCGCAAGGTGATCACCGATCACGAGGCACAGCATCAGGCAATCGAGACGGCAGACCAGCAGCGCAACGATGCGGAAGCAGAGCGTCAGGCATTGGTCGAGGCACTCGAAGAATCGTTGGCCGGGTTACGCCAGGGCGAGGCGCTTACCCAACAGGACATTGACAGCCTGCTTGCGCACAAACGCCTGCAGGCCAATCGCTGGCAGGCCCTGTCCGAACAACACGTGCCCAGTCAGACACTCAGTCAGCGCTACACGGTGACGCTGGAAGAACACGAACGGATCCGCCAGGCGTGGGAGCGCCTGGAACAGCAAGCCAATGCCCTGCGTGAAGGCATCGAGCAGCAGGATAATGCGCGTTTGCGCAACGTTCTGGATAGTATCGACTGGCCGAGCGACCTTCCGCCGTCGCCCCTGCTGCGGCGCGCAATACGCCAGCTGTCCCAGCAGCCCGTCGACCCCGCAGGCCCGCAACAGGCGGAGCGTATCGCGAAGGACCTAGACGAGCTGGAAAAACTGCTCGAGCGCGGCGCCTTCAAGCGGGCCAGCCGGCTTCACCAGAGCCTGCGCCAGCGCTTCGACAGCTTGCCCGCCGAACACCGTCAGCCGCTACAGCCGACGCTCAAACGCCTGGGTGCACAACTTGCCGAACTGCGCGATTGGCGAGGCTTCGTGGCGGGTCCCAAACGCAACCAGCTATGCCTGGCCATCGAAGAACTGGCCGAGGATACGACACTGCCCGATGCCGAGCTGGATCGCCGCCATCGCCAATTGGTCAAGGATTGGAAGAACCTCGGCGATGCCGCTGCCGAGCGTGAGCTCTCCAACCGTTTCCGGGGCGCTTCCGACCGCATTCATGAACGCTTGGCGCCCTGGCGCAAAGCGCGCGATGAAGAGCGTCAGAACAACCTGCAGGCACGCGAAGGGCTGTGCGATCAGCTCGAGGCCCTGATCGACCATCCCGACCCCGATGCCGACCCCGATGTGCTGCGTGAAATTCGCGATCGCTCCAGGGAACAGTGGCGGCGTTTTTCGCCCGTCCCACGCGACCAGGCCGAGCAGGTAGGGCAACGTTTCGGCCGCATCCGTCACGCTCTGCAGACCCTGATCGATCAGCGCGCCCAGGAAATCGCTACTGCCAAACGCACCTTGGTCGATGAGGCCCGGCAACTGCAGAGCGACACAGGCACGGCCGCCCAGCGCGCCGAACAAGCCAAGGGGCTACAACGGCGCTGGCGCGAACTGGGTCGCGCGCCCAAGGGCGAGGAACAGGCGTTGTGGCGCGAATTCCGCAGCCTTTGCGACACGATCTTTGCCGCACGGGAAAGCGAACGCGATGACCGTGCCCAACGTACCCGCGACCATCTCGATGCCATGCAGGCCCTGATCGAACGGCTAGATGCCTGGCAGCCCACCTCCAGTCACGATGCGAGCGTGCTGGAACAGGCCATTGCCGAGGCCGAAAGCCTCGAGCCACTGCCCGCCGGCCGGCGAAGCGACGGCATGCGCCGACGCTGGACAGGCATCGTACGCGCACGACGGGAGCGGCTAGTGCAGCTAAGCCTGAGCGAAGAAATCCAGCGCTGGCAGCAACTTCGTCCATTGCTCGATCGCCATCTCGAGGCCGATGCCCGACAACTGGAAGGCCACGAGGCGACGCCGGTCGAGGCTATGCCCGAACTCGACGACGACATGTTGACCGCCCACGAGCAACGCAATGCCGCACGCCAGGAGCCGATCCCGGCGGCACAGGTCGCGGAACGGCTGGGCCGCTTGCGTGTCCATCTTGCGCTCCTGGCCGGAGGCCGCGTCGAGCGTGCCGACGAGCCGCTGCGCCTGGCCATCCAGGTGGAACGCATCAACGAGTCGCGCGAGCGCGAACTCTCCAAGGCCGGCGAGCTGCACGATATCCTGTGCGGCATTCTGGCGACAGGACCGGTACCCCCCTCACTGTGGTCCCGAGAAGCGGGCGAACTCGATAACCATCTTAGCCAGCTGGCCCGCCTGCCGGTGTCCTAGCCAACCGCAAAAAAGAGCGAGGCCAAACGCCTCGCTCGTCTTTACGTGCATGCCATCCGGCGGGTCAGCCCATGAACTGCCCGCCGTTGATGTCCAGGTTGGCCCCCGTGATGTAGCCGGAATCGCGGTGCGCCAGAAACGCCACGGCGCGCGCCACTTCTTCCGGCGTACCGTAGCGCTTGACGGGAATCGTCTCGCGAATCGACTCACGGATCTTTTCGGGGATTTTCATGATCATGTCGGTGGCAATATAGCCAGGCGACAGGGTGTTGACGGTAATTCCCTTGGTGGCGGTCTCCAAGGCCAACGACATGGTCAGCCCGTGCATGCCAGCCTTGGCGGCGGCATAGTTGGCCTGGCCGAACTGGCCCTTACGTCCATTGATCGAGGATATGTTCACGATCCTTCCGTAGCCCGCCTCGAGCATATCCTCGATCACGCAGCGGCAGGTGTTGAATACGCTGTTGAGGTTGGTATCGATGACTTCACGCCATTGTTCGGGGCTCATTTTCTTGAGCGTAGTATCACGGGTGATGCCCGCACAGTTGACGAGAACGCTGATGGGACCGTACTTCTCGCGGATCTCGCGTACGCCGGCCTCGCAGTCTTCATAGTCGATGAGGTTGGTGCCTGACAGGGCGATATTGTCGTAACCATCGGCGCGCTGCTCTTCGAGCCAGGCTTTTGCCTTGTCGGGATTGTGGTAACCCGCCACGACCAGATACCCCTCCTTGGCCAGCTCGCGGCATATGGCCGAACCGATACCGCCGGTACCGCCGGTTACCCACGCCACGGGTGCTGTTTGTGTCATATTGTTCTCCCCCTGAATCATGACGACTGTCTAAAAGGTCGAGAGAGACGCATCGACATACGGTCTCCCTCCAATAAAGTATGGTCGAGTTTTGCTGGGCTGCGCGAGCATTCACTACTTGACGCAACGCAAAAAATCCGTAGAATACGCTCCACAGTCTGATGCGGGGTGGAGCAGTCTGGTAGCTCGTCGGGCTCATAACCCGAAGGTCATCGGTTCAAATCCGGTCCCCGCTACCAAATATGGAAAAAGCCGATCCAATGGGTCGGCTTTTTCTTTGCCTGTCGTTTCAACGCTGTCGCCAGGTTGATCATTCGTCGATTGGCCCAAAACCGACGCCTCGAGCCCCAGACGACCAATGCCCGGAAACTTGAGCGCCGGCATGGCATAGTCGATGCCGAAGACCAAGCCCAGAATGTTGATCTCAATGCCCTCGTCACGCGCCAATAGCAACCCGGCGAGGCCGCCCAACGAAACTTGGTAGCCGCTCTCACTGGGCACCTTCGCGACCCAGCCCTCAAGCAGATAATCCTTGCCGATCGCCGTAGGCGGAAGGTGTACCCGCAGGCCGGGCACTTGGCGGATGACCCAGGCCGTAAAGGTATTGCTATTGGGCCCTGGCCAGATACGGTACTGGCCGGCACGTGGATAGTCAGTGGCAGCCGCGTCGATAGGCGTAATCAGCCGTGCGGCGGCATCGCCACGATAGCTGGCCAGAAGTTGTGGCGGGTTGCCGTACCAGGCCCGATCGGGGGCCCGTTGACGGGAAGCATGCACCGCTCCACGCCAGCGGGTCACTTCGTAGACACGGTAGTACGCGGCATTTTCGGCCTTGGTGGCGATCCATGTATGGACGCCGAAAGCACCCCGCCAATTGAAGGCGCGCGCTGCGTAGACCTGCACGATGGCGTCGCGGGCTTCCCCGGGAGATGGAGCCAACCCCGCCGCCGAGCGATCCGCGGTCGACCAGTGGCTGTCCAGGTCAATGCTTGAACCGGCAAGCATGACCAGCGGCCCACCGAGCATCAAGATTCCGACCAGCCCCACTACAGCGAGACTGCGCAGACACAGGGTCATCCATCGTTTCATGGGTGTCGTCCCCTTGAATCCTTGCTTACCGGCCCGCATCTGGAAAGAAATACCCATTCTCTCAATAGGGCCAAGCGTTATGCCGATTGTCGATCCCCGTACTGGAGCCCCGCTCAACACACCCGAGGCTTCGCAGCAGCCAAGCGGCACACAGGCCGACCCGTCGAGCTACATCATCGACGTCGACATGTCCAACTTTCAGCAGGTCGTGCTGGAAGGCTCGGCCACGACACCAGTACTGCTCGACTGCTGGGCCCCGTGGTGCGAACCCTGCAAGAACCTGATGCCGATACTCGAAAAACTGGCCCATGAATATGCCGGCGCATTCGTCCTGGCCAAGCTCAATATCGAGGAGCACCAGCAGATTGCCGCACAACTCGGGATTCGCTCGGTTCCCGACGTCAAACTGATCATTCAGGGTCAACTATATGATCAGTTTCAGGGTGCCCTGCCCGAGCGACAGATCCGTGAGTGGCTGGCCCAATACATCGAAGCTCCTCAGGATGCGCCGGCCAGCCCTGAGGAACAAGCCGAAGCTGCCATCGCCGCTGGCGATGCAGCAACGGCGCGCACCATCTATCAACAGTTGAGCCAGGAATACCCCGATCATTACGATTATCAGATCGGCCTGGCCAGTGCGGTACTGGCCGAGGGCAATCCCGAAGACGCTCGGGCAATTCTCGATAATCTGCCTCCCGAACACCGCGATAGCGCCAAGGCGCGCGGGGTACGTGCCCGTCTCGAGTTCGGCGAGGAGGCCCCCGGTGCTGAAGAGCTGGCCGCCCTGGAAGGTCGCGATGATAGCGAAGCCCAATACCGCCGCGCCTTGCGGCAAGTGGCCGACGGTCAATACGAAGCTGGCCTGGATGCCCTGCTCGCCCTGATGAAGCGCGATCGAGCCTATGGCGACGATGCAGCACGCAAGACCTTGTTGCGTGTGTTCGATGCCCTGGGTGCCGAGCATCCTCTGACAGTGACTTACCGGCGCAAGCTTTTCGCCCTGCTGTACTGAGTCACAGAGCGCTCGAGTGGCGGGCCCGGCCCGCCGCACATCGTCATGTATCGCCAAGCAGCGTATCGAGCCGCGCCAGCGCTTGCTGCAGTAGGGCCGTAGGTGTTCCGAAGTTCAGGCGCACGAAACCGGGCCAGCCAAAGTCGGCACCATCCGACAGAGCGACCCTGGCTTGATCGAGCAACGTCCGTTGGGGCGATTCGCCCAGCCCCGCTCCACGCATGTCCAGCCAGGCCAGGTAGGTGGATTCCGGTTCACGGTAATCGACCCCTGGCCACCGCGCTACATGCTCACTGAGACAGTTCCGGTTGTCGCGCAACACTTCGAGCAGTGCCTGACGCCACGGCTCACCTTCACGGTAAGCCACCTCGGCGGCCAGCAGGCCCAATACGTTGATATCCGGCATCAGACCACGCATGGCATCCTGCAGCCGATGTCGCAGCTTGCCATCGGCAACCACGGCACAGGCACAGGTCAGGCCAGCCACGTTGAACGTCTTGGATGGTGCCCATAATGTAATGACCCGCTTGGCCAACTCTGGAAACGCTGCCGCCAAGGGATGGTGTCGCTCATCGTCCAGAATCAAATCGCAATGCAGCTCGTCGGAGACGACGATCAGGTCGTGGCGTTCGGCCAGTTCGGCAATGATCGCCAGCTCATCGTGATTCCAGACGCGTCCGGTAGGATTGTGTGGATGGCACCATAGCAGCAGCCGGGTCTCAGGAGTGATGGCGGCTTCCAGCGCATCGCGATCGAGACGCCATCCTCCACCGCTTGAAGCGGGCTCGGCAAGGTTCGCGGTCTGCGCCAGCCGCCCGCTACGCTCGGCGACCTTGAGAAACGGCGGATAGATAGGCGTGACGGTCAGCACCCCATCGCCAGGCTCGGTCAAGGCCAGGCTGGCCAGATGCAGTGCCGGTACGACACCCGGCAACCATACCTGCCAGCCGGGTTCGATCGGCCAGTGATAATGGCGTTCGCTCCACTCGCATAGCGCCTGGCGCAGGCTATCCGGTGTTCGCCCATAACCGAACACACCATGCGCGACCCGCTCGCTCAGGGCATCGATCACGGCCGGCGGGGATACGAAGTCCATATCGGCGACCCATAAAGGCATCACATCCGGGGCATAGCGCTGCCATTTCTGCGATGGGTACTGGCGACGGTCGATGGACGTGGCAAAATCGAAGCGCATGGTCTCTCCATGTCGAAACTCTGTGATCCCTAAGGAAGAACATGCCTGAAAGCCTCTTTTATGCCAAGGCCATGCGCGGAGGGCCCCGTCTGGTTGGCCACTGGATGCTCGTCGGTCAGTCCGATCCCGACCGGTTGGCGCAGATTCTTGCCGATACGGCCCGCCTGGCCAACCTCGGCGAGCCTCAAGACACGCCCAACGGAGCGACCCTGCGAGAATGGAGCAGCGATACCCAACCGCCGCAATGGGCCATGCGTAGCGCGCTGTTTCTGCTAGTGCAGATACCCTCCCAGCCAGTACCGCACGATGAGCTGGAAGCCTGCGCCTGGGCCTACTGCTGGTTGCGCAATCGCAGTTTCGAGACGTTCGAGCAGGCGCGCGAGGCCTTGCCCGAACATTTGCGCGAGCCCCTGACCCCGGCGCTCGAGCAAGCCTGGGCCGACCTACAGTCCCAGCGTTTGATATAGTTGGGCTAGCCGCCCGGGCATGCCCTATGGCGGCGCTTCTCATCTGCTCAGGAGTCGCCCTTGGACGTTCCCTTTACCTGGCAACTTGCCAAGCTGTTGGTCTCGGTCGGAGTCGTGCTTGGCCTGGCGGCCATCGCCGAACGCGTGAGCCCACGAGTGGCCGGCCTACTGTCCGGTTATCCGTTGGGCACAGCCATTGCTCTGTTCTTCATCGGCCTCGAGATTTCACCCGGCTTTGCCGCCGACAGTGCCGTTCATACGCTGGCGGGATTCACAGCGACCCTGGCCTTGGGGGGCGGATATCTCTTGTGTGGGCGGCGTGCAGGCCTGCCGGGCATCGCGACCGGCACCCTGGGCGGTTTGGCCTGCTGGCTCGCAGCCAGTGCCGTACTGGCACAGATCGACTTCGACCGTCTTGGCGGCACACTGACGACGCTGGCGGCCATCGGGATCTTTACCTGGCTCTACCGGCAGGTTCCCGACCAGCGTACCGGCGCTCGCAGGCGCGTCTCATGGGCCAGCGTGCTATTCCGCGCCCTGCTGGCGGCGGTGATCATCTTTGCGATTACCGGCTTGGCACATGTTCTGCCTCCGGCCTGGGCAGGGCTGTTGGCAGCGTTTCCGGTCACCATGTACCCCTTCCTGGTGATTTTGCACCTGACGCATGGTCCGGCCCCGGTTGCCACAGTCATCAAGCACTATCCGGCCGGCCTCGGTTCCCTGCTCTGCTATGCACTATGCGTGTCACTGACCTACACCACGCTGGGCTTGGCCCTGGGTACGCTGGCGGGCTTTGCTGTGGCCACCGTATGGTTGTTTCTATGGACACGTCTACAAGCCTACTGGCAGCGCTCGCGCCTAGCCGCCAAAGCTTGACCTAGCGTTTGATCGGGCGGCATTCTGACATGCCATTCGACAAGGATCCGCCGATGTTCACCCGCACTCTGGAGCCCGCTTTCTACGACACCGATGCCCTGGGCCATATCAACAACACACGCTTGCCGGCGTGGTTCGAACTGGCCCGCAACGACCTATTCCGCCTGTTCACACCCGACCTCGATCCGCGCAAGTGGGCGCTGATCATGGCCCGGCTCGACGTCGAATTCCTGGCGGAACTGTTCTATGGCGAGGATATCGAGATTCGCACCTGGATTTCGCGGCTGGGCAACAGCTCGTTCACCGTGACTCAGGAAGCCTGGCAAAATGGTCGCCCGGGAGCGCGCGGCAACACCGTGCTTGTGCACTACGATCACGGGACCAAGCGTGCCGCGCCGTTGCCCGACGAGGTACGCCATGCTCTGGAGGCGCATCTCATCGATACGGCCGAGGCCGGCGCATGACACCGGCCGTGCAGGCGCTCAAGCGTGCCAAGGTCGCCTTCGAGCTGCAGGAATATCCGCACGATCCGGCGAGCGCCGCCTATGGCGAGGAAGCAGCCCGGCTGCTCGGCCTGGCGCCACATACCGTCTTCAAGACGCTGTTGGCAAAGGTCGACGGCACGCTCGTCGTCGCCGTCGTGCCGGTTTCGGGCATGCTCGACCTCAAGGCGCTGGCCCGGGCGGCGGCCGGCAAGAAGGCCACCCTGGCCGATACTGTCGAGGCCGAACGTGCCACGGGCTACGTCGTGGGCGGCATCAGCCCCTTGGGCCAGAAGCAGCGCCTGACGACGTTCATCGACGCCAGCGCCGCCGACCTGGCATGCATGCACATAAGTGGCGGTCGACGCGGCCTGGAAATCGGCCTCGCTCCTGAGGACTTGCAACGACTCACCCAAGCACGCCTAGCACCACTTAGCCGGCCTTGAGCCTTTCACCCTCCTTCGCGGTCAAACACGCATTACCCTCCAGCCGGAGCCATTGCATGGCCATTCGCTACGACCTGTGGATTTCACCGGACGATGTCGAGCGACACCGTGCCGTCGAAGCCGACCTGGAGCGCTATTTCATCGAGCGCTTCGCAGACTACCCGCATATCCGCTTGTTCGGCGCCGATCCTTACGATTATGATGCCCCGTTCAATCGCCTGTACGACGTCCTGATCGCGCGCGCCAACGATTACTGCGAACGCGAGTGGGGCTATGCGCCTACCCCGATTCAGCTCAACCAGGCGTTTTTCCGCGGCGTGGCGCACTCCAACAAATTTCTGCGGGACTCCGGAAACGATGTTGATCCAGACCGACCAGATACCCACTGATGCGCAGCTGGCCATCATTGCCGAACAACTTGGCAGAACGCCGCGCGGTATCCAGGCCGTGACCGCTACCGACGGCCAGGGCACGCCATTGGTGCTGCGCATGGCGTCCATCGTCGATGACAAACCCTTCCCCACGCTGTACTGGCTGAGTTCCGATCTGCTCAAGGTCGAGTTGTCACGCATCGAGGCCAGCGGCGTAATCAAGCAGCTCGAGGCGCGCCTGCAAGACGATCCTGCCTTTCTGGCAGACTACCATCGCAGCCATGAGGATTATGTGGCCCAGCGCTGGCACTACATGCACGAGGCTCACCGGGATCAGGCCGAGCGCCAAGGCTATACCTCACTGTTTCGCGAACGCGGCATCGGTGGGATCGCCAATTGGGATCAGGTGCGCTGCCTGCACACTCAGTATGCCCATCATTTGTGTGGCAACAATGTCATCGGCCAATGGCTGGATGCCGAGTACGGGCTGATCGACTGCCTGCCCTAGTCAGTCCCGAGCGATAAGCGGGCGCCTTTAGGGCGTCCGTTTTCGTTTCTGGCAATGCTAATATCAGCGCTTTTGCTGGGAAAAGCAGGGGGAACTCCATGCCCAGAGTCTGTGTCTATCTGGGGTCGCGCGAAGGCCACGATCCTCGTTTTCGTGAAGCGGCCGTCGCACTGGGGCGCGGCATCGCCGAGCGCGGCCTGGGCCTGGTCTATGGCGGTGCCAGTATCGGCCTGATGGGCGCCGTAGCCGATGCCGCCCTGGATGCCGGTGGCGAGGTGATTGGCGTCATGCCCCACCACCTCGTCGATCGCGAAATGGCTCATCTCGGCCTGAGCGAGCTGATCCGCGTCGACAACATGCACGAACGTAAAGCCAGCATGGCCGCCCATGCCGACGCCTTCGTGGCCCTGCCCGGCGGCATCGGCACGCTCGAGGAGCTGTTCGAAGTCTGGACGTGGCAGTATCTCGGTCTGCACGACAAACCGGTGGGCCTGCTCGATGTCGCCGGGTTCTACCAGCCCCTGCTACGCTTTCTGGACAATGCCGTCGATGCCGGCTTCCTTGCAGCACGAACGCGCGCGCAGCTTCAGCACGCAAGCACGCCCGAATCCTTGCTGGACAGTTTCGAAGCCCGTCTCAAGCCGGTCTGAGGACATTCAAGGCACAAGGAGATGCCATGTACGCCATCACGTTCGACGACCAATCGCTCCATTGGGAGGAACAGCCGCCATTGCCCGCCCCTGGCCCCGATGAGGTACGCATCAAGGTCGCCTGGGCCGGGATGAACCGGGCCGATCTCATGCAGCGTGCAGGTCAGTATCCGCCGCCTCCCGGCGCCTCCGAGATCCTGGGACTGGAGGTCAGCGGCACGATTGTCGAGAAAGGGGCGAGAGTCGAAGGCTTCGATATCGGTCAGCAGGTCTGTGCCCTGCTCGCCGGTGGCGGCTATGCCGAAGAGGTCATCGTGCACCAGGCCCAGGTACTCTCCTTGCCGCAGGGCTTTGGCCTGCGCGAGGCAGCGGCTCTGCCCGAGGTGTTCGCCACCGCCTGGCTCAACCTGTTCATGGAAGGTGCCTTGCGTCAGGGAGAGCGTGTGCTGCTGCATGCCGGTGCCAGCGGTGTCGGGACGGCAGCCATCCAGCTCTGTCGTGCCTTCGGTCATCCCTGCTTCGTGACCGTGGGCAGCGACGACAAGCTGGAGAAATGCCTATCCTTGGGTGCCGCTGCCGGTTGGAACCGTCACCAGGGCAGCTTCGTCGAAGCAGTGAAGGAGTGGGGCGGCGCCGACATGATTCTTGATCCGGTCGGAGCCAGCTACTTGCCTGACAATCAACAGGTCCTCAACGTGGACGGACGCTTGGTGCTGATCGGTCTGATGAGCGGGCGCACCGCCGAACTGGATATGGGACGCATGTTGATGAAGCGCCAACGCTTGATAGGCTCGACACTACGCAGCAAGACACCCCAGAGCAAGGGAGCCATTCTCGATGCACTGCATGCCCATGTCTGGCCGCGGCTGGCACGCAATGAGCTTCGCCCGTTGATCGATCGCGAATGGCCGATTCAGGATGCCGAGCAGGCTATGGATTATCTGGAAAGCAATGCCAGTGTCGGCAAGGTCCTGCTGTCGGTGAGCGGTGAGGGGTAGCCCGCCGTGTCGTTAGCGGAACGCTGCCGGGTCGAGAGTATGCTGGTAGGTCAACTGCAGCAATCGGGCATCTTCGCCGGCCCGGTGGCGACGAATTCCGCACTCCTCCACCAAGGCTTCCTTGGTACGCTTCCATAATGCAAGCTGCGTGTCGCTGAGCAGTCGACGCAGGGCTTCGAGGCGAAAGCGCGGCAACATGCCGGCATGGTGAAACAGTAACGACAGCCAGGTATTGTCGTAACCCCAACTGTCGCTGTAGGCGATTCCGGTCTCGCTGAGCTCGTCGTTGAGCCAGCGGGCCACTTCGACGATGGGGTACCCCTCGCGCTGCAGACGCCCTCGCGAGATCCCATGCAGTAATTCGGCCTTGGGGTCCCAGTGGGTCCATTCCGTGATCGGTTGGATCAGAAAGGCGCAGGTGCTGCCATCGCTGCGCGCCAAGCCAACCTCTATAGGATAGCTGCCCCGGCCAAAACCGGACGCTTCGATATCGAGCAGGATGGGCAGCGTCACATCACATTCCTATCTGGTTCGGGCTAGACGACTCGGCTATAGACCCTGCCTATGTAAACATGAAATCCGGGCTAATGCCCGGACTTGCCTGGCGTTGGATTAAACGCATCTGCAGGCTTGGCTTATCGCTCAGTGTGTCTGCGAATTGCCTAACTCGGCACTGTAGACCGGCTGGTCGGCAATTGCCTGCCAGTGCGCTGCCCGCTGTGTATCGACCATCAGATCGAGTTCACCCTGCCAATAGGCCTGGGCCAGACGCCTGGCTGCCAGACGATGGCCTGCCTCTCCAGCACGCGCATACCAGGTCACGGCATTATCGGTGCGCTGAGGATACTGGGCACAGCCATGTTCGTAGATCAGCGCAGCCTGATACTGGGCCTCGGGATCCCCGCTCTGTGCCGCCTGCAATACATAGCGAGCGCCACGCGCCTTGTCCTGCGGCGTCATGCCGCGATGGAACAGCATGTTGCCATACACTGAAAGCGCCGCCGTGTGCCCGGCTTCGGCACAGCGCTGGAAAAGATGCATGGTCAGGCGCTGGGTACGCGGCGAACGCGGCAACCAGCGAGTTTGGAATAACTGCTCGGCCAGACGATATTCGAGCCGGGTAAACAGGGAAGATGCCTGCGGCATGGTTAAGAACCTTGAATCCAGTTTGCCTAGGGTGACAACGTCGAATATAGCTCTATCTAGAGCCAGCCTACGCTTCATCTCCTTGCTGCCAACCATCCGGACTCCGCCGGATCGACGGTGGGCAAGCATACGCCCCCCGCAGGCCCGACTCAACCCTCGTTTGCCGCTTTCTCCCGCCCTCGCTACCATGGTCTTTTCTCTAATAGTATTGGAGCCTGCAGGATGCAGAAACGACCACTTGGCCGAACGGGAATCGATGTCACTCGACTCTGCCTGGGAACCATGACGTTCGGCGAACAGAACACCGAAGCCGAGGCTCACGAGCAGCTCGACCGCGCCATCGATTTCGGCATCAATTTCATCGATACCGCCGAGATGTACCCGGTCCCGCCCAAGGGCGAGACGCAAGGGCGTACCGAGGCTTTCATCGGCAGCTGGCTCAAGGCCCGCGGCAAGCGTGACGACCTGGTGATCGCTACCAAGGCAGCCGGTCCGGGCATGGAGCACATCCGCGGCGGGCCACGCCTGACCCGAGAACATCTCAATCAGGCTATCGACGCCAGCCTCGAGCGCCTGCAGACGGATTACATCGACCTCTATCAATTGCACTGGCCGGACCGTAGCACCAACTTCTTTGGCAAGCTGGGCTACCAGCCGGACCCGGAAGAGACCGCCACGCCCTTGGCGGATACGTTGACAGCCCTGAAAGAACTGGTCGAGGCTGGCAAGATACGCGCCATCGGCCTGTCCAACGAGACGCCCTGGGGCGTCATGCATAGCTTGCACCTCGCCGACACGATCGGTGTGCCGCGCGTGGCCAGCGTGCAGAATCCCTACAACCTGCTCAATCGCAGCTTCGAGGTCGGCCTGGCCGAAATCGCCCACCGCGAGCAGGTCGGTCTGCTGGCTTACTCACCCTTGGCCTTCGGCGTGCTGTCCGGCAAGTATCTCGATGGCGCCCAGCCACCCAAAGGCCGTCTAACCTTATACGAGCGTTTCAAGCGCTACACCTCGGAGGTGGCCAACGAAGCCACCCACGCCTATATCGATATCGCTCGTCGGCATGGCCTCGATCCGGCACAAATGGCACTGGCCTTCGTCAACTCGCGCCCGTTCCTGACCAGCAATATCATCGGGGCCACGACCATGGAGCAACTGGAAAGCAACCTGGCCAGCGAGAACTTATCACTCGATCAGGCCGTAATCGACGAGATAGATACGGTACATCGCCGCCTCTCCAACCCCTGCCCTTGAACTATGAACGCGATAGCGGAGGCCGCATCGGCCCCCGCTGTCACGCTTGGTATACTTGCCCGTCATGACACAAGATGCAGGAGCTCTTAATGCTGAGCGTAATCTCCCCGGCCAAGACGCTGGATTTCGACACGCCTCCGACCACCTCGACTCACACCCAGCCCGACTACCTGCCACAGAGCCAGGCTCTCATCGATATCCTGCGTGACTATTCTCCGCAGCGAATTGCCGAGTTGATGGGCATCAGCGACAAGCTGGCCGGCCTCAATGCCGCGCGCTTCGCCGAGTGGGCTCCGCCTTTCGACCTCGAGAATGCCAAACAGGCCGTTCAGGCCTTTCAAGGCGACGTCTACGTGGGACTGAATGCCGCATCGTTCAGCGAGGCGGACAACACCTTCGCCCAGGACCACTTGCGAATTCTCTCTGGCCTGTACGGCCTGCTGCGCCCTCTCGACCTGATCCAACCCTATCGGCTGGAAATGGGTACCCGCTTGCCCAACGACGCCGGCAAAGACCTTTACGCCTTCTGGAAGGCGCGGCTGACCCAGGACCTTGATGCGGCCGTCGTCCACAGCGGTACACCCGTGCTGGTCAACCTCGCCTCGAACGAGTATTTCAAGGCCATCGACACCAAGCGTCTCTCCTCACGAGTCGTTACCCCGGTATTCAAGGATGCCAAGAACGGCCAGTACAAGATCATTAGTTTCTATGCCAAGAAAGCCCGCGGATTGATGGCCGCCTGGATGATCCAGCAACGAGTCGATGATCCTGAAGGCCTCAAGGAATTCGACATCGACGGTTACCGTTTCAACCCTACCCTCTCCCAAGGCGACACCTGGGTCTTCACCCGCAAGGAACAAAATCCTTCCTGAGGCGTCTTATCGTGCAGGAATCGGGACAGGGACGAAGGCTGGGGGTAAACTGCTCCGAGCCTTTTCATTACCCTTCGGGAGAAGACACCACCATGAGAAACCTGTTTGTCATGCTACTGGTCGGCCTGCTCGGCTTCGGCTTGGCAGTCGAGCATGCAGAAGCCAAGCGCCTGGGCGGCGGCAAGAGCTTCGGCACCTATTCGCGATCGGCGAACACTACCGATGCGGCACCCAACCGCACGGCTACAGCCACGCCGCCCCGTCAGCCGTCTCAAGGTCTGTCGCGCTTTGCTGGGCCCTTTGCAGGCCTACTGGCCGGTGGCCTACTGGCTTCGCTGTTCTTCGGTGGCGCCTTCGATGAGCTGCGCCTGCTGGACATGCTGCTAATTGCAGGTGCCATTTGGCTGGCCTTCCGCCTGTTCCGGAAGAAGCGTCAGCCTGCACCGGCCGGTGGCCCGCAGGACTATGGTCACCAACCGCAGGCCCGCACCGACAATTCTCCGCAGGCTTTCACGGCGAGCAGTCTGGGCGGAGGTGCAGCTGCATACCCTGCATGGTTCGACAAGGAGCGTTTCCTGGGCGGTGCCAAGGAGCACTTCACGACCCTGCAGCGCGCCTGGGACAACAATGACCTCAGCGGCATTCAAGAGTACGTAACGCCGCAGCTTTACAACCTGCTGCGTGAAGAGCGCGCCAACCAACCGGCCAACAACCGCACCGAGATCGTGCGCCTATTCGCCGAGCTAGGCGATGTTCGCGAGACCGACCGCCAAGCGGAGGCCACGGTGCTGTTCCACGGCATCATGGATGAAAATGGCGAACAGAATGAGTTCAACGAGACTTGGCACCTGGTGCGTGACCTGCGGGATGGCGCGCCGTGGTACATTCAGGGTATTGAGCAGAATACGGCTCCCTGACCTCGTCTCAAGTCCTCTAGCAACACCATGAAGAGCCGGGCCCTTGGGCCCGGCTCTTTTCTTTCAAGCTGCATGGCAACTCAGCCGATTAGTTCTGAGCTTCCTCGGCAGAATCCTCAATATCCTCACCCATTTCTTCTACGCTATCGCCGGCATTCTCTGCCGCTTCATCCATATTCTCGCCAGCCTGTTCCATGGGCCCCTCATCTTCACAACCGACAAGCCCGCCCATCAGCATGGCCACGACTGCAGCCAGACCCAGCGTTTTCCATAGGCTTCCTTTCATGTACCACTCCTTTACGGATGACTTACCATTTCTAACGTAGAAGTCTTTTTACTGGAACGCCAATTAGCAGGTCAATTGCCCGGTATGTATTCATGATTATTGAAGGCTTAACGGCTCGGCCGGCACAAAGCGTGGTGAATCAGTGAAGCCACTACCGCCAGGCAACGGCAAAGCTACCAGGCGCAGAATTAAAGCTTCAACACGGACGCCCTGCAGGACTTCATGCGCCTTTCCATCGGCACCGACGACGAGATGGATAGCCTGTGCGAGGCACTGGAAGGGCTCTGCCGCTAGGCGGCTATCGGGCATAAATAAAGCCCAGCTCACGCTGGGCTTTTTAGGGTTCCTTCCCGCAAACGAAAAAACCCCAGCCGGTTGGGCTGGGGTTTTCGAAAAGATGCCTGACGATGACCTACTCTCGCATGGGGAGGCCCCACACTACCATCGGCGCTGAGCGGTTTCACTGCTGAGTTCGGCATGGGGTCAGGTGGGACCCGCTCGCTATGGTCGTCAGGCGTAAGCGTGGCGTGCTGCCTAGAGGCAGCACCCAAGTACCTGGTGCGCTTTACAACGTGATCAAGCTGACAGCGATACGACTCGCGTATCCGTGTGTCGTGGCGACCGCCACCCGGGCCTGGCAAGGCCCCTTGGGTGTTATATGGTCAA
>NZ_JAKRFI010000009.1 GCF_022348165.1 Halomonas sp. McH1-25
ATGCCGAACTCAGCAGTGAAACCGCTCAGCGCCGATGGTAGTGTGGGGTCTCCCCATGCGAGAGTAGGTCATCGTCAGGCATCTTTTCGAAAACCCCAGCCAACCGGCTGGGGTTTTTTCGTTTGCGGGAAGGAACCCTAAAAAGCCCAGCGTGAGCTGGGCTTTATTTATGCCCGATAGCCGCCTAGCGGCAGAGCCCTTCCAGTGCCTCGATCAGGCTATCCATCTCATCGTCGGTGCCGACGGAAATGCGCATGAAGTCCCGCAGTGCTTCCGTATTGAAATGCCGCACCAGGATTCCGCGTTCGCGTAGCCCGGTGAATAGCTCTCCGGCGTTGAAATCGGGGTGCGTCACGAGCAGGAAATTGGTCTGCGATGGCAGCACGGTAAAGCCCAGGCTCTCCATGCGCTGCCGGGTGCGCTCGCGGGTGGCGATGACCTTCGCCCGGCAGGCATCGAAGTGTGCCCGGTCTTCCAGGGCAGCGACACCGGCGGCAATCGCCAGGCTATCGATGGGGTAGGAGTTGAACGAGTTCTTGACCCGCTCGAGTCCCCCGATCAGCTCGCGTGAACCGATGGCATAACCCAGGCGCAGTCCGGCGAGGCTGCGCGACTTGGAAAAGGTGCCGGTCACCAGCAGGTTGGGATAGCTTGCTACCAGCGGTACGGCGCTCTCGCCGCCGAAGTCGACATAGGCCTCATCGATCAATACTACGCTGTCACGGTTGCGCTCGAGCAGGCCGGCAATGGCATCGCGACCATGGCCATGCCCTGTCGGGGCGTTGGGGTTGGCAAAGATGATACCGCCATTGTCGCCGTGCATGGCCTCCAGCGGCACCTGCCAGTGATCATCCAGAGCGAGTGTACGGGACTTGATTGCGTACAGGCGGCAGTAAACCGGGTAGAAGCTGTAGGTGATGCTCGGCATGAGCAGCGGCTTGTCCTGGCGGAAAAAGGCCTGAAAGGCCAATGCCAGAACCTCATCTGAGCCGTTGCCGACGAAGACCTGGTCGGTGTCGACCCCATATTCCCTGGCCAGGGCGTCGCGCAGGGCAGTGGCGTCGGGGTCGGGGTAGAGGCGTAGATGATCGGCGGGATAGCTGCGTAGTGCCTGCTCGACACCGGGCGCCGGTGGATAGGGGTTCTCGTTGGTGTTCAGCTTGATCAGCCGCTCGCGGGGCTGCTCACCGGGGACGTAAGGTGTCAGCTCGCGTACCTCGGGGCTCCAGAATCTGCTCATGACGTCTCGCATCGGTGGGATAGAACGTTATACCAATGGTGACGTGAGCCGCCGGGTCGCGCAAGCGCCGCCATGTTAGGCTGCTAGCTTTGTTCCGTCCCGGATTCCGTCATGATCGCCAAGATACTTGCCACGCTGCTTCCCGTGTTCCTGATCACTGGTTGCGGAACGCTCTACGGACGTTACCGAACGCCGGACATTCGGGGGCTCAACACTCTGAACATGGAGTTGTTCGTGCCGCTGCTGGTGTTCGCGGTACTGGCCGATCGTCAGGCGCCGCTGCAGGATTATGCCTCGCTTGCCTTGGCGGCGGTGATCATCGTGCTCGGTTCGGGCCTGTTGCTGTGGCCTCTGGCGCACGTGCTGCGCCTGAATCTGAAGACGTTCCTGCCGCCGATGATGTTCAACAACACCGGCAACATGGGGATTCCTCTGCTGGTCCTGGCGTTTGGCGAAGAGGCCCTGCCCGCCGCGGTGGTGCTGTTCATCATCGAGATGCTGCTGCACTTTTCGGTGGGCCTGTACATGCTCGATCCACGCACGCCGGTGTGGCGAATACTGCGCATGCCCATCGTCTTCGCCAGCCTGGCGGGCCTGGTATTCAATCTGGGCGGGATTCCCCTGCCGGGCTGGCTGCTCGAGGCAATGAACATGCTGGGCGGCGTCAGCATTCCGCTGATGCTGTTCGCCCTCGGGGTACGCATGCTCGATGTCGATTTCAGCGACTGGAAAATCGGCGTACTGGGTGCGGTGGCCTGCCCATTGAGCGGGCTGATCCTTGCCTGGCCGCTCATCCACTGGCTGGATCTACAGGGGCTTCAGGCGGCATCGCTCTGGGTATTCGCTGCATTGCCTCCGGCAGTACTCAATTACCTGTTGGCCGAGCAGTACCGCCAGCAACCCCAGCAGGTCGCCTCGCTGGTACTGATCGGCAACCTGGGCAGCCTGCTGGTAATGCCGGCCGTGCTGGGATTCGTTTTTTCTATGGGGGGCAGTTGAAAGAAACAATGGCTGGCAGACCTTGATTAGTTTTCTAACGATCGCCATGTTGCTTGGCATTGCCCATCCGAATGCTTGCACAAGGAGATAGCATGGCTTTCGACAAACTGCTTTCACCACTGACCATGGGGCGTCTCGAACTGCCCAACCGCGTGATCATGGCGCCGCTGACCCGCGCGCGGACACCCGACAGCATCCCGGTCGATCTGCAGGCCACTTATTATGCCCAGCGTGCCGGGGCCGGCCTGATCATCAGTGAAGCGACCAACATTTCCCCGACGGCGCGTGGCTATGTCTACACGCCGGGGAATCTACACCGATGCGCAGCAAGCCGGCTGGCAGAAGGTCGTCGATGCCGTGCACCGCGAAGGCGGTCGCATCGCTCTGCAGCTCTGGCACGTCGGCCGCGTTTCCCATGAAATGGTCCAGCCCGACGGCCAGCAGCCGGTCGCGCCCAGTGCGCTGCGCGGTGAAGGGGCGCAATGCTTCGTCGAGTTTGCCGACGGCTCTGCCGGGCAACATCCGACCAGTACGCCACGTGCGCTGGAGACCGACGAGATCCCAGCCCTGATCGATGACTACCGCCAGGCCACCAGGCGCGCCAAGCGGGCCGGATTCGACATGGTCGAGGTGCATGCCGCCAACGCCTATCTGCTGCAGCAGTTCCTGGCTACCGGCTCGAACAAGCGTACCGACCGTTATGGTGGCAACGTCGTCAATCGGGCCCGCCTGCTGCTGGAAGTCGTCGATGCGGTCAGCCAGGAAATGGGCGCTGATCGGGTGGGCGTGCGTCTGTCGCCGTTCATCGAGATTTTCGGCCTGACGGATGACGAGCCCGAAGCCATGATGCGCTATCTGGCGGAGCAGCTGTCGCTGCGCAAGATCGCCTATCTGCACATCAACGAGCCGGACTGGACCGGTGAAGGGCCGCAACTGACGGATGACTTCCGCAGGCAGTTGCGCGACAGCTTCCATGGGACGCTCATCTATTGCGGGCACTACACGGCGGGGCGGGCCGAGCGCCTCATCGCGGAGGGGCTGGGCGATGCTGCAGCCTTCGGCCGGCCGTACGTTGCCAACCCCGATCTGGTCGAGCGTTTCCGCCGCGAGGCACCGCTCAACGAGCCTGATCCGGCGACCTTCTATGGCGGTGGTGCCGAGGGTTACACCGACTATCCGACGCTGGACTGATTGGGAGTGTGGTTGGCTCTGTCATCGGACGTAGCTTACCGCTATGCTGTAGCCTAGCTGACTGTAACAGAGCAGCCTGCACCCATTGGTTAGGAGGAGACATATGCAGATCAGGACGTTGCTGGCCGGTTCCGCGTTGCTGGCATTGCTGGGCGGTTGTGCAGCCGGCACCCAGCAGGGGGAAGCGCCCGACGCAATGACCGCCGAAGATCAGGCGGCGGTCTACGAGGGCACCTTGCCGTGTCGCAACTGTGCGGGCATCGATATCGAAGTGGCTCTAGAGGGAACCGAGGCATCGGCCGACCCCGAGCGTACCTTCACGCTCGATGCGAATTATCGCGAGCATCCGCAGAACCCGCCCGCTGAAACCTATCAGGGGCAGTGGGACGTTCTCAGCGGCACGGCTGCCGATCCTGAAGCGACCGTGTACGAGTTGACGCCACAGGGCGAAGGGCAGGTGTATTACTTCCTCAAGCTCGATGAGAACACGCTCGAACTGATCGATCCTCAGCGTCGTCGTTTCGAAAATGGCGAAATGCTGCGTCTCCAGCGTCAGTAATTCGGGTTTTTCGATCGATGCCAGGGGCGGCCTTCGGGGCCGCCCCTGGCGTTTCTGTGTCTGATGGCGCGGCTGGTAGAATAGGCGTAACGAGGTAGGGGAGACCGAGCCGCGATGGCCAAAGCGAAGAGCGCTTTCGTATGTACCGAATGTGGCGCCGAGTACACCAAATGGCAGGGGCAATGTGCCAGTTGCCGGGAATGGAACACGCTGAGCGAGGTGCGTCTGGCGCCGTCGCGCCCGGGAGCAAGCGCTGCCGCCAGTGGACGTAGCGGTTATGCGGGCATCGTATCGCGAGAGGTCGTCGACCTGTCCGCCGTGGACCTCACCGAGGTGCCCCGATTGTCGTCGACGTTCGGCGAGTTCGACCGTGTACTGGGCGGTGGCTTGGTGCCTGGCTCCGCCGTATTGCTCGGGGGCAACCCGGGGGCCGGCAAGTCGACGCTGCTGTTGCAGGTGGCATGCAAGCTGGCCCAACAGCGCCGCGTACTGTACGTGACCGGGGAGGAATCGCTGTCGCAGGTGGCGATGCGCGCCCACCGGCTGCAACTGCCGGTGCAGGGCCTGAAGATGCTCGCCGAAACCAGCATCGAGACCATCCTGGGCGTCGCCGAACGCGAGAAGCCGGAAATCCTGATCATCGACTCCATCCAGACCATGCATCTGGAGGACATCAGCTCGGCACCCGGCGGCGTGGCCCAGGTGCGCGAGTCGGCCAGTGCGCTCACGCGTTTCGCCAAACAGTCCAATACCGTGCTGCTGTTGGTCGGGCATGTCACCAAGGATGGCACCTTGGCCGGCCCCAAAGTACTGGAGCACATGATCGACGCTTCGCTGCTGCTGGAAGGCGGAGCGGATTCGCGGTTCCGGACTCTGCGCGGCCAGAAGAACCGTTTCGGAGCGGTCAATGAGCTAGGCGTGTTCGCCATGCTCGAGCACGGCATGAAGGAAGTGAAGAATCCCAGTGCGATCTTCCTCTCGCGTGCCGAGGAACAGGCGCCGGGTAGTTTGGTCATGGTGGTCTGGGAAGGCACCCGGCCGATCCTCGTCGAGGTGCAGGCACTGGTCGACGAATCCGCCCTCGGCAATCCGCGCCGCGTAGCGGTGGGGGTCGATGGCAACCGCTTGGCTATGCTGCTGGCGGTGCTGCACAAACACGGTGGATTGTTCACCGGCGATCAGGACGTCTTCCTCAACGTCGTAGGGGGCGTCAAGGTGCTCGAGACCAGTGCCGACCTGGCCGTACTGCTGGCAGTGGTATCGAGCTTGCAGAATCGCTCGTTGCCGCGTGAACTGGTGGTATTCGGCGAAGTGGGCTTGTCTGGTGAGATACGGCCGGTGCCCAGTGGCCAGGAGCGCATCGTCGAAGCGGCCAAGCATGGCTTCACCCGGGCCATCGTACCCAAAGCCAACGTGCCCAAGACGATACCTGACGGCATGCAGGTGACCGCCGTCGACAAGCTCGCCGAAGCGCTGGAAGCGCTATGAGGCTGCAGTATGTTACTGCGGTAGAATGCTATGACAGTTTGCAAGGAGGTAACCGATGAGCGCCATTCGCCTGACCCAATATAGCCATGGAGCCGGTTGCGGCTGCAAGATCGCCCCCGACGTTCTCGACGGCATTCTCAGCAAGGCCGGCCCCGGGGCCAGCAATGCACGCCTGATCGTGGGCAATCAGGGGCGCGAGGATGCGGCCGTCTACGATCTGGGCGACGGACGCGGAATGATCGCGACGACCGATTTCTTCATGCCCATCGTCGACGATCCGTTCGACTTCGGCCGCATCGCAGCGACCAACGCCATCAGCGACGTCTACGCCATGGGCGGCACGCCGGTCATGGCCTTGGGTATCCTCGGTTGGCCACTCGACAAGCTCGGCGCCGATATCGCCGGGGACGTGGTGGCCGGCGCCCAGTCGGTATGCCGCGAACTGGGGCTAGCCCTGGCCGGGGGGCATTCGATCGATGCGCCCGAGCCGATCTTCGGTCTGTCCGTCAACGGCCTGGTCGATCTCGACTACCTCAAGCTCAACAAGGGGGCACAGCCCGGCGATCTGCTTTACCTCACCAAGCCGCTGGGCGTCGGGTTGCTTACCACTGCCGAAAAGAAAGGCCTGCTCGAAATCGGTCATCACGATCTGGCGCGCGAGACCATGCTGGTCCCCAATGTCATCGGCAGCGAGTTGGCCCGCGTATCCGGCGTGCACGCCATGACCGACGTGACCGGCTTCGGGCTGGCCGGCCATCTGGCTGAAGTGTGCGCCGCCAGTGGCGTCAAGGCACGCATCGACTTCAAGCAGTTGCCGCGCTTGGCAGAGGCCGAAGCCTACCGCCGGCAGGGTGCCGTGCCGGGGGGGAGCGAACGCAACCGCAATGCGCTGGGCAGTAAATTGCCGGCCATGGACGAAGCTCACTGGCAGTGGTTGTGCGATCCGCAGACCTCCGGTGGCCTGTTGCTCGCCGTGCATCCATCCTGGGCCGACGATGTCGAGCGTATCGGACGAGCCTATGAGCTCGACCTGAAGCCCTTTGGCGAATGTCTCAAGGCCGATGGCGAGGCCCTGATCGAGGTGCGTGGATGACACTACCTCTGGTCGAGCCGGATCTTGAGTGGCTCCGCCAGGGACGGCGGTTGATCGATGTGCGGGCGCCGGTCGAGTTTGCCCAAGGGGCGCTGCCTGGCGCCATCAACCTGCCATTGATGGGTGACGAAGAGCGTCGCCAGGTGGGCATCTGCTACAAGCAGGAAGGTCAACGGGCAGCGATCGCCCTGGGGCAACGGCTGGTCTCCGGCGGGATTCGCCGCTCACGGCTGTCCGCCTGGCGTCAGGCGCTCGAGGCGCATCCCGATGCGCTCATCTACTGCTATCGGGGCGGCCTGCGTTCGCAGATCGTCCAGCAGTGGCTGGCCGACGACGGCATCGAGCAGCCGCGTATCCGCGGTGGCTGGAAGGCCATGCGCCAGGCGCTGTGCTCGCGTATCGATGCCGCCGCCGAACGTCCCTTGCTGGTGGTGGGCGGCTTGACCGGCTGCGCCAAGACCGAGTTGATCCAGCAGCTCGACACGGGACTCGACCTGGAAGCGTGTGCGCGACACAAGGGTTCGGCCTTTGGCCGGCACCCTCTGCCCGCGCCCGTGCAGATCGATTTCGAGCACGCCATGGGGTTGCGCCTGCTGAGCATACCGGGGCCCTGCGTGGTCGAGGATGAGTCGCGCCACATAGGTAATATCAACGTGCCGCTGACATTCTGGCAGGCGATGGAGCGTGCGCCACGCATTCGCGTCGAGATGCCGCTGGATTGGCGCTTGGCGCGCATCCACAAGGACTATATCGAGGACCTGTGGACGATCTATGCCGGCCAATATGGCGAGTGGCTGGGCTGGGCGCTGATGCGTAAGCAGTTGAGCTGCGCCTTGGGCCGGTTGCGCAAAAGGCTCGGCGGTGCACGGTTGGCGCGCCTGCAGCGCCTTCAGCAGCTGGCGTTTCGCGAGCACGAACGGGGCAATTCCCAGGCACACGAGGCTTGGTTGGCGCCGCTGCTCACTGAGTACTACGACCCGATGTATCGCTACCAGCTCGAAAAACAGCACAAGGCATTCTTGTACGTCGGCGACTGGGAAAGTTGCCTGGCGTTCGCTCGCGACTGGCAGGATCGCCAGCCGGGCTGACCTTCACCCCACGGGGCTTGCCAGCCAGCGCAGCATGACACGGTCGAGCAGCGCAGCGAGTTGGTCGAAACGCCGAGGGTCGGCCAGGATTTCCTCGCGGCTCTGGACGTAGGGCCCCTGCTGGTGTTCCAGGTCTGTCGGCGCATGGCTGAGCAGCGACTCGACGCTGCTGTGGGTCGCCTCCAGGCGGCACTGCAAGCCGACCACGCGGCCGCGGTCCCAGGCGAAGCCCTGCACCGGACTGGCCGAGCTGGCCCCCAGCGGTAGCGCATCGTCGGGCAGGCCGAAGATGTCCCGGTGCCAATGGAAGGCCTCGAAGTGCTCGGGCAGGTCGAAAGGACTGTCCGGTGCCAGCGTCACGGTATGCCAGCCGGTCTCGGCATAGGTGCCCCGCGACACGACGGCACCCAGGCCGGCGGCGATCAGGCGGGCCCCGAAGCCGATCCCCAGGATCGGCTTGCCGCTTTTCAGGGCGCGGTTGACCAGTTTCTTCTCGCGGCGCAGCCAGGGATGACGTTCGGTGTCGTCGAGTTCCTGCGGACCGTCGAGTAGGATCAATCCGTCGCAATCCTCGAGCCGTGGCGGTACTTCGCCAGCATACAGGTGACAGGTATTGTGGCTGTGTCCCATCCCGGTGAGCCAATCGGCCAGGCGGGCGGGGCCATCATAGGCAGCGTGCTGTAGAAAGTAGATATGCATGATGACGTCATGATGGTTAAGCTCGGCGGCAGCGTCCAGTACTGGATGGCCGGCGAGCCGGATTTTGTAAAGGCTTCTGGTGAGGTGGGGCATGTCCCGGAGTGAATTGCTGGAGCAGATCTATACCATCGTGTCGCGTATTCCCGAGGGACGCGTGACGACCTACGGCCGTATAGCGAAAATGACCGATGGCGCTACGGCTCGCATGGTCGGGCGTGCCATGGGGCAGTTGCCCGATGGGCATGGCTTGCCCTGGCACCGGGTCGTCAATGCCAGTCTCAAGGTCACCGAGCATGACGGTGCGGTACGTCAACGCGAGCGACTGCGGGCAGAAGGGGTGGTCTTCGATGCGCGAGGGCGCATCGATGCCGAACTGTTGTGGCCCTGACATGAACGTAACCAAGGAAACCGATATGAGCCCGTCACCCGCGACAGGATTCAAGGCTCGGCTAGGACGTCTTGGCAAGCGCCAACGACTGGCCTTCATGGCGGCGCTGTGCGAGCGCCTGCTGCCCAATTACATGCTTTATGCCCAGATGACCGGACAAGGCGACCCCCACGGTCTACGCGTCGTGCTCGATCTGGTCTGGGAGAGCCTGCTGGTGCGCGAGGCGCGTATCGACTTCGCCCGCCAGGCCGAAAAACTGGCGGAGCTCGAGCCGCCGGCGGATGACGACAGCTTCGGCGCCCGGCGCGCCGTGGAAAGCGTAGTCGCCCTGTCGGCACTACTCGATGCCCTGCAGGGCGACGCGGAGGAAGCGCCTCAGGAAGTCAGCCAAGTGTCGCGTAATGGGGTGCAAGCCTTCATCGAGATGACCGAAGGCAGCGACGAGGACGATGCCGATCGCAACGCAGAGCGCATTCGCCAGCACCCGCTCATGGACGACGAGTTCGACTTTCAACTGGCCGTGCTCGAGCAGGTCGAGGACGAGCTGGGACGCGAGGCTCTCAAGTCATTGCGGCGTTTCGGCCGCAATGGTGGCGTCAGCAATCTGGGCCTGAGTCTCGACTGACCGCCCTGGCGCTACAGGCGCATTTCGATGCCATGTTCGGCCATGTAGCGCTTGGCATCGGGAATCGTGTACTCGCCGAAGTGAAAGATGCTCGCGGCGAGTACGGCATCGGCGGCGCCCTTCGTCACGCCCTCTACCAGGTGGTCGAGGTTGCCGACCCCGCCCGAGGCAATCACCGGAACGACGACGGCATCGGAAATGGCCCGGGTCACGCCCAGATCGAAACCGGCCTTGGTGCCATCGCGGTCCATGCTGGTCAGCAGCAGTTCACCGGCACCGTAGTCCACCATCTTGCGGGCCCATTCCACGGCATCGAGTCCGGTAGGCTTGCGTCCGCCATGGGTGAAGATTTCCCAGCGCGGCGTTTCGCCTTCCCCGGATACGCGCTTGGCATCGATGGCGACCACGATGCACTGGCTGCCGAAGCGCTCGGCGGCTTCGCGCACGAAGTCGGGGTTGGTCACCGCGGCGGTATTGATCGAGACCTTGTCGGCGCCGGCGTTGAGCATCGTGCGAATGTCTTCGCAGGTGCGTATGCCGCCGCCCACGGTCAGCGGAATGAACACCTCGCCGGCGATGCGTTCGACCATCTCCACGGTGGTGTCGCGGTCTTCGTGGCTGGCGGTGATGTCCAGAAAGGTGATCTCGTCGGCGCCCTGCTGGTTGTAGCGCTTGGCGATCTCCACCGGATCGCCGGCATCGCGGATGCCGACGAAGTTGACGCCCTTGACCACACGGCCGGCGTCGACGTCGAGACAGGGAATGATGCGTTTGGCCAGGCCCATGATCAATTCTTCCGAGTTGCGTTGGCGTCGGGCTCGTTGCCCATCTCGTCGCACAGCCGCTGCGCGGCGGCGACGTCGAGCGACCCCTCGTAGATGGCGCGACCGGTGATGGCGCCGAGGATGCCCTGATCGGCGACGCGCGCCAGGCCGCGAATGTCGTCGAGATTGGTGACTCCGCCGGAGGCGATCACCGGCAGGCCGCCTTCACGCGCAAGCTCCACGGTAGCGTCGATGTTGACGCCCTGCATCATGCCGTCGCGGGCGATGTCGGTGTAGACGATCGACGAGACGCCGTCGTTGGCGAAACGCTTGGCCAGTTCGGTGGCCTTGAGGGTCGATACCTCGGCCCAGCCATCGGTGGCCACGAAACCGTCGCGGGCATCCAGGCCGACGATGACATGACCTTCGAACAGCCGGCACATCTCGGTGACGAATGCCGGATCCTTGACCGCCTGGGTGCCGATGATCACGTAGGAGACCCCGGCATTCAGGTAATGCTCGATAGTCTCGGCAGAGCGAATGCCACCGCCGATCTGGATCGGCAGGTCAGGGTAGGCGCGGGCGATGGCGGTGACCGCCTGGCCATTGACCGGCTTGCCCTCGAACGCGCCGTTGAGGTCCACCAGGTGTAGGCGCCGTGCGCCGGTTTCGACCCAGCGCGCGGCCATGGCCACCGGGTCGTCGCCGTAGCTAGTGGCGTCATCCATGCGCCCCTGCTTGAGGCGGACGCATTGACCGTCCTTGAGATCGATGGCGGGAATAACCAGCATGTCATGTCCTCGTGAGCGCACCGGAAGGCACCAGCGCGCGATGAAACGTAGTGGCGAATCGGAAGGCAATCCATCCTCGCGGACAGAGGTTTTCTGACGCGCTCAAGGAGCCCAGTTGACGAAGTTCTCCAGCAACCGCAGCCCGGCGTCGGCGCTCTTCTCGGGGTGGAACTGGATCGCGAAGACGGCATCGCGCCCGGTCGCCACATGCGCCTCGACGCCACCGTACTGCGTGGTGCCGAAGATATCCTCGTCGCGCGCAGCCTCGACGTAATAGCTATGCACGAAGTAGAAGCGCGCGCCGTCCTCGATGCCCTCCCAGAGCGGGTGCGCGTGGCGCTGGGTGACCTGGTTCCAGCCCATGTGCGGAACCTTGAGCCGCCGGCCTTCATCGTCGCGCAGATCCGGGCCAAAATGGCGTACCTGGCCGGGCAGAAAGCCTAGGCACTCGATGCCGCCATTCTCCTCGCTGCGCTCCATCAGCATCTGCTGACCGACACAGATGCCCAGCAACGGTTTCGACTGGGAGGCCAACAGCTCCTGAACCAATCCCCGCAGTTCGGTGCGCTGGAGCTCGCCCATGCAATCGCGCATGGCGCCCTGGCCCGGCAGGACCAGGCGGGTCGCCCCGCGAATGCTGCGGGGGTCACGGGTAATCACCACGTGTTCGTGGGTGACATGCTCGAGGGCCTTGGCCACCGAATGGAGATTCCCCATGCCATAATCAATGACGGCAATCGTCATGCTCGCTCCTCGCGGTTGATGATCAAAGGCAGCCCTTGGTGGAAGGCATCTGCCCGGCCATGCGTGGATCCGGCTCCACCGCCATGCGCAGGGCACGGCCGAAGGCCTTGAATATGGTCTCGGCCTGGTGGTGGGCATTGAAGCCCTTGAGGTTGTCGACGTGCAGCGTCACCCGGGCGTGATTGACGAAGCCCTGGAAGAATTCCCAGAACAGCTGGGTATCCAGCCGGCCGATGGCAGCGCGGGTGAACTCGACGTCCATGAACAGGCCCGGACGACCGGAGAAGTCGATGACCACGCGGGACAGCGCTTCATCCAGCGGCACATAGGCATGACCATAGCGACGAATGCCGCGCTTGTCGCCGATCGCCCGGTCGAAGGCCTGTCCCAGGGTGATGCCGAGATCCTCGACGGTGTGATGGTCATCGATGTGCAGGTCGCCCTTGGCGACGATGTCGAGGTCGATCAGGCCATGGCGTGCGATCTGATCGAGCATGTGATCCAGGAAAGGTACACCGGTCTCGGCCTTGAAGCGGCCAGTGCCGTCAAGGTTCACGGTCACCGTGATCTGGGTTTCGGAGGTGTCGCGTGACACCGTGGCGACACGCTCGGGTATCGTCGGGCTGTCCATCCGAGCTTTCTCCCTACGGGCTCTGATTCCGGTGGCGGCACCGGATGCATGGTGGCCAACGCACATTGCTAGCACATGCGGCGTCAACCGGGCTTGCCATTATAGAGAATCGCTACGCCCATCCGCTACAATGCGGGCACAAGAACGGGAGCGGCGGCATTGTCGTTCCGTCACGGGAGACGATGCATGCCGGTAACGCTAGAGGAAGTCGATCACACCCGCTGGACGGTCGATGAGCAGGTTCGCACGGACCTGTCACGCATCTATCACGACGCACCGGCAGAGCGCCTGCCGCGAGCGCCCGATGCCTTCGTGCGTGAACATCTCGAATATGGCGGTGTCTTTTGCTGCGCCCTGTTCAATGACCGTCTGCTGGCGGCCGTCAGCGTCACCAAGCAGGTCGACGCTTGGTGGCTGTCGCATTTTTGCGTACGCAAGGCCACTCGGCGACGCGGCGTGGGCTCGCGACTGCTGATTCTGATCGCCGAAACGGCCCATGATCAGGGCGCCGTACTACGTATCGAGGCCTCGCAGTTGTATCTCGAGGATCAGTTGTTGCTGGTGCGTCTTGGGTATCGGCTCGAGGCGAGCGGCTGTTATTTCGAACTCAACCCCTTAGCGTCAGGAGGATGCCAATGAGAGGGCTGGTGCGAGCTCTACTGGCTATTATCGGTGTATTGGGCGTGGTCGTGGTCGGCGCGGTGGTGTACATCACCACCTTTTTCGACCCCAACGATCTCAAGCCTCGCCTGATCGATGCCGTTCGTCAGCAGAGTGGGTTGGAGCTGGCTTTGGATGGTCCCTTGAACTGGTCGTTCTATCCGCGCCTGGGGGTCAGCGTAGAAGACGCGCGCGCCTGGCTGCCGCGCCAGCCCCATGACGAGACCGCGTTTGCCGCCATCGAGCGGGCCGAGGTGAGCATGGCTTTTGCGCCGCTGCTGTCCGGGGATGTCGCCATCGATGGGCTGATTCTCGACGGCATGCAGCTCGATCTGGAGCGTGACGCGCAGGGCCGGGGCAACTGGGAAGCGCTACTCGAGCAGCTCGGCGATACGGCAACCCAGGACGCTGGCGGGCAGGGCGCTTCAGCGGCGCCAGCCAGCGACGTTCAGGAAGAGACAGGCATCGCGCTGGACATAGCCCGGGTGCAAGTCGAGAACAGCCGCATTCGCTACGCCGACGCACGAAGCGACCTGGACATCACGCTACGCGACCTGGCGCTGACCGGGACCAATGTCAACCCGGCCAAGGCCTTTCCGCTCAAGGCCAGCTTCGTGGTCGACAGCGTCTCGCCGAGCCTGACCAGCGACGTCTCGCTGCAGAGCAAGGTGCGCCTCGACCTCGAGGAAAACCGTTATACGCTTCAGGACCTGAACGTAAAGACCCTGACCCAACTGGCCGAGCTTCAGGAGCGCGAGCAGACGCTATCGCTCGAGGCCGGTCGAGTGGTCGCTGAACTGGCGAATGGCCATTTCCAGCTCGATGAGGGCGAGGTTACGGCCAGCTTCGAGCATCCTTCTCTGGGAGAAGAGGCGTTGCCAGCGACCTTGACGTTTGCCGCCGAGGCCAATACGCAGCAGGGCACAGCACAGATTCATGATCTCCTGCTGACCAGTGGCAAGAACCTCAAGCTCTCCGGCACTTTGTCTTTGTCCGATCTGATGACCGCGCCCAGCTACACCGGCCAGGTCAACCTCGCGCCGCTGTCGTTGCGTCCTTGGCTGGAGCGGTTCGGTGTCGAACTCGACACCGCCAATGACGAGGCGTTGAGCGAGATCGCCCTTACCAGCCCGCTCAAGGGCAATCTGGACCAGGTCACCCTGACCGGCCTGACTCTCGTGGTCGACGAAACCACCCTGACCGGGCGGTTGGGAGCGGGGCTCGACGGACAATCGCTCACTTTCGACCTGCAGGGCGATCGCCTCGATCTTGACGCCTATTTGCCGCCGGTCAGCGAGGAAGAGGGCGTGGCAGGTGAAGAGACGGCTTGGCTAAACGGGCTCGCTATCGAGCCAGCCTATGCCCAGGAGGCCGCCGATGAGCTGGTGCCGGTGGATCTGCTACGCGGCCTGTCCGTGAATGGCCAACTGGCCTTCGACGAGGTCAAGGCCAAGGGAGTCACTCTGTTGTCGCCGTCGCTGAAGCTGGCAGGCGAACAGGGCGCCCATCGTCTGGAATCGTTCACGGCCAGACTCTACGACGGCACGCTCAACACGACGGCCAGCCTGAACGTGCGCGAGACGCCGATTCGCTGGGCATTCGCGCCGCGTCTGGAGAACGTCCAGGTCGTGCCGCTGGTCGAGGACTTCAGTGGCGAGCCTTCGCCCCTGCGTGGCCGCCTCAATCTGAACGGCGAATTCACCTCGCGAACCAACAGCCTCGATACGCTCGAGCGCAACCTCAACGGTCAGGCGACGTTCCGTATTGCCGATGGCGCGATATTCGACGTCAACGTGTCCCAGGAGTTGTGCACGGCGGTCGCGATGCTCGAAGGGGAAACGACGAGTCGTGAGTGGAGCCCGGATACGCGTTTCGATCGCCTCGACGGCAATCTCGCCGTGACCAACGGTGTGGTGCACAACGAGGATCTGCATATCGCGATTCCCGGCATCGAGCTCACTGGCGAAGGCGAACTCAACCTGCCCACGGAGCGCTTCGTCTATGATGCACGGGCTCGCTTCGTGGATACCGCCGATGCCGCCTGTAACGTCAATCCACGCCTGGAGCGCGTGCCGCTGCCGGTGCACTGCGAAGGCAGCCTGGATGGCGAGCCCAACCAGTGGTGCCGCTTCGACCGCGATGCTTTCGAGAAGGCATTGACCAGCCTGGCTCGGGACGAGGTCAAGCGGAAGGCCGCCGAAAAGATCAGCGAGAAGATCGAGGAGCGTCTCGGCGAGGAGAAAAACCAGGAACTTCGCAACGCGATCCGCGGTCTATTCGAATGAGCAACCGGTGCCGTGTCGCCGTCGCCCCGGCGGGGCACGGTAGCGGCACCTCGACAAGCCAGTCCTGCGCCGATTCCCCCATCGGCGCTTTTTTATGCCCGGAACCATGACGCAAGCACATCCCATCGATCTGACACCCGACGCTTTCCAGCTACGCCTGTTCGAATGGTTCGACCGCTACGGCCGCAAGACGCTGCCCTGGCAGTACGACAAGACGCCATACCGGATCTGGATCTCGGAGATCATGCTGCAGCAGACGCAGGTGACCACCGTCATTCCCTACTACGAGCGCTTCATGGCCCGGTTTCCCCGCGTCGAAGACCTGGCGGCTGCCGAGCAGGACGAGGTACTGCATTTGTGGACCGGCCTGGGCTACTACGCCCGTGCCCGCAATCTGCATCGTGCCGCCCAGGTGGTCGTCGCGGAGCATGGCGGCCAATTTCCCGTGCACAGTCTCGAGGCCATGGCGGCGCTGCCGGGCATCGGACGCTCCACGGCGGGTGCCATCATCAGCATCAGTACCGGTCAGCGTGCGGTGATTCTCGATGGCAACGTCAAGCGGGTGCTGGCGCGGTTGCACGCGGTCGAGGGTTGGCCCGGAAGGACGCCGGTGGAACGCGAACTGTGGCGACTCGCCGAACATTACACACCGGATCGCCGCCTGCCTGACTACACTCAGGCCATGATGGATCTGGGCGCCACGCTATGCACGCGCGGCAAGCCGAGCTGCCTACTGTGCCCCTTCGAGGACGTCTGTGTCGCCCATGCACGGGGCGACGAGCGGCGCTTCCCCGAATCCAAGCCCAAGAAAACGTTGCCAGAGCGCAGCACTATCATGCTGCTGCTGAGCGACGGCCAGGGTGGGTTCCTTCTCGAGCAGCGGCCACCCAGCGGGATCTGGGGTGGGCTGTGGTGCTTCCCGCAGTTCGACGACGACAGGGCGTTGCAGGCCTGGCTCGATAGTCATGCTCCCGGTGCGCACCGGGAAACGCCCTGGCAGGCGTTTACGCATACCTTCAGCCACTTTCGCCTGACCATTCTGCCGCAGCCAGTGACGCTGGCGCGTTCGGCCGGTGCCGTGACCGAGTCGGGCCGGCTCTGGTATAACCCGCATACACCTGTCAGCATCGGGCTGGCCGCACCGGTCAAGTCGCTGTTGGAGAAACTGCAGCAACTGCCCACCCACGCCGAAGAGGACACGCCATGAGCCAGACCGTTTTTTGCCGCAAGTACCAGCAAGAGCTCGAGGCACTGCCGTTCCCGCCGCTACCCGGCGAGACAGGTCTCGAGATCCAGCGCACCGTATCCCGGCAAGCCTGGGAAGAGTGGCAGGCCCACCAGACGCGCCTGATCAACGAGAAGCACCTCAACCTGCTCGATCCGCAGGCGCGCGAATACCTCATGGAGCAGATGGAACGCTTCCTGGACAACCGCGATACCGATCAGGCCGAGGGGTACGTGCCGCCCAAAGCGTGACGTTCCGACGGTCGGCGAGGAGTGAGCCAGACTCGCCATCTTTTTGAAATAAAAAGGCTTGACCGTCGCGAAGCTTTGCGTTTAAATATGTCCCCGTTGGCAGCGGCCAGATAGCTCAGTTGGTAGAGCAGGGGATTGAAAATCCCCGTGTCGGCGGTTCGATTCCGTCTCTGGCCACCACACTGCTGGGGTATCGCCAAGTGGTAAGGCACCGGTTTTTGGTATCGGCATTCCCAGGTTCGAATCCTGGTACCCCAGCCACGCCAACGTCTCTATGCTATGCCGACATAGCTCAGTTGGTAGAGCAACTGACTTGTAATCAGTAGGTCCCGGGTTCGACTCCTGGTGTCGGCACCATAGCTAAGGCGTGAAAACTCTGCACTCGCTTCATTTACTAATGAGTGAGGTGCAGTTTCATGCGTGTTTCTGCTACGGTTTGTTCCAAGGGCGGCGTGGGTAAAACCACCGCAACCGCCAATCTGGGCGGCCTCCTGGCCGATGCAGGCTTCCGAGTTCTCCTCATCGACCTGGATTCCCAGCCCACGCTTTCCTCGTATTATGATCTTTCACAGCCGGCCCCTGGCGGGGTGTACGAGCTGCTCGCTACCGAATTGGTCGAACTCGATCAGATCATTTCCCGCACATCCATCCCCAATCTCGATATCATCGTATCCAATGACTATCGGAATCAGCTACAGCAGCTGTTGCTCAATGCACCGAACGGTCGCTTCCGCCTAATCGGCCTGTTGGATCGCTTTGCCGATCGCTATGACGCCATCCTTATCGATACCCAGGGTGCCCGCTCGATTCTGCTCGAGATGGCCGTTCTTGCCGCCGATCATCTAGTCTCACCCATCGTTCCCGAATTGCTGACTGCCCGTGAGTTCGTGCGTGGTACGCAGGGTATGCTCAATGAGCTTCGTGAGCTTGCTCGGTATACCCGCTTCGAAGTGCCGCCGGTTTCCATCTTACTCAACAAGATGACCGACCAACTGCGTGATGCTCGCGAAATCTCGGACAGCATCCGCAGCATGTACTCTGATGTTGAAGATCAGGGCATCCGTGTCCTCGATACGCCTTTGGTCAATCTATCAGCGTACCGCTCAGCAGCTTTGAAAAGCTTGCCAGTACATCGCGTCGAGCCGCGTAAACCCTCGGGTCGCAAGGCCCCATCCTGTGCTGACCAGATAAAAGCCGTCGCCGCCGATCTCTATCCCGAGTGGGCCGAGGCCATTTGTGCCGTGGGCGCGATTCGCCCAAACGATGAGCCCGGAACCGGCAGGCTGGGGGTGGGCCATGTCCATTGAGGCCAAAAGTCAGACGCCGACCAACGCCGAGATTATGGGATTAGTACCGCCACATAGTATCGAGGCGGAGCAGTCCACAATAGGTGCATTGATGCTGGATAACAGCAAGTGGGATGACATCTGCGAGATCATCGGTACCGACTCATTCTACTGCTATCCGCATCGGCGCATTTTTAAGGCCATGGACGAGCTTGCTCGTGACAATAAGCCGCTGGACGTAGTGACGATCTCCGAGCTACTAGAGCGGGACGGGCATCTTGAAACTATCGGTGGTCTGGCCTATCTGGCTGAAATCGCACGTAACACGCCATCGGCAATCAATGTCGTTGCCTACGCTGACATCGTGCTAGAGCATCAACGTCGCCGTCAGTTGGCTACCGTGGGCCGCGAGCTCAGCCAGCGTGCATTGGAAGGCAAGCAGCCGAGCAAGGCACTGATCGAGGCCACCGAACGCCAACTGTTCGAGCTGGCCGAAGAACGCCATAGCCGATGGACCGGTATTCATGGGGCGCTATCGTCGGCGATCGAGACGATCGACCGCGCATTCAATGCAAAGGATGGGATAACAGGGACACCTACTGGCTATAAAGATCTAGATGCCCTAACTGGCGGCTGGCAAGACTCGGATCTCATCGTCATTGCCGGCCGCCCCTCCATGGGCAAGACCACGTTTGGTATGAACTTAGTCGAGAATGCGCTGATTGCTACAGCGGGACGCTGCGAGATGGCTAGCGCGCCAGTGTTTGTCTTCTCTTTGGAAATGCCTCAAGAGCAGCTGATGTTGCGCCTGATGGCCAGTATGGGGCGGCTCGATATGAGCAGACTTCGCTCCGGTAAGCTGGAGGACGGCGACTGGGAGAAGTTAACTGCGGCGACCAACAACATCCTGGGCTTTGAGGATCGTCTCTTCATCGACGATTCCAGCGGCATCTCGGCAACCTCACTAAAATCCCGGGCCCGCCGGATGATGCGTCGTCACGGCAAGCCAGTACTCATTCTTATCGACTACCTTCAGCTCCTTGAAGAGCCTGGCTGCGAGAATCGCAACAACGAGATATCGGCGATCTCGCGCATCCTCAAGGCCATGGCCAAGGAGCTGAACTGCCCCGTCATTGCGCTAGCTCAGCTCAATCGAAGCCTAGAGAGCCGGCCAAACAAGCGTCCTGGGCTCGCCGATCTTCGCGATTCCGGCGCGATCGAGCAGGACGCGGATGTCATCGGCTTCGTCTATCGAGATGAGGTCTATAACCCCGATGCTCCAGATAACAAAGGCTTGGCTGAACTGATAATCGGTAAGCAGCGCAACGGCCCAACTGGTACGGCTCATCTGGCCTTTCTTGGAGCAAGCACTCGATTCGAGCCGCTGGCATGGAAGCACCATGAGGGAGGTCGGGTATGAATTTCTGCGCACTGAGTGTCGAAGTGCATTTCTATTGGGAAAAGAAGAATACCGGTAGACGGTACGTGCCAGTTTGTTACCTCGACGGCTATCCCGTCTCGCTGGGCTTCGATTTAGTTCGTATGGACAAAGCGACTCTGAATGCAGCCGGCTCAGGCTGTCTTTATGGGGAGCTTGAGCCCGGTGACTGGTGCGTTCGTAGCGAGTACCTCGTTCCTGCAGAGGATCCCGACGACTATCTCTATTACTCCCTAAGTGACTTCTTATCACGGGATGGCAGTCTCGACATATCTGCAATGGAGCGATTTCTAGCCCATGCCGTTTCTACCCAGGTACATACGCTGAACCAGACCGGCTCCACAGAGCAGGGAGAGGCCAGGGAGGGTGGGCCATGATCTTCACTACCCTATTAATGCGTGAACTCGGATTGGGGGTGATCCATGCCTGACTCGCTTCCAATCCATTACTCGTCCCATGCCCTGAAGCGTGTTGTTCGCTTCGCTGTTTCTCACGGTTGGGTTGTCGAGCGAACTCGCGGCGGTCATGTCCGCTTTACAAAGCCCGGATGTCCCCCTGTGTTTACCGGCTTCTCACCTAGCGATGCCCGTGCCGAGAGGAACGTGCTGGCACGCCTGCGCCGGGTGGATCAACAAGAGGAGGGAAAGCCATGACCCTCGGTTGCATCCTTGGCAAGGAGTATACAGCAGGCCATAAACCTCGCTTTTATTACAGTTTCGCTCAGAGGCGCCGGAATGGGGGGACCCATGGCTAATATCTTACGTTTCCCCATTCGTAAATCGCATGGCGCTGGCATGGAGCGGTATCTGATGTCTCGGGAGCGCTTAGCCCTGGGGGCGACCGATCCGTTCGCCAACTGGGTCAAGATACTGGATGCTTGGTTTGAGGCATATCCCCAGGCGCGAACCAAGCACAACGAAGCGTTGCGCTCGCTTTTGGCAGACACCTGGCTGGTGTTCCACATGGCCTGTGACAGGACAAGCCGGCTCGAGGTGAAGCCTCATCACAGCCTGCGTTGGGCACAGCTTCAGTATCACAGCCTCAGTGACTTCGAGCTGCTAGTGATCGTCAGTGACAACCTCACTGACCTACGCCGAGGGGTAGCCCAGCTGTGCGGGGAATGCCCCTCCGAAGAGCATAGCGATCACAACCTGATCGGACTTATTCAGAGTATTGATCACCTGAATCAGCAGCTTGGCCGCCTATTCGATCCTGAATTGTCCGCCTCGTGGCAGCCGGAGTGGTAATTATGAGCAAACATTCAGTTACGCCGAATGAAATTACGGCCAAGCTAACCCAGCCTGGCCCGAAGCTGAATACCAAACCTGCCGACCGGCTGCCCGCGCCGACCACTGAAATGTCGATGTCGCTGACGCTCGATCATCTTCGGCCGTACGATCGCAACCCCCGGACACAGCACAATCCCAAGTATGAAGAGATAAAGGCTTCCATCCGTGCTGTGGGGCTCAAGCAGAAGCTGACTGTCACCCAGCGTCCGGGTGATGACCGCTACATGATTTCTGATGGCGGTAATACCCGGTTGAAGATACTCAAGGAGCTGCACGAGGAGACTGGCGAGGAGCGCTTTTACTATCAGGACTGCCATTTCATACCTTGGCAGGGCGAAATCAACGTCCTCGCAGGCCATCTTGCCGAGAACGATAACCGGGGCCAGCTCAGTTGGATTGAGCGGGCGCGGGGTGTTTATGAAGCCAAGCGAATGATCAAGGAGGAGGAGAAAAAAGAGATATCGCAGCGTGAGCTGACGAAACGCTTACAGGCACTCGGCTATACCATTAACCAAAGCCACATCAGCCGCATGCTATATACCATCGAGCACTTCCTGCCCACGCTTCCTCTATCGCTCGACAGCGGCATGGGCCGACCCCAAATCGAGAAGCTTATTTCCTATCGTCAGTTTTGCGAAGAGTGCTGGGAACGTTGCCGCGCCTATTGGGAGGCCCATGCCGACGATCTTGGCGAGGGGGAACCATGGGCGACTAGCGTCGTCGATGGCGACTTCGCCCAAGCATGGCATGAGGAAATGGCACAGCTCGACTATGAGGGCCAGACCGAATTCCGCTGGAACCTCGTCGAGGATCGTCTTAAGGGCATGCTCCACGACCAGACCGGGCTGCATTTCAATCCGATCGATATGGCATGGAAGAACTGGTTCACTGTGCGTAAGTATGCGCGGGCCGCCAGCGACGAAGAGAAAGCTGATGTCTGGACTACAGTCGACAGCGAGTTGGAGCGGCTTCGCCAGCCCCAAGAGCGGCATTTTTATCCACCGCAGGAAGAAAGCGTAGGCAAAGGTAGCCAGAGGACCTCACCAGAGAGTAATGCCCTGCTGTCGCAACGGAACGCTGGTCAAGCTAGGAATATCAGTCTCAGTGAGAAAAGCCACGGTGGTGACTTGGATGATCTGACCTTTGAGGACGGCCAGACAAACCTGTCACCAACGTCGGCTACCCAACCCCGCGAGCGCAGCGTACCAACCCCAGGTGGCATTGATGAATCGCCAGAGATGAAGGCGATGCGCGCCCAGCTCGAGCAGCTCGAACAACGCAACGCCGAGCTGGAAACACAATCCCAGCAATCGGCAGTTGCGCCACAGCCCTTTAGCACTAGCGATTCCGGCAGCGACGAATGGGAAGGGTTGCTGGATACCGATGGGGTCATGCAAGAGCACAACCCGCAGCCGACTCGTTCGCTTGTAGAACAAGAAAACCTAATCGATGACCTAACGCTCTCGCCCTACGAGGAAAGTGAAGGGCATCGCCAGCTTCGCCATTGGCAGGCCAGAGAGCATGGAGAAGAAGCGGTTGACTTCGAAGCTGCGGCACTCAAGAGCGTGCCATTGATGTCGGGCGGTCCCGTCGCGCCGATTACCGACCTCTGGCATGTACCTGCCTGGCGTCGCAATCCGCGCGACTTGCGCATGCAGATCGGCGAGGTCATTCAGGCGTTGGCCGGTTGGGCAGAGATCGAGGCCAGCGGTACCAGCAAAACTATTCGTCTTAACGCTCGTGAAGGGCTGGGCTACGAGCTCGGGCCGCTCGGAGACAACCCGGGACGACGGGCGCAACTCATCTGGCAGTTGTTCGCCGGTCTTCAAGGCGACATCGATCCGATGCTACCCGCTGAAGTGTCACTGTTCGGAGAGTTGGTCGGTAGCCACAGTACCGGCAGCGAAGTTCGCCTGCCCGATGGGCTGTTCATCCGCGTGTTCTGGCTAGCCCGGCTGATTCGTGTATTACGCGAAGCAGAAGCGTTCGACGATGCAGGGAGGGAACCGGTATGACGACACCACAACTCAATCATGCGCTTTTCAACCAGGCCCTGGTATTGATTCGCGAGGGTGACATGCGCCGGGCAAGAGCACTGGGATTTAATAACGAAGAGCTCCAGCGCCTGAGCCGGTTACGTGCCAGCGAGATCGAATCCCTAATTAACGAGTTTCCAGGAGTTGCCCGCTTCGAACTGGATCACGAAACGTTTAAGGCTGCGCTGCGACGCATTGATCGTGATCAGGATCGCGACGGCTTGGTTGATCACTGCATTCGTCATGGAGCCAGCGTGCAGATGCTGGCCACCTTCTTCGGTCTGACCCCCAATGACTGTTCTGCTCGACGCACCCTTCTTGGTGTGCCGAGTCGACAAGGGCGTCTCCCCATGCCCGAGGAGTCCATCGAAGTCGACGCCTGGCACCGCTGGCAGACCATTAGTGATGATCCATCAAGTCCGTCAGCGTCCGAGGATATTCGCGGCATGCTGGTTCTGGCTGAGGAGGTCAAGCTTCCTCTGGCCGTTATCTGGACCTTGATCAAGCAGTGGACCACACCGGAGCAAGCGCGCCAGGAGAGCGTACCAGGTGAGGACGAGGGTCAGGTGCGGCGTGCAGGAGTGGCGTGATGAAGAACTACGACGTGCTCATTGGGCGCGCCGCGTCATTTCTGACCCAACGCCGAGGCTCCGAAGCTTCGGCGTTGGCTGATGAAGAGGATGCACTCGACGGGCTGCTTTTTTTGGGCAACCCGCACGAAACCGTTCCCAGGGCACTGCTGGTGGACCATCGTCTGGGTGCGGTCGATGTGCTGGGCTGGCAGGTGATTCGTCTGATGTCGAATGCTGACCGTTCAACGGCGTTCCCGACCTACGATGAGTTGGAGCCATTGCTGCGCTCGGGAGCGGGCCAGAAGGCCTCACGCAAGACTGTTGCCCGTGTCATTGCGATTCTGCGTCTGACTCGCTGGATGACGTTGGGCATGAAAGCACGCAACACCGCTAATGGGCGAATGATAGGCAATATCTATGTATTACATGATGAGCCCCTGGCTCCAGCCGAGGCGCTGTCATTAGATCGGGACTACATCGAGTATGTGATTCACTGCACACGTCATAGAAATAAGGCTGTGGCCAAGGTGGCCAGGCTGATTAGCGATGAGCTGGCCGAGAATGGTGTGCTTGAGGCTCCGACCCGGCTAGACGTTCTCGACCAACGTGCAGAGCGACAACGGCGAGCCGAGTTTCCTATGGAAACTCAGGCTTCCGATGCTCAGTTCTGTATGAAAACTCAGGCAAATTCTCTCAGTTTCCCGAAGGGATCCAGTCAGTTTCCAAGCAAGGATACGCCTAGTTCCCAGCGGAAACTTAGTGCTAAAACAGCTGCGTACGAAGAAGTTTCCATGCGGTCTGTGTCTACCCCAGTACGTAGTTATACAAAATCTGTGTTTAAAACCACCGCACGCGAGGAAATCTCGACGCCACTGGTTTGGTCCTGGCCGCTTGAGTTGACCAGTGACGAACGAAAAGCCGTATCTTTTCTGCTGACCGGACTGCCTAACGACGTTCAGCAGGCCGTCATTGATGAGGCTGCCGGACGTCTCGAAGCTGGCAAAGTGAAATCACCGGTAGGTTTTCTGCATACGCTGGCTAAACGTGCCATGTCGGATCAGTTCCAAGTGACGCATTTCGGACGCAGCATTGCAGAGCGCAGGGATACATCGGTGTTTTCGCAAGCGCCGACGAAGAAGGCCAGCATCGCCCCACCTACCTATTCGGAAAAGGCACCTGAACCCTCCAAACCTCAGCCGATATCAGCTGAAACCGAGAAGGCCCGTGAAGCTATGTTCAAGCGTTTGGGGCTCCGGCGATAAAACGTTAGTGATCGCATTTAACGTTTCCGATGGGGCGATTCGTGCTGAGGACCGATGCTGATATCCCGTCTAGTGCATTGGTAGGGAGAGTTTATGTCCAGCGCTGAGCCCCGTGTAGGGCAGCTACGTAGTCGTATTGAAATGACCCTACACACCTACCCAGCCGTGTTGGCGTGGCATGGCCGTGGGGTCGAAAGCGGCAAGCCACAAGTAGTGGGCCTGAAGCAGTTTCTGTTTCTTGCCGGCCGGATACATCAGGCAGCGGCCAAGGACGATCCCTATGCCGATAGCTGGCTTCTAATGTTGGCAGACAAGGTTGACGATACCCGACAGGCACTGCATCAGCTCAAGCATCGCGTGAGCAGGTTGCTGGAAACCATTCCCGAGGGATTGGATGTCAGCCGTAACGTCAGCCAGCAGCCATTTGTGACGCCGGTATTCACTGGAGGGCAGATGGGCTGGCAGGCCGTCATGTTATTGATGGAGTACGACGGCATTGTGCGAGACGTGTTGCTAGCTCATCACATTGGCCTACTAGGCAACCAACAACGTGCAGCGATGATTAGAGATCAGGGCGGCCACGCCATGCGCTCGCTCTGTTATGCGCCGGTGAAGTTTCCTGGGTTCAGTGGTGCTACGCGCAATGATTTTGCAGCCAACAATGCAAAGGCTCGAGCGGCCAAAGAGAAGTTCGGCGAACTGCAGCGAGATATTCTGGAAGGGACGCGCCGCAGCGAGTTTGCGCCACCGATCCGGCGTGAGCTCGGTATAGGTTTAACTGGTTCGCAAGACCTGGTAGGCACTGACCTAAATGATGAACTTATGACGCCACGATCCGAAGAGGACAATGGCTGACTGAGGCGATGCCACTGGCATCACTTCCGCTGGACTGGGCCTGGGTGATGCCACTGGCATCACTTCCGCTGGGCTGGGCTGGGTGATGCCACTGGCATCACTTCCGCCGGATTGGACCTGGCTGATGCCACTGGCATCACTTTCGCTGGGTTGGACCTGGCTGATGCCACTGGCATCACTTTCGCTGGGTTGGGCCTGGCTGATGCCACTGGCATCACTTTCGCTGGATTGGGCCTGGCTGATGCCACTGGCATCTCTTTCGCTGGGTTGGGCCTGGGTGATGCCACTGGCATCACTTTCGCTGGGTTGGGCCTGGGTGATGCTACTGGCATCACTTTCGCTGGATTGGACCTGGCTGATGCCACTGGCATCACTTTCGCTGGGTTGGGCCTGGGTGATGCCACTGGCATCGCGACTACTGGGTTGGGTGAGGCATCGATATAAGTAATAGCTACATAATAGGACCGTGAGAGCAATGACTGCACTGAAACAGCGACAAGGTTTTGCACTGAATCAATACGCAAAGGGCCTTTTAAAACCCTTTAAGGGTAAAGGGGAGGTCCTGCGTTTTAGGGATGAACTAGACGAGGAGTGCCGCCGGATGTGGCAAGAGGCGGCGGACTTCGCCAACCAGTACAACCAGACCGTCGTTCAGGCTGGTCTATGGTTGAAGGCCCATAACAATAGCGGTGGCCGGGTTCGTGCCGTGCAGTGGCGTGACAAAGAGCAGTCCAAGATGGGACGCCGATTGCTCGAGGCGGTTTTGCAGGATGAGAATGTTTCCCATGGCATGAAACGCCAGCTGGTTGAAATCGAAACCGAGCGGGCCATCTTCAACGCAAAGGTTGCTGCGGCAACTCGGCAGGTAGACCGCTTGAACAAGCTACTGAAAGACCTCGGCGAGATCGAATCGATGGTGTGATGCCAACACACCAGTAATGATTCCCGCAGCGCATTAACGTTTCTCGCTGACATCCCTTCCCTTGAATAGCGACAGTGTCAAAGCATTCATTCGACTGGAGTCCCACATGAGCACGCACTTCATGGGTGAGGGGAACATCGGCACCGATCCCGAATACAAGTTGCTTCCCGCCAATGGTAATCAACCTCCTCGAGGCGTACTGCGGCTAAACGTACGGTTTGATAACCCCGTACCCACCGACAATGGCAATATCGATCGCGGTGGATTCTGGGCAAACGTCGAGATCTGGAGTCGTGAGGTCGAGACCTGGGCGCGTCTCTATCAGAAGGGCATGCGCGTGATGGTGTCGGGCCGGATGGTACTCGACGAGTGGAAGGACCGTGAGTCGGGCGAGGAACGCTCGCAGTTCAAGGTTCAGGCGGTGCGAATCGGCATTCTTCCATATCGAGTAGCTCAGGTCGTTCTCGAGCCTGCGCAAGGCAATCCGCAGCAGTCAGGGTATCCGGCATACCAGACGAATCAGCGGGGCGCCTACTCCAAATCCGCCGGACCGGATGGTGAGTGGCAGTATCCTACAGATACAGACCTGTCTCATTCTCAGTAATCAGAAAACGGACGATTAGAATGAAATGGAAAGTAGGTGTTGGCGTGGCGGTGTTGGCCTCCCTGGTGGGCTGTGCTGGTCAGGATCATTACTACTCGAGTGGTGTGTGCGTGACCTGCTTCAACAATCCGATTACTGGCGAGCCAGGCAATTACGATCCCAATGAGACCCCGCAGAAGGTCGCTGCAAATGCCCAGGGCGAGGTTGTCGATGCCAGTAGCCTTGGAAGTCAGAGCGGTTCGATCGACATCGAAACGCCTGTCGATGTCGATACCGCCTATGCGAGGATCAAGCCAGCGATGGGGTTCCGGTCGACCGATGACTTTGAGAAGGGCAATACCATGTCGGACTGGCGGATGGGTGACGCGGCATGGAAGCATCAGACAACTCCCGGGGTCTTTTACGATCTTGGCGACTACGGTCGGGCAACCGTCGGTGGTGTCCAATATTCCATTGTGCAGCGCGTCCAGATCCAGAAAAGCGGTGCCGGTTCGCGGATTCACTACAGCTGGGCACCCGCTAACCCGCGCACTGTTTACGATGGCGATGCCATGGAAAGTGCGCTGATGCAGCGGCTCAGGGCTGCTTTGGATTAACGCTGGGAGGGAGCCTGTTTGTAGTCATGGACGACACGCAGTCGGAGCTAGACCAGTTCGTAGGTACCGCAGGTGAAACTGGAGGTACGGGATGGCTGGCTTTCAGGATAGCTGCATTACGCTGAAGCACTTGGCTTTTTGCTTCGGCGTAGTCGCTAATCAGTCGTATACCATCTCGTTATTGGTTCGGGTAGCCATTAAGTTTTCTGCTGTAAAAAGCTTGCCCTTCCGCGCACCGTGGGCCTACTTCCTGCAAGAGGTCGTTCTCATGCCCCGATTATTTCTCTGTGAAAAACCCTCCCAGGCACGCGATATCGGCAAGGTGCTAGGCGCGACACGCAAGGGCGAGGGGTGCCTACACGGTGACGGTGTGACCGTGACCTGGGCATTCGGTCATCTCCTCGAACAAGCGCCCCCGGAAGCCTACGATCCTGCGTTCAAGAAATGGTCGCTCGAGACATTGCCGATTCGTCCGGCGCAGTGGAAGAACACGGTGCGCAAGGACGCCAGCAAGCAATTCAAGGTGATAAAGGAGCTGCTGAAGCAGTGCGATGAAGTAGTCCTGGCAACCGACGCTGAACGTGAGGGAGAGGTAATTGGACGAGAACTCCTGGACGCCTGCCAATACCGGGGGGGAGTATCCCGACTATGGCTATCCACTCTCGTTGAAGCTGATATACGTAAAGCGCTGTGCAACATCCTGCCTGGGGAAGCGACCTACTCGTTGTATCAGGCCGGGCTTGGCCGGTCGCGCGCCGACTGGTTGATGGGAATGAACCTGACCCGAGCGTTTTCGGTACTGGCGCAGCGGCAGGGGCATGAGGGTGTGCTGTCGGTGGGGCGTGTGCAGACACCGACGCTTGGGCTGGTCGTGCGTCGCGACCAGGAGATTGCCAGCTTCGTACCCAAACCGTTCTGGGACGTGCTAGCCAATCTTCAGGCAGAAGGTGGCCAGTTCCAGGCCAAGTGGTTGCCTGCCAACGAGGCCTGGCTCGATGAAGAGGGGCGCTGCGTCAACCGTGAGGCGGCACTCCAAGTGGCTGCTCGGGGGCAGGGCGGGCAGGCGGTCGTCGCCGCTGTCGAGACGGCCCGCAAGCGCGAGTCGGCGCCGCTGGTGATGGACCTGGGAACGCTGCAGCAGGAGTGCTCTCGCCGGTTCGGCTTCGGGGCGCAGCAGGTGCTGGATATTGCACAATCGCTCTACGAGACCCACAAGGCGACCACCTATCCCCGGACCGATTGCCGCTACCTGCCGACATCAATGTTATCCGAAGTTGGGGTAGTCGTGACGGCGCTCCTGCATTCGGATCGCTCGCTCTCGCCTGTCATCGAGCGCCTGGATCAGAACCTCAAGAGCCGCGTCTGGAACGACAGCAAGATCACGGCCCACCACGGCATCATTCCCACCACGTCCCCCTGTCAACCCGATCGCATGAACGACGACGAGCGCCGGGTGTATCACCTCATCCGGCGCTACTACCTGGCGCAGTTTCTGCCGGCGCATGAGTTCGATCAGACCGACGTTCGCCTGGATCTCGCTGGCGAGGCATTCTGGGCATCGGGGCGTCAGGTGCGAGTCGAGGGGTGGAAAGTCCTGTTTCCCCGAGGGAAGGGTAAAGGGCAGAACGATAGTGACGACGACCAGGACGAGTCCGCTGGATCGCAGGCGCTCCCGCCTCTGCGTCAGGGGGAAACCTGCCGGGTACTCGATCTCGGCGTGAAGGATCGTCAGACCCAGCCGCCGAGGCCGTTTACGGCGGGAACGCTGATCGCGGCGATGAAGAACGCGGCCCGGTTTGTGACCGACGAGCGGCTAAAGGCGATGCTGCGTGAGAGCGCCGGCATCGGCACCGAGGCGACCCGTGCCGGGATCATCGAGACGCTGCTCAAGCGTGGCTTCATTCGCAAGAAGGGCCGCACGATCGTATCTACCCCGCTGGGTCAGGGTCTCATCGCCGCGTTGCCACCGCAGATCAGCAATCCCGGGCTGACGGCGCTCTGGGAGCAGGCGCTGGACCAAGTGGCCGAGGGGAGCATGACGCTGGACGATTTCATGCAGCGTCAGAATGTGCTCCTGGACAAGCTCATCGGCGTCGCGCTCCAGCAACCCCGGCTGAATCTCCCCGAAGCGCCAAGCGAAACCTGTCCCAAGTGCCAGGCCAGGATGCGCAAGCGTCAAAGCACCAACGGACCGTTCTGGTCGTGTTCACGCTATCCCGACTGTGACGGCACCAAACCGATCGGGGGGAAGAAAACGACACGACGCAAGACCAGCTCGGGCTCGAGGAGCAAGGCATGAGTTTACTATCGAGTTAACACGTGACATTGCCAGAATGGCTACACTCCTCGATAATCGATACCATACCCCGTTGCCAACTGACGGTTATCAGCTGGTCCCTTTGGACTCTTCGTGAGTCCGATCCCAAAGCGCAAACACTTGGTGAGAATGCGCGCCCACCGCAAAGATCACTTTGCACTGCATTGGCATGCTCGGGCTCCAGGTTCCTTGTGTTTCAGGTCGACTGGTCGTCGACCATCCCCTTCAGCCAGGTTCGACTGGCCAGCAAGATTCCCTCTGGGGAGTCTCGCTGGCCGGTTGAACTGCGCTTCACAATGGCGGTGCCCGCCGCCTGACCACCGGGCTCCCTTTGTGCGGGGATCCGCGCACAAACCTACCGGTCCAACGCCATGACACGGGACTGAATGCGAGGGCAAATCGAACGCATGACGACGAGGGGCATGACGGGCGATAGCCGGCATAATGGCAGACTTCACACGCTACCCGCACCGGTACCTGGTAGCTGGATGGACTTGCAGTTTTGGTCCTCAATCCCAAGGCGAGGCGACGAGGCAACTCACCGCCCCGCCTTGAGATTGACGATCGACGTTTGAGGGTTGACGCCGCGCGCGAGTAGCGCAATCCTATCGGTGTGAGACGTTGGCTGTTGACGGTAACAACAGCGCCTTTTGCCTTCGGGCAATTCCCAAAGCCGTAACGCATCCCGAGAGACGGCGCTCGATCGAGCTGGATGCCACTTCCGAATTTACGGCACGCTGCCGTACCACCCATCCGGGGAAACACTTCCCCGATGAGGATGGTGTTTCTCCCGGAGTCACTCGACTCAATGCAAGGAGTACACCATGTCCAACACTACCGATACTCAGTTCTTCGACCTGCACATCATTGGCGTGGGTTACGTCAATCGGATCCGCAAGGTCACGCCCAAGCGTGGCACGCCCTTCTGGGCTTGCGACATATCCGCGTTGAACGGACCTGCCGACGATGTGGAGTATCGCCGCTTCGACTGCCGCGTGAACGGTCAGGAAGCGGAGAAACTGGTCAAGAAGTTCGCCGCGACCGTGGCCGATCGCAAGGAGAAGGGCGTTGCTGAGCCCAAGATCCTGATCGGCTTCAAGCTTGGCGATCTCTACCCCGACCTGTTCACCCGCACCAAGGGTGATCGTGCCGGGGAAACTGCCGTCAGCCTCAAGGCGCGTCTGTTGTTCGTCAACTGGGCAAAAGTGGATGGTGAGAAGGTCTATGAAGCGCCACGGCGTGATGAGACCCCGTCGAACCAAACACCTGACCAACATGGCACGACAGCACCCCAGGGCAACGAAGCGCTTCGACCCGAAGTCAGTGGGTCGGTGGGCGCAGGCGAAGCGGTAGTCTGATTCAACTTAAATAACCTCACCTACCGGGAAGTTCGCTTTCCGGCGTGCGGTTAAACCCACCCAACCCGCAGGGGAGACAGCTCCCCCGGTGGGGTGGCGTCTCCAGTGCGGCATAGACTGGAGATGCTTATGTCCGAGACTTCGATACTCACACTCATCCGAGCTGCGTTTGATGCGGTTGATCGTATCAGCAGCAGCGTGACGGCAGCCTGCGTTGTCGCTGCGTTATTGGGACCGGCCATTCAGGCGCAACCCGATAGTCTTTCTAGGGCTACGGTCGCCGGTGTGGCGTTCTTCTGCGTGTCCCTGATCGCTGGCGTCGCAAAGGCCGTGCTAGACTCACTCATACGTAAAGCCAATGGAGGCGACGAGTCATGATGGATCCTGCAAGCACGTTGCTAGGAATACTCTTCACGGCCTGTGCGTCGATCCTGCTCATCGGTGGTGGTTACGCTTATACGATCCATCGCCGGCAGGAACGCCGACATCGCCGAGGCTGACCGACCGTCTACGCCAAAGCTGCCTCTTAATGAGGCAGTTTTTTTACCCAACCGGGAGAGATTCTCCCGGCGGGGGGGCGTCTCTCCCTCAGTTCAGGAGAGACCCCATGGGCTGGAGCGTCCCCTACCACACTCACTCACGTGATGAGCTCGTCGACTGGCTTCTGCAACACCAGAACGAGCCCGGCCACTGCGAGATCATCGACCATTCCCGGCGCGGCAACGTGCTCTATGCGCTGTTTCGGCACGTCTCGAAGCGGTATCGCTTCATCGTCGTGTTCCTGCTCGAGGGGCCTTCGCCGGACGCGCGCCGCGCGGGGGATCGTTCCTGGGGCTACAAGGACATCGACGAGTCGTCGGGGCCACGAGTCTACGACTGCCCGGAGCGCCTGCTCCGTCAGTCCGATGCTCAGGACACCAATGCGATTGCATGGCGTGAGGCTTGTCGGCGTCAGCGTCGTGAGCAGGCCGAGCGCCGCCGCTTGTCGAAGGCCTGTCGGCCGGGCGATCGGCTCCGGTATCGGGCATGCTGGAATCAGGATGGCTCGCTGATCGGCACCGTGATCTTCGTGCATCACCATACCTCGACCTTCTTCGTGGGCAAGGATCTGGAAGGCAAGCTCTGGCGGTATCGCTGGAGCGCTGTCGTGACCGGTGACACATCGGAAGCGGCCAACAGTGACGCAGCCTGACGGCGGAGTGCAGACATGAGGGTCTATTGCCTGGTGCCCCGACGTAGTGGGGCCGCGCAAGTGATTTACGACGGCAACCCGGCCTGGTCGGCAGTCGAGATCGGTTACCTGCGCCGGGCTTACCCGGTAGAGGCCGAGAACGGCTGGATCGCGTTCGATCGGCAAAGCCGAGCCGTTGCGGGAGAAACGCCCGAGGCGGCGCTGGAGGCATTCGCCGATCGACCCTGCTATCACGTTGTCGCGCGATAGCGGAACACACTGAACCAACTCACCCATTCGGGGCCACTCCCCGATGGGGTGGCTCCATTCAATCAGGAGACACCCCAATGAGTAACTTTTTCACTTATCAGCTAACCGCCGGGGATATGAACGTGATTCTGGCCGGCCTGCGCCTACTAGAGCGCACGTCCGGTTGGGACATACCCGATGAAATCCAAGAGATCGGTGGAGAAAGTCTGGATGTGGTCAACATCGGTAGGCTGTGCCAGCACCTGAACCTGAACGGTCAGCCGGTGCTGTCTCAGCCCGAGCGGACGCCGGAGGCGGAGTCAGCTGACCTGGTGACAGCGCTCGGCAATGGTGGCTGGCCAACGGCGTTGTGGAATCACTCGGCGTTGCCTTCCGGTCGACGCGCCGTGAATCGGGATATACCCCGGCTCACGCTCGTCGGTTTCGCGGCCAACAGCGAGGATGTGATCGTGGCCAATGAACGTGAGCCCGAGGACAGCCTCGAGATCGGTTATCGCGACGGCGTCTGGTCGGTTTACCGGCGAGACCCCCTGAGCGGTGAAGCGCATTGGCTTGCCGATCGCGAGGAAATCCGCTGGGCGCTAGAGTTCTGTGCCACCTGGCTGCGAGTGGAACTGACCAACGAGGTCGCCAAGGCAGTGGCCGACAAGCTGTTTTCGAGCTGCTGCTGATGATTCACCCAAAACGCCCTTCGGGGCGTTTTTTGTGCCCGACAAAAGCGCTCCGAGTGCAATTAACATTTCCCATCGCGACAGGCCGCTGCCTTGGGCACGGTGAGCCCGATCATGATCATTCAGGTTCCCCCCTCCGCGAGGCCAAACGCGATGTACCCATTCCTGAAAACCCGAGCGATTCCCTTAGCATTCCTGATTGCGCTGACTGCCGGGTGCGCGCATCAGCAGCAGGCACCTCAGCAGAGCGAAAGCGAGCGGCTTGCCGCTGAGTACCCGCTGGTCGATCGCATGACAGTGGCGACCCTCGAAGGCGATGGCCCTGACGTAAGAGTGGTGGCTACCGGGCTGGATCAACCGAATCACGACGTCGAGCCGGACATCTATCGCGATCCCGATGATGCCTATGTCGAGGTGCTGCGCGGCGGGCGCTATGCGCTGGTGGCGACCAACACCACGCTGCAGCAGCGCGACCTGCTCGAGCAGATCGTCAATGTCTCGATTCCTGCTTCAGTGAATCCCACGGTCGAGGATGGGCTGCGCTACACCCTCCAGCATACCGGCTATAACCTCTGCGCCCCGCAGAGTGACCCGCAGAAGCTGCTCTACAGCCGGTCGTTGCCAGCGGCGCATTTTCATCTGGGGCCGATGCCGCTTTACGAAGCGCTCCAGGTACTTGCCGGAAGCGCTTTCGAGGTTCAGGCCGATCCCATTGCCCGCCTCATTTGCTACCAGGTGCGCGACCAGCGACTGGTCAGGGAGTAAGCCATGACGGATAACACCGACTCCATCGTCCCCGAACGCACCGATACACCTACTGACCAGGCGTCAGGCACAACTCCCGTTGCCGAGCGCAAGCGTCGCCGGCTGGGTCCGCGCCTGGCCCTGATCGGTGTCGTGTTGATCACCGGCCTGGCCGTGGTCTACTTCGCGGTTGCCGATAGGAAGCCCGATGGCCCAACGCTGGAATCGAGATTCCAGCAACAACAGCTGCTCATCGATCAGCTGCGTGGCCAGCTCGACGACCTGCAAGCGGATCAGGACGTTCGTGCCAGCGCCCGGGAACGTCTGGCAAACCAGCTGGAGGCACTCACCAGCCGTGTCGAGACGAATGAGCGCTTTCAACAGGATCCCGATCGCCAGGCACTTCCCGCGCAGATCGATGCGCTGACCAAGCGGCTCGATGAGTTGTCCGGCTCGGTCGATCTTCGCTTCGGCGCCGCCCAGGAAAAAGAGCAGGCGCTCGAGACTGCGATCGAGGAGATCCGCAAGCTCCAGGCCAGTCAGCAGCAGAAGGCCAGCGCGAAGCGCAGCGAACCCAGGAAATCGACGTCGCGGCCCGCCGCGACGCCCAAACCCCCATTCAATGTGGCCGGTCGGGAAATTCGAGGCGGTCGCAGCTATCTCGCGATCGCCTCCGGCCCCGTCGGTCAGTTGAGCGATCTGCACCTGATCGGCGAGGGGCAGAGTATAGGGGGGTGGCAGCTGACCTCGATCGATGGCCACTCCGCATCGTTCTTCTTCAACGGCCAGCGTGTCGTTGTCCCGGTTCCGTGAGGAGATCCCCATGAGCAAACGATTATCCGTTGGCATGCTCTCGCTGACGATGCTGGTGGCCCTGCCGGGATGGGCGCAGTCGCCGCCGACCCAGAACACGACCGTCGACCAGACCCGGATCGATCAGAGCGATCGCCAGGCGGCAGAAGCCTGGGGATTGAGTCAGCAGGAGTACCAGCGCTACGAGTCGATCATGGAAGGGCCTCGCGGTATCTGGTCGCCTAACCTGGACCCGCTGACCGCGCTGGGTCTCGAGGCCCGTTCCCAGGCCGAACGACAGAAGTACGCCGAAAAGCTCGTCGAGGCCGAGCGCCGGCGCGTGGAAGCCGAGCTGGCGTTTCAGCGTGCCTACGATGCCGCCTGGCAGCGACTCTACCCCGGTGACATGCCGGTCAACTCGTTCAGTACCAAGGACGGCACCGATGCCACGCAATCGGTCTTCGGCAGCAACCCCAGCGCGTCGTCGCAGCGTCTGAACGTGGTGGTGGCCACGCAAGGGTGCAACCAGTGCGATACCACGGTGAAGCGGCTGATCAGCACCGGCGCGGCCATGGATGTCTGGGTCGTGGATTCCAACGGCGACGATGGACGCATTCGCAGCTGGGCGGCCAAGGTGGGCATTCCCCCCGAGCTGGTCCGCGCCGGCGACATCACCCTGAATCACGGCGGATCGCTGAACGTCGATGCCGCCGAACTGCCGCGCGTTGCGCCGAGGGGGTGAGCGATGCGCGGTGCGATCATGGCGATGGCGATGCTGGGCGGACTGCTGATGGCCAGCCAGGCCAATGCCGGCTCGCCGGATATTCCCACGGCCTATGTCGTGGCTGCCGAGGACAACGGCGTCCCACCGGAAGTGCTGTATGCCGTGGCCAGTGCCGAGTCGAAGGTGAGCCTCAATGCCGGTATCCGACCCTGGCCCTGGACGCTCAACATTGCCGGCGAGTCGATGCGTTTCGGCGATCGAAACTCGGCTTGTGAGGCGCTACTGGATGCGCTCGAGCAGACCCGCATCGTCGACGTGGGCATTGCGCAGCTCAACGTGCGTTGGCAGCCGCAGCTGTTCGGCCCCGGAAAGCGTTTCAGCGATCCCTGTGCCGGTCTTAACCCTTACGCCAATCTCGACGAGGCGGCGGCGCTGATCCGAGGCCATTACGAGGATACCGGCGATTGGCTGATCGCGGCTGGGCGCTACCACCGACCGGCCGGGGGCAAGCCCGCCGAGCACTATCGTGCGGCGGTCAGGGAAGAGCTGGCCCGGCTGGGGGCCTCGCCATCGATCGGTTCGCGCTCGCCGGCCCTGGCAGCCGTTCGAGAAGCTCCTGCATTCGCGCGTCAACCACGCCCGCGCACGACACCGACCTCACACGTCACACCGAATGCCGACGTGATCTGGATGACTCCCGCACCTCGTACCACGACGTCCGATGTCACCTGGGTGACACCGGCGCCGCGTCGCTGGATGGCCGAAGTCCCCATCCGCTGAATCAGGAGAGCCTTCATGGGCCATACCAACCTTTACTGTCTCAGCTTCATGACGGGGTGCTTGATGGTCGCCCTGACACCTTTTGCGCAGGCACAGCTACCCGCCGAGCGACCGCCCGGGCTGCCTCAGCTCATTGTGGTTGCCGATCATGGCGGCACCTCGGCGCGGCCTTACTTCGTGGCCATCAAGGGGTCCGGAGTCGACGAAGACGAGGGTTTCTCGCCGCAGACGGGGGTGCCACCACGCCCGACGCAGCGCTATGGCGAACGTGACATGCTGCCGATTGAGAGCGAGCGGTTGACGCCGGGGCCGGTCATGCCTCGGGATCTCAATCTCCCAGGAGGATTCACGCCCCTCTTCCTGATTGGTGATGACGCGCTGTCACGGCAATGGCTTGCCGAGCGTGGCGACATTCTGCGCGAGTTGAACGCGGTGGGGCTGGTCATCCAGGTCCAGGACGAGCAGGCGCTCCAAGCCCTTCGCGATGCGGCGCAGGGCCTGGAGCTGCGACCGGCATCCGGTGACGGGCTTGCCGATCGGCTGGGCCTGAGCCACTACCCCGTGCTGATCAATCAGCATGGCATCGAGCAGTAGGAGCCGACATGAGCAGTAATCATCCTCTCGAGTCGCTACTGCGTCCGGCAGTCGAGCTGTACACCGTAGCGGTATGTGCTGGCTGTGTGGCGCTGTGTCTTTGGGCGCCCTGGTCACTGGCACTCGCGCCGAGCGTGGGTATGACGATGGCGCTGGGTTTTGTCGCTTTCGGTGCTTGGCGTTTCCGCCAGGCATGGGTCGTGCTGCGCTACCGGCGCAACATGCGACGCCTGCCGCGCTTCGCGTTGCCGGCACGGAAGGTGCCAGTCAGCAAGCGCAGCCTATGGCTCGGCAAGGGCTTCAAGTGGCAGGCACGGCACACGCAGCGCCTGCATGAGTCGGCCCAGCCGGCTGCCGAATGCTACGTCCTGCCGAGCCCCTGGTATCAGCGGGCACGACGGCTGGAACAGTCGATGGAGGGCGGGGCGATCGGACAGCACATCGCTGCGCTGCTGCGCTGGGATTCGTTTCTCAATCCGGTACGGCCGCTGCCGCCAGTCGGGGGCCGTCCCGCGCTGCATGCCGTCGAGTGGAAGGAGCATGATGTCTGGATGTCGCTGGGCGAGCGTGTGGGGCACACCCTGGTCGAGGGCACCACGCGCGTCGGCAAGACGCGCCTGGCCGAAATCCTGATTACCCAGGACATTCGCCGCGGCGACATCACCATCTGCTTCGATCCCAAGGGCGACGCCGACCTGATGATGCGCATGTACACCGAAGCGCAGAAGGCCGGCAGAGGCGACGAGTTCTACATCTTTCACCTGGGCTGGCCGGACGTGTCGTGTCGCTATAACGCCGTGGGTCGCTTCTCGCGTCTCTCCGAGGTGTCGACGCGCGTCACCGGGCAGCTGTCGGGCGAGGGGAACAGTGCGGCATTCCGGCAGTTCGCCTGGCGTTTCGTCAACATCGTGGCCCGTGCCCGCCATGCCCTCGGCGAGCGGCCCAGCTACGGTCAGATCCTCGCCGACGTGGTGAACATCGATGCGCTGCTGATGCAGTACGTCCAGGAGACGTTGGAGCAGCAGATGCCGGGATCCAATCAGCAGATCACCGAGATCGAGGGCAAGCTCAACGACCGCAACATGCCGCGCAACATGGTCGGGCGGCACAAGCGGGTGGTGGCGATCGTTCAGTACCTGCAACAGCCGGAGGTCATCGAGACGCTGACCGATCCGGTTCTGGATGGATTGCTCTCTGCCGTGCGCTACGACAAGACCTACTTCGACAAGATCGTGGCCAGCTTGCTGCCACTGCTCGAGAAGCTGACCAGTGGCAAGATCGCCGAGCTGCTCAGCCCGGACTACGCCGACATCGAGGACGATAGGCCGATCATCGACTGGCAGCAGATCATCCGCAAACGCGGCATCGTCTATGTCGGCCTGGACGCGCTCTCCGACTTCGAGGTCGCCCAGGCGGTGGGCAATTCGATGTTCGCCGACATCGTGTCGGTGGCGGGGCACATCTACAAGTTCGGCTCCGAGGACGGCCTGCCGGGCGAGAGCGCCGCCAGGAAGCTGCCGATCAATCTGCACTGCGACGAGTTCAACGAGCTGATGGGTGACGAGTTCATTCCGCTGATCAACAAGGGCGGCGGTGCCGGCATCCAGGTCACGGCGTATACGCAGACCCTCTCCGATATCGAGGCGCGTATCGGCTCGACCGCCAAGGCGGGCCAGGTGGTGGGTAACTTCAACAACCTGATCATGCTGCGTGTGCGTGAAGAGCGCACCGCTCGCCTGCTCACCGACCAGCTGGCCAAGGTCAACGTATCGACGCGCCTCATGGTGTCCATGGCCAGCGACAACGCCGACGTGAACAGCGATCAGGACTTCTCAAGCTCGGCGGGCGATCGTATCGGCACCGAGTCGGTGGACATGCTGGTCCCGAACGACATCATCGGCTTGCCCAAGGGGCAGGCGTTCGCGCTGCTCGAGGGCGGCCAGCTCTGGAAGATTCGCATGCCGCTACCGCTGCCCGACAAGACCGAGGATGTACCGAAGAATGTGGCCGACATCGCGGCCCGGATGCGTGACAAGTACAGCACCGGCGACCAGTGGTGGGAGGGCGTCATGCCGCCGCCGATCCATCTGGACTTCGACGCCCCGCAGTCGGCTACCTGGTCCCGGGATCGCAGCCTGTCGGCAGCGCCTGCCGCTGGCGACGATAGTGCGGAGGTAAACCATGGCGAGGGATGAAGCGCCGGTACAGCGTGCCGAGAAAAAGCGCAGCGGGTTGGTGGGAACGCTGGCGAAGCTGCCCTTCACACTGCTGTGGATCGTCATTCTGTCGATCTTCTGTTCGGTGTTGATCGAGTGGGTCGGGATCTACTTCAACTGGTTCAGCCAGGCTGGCTCGGAGCATGCGCGTCAGACCATGTTCGCCGAAATGGGCTATCTCGATAGCCAGTTCGCCCGGTCCCTGCTGGTGTCGTCACCGGCGGAGTTCGCCACGACGGTCATCGAAACGTGCTACCAGTGGGCGTTCGTGAAGACTGGCATCGCCGGTTGGGTCAATCAGGGAGCGGGGGCGGGTGGCTGGGCAGGTACGCTCAAGACCTACCTGCAAGCGGCGATGTTCGTCACGCTCATGACGTTGACGCGCTGCGTAATCCTGGTCCTGACCTCGCCGCTGTTCATCCTGGCAGCGATCGTCGGGTTCACCGATGGCCTGGTCAGCCGCGACTTGCGTCGTTTCGGGGCCGGACGGGAGTCGGCGTTCATCTATCACCATGCCAAGCGCCTGGTGACGCCGATCTTCTTCACGGGCTGGCTGTTCTACCTGTCGCTGCCGTTCTCGATCCACCCCAACCTGTTCCTGTTGCCCTGCGCCTTCCTGTTCGGGTTGATGATTGCCATCGCGACGTCGAGCTTCAAGAAATACCTCTGACTCACGCTTGAGGCTTCCCTGCCTGCCCCGCCACGGCGGGGCTTTTTTGCAAAGAATACCCGTTTGTTTCGCTTAACGTTTCGGGCTGATCCTGCCGCCACATCACTTGACCATGGAGCCATGTCGTCACCACCCACGACAGGACTTCAACATGACGGTGCAACGCAACCCTTCTCTTTTCCTACGCGCCATGAGCGTCCTTGGTGGGCTCCTGGTCGGCGCATCCCTGTCACTCCCGGTAGCAGCCGATGACATTGACGAGATCCAGCGTCGCGACCTGGCGCTGATCCAGACGCAAATCGAGCAGATCAAGATCGTGGTCGTTCGTCTCGACGCTCGCCAGCAGCAAGCCAATCCCGAGACCACTCGCGTGTATTTCGACATTCCCCGCCTGCGTGCCGATCTCGAGGCGATCTCTTCCGGCATTGATGCCTATCTCGCGCCTGACCGGCTGCTGCCGCGTCAGCCACAGCCGCTCGATGGCGACTATCTCGACGATCGGGGGCAGTGATGGACGCATTTCAGGCGGGGGCTGGCATCGAGGGGAGCGAACTCTCCTGGTTCATTGCCGGCGTGGGTTGTTCGGCGATTTTGCTGGTTGCCGGCTGGATCCTGTTGTCGGCGTATCGCGGCTACGTCAAGGGGCGGGTAGAAGGCGACATCATCGCCACCGTGAGCTGGCGAGCCTTGCTGCTGATCCTGCTGTTTCTCTGGTTGTTCCTCTGACGAAGCTGACGGAACAGCTGAGAGGCCCCGCCGGGGCAACCTCGGGTCCAGGCGGACCCATTCACACCATGGTCAACATGCAACCACCGAGGATATGCGACATGACTTTTCAATCGCTGCTGAAACGCGCTTCTCTCCGTGTCACGCACGCCTGCCAGCTGCTGGTCGCGCTGGCGGTCGCTGCCGTGCCTGGCGTAGCGCTGGCCGAACTGCCGACGCTCGAGGAGCCCACACAGGGGGCGGGCGGCATCCGCACCACGGCCCAGGGCTATCTTTACGACGGCTTCGTCCTGGCCGGCCTGCTGCTGAGTACCGCCGCGTTCATCTGGGTAGGGATCGGCTGCCTTGCAGCGTTCAACGAGGGCCGGGCGCGTGGTGAGTGGACCAAGTTCGGCGTAACCGCGTTTGTCGGCGTCGTGCTGATTCTGGTCGTCATCTGGCTCAGTACCGAAGCCGCGCCGATTCTTGCGCAGTGAAGGGGGCGCGCCATGGCGAGCATCTATTTCATTCCCAGGCGTATCAACGATCCGCCGGTGGTGTTTCGCGGCATGACCCTGCGCGAGGTCGGGATCATGGCAGTGACCGGCTTCCTGGTCGGCCTGCTGCCGGGGATCGCCCTGGCAGTTGTCATGGGGATGCCTGCCATGGCGCCCACCGTTGCGGTGGCTCTGATGGCCGGCGCCCTCGGAGTGGGGGGGACCATCATGCGCCGGCTCCGACGGGGCCGGCCATCGTCTCTGCTGTATCGCCAGATTACCTACAAGCTCGCTTCCCAGGGCTTCGCTCTGGGAGGAGAGCGTCTGATCACTCGCTCCAGCGTGTATCGTGTTGGTCGCGAACCACGGAGAAAGGGAGGCCTGCGATGAGTCGCCTGCGCAACGCACTCGGGGCGAGAGACGCTCATATCACCACGCTTCGTGCCATCATTGCGATTCTCGTCGTGGCGTGCGCGGCGATGTGGTACGGCTGGCAGAGCGCACCGAGGGATCTGACCATCCATAACCCACCGGACTTACGGTCCGGTTCGACGCGCAAGTGGTGGGAGGTGCCGCCTTCCTCGGTCTATGCCTTCACGCTCTACGTCTGGCAGCAGATCAACCGCTGGCCCAACAACGGCGAAGAGGACTACAAGCGCAACCTCTATGCCTATTCCCCCTTCCTCACCGACTCGTGCAGGGCCGAGCTTGAGGAGGACTATCGCTACCGCAACCAGCGCAACGAGCTGGAACAGCGTGAGCGCATGATGTTCGAGATTCCCGGACGGGGATTCTCCACCAAGTCATCCGGTCCCGGGTCGGTCCAGCTTGTGACTCGCGATCAGTGGATCGTCAATCTCGACCTGGCCATCAACGAGACCTACGCCGGCACGCCCATCCGTGACGTCTACATGCGTTTCCCGATCCGTGTCGTGCGTGCCGATGGCGACCCACAGAACAATCCGTGGGGATTGCAGATCGACTGCCTGGCCCACCCAGCCGAGCGTCTGGAAATCCCTCAACTGGAGGGAGAGTCATGAACCGTCTCAAGGCGTCATTCATTCGGGGTGGGCTCTGTGCCTCGCTGTTGGCTATGGCCCTTCAGGCCCACGCCGTGGAGATCCTGCATTGGGATCGCAAGCCGCTCGATATCAACCTGCCGGTCGGCACCGAGCGCGTCATCGTCCTGGACCGCAATGTGCGTGTCGGCCTGCCCCGTGAGATTGCCGATCCTGATGTGCTGCGTGTGCAGAGCGCCGGCGGGGCGATCTACCTGAAGGCCGATCAGCCCTTCGATACCCAGCGGGTACGCATCCAGGACGTCGAGACCAACGAGGTCGTGCTGTTCGACCTGACGGCCAAGGAGAGCGGAGCCAGCAGCGAGGAGATTAAGGTCGTCATTCCCGAGGCCGGCGCGTCGACCGATAGGGAAGCGAAGGCTTCCCAGGACGGCGATCAGACAGGTCGGAGTGACAAGAGTGGCAAGGCAGCCGTTGGTACGCCGGTGCCGGTCGTACTGACGCGCTTTGCCGCACAGTCCCTGTACGCGCCGACGCGGACCATCGAGCCAGTCCCGGGGCTCAATCGCGTCGCCATGCGCCTGCCGGAGAGCATGCCCTCACTGATGCCCTCGCTGCCGGTCACGGCGACGCCGATCGCAGCTTGGAAACTCGACAGCTGGACGGTGACAGCGGTGAAGCTCGCGAACCGCGACCCCGCACGCACTTTCGAGCTGGATCCGCGTTGGCTCCAGGGCGATCTCTACAGCGCCACGTTCATGCACCCGACGCTTGGCCCTCGGGGCAGTGTCGAGGACACGACGACCGCGTTCATCGTGACCAACGGGCAATCGCTCGCTCAGGCATTGCCGCTGTCCCAGCAGGGAGGTGACTCATGACACTTCAGGGCAACCCACTGCTCAAGGTCGGGGTGCCGGTGCTGATCCTCGCCATGGCCATGATCGTCATTAAGGGATGCAGTGACGGCGGAAGCAGCGGCCAGCAGCAGACCGGCGAGGCCCAGGAAGACGCCACGCGCACCCTGACGCAGGAGGAGATGGAGGCGCTGGGGATCAGCGGCGATTCCTCGAAGGACACCGTGGCCACCCTGGTCGGCAAGATGAACGCCTGGGAACGGCAGCGTGAGCGTGACCAGGAGCGCATGGAGGCGCTGGTCGAGGAGAACCAGCGGTTGGCAGAGCGAGCGTCCAACGTGGACAACGCCGTCAACGAGGCGATTCGCGAGGAGCGCCGGCGTCAGCAGGAGGCCCGCGAGCAGAGCGAGCAGTCGCTTCTGGCCCGCTTCGAGCAGCGCATGGATCGCTTGCTGCCTGAATCCCAGGTCGATAGCGGTAATGACCAGGCATCCTCGAATGAGGAGCTGCCGATCGGACTCGGGCTGGAAGGCGGCGGTGGGCCATCCGGTAGCTACACAGGCGGCAGCAATCTCGCCTGGGTCGAGCCGATGGATCAGCGTCAGAGCGAGGGGCGCAGCGGTAGCCGTAATGATGGCCCGGCCTTCCCGGCGTCCTTCAAGGCAGCGGCCAGTGAAGTGGGCGGCTTCGCCTCACGCACGGCCAGCGCGGCGGAAGCCAAGGTGACCGGGCAGCCGGACGCCTCGACAGTCGAGCCGGTCTACACGATCCCCGAAAACTCGACCCTGATGGGCTCGCTGGGCATGACCGCCCTGCTGGGCCGAGTGCCGGTCGATGGTACCGTCAACGATCCTTACCCGTTCAAGGTCATGATCGGCAATGACAACCTGACGGCCAATGGCATCGTACTGCCCGAAGTGCAGGCAGCGGTTGCCAGCGGTACCGCAACCGGCGATTGGACGCTCTCCTGCGTTCGCGGAAACATCACTTCCATGACCTTCGTGTTTCAGGACGGCACGATCCGCACCGTGCCGACGCCGGAGGACGCCAATCAGGGCGGTGGCCAGAGTAACAGCAGCAACCAGGACCAGACCATCGGCGGGGTCAACTCGATCGGCTGGATCAGCGACCAGAGCGGGATTCCCTGTATCAGCGGGATGCGACGCAGCAATGCCCAGCAATATCTCGGTACTCAGGGCTTGTTGACCGCGGCGGGTGCCGGTGCGGCGACCCTGCTCTCCGATGACAGTTCAACGTCTGTCACCACCATCGGCGCAGACGGTTCGATCTCCCAGGCCATGACCGGCAACCAGGCCGTGAGTCAGATCCTGAGCCAGGGCGTCAACGACATGAGCGAGTGGGTCAACAAGCTCTATGGCGAAGCGTTTGCTGCGGTCTATGTGCCGCCCGGTCAGAACGTGGCCATTCACATTACCAAGCAACTGCCGATCGATTACGAGACCGAAGGGAGGAAGGTGCGCTATGACACGTCAACCGCAACCACAGTCGGGCTCGACTGATCGTTGGGCATCGCACCGCGCCGCGTTAGCCACCCTTGCTCTGGCTGGACTGGCCCTGCTGTCCGGGTGTGCCACGACCAAGGACGAGCTGATGCCGACCAACGGCGTGACCATGCAGGAACTCTGGAAGCAGGGATCGACCCAGGGGGCGGCGATGCCGGCCAGCGCTGGCCAACAGGCCGCCGCTGCGGCGCGGGGCGAGCTGCGCCGTCCGATCGGCACCGGCCAGTTAATCAATGAGCATACGCACTACACGCGCAACGCGGCCAATGAAATCTATAGCCAGTTCTCGCGCCTGCCTAACCCCGACCTGGTGATGTATATCTATCCACACCTGGCCGGGGGCGAGTCGGTGCCGGTGCCGGGCTACTCGACCATCTTTCCGCTGTACAACAAGCCGCAATACGCGATGCCCGGGGAGGGCGCGCGGTCGGTCGGGAGGACTCGCTAATGTCCGCGTTCGACCGCCTCCTGAATCGCCTGGTGTCATCTAAGGCGTCGACGCCCCGAGGTACCAAGGAACGGACCCCAGACGGCAGTAACACTCCGGGGCAAGCGATCAATGCGCAAGCGCTGCTGCGTGACGAAACCGGGCGTCCCCTGTCGTTGCCGCGTGGCAAGCTGCCCAACGTGGCTGACCTGCGCAGAAGCTACGAGCGGGCACCGTCCTTTGCGAGTCGTTTGCCATGGGTCGAATATCTGCCTGAGTCGGGCTGTTTCCTGCTCGAGGACGGCGTGTCGCTCGGCGTCGTGGCCGAAGTCACGCCGGCTCCTTCCGAAGGGCGCTCGCTCGAGGCCCTGGAAGCGGTACGCGATCAGATCGAGGCGGCCCTCCAGGACAGCCTGCCGGAACTCGATGCCAACCAGTGGGTGGTGCAGCTTTATACCAAGGACGACACCGATCCCCGCGAGGATCTCCAGCGCATTCGTGATTCGATCCCCGACTCGCTCAAGGAGACCGAATACACCCGGGCATGGCTGGCCAGCATGGAAGCCCATTTCAAGGCGATCTCGAAGCCGGACGGGCTGTTCGAGGACGACGTGATCACTCAGACGCGGTGGCGTGGCCAGACGCGGCGCACGCGCCTGGTGCTCTATCGCTGGGCGGGCAACAACAAGTCGAAGCTCGGCGAGCGGCGCTCACGGCTGTCACCAGAGGCGCTGATCAATCACTTCTTCGGCAAGCTGGAATCGAAGCTCGCCAGTGCCGGCCTACCGGTGCGGCGCTACGACGGGCGGGACTTCCATCGCTGGATGATGCCGCGCTTCAACCCGCGTCCGGCGTTCTCCCCCGATGATCCTCAGCGCTTCTATGATATCTTCGACTACCCCGGCGATGATCCTGACGAAAGGTTGTGGTCCTATGATCTGGCCGAGGGCATGCTGGCCAGCTCTCCCCGCGCCGACGCCGAATCGGGGCTCTGGTACTTCGATGAGCAGCCACAGCGGGTCATCCCGGTAGAGGAGCTGCGCAAGGTGCCCAAGGTGGGCCACCTGACTGCCGAGATCACCCGGGGCCAGATGTCGATCCGCAATGCCACCTTCGACGTGCTGCCGCTGGGCGTTGAAGCCTGCATGACCATTGTGGCCATCCCCCAGGAACCGCTGGAAAGCCATATCGAGCTGCTGCGCAAGAAGGCCGTGGGTGACAGCGTGTTGGCCGAGAATGTGCGTGAGGACTGCGACCAGGCCCGCGAATACCTGGGCAAGGACCACAAGATGTATCAGTCGGCACTGGCGTTTTTCGTCAGTGGCACCGATGACGCAGACCTTGATCGGCGCGTCATGGACCTGACCACGCAGCTCAGCATCGCCGATCTGAAACCGGTCGAACCTGAAAATGAAGTCGCCGCGCTCAATACCTACCTGCGCTGGCTGCCGATGAACTTCGATCCCGAGATCGATCGCAAGAATCGCTGGTACACCCGTTTCAATTTCGTGCAGCACCTGGCGAACCTGGCGCCGCTCTATGGACGGGCCAGGGGGACGGGACACCCGGGCATTAGCTTCTTCAACCGGGGTGGCGAGTCGCTGACCTTCGATCCGCTCAACAAGCTCGACCGCAAACAGAACGCCCACATGTTCGTGTTCGGTCCCACCGGGGCGGGCAAGTCGGCCACGCTGAACTCCATGTTGGGCCAGGTCGTGGCGATGCGTCGGCCACGCCTGTTCATTATCGAAAAGGGCAACTCCTTCGGACTGCTGGCCGACTATTTTGATCGCATGGGCCTGTCGGTCAACAAGGTGAAGCTCGCGCCCGGGGCCAATGCCAAGCTCCCCCCGTTTGCCGACGCCCACCGGCTGCTCGATCCCGAAATGCGTGAGCGTCGGGTCGTCCGCGATCGCCAGGATTACGGGGAATCCCCCGACGATCCCGCCGCGACGCCCGAGGCGCTGCTCGAGGCGATTGGGACCGACGATTCGGATGATGATGTCGAACGCGATCTGCTCGGTGAGATGGAGATGATGGCCCGCCTGATGATCACCGGCGGGGATCCCAAGGAGGAGGCTGACTATCGCCGGGCCGATAACCGCATGGTACGCGATGCGGTGATGCTCGCCGCCGAGAAGTCACACGCCGAGGGTCGGCAATGCCTGACTCAGGATGTGCGCCAAGCCTTCCATGAAATCGCCAGGGACGAGGGTATTCCGGAAAACCGCCGCAACCGCGCGTACATGATGGGCGAGGGTATCGGCATGTTTTGCGATGGCTTCGATGGCCAGGTGTTCAATACCCCGGGCGAGGCCTGGCCCGAGTGCGACGTGACCATCATCGATCTGGCGCACTACGCCAACCCCGGGTACGAGGCGCAGCTCGCGCTGGCCGTCATGTCGATCACCAACATGATCACCACCATGGCCGAGCGCGATCAGTACAGCGGTCGACCGATCATCCAGGTCATTGATGAATGTCACCTGCTGACCGCCAACCCGCTGTTGGCCCCGTTCCTGGTCGGCGTGGCCAAGATGGGCCGTAAGCTCGCCCACTGGCTGTGGCTGGCGACGCAGAACGTCAAGGACTTCCCCGACGTGTCGGCAAAGATGCTCAACATGATGGAGTGGTGGCTGCTGCTCAACATGCCCCCCAACGAGGTCGCCGAGGTCAGCCGGTTCAAGACGCTGACGGAGGATCAGCGCCTGCTGGTCGAATCCGCGACCAAGGCCTCCGGCAAGTACACCGAGGGCGTGGTGTTAGGTGGTCGATTGCAGTCCCTGTTCCGGGTAGTGCCGCCGAGCCTGTACCTGTCACTGGCGGGCACTGAGCCGGAAGAGAAGGCCGAGCGTGCCGAGATCATGCGTGAACTGGGCTGTTCGGAACTCGATGCCGCAATCAAGGTGGCCGAGAAACTCGACCGCCTTCGTGGGCTTGAGTCGGTCGATTTAGAGTAGATGTCAGCATGCCTTGGTGCGTTTATCGGTCATTGGCCGCTATGACGTCGTCTCGAACATTACGTTCGCTTTGTGCTTTCTATTGCGAACTACGACCCCAGAGAAGGATCGGTCGCATGACAGAACTTGATACCTCCCACGCTACGAGCATGGATGCCCGGTACCGCTCGCTTCATCTCTTACCTGCTCTTCAAATTGATCCTTTCGATAGTGTGCCTCTCAGTGCTCTCTCGCTGTCAGTGTCGGCTAGCTGGCTCGATGCCCCTGTCAGCCCCCCGAATGGCTGGATCATACGACAGCCCTATCCCAATCGACTCTACTTCGTCGGTGGCTCGGGCGAGTGCCATCTGGGCCACCTCGTAACCCTGCCGGAGGAGCAACAGGCGGGAGAAATCATTTTGCATTGGAAGGTTGCTGATACCGGCCTGCCCGCTGGGCATTTCCAGATCATGCACCGATTCGATCTGAGTTTTGCCGAAGGCCCAGGGCGCATTTACTCAATGGATATAGCCAATTGGTGGTGGAAGAGCGAATTTGCCAACGATAACCGCCGTACACCGGAGATTGGGCACAACCGTTTCTCGCGGCTGAAGCCCCAAGGGATTTCTCCGTCACGAAAGGCGCGTGTCGAGGAGTCGATCCGAGACGGGTGTCGATACCTCGACATATACGAATCTCTCTCCCTGCCGTCGGTCACCCTCAACGATTGTTGGACTATCAAAACCTACGGCGGGGAATCTGCCCTGAACTACCTTGAAGCGCTGCGATGAAACGTCAATCGACTGTCCTGATTTCTGCGATTGCGGCATTGGCCATGCTGGCTTCATCCGGGACGTTGGCCTCCTCCAGCAATGACGTGCCGGAAGGGCTCGATGATCTGACCCTTAATGGCCAAGCCGTCACGCTGGAGTCCGTCCGGCGTGTGGAACTGGAAGGCCCGATCTATGAAGTGCGGCTTCGCAACGGCGATATCTTCTATAGCGATGCCCAGGGGCGACACATGGTGGTGGGGACACTCTATGACAACTCACCCCGAGGGCTCGTTAACGTCACCGAGCTGAACAGCCGACAGGACCGGCTGGCACAGCTGGACAGCATTCATGACGGGGAGACGGTGGACTACCCCGCCCAGGGCGAAGAGATCGGTGTGATCACGGTCTTTACCGACACCAGCTGCCCCTATTGTCAGAAGCTACATCAGGAAATCGATCAGCTGACGGCTGCGGGCATTGCCGTGCGCTACGTTCCGTATCCTCGAGCCGGCAGTCAGTCCCCCGTTGCACGACAAATGGCACAGGTGCTGTGTTCCGACACATCGCAAGACGCCATGTCGATCGTCTTCAGCGGAGGTATTTTGAATGCGGCCTCAACTCAGAATTGCCAGAAGGCGGTCGATGATGGTTTTCGCCTAGGGCAACGATTCGGGGTTAAGGGGACTCCGACAATTGTGCTCCCTTCTGGAGAAATGAAAGCGGGGTATATACCAGCGGAAAAGCTAGTACAATTAGCAAGATAAACGTGGGCAAGTTTAGCCCCAGCACTGCTGCACCATGCCAGCTCGACCTTAGCGCTAGGAAGCTTGGCAGCTAATTTCCTTGCCATAGTGATAAACATGCTCCTGGATTAATTCTCCCATAACCTTCCCTAATGTGACTGGCACGGCGTTACCAATTAGCCTACCAATTTTTGCAAAGCTGACTGTCTCAGAGCTTGGTATGAACGAGTAATCTCTCGGAAACCCTTGGAGCATCGCTGCTTCACGTAGGCTAATGGCTCTATCTTGTTCAGGATGGCCAAATCTTCCATTACCATATCCGAAGCATTGAGTGGTAATAGTTGGTGCTGGAGCGTCCCATTCCATTCGACCATAAACTGAAGGATAGGTTACACCGCTCTCTTTTACATGGCAGCTAGACCTGAGATGATCCGGCCAGTCCCTCCACGTGCCACCCGGAAGGGAAGCCTGAATCCTTTTCAAATTAACAGCACTTAAACGACTCGCTTTGTGAAGATTGTCGTTGGGGTCTTCTCCGCCAGCTTCGATTGCAGGAAGATCGCTGATTGTAGAACGTACAGTTTGCCGTTTAAAATCAAAATCAGGCACCTGTATGGGGCCTAGTTTTGAGGCCAGTAATACTAATCGTTTTCGGGTTTGAGGTAAGCCAATGGTATGGCATTCGACAATTTTCCAGTCAACCCAGTAGCCTTTCAATGAGCTTACAAAAGTCTTAAAAACGTCTTGTAATGCCAGCGGAGGCACGTTTTCCATTGTAACTAAGTCAGGCTGTGTTTCAGTAATAGCTTTCTGCAAATATTCAACAAGCCTCCAGTCATCACTTCTGTTGTGACCAGCACTCTTGCCATGTTTTTGCTTAGCAGATCTAGAGTATGTTGAAAATGGCTGGCACGGAGCGCATCCGGCTAGGAGAGAATGCTTCCCGGATTTTAAGTAAGGAGTTATGGTTTCTGGCTTTAAAGAAGTGACATCGGCGTGCATAAACTTGGCGCGGGTGTTTGACTCAATCGGATGAGCACAGTTTGGATCAATATCCACGCCTAGCTTGACATCAATGCCTGCACTTTCTAAACCATAAGTGAGTCCGCCAGCGCCGCAGAACAAATCCACTGCTGATATATTGATAGAGTCTTTCATTAAACTGCTACCGTTAAAAATGATTTTCTGTCCGCAAAGTCTTGAAAAGCATCCACAGCTAATTCCATGTAGCACAGCGTTGCGTCGGCAAGCTTTTGTATGTCTTGCAAGGTTAAATCTTCTGCTCCTCTCTCAAATGACCTCCTGCCATGAGCAATAGCATTTCTACGGTCAGCAAGGAACTCAAGAGGTGTCTTGTCGCCATATTTCGGAAGTGGCTGGTTTTCCCTTGCTACCTTTGGAGTCATTCTAAAATTCACTTCTAAGCGTTGAGAAAAGCTATAAATCAGTTTGTCAGACCACGTACCAGAGGGCTTTTTAAATTTTAACTCATCTATGGGGTCCTTGTCCAGAAGTTTTAGCGCTGCTTTATGTATAACTTCAAGCCTAGTATCTTCATTACCGTTGTTTCCAATTGCCGCGTTAAATCTTAGCCACTCTTTTAAAGTGCTGCTTGACCATTGGCGAGGAGATGTGTTTATAACAGCCTTTCCTAGCTCTTCAATGGTAAGTGTCATAACCGACTCAACTATGTTGTATAAATGTACAATCAGCCCCGATTTAATAGTCAATAAATGGCGTACTGTTAAAGTCGTCTCGCCGAAATCTACTTGCTCGCTTTCAACAAGCCTTCGATCCAAGGCATGAGCAAGCTTAATATGGTCATTAAATTCTTCAATGTGGTCTGCAAGAGCTGTGCGGAGTTGAGTCATTCTTCCACCAATATATCTTTTACTAAGTCGATTCTGCCTTCTAGTCTTGAGCGAACATTTGCTCCATCCGAGACAACTATTCGATCAAAGTTTTTGATGCGCATCTTTTCAGACACTTTTTCCGGTTCAACATGTAATCCGGGTTTTTCCCTAAGGGCTAAAGCTGTTCCTACGGCTATCGCCTCGAACCTTACCCGGGGAACGGTGTTGGCTGTAGGGGTTTTTCTGAAGCCCTCCTTGAATGTTTTTCGTACGAATTCTAGGGCGAAGAGAAACTCATGCCTCATTTCGTCTACAAGGTTAGGATTTTCAGCTGCATTTGCATTGGCTTTTTTAAGGTAGTCGTAAAGAAACTTCTTTGGCCTGTCTCGGTACCCAGGGAAACGGCCATTTGGTGTATCATTCTGATTCAAATACGCAAAGAAGCGAGTGGCTAACTCCTCCCGTTCTCTAGCCTGAACTGATTTTGTTGTGAGGGGGGTCATTTCAATAAATCGTTCGTCTTCTGCTAGATCAACGATTAGAGAGGTGACAGGGCCCGGTATGGAACCTCTACGGATTTCGGCTTCATTTGCAGTCGTACCCATCCTGTTTATACGTGCGAACATCTCTGCACGAGTTGAAGGGTCTGTGTCTGTATCTAGTATGATGGTTCGTATGGTTATGTCTTCTAGCTTGTTTTTCCTATCTTTTGGAAGGTCTTCAAAGGTAAATCCATTCAGCTCGGGAACTAACACCAAGTCTCGCAAGCGCATACCTTCCTTTAAGAAAGACCTCATTGCCCGCATGCGTTGAGAGCCATCAACGATTTCCATTCTTCCATCGTTCGTTTGATAGAAAAACATGAATGGTATTGGTAGGCCAATAATCAAAGATTCAATAAATTGTGATTTTTGCTCTGCAGACCAAGCTAAGTTTCTCTGGTATTCTGGTACAAAATATCTGTCCTCAGTATCTGAAGAGAATCTACTGACGTACATTGACACTGGATATTCGGCAACATTAAACTTGACCTGTCTAGAGACGCTAGATATGGCTGCGTCTGCAGCTATCTTTTCATCACTGCTTGGTATATCTACTTTGCGTTTTTTTGGCATTGAGGTTTGCCTCGATTTAATGGTTGGCGGCTTGAGCGTTAAGGCCTTCCTAGGGCAATTCAATTAAACTTATGGCGATAGTTTATCGTATTGCGTCGCTGAATGGGTAGCTGAAACCTGATGAAAACACAAGGTTTCTTGGCGAGTTAGCTGCATCTCGGGCAGATACAGGTAGGCGTACGCCCTAACATAAAACCTCGCGCAAATCATTTAACATTTTCTACTGCCCTGGCGGCTGCTTCCCGGTACACCTGAGCGCTGAACCTCATGGAAGCTGCCTATGCCCATCACAACTTTACGACGGCCTAGTGTCTTGCCCTCACGCCTGTGCGTTGCCGTGCTACTAGCTTGGTGTAGTGCCGTCTCAGCGGGTGTCGAGGTCTTTACCATCGCCGGGGAACCCGTCATTAACGTTCCCGATTCATCCGCCGTGGTGGAGCTGGATGCACCGGCACGGCTGGATGCCCGTATATCTCAGGGTTTACCAGCAGACCCCGAGCGCGCCCAACGGGTGCTGCAATCGCACATGAGCGGCCCCGAGTGGCAGGCCACGCTCCGACGCTACGGCAAACTTTATAGGGGTATCGCCCGTGCCTGGGTGCTCGGGATCGAGAAGGTGCCCGCCGTCGTGGTCGATAGCCGCTACGTCGTGTATGGCGAACCAGATGTTCAGGCGGCGCTTCGGGAAATCGAGAGGATGGAGGTCAGGCCACAATGATTTTTCGTCTACCTGGAAAGACCCTGGCGCTGCTTGTGGCACTTTCGCTGGGTATCACCGCCATGTCGGAATCGACACCGGTGCGTGCGCTGAACACGGTTCAAATCGTGGAGTCCTCGCTGAGTACCGAGTGTCTCGATTACGAGGTCATTGGTATTTGTGCCTGGCTCTATTGCACGCCGTATGGCTGCACGGTGCGCACCTCGATCCGCGTCAAACACTACATTCCCGAGCTGGTGGTCTCCTCCTACGAGAATACCGGCGAGAGTCCCTGGTCCGAAGTGGCCTTGCTATCGCCGCCAATCGGCAATGCCGTCGGCGGGGGGCGAACGACGGAGGAAGAGTCCAGCCGTCACTCTAGTACGCGATTCAAGAATACCGATGCTATCGGTCATCCCGGCGGGGCAGTCTTCTACGACATGTTGAGTAGCTTCGGCTACTCCTGCGAGAGCGACGTTCAGCCCTACATGCCCTATTTCCTGTCAACCCTCGACGCGCTGGCCTGGCGTTCGGGGATCCCCGAGATGGCCTACCCCGAGGCGCTGACACCGGGCATGCGCGAAATGGGCACCACCGGCGACCTATGGAGCCCTATCTATCCGCGAAGCGGTTTCGTCACGCAAACCCATGACTACAAGGTCGCTGCATCGACGGCTCAGCGGGCCGCCGATGTCGTTACCCGTAATGGTCAACCTCATGTCTATCAACCCCTGGTCCCGAGCGGCGGGGCAGGGCGTTGGCCACCCGATGCTGTCATGGAAGGGGATCCCGAGACTCACCTGTGGCAGCGCCTCGAGCCCAACATGAGCATGTCCTGCTCGGTATTTCCCGATGGCGGTGAGGATTACGACCTGCAGTCACCTGGCGACTACGCCTGGGCATTGTGGAGGCCCTACCGATGTTGCAAGCGCCGTGGCCAGACGCTGCTGACCTTCACCGGAGGCTGATTATGAAAAAACCGATGCTTCGCCGCGCGCTGCTCTCGATAGCACTTGCCACACCAATACTGGCTCATGCGCAGTCGGCCGACCGCCTCTATTACGACATTGGCGGTGCTGCGCCCTTTAGCGCGTCGGCTGGTCTTGGTCACAGCCCCCATGTTCAGGGGCTCGGTGTCAGCTGGAACATTGATGCCACCTGCGGCAATTTCGACCTGGGCGCGACGGTGAGCAACCAGCTCAACGGTGTTACCAACGGCTTCCAGAACATGATGGGCAACGTGGTTCAGAACGCGACCGGCGCAGTGGCCAGTCTGCCTGCCATGATCATCCAGCGTGCCAATCCAGCTCTTTACGACCTACTGACCAATGGCGTGCTTCAGGGCAGGCTCGACTTCGACAAGTCCAAACTCTCCTGCCAACGCATGTCCAAGTACCTGGCCGATGCCACGCTGGGTGGCCAGATGCAGCAGGCGGCGATGGCCGAGAACTGGCAGAACATCGCCGCCTCCAATACCGATGCGGTATCCGCTCAGGAGAGCGCCGAGGCCCAGGCCGGGAATACAGGCCGTACCTGGGTCGGCGGAGAGAAGCGCGGTGGCAGTGGTCAGCCGCCGGTGCGTGTCGTCCAGGATACCGCCCAGGCCGGTTACAACCTGCTCCATGGCCGCACCGACCCCACCTCGAATGCGCCCGTCTCGGGCGGTGGTGAGGGGTGGGAGTCAATCTCCACCTCGAGCGGCGACTGGATCGGTGGCGGCGGTATCGCCGGGGGCGGCGGTGGCGGTAGCGGTGACTGCAAGGGCGGGATGTGCACGGTCTGGGCCACACCGACCGAAGCGGCCGAGTGGACCCGAAAAATCGTGGGCGACACCGAGATCCGCACTTGTGACGGCTGTGAGAAGGTGCAAAGCATTGCCGGTACCGGCCTGATCCGCGAGCTAGAGGAGGAACAGGAAGAGATTCACGACAACCTGGTCGACATGCTCAATGGTGGCGAGATTACCCAGGCCAAGCTCGACGATGTGTCCGCTGGCAATGGCCTGGCGGTATCGCGTGGCGTCATCGAGGCGATGCGCTCCGACCCCCAGGGGCCTTTGCTGGCACAGCGACTGGCCAGTGAGATGGCTCTGGCCAGGATATTGACCAAAGCCATGTGGGCTCGACGGGCACTTATGGCGGGCTCAAGCGATCCCGGCATCGAGAGTAACCAGGAAGGCATGTCCGCGCTGGACCGCAAGATCGATTCTTTGAACCGGGACATCGAGCTGCTTCAGAGCGAAATGGAGATCCGTCAGTCGCTTGCCAGCAATGCAGCCTTGCAGGCAATGCGCCGGGCGTCCATCCGTGCCGCCGGATCCAGCCCGGCTGAGACCACGCTGCCAACCCCGGTGTTGGACGAGCGAGGTCGCCCAATGATGGTGAGGTAACGAATGGCACTCAAGCGCCTCATCGATCCTCGTCGTTGGCCAGCGCCAATCGTATTTCTGACGACTCTTATCCTGGTCTTCTTGCTCAGCGGGGCCGCCGTCTCGCTGGCCATCCGGCTGATGGGCAGCCAGGAAGCCTTCGCCGCGGCCAAGCAGGCTGCTCTGCCGTGGCTCTTCCTCTGGCGATGGGCCTGCTATGCAGGCCTCATCGTTGGCTGGCTACGCCTCTGGAAGCCTCGCGTGGTCAAGCGCCTTAATGAGGATCGTGACGGCGGTGACGCCGCTCGAGCACGCCTCGCACGTCTCGAGTATCTGGTGCTGGGTGCCATGGTCTGCATCAAGGTCCTCAACCTCATCGACTGGCTGGGAGGAAAACCATGACGGCCGATCTTAACGTCAGTGACTATTTCGAGATGGTCATGCTGATGATCGGGTGGGTGGTAAACAATGCCATCTGGTCATCACTGCTGCAGACTGGGCTGGCCTTGGTCCCCTTCGTCGCGCTGATCGTGTCCGAATGGTACAAGGTTCGCCAGGAAGGCGAGGACGAGGGTAACAAGGGGGTGCTGCTGATCGCTCGCATCGAGACGCAGCTCTACGCGATGGTGCTGTGCTATGCGTTCACCTGCGTGCCGATGATGCCGCTCTCCTTCAATCCAGTGAACACCGTCGAGCGCACCAATCCCGATGGCACTCAGTGCAGCGTGGCCGTGATTGGGCAGGGCGAATGGGACAGCACGACGCTCAACTCGATCAGTGGGCAGACCGCAGAGATCCCCCTCTGGTGGGGGCTGGTTCATGCCGTCTCCAAGGGCGTAACCAATGTCGCCGTCTCAAGCATTCCTTGCACTCCCGATCTCCAAGCCATCACGTCCGAGATCGATGCTCAGTCCATCACCGATCCTGGACTCAAGCGCGAGCTGGGGGAGTTCCAGCGTCAGTGCTACGGCGCTGCTCGTAACCTGCTATTCCAGCAGGGTGGGGCTATTACCGCGACCGACGCCCAGGATGTCGACTGGCTGGGTAGCGAGTTCTTCCTGAACACACCAGGTTACTACGACTCGTTCTATGCCGGTCGCCCGGTGGAGGGGTTTCCCTACCAGGCCAGCCGTGACCAGGCACGCCCGAGTACCGGCCCTGGACGGCCAGGCTATCCAAGCTGCAAGGAATGGTGGTCAGACAGTACCAATGGCCTCTATGCCCGGTTGCATGAGCAGGTCGACACGGGGCTGTGGGACACCGTGGCTTCCGTCTTCACCAGCTCCGATGCCGAGGGCTATGTGATTCGTCGGTTGATCAGCCATCGCGCAGGCTCAGCCAATGGCAACCAATCGATCGCCGTGGCGGGCTACGGCAACCTGGACGGGGGTATTGTCAGCGATGTGGGTGATACGCTCTTGATGGCTGCCGGTGGCGTTGGGGGAGCCTTGGGCGCGGTCATGGGCAAAGCCGGCATGGACATGCTCAAGCGGGCCCTGCCGATGGTCCAGTACATCCTGATCATGGCGGTGGTGATCTGTCTGCCGTTCGTCATGACGGTTTCCGGCTACTCGTTCAAGGTGGCCGGTACAGCGACCTTCGGGCTGTTTGCGCTCTGGTTCCTGACGTTCTGGTGGGAATTGGCCCGCTGGATCAACTCGAACCTGATCGATCTGCTGTACAACTCCGAGGCGGCCAAGCTGAGCTTTGTCGCGGCAGCACAGAACGGCTACGACAGGCTAGTCCTGGTATTCGTGGAGTGGGCGACGTTCTTGCTTTTGCCTTCAATCTGGGTCGCAACGCTCGCATGGACTGGTATGAAGGTAGGAAGCACCTTTAGTCAGAGTTTTGGCGAAGGTGCAAAAGGTGCGAAAGGCGCAGGAGATAAAGGAGCGGATATAGCCTCAAAGGCAGCAACTAAGGGTAAGTAGTGTGGGGCCGGCGCGTTGAAATGTGTCGGCCTCAATTCCACTCTGGATCTTCAGCTCTAGGAGAGCCACCTAGATCCTCAGCAGTCCACCCGTACTGGACGTTTGAATTTTCTTCTTCATCTCTACTGACAGGTACGCTTACAGCTGCGTTGACCAGCGCTCCCGCTAAACCAGCGGTGCCTACTGTAGCTACTTTGCCCGTGACCTTCGTGATATCCGTGGCCAGCTTCGCGGTCGCCTTGCGGCCTTTGGCAGTAGTGAGGAGTTCAGCAAGTTTCATGGGGATACCTCCCATGTGTCATAGTCTATATCAGCAGACTAGCCCAGCAGCCATCGCAATGCTATCCGAGCGGGCCCTGTCTTCACTCCAGCTCAGCGAGATACTCGATCGTCTCGGGGTGCCGTTTAACCAAGCGAATCAGGGTCTGCGCCTGAGCGTTGGGTTTGGACCGGCCCTGCTCCCAATTTTCAAGCGTTCGCTTGTTGGTTCTCAGATACTGAGCGAAGACCCCCTGAGACATATTCAGATTTTCGCGTATCTGAATCAATTCTTGAGAAGTGATGTCTGGTAGCTCGGCAGCGCTCACTGCATGAGAACGCAGAGTGCGCTTGCCCTGACGGGCCTCAGCCAAAGCGTCGAAGCCTTCGACAAGTTCATCAAATACGTTGCGGCTCATTTGCTTGCCCTCGCTTTGATCTCGGTCTCTAGCATTTGCTTCAGCACCCTCTTTTGGGTTGGAGTCAGATCATCCTGGACGTCCTTGCTATAGAGCGTGAACAGCCAGAATTGGGCGCCACCGAGCCACCAGTAGTAGATGACCCGGACTCCGCCACGCTTGCCTTTCGAGCGCCCAGGATCCTGGTATCTGACCTTGCGTAGTCCACCAGTACCTTGAATCACATCGCCAGCATGAGGCTGCAGCAGCAGATACTGCTGGAACGTGGTGAATGTCTCGTCGTCCCAGTAATCCGTCCTGTAGCGCTGAAACGCTGGCAGTTCAACAAACAGGGCTTTCATGTAGTGTACGCAGCCTGCGTATAGTTTGGAAGGTCAGCTATTGTTTCTCATGATCCACTATCGGTCGCTTCTCGTCATGTTTGTTAGCTAACGCCTGGCGGTCTCCCCACGAGGGAAAGGGCAGAGGGCTCACCCAAAGGGTTGGAAGGGAAGGGGAGTAAGGGGAAGGGGCTTACCCGGCCTTTATAGCGGAAACCCCAAAGGGACGGGCCAAAGGAAGCCCCAAAGGGACTCGCCTAGGCATGTTTCTCACACTTGACCCGAAGTTCCTGCAATCCGATACTTGTCCTGCATGACGTTGGCTGTTGACGGTAACGACAGCGCCTTTTGCCTTCGGGCAATTCCCAAAGCCGTAACGCATCCCGAGAGACGGCGCTCGAATGAGCTGGATGCCACTTCCGAATTTACGGCACGCTGCCGTACCACCCATCCGGGGAAACACTTCCCCGGCTGGGGATGGTGTTTCTCCTGGATCCGATCCACTGGAGCAACGCCATGAATCCCTTCAAAGGCTCACGCGCCTTCCTGTTCGCTGTACTCATACCGATCATGCTGCCGCAAGTCCTGCCTGAGCCACTGTTGTGGATCTGGTTGACCCTGGTAGTTCTCTGGGCGCTCAAGCGCCTGGGGATCATCAAGATCGGTTTTGATCCCAATCTCCAATCTGACGACGATCCGGCGTCCTCGCCTGGTTCGTCTGAACGTGAGGGCTCTGCGCATCAAGGGAAGATCGTTGCCCTGGGCAGCGCTCCCTATCAGTTCGATGAGGCGAACAGTCTCAGCTACTACATCACGCTGCGGTCAGGGCGTGGTAACGACAAGACGTTGTGGGGTGTCGATCTGAGGCGCGTCGCGCGCGAGACATCCCTGGCGGTTGATGACACGGTTGCGCTCGAGTTCCTCGGACGCCAGGCCGTCGTCGTCCAGAAGCCGATCCGCGATGACCAAGGAAGGATCGTTGATCATCAGAAGATCAATACGCATCGCTACTCCTGGTCGGCCAAGGTCCTGTCGGCATAAACCAAGCAGTATTCACCCCATGGGGAAGTTTCCTTCCCCATGGGGGCGAGGTGCTTCCCTTTTTTATTCAATCAAGGAGAAGCACCATGAATCGCACTATCAACCCTAGCCCCATCCGCATTGATATCACCACCAAGGCGCAGTGCCGAGGGCTTTGCCCCGAGCGCCGCGACGTCATGGTGCAAATGGAGCAGGCCCTCATGAACGAGGTTGCCATGCTCACGGAGACGGCGGCCGCGAACGACGTCATGGCCAGCCTGCACTGGCTGGAGCGTCTTGACGCCTTCATAGACCAGGTGCGTGTCGCGTTGGCGAAAGCACCGGACGGCTGCCGGTCGTTCGACTTCGACATAACGGCACTGCCTAGCACCGGCGACTTCCGTCAGCCACTGCGCCTCGAGATTCATGCGGAGATCGAGACCTTCCTTAACAAGCACGCACTTGTGCTCTCGCTGGCCGGTCATCAACGCCTGGTTGCCTGAGCTACTCCACGTTAAGCCATGAAGCCCGTTCCTCCGGGCTTCTTTCAATCCCCGCCGGGACTCGCTCCCGGTAGGGGCGGCCCGGTCATTTTCAAAGGAATACGAAAATGTCGGTACTGATGATTCAAGAAGCCTGCGGTAACTACGCCCCGGCCCCTCCCGAGACGATTGCTGCTGAAGCTCGCCGGCTTCGCGAAAGCCGCTGGCTGCCTCAGCAAGTCTCTTTTTCGACCATAGACGCGGTTCGCGACTACCTGGACATACAGCTGGCAGAGAGCGCGCGCGAGGTGTTCTGCGTCCTCTTTCTGGACTCCCAGCATCGCCTGATCGCATGCGAGGAGCTGTTCCAGGGCACCCTCGACGCTGCGGCGGTCTATCCCCGCGAAGTCGTGAAGGCCGCTCTGAAGCACAACGCAGGTGCGGTCATTCTGGCGCACAACCATCCAAGTGGTGTGACGGAGCCCAGTGCGGCTGACCGCCATATCACCAAAAAGCTGGTTGAAGCGTTGGGACTGGTTGATTGCCGCGTGCTGGATCACTTCATCGTTGGCCATGGGCGAGCGTATTCGTTCGCCGAACATCGCCTGCTCTGAATTTTTTAACGCTACAAACCCGGCGTGCCGGGTTCTTCACTCCCGACCGGGATTCGCTCCCGGTTGGGGGCGGCCCGGTCCTCAATTTGAGGATGCAACCATGGGTGACATCTACCAAGCCATCACCGACAGGATCTTGGACAGTCTCGAGCAGGGGGTGCTTCCCGGTGTCGGGCGTCCCTGGGACTCCTCCAGTCGGACGCCGCTCATACCGCGCAACGCCGTCTCCGGTCGCCAGTACAACGGCATCAACGTGCCATTGCTCTGGGACATGGCGGAAAAGCGCGGTTTTTCTCAGGACCGCTGGCTCACCTTTCGCCAGGCGAAAGAGGCCGGGTGCACGGTACGCAAGGGCGAACGCAGTACCCTGGCGTGTTTCTACAAACCCATGAAACGGGAAATCGTCGACGATGCCGGCGAACCCGTGCTGGATGAAGAGGGCAACCCGAAGGAGAAGCACTTTGCCATTCTGCGGGGCTTTAACCTCTTCAACATTGATCAGTGTGATGGGCTCCCTGACGAGATCACGAACCCACCGCCGACGGCAGTCGAGGGATTCGACAGCGTGGATGCGCTGGACGACTTCATCGGCGGCTGTGGCATCAAGGTGGTGCATTCGCTGGATCGTGAGATTGCCGGTTACTACCCCAAACAGGATCGCGTACTGCTGCCGGCAAAGGAGCGGTTTCACGATGCTGAGGGGTATTACAGCGTCGCACTGCATGAACTTACGCACGCTACAGGGCACGAATCACGCCTGGCACGCCCAGGGATCACCGACCCCGACGCGACTTACGGCTCGCCGAAGTACGCGCTCGAGGAGCTGGTCGCTCAGCTGGGGAGTGCGTTTCTGTGTGGTCATTTCGGGATCCGAAACGAGGCTTTCGATGCCGCCTACATCGCCAGCTGGATTCAGGCGTTGCGGGATGACAAGAGAGCCATATTTCGGGCAACCGGCGCGGCACGCCTGGCAGCGGAGTTCCTGAAGCAGGCTTACCAGGAAAACCGTGCGCCGGCGTCGACTGACGAACCACAGCGGGAACGTATCGAGGCAGCGTCTCAACCGCGTCCCAAGGCGGATGACCAGGACATCGAGTTGTTCGGCCATCAGTGACCGCTGGGCGATAGCGTCAAGCTGGACCCTACGGTCGGCCGAGGCACGTTCCGGGCTCAGGTTTCGCGCCTGAAGCAGCTCGGTTATCGGTTCGATGCTGCGTCGCAGACCTGGAACTACTCGGCTGTTGCAGCCGCCTGAGCTTTCTACCAAGGAGACAGTGCATGACGTCCACACTCGACATACCCAATGGCCACCTCGCCTATCGTGAGCTGGGCCTGACGTTGCCCGTTGGCGTCCTGTGCAGTGCGGCAGGCTTCTATCTGGGTACGTCCGATGAAACAGGGTTTCCCGTCTCGCGCGAGTCGGCGGAGTACTTCACTACACACGACCAGGCTGAGCAGGCACTGGCCAGCGGTAGCTGGACCCAGCGTCTGCGTGCCTGACTGACTGAAAGATCCTTCCCCCAACGGGCGATTCCAGCCCGTCGGGGTGGGATCGCCCATCAGCAACCTGATGGAGACGAACATGCCAGCGACTAAATCCATGGACCCGGCCTTTGCAGCCCTCACGGAAGCACAGCTGCGAATGATCGAGGACCAGCTATCCAATAACGAATCCTCAACCGATGAGGAGCTTTTCGAGTTCTTTATCGAAGAAGGCATTCCGGTGACACCGGCACGACAGGCAATCGAAGCCTATCGTGACCAGTACCTCACCGAGATTTACGAGGAGGGGCAAACTCCGATCCGCCAGGGCAATAACGCACGCCGTTATGCACCCGAGGAACGTCGGTTCAGACCCGTCTAACGACACTCATATCCACCCCTGGGGGCGATGTTTGCCCCCCCCTGGGGGGGCTGCTCGCCCCATTCTCATTACCACGGAGGCGAGCATGACGACTCAACCCCGGCTCCGGCGCCTCAAGGAGGCCCCGGAGCTATTTCTGGACAGCTACATCGCTGACGGCGACAGCGCAGTGTTCCTTTCTCTTTGGGGGAGGGATACCGCCATTCATGAACTGATGGCCAAGCTAACGCTGCCGATCGGCGAAGGCGGCTTCGACAGCCTGACTCTGATGGGAGAGCAGCCAGTCCGGCTGCACCTGAATCGCGACCGGTTGGGGAGACGCACCACGCGGACCTATCGGCAAACGCGGTTCGGTAGTCTGCTGAACCTTTGGCTGTTCGATCAGCGCTGTCATGAGCCCGATCGGGCTAACCGACAGTGCTACGCCATCTTCAACGAACGAGATCCCCGACAGGACAAGAGCGCCATGCTCTGGTCACGGCTGCGTGACCTGGCGGCGTATCCACTCCTGGATCACTGGCGGCCTACGGTCGTGCAGCTGCTCCTCAAGCACGGGGCCATCCGTATGCTCGATCGCACGTCCGAGCGTCTGTCCGGCGTCTGGATCGATCTCTCGCTGGCTTCAGTCCAGGAGGCGATCGGTCACCGCATTCGTTCCGGTGAACTCACCATCCAATAATCCAGGAGGCCACCATGGCTCTGATGTTTCCACGCCTGGCACGCAACTTTGCCAAGAATGGCTACTACCCGACCGACGAGGCCACGCTCGAGCGTGTGCTGAATGCGCTGAGCACGTCACACGACCAGCGTGTACGGATCCTTGATCTCTATGCCGATGGGCGGTCCTTGCTTCTGTCAGGGCTGGCTCCTTGCGACCTGCCACATCAAGTTGGGTGAGGTATCGTTCAAAACTGTTTTGAATCTGCTCAAGGCGACGATCCACCTTAGTGGCTGTGAAGTTACGGCCACGTTATTGACGGCCTTGAACTTGCTTCCATTGATGGTCACGATGTCTGGGGAAAAAGCTCCAGACGGCGGCAAAGCACGATAAATTCTCGACAGACCTGGCGTATGGCTATGCCATTATCCTTGCAGAAATTGGCGATCGTCTTGAAATGCGGGGTCAGTCGCTCAGTCAGCCACATTAGCTCGACATTGCGCTGCGTCTCGCGCTCCAGGCGACGACTCGACTGGATGCGATTGGGGCAGCCATAGATGTAAGCTTCAAAGCACAGCGGGATAGTAGGCGGGCCGACCTGTCGTGTGCGGGTCGATACCTTTGAAACCAAGATTTTTGAGGTTTAGTTGTGTAAACCCATCAGGTTGTTCACGCAAAGCCCCAGCCGACTGATCGGAGGTTGATAGTTCAAACTGGCATGTGGCCGATGCCAATTGTACTGATGGAGCCAGGCAGGCAGATGCCTGCCACACTCCTCCGAACTCGCGTGCGACCATGCGTAGGCCCACTCACGGAGTACGGTCTGGATGAACCGCTCCGCCTTGCCATTGGTGCGTGGACCGTAAGGCCTGGTCCGACGATGTCTCAGCTGCAGTCACCGACATAGGCGCTGGAAGCGGCGGGAGTGATAGCAGGCACCGTTGCCGGTCAGCACTCGGACAAAGCGGATGCCCAGGCTGGCGTAGTAGCGGACTGTCCGAAGCAGGGCCAGGCAAGCGCTCCAGCTCGTCTCGTCAGGGTGGACGCTGCTGAAGGCCACTCGCGAGTGGTCATTGATGGCTACATGGACCTATTCCCACCCTGCGCCAAGCGTGTTCTGCTGACGATTGCCGGTCACTCAATGTCCCGGACGCTCGAAGCGCCCAGCTTCTTGATGTCCAGATGCAAGAGGTCGCCGGGCACGTCGTGCTCATAGCGATTGTCTGGCTGTGTCGGTGACAGGACGGCCAGCCGGTTCAACCCTCGGCGCTTGAGCATGCGCGCCACCGTACTCTGGCCGATTCCCAGCGGCTGGACAATCTGACGATAGGTCTGGCGCTGCTGACGACGCGCGATGATCTGCTCTACGGTGATCGTGTCTGTTGCGAAAGGGCTTCGAGCAGGGCGTGACGTATGGTACTGAAGACCAGCGTAGCCCACCTCACGGTAACGGCGCACCCACTTGTAAACCGTTCTTTCACTGACACCCTGGGCCTGTGCCACCTCCCTTGGCCGAAGCCCTTCATTGATGACACGGGCATCCAGCAGGGCTCGACCATGGGGGGTGAGACGGGCATTCTTATGGGTATTCATCCGGGGTTCCTAGAGAGGTTGGTTGGTTCGCATCTCCAATTTTCCGGGTAGGCTCCGGATGAGCAATCTTGTATCTCGCCAGCTGTTCAGTCAGAACAGCTGGTCCCGACTGATCATCGGGTGACGGGTCGGTAAGCCGTGAGCAACCTCAGGCTATTAGCCTGCTCCGTAGATAGTGCCCCGACCCGTCAACACTCGCTCAGGAAAGTTAGAACGGTATCTGGAGCCCGATGTTGCGGAAGCTCGCATGGACAAGGTCAAGCTGAGCGACGTGAGGATCGTCGATTCAAGGTTAGAGGAGTTCAATCATGGCCAGTGTCGTCGGAATTGATATTGCCAAAAAAACGTTCGACGTAGCCACGCGCCTATGTAATGGCAAGTATCGCACTCGCCTCAAGCTCGCCAATGATGAAAGTGGTTTTGCGGCACTGCTAGCGTAGTTGCGCCGCTATACGAAATTGCTGCATATCGTTTATGGCGTGCTGAAAGCCGGCATGCCGTTTGAACCAATATTAGCTGTTGTGCGCTGATACGTAAGACGGTATCTACCAAGAACCACAGCTAGGTGGCGTCATGGCCATGTGCAAGACTCGATCTCAGATCCTCAGCAAAGCGTTGGGCCTGGCCGTCCTGCAGCTTGGATATCGTGACCCGGATTGCCTGCGCCGAAGCTTGCACTTCGAAAGCGCTGCCGAGCCTAACCAGCCAGCCTTTCTTGGCGAGTGCATGGGCCACCTCCTTCGCGTCCTTGGGCAACGGCACCCAGACATTAACCCCCTCCGTGGCAGGCGGCACTTCGATTCCCTGGGCCTGCAAGGCTGTGCGCAGCTCATTGCGGCGGCATGCATACTCGCTGCACGCATAGTCGAGTCGCTTGCGAACATCTACTGAGGCCAGACAGTTACCGACGAGCGCCTGGAGAATGTGGCTGACCCACATCATACCCGGTGCCAGGCGGGTTCGCAGCCTGTCCGCAGTTGCTGGATCGCAGGCGACGAAGGCAAGGCGTAGGTCCGGCCCCAGGCCTTTTGAGATAGAGCGTATCAGCGCCCAGCGGGCCGTTGTGGCTGGGATGATGGAGTGATATGGCGTCTCGGCCAGCAGGGCAAAGTGATCATCGACGATAATCAGTACATTCGGATGCGCCGCGAAAATCCGCTTCAATGCGTCCGCGCGATGCTTGGACAAACTGCATCCCGTCGGATTGTGAGCGCGCGGCGTGACCAGAACTGCCCGCACGCCTTTATCCAAGGCCGCCTCCAATGCCTCCGGCCGCATTCCCTCCTCGTCGATTACGACACCGACTGTTTGCATGCCGGCCAAGCGCAGCGCGTTGATAGTGCCCAGAAAGCAAGGATCTTCCACAGCAACTTGATCGCCTGGCAGCAGTTGCGCAGCCGCTAGGCGCTCAATGGCGTCTACGGCACCATGTGTCAGCTCCAACTCGTGATCGGACGGGCAATCCAGCCTGAACCAATCGCGTCCCAACTGGCGCAGTTCGGGAAGGATCGTGTCCTCACCATACAGAAACGGCCTAGGCAGCCCCTCGGCGAGCAACGCCTGCGGCTCGGGCAGCCACTGTGGATTAGGGTTGCCGTGGGCAAGATCGATCAATGCTGTTTCGGGACTCAATCCCTCCTGCTCGCCTGCCTGGGGCGGCGCACAGATGGTCGTGCCCAGGCGCCTCTGAGTAACAGCGATGCCCACTTTCGACAGATGCTTGTAAGCTGCCGCAACCGTATTGCGATTCACCTCAAGCGTTTCCGCTAACTCACGCACGGGCGGAAGTAAATCGCCGGGCAGCAGGTTGCCGCTTTGCACCAGAGCACGAATGCAGTCGTATATCTCCTGAGTGGTCTTGCCGTTAATTCTCATCTTGCCCCATGTCAATGTATATTCTTTCTTAGTCAATATTAACTTGGACCTAGGTAAGAAAAAACGCCACCGTTTTACTTTCATTGCAACGAGTACAACCGCCAATATTTTGGTTCATCGCACTTTGCCGGGAAACGCGGCACGGATCTTCAAAAAGAAATACGCCGTGTCGCTGTAGCCGTATGACTCTCTCCCCGAATCCTGGACAGGCATATCGAGAGATTCCGGCACACTGTGAAAGTCTCCTAGGAAACTGTGCCGTGAAGAAATCCCGTTTCACCGAGGAGCAGATTGCTTTCGCCCTCAAGCAGGCCGAGCTGGGTACCCGGGTCGGAGAGGTGTGCCGCAAGATGGGCATCAGCGAGCTACGTTCTACGCCTGGCGCAAGAAGTACGGCGGTCTCGGGCCATCGGAGCTACGCCGCCTGAAGCAGTTGGAGGACGAGAATCGCAAGCTCAAGCAGCTGGTTGCTGATCTCTCGCTGGACAAGACGATGTTTCAGGATCCTATCAAAAAAGCTCTGAGCGCGTCGCGCAAGCGGCAACTGGCCAAGAGCCTGATCGAACAGTTCGGTGCCAGTACACGGCAGGCCTGTGGCGTCCTCGCCCTGGCGCGCTCGGTGTTTTACTACCGCAGTCAGGTCCAGGATCAGCGACCGCTGATGCAGCGGATCCGCGAGATCACCGCCACCCGTGTACGTTACGGCTATCGACGGGTACATGAACTGCTCAAGCGCGAGGGCTGGGAGATCAACCACAAGCGTGTGTACCGGCTGTACCGCCAAGCTGGCCTTAGCCTGCGCCTCAAGCGGCCCAGGCGCCACCGGATGTCCGCCACTCGGCGCGAACGCGTTCTAGCCACGGGGCTGGATCAGGTCTGGAGCATGGACTTCGTCAGCGATGCAGTGTTCAACGGTAAGCGTCTGCGGGCCCTGACGTTGGTCGACGAGTTCAGTCGAGAATGTCTCGATCGTTGCTGCGGATGTGGTCGAGGTCATGACTCGCTTGAACGAGACAGGTCGACAGCCTGCGCAGTCCGGGTCGACAACGGTCCGGAATTCATCTCACGCGTACTGGATTGTTGGGCCTACAAACAAGGCGTCACGCTGGACTTCAGTCGCCCGGGCAAGCCGACGGACAAGGCCTTCGTCGAGTCCTCCAACGGCAAGTTTCGAGCCGAATGCCTGAACACTCATTGGTTTCTATCTCTGGATGCCCGGCAGAAAATCGAAACTTGGCGGCAGGGCTACAATCAAGTCAGACCCCCATTCTTCTTAGGTTGGCTAGCGCCTGAGGAGTTCGCTGCAAGTCTCTGTTGAACGGAGACTTGCAGCGAAATATCGCCGGAATTTCTACTGATAGCCGGTCCTGATATGGGGTGAAGGTCAGCCGACGGGGCCGATGGCGTGCCAGCCGTGCCCGATAGCTCGCCAGGCTGGCATCGTAGCCTGCGGCAACACTGTGAGTTCACGCAACACAGTGCCTGATGGGTCAGGTGTTGCACTCGGTCATTGAAAACGCCAACCTTTCCTTCAGTCAAAAGGGATTCTGCCGATATACAGGCTTGGATGTGCAAACGAAGGCTGTATCCCATGTTACTTTTTTTTGGCTATATCATAGTTACTCTATCGGTATTTGGTGGCTACGTAATGATCGGTGGGCACCTCGGTACGCTCTATCAACCGGCTGAGATCGTAATGATTGGTGGCGCAGGAGTAGGCGCTTTCATAGCATCCAATAGCGGTAAGGCTATCAAAGCAACTCTTTACTCATTTTCCAAGCTCAAGCGGACGAAGAAGTATAACAAGGCCATGTACATGGAACTTATGGCCCTTCAGTACAAGCTTCTCTCAAAGGCTCGACGCAATGGAATGATGGCCATCGAACGAGACATTGAAGATCCTGATAATAGCGAGGTCTTTGCCGATTACCCCAAAATAGTCAGAGACCCAATGATCATGGCGTTTCTTACTGACTACTTGCGACTCATGGTTAGCGGAAACATGGACCCGTTCGAAATTGACGCTCTCATGGAACATGAGATCGAGACCTTTCAGCAAGAAGGAGAAGTTCCGGCAAATGCTTTGCAAACGGTAGGAGACGGCTTGCCTGCCTTCGGTATCGTAGCCGCTGTCATGGGCGTCGTTCATGCGCTAGGCTCGGCTGACCAAGGGGCTGAAGAGATGGGTATGCTTATTGGCAATGCACTAATCGGGACCTTCCTGGGAATTTTGCTAGCCTATGGTTTTGTTAATCCGGTTGCAACAAAGATTCACCATCAGGTGACCGAGGCTGTTAAAATGCTGCACTGCATCCGTGTCACTTTAATGGCGAGCCTCAATGGCTATGCCCCACAGTTGGCAGTCGAGTTCGGTCGCAAGGCGCTCTTTACCGCAGAGCGCCCAACATTTAGCGAGCTCGAAGAGCATGTACGTGCTTCTAGGAGCACTTCAGAGACATCCTGAGCCTTTGCACCTCTTTCAGGCATATTGATAGAGAGTTGTAAAGGTAAATCGTCTAGCATCGCTTGAGGCCGCCTTGGCACAAGCGAGTTTCTGCATCCGGGGGCTTCAAGTGATGCTTGGGATGCTGTCACCATTACTGCTAGCGCGCAAGCCGGCGGCCTGGGGGAGCTCAGGCTCATGCGGGGACGCTTTTGCCGTCTGATTTGAGTCTTACACCGTGGCAACGCAGAATCGGCGACTCAATTATCAGGCTGGAGAACAGGGAGTATAGTGACAGCTGTCTGCGTACGTTGCTGGTATGTGGCGCTCGATCGGTTTATCTCTGTAGCTGCGACAAAACGCCCCTTTTTGTGTCGCACCGATTACGCGACAATTCGCCGCTCTCTCGATTGGCAACCTCTTCATACCTTCTGTAGTGAAGCAGGCTCGTCCAAGGCGTGTTCACGTATCGGGACGCGTCGTTCGAGTGGACTCTCGCGCGGGTGTCGCCAGGAAGGCGGAACAGCATCCGATCTCTGATTAGTCACCTTATTAGCCTGATAATATTTAGCCAAGGTGTATTAGATGGCCACTTCCATGCCTGAACGAAGCCGTAGGATGAGGATAAAAAACCTCATTTTTTTCAAAACGTTGCCATTGCTGATCCTGCCGCTGCTATTGAGTGGCTGCAGCATGGCGTTGATGGATCCCAAAGGGGAAGTCGGCAGTGAGATCAAGTCGCTGATCATCACTGCCTTCTGGCTGATGATGATTGTGGTCGTCCCGGTCATCGTGATGACGTTCCTGTTCGCCTGGCGCTATCGCAACACCAATTACAAGGCCAAGTACACACCGAACTGGGCCCACTCCAACGTGATTGAGTCGATCGTCTGGTTCATCCCTCTCGTGATCATCGCGTTTCTGGCGGTCATTACCTGGCAGACTTCGCATTCGCTCAGCCCAAGCAAGCCTATCGAGACCGAGGAAGGCGTCGAAACGGTGGAAATCGACGTCGTCGCGCTCGACTGGAAATGGCTATTCATCTATCCCGACCTGGGCATCGCCAGCGTCAATGAAGTCGCGTTTCCGGTCGACACGCCGGTGCACTTCAACATCACCTCCGGCACGGTGATGAACTCGTTCATGATTCCGCGCCTGGGCAGTCAGCTGTATGCCATGGCCGGCATGGACAACGACCTGAACCTGATCGCCGAGGAAGAGGGTGTCTATCCCGGTCGCTCCACCAACTATAGTGGTGCCGGCTTCTCGGAGATGCTCTTCGAAGCGCAAGTCACTTCACCGGAAGAGTTCGAAGCCTGGGTCGAGAAGGTGCGACAGGCCCCTGAGTCGCTCTCTTTCGAGCAAGGCTATGAGGAACTCGCTGCGCCGACCATTGGCCATCCGGTCGAGTACTACTCGAACGTATCGCCTGAACTTTATGAAAACATCGTTCAGAGCTTTAAGAGCGGCAAGGTTATCCAGCCGGGTCAAAATGATAGAAATGGTGAGGAGCACGCTGCAGCGGAAGCCCCCCCCGCGGAAGGGCAAGCTAAACCAACGAACGCAGCGGTAGCGGAGTAAAATTATTATGTTCGGAAAATTGAATTGGGAATCGATCCCCTATCACGAGCCGATCATCATGTCGGTCGTCGCCGTTATGGCGGTGATTATCGCCGGGCTCGTGGGCTGGATTACGTATAGCAAGAGCTGGGGGTACTTGTGGAAGGAGTGGATCACTTCCGTCGATCACAAGAAGCTCGGTATCATGTATTTCCTCGTCGCCCTGGTCATGCTGATCCGTGGCTTTGCCGATGCGATCATGATGCGTTCCCAGCAAGCCATCGCAGTCGGCGGGGCGGAGGGCTATTTGCCGCCCGAGCACTATGACCAGATCTTTACCGCGCATGGCGTGATCATGATCTTCTTCGTGGCCATGCCCATGGTCATTGGCCTGATGAACCTGGTCGTGCCGCTACAGATCGGGGCGCGTGACGTGGCCTATCCGTTCCTGAACAACCTGAGCTTCTGGCTGTTCGCCGCCGGTGTCATCCTGGTCAATGTGTCCCTGTTCGTCGGTGAGTTCGCCAAGACTGGCTGGCTGGCCTATGCGCCGCTCTCGGGGATAGATTACAGTCCCGGGGTCGGGGTCGATTACTGGATATGGGCACTACAGATATCGGGGATAGGGACGACACTGACCGGTATCAACTTCTTCGTGACGATCCTCAAGATGCGCACCAAGGGTATGACCCTGTTCCGCATGCCGATCTTCACCTGGACGTCGTTCTGCGCCAACATCCTGATCATTGCCTCTTTCCCGATCCTGACGGCGACCATCGCGATGCTGACGCTGGACCGCTACCTGGGAATGAATTTCTTCACTAACGATCTTGGCGGCAACCAGATGATGTACGTCAACCTCATCTGGGCCTGGGGTCACCCCGAGGTGTATATCCTGATCCTGCCGGCGTTCGGTGTGTTCTCCGAAGTCATCTCGACGTTCAGCAAGAAGCGCCTGTTCGGCTACCACACCATGGTGTGGGCAACGATGGCGATCTCGTTTTTGGCCTTCGTCGTCTGGCTGCACCACTTCTTCACCATGGGAGCGGGCGCCAACGTCAATGCCTTCTTTGGCATCATGACAATGATCATCGCCATACCCACCGGGGTGAAGATATTCAACTGGCTGTTCACCATGTACCGCGGACGCCTGGAGTTCACTTCGCCGGTGCTGTGGACGCTGGGCTTCATCATCACCTTCACCCTGGGTGGCATGACCGGAGTGATGCTAGCGGTGCCGGCGGCCAACTTCGTGCTGCACAACAGCCTGTTCGTCATTGCGCACTTCCATAATGTAATTATCGGTGGGGTGGTGTTCGGCATGCTGGCCGGCCTGACCTTCTGGTTCCCCAAGGCGTTCGGCTTCAAGCTGGACGAGACGTGGGGCAAGCGCTCTTTCTGGTGCTGGATTATCGGTTTCTTCGTCACATTCACGCCACTCTACATCCTGAGTTTCTATGGGGCTGTGCGTCGTATGCAGTCGTATGCCAACCCCGAGTGGCAGCCATTGATGATTGTGTCGCTGATTGGCGCACTCATCATCCTGATGGGTATTGCCTGCACCGTGATTCAGTTTGTGGTCAGTTATCGTAACCGTGAGCAACTGCGTGACGTGACTGGCGATCCGTGGGACGGCCGTACGCTGGAGTGGTCGACCTCGTCACCGGCGCCGTTCTATAACTTCGCGCACCTACCGAATGTGAAGGCCATTGATGCCTTCTGGGAAATGAAGCAGGCCGGCGAGTTTGAGACCTCCAGGCCGCCATACCAGGATATTCATATGCCCAAGAATACGGCGGCCGGGCCGATCATCAGCCTATTCGCGACAATTCTCGGCTTCGCCCTGGTCTGGCACATCTGGTGGCTGGCCATCGTCAGCGCCCTGGGGGTCTTCGTCAGCTTCCTGGCGCGTATCTTCAACGATGACGTGGATTACTACGTACCTGCTGCGGAAGTCGAGCTTATCGAGCGAGCGCACCATGAGCGTCTCGCCGAAGCCAGCAAGCACGACGCACATGGCAATGGGCGGATCGGAACTATGGGGGGGCAGTCGTAATGGCTACCGATACTCTTGGCAACCAGATTGTTCAGCCGAGCGAGCACGGGCATGACCAAGGCCACGACGTACAGGCGCATCAACACGACCATCACGATGCTGGCGGCATGAAGGTGTTCGGCTTCTGGGTCTACCTGATGAGCGACCTGATCATCTTCGGGACGCTGTTCGCCACCTATGCCGTGCTAATCAAGGGCACGGCAGGCGGACCGACACCGAGTGAGATTTTTAACCTTCCGTTCATCCTCGTCGGTACCATGCTGCTTCTGTTCAGTAGTTTCACCTACGGCATGGCCGTGCTGGCCATGAACGACAACAGGCTCGGCCAGCTCAAGGCCTGGTTGTGGGTCACCTTCGTACTGGGGGCTGGCTTCGTGGGGATGGAAGTCTACGAATTCCGGGAATTGATCCACGAAGGGTTTGGTCCGGAGCGTAGCGGTTTCCTGTCGGCCTTCTTCACGCTGGTGGGTACCCATGGCCTGCACGTGACCTTCGGCCTGATCTGGATGCTGGTGATGCTGGTCCAGCTTCAGACCAAGGGCCTGAACGCTATCACGCGTCCGCGCATCATGTGTCTGAGCCTGTTCTGGCACTTCCTGGATATCGTCTGGATCTGCGTATTCACCTTCGTCTACCTGATGGGAGCCATGGCATGAGCGGTTCACACGTTAGTCACGATGATGCCAGTCATGGCAGCGTCAAGTCCTATGTGATCGGCCTGATCCTGTCCATCGTCCTGACCGTCGTCGCGTTCGGCATGGTCATGACCGGGGCATTCAGTACGCTGACCACGGTGATCGTCATTGTTGGCGCTGCAGTGCTGCAGCTTCTTGTTCAACTGATCATGTTCCTGCACATGAACACCAAGGCCGATGAAGGCTGGAATCTGATGTCGTTCGTTTTCACCGTGAAGATTCTGGTGCTGGTTATCGGCGGTTCGCTGTGGATCATGCAGAATCTGCATCTCAACATGATGCTCGACTAAGCTGGCAATGCGATGATCAAGCGCTATCTGAACCTGACCAAGCCGGGAATCATCTTCGGTAATCTGATTTCCGTGACGGGCGGCTATTTTCTGGCCGCCCGGGGGGAGTTCGATCTCCCCCTGTTTCTCGCTACGCTGGCTGGGGTCGCGTTGGTAATCGCTTCCGGCTGCGTGTTCAACAACGTCATCGATCGCGATATCGACGTCAAGATGGAGCGTACCCGCAACCGGGCCTTGGCCCGGGGGCTGGTATCACCGCGTGTCGCGTTGGCTTTCGCCACGGCATTGGGGTTAGCCGGGGTCGCGCTTCTCTACTGGGGCGCGAATCCGCTGTCTGCCCTGTTCGCCGGGCTGGGCTTCTTCGTCTATGTCGTGCTTTACAGCCTCTACCTGAAGCGCAACTCGGTCTACGGTACGCTGGTCGGTAGCCTGTCCGGTGCTACACCGCCGGTCATTGGCTATTGTGCCGCCAGTGGCCAGTTCGACATGGGAGGGGCCATTCTGCTGCTGATCTTCAGCCTTTGGCAGATGCCGCATTCCTATGCGATCGCCATCTTCCGCTTCAACGACTACCGTGCCGCATCGATTCCGGTGCTGCCGGTGAAGAAGGGAATCGCCGCAGCGAAACGTTCCATCGTGCTGTACATCGTGGCGTTCATGGCGGCTGCGCTGGCGTTGTCAGTGCTGGGGTATGCCGGCTATGGTTACTTTGCCGTGGCAGCGACGATGAGCCTGTACTGGCTGTATCTTGCTTCGCTGGGCTACCGCAAGAACGATGACTGCGCTTGGGCGAAGAAACAGTTCGCCTTCTCGATCGTGATGATCACGGCGCTAAGCGTGATGATGGCGGTGGATTTTAGGGTGGAACCGGCGGCCATGCTCGCCGACGCCCAACCCCAGGGCTTCCTGCGCACTAGCTTGTCCCTGTAGCCCTGTGTAGCCTTGGCTGCCCTGAGTGAAAGGCATTCACGCCCTGGCCAAATGGCCAGGGCGTTTTTTCGTGATTCGGTTAGAGGGTGGGTGGCCTCAAGTTCCAAGTGCAACACTATTGAAGGGTGGCTTGTCCAGCGATTGATTTCTTGAGAACGTCCGCGTAAACCTCCAGCGGCGTCCGTCAAACCAATGCCTTGAGTGGCCGTGTGTTCAGCGAATCAGCGATCGCATTGAGTTCATCTTGGCTGTATACCGAGAGATCGGTGCCCTTTTGGCAGATACTTGGCCGGATGGCTAATTTCGACAGTCTGCTTTTTCACGATGATGGGCTCATGACCGATTACGAGGATGCCAGCTCAGCTGCATTGTCATGGTACGAACAAAAGTGGAATTTGCCGGCCAATATCGCCCAAATACACCAAGATGAAGAGCTAATGGCTGAATGGACCCGGCGCAAGACGCAGTTATTAATTGATTTTACTTATAAATTACGCGATACCGCCGATTATTATCGTCAGTATGACATTAAATGCTTTCTCATCGCCCGCAATATATACGCACCGGTAGTGCTCAACCCTGAGAGCCAAGTGTGGTTTGCGCAGAACATAGAGGCGTTTGGCCAAGCGTACGATTACGCTGCCGTCATGGTCATGCCCTATATGGAAGGAGCTGAGAATGCTGAGGCGTGGCTAAGGCGGCTTGCAGCAGAAGCGCTAAAAGTGATGCCGGCAAAGCGCTTGGTCTTCGAGCTTCAAGCCGTGGACTGGCGGAGCCAATCCCCTGTGCCCAGCGAGACGCTTGCCCAGTGGATGGAATTGATCCGCGACGCTGGAAACATGAATTACGGATACTATCCTAATGACTTTATCAATGGGCACCCAAAAACAGGGGTACTACGACGAGAATTCTCTCTCGAGACAGAATTGAAAACAGCACTATAAAAAGCTAGCTTTTCTTTGTAATTAGTGTTGACCAAAGAAACATACAGCCAAGTAAGTTTTTACTCCCTTGGTTTCTGCTACGGTTTCCTAAAAAGCCCGCTGCTTGATGGTTGCCGCTGGGGTTAGTTCATCACCCAAGCCCTCTGCACGGTGACGTAGATTTTTAGAACCTTCTGCCGATAATAGTTAACGCTAGGATCCTGGTAGACCCGTCCAAAGCACAGCGTGTTGTAAAATAGCACGGCGATCTTGCGTGCTATGGCTGTCACGGCTTTGGCATTGCCAATGCGACTGGATAGTCGGCGGTAGAAGGCACTCAGTGCAGTCGCGGTGCGGCTCAGGGTGACCGCCGCCAAGCGTAGCAGTGCCGCCGCTCGGCTCTTGGGAGGACAGCACCTTGCCGCCCGAGATCTTGTTACAAGGCGACAGCGCCAACCAGGAGGTGAAGTGTTTGGCGGTTGGCCAACGAGTCATGTCGAGGCCGCACTCGTCGATCAGCTTCAAGGGCAGATAGGAACCGATCCCGCTCAGTTGGGTCAGGTCCGTACCGACTACACGATACAACACACCACGTATGTCAAAGGCCTGGACGTTGGGATTCGATTCCCGGTGCCTTGGAACTGGCAAAGGCGCTTCCAGCACGGTGCGGGCTGCCGCCAGTCGCACCAGGCTGGCTTCGATATGCTGGTCGCAATGTGATAGAGCGTCTATTTGGCTGGATGAAGGAAAAGCGGCGACTCTGTACTCGCTACGACAAGCTGGCGAAAAGTTACCGCGCCATGGTTGACCTTCTCCCCAGAAACCGGTCCATCGGCAATGTGAGATTTCCGCTACGTTTACTCTGATAGCAGGAGATCTCGCGATGAAGCGTAATCGCCATACCGAAGAGCAGATCATCAGTATTCTCAAGGCCAACGAGCGCGGCGTCTCAATCGCCGAGCTGGCCCGCCAAAACGGCGTGACCGAGCAGACCCTTTACCGCTGGAAGGCCAAGTACAGCGGCATGGAGGTTTCGGAGGCCAAGCGCCTCCGCGAGTTGGAAGCCGAGAACGCCCGGCTCAAGAAGCTGTTGGCGGAAAGCGCCCTCGACAATGCCGCGCTCAAGGAGATCATCTCGGGAAAGTGGTGACGCCCGAAGCGAAGCGGCGGGCGGTACAGCATCTGGTGACGGGCGGCTGGCTCAGCCAGCGAGGCGCCTGCCGACTGCTGGGCCTGGCAAGATCAGTGGCTCGGTATCAGGCCATACCGCGTGACGATGCGTCGCTTCGGGCACGCCTGCAAGCCTTGGCGACGAGCTATCCCCGCTATGGCTACTTACTGCTGCATGCACTGTTGCGTCAGGAGGGTCTGGTGATCAATCGCAAGCGTACCTACCGGCTGTACTGCGAGCATGGCCTCCAGGTCCGGACCCGACGGCGCAAGCGACTGATCCGGCCGAGGACACCGATGCCACTGCCGGACCGCCCCAACCAGCGCTGGTCAATGGACTTCGTGTCGGATCAGTTGGCCTCGGGGCGTCGGTTTCGCGTGCTGAACATCGTGGACGACTTCAACCGAGAGTGTGTCGGGCAACTGGCAGATACGTCCATTTCCGGGCGTCGCTTGGCCCGATTCCTGGACGAGATTGCTCAGCAACGCTCTCTACCCGCCTCGATTGTTTGCGATAACGGGCCGGAGCTGACCAGCAAGGCAATGTTCTTCTGGGCGCGCGAGCGGAAGGTGACGCTGGCCTTCATCCAGCCGGGCAAGCCGACGCAGAATGCGTTCATTGAGAGCTTCAACGGCAAGTTCCGGGACGGCTGCCTCAACCAACACTGGTTCCTGAGCCTGGCGGATGCACGGCACGAAATCACGCAATGGAGGACCCACTACAACCATGTCAGACCGCACAGCTCACTGGGTTATTTACCACCGGTAGCGTATGCCGAGCAGTGCGCATGAAGCTGGAATTTCTCACATTGTGAGCGGACCTAAACCGGGGGAAGGTCATGGTCACGCTGGCCTGCATCGAGCGCTGTTTGTGAATCTATTTTTCAGACAGAATGTAGAGCAGGTTCCATCATGGCCCCAGTAAATGGAAGTTATATATACGTAATCATGCCTATTCCAGCGTGGCTGATAATGCCGTAACCTGTCGTAATAATATTACTTCTAGTGAATTTCAGAGACCAAGGAAGGCGTAGTATAAAACGTAGCCATTTAGCCCAATGATTATAGAGCAGATGATTCCTCCAAGGCCGGTTACCGCTTTACTATTTGTAAGGTTCCCCATGATTTTATGATTTGCTGTAAAAAAAAGCAGCGGCAGCAGAGCAAATGGGATGCCGAAGCTGAGTACGACCTGACTAGCAACCAGTGCTTTTTGCTCGGATACGCCTAGCATGATAATCACCAACGCTGGCAGCATGGTAACTAGACGGCGTAGCCACACTGGGATGGTGAAGTTTACGAATCCTTGCATGATTACCTGGCCAGACAATGTACCTACAATCGACGAAGAGAGTCCGGCAAGCAGCAGTGCTATGCCGAATATATGACTGGCTGCTTGTTCCCCGAGCATGGGGGAAAGCAATTCATAACTATCGCTAATTGTCGCAATATCAGTGCGGCCCTGTGCGTGGAATACCGCTGCAGCTAGTGCCAATATACTCAAATTGACTAACCCAGCTATCGCCATGCCGACAATCACATCCCATCGGTAGAATCTCATTAAGCGCAAACGCTGCCGATCATCAATGACCTGTATCCGCCGCTGCGATAAGGCTGAATGCAGATAGATTACATGGGGCATAACTGTGGCCCCTAGCATGCCAGCTGCCAAGTAAAGCGCATATTCTTCGGGGAACCCTGGAATAAGTAATCCTTTGAGCAAGGGAGCTGGAGCCGGGCGGCTTATTATTATCTCTAGCAAGAATCCTGCCGCTATCGCTATGATTATGGCGCCAATAATTATCTCCAATAGCCTGAAACCGAAGCGCTGAAGAAGCAACGCAATGTAGGTAATCACCCCGGTCAATAAGGCGCCTTCCATCAGACTCAAGCCAAACAAGAGATTGAAAGCTAAGGCAGCACCCAAGAATTCAGCCAAATCGGTGGCAATGGCGATGATTTCAGCTTGCACCCAGTAAACCCACACCGCTGGACGCGGAAACCGCTCACGAATGACTTCGGGTAGATTTTTTCCGGTTGCAAGGCCGAGACGCACAGAAAAACTCTGAATGAGCATGGCCATCAGATTGGCCGTTAGTACGACCCAAAGCAGAGCGTAGCCATACCGCGAGCCAGCCTCAATATTGGTAGCGAAGTTGCCAGGGTCGATATAGGCAACGGCTGCAATCAGCGCAGGGCCGATAAATGGTACCCACCCCCAGCGGCGCCGCTTTCCATTGAGGATGTGAGTCGCCTTGCTACGTATGGACTGATCAGAGATTGAATTCAACATCTTAGAGCATCTTTAGTTAACCATGGTTATAGAAATAACCTAAGGCTATCTAAAAATTGGCAGGTTGCCCACGAGTATTTTTCGTTAATTTCTGAGGCGGCCAAGCCTACGACGAGACCGCAAGCCCAATCAGGGGGCAAGCCTTACCAATCCAGTGATAGCAAAGATGATGCCGAGTTAGGTTCTTTTACGAAAAGCTACGCAACGTAGATAATGGTCTATACAAGCCAAGCCATACCATGGCGCGAAAACTCCTGTCGAGCTTGTCATATCGAGTGGCGATGCGCCGTAGCTCCTTGATTCAGCTGAAGCCTCGTGCAATCACGCTCCGTTCTCGTTGCTTGGATTTGTCAAAGCCCCGGTCTTGAACTGCACCCCGTAAGTTGGACACCGATCCTGCTTTCGAGGTGTTTTCATGACCCTCACCCCATATCAAAACCGGCTCTCAGTAGAAATTCCGATGTTTCGCTGGAAGTCTCCGTTCGACAGAGACTTGCAGCGAACTCCTCAGGCGTTAGCCAATCTAAGGAAGAATGGGGTCTGACTTGATTGTAGTCCTGCCGCCAAGTTTCGATTTTCTGCCGGGCATCGTCCAGAGATAGAAACCAATGAGTGTTCAGGCATTCAGCTCGAAACTTGCCGTTAGAGGACTCGACGAGGGCATTGTCCGTCGTCCTGCTCGGTCCGCCCGGTGTCGGCAAGACCCATCTCGCCGTCGCCCTGGCCGTGGCCGTGAAGGCGGCCGAAGCGGGCCATCAAGTGCTGTTCATGACCCTGGATCGACTAGTCAGCACCCTGGTGCGCTCACGCCAGGAGGATCGCCTGGATCGACAACTCCAGCAGTTGACCTACCCCAAGGTTCTGGTCCTCGACGAGATGGGCTATCTGCCGATGACCCGCGAAGAGGCCAGCCTGTTCTTTCGCTTGATCAACCGCCGATACGAGCGGGCCAGCACTATCCTCGCCTCGAACAAGTCGTTCATGGACTGGGGCGAGATCTTGGGTGATCAGGTCATCGCCACGGCGATCTTGGATCGGCTGCTGCATCACTCGACCACGTTGAACATCAAAGGCGAGAGCTACCGGCTGAAAGACAAGCGACGAGCCGGCTTGGTGAACACACCCACCACAAAGGAGGATGAGACCTCACACGAACCTGACCCTGTACCAAGTTCAGACTGATGAAAACCTGACAACCTTCAGTGACGTTGACATCGCCACTGCGCCCGTAAACTGCGCCCGTAATCGGTCATGCATCCGTTCGAACCTGCCCTGTTGACTCCAGCGGCGGAACGTTCGGTAGACGTTCTGCCAGGGTGGAAAGCCCCTGGGCAGCATGCGCCACGAGCACCCGCTACGAACCACATAACAGCAGGCGTCGACCAGCAGTCGCCGAGGATAACGGGGTGGCGTGCCGCGTTGGCCTTCCTCCTCGAAGAGGTCAGCAACAAGACGCCACTCCGCGTCGGTCGATGAGCTGAGATAGCACTGTTCGGGGCGTTGACGGCGATTGGCTTGTTGATAGCCATAACGACGTTCTGGCTCATCCTGGCGGGCAGGGAGTGTTGCCGCGCGCTCACGCCGAATGCCCATCTCTTCCAGGCGCCTGCGTATGGTCATGTGATGCACGGAGAGGCCTGTCCGTCGGCAAAAGTATCCGTGAGCTCACTGAGTGTTGCCAGTTGTTATTCTTCAACAAGCTGACGAAGCAGGCTTTTTTTCAGCTTCACCGAGCTTTCTTGGTCGTCCACCTTGCGACAATGGATCTCTCCCTGAGTGGTAGAAACCCCATCGTCTCAGCTACTTATTTTTTTGTAAACATCCTCTTAGTCGACCACTACATATGGGTAAAGGGAAAAGATTGCTCATGAAAGGAAGGACAACGGCTTCACTGATCAAGTCGCAACTGAAAACCTATCCATGGTTCCGGAAACAGCTTAGATCTCATACACGTGGGGCTTCGGCTCGAAGTGAGGAGGGTAGGCCTCACTGGCGGCTGAGTGTCGAGGGCCTTGCTGGTGTTTTGAAGTGTTCTTGGCCTCCGCTGCGCTGGGCTTGCGGGTTCTCTCTATTGATTGAATAGTAACAGCTTCAGGCCCGCCTAGTTCTTGCGTGGAGAGGTAGACGAGCGCCATTGAGAGGCAGCCCAGAGTCAGTGCGGATAACAAAAGCTTATTCATTTGTTTCATGCAAGTTGCGATAGCTGAGGCAGGTTGAAGGAGTGGCTGGTCCCCCTAAGAAACCAGCAGTCTTCAGGAGGCGGGATTTCGCCTCCCTGAGATACAGTCCAAGAGGGTCACGCATTATCTAGAGCGAACCCGCTGACATGCATCGCTAGCCCTCCATCAAATCAACTACCCTCGTTCTGTGAGGGTAGTTTCGATCGACTAGCGACCATGGAGCCGTCCGTATCATGCTCAAGCTGAGCTAACAGTTGCTTGGATTCCTTTTTAAAGGCTGCGAGCGCTTGCCCAGATAAACGCTTGCCTTCCGGCAGCTTGACACGCATGGCGTCGACCTGGCTGTTATTGACCATCAGTTCGTAATGAAGATGTGGTCCCGTGCTGCGGCCTGTGTTGCCGGATAGTGCGATCTCCTGGCCTATGGAGACGCGCTCACCCTCAGACACCAAGCGCTTGGACAGGTGCATATAGCGAGTCTTATAGCCGTTGTCATGGCGGATCACAACGTAATTTCCCGCCCCATTTGCCTGATAGGCCGATTTTACAACGCGCCCATCCGCTGGAGACTGAATAGAAGTGCCAGTAATTACTGCAAAGTCAGTGCCTCGGTGCGGACTAATTCGGCCAGTGATCGGGTGCTTACGGCGCAAGTTAAAAGACGAGCTGATCCTGTAAGTACCATCGAATGGCTTCCGGTTGAAGGCTGGGGCAAGACTGTAACCCTCCGGGGTATAGAAACGGTCATCCGTGGAGTTGCGAACGACAGCTAAGTCTATTTTCTCGCCTGCGTAGTGAGCAGCAAGGATACGTGAATCGGTAGCCTGGCCCTCGATCATGTCGGTTTCTACTAGCACCTGGAACTGATCCCCGCGCCGGGCGTCACGGCGGAAGTTAATCCTTTTAGAAAGAAGAGAGCTCAGTTCCGCCACTTCTGCGTAAGATAGGCCAGTGGCGCTGGCTGACTGAGCAAAGCTGCCATTGACTGTGCCCGCAAACAATCGCTCCGTTGTCTGAGCCGCTTTCTCAAAGCGAGTAACCTCGAAGCTCTTGCTATCGAGGTCGCGTTTTATCAGGAGGCCGGAACGTGCGTCCTCCATGATCCGTAGCGCCAACAATTCACCGGCTTCGTTAATTTTGAAGTCGAAGCTGTCACCGATACGCCAGCGTGTGAAGGCCTTCTTGTTCGGGATCTCTTCGAGAAGTTTCATAACGTCGCTATAGCCTAGCCCTAGGGTACGTTCAGCCATGTCTGCGAAGGTATCACCGGCCTGGATGGTGTAAGTTTCCCATGATGGGACAAACTTCTCGTTGGCTGCCAGTTCCTCCTGCAGATCGACCTCCCCATCGTTGAGTATCAGTGGGTCGATAGATAAGCCATCATAGGAAGTACCGTCAGATTCGCTATCGCTGGTTCCATTTACCGGTCCGGTAAGCTGCATCGCCAAGTGCAGCGCCTGGCTGTCCAATTTGTCAGCCTCCTCATCACCTTCTGGCTTAGGCGTGTGAGCGCTGGGTCTTGCCAGCGTGGACGCACGAATGGTGGTGCCTTGGGTCGTTGCGCTAAGAAAGCGGGTATCAATAACTTCGCCTGCTATCAGGCGGGGCGGCAGGGAGGTCTGTTGCGAAGAATCTACAGTGGGCTTGACGAGCCCGGTCGGCTCCTGAACGGGACTCGCATAGTTGATGCTGGCTTTGGCATCCGGCTTGATGTCAGCCTGCGCCTGAAAATCGGTTGGCAGCCCAATGCTTAGCAAGCTGGCCTCGGCGGGGGGCATGCTGTCCCTATCGTAAGCCTCTAAAAAAGAGAATATTTCTTGTGCGCCCAGAAACGTAACTATCGTAGCTACGGGCAAAATCAGTAGCTTATGGGTGCGGGGCAGTGAGTGAAGGACTCTTGGCATGGAAACTTAGCAACAGGTCAGGTGAAGTGAAATGACAGCACCTTAACCCAAGCAGCACGATATGCCTACCCTACAGGGCAAGCTGATGCCACATGGCGAATCATTGCAACAATGTAATTATTATGCGGAACGCTATGCTTCTCTTCAAGCTAAGTCAACAAATTCCCTAGCGATAAGCCCACCGTGATAGGTGAGGAAGGAAATAAATTTCATCCTAATAGGCGGCAATGAGCGTAATCTTAGCCAGGTTGAGGGCATCTCAGCCGTATAATTAGTGGATAATCAGGGGTTGGTAAAATTAGTGTTTAATCCTATCTTAGGTTTAGACGCGGGTCTCGGATGTCCACACCATGATAGGCGGTGGGTCTTGCAGGAATGGGGCGCACTGGGGTTGCAGCGACCAAGATACCCGCGAGGTGGCCATTGTCTGGGGCTCGTAGGCGAAGCAGTCGTACATGAGGCGACAAGGTCGGACCAAGCACGCTCCCGACTGCCTTTATGTGCTTGCCATGGCAGTTTCGCTGCGTGAACAGCGCGCGAGGCGTTTAGGTAGGTCCGCCTCTGTAGAGGAGGAGAGATGGTAGAACTGGAGCGGGTTCTCGCCTACCTGTTGCCTTGGGAATTCTCGCCGGCTTGGGCTCTCGCCTGCCTAGCTATGGTAGGTCTATACCTGCGTGGTTAAGCCGGCGGCGGCGTAGCGGGAAGGCTGAAGGCTTTTGGCGACCGCTCGCCTTCTTCCTGGGTGTCGTAGCGATCTATGCAGTGACGCAGACCCATTACGACTACCTAGCGCAGTACATGTTCTTCACGCACCGTGCTCAGCATCTGGTCCTGCACCATGCAGCACCGTTTCTCATCGCCTTGGCTGCACCGCTACCGGTGCTGGCCGCAGGCGTGCCGAATCAGATGAAAGGTTTCCCAGGGCGTGCGATCGCAGTGCGCATACTCTGGCCTTTGTATCGTCTTCTGCAGCATCCGGTTGTAGCGCCGATGTTATTCGTCGGGCTGATCTACTTCTGGCTCATTCCAGAGGTTCACTTTGACGCGATGTTGAGCCGCCAGCTCTACCAAGTAATGAACTGGAGCATGATGCTTGATGGGCTGCTGTTCTGGTGGTTGATGCTCGACCCACGGACGCCAGAGCAGGGCGGGCTCGGCTATGGAACGCGTATTGTCGTGCTTCTTGCGGTGGTGCCGCCACAGATTTTTCTGGGCGCTTATCTCACCTTCAGTAAATATGAGCTGTTTGACGTCTATGCTGTGTGCGGCCGTGCTTGGCCGCTCGCGCCATTGGCGGATCAACAGCTCGGCGGCCTGATTACCTGGATTCCGGCGACCATGATGAGCGTGCTCGGGGTTCTGATCGTGATCCGCTACCTCCTTGGGGAAAACCGATGGCAAGCTTTATCTTTACAGTGAAGAGGAGAAAGATGTTGCGGTTTGACCGGCGACTGCTGTGGAACCTGGGGCTGCTCCTGCTTTCTTCTCTAGCCGCCGCCGATATCGAAGTCGAGACTCCCCGCCTGCGATTGCTACCGGGAGATTTGCCTGCGGCGGGCTACTTCAGCCTGAGCAACACTGGTGACGAATCCGCGGCCTTGGTGGGCGCGGATAGCGCCACTTTCGGGCGCGTGAGGATGCACCAAAGCATACAAGAGAACGGAGTGGCAAGCATGGAGCCAGTGCCGCGCCTTGAGCTTGCGCCGGGAGAGACTGTCGAGTTCGCACCGGGCGGTTATCACCTCATGCTCATGGAGCGCGGACAGCCTCTGGCTTTGGGTGATGAGGTGACCGTCACGCTCGAGTTTGAAGATGGCAGGCGCACGCCGGTGGTTTTTCGCGCCGTTTCGCCGGCTTCGTTATAGGTGAGAACAATGTGCAAGAAGCTACTGCTGTTGCTAGGGGTCATGTTGCTTGTCGGCTGTTCCGAGCCAAGCTGGCAGACTAAAGATATCTCTGGGCTCATGCCGCCACTGGAATTCGAGCTGACAAACGAGAATGGAAGGACGGTCAGTGCTGAGGATTACCGTGGGCAAGTCACGCTGCTCTTTTTCGGTTTCACTCACTGCCCCGATATCTGTCCGACGACGCTCTCGCATCTCGCAACAATCTCAGATGAGTTGGGGGAAGAGGCACGTGGTAACTTGCAGGTATTATTTGTATCAGTCGATCCGGCCCGCGACGATCCCGAGACACTAAGCGAATATACTGATGCCTTTGGCGCCGAATTCATCGGTCTTACCGGTGACAAGGCCGCATTGGAGGCACTAACGCGCCGCTATCGCGTGACCTACGGCTACGGAGAAAAGGATGAAGCCGGCAACTACGATGTGTCGCATTCAAGTGCTGTATTCGCATTCGATCGCGACGGGGAAGTGCAACTTCTGATACGTGAGAGCGACCCAAGGGAGGCCGTTGTCGGCGACCTGCGTCAGCTCCTAGCCAGCAGTTAACCTTTGAGCCTCTTGTTACATCGCCCAGACAGACATGGGATCGAGAACGTTGAGCTTGCCTATACCGATCAGGCTGCAGACCAACGCAGGACACTCATCCCCTCGATACGAGCCGTAACAGCTAGTTTCTGCTACCCAGCCACAGTACGCAACGATGGCCTGTGTCCTCCCGATAGCGGCACAGCCCGTCGGATTGAGCATGCAGGCCGTCTATGGCTGCCTTCATATAACGGCCATTGGCCACATGCCAGCCAGGATTACCCCTCAGTCAGCCGGGTAGCAAACGGCGTGGCGGGTTATATCTTTAATTACTGGAGGCGATCTCCTCACGAACTAGGTCTTTTAGTTGCTGCACACCAAATGAGGGAAGTGGCTGGCCATTGACGAAAAATGTCGGGGTTTTCATGATGCCTAGCGCCGCTACATCCTCTTTGTCCTGGTTAATGGTAGCGTCTATATCCGGCCTGATCATACTTTGCCGTGCTGTTTCAACATCAAGACCTGCAGCTTCCGCTGCTACCCAAGCTTTATCGAGACGCGGTCTGCCGTGAGCTGCCCACTCTGGCTGCGCGGCAAGCACCGCCTCAAGAACTGACTTGAAAACTCCTTGTAGCCTTGCAGCCTCAAGGAGGCGTACCACTTCCTCCGAGCCCTTATGGAATGGTGTATACCTCAGGACAAGGCGGACATCGTTGGGATTCTCGGCGAGGATTCGCTTCACTATCGGGTAGAAGGCCCGGCAAGCCTCACAGGAGGGATCAAAAAACTCCACGATGGTCACGGGAGCATCCTGTGGGCCAAAACTAGGCGAATAGGAACGCTCCAGACGGTTTTCCCGATCTTCTGCGGATGGCTCAGTATCCGCTGCTTGCAGCGATGCAGTGCTGGAATAAATAAACATAGCCGCTGCTATGGCCACGGCGACGATTATGACGGTAAAGGAGATAGTCTTTCTGGTCATTGGGATCCTCCCAAGCGAGTGGTCATGACACCACAGCATAGCGTGAAACGATAGATCAGGCAGCAGGGCTGGGCGGGCAGTCGCCAGCCAATGCCTTCGAGCAGTACGGCGCTTCGGCTGATATTGGATGGATGATACCTTCCTTTGCTTGGAGCCAGGCGAAGCGGTCATGATCAAGCATTTAAGAAGAGGCAGCCATTGGTCGTCCCACCAGAGCAGCATTACCCGATCGACGCGCCGGCCTCGGAAGACGAATACTGCCGGAGAACGGGTATCGAGCTTCGTTTAGCTAAAAATCGCCGCAGCTATAAAGAATGGGATGAAACCAGCAAAGAACATTCCGGCGATCAGAGGATTGGATTCTTGCTTATGTGCCTCTCGTAGTAATTCTTCCACAACCAGATAAGCCAGTGCTACTGCCCCAAACGCTTCGATAAATGTCTTGATGTTATCGCCTCCTGTGCTAGCCCAACCTCCTAACATGCCGCCAACAACAACGCCAATGCCGACTAGCCCAGGCATTCCTATTCGTTTAAATTTACCCCAGTCATCCCCTCCTATTTCATCAGTTAGCGTTAATCCCAAGAAGATAAGCTCTGGAATAAGGGCAATCACAAAAACGATAGAGACCATGCTCGGTGGGTTACTGCTGGAATTGATAGCAAGGCCCATTAGTACGCCATCTGCCAGCACATCAGCAATGATAGTGAAACCGAGGGCTATACACTGCCACTACTTTGGCCATAGCTTCTGATAAACAGCATCAAGCCGAGGCCCAATGCCATGCCAATTCCCATGATCCAAGGCCCGGAGGGGTCTTCTAAGAGCCGCTTAAGGACTTCTGCTGTCAGGCCAGCAAATACTGCACCAGCCGCAAGGTGCTGAACCACTGAACGGGTACGCCTTGAAGGCTCGCGAAGCGCTGACCAAATGCCACCGGCAATTAATGATAACATGCCGATGAGACCAATCACTCCCCCTCTAAGCAGCGCTTCAGCTAACACAATGTTATCCCCATAAAGGTAAACTGCTAACTAGACTGATGATTTCTAAAATACTATTGGGTAAGCTAGAACGACGTTGACCATATTGCAAGGTTCCCAGCCATTTATATTGGGCGGAAATGCATTTATGACCAAGCTCCAGGATCATGCCTAACTTTTCGCGATAACTGAACTGTAACTGTAAGGTAACAGTGTTTAATTGTTTAAAACAATACCGCTACTATGTTGCGAAGATTAAGCCCCTGATCGGCTATATAAAATATTGACCACACACCACTGCTCGCTTGCTATAGAGGGACGAGGCTTACAATATGCGTCCTCAGGCCGCAGCCCCTGCCACTAGGGGAAGCTCAACTACAATTGAGACACTTGTAGGCGTTAATTAACGGAGATTGCATGATAAGGAATAGAACCGTCTTTCTGAGAGCTTGGATCGTCCTCACATTTTCAGGGGTCGTCTTGTCAGCACATGCTAAAACGGAGCCTGGCGATCTGCTTGATGCGGCCAGGCAATCCGGCCATTTCGATGTGTATATGAAGGCACTTGCCAAGACCGGCATGGTAGCTGAGATGGAGGGGGACGGTCCTTTCACGATCTTTGCGCCGACCGATGAGGCCTTTGCCCGGATGCCCGAGGACAAGCGAGAGATTCTGTTCAGTTCTGAACATGTCGCCGACCTGAGGAAATTGCTTCGCTATTATATCGTGCCTGGGCGAATTCCCGAGGACGAGGCGGATGTGGTCGGGCATGTCCAGGCGTTGACGCAGCAGTTCTATATCAAGCGACAGGATGGCCAACTGATGGCCAACGATGCCAAGGTCGTGGTGCCAGCAAAGCATACCAGCAACGGCATTCTCTATGGCATCGATAGAGTGCTGATGCCGCACTATCAGAACCTGTTCCTGCCCGGACCTCCCAACAAGACCAACAACGATAGATCCAGCCGGTAACTTAGAGGGCGACCTGCCGGTTGAGGGCGGCAAAGCGACTGTCCGGCTGTGCCAGCAACGCCTGGGGCGAGCCGATCTCCTGTAAATGCCCGGTTTCGATTACAGCGACCCGGTCCAGGCGTTCAAGGCCGGCCGGACGATGCGTGATCAGTAACAAAGTGCGTTCGCTGCAGCGGCGTTCGATCACGTCAAATACCTGGGCTGCCGTGGTCTCATCAAGCCCTTCGGTGGGTTCATCGAGAAGCACGACCGGGGCCGGAGACAGCAGGGCGCGGGCCACCCCAAAGCGACGCAATTGCCCGCCGGAAAGCGAACTACCGCCTTCGTCGGGATAACTGTCGAGCCCTTCGGGTTGGCTGGCGAGCCACTCATCCAGGCCGAGTGCCGCCAATAGGTCGGTCATATCCGCATCGGTAGCCTCGGGGGCGGCCAATCGCAGGTTCTCGCGGTAGCTTGCCACGAACAGGTGAATATCCTGTGGCGCCACGGCGAACGAGTCACGCAAGGTCTCCTCGCTCAGGTTGCCAAGCGCAACATCACCCAGGCGCAGTTCGCCGCGTTGGGGTTCGACAAAGCGCACCAGGGCATCGAATAGGGTGGTCTTGCCACTGCCCGAAGGGCCCAGCAGGGCGAGGTGTTCGCCAGCGTTGACGCTCAGCGTTACGCCCTTCAGCGCCTGGGTGCCATCATCGAAAGCGACATGAACATCGTCGATGGCGAGGCTGGCATCGGCAGGGCAGGCATGGTCGGCCTCTGGGTAGGCAATCTCCGGAACCTGCGAGCGCAGGGTATCGAGCCGCTGTGCGGCGTGCCGGATTCGTCCCAGGTTCTGCCAGGCCTGGGGCAGCAGGGCAATGGCCTCGAAGGCGGCCAGGACCGCCAACCCCATCAGGATGATCAGTGTGGGATCGAGACTATCATGGCTGGCCAGCCAGGCGGCCATGGCCAGCGTAGCAGTCAGGGTCAGACCCAGCAGTGTTTGCGATAGCAGCTGCGACATTCCCCATAGCCTGGCCGAATGGCGCTCCTCCTCGTCACGATAGTACTGGGCCTCGAAAAGGCTATCTGTCTCGTGCCGCCAGCGGCCGTACAGCAGCAGCTCCGGCAACGTGGCGAGCCGCTCGATCAGCCGGCTGCGAATCTGGCCATTGATAGCATGCCAGCGTGCCGTGTGGTTGTGGCCCAATCGCCAGGCGAGCCATGGACCGATGACACCGGATGCCAGCAGGGCGGCGCCGGCGAACAGACCGACCCCTGGGGCGAAAACGCCGATCGCCACGCCGCAGCCAACGATGGCGAACAGGGCGACGAGCGAGGGTGACAGTACCCGGAGATACAGGCTGTCCAGCGCATCAATGTCGGCCGTGAGACGCGTCAGCAGATCGCCACTGCCGTAGCGAAGCAGGGCGGTGGGCGAAAGCGGCTCAATGGCTTCGTAGATATGCCGGCGCAGCAGCGACAGCAGCCTCAACGTGCCTTCATGGGAGGTCACGCGTTCGCCATAGCGGCCGGCGGTGCGCGTCAACACGAACAGGCGAATGCCTGCTGAGGGCAAAAAATAGTTGAAGGCGGCTGCCGTGGTGAACGACAACCCGGCCAAGGCCGAGGCGCTCAAGAACCAGCCAGAAAGTGCGATCATGCCGATGCTAGAAAGCAGCGTCACCAGGCTGAGAAAAACGCCAAGGCCCAGCCATAGGGATAACGGCTGCATCTGTTTCAGGTAGGGCCGGAGAAGGTCCGTATGTTTTACCGAGCGAGAGGCGTCAGGCATGGCTGTCCTCCACGAAACGGGTGGCGTCGCAGAGATCGTGGCGCGTGCGTAGCGCATCCAGGGTATCGACGCCCCGGACCCGACCGCGGTCGAGTACCAGAACGCGATCGGCCAACTGCAGCAGATCGAGGCGATGAGTCAGCATCACCACAGTATGATCTGGCTTGAGACGCGCGAGGGCTCGCATGATACGTGCCTCACTGTCACGGTCCAGGCTGGCGGTTGGCTCGTCGAGAAGAATCAGCGGCGCTTGGCGCAGAAATACCCGGGCCAGAGCGATTCGCCGTGCCTGCCCGCCGGAAACCGGCTGGCCACCGGCGCCCAGCGGCGTCGCCAATCCCTGGGGTAGCACATTGGCCCAATCGGCCAGGTCAGCGTCTACCAGCGCTTGCCAGATCGCCTCATCATCGGCATCCGGGGCGGCCAGGAGCAGGTTGTCGGCCAGCGTGCCGGACAGGATGGCTGGATGCTGACCGACCCAGCCGATAGCCTGCTGCCAAGCCTCGGGAGCCAGCGCATCGATGCGCGTGCCGTCATGCGTCATCAATGTACCGGCCTCGTGCGACAGGAACCCCATCAGCAGATTGAGCAGGGTAGTCTTGCCTGCGCCGCTCGGGCCGATGACCGCCAAGGTATCGCCCGGACGAATGTCGACACTGACCCCATCGAGAGCGGGAGCCTGTTGCCCGGGGTAGCGGCAGGTGACGTTTTCCAAGGTCAGGCCCAGGCACTCGGGCACCGGCCAGTCGGATCCATTCGATCCGTTGGCTGCGGACGATTCGAGCAGAGGCATCAAGTCCTCGGCGGCGGCTTCCGCTTCGGCCTTGGCGTGATAATGCGAGCCCAGGTCGCGTAGAGGCTGGTAGAAATCCGGGGCGACTACCAAGATGAACAGACCGGCGAACAGGTCCAGTTCACGTTCCCAGGTGCCGAAGTCAAAATGCCCCAAATAGACAAAGCCGATGTAGATCGCCAGCAATGCAATCGACAGCGAGCTGAAGAACTCGAGCAGCGTGGACGAAAGAAACGCTAGGCGCAGCACACGCATGGTGCGTGTACGAAAGTTTTCTGAGACTTCGTGTACCACGTCGGCCTGTGCGCGGCTGACCCCGAACAGCTTGAGGGTCGGCAGGCCGCGGAGGGTATCGAGGAAATGCCGGCTCATGCGCGTCATTTCGCGAAACTGCGCTTGCTGGCATTGCTTGGCGCCGATGCCGACCATGGCCATGTTGAGCGGTATGAAGGGTGCAGTGACCAGCAGGATCAGGCCCGCCGCCCAGTTCAGCGGGAATACGGCGAGCAGGATAAGCACGGGAATGGTCAAACACAGCATGACCTGTGGACGATAGTCGGCGTAATAACCATGCAGAGCATCGACCTGGTCCCAGACACGATTGCCCAGGGTCGCGCTGTGCTGACGACGCGCCCACAGCGGGCCGAGTTCACCGATACGCTGAAACAGCTCATGGCGAATCGACTGCCTGACGAGAAGGGCGCCGTGTGTGCCGGCCTCGGTCTTTAGCCAAGCCAGTGCGCCGCGTCCAATAAAGGCAAAGGGCAGAACGAGCAAGGGAACGGCAAGGCTGGTAAAAGGCGCTTCGTCGATGACCATGCGCTGCGCGACGGTGGCAATAGCCCAGGCCTGTACGAAGAGCAGCAATGTCGACGCGCTGCCGGCGAGCACTGCGATACGCGGCCAGACGCCACCTTGGCGGGCCCTGGCGGCCAGCCATCGGCGTAGAGTCAGGGTATCTTTCTTCATGTCCGCTCCGACAGTGATGTCACTCTTCGCTCTCGCGCACCTTACCGCGGAACACTCGGTAGCTGTACGCGGTATAGCCCAGAGTAATGGGTATCATGATCGCGTAGCCCACCAGCAGGAATTGCTGACTGGAGCGGCTCGAGGCGGCTTTCCAGAGAGTGATATCCGGCGGCAGCATGATGGGATAGAGGCTGGCGATCAGGCCGATCAGCCCCAAGACGAACATGGCTACCACCAGCAGAAAGATACGCTTTTCATGGCGGCGTGCGGCACTGCGTACGGTGGCGACGGCTAGGCCCAGCATCAGCACGGCGACAAGGCCCAGCCACAGCAGGTTGGGGAACCGGGACCAGCGTTCGGCAATACGTTCGTTGACGAACGGGGTCCAGACCACGACCGTCAGCATTGAGACAACGAACAGGCTCATCAGCGGCCGAACCATGGAGTAGAATCTCCGCTGCAGCCGGCCTTCGGTCTTCACGATCAGCCAGGCGGCCCCCAGCAAGGCGTAGCCGATCACCAGGGCGGCACCGGTACAGAGGCCAAACCAGGAAAACCAGCCGAAGGCATCCTCGGCGAAGTTGCTATCATCCGAGGCGAGCCCGCCGATCACGCTGCCTACGATCATGCCCTGGATGAAGGCGACGGCAAGGGTCGCGATGCTGAAGCCTATGTCGAAGCCCTTGTAGGAGTCCGCTTCGGAACGAAACTCGAACGTCATGCCGCGAAAGAATAGGCACATCAGCATCAGGACCAGCGGCAGGTACATGGCGGGCAGCAGCGAGGCGTAAACCAGCGGGAAAGCACCGTACAGTCCGGCGGTGCTGAGGACCAGCCAGGTCTGGTTGCCATCCCAGAACGGCGAGGCAGAGGTGAGCATGATGCCGCGCTGTTCGTCGTCCCTGACAAAAGGAAACAGGATCCCGATACCCAGGCTGAAGCCGTCCAGAATCACGTACAGGGTCAGCGCGAAGCCGATCAGCCCGAACCAGACGATGGGAAAGAGTTCATTGTTCATGCGTGTTTCCTATGCCGTTTGCCCAGTCCTTGGACGTATTGCTCCATTTCACTTCCCTGTTTGACAGGCGCAGTATCATGAGTCTCGCCGGGATCGCCGGCTGAAGGGATGCCTGGGGGCACGATTCTCCTGCGCGTCATCATGCTGTTCTTCGGCTGGTAGGGATTCTTCGGGTGTGCGACGGACCAGCTTGAAGAAGAAGTAGGCACCGATGGCGAAAATTAGCGTATAGATACCCCAAAGCCCCACTAGGCTAGTGACCAAGGTAGAGACGCTGAATGGCGAGACGCCCTCGACGGTACGCAGCAGGCCGTAGATTATCCAAGGCTGACGCCCGGCTTCGGTGGTGACCCAGCCCGCCTCGATGGCAATCACACCGGCCGGTGTCGCCAGCATCGTCAATACCAGAAACCAGCGCGAATCGTAGAGTCGCTTGCGCTTGCGCAGCCACAGCGAGAGCGCGACCAGGCCAAGCATGGCAAAGCCCAGGTAGACCATCAGTCGGAACGCATAGAACACCAGCGGAACGTAGGGCCGTTCGTCTTCCGGCCACTGTTCCAGGCCCTGTATCTTGCCGGTCAGCGAGTGGGTCAGGTACAGGCTGCTCAGGCGTGGGATCTCCAGGGTATAGCGGTTCTTCTCCTGTTCCGGATCCGGCCAGGCGAACACCACCATAGGCATGCCGGCGCGCTCGGGCTCGATCTTCCAGTAGGCTTCCATGGCAGCCACCTTGGCCGGCTGATGCTCAAGCGTATTCAGACCATGCACGTCACCCGCTACGATTTGCAACGGCACGACGAAGGTCAGCATCCACAGGGCCATCGAGAGCATTTTGCGGGCCACGGTATCGCGGTTGTTACGGTACAGGTGCCAGGCGGCGATGCCGGCCACGACAAAGGCCGTGGCGATCAGCGCGGCCAGCGACATGTGTACGAAGCGGAAGGGCTGGGAGGGATTGAATATTACATGCCACCAGTTCTCCGGAATGAACCGGCCATTCTCAATGGCATAGCCCGCCGGCGTCTGCATCCAGCTGTTCGAGGCCAGAATCCAGAATGTCGAGATGTAGGCTCCCAGGGCCACGATACAGGTGGCGAAGAAGTGCACCTTGCGGCTGACCCTGCCTTCGCCGAACATCATGATGCCGAAAAAGCCGGCTTCCAGGAAAAAGGCGGTAATGACTTCGTAAGTCAGCAACACGCCGTTGATGCCGCCTGCCTTGGATGAAAAACCGCTCCAATTGGTGCCGAACTCGAACGCCATGATGACACCGGAGACCACGCCGGCGGCGTAGTTTACGGCGAAGTGAGGCAACCAGTAATGATAGATGCCGAGATAGACCCGGTTGCCCGTTTTCAGCCACATCGCCTCGAGAAAGGCCAGGTAGGTAGATAGCCCGATACTCAGTGCTAGGAAGATGATGTGATACATCACCGTGGTCGAGAATTGCAGGCGGGCCAGGTCGACGGTATCTAATCCCAGCATGGGCAGGACTCTCCTTGTCCGGTGTGCTTCGCTGATATGATCGGGACATAGGCCTGCCGCTCATGGCGGAGCCAATACTTACCAGCGTTCTGATCCCGGTTTCGTGAGGATTCGCTCCACTAGGGTAGGCATAATAATAGCCTGTATCGAATCACTGACAGAGCGCTAACCTGGAAGATAGCCATAGATCATACTGTGACTTCCCTGCATCGTAGCCATACGGTTGCACGTGCACCCATGGGTCACTTAACCGTCGGCCCGGCAGAGCGATGAATGATCTCTGTCAAAACAGCTCACGAGGGTATCCACGCTAGGCAGGCCACCATCCCGAAGGTCTCGACGAGCACACCTTAACCGCGGCGCTCGATCAGGTGCCCGACGAAGCGATCTGATCGACCATTGCCTTGATCGCCTGGACCTGCTTACCCTGCCGACTGTCATGGACCGGATCGCGTTGCCAGCTACTCTCGTCGTAGCCCCACCAGTCCCAGCAGGCTTGCGGGTTAGGCAGGCTGGGCTCGGCTTGGGGATACAGCACGACCAGGCGATTCTGTGCGGCCCATTCGTTGAGTCCTGAATAGCGCACGAACGCCTCGCCAACCTGGCCAGCGCTCATGCGACAGCCGTGCAGTACCACACTTAGGCCGCAGGATGCGCCCTCCTCACAGGCCTTGGGCACGAAAACATAACCTTCGTCGGCCAGGCGTCGCCCGTCATAATACCTCGTCTGATCGAAGCGCATCAGTTTGCCGCGGCCCTCGCCCTCGGGTGGTTCCATTCGCGTACCGTACAGCCATTGCAGGGCCTCGTCTGCGCCATCCACGCCACAATCCAGAAGATGCGGGCTACCGCCTTCGGTACAGCCGACCGTATCGGTATTGCTATTCTGCGCGGCCGACACCGGCCAACCATGAACGGCGGTCGGCGTCCGCTCGACCGCCAGCTGAGTTTCGGGATTGGTGAGCCAGTCGCGATACTGTTCTGCAAGTAGCTCTCCCAGGCGAGGGTCGATGACCTCGTCATCTCCACCATGCCAAAGATAGACGCGCTGCTCGGCCAGCGCTGCGGAATCGCCGACCCGACCGTTATCGAGATACTGCGCATAGCGGCGCTCCAGCTCCGCCAAGTCGGGTAGGCCCAGGCGGGTCTCCATGCACTGCGTTATTGCCCGTGACAGGGCCCCCTGGGCGCAGCCCCAGGGACCGGCAGCAAATGATGCCAACCCCGAGAAGCGCTCCGGCCAGGCGACCGCCAGTTGGGTGGCCATATAACCGCCGGAGGAGACGCCCATCACGCTAATCGCACCGGCTTCGATAGTCAGCGCCGGTAGCGGCGACGAGGCACTTTCCTCCGCCGCAACCGGAATCGTCACTAACAGCGCCGCAAGAGCGGGAAGCGCCTTCAACGGCACTCAGTCGCCCTCGCTCTCGCCGCCAGCTTTTTCGACGCCTTGCAATTCGATTTTGAAGGTCAGCGTCTCGTTGGGGCCAATCGGACCGCCGGTGCCTGCCTGGCCATAGGCCAGGTCGGATGGCAAGTAGATCATCCAGGTGTCGCCGACGCTCATCATCTGCAGGGCTTCCTGCCAGCCTTCGATGACTTGGCCGACGCGAAATTCGACCGGCTCGCCGCGCTGATAGGAGCTATCGAAGACGGTGCCGTCGAGCAGCTTACCTTCGTAGTGGACCGTAACGTTGTCCTTAGGCCCGGGCGTGGCGCCGTCGCCGGATTTCAGCACCTTATACTGAAGGCCGGAGTCGGTGACCTCGACGCCTGCCTTCTTGGCGTTCTCGGCCAGGAACTTCTCGCCTTCGGCCTTGTTGGCCTCAGCGGCCTCCTTGGCCTTGGCCTGCTGCTCGGCCAGATTCTGCTGCTGGAACTGGGTCAGCACCTGAGCCATTTCCTCCTGGCTCATCTGCAGGTCGTTACCCGCGTAGACGTCTTCCAGGGCCTGGGTGAAGGCATCGATATCGAGGTTCTCAACATCCTGGGACAGGCTCTTTCCCAGCGTGGCGCCGATGCTATAGCTGAGTTTTTCTTGGTCGCTCTGGGGCGCTGCCAGCGCGAACGGAGCGGCGCTCAATGCTGCGGTGAAGGCAGCAGCGGTCAGCAGTATTTTCATAAGGTTCCTCTGGGATCGATATGTCTGCGGTTGCATTGCCGGTGCCGCATAAGTGCTGACCCGGAGCCCTGGGACTTTAACAGGGCGGCTCGGGTTCCGCACGCATGCCGCAAGCAAGGCGAGCAAGTACCGCATCAGCAATCACGCCGTATGCGGGGCCAGCCGAAGCCTTGCTTCCTTGTCGGCATGCCGCTGCCAGCCTGCTGCTGGGATGGCTCGCGAGCCCTCATCAGTTGCAGCGAAGTCGGTGCCGTTATCGTTCCCATACTGCTCGCTATTCTGTCCTGAGAGCCGTAGAGGGTGGCGATAGATTTTTCGCACTCACTGAACTCTCCACTTCCGCTGCCATCCAATGTCACTGAACGAAGGCGAGCGTAATGCAGACGGCACGCTGTCCTCTGCAACCAACAACATGCTGAATCTGCTCAAGCGCAATGGAAGCAGGAGTACTCAATGCAACGTGTCAGACGACAATTCTCCCTGTGGCTGTTACTGATAGTGGCTATGCTCGGTGCGCAGGCCGTGCAGGCGCGCGAGCTACCCGGCTTCACCGAGCTGGTCAAGCAGGCGGCGCCAGGGGTCGTCAATATCTCGACTACCCGTGAAATCGAGCGGCGTAACATGCGGTTCAACGGACCGCAGGGTCAGGAGATTCCTGAGAGATTTCGCCAATTCTTTGGCGACCAGATGCCCTTCGGACCCGGCCCCGGATCGGGCGGTCCCGGTGATAGCGAGGAACGGAGCTCGCTGGGGTCCGGCTTCATCATCAGTGAAGACGGCTATATTCTGACCAATGCCCACGTGGTCGATAGTGCCGATGAGATTGTGGTCCGCCTGAACGATCACCGCGAACTCAAGGCGGAACTGGTCGGTGCCGATGCCAAGACCGATATCGCTCTGCTCAAGGTCGACGCAACCGACCTGCCGACACTGAGCATCGGCGATTCGGAACAGCTTGAGGTGGGAGAGTGGGTGGCCGCCATCGGCTCGCCGTTCGGTTTCGACCATTCGGTGACCTCGGGTATCATCAGTGCCATCAACCGCACCCTGCCCAGCGATACCTATGTACCTTTCATCCAGACCGATGTGGCGATCAACCCCGGCAATTCCGGCGGGCCGCTGTTCAACCTGGATGGAGAAGTGGTTGGGATCAACTCGCAGATATTTACCCGCAGCGGCGGTTTCATGGGGCTGTCCTTCGCCATTCCTATCAACGTGGCGATGAACATCGCTGATCAATTGCGCTCGGATGGGCGGGTTAGCCGCGGTTGGCTGGGGGTAGTGATTCAGCCGGTGTCGCGTGACCTGGCGGAATCCTTCGGCCTCGAAGGTGTACGCGGTGCGCTGATCGCCGACGTGGCTCTCGATTCACCGGCCGCCGAGGCGGGGCTTCAGGCGGGCGACATTATCCTCTCCGTGAACAATGAGCAGGTCGAGCGTTTCAGCAACCTGCCGCGCCTAATTGGACGCGTCTCTCCCGGCGGCGACGCTGAACTCGAAGTGCTGCGTGACGGTGAGCGTATCGACGAGACCGTCACCGTGGGCGACTGGCCGGAGGACGGGACGCAGGCAGCGACGGAGGATGGCATGAACGATACTCAGACTCGTCTGGGAATCGCGGTCGCGCCGCTGGAACCGGAAATACTGGAGCGCAACAACCTGCCATCTGGAGTACGCGTGACAGCGGTCGCCCCCTCGGGCGTGGCTGCCGCCGCAGGCGTGCGTGCCGGCGATATCATCGTCGCCTTGGATCAGCAAGCCATCGATTCCCCCGAGCGACTTGCCGAAGTGTTCGCGCAGATCGAGGGCAACCGTGTGGTGCCGCTACGCATCTATCGCGATGGGCGCTCCCTGTTCGTGGCATTGCGCCTCGCTCAGAACGAGCAGTGACGCGTGATACACTGAGCGACGACGGGGCCCAGCGGGCCTCGTCGTGTCGTTGGGGCTAAGCGATTCCCCGCGATGCTGTTTTCAGTGGCCGCTCCCTGCCAGCTTAGAGTTCCATGACTTCCGCTCGAACTTGGTCGATAAGCTGCTGTTGGCTGGCTTGGGACAAAGGGCGGCCATTGATAAAAAACATCGGTGCCTGACGCACCCCTGCCGCAAGCACATCCCTGGCTTCTTGATCGAACCTAGCGTTAATCATGGGCTGAGCAGCATCGCGTTTAGCGCTTTCCACATCCAGGCCGGACTGGGCAGCTATTTGCCACGCCTTGGCAAGGTCTGTTCCCTCTTGGGTATTCCAGACAGCCTGAGAGGTTATTAGTGAAGCGAGCACTGGCTCAAACACCCCCTGTAATCGTGCTGCTTCCAACATCTTTATCGCTTCCTTGTCCCCTTTATGAAAGGCAGCATACCGGATTACGAGACGAACTTTACCAGGGTGTTGCTGCATTATTCTTTTTGCTAGAGGGTAATAACTACCGCAGGCCCTGCAGGTGGGGTCTAAGAACTCGACGATGGTTACTGGCGCGTTTCTAGGGCCGAGGATAGGGGAGTAAGGACGAACGAGCTGACCCTCTTCGTGAGCAGCCCCGGCCTTGGGCTCGCTTATCGTATATAAGTAATCACCAACCCAGGCGACAAGAATAGCAAGTGATATAATAGTTACTATAATTCTACGTTGTGTTACATTTTTTCTTTGCTTACCGAATTGGCTATAAGCCATATCTCTACTAGCCATCTTGCTTGCGTATCCCTGGTATAATCAGCACCGTAGCCAATAGCCAGGTTGGCCAGCTTCCGGTACGCGTGAACGGTGTCAGGCCATGCATGGCCCGGATTTCTCCGCGAAGGGTGGCAACCTTGAACTGAGCTGCGCGTTCGATAACTCGACCCTGCGGGTCGATAATGGCCGTTACCCCATTGTTAGTCGCACGCATGACATAGCGGCCATTCTCAAGGGCACGTAGCCGGGCCATTTGCAGATGCTGAAGCGGCCCAATGGAGTCACCGAACCAAGTATCATTGGACACAGTGAGCAATACATCAGCATCATCGGCGCGTTGCGCCACTAGATTCGGAAAGATAATTTCGTAACAGATCGCCGTGCCGATGCGCAGGCCAGCGGCTCGGATCGGGTCCTGTTCGGAATCGCCTGCGGTGAAGTCTGACATCGGCAGATCAAAGAAGGCGATAATGCCACGCAGCAGTTTCTCCAGTGGGATGTATTCACCGAACGGTACCAAATGCGCCTTACGATACACATCCGTCACCTCGCCGGCGCCGACTACAGCATTGTAATAGCGGCCCGAGTCGTCGCGCTGCACAATACCAGTGAGTAGCCCGGTCCCTGATGGCAGGGTGGCATCAACCCGCTCCAACAGCGGCTCGGCTTGATACTCATACATGGGGAGCGCCGTTTCCGGCCATACAACCAAATCTACATCATCGGCAATATCGCGGGTCAAGCGGGCATAGGTACTGGCTGCGTTGCGCTTCCCCTCGCTCGTCCATTTAGTCAGTTGGGGCAGGTTGCCCTGCAACAGACTCACCTGTACGGGCTCCTCGCTGGGTATCGTCCACTGAGTAGGAAACATCAGGGGGGATAGCCATAGAGCAGCGATCGCGCCCCCTGCCCACCAGCGATGACGCAGGAGCTCCACCCCCAGGGTGCCGGTCATGGCAGTAGCCAATGTCAACAGGTATACCCCGCCAACGGGGGCCAGCGGCGCCAAAGGAGAGTCGACGTGCGCACTTCCCAGCAATAGCCAAGGGAAACCGGTAAAGAGATACGTCCGTAGCACTTCAATCAGTACCCATGTCCCGGCGAAGGATAGAAAGGCTAGCCGCGAACCAGTAAAGCGCCGATAAAACCAAAAGGGAATGGCATAGAACAGTGCCAAGGTGGCGGCAAACAGGGACGTAAGGAAGACTGATAGCGGCACCCCCGTGTAACCGTACTCATGGATCGACACGTAGATCCATGACGTCCCTGTGGCGAACAGCGCGATGCCATAACACCAGCCTCGCAGGGCCGCCTGGCCCGGGGTCAGGTCATGCAGGCCTAAGTACATGAGGCCGACGGCGACCGGCCCTAGCCACCAAAGCTCAAAGGGAGAGAAGGTCAGCGTCGTTAGGGCCCCCGCGAAGAGCGCTATTACGTACCCCATCCAGGGGCGGCAGGAAAATCGCATGAGACACTCCTTGGCGTAACGGGCCTTTTGTACCAGAAGCGCCTTGGAAACACGAACGGGACCCAGTGCTACAAAGTGAAACTGTGTATCCGGATTATCTGGTTTAAGAAGCGCTGAGGCCCCTCCTGAACTTTCCCCTAGTTTAGGTCCGCGATCAATGTAAGAAATCGCCCCTCATGCGCACTGCTCGGCATACGCTACCGGTAGTAAATAACCCAGTGAGCTGTGCGGTCTGACATGGTTGTAGTGGGTCCTCCATTGCGTGATTTCGTGTCGTGCATCCGCCAGGCTCAGGAACCAGTGCTGGTTGAGGCAGCCGTCCCGGAACTTGCCGTTGAAGCTTTCGATGAACGCATTCTGCGTCGGCTTGCCCGGCTACAACAATGATAAACCATACAAGGTTGGATTCGACGAAAGAGATTAGTCGGCTCATGTGTCCAAATCCGAAATACTGGTTGATGTGGGGCACCCTTCGCACTTAGCAAATAACTCAATAGCTTCGTCGCAATAGGCACAGTGCCCTTGACAGCAGTCGTGCATCAGAAACGCAACGAGGTCAGACAGCGCCGGGAAATAGCGCTGTAAATGATTAAGCGCCCCTCTCGCCGCTTTTTGACGAGACCAGCATGCTCAAGCTGGCTGAGGTGAAAAGAGAGCCGAGACGATGACACACCACCCAGCGAGGCTCCTATCTCACCAGCGGGTAAACCACTGGCCCCTGCTACCACCAGCAGCTTGATGATGCGGAGTCTTGTCTCTTGGGAAAGTGCTGCAAAGGCTTTAACTGCTTGGGCTTCTCTCATTCCAATACTTCAAGATATATTGATATTATTGAATATACCTGCTGGAAGAATACTGGGTCAAGTGGGATCCCATTAGTTAGCTCTATGCTATTCCGCTACTCAAGTGGAAAATTGCTAGGCCAGTGAGGTTGATCCTCCTTATAGGCGTGTCATCAACCAAGTAATCCGCTGTGGTAAGCGATTGGCTGCGACCTTGTGGGTCGAGCCAATCAACCAAAAAATCCGGATACCCCGAAGAGATAGAGATGGTCAGGTTGTGGTGCAAGCCCGGGGCGCTGATCGCTTCCCTCACTTCGTAGTCCCTACATTTCCATCTTTTCCAGTGCTCGCTCAGGGTCCTGTACGATGCGGATTACCGTGGCTAAATAGGCCGATGCGGGACGTATTGAATTCATTGCCTCGTCGCGCATCAGCGGCACGCCTGAGCCACTTGCTGATCCTAGGCCGGCCTGGGCGAACTTGCCGGCAATCACGGTATTGTCGGTGTGGCTGATTACTACTCGGGAGGCTTGGAACCCCTCTACGGTCACGCTACGACGAATGCCGTGATTGGCCAGCATGGTGCGCACCCGGTCGCCGAGCTACTGCCGTCCTCAAGCTTGCCTACTCGTTGGTTGCCTCCTCGGGCAGGGAGGCCTCCAGCTGGCTATAGAGGGCATGGTCGAGCTCGACGTGGTTATAAAAGGAGCCTGCAGGGATCTCGAACGGTGCTTCAGCCAGCAGCAACGGCTGGGGTATGCCGTTGGGGTTCTCCACCATCTGCTTCAAGCGGGCATAATCGACGAGGAACTTGCGATCGTTGGCCGCCAGGGTAGCGGCGTCGAAGGCCTTCTCGATGCGAGCCGATAGTTCTTCCGGCGAGGTGTCGGGCACCGGGTAGGCCTGGGCCTGGAGCGTGCCCTGTGGTGTCCAGCCAAGCTTCAGCGGTTCATTGATCAGACGAACCGTCGTCCCGACAGGAACTCGATAGATAAGATCTTCTATGTCTTCCGGAAGCATGCGAATGCAGCCATGCGAGACGCGCATCCCGACCCCCTGGGGACGGTTGGTGCCATGGATCAGGTAGCCTGGTATGCTGAGTATCATGGCAAAGTCTCCCAAGGGGTTATCAGGCCCGGGAGGCACGATCCTCGGCAAATCTACACCGCGTTCTGCATACTCCTTTATGATGCTTTGCGGAGGGTACCAGGTGGGGTCCTCTACTTTAGCGGTGATTTGCGTCTCACCTAGTGGTGTCTGCCAGTCCATACGGCCGATGCCGATGGGGTAGGTTTCGACACGTGGTGCCTCGCCCTCCTCCACTGAAGGATAGTAATAGAGTCGCAGCTCCGCGATATTAATCACAATACCTTCGCGCGGGCCCGGCGGAAGGATGAAGCGCGTCGGGACCACAACGTCGGTGCCCTCACCAGGCAGCCAGACCCGGGTGTCCGGGTTCGCCTGACGAATGGCGTTGTAGCCGATGCCATGGCGCAGGCCGATATCGATCAGGGTGTCTTCATGATCTGCCTCGACAGTCTTCACTTCGCCTATGAAGTCTCCCTCCTTGGGCAGGGGATAATGGCCCATCGGCCACGATTCCTGTGCCATGAGCACACGCGGTATCGCCAGCAGGCCCAGTACTAGACAATGAAATACCCTTGGAAGTCTTGCTTGCATTGGCCGCGTCCTGTTTTTTCGCATTCCACTCTTTCCTAGGTACTGGCGAAGGCGGTGCCCACCCAGAAGGTCGTAAACTAAAACAATGGAACGGCAGGGTCCATTTATGCGTTCAGCCTGTGCCCAGGAATTTTTCAGGACCGCAGAGATCAGCATGAGCAGGGCGAAGCCGCCCACGAACGAGGTCAGAACCGACAGATGAGGTACCCTCTTCGCTCTCGTGGGCTTCGATAACTTCCCCTTGACCGCGACGACCGTCATTCGATCCAGGCCATCGCTGAACAGGTCGACACAGACGGTAATCGGCCAGCAGCCCACCAGTATGCCATCTCGAGGCTAGGGGGAGCGGTACGACTTGATCCTATAGCCACTAGAGGGTTTAGGATTTAGTCAACCAATTTGGTCGAGGTAACTTTTCATGACGGTTGCAGATACCGAGCTATCCGATAATACGTACCAGTGGACCGTTCATGGCATGGATTGTCCAAGCTGCGCCGGCAAGATTCGTGGCGCGGTGGAGCGCTTGCGAGGCGTATCCGACGTGCAGGTCTCAGTGATGAAGGAAACCCTGACCCTTGCGCTGGACACGCAACAAACTTCGCCCGAGCGCGTCGAGAAGACCGTCGAGCGACTTGGCTATGCCGCCCAATCCTTGCCCAATAGCGTCAGGCCAAGGAATGACCCCGCCGAGAGTCATTCACACTGCGGCTGTGGCGGTAATGCTCACAGCCACGGCCACGATATGATGACGACACCTGATCGGACCGACTCCGAGGGCACGCTCAGCTGGAAAGTCGGCGGTATGGATTGCGCCAGTTGCGCGGCGAAAATTCGTGGCGCAGTTGAGAGTTTGCCTGGTGTCTCCGATGTCAAAGTATCGGTCATGAACGAAACCCTCACGCTGAAGCTCGACGAACAGCAGACGTCGCCAGAAAGCGTCGAGAAATCGGTCAAGCGGCTCGGCTATAGCGTAGCGCCCCGCGCTGCCATGACTCCTGATATGTCCGACGGCAATACCGCATCGCAGAGTGATGCGGCTGACGGCGATGCCGCTGATGCTGTCTCAACCTCACCCAAACGCTGGTTCTTGCGTGGCAAAGGCTGGCTCGTGCTGATGACGGGTGCAGTCCTGCTGGCCGCCGCGGTCGTCCGCTTGCTGGGTTCGGAGTCGCTGGCTTATTGGGCGTTCTTCCTGGCATGTCTGGTCGGGCTGGTTCCCGTAGCGCAACGTGCCCTTGCTGCGGCGCGAGCAGGCATGCCATTCACCATCGAGATGCTGATGACCATCGCTGCCGGTGGGGCGCTGATCATTGGTGCCGCCGAGGAGGCGGCGCTCGTGGTGTTCCTGTTCGCCGTCGGCGAGGTTCTCGAAGGGGTGGCCGCAGACCGTGCCCGATCGAGTATCCGCGCTCTGGGCAATTTGGTGCCCAAGACTGCACTGATCGAAGATGCCCAAGGGGCGACCCGCAAGGTAAATGCAGCGCAACTGAAGATTGGTCAGGTCGTCATCGCGCGACCTGGGGATCGGATCCCTGCCGATGGGCAGATCATTGAAGGAACATCGGCTATTGATGAGTCGCCGGTGACCGGTGAATCGGTGCCCAAGAGCAAGACCACGGACGAGCCGGTCTTCGCCGGGTCCATCAATAACGATGCTGTGCTGCGCATTCGTGTCACCAAGGCACCCGAAGATAACACCATCGCCAGGATTATCCGCCTGGTCGAAGAGGCACAGGAAGCGCGTGCGCCCACTGAGCGCTTCATCGATCGCTTCAGCCGGGTCTATATGCCCGCGGTGGTCGGCACCGCAATATTGGTTGCGATCGTTCCGCCGTTAATATTCGGTGGCGCCTGGGGGGAGTGGACCTATCGTGCTCTTGCATTGTTGCTGATCGGCTGTCCATGTGCGTTGGTGATTTCGGTGCCGGCTTCTATCGCCTCGTCGCTATCTACCGGTGCACGCCGAGGACTGTTGATGAAGGGGGGCGCGGTGATCGAGTCCACCGCCAAGGCTAGCCTCGTGACCTTTGACAAGACCGGTACCCTGACCGCCGGGAAACCAGTCATTACCGACGTTATACCCGCTGCTGATGGCTGCGGCGAGGATGACGTTGTTGCCTTGGCCGCCAGCGTCGAGAGTGGTTCCAGCCATCCGCTAGCCGAAGCTGTGCTAAGCCATGCTGAGTCGCATCACATTAGGTTTACGCAAGGATCTGATGCACGTGTCATCGCGGGCCATGGCGTCGAGGCGAAAGTTGACGGCTCGCGCAGCTATGTTTGTTCGCCGCGTTACGCCGAAGAGAGGGGCGTAGTGACGAACGCTCTGAAGCCTCGAATCTCAACGTTAGAGGATCAGGGCAAGACTGTCGTCATGGTACTCCGAGACGCCTCGCTCATTGGGCTGATTGCCATGCGAGACGAGCCGCGTGCTGACGCCATCGACGGCATTAAGGACCTCCAGGCGCTGGGCATCCGCTCGATTATGTTGACTGGGGACAATCCGCGTACGGCTATGGCCATTGCCGATACCATCGGCCTGGAATACCAGGCTGGACTGCTACCTGACGACAAGGTATCAGCGATCAAGGGAATAATCTCCAAGGATACGGTGTTAATGGTTGGCGACGGGATCAATGACGCCCCGGCGCTGTCCACGGCTAACATTGGCGTGGCCATGGGGTCGGGTACTGATGTCGCCTTGGAGACGGCCGATGGTGCCTTGCTGCGCAATCGCGTGACCGACATAGCGGCAATGATTCGTCTGGCTCGCGCGACCATGAACAATATCCGCCAAAATATCGCTATCGCACTGGGACTGAAGGCGGTTTTCCTGTTGACGACCATGTTTGGCCTGACTGGGCTCTGGATAGCCATTATGGCCGATACCGGCGCCACGGTGCTGGTGACGCTTAACGCGTTGCGTCTGCTACGCTTCGAGAGCCGACAGGGTCCGACACGCGGTGGAGGAACGTCGGCCGCTGCGTCGCCGGAAGGACCGACACGCGTCGGCTCGCCGGCGGGCATCTAGCAGATCATATCTAGAAATCGGCCAGGGAAGGATGGTTATGGATGGCATTTGGGTTGTACTTGGCTTGGCGCTGCTTCCTGCGCTAGGAAACTTCGGTGGAGGACTCGCTGCGGAGGCTTCCCGGACTACCGGTCGCCGACTCAATTACGCCCTTCACGGCGCCGCCGGCCTCGTCATTGCCGTAGTGGCGGTTGAAATCATGCCGCGAGTATTAGAACACCTCTCAGCGTGGCTGATTGCCTTCACCTTCGCCTTGGGCGGTATTGTTTACGTAGGTATCGAGAAGCTCGTAGAGGGTCTCCAGAAGCGGCAAGGCCAGCAGGGCGAAAGCGGCCAGACCGGCGTCTGGATGATCTATATTGCTGTATCCATAGATCTGTTCAGCGATGGTCTTCTGATCGGGGCAGGGTCGGCGGTCTCACCGTCGGTTGCCTTAATCCTGGCGGCGGGCCAGGTGCTGGCAGATGTCCCTGAGGGATTCGCGACGATTGCCAACATGAAAGACAAAGGGATCCCACGCAGTAAGCGCATCCTGCTCTCTGCCTCCTTTGCGATCCCTGTACTCACTGCGGCCGTCTTTGCTTACTTCGTGCTCAGGAACCAACCGGAGACGTTCCAGCTAGCGGCACTGACGTTCACGGCAGGTCTTCTTACGGTCGCTGCCATCGAAGATATGGTCTCCGAGGCACATGAGAGCGGGGACGATACGCATATCTCGCCACTAGCGTTCATAAGCGGCTTCGTCCTGTTCGTGCTGGTATCGGCTGGCTTAGAAGGAGTACTGGGGCAAAGCTAACGCGCCGTATTGACCCCTGCAGCATAGCCTTTTGTCGTGTTGGCTCTCGGTGTAATGTAAACAAGAGGGAAGGTGATATGTCCACTTACGATAGTGGGCTCGCAGAGAAAGACCGTGAGCCGGGAAAGGTAACGTACTGGCTGGGGTTTTCGCTCCTGTTATTCTTGGTAGATCAGTTGAGCAAGTATCTTGCCAGCTTCATGCTCCCGTATGGCGAAAGCGTCGCTGTCACATCTTTTTTCAACTGGTCTCATCGCCACAATTCTGGGGCAGCGTTTAGCTTTCTCGCTGAAGCCGGTGGTTGGCAACAGCCGCTTTTCATCGGGCTGGCCCTTGTTATCTCGATACTCCTCATCTACTGGCTATGGCGTTCTCCGAGCGTACTAAGTTATCGGCTCGCACTCAGCGCCATCCTTGGTGGCGCGCTGGGTAACGCTGTAGATCGCTTACGGCTAGGCTACGTAGAGGATTTTCTGGATTTCTACTACGCCCAGTGGCACTGGCCATCGTTCAACATGGCAGACGTATGGATTTTTATCGGTGCTGCCCTCTTTATCTGGGCTGAAGTTCGTCATCAGCCAGACAGTGATGAACGCTGACTCTGTTGTTAATCGTTAATATTCCTAGGGACTGTTGACGGAGCATTGCTGAATAAGAGCAGACCCGCAGAATTGAGGCTCCCACGCCAACAATCTGCGAGTCTGCAATGCCCCGATTGATGCTCAGTGACGAACTCTGGTCGAAGCTGGAGAAAATTCTGGTTCAGCAGGCCATCTATCTACCGCAAGCCCGGGCTGCGGATGACTGTGGAAGGCATCCTTTGCCGGATGCGCGTGGGTTGCCCATGGCGGGACCTGCCCCGTGCCTTTGGACACTGGAACTCGGTTTACAAATGCTTCAATACCTGGTCGGCGGCAGGAAGCTGCTCAAGGTATTCAACGCCCTAGTCGAGGAGTCTGATGTCGAGTGGCTATTCATCGACGGGACGTATGTTAAGGCTCACCAGCACAGTGCCGGCGCTGCCAGCAGTCAGCCTGAAGCCATTGGCAAAAGCCGCGAGGGTTTACACGAGCAAGATTCATCCGGCCGTCGATGCTTATGGATTGTCTATCGCCTTCAGCCTCACCGGAGGCAACGTTAATGACAGTACCGAGGTGCCGGAGCTGATAGCGCAACTACCCGCTGGCGGGATGATCATGGCTGACAAGGGCTATAATAATGAACGCATCCGGAGCAGACCGAGGATCCGGGAGCCCATCCGGTGCTCCTGAGAGAACGTAATTCGACTAAGGGCAATACCGACCTGGACAAAGGGCTGTATCGCTACCGGCATCTGGTCGAGAATGCCTTTGCGCGGCTAAAGCACTACCGCGCAGTGGCGTTCCGCTATGACAAGCTGAAGCGGAATTACGAGAGTATGGTGGCCATGGCGTGTGGATTCCTCTGGCTACCCATGTGAAACGTCAACAGCCCCTAGCATGAATCCTGTCTATTCAGGGAGAGCACAAGGAGTCGAACGTGCCTGATCACAGCCACAGCCACAGCCACAGCCACAGCCACAGCCACAGCCACAGCCACAGCCACAGCCACAGCCACAGCCACAGCCACAGCCACAGCCACAGTCATAGCCACAGCCACGGTAGCGGCAAGACGTTGTTATTCGCACTAGTATTCACGACCGGCTTCGCGATCATTGAAGTTATTGGCGGCTTAATGGCCGACTCGCTGGCACTCCTGTCGGACGCCGGTCATATGCTGACTGACTCGCTGTCGCTTGGGGTCGGTGCCTTTGCCGCATGGCTGGCGAGTAAACCCGCATCCAATCACCATTCCTTCGGCCTACAGCGCGCAGAAGTACTTGGCGCGCTGGTCAATGTCCTGTTCATGTTCGGGGTTATCGCGTACATAGCCTACGAGGCGATTCGTCGCCTGGCTGACACCCCTGAGGTCAACGGTGGTGTGGTTCTGGTTATCGGTGGGGTTGGCCTTCTGGTTAATATCATCGTCGCCTGGGTACTGATGCGCGGCGAACGGACTATGAATGTGCGGGGCGCGCTACTACATGTAATGGGCGATCTACTGGGTTCGATTGCAGCACTCGCCACGGGAGCGACCATCTACTTGGGCGGTCCGTCTATAGTAGACCCGATATTGTCGCTGTTCGTAAGCTTGCTAATATTCGTATCCGCCGTCCGGCTGCTACGCGAGGTGGTCCGAGTATTAATGGAAGGGGTGCCACACGGTATTGATGCCCATGAAGTCGGGCAGGCACTGACCGAAATTGAGGGGGTGCGCGCAGTTCATGACATGCATATCTGGAGCTTGTCCTCAAGCAGCCACGCGCTGGCCGCGCATGTTGACATGGAAACAATGGTTCGCTGGGAGATTGTTCTCCCGCAACTGCAAACGATGCTCCAGGAGCGTTTCGGCATTTCACACAGCACGCTGCAACCGGAGGATGCGGCTGCCCGCCGAGCCTGCGACGCCGACCCTGACTGCGGTGTTCAAAACACGGAGCAGGTAAAGTAAATTAACTGCCTTTGGTTTGGGTCCGCCAATGTTAGAACCCGACTTACATCAGTCAATGGGAACGTTCAGACCTTCGCCATGGTCCCCTGAAAATAGAGCGAAACCGGACCTGCGGCTCCCCGGACACAATTCTGGCGATGGGCTCCAATTGCTCCAGACTGCCCAGAAACGGTGGAGACGGCTCAAGCACATCTGGACATTAGCAGCGTCAAGTTTAGGACAAGGAAAAGCGAGAAGGTCGATCAGACAGAGAGTCGACATGACTGCGATCCGCCAAATTTTACAAAAAATCTGCTATTGTTAACGAGAAGCGAATTGGGAAAGAGCAGCCATATACATTGAGAAGTTACTGGCTGCACGCCTTGATATAGGAATTTCATATGGATGCTCTATCTCCTGTTATGCTGGGGCTGCCATGGGTAATCCTCCGATAGTGGCTCATAAGATAGACCATTACTCTTCGGGACCGTACACCTAGGAGGCAGGTAAAAAAGCTCTGTTAGGTTTATATTTAGGTAGGAATTTTTGCTCTGGACTGGAATAACAGGCGGGTCCATGTAGAGGGTGTTTACAAATTCTCAGGCCAAGCGAGTTAACCGATTGAGGAGTTGACGTCCCGCCGCTAGCCAGACCCAGGCCTCCGATACTTCAACACGTCGGTCATGGTGCATCACCAGCTGGCGTGCCTTCTCGATCCAGGCATGTGTTCGCTCAATGCTCCATCGCTTCGACAGCACTGTAAAGCCATTAGCATCAGGGCGGCGCGTGAAGAGATCCCCTTGGCCCGGCGTACACGAACGGCCAACATTGCCATTGGCTGGATGGCGTACGACCTCGACCGCAATATCATGCTGGTGATGGATCGTCTGTGCACAGCGTCCTGCATAACCTTCATCAACGAAGACCGTGGCTATTCCGGCATACTTCTCCATGCCATTGGCCATGACCGGGTGAGCACCGTCACGGTCCTGCACGCTGGCCGCCGTTACACTCACGGCAAGTACCAGCCCCAAGGTATTAACGAGCACATGACGTTTAGGCCCTTGATCTTCTTTCCTGCATCGTAGCCGCTGGTTCCACCCTGCGGTGAACTCCGTGTCGATTGGGCATCCAGTACAGCCGCGCCGGGAATCGGGTCGCGCCCCTCACGTTCTCGCCATTGCGCCCGTAATCGATCATGCATCCGTACGAACCTGCCCTGTTGGCTCCAGAGGCGGAGCGCTCGATAGACGTTCTGCCAAGGTGGAAAGCCCCTGGGCAGCAACCGCTGCGAACCACATAACAGCAGGCGTCGATGAGCAGTCGCCGAGGATAGCGAGGTGGCGTGTCGCGTTGGCCTTCCTCCCCGAAAAGGTCAGCAACAAGACGCCACTCCGCGTCGGTCAATGAGCTGGGATAGCGTTGTACGGGGCGTTGACGGCGATAGGCTGGTTGAAAGCCATAACGACGTTCTGGCTCATCCTGGCGGGCAGGGAGTGTTGCCGCGCGCTCACGCCGAAAGCCCATCTTTTCCAGGCGCCTGCGTATGGTCATGTGATGCACGGAGAGGCCTGTTCGCCAGCAGAAGGCATCTGTGAGCTCGCTGAGTGCTGCCAGTGGGATTCTTCAACAAGCTGACGTAGCAGGTTTTTTTTCAGCTTCGCCGAGCTTTCTTGGCCGACCGCCTTGCGACAATGGATCTCTCCCTGAGTGGTAGAATCCCCATCGTCTCAATGACTTATTGTTTTTGTAAACACCCTCTTAAGTTTCCTCCATACACTTTTCTCTGCGCATAACCTCCTTTGCCCTGCCATCGCAAGGCCATGACAAGTCTCAATCTGGCGCAGCAGTAAAGGTTGAGAAGATGGTCAATCTGAGAAAGATGAGACTGCTTAATGCTACTATCTAAACAAAATAGTTAAGTAAGGAATGAAGCGAACGATCCCCCGTCCCTAAAAGTAACTGAGTACTGTGATGGCTAAATTAGCATGCAAGCCGTTCTTTTTTTTGAAACTCAATTAGTTGAAGCTTTGCCTTCTTGACTCCAGGCCGTTCAGGGCGTATTAGGTTCATAGGGTTTCTAAAAGAGCGGGGTTATGCCGCGACAATATGGTTGGGGACGCTGGCACAAAGTACCGGCCATTGTTAAATTTAATGGGTTTTCGTTAATTGTGGAGAGCAAGGTGGGTGCTGTGAAACCAATAATTTCAAAGGAAAGTAGGTTGGTTGTTAATGCTGCCTGTAAGCCAGCGGGCGATGTGCTACAGAAAGCCTATGGCCAAATGATTTCCAGTATTACGCCACCATAAAATCTGCCCCGTAAGGAAGCTGCTTGATAACTTTTTTTGCTCATGTGTCAAGGGGCATGGGTTGCCAGGAAATTGCTTAGTGATTGAGGCGTAGCGCCATGGAATTTAGGAAGGACATAAATGGCTTAAGAGCGATTGCTGTTGCTCTCGTCGTTCTTTTTCACTTTGAAATTCCTGGAATGCAGGGTGGTTTTATCGGGGTCGACGTATTTTTTGTAATTTCGGGCTATCTTATGACCGGAATTATATTTTCAAGAATGGAAAAAGAAAAGTTCACCACATTAGGGTTTTATCTTGATAGGGCGCGCCGAATAATTCCTGCGCTTGCATTCGTTTGCCTTGCGGTTCTCCTGGTCGGCTGGATTCTGCTATTGCCCTCTAATTACGAGGAATTAGGAAAACGGGTTTTAGGGAGCTTGGCCTTTATATCGAACTTCATTTACTCCCAAGAGCCTGGCTATTTTGAGCAGGCTGTATATGAGAAATGGCTGCTGCATACTTGGTCACTATCTGTTGAGTGGCAGTTTTATCTAATATACCCGCTGGCTATCGTGGTCTTAGAGAAATTCGTGTCGCTAGAGAAGATGCGCTGGTTTATCTTGGTTGCGGCCATTCTCTCGTTTGTTTTATCTGTTTATGCATCCGGTCGATGGCCAACCCACGCATTCTATTTATTGCCAACCCGTGCCTGGGAAATGATGGTAGGGGCGCTAGTTTTTCTTTTTTCAATCCGAATTGGCTACCTTAGTCAAAAAAGCTGGGAGCTGGTTGGGATAGGTTTGATTGTATTAAGCGCAATATTTATTAATTCGCAAGTCGCTTGGCCTGGCTGGCTGGCTTCCCTGCCTGTGCTCGGTACTGCTTTGATTATCATTCAATCGCGGCAGAACTCCTTAGTAACTGCTAATCGTCTCTCTCAGTTCTTGGGAAAAACTTCCTACTCAATTTATTTGTGGCACTGGCCAATAGTCGTCTGGATAAATTACTTTGGTTTGGGAAAACATCCCTTTTGGGTGTTTCTAGGAATTTCGGCTTCAGTGCTGTTTGGTTACCTGTCATATACTTTTGTAGAAAACATAGCAAGAAAGAGAAAAGTGACACCTGCAAGAAGTGCAGATAGCCCACTATTGAATATCGGTATACCTACTTCTTTTGCCGCCGCCGTTGGGACGATAATAGTTTTATCGCATGGCTTTCCTCAGCGTATGAGCGACGAATTTTATGCGGCCATGGAAAGGCTTGACCTTCCACGGGCCACAAATGGTTGGTGCTTTTATGATGTGAATACTGACGAGAGTCTTATTATCGGTGAGGAAGGACTTAAATGCACATTGGGAAACAAAGGGTCTTCACTGAAGGGTTTGTTATTTGGGGATTCTTTTGCAGGTCATTATGAGCCTTTCTGGGATCGGATAGGGAAAGAAGTATCTGCGGAAATTAACTCTGTGACGACCAATTGGTGTTATCCAAGTGCCGATGAGGTTATATATGGCGACTCATCTTCGAGAAGCTACGACCAGTGCCTGATAAACAGGAAATATTTTTTAGACAACGCTTCGAGCTATGACTTTGTGGTGCTTTCGGGGTCATGGTGGAAAATTGACTTGGCTGACCAAATGAAGGGGGTTTATGATGCAATTTCTTATGCGGCCAGCCAGGCTAAGCTTGTTGTTGTAATGGCTGCACCTACTTACTTTGATGTTAATATTAGGGATATGTATGCAAGAAGCGTGATGTTTGACATGGATTTTGATGTCAATAGGTTTAGCAGGGTAGAGGATGCGGGAGCCGCCAAAGTAAACCAAGAGATAAAGAATTATGCAAATCAGTTCCTTAATGTTCTCTATATTGATAGAAGTTCCCTATTTCATGTAAATGGAGTTCCATCTGCAGTGACAGAAGAGAATATTCCTTATAACTACGACCAAAATGGTCATATTAGCATTTACGGCTCCTTGATGGCGGCTGATTCATTCAAAAAATCCAGCGGGTTCCCTGAGCTTTCGAAGAGAATAGCGGAGGTGCGAAAGAGAAAAAATATTGAACTTACCCTAATGCAAGCTATAGGGACGAAAGAGTTTAAGGTTAGCGTCCCTTGGTAAGGTTACGTAAATGCCCAACTGGGAGTGGCGCTCATCGTCTGGCAGTCAAGTGTCGAGAGGGCTCATTTACTATCTAATACCGTTAATAGTGCCTGGCAGAAGGCCCTGCTGATGGAGTTATTTCATTATCCACTTAACGGCTGGAATTGGCCGAGGCTGTGTGAAAACATGAGTTCCACCGCCTCTGCCTGTATCTGAAGGTGAAGCCACTTAGTACTAGTTGGAGATAAGCGCTATACTTCGTTGGTCACCTAACCGCGAGTGAGGTGTGCCAAGCTGAGCGACCTCCTGACCCCTGTGAATCGCCCCTAGTTTCGTAGACACTCCCAGGCCTTATACTGAAGGCATCAGGAGGTTCCATGAGCCGTCAACGATACACCGAAGAATTCAAGATCGAAGCCGTCAAGCAGGTGACGGAGCGAGGCCATCCCGTTGCTGAAGTCGCCGCCCGGCTGGGCGTGTCCGACTAAAGCCTGTTTCAATGGATAAAACGCTACGCCAAGCCTGCGGAACATCGACAGCAGGATGCTGATCTTTAAGCTGAGAACCGGCGCTTGAAGGCAGAGCTGAAGCGTGTATCAGGAGAACGAGAACCATTAAGGGTCTTTACCAGCTTGTGCGCCAGAAACTCTGACGCTTCCTATACTCAATCCGTGTCAGAGGCGCAGCCGTTGGCTTTTTGGTGGCCCTGTCCCCGTCAAAAAAGTGGCTCGGGAATCGTTCTGTACTTGAAAGTGGTGATGCCCCACGGGTGATCCCATTTAGGAAGGTTTGCGCTGACTACGATTCCTCCTCTGACTCTCTGCCCGGGTTCATGAGGAGCCCTACCATGACACGCATGGCATCCCGACTTTCCCGCAGCAACAAGGACGCGTTACAGGTCGTCCACCCTCACGCGGCCGCCATCGACGTTGGCTCGTGTTTCCATGTGGTTGCCATCCCGCTCGATCAGGATGCGCTGCCAGTACGGACCTTCAACACCTTTACCGGCGACCTCTGCCTCCTGGCCGACTGGCTCGGCGAAAAGCAGGTAACCATCGTTGCCATGGAGTCCACCGGCGTTTACTGGATACCGGTGTATGAGCTTCTCGAAGAGCGCGGGTTCGATGTCATCCTGGTCAACGCTCGCGATGCCAAAAACGTCCCTGGCCGAAAGACCGACATCAACGATGCCCAGTGGCTACAACGCCTGGTGCCGTAATGCTCTTTCTGAGCGGGCCCGGGATGACCAGCGCCTGCTGGGACTGATTAAGCACGCCTGGCTCAAAAGTGGCGGTGTGTATGGCTATCGTAAAATCCATCAGGACCTGCGGGAGGCTGGCGAAGCCTGTGGCAAGCATCGGGTGGCCCGCCTGATGCGCCAGGAAGGGCTACGTTCCCAAACGGGTTACCGACGCCGCCCTGGTTGCTACGGCGGTACACCGGCAATGGTATCGCCCAACCGCCTAGACCGACGGTTTGAGGTAACAGCGCCCAATATCGTGTGGGTCACCGACATCACCTACAGTGTGCCTCGACTCTGAAGGCTGCAGGAGGCAGCTGAACGAGCACAAGCATGACTGGAATACCTTCGTGTCGAACAGGATGTTCTCAGCGAAGGACTGCTCTCTGCTGCGAGAGGGCATGAGCCGAAGCGGCGGTGACCTGCCGTGCACTGGCAGGGTGACGTAACCCGTAGGAAACGGGGTGTGAGGCGAAGCCGTTACGCCAAGATGCACCCCTAGGCTGAGTTTGGAAAGCTTGAGGAACACGAACCGATTAATCCGTGTCTGTGGGCTGAACATGTCGCCACCTCCTACACGGCTTAACAGGAGGTGCGCATCCTCAGCAGTGGTATATGTAGGGCCCGCTGCTGCTGTCGGTAGTGGATATGTAGCCCACTGCCGGCGGAGTCACGAGCAGTGTGCAGCTAACTCGTGACAGATGCGCCAACTTGCAGCATGCAAGGGTAAAGACTGCGATCGGCAACCTCCTCCGTATGCTTGAGTCCAGCATGTGAACGAGGGAAGGCTTGTATGGGATGCCAAGGGAGTGCGACCCCGACGCCCGGCAAGCTGGCGGAGCCTCCGTAGTAGTCCGCGATGGGGAAAACCCATTACATGGCGAAGGGAGGCAGTTCAAGTGCCTTGCTCCTCGGATTACCTGACCCTAGAGAGGTGAAGACCTTTGATAATCAGGGAAATGCAGAGCAAGCTGGCAACCTGGGCAGCAGCGGATCCGAACCAGCGGTTCGATCCACTGTTGAGACTGGTTGCACGGCGCGACTGGCTTCAAGAGGCGGCGCTCAGAACGCTGGCGTCGTCAGGGGCCAGAACCGCGGGTATCGACAGAGTAGATCGGCGAGTGTTCGAACAGAATTCCAGCCAGCATCTGGAGGAGATTCGTGTTGAACTGCTGGACGGCACGTATCAGCCGCTGCCGGCACGCCGCATCAACACCCCGAAATCCAGCGGTAAACAGCGCCCGCTGGGGATACCGACCTTACGCGACAGGATTGTGCAGCGTGCCATGCTGATGGCCATGGAGCCCATCTGGGAAAGTGATTTCCATCGCCTTTCCTATGGGTTTCGGCCGGAGCGCAGCGTGCACCATGCCATTCGCACTGTGAAACTTCAGTTGACGGACAGTAATGAAACGAGGGGGCGCTGGATCATCGAAGGTGATCTGGCCAGCTACTTCGATACTGTACATCACCGGAAACTGATGCGGTGTGTCCGCAAGCGAATTCGGGACGGTCGTTTCCTGATGCTGCTATGGCGATTCACCAAAGCAGGTCACGTCGACAGGGGGCTGTTCCATGCTGCCCACGACGGCGTACCACAAGGTGGCGTACTCTCACCATTGCTCTCGAATATCATGCTCAATGAGTTCGACCAGTGGCTGGAACAACGCTACCTGAGCAAGAAAGCCCGTAATGACCGCTGGTACTGGAATTCCAGTATTCAGCTGCAACGGCCTGTTGCCCTGCGTGAAGGCCGCCAGTGGAAACCGGCGGTGGCCTATTGCCGCTATGCTGATGATTTCGTTTTGGTAATAAAGGGAAACAAGGCGCAAGCCGAAGCCATCCGTGAAGAATGTCGTCGGTTTCTGGAAGAGGGTCTCTCGCTGACCCTGAATATGGAAAAGACCCATATCACACACGTCAATGATGGATTCACCTTCCTTGGACACCGAATCATTCGGAAACGCGGGCCCAATGGCACGATGCGTCCCGTCACGTCTATCCCCCGCGCCAAGGCCAGAAACTTCGCTGCTTCTTTGGTGAAGGAATTGTCCAGCAATCACAGCGAAAACCGGATCGACATGGTAGATCGCCTGAACCGCCGCCTGGCGGGCTGGGCCACGTTCTACCAATTTACTGACTATACCGCGATGACGTACAGGAAGATTGATGGCATTGTCTTCTGGCGACTCGCTCATTGGCTGGCACGGAAGTATAGAGCATCTATTAAAGCGTTGATGCGAAAGCACTTCCGCTGACCGCGTGAGAAAGAAACCAAGACATGGCAGTTCTTCGGGCCCAACCACCTTGGCAACTTCTGTGTGGTAAGCCTGCGTCGATTGGTATCAAGTCGGAAAATGTCTTTCCGGTGGCGGCTGCCCGAGGCAAACCCGTATTTGCCAAGGGAAGACGCACGCAATGCGGTCACTTCTCGTTACCGCGATGTTGCCTTGGCTATGAGCCACGCTTGAATGGAGAGCCGTATGCGCTGAGAGGTGTGCACGTACGGTTCGGAGAGGAGAAGCAGGGAAATAGCGCGACTACGCCCTGCTTCTTACTCTACTCCGTACCTACAAGGGCTGGCTCTACCTGTCGGTAGTTATCGACTTGTTCTCTCGACGGGTGGTGGTCGATGAAGTCTCGCATGACCACTGACTTGGCATTGGATGCCTTGCTGGCAGCGGTTTGGCGGCGAAAGCCGCAAGGGGTTGTCATGGTGCATTCGGATAGTAAGACTACCGGGTGCCGGGCATCTCTGGGTTGGTCTAATGAATTGACTGAAAGACCTGGTGCCGTGAGAGCTCCCGGGTCTCCTGACTCACATTCCGATCGACCCGGACAGTGTGTCTTTCCTGGACCTGTCGGTGACCGGGAGCACTGGCGGCGAGGTTTCGCCTCGTCGAAGCATGTGACTCAAGAAGGGCCTGACAGCCTGTCTCGTTACTGTCGTGTCCAGGCTATCGAACTCGGTGAAGCCACCCTGATAGTCTGGAGACTCGCCATGGTCTATCAGCAGAGCGATCACCCTGTCATTATTGGCGGTGTTGATACCCATAAAGACTTACATGTGGCCGCCGTCGTGGATGTCCATAATCGCGTGCTTGGTACCGGCAGCTTTCCGACCACTCGGCACGGCTACAAGACCCTGCTGACCTGGATGCGCTCTTTCGGCGAGGTCAGTCGGGTGGGAATCGAATGTACCGGCACCTATGGCGCTGGCCTGCTGCGCTATTTGCAGCACGCAGGCATCCCTATCCTGGAGGTTACCACGCCCGACAAGAGCGTACGGCGCAAGCGTGGCAAGAATGACACCATTGATGCAGAGAATGCCGCCCACGCAGCCTATGCGGGTATTCGCACGGTCACCCCGAAGACACGCGACGGGATGATCGAGTCCTTGCGTGTACTGAAGGTCTGCCGAAAACGGCGGTCGCAGCGCGCTGGGTGGCCCTTCAGATGACCCAGACTCAGGTAATCTCCGCGCCTGAGGAATTGCGCGACCTGCTGAGGAACATGACACGCATGCAGTTGCTCCGGACACTCGCGGCCTGGCGACCCGATTTGAACGGCTATCGGGATGTCACGATGGCTTACCGCATTGCCCTGAAATCCCTCGCGCGTCGCTACCTGGCACTGCACGATGAGATTGCTGATCTGGATATCATAATCAAGGCCATCGTCGATGAGCTGGCACCGGAGCTGGTAGCTCGCACGGCAGTAGGCTACGAGTCGGCCTCACAGCTACTGATTACGGCGGGCGACAATCCGGACCGCCTTGGCTCGGAAGCCAGCTTTGCGACGCTATGTGGCGTTAGCCCCATTCCCGCCTCGTCGGGGAAGACTCAGCGACATCGGCTTAACCGCGGGGGTGATCGAGCTGCCAATAGTGCGCTGCATATCATCGCCATCGGCCGCCTCCGGCTGGATGCCGGCACTCAGGCATACATTGCCCGACGAGTGGCACAGGGCCACTCCAAGCTAGAAGCTATCCGGTGCCTGAAACGCTATATCGCCCGGGAACTGTACTATGTGCTGCGCAACCGTCATCGGAAAATCAATCAGGCTCAAAATCACCGCTTGACCTTAGAAGGGCGTCCAGGGAAGTCAGTTCAGCAGCACCGACTGGCAGAGCTTTCTGAAAGCCAATCAACTGGTGGGCAGTATGAGTCGTCGTGGTAACTGCCACGACAACGCCGTAGCAGAAAGCTTCTTCCAACTCCTCAAGCGTGAACGGATCAAGCGGCGAATCCATCCGACCCGAGAAGCTGCCCGGAGCGATGTGCTCGATTATATCGAGATGTTCTACAACCCAAGGCGCCGCCATGGGACGAGTGATGACCTGGCACCCGTTGAGTATGAGCGGCGTTACTTCCAGAGCTTGAGGGGTGTCTAGAATACCCGGGGCGATTCATTCAGTATCGACTGGAATGCCTCTCAAGCCGGCTTAACATTCTTTCTTAGCATTGAGAGCCGGCTCTGTCACAACAACAGGAATCCTGGTGACAGAGTCTACTTTATGCTTGTACGTCTTTTTTCACGACCTGGAGTCGCTGCCTCACAGACTGGCGAAGGGGCCCATCGCCCTCAGTCCGTCAAGGAGCTGCTCGCGACTCCACGCCGCCAAGCCATGCTCAAGCTGCTCTGGGATACCACGTCCCTGACGCGGCCCGTCTTCGACGAGTACCTGCTGGCACCCATTGAGCGCTACGCCAAGCTTGTCCAGCTGCTGCCGGCCTCTGAGTCGCATCACCATGCCTATCCCGGCGGGATGCTCGATCACGCGCTCGAGATGGCCTGCTATGGACTGCGCCTACGACAGCGCCACCTGTTGCCGCCCGGCGCCAAGCCCGAGGATCAAAGTTCGGCCGGTGAGCTCTGGAGTGTGGCCATCATCTACGCGGCCCTCATGCACGACGTCGCCAAGGCCCTGGTCGACATCGAGATCCATCTCGAGGACGGCCGCGAGTGGCGCCTATGGCATGGAACGATTCCGGGGCCCTACCGCATGCGCTACCGAGCCGGCCGAGACTATCATCTGCACAGCGCCGTCAATCCGCTGCTGGCTCAGCAGGTCTTGGGCGCTAGGGTACTGGATTGGTTGATGAGCCAGCCCAGGCTCTTCGCGCTGCTGATGTACACGATCAGCGGCCACACCGAGCGCGGCGGGATCATTGCCGAGCTGGTTCACAAGGCGGATCGTGCCAGCGTCGCCAGGGCACTGGGTGGCGATCCGGTCCAGGCCCTCGCGGCACCGACCGACTCCCTTCAGCGCAAGCTGGCCGAGGGGCTGCGCTATCTGGTCAGGGAACAGTTCAAACTCAATCAGAAGGGCGGGGTGGGGTGGCTCACCGACGATGCGCTCTGGCTGGTCTCGCCGCGGGCGGTCAACGAGCTCAAGGCCCACCTCTACGCGCAAGGCATCAAAAGTATCCCCGCCGACCTGAACCGACTCTATGGCGAGCTGGAGGCCCATGGGTTAATCGAGGAGGTCAGCGAAGGCAAGGCCGTCTGGCAATGCGAGATCGTCGACGGCGACTGGCAGCAGACCTTCAGCATGGTCAAGGTGTCACCCACGCTGATCTGGGGCGTGGAGGGTAGGCCGTCCGAGTTCAGTGGCACCTTGACGGTTCAGGGCGCTGGGACGCCGGAGGACCAGACACCCGATCAGTTGGGCGAGCCCGACTCGAGGCGCTCCACCGGCAACGTACCGGCACGGGCCGAGGAGCCTGACGCTCCGCCGGTAACAGATCAGACGCCGCCTGCCCAGGCTAGAACGTCAATCTCTTCTACCTCTGAAGCACCACAGAAGATACCTGAAGCACCACGAAACACGCCGGCAGCGTCTCTGGACGAGGAGATCATGGACCTGTTTCCTGAAGTCGAGGGCCGTGACTCAGATAAAGTCATCGCAAGCGACGGTCAGCATTCGGAGACAGAATTTTCAGACATTGCCGACACGCAATGCCTCTCAGGCTCTGCTAAAACAGAAGTTTCGCAAATAAAGGCAGCGCAAGAACCTGACAACACTTCGGACCTGGGCGAACAGTTCTGGCAATGGCTGACGACGGGGCTGGCGAACCATGCCCTGGTCATCAACGACACGAAGGCGCCGGTGCACACGGTGAACGGCACCTGGTTTCTGGTCAGCCCCGGCATCTTCAAGCGCTTCAGTACGGAAGTGCTGAACGACGAGGCGCAGTGGAAGACGGTCCAGCAGCGCTTCCAGAAGCTGGGACGCCACGTCAGAACCCGGGGACAGAACATTCACAAGGTGACCGTCCAGGGACCGAACAAGACCCGAACGCTGATGGGGTACCTGATCAAGGATCCGTACCAGGTGAGTCGCACGCTGCTGCCCGATAACTGGGTGTTGACGCTCGCGACCGCCCCCGCAGAAGGGGAAGAGTCCCATGTATGATGTGTCGTTTCTGGAACTGGTGAGCCGCTACGCCGCCGACAAGCATTTGCGCCCCAAGAGTGTCAGCACCTATACCGCCGTCGTCCGACTGTTTCGGCGTTATCTGGGTCACGAGGCCTATCCCAGCATGGTCACGCGGTCCATGGTCATCGAGTGGCGTACGGCGATCATCCGCACGCCGGCGCGACCCGACGGCATCACCGAGGCGAGCTGGAATAACTACGTCCGCCACCTCAAGGCGCTCTACAACTTCGGCATCAAGCATCAGCTGATTGCCTGCTCCCACAATCCGTTCCTGGAGGTCTCGGTCAAGCAGCCGAAAGCGCCGAAGAAATCCCTGCAGCCGCTGCAGATACGCTACGCGCGCGAAGTCCTCAAGGTGTGCCGGCGCTTCGAGACCGCCTACGACGAGTGCTCGAAGATCCATCCGGCCTGGTTCTGGCAGGTGCTGATGGAGACCTTCTTTTACACCGGGATCCGGCTCAACCAGCTGCTCCATATCCAGGCCGGGGACGTCAATCTGAAGAAGCGGCTGTTCCGCGCCTCGGCCGTGGGCTCCAAGACGCACTCGGAAAGCATCCTGCCGATTCCGGATGGCCTGTATCCGCACCTCTATACCCTGATCGTCGCGGCCCACAACTCGGGCTTCAAGCGTCAGGATCAGCTCTTCAACGTGAACCGGTTCAGTCACCGGCATCGGCGCACAGACATGGATACCTGGCAGGTCGAGCACTTCTTTCAGGTGTTATCGGAGATGACCGGCTACAAGCTGTCGCCGCACCGGTTCCGGCACTTCCTGGGCACCAGCCTGATGGAGAGCCCCGAGCGCAATATCCATCTCACCCAGAACATTCTCAACCACACCGACATCCGCACCACGATGGAATACATCCATCCCGATGTCGAAGCCATGCGGCGGGCGCTCAATGCCCGGCCACCGGTGTGAGGACAGGGCGCGGCGGGGGAGATGACCTCCCTCGTCATACCAATACATTAGTGGGTTGACAACTACGGGGAGGTTGGCCATGATTCAAAGCGCCAATGCAGTGCAGGGGGCAGTCAGGCACCGTAAAGCGGTCCTCCCGCCATCACTGTCTTTTCCTTGGTCCACACCGATCCGGTACAAGTCGGCTTTACATTTAGTTACAAACTGCAACTGACTTGTAATCAGTAGGTCCCGGGTTCGACTCCTGGTGTCGGCACCAAATGGCAAGAAAATCAGAAGCTTAGTAGAATCCTAAAGAAGCCGCTTACAATAGCGGCTTCTTTTATTTACACTAGCTTAACCTGACCTGCAACCACCTTCGCATTCATCCCGCGATCTTAGATCTTGTAAACGTGGAGCCTCGGTCCAGAGAGGGCAGGGGAAGCTGAGTGCAGGAAGATGTGTTGACTCACAGTACGTGGCCGAATGTCTGCTGCGCTAGGTTTGTGAGCTCTTTCCATGGCCTGGATGGCAATGGCTTCGGGCTCGCCTGGTTCCTGCAAAGATAAGTAGACGAGTGCCACCGAGAGGCAGCCGAGCGTCAGTGCAGATAACAGCAATCTGTCCATTGGGCTGATTTCCTCGTGTGCTTATAGCTTTGCCAAGGTAGGGTACAGAAGTGGCGGATAGAGATGAAGACCTCTAAAGACCAGACTACGGTCCCTTCGCGGCCAGCAGATGATCATGGGTTGAGCGATGGCAGTGGTCATGTGCATGCCTCCTGTAGGGAGGCATGCCAGAGCGGCACAATTGGAAATGGCACCGCCGCAGTCTGGGCAATGACAGTGGCCGAAAAAAGGTGACTGTAGCCGCCTTCACGAAGTTGAAAGAGTCTCGATAGAAGACAGGTTCGCCCACTGTGGGTTAAAGAACTCGGGTGGAACATCGCTTTTAAGATAACCCTCATCAAACTCAGCCAAGCCGGCCAAAACTGTAGGATCGGGAAGGTACACCTGGTGGCGCTCCCGCCTGACTATTTCCTCTTCACGAAAGGCAGTGAAGGTGCGGCTGACATGAACGGCACTGAGCCCCACCACCTCCCCGATCTGCTCCTGGGACAGGGGCAATAGAAATTGCCCGTCCTGTACCGCGCCGATCCGCTTTAGGCGTAGGTACATCTCATACAGGAAATGCGCCAGCCTCTGCTGTGCGGTCCGCTGCGCCAGGCAAATCATGCGCTCAGTCAGCATTGCCTGCTGACGGCTAGCAATCGCGAAGAAGCCAACCGTCAGGTTCCCCGAACGGTGAAAGATCGAGAGTAGCTGCTGGTGGTTGAAAGGGCAGAGCACACCAGGGGTGATCATGGCGACACCGGCCAGGCGCTGAGAAAACGAGAAGTCCCGCATCCCAATGATGTCACCCGGGAGATAGATCTTGAGAATCTGTCGACTCCCATCGTCTAGGGTGCGGAACGAGAAGGCCCAGCCCTCCCTGACAGTGAAGAACTGGTCGGGCTGGGCGCCCTCCGGCCAGATAGTTTGTCCTGTGCTCACACGGATGGGGTATTGCTCCAAGGAGAGTAGTATCTCCTTGTCCTCGGTCGTTAACGTGCAGTACTGACTGAACTGACGAATGGTGACGCTCGATTGAAGGCTCACAGGCAGCGGACTCCGGGGAAAGGTAGTGATAGCACTACGGGCCTGCTGCGCCTCGTAACGTAACTTACGGATTGTAAGCTATTAGGTTGCGCTCTCGAATAACTTATGTTGTCCAGCAGGGCATTAGTTTTCGGACAGACCGTAAGGCAACCAAAATGCACAAGGCTGTTGGTCAGGTAGGCGATAGATCCGGACTTCCATTACCTGTATCCGCTATCCCTTTGGCTTCAGCGCCTTGAACTTGGACGTGATACCGTCATGTTTTCCTGCAAGCTGTTTTATTCAGCGTCGCAGGATGCTCTCAACAATGCCGAATGAGGGACTGGCTTCACCTAGTCCAGCATGAAACAGGCAGCTTCCTGCCTGAGCGTGGGCGTGAAGGAGCTTCGTTTTCTGATCATCAGGCAGCTTTCTAAGGATGGCAAGGATACTTCTCATGTGGATAGTCGGTTTATTGGGCCACCAGAAGTCTTCTTGATCTTGAACGTCTCTACCATCTTCACAATGAGACTTATTGGGTTGTCCGCTTCAATTGGACCACTTTAAGCTGCACTCAGCTTAATTTCAGCTTGCTGCGTTAGACTGGCTGCCATTTCGTGCTTCTGTTCACTCATTACAGGAACCGTGCTATGGCATCCTCATCGACAGTACAGACGCTATCACGGCGTCAACTGCTAAAGGTCGCTTCCGCGCTAGGTTTGTCTACCGCTGCACTAGGTTTGCGCCCCGCCTGGGCCAGTTCCGCAGGCCTCAGCAACATCTATCCCCAAGGGGTGGAGCAAGGCAACGAAATCTCCCTTACGGTACGGCGCGAGTCGTTACCTATCGCCGGCAAGATGGGGAAACCGATTACGCTTAACGGTACCAGTCCAGGGCCCTTGATACGACTGCGCGAGGGGCAGGATGCGGTCTTGAAGGTGACCAACTTGCTGGATGAGGAAACATCGGTGCACTGGCACGGGCTCATCCTGCCACCGGAAATGGATGGAGTGCCTGGCGTCAGCTTTGCTGGCATTGCTCCGGGTGAAACGTTCACGGCACGTTTCCCTGTCATCCAGAACGGCACCTACTGGTATCACAGCCACTCCGGTCTACAGGAGCAGCTTGGCCACGCGGGTCCGCTTATTATCGATGCTGCAGAACCTGAGGCGTTCACATATGACCGTGAACATGTGTTGCTGCTTACCGATTGGACTTTTGAAGACCCACAGGATGTCTTCCGTCACTTGAAAGTGGCGGAGGGGTATTACAACTACCAGGAGCGCACGCTTGCCGATTTCTTCGCCGATGTGGCGGAGAACGGCTTTGCCGATACGGTGGCGCAGCGCTCGATGTGGGAGCGAATGCGCATGAGCTCCCGTGACATCGCCGATGTCACGGGCAGCACTTATACCTACCTGATGAATGGACATGCGGCGAACGATAACTGGACGGCGCTGTTCAAGCCTGGCGAGAAGGTGCGTCTACGAGTAATCAATGGCTCGGCAATGACCTACTTCGACGTGCGTATTCCTGGCCTGAAGATGACCGTAGTATCCGCCGACGGCCAGCCGGTACAGCCGGTACCCGTCGATGAGTTCCGGATTGCCGTGGCCGAGACCTACGATGTGATCATCGAGCCCGAAGGCGACCGTGCCTATACCGTGTTCGCCGAATCCATGGATCGCAGCGGCTACGCACGCGGCACTCTGGCTCCTCGGCTAGGCATGGTGGCGCCGATTCCGCCGCGCCGTAAGATCGCAGATCGCGGCATGGAAGCGATGGCGGCACATGGTGGCATGGATCACTCCGGCATGCAGGGTATGGATCACTCCAACATGCAGGGCATGGATCACTCCGGCATGCAGGGCATGAACCACTCCAACATGCAGGGCATGGACCACTCCAACATGCAGGGCATGGATCACTCCGGCATGCAGGGCATGGATCACTCCGGCATGCAGGGCATGGATCACTCCAACATGCAGGGCATGGACTACCCCGGCGAGCAGGAGCCCACCCCAGAGAGCCGTACTACTGGGCTACTACCGGTGGGCACGGCCCAGCCAGGCTCGCGCTATGACCAGGCGGGTATCGGCATCGATCCCAGCGAGAGGCGCGTACTGGTTTATAGCGATCTCAAGGCCTACACCCCCTGGCCGGATGTTCGCCCGCCTGGACGCGAGCTGGAACTGCAGCTGACCGGCAACATGGAGCGCTATATGTGGTCGTTCAATGACAAGACGTTCAGTGAAGTCAATGGTCCCATTCACTTCGAACATGGCGAGCGCCTGCGGTTGATCTTCGTCAATAACACCATGATGGAGCATCCCATTCACCTGCACGGCATGTGGATGGAATTGGAAAACGGCGCCGGTAAGCTGATCCCGCGTAAGCATACGCTGAACGTCAAGCCGGGGGAGCGGGTGTCCGCCCTAGTCAGCGCCGACGCACCAGGAAGCTGGGCCTTCCATTGTCACCTGCTCTACCACATGGATGCCGGCATGTTCCGGGTCGTCAAGGTCGCTTAAGGAGTGCGGATCATGCGTTTTACTACTCATTTATTGGCGGGGCTAGGCTTCCTGACGTTTACCTCGGCTACCTTGGTGCATGCCGATGGCGTTTCCGATGAGGGTTATGATGTTCCGCCAGGATGGGGCTTGCCGATGGAACAGCATAACTTTGGCACGTTTCTCGTCGATCGCCTGGAGTATGCCTGGACAGACGAGAATGAAGAAGCCGTGGTCTGGGACTTTCAAGGTTGGTATGGCGGTGACTTCCAGCGCGTATACATCAAGGGCGAGGGCGAGAATGAACAGGGCGATGGGGAAGATGCCGAGTTCGAGTCGCTCGAAGTGCTCTATAGCCACCTGATTGCCGATTTCTGGGAACTGCAGGGCGGTGTCGGCTACCAGGGCGGTATCGCATCCAGCGATCATCCTGAGCGCACATATGCGGTACTCAGCCTCCTCGGCACGATGCCTTACAGCATCGAGATCGACACCTCACTGCGAGTCAGTGATGAAGGCGATGTGTCGGCAAGCCTGGAAGCAGAATACGACGTTCGAGTGACACAGCGAACCATCCTACAGCCAAGAGCTGAAATCGAAGTGGCGGCCAGTGACGTCAAGGCGTTCGGGATCGGCGAGGGGCTGAATTCTACCCGTCTAGGTATGCGGCTGCGCTACGAGCTTACTCGCAAGTTTGCGCCTTATATCGGCGCTTACTGGGAAAAACAGTACGGCAATACTGCGGACATGACGCGGGAAGAGTTCGGTGAGGTCGAAGGCACCGGCGTCGTCGCTGGTGTCAGGATGTGGTTCTAACCTGCAGGCGATCTGAAGGAGAATAAGATGCCGATATTTTATGGAGCCATCCTGGCACTGGCCGTGCTGGCTATTGGCGGTGTCGCTGTTATCTATAGCGGAGCGTATAACGTTGCCGCAAGCGACGATCATACGGCGCTGGGTAAATGGGTAATGCATACAACGATGCATAACTCCGTCAGGGCGTCAGCTGACGATATCACCGTGCCTGACCTGAGCGACAATGCCATGATCCAGCAGGGTGCGAGCGCCTATGATTCGCTATGCGCAGCCTGTCATCTCAAACCCGGGCTCAAGGACACGGTGCTACGTGCAGGGCTCAACCCGATGCCGCCCAACCTGACGGAGCAGAGCCATTGGGAACCGGCCGAGCAATTCTGGATCGTCAAGCATGGCATCAAAATGACCGGCATGCCGGCCTGGGGCGCAACACACGAGGATAAGGAACTCTGGGAAATAGTGGCATTCCTGCAGAAGCTACCCGAGCTCTCCGAGCAGGAATATCGCGAGCTGTTGCAACCGGCTGGGTCTCCTACCAACGCCCAAGCAGACGATGGTCATGCTCACGAGCATGGAGACACAAGTGGAATGACGGGCTCGCCAACAAAAAGCAATTCTGAGGCCCAGCAGGATGATGGTCATGGCCATGAGCACGGAGACACAAGTGGAATAATGGGGTCGACGTCCAAGGAATCGAAAGCTGCCCTGGACAAGGCCGACCAGGGGCATGATGACAGCAAGCTATCTGAGACATCCTCGGGCGCGGATGAGAGTAAAGAAGGCCACTATGCTGATGGCCACAGCCACTAAGAGTCGGACCAGCGAGGCATGTCATGCGGTTGTTACTCGTAGAGGATGACGATCTGCTGGCCGAGAGCCTGTCGGAAACCCTGGAGGACGAAGGATATCGGGTAGATGTCTCGGCGCGGATGCGAGAAGCTGTATCCCTGATGGCCAGCGAGGAATATAGCCTAGTGATTCTTGATCTGGGACTACCCGATGGTTCCGGCTTGGAATTGCTGGATCGCTGGCGGCGCGATGGACGCTGCCTGCCGATCCTCGCCCTGACGGCCCGCGATAGCTGGGAAGATAAGGTGGATGGCTTACGTCGCGGTGCGGATGACTATCTTACCAAGCCCTACCATGAGGCCGAACTGCTGGCCAGGCTTCATGCTCTGCTAAGGCGTAGCACGGGAGCTGTGGAAGCGGTCCTAAGCGTGAACGGGATTACTCTCGACGAGGTGGCGAAACAGGCTAGTGGTGCTGACGGCTCTTGGCACACACTCACCTCGACCGAGTATTGTCTACTGCGCTACCTGATGCGGTATCCGGATCGGGTACATTCGAAGGAGAGCTTACTGAGCCAACTCTATACCCTAGGCCAGGATGCTGCTGCGCCTAACCTGATAGAAGTCTATATTGGCCGGCTACGGCGTCTGCTAGGCAAGCACAGCATTCAAACGCGGCGTGGACAGGGCTATGTTTTTCCTTCGCATAGATCGTAGGAGCCTAAGAGTCCGCCTGCTGACCCGGCTAGGGTTGGTCGCGTTAGTCGTCGTCGGTGTGACGTGGCTATTACACGGCATCTTACTGCGTGATCTGGCTCGTGAATTTCTCGGGGAGCGGTTGCGTCAGGAGGCTCACTACACCATCGAGCGATTGCAGCAGCTTGGCGAGCCACCAAGCCAGTGGCTCGAACCGGGCTCGTTCGCCTCGGAGGTCTTCCATCACCTATATGTATTGCGGGTGGGGGATCAGGTTTTCTCTTCACATCCAGATTGGCTCGCCTTCCTGGCGCCGTTTTTTGATGGCGCCGACGCAGAGGTCTTTGATGTCCAGTGGCAGGGGCATCAGCTGCTCATCTATCGTGAAACGCTAATGGTAGATGGCCGCCCCGGTGTCTTATTGATTGGTGAGGACTTCGCTCAGGTAGAGTCCGGCCTTGAGACTCTGCATTGGTGGGTGGGAAGCATCGCCGGTATCCTGCTGCTACTGTTGATTCTTCTGAATTTAGTCGCAGTCAACCGTAGTTTACGTCCACTGTCTCGCTTACAACGACAGCTGGCCGAGTTTCAGTCGGGCCAGCGGGGGCAGCTCGATATTGACACGCCATCCGAATTGGACGACTTGCTTGCTCAGTTGAATAATTTCATGCATGAGTTACAACAACGGCTGCTTCGTTCGCGTGAGGCTGTGGCCAACCTGTCGCATACACTGCAGACGCCGCTAGCGGCTGTTACCCAAGTTCTACGAGGTAGCCGCCCGATTGATGATCAGCGGAGAAAGCGCATGCTTGAACGCCTGGAAGGTATGCAGGCGCAATTGTCCTCCGAGTTACGTCGAGCTCGTTTCGCCGGGCCAATGAGTGGACAGCGAGCCAATGTGGCTAAGGAGGCGGAAACGCTCATTGATATGATGCGAACACTTTATCCCGATAAGCGCTTTGAATTGGATGTCTCGCTTCCACCCGCACATAGTATTGCCATCGAGCGCCAAGACCTTAACGAGATGCTTGGCATCCTACTTGATAACGGTGGCAAATGGGCTCGCGAATTTGTGGCGTGTCGCATATTCAGAGATGACGGACTGATCATTGAAGTAGAGGATGATGGTGTAGGGGTGGAACCGTCCGATTTATCGCAACTTGGCCAGCGAGGGAAAAGACTCGATGAGAACACCTACGGCCATGGACTGGGATTAGCCATTCTGAAGCAGATCGTTTCACAATATCGAGGCAAGGTGACGTTCTTTTCTCCCTTTGGCGAAGGCCTCCACGTGCGCATCGTGCTGCCCTGTTAATCACTTCTAGCTGCAGTTTGGAAAGTTGAAGAAGTGCTAGTGGCGGAGAGCACAAGGCCGGGGCATGTCCCGGATCCTCAACTGATCGGCAGATCATGCTGTTACATATTTTTTATCGTCCGCTATTTCAGGCGATGCGCATGGTTTCATGCTCGTCGAGAGAAAGTAGGTGGTTAGCAGTTTCCGAGCTGAACTTGTCTCGGCATGTGCAAAAAACTAGGATTTAAGTTAGCATTTTTTCTCATCAGGGTTGCCAACGTCTACCAGTAAAGGAAGGCCGTTAAAGTGCGATGCTTAGAACGTCTGTTGAAATAGTAATATAAGGGTGGATGTGGCAGTTCTACATTGCTTATCAGAGATAGGTATTTCCTTCTTTATCTATTGACCTATGAGCAGCACATACGTTTTACATTACGTTAGAAGGAAGCGCGCGGCTGGCCTGATGTAATGCCTCCTATATGCCCGCTGAGCGGTTTTTAATGTAATCGAGGTGTTCAATGTTTGCTGACTGCACCATGATGACTGGTTCCATGAGCTGGATGATGCTCCTGATGGGAGGCAGCTTACTGCTACTGGTAGGCTTAGGAATTGCTGCTTTGATTAAATACTTGTTTTCACGGCAGGAAGTGAGGAAATTCTCATGAAAAAACGATTTACTATGCTATTGATTTCCGGCTTTTTGCTGGTCGGTGCAGCCAACGTTCAAGCGGTGATGCCTGATAGCGCTAGACTCTACAAGAATCCTTCATGTGGCTGTTGTGATGAATACGCTAAGCATCTGGAAGCCAGAGGTGTCGAGGTCGAAATCGTTGAAAGCCAAGATCTTAGTAATGTCAAACTGGAGGCTGGCGTCCCCTACGGTTACGGGTCGTGCCATACAGTCATGCTGGACGACTACGTAATTGAGGGCCATGTTCCCTTGGCCGCTATCGACAAACTGCTTGCCGAGCGTCCGGACGCCGACGGCATTGGCCTGGCTGGTATGCCTCAGGGCTCTCCGGGCATGCCGGGGCCCAAGCAGGCGCCATTCGAGATCATTAGCTTTGAGGAGCAGGAGGCAGCACCTTTCATGACGTTGTAGATGGAAGTACTTGTTGCGCGCGGCACAACGAGAACGGCAGCGACCCTAAAGACGAGAAGAAGCGGAATGGATATGCGAAAGCAGGGCGCGCTATGACATTCCATTATGGTGAGCCTGAATGTGTTTGAGCGGTCAAGTACCGCTCATTTTCCTGCTCCCGGCGGGGACTGATGGCTACTCCAGGGCTCGTGGTGGGCATTGTCTTCCACGTTCTGGTCGACGAACCGATAGGGATCTTCCTTGAAGCGGGTCCACCAGTCATGGCTTACCTCAACAGCATGCTTGGCTAGAATGTCCTCCACACAATTGATGCACAGACGTGATGCATCATAGGCCAGATCGAGCCGCTGCTTACTCTCGTTGAAAGATACGCTATCCAGGCCCTAGAGCTGATCGATTTCAGCGATGGCTACCTGGCGCTTTTCAGAGTTACTGGGCTTGAGCTTGAGGCGACGTTTCACCAGGCTGACCGTGGAGACGCCCAGGCGGTATTCAACTTGCATGGCTGTTTCCCTGACGAGCGAAACGAACGCCTGTGGAAATCCACAGGCGGGAAAAGTGCTCAAACTCTAGGTTGTTAATTTCCGTGGCTGGCTGACACGAAGGTCAGTGCTTGTGCTCCTCGCCTTGCATATTGCCCATACCTTCGCCGTTGCTGCCATGCATGTTGCCCATCATCTGTTGCATCATCTGCATGTGCTTCTGCATCTGGCGCATGTGCTCCTGCATCATGGCCGAGCGTTCTTCCTGAGTATTGGCAGCCGACATCTGTTCCATGTGCTGCTGCATCTGTTCCATATGCTCACGCATCATGGGCATCATGTCGCCCTGGCCACCATTCATCATATGGCCGTCGCTCATGCCTTCCTCCATATTATGGTTTTCCTGTTGTGCCAAGGCAGGGCTCGAAATCGTTAGTGCAGCCAATGACAACATCACTAATCTGGAAAGGGGCATTGCGTACTCCTCCTTCGTTAAATACATAGAGAAAGGATGGACGGTTTCTGCTTTTCGTGAATTGATGGAGCTCAATGTTTCCATTCTTTCTCTATAAATAAGATGATAACTCCTGTCGGCAATAGCTAAGCTAGCAGGTGCTAGTTGGAAGAGGAAGCGATCTGATTAAAATCATAAAGCTAAGTGCTGTCTAATCAATTGGATAGATAGAATGGTACATTTGATGAGGTGAATCTGAAGCGATGAATGCTGAGTATTGCACATGGTTACTGTATTTTACATTTTTACATAAGTGGATTCAGCTTGCGTTCAGGATTGCTATCTAAGCTTGAAGTCTGAATACATAGAATAATAAGTAGGTAAGGCTGCTACGTTTGTAGTGACGGTAAGGATTGCTGGCCAGCGACGCGAGGGATTCGCATGGAGCTGTTGACTCTACTTTTTGTTTTATTACTTAGTCTAGGTGCCGGCCTGCTAGTGCAGTGGCTGCCTGTGCGCCACCAGCCGATGCCCACCTATCCTCAGCGCGCACCTTTTCTTGGCGGTGGCACACCTGACAGCCACGCATGGAGCCGCTATCACGTCCGCTATTATCCCATGACACTACTGCTGATCGCCTTCGAGATGGAGATGATGTTCATGTATCCGTGGGCGGTGGTTTTCGTCGCGAAGGGCATGAAGGCGATGATGGAGATGGGCATGTTTCTTGCCATCCTGTCGGTGGGCATCGTTTATGCCTGGCGTGAGGGGGTGTTCAAGTGGCAGTGAGCTGGTTACGGAAGCTCGCCTCGCGCACGCGGGTTCCCGTATTTCCCGTGCTAGGCAAGCAGGGCGATAGAGCGCTGCGGTACCTCGCGCTATCGCCGGAAATCGAGCTGGTCGATTCGCCACGCCATGCCAGTGTGTTACTGATTGCGGGGGAGATTCCGGCTGACCGATTCGAGCCCTTGCGGCGTGTCCACGACCAGTTGCCATATCCCTTTACCACCCTGTGGTTTCGCAGCGAGCCGTGGCCTCATCTGGAAAACGTGCCCAGTGTTGAAAAACTCGACGAGTTGCCTGGGGCCCTGATTACGGCACATCGGGAACTGATGGCAGGCCAGCGTGACAGCGCGCCCCGCATCTTGACGGATAAGCCGCCCAACCCCTGGGAAGGCGAGGGCGATTTCGGTCAGGGTGGCGAAGGCATGATGGGAGGAGTGCCCTATGGGCGGCCCATGGCCATGAATATGCAGGACGACATCCGCGATGGGTTGACGCTGGATTCGCTGACCTTCCGGCTCGGGCCGTTCTTCACGGCATTTCCGCCTGGCATGGTGGCGGAAATCACTCTACAGGGCGATCTCGTTCAGACATGGAACACCCAGCTCGCCCCGTATCCGCAGAGCCTCGACCCGGTATTCATCATCGCCCGGGAACGTCCGGTCCCCATCGCCGAGCTTGAGCTCGCCCGGGCCCGCCATCATCTGCATCGCCTGTTTCATGCCCTGCATCTTGCCGGGCTGGAGAGCGCCAGTCTGGAAGTCTTGCGCCTGGCACAAAACCTCTCGACCTCAAGCTCGCTGGGCGGGCTGCGCCGCCATCTGGTGCGTGTTGGCTTCTTTAGTCTGTCTTCGATGGAAGGCGGTGTGCTCAATCACGAACAGGCCCGCAAGATTGGTGGGCCTGCCGCTCGTGCTGCTGGGCTAGCTAACGACTTGCGCTCACACGATACCGGCTATCGCCGGCTGGGGTTCTCTCCCGTGTGCCAGACCGAAGGTAATACCTATGCTCGCTGGTGGCAGGTTCTCGAAGAAATCGATCAATCCCTTCATCTGGCTCGCCTGGCCGAATGCGATGACGTACACACGAGCGAGGTGAATCACATCGAGACGCCGCGTGGCCCTTGGTCCGAGCAGGGACCAGAGGATGCCAGCTCGCTCCTCGACGAAGTGCTGCCAGACCTGGAGTGGGGCGAGGCGCTGGCGACTGTGGCGAGCCTGGATGTTGCGGCAGTAGTCGACGAGGGGGGCGGAACACAGACGCCTGATGAACTTCGGGTAGTCCAGGGAGGCTCCGGAAATGTTTTTAAATGAGCTGTTCCTGCCAGTGCTGATGGTGACGTTCATGCTGACTGTCGGTGCATATGTCGTGGCGGTGCTTGATCGGCTTATCGCTGGCGCACTCGGCGCCCCTCAGGCAGGCAGTGTCTGGCTTGCCCCCATGGCCCGAGGGGCTTGGCTGATGACCCAGCACGCCAATGCCACCGAAGCCCCGGACTGGCAAGCCTGGCGGCTGGCGCCAGCACTGTATTTGGCACTGGCTGCAATCGGACTGGCGGTGGTGCCGTGGTCGGAGTCGCTGGTCGCCACTGACTTGGTCACCAGCGTAGTGCTGTGGGGCAGCGTGGAAGCACTGGCGACAGTGGTCATCTTCTTGCATGGCTGGTCGGCGAACGCACTGCTGGCACTTATTGGCGGCTATCGTTATGTGGCGCTAGGGCTCTCCTACATCCTGATTAGTATGTTCGTACTGATTGGCGTGGCATTGCCGGCCGAATCGCTGCAGTTCACCCAAGTGGTTGCCTCGCAAGACTCGCTATGGAATGTCATACGCCAGCCGCTGGGGTTGCCACTGTTTCTGATCGTCGGCCTGGGCATGACCTTCTGGGGACCGCTTAACCTGGCCGATTCGGCGGACCTGGCTGGTGGCACGGCCTCTGAAATTTCTGGCCCCCCGCGGCTGGTCTGGGACGTGGCGCGAGCGGCCATGCTGGTGGCTTTCAGTGGTGTGGCAGCGAGCGCCTTCTTGGGTGGCTGGCTGGGGCCTTGGCTACCCGGTCCGTTATGGATGGCGATAAAGATGCTGGCGGTACTGCTCGTGTTGCTACTGCTTGGGCGGTTACTGCCGCGTATTGCCCCTGAGCGCTGCGTCACTCTGATGTGGGTGGTGCTGTTGCCACTGTCGTTTATCGACCTGGTGTGGGCTGGCATAGGAGCGCTGCTATGAATCACGGCATTGGCATAGATATCGCGTTTCTGTTGTTGGCCACGCTCGCGGTGGTCACCGGGTGGCGAGTGTTTCGTACCGACTCGATGGTACGCGCCTCCTTTTTCCTGCTGGTGTCGTTCATCGCCGTGGGCGTGATCATGATTCTGCTGGCAGCGGAATACCTAGGCGTGGCGATGTTCTTCATGATGGCCGTGGAGATGACGGTCATGGCGCTGTTCATGGTCATGTTCATGATGAATCCCGCCGGCCTCAATCCGATGAACATGGTTCACCAGGAGCGTATCGCTATCGGGGCGGGGATTGTCGGCTTCCTGGTGTTGGGCGCCATGGCGCTATTTGCTGCCTTTCCTGACCAGCCGGTCTCGGCAGACCTCGATCCAGTTAGATCCCTAGGCAATGAGATGCTCGGTAACTCGATGCTGATCTTCGAGTCGGCGGGCATCGTACTACTCACCACCATGATCGGTGTGGTGGTGTTATCAAGCCACCGAGGGCGCTATGGGGCAGCTACGGAGGGCTCGCTACCGCCGGGCCTGGATCCGGGTGGTGACCCGGCGGGCAAGCCCGAGGAGGACGAAGAGGGCGAGGGTGGCGGTCATCAACACCACCATCATCATCACTGAACCAGAGCAGACAGGCAGGGAGGCTTGCATGACACTGACAACACTCTTGCTATTGGCAGCGGCACTGATCGGTATCGGGATCTATGGCGCGCTTTCCCAGCAATCGTTCGTGATGCTGATGATGGGGCTGGAGCTGATTCTCAATGGCGTCATGCTCGCTGCAGTGGCGTTCTGGGCCTTTAGCGGGGCAGGTGTACCGGAAGGGCAACTGCTGACGATCATCGTCATGGCAGTGATGGCCATCGAGATGGCCATGGGGTTTGCCTTGGTGGTGGCGGTTTTCCGCGGCAAACAGGCCGACATGACCGAGTCACTGACCGGGTTGAAGCACTGATGTTGTGGCTCGTTCCTCTTTTGCCGCTGCTTGCCGCCCCCGGAATGTATTGGCTTGGCAAGCACTGGGCTGGCAAGGAGAGTGGCCGTGCCTTGTTGAGCCTAGTGGGGGCGGCAGTGGCTGTCGTTACCTTGCTGCTCGCGGGTGTGGCTCTTATGGGGGATTGGAGCGGCGCCTATCGCTGGAGCTCTCAGATCGTCCTGTCGATGGGGATGACACCAGCAAGTGGCGTATTCGCCATTGTTGTGCCACTGATCGCGATATTGATCATTGCCTATAGTGCCTACCATGAATCTGAGCCCATCAGTGAGGGCATGCCAACGCGTCCGCCCGTCAGGCTGATCGCCCTGCTGACGGCATTTATCGGGGCGATGGAGCTTCTCGTACTGGCCGAGGACCTGGTAACCCTGCTCATCGCCTGGGAACTGGTCGGGGCCTGCTCGTGGGCGCTGATTGCCCATGAGTGGCAAGAGGCCGATAACCTACGGGATGCCGCCTGGGCGTTCCTGGTCACCCGCTTTGGGGACCTAGGGCTGTATATTGCCGCGGCGGCAGCGTTTGCCGGCACAGGCTCGTTTGCCTTTGCGGACCTGTCACAGCTCGATGGATGGCTATTGGACGTCTTCGTTGCCGGCGCCGTGTTGGCCGCAGCCGCAAAGTCCGCCCAGCTTCCCTTCTCGCCATGGTTGTTTGCTGCCATGTCCGGGCCGACCCCGGTGTCGGCATTGCTTCATGCGGCGACCATGGTCGCTGCAGGTATCTATCTGGTGATCCGGCTGCATGCGGAGATGGCCGCTGTTGCCTGGTTTGGGCCGGTTGCCATTACGTTGGGCTTGGCCACCGCCTTGGCGGGTGGGGTCGTGGCTTATCTACAGGGGCATGCCAAGAAGCTGTTGGCCGCTTCGACATCGGCCCAGTATGGCCTGATGTGGGTGGCGGTAGGGGCAGGTTTTCCCGGTGTCGCCCTGGTGCACTTCGTCACCCACGCCTTCACGAAAGCGGCTTTGTTCCTGGCGACTGGCATTGCCGAACGTCATGTCGGCAGCTACTTGCTAAATACGATGCGCCTTGGGCGCCTGCTTCCTGGAATTGCAGCGGCGACCATGGTCGCCAGTCTGGCGCTGGCAGGGGGCGCTCCGCTGAGTGTGGCGTGGAGTAAGGAGAAGATTATCACTGCCGCTGGTCATCAGGCGTCCTGGCTGGCCGTGATCGCTGCCATCGCTGGAGGGCTCAGCGCGTTGTATGCGACACGCTTTCAGCTACTGGCATTTGGGCGAGGGCTACATGGCCGCACGAGAACGCCCCCATCCCAGCCAGGGCACTCCTCGGTGGAAGCCGGTGCGCTCTACCTGCTCTCGGCAGGCACGCTAGCGCTATCTTTCCTCTGGTGGCCCGGGGTCGGAAGTACCCTTGCTGACCTGCTGTCGATCCAGCTTCCTCAAACCAAACTGTGGGAACTGATCCTGTCGCTACTGTTGGTGGCGCTGGGCATTGGCGTTGGGTTTTGGGCGGTGCGCCGGGAAGTGTCGAGCCAGAGCCGGCAGAGCGAGAAGCGTGCCGCTATGGCGAACTGGTTTGGCCTGCCGGCTCTAGCAGAACAGGGCGTTGATACAGTCATACGGTTCAGCCGTGGCCTGGCACGTTTCGATGATCGCGTAGTGGATGCCGGATTGTGGGGTTATGGCGTAAGTGCCGCGATGGCGTTCAGCCATGGCCTGGCGCGCTTCGACGATCGAGCGGTGGATGCCGGCATTCGCGCCAGCGCCCGTTTGGGCGTGTGGCTCGCCAAAGTCAGTGATCGACGCGGCGAAGGGGCATTCGATGGCGCAACGAGCCTGCTTACGAAAGGCGTCGACTGGGCGGGCCAGGTAGCGCGCCAGGCACACACCGGACAGACACATCATTACTATTCCGGCATCGCGGCAGGATTCGCCGTGATCCTGATAATTCTGGGCATAGGAGCGCTCCTTTGATTCTCACCGCAACCTTGGGGCTCCCCATGCTGGGGGCTCTCGTACTCGCCGTTTCACGCCGTTGGACAGAAAGTACGGCTCGCCTGTTTGCCGTAGGGGTTTCTCTGCTACCTGTATTATTACTGGCCTGGACTTGGCTGCAGTTCGATACGCAAGGCGCACTATTTCAGTTTGTCGAAGAGGTGCCCTGGGTAACCAGCCTGGGTATGGCATACCGGTTAGGCGTGGACGGCATTGCGCTGGCTATCGCGACGATGAGTGCCTTGGTGTTTGCCGCCAGTATCGCCTATCCCATGAACACGCAGAACCAGCCTCGGCAGTACTATGCTTGGATGCTCTTTCTGCAGTCCGTGTCGCTTGGCGTCTTCCTCGCGTTGGACCTGCTGCTCTTCTATGTCTTTTTCGACCTGAGCCTGGTGGGAATGTTTTTCCTGATCGGCCGCTGGGGGCACGGCCAGGCTCAGCAGTCAGCATTCAAATTCTTTCTTTACACTTTCTGTGGTTCGCTACTTTTGCTGCTGGCATTCATCGGGCTTTATCTGTCAGTCGAGCCGCATACCTTTGACATGCGTGTGCTCATCGAGCAGCAGCCATTGGCGGGGGCGGGTGTGGTTGCTGGCCTAATATTTCTCGCCCTCATGCTCGGCTTCGCCATTAAGACTCCCATCGTGCCCGTGCATACCTGGTTGCCCCAAGCGCATGTCGACGCTCCCGGACCGGCCTCGGCGGTTCTCGCCGGGGTGTTGCTCAAGATGGGCACCTACGGGATTCTGCGAATTCCGTACTCGATGATGGGGGAGATCTTTGCCCGCTACGCTCTGATTATCGCTCTCTTTGCTGTGGTTTCTATCCTCTATGGTGCCCTCGTGGCATTTGGCCAGAGAAGTTTGAAACGACGCATTGCCTACACCTCGATCAATCATATGGGGTACACGGTGCTAGGGATCGCCGTGGCTGGCGCCTTGTTCCAGGATGCGGAATATGCCCGCGAGATGGCACTGGTAGGGGCCACGGTAGAGATGGTGGCACACGGCCTGATTACCGGGGCGTTGTTTCTGATCTGCGGCTCGTTCTGGCAGCGCACCGAGGAATACGATTTGGATAGCTATGGTGGGCTGCTCCGGCAGGCACCGCTATTGGCAACGTTCGCCATACTCGCCTCGTTTGCCAGTTTGGGTCTTCCTGGTCTGGCCGGTTTCGTGGCCGAGTTTCACATCTTTGCAGGGACCTTTGCCGTCTACCCCTGGCTCGCTGTCATTGGTGTGCTGGGTATCCTTATCACGGCAGCGTTGTTCCTGCAGATGCTGCAGAAACTGTTCTTCGGGGCAATGCCTCAGCGCTGGGCAAAGTTTGACGATCTGCGATCCACTGAGTGGGGCGTGCTCGGGGTGTTGTCGGCAGGCTTCGTGATCATCGGTATAGCGCCGCAGTTCTTGCTGACGCTGATAGAGGCTTCAGCAACGCTGTTGGTAGGAGCCCGCTGATGCCTATCGGTGATGTGTGGCCTGAAATCAGCCTGACGCTCGGCGCTGTGATTATCGTGTTGTTCTCGGCTTTTACCCGACAGCAGCAGCATGTCTGGGCAGCCGTTCTGGCGTTGTTCACGATTGGGCTTTGTGTTGGATTGACCTTCGCGCAGTGGGATGGACCGCCGCGGTTGACGTTCTCTGGTGTGTGGGCTCTGGATGGTGTGGCGCTCTCCAGCAAACTGGTTGTGCTGTTTGCCGGCGCATTGGTCGTTGCCATGTCCCCTGAGTGGATGCGGACCGACCGCCGCCATGGTGAATACTACGCGCTGGTGCTGTTCGCTCTGCTGGGCGTAATCATGATGGCATCAGCCAGTGACACGATGGAGCTGGTGCTGGGTGTGCTGCTGTCCTCGGTAGCTAGCTACCCGTTGGCCGCCTATCACCGTGGCTGGGCACCTGCGCTGGAAGCCGGCATGAAGTATTTCCTGGTTGGCGCCTTGACCAACACCTTGCTGACGATAGGTGTTGTCGTGTTGTTCGGCCTGACTGGCAATACAGGTTATCCAGACATCGCACAAAGGCTTATGGAGGGTTACGACAGCCTGGCATTAACCATCGCCACGGCTTCAATTGTACTGGGCCTGACCTTCAAGCTGGCGGCCTTTCCTGCCCACGCCTGGATGCCAGATGTAGCCCAGGGCTCCCCGGCGCCCGTGGCTGCTTTCTTGACAGTCATTCCCAAGATCGGTGCTGCCGTCGCGTTGGCCCGTTTTGTATCAATACTCCCGCCGGATGTTGCCTGGCGAGCGATTGTAGCCATGATTTCGGTCACAACCATGACGCTGGGTAACGTGGCCGCACTGCGACAGACAGACGTGCGGCGCCTGCTGGGTTGGTCATCGGTCTCCCAGTCCGGTTATGCCCTGATGGCGGTTGTGGTGATGGGAGCCAGCGAGCAGGCCCTGTCGGCTCTGGTATTCTTTTTGGCTAGCTACGCCATTGCCAACCTGGCGGCCTTCGCCGTGGTCACACACCTGAGAGGGCGTACCGCACTGGACGATTATCAGGGGCTGGCCAGAAAAGTACCGATTGCTGCAACGATACTGATTGCTTCGCTGTTATCCCTGGTGGGCATCCCGCCGCTGATTGGTTTTTTTGGCAAATTCATGTTGTTCAGTGTCACGATCGAAGGGGGGTATACCTGGCTAGCCTTCGTGGCGGCCGCCAATACGGTTGTCTCGCTGTTCTATTACCTGCGCATCGTGGCACCGATGATGTTTAGTGGTAGCCGAACCACCGTACATGTACTGATGGGCCAGTGGGCACGAACCACCATGGTCGTGGCTGGCTTGCTGCTAATTGTCGGGGGGCTTGGCGCAGAGACGCTCATGATATTCACCGACTCGATACGCTTTGCACTGTAGGTATTGGCAGGTCTGGCGGCCTGTCTGAGCAAGTTCAATGGAGTGTTACTTAGGGAGGGAGTCATATATGTCATCTGCTCAAGGTTTGGCTATCGATACGTCAGATAGTCTTCATGCCAAGGAGTGGTTGCGCGCATACCAGCGGGTTCGCGCTGCCACTGAAGTAATTTGTGCGCCTCTGCACAAGGAAGACTACATGGTGCAGAGCATGCCGGATGTCAGCCCGCCGAAATGGCACATTGCCCATGTCAGCTGGTTCTTCGAAGCCTTCATCCTGAAACCCTTTCATCCTACCTATCAGACCCTCGATCCTGCGTACGACTATCTTTTCAATTCCTACTACGTGACTCATGGCACGCCATTCCCCCGCCCCGAGCGTGGCATGATCTCACGGCCCACCGTGGATGATGTGTATCGCTATCGTGCGCATATCGACCGGGCGATGGCAGAGTTGCTTACCGATCCGCCGCCGGAACATCTGCCCGAGATTCTTCGGCGTCTCGAACTAGGCCTGCCGCATGAGCAGCAGCACCAGGAACTGCTGCTCATGGATATCAAGCACATTCTGGCCCAGAATCCGCTGTGCCCGGCTTATCGGAATGACCTTACGCCGCCGCCCGCGTATGACGTGGGCGAGCTTGGCTGGCATGCCTACCCAGCTGGGGTTAGGCACATAGGCCATGACGAGGCCGAGAAGGGCTTCGCCTATGACAATGAGATGGGGCGCCATCGTCAGTTTGTCGAGGCTTTCCAGATCGCTGACCGCCCGGTGACCAACGGCGAGTTTCTCGCGTTCATGAAGGCGGGGGGATACGACAAACCTGACTACTGGCTATCGGATGGTTGGGCCACGGTCAAGGCAGAAGGCTGGAAGGCGCCACTCTACTGGGTCGAGCGGGACGAAATCTGGCATCACTATACCTTGGGCGGCCTGGTGCCGGTCGACATGAATGCGCCGGTGTGCCACGTCAGCTTCTATGAGGCTGATGCCTATGCCCAGTGGGCCGGGGCACGTTTGCCTACCGAGGCTGAGTGGGAAACGGTGGCCCGCGATGTGCCGATGAAGGGTAACTTTGTCGACCAGGACCATCTGCAGCCGGTCGCGGCTGCGCAGTCAGCGGAAGTGCCGGGGCAAATGTTCGGTGACGTCTGGGAGTGGACCGGTAGTGCCTATCGACCCTATCCGGGGTTTCGCAAATTGCCGGGTAGCCTGGGTGAGTACAACGGTAAGTTCATGTCGGGGCAGATGGTGCTACGAGGTGGCTGCTGTGCGACGCCAGCCGATCACATACGCGCAACTTACCGTAATTTCTTCCCGCCACATGCCCGGTGGGCGTTTTCCGGTTTTCGTCTTGCTAAGGAGAGCTGACCATGACCCTGGCCGTAAAATTCCACGATTTGCACCCGACTCCTGCAGCAACGTCGCTTCGCGATGAAATATTGATGGGGTTCAGGGCCGATCAAAAGTTCGCCTCGCCAAAGTTCTTCTATGACCAGCGTGGTTCTGAGTTGTTCGATCAGATTTGTGAACAGCCGGAATATTACCCGACACGAACCGAGGAGCTGATTCTTGCTGCCGCTGCCGCTGATATAGCGGAAATCGCTGGGCATGAGGCAACCTTGATCGAACTAGGCAGTGGTGCCAGCCGTAAGGTGCGGCTCCTGTTGGAAGCCATGCGACCTTCAAGCTATCTGGGCATCGACATTTCGCGCGAATTTCTTCTTGAGAGTACGCGTCGTCTGGCTGCCGATTATCCATGGCTTGAGGTTCACGCAGCCTGTGCTGACTTCTCTTGCAACATGGCTTTACCCGATGGGGTATGCTGCGAACGACCCGTCGGCTTCTTTCCTGGCTCAAGCATTGGCAACTTCGATCCACAGAGCGCCGAAAATTTCCTGCGCGGGTTGCATTCTTTGCTGCCCACGGGCAGTGGGTTATTGGTAGGTATCGACCTGATCAAGGACAAGGCAACCCTTGAAGCTGCCTACAATGATGAGGCAGGTGTGACAGCAGCGTTTAATCTGAACCTGTTGGAACGGCTACGTCATGAGCTGAATGCCGAGATCGATCCCCGGCATTTTGCCCATCAGGCGTTCTTCAACGAAGAGCAGTCGCGTATCGAGATGCACTTGGTCAGCCAACTGCCCCAAGTCGTCGCGGTTGAAGGGGAGCGTTTCCGCTTTCTGGAAGGAGAGACGATTCATACTGAAAACTCCTACAAATACACGATCGAAGGCTTTCAGACATTAGCGGGGCGTGCTGGGTTTACGGCGCGATCATGCTGGACCGACGAAAAAGATATGTTCAGCGTACATTACCTAGAGCATGTCTAGTAGAACAATAGTGGCCTAGCTGTTTCAGTACTGGGCGCTGTCCAGGTAATTAAAGGCGACGCAGGAATTGCTGGAAGCAATTCCTGCCATATTGCGATTAGTAGCGAAGTGCAACTACGAGATAATATATAGGTAATTCATCTGCTTGGTAGTAACGGAAAATAAGCAGTCGGCTAAGGATGGCGATTATGGATGGCATTTGGGTTGTACTCGGCTTGGCGCTGCTTCCTGCGTTAGGAAACTTCAGTGGCGGACTCGCTGCGGAGGCCTCACGGACCACCAGCCGCCGACTCAATTACGCCCTTCACGGTGCCGCCGGCCTCGTCATTGCAGTGGTGGCGGTTGAAATCATGCCGCTTGCGTTGGAAAACCTTTCAGCGTGGCTGATTGCCCTCACCTTCGCCTTGGGCGGTATTGTTTACGTAGGTATCGAGAAGCTCGTAGAAGATATCCAGACTCGGCAAGGCAAGCAGGGTGAAAGCGGCCAGGCTGGTGTCTGGATGATCTATGTCGCCGTATCCATTGATTTGTTCAGCGATGGACTTCTGATCGGGGCAGGATCGGCAGTATCGCCATCGGTTGCTTTGATTTTGGCAGCGGGGCAAGTGCTGGCTGATGTTCCTGAGGGATTCGCGACGATCGCCAACATGAAAGACAAGGGAATCCCACGCAGCAAACGCATACTGCTCTCTGCCTCCTTTGCAATTCCTGTACTTTCGGCGGCATTCTTCGCTTACTTCGTACTTAGGAACCAACCGGAGACGTTCAAGCTAGCGGCGCTGACCTTCACGGCAGGTCTTCTTACGGTCGCCGCCATCGAGGACATGATATCCGAGGCTCACGAAAGCGGTGATGACACGCATATCTCGCCACTGTCATTCGTCGGCGGCTTCGTTCTGTTCGTTCTGGTATCGGCGGGCTTGGAAGGCATCTTAGGGCAAAACTAGTATGCCGTACTGACGGGCCAACTCGCTGACGCTGGGTGCCGCCTGGGTCTTGGCAAGGAGCTGCCGCGCGGTGATGGCTTGTTTATGCAGTTTGATATCCACGTTTGCGCTCCCAAATGAGCTGCTCTAGAAGCCCTCTGGCTGCCAGCAGAGGATAACTTCTATAGCTCATTTGATCATCCGGGGCCCCACACTTACGAAGAGAATAGCAAAGATACGAAAGGGTAAAGCCGAGAATGCCCGACTGAAAAAGCTGTTGGCGGAAAGCGCCCTCGACAATGCCGCGCTCAAGGAGATCGTCTCGGGAAAGTGGTGACGCCCGCAGCGAAACGGCGTGCGGTACAACATCTGGTGACAGGCGGCTGACTCAGCCAGCGAGGCGCCTGTCGACTGCTGGGCCTGGCGAGATCAGTGGCTCGGTACCAGGCCATACCGCGTGACGATGCGCCTCTTCGGGCACGCCTGCAAGCTTTGGCGACCTGCTATCCCCGCTATGGCTACTTGCTGCTACATGCACTGTTGCGTCAGGAAGGCTTGGTGATCAATCGCAAGCGTACCTACTGGCTGTATTGCGAGCATGGCCTCCAGGTCCGGACCCGATGGCGCAAGCGGCTGATCCGGCCGAGGACACCGATGCCACTGCCGGACCGCCCCAACCAGCGCTGGTCGATGGGCTTCGTGTCGGATCAGTTGGCCTCGGGGCGTCGGTTTTGCGTGTTGAACATCGTGGACGACTTCAACCGAGAGTGTGTCGGGCAATTGATAGATACGTCCATTTCCGGCCGCCGCTTGGCCCGGTTCCTGGACGAGATTGCTCAGCAGCGCTCTCTACCAGCCTCGATTGTTTGCGATAACGGGCCGGAGCTAACCAGCAAGGCAATGTTCTTCTGGGCGCGTGAGCGGAAGGTGACGCTGGCCTTCATCCAGCCGGGCAAGCCGACGCAGAATGCGTTCATCGAAAGCTTCAACGGCAAGTTCTGGGACGGCTGCCTCAACCAGCACTGGTTCCTGAGCCTGGCGGATGCACGACACGAAATCACGCAATGGAGAACCCACTACAACCATGTCAGACCGCACAGCTCACTGGGTTATTTGTCACCGGTAGCGTATGCTGAGCAGTGCGCATGAGGAGCGGTTCCTTACATTGATAGCGGACCTAAACCAGGGGGGAAGGCCAACAGTAGTACTAGTCTCTCTTGCCCAACTGGCGATTCATTGTAATTATCCGCCACTTGGTTGGTTTTGTAACTTCTCCAGATAAATACAATATCTCAAGAGAGTGTTTCAAGTGGCCCATTGATCTCCACTGTCTTGGAACCTGTGGCCGCCTGATAGTGCAGGCGAAAAAATTATAATCAGTTTGTATTCGCGAAGGAATGCCTGCTCTATTCTCCCTTAGCATTAAATCTACGCACTGTCACACCAGTAAGAATCAAGAAACCTAGACAGGGATACTTATACTACCAGCAGGTACTTGATCCCGGTACCTATGTAAGGGATACAGGCTCAAGGCATGTCGGTAATACTACTGAGCCCGGCCTATAAATAAAGGCCGGGCTCAGTTCTGCAGCGACACGGGATTCCTTTCCCTTTTAGCTTATCCCTTCTTTTGGCTCGCTAAAATCAGGATTAGCGGCGGCCTCCGCCATGGCTATGCTCGCCGCCTTTCTTGCCGGCTTCAGAAGCCTTCTCCCGATCTTCGGCGAAGTTGCCACCGCTATGCTTGCCACCTTTCTGGCCAGCCTCGGAGGCCTTTTCTGGATCGTTGGCGAAGTTGCCACCACTATGCTGACCACCTTTCTGGCCAGCCTCGGAGGCCTTTTCTGGATCGTTGGCGAAGTTACCGCCACTGTTCTGGCCGCCCTTGTGGCCCGCTTCAGCAGCACGTTCAGGATCGTTCTTGAAGTTACCACCGCTGTTTTGGCCGCCTTTATGGCCAATATCTTCGTAGAACTCCTTGCCATGCGTTTCTGAGGTGGCTTCGCCACCTTTGTGGCCGATATCTTCGTAGAATTCCCTATCATGAGATTCTGAAGTGGCTTCACCGCCTTTCTTGCCAGCTTCGTTTACGCTCATGTTTCCTTGGTTACGCTTATCGTCCGCCATTGAAACTCTCCTTATCTCAGGGGTTTCTGAATGCATGGTAAGCAATATTCCCTTGTATTGCTTAGCGCCTGTATACCAAAGGCGTATCGGTAAACTAGATGCAGGATAGGTGGCACGCAAGGCAAGAAACGTTTGTTTAGATATATTTGTGTATCATTGTTTTTCACACACTCTGCCTAACTGAATAAAACATGAATGGCCAGAAACGATAAATTCATAGCGGGACTGAAGAGCTAGCCTTTAAAAGCCATGAAATACCCTTCGTCTATCTTGCTCCGGCTAAGCCGGAGCTTTTTTGGGCAGGGAACTTTTTGGGGGCTAGGTGCGGCTCCTGAGGTTGGCACCATGGTTAAGTTAGTTAAATCAACCAGTTGATGAAGATTTTCTGCAAAGAGGTCGCCCTTCGAGGCGGCTTTCGTTTCTGCGTATATTGTTACGTACTTTTCTTCCTACCGAATACTTTCATCTTCATCTCTCTTGACTATGCCATGCAGGCCCAATCCGAGTCCTAAAGGCAGCATTCCAGGGCTGTTAGCGAATGGAGTGCAGCGCGACGGCTTGGCTGGTAACAGCGAGGTCCATGGGCTAATGGTAACCAGTGGCGTACGCCTTGAACCGCACCGAGCGGCAGGTTTTCGATCGATCGCTTATCGACACTGCATGAGCGAGAAATAAGAGGAAGCAACATGACACGGAATATCGTCTTCGATGTGAACGAGACGCTGCTCGACGTCGCTGCGCTCGATTCCTTCTTCGAGCGTCTGTTCGGTGACGCTCGTACGCGGATCGAATGGTTTTTGACCCTGGAAGAGAACTGGCTGACGGCCACTGTCATCGACCGCTATCAGCCCTTCGGTGAGCTGGCCCAGGGGGCCTTGGTCATGACTGGCGCGCGGCGGGGGATCGAGGTGAACGACGACCAGCGCCAGGAACTGGTCGAGGGGCTGAAGTCGTTGCCGCCCCATGCCGACGTGCTACCAGCGTTGCAATCGCTGCGAGACCATGGCCTGAATCTCACCGCGTTGACCAACGGCAGCCTGGATACGGCGAAGCAGCAGTTGGATCTGGCCGGACTGGCGGACTGCTTCGACGCCATCATGGCGGTGGACGAAGTGAAGCGATATAAGCCAGCCCCGGAACCTTATCGGATGGTTGCGGAGCGCTTGGGCATTGCCACGAGCGAGATGACAATGGTTGCAGCGCATGCGTGGGATATTGCCGGTGCGGCGAGTGCCGGCTGCCAGACGGCATTCGTGGCGCGGCCGGGCAAGGTGCTCAATCCGGTCGGGATCCAGCCGGACCTACAGGGCGAGGACATGGGCGAGGTCGCCGACAAGATTCTGGCGAGTCAGGCATAACCGAGCTCGTTCCGATACTGAGCGCCGAATCCGCTCTGAAAAGCCCCGGACCACCCCGGGCCCCGATGAAAACCATCGGGGCCCGAGTCGCTTATGCCATGTTCATCGATTTTCGCTCAAGCAGCGGTTGCAGAAAACGTCCCGTGTGCGAGTGTGCCATTGCCGCTACTTGCTCGGGCGTACCTTCGGCAATGATGCGCCCACCGCCGGAACCGCCTTCGGGGCCCATGTCCACCAGCCAGTCGGCGGTCTTGATCACATCCAGGTTGTGCTCGATCACCACGATGGTATTGCCGTGATCGCGCAGGCGATGCAGGACGGTCAACAACTGGCGAATGTCCTCGAAGTGCAGCCCGGTCGTGGGCTCGTCGAGGATGTACAGCGTCTTGCCGGTGTCGCGCTTGGCCAGTTCGCGGGCCAGCTTGACGCGTTGCGCCTCGCCGCCGGAAAGCGTGGTGGCGCTCTGTCCGAGGCGCACGTAGGACAGGCCGACGTCCATTAGCGTTTGCAGCCGGCGGGCAATGGCGGGCACCGGGCTGAAGAACTCGAGTGCCTCCTCGACGGTCATCTCGAGCACTTCGTGGATGTTGCGGTCCTTGTATTTGACCTCGAGCGTTTCGCGGTTGTAGCGCTTGCCCTTGCACACATCGCAGGGCACGTAAATGTCGGGCAAAAAGTGCATCTCGACCTTGATCATGCCTTCGCCCTGGCAGGCCTCGCAGCGCCCTCCCTTGACGTTGAAGCTGAAACGCCCCGGCTTGTAGCCGCGCGACCGGGCTTCCTGGGTGCCGGCGAACAGCTCGCGAATCGGCGTGAAAATGCCGGTGTAGGTCGCCGGGTTGGAGCGAGGCGTGCGGCCGATGGGGCTCTGGTCGATATCGATGATCTTGTCGAGCTGATCGAGCCCCTCGATGTGCTCGTAGGGCTCGGGAGTCAAGGTGGTGGCGCGGTTGAGCTCGCGGGCCGCGATGGGCATCAGCGTGGAGTTGATCAAGGTCGACTTGCCGGAGCCGGACACGCCGGTCACGCAGATGAACAGCCCCAGGGGCAGGGACAGGTCGACGTCCTGCAGGTTGTTGCCGCGTGCACCGGTCAGGCGCAGCACCTTTTCCGGGTTGCCGGGAATCCGGTGGGGCGGAACCTCGATACGCCGCGTCCCGGCCAGGTATTGCCCGGTCAGCGAGGCCTCGTTGCGCAGAATGTCCTCGGGCGTGCCCTGGGCGACGATCGTGCCGCCATGCACACCGGCGCCGGGACCGATGTCGAGTACATGATCGGCGGCGCGGATGGCGTCTTCGTCATGCTCGACGACGATCACCGTATTGCCGAGGTTGCGCAAATGCTCCAGCGTCTTGAGCAGCCGGTCGTTGTCACGCTGATGCAACCCGATGGAGGGTTCGTCGAGGATGTACATGACCCCGACCAACCCGGCGCCGATCTGGCTGGCCAGGCGGATACGCTGGGCTTCGCCGCCCGACAGGGTGTCGGCGCTGCGCTCGAGGTTCAGGTAATCGAGACCGACGTTGACCAGAAATTCCAGACGCGCGTGTATCTCATGAATGATCTTTACTGCGATCTCACCCTTGCGTCCCGGCAGTTCGAGCTGGCGAAAATAGTTCCAGGCCTCGCCGATCGGAAAGTGCACGATGTCGGGTAGCGTGTGGTCATCGATGAACACGTTGCGGGCTTCGCGACGCAGTCGGCTGCCGTGACAGGTGGGGCAGGGCTGAACCGCCAAGTATTTGGCAAGGTCCTCACGCACCATGTTCGATTCGGTTTCCCGGTAGCGGCGCTGCATGTTGGGCAGCACGCCTTCGAAGGGGTGCTCACGCGTCACCTTGCGGCCGCGGTCGTTGACGTAGCTGAAGGCGACGGCATCGTGCCCGCTGCCGTGCAGGATGACCTCGCGTTCATGCCGGGCGAGATCGTTCCACGGTGTCTCCAGCTTGAAGCGGTAATGCTTGGCCACGGCCTCAAGCTGGTTGAAGTAATAGACGCTGCGTCGGTCCCAGCCCTTGATCACGCCTTCGGCCAGTGACAGTTCCGGGTGGCTGATCAGCTTGTCGGCATCGAAAAACTGCTGCATGCCCAATCCGTCGCAGGAAGGGCAGGCGCCTGCGGGGTTGTTGAACGAGAACATCCGCGGCTCGAGTTCGGCGATGGAGTAGCCGCAGACCGGGCAGGCGAAGCGTGCCGAAAAGGGGATGTCTTCCCGTTCGCCGTCCATGAAGTGAACCACGGCGATGCCGTCGGCCAGGTTCAGCGCGGTCTCGAAGGACTCCGCCAAGCGCTGCTGAAGGTCGCCGCGCACCTTGATGCGATCCACCACCACGCTGATGTCGTGCTTCTTGTTCTTCTCCAGGGCGGGCACGTCGTCGAGTTCGACGACATGCCCATCGACCATGGCGCGCACGAAGCCCTGCGCACGCAGCTCGGCGATCAGTTGCAGATGCTCGCCCTTGCGTCCCGAGACCACCGGCGCCATCAGCATCAGCCGGCTGCCCTCGGGCAGGGCCAGCACCTGATCGACCATCTGCGAGACGGTCTGGGCCTCCAGATCGGTGCCGTGCTCGGGGCAGCGCGGTGTACCGGCGCGAGCGAACAGCAGGCGCAGATAGTCGTAGATCTCGGTGATCGTGCCCACGGTGGAGCGCGGGTTGTGCGAGGTGGACTTCTGCTCGATGGAGATCGCCGGCGACAGCCCCTCGATATGGTCGACGTCGGGCTTTTCCATCATCGACAGGAATTGCCGGGCATAGGTGGAAAGCGACTCGACGTAGCGGCGCTGCCCCTCGGCGTACAGCGTGTCGAAGGCCAGCGACGACTTGCCGGACCCGGACAGCCCGGTCACCACGATCAGCTTGTCGCGCGGCAGTTCGACATCGATGTTCTTGAGGTTATGCGTTCGGGCACCCCTGACCTGGATCTTGTCCATTCCCACCTCATTCGCATCGCAAAAGTTTCAATTATACGATCTAGGCCGCCTTCACCATAGCACGCCAGTGAGCGTGTGCCGGACCCGACGCTCGGGTAGGGCGACAAAACGACACTATGCTTTTCCTCCGACCGCTCGGACCGGTAGAATGTTATCCCCGCTGACGGCTGCCGGTGCGCGAGCCGCCGTTTTGCAAACCCGCTTCCATCTGTATGCGATCCCGCTCATGAGCTCTCGTCTGCTTGCCACTGAACGTCGCGCCATCACCGGCCTGGCCGGCCTGTATGCCACGCGCATGCTGGGCCTGTTCATGGTGCTGCCGGTGCTTGCCTTGTATGCCGATGACCTGGCCGGGTCCACACCGTTACTGGTCGGACTGGCGCTGGGCGCGTACGGCCTGACCCAGGCCGTGTTGCAGATTCCCTTCGGCCTGCTCTCCGACCGGATCGGGCGCAAGGTTGTCATTGCCGGCGGCCTGGTGCTGTTCATCGTCGGTAGCATCGTCGCTGCCCAGGCGACGACGATCGGTGGAATCATCGCCGGACGTTGCCTGCAGGGCAGTGGAGCCGTGGCCGGGGCGATCATGGCGTTGCTGGCCGACCAGACGCGTGAACAGGTGCGCACCGCCGCCATGGCCTCCATTGGATTGTCGATCGGTGTCGCGTTTGCCATCGCCATGGTAGTCGGCCCGTTGGTCGCATCGACTTTCGGCTTGTCCGGGGTGTTCTGGTTCACGGCGCTGCTGGCTCTATTGAGCCTCATCGTGTTGTGGCGCCTGGTGCCGGCTGCACCGCGGCGAGCCCGGCATCGCGACGTGGGGCTGGACCGTAGCCAGTTGCGCAGCACCCTGGCCCGCAGCGACCTGCTGCGTCTGGACTTCTCGATCTTCTCGCTGCATCTCATCCTGATGGCCGCCTTCGTGGCGTTGCCGTTTCGGCTGGTGGCGGTGGGCATCGAGGCCGACCATCAAGGCTGGGTCTATCTCGCCGTGATGGGGCTGGCCTTCATATGCATGGTGCCATTGGTGATCGTGGCGGAGAAATATCGCCGCATGAAAGCCACCTTTCTAGGCACCGTGGCAGCGATGACCCTGGTCCTGTTGCTGCTGGGCGAGTTTGGCCATCAGCGCTGGGAACTGTTCGGCTTGCTGTTGGCTTTCTTCGTTGCCTTCAACCTGCTGGAGGCGACGCTGCCTTCGATGATCAGCAAACTGGCACCGGCTGGGGCCAAAGGCACCGCCATGGGGATCTACTCGACCAGCCAGTTCATGGGTGCGTTCCTGGGAGGCGTGCTTGGGGGCGCTCTCGCGCAGCGTTTCGGTTATGATGCAGTATTTCTCGGCACCGCCCTGCTTGCCGCCGTGTGGCTGATCGTCATCTGGGGGATGCCGGCACCGCGCCATCTGTCGAGCGAGGTGGTGGCCCTGGACGAGCAGGAAGGTGATGCGCTGGATACGTTGATGGCGCGTTTTGCCGATGTGGCGGGCGTGGAAGACGTGCTCGTGGTGCCCGAAGAGCGAGTCGCCTATCTCAAGGTGGATCGCCAGCGGCTCGATGCCGATGCGCTGGCCCGAGTCGTCGGCTCCGGGCGTACGCATCGCGGTGTGTGACCGCCATCGCTTGGCAGGTAGCCAGGCTGCCTGACTGACGAGGGCGTGTCACGCGGCCTGTCTCAGGTCTTTCAATTCCAAGATCATGTAAGGAGTCAACCATGGCCCGTGGTGTAAACAAGGTCATTCTGATCGGTAACCTGGGGCAGGATCCCGATGTACGTTTCCTGCCGTCGGGCAACCCGGTGGCGAACCTGCGTATCGCGACTACCGATAGCTGGACCGACCGCCAGAGCGGTCAGCGTCAGGAACGCACCGAATGGCATTCGGTCGTGTTGTTCAACAAGTTGGCCGAGATCGCCCAGCAGTACGTCAAGAAAGGCTCTCGAATCTATATCGAAGGCCGTTTGCAGACGCGCAAGTGGCAAGGCCAGGACGGCCAGGATCGTTACAGCACCGAAATCGTCGCCAACGACATGCAGATGCTCGATACCCGTGGTGGGCAGGGCGGCGGTGCCGATTACGGGCAGCAGCCTCAGGGCAATTATGGTGCACCTCAGGGCGGTTACGGCCAGCAGGGTGGTGGCTACGGCAATGCCCCCCAAGGTGGTGGGCAGCCTCAGCAGCGCCCCGCTCAGCAGCCGCCCCAGCAGCCCCCGGCCGGCGGCCAGCAGGGAGGCGGCAATTACGGTGCCCCCAGCCCCGGCAGCTTCGACGACTTCGATGACGAAATCCCGTTCTGACGAATGCCCTGGCAATGTGCATGAAAAAGCCCGCTTCTGCGGGCTTTTTTCATGTCGGGATCAGGCGATCACAAAGCGCCACGGTGCCTCGCGGTCCGCCGGGTCGGCATAGTCGATGCCGATACGCGGACCGGCCGTGACGCGAGCGTCGGGTGGCGGCTCGCCCGGCGCCAGCCATAACCGTTCGCCGAGGCACAGGTCGTGGCGGTTGAGTTCACTCACGCTGACGTTCATGGCCTGGGCCAGCTTGCCAGGGCCATCGCTGAGTACGCGCCCGCGTCGGCCGCCACGGTGAGCGATCATCTGCGCCTCACCTCGAACCGGCGTCATGGCCCTGATCAGCACGGCCCCGGGCTCGCCGTCGGGGTCGGTCACCACGTTGAGCATGTCGTGCAGGCCGTAGATGAGATAGACGTAGGCGTGGCCGGGTGGGCCGAACATCGGGGCCGTGCGCGGCGTCAGGCCCCGCGAGGCGTGGCTGGCGGAATCAAGTGCACCGCCATAGGCCTCGGTTTCGACGATACGACCCACCAAGCATTCCTGGCCGATATGGCGCACCAGATGCCTGCCAAGCAGATCTCGGGCGACCTCCAGGGCCGAGCGTGCATAGAATGTGCGGGGCAGCGCGGAGGATACTTCATACATAGTGGCAGGGTGCCCGGCCGACCACCCCCGGGCGGACCGCGAACAGCGCGCCTGCCTGAGGTTCGGCATCGCGGCCCACGCTGGCAGTGGTAATATACAGCGTAGCGAAATCGTCATCGCCAAAAGCGCAGCTGGTGACGCGTGACGCAGGAAGCGAAATCCGGCGATCGAGTGTGCCGTCCGGCAGGAAGCGACTGATACACCCGCCGTCCCAATGGGCCACCCAGAGGCCGCCTTCGGCGTCCAGGGTCATACCGTCGGGGTGGCCCTCATGGCTAGGATCGAAACGCAGGTGGGCTCGCTTGTTGGCAAGCTGGCCCGTCGCCGTCAGGTCAAAGGCGTAGACGGTGCAGGTCGGGCTGTTGGTATGGTAAAGCGTGGTGCCACTGGCATCGATCGCCGGGCCATTGGGTACGCCATAGCCTGTATCGACCTCGCTCAGGCCCCGGCGGTCGAAACGATAGAAACCTCCGTTGGCCTCCTGCTCGGCATCGTCCATGGTGCCGAACCATAGACGCCCTGAGGGGTCGGCCTTGCCGTCGTTGAGGCGTTGTCCCGACCGGCCGGCGACCGGGTGAGCCAGTGTCTCGACGATCCGGGGCCCGTCGATATCAAGCTCCATGCGGACGATGCGGGAGCGCAGCCCGGCGACGAAACCGCCCTGGGCGTGCGGCACCAGCCAGCAACAGGCCTCTTCCAGGGGCCAGGCATGGGTGGCCCCGTCCTGCGGGTAATGCACCAGCAGCCGACTGCCGCGAATGTCGACGAATAATAGCGCCCGATGCTCGGTCGACCACAGCGGGCCTTCGCCGAGTTGGGCGCGGCCGGGCCAGACACAGTGAACGGTCTCGGTCATGGAATGCCCTCGGTGGGTCAGGAATGGTTATCGGCATGGTGCCGCAAAGCGACTGCGATGAGAATGGTGATGATGACAGCGCTTGGGTGACATGCTAAGTATGGGCCCCTTTTGGCCAAGGAGGGCAACGGAGCCGTTGCCCGCGTTCCGGGCAGGTGAGTTTGCGAGAAAAGGAAGCGCCGTGAAGCTGTTGATTCTGGATGCCGGGCACTGTCTCAGCCTGGCGCTGGCCCGCGAGGCCAATCGGCGCGGTGATACCGTGCTGGAAATCGAGGAGGGCGTGACGGTGAGTCCCGACCACCTCGACGAGGTGGCCCCGGATGCCTTGGTGATTCCACCCTTGGCCCAGCCGATCAGTGCCGATCCTGCGGCAGTGACGGCGCACGCCGAGGCAGTCGAGGCGTGTATGGATGCCTGCCGGCAGGCCGGCGTGCCTCTGGTATGGTGTGTCTCGGATCAGCTCTATGAAGACGGCGCCGAGGCGCCTATCGACGAACATGTCATCCCGGCGCCACGCGACGAGAGTCTGCAGCGCTTGATACTGACCGGTGACCGTATCCGGGAGCATCAAGCCCGACACCTGATCGTGCGGCTGGGACCACTGTTCGCGCTGGAAGGCGCCGGCGCCTGGCTGACCGAGCTTGTCGACAGTCTGTTGACCGGGCAGGAAGTCCGTGCCGCCGAGGATGTCATCTTCTGCCCAACGTCGGCCGACGCCGCCGCCATGGCGCTGATCGGCATGCTGCAGCAGCAAGCCTGCGGTGCCAATGCGTGGGGCGCCTATCATCTGGCTGGTACGGAGCCGGTCAGTGCCTACACGTTCACCTCGGTGGTGCGCACGCAACTGGCGACACGCCTCGAAGGGGTGGGCGAGACGGTCGAGCTGGGCCGGTTGGTCGCCCTCAACCACCACCACGACCAACCGCTGCGGCGTGTCCTCAACTGTCGGCGGGTCCTCGATGTCTTCGGGGTGCACCAAAAGCCTTGGCGGTTGGAGCTGGGGCGCCTGCTGGATACCTGGTGCCAGGCCTACAGAGCGCAGGGAGGCAAGGAATGAACGCGCTGCGTAGCGTCATATTCTATGCGGGTTATTTTCTGGCCATACTGTTCTTCGGCTTGTTATGCCTGCCGATAGCGCCGCTATTGCCGCTACCGTCCCGCTATCGGTTACTGAATCTCTACAATCACTTCATCATTGCCTGGTTCTCCTGGATCTGCGGCATTCGCTACGACTTTCGCGGACACAAGGCCCTCCCGGAAGGACCCATGGTGATTCTCTCCAACCATCAGTGCGAGTGGGAAACCATCTATCTGCAGGTGCTCAAGCCACCGGTGTGTACCGTGCTCAAGCAGGAGCTGTTGCGCCTGCCGCTGTTCGGTTGGGCACTACGCCTGCTGCATCCCATCGCGCTGGATCGCTCGCGCCCCTCGAAGGCGCTGAAACAGGTCCTGTCCCAAGGGCCACAGCGTCTCAAGGAAGGCTTGTCGGTGCTGATATTCCCCGAAGGGACACGGGTCGACCCCGGCCAGCGGCGTCGCTACAACAAGAGTGGCGCGGTGATCGCCTGTCGCGCCGGGGTACCGGTGTTACCTGTTGCCCATAATGCCGGCGAGCGCTGGCCCGGCCGGCACTGGATCAAGAACCCCGGTAGGCTGTCGGTGGTGGTCGGCGATCCCATCGCCACCGAGGGGCGTACGCCGGAAGACGTGTTGGTCGACGTCGAGCGCTGGATCGAGGCTCAGCTCGACGAAATATCCGAGGTACCGCGTCCCGAGCGGGCCCAAGCACCCTCACCGCAAATGCCGGTGTAATTGCAACAAAAAACGGGCGCCCCGCAGGGCGCCCGTTTAGCATCGAGACATATCCCGGGTCAATCGCGCAGTTTTTCCATGACCAGGCAGGCATTGGTGCCGCCAAAGCCGAAGCTGTTGGAAAGGACGCGCTTCACCGGAACGTCGCGACGGGCGGTGACGATATCGAAGCCCTCGGCCTGCTCGTCGAGCTGTTCGACGTTGGCCGACGCGGCGATGAAATCGTGCTCCATCATCAGCAGCGAGTAGATGGCTTCCTGCACGCCGGTCGCGCCCAACGAATGACCGGTCAATGACTTGGTGGAACTCATCGGCGGCGTGGCATTGCCGAACACCTCGCGGATCGCCTTGAGTTCGGCGAGGTCGCCGACCGGTGTCGAGGTGCCATGCGTGTTGATATAGTCGATTCCGCCTTCGAGTCCATGCATGGCCTGACGCATGCAGCGCACCGCGCCTTCGCCGGACGGAGCGACCATGTCGTAGCCGTCAGAGGTCGCGCTATAGCCGACCACTTCGCCATAGATCTTGGCGCCACGGGCCTTGGCGTGTTCGAGTTCCTCGAGTACCAGCATGCCGCCACCGCCGGCAATGACGAAGCCGTCACGGGCCTTGTCGTAAGGGCGCGAGGCTTTCTCGGGCGTGTCATTGTAGCCGGTGGACAGGGCGCCCATGGCGTCGAACAGGCACGACAAGGTCCAATGTTCCTCCTCGCCGCCGCCGGCAAACACGATATCCTGCTTGCCGAGCTGGATCTGCTCGACGGCATTGCCGATGCAGTGCGCGGACGTGGCGCAGGCCGAGGAAATGGAGTAATTGATGCCCTTGATCTGGAAGGGCGTCGCCAGACATGCCGATACCGTGCTGCCCATGGTGCGGGTGACCCGGTAAGGACCGACGCGGCGCAAGCCCTTCTCGCGCAGAACATCGGCGGCTTCCACCTGGTTGGCGCTGGAGGCGCCGCCGGAACCGGCGATCAGGCCAGTACGGTCATTGGATACCTGTTCGGGCGTCAAACCAGCGTCTTCGATGGCCTGGGCCATCGATACGTAAGCGTAGGCTGCGGCGTCGCCCATGAAGCGGCGTTGCTTGCGGTCGACCAGCGCATCGAGATCGATCTCGACCGTACCGGCGACCTGACTGCGAAAACCCCGCTCGGCGTACTCTTCCTTGAAACGGATACCTGACCGTCCGGATTTGAGGGCATCCAGCACCTGACGCTGATCATTGCCGAGACAAGAAACGATACCCAGACCGGTGACTACCACTCGTCGCATGCAAGCCTCCTGATCAGAAATTCGCAGTGGAGGTGAACAGGCCGACACGCAGGTCATTGGCCTGGTATATCTCATTACCGTCGACAGCCACCGTGCCGTCGGCGATACCTAGAATCAGCCGGCGCGTGATTATCCGCTTCACGTGAATGTGATAGGTAACCTTGTCGGCGTCGGGCATGATCTGGCCCGAGAACTTGACCTCGCCGCAGCCTAGTGCGCGGCCGCGTCCCGGATGGCTCAGCCAGCCGAGATAGAAACCGACCAGCTGCCACATGGCATCCAGGCCCAGGCAGCCGGGCATGACCGGGTCGCCGGGAAAGTGGCAATCGAAGAACCACAGGTCAGGGCGGATATCCAGTTCGGCCACCAGTTCCCCCTTGCCATGCTTGCCGCCATCCTCGTGGATACGGGTGATGCGGTCGAGCATCAGCATATTGGGGGCTGGCAGTTGGGCATTGCCTGGGCCGAACAGATCGCCTCTGCTGCATGCCAGCAGCTCTTCGTAGCTAAAGGAGTGTTGCTTGGTCACTGAATCGTTCCGAGAGTCAGAATTGAGCATCGTGCGCCCTGCGCAGACGCGCCTAGTCTACTGGTAGCGCGTGGCGAATGCACGCCATGCGGATTACTACTGACGGCATTTTGCGACATGTCAATCACCTTAGTTCGCTGCTCGGGTCGGCGCAACGCCAGCCGTTGACCGCTTTCGGCTTGCGCCCAACTTCCTCTGCGGGGCATGATGCCCGCTTATGTCGGCTGCCGAACCCAACGACGAGATACCATGTGGCCCTCCTTTTCGCTTAATCGACCCCTGGCCTGGATGGGCCTGGCTGCCCTGATGGCAATGGCCTGGCTGCCATTTGCCTCGCTGCGTCTGGCGTGCCTGGCCATCGTGATCGTCGGCCTGGTCGACTGCTGGCGCCAGGTGCGCCGTGAGCATCGCCGGCGCCGGCTGAGCGAGGAAGCACTCAAGCTTTCCGAGGATGGGGTTGTCATCACGGATGACCGCAATCGTATCGTGACCGTCAACCCGGCCTTCACTCAAATCACCGGCTATACCCATGACGAAGTGCGCGGCCTCGACTCGTCAGCCCTCTCGGCGGGGCGTCACGACAAGGCGTTCTATGACCGCTACTGGCAGACGCTTCATGCCACCGGACGCTGGGAGGGCGAGATCTGGAACCAGCGCAAGCATGGAGATCAGTTCCCCGAGTGGTTGCGGGTTCAGTCCTGCCCCGACGAACGCGGGCACGTCAGCCACTACGTGGGCTTGTTCACCGACATTTCACGCCATAAGGCCCGCGAGCAGGACCTGCGTCGTATCGGTTTCGAGGATCCGCTGACCGGCCTGCCCAATCGCCGCCGCCTGCACGACATGCTGACATCGCGACTCCAGCGCCTGCGTGCCGGCGAGGGGCTCGATCTGGCGCTGATCGACATCGACGGCTTCAAGGCGGTCAATGACGGCCTGGGGGTGGACAACGGCGACCGCCTGTTGGCGCGCTTCGGCCAGCGTCTCGCCGCCTTCGTGGCCGGTGGCGTGGTCGGACGCCTGGGCGGCGACGAGTTCATGGTGATACGCACCACGACCTTCGACGATCACGAGAAGTGGATTGCCAGCCTGCGCGAGCACCTGAGCGAACCCTTCGAACTCAACGGCAACTCCCTGCGCCTGGGTCTGACCATCGGCAGTTGCCGTGCGCCGGAGGATGGCGGCGATTCGGGGGTGCTTTTCCAGCGTCTGGAGTCGGCGCTCTACAGTGCCAAACGTCATGGCCGCAACCACGACCGCCGTTTTCGCCCCTCGCTCGAAGTCGCGGGAGATCGGCAGCTGGCATTGGTCAATGAGCTGAGACGTGCCTTGGCACAGGGCGGCCAGCTCGAACTCTTCTATCAGACCCAGCATCGCCTGGTCGATGGCGCGCTGGTGGGGATGGAGGCGTTGCTGCGCTGGCGCCATCCGGAGCAGGGCATGATCTCGCCGGCCGATTTCATTCCGTTGGCCGAACGCCATGGTCTGATGACTGCCTTGGGCAATTGGGTCATCGAGCGCGCCGTCGCGCAGCAGGCAAGCTGGCGTGCCAGTGGCATGCCGCGCGTACCCATCTGGGTGAACATCTCTGCACTGCAGCTGATTCAGGGCGATCTGGAATCGCGGTTGGCCGCGGCATTAGCGCAGCACAAGGTGCCGGCGAGCATGTTGGGGCTGGAGCTGACCGAGTCGGTGTTACTCGATGAACGTGCCGGCGATATCTCCCCGCGTCTCGAGGCGCTACGACATCAGGGGCATCAGATCGCCATCGACGACTTCGGTACCGGTTACTCCTCCATGGCCTACCTGAAGCGCTTGCCCGTCGACAAGCTCAAGCTCGACCGCGCCTTTATCCAGGCTCTGCCCGATGACCGTGCCGATGCCGCCATCGTCGTGGCGGTACTGGCCATGGCACGCGGCCTGCACCTGGACGTAGTGGCCGAAGGTGTAGAAACTCAGGCCCAGTGCGACTTTCTCATCGAGCATGGCTGCCCGTTGACCCAGGGCTTCCTGTTCGCCCGCCCCGAGTCGGTCACGGCGATCGAGGCGCGCTATCTCAACGCCTCCCAGCCGATCAACTGAGCGAGCCTGGCGTAGTGATCTAGTGACGCTAGCCGCTCTGTCCCCCCCCGGATAGCCACCACTCAGGACGAGCTCTGCAGCGACTTGAAGGCATCCAGGACGCGTTCACGCGCCGCCTTGTGATCGACGAGGGGAGGCGAGTAGCCGAGTGCCTCGCGCTGCTCTCGGGACGGGTCATGGCGGGCTTTCTCGGGGAGTTCCGCCAACTCGGGGAGGAATTCGGCGATGAACGTGCCGCTGGCATCGAAGCGCCGTGACTGTGTCATGGGATTGAATATCCGGAAATAGGGCGCTGCATCGGTTCCCGTCGAGGCGGCCCATTGCCACCCCCCGTTGTTGGACGCGAATTCGCCATCGACTAGGTGTTCGAGGAAGAAGGCTTCGCCGCGTCGCCAGTCGATCAGTAGATGCTTGCTAAGGAACATGGCGGTGACCATGCGTAGCCGATTGTGCATCCACCCCGTCGTCACCAGTTGGCGCATGGCGGCATCGATGAGCGGGTAGCCGGTGCGTCCCTCGCACCAGGCCCGGAAGCCTTCGTTGTCGTCCCGCCAGGGCAGGTTCGCCGTGTGCGCCTGAAAGGGGCGATAGCGGCATACCTCGGGAAAGCCAAAGGCAATGTGCTGATAGAACTCCCGCCAGATCAGTTCGTTGACCCAGCTGGTCAGCCCGGCGTCGCCATCGGCCAGTTGACCGCCGTTCTCGCTCATGACTGCCTGTAGGCACTGACGATGGGAAATCATTCCCAGGGCCAGGTAAGGCGAAAGCTCACTGGTGCCAGGCACCGAGGGCAGATCGCGAGCGTCGCGATAATGGCGGGCACGGTAGCGTAGAAAGCGCGCGAGCCGGTCGGCGGCGGCGTCCTGGCCGGCGGGCCAGAGGACAGGGTCGATGGGCTGAACGAAGCCATCAGGTAGCTTGGGTAGGGGATCGCTATCGAGCTTCAGGCGTGCCTGAGGCGCCGGGGTATCGCGTAGGGCCAGGCGTTGGTGATCTATTGCACGGTGCCAGGCCTTGGCGAATGGAGTAAAGACACGGTAGTACTCATTTTTACCGGTGAGCAGTTCGCCTGGAGCGAAGGCCACGGCATCGGTATGCGCTTGGGCATCTAGCCCGGCCTGCCGGAAAGCCTCGGCGACGGCCTGATCGCGACGCCATTCGTTAAGTGGATATTCGCGATTGAAATGCAACGAGGCGATGTCATGCTCACGTGCCAGCGTCAGCAGCATCTCCGGGGCCTCTTCGAAGCGAGCAATGCTGCGTTGCAATAGCGGAATGTTCAGGCCGTTGAGGGCGTCACCCAACGCCTCGACGCCGCGTCGCCAAAAATCGATCTTGTTGGCGCCATGGCCATGCTCCCGCCACTGAGGGGCGCAATGCAGGAACACGGCGATTACCGGTCCCTTTGCCGCTGCGGCGGCCAGGGCCGTGTTGTCGAACGTGCGCAGATCGCTGCGAAACCAGACGAGTTGGCGAGCCATCGCTGAGTTCCTGCCCTGGGAAATTACTGATTGAGGAGCGGGCCCAGTCGACTGGCCGATTGCACGGGGTCTTCGCCTAGCGTTTCCAGGCCACTGCTTGCGAGTTCCGCTGCACGGATGCGTGTCACGGGGCCAGCCAGGCAGATGGGCGTGGTTAGCTGTCCGGCCAGGCGAGGCAGTTGGCGGCGCATCAGATCGGAGCGTTCTGCCTGGGCGCTGACCAGCACCACGGCGGCAACATGCAGGCGGTCCACGGCAAGAGACAGTTCGTTGAGCGGCGGAACGCTGTCCAGCAACACCACCCGATACCCTTCGTGCGAGGCGGCTAGCGCCAGTAACAGCACGCCCAGCTGGCTGGTTTCCTCGGGCAGTCGCGCCAGCAGCAAGCGAGGACCGCGGGCCACATAATTGGCGTGGTAGAGACGAGTCCCTATCCGGGTGCGCAGAAAGGCCTCAAGCAAGCTGCGCTGCAGCCCGTTCCCTAGTTTGTCGCTCCAACCGTCTTCGAGCTGGGCAAGAGCGGGTTGCCAGAGTTCGGTCAAGGCGACATTGACCGGATAGAGCGCCAGGCTCTGGTTGAATAACGCTTCGAGTCTCGGCAGATCGAGCGCCTCCACGGCAACCATGAGCTGCTGACGCTGACTGACCCAGTCGCCACTTTCGGTATCGGGGGCAGGCGTGGCGGCTTCTGGCTGATCGATCAGGTCACGAACCTGGCTGACCGGAACGCCCCGGCCGAGCCATTGCAGAATGCGCTCGATGCGGGCGATATCGTCGCGGGCATAAAGACGATGTCCCTTGGGGGTTCGCTGAGGGCGAATCAGCCCGTAGCGGCGCTCCCAGGCACGCAGGGTGACCGAGTTGACGCCGGTCAATCGGGACACTTCGCGTATTGGGTAAAGCGGCGCATCGGCCGGATTCATCGCCTTATCGTTCATGCACACGCATTCCTCTCGCTGGAAAAGCCTTGCTGCCGCGCCCTGGCGAGGCTGGCTGCTCGTTTTACCTCGACAAGTCGTGGTCATTATTTTGTACAAGATGCTTGGATTGTACAATCCTTGCGATCTTCAATGAGACCGGCGCAGCCAACGGTCATCGCAGCTAGACTTAGCAGATTAGCAGTTATGTAGAATATCTGTATAAATGCTGAGCAACTTGGAGCACCATGCGAATTCTCATCACCGGAGGCAGTGGCTTCGTTGGGCAGCTGCTGTGTCGCTACCTTCAAGAGCGCGGCCATGCGTTGTCGGTCGTGTCCCGATCACCGGACAAGGCGCGCCGGCACCTGCCTGCCGGCTGCGACATCCGCCAGCATGTACTCGATTTCGTGGATACGTCACCTGACGCCATCGTCAATCTGGCGGGCGAATCGATCGCCGGACGGCGCTGGAGCGAGGCGCAGAAGCAGCGTCTGCTCGACTCCCGGCTGGGGATCACACACGATCTCGTGACGTTGTGCGCACGACTGCCGACGCCACCCAAGGTCATGGTCTCTGGCTCGGCCATGGGCTATTACGGCGACCAGGGCCAGCGTTCCGTCGACGAGGACACCGAACCCCATGACGAATTCGCCCATCGGTTATGTGCCGAATGGGAAACGGCGGCACGCGGCGCCGAGCGTTACGATGTCAGGGTGGCACTGCTGCGTACTGGCTTGGTACTGGACGCCGATGGCGGCGCGTTGCAGAAGATGCTGCCCGCCTTTCGGCTGGGCCTGGGTGGGCGTATGGGCGGCGGGCGGCAGTTCATGCCGTGGATTCACCGTCTCGATCTGGTGCGCAGCATCGAGTACCTATTGCGAGAGACAACGTTGAAGGGTCCTTTCAATGGCTCGGCGCCGCGCCCCGTGACCAATGCCGAGTTCACGCGCACCCTGGCCAAGCATGTGCAGCGCCCGGCACTGGTGCCTGCGCCGGCACCGCTCTTGAAACTGGCCCTGGGCGAAATGTCCCGACTGTTGTTGACCGGGGCCGACATGCGGCCCCGGCGGCTCGAGGCGGCGGGGTTCACCTTCCTCTATCCGACACTGGACGAAGCGCTCACTGCCATTTTGGGACGCTGAACCGCTAACGCCGTGTTTCGTTATCCACGGTCACGATCACCCGCACGGCGTCCAGGCGCAGACGGGTACCCTCGATGGCTGCGTCGAGGGCCTGACGCTCGTCGCGCAGGGCCTGGATCTCATCGTCACGGACCGCCGGATTGTGCCGGGCAAGCGCTTGCAGACGAGTGAGTTCGCTGTCGAGCTCGTCACGCATGCGTCGTTGTGCCGTCTCGATGAGGCTCGGCAACTCGCGGTCGGCCTCACTCTCGCCTTGGACCAGCAGGTCGCGCAGTTGGTCGTGGCGTGACTTGATGAGATCGCGTGCTACGGCTTTCTTGACCTTCTGCAGGTTCTTGGCGAGGCCGGTGAAGGACACCTTATCCGTCAGGTTGGCTCCGGATTCGTCGAGCAGCACGCGGATCGCCGTGGGCGGCAGGAAGCGATTGACGTGCAGGCGCGCCGGCGCCGGACAGTAGGTGCGAAACACCAGTTCCACCATCAGCCGGCCGGCGGGAATCGCCGGATGATTGAGCAGCGCCAGGGCGGTGTTGCCCATCGCACCGTCGAGTATGCGCCCCAGCATCTCGCGAACCAGCGGATGTTCCCAGGACAGGCGCTGTACATCGTCACGGGCCAGGGCACGGGCGCGTGAAGCGGTGGCCGTGAAGCCTTCCTCACCCTTCGCCAGGCCGGGCAGACCGTCCAGCATATGCGGGCCGGCGCGCAGATGAATCAGCTCGCCACCCAGGTCCTGACTGTCGATGCCGAAAATGTCGAAAGCCTGGTCGAGATAGCGCGGCAGCGCCTTGTCGGCATCCAGTTCGCGAATGGCGGCGGCGACGGACTCGGCGCGCTCGTGACGGCAGGCGTTGAGTTCCAGCAGGCGATTGCGCCCGGCGTCGCGTTCGGCCAGGCGCGCCTCGAACAGGGAGCGGGTCTCGGTGATGATCTCGTCGAGGCTCTCCGGGTCGAGCAGGGCATCGGCCAGGGCGTCACCGAAGGCGTCGTACAAATCGCTGCCCACCCCATGAGGGGCGCTGAAGGCGTCCATTCCCTCGCGATACCAACGCAGCAGCCGCTCCCCCGGGCTGTCGGCAAAGACCGGCACATGCAGCTCAATGGCGTGGCGCTGGCCGATACGGTCGAGACGCCCGATGCGTTGTTCGAGCTGGTCGGGATGCTGGGGCAGGTCGAACATCACCAGATGGCGACAGAACTGGAAATTGCGCCCTTCCGAGCCGATTTCCGAGCACACCATGACTTGACTGCCATCCTCCTCGTCGGCGAACTCGGCTGCCGCGCGGTCGCGCTCGACCAGTGTCATGCCCTCGTGGAATACCGGGGCGTGCATGCCACCCAGCACGCGCAGCGCTTCAGCCAGGTCGGTAGCGGTCTCGCGGTCGTGAGCAATGACCAGCACCTTGTCGCGGCCGGCGTCGGTGAGCAGCTCGAGCAGCCAAGTCACGCGTGGGTCGATCTGCCACCAGGGTTCGGCATTGAGCGGGTCGTCGGAGAGGGCCCGATAGGTGGCATCGAGGTACAGCACCACGTCGGGGTGGTCGAGGCCGGTCTCGATCAGCAGCTCGTCGAGCGCATCCTCGTCGCGGCTCAGCTTGCGCAGCAGACGCCGGTAGGCCGACGGCAGCTCCAGCGAGGCGACGTGGAGGTGGCGCTCGGGAAAGCCGGCAACGTGGCGACGGCTGTTGCGGAACATCACCCGGCCGGTGCCATGGCGGTCGAGTAGCTGCTCACGAAGTTGGCGGCGTGCGGCGGCACGCTGTTCTTCGCCGCTTTCGGCATCGATCAGGATGTCGAGCAGGGCTTGGCTATCGCTGTCGTCGATGACGCGGTCGACCGAGGTGAAGGCGTCGCTGTCGCCGGGCAACGTCTCGAGCGCGTCGATGGCGGTAGCGACATCGACGTAGCCCGTTTCCTCGGCCTTGAAGGCGACCAGGTCATGGTAACGGTCCGGATCGAGCAGACGCAGGCGGGCGAAATGGCTCTCCACGCCCATCTGTTCCGGCGTGGCGGTAAGCAGCAGCAAGCCGGGCACGGCATGGGACAACCGTTCGACACAGGCATAGCCCGGTCCACTGCCTTCGGGTGACCAATCCAGATGGTGTGCTTCGTCGACAATCAGCATGTCCCAGCGGCTGGCTTCTGCCTGGGACTGGCGGTGCGGGTTGGCGAACAGCCACTGTTGGCTGGCCAGGACCAACTGGCCGGTCTCGAAGGGATTGGCATCGCCGTAGGCCTGGCTCTGCTGCTCGTCGAGCAGGGTGACTTCCAGACCGAAGCGACGCAACAGCTCGACCAGCCATTGATGGGTGAGGCTGTCGGGCACCAGGATCAATGCGCGCTCGGCACGTCCGGTGAGCAGCAGGCGGTGCAGGATGAGCCCCGCCTCGATGGTCTTGCCCAGTCCCACCTCGTCGGCGAGCAGCACGCGCGGGGCGTGACGCCGCGAGACCTCATCGGCGATGTAGAGCTGATGGGCAATCAGATCGATCTTGGGACCGGCCAGGCCCAGCGCGGGGTTCTGCTCGATGCGATGGAAATGGTGCAAGGTGCGAAAGCGCAGGTCGAACCAGTCGTTGCGGTCGACCTGGCCGGTCAGCAGGCGGTCGCGTGCTTGATTGAACTGCATGCTGTCGGCGATCTGCGCTTCCGATAGCTCGCGCAGCTCGCCGTCGTCTGTCTCGCCGATATAGACGATCAGGCCGTCGATCTCCTTGATGTCGTCGACGATCAGTTGCCAGCCCTCGGCGGCATCGATGCGATCGCCGCTACCGAAGACCACGCGGGTCAGCGGTGCCTGGCGCACGCTGTAGGTGCGCGTCTCCTGGCTGGCGGCGAACAGGACGGTCACGCTACGGAAATCGACGTTCAGGATAGTGCCCAGGCCCAGTTCGGCCTCGCCGTCGCTGATCCAGCGCTGGCCGGGAATGAATTCGCTCATGGTGCCTCGATGCTCGAAAAACGGTGCTCGCCCGTCGCAATCAACCCTGCCAAGCCGCGTTGGCAGCGACGGGGCGCGGTATCTTACAGGAAATGATGTAGACGATTAAGCGTTGTCGTGAGCTAGCTTCAAGGCGCGATCGGTGCCTAGCGCGATAGCCAGGCATCGAGCTGCGCCCGAGACACTTCCCCGACGTGTTGATCGACAAGGCGGCCGGAGGCATCGAAGAGCAGGGTGGTGGGCAGGCCGGGCGCAGCGGTCAGCGCCATCAGCCGCTGCTGAGGGTCGAGCAAGGCGTGCTCGAAGTCCAGCGCATGGGCGTCCAGATAACGGACCACTTGCAGCAGACTTTCGCCCTGGTTGACCACGACCACCCGCACACCGTCACGGGCATCGGTTTCGGCGAGCAAGGGCATCTCGCGCAGGCATGGCGGACACCAGCTCGCCCATAGGTTGAGTACCACCGTCTCGCCCTGCAGCGATGACAACGTCACGGGATCGCCGTCGAGGTTTTCCAGGGTCAGTTCAGGCAATGTTTGCACTTGGCTGTCGCTACCCAATGGATTCCACAGCATGAGCCCCAGCCACACGGCAAAGGCGGTGGCCAGCAGGACCTGGGCAGTGACCAGCGCGACCAGGCGGTGGCGCAGGAACCAGACACTCCATGCGGCAGCGCCGAGCATACCCCATGCGGCACTGTAGCCGGGTTGCCAGAACTTCAGCGCGTCCAGCGGGGCGGCGGCATAGCTGTCCCAGTGCATCGATACGTGGCCCAGGCGGGCGGCGATCAGCCAGGTTAGCAACAGGCCGTTGAACCAGCGGCCGCGCTGCAACCTGGGGAGTCGCAGGGCCGCCTGACTGGCCAGCACCAAGACCAGGGCCACAGCGAAGGCGTACAGACGGGGCAGAGGGATCAGCAGTGGGCCTAGCGCGAGGGCATCCATGGGGTGCAAAGGGTCCTTGGGGAAACGGGTTTTCTTCCGGCGAGCGTCGCCGGTTACAATGCAGCCAGCCTACTGTTGTCTTTCGTTCCTGTCATCATGCGGCGTTTGGCGTCGCTGGAGTGCCGTCATGGGCAAGTCTTTCGATCCGCTGCGTGCGCTGGCCATTGCCAGCCAGGCGCTCGGATTCGTGCTTATCATTACCCTGGAGACCCTGCTGGAGGATGCAGCCCGGCCCTGGCAGGGCGCCACGCTGGGCGTCATGCTACTCGTTGCGCTGGGCGTGGCGCTGATGCGTCGTTATCGTCGTAACAAGGCGCGCAAGGCAGCCGTCGAGCGCGCTCGTAAGGCCTCGGAAGGCGAGATGTCGGGCTGAGGCGTCATGGTCTCGAGACGGCGGGAGAGAGGGCCGAGGTCGGCGCGCAGCGCGTTGGATCGATACCGACGACGATCAGTCGATGCCCCTCCGGAGCATTGCAGCTCAGAATGCGCCAGGCACATCCCGGGGCGCTGCTGTCCTCGCTCTGGAACAGATGAGCGCCGCGCTGGCGCAGATGCTCGCACAAGGGAGAGAATTCTTGGTCACTGACTTCCAGGGTCAGGCGGCGAGGTGCATCGGCATGGTCGTCGCTAAGCAGCATGAATACCTGGGTCTGTCCACGGGCGTCCGTACCCAGTTCGAAGGTCACCGAGGTGGCGGTTTCCAGCAATACGGGCAGACGTAGCATGTCGATGCAGAACGCCTTCATGGCATCCAAGTCTCGCACGCGAAGTATTCCCGTATCCAATGACAGTCGTTGCATGGCGCACCCTTGGCTTATTGTTGGTGTTCCTATCACCATGGCCCGGGTTGAGGTTTTCTGCCGTTTGAACTTGCTCACTGTGCCGATAGGTCTGGCCTATTGCAGGTTGCGCATGCCACTTATGGCTCGGGCCGCTAAGCTGTAGGGCATCGCTATTCGATCGCTCCGTCTATTCGAGGCTCATGGATGAGTACCTCGACGGGGCCTGGGGTGTCCAGGGAGGGCTATTGGCGTGGAATCGCATATCTATTTTCTCGGGGGCTTCGGGCTGCTGATTCTATTGGTGGCCTGGTTTCCGATCTTTATCCGTAATCTACCGCTGACGCTGCCGATCATTTGCGTGGCGATCGGCTACGGCTTTTTCCACCTGATGGGCGAGGCGGGACTGACGCCACGGGATTACCCGCAGGCACTGGCGTTTCTGACCGAGCTGACGATCATCGTTTCGCTCACCGGTGCCGGGCTGAGTATCGATAGGCGGCTCCGATGGCGGGAGTGGGTCAATACTGCCCGCCTGATCGGACTGGCCATGCCGCTATCCATCGCAGCGATTGCGGCACTTGGCGCCTTTTTTCTCGGCCTTCCCTGGGAGACGGCAGCGCTGATCGGCGCGGCATTGGCCCCCACCGATCCGGTACTGGCGGCGGACGTGCGGGTGGGGCCGCCCCAGGCCGAGCCGGAGGATGAAGTGCGCTTCAGTCTGACCTCGGAAGCCGGGCTCAACGACGGGTTGGCGTTTCCGTTCACCTACCTGGCTATCGGTCTGGCGGCGCACGGTATCGGCTGGGGCACCTGGACCTGGGAGTGGCTGCTTCTCGACGTGGTCTGGCGGGTGGCTGCCGGCTTTGCAGCTGGCTGGGTCGTGGGCAGCATGCTCGGCAACATCGTCTATCGCGTGCGTCACAAGATCATTGCGCGTACCGGGCAGGGGTTTGCCGCACTGGGGATCACTTTCGTGGCCTATGCCGGGGCGGAACTGATTCATGGCTACGGATTCGTGGCCGTCTTCGTGGCGGCGCTGGTCATGCGCCGGCGCGACAACCACAACGAGTACAATCACCGGCTCTACGATTTCACCGAGCAGGCCGAACACCTGCTGATGATGACCTTGTTGGTACTCTTCGGAGGGAGCCTGGCCGGTCCGCTGCTCGACGGCCTGACGTGGCCGATCGCCATTGCCGCTATCGTGGTGCTGTTCATCATCCGGCCGGCTGTCGGCATGCTGAGCCTGGCCGGGAGCAACATGTACCGCTGTGAGCGCTCGATCGTCAGCTTGTTCGGCATTCGTGGCGTCGGCTCATTCTATTATCTGGCCTATGCCACCAATATCGAGAATTTCGGCGAGGTCGATACGGCCTGGACACTGATCAGCTTCGTGGTGCTGGTCTCGATCGTGTCATATGGCATGCTTTCCGCGCCGCTCATGGGCTGGATGGACCGGCGGCGGGAGATCGAGGCCGGGGGCGGTGCGGCGGCAGGGCAGAAGTGAACGCGAGCGGAAACGAAAACCGCCACCCGGACGAATCCAAAGGTGGCGGTTTGCGGGAATTTCTGGTCGGAGTGATAGGATTTGAACCTACGACCCCTGCCTCCCGAAGACAGTGCTCTACCAAGCTGAGCTACACTCCGACGCTGTTGGGCTTGCGCCTCAACGGTGCTGCATTATACGCATCGCTCTGACGCACGCAACCCCCTTGCGCGCGTTTCAGGCCTGGCGATCGACCGCGAGCCTGGCCAGCTCCGCCAAGGTGTCGCGATAGCGACTGGCGGGCAACACATCGAGCTGGCTCAGGGCGCGACGGGACATTTCCTCGGCCTGTTGACGGGTGTAGTCCAGTGCGCCGGTTTCCACGACGATGGCCAGCACTTCATCGAGCTGGTCCAGACCGCCTTTGCGTATCGCCTGGCGGATCAGTCGGGCCTGATCGGGCGTGCCGCTGGTCATGGCCTGAATCAGGGGCAGGGTGGGTTTGCCTTCGGCCAGGTCGTCGCCGACATTCTTGCCCATGGTCTGGGCATCGCCCTGGTAATCGAGCAGGTCATCGGTGAGCTGGAAGGCCAGGCCCAGATAGCGGCCATAGAGCTGCAGCGCCATCTCCTCATCGGCATTGGCCGCAGCGAGTACGGCACCGCTATGCGTCGCCGCCTCGAAGAGCATCGCCGTCTTGCCCTGAATGGTCTCGAAGTACGCCGCTTCATCGACATCGGGATTGCCGATATTGGTCAACTGCAGGACTTCGCCTTCGGCAATGGTGCAGGTGGCGGCGGAGAGAATCTCCATGACACGCATCGAGCCGACTTCGACCATCATCTGGAACGAACGGGAGTAGAGGAAGTCGCCGACCAGTACGGAGGGCGCATTGCCCCAGTTGGCATTGGCTGTCTTGCGCCCGCGACGCATGCTCGACTCGTCGACCACGTCGTCATGCAACAGGGTGGATGTATGCATGAACTCGATCAGGGCGGCCAGCGTGATATGGCGATCACCGTCGTAGCCTAGCGCGCGCGAGGCCAGCAGTACGAGCAGCGGGCGCAGGCGCTTGCCACCGCTTTCGACGATGTAGTGGCCGATGCTTTCGACGAGCGGGACACGGGAGTCGAGCTGGGCGAGAATGGTGCGGTCGACGGCAGCAAAGTCCTCTGCCACCGCCGCATGGATTGGCGATGCGTTAGGCTGCATGTTGGCTTTCTATAAAAGGATTGGGCCGTTTCGAGAACCCCGTGACGCGTGGGGACGGCCTTGGGTGGGGTTATGCTATGAGCCCCTAGGCAGGGCGTCAAGGCAAGTCGCCGCTGGGGGAAAGCGGTCTTGTGGTCCTGCGGACGAGTCGTTATAATCCGCGACCCTACTCATCATGCTCCCTGTCAGATGGCTGCCGGAAGGGGCGCCACTCGCCGCAGGTCGATGAAGAGCCCACCCCGATGAGTGTCTGGAGAGCGAGTTATGTACGCAGTTATCAAGAGCGGCGGTAAGCAGTACCGCGTCCAGGAAGGCCAGACCCTGAAGCTCGAGAAGCTTGAAGTGGCCACCGGCGACAGCCTGGATTTCGACCAGGTGCTGCTGGTTGCCGATGGCGACGACGTCAAGGTCGGCGCGCCGCTGGTCGACGGTGCCAAGGTCTCCGCTGAGATCGTGTCCCATGGACGTGGCGAGAAGGTCCGCATCATCAAGTTCCGTCGCCGCAAGCATTCCATGCGTCGTCAGGGCCACCGTCAGTGGTACACTGAAGTCAAGATCACCGGGATTTCCGCCTAAGCGGAACCTTCCCCTGAACGAGCGAGGAGTTAGCAATGGCTCATAAGAAGGCAGCGGGTAGTTCCCGTAACGGTCGCGATTCCGAATCCAAGCGCCTGGGCGTCAAGCTGTTCGGCGGTCAAACCGTGACCCCTGGCAACATCATCGTTCGCCAGCGTGGCACGCGTTTCCACGCCGGCACCGGTGTTGGGATCGGCAAGGACCACACCCTGTTCGCACTGAACGAGGGCGTGATCAAGTTCGAGACCAAGGGTCCGAAGAATCGCAAGTTCGTGAGTGTCGTCTCCGCCTGAGGCGGGATACACCAGTGTTGCCAGCGGAATGACGGTTGCCGGGCGCAGCCGTTCGACCGTGGCAGAAAAGGCCCCGCGATGCGGGGCCTTTTCGTATGATGGCGGGTAGGCCGTCGGGAGAGTGACAGATGCAATTCGTCGATGAAGCCTCGATCATCGTGGAAGCCGGCAAGGGCGGTAACGGGTGCCTGAGCTTCCGCCGCGAGAAGTACGTTCCCAAGGGCGGCCCCGACGGCGGCGACGGCGGCCACGGCGGTTGTGTCTACCTGATCGGGGACGAGTCGCTGAACACCCTGATCGATTTCAAGTATCAGCGCTTCTATAAGGCGCAGAATGGCCAGCCGGGTCAGGGCCGCCAGATGAGTGGCAAGGCCGGTGACGACCTGCATGTCAAAGTGCCGGTGGGCACCACCTTGATCGACGAGGACACCCTCGAGGTAATCGCCGACGTTACCGAACCCGGTCAGGTGGTGCTGGTGGCCCAGGGCGGTCGGCGTGGTCTGGGCAACATTCACTTCAAGTCGTCGACCAATCGGGCGCCACGGCGTATAACGCCGGGGACTGAGGGCGAGCGCCGTAACTTGCGCCTGGAAATGAAGGTCATGGCCGATGTCGGCCTGCTGGGCATGCCCAATGCCGGCAAGTCGACGCTGATTCGCTCGGTCTCGGCAGCCAAGCCCAAGGTGGCCAACTACCCCTTCACCACGCTGGTGCCCAACCTCGGCGTGGTCAAGCTCGGAATGCACGAGCATTTCGTGATGGCCGATGTGCCGGGGCTGATCGAGGGGGCATCCGAAGGGGCCGGTCTGGGCCTGCGCTTCCTCAAGCATCTGACGCGTACGCGCCTGCTGTTGCACGTGGTCGACGTAGCGCCATTCGATGACTCCGATCCGGTCGATGCCGCCCAAGCCATCACCCATGAGCTCGAGCAGTTCTCGATGACGCTTGCCGAGCGGCCGCGTTGGCTGGTACTCAACAAGCTCGACCTGCTGCCCGAAGGCGAGCGCGAGGCGCGGGTCGACGACATCGTCTCCCGGCTAGGCTGGGATGGCCCTGTATATCGCATCTCCGCGATCAGTGGCGATGGAACCCAAGCGTTGGTGCAGGCGGTGCATCGCTGGCTGACCGAGCAGCGCCGGCTTGAAGCCGAGGACGAGGTGGCGGCCGAGCGCGAACGCGAAATGCGTCGGCGCATGGAGGCCGAGGCTGTGGCGCGGGCCGAGTCTCGGCTCAGCCGCAAGCGCAAGCGTGACGAGGATGACGACGATATCGACGATGACGATCATGATGTCGAGATCGAATATGTGCAGTAGGGCGCAGCATGACGAATAGCGAGCGAATGCCGGGGCGTGAAGCGCTGACCGAGGCGCGGCGGATCGTGGTCAAGATCGGCAGTGCGCTGCTCACCAACGATGGGCGCGGTCTCGATGAAGCTGCCATCGGTGGCTGGGTCGACCAGATAGCCGCCTTGCATGCGCAAGGCATCGAGGTGGTGCTGGTCTCGTCGGGGGCAGTGGCAGCCGGCATGGTGCGCCTGGGCTGGAATGTCAGGCCTTCGGCGGTGCACGAGCTGCAGGCAGCGGCTGCCGTGGGGCAGACCGGGCTGGCGCAGTGTTATGAAGGCCATTTCGCACGCCATGAATTGCGCAGCGCCCAGGTGCTGCTGACCCATGACGACCTGTCCAACCGCAAGCGCTATCTCAATGCACGTTCGGCCTTGCGCACGTTGGTCGATCTTCGGGTAGTGCCGGTGATCAACGAGAACGATACGGTGGTTACCGATGAGATTCGCTTCGGTGACAACGATACCCTGGGAGCGCTGGTCGCCAACCTGCTCGAGGCCGATGCGCTGGTGATCCTGACCGACCAGGAGGGGCTTTTCGACGCCGACCCGCGTCACAATCCCGAAGCCCAACTGATCCATGAGGGACGTGCCGACGATCCCGGCCTGGCGGCCATGGCTGGCGACGGCGGTGCGCTGGGGCGGGGCGGCATGACGACCAAGGTGCGTGCTGCCCGCCTGGCGGCACGCTCCGGGGCGGTTACGGCGATTGCCAGTGGCCGTCAGTCCGATGTGTTGCTTCGCCTGGTCGACGGCGAGCGGCTGGGTACCCTGCTGCGTCCGGATCATGCGCCGTTGGCAGCGCGCAAGCGCTGGCTGGCCGGACAGCTTCAGGTGCGCGGCACGCTCACGCTGGATGCCGGTGCGGTCAATGTGCTGCGCAGCCGGGGGTCGAGCCTGCTGCCGGTGGGCGTCAAGGCGCTGAATGGCCATTTCGTCCGCGGCGACATGGTGGTTTGTGTCGATGAGCAGGGTGAGCGGGTCGCCAAGGGGCTGGTCAACTACGGCAGCGATGAGGCGACGCGTATTCTCGGCCAACCAAGCCATCAGATCGAGGCGATCCTCGGCTATATGGAGGCGCCGGAGCTGATCCATCGCGACAATCTGGTGGTGCTGTGAAGATGAGCCGTTGCGCTCATGACTATCAGGGGCGTTGGAGATCGCTGGAGCGGGCTGTAGCAAGGCTAGGGGGGCTATGCTAGAATGCCGCATCCTCTCAGACATGGCCCGTGATTTTTGAACGGCCGAACAGGCTTGGGGTGAAAGAAAACCAAGTCTAGTCAACGCATTATACCGAATTAACACCGCAGCAACGGTTTCAGATTCTCCAAGGAGATTACGGTGGCGAATACCAAGCAAGCTCAGAAGCGCGCACGTCAGGCTGAACAGCGTCGCAAGCACAACGCCAGTCAGCGTTCCATGGTCCGCACTTACATCAAGCGCGTCATCAAGGCCATTCAGGGCGGCGACCACGCGACTGCCATGACCGAGTTCAAGGCGGCCCAGCCGGTCATCGACCGCATCGCCGACAAGGACGCGCTGTCCAAGAAGAAGGCCGCTCGCATCAAGAGCCGTTTGAACAAGCGTATCAAGGCGCTGGCTGCGTAAGCCGGTCGCCACGGGAAAACCCGCCGTCGCATCGCGTCGGTGATTGGATTCTCGGCAGAAAAACCGGCCTCGGCCGGTTTTTTTGTGCATGACATCCTGGTCTGCATGAGAGGAGGCGACAGTGCAGCCTGACGATAACCGCGAGACACCGTCTGCGGCCCGGGAAAGCACTCAACTGGACGCCGGAGCACCGACATCGCCGTCGGCGGGCGATTGGGCGTCGGGCAGTCCCGCGTCGACACCGGGGCAGGCGCAAACGCCCCCCGCGGATGCTCGGCCGGTACGTACCGGGTTGCTGCGTTCCGGCCTGGTCGTCAGCACGATGACCATGCTGTCGCGCGTCCTTGGACTGGCCCGCGACGTGGTCATTGCGGCGCTGTTCGGGGCGGGAAGTGGGGCGGATGCGTTCTTCGTCGCATTCAAGATTCCCAACTTCATGCGTCGGTTGTTTGCCGAAGGGGCGTTCAACCAGGCTTTCGTGCCGGTGCTCTCCGAGTACGCCACCCAGCGCTCCCGGGCGGAGGTGCGTGAGCTGCTCGATGCCGTGTCCGGCAGCCTGACGGTGGTGTTGGCGCTGATCACTGCGGCTGCCATTGGCCTGTCGCCCTGGCTGGCCTGGCTGTTTGCGCCGGGCTTTGGACGCGATCCTGAAAAGCTTGAGCTGACCGCCGAGATGCTGCAGCTGACGTTTCCCTACCTGCTGCTCATCTCGCTGACGGCTTTTTCGGGGAGCGTGCTCAATACCTGGAATCGCTTTGCGATCCCGGCGTTCACGCCGGTACTGCTCAATGTCTCGTTGATCGGCGCGGCGCTGTGGCTGACGCCATTGATGTCGGTGCCATCGATGGCGTTGGCTTGGGGGGTGTTGATTGCCGGTGCAGCGCAACTGGCTTTTCAGGTACCGTTCCTGGCGCGCCTGGGGCTGATGCCGACGCCGTGGCCCAATTTTCGCCACCCCGGGGTAAGGCGTATCCTCAGGCTGATGACGCCGGCCCTGTTTGGGGTTTCGGTGTCGCAGATCAATCTGCTGCTCGACACGGTACTGGCGTCATTTCTGGCCGCAGGCAGCGTGTCCTGGCTGTACTATTCCGACCGCCTGGTCGAGTTACCGCTGGGAGTCTTCGGTATCGCCATCGCCACGGTGATCCTGCCGGCGCTATCCAAGCGACATGCGGAGCAGTCTACTGAACACTTCGCCAGGATGCTCGACTGGGCGATCCGCGCGGTATTGCTGATCGGCTTGCCGGCGGCGCTGGCGCTGGCGGTACTGGCCGAACCGCTGCTGATCAGCCTGTTCCATTATGGAGCGATGACCGATCACGACATCGCCATGGCGGCGATGAGTCTGCGAGCCTACGCTCTGGGCCTGGTCGCCTTCATGCTGATCAAGGTACTCGCGCCCGGTTTCTTTGCGCGCCAGGATACGGCCACGCCGGTCAAGATCGGCATGATCGCCATGGCTGCCAACATGGTCTTCAATCTGCTATTGATCCTGCCATTGGCGCATGCCGGCCTGGCCCTGGCCACGGCATTGTCGGCTTTCCTGAATGCCGGATTGCTGGCGCGTGGCCTGCGTCGTCAGGGCGTGCTGGTGTTCCAGCCGGGCTGGGGGCGTTATGCCTGGCAGTTGGGTGGTGGCTGCGCAGTATTGACGGCGGGGCTATGGTGGTGTTCGCCGGACTGGCAGGCCTGGTTGGCGTGGAGCGTATGGCAGCGTGCCCTGGCGTTGGGTGGACTGGTCATCGGCGGGGCCGGCGTCTATTTCGCCTGGCTGGTCGCGAGCGGCATTCGTCTGCGCCACTTCCGGCTGAACGGCTAGGGGACGCGGCTGCCAAGGCTTGGCACCTTCGTTATAATTGCACCTTTTATCGACGCGTGAACGACACATGGAACTGATCCGCGGTTTGCACAATTTGCGCGAGCATCACCGGGGCTGTGTCGCCACCATTGGCAACTTCGATGGGGTGCATCGCGGTCATCAGGCGATTCTCGATCAGTTGCGCGACCGGGCCGTGGCGCTCGGCTTGCCAGTGACGGTGGTGGTATTCGAGCCCCAGCCGCAGGAGTTCTTTGCCGGCGATCAGGCCCCGCCGCGTCTCACCCGCCTGCGTGACAAGGCGAAGCTGTTGGCCTCGTACGGCGCCGAGCGCATTGTTTGTTTGCCGTTCAACGATGCTCTGCGTAGTCTCACGGCACATCAGTTCATCGATGACATTCTGATTCAGGGGCTCGGCGTGCGTCACCTGGTCGTGGGAGACGACTTCCGTTTCGGTTGCGATCGGGTCGGCGATTTCGGGCTGTTGGTGCGGGTCGGCGAGGAGCGCGGCTTCGGCGTGGAACATACCCGGACATTCCTGCTCGATAACGAGCGGGTATCGAGCACCCGGGTCCGCAGCCTGTTGGCGAGCGGTAACTTCGCACAAGCGGCACGCATGCTGGGACGCCCCTATCGTTACTGCGGGCGCGTGGTGGCCGACCAGAAGTTGGGGCGCACGATTGGCGTACCCACCGCGAATCTGCCGCTATTGCCCGGACCGCTGACGCTACGCGGTGTCTATGCAGTGATCGCACGCCTCGCGGACGGCCGCGTCCGCAGCGGTGTGGCGAATATCGGCTGGCGCCCCACGGTAGGTTCGCCACGCCCCGTGCTCGAGGTGCATCTGTTCGATTTCGATGGCGACATCTACGGTCAGCGGCTCGAGGTTTTCCCCTGTGCCCGGCTGCGTGGCGAAAAGACCTTCGACGGGCTGGAGGCGCTCAAGCGCCAGATCTACGCCGATCAGGCCCTGGCACGGTACTATTTCAAGGAATGGTTCGAGGACCGGGCTGCCCCGACCGGCAACGATGAGCAGGACTGGACACGATATCTGGCATCGGCGCCGCTGGCACCGATCGCAGTGAATACTGACTCCCCGGCGGGCGCAGCGCCCGTCGGACGCGACGATGATGGGACCCCATGAGCGACTATAAGCATACCCTGAACCTGCCTGAAACCGATTTCCCCATGCGTGGCAACCTGCCCAAGCGCGAACCGGCACGCATCCAGCGCTGGCAGGAAATCGACCTCTATCAGCGCCTGCGCGAGGCGGGCCAGGGCCGCAAGACGTTCGTGCTGCACGATGGCCCTCCCTACGCCAATGGCAGCATCCACATCGGTCACGCCGTCAACAAGATTCTCAAGGACATCATCGTCAAGTCGAAGGGCCTGGCCGGTTTCGACGCACCCTATGTGCCGGGCTGGGACTGCCATGGTCTGCCCATCGAACACAAGGTCGAGACGACGCATGGCAAGCACCTGCCGCCCGACGAGGCGCGTGCGCTGTGCCGTGAATACGCCGCGGAGCAGATCCAGGGTCAGATGACCGATTTCGTGCGCCTTGGCGTGATCGGCGACTGGGAGCGTCCCTATCGCACCATGGACTTCGTCAATGAGGCCGGCGAAGTCCGTGCGCTGGCCGAGATGGTTCGGCACGGCTACGTATTCAAGGGGCTCAAGCCGGTCAACTGGTGCTTCGACTGCGGCTCGGCGCTTGCCGAGGCCGAAGTCGAGTATGCCGACAAGCAATCCGATGCCGTCGATGTCGCCTTCGCGGCCGACGACGCCTCGGCGCTGGCCGCGGCCTTCGGCCTCGAGCGGCTTTCCCAGCCGGCCGCCGTGGTAATCTGGACCACCACGCCGTGGACCATTCCCGCCAACCAGGCGCTCAACGTGCATCCCGACGTCAGCTATGCGCTGGTCGACACCGGGGAGCGCCTGCTGGTGCTGGCCGAGGCGCTGGTCGAGAGCTGCCTGCAGCGTTTCGGGCTGCAGGGCGAGGCGGTGGCCACCACGACCGGGGCCAAGCTCGAGAACCTGCGTTTCCGTCATCCGTTCTACGACCGCCTGTCGCCGGTTTATCTGGGCGATTACGTGGAAACCGACGCGGGTACCGGTATCGTGCACTCCGCCCCGGCCTACGGCGTGGACGACTTCATGACATGCCGCGCCTATGGCATGGAATTCGAGGAGATCAAGAATCCCGTCATGGGCGACGGCGTTTATGTCGACGATCTGCCGTTCTTCGGCGGGCAGATGATCTGGAAGGCCAATCCGCAGGTCGTCGCCAAGCTCGAGGAGGTCGGTGCGCTGCTGGCCCACGAAAAGATCAGCCACAGCTACATGCACTGCTGGCGCCACAAGACCCCGGTGATCTACCGCGCCACGGCCCAGTGGTTCGTGGGCATGGATATCGAGGGGCAGGACGGCAGAACGCTGCGCCAGCGCGCACTGGAAGGCATCGAAGCGACTCAGTTCGTGCCGTCCTGGGGCAAGGCGCGCCTGCACTCGATGATCGCCAACCGGCCGGACTGGTGCATCTCGCGCCAGCGCAACTGGGGGGTGCCGATCCCGTTCTTCCTCGATCGGGCCAGCGGTGAACTGCATCCGCGTACCGTCGAGTTGATGGACGCCGTGGCAAACCGCATCGAGAAGGAGGGCATCGATGCCTGGTTCCGTCTCGATCCCGCCGAGCTGCTGGGTGACGAGGCCGCCAACTACGAAAAGGTCACCGACACGCTCGACGTGTGGTTCGATTCCGGCACGACACATTGGCATGTGCTGCGTGGCTCCCATGCTGCCGTTTTCGACCACCCCGAACAGGGCGAAGGGCCGGCGGCCGACCTCTACCTGGAAGGCTCCGACCAGCACCGCGGCTGGTTCCATTCCTCGTTGCTGACCGGCTGTGCCATCGACGGTCATCCGCCCTATAAGGGGCTGCTGACCCACGGCTTCACCGTCGATGCCCAGGGGCGCAAGATGTCCAAGTCGGTGGGCAACGTGGTCGCACCGCAGGAGGTAATGGACAAGCTGGGCGCCGATATCCTGCGGTTGTGGGTTGCTTCCACCGATTATTCCGGCGAGATGGCGGTCTCCGACGAGATTCTCAAGCGTACTGCCGACGTTTACCGGCGCATCCGCAACACGGCGCGCTTCCTGCTGGCCAACCTGAATGGTTTCGATGCCCAGCGCGATGCCGTGGCCTTCGAAGACATGCTGGCCTTGGACCAGTGGGTGGTCGACCGGGCCGCCCAGCTCCAGGCACGTATCGAGACGGCCTACAGCGACTATCGCTTCCTGGATGTCTACCAGCAGGTGCACACCTTCTGTGCCCGTGAGCTGGGCGGTTTCTACCTCGACGTGATCAAGGATCGTCAGTACACCACCCAGGCTGATTCCCTGGCGCGGCGCAGTTGCCAGACGGCGCTCTATCGCGTCGTCGAGGCATTGGCGCGCTGGGTGGCGCCGATTCTGTCGTTCACTGCCGAAGAGATCTACGAGCATATCCCCGGCGAGCGCAAGCCGAGCGTGCTGCTCGAGACGTTCTATACGGACCTGCAGACCTTGGCCGACGATGCCGTGTTCGGTCGCGAGTTCTGGGAACAGGTGCTCGAGGTCAAACAGGCCGTCAACAAATGCCTGGAAGACGCGCGCAATGCCAAGGTCATCAAGAGTGGCCTGGCTGCCGAGGTGACGCTCTACGTCGACGACACGTTGCGTGAAACCCTGGGCCGCCTGGGCCGGGAGCTGCGCTTCGTGCTGCTGACCAGCGAAGTGCATCTGGCGTCGCTGGAGAATGCCGAGGCCAGCAGTGCCGAGGCGACCGATCTGGAGAACCTCAGGGTGGCAGTGGCAGCCAGCTCTCACGCCAAGTGTGAGCGCTGCTGGCATCACCGTGAGGATGTGGGCAGCCATGCCGAGCATCCCGACCTGTGCGGGCGTTGCATCAGTAACCTGCCGGAGGGGTCCGGTGAAGAGCGTCACTATGCTTGAGTCGCAGGCCAAGCCGATGGCTCATCCGTTGCGCTGGCTGTGGCTGTCGGTCGCGGTGGTCGTTCTCGACCTGGGCACCAAGGCGTTGGCCAGCAGCTTGCTGACTTATGGCCAGCCGGTCGTGGTTCTGCCGGTCTTCAATCTGACGCTACTGCACAATACCGGCGCCGCTTTCAGCTTTCTGGCAGAGCACGATGGCTGGCAGCGTTGGCTTTTCGCGTTCATTGCCATCGGCGCGAGCATCGGACTGACCATATGGCTGACACGTCTCAGGGCCCACGAGAAACTGATGGCCGCATCGCTGGCGCTGGTGATCGGCGGAGCGCTGGGCAACCTTTACGACCGACTGGTTCACGGTTATGTCGTGGATTTCCTATCCTTCCATTGGCAGAGCCACTATTTCCCGGCCTTCAACCTGGCCGATACGGCCATTACGTTGGGAGCCATCGGCATGATTATCGAGTCCCTGCGCGATGCGCGCGGGGAACGTGACAAGGCCTCGCGGTCTTGATCTCGAATACAGGACGCAAATGATGAGCGAATATCGTATCGGCGACGGCATGGAAGTCACCCTGCACTTCACCCTCAAGCTCGAGGACGGCTCGGTGGTCGACTCGACCCGTGACAAGCAGCCGGCGACGTTCCAGTATGGGGACGGCAACCTGCCCCCGGGATTCGAGTCGCCGATCAAGGGACTGACCGACGGCGACACCGGCAGCTATACCATCTCGCCCGAGCACGCATTCGGCCAGCACAACCCGCAGAACGTGCAGCGCATTCCGCGCGATAGTTTCGAGGGGCCGGAACTGGAGGAAGGGCTGGTGATGTCGTTTTCCGATGCGGCGGGCGGCGAGCTGCCGGGCGTTATCGCCAGTATCGACGACACCCACGTGGACGTGGACTTCAATCATCCGTTGGCCGGGCGTACCCTGACCTTCGACGTGGAGGTCATTGAGGTGAAGCCGGTCACTACCCACTGACGGACGTTTCATTTTTCCGCCACGATACCGAGCGTATCAAGCGAGGCTTTACATGCAGATCAAGCTGGCCAACCCCCGCGGCTTCTGTGCCGGTGTCGACCGTGCCATCGAGATCGTCAACCGCGCCTTGGACGTGCTGGGGCCACCCATCTACGTGCGTCATGAAGTCGTGCACAATCGCTTCGTGGTGGAGACGCTGCGCAACCGCGGGGCGATCTTCGTCGAGGAACTCGACGAGGTTCCCGATGATGTCACGGTGATCTTCTCCGCCCACGGCGTGTCGCGGGCCGTCCAGCAGGAAGCCGAGCGGCGCGGCCTCAAGATCTTCGATGCCACCTGTCCGCTGGTGACCAAGGTGCATATGGAAGTCCTGCGTTACGCCAAGCGCGGCCAGGAGTGCATTCTCATCGGCCATGCCGGCCATCCCGAAGTGGAAGGCACCATGGGCCGCTATGACACCTCGCATGGCGGCGCCATCTACCTGGTCGAGGACGAGGCCGATGTCGAGGCACTTCAAGTCCACAATCCCGAGGGCTTGGCCTTCGTCACCCAGACCACCCTGTCGATGGACGACACTGCCAAGGTCATCGATGCGCTACGCGCCAAGTTCCCGGCGATCCAGGGGCCACGCAAGGACGACATCTGCTACGCCACACAGAATCGTCAGGACGCCGTGCGCGAGCTGGCCGAAGGGAGTGATCTGGTTCTGGTGGTGGGCAGCGTCAACAGTTCCAATTCCAACCGCCTGCGCGAACTGGCCGAACGCATGGGCACGCCGGCACAACTCATCGATGATGCCAGCATCATCGACGAAAGTTGGCTGGAGGGGGTCGAGACGATCGGCATCACTGCCGGCGCCAGCGCCCCGGAAGTGCTGGTGCAAGGCGTGATCGAGCGCCTGCGCGAACTGGGCGCCGAGTTGCCACAGGAACTCGAGGGCCGCGAAGAAACCATCGTCTTCTCGATGCCCCGTGAATTGCGCGAGCAGGTCATCGTCAGCAGTTGAGAAGACTCATCGGCAATTCAATGAAAAGTCGGGCCCAGGCCCGACTTTTTTATGGATGGTCGGCTGACAGGCTCGTATAGAGTGATACATACTGAAACAAAACTATCGAGCGCAGGTGACGTGATGCGGGGACGCGAGGGTGGCTTCACTCTGATCGAGTTGATGATCGTCGTCGTGATCATCGGCATCCTGGCCGCTATCGCCTATCCCAGCTACACGCGCTATGTGCAGGAATCCAGACGGACGGATGCCCAGGCCATGCTGGTGGAGATCGCCGGGCAACTGGAGCGCTGCTATACGACGCAAAACAGTTATCAGGGCGGTGCATGCCCCTCGGGGGAACTCTCCTCGGAAGAGCGCTACTACACCGTCAAGATCGTGTCCTCGGCGGCGCAATACACGCTGACGGCGAGCCCCCAGAACGCCCAGTTGGGCGATGCCTGCGGCAACTTCACGCTGGACCAGACAGGCGCCCGGGGCTTCACGGGAACGTCGGGGAGTCAGGATGAGTGCTGGTAGCCTCACTCGGCAGGCGGGGTTCACGCTGATCGAGTTGCTCGTCACGCTGGGTGTAGCGGTACTCCTGGCTACGATCGCGGTGCCCGGCATTCAGCAGTGGGTGGCAAGCAACCGGGAGTCCGCCATGGCAATTGACATAAGAGGCGGCCTCAACCTGGCCCGCAGTGAGGCCATCAAGCGCCGTTTGCCCGTGTCATTGAGTGAAACGGGCGGCGACCTTCAGATACAAGCACAAGGCGCGACGCTACGGCACATCGACCTTGCCCGCCAAGCGACACTGACGTTGCCCGCAGGCGCGATCACCTTCACTGCTCTGGGGCATCTGGCCGACAACTCCGGTGATCGTATCTGTGCGGTACTGGCCGGCGGTAATACGCTGCGTTTCGCGCTTTCTCCGGCCGGTGGATTGAGGGCATCGCAAACGGACGACTGCAGCAATGGATAGCTATCCGAGGTCGCCGGCTTCCCGTAGCGCGCGTGGCTTCACCTTGGTCGAAGCTTTGGTGGCGCTGTTGGTGCTGGCGATCGGGCTGCTGGGCGTAGCGGGCATGCAGCTCAAGTCACTACAGAGTGCACATGCCGGCTACCAGCGCGCCATCGCCTCGTTGGCGGCGCAAGATGCGGTCGAGATTCTTTGGTCCGGTGTGGACATGACTAGCAGTACATGCCCGCCGATCTCGCTGCTCGAAGACAAGCGATGGGTAACGCGATGGCAAACTTTTCTCCCAGGCTTGCAGGAGCCCATCGCCAGCGGCCCCACCGGCGATTGCATCTACGACATTCAAGTCAAGTGGAACGATCAGCGCTTCGGTGACGCAGAGTCGTCGCCCGTCTTCACCTACAGGGCGCGCCTACCCAAGGGAACAGTGGGATCATGAAGTGCAAAGCCAGTAACGCCGGCTTCACTCTGGTGGAGCTGATGGTCGCTCTGCTGATCGGCTTGTTGATCATGTTGGGGGCCGGGCAGCTCTATTTAACAGGATTTCAGAATTTTAAAGACATTGAAGCGTTAAGCGATAGGCAGGCTGCACTGACCTACGCGGCAGACATGCTGATACGTGATATACGGCGTGCGGATATCAGAAAAACTTGTGATGATTTTGAAGAGAATGATTTTGAACTGTCGTTAAGTGTTGAAGGGAAATGTCGTTATTATGGGCTTAAATATTATTCTGATATTGGAAGTGTGTCGCTCAGGCTGAATATATATGGCGAGGGCTGGCAGCCGGTAGTGAGTGGCTTTAGGGATGTGGATTCGTTTTCAGTCGATCCTTTGGGTAAAGGTTTTTTTAAAATAACTTTCGAGCTGAATGGTGAGTCCGAGATTGTCTTTCATGCGCAGAATAGGCATGGGCGATTCTAAGCCGTTTCCACGAATAAACGCTATCTTACAAGAGGGCGCAATGAAAGGACAACAGGGTGCAGCGCTGATCGTCGTCCTCGTTCTGCTGACGGTTTCCTTGATGCTGGGGCTCTCCAGTGTGCAGTCTTCACTGATTGATGAGCGGGTGGCGGGTAACTACCGGGCGATTACGCAGGCCCAAATGGCAGCAGAGTCCGGGCTTTCCAACTTCCATGGTATTGTGCAAGAAGGCGCTTTTAAGGAAGAATTTTACAAAGAGTTTGCGGCAAAAGGTACCGGTGATAAGCTTAGCCTTGAGGGAGCATGGAAAAATGGCAGCTATGCGTCATCCCACTATGAAATAAGAAGTTTAAAGAAGATAGATGAGCGGCATTTTTCGGTAGAAAGCGTAGGCATGGCGGATAGGGATACTGCAAGCAGGGTTGCATACTCTTATTATTCAATGGCCGTCCCCGGGGAACCAGTTTTTGTTGGCCCTGTTGCTTGTGAGAGCCTGAATTTTAATGCGGATTTCATGGATAGTTATGACTCCAGAGTGGCGGGGGGGTATGGTGGTAGTAACTCTAAAAGGAGTCTGGCTAATATTGGCATCGTCTCGAGTGATGGGGTGAACATGAAAATCTCCCGGGGAGGTACACAGCTCTACGGGAATATACTTTCCCGCAGTTCTGTGGAAATTCTAGGGGGAGGCTCAAGAATCATTGGCAATATAAGGGCCAATGGTGATGTCAGTGTCCTTGGGTCAAGCCAAGTGACGGGAGATATATCAGCCAAGGGCAACGTGAGGTTAGGTAACTCAACAACCGTCGGGGGCGGCGTGACATCTGATAGAGATGTCATTATGGAAAGTTGGGGCGCTGTCATAAACGGAAACGTTGCTTCTGCTGGTGCCCTGCATACTGGTGACGGAGGGCAGATAAAGGGAAATGTAAATGCCGTGAAGAGCATAACGACCAGTGGCTGGAGTCAGAGAATATATGGTCTTGCGCAGGCAGGAGAATTTGTTTCACAAGGTGGCGGTGGGCTGGATGTCCAGGTGCCTAACAGGAAGACGGGTAATGTCGATGTTTTACCTGTCGAAAGCATAAAAGAACGGCAGTGCGATTTTCTTAACTTAGCGGGGGGGATAGCATCTCTTGAGGATGTTGAATCTTTAGGCGCTTTAAATGTCGATAATGGCAGAAGTTATCAGCTCCTTGCCGGTTCGAGGAGTGAAGGAGGCGCCTTGCATGATGAAGTCGCGTTCATGGGAGAGCAGGCCGCAGTGGTAAGGCTGGACTCCTTGAATGTCGGTGGGGGTGCAATGTTTGAAGTTTCTGGCGGAAAGCCCATTGTTTTGTTTGTGGATGGGGATGTCGATCTAGGCGGAGGAGCTACCTTTAAAATAAAGGGGGAAGGAACCAAGCTTAAAATAGTGACCAAGGGAAGTTTTCGCCAAAGCTTGGATGCAGACAAGCTTGTGATAGATGTAGATACAGACAGTGGTTCCAATGTCGTCGATGATGATAATAACCCTATATTCTCTTTGTACACGACTGGTGATGTGAGTATTTCCGGTGCGGCGAAGTTTTATGGGTCGATATATGCACCTTATTCAACAGTTGAAGTTAATGCAGGAGGAGGCTTTTTTGGCGCCATGCATGTTAAAAACTTGACAGTGTCTGGAGGTGATGGGGTGCACTTCGACGAGGCCCTCTTAGAGAGTGATGTCGGAGGAGGCGGAGAAGGTGAGAATAACGATCCTGTTCTGGTCGGCTTCTGCGCTGAAGATACGTCTTCCTGTATATAATTGGAGCATCTTGGTATTTGAGCAGAGAGTTAATGAAAGGTCTGGGTGTTTTTTACTGAAACACGCCCTAAATTACTCACAATGACCTGCGTTTCCGTGCCTTGCTTCATGCAAATGCGGAATGTGCCATTGTGACTCGTGGGCCAGCCCAGCATGCCATAGCGTATGGGGCGGCCATCCTTGCGGTAGGTTATCGATGTCGCATGGCTGCCATCGAAGATTTTCAGTATCTCGCTGTCAGAGATATCTCCTCCTTTCGCTCTTCCTTCTATTACGACCAGCGGCGCTGTCCAATCTCCACTGGAGCAAGTTAACCGGTCCGCACTGGGACAAACCGTAACCGTAGTCCGTCTCGTAATCGCCGCATTCCTGGCCATCGCCAGCGCCGTCCTGATCCGCATCACCTCAGCCGCCACCTCATTGCGTGCCACGAATTGCTGGTAGCTGGGCACCGCCCAGGTTGCCATGATCGCCAGTACCCCCATCGCCACCAGCAGTTCGATCAGGGTGAACCCGGTCTGGCTCGTGACTGCCCGGCGAGTCCGGTTCCGTAGTGTCGCACCCGGGGGCATCCATGGGGCGTGAGTGGTATCTTTTTGCATCGCTGCATTGTGCGTGATGCAGAGAGAAACCCATGTAAGCGAGGGCGGAACCTGTCGTGAGAGATTTTCTGGTAGTGGGCGGTGGCGTCATCGGCATGATGACGACCTTGCAACTGGCCGATGCCGGCCACCGGGTGACGTTGATCGAACGGGGTGTGTGCGGGCGCGAGGCGTCCTGGGCCGGAGGCGGTATCGTCTCGCCATTGTATCCCTGGCGCTACAGCATGCCCATTTCCCAGCTGTCGCGTTGGTCCGAGGGGTTTTATCCCGAGCTGTCGCTGCGCTTGCTGGAAGAGACGGGTATCGATCCGGAGTATCGTCAGAAGGGGTTGCTCTATCTGCGCGTCGATGACGAAGCTCGGGCATTGGATTGGGCACGTGAGGTCGGCAAGCCGCTGGAGCGGGTCGGCGCCGACTTCCTCTATGCCAAGGAGCCACAGGCTGCGCCGGGATTCGATGGCGGGCTTTGGATGCCGACACTGGGCAGCATTCGCAACCCGCGGCTGGGTCAGGCCCTGCGCGCCCGTCTGGAAGCGATGCCGAAAGTCGACCTGCGCGAGGGTATAGCGGTCGAGCGTCTCATGATCGACAGGGAGCGTGTCATCGGGGTGGCCAGCCGAGAGGAGCGGTTCGATGCCGAGTGCGTGATCGTCTGCGGCGGCGCCTGGGCCGGCCAATTGCTGGAAACTGCGCGCGTGGCTTTGCCGGTACGTCCGGTGAAGGGCCAGATGATCCTGTTCAAGGCCCCGCCGGGGTTGGTGGAGCGCGTGGTATTGATGGATGGCCGCTACGTCATCCCGCGCAATGACGGACGGATACTGGCCGGGTCGACCCTAGAGGAGACGGGGTACGACAAGGCCGTCACCGCCGAGGCGCGCGACTCGCTTTACGAAAGTGCATTGCGCATCATCCCCGCCCTGTCGGAGTGTCCGGTGGAGCACCACTGGGCGGGGCTGCGTCCGGGGTCGCCGGATGGTATTCCCTTCATCGGCGCCGTGCCTGGCATCGAGGGACTGCACGTCAATGCCGGCCACTATCGCAATGGACTGGTGCTGGCACCGGCATCGACGCACCTGCTGGTCGATCAATTGCTGGGGCGCACGCCGATTCTCGATCCCGAACCGTATCGGTTGGGCGTCTAGGCAGCGCCTGCCGAGGCGGGGCTGTCAGGCCGGGGGCTGCCGTTCGAGAAAGCGGTCACGGTGCTCACGGCTGCAGAACCAGCGCCCTTCCTGGCTCAGGGCCTCGTCTTCGGGCAGATGCACCCGGCAGAAACTGCAGCGCACCATGCGGCCATTGTCGAGTTGCTGTTGACGATGGGTCTCTTCGTCCTGCGACAGCTTCCACTCGCGGTACATGCGGTAGAGCTTGAGACCGGCCCAGAACAGCACCACGAAGATGACCAGACGTATAATCAAAAGATTCATCCTAGGCTGACTCCCTATGGTCGGCAGGCATTTTGCCTCCGAGCTGACCTTGCGGGACAATGAGTCGAGACGCTTATCTTATAGACCTCTCTCGTCCCAGCCAATTCAAGGAAGCCACTCGTCATGCAAGAGCTGACTCTGGTAATGGCCCAACTGGACCCCCTGGTCGGGGACATTCCCGGCAATACCGATCGTGCCATCGAAGCCGTCCGCGAGGCGCGCATCGAACACAAGGCCGATGTCGTGGTGCTGCCCGAGCTTTTCCTGACCGGCTACCCTCCAGAAGATTTGTTACTACGTGCCTCGGTGGAAACCCGGTTGGCCGAAGCCCGCCAGCGAATGGCCGCCAAGGTGGCCCGTGACGTGATGGTCATCGTCGGCTATCCGGGGCGCAGGGATGGCGATTACTACAATCTGGCGGGCGTACTCTATAACGGCGAATGGCTGGGCGAATACGCCAAACAGGCGCTGCCCAACTATCAGGTATTCGACGAGCGCCGCTACTTCACTTCCGGAAACCGCCCGCTGGTCATCGAGCATCACGGTATCCGGCTGGGCATATTGGTCTGCGAAGACATCTGGGAAGGCAAGCCCGTGCGTCAGGCCGAGGAGGCGGGCGCCGACGTGCTGGTGACCCTCAACGCTTCGCCGTTCCACCAGAACAAGGCCGCCGAGCGCATCGACCTGCTGGCCGAACGGGCTCGGGAGGTCCAGCGGCCGCTGGTCTACGTCAACCAGATCGGCGGTCAGGACGAGTTGGTGTTCGATGGCGGTTCGCTGGTGGTCAGTGCCGAGGGCAAGCTGTGCGTACAGGCGCCGCATTGGCAGGTGGGGTTGATGCCGGTGCGTTTCGTGCAACGCGATGGCGCGTGGCACCCCGAGCCGGGGGAGTGCGAGCCGTTGGCGGAAACCGAGGACAACCTGTATTGCGCACTGGTCACCGGGCTTCGCGACTACGTCAACAAGAGTGGTTTCAAGGGCGTGGTTCTCGGCCTGTCGGGCGGTATCGACTCGGCGCTGTCCCTGGCCATTGCCGTGGATGCGCTGGGGCCCGAGCGCGTGCATGCAGTGATGATGCCCTACCACTACACGGCGGAAATCTCCCAGGCCGACGCCGCCGAGCAGGCACGCATGCTCGGCGTCAACTACGAGGTGCTGCCGATCGCGCCGATGGTCGAGGCGTTCACCGAGACGCTCGCCGAAAGCTTTGCGGGCACCGAGAAGGACACCGCCGAGGAGAACCTGCAGTCGCGCTGCCGCGGTGTGCTGCTGATGGCGCTCTCCAACAAGAAAGGATTGATGGTCCTGACTACCGGCAACAAGAGCGAGATGGCGGTCGGCTACGCCACGCTCTACGGCGACATGGTGGGGGGCTACAATGCACTGAAGGATGTCTACAAGACGTGGGTGTATCGCCTGGCCAAGTGGCGCAACGCCCAGGGGGCGGCAATTCCCGAGCGGGTCATCACGCGTCCGCCGTCGGCGGAGCTGGCGCCGGATCAGCAGGACAGCGATTCGCTACCCGGCTACGACGTCCTCGATGCCATTCTCGAGCGCTACATCGAGGGCGACATGAGCGCCGAGTCGATCATCGATGCCGGGTTCGCGTCCGAGGACGTCTACAAGGTCGTGAAGCTGGTCGATCGTAGCGAATACAAGCGGCGCCAGGCACCGATCGGTGTCCGCGTCACGGTGCGCGGCTTCGGGCGCGACCGGCGCTATCCTGTGGTCAACGGCTGGCAGCCCGGCGAGTGAGCGACGGGCTTCGGCGGATGTTAGGCTGCCGAAGCCTCGCAATTACAGACTGAGCGGCTCGGCGTCGACGTGCTCGGGCTCGAACGTGTTCCCGTCGAGTCGTGCATTGTCGGGGTCGTTCTCGATCAGCGTGGCCAGTACTTCTCTGGCGCGATCGCGCATCTCCATGCCCAGATAGCCTTCGACCATCACCGCCAGGGCATCGCGCGTGGCGACAGCCTGGGGGTAATGCTCGATGACCCAGCGACCGCGCTCGACGGCGGCGACATAGGCGCCTTTGCGCAAATAGAAATCGGCGACCTGCAGCTCATGACGCGCCATGACGTTGCGCAGGTAGATGATGCGCTGGCGTGCATCTGCGGCGTAAGGACTATCGGGATAGCGACGCACCAGCTCGCCGAAGTCCACGTAGGCATCGCGCGAGGCGCCCAGGTCGCGCTTGGAAATGTCGATCAATTCCATGCCCTCGAGGCTGAAGCGTCCCGCCTGGTAGGCGGCCAGACCGCGCATGTAATAGGCGTAGTCGACCTGAGGGTGGTCCGGATGCAGACGGATGAAACGGCTGGCGGCGGCGCGGGCGGCTTCCCAGTTGTCGACCTGATAATAGGCGTAGATCAGCTCGAGCTGGGCCTGCTCGGCATAGTTGCCGAAGGGAAACCGGGTATCCAGGGCTTCGAGCTGATCGACGGCCCGGGTATAGCGCCCTGCATCCAGTGAGGACTGGGCCTGTTGATAAAGCTCTTGTTCCTGCAGGTCGGGGGCGACCTCGTTGCTGGCGCAGCCGGCCAGGAGGGCGGCGGTCAGCGCCATGGCAGCAAGGGAAAAAACGCGCATCGTCATCCTCGTATCGAGCAATCTACGTGGGCCATGCTAGGCTGTGTACGATCATTCGTGCCCGACCCTACGACTGGGAAAAACGGCTCAAATTACGCGTTCACCTCAGGTAAACTCCGCTTTTTGCTGTCTTCCGCCTCGTCTGGCCAATGTGCGTCGAGCGTCGTACAGGGCCTCGAATTGGCCGAATCCGGCTCACTATAAAGCAAAGGCCCGCAGGGGCGAAACTCACAGGCTATCCGCTCACTATGTCAGAAACCCTTCATCGCGACGAATGTATTCCCGATGCCATGGTCGGCATGCGCCTCGACCAGGCCGCCGCGGAGCTGTTTTCCGACTTTTCTCGCGAGCGCATCAAGAGCTGGATCAAGCAGGGCGCACTGACGTTGGATGGCGCCCAGGCCCGCCCCAAGGACAAGGTATACGGGGGCGAGCGGCTGACCCTCGACACCGTGCTGGAAGCCGAGGCGCGCTGGGAACCCCAGGCCATCGACCTCGAGATCGTCCACGAGGACGACGATGTGCTGGTCATCGACAAGCCGCCAGGGTTGGTGGTGCATCCGGCAGCGGGCAACCCGGACGGCACGCTGCTCAATGCCGTGCTGCATCACTGCCCGCAACTGGCGGCGATTCCCCGAGCGGGGATCGTGCATCGCCTCGATAAGGACACCAGCGGCCTGATGGTCGTGGCCAAGACGCTGGCGGCGCAGACGTCGCTGGTCGAACAACTCCAGGCGCGCACCGTGTCGCGGGAGTACGATGCCGTGGTCATAGGCGTGATGACGGCCGGCGGGACCGTGGATGCGCCCATCGGGCGCCATCCCAAGGATCGCAAGCGTCAGGCGGTGACCGAGTCGGGCAAGCCGGCGATCACCCATTACCGGGTCGTCGAACGCTTTCGCGGCCACACGCATGTCCGTTGCCGCCTGGAAACCGGACGCACTCACCAGATTCGTGTGCACATGGCCCACCGGCGCTTTCCGTTGATCGGCGATGCACTCTACAGTGGACGATTCAAGGTTCCGGCCGGTGCATCGGAAACACTCAAGGAAATTCTGCGCGAGTTTCCGCGTCAGGCGTTGCATGCGCGCAAGCTGGCCTTCATTCATCCCCGCCATGGCGAGTCGGTGGAGTTTCGTGCCGATCTGCCCGACGACCTGCTGATGCTGCTCGATTACCTGAGAGTCGATAGTGAGGAGCGCGCATGAGCGATCAACCGACTTTGCTACTGCCCGATTGGCCGGCCCCCAGCACCGTTGGCGCTTTCGTCACCACTCGGGAAACCGGCCCTAGCCAGGGTCCGTATGCCGCCTTCAACCCGGCATTGCATGTCGGCGACGATCCGGCGACGGTTGCACTATGCCGTGACCTGTTAGCCGAGCAACTGGATGATAGTCGGCCGCTGCTGTGGCTCGATCAGGTGCACGGCGCCAACGTCATCCAGCAGTACCGGCCCGAGTTCGCCGCAACGCCTCCCAGGGCCGATGCCGCCGTGGCGTTCGATGCGCAGCATGCCTGCGTCATTCTCACTGCGGACTGCCTGCCGGTTTTCCTGTGCGACCGCCGGGGTACCCGGGTCGGCCTGGCGCATGCCGGTTGGCGCAGTCTTGCCGGCGGCGTGCTGGAGGCAAGCGTGGCGGCGCTGGGCTGCTCGCCGGATGACGTCATGGCCTGGCTCGGGCCGGCGATATCCAATGCCCAGTTCGAGGTCGGCAAGGAAGTCTTCGACGCCTTCGTGGCGGTTCAGCCCGAAGCCGCCAGTGCCTTCGATCACAGTCCCTACCGTCTGGGTCATTACATGTGCGATCTCTATCGCCTGGCGCGACTGCGGCTCGAGCGACTGGGCGTCTCGCACATCAGTGGAGGACACTTCTGCACCTCGAGCGAGTCGCGCTTTTACTCCCACCGACGCGACGATGGTGTGACAGGGCGAATGGCCAGCGTCATCTGGCTGCGCTAGTTAACCCCCTGAGCCACTGCTTTATCCGCCAGTTCCGGATAGAGCGCCAACAGCTTGCGCAGCACGCCATTGGTCCAGCCGAAACCATCCTGGGCCGGGTATTCACCGCCGCCGGCCCGGCGGTTGTCGATGACATTGTATTTCTCGACCAGCTTGCCTTCCGCCCGATAGCGCTCCAGGTTGGTGGCGACCCAGCGCTCGGCGATCATGCGTGCCAGACGATGATTGCCGTACTGGCGCAGTCCCTCGATGGCGACCCACTGCTGCGGTGCCCAGCCGTTGGGCGCGTCCCACTGTTGACCGGTGTCGTTGAGCGTGGTGACCAGCCCGCCGGGCATCAGTAGGTCCTGTTCCAGGGTCAATGCCGTGCCCGCCGCCTGCTCGGCGTCGGCGATACCGTAGAACAATGGAAAAGCGGTGGCGCTACTCAGGGTGCCGGTCAGGCGATCCTGCTGCCAGAGGTAATCCCCGAAGGCCTGGTCCGCCTCGCTCCACAAGACGTCGCGGATCGTTTGGCGGCGGGCATCGGCCCGTTGCCGATACGCCTGTGCCTGTTCGTGCCGTCTATCGAGGGCGTAAGCCTTGGCCAGGGTGCGTTCCAGATGATAGAGCAGGCTATTGAGATCCACCGGGGCAATATCAGTAGTGCGAATGGTGGCCAGTGTCGCTTCGTCGGCCAGCCAGCGTGACGAGAAGTCCCAGCCGCTTTCGGCACCTGCCTGGAGGTTGCGCCAGACCTCGGTCGCAGGTCGTGCGCTCTCCTCGGCCGTGGCCAGGTCCTCACTGAACGATTCCTGGCGCGGCGTATTGGCGTCGTCCCAGTAACGGTTCAACAGTCGACCATCGTCCAGGCGTACCACGCGCCGGTAGGCCTCGCCCGGGGCCAGCGTTTCGGCGCCGTCCATCCAGTAGTCGTACTCGGCCTGCAGCGCAGGCAAATAGCGGGTATAGGCAGCGCTGCCTTCGAACGATGCCACCAGATCGACCATGCTGGCGAAGAAGGGCGGCTGCGAGCGGGTCAGGTAATAAGTCCGGTTGCCGTTGGGAATGTGGCCGTATTCTTCGATCAGGTAGGCGAAATTGTTGGTCATGTCGCGCACCCGCGCCTGCAGACCGCTTTCGAGCAGGCCGAGCATGGTGAAGTAGGAATCCCAGTAGTAGATCTCATTGAAGCGACCGCCTGGCACGACATAGGCGTACGGCAGCGGCAGTCGCGAGGACCAGCGACTCTCGCGCGTGTCGGGTTCTCGCGTCAGCACGGGCCACAGCGCATCGATGTGCTCGATGACCGGTTGGCCTTCCGGCAGCGGGGCGTGCTCCTCGACCTGGTCGGTCCGGAAGTGCTCTTCGACGAAATCGCGCAAGGCCGCATCGTTGGTATAAGCGGGAGATTCGGCGAAGCGCGCGTAATCCTCCAGCACGGCGGGGGCAGGTTGCGTGGGAATCAGGTCGACGAAGGTCTTGCTGTCCTCGAAGATGCCCCGGGTCTGGACGTCGAAGAACAGGTCGCCCCATAGCAGGTCAGGGGGCGGCGGAATGTCGGCCGCTTCCTGGACGGGAGAGGAAGGCAGCGGCGTATCGGCGAACCCACTGGCAGGCAGCCCAGACAGGCACAACGTCAGTACCGCGGCGAGTGGCCAGCCGCTACTGCTTGCTCGGCATTGCATGGTCGTATCCCTTCGTGCGCCGCTGCTTGTCGAGTGGCGGCCTTTTGATACCCATCAAAGTAGGGGCTTTTTACCAGCCGGGCGACTTGAAACGCGCCCACCATACCTCCATAGAGTAAGTCAACATGAATCAGGGACTGTGGCGCGTCAGAACGTGCCATCACCCCAATGGAGGTTTTCGATGCGAATCGATCGCATGACCAGCAAGTTGCAGAACGCTCTGGCCGAGGCCCAGTCGCTCGCCGTGGGGCGCGGCCACAACCAGCTCGACCCGGGCCATGTACTGTCGGCCCTGCTCGATGCCCGCGACAGCGGCATCAAGGGGCTCATTCAGAAGGCCGGCGGCGATGTCGCGCGCCTGCGTGACGGTCTGGTCGAGTATCTCGACAATCTGCCCAAGGTAGGCCAGTTCGACGGCAACGTGACCATGAGCCAGGATCTGGCGCGACTGTTCAACCTGGCCGATCGCGAAGCCCAGGCGCGTGGCGATCAGTACATCGCCAGTGAGCTGATCCTGCTCGCAGCGCTGGAAATGAACCATGCCGTCAGCAAGGTGCTGACTCAGGCCGGTTTGTCCAAGAAGAGTGTCGTGGCGGCCATCGACAGCCTGCGCGGCGGTGCCAAGGTCGACGATGCCGGCGCCGAGGACAACCGCGAAGCGCTCGACAAGTACACTCTGGACCTCACTGCCCGCGCTGCCGATGGCAAGCTCGATCCGGTGATCGGCCGTGACGACGAGATCCGCCGGACGATCCAGGTGCTGCAGCGGCGCACCAAGAACAACCCGGTACTGATCGGCGAGCCCGGCGTGGGCAAGACCGCCATCGTCGAGGGCCTGGCTCAGCGCATCATCAACGGCGAAGTGCCGGAAGGCCTCAAGGACAAGCAGGTGCTCGCCCTGGACATGGGCGCGTTGCTGGCGGGGGCCAAGTTCCGCGGTGAGTTCGAGGAGCGCCTGAAGGCGGTGCTCAACGAGTTGGCCAAGGAGGAGGGCCGGGTAATCCTGTTCATCGACGAGCTGCATACCATGGTCGGCGCCGGCAAGGCCGAGGGCGCCATGGATGCCGGCAATATGCTCAAGCCGGCGCTGGCGCGCGGTGAACTGCACTGCGTAGGCGCGACCACCCTCGACGAGTATCGCAAGTACATCGAGAAGGATGCCGCGCTGGAGCGCCGCTTCCAGAAGGTGCTGGTCGACGAGCCTACGGAAGAGGACACCATCGCCATCCTGCGTGGCCTCAAGGAACGCTACGAGGTGCACCATGGCGTGGACATCACCGATGGGGCGATCATCGCTGCCGCCAAGCTGTCGCAGCGCTACATCACCGACCGTCAGTTGCCCGACAAGGCCATCGACCTGATCGACGAGGCGGCGTCGCGCATTCGCATGGAGCTTGACTCCAAGCCGGAAGAGATGGATCGCCTAGACAGACGTCTGATCCAGCTCAAGATGGAGCGCGAGGCGCTCAAGAAAGAGACCGACGAGGCTTCGCGCAAGCGACTCGAAGGGCTCGAGGAGCAGATTGGCGAGCTCGAGCGTGAGTATGCCGATCTCGAGGAGGTCTGGAAGGCCGAGAAAGCCAGCATCCAGGGGGCGGCCCAATACAAGGCCGAGCTCGAACAGGCGCGAATCGACCTCGAGGCGGCACGTCGCCAGGGCGATCTGGGCCGCATGTCCGAGCTGCAGTATGGCGTGATTCCCTCGCTCGAGAAGAAGATCGCCGAGGCCGGCGAGGGTGATGGCAAGAGCGATCCGGCGCACCACGTGTTGCTGCGTTCCAATGTCACCGAAGAGGAGATCGCCGAGGTTGTGTCGCGCTGGACCGGCATTCCGGTGGCCAAGATGCTCGAGGGCGAGCGCGACAAGCTGTTGCGTATGGAAGAAGCGCTGCACGAGCGGGTCATCGGCCAGGACGAAGCGGTCACTGCCGTAGCCAATGCAGTGCGTCGCTCGCGGGCCGGGCTCGCCGATCCCAACCGGCCGAACGGGTCGTTCTTGTTCCTTGGGCCGACCGGGGTGGGCAAGACCGAGCTGTGCAAGTCGCTGGCCAATTTCCTCTTCGATACCGAGGAAGCCATGGTGCGTATCGATATGTCCGAGTTCATGGAGAAGCACTCCGTGGCTCGCCTGATCGGTGCACCGCCGGGGTACGTCGGCTATGAAGAGGGCGGTTACCTGACCGAGGCTGTACGTCGCAAGCCGTACTCGGTATTGCTGCTCGACGAGGTCGAGAAGGCGCACCCGGATGTTTTCAACATCCTGCTTCAGGTGCTGGAAGACGGGCGCCTGACCGATGGCCAGGGGCGCACCGTGGATTTCCGCAATACGGTAATCGTCATGACCTCGAACATGGGCTCCGACATCATCCAGCGTTTCGGTGGCGATGACAGCGACTACACTCGAATGAAAGATGCCGTCATGCAGGTCGTGGGCAACCACTTCCGTCCCGAGCTGATCAACCGTATCGACGAAGTGGTGGTGTTTCATGCCCTGGGGCAGGAACAGATCCAGGCGATTGCCAGCATTCAGCTCGACCGCTTGCGTCAGCGTCTGGCCGAGCGCGATCTCAGTCTCGAGATCAGCGACGACGCCATGGCGCAACTGGCCGTGGTGGGTTTCGATCCGGTCTTCGGCGCACGTCCGCTCAAGCGGGCCATTCAGAGCCGGATCGAGAACCCGCTGGCGCAGGACTTGCTGTCCGGACGCTTCGTGCCTGGCGACACCATCCGCGTAACCGCCGAGGATGGACATCTGGTCTTCGGCAAGTGACTTCCGGTCGCGTCCTATGGCCCTTTTCGGCCCGCCGTTAGGCGGGCCTTTTTATGGCGACTCGAGAGGAAAAGCGTTCATACGAATGGAGCGAAGCCTTGGGCAGGCTGCGCTCGGATCGGCATCAGGCAAAGGAGGGGGCGTCAGGCATCGGCTGTGGCTGTGTCTGGGGATAGAGCGCCATCAGTTTGCGCAGTACACCGTTGGTCCAGCCGAACCCGTCCTGGGCGGGATACTCCCCGCCACCGGCATGCTGATTGGTCCATACGTCGTATTTCTCGAGCAGCTTGTGCTCAAGCGAATAGCGCTGCAGGTTGGTGGCGATCCAACGCTCGGCGATAGTGCGTGCCAACGCATGCTCACCATAATCGCGTAGGCCGCCGATCGCCACCCACTGCAGCGGTGCCCAACCATTGGGGGCGTCCCATTGCTGGCCGGTCTTGCAGGTCGTCGTCGCCAGGCCGCCGGCCTGAAGCAGCTCGCGCTCGAGCAGACGGGCAGTGCATTCGGCCTGGTGTGCGCTGGCGATGCCGTAGTAGAGCGGGAAGGCGATGGCCCCGTTGATGCTCTCGGTCAGTTGCGCTTCCTGCCAGAGATAATCGCCGAAACGCTCCTGGTCGGCATCCCAGCAGTAGCGATGGATGGCCTGGAGCCGTGCATCGGCCAGTTGGCGGTAATGCGCCGCCTGGGCATGGCTTCCGTTGAGCTGATGGGCATAGGCCAGAGTCGTTTCCAGATGATGCAGTAGAGTGTTCAAATCCACCGGCACGATATCCACGGTGCGGATCGTGTTCATCGTTGCACCATCGGCGAACCAGCGAGACGAGTAATCCCAGCCGCTCTCCGTCGCAGCACGCAGGTTGCGCCACACGTCGATGTGCGGGCGGGTGCCGGTCTCGGCGGTGCCGACGTCTTCGTGGTGGGACTCCTGGCGCGGTATGCACAGGTCGTCCCAGTGGCGATTGAGCAGCGTACCGTCATCGAGCCTTACCACGCGCCGGTGCGCCTGGCCTGGAGCCAGGGACTCCGCGCCGTCCATCCAGTAGGCGTGTTCCTTTTCCATCTCGGGGAGGAAACGCTGATAGGCATGGCCGTCATGACGCTCGGCCAGGCGCTTGACCATGCTCGAAAACATGGGCGGCTGTGAGCGGGTCAGGTAATAGGTACGGTTGCCATTGGGTACATGACCGTACTCGCGGATCAAATGAGCCAGGTTGTGCACCAGATTGCAGGCCAGGTCATTGCGCCCGCTCTCCTCGAGCCCCAGCATGATGAAATACGAGTCCCAGTAGTAGATCTCGTTGAAGCGCCCGCCCGGGATCAGGTAGGGATAGCGCAGCCGCAAGCGTGATGACAGCGGCGGCGTTTCGCGCAGTGGATGCCGGGTCAGGGCCGACCATAGAGCATCGATGTGCTCGGTAATGTCACGGCCGGGCACGGAGCAATAAACTTCGTCCGGCAGGGTTTCCGAACGGAAATAGGTATTCACGAAGGCGAGTAGCGCCGCATCGTCGAAGCCGGGCTCGTGTTTGAGCCGATGAAACTCGTTGAGAATCACCTCGGGCGTGCTGTTCGGCACCAGATCCACGAAGGTCTTGCTGTCCGTGAATATCTGGCGCTCCTGAACGGCATAGAACAGCTCGCCCCACAGTAGGTTGGGGGGCAGCGTAATATGCGACCCGAGAGGTGTCGCGAGGTCTTCCAGCGGCTTGACGCAGGCATTGCCATCCTGATGATATCCCGGCACGCACGCTGTACCTCCATGGGATGTGTCAAGTGTCTGGAGTGGCCACTCGTTATGCATCGCACCCCGCATCACTTACCTCCCTTCGGGTTTCGACTTTCGTCTAAGTGATTTTTGAAAAATAAAGTATGAAGAAGACCGCTTGGTCTTCAAGCTTATGTCGAAATGTTCACATTCAATGGCTCGATAAAGCTGCGCTTTATGGGCCTGGTCGTGGATTCACGGTTGACAGCGGCCGGGGGCTATTGGAATCTTGTCCGTTCCTGATTCATGGGCGTGGCGCTGCCGGGCGATCCCCGAATGCTGCGTGAAGGGTAGGTCCGCCGACCTTTACCCGCCTGTTAAGGATTTTCCGGGTTCGGGCTAACCGCCTGGCCTGGCCTAACCCCCGACGCGGCGATCCGTCGCGATGAAGAGTGCAGGCCCTATCCGGGTCGGACAACGCCAGGGTTTGGCATCAGGTGCCGGCAATGGCCGGCAGCGGCGTACCGCCGCACTCGATATTCGCCACCGCGCCAGGGGGCGAATTGGCACTCGAGACCTCCAGGGGAGATACCAACTGTGGAACTGCTTTCCGGCGCCGATATGATCGCCCGCTTCCTGAAGGATGAGGGCGTCGAATATATCTACGGCTACCCGGGCGGGGCAGCCTTGCATATCTACGATGCACTGTTCCGTCAGGACGATGTTAAACATATTCTCGTGCGTCATGAACAGGCCGCGACCCATGCCGCCGACGGTTATGCCCGTGCTTCGGGCAAGCCCGGGACCGTGCTGGTCACGTCGGGGCCTGGCGCGACCAATGCCGTCACCGGCATCGCCACGGCCTACATGGACTCGATCCCGATGGTCGTACTGTGTGGTCAGGTCGCCAGCCACCTGATCGGCGAGGATGCCTTTCAGGAAACCGATATCGTCGGCGTGACCCGGCCGATCGTGAAGCACAGCTTCTCGATTCGCCACCCGTCGGAGATTCCGACGGTGCTCAAGAAGGCCTACTATCTCGCGGCTTCGGGACGCCCGGGCCCGGTGGTGGTCGACATTCCCAAGGACATGACCGCCCCCACCGAGCGCTACGAATACGTCTATCCCAAGAAGGTCAAGCTGCGCTCGTACAATCCGGTCACTCGCGGCCATACCGGCCAGATCAAGAAGGCCGTGGAGATGATGCTCAAGGCGCGTCGGCCGGTGTTCTATACCGGCGGTGGCGTGGTTACCGGGCAGGCCTGCGAAGGTCTGACCGACTTGGTCCAGCGCTTGGGTTACCCAATCACCACCACGCTGATGGGCATCGGGGCCTACCCGCAGAACGATCGTCAGTCGCTGGGCTGGCTGGGCATGCATGGCTCTTATGAGTCGAACATGGCCATGCATCATGCCGATCTGATCGTTGCCATCGGGGCACGCTTCGACGATCGCGTCACCAACAACACCTCGAAGTTCTGTCCGACCGCCAAGATCATCCATGTCGATATCGACCCCAGTTCGATTTCCAAGACCGTGCGTGCCGATGTGCCCATCGTCGGACCGGCGGGCAGCGTCATCGACGAAATGATCAGCCTTGTCCAGGGGCGTGAGCCAAGCAATCCGGATGCACTCAGCGAATGGTGGGAGAAGATCGAGGGTTGGCGCGAGGAACGGCGCGGCAAGCTCTACGATCCGTCCGAACCCGGCGAGCCGCTCAAACCCCAGCAGGTGATCGAGACGCTGTGCCGTGTGACCCGTGGCGAGGCGTTCGTGACCACGGATGTCGGCCAGCACCAGATGTTCGCTGCCCAGTACTACAAGTTCGACAAGCCCAATCGCTTCATTACCTCGGGCGGCCTGGGCACCATGGGCTTCGGCTTTCCGGCAGCCATGGGGATCAAGCTCAGCTATCCGGACGACGACGTGGTCTGCATTACCGGCGAAGGCAGTTTTCAGATGATGATGCAGGAACTGTCGACGTGTAAGCAGTTCGGGGTCGGCGTGAAGATCGTCAACCTCAACAATGGCTCACTGGGCATGGTGCGCCAGTGGCAGGATCTGAACTACAAGTCCCGTCACGCGCATTCCTACATGGAGTCGCTGCCGGACTTTCAGAAACTGATCGAGGCTTATGGTTTCACTGCGCTGAAAGTAGAACGTCAAGAGGATCTCGAGCCGGCGCTCGAGCGGGCTTTTGCCCATAAGGACGAGCTGGTGTTCCTCGACATCTATGTCGACCCGCGCGAGCACGTCTATCCGATGCAGGTGCCCCTGGGCTCCATGCGTGACATGCTGCTTTCGAAGACGGAGCGGACCTGATGCGCCATATCATTTCGATCCTGATGGAAAACGAACCCGGCGCCCTGTCCCGCGTGGTGGGGCTGTTTTCTCAGCGTAACTTCAACATCGAGTCGCTGAACGTGGCGCCGACCGAAGACAGCACCCTGTCGCGCCTGACCGTGACTACGGTGGGCGACGATCGGGTGATCGAGCAGATCACCAAGCATCTCAACAAGCTGATCGACGTGGTCAAACTGGTCGATTTGACCGAGGGCAACCACATCGAGCGTGAGCTGATGCTGGTCAAGGTCAAGGCTCTCGGGGCACAGCGTGACGAGGTCAAGCGCACGGCGGATATTTTCCGTGCCCAGATCGTCGATGTTACACCGAGCGTCTATACCGTCCAGATTACCGGCGATGCCGGCAAGTTGGATGCCTTCCTGCAGGCCATGGCGCCCATTGGTATTCTCGAGGTGGCGCGCACCGGCGTGTCGGGAATCTCGCGAGGCGACAAGATTCTGAGCCTCTAGGCTCTCACCGGTCGATTCAAGCCGCTCTTCGGAGCGGCTTTTTCGTGCCCGGCGTGTCACGTCGCCGTCTGTTCCCACAGGGCGCGAATCAGCGGGTTGCGAAGTTTCTTTTCGGTGACGCACAGGCCCACGTCGTAGGGGGGCAGTTCCGGCTGAACGTCGAGCAGCCTTACACGGTCGGCCAGAGGACTGTTGTCGAGCACGATCTTGGGAACAACGCCGATACCGAAGCCCAACCCGACCATGCTGACGATGGCCTCGTTGCCGGCGACCTGGGCATAGATGTGCGGCTTGATGCCAAGGTTGCGAAACCAAGCATCGGTGCGTTCGCGGGCCAGGCCGGACTCCGAGAGGATCATCGGCGCACGTGACCACTCGTCGGCGCTGGGCCGGGCCGTCGAGGCCGGTAGCCAGTCGGCCGCTTCGCTGGGCGCAATGAAGACCAGCGGCGATACCGCGATGGGTTTGAAGGCGAGCTGGGTGGGCAGGGTTTCCGGGCGGGCCGTGATGGCCATGTCCTCGTCGCCACCCAGCACGCGACCAATGGCATCGGCAGGATCGCCGGTATGCAGCTTGAGCTCGATGCGCGGGTAGCGCAGACGAAACTCGCTCAGCAGCTCGTACAAAAAGCTGTAGCTCGCCGTGACCGAGCAATAAATACTGATTTCACCGGCAAGCTCGCCAGCTTCCTCCATCAGCGAATGGCGTAGCAATTCCCACTGCTCGAGGGCATCGCGCGCGTACTGTTGAAAAAGACGGCCCTCCTGGGTCAGTTGCACCGTCCGGTTGTCGCGCTCGAAAAGACGTGCACCCAGGCTATCCTCCAGTTGTTGTACGGTGCGGCTCAGTGTGGATGGGCTGACGTGGCAGGCATCGCTGGCGCGTCCAAAGTGCAGGGTGTCGGCTAGCGTCAGGAAATGGCGTAACGGGCGCAGGTCCATTCGTATTTCACTTTTTGAATCGTTGCATTGCAAATATAGCGTTTTACGCAATGATTTGCCTGGCGTATCGTGGCCGCCATTGCCAAGACACCAGCGCTGCACAAGATAGCGCGGCCATCAACGCTGACACATCTCACTTTTGCCGATTGGAGCTCCAGACATGCGCGTTTATTACGATAAGGATTGTGACCTTTCGCTCATCCAGGCCAAGAAGGTCGCTATCGTCGGTTACGGTTCTCAGGGCCATGCCCACGCCAATAACCTCAAGGAATCCGGTGTCGACGTGACCGTCGCCTTGCGTGCCGGGTCGTCTTCTGCCAAGAAGGCCGAAGCCGCTGGCCTCAAGGTCGCCACGGTTGCCGATGCCAGCCGCGAAGCGGATGTGGTCATGGTCCTGGCGCCCGACGAGAATCAGAAAGCCATTTACGAAAACGAGATCGAGCCTAACCTGAAGCAGGGCGCGACATTGGCATTCGCGCATGGCTTCAACATCCATTACAACCAGATCGTGCCGCGTAGCGATCTCGACGTGATCATGATCGCACCCAAGGCGCCTGGGCATACCGTGCGCTCCGAGTTCGCCAAAGGTGGCGGCATTCCCGACCTGATCGCGATTCAGCAGGACGCTTCCGGCCAGGCCAAGGAAATTGCCTTGTCCTATGCAGCGGCAATCGGCGGCGGTCGTACCGGTATCATCGAGACCACCTTCAAGGACGAGACCGAAACCGACTTGTTCGGTGAGCAGGCAGTGCTTTGCGGCGGTGCCGTCGAACTGGTCAAGGCCGGTTTCGAAACCCTGACCGAGGCGGGGTACGCGCCGGAAATGGCCTACTTCGAGTGCCTGCACGAACTCAAATTGATCGTCGACCTGATGTACGAGGGCGGCATCGCCAACATGAACTACTCCATTTCCAACAATGCGGAATATGGCGAGTACGTGACCGGGCCCGAGGTCATCAACGATGAGTCCCGTGCTGCGATGCGCAATGCGCTCAAGCGTATCCAGACCGGTGAATACGCCAAGATGTTCATCCAGGAAGGCAACACCAACTACCCCTCGATGCATGCCCGTCGTCGTCTCAACGCTGAGCATCCCATCGAGCAGGTCGGTGAAAAGCTGCGTTCCATGATGCCTTGGATCGCCGCCAATCAGCTGGTCGACAAGAGCAAGAACTGATCGGCGATTGCCAATTGGCGAGACCGGACGAAGGCGCGGATTTCCGCGCCTTCGTCATTTCGGGTTGGCGCAAAGGCGATGTCAGCGCCTATCGTTAGGGGCGGCAGGGTGTAGAATGCAAATTCATGCTCAGGTATGGCAATGGACGACGAGACTTTATGACTCAGGATAGTAAGCACCCCGAATCCGATTCCTCTGCACACCAGTTCAGTTCCGAGTTCTCTGAGTTCGCGCGGGAGACCGACGTTGTCGAGGAAACGGTCGAGAACGGCAAGAAGGTCCGGCGTCGCGGCATCTATCTGTTGCCCAATTTGTTCACGACGTCAGCGCTGTTTTCCGGTTTCTATGCCGTAGTCGCCGCCATCAACGGCGATTTTACCGCTGCAGCTGTAGCGGTGTTCGTGTCGATGGTGCTCGACGGTCTCGATGGCCGTGTGGCCAGGATGACCAACACGCAGAGTGCGTTCGGGGCCGAGTACGACAGTCTCGCAGACATGCTCTCTTTTGGTGTGGCGCCGGCGCTGGTCGCCTTCACCTGGATATTGCAGGACGTTGGTAAGGTCGGTTGGATTGCCGCTTTCGTCTATGTGGCTTGTGCGGCGCTCCGTCTGGCGCGCTTCAACGTGCAGATCGGTTCCGCCGACAAAAAGTGGTTCATTGGCCTGCCCAGCCCATCGGCCGCCGCCCTTGTCGCCGGTTGCGTCTGGGTCTTCCATAGCTTCGACGCAGAGGCGTTCTCCTTCAAGCTGCTGATGACGCTGGTGGTTGCAGCGGCGGGCGTGCTGATGGTGAGCAATATACGCTACTACAGTTTCAAGGAAATCGACCTCAAGGGGCCCGTTCCGTTCGTCGCTTTGCTGGCGATTGTGTTGGGCTTCGTGGTGATCTCGCTGGAACCTTCCGTGATGCTGCTCATCCTGTTCGGTTGCTATGTGGCGTCAGGTCCGGTGATGGCTACCATGCGCAAGCTCAAAGGCCAGCCGGCACCCGATCAGGCGACTGCCGAAAAGCCGAGCGAGTGACCAACTCTTTCCTTGAAAACGCCCGCCCTGTGCGGGCGTTTTGTTATCCACACCCGGTTGGCTGCCGGCGCAGGAAACCCGTTGTGGATAATGTCGTCACGCGAAGGGGTGACGACGGCATGACATTTACGACAATTTTTTGTGATGAAGGGCTTGCCAAGTCGCCTGGCGATCCGTAAAGTACGCATCCGCTGCTGACGACGGGCACACGTTGTTGGCGGTGAGGGTGGCGCAAGGCGCTGTTTCTGTTGGGGTTTTTCTCGGTTCGCTGAGAAAGAG